>NZ_JAFKON010000010.1 GCF_022803015.1 Arthrobacter humicola
AGATGTGTATAAGAGACAGGGCCGAGGCAAGGCTCTACGGCTCACGTACCCTGGGCCAGTGGATCAAGCTCGTCGTGCTCTTCGCCGTCGGCGGAGTGGCCGCCGCAGCGATTCTTGTGCTCGCCGCGCGCGGCGTGACGACGCTGCCGGGCGTGCCCGAGTTCCTCGAGAGATACCCCGGCGCGTATGACCTGCCCGATACGGTGGAGCCCGGCTTCCCGTGGTGGGCACAGTGGGCGCACTTCCTGAACATCTTCCTGATGGTGCTCATCATTCGCTCCGGCTATCAGGTGCGCATGCAGCAGAAGCCGCCGGCGTACTGGACGCCGAAGCGCGGTGGCAAGAAGATCAGCATTAACCTGTGGCTGCACCAGTCGCTCGACATTTTGTGGCTGGCCAACGGGCTCATCTTTGTGGTGCTGCTGTTTGCCTCTGGCCGCTGGATGCGGATCGTGCCGAGCAGTTGGGAGGCCGTCCCGAACGCGCTCTCCGCGCTTCTGCAGTACATGACACTGGACTGGCCCGTTGAGACCGGCTGGGTGAACTACAACAGCCTGCAGCAGATCATGTACTTCGTGGTGGTCTTCATCGCGGCCCCCCTCGCTGCGATCACGGGTGCGCGCATGAGCGAGTTCTGGCCGAAGAACGCGAAAACGCTGAACAAGGTCTACCCGGTGGAGGTTGCGCGCGCGGTGCACTTCCCGACCATGCTGTTTTTTGTGCTGTTCATCCTCATCCACGTGTTCCTCGTGTTCGCGACCGGTGCGCTGCGCAACCTGAACCACATGTTCGGCGGCACCGACGTGGTGAACTGGGCCGGGTTCTGGCTCTTCGCGGCCGCCATCGCCATCACGGCGGCCGGATGGTACGCCGCCCGCCCGCTGGTGCTCGCGCCCATCGCGAGGCTGTTCGGCCAGGTGAGCAGCCGCTAGGCCGGAATTCCCGCGTTCAGCGGCTCAGCAGGTAATCGGCCACGCCGTCCGGGTTTGCCAGGGCGAGGAGATGGCCGCCGGGCAGGACGTCGGGCTCCATTCCGAGGCGTTCGCGGGCGAGCCGTTGTTGGAAGGCCAGGGGAAAGAACCGGTCACCCTCTCCGGCCAGGACACGGGTCGGGATACCGGGCCAGGCCGTGAAGTTGCAGGCCGACTCGAACACCGCCTCTGCTTCGGGGCGTTGGTGCGGTTCGCCTTCCGCGGCGACTTCCGGCGGAACGTCGTGCAGGAAATAGGTGTCCGTGTCGAACTCAGTGCTGTACCCGTGGGCCCGGGCCGCGCTTTGCTGCGCCGCAGCCCAGCCGGTGGTGTCCCACCATGCGCCGGGGGTCTCGCCCGGTACGGGAATCATCGCATTGACCAGGACAAGCCCGGCGACGGGGGCTTTTTCGCACACCAGCGGGGCGGTGAAGCCACCCAGCGACTGCGCAACGAGCACCACGTCCTGGCGTCCACCGACGGCTTCGAGCACCAGGCGCGCGTACTCGGGCAGCCCGGCGCTTTCATCGTCGCCGGGCAGATCGACGGCAACGGCTTCGTGGCCGGCCCCCTGCAGCAACGGAACGACGCGGCTCCAGTACCAGGCCGCGCCGCCCGCTCCGGGGATCAGGACGAATCTGCTCACCGCAGCACCAGCCAAAGCACGACGGCGGGACCCCGGGTCCGGACCGGCAGGCGGCGGCCGTTGGGCCGGCTTCGTTTCGATGCGGATCTCATCTCCCCATTGTCACCCCGCCCGCGTCGACTCCGGCACCCGCAATACCCCCACCGCCGCCATCAAATACGGCACCGGATCCGGGTCCGTCCCGGCGGCCCACTGCATCCAGGCCTCGAACGTCGCGCCGATCAGGGCGGCACAAAGATACCCCGCGACGTCCCCGGAGACCCCCGCGGACATCAGGTAGGCCCGGGTCCGTTCGCGCTGCGGGGCCAGGGACTCGTAGCTGCGGCTGGCCAGCTCGGGGTGCTCGGCGATCAGCCGGAGCCGGCCGCGCGTGACTGCAAGGTCCGGCAGGACAGCAACGCCCGCGACGGCCGCGTCGCGCAGCCCCGCCTGGATGTCGCCGCCGGGACCTTCAGCGCGGGCCGAATCGAGCACGAGACGGGAAGCCTCGACCACCGGCTCCATGCCGCCCCAGACGAGCTCGGCCTTGCTGGAGAAGTAGCGGTACAGGCTCTTGCGCCCGATCCCCGCCTCGCGCGCGATGTCCTCCATGGAGGTCTGCTCGTAGCCGCGCTCGGCGAACAGCCGCAGCGCGAGGGCGGCCACGGCGTCGGGATCAATCGTCACCGGGCGCCCGGGGGGGCGCGGAACGGCGGTGGTCACGGCATCCGAAGGCATCCCACCAGTATTCACCCTTACATAATGACACAGAGTGTCATAAGCTGGGCCGCATCAGGATGAGCAACGTCTGGAAGGACATCATGGGCAACGCAGCTTCATGGCAGGAAGCCACCACCACCGGCCGGTTCGCCGGCAAGACCGTCATCGTCACCGGCGCAGCCTCGGGTATCGGCCAGGCCACCGCGCTGCGCATCGCCAGGGAAGGCGGCCGCGTCATCGCCGCCGACATCAGCAAGGAACGCCTGGATGACCTCGTGGCCGAGAACGCCGGGCTGGACCTGGTCCCGGTGGCCGGCGACATCTCCACCGAGGAAACCGGGGCCGCCGTCGTCGCCGCTGCCGGCGGACACATCGACGCGCTGGCGAACGTCGCGGGCATCATGGACAACTTCGCCCCGATCCACGAGGTGGACGACGACACCTGGGACCGTGTCTTCCGGATCAACGTCACCGCCCTCATGCGCCTCACCCGCGCGGTGGTGCCGCTGATGCTGGACGCCGGCACCGGCTCCGTGGTCAACGTCGCCTCCGAGGCCGGCCTGCGCGGGTCCGCCGCGGGCGCTGCATACACCGCGTCCAAGCACGCCGTCGTGGGCCTGACCAAGAACTCGGCTGTGATGTACGGGCCGAAGGGCCTGCGCTTCAACGCCGTGGCCCCCGGCCCCACCATCACCAACATCGTGGCCACCTGGGGTTCCCAGCTCGCGGCCGAACGCCTCGGCCCGCTGATGCAGGCCACCGTCCCGACGCCCGCCACCGCCGCGCAGCTCGCCGCGTCCATCACGTTCCTGCTTAGCGATGACGGCACCAACATCAACGGCGCCATCCTCGCCTCCGACGGCGGCTGGTCCGCGCTGTAAAGCACCTCACCAAACGCAGGCGGGCGACGGCGGGAAGTCCCGGCGTCGTCCGCCTTCCTGTAGGAAGGGAGCGCACCGAGGAACCCCGGCGTTCGTGGTGGCTGCGGCCGGGAGGGCCTGTTTCTATGGTGCCGACCGCCGTAGGCTATGGGCATCCACCACATCGAGGAGGCACTCATGCGCACGGCAACACCCAAGAACCAGGCCGACCAGATCCGCCATCTTTCAGAGAATCTCATCTCTCAGCTCACCGAGGGGAGGGAGTGGGCCACTCCCGGGGTCGAGGCGGCATTGAAAAGAGTGGTGGCCGGGCTCGATGCCGGGATTGAATCTGCGTCTCCGAGGATCCAGACCGGACTACGGCGGCTCGCTGACGACCTCGCCGGGGGAGTGGAAACTCTGGCTCCCCGTGTTCAAGAGGGCCTGAAACGGGTTGCACCGAGTGTTGTCACGGCACCCGGCCGGGCTAAGTCGCGGCGGACGGCGTCCGGGAAGGCTTGGGTGATTGCCGGAGTGGCGGCGGTTGCGGTGACCGCGGGAGTCGCGGCCTGGCTCTATCTTCGCCGTGCGGATAACGAGCCGGTGCCGTCCGTGGATGCGCAGCGAACCAGGGGCGTGGACCCCGACCTGCGCGCCGCCTCCACAGAGGACCAGACCTGAGGGACCCTACGACACCTGGGAGCCCTCCGCGTCCGACGCGGACAGGCCCGTCAATCCTCAGGCGCTTCGACGGCCCCGCCCGTTGACACTCCGCTCAGGGTGTCAATGTAATCGAGCGTTTTGGGACTGACATGCCGCACGGCCCCAAGAGCCTCCCGGAGAACGGCTCTGCGGGCGTCGTCGCCAAGTGCTCCTCGGAGTTCGACTACAGTCTCGATGCCCTGGCTCTCGAACACGCGCGTCATGTCCTCAACCTGGGCGAGGCGGCCGGGGGACGGCCAGCTGATAACTTCGGAAAGCATCCCGGTATCGAGGCGCCGCCGGAATCCACTGGTCGTGGCGGCATCAGGCCATGCCCCGACCAGAGCGGCAACGCGCGGCCTGACGGTCGCGTGGTAGTTCTGTCGCCGCTGCAGCGCCGCATCGACAATGATGGCCCCGATGTGGTCCCAGCCACGGCTGACTTCGATCGAGTCGTCCGTGCCGTGGGAGTCCGATTGCGCCGGGAGGTTGGCAGCATCATTATCGATAGTCATAGGTGAATACTCCCATGCGACAGAAGTGAGCGTGCGGCTGCGGCCGCCCAGATCGGAGCGAAACCGGGGGTATTCCGCTATCAGCAGTCCTGGCTGCCGTCCGACTGCCGGTTATGTGCCCCCGCCGGCGGGATTCATCCGGGTGACTGACGTCTGATGGAAGCTGAAATTCGATCCTCCATGGCTCGAACGCCGCCGACCGCCGCGGGCCCCATCTGCTGCCTTGCACGGTTCACCGCGTCACGGACTTCGCGACGCACTACCCGTTCATTCTGGCTCGACGACTTTTCTCGCGTTTCCCTGGCTAAATCGAGCAGAGCCTGCGGAGCGTAGTGATTGACGCTCATGTCCGTGAGCAGGGGTAGCTGCACCCTCAGATCCTGTTCGATGGCGGTGCGGAGCGGGCCCAAGCGAAGCAGTTGGGTGAGGAAATCCGGACTCAACACCGGCGACGCAGGGGCTTGCGGGCCAAGGCGCTCCCGTAGGTGGTCCTTCATCTTCATGGCTGTTCTGTCGAACGTCAGCCACCATGCAAGGTAGCCCATGGGTGATGGTCCAATCGTCCGCCGATACTCGATGACGCCGACTGAGTTTTCGACGTCGTGGGCAACCAGGCGAGACCGGGTCCCTTGCTCGGCTCCGTAGTCACCTCGTTGACGCCTTCTCTCGTGAGTCTCATTCCATAGTTCCTGAACTGCACCCCGGAGTTCGGTCGAGGCGGCATTCGAGTACTCAAGGAGACTCTTGGTCTCGATAGAGAATTCGTCGGCAAGGTAGTCGCTGACGTCCTGCAACGGCTGTTCTCGTCCACAGATGTTCCGTTGCCAGTCCAGGAATTCAGTCTCTGGTCGGCCCGAGAGCACGAAGGCCGAATAAAGGAAGGGCACTCTTCCCGACCAAGGCGACGTTCTGTTGTGACCATAAGCAACCGCCAGGTTGAGGTGTCTTTCAACTTCTTCGACGACTCCGTCCGTTACATATAGAAGCAACCCTGCGTCGACCGCTGCGCGCATCAGAATCGTAAAGTGGCGCTCTTCCGGATCGTCTACCAGGCTCTCTCCGATAAGGGGCAGGATCGCGGTGGTGTCCATCCATATGTCGCCTTCACTGAAGACGTTGAGCACGACTTTTTGGACGTCCGGGGTTTGTTTCAGGAACGCGAAAAGCGTGTATGCGTCGGCTAGCCGCCGAAGATGTGATTGTGTTTGCGGCGAGGGCTGTTCCAGTACGTGCATTATGGCCGCGGCCGCGGCATCAGAGCTGAGCTCACGGATGCCACCATTAGCTGTAATTCGGTCAGCTATGGCTACAGGGCTGAGTTGGAACGGTGCACCTTTTTCCACGGCTTCGGCAAAAGACTCACCTCGTTCCAGGAGTGTTTCTTCCAACACTGTTCGCAGTTGCCGAGAAATCTCCGTCAACTGTGCTTCGCTCAGTGCCTTCGGTGCTTCGACGGCTCGAACCGCCGCAATGAGTTTCGCATCGAGGGCAGCTTCATCAAGAAGGAACTTGGCTGTCTGATCATTTATCCTCTTGGCCTCCTCAAAACTGAGATGGTAGGTGTCCTCGGCCCCGGACGCTGATTTGTGTTGTTTGATGGGGCCCTTCCGAGACAGGCGGTTCAATGCGCTCAGGGTCAGAGCATCGACCTGCCCTCGCTTCCCCACGGGCATGCGGAGGGCGACGCCATCTTTGATTTCGCTCAGGCGCAGCCTGTTGTATGTGTTCGAATCGTGAAGCGCCGCCAAGACCAATGACTCGAAGCAGCTCTTGGTAAGACTCTGATCGGTTGCCTGATCTTCGCCGTCGAGAGCCAAGTGCAGCACCGCGACTTTGCTCTCATCGGCGGTCAAGGTCGATATTCTTCCGAGGACCCCTCGTTTGGACAGCAGCGGATCCACAAATCGCTGAGCCAGCTCTTCACTGGCCACTCGTCGTTGCGGATAGGACTTCTCGCGGTCCACAAACCACGACCGGTCCCGGATGTCTACGGTTATATTCCGATCACGTCGGGACTCTTCCCTGAGTTCATCGGCAGCCGGACCAATCACCTGGTTAGTGAGGTAGATCACGGTGCTGACCGAAGGAAAATTCCTCTTGAGGGTGTCCAGCGTGCTCGCAATTTTCGACTTCCAACTCGCCGTGACAGAGTACTGAAATGCAACTTTTGGCACCCCATCAATCGTGAATATTTCGGCGTCTCTACCCTTGTCTCCGTTCGGAGCTGCCATCGTCCGCAGGGCTGGATATTCGACCGCTAAGAACTCCGACGCGAACGATTCGAATATCTCCCAGTCGCCAGGGCCAATCCGTTCTAGGGCGAGAGACAATCGCGGGTTCGGCATAACCGAATCATAACCACCACAAACCTTCCTTGAACATCTTCCCCGGTCTCGATAGCCGATTGATTTTCGGGGGGAGCGGCGGCCCGGTTCCGGTGCTTAGCCTCGCGACCTGCTTAGGTTAAAACTTCCGCGCGGAATCACTTGTAAACAGCCCGTTGACTTTCACGTCTCCTGCGAGGACCATGACGAGTGAAAGTCAATGATGGGGGGGATAACTCAAAGTCTGACGTGCCGAAAATATGCATGTGTGCCGATTATTCCCGCGCCAAATTTTAGGCTGCCGCGGAATATCACTTACGCGAAGCTCGTGCTTACGCGTCTGTTAGACAACTCCGAATCTGGGGATCAACGGAGAGAAAATGATTAGCAATTCCTTTAAGCCGGTTGCAGCTGCGCCCGGTGTTTTTACATCTGAACCTCTAGCGTTCGGCCAGAGCGATCGAATTCGTGCAATGGTGCACGGTCGGACAGCAGTGTTAACAGCCGAATGCGATGCAGAGCGCAAGACGCCAGATTTCGTGGTCTCAGGGCCAGCGAGCCCTGGGTTTGACGCAGCTGCGTTCAGTCTGTCGGGTATATGGGACGCGGCTAAGGACCTCACCGGTCGCGCTTGGGACGCAATTAACGATGTTCTGACTAACGAGGGCGGCGGCGGCGGTGGCGGTGGCGGTGGCGGCGGCGCCCTCATAATAGCGAGCCCGGACGAAGCCGAAATCGTCACAACCACTCGCGCGCCGGCACTGTAGGTAAATGACACCAAAGGCAAGCGGACGACGGCGGGAGTCCCGCCGTCGTCCGCTTTGTACGAAGGTGCCGCTGACCCGCCGGGCGGCTATTTGGGGCGGGCGGCCAGGGCGGATGCCAGGCCGTGGCCGCACCCTGTCCTCAGCCGCGGGCTTCCGCCCTTCGAACGCGCTTATCGCCAGCCGGCCCGAACTCAGCCACGGCTATGTAGGTCTCAGACCGACGCTCCTTCCCATTCGGGCGCGAACAAGGAATGATCTTATTGATCAGTAGACTTACTAATTTGGTTGCGACTGAAGGAGCGAATATGAGGGCACTTACCTGGCAGGGAAAGCGGTCGGTCAGCGTGGAGATGGTTCCGGATCCGGTCATTGAGAAGGGCACGGACGCCATCGTCAGGATCACTTCATCGGCCATATGCGGCTCGGACCTCCACCTGTACGAGGTCCTTGGCCCCTACATGAAGGCCGGCGACATCCTGGGGCACGAACCCATGGGCATCGTTGAGGAGGTCGGCTCCGAGGTCAGGAACCTCAAGCCGGGCGACAGGGTGGTCATCCCCTTCAACATCTCCTGCGGCCATTGCTGGATGTGCAAACAGGGGCTGCAGTCCCAGTGTGAAACCACCCAGGTCCATGCCCACAACAGCGGGGCGAGCCTGTTCGGGTTCTCCGAGCTCTACGGGTCGGTCCCCGGTGGACAGGCGGAGTACCTGCGAGTGCCCTACGCCGACTACGGGCCGATAAAGGTCGGGCACGAACTGCCCGATGAGCGGTACCTCTACCTCTCCGATATTCTTCCCACCGCCTGGCAGGGAGTGAAATACGCCGATGTCCCCGCGGGCGGCACACTGGCCGTCTTTGGGCTCGGCCCGGTGGGGCAGTTCGCCAGCCGGGTCGGTCGACACCTCGGCCAGCGCGTCATCGCCATCGAACCGGTTCCGGAACGCCGCCGCATGGCCGAGCGGCACGGGGTGGAAACGATCGATTTCACAGAGGACGTCAGTGACCAGCTTCGCGATATGACGGATGGAAGGGGCCCTGACGCGGTCGTCGACGCCGTCGGCATGGAAGCGCACAATTCGCCCGTCGGCGCCTTTGCGCAGAATGCGGTGGGGCTCTTGCCGGATGCCTTGGCAAAGAAGGCCATGGAGACTGCGGGCGTAGACCGCATGACGGTCCTCCATGCAGCGATCGACTCCGTGCGCCGGGGAGGCACCGTTTCGCTAAGCGGGGTGTACGGGGGTACAGCGAGCCCCATGCCCCTGCTGAGCATGTTCGACAAGCAGATCCAACTCCGGATGGGCCAGTGCAACGTCCGCCGGTGGACGGACGAGCTGCTCCCGCTCGTGGAAGATTCCGCAGACCCGCTCGGCGTCATGGACCTGAAGACTCACGAGGTCGACCTCGACGGTGCCGCGGCCGCCTACGAGATCTTCCAGAAAAAGGAAGACGGCTGCATCAAGGTGGTCCTGAAGCCGTAGCGAAGATGCCCCCGCTCCGGGAGATCTCCTCAGGTCTTCCGTCAGCCGGACCCAAGCGCAGCTGGGCTCCCCATTCGACCGGAACGGGAGCCCAGCTAGGCGACCTCGGTGAAGAGGAATCCCGCCGTCGTCCGCTTGTGTGTGAAACGGCCGCTATTCGCCGGCGGGTTGGAATAACTCGACAACGTTCCCGGACGGGTCCTCCAGCAGGATCTGCTGTCCGCCTGGGCCCTTGACAATGTCGTTCCGGAACGTGACGCCTGCGCCGCGCAACCGCTCCACTTCGGCCGCGATATCGCCCACGATGAGGTGAATGCGGTTCCACCCTCCCGGCACGGGCACCGTGCCGTCCGGCATGGGACGGCCTGCCGAGCTGGCCGGCCCGCTCAGGAGGAGCCGCAACCGGCCGCGGGTGACGTCGGCGAACGCCGGCGCGGCGCTCATCCTGACGGTGAATCCGAGATGCGTTGTATAGAAGTCGACCGCGGCATCGACGTCGGCCACCATGTACCGGACGCTCACCAGCTCCGTAAGGTCGTTGGGCATTTTCAGCTCCTTTCCGAATTCGTTTGGTTGGTGCTCGATGTAGATAGATCAAACTGTCGATCTGTTTCGCACCCAGCGCAAGCCCACGACGGCGGGAGGTTCGCTACGCCCGGGAGGCGCCGGGGCCGGACTCCAGCAGCCCGCCGCCGGCCCAGCGCCTGAGCGCGAGCTTTTCGGCGTCGTCGAACTCCATGAGGGCCAGCCGGCACAGCTCTTCCACGTTTCGGGTCCACGCGGCAGCGAGTTCCCGCGCTGAAATCTCCCCTGCGAGGGAGCCACCGGCGTACACCACGCCCTGGATCACGAAGTTGACGGCAGAGCGGGACACCGGCTGCCCGGCCGCCACGCAGTCGTCCCGAACGGAGCGTGCCAATTCGCTGCGGTTGCCCGAATGGTCGCGCAGCTTCGCCGCCAGGGACAGGAAGACCTGTCTGAACTGTTCTGCCGACAGCGCCGGAACGTCCGTGACCCGGGTGACCTGCTCCTCGATCGCGGGCCGGGCGTCTGAGGCCAGCGAGGAGGGCTCCGGGGAAAACCGCTTCGCGTCCCACACCCAGCCGGGCGACGGCGTGGACGAGTATTGGACGCCCTGGCCGATCTGGGCGATCCAGGCCCCGAACTTGCCGTGGCCGCCCCAATCTGTCTTCAGCGACGGGTCCGCGGTCAGGGCCCGGTGCGCCGCGACCGCTCCCGTGACCGGACCCGGCGCGGCCTGCACCAGGGCCCGGACCTCGTCGGCGGCCGACGTCGCGGACCCGGGCGTGCCCGGGACGGTGCGGATCGGGGCGCCAAGTCCGGCGGACGGGACCATGCGGGGGATGCCGGCCGCTGTCCCGTTGAGGATTGCCACGAAATCGTGGGACTCCACCACGCTGTCGGCCATCTCCCGGTACGCGAATGCCACAGCGCCGGCAGCGATGACGGTGGTCATCCGGTCGGCCGCCCGGAACCTCTGGACCAGCGAGGTGAAGTCGGCGTCCGCAGACGCGACGAAGAACTCCTCAACGTGTGCCGCGCCGGCCAGGGCATCCATTGCGTCCAGCACCAGGTTGATATCGGTGCTGGACTTGCCCCGCTGGGTCAGGGAGGGGCAGTCGATCACGCGGAAGCCCGCGCGGGTCCAGTACGGCCGGTACTTGGAGTAGATCACCGGATTGAGATAGCAGTTACGGATCAGGAAGCGCCGGGATTCTTCGCCCGCGCCGCCGGCGGCCAGCGCCTCCGTCCAGTGCTTGGGGTCCTCGGCGAATCTCTTCGCGGCCGCCGGGTCCAAGGCCATCAGGCCCGTATAGACGTTGTCGAAGTCCACGAACATCGCGGCACGGATGCCAGGCCGCCGGGAATGGGGGAGGGGTTCACTCATCGGCTCAGTGTGCCAGCAGGAGGGCGGCGCGGGCCAGAGGTGCCCGCTTGGTTGCCCATTTGCCGTCGTGTGCCGGACCTCCTGGCGGGAACAGGAGGTCCATAGGTGTGTCCGGGATCAGCCGCGCGCGCCACGCTCCTGCGGGAAGCCGACACCCCGGGCCACGCGGCCGGCGACCAGGTCCTGGAACACGTGGCGCTGATGCTCTCCCAGGCCGTGCGCGGCGCGGACACCGTCACCATCGGGGGGAGCGAGCTCCGGCTGGGCATGTCCGTTGGCCAGGCGGAAACGGCTGTACCGGCGGACGCCGATTCGGCCGCGCACAAAGAACTGGCCACGGCCCTGCTGCTGGCCGCAGATCAGGACATACACCGCGTCAAGACGGAAATGCGCGGGGCCGTGTGCACCGGTTGATCCGCGGGCTTTAACGCCAAACGACGACGGCGGGAGGTGGCTCCCGCCGTCGTCGTTCGGCCTTGCTGCCTGGAACCCGGGCTTAGGCGCCGTGGTTCAGGCTGAGGGTGAAGGTGTTCGGGCCACTGGCGTGGACCGCGATGTTGCTCTTGGCGGTGTTGTGGCGCTCGGAGAGCTCGTGGACCAGCGCGTCCAGCTCGTGGTGCATGGTGGAGCGGTCCCAGAGCTTGTGGGTTACAGAGTTGGCAGTTTCAAACGTCATTGTTCAGTGCTTCCATTTCATGAATCCGGATGTCCGGCTGCCGCACCGATGCGGAGCCGCCGTAGGGGCCAAACCAGGAACGCCTGAGACCGTGGGCAGCTCTGCGAGCTCACCGGTTTGGCCTCATTGCGTCCACCAGGATGGGTGCCCGGCGTTTACTGCGGACGCGGAACGTCGCAGGAATTCGTCAGGCTGCACCGGCAGGAACGTCGCAGTCCCTGCCTTGCCTTTCCATAGTGCACAGCGCCGCGCGGGCGGCTCAAGCCAGATGGCGAAATATGCGCGTGAGACTCATCACAGCCGCTGTGCCGGAACGTGGACGGCGACGACGGCACCCCAGTCCAGCGCGGACGGTTCAGCGCGGTCTAGGGACGGGACCGCTTTGACCGAAAATGCGGAGGGTGGATGTGCATGCGGCTCAGCCCCCGGGCGGGGGCCGGAGAGACCGGTACCGGTCCGCCGGGCTCCGGCCCGGCAGCGGCAGCGGCCCGTCCGTAGCGGGCAGCCAACGGTGCGGCGCTGAAGCCGTGGGCCAGTACGCTGAGCAGTACGGTGGCGGCGATGACGGCCACAGCCTGATCGGACACTGGTCCAAGGGCTTCCAGCGCCAGCAGCGCGAACACGAGGGACGCCAGCCCGCGCGGGCCGAACCAGCCCACGAACAGGACGGTCTTCCGGTCGAGGCCGGCGCCAATCGAGGCCAGCGCCACCGGCAGCATGCGCACCACCGTGAGGCTAAGCACGGCATACGCGATGGTCAGGGGGAGGGAGTGCTCCAGCATGATCGGCACGGTGATGGCTCCGAACGCCAGCCACACGAGCAGGGACACCAGGCCGCTCATCTGCTCAACGAAGGCCAGCTCGGCCGGCCCCCGTTCCCCGGCGCAGGTGCCGAACGCCAGCCCGGCGCAGAACGCGGCGACGAAGCCGTTGCCGCCCACCGCGAGTGCGGCGCTGTAGGAAAGCAGGCTCAGGGCCAGGACGCCGATGCCGGCGAAGTCCTCGGTTGCGGTCCCGCGCCGGCGGGCCAGCTGGAGCAGCCACCCTCCCGCGGCGCCGGCCGCTGCGCCGACGCCGGCGCCGATGAGCAGCTCCATGGCCGCGCTGCCTGGGCCTTCGGCGCTCTCCAGGCCTGCTGCGGCGGCCGCGCCGGCGATGGCGAGCATGACGACCGGGGTGGCGATGCCGTCGTTGAGGCCGCTTTCGACCGTGATCAGCTGGCGGATCCGCGACGGCACCGCCGGATTCGTCACCACGGGTATTCCGAGTGCGGCGTCGGTAGGGGCAAGCGCGGCGCCGACGAGGAGGGCCAGCCAGAACCCGAACTGGGGAAAGAACCAGGCGGCCAGGGCCCACCCGAACACAATCGTCAGCGGCAGGCCGACTCCCAGCAGCCGCACGTAGCGGCTCACGTCCCGGCGCAATTGCTGGAGCGGCAGGCGGGCGGCGTCGGAGAAGAGCACCCACACCAGGGTGACCTCGACAACCGGGGTGATACTCGCCAGGGGCGACGGGCCACTGACCAGCCCGGACCAGGCCAGGGCTGCGCCGACAGCGGTGAACACAATGGGAGCGGTCAGGTCCGCCTGCTGCAGCCGCGCCGACACCAGCGCCCACGCGAACAGGAGGGCGGTGATGAGGACAATGACCGTCAGCTCCATGACGGATCGGCGCCCGTTTCCGTGGGTGCCGCGTGAGGTCGGCACGATTCCAGCAGCCGGATGCGTCCGCCCACAGGGATCACGCTCCCTCCGCCAATTGCACTAAACGTTCCCCTGCAGTTCAGTGAATCCGCCGGCCCGGGACCGCGCCAGAGAACTAAGCCCTGTCCTGTTCCTGCGCCGGCGGTGCCGCGACCGAGCCGCGGCGGATCAGTGCGGCCGTGAATGTCGGTGCGGCCGCCGGTGCCTTGCGGCCTTCGATCTGCCGGATCAGGGCTGAGGCGGCGGCTACGCCCATGTCGTAGACAGGCTGGGCGATGACCGTGAGCGGGGGCGTGGTCAGGCGCGTCCAGGCGAAGTCGTCATACATGAGGAAGGAGACATCATCCGGAATGGAGAGGCCGAGCTCGTGGATCGCTTCCACCACGCTGAGGCCGATCAGCCCGTCGGAGGCGATGATCGCCGTCGCCGGGTCAGGGCGCTGCACCAGCTCGCGGGTGATCTTCTTGATGGACTCGTCGTCGCCGGCGTTGAGGCGGATCAGATCGACGGGCAGCTCCAGCCCCGCCTCCTCGAACGCGCGTTTCATGCCGTCGCGCCGGTCCGAGATCTGGGACGAGTCCAGCTGCAAGCCGTCGTGGTACGGTCCGGCCGTCTTGAGGGTGGAAATGAAGGCGATCCTCCGGTGGCCGGACTTGAGCAAATAGCTGGTGGATTCATGGGAGATGTCCTCCATGTCCACCGCCACGGTGTCGACGTCGAGCCCTGGCGCCTTGCGGTCCAAAAGGACCAGCGGACGGCCGGATTCGTGAACGCGCCGTAAATGTTGCGTTTCCACGGAGGACGCGGGTGCCACGATCAGGCCGTCAACGCGCTTGTCGAGGAGCACCCTGACGGCGTCGATTTCCGCCTCGGTATCCTCGTCCGTATTGATCAGGATGACATTGAATCCACTCCGCTTGGCGGTGTCCGTAATGCCCCGCGTGGCCAGGCCGAAATGGGGGTTTTCAATGTCGCCGACCACCACCCCGATGGTGTGCGATTTCCCGGTGTTCATGCTGCGGGCGAGCTCGTTGGGCCGGTACTCCAGTTCCTCGGCGGCAGCCAGCACCCGCTCACGCACGTCGTCGCTCACGGCCCCGTAGTTGCCCAGGGCGCGGGCGGCCTGGGCCTTGGAAACCTGGGCTGCTTTGGCGACGTCGGCGACAGTGACATCGCGGCGCCGGGAAGCATCACTATTCATTACGGCCTTTCGTAGCGGACCCTTGACGCCTGATGTGGCTTCGATTACATTTCTAGCAATCGATGTGAGTCCGGTCTCAATCCTAGGGACTGAGACCGGACTCAGCAAGACTTCCATCGACAAAGTCCCACTCCACGGGGCCCACTGCCTGCTTGCCCCGCTGCTCACCCCCACGATTGGAAACGCTGTGAACACAGGAAACAAAATGCGCCCCGGGGCGCTCATCGCCGCTGCTGTTGCCGCGGTCCTGGCACTCTCCGGCTGCGGAGGCAGCTCATCCGCCTCGTCCTCGCCGGCGGACAACCCCTACGGCCTGATTGAAGCCGGCACCATCCGCGTTGCCAGCCTGGGTGATTCGAAGCCCTATACCTTTGCCGACGCCCAGGGCAACTTCACCGGCTTCGACGTCGAGCTCTTCAAAGACGTCGCCCACCGCGCCGGAGTCGACAAGGTCGTCTTCACCGGACAGGACTTCTCCGGACTGCTCGCCGCCGTCTCCAACGGCCAGTTCGACGCCGGCGTTGCGGCTATCGGCATCACGGACAAGCGCAAACAAACCGTCGACTTCTCCGATGGCTACCTGGCCGGCTACCTGACCGTCATCACCACGAAGACCTCGGGCATCACCGGCGCCGACGGTCTCGGCGGAAAGCGACTCGGCGTCGTGCAGGGAACGCTGCAGGAGGCTTACGCGGTCAAGAACTTCACCTCCGCGAGCCTGGTGCGCTTCCCGGACAACAACACCGCGATCGCCGCCGTCAACAGTGGATCCGTTGATGCACACTTCCTGGACTACGAGGCCGCCAAGGCCTACGAAACGCAGTATG
Organism: Arthrobacter humicola; assembly: GCF_022803015.1. Lineage (GTDB taxonomy): Bacteria > Actinomycetota > Actinomycetes > Actinomycetales > Micrococcaceae > Arthrobacter > Arthrobacter humicola_A. The sequence continues at coordinate 15,282 of NZ_JAFKON010000010.1, forward strand.
GGCTGATCAGCGCCGCGGACATCCCGTCCTTCGACGCTCCCGCCGGCTTCGCCGTGGCCAAGGGCAAAACCGCTTTCAGGGACGCCCTCAACAAGGGCCTTGCCGCAGCCATGGAGGACGGCACCTGGAAGAAGCTCTACCAGAAGTGGTTCCCGGGCTCCCCGATGCCCGAGCAGTACCTGCCCAAGGCCGAGCAGACGGCCAGCCCCACACCCAGCAAGTAAGGCCCAGCCAGTAAGCGGCCGGCAACCAATATGCCCCGAACCATCGGCACGTCCGGCACATAGCCCGGCTCCCACCTGACCGGGCGGGCCGCACTGCGCGGCCCGCCCGGGTTCCACAAGCTACCTACGTCTGAGAGCAACCATGGACTGGTTAAGCACCATCACCCGCACCTTCTTCGACTTCGGCGCAATGGCCGAGGTCCTGCCCCAGCTTCTGGGAGTCGGTCTCCTCAATACCCTCATCATCTCCGTTGCGGCGACCATCATCGGCGTTGCCCTCGGCATGGTCGTCGCCGTGATGGGGATATCTCCCTCGCGGTGGCTTCGGGTTCCGGCCCGGATCTACACGGACCTCTTCCGCGGACTCCCCGCCATCCTGACCATCCTGCTGATCGGCCAGGGTTTCGCCCGCTTCAGCCAATCGATCTTCGGCCCCTCGCCCTACCCCCTGGGGATCATCGCCCTGAGCCTGATCGCCAGCGCCTACATCGGTGAGATCTTCCGCGCCGGTATCCAGAGCGTGGACAAAGGCCAGGGTGAGGCCTGCCGCGCGCTGGGCATGAGCTACGCGAAGTCCATGGCCCTGGTGGTGGTTCCGCAAGGCGTCCGCCGGGTCCTGCCGGCGCTGGTGAACCAGTTCATCGCGATCGTCAAGGACTCCTCGCTGGTCTATTTCCTGGGCCTGCTGGTCACGGAACGCGAGCTCTTCCGCGTGGGCCAGGACGCCGCCGTGCTTTCCGGCAACCTCTCGCCCCTGGTCATGGCCGGCATCTTCTACCTGCTGATCACGGTTCCCCTGACCCATCTGGTCAATTACTTCGATAACCGCTTCCGCACCGGCCGACGCCGCCCCGCTGCACCGAGCAGCGGTCTCAAGGAAGTCAAAGAACTCGCCGCGGCTTCACCGCTGACCACCGGGAGCAACACATGAGCCTCGCCAGCAACACCGCACGCAGCACCAGCAACACCAAAGAACCAGTCCCGGACATCGAGACGTTCCACGGCTCCAGCCTGGAACTGAAAAACCTGACCATGGCCTACGGCGACGTCGAGGTGCTCCGCAACGTCAGCCTCAACGTCGCCCCGGGCACCACCACCTGCATCATCGGTCCCTCCGGCTCCGGCAAATCCACCCTCCTGCGCGGCGTCAACCGACTGCACGAACCCAAGAGCGGGGACGTGCTCCTGGCCGGCGAGAGCGCCCTGCAGGTCAAACCGGACCTCCTGCGCAGCCGCATCGGCATGGTGTTCCAGCACTTCAACCTCTTCCCGGACCACACCGCCCTCGAGAACGTGGCGCTGGCCCTCTGGAGCGTCAAGGGCATGCCCAAGGCCGAGGCCAGGGAACGCGCCCGGCGCCGCCTCGCCGAGGTCGGTCTTGCCGAACGCGCCGATCACCGGCCCCGCGACCTCTCCGGCGGACAGCAGCAGCGCGTCGCGATTGCCCGGGCCCTGGCCATGGAACCGGAAGTCATGCTCTTCGACGAGGCCACCAGCGCCCTGGACCCGGAACTGGTCAAGGGCGTGCTGAACCTCATGGCAGGCCTGGGCCGCCGCGGCATGACCATGCTGGTGGTCACGCACGAGATGGGCTTTGCCCGCAAGGTCGCTGATCAGGTCGTCTTCATGGACGAAGGCGAGGTCGTCGAGTCCGGCACGCCCGCCGACCTCTTCGACAACCCGCAAAGCGAACGCCTCCAGCGCTTCCTCTCGGAAGTGCTCTGATGGAGACCCTGAAGGGAAGCGCCGCCGCGGGACCCATCCGCACCGCCGTCGTCGGGTTCGGCATCTCGGGCAAAGTCTTTCACGCACCGCTGATCGCGGCGGATGCCAACTACTCGCTGGAGGTGATCGTCACGGCGGATCCGGACCGCGCCTCGGAGGCGGCGAGGCTCTACCCGGACGCCCGGATCGTCCCGACGCCGGAGGACCTGTTTGCGCTCTCCGGTGACCTCGATCTGGTGGTCCTCGGGACGCCGCCGCTGACCCACTTCGACCTCGCCGCGACGGCCATCGCCCACGGCCTCCCCGTGGTGGTGGACAAGCCGTTCGTCACCACGTCGGACCAGGGGCAGGAGCTCATCTCCCGGGCGGCCGACGCCGGCGTGCAGCTCACGGTATTTCAGAACCGACGCTGGGACGCGGACTTCCTGACGCTGCGGAAGCTTGTCGGGGAAGCAGCGCTGGGGGAGGTGCGCAGCTTCGAATCGCGCTTTGAATGGTGGCGGCCGGAGGGCTTCGGAAACTGGCGGGACACCGCTGCCGTGTCCGAGGGCGGCGGCATCCTCAACGACCTCGGCGCCCACCTGATCGACCAGGCCATCCAGCTCTTTGGCCCGGTAACCGAAAGCTACGGGGAAACGGCGAACCACAGCCAGGATCCGGGCGGCGCCGACACCGAGGCCTTCGTGTCCCTGCTCCACGAATCCGGGGTCCGCTCACGGTTGTGGATGAACGGCATGGCGGCGCAGGTCGGCCCGCGCTTTCACGTCCTGGGCTCCGAGTCCGGCTACACGAAGTGGGGCCTGGACGGCCAGGAACCGGCCCTCGCGGCCGGAACGACACCCACGGACCAGGGCTACGGCGTCGAACCCCAAACCCATTGGGGGACCGTGGGTGTCGACGGAGACCTGCGGCCAGTCGCATCTGAACCCGGCGCCTATCCGCTGTTCTATGCACAGCTCGCGGCTGCCCTCCGTGGCAAGGGCCCACTTCCGGTCGACCCCGAGGAGTCCCTCGACGTCCTGAGGGTCATCGAAAATATCCGCGCCTTCGCATAGCCCGCACACCGCCTCCCAGTGCCCCTGGCGGGCACCCCTGACACCTCTACTTAAGGAAAGGCAGACCCATGTCCTCCACACCCTCAACCAAGCGCATCGCCATCATCGGCGGCGGCATCCTCGGCGTCTCCACCGCCGTCCACCTGCTCCGCGACGGCGCCTCCGTCACCCTCCTGACCGAACACGGCCTGGCCAGCGAGGCCACCGGCCGCTCGCTCTCCTGGCTGAACTCCGCCGGAGAACGGTCCACGCCGTACCACCAGCTCCGGGTCGCCGGCGTGGACCGCTACCGCACGCTCTTCGCCGCTGACCCCGGCCGGGACTGGCTGCAGTTCGGCGGTGGCCTCATGTGGAATCCCGCCGGCCAGGAAGCCGCCACGGAAGCCCGCCACCGCTACGAGAAATCCATCGGCTATGACTCGAAGCTTCTGACACCCGCACAGGTTTCCTCAGCCACCCCCGGCATCGATCCGGTCGCCGTTCCGGAGAACGCCATCTTTAACCCCGGTGGGGGCTGGGTCAGCCTGCCCGATCTGGTGGACTTCCTGATGGAGGAGTTCCACGCCCTGGGCGGTGAACTCGTCCTCAACGCCGGCAAGGTGTCCGTGACGGTCGACGGCGGCCGGGCCACCGGCGTCGAGACGGCCGCAGGGGAAACCTACGAGGCAGACGCTGTCCTGGTGGCGTGCGGTGCCGCAACTCCCGCCGTCGTCGCGCCCCTCGGCGTCGAGATCCCCAACGGATCCCCGGTCTCCATGCTGGTGTTGACCAAACCCGTCGAGCACGAGCTGGAGGCCGTGCTGAACACCCCCAGGGCCGCCGTCCGGCCCAATCCCGGAAACACCCTTGCCCTGGACCACGACTGGTATGAAGGGCACATCACCGAACACGCCGACGGCTCCTTCAGCATCCCCGATGACGTGGTCCAGGAACTCGCCGACGAAGCATCCAAGCTCATCGGCGGCAACCCCGACCTCAAACCGGCCTCCTGGAAGATCGGCTACAAGCCCATCCCGGGCGACGGCGAACCGGTCCTCGGCGAACTCGGCCAGGTGCCCGGCTGCTTCGTGGCCTTCACGCACTCGGGGGCCACGCTCGGCCTCATCGCAGGCGAACTTCTTGCGGGCGAGATCATGACCGGCACGAAGCACCCGATGCTGGCCACCTTCCGGCCGGGACGCTTCTCCTAGCCAGAGCCACAGAGGCTGCCAGGCAGGCAGGGTCGGCGTTCACCGGCCCTGCCTGCCTAAGCCCCGTCCTGCTCCCGTAACGGGAGCACCGCCCGTGGGGCCAGATCCATGGTTGTCAGACGACTGAGACCGGGCTTCGGTCTACGGACTGGGGGAGGGGCTGGGGGACCCGGTCCCGGAAGGGGCGGTGGTGTTCCCGGGCAGCGTGGGTGACGGGCTGCCGGAGGCAGTCCCGGCTCCGGGCGTCGCGGGCATGTACGACTGGTATTCGGGCAGCGTGGAGTCGAGGACCGGAAGCTGCAGCTCGGCCGACTTACCTGTGGAGTCCTCGCTCACCCGGACCGTGACCAGAGACCCGGGGGATCCCGTGGTGGGGTCCAGCATCATGGCCGGAGGTTGGGCCAAAGACGTTTCGCCGTTGGCCTTGACCGGAATCGATACCGTCGATCCGGAAGCGCCGGAGATGGTGACAACCGCGTCTTTGGCGGACGTGTTGAAAACCGTGCCCATGATCCGTCCGGGCTGGTCCGCTCCGTGGGAGAGGATGAGCATGTCCGCCAGCTTCATCGGACCGACCACGGTGTTGATCCCGTTGGTCGCCGGCGTGATCTTCGTGGTTTCCGCGGGGTTGTCGGAGGAGCAGCCGGTTCCGGTCAGCAGCACCCCCAGCGTGAGGGCGGCGATCGCAGATCTGAATCCTGCCAGCAGGGTGGTGGGTGCCACGGCCGGCTCCTCTCGGCAGAAGCTGTCCGGTCACCTCCGATTATCGTCCCGGGCGGCGGGAAAATCGACCCGCCGTCGCTCCTGGTGGCCCCAAGCGGGCGGCGCCCGGCGGCGGCGCCATCGGCCGGCCCGACATGCGGCTTGAGTTCGAGGATCCCGGGGGCCGCACCCGGCTGCTCCTCGGATGACACCAAACGAGGACTATTTACTGATTTGCGGATCAGAATCCCCATAATTTCCGCAAATAGGTGATTATAGAGTCATGCCGAAAATCCGCATCTCCGAAGCAGCACGTTTTCTCGGGGTCAGTGACGACACCGTCCGGCGCTGGACCGAGAATGGGATCCTGACCCCGGTCAAGGATGACTCCGGCCGGCTGGCCGTGGACGGCCTGGAACTTGCCCACCTGGCCCGCGACCAGGCACAGCTTCCCGATGACCCCACCAAGGTGGGCCGCTCCGCCCGCAACCGGTTCGTCGGCCTGGTCACGGGCATCACTGCTGACAAAGTCATGGCACAGGTTGAGCTGCAGTGCGGGCCCTTCCGCGTCGTGTCCCTGATGAGCAGCGAAGCCGTCCGGGAACTGGGCCTGGAGCTCGGCTCCGTGGCGACCGCCGTGGTCAAAGCCACCACCGTCATCATCGAAACGCCCCACGGAAAGAGCATCATATGAGGACTGCCCGCAAGCACGTCCCCGCACTGCTGGCGGCCGGCGCCCTGGCCGCGGGCCTGGCCGGCTGCGCCGCCGGCACGCCCGGGGCAGCCGGAACCGGCTCCAACTCCAGCGCCGGGGCCAGTGAGACCCCCACGCTGTCCGGAGCGATCACCGTTTACGCCGCGGCCTCGCTGAAATCGACCTTCACCAAGCTGGCCAGCGACTTCGAGGCGAAGAACCCCGGCACCAAAATCACTTTGAACTTTGCCGGCTCCTCGGACTTGGCTACGCAGATCACCCAGGGCGCCCCGGCCGACGTCTTTGCCTCCGCCGACACTAAGAACATGGCCAAGCTGACCGATGCGGAACTGATCGACGGCGCCCCGGCCAACTTCGCCACGAACGTCCTGGAGATCGCGGTTCCGCCGTCCAACCCGGCATCGATCAGCTCCTTCGCCGACCTCGCCAAACCGGGCGTGAAGGTGGTGGTCTGCGCACCGCAGGTTCCCTGCGGCGCCGCGGCCGAGACCGTCGAAAAAGCCACCGGCACCACGCTGGCGCCGGTCAGCGAGGAATCGTCCGTCACGGATGTCCTGGGCAAGGTCACCTCGGGTGAGGCCGACGCCGGGCTGGTCTATGTCACGGACGTCAAGAACGCCGGAGACAAGGTCAAAGGCATCCGCTTCGCCGAGTCGGATCAGGCCGTAAATACCTACCCCATCGCCACGGTCGGCACGAGCAAGAACAAGGAGCTCGCCGCTGCCTTCATCGCCGCGGTCACCGGCAGCGAGGGCAAGACGGTCCTGAGCGACGCCGGATTCGGCACCCCGTAAACGGCATGCACAGGCGCAGCGGCACCGGGTACACGGGCATCCCGGCATGGATTTACGCCATCGCGGCAGCAGGGGCACTCTTCGTCCTGCTTCCGCTGGTGGCAATGGTCGCCAGGGTCAACTGGTCCGAGTTCATCCCGCTGATCACTTCCGAATCCTCACTCACCGCGCTCGGCCTGAGCCTGCGTACCTCCGCGGCGAGCACCGCCTCCTGCATCGTCCTCGGCGTGCCGCTCGCACTCATCCTGGCGCGGAGCCCGTTCCCGGGCCAGCGCCTGCTCCGGGCCTTCGTCCTCCTGCCGCTGGTCCTGCCTCCCGTGGTGGGAGGCATCGCCCTGCTCTACACCTTCGGCCGCCAGGGACTCCTGGGCAAAAGCCTGGAACTGGCCGGAATCCAGATCGCCTTCTCCACAACCGCCGTCGTCCTCGCCCAGACGTACGTTGCCCTGCCGTTCCTGGTGGTCAGCCTCGAAGGCGCCCTGCGCACCGCCGGCAACAAGTACGAGGCGGTCGCCGCGACCCTCGGCGCGCGCCCGGGCACGGTGCTGCGCCGGGTGACCATCCCGCTGGTGCTCCCCGGCCTGGCCTCCGGCGCCGTTCTGTCCTTCGCCCGCAGCCTGGGCGAATTCGGTGCCACCCTGACCTTCGCCGGCAGCCTGCAGGGCGTCACCCGCACCCTGCCGCTGGAGATCTATCTGCAACGCGAAACCGACGCCGACGCCGCCGTCGCGCTCTCCCTCCTGCTGGTCGCCGTGGCGGTGGCCGTCGTCGGGCTCTCCTACCGGCGCCCTCGCCTTGGCGTTGCACCGGAAGGAGCACTCCGGTGACCTTTCAGCTGGACGCAACCCTTGCCGCACGGAGTTTCGAGGTCTCCCTCAGCCTCGGACCGGCCGAGACAATCGCCATCCTAGGGCCCAACGGGGCCGGTAAATCGACGCTCCTCTCGATCATCTCCGGCCTGCTGCGCCCCGATGCCGGCAAGGCGACGATCGGCGAAAAAGTCCTGTTCGACCTGAGCGCGGACACCAACATCTGGCGCGCCCCGCACACCCGGGGCACGGCGCTGTTGGCCCAGGAAGCCCTCCTGTTTCCGCACCTCAGTGCACTGGACAACGTCGCGTTCGGGCCACGCAGCGCCGGCGCCTCCAGCGCAGCGGCCCGCGAAACGGCAATGCACTGGCTCAGCGAGGTCGACGCCGACTCCCTCGCCTCGCGGCGCCCCGGACAGCTCTCCGGCGGACAGGCCCAGCGGGTGGCCGTGGCCCGCGCCCTCGCCGCCGACCCCCACCTGCTGCTCCTCGACGAGCCCATGGCCGCGCTCGACATCCATGCCGCCCCGCTGCTCCGCCGGCTCCTCAAGCGCGTCCTCGCCGGCCGCCGGGCGATCATCATCACCCACGACATCCTCGACGCCCTCATGCTGGCCGACCGGGTGATCGTCCTCGAGGGCGGCCGGATCACCGAACAGGGCCCCACCCGCGAAGTCCTGGAAAAACCGCGCAGCCGGTTCGCCGCCGGGCTGGCCGGGCTGAACCTTGTGGCCGGCACCGTCAGCAACGCCGGGGTGACCACGGCCCAGGGCATGGTCGTCGCGGGCCACCAGGACGAGTCCGTCGAGCCCGGGCAGGACGGAGTAGCGGTCTTTCCGCCGTCGGCGGTATCGGTGTTCCTCACCGAAGAGCACGGCAGCCCGCGAAACTCATTCCAAGTGATCATCACGGACCTGGAGCCCCACGGCGATCAGATCCGTGTCCGTGCCGGTCGACTCTCCGCGGACATCACCCCGGCCGCGTCAGCCGACCTCGGCCTCGTCCCCGGAATGAGCGTCTACTTCGTCATCAAGGCCGCCGCCATCGCGATCTACCCGGCCTAGGGAGCTTCCGCACGTTCCGCCCGGCGGAGTAGTCTCGGTGCCGGGCGCTGCCGGCGCCGAGCGACTCCGCGAGGAAAGGAAGGCTATGCCTGGAATGTATGTGGCGACCTCGACCATCACCATCGAGGCGCCCGCGAGCCGCGTATGGTCCGTAATCACCGATCCCGATGCAGCCAAGGAGTTCATGTTCGGCACCGAACTCGTGACCGACTGGACGGTAGGCGGACCCATCCTGTGGCGGGGCACCTGGGACGGCAAGGAGTACGAGGACAGGGGCAGCATCCTCGAGTTTGAACCCGGACGGCGGCTTGTTGTCACGCACTTCAGCCCGTTGAGCGGCCAGCCGGATGCGCCGGAGAACTACCACACGCTGACCTGGACGCTCGAGGACCAGGCCGGTGCCACGCATCTGACGCTCGCCCAGGACAACAACGCCAGTGCCGAGGACGCCGACCACTCCAAGGGCATGTGGGACAGCCTGGTGAAGAGCGTGAAGGGAATCGCGGAGCGGGAAGAGCCAGGGCGCGATTAGGCAGTAGGACCGCGGGGCCAGGTCCCGCTACTGCTGACAGCGGCCCGCCGGTGGGCGGACCACAAGCGGACATCAAAGGGAACGCGACAAGAACGCCCGCCCGGGTGTCCCCAGGCAGGCGTTCCCCTCGTCGGCGGAAGGTCGCCTACAGCAGGCTTGCCGCGATGTCCCTCCCGATCCTCTGCAGCAGGGCGGCGGACAGTCCGGGGTCCTTGGAGGAGTCCTGGTCGGTGTACTCGGCCAGGGTGTAGACCCGGGTGAGCGCCAGTTCGGACCACCTTTCCCGGGGGAGGAGGGAACGGCCGGCCACCGCGATGATCGGGCGGGTTCCGGACCTCCGGGCGACGGCGGCGGGAAGTTTGCCGGCGAGGGTCTGTTCGTCGATGCTGCCTTCGCCGGTGATGACGACGTCGCAACTGTCCCTGCGGTTGTTGAAATCGAGCAGGTCCAGGAAGTAGTCGGCGCCCGAGACCTGCTTGGCGCCCAGCAGCAGGCAGGCGAAGCCGATGCCGCCGGCGCTTCCGGCGCCCTCACGCTGCGCCAGTGCCTCGGCGTCCTCAAATCCGGCGTCCGTCAACGTGGCGACGAGGTGCGCCAGCCCGTGCTCCAGCGCCCCAACGTCCTGCGGTCCGGCGCCCTTTTGGGGCCCGAAGACCGCCGGCGCGCCGCCGGGCCCGAGCAGTGGATTGTGGACGTCGCTGGCGACTACGAGCTCCGTGCCGTCCAGTTCGGGGAACCTGGTCCGGCGGATGGTGTGGATCTGCGCCAGCGACTTTCCGCTGCCGTGGAGCTGCCGGCCGCGGACGTCGTGGAAGCCGTAGCCCAGGGCGGTGAGCATTCCCATGCCGCCGTCGGTGCTGGCACTTCCGCCCAGCGCCAGGACGATCCTGGCCGGGTTGAGACTGAGGGCGAACAGGATCGCTTCCCCAAAGCCCCGGCTGGAGGCCGCCAACGGTTCCAGCTGGGCCGCCGGCAGGAGCGCCAGGCCGCACGTGTTGGCGACCTCGACGACGGCGGTGGTGCCGTCGAACGCGATGCCGGCCGGGACGGGCTGGCCGGTGGGCCCGGTGACAGTGTGGCGGTGACGGGTGAAGCCGGCGGCGACGGCGGCGTCCACACTGCCGTCCCCGCCGTCGGCCAGCGGAAGCAGCTCGCAGTGGACCGCTCCGGCCCCGCCAGTGGAGCCGGCTCCGGCGCGGAGCCCTGCGGCCAGGGCATCGGCTACCTCGCCGGCCGTGAGGCTGCCTTTGAACTTGTCCGGTGCGATGAGGGTCCGCACGGTTTTGGGGGCGGTGGTGTGGACCATGTCAGATGGTTTCCGAGTAGGCGGGGCGGCGGTTGTCCTTGGCCGTAGAATCGGCATCGGCGGGTTCTGTGCGCTCCGGGTTGTTGTCTTGGTGCGTGTGGTGGCCGTATTCGATCAGGTCATCGTCGATGTCGCCGTAACCGTCCGGGAGGATCGGATCCTCGCTGGGCAGGGTCTCAACAGTTTCGCCGTTGAAGACGCGGCGGACGCGGTCCGCGTCCAGGGTGCGGTCCCACCAGGCGATGAACAAGGTGGCGACGGCATTGCCGGTGAAGTTCACCAGGGCCCGGCACTCGGACATGAACTTGTCGATGCCGAAGATAAGCATGATGCCGGCGGCAGGGATGGTGCCGAGCGTGGCCAGGGTGGCGGTCAGGGCGATGAAGCCGCCGCCGGCGACGCCGGCCGCGCCCTTGGAGGTGAGCAGCATGACCGCGATGAGGCCAAGCTGCTGGCCGATGGTCAGGTTCGTGTTGGTTGCCTGGGCGATGTAGACAGCGGCCAGCGAAAGGTAGATGGCGGCGCCGTCGAGGTTGAAGCTGTAGCCCGTGGGGACCACGAGCCCGACCGTTTCCTTCTTCACACCGGCGTGCTCGAGCTTGCGCATCAGGCCCGGGAGGGCCGGTTCGGCCGTGGAGGTGCCCAGAATGAGCAGGTACTCCTCTTTGAGGTGGCGGATCATCTTGAAGATGTTCAGCTTCAGGAAGGCCATGACGGAGCCGAGGACCACGACGACGAAGAGGATCGAGGTGGCGTAGAAGAGCGCGATCAGCCCGCCCATGCTGGAGAGGGAGGAGACGCCGTACTTGCCGACGGCGAAGGCCATCGCGCCGAAAGCGCCCAGCGGGGCGGCCTTCATGATGAAGCCCAGGATTTTGAACATGACCCCGGTGAGGCGCTGGACACCGTCCAGGACGGGCGCTCCGACCTTGCCCATGGCGTTCAGCGCGACGCCGAAGATCACGGCGATGAAGATGATCTGGAGGATGTCGCCTTCCACGAAGGGCGCGACGACGCTGGTGGGGATGACGTGGGTCAGGAACTGCCACCATTCCTGGTGGGCGCCGGCGTCGATGAGTTTGGCCGCGGAGTCCGTCGTCTTGATCGCGCTGGCGTCTGCGTTGACGCCGTCGCCGAGGCGGAAGATGTTGATGGCGACCAGGCCAAAGAGCAGGGCAAAGATCGTGCCGATCTGGAAATACGTCAGGGCCTTCAGCCCGGTCATGCCGACCTTCTTCAGATCCGCGACGCTGGCGATGCCGCCGACGATGGTCAGGAACACGATCGGGCCGATCAGCATTCTCATGGCGTTGACGAAGGTGGTGCCGATCGGTTCCATGGCGATGCCCGCAGCCGGGGCCAGCCAGCCCACCAGAATGCCGAGGACGATGCCGGTCAATACCCAGAAGTACAGCTGCCTGTACCAGCGTTTCTTGGGGGCCGGGATGTCCGTGCCCGCGGTGGTGATGTGTCCCATGATTCCTACCTCATTGTGGAATGTCTCTGGAGATGCTTTAAGTGTGGGGGTTTGCACGGGGCGGGAGCCAGTTGGGCGCAGCCGCCCCGTGCGGTGTCTAGCGTTCGACGGCGGCCGCGCGGCCGGCGTCGTCCGTTTCAGTGCCGTCGTCCGTTTTGGTGCTTCGCAGCGCTAAACGGCCGCCAGGGTGCGGGCCAGGGCCTCGATGATGGCGTCAGTGACGTCCGCGGTGGTGGCGTCGCCGCCGACGTCGCGGGTCAGGTGGCCGGCGCCGGTCGCCTCTTCGATGGCGGCCTCGACGCGGCGGGCTTCCTCGTGCAGGCCGAAGTGGTCCAGCATCAGGGCTGCGCTGGCGATCGCGCCGATCGGGTTGCTGATGCCCTTGCCCGCGATGTCCGGGGCCGAGCCGTGCACCGGTTCGAACATGGACGGGAAGCGGCGCTCCGGGTTCAGGTTGGCGCTGGCCGCCAGGCCGAGGCTGCCGGCCAGGGCCGAGCCGAGGTCGGAGAGGATGTCGGCGTTCAGGTTTGAGGCCACGACGACGGAGAGGTCTTCCGGGTGCAGGATGAACTTGGCGCTCATCGCGTCAACCAGGACGCTCTCGGTGGCGACATCGGGGTAGTCCAGGGCAACACGCTGGAAGGTTTCGTCCCAGAGGACCATGCCGTACTGCTGGGCGTTGGACTTGGTGACGGAGGAGACCTTCTTCACCGTGCGGGTCCGGGCGAGATCGAACGCGAAGCGCATGATGCGCTCGCAGCCCTTCTCGGTGAACAGCGCGGTCTGCAGGGCGACCTCGTTGCCCGGGCCGCGGCCGCTGAGGTTGCGCCCGCCGAGGCCGGCGTACTCGCCTTCGCTGTTTTCGCGGACCACAATCCAGTCGAGTTCGGTGGTGTCGGCCTTGCGCAGCGGGGACTGGACGCCCGGGAGGAACTTCACCGGACGGATGTTGGCCCACTGGTCAAAGTTCTGCGTGATATTCAGGCGCAGGCCCCAGAGGCTGATATGGTCCGGGACGTTTTTCCAGCCGACAGCGCCGAAGTAGATGGCGTCGAAATCCTTGAGGGTGTCCAGTCCGTCGGGGTCCATCATCTGGCCGGTCTTGGCGTAGTACTCGCAGCCCCATGGGAACTCGGTCCATTCGAAGGCGAACTTGCCGCCGGAATTCTGCGCCAGGGCGTCCAGGACCCGGCGTCCGGCGGAGACGACCTCTTTGCCGACCCCGTCTGCGGGGATTGAAGCGATGCTGAATTTCTGGGTGGCGCTCATGTGCCTACCTCCTCGTTGAGTGTGTTAGCAGCGTCACACTGCCTTCCTCTTCAAGTAGACGGGCCGGCACCACATGCCGTCCAAGACCAAGATCCGATCCGCTAGATAGGTTCAGCCTATTGATGATGCGCCGGGGGAGGCGTGTCTGTCCTTCCTTGCGGTTGCGGGGCCGCGTGCAGCCGCGCCACCGCCAGGAAGGACCGGGCCGCGGGGGTCAGGTCGTCCCTCCGGCTGAGAACGGCAACATCCAGGTAGGATACGGGTTCGATCAGCAGCGTCCGCAGCCCCGATTTGTGCGCCAGGGGCGCCCACGACGACGGCATCACGGCGTGGCCGACCCCGGCCAGGACCAAGGGCAGGATCGAGGTCCGGTGGGCGACCTCGACGACGATTTCGGCGTCGATCCCCCGCGCCAGTGCATCGTCCACAAGCCAGCGCATCAGCGAGCCGCGCTGGCTCGCGACCAGGCGGTGGCCGGCCAGCTCCTCGCGTTGAATCGTTGTTGCGGCGCCAAACGTATCGGACTGGGGATTGATGAGAAGGATCAGCGGCTGGCGATCGAGCTCCAGCACCTCAACACCGGGAACCTTGATGGGCGTGGGGGAGCCTGCCAGCCCGATCTCCGTGCTGCCGCTTCGGACAGACTCGATGACGTCCTCCGGGGTGAAGGCGGCGCTGACATTGAGCCTGACCAAGGGATGGGCACGGGTGAAGGCGGCGATCATCGAGGACAGGGGCTCGATCCCGGGTGAGGGCATCGTGACGATGTCCAGCCGTCCGCTGCGCAGCCCGCGCACCGACTGCACCGCGGACTGCGCCGCATCGAGGTTGCGCATCACGAGCCGGGCCGGCCCGATCAGCTCCTTGCCCGCCTCGGTGAGCACCGCCCGCCGCCCGATCCGGTGGAAGAGCGGCACGCCCAGCTCCTTCTCGAGGGCGGCGATGGTCTGCGAGAGCGATGGCTGGGCGATGAGCAGGTGCTCCGCGGCCCGGCTGAACCCGTCGTGGTCAACAACAGCCAGAAAATACTTCAGCTTTCGGGTGTCCACCCTGGCTCCTTCACCGGTTTTTGCACTTGACGGTTGCCGTGCGGCCGCCTGATCGATGAGTCCGAGCCTATTTCCTGCGGACGATTCGGATGCGCATTTGTTCCACATCCGCGGCAAAGAGCATGATCGCCGCTCGCCGGATCACGCAACGCCCGCCGTCGTCCGCGCCGCTCGGGTCTTCGCCGCGCTACGGCAGCCGGGAGGGGCGCAACAGCGTGGGGACGCCGGCCTGCCCGGGGTCGAGCGGGACGGGGCTGACCAGCACGGCCGGGCCGCGGCTCAGGAGGCCGGTCGAAAGCGGCTGGCAGCGCACGCCTCCCCGGCCGCGCATGGCGTCGTGCGCGCCCGGGGCAAGCATCCGGTCCATCCACGCGCAGGGGTGGGCTGGCCGTCCGGCCCGGAGCCGGACCACGTTGCCCTTCGATTCAAGCGCGAACTCTTCGCCGAGCAGGGGAGCGAGGTGGGCGCCCCGGAGGACCACATTGCGCCGGGTCAGGAGCGGGTCAAAGGGGCCGGCTCCCAGCTTTTCAGCCATCGCCTCGAGGGCCTCGATCGAGAGGAGGGTGACGGCGGCGTCCATGTGCGCGGCCTTGCCGAAGAACCGGTCGCCGACGATGCCCTTGCCGGCCACCAGTTCCACTTGGTCCGCGTCCGTCGTGGGGACCTGCGCCGCACCATCGCGGGCGCGGCCGAAGTAGGCGTGTGCCGGCGAGACGAGGAGGTGCAGAATCTCGACGTCGTACGTGTAGCTTGCCGTCATGCCCTAAAACTATCCTCCCTCGTGGCGTTGGGCCGCGAAGTCGCCGGAAACGTGCGGACTCGCCGGAACCTTCCGGCGACCTCGCAGGCTTCCCGCGAACCCGGCGGGGCCTTACACGTAGTGTCGCGGCAGCGACCATGCCGGATCAGGGTACGAGCACGATCTTCCCTTTCGCCGCGGTGCTCCCCAGCAGCTCATGGGCGCGACGAACGTCCGAAAGCGGCAGGCGCTCGGCCACCACCGGGTGAATCTCGCCGCGGCGAAGCAACTCGAGCAGCGCGAAGAAGTCTGCCCTGAACCAGTCCTGGTGGTGGATGCGCAGCTTCTGGATCCGGTAGGACAGCACCTTTCGGCGGGGTGACAGCCAGCCCCAGAGTGC
Organism: Arthrobacter humicola; assembly: GCF_022803015.1. Classification (GTDB taxonomy): domain Bacteria; phylum Actinomycetota; class Actinomycetes; order Actinomycetales; family Micrococcaceae; genus Arthrobacter; species Arthrobacter humicola_A. The sequence goes on from NZ_JAFKON010000010.1 coordinate 30,332, forward strand.
GACGCTCCCCGTTGCCGCGTACCAGGCGATCACGCCCGGCCAGTTCTTGCGCCCCTGCGCGATGGTGGCGTAGCGGCCAAACACAACGAGCCGGCCGCCGGGCCGCAGCGCCCGGAAGGAGCGCAGAGACAACGGCCCACCGATCCCGTCGAGGGCAATGTCTACGCCGTCGCCGGTGAGCCCGCGCACTCGGGCCAGGAAATCCTCGTTCTGATAGTCGATCGCCACCGCGCCCAGCCGCTCCACTGCGGCGCGGTCCCGGCCGGAGGCGGTCCCGTAGAGGCGGAGGCGGGCCAGTGCTCCGAGCTCGAGGATGGCGGCGCCCACCCTGCCTGCCGCGCCGTGAACCAGAACGCTCTCCCCGGGCTTCGCCTGGGCCGTCCGGTGCAGCAACTGGTAGGCGGTCATGTAGGGGAAGACGAGGCTTACGACCTCGGCCGGGTCGAGGTCCTCAGGCACATCCACCGCGTATGCCTCCGGCACACAGACGCGCTCGGCGTTGGCGCCCCACACCGTCAGCGCGCCGATGCGGTCCCCGATCCGTACCCGCGAGCAACCGGGCCCGAGCTCATCAACGATGCCGACGAGCTCGTATCCGGGCGTGAACGGCGGCTTCGGTCCGCCGAGGTAGGTGCCGGCGCGGAGCTGGGCATCGGTGAAAGAGACCCCCGAAGCCAGGACCCTGACGCGGACTTCACCCGGGCCGGGCCGTGGATCGTCGATCTCCACCACCTGCAGGACTTCGGGGCCGCCGAAGCGGTCGATCAACACACGCTTCATGGGCTCACTCTACGCTCGGCATACGCTCCGCACACCGGCCACTTTGCCGCCCAGCGCCGAGGCCGCTGGGGTCGATTCCCGACACATTGACACGCCCGAGCAGTCGGACTATCCTACAACCAAATGGTTGTAGATCAGCTCCGAACCCAGCTCAGCGACGACGAACTCGACCGCCTTTTCCAGGCGTTCGCCGACGCGACCCGCAGGGACATCGTGCGCCGGGTGACGGTGGGCGAGTACTCGGTCTCCGGGCTCGCTGCCCTCTACGCCATGAGTTTTGCGGCCGTCCAGAAGCATGTGGCGGTGCTGGAACGCGCTTCCCTTGTCTCGAAGGAGAAGCGGGGAAGGGAGCAGATCGTGCGGGCCAACCATGACGGCCTGCAGCGGGCCCGCCGCCTGCTGGACGACTACGAGGTCATTTGGCGCCAGCGCGCCGACCGGATTGCGGACCTGCTGGCCGAATCGGCCGCCCCGGAACCTGGCGAGACGCAGGCAGGCGCCAGAACAACGAATAAATCGCAAGGCCAAGCTGAAGGAAACTGAAGGATAGGAGAGTTCGTCATGACGGTTGTCAGTTCAGTCAAGAATCTTGAGGCGCTGAGCCTCACCGTGGTCGCCGAGTTTGATGCCGGAGTTGGGCGCGTCTGGCAAATCTGGGAAGACCCGCGCCAGCTCGAGCGCTGGTGGGGGCCGCCCACGTGGCCGGCCACCTTCGAAAAGCACGAGTTCGTCCCGGGCGGCGAGGCCAGCTACTACATGACGGGACCCGAGGGGGAGAAAGCCCGCGGCTGGTGGCGGTTCGTGACCATCAACGCCCCGCACCGGCTGGAGTTCGATGATGGCTTCGCGGACGACAACGGCGACCCCGTGGCCGACATGGGCACGATCCATGGAGTTGTGACACTGGAGCCAATCGGCGACCGCACCCGAATGACCATCATGTCCACGTTCGAGGCGGAGGAGCAGATGGAGAAGATCGTCGCCATGGGCATGGAAGAAGGCATGAGGGAGGCGCTGGGCCAGGTCGACGCGATCATCGCCGAGTCCGTCAACGCTTGACCTGCAACGCAACACGACGACGGCGGGAATCTCCCGCCGTCGTCCGCAAGGCCCTGTTCAGCCCGGTATTAGCGGCGGTAACATGCCGTGTGACATTCACCCACGGTTACGCGGCGAACGGCGACCTCCGCATGTACTACGAGGTCCACGGTCACCCGCGGGCCGGCGAGCCCCCGCTGTTGCTGATTCCCGGCGGAGGCTCGAGCATCGAGACCAACTTCGCCGGCCTCATCCCCGCGCTGCTGGCCGAGAGCCTGCAGGTGATCGCCGTCGAAGAGGAAGGCCACGGCCGGACCGCGGCTACCGCCCGGCCGCTCACCGCCGAAGGATCGGCAGAGGACATCAAAGCCGTGCTCGATGAGCTCAACGTGGACTCCGTGGATGTGCTCGGGTTCAGCGCCGGGGGCCACACGGCGCTCGCGCTGGCCATGGGGCATCCGTCCATGGTGCGGTGCCTGATTGCCGCCTCCACCTTCGCCAGCCGCGACGCTGTGGGCGATGAATTTTGGGAGGGGATGGAAAAGGCAACCCTCGATGACATGCCGGAGGTGTACCAGGACGCGGACCGCCGGCTGAACCCGGAGCCCGGACACCTCGAGCGGATGTTCGAACTGGACCGCCAGCGGATCCTGACCTTCCCCGGCTGGCCGGACGAGGACCTGCGCCGCATCACGGCCCGCACCCTGGTGCTGAGCGCCGACCGCGACGTCGTCAGCGCTGACCATGCCGTGCAGATGTCACGGCTCATTCCCGGGGCACGTCTGATGATCGTGCCGGGCAGCCACGGCGATTATTTGGGCGAGCTGGCCGCGAGCGGGGGCGACCTGCGGGCCATGCGGACCACTCTTCCGTACCTGCTGCGGTTCCTGGAGGAGTAGGGGCCGGTCAGGGCGTTGCCGGCGTGGAGGTCTGCGCCGGACTGGTTTGTGCCGGGCTGGTTTGTGCCGGGCTGGTTTGTGCCGGAGTGGAGCTCCAGTGCTGCCGGTGCAGCCGCTCGAAGCCGTCCAGGAGCAGGTCCAGGGCGAACTCGAACTCGAACTGGTCATCGCACCCCTGGCCCACCACGGAGTCCTGGTGCGCGGAGGCGGTGGCGACCTTCAGAATGTTCGGATACCGCTCGGCCATCTCCCGGAACATGGCCGCCTGCGCTTCCGGCGGAAGGGTCACCAGCCCTGCGGCGTCCCCGCCGGCGGAGTCGTCGAACAGCTCCTGGGTAAACCCCCACATGCGGCTGCCGAGGGCGTGCATGACGTGATGGGTCAGGTCCACGGAGAAGCCTCCGGCCAGGAACATGCCGATGAACGAGTCCATGTAGCCAAGGACCGCCGGCGTTTTATTCGTGCGCGATTCCAGCACTTGCCGGGCCCACGGATGCCGCAGCAGCGCCCCCCTCGCCGAGAGCACCCTCAGGCGCACGGTGTCCTTCCAGCCGGCATCACGGACGGGAGGATCGATCTCGCTGACAAGGGCGTCCACCATGCAGTCAAGGAGTTCCTCCTTGTTTGCCACGTGCTTGTACAGCGCCATCGGGACGACGCCGAGTTCCTGCGCCAGCCGGCGCATGCTCAGCGCCTCGATCCCCACCTGATCGGCCAGCACGACGGCGGCAGCCAGGACGCGGTCCCGGCTCAACGGGATCCGGCGCGTGCGCTCCGCTTGCTGGGTCATCCGGCCACCCTTCCCTAACGGTTCTCTATTGACAAGTGTACGCCGTACACCTAACGTGGCCGCATCAGGTGTACGCCGTACACCGCGCGATTCATGTACCACCGCCACCAGCCATCCCAGCCAAGGACCACGTCGTGACAACACACGCCAGCAGCGCCCCCGTCCCCCGTGTCCGCCGCCGCCCCCAGTGGCCAGTGGCCGCCGGATTGATCCTTCTCAGCCTCATCCCGGTGATCGCCGGCGCGGCGCGGCTGACGGAACTGACCGGCGGTGCCGCCATCACCGCCCAGAACGCCCGGTTCTTCGCCTCGCCCGTGCCTGTGGTGACGCACATCCTTAGCGTCACCACCTACAGCCTGCTCGGTGCGTTCCAGTTCCTCCCCGCGCTGCGGGGCCGCCGCGGCTGGCACCGGGTCGCCGGGCGCATCCTCGCGCCGGCGGGCTTGCTGGCCGCCCTGTCCGGCCTGTGGATGGCCGTCTTCTATCCGCTGCCGCCCGGGGACGGACCGGCGCTGTTGGTGCTGCGGCTGGTCTTCGGCTCGGCCATGGCGGCGAGCATTGTCCTGGGAGTCGTGGCGGTTGTGCGCCGCGACTTTGTGCGGCACGGCGCGTGGATGACGCGCGGCTACGCGATCGGCGTCGCCGCGGGAACGCAGGCGCTGACAGGGCTGCCGTGGATGCTGCTGGTGGGCCCGCCCGACGAGCCGACCCGGGCGGTGCTCCTGGGGGCAGCCTGGGTGATCAACCTTGCGGTGGCCGAGTACGTCATCCACCGGCGCGCCAGGCGGACCGTGCGCACCAGACGGACCGTGCGCTTGCCCGCCGTCGTCCCCGAACCTGCCGCCGTCGTCGTCGTCGAAGTCGCCGGAAGCGTGCCGGAACGCCGCACTTTTCCGGCGAAGCGGACGGTTTCCGGCGACGTGGAGGCCGGGCGGCTAGACTCACGCGCATGACAATTGTGGACGATCAGGGCCGCCCGGAGCCTCCCCTCGCCTCCGACGAAACCGCGACCCTCCTGGGTTTCCTGGACTACCAGCGGGCCACGCTGGCGTGGAAATGCGCAGGGCTGGACGCGGCCGGCTTCGTGGCTACTACCGCTGCCTCATCGATGACGCTGGGCGGGCTCCTGAAGCACATGGCCTATGTGGAGAGCGAATGGTTCTCCCGTTCCCTGCACGCCCGGGACCGGGAGGCCCCGTTTGCCGCCGTGGATTGGAAGGCCGACCCGGACTGGGAGTGGCACTCCGCCGCCGGGGACACCCCGGACCAGCTGCGCACCCTGTGGCAGGACGCCGTGGACCGGTCCCGGGCCAGCGTCACGGAGGCCCTGGCCGGCGGCGGCCTGGACCAATTGGCTCGTCGCCCGTGGCCCGACGGTTCGGCACCGAGCCTGCGCTGGATCCTGTGCCACATGATCGAGGAGTATGCCCGGCACAACGGCCACGCCGACCTCCTCCGCGAGGCCCTAGACGGCGAGACGGGGGAATAGGCGGCGAAACAGGGGAGTAGCCTCGAGGCACCACTCTAACCACCCGTTGCGCTATCGGTCATGGCGGTTATGGACGCCGAATGACGACCAGGACTGATAGCGCAACCAGGTAGGCAGGGTGGATTTAGTAGGCCTTGACCCGCTGTTCGACGACGAGGTGGACCAGGGCGAACACACCGTCCCGGTCGATGGCGGCCAGCGCCGCCTCGAGGGCGGCCGGCACGTCCTTATCCTCGGTGACGGTGATGCCGAAACCGCCGAACGCCCGGGCCATCATGCCGAAGTCGGGGTTCTTCAGCTGCGTCCCCGACACCCGGGACGGGTAGTGGCGTTCCTGGTGGGTGCGGATGGTGCCGTACTCCTGGTTATCCATCACGATGATCAGCGGCGTGGCTCCGTACTGGGCGGCCGTGGCGAGCTCCTGGCCGTTCATGAGGAATTCCCCGTCGCCCGCGATGGTGACCACCCGGCGCTCCGGGCTGGCCAGCGAGGCGGCGATGGCCGAGGGCACCGAGTACCCCATGGAACCGTTCCGGGCGCTGATCATCGAGGCGTAGCGCCGGGTGGGGAAGTACCGGTGCGCCCAGTTGGTGTGCTCGCCCGCCCCAAACGTCACCAGGGCGTCCTCCGGCAGCAGCGGCACGAGGTTGGCCATCAGGGTGTCCATCTTCGCGGGCCCGTCGCCGGGGACCGACGGCGGCAGGCTGGCGAAGGAGCGCTGCTCGGCGCGCATCCGGGCCGTCCACGCCTTCCACTCCTCCTTGACGGGCAGGTCGATGTTGACCAGGTCCCGGACGAAGGCGTCCGGCTTGGCCAGGATCTGGCGGGAGACCGGACCGGAGCGGCCGCGCAGCGAGGGATCGATGCTGACGAGGAAGTTGTTCTTGTTCCAGTCCTGCCGGCACACGAAACCGTCCGTGATCACGTCCCCCGGGACCGTCCCGACGAAAACGAGCAGGTCGGTTTCCTCCAGGAGGTCATAGGTGGGGCGGGGCCGGCCGTAGCCGATCGGCCCCACGTAGCTGGGCGAATCAAAGGAGACGGTCCCCTGTGTCCGCCACTCCGCCGCGGCCGGGATGTGGTGCTTTTCGAGCCAGCGGGTTAGTTCCGAGGCGGCTTCCTGGGTCCAGTCATTCCCGCCGGTGACAAAGAGCGGCTTCTTCGACTGTGCCAGCGCCTCAGCCAGCGCACCGGCATCGGTGCTGCTCATCCCGCCCGCGGCCACCGGGATGGCCGGGTGCAGGGCCGGATCAATGGGGACCCGGATGATGTCCTCCGGCAGGCCCACTACCACGGGCCCGGGACGGCCGCTCATGGCCGCGAACATTGCCTCCGCGACAATTTCGGAGGCCCGCTCGGGGTGGTCCAGGACCATCACGCGTTTGGCGCCCGTGTCGAACCACGCCTTGATGTCGAACTCCTGGAACGCCTCGCGGTCCCGGTGCGCGAACGGAATCAGTCCGACGAAGAGCAGCATCGGGGTGGAGTCCTGCCACGCGGTGTGCAGGCCCACGTGGGCGTTCGCTGCCCCGGGGCCGCGGGTGACCATGGCGACGCCGGGACGCTGGTTCATCTTGCCGTCGGCCTCGGCCATGTAGGCGGCACCGCCCTCGTGCCGGCAGACCACGGTCTCGATCTCAGAGCCGTGCAGCCCGTCGAGGACGTCCAGGAAGCTTTCCCCGGGGACAACAAACGTGCGTTCTACCCCGTGCGCCGCGAGCGAATCAACAATCACGTGGCCGGCGGACTTGAGGGTGCTGGCGCCGTTGCGGTTATCCAGGACAGCCCCTGGGGCCGTCTGCACGGGTTTGATGGTGTCGCCTTCAACTGGGTGCGTGTCGGTTGCGGTCATTATGGATGCAGACTCGGTTTTCATCACTACTTGTCTTCTTGGGTTGGGTTGGGTTGGCGGGCATGGCATGTCCACTGAATCCAGCGGAACGGTGGCTAGTCTGTTTCCGGTCCGGTGCAGAAGAAGCAGACGTCCTCGCAGCTGTCGTTCGACGCCGGCGGCTTGTCTTTGTGCGCAGCTGGCGGGTCGAGTTCCTGCAGAGTGCTGGTTCGGCCGGGACTCAGCGGGTTTCGTGGCTTCATGAAGGCTTTCGCGTTGGGTGCCGGGTTGCGGGATTGGTCGGCACTGGGATGTTCGATTAGCGGATTGGAGTCCGGTTGGCCAGCACGGGCGCGGCGCCAGTGAAGCCGTCGCGGGTTTCGGCGATGTCGTGGATTTGTTTCCGGCAGGCGTACCAGCCGCCTACCATCAGCGCGCAGGCCACCAGGGTCACCAGCAATGTGAGCGGGGAATCGATGAAGACCATGACGAGGACCCCGAGCAGGAATACCAGGGAGAGGTAACCGGTGTAGGGGGCGCCGAACATCCGGAAAGTGGGGCGCTCAAGCCAGCCTTTGTCTGCCCACCGTTTGAGCTGGATCTGGCAGAGCACAATGGTGGCCCACGTGACGACGATGCCTACAGCGGCGACGTTCAGGACGATCTCGAAAGCCTGGCCGGGGACCAGGTAGTTCAGCGGGACCCCGAGGAGGGAGACGCCGGCGGTGATGGCGATGCCGCCGTAGGGGACACCGGCCTTGTTCATCCGCTGGGCGAACTTCGGGGCCGATCCGGCCACTGACATGGAACGCAGGATGCGGCCGGTGGAGTAAAGACCGGCGTTCAGCGAGGACAGGGCGGCCGTGAGGACCACGAGGTTCATGATGACGTCCACGCCCTGGATACCGATGGATCCGAAGAACGTCACAAACGGGCTGACGCCTTTTTCATACGAGGTGTAGGGCAGCAGCAGGGCGAGCAGAATGACCGAGCCGACGTAGAAGACGGCGATCCGGAAGACCACGGAGTTGATGGCCTTGGGCATGATTCTTTCGGGGTTTTCGGTTTCGCCGGCGGCGGTACCGATCAGTTCGATCGAGGCGTAGGCGAACAGCACGCCCTGCATAAGGATGATCATGGGCAGCAGCCCGTTGGGGAAGAGGCCGCCATTGTCGGTGATGAGGCTGAATCCGACTTCCTGGCCTTCCACGGGCGTGCCGAACATGACGAAGTAGGTGCCGACCAACAGGAATGCGACCAGGGCCGCGACCTTGATCAGGGCGAACCAGAACTCGAGCTCGCCGAACACCTTGACGGAGACGAGGTTGAGGCAAAGGACCACGACGAGGGCGATCAGCGCCCACGCCCACTGCGGTACGGCCCCCATCCAAGGGATGTATTTGCCGAAGAAGTTCATGTAGAGGGCCGCGGCGGTGATGTCCACGATGGTGGTGGTGGCCCAGTTGATCCAATAGAACCAGCCGGAGATGAACGCGGCTTTCTCTCCGTAGAATTCGCGGGCGTAGGACACGAACGATCCTGACGAGGGCCGGTGCAGCACCAGTTCACCCAGGGCGCGCAGGATCAGGAACGCGAAGAAGCCACAGACGGCGTAGGCGATGACCAGTGACGGGCCTGCCGCGTTGAGCCGGCCGCCGGCACCCAGGAACAGGCCGGTCCCGATGGCCCCGCCGATCGCGATCATCTGGATCTGCCGGGGCTTCAGGCTCTTGTGATAGCCCGAGTCCTCCGCGTGGATCAGGGAATCCGAAGCGTGGGCGTGGCCGCCATCGGCCTGGTACAAGCCAACCTCGTCATTGGGGTTGTTGGGCATGGGTGTTCCTTTCGATCTGTCAGAGATCTAAATGGGGTTCTGGAGGGAGATTGTGGGGACAGCCGGACGTCAGATCAGAAAATCGACCACCCGGTCCGGTCGGACAGGTCAGCGAGAGCCGCCGTGCCTGCCAGGGAATTTCCTTTGGAATCCAGCCGCGGGCTCCAGACGCAGATGGCGCACTGGCCGGGGACAATCGCCAGGATGCCGCCGCCTACACCGCTTTTCCCGGGAAGTCCCACGCGGTAGGCGAACTCGCCGGCTGCGTCATACATGCCGCAGGTCAGCATGATGGAGCCGATGCGCTTAGCCTCGCTCCTGGAGATCACCGCGCCTTGTACTCCACGACCATCCTGCGCGAGGAATAGACCTGCCTTGGCCACCTCCACGCAGGTCATCATGATTGAGCACTGCCGGACGTAGTTCTCCACCACGGCTTGTGCGGGCCGCCGCAGGTTGCCGAATTCCTTCAGGAAGTGGGCGAGGGCCAGGTTGCGGCTGCTGCTGGAGAGTTCACTCTTTGCGGCCGCCTCGTCGATGAACGGACCCTGTCTTCCATTCTGGTGACCCACCTGGCCGGTGAGGAAACGCAGGACCTGGGCGGCGGCGTCGGGAGTTCTTTCCATCAGATGGTCGGTGACCACCAGGGCGCCCGAGTTGATGAACGGGTTCCGCGGGATCCCGTGCTCGACTTCAAGCTGGACCAAAGAGTTGAAGGACGTCCCTGAAGGCTCGCGAAGGACCCTGGACCACAACGAGCCGGAGTCATCGGCGCCGAGCGCCATCGCCAGGGTGAAGACCTTGGAGATGCTCTGGATCGAGAACGGAAGATCGGCGTCGCCGGAACTGAATAGCTCCCCGGACGTTGTGGCAACCGCGATGCCGAAACGGTCGAACGGCGGGGACTGCAGGTGGGGAATGTTTGCGGGGACTGACCCCGCTTCCGTCCGGGGCCGGTGGCCGCGGACAATGTCATCCAGTAATAAGGCAAGCGGCGGCGAATCAAGTGTTGTCATCATTTCTTGCCCACGTGCTCCTTCTGTGTGCCGGACCACTCCTGAACATGCAGCAGCGCGACCAGTGCATGGCGGGGATTGCCGAAGTCCAGGCCGGTGACCCGGCTGACCTTGCCGATCCGGTAGTAGACGGTGTTCTTATGCAGCTGCATCCGCTTCGCGCACTCGGCCACGTCGAGTGACGCGTCGAAGAAGGCACGCAGGGTTACGGCCAGTTCCGCGTCGTCGCGGAGCAGGGCCCAGAGGCTGCGGTGCCGGAAGGCCGCCGTCGTAAAGTTCTCCACTGCGTCGTGGAAGAGGATCTCGGCTTCGAAATCGTCCACCGTGGCAACCGAAACTTCGCCGGAGCGGCGCATGCAGCCCAGCAGCGCTTCGCATATTCCGGTCACGGAATGGATTGATAGCAGATCGGGAACAGCGGGGCCGACGGCAGCAAAGGGGCTGATGCCGAGGTGCTTGTTGGCGTCCTTGACGATTGCCTCGGCCAGACTCCGCAGACCGGCCCCGGCGTTGGCGGACTGCAGCCCGGGAAGGATCACGGCGGTGTCGCCGTGAAACTGTCCCACGATGGCTGAAGGCTTGTAGGCGGCTGCATGGATTGAAGCGAGGTTGGCCAGCTCGCCGTGTTTGAGTGCGGCGTCGTTCTCCTGGGCTTCGGACGCGGAGAGGCCAATCAGGATCAGGGCCGCAGGGCGGTCCGCTGGGATTTTCTCGCTGTGCGCGCTCGCCGCAGCCTCCGCGGGACCCGAAAGGAGGCGCACGATCCGGTCCTCGCGCATGTGCACGGATTGCTGGTTGCGGTACCGGATCAGTTCGGCGGAGGCCCGCGCGGCCGAGCCGGTGAGCACATAGTCGACGTCGTCGCCGAAGCCCCCGCCGGTTTCCTGGAGCCAGATGTAGCCCATGATGCGGTCACCGGCGAACAGGCTGATGGCGACGCGCTCCCGCAGGCCGTCCTGGGGCCGGGCGGGAACCCGGACCGGCAGGCGCGTCCGGTGCAGCTCGCGGTAGGCGCCGAGGTCCTTGAGCAGGAGTTCGTACTTGCGCGGGCCGCGCCGGGCCAGGATCGAGGCCTTGCGCAGCTCGTCAATGGCGTTGGTGACCGTGGAGTAGGCCAGGACCTTGTTGGCGGCGTCCTCGATCACCACGTGGCTGGAGGTCAGGCGGGCCGTGGTCTGGGCGATGGCGAAGAGGTCTTCTTCGAGCAGGGTCAGCACTTCGCGCTGGTAGCTGGGCGGCTGGATCCGGTCCTTGGCGATGGACAGCAAGCGGTCCCAGTCTGCCGCCGGGTCCACCAGCAGCAGGCCGGTTCCGGCGGCGCGGAGCAGCTCTTCGGCTTCCGCCAGTTCGTCGGGGCTGCCCTTGACGGCCAGGACCAGGGGCGGGCTTTTCAAGAGGCGCCGCACTGCGGGCAACGCGGAGCGTCCGCGAACGCCGATCAGCAGGACGAACGCAGTCGCGCCGTCGGCGGTCTCGTCATCGGCGTCGACGATCAGAAAGCGTTCGATCACAGCATCCGTGCGGGAAGGCCGAAGCATCAGGCTGGCGAAACCCAGCGGAAGATCCGCGAGGATGTCGTCCACTGTAGCTGCGGCCATGGGCTTCTTTCTGACATTGGCACCCTTCCCGGACGGCTTTGTCCGGACACCTCAGCCTATCCAGCAGGCATCGCCCAAAGTATGGAAAAGTTCCTAAATTACGCGGCCCGTTTTAGGTCTACGGACCAAGGTGAGGTCTGCAGAGCTGCGGGGGCCTCATCGATTGCTCCGTAGGTGCCGTAATCACTCGTCAAAAGGGCTTTTACGGAGCAACCGACGGGGTTTGAGGACCGGAAGGGGACCGGTCATCATTGAGTGTTGGTGCGTCACTGCGGAACCGACGTCCGCCGCACCCGCCGCCACTGGCGCTGACGCCCTTAGGAGAACGCATGGAGACGCCCCCCGACCTGATCGACTTCACGGCAGGCGGCGCCCGGTCCGGAGACCTCGAGGTGGCCTGGATCCACGGCTCGGAGTCGGCGAAGCACAACACGGACCCGGACATCCAAGTCCACGCCTACGACGGGCACACGTTCATCCTGCGCCAGAACATGGCGGTCAACTACGAGGCGCCGTTCATGTTCCTGCTGTTCGGCAACGCCAGGGCCGTCCTGATCGATACCGGCGCGACCGCATCCGCGGACTTCTTCCCGCTGCGCCGCGTTGTCGACGGCCTCATGGACGCGTGGCTCGCCGCCCATCCCCGCGACGGCTACGGCCTCCTTGTCCTCCATACCCACCCGCATGGCGATCATGTCGCAGGCGATGCCCAGTTCGCCGGCCGTCCCGACACCGTTCTGGTGGATGCGGCCCGGGACAACGCCTGGGAATTCTTCGGATTCACTGACGCCAGTGACCCGGACGCCGGCGACTCTGACGACGGCGACCCGGACGCGGGTGCCCCGGACGCCGGTGGCGCCGGTCAGCCCGCGCAGGTGGACCTCGGCGGGCGCGTCCTGGCATGCTGGCCCAGCCCGGGGCACCACAACGCGGCCGTGACGTTCTACGATCCCCACACCGGGTTCCTGCTCACCGGAGACACGGTCTATCCCGGCCGGCTCTACATCCAGGACTGGCCAGCGTTTGTGAGCACCATCGAACGGCTGATCGGGTTCTGCGCCACCCACACCGTCACCCATGTCCTGGGCTGCCACATCGAAATGTCGCGGCAGCCCGGCGTCGACTATCCGATCTTCACCACCTACCAGCCCGACGAACCACCGCTGCAGATGACCGTGGAGCAGCTCCGGCAGATCCGCCGGGCCATCGACGAGGTGGGCGGACGCCCCGGCCGGCATGTGTTTCCCGGGTTCATCCTCTGCCTCGAGGGGGAGTGAGCGGACGGTAACGCCGGTCTCCAGCCCTCAGCGCCCCCGTAGCGACGCCGCGGCCGGGACGCCGGGCGGGAAATCGGGCAGCGCCCCGGCGGGCGTGTGGAAGATCCACAACGAGAGCGCACGATAGGTGGCCCAGTCGTCGTCGGCCGCCCGCAGGGACGCGATCTCGGTGCCGTCGGGTTGCCTGGTGGTGCGGATGACCTGCAGCCGGACCGGCGCGGCCTCCGGCAACCGGAGCGTGACTGTCCCCGAAGCCGGCAGCGTGCCGTGCGGGAAGCGGACTGCGGCGCCTCCGACCGAAATGTCCAGCAGCTCTCCGCTGGTGCCCTCGGCCTCCACCGGCGCGGACACCTCCATCCGGTAGGCGTTGCGGCGGGATGTGGCGAATTCGGCGGCCCGGATCCTGCGCGTCCCGAGCACCAGGACCGCGCCGGCGAGCACCAGCCAGGCACCGGACGCCACCGTGGAACCGGGCGTCGTGCGCCAGGGCACCAGCCCGGCCAACCCGGCGGCCGCGTAAAGAATCACCGCGGAGATGAGGACAACCATCACGATCAGGATGCGCGGGGTCCGGCCCCGGAGCCGGAGGTCGGCGGCGCCCTTGGGCGTCACCTGGAACTCCAGGATGTTCCGGGACATGAGCCACCAGAGGCACGCCAGGCCGACCGGGACGCGGAAAATCCGCAGGGCGAAGGCCGTGGGCCAGTGGATTTCGTTGCGCATCAGCTGCTTGGACCCCCACAGGCGCACGGTGAACATGACCAGGAAGACCCCGGTGAAAAGCAGCGGCCCGGCGGTGGAGGTCTGCGCCCCGGACAGCATGATCACCACCGGAATCAGGAAGGCCACCAGCGTGGCGATGCCCTCCAGCCACCACAGCGTGCCGTTGAGGTACTCGTGGTAATTCCGCCACGACAGCCACCCCTTCGCCGCCCACAGCTTCTCGTGGACGAGGATCTGCATGGCGCCCATGCCCCAGCGCCGGCGCTGCAGCAGGTACTGGTCCGGCGTCGCCGGCGCGAGCCCGACGGCGAGCGTCTGGTGGTGGTAGACGGTCCGCCAGCCGCGCCGGATGAGTTTGAGCGTGGTGTGCATGTCCTCGGTGATGGTCTCGGTCGCCACGCCGCCCACGTCCTCCAGGGCGCTCAGGCGCAACAACGACGTCGACCCGCACCAGAAGGGTCCGGCGCCGGGTACGTTGCGGGACGCCATGAGGACGTTGAAGAAGGTGCCCTGCTCACCCGTGATGCCGTCGTCGTCGAACGCGCCGCCGTTGTAGAAGGACTGCGGACCCTGGATCAGGGCGATCCCGGGGTCTTCGAACCAGCCCAGGGTGGCGGTGAGGAACGTGGGCAGCGGGACGTGGTCGCAGTCCAGGACCGCGATGATGTCGATGCCCGGGCCGCCGGCGGCCTTCTCCGAGGCCATCAGGGACAATGCGTGGTTCATGTTGCCGGCCTTGGCGTGGTCGTGGACGGCCCGGCGGACATACCGGGCGCCGTAGGCGACGCACATTTCTTCGACCCAAGGCCGGTCGCCGTCGTCGAGAACCCACGTCTCATGCGCCGGGGCCAGTTCGCAGGCCGCCGCAACCGTGGGCGTCAGAACCTCGATGGGCTCGTTGTACGTGGGGATCAGCACCGCCACCCGCATGCCGTTCGGGGCCTCCGTCACGGGCGCGGCGGATGGCTGTCGATGTTCCACACTGACCACGCCTTCAGGATGAGTCCGGCCAGCGGCAGGGCCTCGAAGGTGACCAGGATCCAGGCGATGGCCAGGTTCCATTCACCCGACGGCATCGTGAACAGGACACGCCACGTCAGGTAGAGGACTAGGGCGGCGATGGCCGCGATACCGCCGACATGGGCCAGCCTCCGGGACCGGGGTGCTTCCGCTCCGGGAGGGCCGAGCCGGGCGGCCCAGCCGGCAATGCCGGCCCGGGTCAGGGCTGTGGCGTCCGGTGGTACGGGCCGCGGCGCAGCGGATGTGGTTCCGTCGGACAGCCCTTGAGCCGATGCATTCTCGGCGCGCTGCCGCAGATCTTCACGCAGATTCTCACGAGGCACGTGATCTCCCTCAGCTAGATCCGGTGCTCAATGTCCGATCAGCGTAGCCGCGGCGTGGCACCCGGGACCGGATCCGCCGGAATCCTTGCGCAAAACTGCGTAGGGAGTCCGCTTCGTCCTACTGCTTTGATCTATTGCTTTGCAACGTGCTCCGCGTCCTCGGGTCCGACGAAATTGCACGAGCCGGGGTGGCGCTTGGGCAACGTGCACGTGCGCCCGGTGGGCAGGTGGACGTTGGCGCACCGGCCCGCCATGGCCACGTCTTCGCGGACATGCGTGACGTGCGTGCTGCTCTGGTCCTCGGGCGCTTCCTCGCTGCTGGTTTGTAGGGGGCTTCCGGACGCGCTCTGGTTTTGGCTGTTCACGGCTGCAACTCCTCGGGATCTGCTGTGCAGAAAAGATGGGAAGGACGCTTAGTTTTATCCGAAGTCCCCAGCTTCGCACGGGTGGGTTAACACCGGGTTACGGGTGTGTAAGGATCCCGTCTCGGCGAGGGGGCGGGTTGCAATGGCCGCGGTTTGCTGCCGCGCGGACCTTTTGCCGCCGCCCGGCTGTTCCTCATACTGGAAGGCAGATCCGCGATTCCGACAGGCGAGGACGGTGGTGACTGATGAGCAGCGGGGTCAGTGGTTCCAACAGCGCTTTCCGGCGCCGGGTGGAGCGTGCCGCGGAACTCCGGGCCGTGCGGGCCTCGGGCAGCACCGCGCAGGAGAACGACGAGCTCAACACCGCCGAGGAGGAACTCCGGCAAAAGCGCGCCAAGATCGACGACGCCGCCAAGGCCGAGTACCTGATCCGGGATGCCATGGCGCAGGGCAAGTTCGACAACCTCAAGTACGCCGGCAAACCCATTCCCGGGCTGGGCGAGGCGTACGACCCCGACTGGTGGGTCAAGGGCCTGATCCAGCGGGAGAACATCTCCGGCCTGGGCCCGAAGGCCATCCTGCTCCGCACCGAGGACGCCGAGCTCGACGCGCGGCTCGATGCCCAGTTCAGCGAAAAGCAGGTCCGCGAGATCGTGGAGGACTTCAATGCCCGGGTCATCGACGCCCGGCGGCAGCTACAGGGCGGGCCGCCCGTGATCACCAAGACGCGGGACGTCGACGTCGAACTGGACCGCTGGCGGGGCCGCCGGGCTGCCGCGGCCGCCGTCGCCCCTCCGGAGCCGGAGCCGAAGCGGCCCTGGTGGCGGCGGCTGTGGAGCGGGGCGGGCCAGGCGCCGCCGAACTAAACGCCCACAGGCTACGGGCGCCGTCGAACTCCTTCGGCTTATTACCCGGGTTACCCGGGTGCCCGCCCTTCGCAGCTGCCGCAGAGAAAACATCTAGGAGATAACAATGTCTGAACAGGAACCCGTTCTGGTTGTCGGTGCAACGGGATCGCTCGGTGGGCAGGTCGTCGACCGGCTTTTTGACCGGGGCAAGAAGGTGCGGGCGCTTGTCCGCCCGAGCTCGGACGCGGGCAAACTCGAGGCCAAGGGCGTCGAGATAGCCCGCGGCGACATGCTCGACCTCGATTCGCTCATCGCCGCGATGACCGGCGCCGCCGCTGTGATCACGACGGCGGCCGGGTACACCGGGAAGAACAAGAACGCCCACGAGATCGACACGCGGGGCAACGCCAATCTCGCCATCGCCGCCAGCAAAGCCGGGGTGCCGCGCTTCGTGCTCACCAGCATCCTCACGAGCGACCAGACACCGAATGTGCCGCATTTCTGGCACAAGAAGCTCGCCGAGGACAAACTCGAAGAACTCGGCGTCCCGTTCGTTGCCCTGCGTCCCGGTGCATTTTTCGATCAGATCGCCCAGATGGGCGGTGACCCGTTCGAGAAGGGCCGGATCGTCTGGCTTGGCTCTAAAAGCGTGCCCCTGACATTCGTTCTGGTCAGCGACGTCGCGACTTATCTCGCGGAAGCCGTTGACGCGGACATCGCCGCCGGGGAACGCATCGATCTGGGCTGGAGCCGGCCGATCAGCATGCAGGAGGGCGCTGGGCTGGTGTCGCGGCTGGCGAATAAGAAAATCAGGGTCGTGTCCATTCCCGCCGGTCTGCTCCGCGCTGTGGGCAAGGTTGCGGGAAAGTCAGCCCCGCTCATGAAAGACATGGGAGCCATGGCGGCCTGGTTCGATACCGGCCGCTACGTGGCCAAGACGAGCCGCCAGGCAGAGCTCTTCGGTCCCGCGCCAACTCCGGAAGACGCGGTCGCGCGCTTCGCTGCGCGGTTGGGCCATGGAGGAGCGCAGTCCTAATGGGTGTGGCGGGGTCCAGACTAACGGGCGGTCCCGCCGGGTCGCACGTGCGGCCGCGAGATGCCGGTCAAAGGTCCGTGGCTCCGCGGACGCAATCGGCGTAGCCTGCGCTTAGGGGAGCACTTCGCGCACCCGCGCGTCGGCACGAAACGGACGATGCCATGAAGAAATACGGCACAGATCATGATCCGCGGCCGGCGGCTTCGGCCGGGTCTGGGCGCCCGTCATCAGCCCGTGCACCGCTTCGCCTCGCCGCCACCCTGGCGTTTGCCGGCTTCACCCTGTCCGTGGTCGCCGGGTTGCTCCATGCCGATACGGCCAGCGCAAACGACCACCCGACGACGTTCGCGGAGTACGCCCGCAGCGGTATTTGGACGGCGGTCCACCTCGGCCAGTTCGCCGGCATGGCGCTTCTCATCTCCGGGCTGCTGGTCCTGCTGGTGGTCCTGAAAGCACCGAATGGGGCCATGGCCTGGACGGCCCGCTTCGGCGCTGTCGCCGTGGTCGCCGCGCTGGCACTTTACGCCGCGCTCCAAGCCGTCGACGGCGTTGCCCTCAAGCACGCCGTGGACGCCTGGGTTGCGGCCCCGGAGCCGGAGAAAGCTGCGCGGTTAGCGACGGCCGAGGGTATCCGTTGGCTGGAGTGGGGCATGCGCAGTTACCAGAGCTTCGTGCTGGGCGTGGCCCTGATCCTGACCGGTGCCGTGGTTGTCGGGGCGCGCCGCGTCTCCCGGCCGATCGGCTATCTCATGGCGCTGTCCGGGCTCGCCTACCTCGCGCAGGGCTGGATCATCGGGGCCGAAGGCTTCTCCCCGGCGAACACCATTCCCACGCTGGCGGGCATTGTCCTCATCCTCGTGTGGTCCGTGTGGCTGCTGGTCAGTGCCTGGTTCGGGAAGGACGCTCCACCCGGCGACAGGTGACTCGGCTGGCGGACCCTGTCCCCGCCCGGCCGAATTCGCCGGAAGCCTGCCAGTTCGCCGGAAAAGTCCGGCGACTTCGGAGGCATCCGGCGAATTCGCGCCCTTCAAGACCGGCGGCCGTCGGCTACTTGGCTCAGGGCAGCCGGTAGCGGATGCCCCAGCTGAGGTGCCAGGTCTCGCCGGGGGCCAGCCAGCGCAGGCCTTCGCCACTGTTGAAGGCGTCCGCCGGGGCCGTCATGGGCTCCAGCGCCACCGCCGTTACCGGGCCGCTCTCGCTGGGGAAGACACGGGTGGTGAAGGCCTGGACGTAGCCGAAGGACGCATCCATGAACAGTTGCACCTGGCGGCCGTCCGGGGCTTCCAGATAGTGCAGTGAGCTGCCGTCCGGTTCCCGGAGAACGCCGCTCCAGGCGTCGTCGAGGGCGACCTCGCGAATTAGCTGCCCTGCCCGGAAGTCGTGCTTAGTTCCGTGGACAGCCGTGGTGGCACCGGTCGGATTAAGTCGGTCGTTGACTTCGAGGTGGGCGCCGGCATTGATGACGAGCTTGAGGTCTTCCGTGGGCACAGCACCCACCCGGAGGAAAGGGTGGGCCCCCACGGCGACCGGGGCGGCCTTGGAGCCGGTATTGGTCAGGCTGTGGGTGACAAGAAGTCCATCTGCCGTGAGCTGGTAGCCGACCGAGGTCGCGAGTTGAAAGGGGTAGCCCGGTGCTGAGGTGATATCGGCGGCCAGCGTAATGCTGGCCGCCGTCCGGCGTGCTACCCGGTACGAGGCGCCGGACAGCAGCCCGTGCAGGGCGTTGCCGTTGCCGGGTTCTGTAATTTCCAGCTGCTGCGGGACACCGTCGTAGGTCCACTGGCCATCGGCCACCCGATTGGGCCACGGCACCAGGACCCAGCCGGCGCACGAGGGCGGAGCGGACTGGGCGGGGTAGTCCTGCAGGAGGGCGACGCCGTCGATTTCCAGCGCGCGCAGGCTGGCGGCGATTTCCGTGACGACGGCTTTTTGGCTGCGGCCGTCCAACATTCCCTGCAGTTCGTAGTGCTCACCCATCGGCGAAGTTCCCTGCCTTGGCACGGTCAGCCTGTCCGTGACGCGGGTGCGGGGATGGTGCCGGGGGTTGGGCCGAGGCCTGCGGGATCGGCCAGGAATGGGGTGAAGGCCAGTTCCGCGGCGCCGATCATCATCAGATCTGACCCGAGTGCTGCGCGGTAGATCTTCGCCTGGCCCGCGGGACCGTCCATGGCCTGCGACCGCAGGATTGCGTCCAACGACGCCGGGGCGAGCGCGTGCAGCGTTCCCAGGAAACCGTCCAGGACAATCGCATCGGGGTTGAAGATGTTCACGGCGTTGCGCAGGGCTATACCCAGATACGTGAGCTGGCGGCCGACTTCATCGTCCACCGCGGCGCTGCGGCTGTTCCCGAGCGCCTCTTCGAGGTCGGCGGTATCGCCGCTGCTCAACCCGGCCAGTTCCATGAGGCGGGACTGGGAGACTTCGGTTTCCAGGCAGCCCGTGGCACCGCAGTGGCAGGCGCTGCCGCCGGAACGGACAAAGGTGTGGCCGAGTTCCCCCGCGTAGCCGGAGGCACCCCTGAGCAACTGTCCGTCGGCGATGATCCCGCCGCCGATGCCGCTGGCGCCACCGTTGAGATAGATCAGGTTCCCCTGCCCGGCGCTGGTGCCGGCACCAGCGCCGAAAATCAGCTCGGCTTCGGCTCCGAGGGAGGCGTCGTTCGCGGCCTGGCACGGATAGCCGGCGGCCTCGCTCAGCATGCGGGCGACCGGTTCATTGCGCCAGCCCAGGTGCGGAGCGTGCCGCACGACGCCGTCGTCGCGGTTGACCAGGCCCGGCACGGCCATGCCAACGCCGGTGATCCGGTAGGACGCATCCAGCTCGGACCGCATCCCGGCGATCACGGCCGCTGCGATATTCACCGCCTCCCGGGCGCTCGGAATCCGTTCCGTTTCGAAACGGATCTTCTTTTGCACTTTCCCGCCGAGGCTGACCAGGCCGATGGTGACGGCGTCGACCTCCGGGTTGACGGCCAGCGCCGCAATCGACGGGCTGGGGTGGACCTCGGGACTCGGCCTGCCTACCTGCCCCTCGCCGGAGGGCGCCGATTCGTAGACCAGGCCCAGGGAGGTGAGGTGGCCGATCAACGTTCCGACGGTGGAGCGGTTCAGCCCCGTTTGGCGGGTCAGTTGGGCGCGGCTGAGGACCCCGTGGTGATGGACGAGGGAGGTCAGCAACGACAAATTGTTGCGGCGCGACGGATCGGGCTCGCCCGTCGGCGCGGAAGCTTGGGTACGTGGAGGCATCATCGTGACAATATCAGCGGCCGAATACCGTGCGGTCCAGGAACGCGTTGCGGAATTTTCCGGCCGGATCCAGCCTGCCGGCCAGGGCTGTGAACTCGGCAAAGCGCGGATACAGCGGGGCGAGGGCGGCGGCGCCGCCGTGGAAAAGTTTGCCCCAGTGCGGCCTGGCGCCGAACGGGGCCAGTTCCGCTTCGAGGCGGGGCAGGATCGCGGTGACCGCGGGCTCGTCCCGGCGCCAGGTGAAGTGGAGGCCGATTCCGTCGCGGCCGTAGTTGGGGCTGAGCCACAGGTCATCGGCTGCGATCGTGCGGACTTCCCCGACCAGGAGCAGGGGAGTGACGATTTTTGACAGGCCCCGTATGGTGCGGATGGCCTCCACGGCGTGCTCGCGGGGGATCAGGTATTCACTCTGCAGCTCCTCACCCTTGCTGGGGGTGAATTCCATCCGGAAGTGCGCGAGCCGGTCGGACCACGGCCCGGGAACGCCGAGTTGCTCGGTGCAGTTGCTCCCGGACACGCCGGGCAACGGGTGCCGGGCCTGCGTGGCCGGGGTGCCGGAGAAGAATTCCGGGAATCCGGCGGACAGCACCGCCTGGTCCGTGCGGTTCTTGAGCCATGCCTGGCCCACCTTCGTCCCGCTCCAGTCGGTGAACAGGCTCACGCTGTAGGCCGCGGACGTCACGTCGTCGAAGCTTTCCAGGACCTGTTCCCAGTCCAGGCCCTCAAAGACGCTCTGGACAATCTCGAAGCTGGGTTCAATGTCCAGGGTCAGGCGGCTGACGATGCCCAATGCGCCCAGTCCCACCACCATGCCGGCAAAGTCCGGGTCGCCGCCGCGCGCGGTGACCACGGCGCCGTCGGCGGTGATTAGCTCCAGCGCCGCCACGGCGGTGGCGAGGTTGCCGTTGCGGTCGCCGGAGCCGTGGGTGGCGGTAGCAACGGCGCCCGCCACCGAGATGTGCGGCAGCGAGGCGAGGTTGTGCAGGGCGAAGCCCCGGCGCTGGAGCTCTGCGGCGAGCGTCCCGTAGCGCGTGCCACCGCTGACGGTGACGGTCATGTTCTGCGCATCGACGCTGATGCCCGCGTCGAGCCTGTCCAGCACCACCAAGGTGCCGGCGGTGTCCGCAATGTCGTTGAACGAATGGCGGGACCCCAGCGCACGGATCTTCGCGGCACCCGTAACCATGTCCTGCAGCTCGGCCACGCTGGCCGGATGGGCTATCTGCGGTGCCTGGTAGCCGTAGTTCCCCGCCCAGTTGCGTTCGGTCACCATCTGATCGATCACGGTTGCATCCTTCGCTCGGGGCTCTTTGCCCACGTCACAGCCATAGTGATGCCGCGGACACGGCCGATTTTGCTGTTTGTCACAACATAACAGTCGCGCGAAGATTCCGCTACAGCGGGCACCACATTACCGGATTGGGTCTGGAGTGAGTGGTTGACATCACGAAAATCCATAATATGTTTGTCTCTAGAACAATTCATTCTGAACCTGACCCATCGACGACCACCCCCTACCCTCGGAGCATTCAATGGCGATTCAGCCCACCCGTGACGACAAGTTTTCCTTCGGCCTCTGGACGGTGGGCTGGGAGGCCCAGGACCAGTTCGGCTCCGCCACCCGCCCGCCGCTGGACACGGTGGAAGCCGTCAACAGGCTCAGCGACCTCGGCGCCTACGGCATCACCTTCCACGACAACGACCTCTTTCCCTTCGGCTGCTCCGCGGCTGACCGCCAGCGCGAAATCGACCGGCTGACCGGCGCGCTGAAGGCCACCGGGATGATCGTCCCGATGGTCACCACCAACCTCTTCAGCCACCCCGTCTTCAAGGACGGCGGCTTCACCAGCAACGACCGCGGCGTCCGGCGCTTCGCCTTGCGCAAGGTCCTGGACAACGTTGACCTCGCCGCCGAGCTGGGTGCGGAAACCTTCGTCATGTGGGGCGGCCGGGAAGGCAGCGAATACGACGCCGCAAAGGACATCCGCGGCGCCCTGGAACGCTACCGCGAAGCCGTGAACCTGCTGGGCGACTACGTCACGGACAAGGGTTACAACATCCGGTTCGCCATCGAGCCCAAGCCCAACGAACCCCGCGGCGACATCCTCCTGCCCACTCTGGGCCACGCCCTGGCGTTCATCGAAACCCTCGAGCGCCCCGAGCTGGTGGGCATCAACCCCGAGACCGGGCACGAGCAGATGGCCGGACTGAACTTCACCCACGGCATCGCCCAGGCGCTCTATCAGGGCAAGCTCTTCCACATCGACCTCAACGGCCAGCGCAGCATCAAGTTCGACCAGGACCTGGTGTTCGGCCACGGCGACCTGCAGAACGCGTTTTCCCTCGTGGACCTGCTCGAAAACGGCGGCCCCGACGGCGGACCGGCCTACGACGGCCCGCGCCACTTCGACTACAAGCCCAGCCGCACCGAGGACATCGACGGCGTATGGGACTCCGCGGCCGCCAACATGCAGACCTACCTGCTGCTCAAGGAACGCGCCAAGGCCTTCCGCGCCGACCCCGAGGTCCAGGCCGCGCTGCAGGCCTCCCGCGTGGCGGAAATCAACGAACCCACCCTCAACCCGGGCGAAGGCTACGAACAGCTCCGCGCCGACCGCGCCTCCTACGAGGACTTCGACGCCGACGCCTACTTCGGCGGCAAGGGCTTCGGCTTCGTGAAGCTGCAGCAGCTCTTCATCGAGCACCTGCTCGGCGCCCGCTAAGACCGTGACGGCTGCTCCTATGAACCTTGTTGCCGGCGTCGACTCCTCCACCCAAAGCTGCAAAGTGGTGGTCCTCGACGCCGGCACCGGCACGCTGGTCCGCCAGGGCCGGGCCGCCCACCCGGACGGAACGGAAGTCCACCCGGACCACTGGTGGCGGGCCTTGTCAGCGGCGTTCGACGACGCCGGCGGGCTGGCGGACGTCAGCGCGCTCTCGGTGGGGGGCCAGCAGCACGGCATGGTGCTGCTGGACCACGCCGGCAACGTAGTGCGCCCGGCGCTGCTGTGGAACGACACCCGATCGGCGTCGGCGGCGGCCGCACTCACCGATGAAGTGGGGGCGGAGGACTTTGCCCGCAGGACCGGGCTGGTCCCGGTGGCCTCCTTCACCATCACCAAGATCCGCTGGGTCCGGGACCACGAACCGGACCTGGCGGACCGGGTGGCGGCTGTTGCGCTGCCCCACGACTGGCTGACCTGGCGGCTCCGCGGTTACGGTCCGGCAGCAGCCAGCCCGCTGGGCCCGGATCTGGACCAGCTCACCACCGACCGCTCCGAGGCCAGCGGCACCGGATACTGGAGCCCTTCGGCCGGCGAATACGATCTGGAGCTGTTCAAACTGGCCTTCGGCCGGGACGCCAGGCAGGCCAGCGGGGGTGCCGGGCACCGGGATCCAGGCACCGTGGTTCTGCCGCGGGTGCTTGGCCCCGGGGACGCCGCCGGGGCGGTCCACCCCGGCTGCTTCGGTTCCGCGACTCAGTTGCCCGGCCAGTCCGGATCAAGCCCGGCAGGACCCGGTCACCGCATTCTCCTCGGCGCCGGCGCCGGGGACAACGCGGCCGCCGCCCTCGGTCTGGGGGCCGAACCCGGTGACGTGGTGGTGTCCGTTGGCACCAGCGGCACGGTGTTCTCGGTGGCGTCCCGTGCCGTCGCCGATCCCAGCGGAACGGTGGCGGGCTTCGCGGACGCCAGCGGAGAATACCTGCCCATCGCCGTCACGCTGAATGCCGCGCGCGTGCTCGGCTCCGTGGCAGGCATCCTGGGCGTGGACTTCGACGAACTTGCGCGACTTGCCCTGGGCGCCGAACCCGGCGCCGGCGGCGTGGTGCTGGTGCCGTATTTCGAAGGTGAGCGCACGCCCAACCTGCCCCACGCCAAAGCCAGCTTCCACGGGCTCAGCATTGCCTCCAGCACCAGGAGCAATCTGGCCCGGGCCGCCATCGAAGGCATGCTCTGCGGGCTGTCCGGCGGCCTGGATGCCCTCCGCGCCCAAGGGAGCCCCGCAACACGGCTGCTGCTGATCGGCGGCGCCGTGCAGAACCCCGCGGTGCAGGCCATCGCGGCCCAGGTCTTCGACCTGCCGGTCGTGGTCCCGAGCCCGGGGGAGTACGTGGCCAGGGGTGCTGCCGTCCAGGCAGCCTGGGCGTCCAGCGGCAACCGGCCGGCCTGGCCGGTCGCGGTGGACGCCGCACCCGCCCCGGACTTCCACCCAGCCATCAGGCAAAACTACCTGCGGGCGAGCAGTCGCGTTGACCCCGGCAACTGAGCCGCTGCTGGCCGTAACAGTGCTGCTGGCCTCCGGCCACCAGGATCCGCCCGGTTTCCGCCGTGCCAACGGCGACTAGTGCCGCGGAATCTCCGGTTCCGGGTCCCCGGCGGCGGGAGCGGCCGTCGACTCCCGGACCACCAGGTGGGTGGCGAGTTCGACCCGCCGCGAGTCGAGCTCCTCGTTGTTGGCCAGCCGGAGGACGGCGCGCAGTGCGGCGCGGCCCATCTCCTGCAGCGGCTGCGTCACGGTAGTCAGGGCGGGGATGGACTGCTCCGCTTGGTACGTGCCGTCGAAGCCCACCACGCTCAGGTCTTCGGGGATCCGCAGCCCGTGCCGCCGGGCTTCGGCCAGGACGCCGAGGCCAATGCTGTCACTCCCCGCGAAGATGGCGGTGGGGGGCTCGGGGAGGGCCATGAGCGCCTTGAGCGAGCGGATTCCGTGTTCGGGGCGGAATTTGTCCAGCATGACGTAGTCGGGCCTGATCTGGACTCCGCCGGCCATGAGTGCCGCCATATAGCCATGGAGGCGGGCCTGGTTGCATTCGGCCGATTCCGGTCCGCCAATGTAAGCGATCCGCCGGTGGCCGAGGCCGAGCAGGTGCTCCGTGGCTTCCTTGCCGCCCGCCCAGTTCGTGGCCCCCACACTGACAACCTCCGACGGCGGCGGGTTGAGCGGATCGATCACCACCACCGGGATGTGCCGCCGGCGGAAGGCGCTCAACTGGGCCGTACTGAAGCCGGACGTCACCACAATCAAACCGAGCCGGCCTTCATCCAGGATGCGCTGGGCCCGCCGTTCCGGACTGAGCGTCATGGCCGCCGGGTGCCCGGTCACATCGACCAGGACCTGGACGTCAATGGACGCGGCCTGCTCCAGCACTCCGTTCAGGACCTCGACGGAATACGCGGAGTACAGCGAGTCGAAAACGACTTCAACGATCCCGGTCCGGCCCTCGGCATGTTTGCGCTGGTGCGTGGACTGGTAGCCCAGCTGTTCAAGGGCCGCCAGGACTTTGGTGCGCGTGCTCTCGGCAACGTCCTCCCGCCCGTTGATGACCTTGGAGACCGTGGGTGAGGAAACGCCGGCCTCCCGGGCGACCGCCGCCAGTGTTGGCCTGCCGGAACCCTGGACTATTGACACGATGACTCCTGTACTTTCGAAATATTTCGATAGCAAGAAGTCTCGTCTTGTTTGTCCGGTGCGTCAAGCTTATTTGGCTCAGATGAGCCAAGGTTTCCAAATTCGCCCTTGACTGTGACTGTTGTCACCACTACTTTAGTTTCAGAAGTTACAAACTTTTACGAAACTTTTCGAAACTTAGCTTTACCCCATCAGCAGCGGCAGCGCAGCCTTCCTTAGGAGGGCAGAGCTGCCACTCCCATAACCGGGCCATCAGCGCAGACCCCGGAGGACGAATGGAATCCCAGATGAAAAATCGTACGTTTCGCAGTGCCGCGATGGCCCTTTCGGCCGCCGCAGTTTCGATCAGCCTGGCCGCCTGCGGCTCCAGCGGACCGGCAGGAACTGCCGCCAGCGCTGATTCGGCCACGATGTGGGGGCTGACGGGCGGCAATCAGCCTGTCCTGCAGCAGTCCGTCACAGACTGGAACTCCGCCCACCCGGACTCGTCCATCAAGCTGGATTTCTTCGCGAACGACGCCTATAAGACCAAGGTGCGCACCGCCGTCGGTGCCGGCCAGGGCCCCACCTTTATCTACGGCTGGGGCGGCGGCGTGTTGAAGTCCTACGTGGATGCCGGACAGGTGGACGACCTCTCCGGGTTCCTGGCGGACAACCCTGAGGTCAAGGACCGCTACCTCCCGGCGGTACTCAAGAACGGCGTCATCGACGGCAAGACCTACGCCTTGCCCAACAACAATGTGCAGCCGGTGGTGCTCTACTTCAACAAGGACGTTTTCGACAAGGTGGGCGCCCAGGCCCCCAAGACCTGGGATGAGCTGATGGCGCTGGTGCCAAAGTTCAAGGACGCCGGCATTGCCCCGTTCTCGCTCGGCGGCCAGTCCCGGTGGCCGGACCTGATGTGGCTTGAGTACCTCGTGGAACGCATCGGCGGCCCGGAGGTCTTCGCCAACATCGCAGCCAACAAGCCGGACGCCTGGTCCGACCCCGCGGTCACCGAGGCACTGACCAAGATCCAGCAGCTCGTAGACGCCGGCGGCTTCGCCAACGGCTTCTCGTCCATCGCAGCGGACAGCAACGCCGACCAGGCACTGCTGTACACCGGCAAGGCGGCCATGATCCTGCAGGGCGGCTGGATCTACCAAGGCATGAAGAAGGACGCCGCCGACTTCGTCAAGAGCGGCAAGCTCGGTTACACCACGTTCCCCACGGTCTCCGGCGGCAAGGGAGATGCCACCAACGTGGTGGGCAACCCCTCCAACTTCTGGTCCCTCTCCTCCAAGGCCACCGACGGCCAGAAGAAGGCCGCCCTCGACTACGTGAAGTCCGGCATGTTCTCGGACAGCAACATCCAGGCCCTCATCGACTCCGGCGCCGTGCCCGTGGTCAAGGGCATCGAAAGCAAGCTCGCCGCGTCCCCGGACAAGGACTTCCTGACCTACGTCTATGGCATGGCCAAGAACGCCCCGAGCTTCACGCTCTCCTGGGACCAGGCTCTGACCCCGGCGCAGGGTGACCCATGCTGGCCAACCTGGACCAGATCTTCCTGAAGAAGATCACCCCTGAGCAGTTCGTCGCCACGATGAACGCGACGATCGGAAAGTAATCCAGTGTCCACCACATCCGGTTCCTCCCGGCGGGCCCTTCAACCGGGCCCGTCGGGGTGGCTGGCCGCGCCAGCCCTTGCCTTCTTCCTGCTCTTCGCCATCATTCCGCTGATTGGTGTCTTGTTCCTGAGTTTCACCAGCTGGGACGGCCTGGGCGAGATCAAACTGGACGGGTTGTCGAGCTGGACAACGGTCCTGACTGATCCCGTCACCGGCAACGCACTGCTGGTGACGGCGAAGATCATGTTCTTCTCGTTCATCATCCAGGCGCCCATCAGCCTGCTCCTGGGCGTCTTCACCGCCGCGGGCCAGAAGTACCGCGCCGCGTTGGCCGTGCTGTACTTCGTGCCGCTGCTGTTGTCCTCGGCCGCCGTCGCCATCGCGTTCAAGGCTCTGCTGGACCCCAACTTCGGCCTGGGCGCCGGGCTCGGCCTGCCGATCCTGGCCCAGGAATGGCTCGGCAATTCGGACCTGGTGCTGTTCGTCGTCGTCTTCGTCATCGCCTGGCAGTTCGTCCCGTTCCACACGCTGATCTACCAAGGCGGCGTGCGCCAGATCCCCGCCTCGCTGTATGAGGCCGCGCAGATCGACGGTGCCGGACGGGTCCAGCAGTTCTTCAACATCACGCTGCCCCAGCTGAAATACACCATCATCACCTCCTCCACGCTCATGGTGGTCGGCTCCCTGGCGTACTTTGACCTCGTCTTCGTCCTCACCGGCGGCGGTCCCGGCTACGCCACGCGACTGCTCCCGCTGCACATGTACCTCACCGGGTTCAAAGCCAATGACATGGGAGCCGCCAGTGCCCTCGGCGTCATCCTCGTCGCGATCGGCCTGGCCCTCGCCCTGCTGCTGCAGCGGCTGGGCGGCAAGAACCGCAACGCAAGCCAATTGGAAGGTGCCTGATGGCTTCCATCACCCAGCTCCCCGTCCCGCCCTCGGCCCCCGCCCGCCCCGCCGTCAGGCCCCGCCCGCGGACCAAGGGACCGGGACGGACCCGCCCGAACTTCCTTGGCGGCCTCGGCGGCTGGCTCTGGCTGGCCATCATCATCGTCCCCGTCTACTACGTGGTGGTGACGAGCCTGAAAAACCAGGCCGGGTTCTTCACGTCCAACCCGATGATGCCGCCGTCTGAGCCCACCCTGGACAACTACAAACTGGTGGTGGAGAACGATTTCGCCCGGTACTTTGCCAACAGCCTCATCGTCACGGTGGGCAGCGTGGTGCCGGCCCTCCTGGTTTCCTTCATGGCCGCCTACGCGATTGTCCGCGGCAGGAGCAGGTTCCTCAGCTGGACCAACAACCTGTTCCTGCTGGGCCTGGCCATCCCGCTGCACGCCACGATCATCCCCATCTACTGGATGATCACCCGCGCCCATCTGTACGACACCCTGCTGGCCCTGATCCTGCCTTCCATTGCCTTCGCCATCCCGATCTCCGTGCTGATCCTGTCCAACTTCATGCGGGACGTACCCAATGAACTCTTCGAATCAATGCGGCTGGATGGCTGCTCCGACTGGGCAATGATGTGGCGCCTGGCGCTGCCCATGACCCGGCCCGCTGTGGTGACCGTAGGAATCTACAACGCGCTCGGAGTCTGGAACGGCTTCCTGTTCCCGCTGATCCTGACCCAAAGCCCCGAAACGCGCGTGCTGCCGCTGTCACTGTGGACGTTCCAAGGCGAGTTCAGCGTCAACATCCCGGCGGTGCTGGCCGCCGTCGTGCTCGCCACCCTGCCGCTGCTGGTGGTCTACGTGATCGCCCGGCGTCAGCTGCTCAGCGGCCTCACGGCCGGCTTCAGCAAATAGAGAGGACTTGTTGTGACTGAACCGAAACCCTTGCGGGTGGGAATGGTGGGCTACGCCTTCATGGGCGCCGCGCACTCCCACGCCTGGCGGACAGCGCCGCGGTTCTTCGACCTCCCGCTCGCTCCCGAGCTGGCGGCAGTTGCCGGCCGGAATCCGGAGGGCGTGCGGGCCGCGGCGGCCAAGTACGGCTGCGACTCCGTGGAGACGGACTGGCGGGCGCTGATCGAGCGGGACGACATCGACCTGATCGACATCTGCACTCCCGGCAACACGCACGCCGAGATCGCCATCGCCGCGCTTGAGTCCGGCAAGCACGTCCTGTGCGAGAAACCGCTCGCGAATTCCGTGGCCGAGGCCGAGCGGATGACCGCGGCCGCGGACGCCGCGGCGGGCCGCGGCGTGTACTCCATGTGCGGGTTCAGCTACCGCCGCACCCCGGCCCTGGCGCTCGCCAAGAGGATGGTCGCCGCGGGCCGGCTCGGGCAGATCCGGCACGTGCGGGCCCAGTACCTGCAGGACTGGCTGAGCGACGCCGACGCGCCCCTGACCTGGCGGCTGGACAAAACCAAGTCCGGGTCCGGCGCGCTCGGGGACATCGGGGCGCACAGCATCGACGCCGCCCAGTGGAACACGGGACGGAACATCACCGGAGTCTCGGCGCTGATGGAAACCTTCGTGACCGAACGTCCCCTGGCCGGGGACCTGGTGGGCCTGGGCGGGCACGGCGCCGCCGGCGCCGAGCGCGGGCCGGTCACCGTGGACGACGCCGCCCTCTTCACCGCCCGTTTTGCGGGAACGCCCGACGACGGTCCTGCCTCCGGCCCGATCGGCATCTTTGAAGCCACCCGCTATGCCCTGGGCCGGAAGAACGCCATGCGCCTGGAACTCAACGGCACTTTGGGCTCCCTGGCCTTTGACTTCGAGGACATGAACTCCCTGTCCGTCTACGACGCCGCCGACGGCCCCGACTCCGGGTTCCGCAAGATCCTCGTCACCGAGCCCGAACACCCCTACACCGGGAACTGGTGGCCCACCGGCCACGGCCTGGGCTACGAACACGTCTTCACCCACCAGGCGGTCGACCTCATCCACGCCATCGCGGAAAACCGGCCGCCCTCACCCTCCTTCGCCGACGCCCTCCAGGTCCAAAAAGTCCTCGCCGCCATCGAAACCAGCGCCGGCAACAACAGCCACTGGCACACCCTCTGAGAGGAAAGACCATGACACGACCCATTACTCTCTTCACCGGCCAGTGGGCCGACCTGCCCTTCGAAGAGGTGGCGCGGCTCGCCGGTGAGTGGGGCTTCGACGGCCTGGAGATCGCCTGCTGGGGCGACCACTTGGACCCGCTGCGGGCAGTCGAGGACGACGCCTATCTCCAGGGCCGGCTGGACATCCTGGACAAGCACCAACTCAAAGTCCACGCGATCGCCAACCACCTCACCGGGCAGGCCGTCTGCGACGACCCGATCGACGAGCGCCACGAGGGAATTCTTCCCGCCGATGTGTGGGGCAACGGTGAGCCCGAAGGAGTCCGCATGCGGGCCGCCGAGGCCATGAAGACCACCGCGCGGGCGGCCGCCAGGCTCGGCGTGCAGACCGTCACCGGGTTCACCGGATCCTCGATCTGGAAATCCGTGGCCATGTTTCCGCCCGCCTCGGACGCCATGATCGAACGCGGCTACCACGACTTCGCCGACCGCTGGAACCCGATCCTGGACGTCTTCGACGAGGAAGGCGTCCGTTTCGCCCTCGAGGTCCACCCGTCAGAAATCGCCTACGACTACTGGACCGCCAAGCGCACTCTCGAGGCCATCGGCCACCGGGAGAGCTTCGGCCTGAACTTCGACCCGTCCCACTTCGTGTGGCAGGACCTGGACCCCGTGATGTTCCTGCAGGACTTCGCCGAGAAGATCTTCCACGTCCACATCAAGGAGTCCGTCCGGCAGCTCAACGGCCGCAACGGCCGCCTCGGCTCCCACCTGCCCTGGGCAGACCCCCGCCGCGGATGGGACTTCGTCACGGCCGGCCACGGAGACGTCAACTGGGAACCGATTTTCCGGACCCTGAACGCCATCGGATATCAGGGTCCCACCAGCGTCGAATGGGAGGACGCGGGCATGGACCGCCTGCTCGGCGCACCGCAGGCCCTCGCCCTGGTCAAGGAACTTGCCACGATCACACCGCCCACGGCCGCGTTCGATGCCGCCTTCGCCGCCCGCTGAGCCGGTCACGGCCACAACAAACCAACAACAGAGGAACCCCATGACAACCGAGAAAAAGACCGCCCTCGTGGTGCGCGGCGGCTGGGACGGGCACCAGCCCGTCGCGGCCACCGAGGAATTCATCCCATACCTGCACGCCAGCGGCTACGAGGTCCGGGTGGAGGAATCGCCCAAGATCTACGCCGACGCCGACTACATGGCCGGCGTCGACCTCATCCTGCAGTGCGTGACCATGTCCACCATCGAAAAGGACGAATTCGAAGGTCTACGGACCGCCGTCGAAAACGGCACGGGCCTGGCCGGCTGGCACGGCGGCATCGCGGATTCCTACCGCAACACCTCCGACTACCTGCACCTGATCGGCGGGCAGTTTGCCTGCCACCCGGGCAAACACCCGGACGAGCGCACGGGCGGACAGCCCGACAACTACGTCCCCTACACGGTCAATATGCTCCGGGCGGCCGCGGACCATCCGATCACTGCCGGTCTCGGCGACTTCGATCTCGTCACCGAACAGTACTGGGTCCTCGCCGACGACTACATCGACGTCCTGGCCACCACCACCCAGAAGGTTCGCGAATGGGACCCCTGGCACCGGGAAGTCACCTCGCCCGCCGTCTGGACCCGGCAGTGGGGCAAGGGCAGGATCTTCGTCTGCACCCCGGGACACCGCGTCGAAATCCTCCAGGACAGCAACGTCCGCACCATCATCGAAAGGGGCCTGCTGTGGGCAAGCCGTTAAACGTTGGAATCATCGGCTGTGGAGCCATCATCGCCCAGTACCTGGTCAACTTCCGCCGGCTCGAGGACATCAACCTCGTCGCCGTCGCGGACCTTGACCCGTCCCGGGCGCAGGCAGTTGCCGACTCGTACGACGGCGTCCGGGCGCTCACAGTCGACGCGCTCCTGGCCGCCGACGACGTCGAACTCGTCCTGAACCTGACCATTCCCGCGGCGCACGCCGAGATCGCCCTCCGCGCCATTGCCGCCGGCAAATCCGTCTACGGCGAGAAGCCGTTGGCGGCAACCACAGCGGAGGCCTGCCAGGTCCTCGACGCCGCCCGGGCAGCCGGCGTCGTGGTCGGCTGCGCCCCGGACACCGTGCTCGGGACCGGGATCCAGACCGCACGGAAAGCCATCGACGACGGACTGATCGGCCGGCCCATCTCCGCGACCGCCACCATGGTCACCCCGGGGCATGAGCGCTGGCACCCGAACCCGGACTTCTATTACCAGCCCGGCGGCGGCCCGCTGCTGGACATGGGACCCTACTACGTCTCGGCCCTGGTCACCCTGCTCGGACCCGTGGTCTCGGTGATCGGTGCGGCCAGCCACACCCGCGACGAGCGGACCATCGGTTCGGGCCCACGCGAAGGCCAGAACGTGCCCGTGGCAACCGACACCCACGTCACCGGCGTCCTGGTCCACGCCTCGGGCGCCCTGTCCACGCTGGTGATGAGCTTCGACGCCGTGAAGACCAAGAGCCCCAACATCGAAATCCACGGTGAGCACGGCTCCCTCGTGGTCCCGGATCCCAACCACTTCGACGGCGACGTGCAGCTCTTCGCCCTCGGTGCAGACGACTGGGAGACCCTGCCCGTCTCCGCGGGCTATGTGGAATCGGGGCGGGGCTTCGGCATCTCCGATCTCATCCGCACGCCTGCGGGCCAGGAACCCAGGGCGGGCGGTGCCCTGGCATTCCACGCCCTGGAGGTGATGGAGTCCGTGCTGGAGTCGGCGCACACGGGTGCGCCGGTCCGGATCGGCAGCACGGTTGCCCGCCCTGCCCCCGTTGAGCTGACCGACCTGACTGCGGCGGCCGTGGGGGTCTCCTCCTAGCGCCCACTCAGGCACGCACGGCTGAATTCGCCGGAAACCTGCCCGTTCGCCGGAAAAGTCCGGCGACCTCGCAGCCTTCCGGCGAATTCGTGCGCCCGGGCCAGGACGGGTCAGATGGTGCGCGGAGCCTTGGCCAGGTTCTCCGTGAGTTCGGCCGCGTTCTGCCGGATCACGTAGGCCGGGCGGTCCCGTTCCGTGCGCCAGCTTTCGGCGAGCGGGCCCATGTTGACGGTGTCGAAGCCGAATTCGTCGTAGAGCCTGGTCACCAGCTCGGCCGCTTCCGGGAAGTCGCTCGCCGTGGCCATGGCACGGCGGTTCGGGGTGCCGGCCGGCGTCCCGTCCGTGGTGATCTGGGAGAACATGATGTGGTTGAAAGCCTTGGCCACCTTGGACTGGGGAAGGTGCTCCTGCAGCAGGCCGGAGGTGGTGGCCTCGCCGGCATCCAGGGCCGGGATATGCCCGTCACGTTCCCAGTAGTAGTTGTTGGTGTCGAGGACGATCTTGCCGGCCAGCGGTTCCACGGGGACGTCCGGGAGGCTCCTGAGCGGCACGGTGACGACGGCGAAGTCGCCGGCTGCGGCCGCCTCGGCCGGCGTCGCGGCCCGGGCCTTGGGCCCCAGTTCCGCGACGAGGTCCGCCAGGGTCTCCGGACCGCGCGAGTTGCTGATCACGACGTCGTAGCCGAGCTCCACGGCCTTGCGGGCGATCTGGCCGCCGATGTGTCCTGCACCGATGATTCCGATTGTTGTCATGCCGGAGCAACACCCGGGCAGGCGAAGATATTTCGCCGGTTAAGGACGCTGTGCGGCTGGGACCGTCAGGCCACCGGCCGGGGCAGGCGAGTCCAATTCGCCGGAAGCCTCCCCGCTCGCCGGAAAGTTCCGGCGAGCCCGCAGGGTTCCGGCGAATTCGCGCGTAGAGAGGCTAGCGCGCAGGGAGGCTGGCGCGTAAGGGGGGGGCTAGGCCGTGGGGCCCGGTTCGTCGTCGGTGTCCGGGCCTTCTGCCGCGTCCTGGGAATGGGCGCGGTCGTCGAAGGGTTCAGCCGTTGCATCACCTTCGGCGGGGGTCTCGCTGTGATGACGCTCGGGCGCCTGTGAGTCGTCGCTCATGTCCGCTCCTTAGCTGCTCCTGCGGTGGATTGCTGGCTATTTGAACATCTAGCTCCCGCAGCGAGAGGGCTGTCAAGGGCCCCTGGATCCTGGGGATTCAGGGCGTCCGGCCGCCGGGACGGCTGGAATCCCGTTTGACTTCCTTGCGGGGACGCAGGGCATAGTCGCGGGACCGCTTGCTGGAGAGCGCCAGAAGCAACAGGATGTCCAGGGTCAGGCCGGGGAGATTGGACTTCAGGGTGATGTCCGGGCCGCCGTAGAAAACATCGACGGCCTGGAAGCAGATGGCAGCCGTGCTCAGCGCCATGGCCACCGTCCGGGCCCAGTTTCGGCCGAGGAACACGAACCACGCCAGCAGGATCTCGGCCACGGCAAAGAGCAGGACAAGCACCGTTGCGGCGCTGACGGCCAATTCCGCCTGGGCCTCCGTGACCGCCGGGCCGGCCACGGGCTGCACCAGTGAGCCGACGTGCGCGTCCTTGAAGAGCACCAGGGACAGGGCCAGCAGCGCGGCCGCCGCCGCGCGGGCACCGACGAAGGCCGCCCCGACAATCGTGGTCGAAGGACGCCGGGTGCGGCCCTCGCCCGGGGCCGTGACGGACGCAAGCAAGCCCGCAGCGGTCGGCTCCGCGACGGTCTGCCTGAGATCGACGATCGGGAGATTGCCGTCGGTGGTGATGGTGTCACCCCCGCCGTTGCGCGCGTGATAGCCGGTGGAAAAATCACGGATCACCCTGAGCCCGGCCGCGGGATCGGCCCCGGTAATGGCGCCGACCACATGGTCGCGTTCGGCGTCGGTGTTCTCATCGATCTTGTGGGTGATCTGCAGGGTAAACAGGGACAGCCCGACGCTGCGGTCATACGTGCCGGCCGCCAACCAGTCGACGGCCAGCCCGCCCGGCAGCAGCCAGCCGGGCGGGCACCGCCAGAAGCGGACGTGGTGCCGTTTGCCCGGGGTGCCGTCGACTTCCTGCTGGTAGGCAAAATCCTGCTGGCGGCCGAACAGGAACAGCGGACTGACCGGGGCCTCGAGATAGCTGCGGCGCAGGAGGGTGGAGGAGACGATCCGCCGGCTGCTGGCCAGTGTCACGTCATCGGCCCTTGTCCAGCCCGCGGACCGCATCACGCCATGGATCTGCGGTTCCGATCCCAGCAGGGCTATGTTCACGGGATCACCCAGCAGCCCGTCGCTGGTGCGCGCCCGGCCGATGAAGTAGTCCGGAACGTAGAGCCGGGTCAGGATCCGGTGCAGACGGGGAAGTACCAGATAGGCGAGCAGGGCCCAGAAGATGAAGAGGAACCAGACCTGCGCCCAGCCCCATTCGAAGCTCAACTGCACCAGCAGCGCGGTCAGCCACACAGCCGCAACGCCGCCCACCACGAAGAACACGCTGTCCAGCACGGAGTACGGCACCGCTTCGGCGGGAGCTGTGACCTCAACCGCTGCCTTGGTCATGGCCGCCATACTACGCCCGCTATCGACGGAGGGCTGGCTCGAAAGATGAATCTTCTGGCCCCAAGGTGGAGCGCGGCCGGATGTGACCTGCCTGTGACAGCCGCCGTGGATAGGGTGACAGCATGGAACCACTACTGAAAGTTTTGCGGCATTGGGGCGCCCCCGCGGCGGCCGTTCTCTTCTTCACGCTGTGGTGCGTGGCCGAGGCCGGGCGGATGGGCCCGGGCCTCCACACCTGGGAGGGGACGTGGCCGCTGATCCTCATGACGGCAGCGATTGCCTGCGCCGCCTGGAAGCCCTACGCGTCGCTCGGATTCACGGCAGGGCTGCTCGCGGGCCAACTGGGGTACGCCATTCCCGCGATGCACGCCAACCACTGGGCCATCTACCTCGGGGCGTTCGTGTCCCTGGCCTTCATCCAATGGACGGCCCGGCGAAGGACACGCTTCATCGCCGCGGCCGCCAACGTGGTGTTCGCCGGCGCCATGGCCTTCCTGATGCTGTCCTGGCGCTACGGCAACGGCGTCGGCTGGTTCCTTCCGCTGTACATGGGCGACCGGTGGACCTTTCAAGCCTACGGCTGGCAACTCTTTTCGCTGCTGCTGGTGATCGCGGCAGCCTGCGCCGCCGTCGGACTTCTGCTGGCGATGTACCAGGAACGCGGCAGCCTGTTCCAGGCCAGGACCATCGCCCAGACCAGCCTCAGGGAAGCCGAAGTGGACCTGATCGTGGAGCAGGAACGGACCCGGATCGGCCGGGACCTGCACGACGTCCTGGCCCACTCACTCGCCGTGATCGCGGCGCAGGCGGATGGCACCCGCTACCTGAGCAAGGACCAGCCGAGGGCAGTGCTAAACGCCCTGGAGAACATCGCGACGTCGGCCCGGAGCGCCCTGGTGGACGCGCAGCGCGTCATCGAGGGGGTGCACGACGACGGCATGGTCACGCCCCAGCCCCGGCTCAGCGACGTCGGGCCCCTCGTGGCGCGCATGCAGGGCAGCCTCGAGATCGAACAAAGCGAGTCCGGCACGCCCGCCGAGCTCTCCGCCGGGCAGCAGCTCGCCGTATTCCGGATCATCCAGGAATGCCTGACCAACGCCCTGAAACACGGCGGCCGCGGCACCGCGGTGCGGCTGCACCTGGACTGGAGCGGCCCGGGGCTGACCCTGCATGCGGCGTCAGGGATTCCGGAGACCGCAGGCAGGGACAGTCCGGACCCCGCCGCCGAAACGCGGGTGGGCCGCGGCCTCGCCGGGATGCGGGAACGCGCCCACCTCGCAGGAGGCTGGATGACGTCCGGCCCGGATGGCGAGCAGTACCGGGTGACCGTCTTTATCCCCTACGGCACAAGGACGGCCGACGCCGACGCTGCCGCCGCCAGCGCGGAGCCGGACCTGGTTCCCGTGGGAAGCCCTGCAGCGCGCCCGGGAATGCCGCTGGCCGAAGCCGGCGACCGTGGCTGATGCCGGGGCGGCCATTACCGTGGCGATCGTCGATGACCAGGCCCTGTTCCGGGCGGGAATCCGGATGCTGGTGGAGAGCCAACCCGACATGGCGATGGCCTGGGAAGCCGGCGACGGCGCGCAGGCGGCGGCATTCGCCGTCGAACGGTGCCCCGACGTGATGCTCATGGACCTGCGCATGCCGGTCCTTGACGGCGTCGGCGCCACACGGCGGATCGTGCGGCAGGCGGAGGCCGCAGGCACCGGCGCGCCGAAGATCATCGCCCTGACGACGTTCAACCGGGACCAGGCGGTGGTTGACGCCGTGCACGCCGGGGCCAGCGGCTACCTGCTCAAGAGCGCCGAACCGGAGTTCCTGCTCGCCGCGATCCGGACGGTGTACTCCGGGTACTCCGTGATTGCGCCGGGATCAGTGCAGGATTTGTTCCAGCATGCCGCCCGGACCGTGCCGGCCGGAGGACCGGACCTGTCCGCGCTGGAGGTGCTGTCTGCCCGGGAACGGGACGTCTTCCTGCTCGCGGCCAAGGGGCTGGCCAACGGTGAGATCGCCGGAAGCCTGTTCGTATCCGAGGCGACGGTCAAGACACACCTCAGGAGCGTGCTGGGCAAGCTGGGCCTCGGGACCCGGCTCCAGCTGGTGGCCTTCGCCTATGAACGCCGGCTGCTGGGCTGAAACCCGCGGCTGGGCTGAAACCCGGCTGGGCTGAAACCCGGCTGGGCCCTCGGCTGAGACTCGCCGAGGGCCGCTGGCGCGGCGACTTGCGCCGCCGGATTCCTCACCGCCGCAGCGTCAGAAGCTCACCGTCTGGGTCAGGTATCCGTAGTACTGCCCCGAGATCGGGTGGATGGGATCGCCGCCGAAGCCGTAGTCGTGGTGCCGCTTCGAGTACGACTTTGTCAGGTCCAGGTACTGCTCCATGACGTGCTCGGCTGAACCCGTGCAGGCCTTCTGGCTGATGCAGAGGGCCACGGACCCTGCCACGGCCGGGCTGGCGAAGCTGGTGCCGTTGCTTACGTTGTAGCCGCCGGGCCAGGTGGAGAGCATGCACACGCCGGGGCCGGCGACCGTGTGGGCCTTGTCGTCACTAGTGGTGGCGAAGTTGGAGAAGAACGCCGGCTGGTCATCCTTTTGCCCGTACTTCGAAAAGTCGTCGGGGCCGCAGATCGGGGCGGCATCCCCGCCGGACTTTCCGTCGAAATCGCCCATCGCGGTGGCGGTCAGTACTTGGTCGTACGTGGCCGGCACGGTGTTGGCGAAGTCCTCACCGGCGTTGCCGGCCGCGACGGCATAGGTGACACCGGCCCGGACCGAGCGGCAGATGGCGTAGTGCATTGGGTCCGTGCCCTTGCCGCAGTTGGGTGTGTCCGCGGCGCCGCCGGCGATGCTGATGTTGGCCACGGCGATGTCGTTGCTGTCGTCATGGTCCTTGCGCGTCGAGGTCACCCAGTCAATCGCGCAGATCAGGCTTTCCTCGGAGATCAGGCCGGCGTCGTCAACCACCCGGACAGACCAGAGCGGAGTGCCCGGGGCGGTCCCGATGACGCCCAGGCGGTTGTTCCGGGCGCCGATTACGCCCGCGACGAATGTTCCGTGCCCCAGGACGTCAACGGGGGTCACATCGACGGGGGAACCGGACTGGCAGTCAACGCCGCCCTTGACGTTCAGGTCCGGGTGGGTCGCATCGATGCCGCTGTCGATCACGGCGACGTTGACGTTGATCCGGCTTGGCCCCCGGTCGAGGGCCTTCCGGACGTCTGAGCTGGTTCCGGCGATCCGCTTGCGCCACAACGGCGTCTCCTGGGTGGCCGCGGTTCCAAGATCCCGCGGTTGCTGGAAGGTCCGGCCCGCCGTGACGAAGTCGACGCTGGGGTCGGCCTGGACGCGTTGCGCCTGGGCCGCCGTCAGGTTGGCAGAGTAACCGTTCACAGCGTTGCGGTAGACCTTCGATGCCGTGAATCCGTAGGCGCTTTGCTGGGCGGCTGCCGCCGCTCCGGCGTCCACGACCCCGTCCTTGAGCACCACGATGTAGTTTTGTGCCGGATTGACGGCGTTCGAAGGGGCTGCCGCCACCAGGCCGCCGCCAGCCGCCAAGGCAAAGGCCGCCAGTGAGGCCAGCCCGCGCCCGAACCAAAATGTGTCCGGTCTGGGAAGGGAGCTGCGCCGGTGTCTGCGCGGGGTCCGCGCCACCGATGTTAGCTTCGGTTTTGATGCCTTGCGGCTGGCTTGGCTGAACATCGTGGCCTCCCATTAAGCGAGTTCGCTAATTCGAGTGCCCCCCGCCCATATCTTAAGCCTCCGACCGCGTCTTACACCCGGGCCCTTTGGAAAAACTTGAGCCGGCCCCGGCGGCCGGCTCAGACGAGGCTGTCTTCCTTTGCGCGTGCGGAGGCGCTTTCCGGTGCCCGGCCGGCCGCGTGGGCCGACGTCGCCGCGTGGGCCGATGTCGCGGCGTGGGCCGCACCGGTGTGGTGGCCGAACGGGTTGAACCGGCTGAAACCCAGTTCGGCAAAGGCATACGCGGTCTCGGCGTGCTCGGACCGGTCGACTCCGGCGAGTTCGTCCTCGCGGCTGACCCGGAAACCCAGCGTCTTGTGGATGGCGAGTCCGATCACCGCGGTCCCGAGGCCCGACACGGCCACCGTGATGAGGACGGCTACGGCCTGCGCGATGATCTGGTGGAGCCCGCCGCCGTAGAACAGCCCGCCGCCGGCACCGTCCACCGGGAGCGCAATCAAACCGAGGGCGAGCGTGCCGATCAGGCCGCCGCCGAGGTGGACGCCGACGACGTCGAGCGAGTCATCGAAGCCAAACTTGAATTTCAGGTCCACGAACACGGCGCAGGCCGCACCGGCCACGAACCCAAGGCCCAGCGCGGCGAGCGGGCTGATGTTGGCGCACGACGGCGTGATCGCCACCAGGCCGGCGACGGCGCCGGACGCCGCGCCCAAGG
The DNA here is from genome assembly GCF_022803015.1 of Arthrobacter humicola. Lineage (GTDB taxonomy): Bacteria > Actinomycetota > Actinomycetes > Actinomycetales > Micrococcaceae > Arthrobacter > Arthrobacter humicola_A. The sequence continues at coordinate 70,314 of NZ_JAFKON010000010.1, forward strand.
AGGTGTGGTGGCCGTGGCGGACCTTCTCGGTCACCAGCCAGCTGATCATGGCTGCGGCAGGGGCGGCCAGGGTGTTCACCCAGATCAGGCCGGCCTGCTCCACGGTGGTGGCGGCGCCGGCGTTGAAACCGAACCAGCCGAACCACAGGATGCCCGCGCCGAGCATGATGAAGGGGATGTTGTGGGGGCGGTGGCCGGGGTCCTTGCCGAAGCCGTGCCGGTTGCCCAGGATCAGGACCAGGACCAGCGCCGCGGTTCCGGACGCGATTTCCACTACGGTGCCGCCGGCGAAGTCGATGACCTGGCCGAAGACGGCACTTACGGCGCCGCCGGCACTCATGAGGCCTCCGCCCCAGACCATGAAGGCTAAGGGACAGTACACAAGGGTGATCCAGATGGGGACGAAGAGGGCCCAGGAGGTGAACTTCGCGCGGTCCGCGATGGCGCCGCTGATGAGGGCCACGGTGAGGATGGCAAAAGTGGCGCTGTAGCCGGCCTTGATCAGGTCCGGCGAACCGATCAGGCTGCTCAGGCCGAAGCTCGCGAACGGGTTGCCGAACACGCCGAGGACACCTTGCCCGGTGCTCATCGAGTAGCCCCAGAGGACCCACACCACGCCGACGATCCCCACCGAGACGAAGCTCATCATCATCATGTTGAGCGAGGCCTTGGCCCGGGTCATCCCGCCGTAAAACAGGCCCAGGGCCGGGGTCATCAGCAGAACCATCGCTGCCGACACAATCATCCAGACGCTTCCAGCAGTGAGCTCCACCGGCGGGTCCCTTCTCGTCAGTCTTCCGTACCGGGACACGTCGCCGCCGGCCCCCCGATCCGGATTTAATCCTCGCGGAGCCATGTTTCCGGCAGTGAGGTGAAAAGTTGCGGGCACGTTACGGGAATCGCGACGGCGTGAAGTTCGCGTGACCGGCATGTTTCAGGAATGTAAACAGGACCGCATGTGGCCGCCGGACGCAGGACGCGCCGGGGGCCACCGGCGCGACGAATTTCCGGTTACGACGTGTGGCCGGAGTGGACGCTGTTGCCGTTGCGGGGGGCCGATGCGTTGGTTATCCGGTAGCGGACCAGCATTCCGGCGCTGATGTGATCGTTGACGTGGCAGTGGAACAGCCACGTGCCGGGGTCGTCAGGGACCATGTCGGCCGTCACCATGGTCGCCGGGAGCAAGCTCACTACATCGGTGCGCATTCCCAGGACCGTCACGGTGTTGCCGTGCCAGTGAGGGGTGTGCAGGTCCACCTCAGTGCCCATGCCCATAAGGTACCAGCGGACCCGTTCGCCCTTTTTCATGGTCATGGCGTCCAGTGGCAGGTTGCCGAAGACGTAGCCATTGACGGAGTGCATCAAGTTGCTCTCCCCGAACTCTTCATTGCCCGGGTCCACCGAAGCCGGGTCCCCGGCGAACCTGGTGATGTTGCGTTGCAGGTATGGGCTGGCGTTCTCGTCGCTGACCTTGAACTGCACGAAAAATTCGCGGTCCACATCCTCCGGGGTGCCGTCCGTGCGCGCGGCGCTGGCCTTCGTTATGACCATGGGACCAACCAGGCCGGCGTAGTCATCGCCAACTTCATCCGTGTGCGAGTGGTACATCCACATTACGGAACTGCCGTCCATCGGGCCGGGGCCGGCACGGTCCGGAACTTTGTAGCTATAGGTGTAAACGGTCCCCGGGGCGACAGCGTCGTCCCGGTGATCTGCCGGGCTGGTCCCGTCGTTGTACGGGGCACCTTCGCTGCCCTTGTCATAGAAGACGCCGTGGGTATGCACGGAGACGGGGCGGTCCAGGTTGTTTTTGAAGACCACCTTGATCGTGTCTCCGACGACGGCGCGGATGACCGGCCCCAGCATGCCTAGATGCCGATCGGCAGCGGTCCGGGGCTTGAGCGTCCTGAATGAGGAATTGGTGTACTCCCGGTACAGGGACTTGATGTAGGTGCTGCCGATGCGTTGCGGTCCCTGCTGAGTGAAGACGGCGGCGGTTTCGTCGAACGGCTCACCCGTGATCTGGTCACTGCCGGTCGGCGCGTAGTTCCAGTCGACCTCATCCGCGCCGATGAAGTACGTGCGCGTCTGCGGCACGTAGTTCCCCTTGGCCGGCGCCGTCGCGGTGGCTGATCCGGAGATGATGATAATTGGGGCCAAGACCGCGACCATCCCCACAACCATGATGAGTACGATCCATCGCGGCCAGTAGAACGGTGCCATCCGGGCTTGCTGAGGCGTCATGGCGTGTTCGCCCATGATGCTGTCCCCTTTCAAATCCGGCCCGCCGGATGACACGGCCTGACGGAACGGTAACAGGGGGATCTTTGACCAACCTTGGGTCTGCATTCCAGAACCTGTGATTTAGAACGCCGGCCTGTCCAGCGGAATCTCAAGGCAGCGGCCGGAGGCGTTCCAGTAGCCCAGCGTGCCCAACTGACCGCTCAGCCGCTGCATCCGGGCGGCAATGCCGGGTGCCGATTCGCGGGCCAGGCGCGCCTGGAATCCGGCGATGATCGTGGGATACAGCCGAAGCGTTCGGGGTGCGCCGGCGTCGGTGTCGAGCATGAACACGAACGACTGGTCATTGCGCTCGACCGGGTCCACAGCGTAGTCGTCAATGAAGTCCCCGGCGCTGAAGATGATCGGACGGTTCCGGTGGATGCCGACGCCGCGAAATATGTGCGGCGAGTGGCCGAACACGACGTCGGCCCCGGCCTCGATGAGGTCCCGGGCAAAGTCCTGATGCCCGGCCGGGACGTCGTAGCCCCAATTGCCGCCCCAATGGGCTGACACGATGAGGACCTGGACACGGGCCTTGGTCCTGGCGACCAGTTCCAGCAGTCCGTCCCGCCGGCCGCCCCGCCGGCCGCCCTCATCAACGGAAACATCCTCCACCGGGACGTAGTAGACCCCGGGAGCCGCGGTGCCCGCCTCCCAGCCGGGCTCGTTGTCCGTGAAGGCAATGAATCCGACGGCGACGGCGCCCACGCGCCACGCGGACGGGCGGCGGGCGGACTCCAGGTCGGGGCCGGCCCCGGCATGGAGGATGCCGCAGCCGTCCAGCGCCGGCAGCATCTCCCCGAACGCGTCCTGGCCGAAATCCAGGACGTGGTTGTTGGCGAGCGAGACGACGTCGATCCCGGCCGCGAGGAGGCTGGCCACATTCTTCGGGTCCGAGCGGAAATGGAAGATCTTGCCGGGCTCGGGCTCGCCGCCGGCCGCCAGGACACACTCGAGGTTGGCGACGCGGACATCGGCCTGCTCCAGGACCGCCAGCGTGTCGCCCCACGGATAGGCAGGCCCGGCCGCTGCCAGGTGCCGGTTCACCAGCCGGCCCAGCATGACGTCTCCCAGCAGCGCGATCAGCATGGACTGCCTGCCCGCCTGCCCGCCTGCCCGCCTGCCTGCCTGTCAGGTCAGGGCCGGGGGCTAGCTTTGGTAGCCTTCGACCTCGCTGACCGGCCGCACTTCCGCCTCGTCAGGATTCTCGCCATAGTCTCTTTTCGCGCGCCGCTGGCGGAGCAGGTCCCAGCACTGATCCAGCTGTTCTTCCACCTGCTGCAGCCGGAGGATGTCCGGGCTTCCGGTCCCGCCAGACTGGGTCGAGCCTTCGCGGAGGCCGTGTTCCTCCTCCACGAGGTCCTTGATGCGCTCCAGGATGTCTTGGTTGTCCACGGTGTCCTCTTTTCGTCCGACGGCGGCGGGCCGCCTTCTCTTCGCAGGGTCCACTTCCAGCAGGTCCCCTTCCAGCCTACGGAGGGGAGGGTGCGGTGAACAGGGGCGCCCGGGCCCGGGGCCGGACGGCGCTGTCCGGCGTCTGCGGCCTAGCCAAGGAGTTCGTCCGGGTAGCACCAGCGCCAGTCCTCGCCCGGCTCGGCGCTGCGCATGACGGGGTGGCCGCTGAGCTGGAAGTGTTTGTACGCGTGGGTTCCCGGCGATGAATCGCAGCAGGCCACGTTGCCGCACTGCAGGCACATCCGCAGATGCACCGTCGTCGTCCCCTCCCGTTCGCACGCCTCACAGAAGGGACCAGACGGGACGGTGAGATCCGGGGCGGACTCCAGGTGCGGACAAACGCCGCGGGGCCGGGCGATTCCCTCGCCGCCGCTGCCGTCCGCGTCCGGTTCTTCCAGTGCGGCGTCCAGCATGGACTCTTCGACGTCGAGGCGGTCAAGGACGTTGACCAGGACCTCGTGCGCGTATCCGCCGCCGCGCCGCAGCTCGAGGACCTTGGTGCGCTCGGCGTCCAGCATCGCCAGCCGGAGTTGGGCGTACCGCTGGCTGGGGGTGGCGGCTTCGGCGGACGGCCGGCCCAACCGCTCCCATGCGGCCAGCCCGCGCTCCTGGGTGCGCCGTTTCAGCATCGCCACGACTTCGGGGGGATCGGCGTCCGAACGCAGTTCCTGGAGCCGCTGCACGCCCGCCGCCGTCGCCATCTGCATCAGCGACGCCTCGTTGAGCGCGTCCTCGCGCGGGTCCGGTCCGTTCACGTGCAGCAACCGGACCAGGGCCGGGAGCGTGAAACCCTGCAGGGTCAGCGTGCCGGCCACCACCACGAGGGCCATCAGGATCAGGACCGACCGGTGCTCCAGCTCCGCCGGCAGGACCAGGACGGCGGCAAGCGTCACCACGCCGCGCATGCCGGCCCAGGAGACGATCACCGGAAATTGCCAGGGCGGCGCGGGATCCTTGCGCCGGACCACGGGAATGAGCCGCGGCAGGTATGTTGCGGGGAAGACCCAGACCGGACGCAGGACCAGCACGGCCAGCAGCACGGCGGCACAGCCGAACCAGATCCGTTCCGGCCCCAGCGAGTCATCCCGGACGCCCTCGATGATGGTCCGGACCTGCAGCCCGATCAGGAGGAAAACGGAGTTCTCCAGCAGGAACTGGACCGTGTGCCAATTGCTGCGCTGGCTCAGCCGGGCCGCCCCGTTTGGCATGGACGGCGCCTTGGTCCCCATGATCAGGCCGGTGACGACGACGGCCAGGACGCCGGAGGCGTGGATCGCTTCCGCCGGGAGGTAGGCCACAAGCGGGGCGATCAGGGACGTGGAAGTGTTGATGGCCACGTTGCGGATCCGCTTGCGGAGCGCGGTGAGCACGAAGGCCGCGGCAACGCCCACCGCCACGCCCCCGCCGGCCGCCAGGACGAAGCCGCCGGCAATCTCCGCGGCGGAGACAGCTCCGGCGATCGCGGCGATGGCAGCACGCAGGCAGACCAGCGCCGTGGCGTCGTTGACCAGCGATTCGCCCTCCAGGATGGTGACAACCCTGCGGGGCATGCCCACCTTTCGCGCAATCGCCGTCGCAGCCACGGCGTCCGGGGGCGCGACGACGGCGCCCAGGGCCATGGCGGCCGCCAGCGGGATCTCGGGAAACAGCCAGGCGACCACCAGCCCGATGCTGACGGTGCCGAAAATGACGTAGCCGACCGACAACAGGCCGATGGAGCGGCGGTTGGAACGGAAATCGAACAGCGAGGTCTGCAGCGCCGCCGCATAGAGCAACGGCGGCAACAGCCCGACCAGAACGATTTCGGGGTTCAGCTCGATGGTCGGAACGAACGGCAGGAACGAGCACACCACGCCGGCCAGCACCAGCAGCAGGGGGACGGAGATGTTGATCCTTTGGCCCAGTGCGCTGCAGGCACAGACGATGGCGACGAGGGCCAGCAGCCCGAAAGCGACTTCCATGGGCCCATTCTCTCAGCTTCCCGTCCTGTGCCGGCGGGGTCCCTGCAATGCATCATCAGCTTGCTTACGACTTGGCGGCTTTCTAGAGTTAGGTCTGCAAACCAAGTGGGACACTGCGCTGGCGCCGGCACTGAACGAATTTTGCCCGGCCCGCGCCCGGCACGAGGAGGACACATGTCAGAGCACAATCTTTCCGGCAAGAAAGTCGCGTTCCTGCTTACGGACGGTGTGGAGCAAGTGGAGCTGACCAGCCCGTGGGATGCCGTCAAGGAAGCCGGCGGCGTGCCAACCCTGGTCTCGCCGAAGAGCGGAGAGCTGCAGGGCTATGACGGCACCGAAAAGGGGCAGCGGTTCGCCGTCGACCTCGCCGTGGGGCGGGCCGACGCCGCCGATTTCCACGCCCTGGTCATCCCCGGCGGCGTGGTCAACGCCGATCACCTCAGAGTCGACAAGGAGGCCCAGGCGTTCACGCGTGCCTTCTTCGAGCAGCACAAGCCCGTCGCCGCCATCTGCCACGGCCCGTGGCTGCTCATCGACGCCGGCGTGGTCAGCGGCAGGAACCTGACCTCCTACCACACGCTGCAGACGGACCTGAAGAATGCCGGCGCGATCTGGACTGACGAGGAGGTCGTGGTGGACCAGGGCCTGGTGACCAGCCGCAGCCCGCGTGACCTTCCGGCCTTCAACGCCAAACTCCTTGAGGAAATCGCCGAAGGCGAGCACGCAGGCCAGACGCCGTAGCCGCAATCCCGCCGCAGCGTCCGACGGCGGCACCGGCCGCCGCCGGACGCTCTCGGCCGGCCGTTCACCTGCTTAGTCCCGGGCTGCCCGGTTCCGCGGCCGGACACCTACCCACGCTGTTGGTTTTGCGGCAGGATATGCCCTGTACCGTGCACCGTCGTCGTTGCCGCCCGGCCGGCGCCCCCAACAGCAAGGAGTTTCGGACATGACTACGCTCAATCCCTACCTCGGCTTCCGCGACAACGCGAAAGATGCCATGACCTTCTACCAGTCGGTGTTCGGCGGGGAACTGACCATGAGTACCTTCGCCGAATACCACGCCAGCGAAGACCCGGCGGAGCAGGAGAAAATCATGCATGCCCAGCTCAGGACGGACGCCGGCATGGTGCTGATGGGCGCGGACACGCCCAACAGCATGGACTACACCGCGGGCAACAACTTTTCCGTGTCCCTGAGCGGATCCAACGAAGCTGAGCTCCGCGGCTACTTCGACAAGCTGGCCGATGGCGGCACAGTCGCCATGCCGCTGGAGAAGGCACCCTGGGGCGACGTCTTCGGCATGTGCAAGGACAGGTTTGGCGTGGACTGGCTGGTGAACGTCGGCTCCGAGCCCGCCTAAATCGGGCCCTCGGCCGCGCCGGCAGTAAGGGCTATCCTGAATGCAGCCAGGACAGTGCAAGCGCGAGTCCATCCCCTGGCCAAGGGAGCCATGCAATGACCGAGAAGCTGCACCTCAGCCCGGAAGATGACTTCCCGGACGATCTCAGCAAGTTGCCGGACAAGGATCTTCAGGTCCTCGACAGCCAAGTCGAGCGCCAACTGGACTATGAGTACGTGGTGGAGGGCGAGCCGAATCCGGAGACGGAGTTCCGGCACTATGACCTCGATGAGGAGTTCGAGGAGCGGGACAAGCGGGACAACTGATCCGCCGGATCATCCTGAAGGGCCGGCTGCCCCGCACGGCGTCAGGGTTCTAGCCAGCAGGCTTACTAGACTGGGCTGACCACCCGGCGACGAAACGAGCCCTTCATGACCCCGGCAGTTGCCACGCGGTCCCTCCTGTACCCGTGCTCCCCGCCGCGGTCGTTCACAGCATGACCGGTCCGGTCCGCCTGGAGATTTCAGCCGCGGGCCACGCCGGCCACGTCTTCGCCTCGCGCGAAATGGCCGGCGGGTCCGCGCCCGCCGTCGTGCTCATCCACGGAATCGGCGCGTCACACCGCTACCTGCGCCGGCTGCACCGGCTCCTGGCCGGGTCGATGGAGACCTACTCCATCGACCTGCCGGGATTCGGCGCCACACCCAAGCCCGCGTACCAGCTGTCCATTGCCGACCACGCCCGTTACATCCTCGGCGCCATGGAACAGCTGGGCGTTGCGGAAATAGTGCTGGTGGGGCACTCAATGGGAACACAGATGGCCCTGGAGGCGGCCCTTCAGCAGCCGGAACAGATCTCGAATGTGGTGCTGATGGGTCCCGTGGTGGACCCCAGGCACGGATCCGTGGCACAGATGGCCCTGGCGCTGGGCCGTGACTGCCTGTTCTACGAGAGCCCCTCCTCGAACGCCTTGGTTTTCACCGACTACCTGCGTTGCGGTCCCTCCTGGTACTTGAAGACCCTGCAGGTCATGAAGGAGTACCCCATGGAACAGAAGATCGCCGGCGTCAGCGCACCGGTCCTCGTGGTGCGCGGCGCCAACGACCCCATCGCGGATGCAGACTGGTGCCGCCGGCTGGCCGGGCTCGCCAGCCGCGGGCGGCTGCTGGAAGTGCAGGGAACCGGTCACGTCGTCCAGCACAACCGGGCACTCGAAGTGCGGGACGGCATTCTGGCGTTCACGGGCCTTGGCGCGGCGGCGGGCGAGCCGCTGCCCGGAAGCCCGGCCTGACCGCACTGGCTGCCCGGGGCCGGGGTTAGACGTCGAAGTGGGTCCGGGTGGGGCCCTGCCCGAGTGACTCAACCACGCCGGCCGCGACGGCGTGGAGCTTGATGTTCCGGGCGCTCGAGGCCGACTTCAGGAGCTCGAACGCCTCGTCCTGGCTGCAGCGGTTCTGCGCCATGATGATGCCGACGGCGACGTCGATCACGGTCCGCGTCTCCAGGGTGGCCTTGAGGTTGGCGGCTGTATCGCTGCTGTGCGCGAACCGGACGGCGAGGCGCAGGGCCATGGAGGTCTGGTGGACGAAGTCACGGGCCAGCTCCGTGGCGCGGTGATCGAACCGGCCCGGCCGGTGCGAATAGAGGTTCAGGGCGGCCCGGGTCTCGCCTTCCAGCAGGAACGGCAGCGCCAGGATCGACCGGAAGCCGTGCCCCCGTACCGCCGCGGCGTACTCCGGCCAACGGCCATCGAGTTCAAGGTCCTCAACGTGGACGGTTACCTGTTCCCGGGAAGCCGTCATGCAAGGGCCGTCACCGAAGGTGTACTGGATTTCGTCCATGGCCTGCGCGGCGGGGCTGCTGCTCGCGACGGTGGCCGCCTTCTTTTCCCGAAGGAGCGTGATGCCGCACAGGATCTCGTCCCCTGGCTCGGACAGGCTGCGCGCGGATACGCGGGCCAGCTCCCAGAGGAAATCCTCGACGTCGGAGCTGCTGAGCACCAGTTCATGCAGCTGCTGGTTTATTGAATTTGCGGTTGACTCGCTGACCACTTATCTGTTGTGCCGTTTCACTCAGGTCAAGACGACCCGGCTGTGCTTCCCACCGCGGCAAGGGGCGGATACGGCAGCGGCCGGATCGAAGAACAATCCAACGGCTCGCTGCAAAACCGTACCGGGAGAGTATATACATCCGGGAAACGCAGGTTCCACACGGGCTCCGGACCCGACGGCTCCTGAACCGTTCGTCCCGGGCATAAGCTGTGCCTTAGGCGAAATGTCGCGAACGGATTCCGTATGCCAGAGCTGGATGTCAAGGACTCACCCTCCGCCCCGCTGGCGATCGCCCGCGCCGCGGGCCGGCCCGTTGCCGCCGTGTTGGACGAGCTGGGCTCGGGCGGGAACGGACTGACGGGTGCCGAAGCGGGCAGGCGCCTGACGGAAATAGGGCCGAATGCGGTGCGGACCCACATGGCCAGCGGGTGGTCGGTGCTGGGCCGGCAGCTGGCGAGCCCCATCCTGCTCCTCCTGCTCATCACCGCCGGGCTTTCACTGTTTCTCGGGGACGCCACGAACGCGATCGTCATCGGCGTGATCCTGTTGGTCAGCGTCGGGCTGGGGTTCAGCAACGAATACCGGGCCGAACGCGCTGCGGAGGCCTTGCATTCCCGCGTCACGCACCGCGCCGTCGTCGTCCGCGACGGAAGTCCGGGCGAAATCGACGTCACCGCGCTGGTGCCCGGCGACGTCGTCCACCTGGGGATCGGCGCGATCATTCCGGCGGACATGCGGGTGCTGACGGCCAAGGATCTCCTGTGTGATGAAAGCATCCTGACCGGGGAATCGCTGCCGGTCGCCAAGGATCCTGCGCCCGTGCCGCAGGATGCCCCGCTGGCGGACCTGACCAGCTGCGTCTTCATGGGGACCGTGCTCCAGTCCGGCAGCTGCACGGCGGTGGTGGTCGCCACCGGAGGCCGGGCGGAATTCGGCCGGATTGCACTGGGCCTGGGCGAACGGCAGCCGCAGACCGAGTTCCAGCTGGGCCTCAAACGGTTCTCCTTCCTGCTGCTGCAGGTGGCCATCGGACTGAGCTCGCTCATCTTCGTCGCAAACCTGCTGCTGCACCGGCCCGTGATCGAATCCCTGCTGTTCTCCCTGGCGATCGCGGTCGGCATCACTCCGCAGCTGCTGCCCGCGGTGGTCAGCACCAGCCTGGCCACGGGCACCCGGCAACTGGCCCGGCGCAAGGTCCTGGTGAAACGCCTGGTCTGCATCGAGGACCTGGGCGACATGGACATCCTGGTCACGGACAAGACCGGGACGCTGACCGAGGGCCGGATCAGCTTCACCGCCGCGTTGCCCGTCGGCGCGGGCATCGGGCCCGCTGAGCTGCTCACGCTCGGACTGCTGGCGACAGAGGCCGAATACGCCGAGGCGAGGCTCTCTACGGTTGGCCTGAACCCCTTGGATGCCGCACTCTGGGAATCACCCGACGCGGCGGGCTTCCGGCCGGAGCGCTACGAACGGCTGGACGTCATAGACTTCGACCACCAGCGCCGCCGGACCAGCGTGCTGGTGCGCGAAGCGAACGGACCTGCCCGCATCATCACAAAAGGCTCGCCGGAAGATGTCCTGGCGCTCTGCGTGGGCACGCCGGCGGACGTGCAGGCGATGCTGGACAAGCAGTTCGACGCCGGATCCCGGGTGGTGGCTGTCGGAACGCGACCCGCGGGCGGCATGGAGGACCTGACGCCGCCCGACGAGAAGGATCTGGTCCTTGCCGGTTTCCTCATCTTCCTGGACCGGCCCAAAGCCAATGCACGGGCCTCCCTTGACCAGCTCGAGGCGCTCGGCATTACGGTCAAGATCGCCACCGGCGACAACGCCAGGGTCGCCGAAAAGGTCTGTGACGAACTCGGCGTGCTCTCCGGCGGGACGCTCAGCGGCGCTGCCGTGGAGGCCATGTCCGATCCGGAGCTGGCTGCCGCCGCACGGGAGGCGAGCATCTTCGCCCGCGTGTCGCCGGAACAGAAGGCTCGGATCATCCGGCTGCTGCGGCTAAGCGGCGGCGCCGTCGGGTTCATGGGCGACGGCGTCAACGACGCCCTTGCACTGCATGCCGCGGACATCGGCATCTCGGTCGACAGCGCCACCGACGTCGCCAAGGACGCCGCCGACGTCGTGCTGCTCGACAAAGACCTGGGGGTGTTGGCCGAGGGCGTCATGGAAGGCCGGCGGATCTTCGCCAACACCATCAAGTACGTTCTCATGGGCACGTCCAGCAACTTCGGCAACATGTTCAGCGCGGCCACGGCCTCCGTGGTGTTGAGTTTCCTGCCGATGCTGCCGGGCCAGATTCTGCTCAACAACCTGCTCTACGATGCCGGCCAGCTGGCCATTCCGGGCGACCGGGTGGACAAGGAACAGCTGGTGGCCCCATCGCACTGGGACATCGGCTTCATCCGGCGTTTCATGTTCCTGTTTGGCCCCATCAGCTCCATCTTCGACTTCGCGACCTTCGCCCTCATGCTTTTCGTCTTCGACGCGGTTCCGGGCGAATTCCGGGCCGGCTGGTTCATCGAGTCCATCGTGACGCAGACCCTGATCATCTTCGTCATCAGGACCCGGCGCGTGCCCTTCTTCCGGAGCAGGCCGTCGCTGGGCCTGGTCGGGGCCTCCCTGGGCGTGGTGGCCCTCGGGGTGTACCTGCCGTTCTCGCCCCTGGCCGGCGTGCTGGGCTTCGATCCGCTGCCTGTGCCGTTCTTCCTCGCCTTGCTCGGGATGGCAGTGGTGTACCTGGTGCTGGTGGAAATGGCGAAAGTCTGGTTCTACTCCCGGGCCGCCCAGCAGCCTGTCTCACGCGGGCCGGCGGCGCTCCGGCACCGCGGCCAGACCCACCGCATTGCCCGCCGGGCCGCCCGCTTCAGCATCCCGGCGGCCAGGCCGCTGCTCGTCCACCGTGGGCCGGGCTGGCGCCGTCGACGCAAACTCGGGCACAAAGGCCCTCACAGGGTTTCGGGCGCGGGCGGATAGTTGGAGGCAGCGGCCACCTGGTCCTGTTCGGGTTAGGGGAACCCGTAGGAGCGCACCAGTTTCAGCAGCACACGACTGATGGCCGATGGCCCACGCTTCGACTTGAAAGCCATAGCCCATGAGCATCTTTGAAGACAGGGTCGACGCCGGCAGGCAGCTCGGCAGGCGTCTGGCGGAATTGCGTGGCCAGGACATTGTGGTCCTGGGCCTGCCGCGCGGCGGCGTGCCCGTGGCCTTCGAAGTCGCCGCCGCCCTGGATGCTCCCCTGGACGTGATTGTGGTGCGGAAACTTGGGCTTCCCTACCAGCCCGAGCTCGCCATGGGGGCAATCGGTGAAGGCGGCGCCAAAGTCCTGGACGAGGAGGTCCTGGCCCATGCGCGGGTCAGCGGTGAGGAACTCCAGGCTGTTGAAGAACGCGAACGCGGCGTGCTGGAAAACCGGGTGGTCCTGTTCCGGAAGGGCCGGACCCGGCACGACCTGACCGGACGCATCGCGGTGATCGTCGACGACGGGATCGCCACCGGCTCCACCGCCCGCGTGGCCTGCCGGGTCGCCCGCAAACAGGGTGCGGCCCGCGTGATCCTGGCCGTTCCGGTTGCCCCCGCCGAGACCCTCGCCGACCTGACGGAACCGGACGAGGTGGTCTGCCTGGCGACGCCGCGCCAGTTCACCGCCGTCGGATACCACTACCGGGACTTCTCGCCGACTGACGACGACGAGGTGCTGCGCCTGCTCGATCTTGCGGCCAAACGCGTCGAGGCCGCACCGCCGCCTTTCTGGACCTCGACGGCGACCCGCGCCGACAACCCCGCCGACGTCGACGAGGAAGTGGAGATCCCGTCCCGCGGGGTGCGGCTCCAGGCCCAGCTGCACCTTCCGGTGCCGGCCAGCGCCGTGGTGCTGTTCGCCCATGGCAGCGGCAGCAGCCGCCACAGCCCCCGGAACCGGTACGTGGCCGGCGTCCTGCAGCAGGCCGGTCTCGGCACGCTGCTGCTGGACCTGCTGACGCCGGCGGAGGAGCGCCACCGCGCCAACGTCTTTGACATCGAACTCCTGGCCCGCAGGCTGTCCTCGGCCACGGACTGGCTTTCCACCCGGGCGGACACGGCCTCCTGCGCTCTGGGGTACTTCGGTGCGAGCACGGGAGCCGGGGCTGCGCTGTGGGCGGCGTCGGAGCCGTCGGCGCGGATCGCGGCTGTCGTGTCCCGCGGCGGCCGCCCCGACCTCGCCGGCCCGCGGTTGTCCGCCGTCAAGGCGCCCACGCTCCTGATTGTGGGGAGCCTGGACCACGAGGTCCTGGAACTGAACCGCCGGGCGAAGGCGATGATGCGCAGTCCCAGCCAGCTCGCCGTCGTGCAGGGGGCAACGCACTTGTTTGAAGAACCGGGCACGCTCGCGGCGGCGGCCATCCTGGCGCGGGACTGGTTTATCGACTACCTGCTGCCGCCGAACGGTGCCGGCGCGCGGGCCGCGGGCGTCTGAGGGGGCGCGGGTGTCTGAGGGGACCAGAACCGGGGAAGGCCGGGACAACGAAGTCCGCGGACCCTAGCTCCGGCGGCCCTCTGCCCTGGACCGGATCCCCAGGAGCATCCGCCGTTCCATCAGGAACTGCACCGGTTCCAGCAGTGCACGCAGGGCCAGACCCTCCGCCAGGGGCGAAAAGTCGTAGCGGGTGCGGGACAGCAGCCTGGTGGCCTGGGGCCCGGCAGGTCGCAACACGAACGTCCAGCCGACGTCCAGCCGGCGCCCGGTGGGACGGGCCCCTGCCGGCGACATCCTCCCCGTGCGCAGATCGATGGTTCCGCCCAGCCCCAGCGCCGCCCCGGACTGGATGAGCCGGACCGGAAGGCCGCCGTCGGGTGACAGCGGAACGACGTCGCCAACTTTCAGGCGCTGCAGCTCCGGGAGAATCCGGTCCGCACTCCGGATGCCCAGACCCGCGCCGCGTTCGAGCCAGTCGTAGGAGTAGAAGCCGCCCCGCCCGGCGCCCATCTGGACAAGCCACGGCCAGACCTCTGCCACGGGGGCCGCAATAGTGATCGCGCGGGTGCTTTGCATGCGCGGGGCGGGCACGATCTCGTCCCCGGCGAGCGGGCCGGCGGCCTCCTGGGTGGTGGCCCCCCAGCGCAGGAGCCGCGGCCGGACAGCCAGGACGTAGGCTGCGCCCGCCGATGCCGCGGCCAGCGCCGCGAGCGGTCCGCGCAACCGGCCGGGGACGTGCTGACCGCTCACGCGAGGGACCTCATGCGCTGGTCCGGCCCCTGGGGTCGTCCGATTCCGGCCCGACCACCACCACCGGGCAGTGGGAGTGGGCCGCGACGGCCGCGCTCACCGAGCCCATGACCTGATGGAGGAAGCCGCCCTTGCCGCGCCGGCCCACCACGAGCATTTCGGCGTGCTGGCTTTCCTCGACGAGGACCTTGGCGGGCGCCCCGAACTTGACCGAGCGGTTAAGTCCTTCCGGACGCGATTCGCCGAAGGCCCGCTCCAGTGCCTGGTCCACGAGGCGTTCGGCCGTCTCCTCCAGCTCATCGAGGGTGGGCGTTCTGTCCTCGGGCAGGTGGGAGGCCAGGAAGAAATCAGAAGTTCCCAGGCAGGTGATGACTTCCAACGGGATGTTCAAAGCGGTGGACATGCGCCCGGCGAGGCGGAGCGCCGTCGTCGAAAACTCCGAACCGTCCACACCCACGACAATGCGCTGATCACCGTTCATGGTCCCCAGCCTTGCCCCTGCCCCCGGGACTGCCTAGGGCCGAAAGTCACGCGGGGCTGGGCACCGCGGCCGCCTCCGCTTAGGGTGGAACGGTGATTGCCGGCACCGGAGCAGGTGCCGGCCCATTGGCCGGACCATGACGTCCAGCCGAGCCTGCCACCCGAGGAGTTCCTGATGAAAGTTGCTGTTACCGGAGGAAGCGGAAAGCTGGGCCGAAACGTCGTGCGGCGGCTCAGCGATGACGGGCACGAGGTGACCAACCTGGACCGCACAGGTGTGCGCGGCCGCGGCTTCACGGAGGTGGACCTGCGCAACTACGGCCAGGTGGTGGACGTGTTCCTCGGCCTGGAGGACCGCCATGCCGGCTTTGACGCCGTGGTGCACCTGGCCGCGATTCCTGCCCCGGGCCATGCCCCTGATGCCGCCACCTTCGAGAACAACATGCAGTCCACCTACAACGTGTTCCAGGCTGCCCGCCGGGCCGGGATCAAGAAAATCGTCTACGCGTCCAGTGAGACGGTGCTGGGGCTGCCTTTCGACGTCGACCCTCCCTACATCCCGGTCGATGAGGACTACCCCGCCCGGCCGGAAAGCACGTACTCCCTGGTCAAACACCTTGAGGAGCAGATGGCCATCCAGCTGACCCGCTGGGACCCGGCCCTGAGCATCACCGGCCTGCGGTTTTCCAATGTGATGGACCCGGAGGACTATGAGGAATTCCCCTCCTTCGACCACGACGCGCGGGCGCGCAAGTGGAATCTCTGGGGCTACATTGACGGCCGGGACGGCGCCCAGGCCGTGGCCCGAGCCCTGGAGCACGGCAAGCCCGGGTTCGAGGCGTTCATCATCGCCAACGAGGACACGGTGATGAGCCGCTCCAGCGCAAGCCTGGCCGCCGAGGTGTTCCCGAACGTCAAAGTGGTCAAGGACCTGGCCGAGCACGAGACCATGCTCTCGATCGACAAGGCCAAGCGGCTGCTGGGCTACGCGCCGGAGCACACCTGGCGGAACTACCACCCGCTGCGCACCACCCCCACGGAAGACTGACCCCAACTTGAGGAGCTCCATGCAATACCGCACCCTGGGCAACAGCGGCGCCGTCGTCTCCAACTATGCGCTGGGCACCATGACTTTTGGCGCCGAGGCCACCGAGGAGCAATCCCGCGCGATCCTGGATGACTACTTCGCGGCGGGCGGCAACTTCATCGACACCGCCGACGTCTACAGCTCGGGGGTGTCGGAGGAAATCATCGGCCGGTGGCTGGCGGACCGGGCCGAGGTCCGGGACCGGGCGGTGGTGGCCACGAAGGGCCGCTTCCCGATGGGCCAGGCCCCCAACGACGTCGGAACCTCCCGCCGGCACCTGGTCCGGGCACTCGATGACTCGCTGCGCCGGCTCGGCGTAGAACAGATCGATCTCTACCAGCTGCACGCGTGGGATCCTGTCACGCCCCTCGAGGAGACCCTCCGGTTCCTGCACGACGCCGTCACCAGCGGCAAAATCGCCTACTACGGCTTCTCCAACTTCCTGGGCTGGCAGTTGACCAAGGCCGTCCATGTGGCGAAGGCCCATGGCTGGAGTGCCCCGGTGACGCTGCAGCCGCAGTACAGCCTGCTGGTCCGTGAGATCGAGTCGGAAATTGTGCCGGCCGCACTCGACGCCGGGATCGGGCTGCTGCCATGGTCGCCGCTGGGCGGCGGGTGGCTGTCCGGCAAATACAAGCGCGACCAGCCGCCGGCCGGGGCCACCCGTCTGGGCGAAAACCCGAAGCGGGGGATGGAGGCCTGGGAGGCCCGCAACGCCGATCCGCGCACCTGGGACGTGATTGCCGAGGTGGAGCAGACCGCCGGACGCCACGGCGTGAGCCCCTCCCAGGTGGCGCTGGCCTGGCTGGCGGACCGGCCGGCGGTCACCTCGGTGATCCTGGGCGCCCGCACCACCGCGCAACTGGCGGACAATCTCGCGGCCGCGGATCTGCGGCTCACCGCGGAGGAGACGGAGCGGCTGACCGAGGCCAGCCGGCCGCGCGTCGGCGTCTATCCGTACGGGCCGATGGCCCAGGAACAGCGCAGCCGGAAGCTCGAGGGCGGCCGCTAACAGGCAACGGGCTAACAAGGCAACGCGGGGTCACTTAGCGCCGGTCCGGGGATGGGCCGGAAGTGTCCCCGCGTTGTCATTCGGGGAAGCGCTGCCCTTCGGGGGAGGCGGGGCCGCCGGCATGATAGCTGGACCAGATGTCGCCCATTTCCTCCGTGGACTGCTCCACGATCCTGCTCATGGCGGCGTGCGCGGCGTCCGCCTCGCCGCGCTGAATAGCGCTGGCCACATCGACGTGCAGCTGCAGGGCCTCGTGGTGTGGCAAGTGCGGCATGAGTCCGTGCTGGGTGCGCCCGGTCAGCACCTCGGTCACCAGGTTATGCAGCTGGGCGAACATGGCGTTGCCGGAGGCCCGGAGTACCGACGCGTGGAATTCGATGTCGAGCCGCAGGAACTCGTCCCGGTCTCCGCGCTGGCCGGATGCCCACAGCCGTGCGGCCAGCGAGACGAGGTCGCTCCCGGCATCCCAGGAAGCCCTCCCGGCAGCGAGCCGGGCGGCCGCCGGTTCGATTGCCCCGCGGAGCTCGTTCAGGGCCTGCAGCTGCTCCAGCCGCTTTGACGAGGCCAGCCGCCAGCGGATTACCTGCGGGTCGTACGCGTTCCACGATTCCTCCGGCTGCACCACCGTCCCCAGCCGCCGCCGCGACTCCAGCATCCCCTTGGAGGACAGCACGCGGGTGGCTTCCCGCACCACGGACCGGGAGACGTTGTGCCGGGCCTCAATCTCGTCCAGGCGCAGGATCGAGTGCGGTGCCAGCGTCCCTTCGGCGATGGCAAGCCCCAGGTTCTGGAGCAGCACGGCATGCAGGTCTGCTGTTGGCTCCGCCTTTGGAGTTTTCATAAATAAATCATACTGGCGGCCCACAAGGTCTTGTATAAATCTGCTTTATTTACCTAAGATCACTTCCAGAGCAGATGTAAAGATGCATTTGCAGCCGGCTGGACAGAGACGCCCAGCCCTTAAAACCAAAGGAAGTCGTAATGAAGCGACGTTCAATTGCGAAGTACGCGGCCGTCGCCGCCGTCCTGTCCCTGGGCCTGACCGCCTGCGGCGGGGCCAGCGGCAGCGCCGACGCCAAGACCTCCGGCACCGTCCGGGTCACCCTCGCCAACCACGTCTGGACCGAGGGCATCAAGGCAGCCATTCCGGAATTCGAGAAGTCCAGCGGACTCAAGGTCGAACTGACCCAGCTGGGCGAAGACCAGCTCTCGGACCAGTACAACGTCAAGCTCAACGCCGGCAGCGACGAGATCGACGTCATGATGTACCGCCCGCTCCAGGAAGGAAAGGCGTTCGCGAAGAACGGCTACCTCGCGGACCTGACGTCCAAGGTCTCCTCGGACGCCGCGTGGGACTGGAAGGACTACCAGGAGGGCCCGGTCAAGGCCACCACCGCTGACGGCAAGGTGGTCGGCGTCCCGATCATCACCGAGCGCGAAGTCCTCTACTACCGGAAGGACCTGCTGAAGGCCGCCGGCCTGGAGGTTCCCAAGACGATGGACGAGCTCGAGGCCGCGGCCAAGGCCATCAAGGCTGCCTCCCCGGGCACGGCCGGCTTCGTGGCCCGCACCGGCAAGTCCGCCGCCGTCACCCAGTTCTCCAGCTTCCTGTACAGCTTCGGCGGCGACTTCACCGACGCCAGCGGCAAGTCCGCCGTCAACTCCGACGCCGCGAAGAAGGCCTACGCGTTCTACGGCGGCCTGATCAAGAACTATGGCCCCGACAACGTCAGCACCGACATGAGCTGGCCCGAGGCAATGGCGATCTTCACCCAGGGCAAGGCCGCCTTCTATACGGAGGCCGACTCGCTCTACAAGAACGCCACCGACCCGGCCAAGTCCAAGGTCGCCGACACCGTCGGCTTCGCCGCACTGCCCGCCGGCCCCGCCGGTTCGAAGCCGTACAACATCCCGTCCTGGGGCCTCGCCATCAACCAGGCATCCAGCAACCAGGACAACGCCTGGAAGTTCATCCAGTGGGCCACCAGCAAGGAACGCACCCTCGAGGCACAGAAGGCCGGAGTCCCCGGACCCCGCGCGTCGGTCTGGGCTGACCAGGCCGGCACCTCCACCTACCCGAAGGACCTCGCCGAGGCCATCTCCGCCAGCGCCAAGAACGGCGTCGGGCACGACCGTCCCCAGGTTGTCACCGTAGGCAAGGCCCGCGAAATCGTGGGCGGCCCGATCGTCGCCACCATCACCGGCTCTGACTCGTCCGCCGCAGCCGACACGGCGCACGACGCCTTCCAGAAGTTCCTGGACAGCGAAAAGAAGTAACGCCCCAGCGCGCCAGCCAGGCTTCGCGCCTGAGCACTGCGCCTGAGCACCAAACAGCCCGGCGGGACGGCGGTCCGATGCCGTCCCGCCGCGGCCAGCTTTTCACTTCACCCCCAACTCCTTAGGTGAATCATGTCTGTATTGACCACTCCCCGCAGCGCCCAGACCCAGCCGCCGTCCGGCCGCAAGGGCGCCCGCACCCCCGGTGCACGCGAGAACTTCTCCGGCTGGGCCAACCGGCACCGCAAATGGCTCTTCGCCGCCCCCGCCATGATCTTTGTCGGCGTCCTGATCGTCTTCCCCCTCGGCTGGACCCTGTACCTGAGCCTGACCGATTCGCAGGGCTCGGTCCGGGCGGCCTCCGAGTTTGTCGGCGTGCAGAACTACCTCACGGTCCTCTCCGACGTCGAACGCTTCTGGCCCGCCGTCGGCCGCACGCTGAGCTTCACCGGCGTTGCACTTGTCTGCGAAGTGGTCCTCGGCATGTGCATTGCGCTGCTGCTGTGGCGCCCGTTCCGCGGCGAAAAATGGGTCCGCGTGGCCATCCTGCTCCCGCTCGTCGCCACTCCCGTGGCCGTCGGCATGATGTGGCGGCTGATCTTCGATCCCAACATCGGCTTCGTCAACCAGCTGCTCGGCATGGTCGGGATTCCCGGCCAGCCCTGGCTCTCCGGCCAGGACACGGCGCTCGGCACCACCATCTTCATGGACGTGTGGCAGTGGACCCCCATGGTGGTCCTGATCCTCCTGGCCGGACTGACCTCGCTCTCCGAGGAACCCGACGAGGCGGCCCGGATGGACGGCGCCAACGCCTTCCAGCGCTTTTTCTTCATCACGCTGCCCCTCATGATGCCGACCGTGATCGTCGCCATCCTGCTCCGGGGCATCGACGCCCTGAAGACCTTCGACATCCTCTACGCCACCAAGGGCAAGGGCGGCGGGTCCTTCCACGAAGTGGAAACGCTCAACGTCTACGCCTACGGGCTGAGCTTCGACTACAACCAGTACGGGCTCTCCTCCGCGGTGCTGATCCTGTTCTTCATGATCATCATCGGCTCCATGTGGCTGCTGACCATGCGCAAGAAAGCGGTAAGCAAATGACCGTAGTGTCCGAAAACACCGAACCCCAAACGGTCGCCGCCGTGCCGGCCAAGATCGCGCCGCGCCCCCGGAAGCCGCTGGGCACCCGCGCGTACAAGGTGTTCCGCGTGGCGGCACTGGTGGCCGTGGTGCTGTTCCTGATCGCCCCGCTGTTCTGGATGCTGCTGGCATCCCTCAAGACCAACGTGGACATCTACGACACCGGCAAGTCGTTCCTGTTCACCCCCACGTTCGAGAACTACGCCAATGTGCTGCAGCGGAACAACTACTTCGTCTTCATCTTCAACAGCTTCTGGGTGGCCTTCGTCTCCACTGCCCTGTCGCTGGTCCTGGGCGTGCCCGCCGCCTACGCCATGAGCCGGTTCACGATGCACCGCTCGGCCCTTGTGGTCCTGATGGCCCGTGTCATCCCCGGCGTTTCCCTGCTGGTGCCCTGGTACTACGTCTTCTCCAACCTGAAGATGGTGGGCGGCTTCGAGGTGCTGATCCTCAGCCACATGTTCGTCGCGCTGCCGCTGATCGTGTACATCATGATGAGCTACTTCGATTCCCTGCCGCTGGAGCTGGAGGAGTCGGCCCAAGTGGACGGCCTCACCCCGATCGGCGCCTTCCGCCGCATCACCCTGCCGCTCTCCGTCGCCGGCATGGCCACCGCCGGCATCCTGTCCTTCATCTTCTCGTGGAACAACTTCATGTTCGCCCTGGTGCTCTCCGGCTCCAAGACCAAGACCCTGCCGGTCGCGATCTTCGACTTCGTCTCCTACGCCAGCATCGACTGGGGCGGACTCATGGCGGCCGCCACCGTGGTCACCATTCCGATCATGATCATTGCGCTCTTCACGCAGAAGTACATCGTCTCCGGCATGACCGCCGGCGCGACCAAGGGCTAGGCAACAGATGACACTCATCAGCAGGATTGAAACGTTCCTCGTCGCGCCGCGCTGGCTCTTCGTCCGGGTCGAGACCGAGAGCGGGATCGTCGGCTGGGGCGAGGCGAGCTGCGAAGGCCGCAGCGAAACCGTACGCACCGCCGTCGACCAGCTCTCGGAGCTGCTCATAGGCAACGATGCGCTGCGGATCGAGGACCACTGGCAGGTCATGACCAAGGGGTCCTTCTACCGCGGCGGGCCGATCCTGGCCAGCGCCGTGTCCGGCCTGGACCAGGCGCTCTGGGACATCGCGGGCAAGCACTTCAACACGCCCGTGCACCAGCTGCTCGGCGGCCATGTCCGGGACCGGATCCGGATGTACGGCTGGGTGGGCGGGGATGAGCCCAATGAGGTGGCGGACCAGATCAGCGCGCAGCTGGAGGTCGGCCTGACGGCGGTCAAGATGAACGCCAGCGGCCGGATGAGCCCCATCGCCTCCGTGGCCGAGCTCGACGGCGTCGTCCGCCGCGTCGCCGCCGCCCGCGAGGTCCTCGGCGACCACCGCGACGTCGCCGTGGACTTCCACGGCCGCTTCAGCCTCGCCAACGTCCGCCGGGTGGCGCCGCTGCTGGAACCGTACCGGCCGTTCTTCCTCGAAGAGCCGGTGGTCCCGGAAAACACGCACCTGCTGCGCGAGTTCACGTCCTCCACGACGACGCCCGTCTCCACCGGTGAGCGGCTCTACAGCCGGCAGGAATTCCTGCCCGCGCTGCAGGCCGGCATCGCCGTGGCCCAGCCGGACCTCTCCCACGCCGGCGGCATCACCGAGGTCCGCAAAATCGCCTCGCTCGCCGAAATCTACGAGGTCCAGCTCGCCCCGCACTGCCCGCTGGGCCCGCTGGCGCTCGCCGCCTGCCTGCAGGTGGGCTTCGCGACGCCCAACTTCCTGATCCAGGAGCAAAGCATCGGCATCCACTACAACCAGGGCGCCGAAGTCCTGGACTACGTGGTGGACAAGTCCCCGCTGAAGTTCGTGGACGGACACATCGAACGGCTCACCGGCCCGGGCCTGGGCATCGAGATCGACGAGGCCGTAGTCCGGGCCGCGGACAAGCGCGGGCATGCCTGGCGCGGTCCCGTCTGGCGGCACCCCGACGGCGCCTTCGCCGAGTGGTGAACGCCGGAACGCTGGGACCGGACCTGTTGCCCCGACGTATTTGCCCCGACGTATTTGCCTTGAAGGAGAAGCCTGACATGGAGAACACCCTGACGCCCGAACTGCTGCTGGCCGGGATCCAGGAAAGCCGGCTGGTGGCCATTGTGCGCGGCACGGACGGCGCGGCCGCCGCGAAGGCAGCCCTCGCGGCGATGGAGGAGGGCTTCCGGTATGTCGAAATAGCGCTCACCACACCCCGGGCCCTTGAAGCCATCCGGGAAGTCCGCGCGGCCGCCCCCGCGGGCTGCTTCGTCGGTGCCGGAACGGTGCTGACGGCCCAGGACGTTGCCCGCGTCGCCGAGGCGGGCGGCCAGTTCATGGTGACCCCGTCGCTGGCAGAGTCGATTGCCGAGTCGGCCCGGCTGGCACTGCCTGTGCTCGCCGGTGCGCTGACACCCAGCGAGGCCCACGAAGCCATGAACCGCGGCGCCACGGCCGTCAAGCTCTTCCCCGCTTCCATCGGCGGTCCGGGCTACCTCAAGGCACTCCGCGACCCGTTCCCCGGGATCCCGTTCATCGCCGTCGGCGGCGTCGGGCTGGATGAAGCCGAGGGCTACTGGGAAGCCGGCGCCATTGCCGTGGGGCTCGGCGGACCGCTGTTCGGCGATGCCGGCTCCGGCGGCGACCTCGCCCCGATGCGGGAGCGGGCCCGCGGTTTCGTGACCCTGGCCGCCGGGTTCGGCCGCCCGCGCGCGGAGAGCCTGCGGTGATGGCCGCCGTCGGCCCGGCTTTGGCCGGGGAGGGCGTCGACCTGCTGACGTTTGGCGAGTCCATGGTCTCGCTGCGGTCCACCGGCCCGCTGTCCGCCGGCGGCAGCCTCGGCATGCACGTGGCCGGGGCCGAATCGAACGTGGCCGTCGGGGTCGCCCGGCTCGGGCACAGCGTCACCTGGGCCGGGGTTGTCGGCGCCGACCCGCACGGGGAGTACATTCTGCGGCAGCTGCGCGCCGAGGGAATCGGGCTGCGGCACCGGATTGACGCGGCAAGGAACACCGGGGTGATGTTCCTTGAACAGCGCACCGCGGATGTCACCCGGGCCTTCTACTACCGCGCCGGATCCGCCGGGTCCACCCTCGGCCGGGAGGACCTGGACCGTGCCCTGGCGGCCGGGGCCCGGATCCTGCATCTGACCGGCATCACCGCCGCCCTCAGCCCCGACGCCCGCAAGGCCGTGGATTACGCGGCCGAGCGCGCCGCCGCCGAAGGCATGGAGGTCTCCCTCGACGTCAATTACCGCAGCAAGCTCTGGACCCGGGAGGAGGCCCGCGCCGCGCTCACGCCGCTTGCCCGGCACGCCAGCATCGTGATCGCCTCCGACGATGAGCTCGGGCTGGTCGCGGCCCCGGTGGGAGCTGGCCCGGAGGGATCACCGCACCCCGGCGATGCCGATACAGATGCAGATGCCGCCGAAACAGCCATGGCCGCCGAACTGCTGGAGCGCGGCGTCCGCGAAGTCGTGGTCAAGCGCGGCGCCTCCGGTGCCGGTGTCCACACCGCCGACGGGCGGTGGGAAGTGCCCGCCGTGCCTGTGACCAGCATCGATACCGTGGGCGCCGGGGATGCCTTCACCGCCGGCTACCTGTCCGCCCTGCTCGACGGCGCCGACGTCGCCGGCCGCCTGCAGCGCGGCGCCCTGGCGGGAGCCTTCGCCGTCAGCACCGCGGGGGACTGGGAAGGCCTGCCCGGCCGTGCGGAGCTGGCACTGCTCGGGACCACGCCGGGCGGAACCACCCAGCGCTAAGCCCCCGCTTTAAGCCCGCCGTACCGGCGTTGACGGTTCTTCGGCCGGCGTCCGGCCGTCCGGCACCGCCGGCACCGCCGGCGGCGCTCCCACCGTTCCGGCCGGCGCCGGGCCGCTGGCGCCGGGCAACTAAGACACCCCCTGTAAGAGCAGAAAAGGACCTGTTGTGAAAATCATTGCCGCTGAAGTGTTCGTCACCAGCCCCTCCCGGAACTTCGTGACCCTGCGGATCACCACCGAGGACGGCGTGACCGGGATCGGGGACGCGACCCTGAACGGGCGCGAGCTCGCCGTGGCCGCCTATTTGAAGGAGCACGTCGCGCAGCTGCTGATCGGCAAGGACCCGCACCGGATCGAGGACACCTGGCAGTTCCTGTACCGGTCCTCGTACTGGCGCCGCGGCCCGGTCACGATGGCCGCGATCGCGGCCGTGGACATGGCGCTGTGGGACATCAAGGGCAAGCTCGCCGGGATGCCGGTCTACCAGCTCCTGGGCGGGGCGTCCCGGAACGGGCTGCGCGCCTACGGGCACGCCTCCGGCGCGGACCTGCCCTCGCTGTTCGATTCGGTCCGTGAGCACCTGGAGCTCGGCTACAAGTCGATCCGGATCCAGACCGCGGTGCCCGGGATCAAGGCCGTCTACGGCGTCGCGGCCCAGGCCCAGGCCTCCGGGGAACGCTACGACTACGAACCGGCCGGACGCGGCGCGTTCCCGCAGGAAGAGGACTGGGACACCCGCGCCTACCTCCGCCACCTGCCCACCGTGTTCGAGGCCGTGCGCAACGAGTTCGGCCCGGACATCCCGTTGCTGCACGACGGGCACCACCGGATGACCCCGATCCAGGCCGCGAAGCTGGGCAAGGCGCTCGAACCCTACGACCTGTTCTGGCTCGAGGACTGCACCCCGGCCGAAAACCAGGAAGCCCTCCGCCTGGTCCGGGCGCACACCACCACCCCGCTCGCGATCGGGGAAATCTTCAACACCGTCTACGACTACCAGGCCCTGATCAAGGAACAGCTGATCGACTACGTGCGGGCAGCCTCCACCCACTTCGGCGGGATCAGCCCGCTGAAGAAGGTGATGGACTACGCCGCGCAGTACCAGATCAAGTCCGGCTTCCACGGCCCCACCGACATCTCCCCGGTCGGGTTCGCCGCGCAGCTGCACGTGGGCCTGGCGATCCACAACTACGGCATCCAGGAATACATGCAGCACTCGGACAAAACCAACGAGGTCTTCGAACAATCCATGACCTTCGTCGACGGCTACCTGCACCCCGGCGACAAGCCCGGCATCGGCGTCGAATTCAACGAAGAAGCCGCCGCCGCGTTCCCCTACCAGCAGGCCTACCTGCCCTACAACCGCCTCGTCGACGGCACCGTCCATGATTGGTAACCCGGCCACGACAGGTAACCGGCACTGGCGGCTGGCAGTGCCTTAAGCACCAAAAAGGTCCCGGGCGGCGAGTCGATGCTCAGCCGCCCGGGACCTGGCTCTTTTGAGTCCGGCTCTCAGCGTCCGGTGTGCTGGTTGCTTAGTGAACCTGTTCCCGGGTCATGCCGAAGGGGACCTGGTCGGAGAGGGCCGCGGTGTAGTGGCCCGGCTTGTGCCGCGTGAGCAAAATGCCGTGCGTCCCGGTTGTCATGGCGAGCTGCTGCAGCCCGCGGACGGCGTCGTTGAGTCGGTCGTCGAGCACGCGCCGGTTGTCGACCTGGATCTCAATGGGCTCGGTAATGGTGGTCATCGCTCTGTCTTTCTTGGAGTACTTCTAGTCGGCCCCAATGGATTCAGGAACAGTAACGTCATATTTATTGGCCCGTCAAATCACCACGCCGCATGAGCGCGTGGCCCGTGCGGACGCCAAATGCCCGCACATTGCGGCCCGGGCGGCTGACCTGCAGATCCACCCAGGCCCGGGTGGTCCCAGTGAGTCTAATCACCCGGCATCACTGCGGGCAGGCCGAAAGATGCTCGTGCATGCAAACAATGCCGCCGTCGGGGGCGCGGGAGAAGATGATGGTCTCCCGTTCATCGCTCGTATCGCGGCCACCGTCCCGGTCAACCCGGACCGTCGTGGCCACGCGGTGTGAAAACACCGCGGTAGCCCCGAGGAGCTGGATATCCTGCTCGCTGCTCCGGCATTCGAGCACACGCCAGCCACCGGCGAGCCAGCTGTCCCACAGGGTGCGGTAGGCGGAGCGGGACCCAAGGCGCTGGGCTTCCGGATGGAAGATGAAGGTCGCCTCCGGGCTGAAGGCCGCAAAGTAGGCCTCGGTGTCCGTGGCGGCGAAGGCGGCGACCAGGCGGTCGGCTGCCTCCTGGACCTCTTCGCGGCTGAGGTCGCGGGGCGCTGCCGGCCGCAGCACCGCTGCCGGCAGCGGCCGGGCCACGGCCCGGATCGGGGCGCCGTCGGCCCCGGGGATACGGAGGGGAAAGAGGAAGAGCTCGACGTCGGATCCTGCGTCTGTGGCCCGCTGGACCTGCTCCAGTCCGGTGAGGTTTTCCACGATGATGCAGCCGTTCCCGGCCAGAATGTCGTGGGCGGGGAAACCGCCGCCGGCCGGGCCGCCGTCCTGGTTGCCCTGCTGGTCGCCGTGCGTGGCGCCGGGGGAGGTGGGATCCACGCTGAGGGCATCCAGGCCTACGGCGCGGTAGCCGCGGTCCACGATCAGTTGCGCCGCCGCAGCCTCCAGCCACGGGTGCTTGAGGTACTCCTCCGTTCCCCACGCCGCAGCGCAGCCGGTGTGCAGCAGGAGGATCTTCTCTGGACTGCCCGGATACCCGGGTTTCCCTGGCTCCCCGGCTGAGCCCGCCGGGGCGATTCCCGCCAAGTGCGCGGCGGTGATGGCGCCGCCGCGGGCCACGTCCCGGACGTCCACGATTTCGGCGACGCCGCCGAAAAGGGACAGCGGCAATTCGTCCAAAGCTGCCCAGCCGTTGCCCACATGCAGCGGTGCGTCGGCGTGGGTACCCGAATGGGAGCCCAGTCCGAGCGAGAGCACGTTGGCGCCGTCGGCCTCCACGGTCAGTGCCGATGCGATCCGGACCTCCGGGTCGCCGGGATAGACAGGCATTCCCGTGCGCAGCGGGACGCTGAGATCGAACCACGTCACCGCTGGCCCACCAGTTCCGTGTCGAAGTCGCCGTGCAGGTCCGGCGCGGCTGCCTCCGCTGTTCCGGCGGCGACCGTGTTTCCAGCCGCATCGATGACCGGCGGCACCGGGGTGTCCTTCGCGGGGATCCAGCGCGGCCCGGCGGCCGGGAACACTCCGCGCGGCTCCGGGAAGATCCACAGCAGCCCGAGGTAGAGGACGGCTGCAAGCCCCAGCGATGCCGGCAGACTGATGTCCACACCGCCGGCCAGGTTGCCCAGGGGCCCCTGGAACTGGCCGGGCATGTTCACCATGCTCAACCCGGCGCCGGCGCTGACCAGCCAGGCCGCCATGCCGCGCAGGTTCCAGCCGTGGTTGAACCAGTACCGTCCGCCGGTCTGGCGCCGGTTGAACACCTGGAGGGCATCGGCGTCGTACCAGCCGCGGCGGGTGATGAAACCGATGATCATCACCACCATCCAGGGCGCGGTGCAGGTCACGATCAGGGTGGCGAACGTGGAAATGCTCTGGACGAGGTTGAAGGCGAAGCGGCCGGCGAAGATGAAGGCGATCGCCAGGACCCCGATGAACAGGGTGGCCTGGACCCGGTTGAACCTCGGGAAGACGCTGCTGAAGTCAAGGCCGGTCCCGTACAGCGAGGACGCCCCGGTGGACATGCCGCCGATCAGGGCGATGGCGCAGAGCGGGATGAAGTACCAGGCGGGGGAGACCGCCAGCAGGCCGCCGACGTAGTTCGGCGCCGCCGGGTCCATGAATTCCGGCGCCTTGGTGGCGATGATGGACGCCGTGGCCAGGCCAAAGACGAACGGAATAAGGGTGGCCAGCTGGGCCAGCAGCGCCGCGCCCATGACCTTGCGCTTCGGGGTGGCGGTCGGGATGTAGCGCGCCCAGTCGCCCAGGAACGCGCCGAAGGAGATGGGGTTGGACATGACGATCAGGGCCGCGCCGATGAACGCCGGGATGAACCCTGCGACGCCGACGCCGTCGAATCCGGTTCCGAAGGCACCCTCGAAGTTCAGGTTGAGGTCGCCCGCGAAGGCGATGAAGCCGACAACGAACAGCAGGGTGGCCGCGGTGACGGCAATCTTGTTCACCAGCAGCATGAACTTGAACCCGTAGACGCAGACCACCAGAACGAGTCCACCGAAGAGGCCGTAGGCGACGGCGAACGAGCCCATGTCCTGCGGCAGGCCGACCAGCCGGTTCAGCCCGCCGACCAGGGCATCGCCGGAGCTCCAGACCGAGATGGAGAAAAATGCCAGCGCGGTCAGCAGTGACAGGAATGACCCGACCACCCGGCCGTGCACGCCCAGGTGGGCGGAGGAGGACACCGCGTTGTTGGTTCCGTTCGTGGGGCCAAAGACGGCCATGGGCGCCAGCAGGAGGGCGCCGACAACCAGGCCCGTCACCGTCGCGGCGAGCCCCTGCCAGAACGACAGGCCGAACAGGATCGGAAATGCGCCCAGGAAGGCGGTGGCAAAGGTGTTGGCACCGCCGAACGAAACCCTGAACAAGTCAAAGGCGCTGGCATTGCGGTCCTTTTCGGGGATCCGCTCAATGCCGTAGGTCTCCACGTCCGTGACCTTGCCGCGGTTCCGCCCTGCGCCGGCGCCGTCAGGCTTTTCCTCGACCATGTCGTTCTCCATCCAGCTCATCATTGATTCCTAAGAGTTGCTTTATAAGCATCACAAGTTGTGTTGGAGGCTACACTGTGAAGCGGCTCACAGCAAGGCCCTGCCCTGTCCGGCCGGCGGTTTACGCAACCGGCCGCCGGACCGGGACCCTGCCGCGGGAAGCCCGGGCGGCCGATGTGCCCGACGCCCGGTGAATAACAGGGATAATCTTCAACGGGGACCATCCACAACACGGCGCAAAGGCGGCACAGCGACATGGCACAGGCTCAAGCAGGCAAACCCCAGGGACGGTGGCGGACCTTCCACGAAAAGTTCGTCGTGGAGGAGCGCTTCATGAGCGTGACGGCGCGCCGGAATCTCTACCGGACCGCCGTCGTCCTGATGATCGCGGGCGCCGTGCTGTTCGTGGTAATCCTCGCCGGAGTCCTGCAGCACGGCGGCATCTCGGCGGCGGATGAGCCCGTGCGGACCTGGCTCCTGACCCTGCGCGCGGAACCCACCACCATCATCATGATCATCCTTGCGATCATCTTCGGCCCTATCGGCCTGCCAATCATCGTCCTAATCGTGACGGTGGCCTGGGGCCTGCTCGCCAAGCACGCCTGGCGGCCGATGCTCCTGGCCGGCGCCATGCTGACCGGCGTCATTCTGGCGCAGGTCATCGGCCACATCGTCGAACGCCACCGGCCTCCGATCGACCTCATGCTCTTCGGCGCCGACTCCACGTTCTCGTTTCCGTCCGGCCACGTCCTTGGCGCGTGCGACTTCCTGCTGGTCACCACGTATCTGGTCTTTTCGCGCCGGAAGAACCCCATGTCCGCTGTCATCGCCTTCATCGTGGCGGGGATCGGCATCTTCTTCGCCGCCGTCAGCCGCCTCTACCTCGGCTACCACTGGATGACCGATGCCCTGGGCGCCTTCTCGATCTCGCTCGTGATCCTGGGCGGCGTCATTGCGCTGGACACCTGGCGGACGGCGCGGATTCCGGGCGAACAGGTCACCGGGACGCTCTCCACCGCCGACACCAGCCAGGACTGAGCACCGTCAGCGGCTGCGCGCCCGCTTGAGTTCAGTCCGCAGCCGGGCGTTGGCGGCCTCGAGTTCCATCACCTTGGCCACGCCGGCCAGGTTAAGCCCCTCTGCCAGGAGTTGGCCGATCCGCCGCAGCACCACAAGGTCTGCGTCGCTGTATTGCCGGGTGCCACCCGCAGTGCGGTCCGGCGCGAGGAGCCCCCGGCGCTCGTAGAGCCGGATATTCTGCTGCCCCGTGCCCACCAGCTGCGCCACCACCGAGATGGCGTACAGGCCTGAATTCGCGCCTCGGTCCGCCATGGTCTTCCTCCCGTTCCGGAAATTCCCTTGCATCAGTGTTTCACCGGTGCTATAAAAAATCTATACCCACTACCACACAAAAATTGTGGTGGGCTGTAGAAGGAATGCAGATCAAGTCTCGCTGAAGGAGTGGGAAATGATGTTGATTCGGACGGACCCGTTCCGTGACTTCGACCGGCTTGCGCAGCAGGTGTTCGGGACGGTGGCACGCCCGGCGCCCATGCCCATGGACGCGTGGCAGGAAGACGGCGTATTCGTCGTCGCGTTCGATCTTCCGGGCGTCAATGTCGACTCGATCGGACTCGACATTGAGCGCAACGTCCTGACGGTCCGGGCGGAACGGCGGGACCCGGCGCGGCCCGACGTGGAACTGACGGTCTCGGAGCGCCCCCGTGGAGTGTTCAGCCGCCAGCTGATCCTCGGCGACACCCTGGACACGGAGGACGTCAAGGCAAACTACGCCGACGGCGTCCTGACGCTCCGCATCCCGGTGGCGGAGGCCGCCAAGCCGCGGAAGATTGAAGTCACCCGTTCGCAGGACAAGATGCAGGAGATCGGGAAGTAGCCCCCGGGCCGGCGCGGCGCCCGCAGCGTCGCTCCGGCTCCGGCTGCAGGCAACGGAGACCGACCATGGCCGGCAGGAACCCTGATCCCCGAGGCTACTACGCGCTATTGCACGTCTCGCCGGAGGCGGGCCGGCAGGAGATTG
This sequence comes from Arthrobacter humicola, assembly GCF_022803015.1. GTDB lineage: Bacteria > Actinomycetota > Actinomycetes > Actinomycetales > Micrococcaceae > Arthrobacter > Arthrobacter humicola_A. The sequence continues at coordinate 101,187 of NZ_JAFKON010000010.1, forward strand.
GCCGCGCCTTCCGGGCGCTGATGCGCCGGCACCATCCCGACGTCGGCCAGTCTGACCCCGACCCTCCCGATGTCGGCGCCATCCTGCACGCTTTCGCCGTGCTGCGGGACGCCAGGAGCCGGGCGGACTACGACGCCGGCGGCTGGCGTCCCGCCGTCGAGGACGACACCTTCCATCACCGGAACGACCATGCCGGCCAAGGCAGCCGCGACATCCCGGTGCACATCATCCGGCGTCGGGATCCCCTTGTGCGCGTGCTCCCCGTCCGCTGGGAACCCGGGCCGTGACCGGGAAACACTTGGGATCAGTTGCTGGCGGCGGCATAGGCGTTCAGGCTCAGCGAGAACACGATCCAGGAGAGGTACGGCAGCATGAGCAGTCCCGCCGCCCGGCTGATCAGGCCGAACCGGACCACCGTGACGGCGGCAGCCACCGTATGGACGGCGATGAGCAGCAGGGCCAGCCAGAGCGCGGCCCCGCCGGCCATGGGGTACATGCCGAAGAACAGGGGCGCCCAGGCGAGGTTGACGAGCAGCAGGATGGCGTAGACGGGCATGGCCCCCCGGCCGCGCCCGGAGCGAAGTCCTGTTCCCCGGCGCCAGACCAGCCACGCCGCCACTGCCATGGTCGTGTAGAGCACCGTCCAGACCGCTCCGAAGGCCCAGCCCGGCGGAGTCCAAGGAGCTTTCTCTGCCGCCGCGTACCAGCCGCCGGCGTTGCCGATAATGACCAGCGACGCCACGAAGGACACCCCATGGGAAACCGCCAGGAAGCAAAGGAGGGCTGCCGCCTGCCGGCCGGGGCTGGGCGGCGCCGGCGGCCGGCGGTTGACGCCCTGTTCAATTTTCACGTGCACCGATCAACAGTGGCCGTTGGCATCGCGTCCGTCAAACGGCCAGGGTCGTGGCGCTCACCCCCGGGGGAGCCTAAGATCAGTCAACCAACCACCGAAACTACATAGAGGTCCCCGTCGATGAACGCTTCCGCCAAGGATCTGGCTTCCCTTCTTCCGCCCGGCTTCACCCTGGGTGTGGCGACCTCCGCCTTCCAGATCGAGGGTGCACTCGATGAAGACGGCCGCGGCCCTTCCGGATGGGATGTCTTCGCCGCGAAGCCGGGGTCGATCGTGGAGGACCAGAGCCCGGCCGTTTCCTGCGATCACTACCACCGGATGCCCGAGGACGTGGCTCTGATGAAGGAGCTGGGGATCGACTCGTACCGGTTTTCGCTGTCCTGGTCCAGGATCCAGCCCGGCGGGAGCGGACCCGCGAACCCTGCCGGGCTGGACTTCTACGACCGGCTGATCGACCTGTTGCTCGCCAACGGCATTTCCCCGATGGCCACGCTCTACCACTGGGACACCCCATTGCCCCTGGACGAGGCCGGCGGCTGGATGAACCGTGACACGGCCTACCGGCTGGGGGACTTCGCCGCCATCGCCGCGTCTGCCTTCGGGGACCGCGTGAGGCGCTGGGTGACTGTCAACGAGCCCGCCACGGTCACCACCAACGGCTACGCCCTGGGCATGCACGCGCCCGGGGAGGCCCTCATGCTCAAGGCCCTCCCCAGCGTGCACCACCAGCTGCTGGGCCACGGCCTGGCGCTCCAGGCGCTGCGTGCCGCCAAGGTGCCGGGCGACATCGGCATCACCAACGTCTACTCACCGATGGTCCCGGCCACCGCGAACCCGCTGGACAAGGTCAGTGCCGGACTCATGGATGTGGCGCAAAACCGGCTCTACGCCGATCCGGTGCTGCTCGGCAAATACCCGGATGTTATCCGGGCCGCCACCTTCTTTTCGTCGTCCTTCAGCCCGTCCAGCGAAGACATGGAGCTGATTTCCCAGCCCCTGGATTTCTATGGCCTGAACTACTACATGCCCACCCTTGTCGGGGCGGGTCCGGGTGAGGGGGCCGTGCCGCCCGGAATGGCCGAGGCCATGGGGGACGACCTCAGCGGGACACCCGGTGCGCCCTTCCACATCGCGCAGTTCCCGGACACCGAGACCACGGCCTACGGCTGGCCGGTCAAGCCCGAATTCATATCCGTCGCCCTGGCCGAGATGGCCGACCGCTACCCGGATCTGCCCCCGGTCTTCATCACCGAGGGCGGGGCCAGTTTCGAGGACGTCGTGGTCCAGCCTGTCGGGACGGACCGCCGGATAATCCCGGACGAACGGCGCCTGCGTTACCTCGCAGACCACATCGGCACGGCCCTGGAAGCGACGCGTCCCGGCGGCGCCGCCGAGGCCATCGACCTTCGCGGCTACTATGTGTGGTCCTTCATGGACAACTTCGAGTGGTCCGCCGGCTACAAGCAGCCGTTCGGTCTGGTGCACGTCGATTTCGATACCCAGGTCCGCACGCCGAAGGCCTCCTACTACTGGCTCCAGGAGGTCATTGCGGCCCGCAGCGCGGCGTCCGCCGGAGAGCCGGGCAGCGCCGCGCAGCCCGGCGGCGCCGGCAGGCAGGACGAAACCGCCGACGTCTGAGAGCCGCACCCGGCAGCCTGACGCCCCTCAAGCCGGGTCAACCTAGAGCAGATCCAGGTCCTGCAGGCCCTTGGCGAGCCCCGCGCCGTCGGGCGAATAGAACCACGGGACGGAGGACTCCGAGTGGTCTCCGGTGTCGGAGTGGCCGCCGGCGAAGACGGCCTCGCTGGCCGAGAGCTGCCGGATGCCGATCGCGGCCACCTGGTCCGGGTGCTTCTGCGCGAAGCCGGAGTAAATCTCTTCATCGTGCTGGCCGTTGTCGCCGAACAGCAGCCAGCGCATGTTCGGGAACTCCTGGGCCAGCAGCTCAAGGTTCCGCCGTTTGTGTTCCTGGCCGCTGCGGAACCAGCGGTCGTGCGTCAGTCCCCAGTCCGTGAGCAGCAGCGCGCCGGAGGGATAGAGGTTCCGGGCAATAAAACGGGCCAGGGTGGGAGCTGCGTTCCACGGCCCCGTGGACAGGTAGATCACCGGCGCCTCCGGGTGCTCCACCTTGAGCCGATCCAGCAGGACGGCCATGCCGGGTGTCGCCATCCGTGCCCGTTCGTTCAGGACGAAGGTGTTCCACAGCGCCAGGAAGGGCCGGGGGAGGGCGGTGACCATGATGGTGTCGTCAATGTCCGAGACGATGCCCAGCCTGGTGTCCGGCGAGATCACGAAAATCCTGGCCTCGACCGGTTCCGTTCCCTCGGCGCGCAGCACGGCCGTATGCCAGCCCGGGGTCAACGCCACGTGAACCAGGGTGTCCACCAGGCCGCCGCGGTCCGCATGCACGCGGGTGGCGACGCCGCCGATCTGGATCTCCACCTCGGTGAACTGGACCGGGACGCTCGTGAAGGCACGCCAGCCGCGGAAGTTCTGGTTGCCGTTCAGGGCCAGCCGCTCCGCCTTGCCGCCGGGCACCGGCCGGCTGGTGAGGACCACCCGGCCCAGTACCCTGACCCACTCGGTCGAGCCGTAGCCCTGATAGGCGACTGTCTGCGGGCTGAACTTCCAGCGCCGGGCCGTCTTGAGCCGGAACCCGTTGACGGTGTCCGACACCCAGTGGGCGAGCCGGAAGGCCCTGTTGCCGGACACGGGCAGCTGCTGCGCTGGTTGCGAGGCCAATTCCATGCCTCCACTCTCCCACAGTGCCGGGCTCCGGCCGTGCCGGCGGGGTCCCCGGACCCGGGCCCCCGCCGCGCCGGATTACCAGCGTGGCGGCTGACCCAGCAGCCCGCGCAGTGTGGCGGCGTTGCGGACGGCGTTGCCGCCGCCGTCGTTGTTGAAATACGCGTAGACGTCTTTGCCGCCGGCCTGCCACTCGCGGATCCGGTCCGCCCACCAGCGCAGGTCGTCATCGGAATAGGACCCGCCGTACAGGACGTCGTGGTCGGGGCCGTGCAGCCGGATATAGACGCACGCCGCGGTGGCGCGCAGGACGCACGGTAGCCCGGCGCCGCTCATGATGCAGTAGGCCGCGCCGTGACGTTCCAGCAGGTCGTATACGGCGTCGTCGTCCCAGCTGGGGTGGCGAAACTCCACGCACACGCGGATCCAGCCGGGCAGAGCCGACAGGAAGTAGTCCAGCCGGGCGTCGTCGCGCGCCAAACCCGGGGGCAGTTGGACGAGCAGCACGGCCCGCTTGTCGCCGAGTTCGTGCCAGCACCGGGTGATCCGGTCCGCCCAGACCTCGGGGGCGTAAAGCTTCTTGGCATGCGTCAGGCCGCGGGGCGCCTTGACGGACAGGGCGAAACCGTCGGGCAGGCGGCGGCGCCAGCTGGCGAACGAGTCCTCTTTCGGCCAGCGGTAGAAGCTGGCATTCAATTCCACGGTGTCGAAGCGGGCCGCGTAATATGCCAGCCTGTCCCGGGCCGGCAGGCCCGGCGGATAGAGGACCCCGTCCCAGTGGTCATAGCTCCAGCCGGAAGTGCCGATCCGCACAGCGGCCACGTGCCCTGCCATGCCCCTTCCCCTTCCGCCCTCCGCCGTGCGCCCTCCACCGTGCTCCCTCCACCGTGCTCCCTCCACCCTGCCGGGGCGACGGCCGTGTGGCACTGTAAGTGTCATGGTACGCATCGAGGATTACGCAATGGTCGGCGATCTGCACACCGCTGCCCTGATCAGCACCGAAGGCTCCATCGACTGGCTGTGCCTGCCGCGCTTCGACTCGCCGGCCTGTTTCAGCGCCCTCCTCGATTCCCCCGCGGCCGGCCGGTGGCTCCTGGCGCCGGCGGGCGGCGGGGAATGCACGCGCCGCCGCTACCGGAAGGGCACGCTGATCCTTGAAACCGAGTGGGATTTGCCCGAGGGCAAGGTCAGGATCATAGACTTCATGCCGCCCCGGGACGAGGTGGCGGATATCGTGCGGATCGTGGTCGGTGTCCGCGGCACGGTGCGGATGCGCGGCGAACTGGCTCTCCGGTTCGACTACGGCCATATTGTGCCGTGGGTCCGCCACGACGAGCTCGGGATCCACGCTGTCGCCGGGCCCGATGCCGCCTATCTGGTGACCGAGGCGCCGCTGCGCGGTGAGCGGATGCATACCGTCAGCGACTTCACGGTCAAGGCCGGGGAGCGTGTGCCCTTCGTGCTGACCTGGAGCCCCAGCCACCTCCGCCGGCCGCGGTCGGTGAACCCGGAAACGGTCCTGGCGTCCACCGAGGAGTTCTGGCTTCGCTGGTCGGCGAAGTGCACGGTCACCGGGCGCTACCGCGACGCCGTCCAGCGCTCGCTGATCACGCTCAAGGCCCTGACGTTTGCCCCCACCGGCGGGATCGTGGCCGCCGTCACGACGTCGCTGCCGGAGGAGATCGGCGGCACCAGGAACTGGGACTACCGCTTCTGCTGGCTCCGCGACGCCACGCTCACGCTGCAGGCGCTGCTGGCCGCGGGCTACACGGAGGAGGCCGGCGCGTGGCGCGACTGGCTGCTCCGCGCCATCGCCGGGGACCCGGCGGATCTGCAGATCATGTACGGGCTCCACGGCGAACGCCGGATGCCGGAGCTCGAACTGCCGTGGCTGAAGGGCTACGAAAACTCCGCTCCGGTGCGGACCGGTAACGGTGCGGCCGGCCAGCTGCAGCTCGACGTCTGGGGCGAGGTCCTCGATTGCCTGTCCCTGACCCGGAACTCCCTGCTCAAACACACCGACGACGCCTGGGACGTCCAGGTGGCCCTCATGGAACATCTGGAGACGGCCTGGCGCCAGCCGGACAACGGGCTGTGGGAAATGCGCGGCCCGCAACGCCACTTCACGCACTCCAAGGTGATGGCCTGGGTGGCGGCGGACCGCATGGTCAAGGGCGTCCGGGACTTCGGCCTGACCGGCCCGGCGGACCGTTGGGAGGAGCTGCGTGACGCCATCCACGCCGAGGTCATGGCCAACGGGTTCGACGCCGACCGCAACACGTTCGTGCAGTCCTACGGGCGGCCGGAGCTGGATGCGAGCCTCCTGCTGCTGCCCCGGGTGGGGTTCCTCCCGCCGGATGATCCGCGCATCATCGGAACCATCGACGCGGTCCAGCGCGAGTTGACGCACGACGGCTTCCTGCGCCGCTACCTGCCGGCACAGAGCGATGACGGGCTGCCCGGCGAGGAGGGGGTGTTCCTGGCATGCTCCTTCTGGCTGGTCGAGGCCCTGATCGGGGCTGGCCGGCGCCACGAGGCCCGGGAGCTGTTCGAGCGCCTGCTGGCGCTGCGCAACGACGTCGGGCTCCTCAGCGAGGAGTGGGGCGTCGAGACCGGCCGGCAGCTGGGCAACACGCCGCAGGCCTTCAGCCACTTCGCCCTCGTCATGAGCGCGCTGGAACTGCATGAAGACGGCGTCCGCCGTAGCGACACCCCGCTTCCGTGATCCGCGCCCGCGGCCCCTCAGTGGCCCCCGCGGCCCCTCAGTGGCCCCCGCGGCCCCGCCGCGGCGACCGCCGACGGACGAAGAGCGGGACCTTCAGCACTTTCCCCGCACCGTAAAATAAGTACACTTACTAATATCCCGGCGGGGGATACGAGGGAACTAGGAGTGTTGCAAATGGCGGGATATTTTGAGCTCGTGGACGCGCCCGACGGCGGCTACCGCATTCGGATGATGGACGGGGCAGGGCAACTGATGGCAGTCTCAGTGACGTTTCCCACCAAGAAAGCCGCCGTTGCCGGCGTCGCCCAGGCAAGGGAAATCGCCGGAACCGGCCTGATCAGGGACCGCAGCGCCGATGGCCGGGCCGCCGTGCCCGGATCGTCCGCCCGGGTGATCAGGGGGCGGCGCGGCGGTGCCGGGCGCTCAAACTCCACCCTGGGGGGCTCGCTGGCGGGCAAGAGGGCGCAGGCCCGTACCTGACCTGATCATCGAGTAGGCCGTTTCCCCAGCCGGTTCGCCGCGCCGAACGGTTACAGTATGGCCATGGAGCAGCGGGGGAATCGGAACTCCGGCCGTGCCCGCAAGAATCTGCTGGGCCGTGTGGCGGTGCCGCTCACTGCCGCGGCCATGCTCCTCGCCGGGCTGGCCCTTCTTGCCCGGCCGGGGACGCAGGAGGACTTTGGCTGGGTCGCGTATGCTCCGCTGGCCACGGGGCCGGTCGTGCTGCAGGGGCTCATGATCATGGGCCCGTGGATCTGGGCAGGGGTCGCGCTGATCAGCACCGGGTTGCTCCTGCTGGCGTTCTGGTCCGGCTACCGCACGGGCCGGCAGGCCCGGGACCGCGGCGACGACTCCCGCTAGGCGGCTGCCGCTCGGCCGTCCGCCCCGCAGCCGGGCTGAAGCGCCTCCCGCCGCTCGGCCGTCCGCCCCGCAGCCGGGCTAAAGCGCCTCCCGCCGCTCTGCCGTCCGCCCCGCAGCCGGGCTGACGCGCCTCCCGCCGCTCTGCCGCCGCCGCAGACAACACATTTCGCGGCAGTCCGGGCGCGAAACACTGCCGTGATGTGCCGTCTCGGCGGTACGCTGGCCGGGCAGCGCGTAACCGTCGAGGAGGACCTCATGAGCCAGCACCACACCCCCGGAAGGGTCGCCGTCGTCACCGGAGCCGGTTCCGGCATCGGCCGCGCAGTGGCCAGGCTCATGCTGGCCGAGGGATACCGGGTGGTCCTGGCGGGGCGGCAGGAAGAAACGCTCCGCGAGACCGCGGCCGGCCACCGCCAGGCGCTCGCGGTCCCGTGCGATGTCACCGTCCCCGCCGACGTCGAACGGCTTTTCGCCGCCGCGCTGGGGCAGTGGGAGCGCGTGGACGTGCTCTTCAACAACGCCGGCGTGTTCGGCCCCGCCGCCGCGGTGGACGAGATCACCGTGGAGGACTGGGACGCGACCCTCGCCGTGAACCTCACAGGGTCCCTTCTCTGCGCCGCTGCCGCCGTCCGGGCCATGAAGGCCCAGTCGCCCCAGGGCGGGCGGATCATCAACAACGGTTCGGTCGCGGCGCATTCGCCGCGGCCGCGGACGGTGGCCTACACGGTGACCAAGCACGCCATCACGGGGCTGACCAAAAGCATTGACCTGGACGGGCGGGGCTTCGGCATCAGCTGCGGACAAATCGATATCGGCAACGCGGCGACGGAGCTCATGGAGGAGATTGGCGTCGGTACCGGGGCGGCCCAGGCGGACGGCAGCCTGCGGGCCGAGCCGACCTTTGCGGTGCAGGATGCCGCCCGGGCCGTGCTGCTGATGGCCGGGATGCCGGCGTCGGCCAACGTGGGATCCCTCGTGGTGACAGCTGCGGGCATGCCGTTCATGGGGCGCGGCTAAGGCGCGGCTGGGGGCGCGGGCCCGGCTGGTGGGTCCTGCGGGACGCCGCCGGGGGACCTAGAGGGGCAGGAGGGCGGACAGGTCCGCGCGCAGTCCCGAGGCGGCAACACGGCCGGCGGCGACGGCGTCGGCCCAGCTCAACCGTCCGCTGACCATCGCCAGCCAGGTGTCGGCGTCGCACTCGATGACGTTTGGCGGGGTGCCGCGCGTGTGCCGCGGGCCCTCGACACACTGGGTGACGCCGAATGGCGGGACGCGCACCTCCACGGAGTTCCCGGGCGCCCGCGCGGTGACTTCCTCCAGGCAGTAGCGCACTGCCGTCGCGATCGTGGTGCGCGGGACGGCGCCGGGTCGTCCAGAGCCCGTGACTCCGGCGGCCGGCACGTTCGGGCCCGGTGCGGTCGCCGTGGCTTTCTGCCACGCGGCGAGGGCCGCGCGGCCCTCGTCCACAGCGATTCGACGGCGCGATACAGCCACTTTCCCGAGTCTCCTAGTCCAGCAGCGCTGCGACGGCCCGCCCGAGCCGGATCTTGCCCACCGGGCGTCCCCCGCCCAGTACCGGGTCCACCACCTTGTCCAGGACGCTGGACACTTCAGGGATTTCGACGGCACCGGAGGCCGCGAGGAGCGTCAGGCCTACCAGCGTAGTGGCCCGGATGTTGCCGTCGAGCATCTTGATGGCAACCGAGACGCCCTGGCGGGTGGCCATGACCAGGACGCCCTCGGCGCCGATCTTGGCCAGGATGCCGAGTTCGTCCATGACGATCGTGTTGGCCTGCCCGCGCCCCTGGACGGCCCACGGGTAGTCCAGCATGGACGTGGCAATGGTGGCTGCCCGCGCGTTCGAGTTCTTGTCGCCCGGGGCCTTGGCCAGCTTCGAGTAGGCCCGGGCCAGGCCGATCAGGGAGACGGCGGCAACCGGCGCGCCGCAGCCGTCGATGCCCAGGTGGGTGATGCGTTCGCCGCAGTACTCCTCGATCACGGAGCGGATGCGCTGCTGCAGCGGGTGGTTGGGTTCGAGGTAGCTGTTCTTGTCCCAGCCGTTCTCCGTGCACGCCCAAAGGAACGCGGCGTGTTTGCCCGAACAGTTGAAGGCCAGCCGGGACTTGCCGCGCTCGGTCTGCACGAGCCAGTTCCGGGCCGTCTCATCCTGGGGCCAGTCGGCCGGGCACTGCAGCTGGTCTTCCTTGGCCCCGGCCGCCTTGAGCATGCCCTCGACCACGTCCATGTGGTCCAGGGATCCGACGTGGCTGCCGCACGCGATGGCCACCTGGGCGCCCCGCAGGGGCACGCCGGACTGCATCGAGGCCAGGGCCTGCAACGGTTTGAGCGTGGACCGGGCAAAGATCGGGGCGTTCACATCGCCGAGCTCGATCACTACCGTCCCGTCCGCGGCCAGCACCACGGCCGAGCCGATGTGGCGGGACTCCACGAAGCCGCTGCGTTCGATGACTGCCAGTTCGACGGCGGAGTCGACTGTGAATGTTGCATGCGGGTTCAAAGCCATGCTGCAAGTCTATGGTGCCCGGTGCTGATACCCCGGTTATTCCACGGTCACCATCACCGACTGCCAGCCGGAGGCGCCGTCCGGGACCGGATCCGCTCGCTTGTCCGTCTGGACCTCGCCCTTGCCGTCCGTGGCGCGCACCTTGATGTAGTGCGGGCCCGGCGTGGCATCCCAGTCCAGGGACCACTGCCGCCACGTGATGAGGGAGGCCTCGGCGGAGAGTACCGCCTCGGTCCAGGGCCCGCTGTCGATCTGCACCTCGACCTTGGTGATCCCGCGGGTCTGGGCCCACGCGGTGCCGCCGATGGCGATCTTTCCGGCAGGGACCTTGGCGAAGGACTTGGGCACCTCGACCCGCGCCATGGTCTTGATCGGGCCGCGTTCGGACCAGCCGCGCTGGGTCCAGTACGCCTTGCTGTCCGCGAACCGGGTCACCTCCAGGTCCACCACCCACTTGGTTGCGGAGACGAAGCCATACAGGCCGGGAACCACCATCCGCACCGGGTAGCCGTGCTCGAGCGGGAGCGCCTCGCCGTTCATGCCGATCGCCAGCATCGCGTCGCGGTCGTCCTGGAGGACCTCCAGGGGCGTGGAGGCGCTGAAGCCGTCAGCCGAGGTGGAGAGCACCATGTCCGCGCCCTGTGTCGGGCGGGCCAGCTTCAGGGCGTCGCGGATGGGCATGCCCAGCCATTTGGCGTTGCCGGCCAGGTTGCCGCCGACCGGGTTGGACACGCAGGTCAGGGACACATGGGATTCGATGAGCTGGGCGTCGAGCAGGTCCTGGAAGGTAAGCCGGACCTCTTGTTCCACGAGGCCGTGGATGCGCAGTTCCCAGTCCTGGACGTTGATCTCCGGCACGCTCAGCGCCGTGTCGATCCGGTAGAAGTCCTTGTTCGGGGTCAGCCACGGCGTGACGCCGGGCGCCTTGGACTGGACCCCGGCCGGGACCGCGGCGGCGGCCTTGGCGGGCGCGGGCAGCTGCAGCGACTCGCGGGCCGCGGCCACGTTGCTGCGGGCCGCGCTCAGCAGGCGGCCGCCGGTGGCGGCAACAGCCGAGGCGGCCGCGGTGATGCCGGCGGCGGCGAAGAACCCGCGCCGCGTGGTCGCCGGGCGCTCGGGTTCCTTCGCGGCGAGGTCGGCGGCCCGGTCCGGCCATTCCTGCATCCGCCACAGCCGGGTGATCAGGAGCCGCAGCACCACCAGCCCGGCGACGGTGCCGATCAGGGAGGGAATGGCATCGACCGGCTTGACGCTGGCCCGCGTCACCACGCTGCCGACGATCACGGCGCCCATCAGCACCACCCCGGCCACACCCAGGGCCCATTTCCGGTACGCCACGATGCCGAGCACGCACGCCAGGAGCAGGATCGTGACCGCCATGCCGACGAACAATGCGGCCTTGTCGTTGGTGCCGAACGTTTCAACGGCGAAGTTCTTCATCCACAGCGGCGTGAAGTCGATGAACGTCGATCCCAGCGCAATCAGGGGTGTCGCCCGTGTGGTGAAGAACGCCCCGATCAGTTCCGCGACGGACAGGACGACGGCGGCCGCAGCCACTCCGGCCACCGCGGCCAGGGCTGTGGCGCCGCGGGACCGCTTGCTGGGCTTCATGCTGGGTTTGTTCATACATGCCATTCGTAGCCGTGCGCCCCGCGGATTGTCCGGCGCCGGGCTTGGCTCCGGCGCGTGGGCATGCCCTCCTGCCGGACCCTGGCGTGGACATGCCCCGCGGTCCCCGGGACATGTCCAGCCTTGGGGCCCGGGCGTGGGCATGTTCTCCGGCACCACGGGACATGTCCAGCCCTGGGGCCCGGGCGTGGGCATGATTTCCGGCACCACGGGACATGTCCAGCCCTGGGACCCGGGCATGGGCATGGTGGCATTGTGCCCATTGGACGTGGCCGGGACTGGGCATATCCGCGGGTGGCCCCGGTGCCCGGCGCCGCCGAGCCGCGGATTGCCCGGTGCCCGCGAGGCGCCGCGGCGAAAATTGAGCATGTCCAGCGGCCGACACAGCTTAGGAGCCTTCGGGGTGCACCACGTACCCTTGGAGACTGTGAAGGTACTTGTCATCGGCCCCGGCGGCCGCGAACACGCCATTGTCCGATCCTTGCTTGCAGACCCGAACGTTTCCGAGGTCCACGCGGCCCCGGGCAACGCCGGCATCAGCGCGCTGGTCCCCACATACGCGATCGACGCGAACAATCCGGACGCCGTCGCCGCGCTGGCCCTCAAGCTCACCGTTGACCTGGTGGTGGTCGGTCCGGAGGCGCCCCTCGCCGCCGGCGTGTCCGACGCCGTCCGCGCCGCCGGCGTCCCGGTCTTCGGCCCCAGCAAGGCCGCGGCCCAGCTGGAAGCGTCCAAGGCCTTCGCCAAGGAAGTCATGGCCGAGGCCGGCGTGCCCACCGCAATGGCCCGCGTCGCCTCCAACGCCGGGGAAGCCGCCGACGCCCTCGATACCTTCGGCGCCCCGTACGTCGTCAAGGACGACGGGCTCGCGGCCGGCAAGGGCGTCGTGGTCACCTCCAACCGCGACGAGGCCCTCGCGCATGCCCAGACCTGCTTCGACGCGGGCGGCACCGTGGTGATCGAGGAGTTCCTGGACGGACCCGAGGTCTCCGTGTTCGTCCTTTGCGACGGCACCAACACCGTGGCCCTGTCCCCGGCGCAGGACTTCAAACGCATCTTCGACAACGACGAGGGCCCCAACACCGGCGGCATGGGCGCGTACACACCGCTGGAATGGGCCCCCGAAGGCCTCGTGCAGGAAGTGATCGACCGCGTCGCCCAGCCCACGGTCAACCAGATGGCGCACCGCGGCACCCCGTTTGTCGGCGTCCTCTTCGTCGGCCTCGCCCTGACCTCGCGCGGCACGCGGGTCATCGAATTCAACGTCCGGTTCGGCGATCCCGAAACCCAGGCCGTCCTCGCCCGGCTCAAGACGCCCCTCGGCGGGCTGCTCATGGCCGCGGCCAAGGGCGAGCTGGACAAGGTGCAGCCGCTGCGCTGGTCCAAGGACACGGCCGTCGCCGTCGTCGTGGCCGCCGAAAACTACCCCGACACCCCGCGGACGGGCGACCGCATCCGGGGCCTGAAGAAGGTCGACGCCCTGGACGGCGTCCACGTGATCCACGCCGGGACCAAGCTCGACGGCGAAGGCAAGGTCGTCTCCGCCGGCGGCCGCGTCCTGGCTGTGGTGGCGCTGGGCACGGACCTCGTGGAGGCCCGGGAGCGGGCGTACGACGGCGTCGAGCTCGTCCAGCTGGACGGCAGCCAGTTCCGCACTGACATCGGCGGCAAGGCCGCCCGCGGCCAGATCCGGGTAGCCGGGCCGGGAACCGCGGCCGCGTCGAAAGCGAAGGCATGAACGTGACCGAATCCGCAGCGCCGACGCCCGGCACCCAGCCCGAGACCACGCCCGAGACCACGCCTGAGACCATGCCTGAGACCCCGCCTGAGACCGTGCCTGAGACCGTGACCAAGGGCGGGCTCGACACCGCCACGCAGGACCTGCCCGGCTGGCGGCACGTCTACTCCGGCAAGGTCCGCGACCTTTACGTCCCCGCGGATCCGGCCGTCGCGGAACGCTTCGGCCAGGACTGTGTCCTGGTGGTGGCCAGCGACCGGATCAGTGCGTTCGACCACGTCCTGGCCAGCGAGATCCCGGACAAGGGCCGCATCCTGACCCAGCTGAGCCTGTGGTGGTTCGACCAGCTCGACGTCGCGCACCACGTCCTCGCCTCCACGGCCGACGACGGTGTCCCCGCCGCCGTCGAGGGCCGGGCAATGATCTGCAAGAAGCTGGACATGTTCCCGGTCGAATGCATCGCCCGCGGCTACCTCACCGGCACCGGGCTCGCTGAGTACCGCGCGTCGGGCACAGTGTGCAGCATCCCGCTGCCAGCCGGCCTGGTTGACGGGTCACGGCTGCAGGAGGCGATCTTCACGCCGTCGGCCAAGGCCGAGGTGGGCGAGCACGACGAGAACATCACTTATGACGCCGTCGTGGGCCTCGTGGGTGCGGACGTCGCGGCGGACCTGAGCAGGCTGACCCTGAAGATCTATACCAAGGCCGAGGAAATCGCGCGCGGCCGCGGCATCATCCTGGCGGACACCAAGGTGGAGTTCGGCCTCGACGCGGCGACCGGTGTCATCACCCTCGGCGACGAAGTGCTGACCCCGGATTCCTCACGGTTTTGGGATGCGGCCACGTACCAGCCCGGGCAGGCGCAGCCGTCCTATGACAAGCAGTATGTGCGCGACTGGCTGACCTCGCCGGAGTCGGGCTGGGACAAGGCCTCGGACACGCCCCCGCCCGTCCTTCCGGCCGACGTCGTGGCGCGCACCCGCAGCCGCTACGTGGAGGCCTACGAGAAGCTCACCGGCCGGACGTTCGCCTAATCTAGCCCGGCCGGCCGGCCGTTCGCCTAGCCGAGACGTTCGCCTTGCCGGGCCGTTCGCCTGGCAAGGCCGGGGCTAGGCTTCCGCGGAAGCGGCCTCGGCCCGGCGCTGGGCGAGCTTGATCTCGAGCACGGCGTCCAGCGCCTGCTGGACCCGGTCCGAGGCGCCCGCCGCGCTGAACTCCTTCTGGGCTTCCTCGAGGTACACCAGCGCCTCCGCGGCCTCCCCGGCAGCCTTGAGCGCCTTCCCCAGCAGCAGGGAGACCTCGCCGGCCGTGTGCCGGGCCAGAGCCTCCCGCTCGGCATGGATCTCGCGCAGCTTCTGGACGGCGGCCACGATGTCGCCCGTGAGGTAGAGCCAGCGGGCCCGGATGAAGGCGACCTCCAGCTGGTCGGTCTTGTTGCCGCCGACAATCGACAGGGCCAGTTCGGCGCGCTCGATCGATGAGAGCGTCTCGGGTTCGACGATTCCCGAGGACAGGCGGACGGCGGCGGAGGCCTTGTTGAACCGGGCCCACAGGTCGATATCGTTGGCCGGGGAGAGCAGCCGGCCGGCCCGCTCGTGGTACTTGATCCCCTCGGGATAGTCGTGGCGCATGAAGGCCACGTTGCCGATCACCCAGGCCACCTCGCCGGCGAGCTGGGACATCGAGTGGTCGTCCATCTGGTCGTTCATGGCCTGGCAGTACTCCCAGGCCTCATCGAGCCGGCCGCTCTCGGCCAGGGCACCAATCAGGGCGCGGAGGGCGCCGATGATCATGGTGGAGCCTTTGGGCAGCTGTGCGCAGAGCCGCACCGCTTCCTGCGCATGCTCGACGGCGGCGGTCAGCTGCCCCTGGCCCTGCGAGGCTGCGGCGAGCATCTGTTGGGCCCGGACGCCGAGCCCGGCCGACTCCGCGGCCATCGGGTGCTCCAGGAGATTCTGGACCACGTCCTTGCACTCCTGCCAGAGGCCCTGCTTGATCAGGCACTCGGCCTGCATATAGGTCATGTTCCACCACGCGCTGGTGTTCCTGGCCTCCAGGGCGATCTTGGCGGCGGCGGCGGCGTGGGTGGCGGCCACGGGGTAGTCCCGGAGGTCCCAGGCCTGCCGGGCATACAGTCCCGCGAGCACGTATTCGGCGTCGCTGACGGACACCGGCTGGCTCCAGGCCTCGAGCGCCTTGGGGGCCAGTTCAAGCCGGCGGGCAAGCTCCTCGATGACATCGGCGGTCGGCTCGCGGCGTCCGGTTTCCAGCAGAGAAATGTAGCTGGGGGAGTACAGGTCACGGCCCAACTCCGCCTGCGTCAGGCCCCGTTCGAGCCGTTCCGCGCGGAGCTTCTCCCCAAATCCGTTCCCCACGGATACCTCCTAATTCCGGACATTCTTTGTACTAAATGCTTGACAGTCTCTGTAGAAACCATTTTACAATGTGTGTCAACAAGGGTAGTGCTGACTTGGTTAAGGAACCCCAACCCATATTGAGGAAACTTATGTTGAAGAAGATTGCAGCCGGCGCCGTTTTGGCGGGCGCACTGGCATTCTCCGCCGCGGCCCCGGCCGTGCTGTCCGCTGCTTCACTTACCGATGTCTCAGACGTTGCCGCCGTCGGCAACTGGCCCGACCCCATGCGCACCGCCCAGGCGGTGGGCAACTGGCCCGACCCCATGACCCACTCGCTGAATGTCGGCAACTGGCCCGACCCGATGTAACAAGCCCGATGTAACAGCCCCGATATGGCAGGCCCGGCGCAGCAACGTCCGGCGGCCCGTGGCACGGATATCCGGCACAGCCCCGGGAGGTTTCCTCCCGGGGCTGCGTTGTGTCCGGAGGCGGGGCAGGGCGCCGGGCCGGGCCGATCGCCGGTGCCGGGTCATGAAATCGCGCCGAACCTGCAGCCGGACCTACAGTCGGACATACAAAAGAGGACCCTCCGTGTGGAGGGCCCTCTTTGTGTTTGGTCGGGATGACAGGATTTGAACCTGCGACCTCGTCGTCCCGAACGACGCGCGCTACCAAGCTGCGCCACATCCCGATCCGTTGCTTCAAAAGCAACTTCACAAGAGTATCCGATCATGGCCCCGGATGTGAAATCGGGCGCCGGCCGGGATGTGTCCCGCCGTCGTTCCGGCCCGGACGCCGACCGGTCCCGGCAGGCGCTGTTCAGACCAGCGAGTCTTTCCAGGCGCCGTGGAGCCGGGCGAAGGCGCCGCCGTCGCCGATCAGTTGCTCCGGGGTGCCGTCCTCCACGACGCGTCCGTCGTGCACCACCAGTACCCGGTCTGCCGTCTCCACGGTGGAGAGCCGGTGGGCAATGATCAGCGCCGTCCGCCCGGCACCGGGGGCCGAGTCCGGGCCGGGGGCCGGGTCTGCAACGGGTTGTCCGCCGCCCGCCTGTCCACCGGACGGCCGCTGGCCTGCCTCCCGGGTGCCGGCCTCCCGCGTCCCGCGCAGGAGCCCCGCGAGGCCCTGCTGGACCATGCGCTCCGACGGGATGTCCAGCGAGGACGTTGCCTCGTCCAGGATCAGCACGGCCGGGCGGGCCAGAAACGCGCGGGCGAAGCTGATCAGCTGGCGCTGCCCGGCGGAGACACGGCCGCCGCGCTTGTTGACGTCGGTGTCGTAGCCGTCCGGCAGTTCCATGATGAAGGCGTGCGCCCCCACCGCCCGGGCCGCGTCCTCGATCTCCGCTCGCGAGGCTTCGGGCCGGCCCAGGGCGATGTTGTCCGCCACGGAGCCGCTGAACAGGAAGGCCTCCTGGGTGACCATGACGACGTTCCGGCGCAGGTCCTCGGTGCTGAGCTGGCGCAGGTCCACGCCGTCGAGGGTCAAGGACCCGGCGGAGACGTCGTAGAAGCGGGCAATCAGCTTCGCGAGAGTGGATTTGCCGGCGCCGGTCTGCCCGACGAGCGCGACCGTCTGCCCGGCGGGGATGTGCAGGTCCAGCCTCGGGATGACCACCGGGCCGTCGCCGTAGCGGAATTCAACGCCGTTGAAATCGATGCTGCCCCGCGCGTCGTACAGGGCCGCGGGTGTTTTCGGCGGTCTGACAGTGGGCCGCTCCTCGAGCAGGCCCGAGACCTTTTCCAGGGCCGCCTGTGCGCTTTGGAAGGAGTTGTAGAACATGGCCATCTGGTCCACCGGCTGGAAGAAGCGCTTGGCGGACAGGATCAGGGCCAGGAGCACGCCGACCTCCAGGTCGCCGCTGAGGACCCGGAAGCCGCCGGTGAGCAGCACGAGGGCCACGCACACGTTCCCGATCAGCACCAGCCCCGGCTGGAAGATGCCGTTGAGGTTGATGGAGCGGACGGTCGCGCGGCGGTAGTCCTCCGACAGTTCGGAGTAGCCCGCGGCATTCTCGCGTTCCTTCCGGAAGGCCTTCACGGCGCGGATCCCGGTGATGGTCTCCACGAAGTGCACGATCAGCCGGGCCGAGACCACCCGGGATTCGCGGAAGGCGATCTGGGAGTGCTTCTGGTACCAGCGGGCCAGGAAATACATCGGCACGCCGGCGGCCAGCACCAGCACGCCGCTGCGCCAGTCCAGGGCGAACACCGTCACGGCGGTAAACGCCATGAACAGCATTCCCGAGGCCAGCGAGCTCACGCCGGAATCCAGGAGTTCGCGCAGGGCCTCCAGGTCCGAGGTCTGCCGGGCGATGATGCGCCCCGAGGTGTATTTCTCGTGGAATTCCAGGCTCAGCCGCTGCGTGTGGCGGAAGACCCGGACGCGGAGGTCCAGCAGCATCGCCTGGCTGAGCCGCGCCGTCGAGGTCACGTACAGGGCGGTCAGGCCGGCCGCCACGACGGCCGCTGCAAGGTAGGCGGCCCCGGTCAGCACCAGGGGAAGGTTGTCGCCGGCGCGCACGGCGGGCAGGGCGTGGTCGATGCCGAAGGCGATCAGGGCCGGCCCGGCCACGCGGGCGGCCTGGGACAGGACGACAGCGCCGATCGTCAGCCAGAACCGGGCCCGGACGGGGCGGATCAGGGAGCCCAGGAGGGTCAGGGAGCGCCGCCGGACGGCCTTGCTTTCGTTCCTGCTGAGGTGCGCGTTGTCCTCATTGGCGGTGCCGAACGTTGCGCTGCTCATCGGGAAATCTCCTCGGACTGGTCCTCGAGGGCGGACAATTCTGAATCCAGGTCCCGCGGTTCCGGGTCCAGGCTGGCGATCACGTAGCGGTAATGGCTGTTCCTGGCGAGCAGCTCCGCATGGGTTCCGACGGCGGCGATCCGGCCGTCCTCGAGCAGGGCCACCCGGTCGGCCAGCGCCACCGTGGAAGGCCTGTGGGCCACGATCAGCGTGGTCGTGTCCGCGAGGACTTTGCGCAGCCGGGCCTCGACGAGGACCTCGGTGTTCACGTCCAGCGCCGAGAGCGGGTCGTCCAGGACCAGCACAGCCGGTTTCGCGGCGATGGCCCGGGCCAGGGCGATGCGCTGGCGCTGGCCGCCGGAGAGGCTGAGGCCCTCCTCGCCGATCAGGGTATCCACCCCGTCCGGCAGGGAGTAGGCGAAGTGGGCCTGGGCGACGTCGAGGGCTTCCTCCAGGGCCGCGTCGCGGCCCTCCGCCGATCCGGCGTCGGGCGCGCCGAGCAGGACGTTGTCCCGGACGGAGCTGGAGAACAGCGTGGTGTCCTCAAACGCCACGGAGACCACGGTGCGCAGGTCCTCCACCGCGAACTCGCGCAGGTCCACCCCGTCGATGGTGATGGCACCGCCGGTGACGTCATAGAGGCGGGGGACCAGCTGGAGCAGGGCGCTCTTGCCGCCGCCCGTGATGCCCACGAGGGCCATGGTTTCGCCGGGGCGGATGTCCAAGGTGATGTCCTTGAGGATCGGCTTGTCCGGGGCGTCCTCGAACGCGAACGAGGCATTGCGGAAGCTGAGGGCACCCTTGAGGCCGGCGGGGCGGCGGGGCTGGTCCGGGCTGGTGATGGTGTTCTGCGCGTCCATGACCTCGAAGTGCCGGTCCACCGCGGACTTCGCGGTGAGGGCCATCGCCAGCAGCATGCCGCAGAACTCGACCGGCGCGGCAACCACGGCGGCGGTGGCGAAGAAGGCCACCAGGGACCCGATGGAGAGCTGGTCCGTGGAGGCCAGCAGGATGCCGACGACGAGGCCGGCCCCGAGCGCGAGTTCGGGCAGGAGCGTCACCACCAGGCTGAAGGTGGCCAGGTGCTTGGCCTTGGCGATCTCGGTCTGGCGGAGTTCCTCGGCCTGTTCGTTGAAGTTCTCCAGGGCCTCCCGGCTGCGGCCGAAGGCCTTCAGGACGCGGATGCCGTGCACGGATTCCTCGACCGTGGTGGCGAGGTCCCCTGCCTGGTCCTGGCTGCGCCGGGCCACCTTGCTGAACCGGGTGCGGAAGCGGAATCCGTAGATCATGATCGGCACGGCGGCGGCCAGGAAGATCAGGGCCAGCTGCCAGCTCATGGCAAACATCACGGCGACGCCGATCACCACGGTGAGCGTCGTGACCACCAGCATGATGGCGCCGAAGGCCATCCAGCGGCGCAGGAAGTTCAGGTCCGTCATGGCCCGGGACAGCAGCTGACCGGAGCCCCAGCGGTCATGGAAGGAAACCGTGAGGTCCTGCAGATGTCCGTAGAGCGAGACCCGCATCCGGGTCTCGACGGTGGTGGCGGGATTGATGACGAACTGCCGGCGCAGGGCCACGAGGCCCGCCTCGGCGATGCCCAGGACCAGGATGAGGAGCGAGGCAGTCCAGACGGCTTCCGCGCTGCCGCCGGGGGTCAGGGACTCGTTGACCAGCACGCGCAGCACCTGCGGGATGGCCAGTGCCATGACGCTGGCCAGCAGCGCACAGAGCAGGCCCATGACCAGCCGGGGCAGGATTGGCCTGACGTGCGGGTAGAGACGGCTGATGGAGGTGAAGAATGAGCTCTGCTTGGCCATGCCTGCTTCTTAAGACGCCCGTGCATAGATCGCACCGTTGAATGTAGTTTCCTGTAGCAACTACCCTAGGCCATCGGGTGACGGGATTCACACGTTGTTCAGCGCTCCCAGCATCTCGCCCAGTCATTGCGATCCGCAATGGGGTGCGGATGGCTGGGCACCCCGGGACATGTCCAGTGGTGCCGCGCCCGGTGGGACATGTCCAGTGGGGGTGCCCCGTCCGGTGGGACATGTCCAGTGGTGGCCGTGGCGGGTGGGCATGGTGGGTCTATGCCCATTGCTCGCGACCGGGGGAGGGCATGTCCCGTGGGGCCGGCGCGAGGGGAGGACATTTCCACCCGCCAGAGCGCCAGACCGCAGGACGGGCAGGACTGGCTGCGGCCAGGCCTAGGCGCGGGAGGTCAGCGTTAGCAGAACGGCTTCGGGCCGGCAGGCAATGCGGACCGGGGCGAAGCGGGACGTGCCGATGCCGCCCGAGACGTTCACCGGCGTCGTTCTCCCGTTGCTCTCCCAGGTGTGCAGCCCCCGGGCCCGCCAGGTGGGCAGATCGCAGTTGGTGACCAGGGCCCCGTAGCCCGGGACGCAGATCTGGCCGCCGTGGGTGTGGCCGGCCAGGAGGAGGTGGGCGCCGGCTTCAGTGAAGTGGTCGAGGACGCGCTGGTAGGGTGCGTGCGCGACGGCGATGCGCAGGTGCGGGTCGGCGTCCCTGCCCTTGGTCCCGCGTGGCCAGCCCGCGTACCGTTCGAGGCGCAGGTGCGGATCGTCGACGCCGGAGAAGTCGAAGCGCATGCCCTTGAGTACGACCGACTGGCAGCGGTTGGTCAGGTCCACCCAGCCGGACATGCCGAACTCGGAACGCAGCCGGGGCCAGTCGAGCCTTTCCGGGTGCTTGCGCTCGCCCGAGGGCCCGAGCAAATATGACGCCGGGTTCTTCAGGCTCGGGCCAAAGTAGTCGTTCGAGCCGGGGACAAACACGCCGGGAAATTCCAGCAGGGGTCGCAGAGCCGCCACGAGGGGGTCCACGCCCTTGGCATGGCTGAGGTTGTCGCCCGTGTTCACCACGAGGTCCGGCCGCAATTGCGCCAGGGAGGACAGCCACTGCGCCTTCCGGTGCTGGCCCGGAACGAAGTGGATATCGGACAGGTGCAGTATCCGGAACGGGCCGAACCCGGCCGGCAGAATGGGGAGGGTTTCCTCCCTGACCACAAACTGGTTCTTCTCCCACAGCCCGTAGCCGGTAGCGGCCGCCCCCGCCGCCGTCCCGATCGCGGCGGTCACGGCAAAGCCGCGTCCGATGCTTCGAACGCGGCTCGCCAGATCATTGCCCAGGGTCATCGGCTACTTCTTGCCGGAGGACTTCGTGGGTGCCGGTGTCGGGTCGGCGGACGGTTGCGTGGCCGGCTCGGTGCTCTTCCCGGTCGGAATGGTGGTCCGCGGCACTGTTACCGGGTCCGGGACCGGGGCCGGGGAGTACAGCATGTCCGACGGCGGGTCCGGGAACGGATCGGTGCCGTAGGCCGGTGCCACCTGGGCCATGTAGTTCGAGAACTGCGGCCCGGCGATCATGTAACCGTCGATGCCCTTGTAGAAGTTGCCGTTGATCGTGACATTCTGCCCGGCACGCTTCTGGTCGCCCAGGGGATCGCCAAACCACGTGGCCGTCGCGAGGCCGCTGGTGTAGCCCGCCACCCAGGTAGAGCTGTTGTTGTCGTTGGTGCCCGTCTTCGCCGCAATGGGGAAAGTGGTCCGGGTCGAAATCCGGGGCACAATGAGCGAGCCCGAGCCGCGGTTGAGCACTTCCTGCATAGCGTACGCGACGCCGTGGGCCACCTCGGGCTTGATCGCGTCCCTGCAGTTGGGTGATTGGGCCGGCAGCTGGGCGCCGGTCGCGTCTGTTACCGACTCGATGGCCATCGGTTCACAGTACTTGCCATTGTTGGCGAAGGTGGCGAATGCGCTGGCCATGGTCAGCGGCGCCGTCTGGGTGGACCCGATGAGGTTGCCGAGGGTGGTCATCGGCACCGGGGGGTTGGGGTTGTCCGCGCTCGGCAGCCCGCCGTGGATGCCCACTGCGTCCACGACCTTCTGGATCCCGCAGAGGTCCACCTGGGCGGCGGAAGCGAACGTGATGGTGTTGATGGAGTTCGCCAGGCCGTCAAGGACGGACATGTACTTGTAGTGGGTCTCGTCGGCGTTCTGTAGGTCGTAGCTCCCGTTGGACGCGTCATACCAGCCGGTGGTCGGTGCCGGGCAGGTGTTCTTCCAAGGGAAATTCTGTGGATATCGCCGCACGGCGCCGTTGAGCTGGGTGCTCATCGACTTGCCCTCGTTGAGCCACTCCGCGAACGTAAACGGCTTCATCGTGGATCCGGGCTGGAAGCCGCCGAGGCCGTTGAGGTCATTGCCCTTGGCATCCTGCACGTCCACGTTGAAATTCTGGGTCTGGTCGAACTTGCCGTCGGCCGGGAACCAGACGGTGTTCTGGGCCATGGAGACGATCTTGCCGGATCCCGGCTGCACGGACACCAGCGAGGCGCCCCACTTGTCCGGGTTCGCGCCGGCCGACCCGTCCACCTGGGCCTGCGCCACGGACTGGGCCTTCGGATCCAGCGTGGTCTTGATGGTCAGGCCGCCGCGGAAGATCTTCCGCTCACGCTCGGCCGCGTCGGCCCCGTAGGCCGGGTTGTTCAGGAGCAGGTGGAGCACGTAGTCGCAGAAGTACGGCGCCGTCTGTGAATAGGCACAGCCCTGGCGGGGCTGGGTGACCTTGGTCTGCACCGGTGTCGCGACCGCTGCGTCGTAATCGGCCTGCTTGATCTTGCCCTGCGTCAGCATCGCGCGGAGCACGAGGTCGCGACGGACCTTGGCGTTCTCCGGATTGGTGATCGGGTCATAGTAGGAGGGGCTGTTCACGACGCCGGCCAGCAGGGCCGCCTGCGGCAGGGTCAGGTCCTTGGCCGTGGTGCTGAAGAAGAACTTGGACGCGGCTTCGATGCCGTAAGCGTCCCGGTTGAAGAAGACGATGTTCAGGTAGCCCTCGAGGATCTGCTCCTTGGTGAACTTCTTCTCCAGCGCGATGGCCAGCTTCATTTCACGGAGCTTGTCCCCGACGCCCTTGTTGACGCCGTTGAGCAGGACCTCGCTGCCCTTGCCTTCGGCCTCCAGCGAGGAGTTGATGACGTTGTTCACGTACTGCTGCGTAATCGTGGACGCGCCCTGCTTGTTGCCGCGGGCGGTGCTCACGAGCGCGCGCAGGATGCCGGTGGTGTCCACACCGCCGTGCTCGTAGAAGCGGCTGTCCTCGATGGCGATGATCGCGTCCTTGATGTGCGGTGACATCTGGTCCAGCGAAACACGGGTGCGGTTTTCCGCGTAGAGGTTGGCGATCGGGCTGCCGTCGGACGCCAGGATCGTGGTCGACTGGCTCGGCGGATCGACCTTCAGCTCTGCGGGGAGCGTGTCAAAGAACTGGATCGAACCGCTCGCCGCGCTGCCCGAAACGGCCGCCGCGGGGACCAGGAGGCCCGCCACCAGGACACCGCAAATAGCGCTCACGCCCAGGAAAAGAAAGATCTTTCCGAGGGTGGTGGCCGTGTCGAATAAAGGGTTCTTGCCAGTCGCCATGTTTTCCACTTTACCGGCAACGACTAGGCTTTATGTCATGACCAAATGGGAGTACGCCACGATTCCGCTCATTATTCACGCCACAAAGCAGATCCTGGACCAGTGGGGTGACGACGGCTGGGAGCTCGTCCAGGTTGTTCCGGGACCCGATGGAAACGGCCTGGTTGCCTACCTGAAGCGGGAGAAGCAGTAGCCATGAGCACCCCCTCAGAAGCCGTTCCGGCCACGCCGGCGGGCGCGGAAAACATCTCCGAAAACACAGCCGGCGCAGCGAGCCCCACGGCCGGCGCGGGCGCGTCGTCCGCCGTCGAACAGCGCCTCGCGGAGCTGGGCCTGACGCTCCCCGACGTTGCGGCTCCGGTCGCGGCGTATGTTCCGGCCGTGATTTCCGGCAACCACGTCTACACATCCGGGCAACTGCCGTTCATCAACGGCAAGCTCGAGGCCACCGGAAAGGTTTCCACCGGTTCGGCGGGCGCCTCCGACGAGTCCACGGTGTCTCCGGAGGACGCGAAGGCCTACGCTGCCGTCTGCGCCGTCAACGCCCTGGCCGCCGTCAAGAGTGTGATCGGCGACCTCGACCGCATCACGCGGATCGTCAAAGTTGTCGGATTTGTATCCTCCGACCCTTCCTTCACCGGCCAGCCCGGTGTCATCAACGGCGCCTCGGAGCTGCTGGGCCAAGTCCTCGGCGACGCCGGCCAGCACGCACGTTCCGCCGTCGGCGTATCCGTTCTGCCGCTCGACTCGCCTGTCGAAGTCGAACTGATCGCTGAATTCGCCTAGTAGACCGGTTACTTCGTTGCCTCAGTTAGAACGCCGCCTGTTCGTCCTGCCCCCGGATCTTGAGGGAGCAGCCCGCAGCTGGATTGAACACGGTGAGCGGACGCCCCGCGCGCCCCGTTTGGCCTCCTCGGTGATCCTCCTGCGGGATTCGCCCACGGGCCTGGAGACCTGGCTCGGCTACCGGACGGGGTCCTCCCCGCTCGGTGTCCTCGCCTTCCCCGGCGGATCGCTGGAAGCCACCGACGACGACGCCGTCGGCTGGCTGGGCCCCTCACCCCAGCACTGGGCCGAGCAGATGGGGACGTCCGACGTCGGGCTGGCGCGCCGACACGTCGTAGGTGCCATCCGTGAACTGTTCGAGGAGACCGGCATCCTGCTGGCCGGCCCCGACCTGTCCACCACGGTGGAGCTGACCTCCCGCGCCGACTGGATGCGCGCCCGCGAAGCCGTGGCCGAGCAGGAGAAATCCTTCACCGACCTGCTCGCCAAGCGCGGGCTCTCGCTGCGCACTGACCTGCTCAAACCCCTGGTGAACTGGCTCAGCCCCGATTTCGCGCACCGCCGGTTCAATACCCGGTACTTCGCCGCGACGGTGCCCGTGAACCAGCAGCCCTCGCTGCTGGCCAGCAAGGGGATCTGGGGCCGCTGGGTGTGTGTCCGGAAAGTCGTGAGCGAGCGGGACAGCACCGTGCTGGGTGACGAGGTGGGGCAGGAGAACACCGTCGGCCGGACCCTGGGCGAACTCCTGGTCCCTGGCTCGGAGATCATGCTTGAGAAGATGGCCAAGGCCAACGGCTGCATCGCCTACCTCAGCTACAAGCGCAAGGCCCACGTCTACCAGCCGAAGCTGGTCGAGGAAGACGGCCGTCTCATGCTCGAAGTCGAAGCAGCCAAAACGATCGCCGGCGAACCGCAGCGGGAACGCTAGGCCCGGGGAGCGCCGACGCCACGGAAGGCTGGCTCCATGCGGGCGGCCTGTTAGGGCTTGGCTGCACGGGGAGCCCGGGACGTGGCCCGGGACATGCCCCGGGACATGCCCCGCGCTGCTCCTAAGGACTGGACATGTCCCTTCGTGCTGCGTGCCGGCCCGGGGCATGTCCCGCACTCCTCCTGAGCGCTGGACATGTTCCTTCGTGTTGCGTGCCGGCCCGGGACATGTCCTCCGGTCGGCCTGTCCGGTGGACATAGTGGCGTTATGTCCAGTCCTCGCAGCCGGGGCTGGACATGTCCCTTGATGCCCGGTGCGAGCCCGGGGACATGCCCCGCCCTGCTCCTGAGCACTGGACATGTCCCTTCGTGCTGCGTGCCGGCCCGGGACACGTCCCGCGGACAACCAGCCGGGGACCTGCTCCGAGAATTAACGGCAGAAGATTAACGGCAGAAGGCCGGTCCCGTTTCCGGGGCCGGCCTTCGTGGTTGCTGCTGGGGATCCCTAGCGGGAACGCTGGCGCAGGCGCTGCATGTCAAGGATGACGACGGCGCGCGCTTCCAGGCGCAGCCAGCCGCGCTGCACGAATTCTGCGAGGGCCTTGTTGACCGTTTCACGGGAGGCGCCGACCAGCTGGGCGAGCTCCTCCTGCGTCAGTTCGTGGGCGACCAGGACGCCGTCGGTCGCCGGGCGGCCGAAGCGGTCGGCCAGATCCAGCAGCGCCTTGGCCACACGGCCCGGCACGTCGGAGAAGACGAGGTCGGAAAGGGAATCGTTGGTGCGGCGCAAGCGGCGTGCCAAGGCCTGCAGCAGCTGGGCCGAGACCTCGGGGCGGGTGCGCAGCAGCGCGTTGAGGCTCTCGTTCTTCAGGCCGGCGAGACGCGTCTCGGAAACGGCAGTTGCCGTGGCCGTGCGCGGGCTGGGGTCGAACAGCGCCATTTCGCCGAAAAGTTCGCCAGGGCCGAGGATGGCCAGCAGTGATTCGCGACCGTCCGGCGACGTGCGGCCGAGCTTCACCTTGCCGGAGACGATGAAGTAAAGCTGGTCACCCTGGTCGCCTTCCCGGAATACCGAGGCACCGCGTGAAAGGTCCACTTCGGTAAGTTCGTCCGTCAGCAGACGGAACGCCTCGTCGTCGAGCGTGGCGAAAAGGGGTGCGCGGCGCAATACCTCGATATCCATGAAATCTCCTGATTAGCTGTGTCGGCTGGGGCGCTTCAGCCATTCTTTCAGAATTTTGGAGCTTCTGTGACGTAGTTGGCACGGAAACGCCTGAAGGGGCCGAAAGCGCACGGCTCGGGAAGTCCGCGCAGATCCCTGTGCAGGCTGGCGGCCGGTCGGCAAACGTTCAGCTTACACCGGTAGAATCGTCGCTGAACTGTCTGTGAGGAGCCCCGGTGTTTGGCTTGACCATTTTGGACCTGGTGTTGGTTGTGGCGCTCTTGTCCTACCTGATCCACGGTCTTCGCAACGGCTTCCTTGTGACGCTCGGAGGCATCGCGGGATTCGCGGCAGGCGCCGTCGCCGCCTTCGTCTCCGTGCCCATCGTCAGCGGCCTAGTGGAGGACAGCGGCTGGCGCCTGACGGCGATCGTTGCCACGGCGGTCCTTCTGATGATCGTAGGCAACGGCCTCGGCACCATGATCGGGCGGCGAATCCGCAGCGTGGTCCCGTTCAGCCCCCTGCGGGCGGCGGACCGCCTCGTGGGCGGAGGCGTGAACGTGGTGGTGTCCGCCCTCGTGATGTCGATGCTGGCGTTCAGCATCGGGGCCCTCGGTGTGCCGTTGGTGTCCCAGCAGCTCGCGGAATCCAAAGTCATCAGGTTCATCGACGGCGTGACGCCGATGCCGGTCAAGGCATCAATGGCGCAGCTGCGTTCCGCCGTGATCGGCGAGGGAATCCCCACCCTGCTGGACGGCTTCGGCCAGAGCCAGCCCGTTGCCGTTCCGGACACCAGCACGGACACGCCGGCGCTGAACAAGGCCGCCGCGTCCGTGCTCAAGATCGCCGGAACCGCCTACCAGTGCGGCCAAAACCAGACCGGAACAGGCTTCGTGGTCGCCCCCGGGCGCGTGGTGACCAACGCCCATGTGGTCGCCGGGGTCGACGAACCGGTGGTGGAAACGCCCGGTGGCCGCGCACTGCCTGGGCGCGTCGTGTACTTTGACTCCCAGCACGACCTCGCCGTCGTGGCCGTTGACGGTCTGCGCTCGGAACCCTTGGCGCTGGCTGCCGACCTGCCGTCCGGCAGCGCCGCGGCCTTTGCCGGCTATCCGCACGGCGGGCCTTTCCAGTCCAAACCAGCCACGGTGCAGGACATCGCCACCGTGCTGGTCCCGGACATCTATGGCAAGAATGCGTCGCCCGAGGACGTCTACCGGCTGGCCGGCGACGTGCAGCCGGGCAACTCCGGGGGTCCGCTCCTGACCATGGACGGGCAGGTGGCGGGGGTGGTCTTTGCCAAGGCCACAACCGAGTCCTCGCTCGGATTTGCGATCACCATGAATGACCTGAGCCCCGTGGCGGCTCAGGCGCCGGGTCTGGGCAGTGCCGTTTCGTCCGGACAGTGCATCAAGAAATGACCGGACTGCCACGCAGGCCCTAGCCACAGTCAGGCTCGAGCCGCACGCAGGCTAGAGCCACTCCAGGCTCTGCCCGTGCGGGCCCGTGATGGCTGCCGGCTGGCCGTCCTGCAGCAGCAGGAACCGGCCGCAGAGCCGGGCGTCATCCATTTCCGGGACCACACTGGACCCGTCTGCCTGCACTACCACCATGAGGCCTTCGTTCGAGAGCCAGTGGCAGCCCCGCTCCGCGGCAAGGTCCGCCATGGTGCGCCGGAACCGGGAGCGGCCGCCGGCATCCAGGTACGCCATGACGGCGCTGTGGAATACCACCAGGGCGGCGTCGGCCGGGGGCTCGGCCGGCGAGTTCCACAAGTTGTTCGTTGACGTCGCCGGCCTCCAGCAGCGGCGGCCGTTCCCTGGCAATGGCGGTCGCCTGGCGCAGCCGTTCAAGCCGGAACTCCTGCTCCGGCCAGACGAGGGCTTCGAGCCAGGCGACGTCGGCCGGGTCGCGCACGTCCAGGGGGTTGAGGTCGATCCCGGCACGCCATGCCACCCGGGGAATTTCCGCCGGCAGCGGCACCGGGCCCGCGGTGAGGCAGCGCAGGACCGGAAACGTGCCAGGCTGGGCGCCATCCGGAACCAGCCGCGTCGTCCTTGCTTCCGCCGCCGGGTCCGCCGCCGACTCATCCGGTGCCCCCGCCCCGGTGTCGACAAACTCGTAACCGTAGCGGTCAGGGAACAGTGCCAGCCCCGCCGAGGCGCCCACCTCGATGAGGGCCAGCGGCCGGCCCTCTGCCGCGGAAATCTGCGCGAGTGAGGGCAGCAGGGTGGCGCAGCGTCCGGCCTCGTTCGTCTGCGTGGAACGGGACAGCACGATTTCCGAGACCGCGTCCCAGTGATGGTCCAGGAACCTCCGGAAATCGCGGTAAGGGCTGATCTGCGCGCCGAGGAACCGGGCCGCGGCGACGATCAGCAGCGGCTGGCGCTTGTTGTGCGGCCACTGATCAATCCGCCGAATCACCTCGGCGTCCCCGGCGATCCCCACGGACCACGCGGCATAGCAGGGGGAGGAACCGGGGGCGTCGACCGTGCCGAAGTGCCGGTACCACTGCGCTGTGTCCGAAGCAGTGCCCGTGGCCGGGTCCGGAACTTCGGACGGTTCCCCGGATGCTTCCGCCGCCGCGGGTTCCGCGGGGGGACATGCTCAGTCCCCGGCCGCGTGCAGCCCGGCGAGGTATTCCACCGCGAAGCGGTAGCCCAGGATCCCGGCGCCGGCGATCACGGCCTTGCTGATGTCCGAAAGGTAGGAATGGTGCCGGAAAGGCTCGCGGGCGTGAACATTGGTGATGTGCACCTCGACCGTCGGCAGGGCAACAGCGGAAATGGCGTCCCGGATGGCCACGGACGTGTGCGTGTAGGCGCCGGCGTTGAGCACGATTCCCACCGCCTTCCCGCGGGCGGCGTGGATGGCGTCCACGAGGGCCCCTTCATGGTTGGACTGGAAGCACTCGACGTCCAGGCCGTGCGCGGCACCGGCGTCTTTGGCGAGCTGTTCGACGTCGGCCAGCGTCGCCGTCCCGTATTTCTCGGGCTCGCGGGTGCCAAGCAGGTTCAAGTTGGGTCCGTTGAGAACCAGGATGGTGCCGCGACCGGCAGCGGTGGCGGAGGTGGCTTCAGTCATGTCTGCAAATCTATCGCGCCGCGGCCCGCCCGCGCCGTTCGTTACTGCCAATCGGTTCGTTACTGACGCATTCCTCGCTTCTGCGGATGTTCCCGCCGCGGCCGCGTCGACAGACAGGACCAACGACGACGGCGGCGCGGCCCACCGCGGTGGGCGGCGCCGCCGTCGGACAAACAGGCCAGCCAAACACCGCCGACGAACCCCCATCGGAACGAGCCGGCTATTTCTTCAGTGACTGGGCGATCTGGGTCATGACCGTGTTGTCTGCCAGGGTGGTCGCGTCGCCAACTTCGCGGCCTTCGGCGACGTCCTTGAGCAGGCGGCGCATGATTTTGCCGGACCGGGTTTTGGGCAGTTCGGGGACCACGAGGATGATCTTGGGCTTGGCGATCGGGCCGATTTCCTTCCCCACGTGGTTGCGGAGCTCCTGGACGGTCGCGTCGCCGGTGTCCGTGGCGTCGGCGCGGAGGATCACGAAGGCGACGACGGCCTGGCCGGTGGTCTCGTCCGCGGCTCCGACGACGGCGGCTTCGGCCACCGCGGGGTGGGAGACGAGGGCGGATTCGATTTCGGCGGTGGAGAGGCGGTGGCCGGAAATATTCATCACGTCATCGACGCGGCCCAGCAGCCAGATGTCGCCGTCCTCGTCCTTCTTGGCGCCGTCGCCGGCGAAGTACATGGTCTCGAAGCGGGACCAGTACGTGTCCTTGAACCGCTCCGGGTCGCCCCAGATCCCGCGCAGCATGGCAGGCCAGGGTTCGCGGATCACGAGGAAGCCGCCGTGGCCGTTGGGTACGGATTCGCCGAGTTCGTCCACGACGTCCACGGCGATGCCCGGCAGCGGGACCTGGGCCGAGCCGGGCTTGGTGGCCGTGACGCCGGGCAGCGGGGCGATCATCTGCGCCCCGGTCTCGGTCTGCCACCAGGTGTCCACGATCGGCGCGGGGTGCTCCTTGCGTTCGCCGTTTTTGCCGGCGTTGCCGCCGATGTTCTCGCGGTACCACATCCAGGCTTCGGGGTTGATGGGTTCGCCGACGGAACCGAGGACACGGATCGAGGAGAGGTCGGACTTGGCCGGGATGTCCTTGCCCCACTTCATGAAGGTGCGGATCGCGGTGGGGGCGGTGTAGAGGATGGAGACCTTGTACTTCTCCACGATTTCCCACCAGCGGCCCTGGTGCGGGGAGTCCGGGGTGCCCTCATACATGACCTGGGTGGCGCCGTTGATCAGCGGGGCGTAGGCGACGTAGGAGTGCCCGGTGATCCAGCCGACGTCGGCGGTGCACCAGTAGACGTCGGTCTCCGGGTGGAGGTCAAAGACCGCCTTGTGCGTGTAGGCGCCCTGGGTGAGGTAGCCGCCGGTGGTGTGCAGGATGCCCTTGGGCTTGCCCGTCGTGCCGGAGGTGTAGAGGATGAAGAGCGGATGTTCGGAGTCGTGCCCGACGGCGGTGTGCTCGGCGGACGCGGCGCCGACGGTGTCGGCCCACCAGTGGTCCCGGCCCTCGTGCCAGTCCACGGCCGCCCCGTTGCGCTTGACCACCACGACGTTCCGCACGGTGTGTCCGGTGCCGTCTCCCTCGTGGGACAACGCGTCGTCGACGGCCGGCTTCAGCGCGCTGGGCTTGCCGCGGCGGTAGGTGCCGTCGGCCGTGACCACGAGCTTGGCCTCGGCGTCGTCGATCCGGGAGCGCAGGGCTTCGGCGGAGAAGCCGCCGAAGACCACGGAGTGGATCGCGCCGATCCGGGCGCAGGCCAGCAGGGTGATGACGGCCTCGGGGATCATGGGCAGGTACACGGCCACGCGGTCGCCCTTGGCCACGCCGAGGGACTCGAACGCGTTCGCGGCCTTCTTCACTTCCTCGGTCAGCTGCGCGTAGGTGTAGGTGCGGGTGTCGCCGGGCTCGCCCTCGAAGTAGATGGCCACCCGGTCCCCGTTGCCGGCCTCGACGTGCCGGTCCAGGGCGTTGTAGGCCGCGTTGACCTCGCCGCCGACGAACCACTTCGCGAACGGCGGGTCGGACCAGTCCAGCGCCTGGGTGAAGTCCCTGGACCAGCTCAGCAGCTCCCGGGCCTGCTTCGCCCAGAACGCGGGACGGTCGGCGTCGGCCTCGGCGTAATCGGCGGCGGTGACCACTGCGTTCGCGGCGAACTCGGCGGACGGCGCGAAACGGCGGTTCTCCTGCGACAGGTTTTCGAAGGCATCGCCCTGGGTCATCTGCGTGACCATGGAGCCGGGTGTCTGCTGGGACATGGTGAACCTCATCATTCATCGATCCGGGCTGCGCGGCCGTGCCCGTCACCGTCGCGCCGGGCCGCTTGCGCGACGTCGGGCGGCGGCAGACGGCGGCAGTGCCGCCAGCGCTGTCTGGAATCAACACTAATACTTGGGTCCGACCAAACGTGCGCCCCGTCACAAACAGCTCCGTGAGCGGTGTTCGTTAAGCGCCGAGTGGTCTGTCCCCGGCGCCGGACGGCGGGCCGGGGCAAGGGTCCGGGATTCGGAAATCTGGGGAATTCTGCTGCGTCCGCCCTCGGCTTGTCAGCTAGTGATCGGCCATTCACTTGGCTAGGCTGAGATGAAGTTGTGACATCCGATGGAGGCGACTGGACCGCTGGCGGTCCTGTCCTTGCCTGCCGTTAGACGGCGCTGTCCAGGGCGCCGCCATGCTAAGGAGATACGGAATGAACGAGCAAGACAACGGGCAGCTCCGGGCGCCCGCCCAGAACCAGGGTGGAACGGCGCAGCCGGGGCCCGCCGGGTTCGGGGATGCGCCACGCTTCACGGTGGACAAGAAGACCGGGAAGAAGAACGAAGCCGTCCTCGGCCCGTTCACCATCCGTGACCTCACCGTTTTCGGCTCCACACTGCTTCTTTTCATCGCCTCACTGATTCCGATGTTTGCCTTCGCCTACAACCTCTGGAACCTGGGCAGCCTCTTCTTCCTGGGCCTGGGCATCGTGCTGCCGCTCATTGTCACCGCGTTGTTCGTGGCCCGCCGCCTGAGTCCGTCGACCAAGATCCGGATCGGATCCCTGTCGATCGACCAGTTCGCGTCCGTTGTAGCGTCGTTCACGCTGGCCTTCTTTTTCCTCGCCGCCGCCGGGGCGTTCGTGCCGAGCATGCTGATCGCGCTCCTGGGCGCTTTGGGGCTCTTCGCCGCCACGGTGCTGGGCCGCTGGATCCCGTTCTTTGCCGGCGACTTCCTGGGCCGGGAGGACGCGCCTGCCCACGTGGTTGCCCGCGAAGCTGTTGTCCCGGTGCGAAAGCCCCGGGCACCGAAGGCGCCGAAGCAACCGAAGCAGCCGAAGGAATCCAAATTGACCAAGGACGCTGCGGGTGCGGGCGCAGCCGGGGCGGGCGCTTCTCTGGCGGCCGCATCCGGCCCGGTTGCGTCCCGCCCGGTCGCTTCCGGCGAGGCCGCTTCCGGCGCGGCCGCTTCCGGTGCGGCCGCTTCCGGCGCGGCCGCGGGC
>NZ_JAFKON010000011.1 GCF_022803015.1 Arthrobacter humicola
GCTCGTTAATCGCATGCAGCCTCCCCGTCTCATACCTACACGACCGGTGCCACCTCGTCCGCTTCTCTTTTTTTTTTTTTTTTTTTTTTTTAAT
The DNA here is from genome assembly GCF_022803015.1 of Arthrobacter humicola. Lineage (GTDB taxonomy): Bacteria > Actinomycetota > Actinomycetes > Actinomycetales > Micrococcaceae > Arthrobacter > Arthrobacter humicola_A. The sequence continues at coordinate 95 of NZ_JAFKON010000011.1, forward strand.
GGTCTCGTGGGCTCGGAGATGTGTATAAGAGACAGGTCCCCGTCCCGGCAACAACCCGTTCGCCACGTCCCAGGGCATGCCCCGCGGCCGCGGCGGCGACAACGAACGTCCCTCGCGTCCGGGCAACAACCCGTTCGCTCCTTCCCAGGGCATGCCCCGTCCGGGCGGAAGCCGCACCGAGGGTGAACGCCCCGGTGGTCCGCGCCCCGCAGCAGGCGCAGGCGGCCCCCGTCCGGGTGGTCCCCGTCCGGCAGCAGGCGCAGGCGGCCCCCGCCCCGGCGCCCCGCGTCCGGCCGGCGCTCCCGGCGCCGGTCGTCCGGCAGGAGCCGGCGGCAACCGCCCGACTCCCGGCATGATGCCTAACCGCACCGAGCGTCCCGCACCCGCTGGTGCCGGCCGTCCCGGCGGCGGAGGCCGTGGTCCGGGCCGTCCGGGTGGCGCTCCGGGTACCGGTGCTCCCGGTGCCGGTGGCGGCGCTCCGGCCGGTGGTGGCTTTGGTAAGGGCGGTCGCGGTCGCGGCGGCACCCAGGGTGCCTTCGGTAAGGGCGGCGCAGGCCGTGGCAAGCAGCGCAAGTCGAAGCGTGCCAAGCGTCAGGAACTGGAGCAGATGAGTGCTCCGTCGCTGGGTGGCGTGAGCGTACCCCGCGGCGACGGCAACACCGTAGTCCGGCTTCGCCGTGGCTCGTCCATCACGGACTTTGCCGACAAGATCGAGGCAAACCCGGCAGCACTGGTGACGGTCCTCTTCCACCTCGGCGAAATGGCCACGGCCACGCAGTCGCTGGATGAAGAGACCTTCGCCCTGCTCGGCGAGGAGCTTGGTTACAAGCTCCAGGTTGTGTCCCCGGAGGACGAGGAGCGCGAGCTGCTCTCCACCTTCGACATCGACTTCGACGCCGAACTGGAAGCCGAAGGCGATGAAGACCTCGAGGCACGTCCTCCGGTTGTCACCGTCATGGGTCACGTTGACCACGGTAAGACCCGACTGCTCGATGCCATCCGCAAGTCCGACGTTATGGCGGGCGAGCACGGCGGTATCACGCAGCATATCGGTGCCTACCAGGTCACCCACGCCCACGAAGGCATCGATCGCAAGATCACCTTCATCGATACTCCGGGCCACGAGGCGTTCACCGCCATGCGTGCCCGTGGTGCGAAGGTTACCGACATCGCCATCCTGGTGGTCGCAGCGGACGACGGCGTCATGCCGCAGACCGTTGAGGCCCTCAACCACGCCCAGGCGGCCAACGTGCCGATCGTCGTGGCCGTGAACAAGATCGACAAGGAAGGCGCCAACCCGGACAAGGTCCGCGGCCAGCTGACCGAGTACGGCCTGGTTCCGGAAGAATACGGTGGCGACACCATGTTCGTGGAGGTCTCTGCCCGCCAGAACCTGAACATCGACGAGCTCCTCGGCGCCGTTCTGCTCACCGCAGACGCTGCCCTGGACATGCGCGCCAACCCGAACAAGGACGCCCGCGGTATCGCGATTGAAGCCAACCTGGATAAGGGCCGCGGTTCCGTGGCCACCGTCCTGGTTCAGTCCGGTACCCTGCACGTCGGCGACACCATCGTGGCAGGCACGGCCCACGGCCGCGTCCGTGCGATGTTCGACGACGACGGCAGCGCCCTGACCGAGGCCGGCCCGTCCCGCCCCGTGCAGGTGCTGGGTCTGTCCAACGTCCCGCGCGCCGGTGACACCTTCTTCGTGACCGCTGACGAGCGTACCGCCCGCCAGATCGCCGAGAAGCGTGAAGCCGCCGACCGCAACGCCGCCCTGGCCAAGCGCCGCAAGCGCATCAGCCTGGAAGACTTCGACCAGGCCGTCGCCGATGGCAAGATCGACACCCTCAACCTCATCCTCAAGGGTGACGTGTCCGGTGCCGTGGAAGCCCTCGAAGACGCGCTGCTCAAGATCGACGTCGGCGAGGGTGTCCAGCTCCGCGTCATCCACCGCGGTGTCGGTGCGATCACGCAGAACGACGTCAACCTGGCAACGGTCGACAGCGCCGTCATCATCGGCTTCAACGTCAAGCCCGCCGAGCGTGTTGCCGAACTGGCAGACCGCGAAGGCGTGGACATGCGCTTCTACTCCGTCATCTACGCAGCAATCGATGACATTGAGGCAGCCCTCAAGGGCATGCTCAAGCCGGAGTACGAAGAGGTCCAGCTTGGCACCGCCGAGGTCCGCGAAGTGTTCCGTTCCTCCAAGTTCGGCAACATTGCAGGCTCGATCGTCCGCTCCGGTGTTATCCGGCGCAACGCCAAGGCCCGCATCAGCCGCGACGGCAAGATCATCGGTGACAACCTCACCGTTGAGACGCTCAAGCGCTTCAAGGACGACGCTACCGAGGTCCGCACGGACTTCGAGTGTGGTATCGGTCTTGGCTCGTTCAACGACATCACCGAAGGTGACATCATCGAGACCTTCGAGATGCGCGAGAAGCCGCGCGTCTAGGTTGGTTTAGCAGTACAGGTGCGGGGCCGTTGGATTTTCCGGCGGCCCTGCACTTTTCCGCCGTAGAGGGGGCCCCGCCCCTACGCTGGGTGGCCCGATGCCACTCCCGGGCCCCCTCCACGGCTCCAAAGGGCCGCCGGAAGAATCCAACGGGAGTCCGTCGTAGACTCGCCTTAGGCGCGTGGCATGAAAACCCAACTGGTGTACGGCAGCCGTTACAGCGCCGTCGTACATCCAAATTTTTAGGAGTGGAAATGGCTGATCCCGCACGGGCCGCCAAGTTGGCGCAGCGGATTAAGGTTGTCGTTGCTGAGGCGCTGGGCCGGAGGGTGAAGGATCCCCGCCTGGAAGGCGTCACCGTGACTGACTCTCGGGTGACCAACGACCTGCAGCACGCAACTGTTTACTACACCGTGTTCGGTGACGAGGTGGCCCAGGCCGATGCCGCCAAGGGGCTTGAGAAGGCCAAGGGCGTGCTGCGGCAGGAAGTCGGGCGGAACATCACCGTGCGGCTGACTCCGACGCTCGAGTTCGTGGCTGACCAGATCCCTGTCAACGCCTCGAACCTTGAGGAGCTGCTCCGGGCGGCGAAGAAGCGGGACGCCGAGGTGGCCGCGCTTGCCGAAAGTGCAAAGCACGCCGGCGACGCCGATCCTTACAAGAGTGACACTCCGCAGGACGTGGAGCTCGACGAGGACGACTTTGACGAAGAGGACTTGGACCTCATTGACAACGACGCAATCGATGAGGACCGCAACAAGTAGGAATGCCTTCCACAGCAGGGGCCGGAACCGGTAACGGATCCGGCCCCTGCTGTTCCGGGTCTTGGTGCTGCTAGGTGCCAGAGGCGCTATTTTGCGATGCGTGCTTGAGGCTCAGGACCGCGACTTGGCCGTTGGGGGGTGTTGTCGAGGGGCCCTCAGGCGGAAGGGCGTTGACGGTGGCGTACAGCGTGGAACCTTGAAGGGCGACGTCGGCCGTGAGCCCAGCGCTCAACAGCGTGCTCTGCCGGCCGGAGTCCCCGTCGATCTTGAGGACTCCCATACCAAACAGGGACGCGACGAACACGTCGCCGTCGTTATCGACCGCCAAGCCGGTGGGGGACAGGATCTTGTCCGCGAACACCTTCACGTGACCGTTGTCCGGATCCACCTTGAAGACGGCGCCCCTGGCCCCAAAGGACGGGTCCTCGGGTCCTCCCGGCAACGACGTGACGTAGAGCCAGCCGTCCGGCCCAACCCCAACATCGGTGGGTACCGGCTCGAAGTCGTAGCTCCGCCCGACCACGCAGGCCGGCAGGTGGTTGGCGGCTGCGGCTTCGGCCGTAATCGTGAACGGCCGAGGCGGCAGTACAGCGACGGTCCGTGTCTTCCCGCTCTCTATATCAACGGACACCACGCTGTTTGCGCCCGCATCCGCCACATAGAGGGTGTGGCCGGAGACGGTAATCCCGTATGGATGGGAATCCACTTCACCGTTGTAGGCCGCCGGCATCTCGGGCGGCAGCAGCGCTGCGCACCCGTTCGGCAGGTTGCGGAAGCCGTAGTGGACTTCTCCGTCGGCGTTATGCCCAGCTTCCAGTGCGGCGAAGTCGCCGTAGGTGCGTTGCCGACCGTCGCCATCGATGGTGTGAACATGACCGGCGAGCGGACGTTGGTCCTCGGGCCCAGCGCCCTGGCTCTCGAGGAAGTAGGTTGTCGATCCGCGCTGGGCATTTCCGGCGACGTCCCAAGCAGGATTCGAGTAGAGGACGCTCTTGGTACCGTGAGCGTCGATCCGGGTCAGCCGGCCCGCGAATTCTTCGCTGACCGTGACGGTTTTGTCATGGCCGGCGCTGACATGAAGCGGGGCCACCAGTCCGCCCGCCAGAGTGGCCGGTGGCTGTCCGTTCGGGGTGGCGGCCGCAGCCGTGAGGGTGGAAAGGAACACCGCGGCGATAGCAGCCGCGGATGGAAATGTCATTAGTTTTCTCATGGTGTGCTCCCGTGGCCGTGATGAAGTATCCACAGTTCGAGACCGATGAAGATCGGGGAAGCACAGCCGGAAACCCACGCCTGCTTCCCAAGCGGATTGTATTCCAGCGGGCCGGCGAAGTCGACAGTTCCCGCGGACGCTCATTTCTCCTGGCTTGTCTCCTGTCCTCGGCGTCGGTGACCTTCGACTCTATGCCCGTCCAAGTGCAGGCGAGTCCCATGGACCCATGAGTGCGTGTATGCGGGAAGGCACCGGCGTGCCGTGGAATCCAGCCTGACCAAGTGCCCGCACTGCGGGAAGACCAACCGGATTCCCGCGGCGGCTGCCGGGCACCCGCGCTGCGGCAATTGTGGCCAGGATCTTCCGTGGATAGTGGCGGCGGGTGACGCAGATTTTCCGGTTGTGGCGGAGCAGTCTTCGGTTCCGGTTCTCGTCGATTTCTGGGCGGCCTGGTGCGGGCCGTGCCGGATGGTCAGCCCGGTGCTGGACAAGTTGGCGGTGGAGCGGGCCGGTAAGGTCAAGCTCGTGAAGGTCGACGTCGACACCTCCCCGGAGCTGTCCCGCCGGTTCGATATCCAGGCCATTCCAACGTTGCTTGTCATCAAGAACGGGGCAGTGGCGGCCCGCCAGGCTGGAGCGCCGCAAGCCGCGGCCCTCCGCAGTTGGCTCGACGCCGCGCTGTCCGCCTAGCGGCGTCTTGAGCGTCCTCGGGCTCCCAGGCCGCCGCCCAGCACGGGAGATCCCATGCCCAGGAGATAGCCGAAGTCGTACCAGTTTCCCGCACGGGCGGAGTTGTAGAACGGGAATTCACTCCAGAAGCCGAAGACATGGGCGATCAGGACGATCCATGCCGTCAGCCCATTCCAGAAACCCCACAACAGGTCTTGCCACCACACGATGTACTCCCTCGGCCGGAAATCGGCGGCGCCCTGTCGGGCCAGCCCGCAGCCAGTACACCGGGCAGGCCTGGAATCGCCGTGAGCTCAGGCTAGGGCGCCAGCTTCGCCGGCGATAGGGCCGGTTGACCCGTCGGTGCCCGCAGGCTCGCGCGCAGGGATGCGCCCGAGGCCCTCCACCAGATCGGCTTGACTGCCGCAGAGCGCGATCCGGATCCAGCCCTCGCCGATCGAGCCGAACGCCGTGCCGGGGGCGAAGGCCACCCCGGAGTCCGCCAGGAAGCGGCGCGTCCATGACCGGACATCCCCGCCACTGGCATGCGAGACGTCCGCCCACAAATAGAACGCGCCTTGGGCCGCGAGGTAGCGGATGCCGCGGGCGCGCAGCACCGCCGAGGCCGCGTCGCGGTTGGCCCGGTAGTGGGCATGGGCGTGGCTGACGTAGTCCTGCGGACCGGTCAGCGCTGCCAGCGCGGCGTACTGCGACGGCGAGGCCACGCACGACACGATCGACTCCATGACGTTGTTCATCTTCTGTTCCAGCCCCGGCGGGCAGATCAGCGCACCGATCCGCAGTCCCGTCAGCCCGTAGGTTTTGGAGAGCGTGAGCGAGGTGAAAACGCGTGCTTCGCCTGGGGCGTCGCTGTCGAAGCGGGCCGGGCTGATGTGCGGGACATCGTAGGTGAACGCCTCGTAGCATTCGTCCGAGATGACCCACAGATCGTGCCGCCTCGCCAGCTCCACGAGCCGGCGGGTCAGATCCTCGCCCAGGACAGCACCGAGCGGGTTGGACGGGGAATTCAGGATCAGGACCTTGGTGCGGGGCGTGATGAGCGCCTCGATGTCCTCGATCCGCGGCTGGAAATCGTGCTCCGGGTACAGCGGGTAGCGGACCGGAACGGCGTGCAGCAGGCTGGACGTCATCGCGAAGGTGGGGTAGCCGGGATTTGGGATGAGGATCTCATCCCCGGGGGAGAGCAACAGGCTCATGGCGAAATGCAGGCCCTGCTGGGCGCCGTCGACCACGTAGACGCGCTCCGCGCCGACCGGCGTCGCATTGTGTTCACGGAAGCGGGCGGCGAAGGCCTCCCGCAGCGCGGGGATTCCGGCGTTCGGTGTGTAGTTGGTCTCGTCCCGGTCGAGGCAGGCCATGCCGGCCTCGAGGACATGGCGGGGGACTGCGAAGCCCGGCTCCCCGATACTCAGCACGATCGCACCGGGCGTTCCCCAGGCGGCTTCGGTGATCTCGCGGATCTGGTTGATCGGGACGTCGCGGACATGTGCGGCAAGCTCGGGCATGTCTGCCATCCTAACGCCCGGCGTCCGCGGTGGCGGCGGGACGGTGGGCGTCGGGGCAGGGCTTGCCCGCATATACTGGGAGGCGTGCTTTCTGGACTGGTGATAGTAGACAAACCGCAAGGTTGGACCAGCCACGATGTGGTTGGACGGATGCGGCGGATTGCCGGTACCCGAAAGGTTGGCCACGCCGGGACACTGGATCCGATGGCCACCGGCGTTCTGGTGGTGGGCATCAACAAGGCCACCCGGCTGCTGACCTACATCGTGGGCACGTCCAAGACCTACACGGCCACCATCAGGCTCGGTGAATCCACCGTGACAGACGATGCCGAAGGCGAGGTCACCGCCACCCGCAGCGCCGCCGGGGTCACCGAAGACGCCGTCCGCGCCGGCGTCGCGGCACTGACCGGGGAAATCGAGCAGGTTCCCAGCAGCGTCAGTGCCATCAAGGTCAACGGCGAACGCGCCTACGCCCGGGTCCGGTCCGGTGAAGAGGTCAAGCTCGCAGCCCGGCCTGTAACGATCCACCGCTTTGAGATCCACGAGACCCGTCCCGTCCACGACGGCGAGGCCCTCGACGTCGACGTCACCGTGGAGTGCTCCTCCGGTACCTACATCCGTGCCCTGGCCCGCGACCTCGGCGATGCTCTCGGCGTCGGCGGCCACCTGACTGCACTGCGGAGGACTCAAGTGGGTCCATACACCCTTGATCAGGCGCACACCCTCGAACAATTGGCCGAGACGCTGGACGTCCTGGAAATCTCGGACGCCGCACGGGCACTCATGCCGAACCGTGAACTCAGCGAGGCGGAAACCACCGAGATTTCCTTCGGCCGCAGAATCGGAGCCGGAGCAACCGCAGGCACGCCCGAGGCAGCGACCGCGGACAAACCGGCAGCGGCGTTCGCGCCAGATGGTTCGCTCGTGGCCCTCCTGGCCGATGCGGGAAGCTACGCCAAACCTGTGCTCGTCTTCGCGCCGGATAATGAAAAGCCGGGCAACGAAAAGCCCGGCAACGGCAAGCCGACTACAGAAAAGCGGCCAACAGATAAGCAGCCCACCGAAAAGCTGGCCGGCCAGTAGTGGACGCGTATTTCTACATCATTCTGGTGGTTGGCCTGCTCTCCAGCATCATCTGCGTCGTCGCGGGCCTCCTGAAAAAGGCGCCCAACGACACGACGATACTGTCGGTGGCCGCCGTCGAACTTGCCCTCCTGGTCTATCTGGGGGGTTCGATTGTCCGGGTGGCCAGCGGCGAGCGGATCGCGGGAGAGTCCTGGGAGTTCTGGGGCTATCTGGCCACGGCGCTGATCCTTCCGATCGGGGCCGTTTACTGGTCCATCCTGGAGCGGACCCGCTGGAGCAACTTTGTCCTGGCCGCCGTCGGCGTCACCGCCCTGGTGATGGCGGCGCGCATGAACCAGATCTGGTATTGAGATGGAAGAGGCAGAAAACGTGAGCGCAAACTCCCCGCACGACGGCACCGGAAACCCGGCGGCGCCGGCGTCCCGGACCCCTGGGCCGGCGGACGCTGGATCCGCCGACACTGCGCCGGCGGAAACCGCGGCGCCGGGCACTGGGGCGACTGAAACTGCGCCGGCAACGACCGATACCCGCAACACCGGGCCGGGACGGCTGCTGATTGCTGTCTATGCCGTCTTCGCGATTTCGGCGACGGCCCGGGCCGGCTACCAGATTCTCACGAAGTTTTCTGAGGCGCCGCTGGCGTACATGCTGTCCGCGTTCGCCGCCGCCGTCTACGTCGTGGCCACCGTGTCGCTGGCGAAGCCGGGGCGCACCGCGTTCAAGGTCTCGGTGGCGGCAGTCCTGGTGGAGCTTGTGGGCGTCCTGGTGGTGGGAGCACTCAGCGTGTTCGACTCGGTGAACTTCCCGCATGAGACGGTGTGGTCCCTGTTTGGCCGCGGCTACGGATTCATCCCGCTCCTGCTGCCGATCCTGGGACTTATCTGGCTGTACCGCCGCCGCCCTGCGCGCCGGGACCACTAACTCCGGCTGCCTACAAGCGGCCGGCGATGCCCCGGGCCTCCGTGAGCCTGCTGCGCAGCCCCGGCCAGGCCGCGGCGAAGCCCGGGTGCAGTTCCTTGCCGCCGACGCCGTCGACCCCCACCCACTGCAGTTCGATACTTTCCGCATCACTGATCGCGGCCTCAAACGGCTGCAGCGCAAGGGCCACCACGGTGGTGTAGGACCAGTAGCCGACGTCGAACACCGACGTAAACAGGACCTCGAGATTCCCCGGAGGCACGGCCGCTTCCTCGTGTGCTTCCCGCAACGCGCCGTGGATGGCTTCTTCCCCTTGGTGCAGGGCGCCGCCGGGGAGCCCCCAGGTGCCGCCCTGATGGCTCCACAAGGCGCGGTGCTGGAGAAGTACCCCCTTGGCGGGGTCGTGGACCAAAAGCCCGGCGGAACCGAACCGACCCCAGAACCGCCCCCGGTCGCCATCGACCCAGGCATCGCCAGGATCGCGTGGGCCCAACGGGCGGCGCGGATCGCCCGGCAGCAGTGGTGCGAACGGTGATTCCCCGACTTGGGGAGCGGCTGTGCTGTCCATCCCTACAGCTTGCCACGCACCGGTCCGTAGGAGGGCGGGGGTCGTACGCAGTGTTACGTGCCCGGACGTGCCCTATGCGCTCCAGATGCTCTGAGGTGCGCTGCCGGGAGTCACTCTCACTATGAGTCGCGCGCCGGCAAGAATGGCTTCCGCTATTTCTGTCGTACCCCTCTGGCAGAGTTTAGTTATGGAAGCCATTGGAGAGTTCATCCCGGACCGGGCCCCGTGGGCCGGCCCGGCTGTGTCCTCCCGGCATCCCCGACTGGCCGCCGTTCCCGGCGCGGCTGACGCAGCCGGCGGCGCTCTGGGCGCCGCGGTGGAGACGGCGCTGGCGGCGCTGCGGGCTTCGAGCCCGACTGCGGATGTCGACGCCGCCTGGTTTGGCTTGCGGGAGGCTGCGGACTTTGCCGGCCACGTCGAGGACCTGTCCCGCACGGTCGAATACTTCCAGCTCGTTGCCGCGGCCGCGGTAGAACGGACGCGCCAACAAGCCGTGTTCACCGCGCCGGCCGCACACGGCTGGGGTGAGGAAGCGGCCCAGGCGGGCTGGCTCACGGGCTGGAAACAGGAATCCGACGGCGGGACGGATGCAGGGGCCGGCGGGGGAGCTGATGCCGTTTCCGACGCCGGGGCTCACGGCGTACCTGTCGGCGGGACGCTTGCCGGGGCCGGACCTGGCCCCCGCGGTGACTTGGCCGGGCACATGGGGATGTCCGCTGCTGCGGATGACGGCTACCGGAACGCCACGGATTTTTTGCGGGCGCGGCTGCGGATCAGCGCCGCCGAGGCAAAGCGCCGGCTGACGCTGGCCGCCGAGCTGCTGCCCCGCGCCGGCAGCGGCGGCCATACCGGGCCACCGGTCCGGAAGGAGCTCGCCGCTGCCGTCGCGGCCGGCGAGGTCGCGTCCCGCGCCGCAACCGTCATCACGCTCGCCCTGGACCGGGTCCGGCACAGCTGCCTCCCCGAGGCCGCCGCAACCATGGAACATGCCCTGACAGTGACGGCCATCGAAAACGACGCCGACTTCCTGGCCCGGATCGCCCGCCGGTGGGCCGAGGCGCTGGACCAGGACGGCGCCGAACCTTCCGAGGAATTGCTCCGCCGGATCCAGGGCGCCTTCCTCCGCAAACCCCGGCACGGCCTGCAGCACCTGGAAATCTTCGCGACCGCGGACCAGTTCGAACACCTTGTGACAGTGATGAACACCGCCACCAACCCCCGCAGCGGCCCCGACACCGGCGAAGGCACCGCCACCGGCCACACGGCGCAGGCCGGACCGGGTGACGGGTCCGAAGCGGCCGACGAGCCCGGCCCGTCTGACGAGCCCGCCACGGCCGAACAGCACGCCGCGCTGCCGTCCCTGGACCTCCGCTCCCGGCCCCAACGTCTGCTCGACGGCCTGGTCGGTGCCTGCAAGGCGGCGCTCGCCACCGGAGGGCTGCCCGCCGCGGGCGGGCTCCGGCCCCAGGTCATGGCCACCATTGACTACCGCGACCTGCTCACCCGGCTCGGGACGACTCCCGCCGAAGCAGGCGCCCCTGCCAACACCGCACAGCACGGCACCGGAACCAGACACGGCACCGGGACGCTGCTGTTCACCGGGCCCGTCACCGCGTCCACCGTCCGCAAAATCGCCTGCGACGCCGACATCATCCCGGTCGTCCTCGGCGGCGAGGGCCAGGTCCTGGACATCGGCCGCGCCTCCCGCGTCTTCCCGCCCCACATCCGCAAGGCCATCACGGCCCGGGACCGGGGCTGCGCCTTCCCGCAATGCACGATTCCGGCATCCTGGTGCGAGGCCCACCACATCACCTACTGGTCCCGCGGCGGCACCACCGGAACCGGCAACGGAACCCTGCTCTGTTCCCATCACCACCACGTGATACATAAGGAACACTGGAGCATCCAGATGCGCACCGGGATTCCCTGGTTCATCCCGCCACCCCACCTTGATCCAGCCCGGACGCCCCGACGGAACAGCTACTTCCGCCTGGAGTGACCCCGCGCCTGGACTGAAGCTCGCCTCGACTGACTCGGTGGGACCCCAGAAATCGGCGCCCTCCGTCGCCGGGCTCCCTGCACCGGGCCGAAAGTCCCAAGCATGCGCGCCCGGTCGGGCCTAGGGTGGAGGCATGGACCAGCGCAGTCTGATGCTGCGGGCAGTAAAGACGCTCCACACCCTTGCCTGGCTCGTGATCGAGGCCTGTATGGCTTACGTCCTGTACGCCGGCATCACGGGCCGAAATGACCGGAAAACGAGGGCTGCCGCCGTCGTGGTTGCCAGCGAATCGCTGATTTTTGCGGGCACCGGCTTCCAATGCCCGCTGACCGTCGTCGCGAAAAATCTTGGCGACGGCTCTGGCTCCGTCACGGACATCTACCTGCCGCGGTGGTTAGCGAATATCCTGCCCGGGCTCCACGTCCCCCTCATCCTCGTCGCCGTCCTGCTGCATTGGCGGAATTGGCGGAAACAGACGGTGCGCGACAGCGAGCGGCGGCTTTTGCTCGGGCGCTAGTGCGCGCCCGCCTCACACCTTCTCCCTGCCGCCGATTAACCGTGGTTCCTCCGGCGGGGCCTCTACGCGGATGCCCCGGGAGCCCGGCGGACCGTCCGGGAGTTGCCCGGATTGCGGGTAATCTAAGAGAGTTCCGGAGCCGGCACGGTCGCTCCGGAGCAGTTCATGGCAGGCAGCAAAAGGCGAGGTTGATGGTCCACATCTGGAACGATCTGTCCGAGGTCCCGGCGGACTTTGGTCCTTCGGTTGTCACGTTCGGCAATTTCGACGGCGTGCACCGCGGCCACCAGCAGGTGCTGTCGCAGCTCATCCGTACCGCCCGGTTGAACCACGCACGCGCCGTCGCCATCACCTTCGACCCGCACCCCGCACAGGTACACCGCCCGGAATCGGCTCCCGAACTGATCATGGGGCTGGAGGACAAGCTCGTGGCTCTCGGAGAGCTCGGCCTCGACGCCGTGCTGGTGATGAAGTACTCGATGGAGCTCGCCAGTCTCACTCCCGAGGAATTCGTCGCGACAGTGCTGGTCGACAGCCTCAAGGCCAGCCACGTGGTGGTCGGCCACGACGCCCGGTTTGGCCGCGGCAATTCCGGCGACCTCGCCACCATGCAGGAGCTGGGCAAGAAGCTCGGGTTCGAGGTGCTGGTCATCAGCGAATTCGGCTCAGAGGGCTTTCCCATCCACGACGACGACGGCACGGACCGCCGCTGTTCGTCCACGTGGGTGCGCGAGGCCCTGCGCGCGGGCGACGTCGCCACCGCCGCTGCCGTCCTCGGCAGGCCGCACCGGATGCGCGGCGAGGTGGTGCACGGTGCCGCACGCGGCCGCGACCTCGGGTTCCCCACCGCGAACCTCTCCTCGACGGCCACCGGGTACATCCCCGCGGACGGCATCTACGCCGGCTGGCTCGTGGACCAGGCAGGCACGCGCTGGCCCGCCGCCATCTCCGTGGGCTCGAACCCGACGTTCGACGGCGTGAGCCGTCAGGTCGAGGCCCACGTGATCGACCGCCCGGAAGAGTCTCCCGACGACTTCGATCTGTACGACCAGACAGTTGTGGTGGAATTTGTCGCCAGGCTCCGCGGCATGGTGGCGTACCGTGGGGCTGAAGCTTTGGTGGAGCAGATGCGCCTGGACGTCGTCCAGGCCCACGACCTCCTGTTCGCCCACTAAGAACCGGGCCGGATCGGCGTCGGCCCCCGCGCGGACAATGTTCTGATTCACTGGAGCGCGCTGATTCACAGCCACTTGGCAAGGAAGGCAAGACACGTGACCATCGAGAAAAACACGAGGGAACTGGACCAGGACATTGTCCGGGATTTCAGTGCGCGGATGAGCTACGCGTCGTACCTGCAGTTGCCCACCCTGCTCAGCGCCCAGCAGCCGGTCAGCACCCCGGAACACCACGACGAGATGCTGTTCATCATCCAGCACCAGACCACGGAGCTGTGGCTGAAGCTGGTATTGCACGAGCTTCGCAGCGCCGCCGCGTGGCTGCGGTCGGACGACCTCGGGTCCGCCCTGAAGGCGATCGCCCGCGTCAAGCACATTCAGAAGACGCTCACCGAGCAATGGTCCGTGCTGGCCACCCTGACGCCCACCGAGTACTCCCAGTTCCGCGGCTTCCTCGGCAATTCGTCCGGATTCCAGTCCAGCCAGTACCGTGCGGTGGAGTTCCTCCTCGGCAACAAGAACGCCAAGATGCTTCCGGTGTTCGAATCGGACCCCGAGGCCCACGAGATGCTGCGCGAACTGCTCGAAGCCCCCAGCATCTACGACGATTTCCTCGCCTATCTCAAGCGCCAGGGCTTTGACGTCCCTGACTCCCTGCTGGAGCGCGACGTCACCAAGGCCCACGAGTTCTGCCCGGAACTGGTCCCGGTGTTCAAGTACATCTACGAGAACGCCGCCGACAACTGGGGCGCATACGAGGCCTGCGAGGAACTTGTGGACCTTGAGGACAACTTCCAGCTGTGGCGTTTCCGCCACCTGCGCACCGTCCAGCGGACCATCGGCATGAAGGCCGGCACCGGCGGATCCAGCGGCGCCGCGTTCCTGCAGAAGGCCCTCGAACTGACCTTCTTCCCCGAGCTCTTCGCCGTGCGGACGGAGATCGGCCAGTGAGCATCTCCGCCAACACCGAAGCGACGGACAGCCTGTGGCAGCGCGCCCTTGAGCTCGACGCCGCGGATCCGCTGGCCGGCTACCGCGACCACTTCGTCGGCACGGACACGGACCTGTCCTACCTTGACGGCAACTCCCTGGGCCGTCCGCTCAAGCGGACCGTCACCGACATCAGCAGCTTCATCCAGGACAGCTGGGGCGGCCGCCTGATCCGGGGCTGGGACGAGGAATGGCTCGAACTGCCCGAGAAGATCGGCGACCAGCTCGGCCGCGCCGTGCTCGGCGCGGCGCCGGGGCAGACGATCATTGCCGATTCCACCACCGTGGTGCTGTACAAGCTCATCCGCGCCGCGCTGGCAGCCGTCACTGATCCGGCCCGGACCGAGATCGTCCTGGACACGGATAATTTCCCCACGGACCGCTACCTGGTGGAGGGAATCGCACGTGAAGAAGGCCTGACCCTTCGCTGGATCGACGCCGATCCCGCCTCCGGCGTCACCGTCGAGCAGGTGCGGGACGCCACCGGCCCGGCCACCGCCGTCGTGGTCCTGAGCCAGATCGCCTACCGCTCCGGCTTCCTCGCGGACCTGCCGGGCATCACCGCGGCAATCCACGACGCCGGCGCCCTGGTGGTGTGGGACCTGTGCCACTCCGCCGGGTCTGTAGAGATCGCTTTGGACGACGCCGACGTCGACTTCGCGGCAGGCTGCACCTACAAATATCTGAACGGGGGACCGGGCTCGCCCGCATTCGCCTACATCAACGCACGGCACCTGGCCGGGCTGCAGCAGCCCATCTGGGGCTGGATGGGGCGCAAGGACGCGTTCGAGATGGGTCCTGGCTACGAGGCCGCCCCCGGCATCCGCGGCTTCCTTAGCGGCACTCCGGCGATCTTCGGGATGCTCGCCATGCGTGGCACCCTGGACCTGATCGAGGAAGCGGGGATGGCTGCGCTCCGGGAGAAGTCGCGGCTGCTGACCGCTTATGCCCTCGAACTTTACGACGCGTGGCTGGCGCCGGCCGGCGTGCAGCTGTCCACCCCGCGGGCGGCGGAACGGCGCGGCAGCCACGTGACGATCGACCACCCGGCCTTCCGTGAAATGACCGCCACATTGTGGGACCAGGACGTGATTCCCGATTTCCGCGCCCCGCAGGGCCTCCGGATCGGGCTCTCGCCGCTCAGCACATCCTTCGCGGAGCTTTACCGGGGCGTCGCCGCTATTCGCGAACTGCTCCCAGCCCAGGAAAGTGGAAAACCGCAACCGCCGCAGGCAGCTGGCGCGCCGGCAGAGTCGGCGGCCGCGCCCGGCGGTTTCGACAAGACCGCGGACGTGCCACTAAACTGAACGTTGGATCCGGCTGCAGTCCGTGGCGGCTGGCTCCTGTTGTGTACGGAATACCCGGCTTCGGCGGGGGATTCCGGGACGGCACCCCCGGCAGTGAATTACTGATTCGGGCCTCACGGCACATCTCTAGGAGTTATTGTGGCACTTGAAGCCGCTGTAAAGCAGTCCATCATCAAGGATTTCGCAACGTCCGAGGGCGACACCGGTTCGCCGGAGGTCCAGGTTGCAGTCCTGACTCAGCGGATCAAGGATCTCACTGAGCACATGAAGGAGCACAAGCACGATTACCACACCCAGCGCGGTCTGCTGGCCATGGTTGGTCGTCGCAAGCGCATGCTCACCTACCTCAAGAACACTGACATCACCCGCTACCGTAAGCTCATCGAGCGCCTCGGCCTGCGTCGCTAGTCAGCTTTAAGGGGCGGCCCCTTCCGGACCGGAAAGGGCCGCCTTCTTCAGGAAAAAACTAAACAGGAGGATCAACCGCATCACGCATTCGCGGTCCTCGGTAGTGATCCCCGGGAACGGCCTCAAGGAATGAGGCCCGGCCCGTGGGTCTCGATCGATGACCGGGTGCAGTGCAGGCCAGTAGACAGATGCTGGACTGGGTTGATGCGGCTGGGCTCCGTGAACCAAGAAACGGAGGTGACTCTCTATGGAGGGTCCCGAAATCCAGTTCTCAGAAGCAATCATTGACAATGGCCGCTTCGGCAAGCGTGTAATCCGCTTTGAAACCGGCCGCCTTGCCAAGCAGGCAGCCGGCGCAGCGATGGTCTACATCGATGAAGAGACCGCGCTGCTGTCCGCAACCACCGCCGGCAAGCACCCGCGTGAAGGTTTCGACTTCTTCCCGCTGACCGTCGACGTCGAAGAGCGTATGTACGCCGCCGGCCGCATCCCGGGCTCGTTCTTCCGCCGCGAAGGCCGTCCCTCCACGGAAGCCATCCTGGCCTGCCGCCTCATGGACCGCCCGCTGCGCCCCGCGTTCGTCAAGGGCCTGCGCAACGAAGTCCAGATCGTCGTCACCGTGCTGTCCATCAACCCGGACGAGCTCTACGACGTCGTCGCGATCAACGCGTCCTCGATGTCCACCCAGCTTTCCGGCCTGCCCTTCTCCGGCCCGATCGGCGGCGTCCGCGTTGCCCTCGTTGCGGACGAGAACGGCTCGCAGTGGGTTGCGTTCCCGAAGCACTCCCAGCTCGAGAACGCCGTCTTCAACATGGTCGTCGCCGGCCGCATCGCCGGTGACGACGTCGCCATCATGATGGTTGAAGCCGAAGCCACCGACAACTCCTGGAACCTCATCAAGGAACAGGGCGCCACCGCCCCGACCGAAGAGGTTGTCTCCGAGGGCCTCGAGGCTGCCAAGCCGTTCATCAAGGCGCTCTGCGAAGCACAGTCCGACCTGGCAGCCCGCGCCGCCAAGCCGACCGTCGAGTTCCCGGTCTTCCTGGACTACCAGGACGACGTCTACGCCGCCGTGGAGTCCGCTGCCGCCGAGAAGCTGGCCGCTGTCTTCCAGATCGCCGACAAGCAGGAACGCGACACCGCGTCCGACGAGCTCAAGGACGAGGTCACCTCTTCCCTGGCCGGCCAGTTCGAAGGCCGCGAGAAGGAGCTGTCCGCAGCCTTCCGCTCCGTCACCAAGCAGGTTGTGCGCCAGCGCATCCTCAAGGACCAGATCCGCATCGACGGCCGCGGCCTGACGGACATCCGCCAGCTCACCGCCGAGGTTGAGGTTCTGCCCCGCGTCCACGGCTCGGCCATCTTCGAACGCGGCGAGACCCAGATCATGGGTGTCACCACGCTGAACATGCTCAAGATGGAACAGCAGATCGACTCGCTGTCTCCCGTGACGCGCAAGCGCTACATGCACAACTACAACTTCCCGCCGTACTCCACCGGCGAGACCGGCCGCGTCGGTTCCCCGAAGCGCCGCGAAATCGGCCACGGTGCCCTCGCAGAGCGCGCCATCATGCCGGTGCTGCCGTCCCGCGAGGAATTCCCCTACGCCATCCGCCAGGTGTCTGAGGCTCTCAGCTCCAACGGTTCGACGTCGATGGGTTCCGTCTGCGCCTCCACGCTGTCCCTGCTGAACGCAGGCGTGCCGCTGAAGGCTGCTGTTGCCGGTATCGCCATGGGCCTGGTCTCCGACCAGGTCGACGGCCAGACCCGTTACGCCGCCCTGACCGATATCCTCGGCGCCGAAGATGCCTTCGGTGACATGGACTTCAAGGTTGCCGGTACTTCCGAGTTCGTCACGGCCATCCAGCTGGACACGAAGCTCGACGGCATCCCGGCCTCGGTTCTGGCCGCCGCCCTGAAGCAGGCCCGCGAAGCCCGCCTGCACATCCTGGACGTCCTGAACTCCGCGATCGACACCCCGGACGAGCTCTCCGAGTTCGCGCCGCGCGTCATCGCGGTCAAGATCCCGGTTGACAAGATCGGCGAGGTCATCGGCCCGAAGGGCAAGATGATCAACCAGATCCAGGAAGACACCGGAGCCGACATCTCGATCGAGGACGACGGAACTGTCTACATTGGCGCCACCAACGGCCCGTCTGCCGACGCAGCACGGTCCGCGATCAACGCCATCGCCAACCCGCAGATCCCGGAAATCGGTGAGCGCTACCTGGGCACGGTCGTCAAGACCACCACCTTCGGCGCCTTCGTTTCCCTGACCCCGGGCAAGGACGGCCTCCTGCACATCTCCGAGCTGCGCAAGATCGCCGGCGGCAAGCGCGTGGACAACGTCGACGACGTCGTCTCCGTGGGCCAGAAGATCCAGGTGGAAATCACCAAGATCGACGATCGCGGAAAGCTGTCCCTCTCGCCCGTAGTGGCTGAGGAGGCTGGCGCGGAAAACGCTGACGACGCCGAGGTCTCCGCGGACGCCGCAGAGTAGTCTCTCCTGAGTCAAAAAGCGGGGCCGGTGGATCAACCACCGGCCCCGCTGCTGTTAAAGGTAGGATGGCAGGCAGATTTGGCATGTGTTCAATGAAAGGCCTTGATGACTGTCGTCCCCCTGCCGCTAGAGCAGAACCAGCACGCTGACACCCTGATCCACGGCGCCGACGGCGGCTCCGAGGTGCGACGCTCGGTCCTGCCCGGCGGCGTCCGCGTCCTCACCGAAGCGATGCCGGGCCAGCGCTCTGCCACGATCGGTTTCTGGGTCGGCGTCGGCTCCCGCGACGAGGCTCCCGGCCAACACGGCTCAACGCACTTCCTGGAGCACCTGCTCTTCAAGGGCACCAAGCGCCGCACCGCGCTGGAGATCGCCTCGGCCTTCGACGAGGTCGGCGGGGAATCCAATGCGGCCACCGCGAAGGAGAGCACCTGCTACTTCGCCCGCGTGCTGGACACGGACCTTCCCATGGCGATCGACGTCATCGCGGACATGATCACCGGCGCGGTCCTGGACCCGCAGGAGATGGAGCAGGAGCGGGACGTCATCCTCGAGGAAATCGCCATGGACAGCGACGATCCCACCGACGTCGCGCACGAGAACTTCGTGGCCGCCGTGCTGGGAACGCACCCGCTGGGCCGCCCCATCGGCGGCACGCCGGCAGCCATCCGTGCCGTGGCGCGCGACTCGGTGTGGGACCACTACCGCCGCTACTACCGTCCCGACGAGCTCGTGGTCACCGCAGCCGGCGGCCTGGACCACGACGTCGTCTGCGGGCTCGTGGTGGATGCCCTGCACTCCGCCGGCTGGAACCTTGAGGCCGCGGCCGCCCCCGTGCAGCGCCGCTCCACCGAACGTGCATCGATCACCGGCACGGCCGGCCTGCATGTGGTCAAGAGGCAGGTGGAGCAGGCCAACATCATTATGGGTTGCCCGTCGCTGGTCGCCACCGACGGCCGCCGCTTTGTGATGAGTGTGCTCAACGCCGTCCTCGGCGGCGGCATGTCCTCCCGCCTCTTCCAGGAGGTCCGGGAAAAGCGCGGACTTGTCTACTCGACCTACTCTTTCGCGTCCTCCTACGCCGATGCCGGCTATTTCGGCATGTACGCCGGATGCACCCCGTCGAAGGTCCGGCAGGTCATTGATCTGCTGGGCGCCGAGCTCGACAAGCTGGCTGCCGACGGCATCTCAGACGAGGAGCTCCGCAAGGCGGAGGGACAGCTGTGCGGCGGAATCGTGCTGGCGCTGGAGGACACCGGTTCCCGGATGTCCCGGCTGGGCCGCGCGGAACTGGTGTCCGGCGAGTACCAGGACATCGATGAGACCCTCCGCCAGATCAAGGCCGTCACAGCCGCGGAGGTCCAGGAGCTCGCCCGTGAGCTCGCGGCAGCCCCGCGGACCGTCACGGTGGTCGGGCCGTTCGAGGAAAGCGAGACGTTCGGACTCCTGGCCTAGACATTCCAACTGGCGCGGCGTCATGATGGTGGCGGGGTCACTCGGGAGGAACTCCATATGGGAGAAACTGTGGACCGGCCGCTGCCAGGCAGTGCATGCGAGGCGCTTGAGGCTTTTCTGGGCCATTGGACGGGGACCACGCACTGGGAGGCAACCGCGTGGGGTCCGGCGCGCACCGCGGACACCGAGATGATCTTTTCCCGGGCAGCCGCCGGGCTTGCCGTCACCCAGAGCTACCGGCACACGGATGCGGACGGGACCCGGTCCGAAGGCCACGGTGTCTTCACGACGGACCCGGACCATCCCGAGGCCTTCTGGTACCACGTCAACAGCTTGGGGTTGCCGCCCGAGGGACCCGCGCGCGCCAGCATGGAAGGCGGCACCTTGACCGTGGAACGCCGGAGTGACCGCGGCACCGCACGGCACACCTTCCGCGTGGACGACGGTGAACTGACTCACGCCGCCGGTCTCCGCCTGGGCAGGGCGAGCGACTTCACGCCCTTCATGACCACCGTGTGCCGTCGCGTCGCTGAGGGCGCCTCCGTCCCGGTGTGAGGTCTCAGGATGCGGCTTCGAGGATCCGGGTCTTTGGAGCCCCTTGTAGGGCCGGGGCGGCGTCGGCGGAGTTCCAGACCTTCGCCTGAAGATTGGCCAACAAGGCTTCCGCCTGCTCGCGTTGGTCGAAGTCCAACTCGACCACCACATAGTGCGGGTCGTCCACCGGGCGGCTGATCCGGTACGCAGTGACACCAGAGGCCGCCCGGTTCACCGGATCACGGTCGAAGGCGGTCTTCCACATGCCAAAATCCTTGATCCTGTGCTCAATCTGCAGTGTGAACATGGCGCTCTCCTGATTGTTTGTCGCCTGCCGCGGGGTAGTCCACACTCTAGGACCGGTCCGGTCCACGCGATAGCCCAGGAATCCGGGCCCAGCTGTGCTGTGCCTACCCGCCGGCGAACGGCGGCAGCACGTCGACGACGTCGGCCGGCTTGAGCGACGCGGCATGGTCCCGCACGGCAACTTCGTTGAGCAGGAAGCTGGAGCGGGAAAGGATGCGGGCCAGCGGCGGCGTACCGGCCGGCGGTTCGGGGCGCTCGACGGCGAGGATCGCCTCGAGCAGCGAGGCGAGGGTGTCGCCGTCGGCGAGGTCGTAGCGTTCTTCATCCACGCCGGCGGCAGCGCGTGCGGCAGCGAAGTAGCGTACATTCACGAAAAAATCAGCCTCCGATGGCGCTCATGCTGCGGTCCGGCTGGACGAAGTCGGGCGCGTCGAGGCCCACATGGTCCATGCCGTGGGCCTTGGGCTTGATCCACATGGCATCCTGCCAGCGTTCGGCGAGCTGTTCGTCGCTGGCACCCTCGCGCAGCAGCCCCAGCAGATCCACTTCCTCGCGTGAGAACAGGCAACTCATGATCTTGCCCTCGGCGGTGATGCGCGTCCGGCGGCAGTCCGAGCAGAACGGCTCCGTGACGGAAGCGATGATGCCCACAGTGCCGAGCAGAGGGCCGGTGGCGCGGTCGGTGCCGGGAACCCGGGCCCGGACTTCGAACCGTTCCGCCGGGGCGCCGTCGCGGTCCCGCGGGTCGGAACTGAGCACGTAGTCGACCGAGAGCAATTCGCGGATCTCCGCGGCGGTGATCATGTTCCGACGGGTCCAGCCGTGGTCCGCGTCGAGCGGCATCTGTTCGATGAAGCGCAGTTCATAGCCGCGGTCCAGTGCCCAGGCCAGGAGGGCCGGTGACTCGGCGTCGTTGATCCCGCGCATGAGTACAGCGTTGAGCTTGACCGGGCCCAGGCCTGCGGCCCAGGCGGCGTCGACGCCGGCGAGGACCCTGTCCAGGAAGGGCCGGCGGGTCAGCTTGGCAAAGGTTTCTTCATGCAGGGAGTCCAGCGAGACGTTGATTCTGGTCAGTCCCGCGGCTTTGAGTCCGGCGGCCTTCTTGTCCAGGCCGACGGCGTTGGTGGTCATCGAGATTGGCAGGTCGGGGTGGGCCTGGCGGAGCGCGGCGATGATCTGCAGCAGGTCCGCCCGCACCAGGGGCTCGCCGCCGGTCAGCCGCAATTCGCGCACGCCGAGCATATCGACGCCTATCCGCACGATCCGGACGATTTCCTCCGCGGACATCACCGCCTGTTTGGACAGCCATTCCAAGCCCTCGGCCGGCATGCAATAGGTGCAACGCAGATTGCACTTGTCCGTCAGTGAGAGGCGCATGTCCGTGGCACGGCGGCCGTAGCGATCCACGAGCCCGGCAGGCAGGCCCTCCGGACGCCCGGACAGCGCGGCGGCAGCAGGAATTCCCGCTCCGGGACTGCCTGCCGCGCGGGGCTGGGGCATACCCAGTTGAACTGTCATAGAGTCAGGCTACGCCACCTCGCTGCCCACGTCACAGCCGCATGACGGCACGGATATTACAGATTCGGGAACGATGTCCCGCGGGGGTCCGGAGCCCTGCCCGGACCGTGGCGGCGAACCTATGCTGGAAGCGTGAACAAGACCCAGCCGGCCCCGGACGCAACGGAGTACCGGCGCATCCTTCTCGTCGAGGACGAACCGACCATCGCCGGAGTGGTCCGGGACTACCTCGTCCAGGCGGGATACCAGGTGGTCCTCGCCGCCGACGGGTTCACGGCCCTGCGCCTTGCGGCCGAACGCCGCCCGGACCTCGTCCTGCTGGACCGGATGCTGCCGGGCCTGGACGGTGTGGAAGTCTGCCGCCGGCTCCGTGCCGCACACAGTGTCCCGGTCATCATGCTCACTGCCCTCGGAACGGAAGACGACCAGATCCTCGGCCTGGAAGCCGGCGCGGACGACTACGTCACCAAGCCATTCTCGCCCCGCGAGCTGGTGCTGCGGGTCCGGTCGGTCCTGCGCAGGAGCATTCCCGAATTCAGCCCGGAGCCCTCCGTCGAAGTAGGCGGTTTCGACCTCAACCCGGCCGCCCGCACCGTCTCACGCCACGGCACGCCCCTGGCGCTGACGGCCCGGGAGTTCGACCTGCTGGCCTTCATGCTCCGCCGTCCCCGGCAGGTCTTCAGCCGCGAGGAACTCATGAAAGCGGTCTGGGGCTGGGACTACGGGGACCTGTCCACTGTCACGGTGCACGTGCGGAGGCTGCGGGAGAAGATCGAGGACGACCCCACCCGCCCCTCCGTCCTGAAAACGGTCTGGGGCGTGGGGTACCGGCTGGACCCCAGCGATGAGGAGTCCGCCGATGCAGACCTCTGAACTCCTGACCATCATCGGCTGGGCCGTGGCCTGGGGAGCCTTGATCGGGGCCGCGTCGCTGCTCATCCTGAAATCCCTGCGCCGGGCCTCGTTCGCGGTCCAGATCTGTGTGGTGGTGCTCGCCGCCGTGGCGGTCCTGACGGCCGGAATGGTCAGCGCCTTCAACGCCATGTTCATCTCGGCCCGGGACCTCGAAGTGATGTGGTACGTCCTGGCCGTGGCGTCCGCCGTGGCTGTTTCGATCGCGCTCGTGCTCGGAGCGAGGGTCTCGCGGAACGCCAAGGCGCTGGTCGAGGCTGCCCGGAGCATCGGCCGCGGCGAGAGCCCCGGGATCCAGTCCCCGGTGATGAGCCACGAACTTGCCGCCCTCGCCGCCGAGCTCGAATCCAGCAGCCGGATGCTGGAGGCCTCCCGGCAGCGTGAGGCTGCGGTAGAGAACGCCCGCCGCGAACTGGTCAGCTGGATCTCCCACGACCTGCGGACGCCGCTGGCGAGCATGCGCGCCATGACCGAGGCCCTGGAAGACGGGATGGCCGCGGATGTTCCCGGCTATTACCGCAAACTCATCGCGCAGACCGACCTCATGGCCGGCATGGTCAACGACCTCCTGGAACTGTCGAAGATCCATGCCGGAACGATGCGGCTCAAGGCCGAGCCGTTGGACCTGTACGACCTCGCCAGCGACGCCATTGCCGACCTCGCCGCGCTGGCGGAGCAGCACGGCATTACGCTCGACGGCGGCGGCCAACGGGAAAGCCTGGCCCTCGCCGACGGCCCCTCGATGGGACGTGCCATCCGGAACGTCGTGCTCAACGCGATCGTCCACAGCAGACCCGGCTCCAGGGTCACCGTGGAAGTCGGCCGGGACGGTGACCGGGCCGTCGTCGCGGTCACCGACGGCTGCGGCGGGATCCCGGAAGCGGACCTCCCGCATGTGTTCGAAACCGGCTGGCAGAAGGACCCGGCGCGGCGGCAGGCCGGCCGTTGGGCCGCCCCGGACGACGGACTGGACGGTATGGCCCCTGATGGCGCGGCCCCGGGCGACGGCTTCCGGGTGCCCGGGCCGGATGAGCCGGCGGGCGTCATGCGCTACAGCGGCGCCGGCCTTGGCCTGAGCATCGTCGCCGGAATCGTCAGTGCCCATCAAGGCACCGTCACCGTGGAGAACGTCGACGGCGGATGCCGGTTCTCGCTGCTGCTCCCCGGCCAGGGAGCAGCCGGCCAGGAGCCGGGTGGCAGCCACGGCACTTCTGCCGGGGGAGCATCAGCCCCGGCGGCAGCAGCCCAGGGCACACACAACAGGATTCCGCGCGACGCGGTAGAGGAAAAACTCCGGACGGGACGGGCACAGTGAGCAGCGGCGTCGGCTTTGACGGGCAGGGGAAGGAAACCGGCGGCACACTCGCCGGCAGGGAACAGCAGCATACGGAACCGGGAGTCCGGCAGCGGCAGTCCCGGGACCTGTGGGCCGCCGGGGCCGGACTGGTGGCCGTGGGGGCGGCGGTGGTCCTCGGTGAACTCACGGCCAGCCTGGTGAGCCCCACGGTGTCTCCGGTGACGGCCGTCGGCGGGGTCGTGATCGACACCGTCCCGCCGGGCGTCAAGGAGTGGGCCATTTCCTTGTTCGGCACGGCGGACAAGGTGGCGCTGCTAGGCGGCATGGCACTGGTCATCGCCGCGCTCGCGGCGCTCTCCGGAGTCCTCGAAGTGCGGCGCCGTTTCGCCGGGGTGATTCTCATCGCGGTGTTCGGCGCGGTAGGGCTCGTGGCCGTGCTGAGCCGGGCCGACCTGACCGCCAACGCCATCCCCGTCCCGGTGCTGGTGGCACTGGTGGGGATCGCGCTGTTGCGGTGGCTCATCCGGAAACTGTTGGAGTGGCAACCCGATGCCGGCCGGCGGCCGGCGGTGGCGTCCGGCCCGTCGGAAACACCACCGGTTGAGCCGGCCCCGCAGGACGCCCCTGCCGCGGCGCGTGCAGATGCCACAGCCAACGACGCCGGGCCCGCCCGGCGCCGGTTCCTGTTGGCGCTGGGCGGGACAGCCGCGGTTGCCGCCGTCGCCGGTGTGCTCGCCTCCACCCTCAGGGGAGCTGCCGCCGTCGTCAGCGAAGTGCGCAGCAAGCTGGTCCTCCCCGTGCCCGCCGCTCCCGCGCCGCCCATCCCGGCCGGCGCCGAGATCCGGCTGGACGGGCTGGGCCCGCTCGTAACGCCGAACAGGGATTTCTACCGGATCGACACCGCCCTGCGCGTTCCCCTGGTGGACCCGGCGGAATGGACGCTGAAAGTCACGGGCCTGGTGGAACGGGAGATTGAGCTCGACTACGCCACCCTCCTGGCCAAACCCCTGACGGAACGGCACGTGACCATCGCCTGCGTCTCCAACGAGGTCGGCGGGGACCTGATCGGCAGTGCCCGCTGGCTCGGCTGGCCGGTGCGCGAACTGCTCGCCATGGCCGGCCCCAAGCCCGGGGCGGACATGGTGCTCTCCCGGAGCACGGACGGCTGGACGGCAGGGACCCCGCTGGAGGCCCTCACGGACAACCGCGACGCGCTGCTGGCCGTCGCCATGAACGGGGAACCGCTCCCGCTCGAACATGGATTCCCCGTCCGGATGATCGTGCCCGGGCTGTACGGCTACGTCTCCGCCACGAAGTGGGTCACCGAACTCAAAGTGACCCGGTACGCGGACGACGTCGCCTACTGGACGCCCCGCGGCTGGAGCGAGCGCGGCCCCATCAAGACATCGTCCCGCATTGACGTGCCGCGCGACGGGGCCAACGTGAAGGGCGGGACGGTTGTCTTCGGCGGCGTCGCGTGGGCCCAGCACACGGGCATCGGCAAGGTGGAGCTGCGGGTCAACCGCGGCGACTGGCATCAGGCCGAGCTGGCCCCCGGCATCTCCAAGGACACCTGGTACCAGTGGAAGCTGGCCCTGCCGCTGGAGCCGGGGCAATATGAGGTCCAGGTCCGGGCCACAGCCCTCGACGGCGTGCCGCAGGCCGAGGAATCCGCCCCGGTCGCGCCGAACGGAGCCACGGGTTACCACACGGTTAGAGTTGACGTGAAGTCCTAGCGAGCCGAGCAGAGGTCAGGAAACGCATGCACCGCACCGAGACAAGGCATGTCAGCGTTCAAGCGCACCGGGACAAGGTGCGGGCCCTGCTGGCCCCCCTGCGCACCGAGGGGCGGGTGGAACGGCTCCCGCTGCTCGAAGCCCTGGGCCGGGGGCTCGCCGCCGACATCCTGGCACCGCTGGACCTTCCCCCCTTCGCCAACTCGCAGATGGACGGCTTCGCGGTCCGCAGCGCCGACGTGCCCGACGGCGGCAGGGAACTTCGCGTCGTCGCGCCCGTCCCGGCCGGTGCCGCACCGGCGAAACTGGCCGCCGGCACGGCCGCCCCGATCATGACCGGCGCGATGATGCCGGCCGGGGCCGACGCCGTCGTTCCCATCGAGCAGGCCGTGCCCGATTCCTTCCCGGTGCCGGGGGAGCCCGCCACGGTCCACCTGCCGGCCACCGCCGCCGGAACGTTCGTGCGCGACGCCGGCAGCGACATCCGCTCCGGCGAGCCCGCCCTCGGCGCGGGGACCTTCCTCGGCCCCGGCCAGCTGGGACTGCTGGCGGCGATGGGCTACACGGAGGTGCCCGTCCATCCCTCCCTCCGGGTCCTCCTGGTCACCACCGGCGACGAGGTGGTGGAACCGGGCAGCCCGCTGGGACCGGGCAAGATCTTCGACTCCAACGGCACGCTGCTCGAGTCCTCCATGCGCCAGGCCGGGCTCCAGGTCACACGGACCGGCGTCTCCATGGACCAGCCGGATGAGCTCGCCGCCTTGCTGCGCCGACATGCCCCCGCCGTGGACCTGATCGTCACCACCGGCGGCGTCAGCAAAGGTGCCTACGAGGTGGTCCGGCAGGCAATGGCCGGACACGACGTCGAATTCGGCGCCGTGGCGATGCAGCCGGGCGGCCCGCAGGGGATCGGCAGCTTCGACGGCGTCCCGGTGCTGGGGTTCCCGGGTAATCCGGTGAGCTGCCTCGTGTCCTTTGAAATGTTCCTGCGCCCGGTCCTCACAGAGCTGTTCGGCGCCCCGGCGCCCCGGCCCGCCGTCCGCGCGCGCCTCGCCGAACCGCTGACCTCACCGGCGGGCAAGCACCAGGTGCGGCGCGGCACGCTGGCTCCGGACGGCACGGTCAGGCTGGAGGGCGGCGCGGGATCCCACCTGGTCCATGCCCTGGCCCGTTCCAACGCCCTGGTCCACGTGCCAGAGGGAACAGCGGCGCTCGCAGCGGGCGACGAAGTGGAAGTATGGATCCTGTGAATGATGTAGAAAACCCTGAAGCGTATGCCACACCAGCGGACAACGGCGAAGCGGACAAAAGAGCAGTGGGCAACACCCGCCTGACCCACCTCCGTCACGACGGCACGGCCCAAATGGTGGATGTGTCCAACAAGGCGCAGTCCACCCGGGAAGCCACGGCCACCGCGACCGTCCGCAGCACGGCCGAGGTTCTGTCCCTCCTCGGCGGCGGTGAGCTCCCGAAGGGCGACGCCCTGGCCGTAGCCCGCATCGCCGGGATCATGGCGGCCAAGAAGACGCCGGACCTGATCCCGTTGTGCCACCCGCTGCCGATCGCCAAGGTCACCATCGACTTTGAGCTCGACACCGACGCCGTGACAATTTTCGCCACGGTCAAGACACGCGGCGTCACCGGGGTCGAGATGGAAGCCCTGACTGCGGCGACGGTCGCGGCACTGAGCGTGTACGACATGATCAAGGCCGTGGACAAGCACGCGGTCCTGACCGATATCAAGGTGCTCGCCAAAAGCGGCGGCAAGAGCGGGGACTGGACCCTATGAACATGCCCGAACCCCACCGCCACGGCGAAGCCATGGGCCGGAAGGCCGGTGTCGTGATCGCCTCCACCCGGGCGGCCTCCGGTGTCTATGAGGACCTCACGGGCCCTGTCATCATCGATTGGCTCACCGAGCACGGCTTCGAGCCGTTCCCCGCCATGGTAGTGCCGGACGGGGCGCCGGTCGGGGCCGCGCTGAGGGCCCTGCTGAGCCAGCAGCCGGCCGTCATCATCACCAGCGGCGGCACCGGGCTGAGCCCCACGGACGCAACGCCGGAGCAGACGCTGCCCCTGCTGGATCGGGAAATCCCGGGCATCATGGAGGGCATCCGGACCGCCGGAACGGCCAAGACTCCGATGGCCATGCTCAGCCGGGGCCACGCGGGCGCAGCCGGACAGACGTTCATCGTGAACCTGCCCGGATCCCCGAAAGGCGTGATGGACGGCCTGGCCGTGCTGGATCCCATCCTTGGACACCTTTGCGACCAACTGGAAGGCAGCCATGGGCACTGATACCGGATTTGAAATCGTGCAGGCCGTGCTGAGCGCCGAACCCATCTCGGTGGAGCAGGCCATCGCGGCGGTGGAGTCGGACACGGCAGGAGCGGTGGTCAGCTTCAGCGGCGTCGTCCGCAACCACGACGGCGGCAAGCAGGTCTCCCGGCTCAGCTACAGCGCCCACCCGACGGCGCACCAGGTGATGGCCGACGTCGTCGCCGGGCTTGTGGCGGAGCACTCGGGCCCGGCCGGGGATGCCGCGCCCGGCGGATCTCCGGAAGACGCCGCCGGCGGCGCCGGCGCCACCCAGGACGGGCGGCAGCCGGTGCGGATCTGGGCGGCCCACAGGATCGGCATGCTGGAGATCGGCGATCCGGCCCTGGTGTGCGCCGTCTCGGCGGCCCACCGCGGCCAGGCCTTCGCCGTATGTGCAGAACTCGTCGACCGGATCAAGGCCCAGGTGCCGATCTGGAAGGAACAGTTTTTCGCCGACGGCACTGTGGAGTGGGTCGGCGCCGGCGAGTAGAGGCAGTGGTGACCGGGCAGGAAAAAGGCTCCCGATCAGGAGGAAAGAACCCTGCGCCGGACCACCGCCCGGTCGACCCCCAGTTCCTTGAGCAGCACGGCTGCCGGATCGTGTTCCTCGCAGTCCAGCAGCGACAGCAGCAGATTCGCGGTGGTGATCTGTCGTGACTTCTGGTCCATGGCGTACCGAAGCATGCCTTCCATTACCGACCGGGCGCCCGAACTGAAGGGCGGCTTCTTCCCCCGGCTGGGCATGGGTACGCGCTCAAAGCCGTGGGCATCTATACCGATTGACGCGAGTGCCGTGCGGTCAAGCCTCGCCGCCGCGGCCCGAGCCTGATCGAGCGTGACACCCAGAAGGCCGGCGGGACCAGGATCGTGGAGCGCCCCCAGCAGCAAATGATCCGTGCCCAGCCGCTTGTCGCCGCTGCAGCGGGCCTCGTCCATGGCGAAGCCAACGATTTTTCGGGTGTCGTCGGCAAATCGTTCAAACATGGCTTGATCTCACTCTCGGTATTTTGCGTGGACGGACTGCCGTGAGACGCCCAGGGCGTCACCGATCTGCTCCCACGTCCATCCCTGCTGTCGGGCCGCTCTGACCTGCGCTGCCTCGACCTGTTCTGCCAGGCGATGGAGGGCGCCGACCGCCCGCAGGCCGACGGCGGGGTCGAGTGAATGAATATGCGCGGACAGGTCGTCAGTCTCCATGTCTGTCAGTTTAGATTGACAGGCTCAGGGCGTCAATCCAGCCTGACAGGCCTGGGTCGGCGTGTGACCCATCGAGCCGGCGGGCCGGGCCCTGCGGAACGTTGCTCACGCCGCGTGGCGGGCAGGCTGTCGCCCCCGACGGCGGCCCTGTAACCAAGCGCCGCCGGTTCCGGAACGCAGCGGCCCCGGCGGTAGGGTTGATGGCATGACCGAACAACTCTCCGTCGCCGTGCTGGGCGCCAGCGGGCGCATGGGCGCAGAGGCCGTGAAGGCCATCGACGCCGCCGCGGACCTGACGCTCGTCGCGGCCCTTGGCCGCAACGACCCCCTCGACTCCCTTGTCAGCTCCGGCGCGCAGATCGTGGTGGACCTGACCGTCCCCGAAAGCACCGAGGCGAACGTTCGCTTCGCCGTCGAGCACGGCATGCACGCCGTGGTCGGCACCACCGGCTGGGATACCGGCCGGCTCGCGGGCCTGGAAGAACTCCTCGCCAACCGGCCCGGCGTCGGCGTCCTGATCGCCCCGAACTTCGCCCTCGGCTCCGTCCTGGCCTCCGCCTTCGCCGCCAAGGCGTCCAAATACTTCGAATCCGTAGAAATTATTGAGCTGCACCACCCGGACAAGGTCGACGCGCCCTCCGGCACGGCCGTGCGCACGGCACAGCTGATCTCGGCCGAGCGCTCCGAGGCTGGCGTGCCGTCCAGCCCGGACGCCACCACCTCGGAACTCGCCGGTGCCCGCGGCACCGACGTCGACGGCATCCGGGTCCACAGTGTCCGGCTGGCCGGTCTTGTCGCGCACCAGGAGGTCCTGCTGGGCGGCCCGGGGGAGCAGCTGACCATCCGCCACGACTCCTTCGACCGTGCGTCCTTCATGCCCGGGGTGCTGCTGGGGATCCGCAGCGTCGCCGCTCACCCCGGTCTCACCGTGGGTCTCGACGGCTACCTGGACCTGGGACTCTGAGCCCGATGTCCGCTGCCTTGACTGCCCTGAAAGCGAACCGCACCAAGATCTGGGTGGGGGCCGTCACCCTGCTGCTCGTGTTTTACCTGGTGGTGTCCCTGCAACGTTCCGTGCTCCTGATGTCCGATCCCAGCCTCGTGGCGAAGGCGATCGGCGTCGCCTACCTGGTGCTGCCGGTCATCGGGGCCTGGGCCCTGATCCGGGAACTGCTGTTTGGTGCCCGCACTGAGCGGTTGGCAAAGATCCTCGAAGCCGAGGGAGGCCTGCCGGAGGACACGCTGCCGCGCACGCCCGCCGGCCGGATCATCCGCGAAGCCGCCGACGCCGAATTTGAGAAGTACCGCGCCGAAGCCGAAGCCGCCCCGGAGGACTGGCGTTCCTGGTTCCGGCTCAGCTGTGCGTACGATGCTGCCGGAGACCGCAAGCGCGCCCGCGCCTCAATGCGCGACGCCGTGCGGATGTTCCG
Organism: Arthrobacter humicola; assembly: GCF_022803015.1. Taxonomy (GTDB): domain Bacteria; phylum Actinomycetota; class Actinomycetes; order Actinomycetales; family Micrococcaceae; genus Arthrobacter; species Arthrobacter humicola_A. Next base: position 30,891 of record NZ_JAFKON010000011.1, read on the forward strand.
CGCCGGGGTGCAGAAGAACTAGCCGGACACCGTTTGCCGGGCCGCGCAGGGCCCGGCTGCGGAACTCAGCGTCAGATCCGGCGGCGGAACTTAGCGCACGCGTCGAGGCCGGCGGACTTGGGCCTGCTGGTGGCGGCCGGCCTGGCTGGCCGCATGGGTCGCCCACTCCAGCGGCCCGCGCCACGCCATGGCCGCGAAGACTCCGCCGGCCACCAGCATCCCGACAGCCTGCGCGAAGTACACACCCTCCACGGTCCAGCCCGGCATCAACGGCTGGTCGTGCAGGGCGGCCATGATGTACAGGTGAGCCGTGTAGAGGCTCAACGTCATGGCCCCGGCTCCGCGCAGCGGCAGCAGCAGATCCAGTTCCAGCCAGTCGCCCAGCCGGCCCAGCAGCAGGCACAGGCCGATCACGGCGGCAGCGGCCCCCGAGGTGTGCAACAGATCCAGCGTGGTGCCGGAGTGCGGTGCACTCGTGGCCAGCCACCACACTGAGCCTGACTGGTCGATGCCGGCCAGGTTGACCTGCAGCAGGCTCTCCAGCGGGTAGGCGGGATCGCCGATGTGCGCCTGAAGGGCCTGCCTGCCGCCCCAGTCCTCCAACGTGAGAGTCCCCAGCCACTTGCACATGACGGCCACCACCGTGCCGGCAACAACGAGCAGGAATGGCACGGCCGCTTTCCACAGCGCCATCCGGCCGATCACCAGCCCTACGAGGAGATAAGCGATCCACTGCAGGACAGGGTAGTAGCCCGTGAGAAAGAGGTCGCCCAGCAGCCTGGCCGGGGCGGTCAGATCCTCCCAGCTTGGATTGTGCCCCAGCCGCAGGGGCGGATCGGCGGACAGCAGCCACGGCCGCAGGAGGTAGGCCAGGGCGGGGGCAGCCAGTATCCAGAGGACCGCGAGTGCGGCCAGGCGTTTCAGCCCAAGCCCGACAAAGGGCAGCACACACAGGAACAGCAGGGCGTAGTGGACCAGAATTATCGCGATGTTGACTTCCAGCCCGCCCAGGGAGAGCCCGACGGCACCGATCACGAGCGCCCGCAAGGCGATGCCTCTGCGGGCACCCCGCAGTTCGGCGCCCTCAAGCGGCTGCTGTTTCCCCGTGGACAAGGCGAGTCCGACTCCGGCCAACACGGCGAACAGCGCGGCTGCCCGTCCGGAAAACGCCAGGCCGATCCAGGTGGGCGTGAGCTGCGGGTCCGGCTCAAAGGTTGCCAGCACGTGGGTGGCCATCATGGCCAGCAGGGCCAGGCCGCGCGCGGCGTCGATACCGGCCAGCCGGACGCCGGGGGGAGTGCCCCGGACGGTCCGGGAAGCCGTAGTCATTCCGCGCGCCGTCATCATCTGATCGTCTCACGATCGGTCCGGTGACCGTCTCATCTTCGGCCTGCCCGCAGCCCCGATCCTTCTCCGGGCATCCCTTGTATTCGAATATATGTTCGAATACGATGGGCGCATGAACGACGCCCCAGAGCCAGCCTTCCTGAAGCCCGAATTCACCGGCCGGGATTCCACAAGCCGACAATTTCCGGGCCCGGATCCGTCGGGCCCGCAATGGACCAGCGCGACGCCTGGCGGAAGAACAAAGCGTGGCGAGCCGGCGGCCGGTGTCCTCAAAGCCATGAGCCCGGGCGTGGTGGACTTCCTCTTCCGGCGCTTGGTCGCCGGGGAGCCGGCCGAGGACGTCCAGTGGGGGAAGGAGGGGGCGGCGCTGGCCGCGGTACCGCCGGGAGCTGAGCTGGCGCGGCGGCTGGCCGAGACGGACCTCGATGCCCTCACTCCAACCGAATTGTTCGACTACGTGCGGGCGGCCCAACGTCTGGCCGCCTGGGCGGAGGCCCTTCGCGAAACCGCCGTCGGGCGCTACTGCTCGGCACCTTCGGCTCCCTCCGGCGAAAGAGGGAGTGCATAGGATGGCAGGGTGACCACTGGCTCAATCACCGCGCTGACGCTGTCCGCCGTCCAATACCAGGCCCTGGATGGTGGCGTTGCCGCCAACGTGCCCGAGCACATCCGGCTGATCGAAGACGCCGAGTCGCATGGAGCCCGGCTTGTCATCTTTCCCGAACTCTCGCTGACGGGATACCGGCTGGACCTGCTGGACGGACCCGGGGAGTGGCTGAGCGCGGCTGACCGGCGGCTGGACGGCATCCGGGAAATCTGCCGGCGCACCGGAATAACCGCCGTCGTCGGTGCCGCGTTCAAAGACGCGGACGGTATGCCGCGGCTGGCCGCCCTCGCGGTCCATCCGACAGGCTCCATCGAGACCAGCTTCAAAACGCACCTGCACGGACCGGAGCAGGATCTCTTCGTGGCCGGCAGCAATCCCGCGGTCCTGGAGATCGACGGCTGGAAGGTCGCCCTGGCGATCTGCTTCGACGCAGCCCGCCCGGGCCATGCGGAATGGGCCGCGGACGCCGGGGCGGACATCTATGCCGTCTCGGCCCTCTACACGGCCGGCGAAGACCACCGGCTGGCACTGCATCTCGGCGCCCGGGCCATGGACAACCGGATGTTCTCCGTCCTGGCGAACCTGGCGGGCGCCACGCCGCTCGGCCCTTCGTGTGGCCTGAGCGGGTTCTGGGGTCCTGACGGGCTCCCGCTCCGGCAGGCGGCCGGCACCGGCACCGAGGTGCTGACCGCGAGTCTCCAATACAGTGTGCTGGCGCGGTTTCGGCGGCCCTGAGTCCGGCCGGACCGCCGAAACGTGACGCACGGCCGCCGAGTTTGACGTTCGTCACACCGCCGCCATTGTCCTAACATGCCGCAGACAAGGTAACGTTTTTCATATGGCTGACTCTGATATTCGCTCTTACACGTTCGGGACCCTCGTGACTGCCATGGTCACGCCTTTCACATCGGACGGTGAGGTCGACTACCGGCAGTCGGCGGAACTGGCGAGCAAGCTCGTCGACGACGGCAATGACGCCCTCGTGATCTCCGGCACGACGGGTGAGACCTCCACGCTCGAGGACGACGAAAAAGAGAAGCTCTTCCGCGTCATCGTCGAGGCCGTGGGCGACCGCGCCAAGGTCATCGCCGGAACCGGGACCAACCACACCTCGCACTCGATCGAGATGGCCAAGCGCGCCGCCAAGGCCGGAGCGCACGGCCAGCTGATCGTCACGCCGTATTACAACAAGCCCAGCCAGGCCGGTATCCAGGCGCACGTCGAGGCCGTGGCCGACGCCGCCGACCTCCCCGTCATGGTCTACGACATCCCCGGCCGCGCCGGAGTGCCCATCCTGCCCGAGACCATGATCCGGCTCGCCGACCACCCCAGGATCGTCGCCCTCAAGGATGCCAAGGCCGACTTCAACGCCGTCACGCGCGTCCTGGCGAACACCGATCTTGATGTCTACTCAGGCGACGACGGCCTCACGCTGCCATGGATGGCCGCCGGCGCCGTCGGGCTGGTCAGCGTCTCCGCGCACGTCGCGACACGGCAATTCCGTGCGCTGATCGATGCCGCACTTGCAGGCGATTTTGCTACCGCCCGCACCCTACATTTCGAACTGGACCCCGTGGTCCGCGCAGTGATGACCCACATTCAGGGTGCTGTCGCTGCCAAGCAGGTTCTTAAGTGGCAGGGAGTCCTGCCCAACTCGGTTGTCCGTTTGCCCCTCGTGGAGCCGGGCGAGGCCGAGATCGCAACCATCCGCGAGGATTTGGCGGAAGCGGGGATGGTCTTTTCCTGATCGGGAGCCAATCCTGACGGTTAAGAACCAGCCCGGCTTCAGCCTGGAAAGTAGTGCACTATGACCCAAACCGCCCTTCCCGGCCTTGTCACGCCGCCCCGCCTCCCGAAGAACACCCTGCGGATCGTACCGCTCGGCGGAATCGGGGAAATCGGTCGAAACATGACCGTTTTCGAGATCGATGGCAAGCTCCTCATCGTTGACTGCGGCGTCCTCTTCCCCGAAGAGACCCAGCCCGGCGTCGACCTCATCCTGCCGGACTTCTCCTACATCGAGAACCGTCTCCAGGACATCGTCGCGGTAGTCCTGACCCACGGTCACGAGGACCACATCGGCGCCGTCCCCTACCTCCTGCGCCTGCGCGCCGACATCCCCATCGTCGGTTCACAGCTGACACTGGCCCTCATCGAGGCCAAGCTGCAGGAACACCGGATCAAGCCGAACACGAAGATCGTCGTCGAGGGCCAGGTCGAGAAGTACGGGCCCTTCGAATGCGAGTTCATCGCCGTCAACCACTCCATCCCGGACGCCCTGGCCGTGTTCCTCCGCACCTCGGGCGGCACCGTCCTGCACACCGGTGACTTCAAGATGGACCAGCTGCCGCTGGATGGCCGCATCACCGACCTCCGGCACTTCGCCAAGCTGGGCGAAGAAGGCGTGGACCTGTTCATGTCGGATTCGACCAACGCCGACGTCCCGGGGTTCACCACCGCCGAGAAGGAAATCGGACCCACCCTGGACCGGCTGTTCGGGCAGGCCTCCAAGCGCATCATCGTCGCCTCCTTCTCCTCCCACGTGCACCGCGTCCAGCAGGTTCTCGATGCCGCCGCCAACCACAACCGCAAGGTTGCCTTCGTGGGCCGCTCCATGGTCCGGAACATGGCCATCGCCGCGAAACTGGGCTACCTGGAGGTCCCGGCCGGGATCCTGGTCGACATCAAGAACATCGACAACCTGCCGGACAACCGGGTTGTGCTGATGTCCACCGGCTCCCAGGGCGAGCCCATGGCCGCCCTGTCCCGCATGGCCAACGGCGACCACCGCGTCGTCGTCGGCGAGGGCGACACCGTCATCCTTGCGTCCAGCCTGATCCCGGGCAACGAAAACGCCGTCTTCCGCATCATCAACGGACTGCTGAAGCTCGGCGCCGACGTCATCCACAAGGGCAACGCCAAGGTGCACGTCTCCGGCCACGCTGCCGCCGGCGAACTGCTGTACTGCTACAACATCCTTGAGCCGCTCAACGCCATGCCGGTGCACGGCGAAACCCGCCACCTCATCGCCAACGGCAAGATCGCCCTCGAATCCGGCGTGCCGGAGGAAAGCATCCTGCTCGCGGACAACGGCAGCGTGATCGACCTGCGCGACCACCAGGCCGACATCGTGGGCCAGGTCGAGGTCGGATTCGTCTACGTCGACGGCTCCAGCGTCGGCGAGGTCACCGAAGCAGACCTCAAGGACCGCCAGACCCTCGGCGATGAAGGCTTCATCTCCATCATCACGGTCATCCACCGTGCCACCGGCAAGGTGGTGTCCGGGCCGGAAATCCACGCCCGCGGCGTGGCGGAGGACGATTCCGTCTTCGACGAGATCATCCCCAAGATCAATGAGGCCCTCGAAGAAGCCGTGCTGAACCGCACGGACCACACGACGCACCAGCTGCAGCAGGTCGTCCGCCGGGTCGTCGGCACGTGGGTCAACCGCAAGCTCCGCCGCAAGCCCATGATCATCCCGGTGGTCCTTGAGGCGTAAGCCTCAGGTGGTTCACCGGGCGTAAGCCTCAGGTGGTTCACCGGGCGTAAGCCTCAGGTGGTTCACCGGGCGTAAGCCTCAGGTGGTTCACCGGGCGTAAGCCCTTCACACCGCCCGGCGCATGCCTGGTCAACGGCCTTCCCGGCCAACCCGCGGCCTGAGCGCCGCGGGAGGCGGGGGAGGCCGTTCCCGTTGGCGTTGGCGGCAACATGATCCCGGACGCCCGGAAATTCGGGGTTTTCGGCCCGGCATCCGGTACCGTGGCGGGTATGGCGACTCGTACTTCTTCCGCGCCTAGAGGAAACTCAAGCGGCAAATCAGGCAGTTCTCCCGGCCGGGGGTCCCGTCCCGCCGCATCCAAATCCGCCCGGCCGCGGGGAGCCGCAGGTGGCACCGCAGGTAGAACCACAGCCACCGCGCGGACCCGGCAGTTGGCCGTTGTTGAGCCGCACCAGCCCTGGGTGGTGAGGGTGCTGGCCGGTGCCTGGCTGGGCATCGCCCACGTGATCGGCGCCGGCATCCGGCGGGTCGGCCACGACGTCAGCGACCTCGCCCCCGAGGACCGCCGCGACGGCGCCGCCCTGTTCAACCTGGCCCTGGGAGTCTTCGTTGCCACCTTCGCGTGGTGGGGGTTCCAGGGCTGGCTCCCTGACCTCGTGTTTGCGATCGTCAACGGCACGTTCGGCTGGATGGCCCTGCTGCTGCCGCTCATGCTGTTCGTGTGCGCCTTCCGCCTGTTCCGCCAGCCCGACGACGGCCGCGGCAACAACCGGGTAGGCATCGGTTTCCTCATCATGACGTTCGCCGGTTCCGGGCTGGCCCACATCATTGGCGGCCAGCCGACCGTCGCCGACGGCTTCGATGGCCTGCGCCGGGCCGGCGGCATGCTCGGCTACCTCGCCGCCGCCCCGCTGGCCGCCGTGCACACCGCCGTCCCCGTCGCGGTCTACGGCCTGCTGGCCTTCACCTCCCTGCTGATCGTCACCGCCACGCCCTTCGGCGCGATCCCTGGCCGCCTGCGCGACGCCTACGAGCACCTGATGGGCATCGACCTGCAGGACGGCGACGGCGGCGACCGCCACGACCGCAGCTACCTGTACGAGAACGACGCACCGGCCCCGCCCCGGAAGAAGCGCAAGCGCCTCTTCGGCAAGGACCACGACGACGAGTCCGGCCTGGAAGGCTACGTCGGCGACGAGGCCTTCGAACGCGCCCTCATCGCAGATGAGGAAGCGGCCGACGCACCTCCGGCCAAGGGCACGCGGGGCAAGGCGCGCTCTGGCGTCGCAGCCGACGCCGCGCCCGACGTCGCGCCCGGCGTCCGCCGTCCCACCCAGGCCGAGATCGCCGTCGAAAAGATCAAAGCCGCCCAGGGCCTCGGCACGGCAGGATCCGCCGGCGCTGCGGCGGAGTCCAGCGGCGATGCCACGGAGGCCATCCCGCTGGTCACTCCGGGGATGGTGGCCGCGGGATCGCTCAATGCCGCCGCTGCGGCCGCCAAAGTCCCCTCCAACCCGGTCGCGCCCGCACCGCTGCCCACCCCGATTCCGCAGCGCACCGAGCAGCTTTCCCTGGCCGGCGATGTCACCTACACCTTGCCGGCGTCGGACGTGCTGACACCCGGTTCCATCCCCAAAGAACGCACCGAGGCCAACGACGCGATTGTCGCCTCGCTCACCGAGACCCTCAACCAGTTCAACGTGGAGGCGCAGGTCACCGGCTTCAGCCGCGGCCCCACCGTGACCCGCTACGAAATCGAACTGTCCCCGGGCACCAAGGTGGAACGGGTCACCGCCCTGTCCAAGAACATCTCCTATGCCGTGGCCAGCTCGGATGTGCGCATCCTGAGCCCCATCCCGGGCAAGTCGGCCATCGGCATCGAAATCCCCAACACGGACCGCGAAACCGTGTCCCTGGGCGACGTGCTCCGCAGCCAGAACGCCCGTCGCACCGACCACCCCATGGTCATGGGGGTCGGCAAGGACGTCGAGGGCGGGTACGTCGTGGCCAACCTGGCCAAGATGCCGCACCTGCTCGTGGCCGGCGCCACCGGTGCCGGCAAGTCCTCGTTCGTGAACTCGATGATCACCTCGATCCTGATGCGGGCCACCCCGGACGAGGTCCGGATGGTCATGGTGGACCCCAAACGCGTGGAACTCACGGCCTACGAGGGGGTCCCGCACCTCATCACCCCGATCATCACCAACCCGAAGAAGGCGGCCGAGGCCCTGCAGTGGGTGGTCCGGGAAATGGATGCCCGCTATGACGACCTCGCCAATTACGGCTTCAAGCACATCGATGACTTCAACAAGGCTGTCCGGGCCGGCAAGGTCCACCCGCCGGTGGATTCCAAGCGCGTCATCAAGCCGTACCCGTACCTGCTGGTCATCGTGGACGAACTCGCCGACCTCATGATGGTTGCCCCGCGCGACGTTGAAGACTCGATTGTCCGCATCACGCAGCTGGCCCGTGCGGCCGGCATCCACCTGGTCCTGGCCACCCAGCGCCCGTCGGTCGACGTCGTGACCGGCCTGATCAAGGCCAACGTGCCCTCCCGCATGGCCTTCGCCACCTCCTCTGTCACCGACTCCCGGGTGGTCCTGGACCAGCCGGGCGCCGAGAAACTCATCGGCCAGGGCGATGCCTTGTTCCTGCCGATGGGGGCCTCCAAGGCCATGCGTGTCCAGGGTGCCTGGGTCACCGAGTCCGAGATCCACAAGGTCGTCGAGCACGTCAAGGGCCAGCTCAAGGCCGTTTACCGTGATGACGTCGCGCCCGAGGCGCAGAAGAAGCAGATCGATGACGACATCGGGGACGATCTCGAGGTCCTGCTCCAGGCAACCGAGCTCGTGGTCACCACCCAGTTCGGCTCTACCTCGATGCTCCAGCGCAAGCTCCGCGTCGGCTTCGCGAAGGCCGGCCGCCTCATGGACCTGCTCGAGTCCAGGGGTGTGGTGGGGCCCTCCGAAGGTTCCAAGGCGCGCGACGTGCTGGTCAAGCCCGATGACCTCGCCGCCGTGCTGGCCGCGATGAAGGGCCAGGACGGTCCGGTGTCCGCCGACTCGCAGACCGCGGCGCTGAGCGATAACGCCAACGCGAACATCGCCCAGGGCGGTTACGCCGAGGACCTCGTGGCGGCGGACCTGGAGAACCGCACCCAGGCGATCGACTACCATGACGGCGCCGACGGCGGTTCCGGCGACGAGGACGGCTCAGAGGACGCCTGGTCGCTCACCGGCCGGTAGCGCAGAAGGTAGCCTAGGAAGGTGAATAGCGCCGAAGCCAACGCCGGATCCGCCTCGCGGATCTGGAACCTGCCGAATGTCCTCACGATGCTGCGGATAGTGCTGGTGCCGTTCTTCGTCTGGTTCCTGCTCCTCGACGCGCCGGGGCTGCAGGCCCAGAACGGCGTCTGGCGCTGGGCGGCCGCCTTCGTTTTCGCGGTGGCCATCTACACGGACAAGCTCGACGGCGACATCGCCCGGTCCCGCGGCCTCGTCACCGATTTTGGCAAGATTGCTGACCCGATCGCCGACAAGCTCCTGATCGGTTCCGCGCTGGTCATGCTCTCGTTGCTCCAGGAACTGCCCTGGTGGGTCACCATCCTGATCCTGGTCCGGGAGTGGGGCATCACCGCGCTGCGCTTCTTCGTCATCCGCTACGGCGTTATCCCGGCCTCGCGCGGCGGAAAGCTCAAGACGGTGGTGCAGACGGCGGCCATCTTCCTCTACGTCCTTCCGCTGGCATCCCTCGCCCCGTGGCTGGGCGTCGTGGCGTTCATCGTGATGATGGCCGCCCTGGCCATCACCCTGTGGACCGGCGGCGAATACGTCATTGAGGCGCTCAAGCTGCGGTCCGCCGGCATCAAGGCAGAGAAACAACGTTCAAGGGAGAACAAGCCATGAACCAGCCGGACCCCGCTCTGCACCCCAATCTGCACCCCAATCTGCACCGCCTGGCGGAGCAGGCCGTCACCGGCGCCCTCGGCCGCGGCCTGACCGCCGCCACCGCCGAATCGCTCACCGCCGGCATGGTCACCGCCGTGCTGGCCGATACGCCCGGCGCCTCCGGGATGCTGCAGGGCGGCGTGGTGTCCTACGCCAACAGGGTCAAATCCGACGTCCTTGGCGTCCCCGCTGAGCTGCTCGACGCCGTCGGCTCCGTGGACGGCCAGGTAGCCGCAGCCATGGCCGACGGGGCGCGCCGCATCTGCGGCGCCGATATCGGCGTTTCCACCACCGGCGTGGCCGGTCCCGAACCGCACGACGGCAAAGCGGTGGGCACGGTCTTTGTCGGCATCGCCACGGCGGAAGGATCGACGTCGTACCCCTATTCCTTTGACGGCAGCCGCGCCGAGATCCGCGCACTTGCGTGCGGCGCCGCGCTGGAGCGTCTGCTGGAGGCCCTATCTTCCGAAGGCTACCGGGCGTAAAGTTGCCGGGAACAAAAGTTGATTCCGAATAGTTGTTACATTGTGTCGCTTCCAAATGAGGGAGGCGCCTAGGATGAAAACATCAGCAGAGTCCGCCCCCACCGGCGGACTCGACAGTACGAGGAGCAAGGCGATACAGATGGTAAAGCAGCCCGTATCCGTAAACGGCGTTGTCCGCTGGAAGGATGTGGGCCTCGCCGATCAGGCCAAGAGCGAACAGAAGGAGCGCAAGATGGTTGTACTACGTCACGAAATCGGTGATGTCCTGCGCGATGTCCGCCAGCGCCAGGGCCGTACGCTCCGCGAAGTCTCGCACAGTGCCCGCGTTTCCCTGGGCTACCTGAGCGAAGTGGAACGCGGCCAGAAGGAAGCCTCCTCGGAGTTGCTCTCCTCGATCTGCTCGGCCCTCGATGTTCCGCTTTCGAGCATGCTCCGCGAAGTCAGCGACCGCGTCGCGGTCGCCGAGGGCGTCGCGGTTCCGGATACCGTTCCCCAGGAGTTCGCGCAGCGCTATGGCCGCGACCTCGACCGGGAACTGAACTCCGATCTCTCCGACGAGCTGGCCAAGGGCCTCCTTTCCGGAGCGCGCTAGCCCGCCCACTCACCTAAGACCTAAGACACAAAAGAGGACCTCCGGCCCAGGCCGGAGGTCCTTTGACGTGTTGTCCTTTGACGTGTTTCGGTGACCAGGGTTCCCGGTGGGGGAGTCAGGCGTGCTCGTCCCGGGGGAAACCGTCGCGCTCGTAGGTGGCATTGAGCTTGGCCATGTACATGGCCAAAGCCTGCAGATCCTTGGCCGGCCATTCCGCCAGGCGTTCCCGGAACACCTCACGCCGTGCGTCCTGGACCTGGTGCATCCTTTCCTCGCCTTCGGACGTCAACCGGATGGCCTGCGCCCGGCCGTCCAGCGGGTCCGCCTCCTTCGACACGAGGCCGAGGCCCTCGAGGAAAGCAATCTGCCGGCTCACCGAAGGCTTGCCGACGCCGATGCAGGATGCGAGGTCGGTCAGCCGGATGGGGCCCTGCTTGCGGATCACGCTGAGCAGCCCGTAAGCGGCGGGTTCCATGTCCGGGTGGACCTGGCGCGAGAGCTGGTGGGAAATCGACCGGCCCCGGCGCCAGAGCAGACTCAGCTGGTTCTCGACGGCGTCCAGGGCGGCGTCCGCGCCGGCGGTATCGGGAGCGGGATCTCCCGCGGACTCAGTTGGGTTGCTCATGGCAACCATTCTAGAGTCCCCGGCCGTGAGAGACTTTACTCGTGCGAATCAGTGACTTTTGGCGGCTTATGGACGACGAGTTCGGCGCGGGATACTCCCGCGTCCTGAGCAATTCGCTGGTCCTGGCTGGGGTCGGAGGCCGCACCGCGGACCAGGCCCTCAGCGCCGGCATTCCGCCGCGCCAGGTGTGGCTTGCCCTGTGCGACGTCCAGGACGTTCCGCCGGAACGCCGCCTGGGCCGCGACGTCAAACCCCGTGACACCACCGGGCCCCGCTGACGCCTGCTGACGCCCGCGCCGTCGCGCTGACGCCGGCTGAGCACCGCTGACGCCTGACACGCCGCCCGCTTGTTCGAATATCTGTTCGGATAGCGATATGCTTTTTTTCAGACCGTTTTCCACATAAGTGGTTCTCCCGATAACTTTGTCGGAGGGTGCCAGTAGCGTCAGTGATGACAGACAAAGGCCTCCACGGCCACTCCACAGCGAGAAAGTATTAGAGGTGTGAATCATGGCCGCAGCCCCGGATCGCCAGAAGGCGCTCGACGCAGCGCTTGCCCAGATTGACAAGCAGTTCGGCAAAGGCTCGGTCATGCGCCTCGGCGATGAAGTCCGTGCACCCATCGAAGTCATCCCGACCGGGTCCATCGCACTGGACGTCGCCCTGGGAATTGGCGGCCTGCCCCGCGGCCGCGTCGTGGAAATCTACGGTCCGGAATCATCCGGTAAGACCACGGTCGCGCTGCACGCGGTTGCCAATGCCCAGCGCCAGGGCGGCATTGCCGCCTTCATCGACGCCGAGCACGCCCTCGATCCGGAATATGCCGCCAAGCTGGGCGTCGACACCGACGCGCTCCTGGTCTCCCAGCCGGACACCGGCGAGCAGGCGCTGGAAATCATGGACATGCTTATCGGGTCCGGCTCCCTTGACGTCATAGTCATCGACTCCGTGGCCGCCCTCGTTCCCCGCGCGGAAATCGAAGGCGACATGGGCGACAGCCACGTGGGCCTGCAGGCCCGCCTGATGAGCCAGGCCCTACGTAAAATCACCGGCCGCCTGAGCCAGACGAAGACCACGGCCATCTTCATCAACCAGCTGCGTGAAAAGATCGGTGTCTTCTTCGGCTCCCCGGAAACCACCACCGGTGGTAAGGCGCTGAAGTTCTACGCCTCCATCCGCATCGACGTCCGCCGCATCCAGACCCTGAAAGAGGGCGCCGATTCCGTCGGCAACCGCACCAAGGCCAAAATCGTCAAGAACAAGATGGCCCCGCCCTTCAAGATCGCCGAGTTCGACATCATCTACGGCCAGGGCATTTCCCGTGAGGGCGGCATCATCGACATGGGTGTCGAGCACGGCCTGATCAAAAAGTCGGGCTCCTGGTTCACCTACGATGGCGACCAGCTGGGCCAGGGCATGGAGAACTCCCGCCGCTTCCTGCGCGACAACCCGGAGCTGGCGGCCGAACTCGAGCGCCTGATCAAGGAAAAGCTCGGCGTTGGCGTCAAAGCCCCGGCTGAGACCGAAGAATCTCCGAAGCTGAAGGCCGTTGACGGCTTCTAACAGCCGGCGGCGCAAAGGGGCAGGATTTCCGTCACGGAGTCCTGCCTCCGGCTTTGTCGGCCCGGATCAGCCGGCGGACCGCACCGATGGCGCGGATTCGCTGGCCGGGCAGGACCGGGACGCGGACCCCGCGGCCGTGGCGCGTGCCATCGTGCTGCGGCAGCTGACGAATTCGCCCAAGAGCCGGCTGCAGCTCTCGCGCAAGCTGGCCGAGCGCAACGTCCCCGAGGACGTCGCGGAGGCCGTGCTGGACCGCTTCGAGGAAGTGCGGCTGGTTGACGACGCCGAGTTCGCCGACATGTGGGTCCGCAGCAGGTCCCAGACGCGCAAGCTCGCCAAAGGGGCCTTGCGGCGCGAACTTGCGGACAAGGGCATCGACCCGGAGATCGCTGCCGGTGCATTGGATCAGCTCAGCGACGCCGACGAGGAAACGGCCGCCCGGGAGCTCGTGGAGCGCAAGCTGCGGGGATTCACCGGCGGCGAAGACCGTGCCGAACGCGACAAAGTTACGCGCCGCCTCGCGTCAATGCTGGCCCGCAAGGGATACCAGCCGTCGCTCGCCTTCCGGGTGGTGGGTGAGGTGCTCGATGCCGCCGCCGGCCAGGCAGGGGACGGGGATTAGGACCGCCGGGCCGGGGTCTGCGCTGGCCCAGCCGCTGCCCACTACCCTTACCCGTTACCCTTAACAGGTGAGTTTTACCATTCCCTCCCCAACGGCCGGCACGACTTCTCCGACAGCGCCACCGGCGGTGCCGCCATCAGGGCCCCAGACATTCGGTGCGGACCCTGTTTCCGCACCGGAAAGTCCCGCCCCGGCCCAGCCCCGCACCTACCAGGTGCGCACCTTCGGCTGCCAGATGAACGTGCACGATTCCGAGCGGATGGCCGGCATGCTGGAAGCGGCAGGCTACGTCCCCTCCGCCGGCGAGCTGGCCGACGTCGTGGTCTTCAACACCTGCGCCGTCAGGGAAAACGCCGACAACAAGCTGTACGGCAACCTCGGCATCCTCGCCCCGGTCAAGGCAGCCAACCCGGGCATGCAGATCGCCGTCGGCGGCTGTCTCGCGCAAAAGGACCGGGAGACCATCCTCAAGAAAGCCCCGTGGGTGGATGCCGTGTTCGGCACGCACAATGTCGGTGCCCTGCCGGCGCTGCTGGACCGGGCCCGCCACAACAATGAGGCCCAGCTGGAGATCCTCGAATCGCTGGACGTCTTTCCCTCCACCCTCCCCACCAAGAGGGACTCCGTCTACTCGGGCTGGGTATCGATCTCGGTGGGCTGCAACAACACCTGCACCTTCTGCATCGTCCCGGCCCTGCGGGGCAAGGAAAAGGACCGCCGCCCCGGTGAGATCCTGGCCGAAATCCAGGCGCTCGTGGACGACGGTGCCATCGAGGTAACCCTGCTGGGCCAGAACGTGAACTCCTACGGCGTCGAATTCGGCGACCGGCAGGCGTTCTCCAAGCTCCTGCGTGCCTGCGGAGACATTCCGGGCCTGGAGCGGGTCCGGTTCACCAGCCCGCACCCGGCCGCCTTCACCGACGACGTCATCGACGCCATGGCCGAGACGCCCAACGTCATGCCGCAGCTGCACATGCCCCTGCAGTCCGGCTCGGACAAGGTCCTCAAGGACATGAAGCGGTCCTACCGTTCGACCAAGTTCCTCGGCATCCTGGACAAGGTCCGCGAGAAAATTCCGCACGCCGCCATCTCCACGGACATCATCGTTGGGTTCCCCGGCGAGACCGAGGAGGACTTCCAGGCCACCCTCGACGTCGTGGAGAAGTCCCGGTTCGCCACCGCCTTCACCTTCCAGTACTCCAAGCGGCCCGGCACGCCCGCCGCCGACCTGCCGGACCAACTGCCCAAGGCCGTGGTCCAGGAACGCTTCGAACGCCTCACTGCCCTGCAGGACCGGATTGCCGCCGAGGAAAACGCCCGGCAGCTTGGCCGCCGCGTCGAGGTCATGGTGACGGCCCAGTCGGGCCGCAAGGCTGGGGAAACCCACCGCCTCTCCGGCCGCTCCCAGGACCAGCGGCTGGTGCACTTCTCCGTGCCCGCCGGAGCCGAAGTGCCCCGGCCCGGCGATCTGGTGACTGTCACCATCACGGAGGCGGCGGCGTTCCACCTCGTCTCCGACCCTGTCTCGGCCGAGGACTACAGCCTGCGACGGTCCCGTGCCGGCGACGCCTGGGACCGGTCGCAGGCGGATTCGTGCGGCGCCCCGGCCATCCCGGCGGGGAAGACCAGCGCGTCGGGCACCTCCGGCGTGTCGCTGGGCATGCCCAGCCTCCCGGTCCGCGGCCGTTAGCGCCGTGCCCGGCCAGCAGGGCGCTCCCGGCAACGCAGCAGTCCAGAACGCAGCAGCCCGGGCCACAGCCCAGGCCACGGCGGTCGAGGCCACAGCCCAGGCCGCTGCCCAGCAGGACACGGCCCAGCGGGACGCTGCCCAAAATGCGGCGGCGCAGGGGGCACGGCCAGCTACTCCGCCGGTGATCGCCGTCGTCGGGCCGACGGGATCCGGCAAATCAGACCTGGCCGTCTCCCTCGCCCTCGAACTCGACGGGGAAGTCATCAACGCCGACTCGATGCAGTTCTACCGCGGCATGGATATCGGCACCGCCAAGATCACCGAGGCGGAGCGCCGCGGTGTGCCGCATCACCTGCTGGACATTCTGGACGTGACCGAGGAAGCGAGCGTCTCGGACTTCCAGCAGCAGGCCCGGGCGTTGATCGCCGACATCCACGGCCGGGGTAAGCGGGCCATCCTGGCCGGCGGCTCCGGACTCTACGTCCGCGCCGCCCTCGACGTCCTGGAATTCCCCGGCACGGATCCGGACATCCGCGGCCGGCTCGAGGCGGAACTGGCTACCGCAGGACCCGCGCCCCTGCGGCAACGGCTCGAGGCAGTGGACCCCGTCTCCGCGGGCAGGCTCGGCGATGAGCGCAGGATCATCCGCGCCCTGGAAGTCTTCGAGCTCACCGGGCGGCCATTCAGCTCCTTCATGCCGGCCCGCCAATACTTCCAGCCTGCCGTCCAGATCGGACTCGAGGCGGACCGGGAACTGCTCCGGCAGCGCCTGGCTGACCGGGTCCACGCGATGGTGGACCGGGGGCTCCTGGACGAAGTCCGCCGGCTGGACGCCGCAGGGCTCCGCAACGGCCGGACCGCGCCGCGGGCCCTCGGCTACGCCCAGTTCCTCCGGGTGCTCGACGGTGCCTCCAGCGTGGAGCAGGCCGCGGATGAAACCATCATCGCCACCCGGCAGTTCGCGCGCCGCCAGCTGACCTGGTTCCGTGCGGATCCCCGGGTCACCTGGCTGGGCTGGCACGGTCCTGACCTCGTGGCAGAGGCCGCCGACCTCTGCCGGGCGACGCCGGTTCTGCCTCCGGCGTAGCGCTTGGGTCACAGTGCCGGAGGGGTCGGGGCGGAACGGTAACCTTGGAGCATGGACGAATCCCAAGCCGTAGCCGCTGACCGTACTGCCGGCGATACCGCCCCGCTGAGCGGCCTGAACTTTTCCAAAGGCCACGGAACGGGCAACGACTTTGTCCTGATCTCGGACCCCAACGGCGCGCTCGAGTTGAGCCCGGAGCACGTCGCGGCGCTCTGTGACCGGCACCGTGGCATCGGCGGCGACGGCCTGATCCGGGCCGTGCCTTCCCGGCTCCTGCCCGAGGGGCAGCAATTGCTGACCGCGCACCCCGATGCCGAGTGGTTCATGGACTACCGCAACGGCGACGGCTCGCTCTCTGAGATGTGCGGGAACGGGGTCCGCGTCTTTGTGCACTTCCTCATCGCCGAAGGCCTCGTAGACCTGCCGGCCGGCGAATCGCTCGTCATTGGAACCCGGGGCGGTGCCAAGACGATCGTCCGGACGGCTGCGGGCTACGCCGTCGACATGGGCCCTTGGGAATTCATTTTCCCGGGCGAGGCGACCGCGCGGGCCATGGACTCGCTGGTCAGCGCCGACGGGCTCGAAGTCGCGCGGCCCGCCCTCTCCGTCAGCATGGGCAACCCGCACACCGTCGTGGCCCTGGCCGAAACAGCCGAACTGCAGGCCACGCAGCTGTTCACTGCCCCCCGGGTGGACCCGACGCCTCCGCACGGCACCAACGTCGAATTCGTTGTGCCCTCCGAACCACTGGTCCACGACGGCACCGGCACCATCACCATGCGGGTCCACGAGCGCGGAGTGGGGGAGACCCAGTCATGCGGCACGGGCGCCTGCGCCGCCGCCGTCGCGATTCGCCACTGGGCCGGGCAGGGCGCACCGGACGCATGGAACGTCCACGTCCCCGGCGGCGTCGTCGGCGTGAAATTCTTCCTGGGCCCGGAGGGGCACGAACACGTCGAACTCAGCGGCCCGGCCGTGATAGTCGCTAGCGGGACGCTTTCCTGATTCGAAGGATCCGGAACGACTTCGACGTGCTCTCCCGGGTCACGCTGAAGCTGGCGTCGAGCTCCGCCGAGAGCCAGCGCTGCAACGAGTCCGAGCCGAGGTTCTTTTGGACGACGAGCCAGGCCGATCCGCCCGGCGCCAGCCTGGGAATCCACAGGCGCAGGAGGGCATGAAGCTCATCCTTGCCGATCCTGATCGGCGGGTTGGACCAGATGGTGTCAAAGCGCAGGTCGGGGTCCACGGCGTCCGGCGTGCTGGCGGATACGTTGTGCAGCCCCAGCAGCCCGGCGTTTTCATTGGTCAGGGTCACGCAGCGTTCGTTCACGTCCACCGCGTAGACCTGGGCGTGCGGTGCCCGCAGGGCCATGGTCAGGGCGATCGGTCCCCAGCCGCAGCCGATATCCAGCAGGTTGCCCTGCGGCGACGGCGCCGGGACATCGGCCAGCAGCACGGCCGTTCCCTTGTCGATCCCGTCCGGGCTGAAGATCCCCGAGGACGTCTGCAGCCGGCGCGTCTCACCGGCAAGATCCACGGTGAGCGGCTTGCGGGTAAAGGGCCCGGCCGGCTGGGCGCTGAAATAGTGTGCAGACTCCATAATGGGCCAGATTAGTTCGCGGCCAGCCCGTATGGGAAACCGGGTGGCAGCGCCGGCGTCTGCTACGCTACAAAACATGATCTTGATCTCCAAGTAGCCGGCACGGGTCCCGTCCCGTCCTTGTCAGGGACGCCGAGGGACCCCGAAGCGACGCAGGTAAACGCCTTCCGCTGAGTGCGCCATCGCAGGGGTGAGTTTTCTCACCCGCGGGCGCCCGCACCACTTGGAATCCAGCCATTTCCCAGGCACCGAGTTTTGCTGGCACCGTTTTTGCTGGCACTGTGCTCGCGCTGTGCTCCCGGGCCCGGCGTGGCGGAGGCACCCACCTCACCGCGTTTTGCACCGGCACCGGCACCGCCCAGACAGCCAGTGTCCCCGTAGCCAGGCGACTTAGCCGCCTCTACCGTCACCCAGCCACCGCTCTGCACAGAGCCAGCCCCGCCCCGGCGCCGTTGCCGCGGGCATTCCAGGAGGCCCGCATGACCCCCCGCCGTCAGCCCAGCGCGAATACCGCCCCACAGAGCAACAATCGGCACTATTCTGAAAGTGCCGAACCTTTAAAGGAGACCATGACCAGCCACCCCAACACCGGACCCGATTCAGCAGCCCAGGACATGAGCCCTGAAGAGATTCAAGCTGTAATCGACCGGATCCTTTCCAAGGACACCCCCGCCCCAGGCCGCGGCGGCTCCGGCACCAGCCATGGCACCGCCGCCGGTGCTGGTACCAGCAGCCCGGCGTCGGTGCTCGGCAAGGCGCAGGCCATCTCCCGCCTGGACGAGGTGTACACCAACTTCGACGGCGACCAGCAGGACCTTGAGGAACGGCACGCACTGCGCCGCAAGGCCGGCCTGTCCACCGAGCTCGAAGACGTCACCGAGGTCGAATACCGGCAGTTGCGCCTTGAGCGCGTCGTCCTGGCCGGCCTCTGGACCGAGGGCACCCTCGCGGACGCCGAGAACTCCCTGCGCGAACTTGCCGCCCTCGCTGAGACGGCCGGCTCCGAGGTCCTCGACGGGCTCGTCCAGCGGCGCGCCAAGCCCGATCCCGGGACTTTCCTCGGCTCCGGCAAGGCACAGGAGCTGAAAGCCATCGTGATGTCCACCGGCGCCGACACCGTCGTCGTCGACGCCGAACTGGCCCCCTCCCAGCGGCGTGGGCTGGAGGACATCGTCAAGGTCAAGGTCATTGACCGGACAGCGCTGATCCTGGACATCTTCGCCCAGCACGCCAAGAGCCGTGAAGGCAAGGCGCAGGTGGAGCTCGCCCAGCTCGAATACCTGCTCCCGCGCCTGCGCGGCTGGGGTGAATCGATGTCCCGACAGGCCGGTGGCCAGGTGGGCGGCGCAGGTGCCGGCATGGGCTCGCGTGGTCCCGGTGAAACCAAGATCGAACTGGACCGCCGTCGGATCCGCACCCGGATGGCCAAGCTGCGGCGCGAAATCGCCGCCATGAAGCCTGCCCGGGAAACGAAGCGCGCCAACCGCCGTCGTAATGCCGTGCCCTCTGTCGCGATCGCCGGGTACACCAACGCAGGGAAGTCCTCGCTGCTGAACCGGCTGACCGACGCGGGGGTGCTGGTGGAAAACGCCCTGTTCGCCACCCTGGACCCCACCGTCCGCAAGGCCGAAACCGCTGACGGGCTGGGATACACCCTGGCCGACACCGTGGGCTTTGTCCGTTCCCTGCCCACCCAGCTCGTGGAGGCATTCCGCTCCACGCTGGAAGAGGTCGCCGACTCTGACCTGATCCTGCATGTCGTGGACGTCTCGCACCCGGATCCGGAGGGCCAGATCGCCGCTGTCCGGACGGTCTTCAGCGAAGTCGACGCACGCAAGGTTCCGGAAATCATTGTCCTGAACAAGGCCGACGCCGCTGACCCGTTCGTGGTCGAACGGCTCAAGCAGCGCGAGCCGCGCCACGTGGTGGTCTCGGCCCGCACCGGCGAAGGCATTCCGGAACTGCTCAAGGCCATCAGCGACGGCATTCCGCGGCCCAGCGTGAAGCTTGAACTGCTCATCCCGTACAACCGCGGAGATCTGATCAGCAAGCTTCACGAGAGCGACGCCGAGATCCTCAGCCTCGACCACGAGGAAACCGGGACCCGTGCCGTGGTGATGGTGCGTGAAGGACTCGCCGCCGAACTGGATCCCTTCATCAGCAATGACTGAGGCCGCGGTGACCAGGACCGACGCCGAACCAGTTGACGCCGAACCAGCCGACGCCAAACCAGCTGACGCCAAACCAGCTGATGCTGGGCCGGCCGAAGCCGACACCGGCGCCGGTTCAGGTGCCGGCGCGGCCGGCGAGGAGTTTGTTGTTAAGCTGCTCGACCGTGCCGTGTCCGGCATGGGCGGGCAGAGCCGCGATGGCCAGCACGAAATGGCCCGGCAGGTGGCGCGCGCGATAGACAGCGGCGATCACCTGCTGGTCCAGGCCGGCACCGGCACCGGCAAGTCGCTGGCCTACCTGATTCCGCTGATCGCGCATTCGCTGACCAGCAACAAACCCACCCTGGTCTCCACCGCCACCCTGGCGCTGCAGACACAGATTGTGGGCCGGGACCTGCCCAGGCTGCTCAAGACCATCACGCCCGCCCTGGAGAGGCCCGTCAAGGTCGCCCTGGTCAAGGGCCGTTCCAACTACGTCTGCCGGCACAAACTCGAGGGCGGCTTCCCGTCCGAAGAACCTTCCGAGGGACAGCTGTTTTCCCTTGGCGAGGACACGTCCGTGCCGCATTTCGCCGCCGCACTTGGCGGGCCGTCCTCCCAGCTGGGCAAGGAAGTCGTCCGCCTGCGCGAATGGGCCGAGGAGACCGCCACGGGGGACCGCGACGAGCTCATGCCCGGCGTCACGGACCGGGCCTGGCGCCAGGTCTCGGTCACCTCCATGGAGTGCCTCGGTGCGCAGAAGTGCCCGCTCGCGGCCGAATGCTTCAGCGAGCTGGCACGGCAGAACGCCGCCGATGCCGACGTCGTGGTCACCAACCACGCCATGCTCGCCGTCAGTGCCTTCGAAGGCCTGGCGGTGCTGCCCGAGTACGACGTCGTCGTGGTGGATGAAGCACACGAACTTCAGGACCGCGTCACGGGCGCGGTCTCGGGCCAGCTCTCCGTGGCGATGGTGCACGCCGCCGCGTCCGGGGCCCGGAAGCACACGGGCATCACCGTGGATGCACTGAGCAATGCCGCTGCCCACCTGGAGCTCGCCATCGACGGCGTCCCCAGCGGGCTGATGCCCAACGGCCTGAACAGCGAGCAGCTGGACTGCATCGACCAGCTGCGCGACGCATGCCGCGCCGCGCTGTCCGATTCCAAGGGGGACAGCTCCGTGTCGGCGGACGGCGGACGGCAGCTGGCCCGCTCGCGCCTCATGGTCATCCTGGAGCTCTGTGAACGCCTCCTGGCCGCGCGCGAAAACCGCGAAGTCGTGTGGTTCTCCCGCAACAGCAGCTTCGATCCGGCGCAGGGCTACTCGCAGCCGGACGAGAGCGCGCCGGCGTTGATCAATGTTGCCCCGCTGAGCGTCGCAGGGCGGTTGCGCGAGGGCCTGTTCGCAGACCACACCGTCATCCTGACCTCGGCCACACTGGCCATCGGCGCCGCCTTCGAACCCGCCGCCGGCGGCCTGGGCCTGGTTGGCAACGGCGCACCGAGCTGGACCGGCGTCGACGTCGGCTCCCCGTTCGACTACCCGAAGCAGGGCATACTCTACGTCGCCCGGCACCTGCCCAAACCCGGCCGCGGAACGTCCCCCGAGGCCCTGGACGAACTCGAGAAGCTGATCCGCGCCTCCGGCGGAGGCGCCCTGTGCCTGTTCTCCTCGCGGCGCGCCGCAGAGGAAGCAGCCGAGGCCATGCGGCCCCGGCTGGGCCTCAGCATCCTCTGCCAGGGGGAGTCGACCATGACGGCGCTCGTGCGGCAGTTTGCCGACGAACCTGACACGTGTTTGTTCGGCACTATGTCCCTCTGGCAGGGCGTCGACGTCCCTGGCGTGTCCTGCCGGCTGGTGGTCATCGACCGGATTCCCTTCCCGCGGCCGGACGACCCGCTGATGACGGCACGTTCGCGGGCCGTGGCCCAGGCCGGCGGCAATGGCTTCATGGCCGTCTCGGCCACGCACGCCGCCATCCGCCTCGCGCAGGGCGCCGGACGGCTGATCCGCTCGACCTCGGATAAGGGCGTGGTGGCGGTGCTGGATTCGCGGCTCTCCACGGAGCGTTACGGCGGCTTCCTGCGCGCCGCGCTGCCGCCGTTCTGGCCCACCACCGATTCATCGATAGCCATGGCAGCCCTGAAGCGACTGGCGAAAGACTAAGTCCCAAACCGGGGCCGCCACCCTGCGCCGGAAATCCGCCGCGGGGTGGCCGCTCCGAACTGGCGGCATGGCCCGGGACGGCTAAGGGGAGCGCAGTTTAGAGCGAGCGCAGTACCGAGACGACCTTGCCCATGATGACGGCGTGGTCGCCCAGGATGGGCTCGTACTGGGTGTTTTGCGGCAACAGCCACGTGTGGCCGTCCCGCTGGCGGAAGGTCTTGACCGTGGCTTCGTCGTCCAGCAGGGCGGCAACGATGTCGCCGTTCACGGCATCGCCCTGGCGGCGGACAACCACCCAGTCGCCGTCGCAGATGGCGGCGTCGATCATCGAGTCGCCGGCCACTTTGAGCATGAAGAGTTCGCCATGGCCCACGAGCTGGCGGGGCAGCGGCATGACGTCCTCCACCACCTGGTCCGCGAGGATCGGCCCGCCGGCGGCGATGCGTCCGACGAACGGCACCATTGCCGTGTCGGTGGCGCTGGCCAGCTCAGTCACTGACAGGCCGCCGACGGCCCGCAGGCCGCTTGACTTCTCCACACCGGAAATCGGTGTGGTCCCCTCGTCCAGGGTCAGCGGCATGAGCACTTCCATGGCCCGCGGGCGCTTCGGATCACGCCGCAGGTAGCCGAGCTTTTCGAGCTGGGAGAGCTGGTGGGTCACGCTCGAGAGGCTGGCGAGACCGACGGTGTCGCCGATTTCGCGCATGGACGGCGGATAGCCCTTGTCCGTGACGGACCGCTGGATGGTCTCCAGGATTTTCTTTTGCCGGACGGTGAGGCTCTTGGGGGCCCGGGCGGGCTGCGGGCTCCGTGGGGTGGCCCTGCCGCCGGTGGCTTGTGCTGCCATGTTCGCCAACGCCTTTCCGTTCCGCCCGGCTGCAGTGGCTGCTGTCACCGGGAACTTCCGGCCTGAAATGTCAGACCCTGCTGATCAACTACGAATGAATTCCCACGGGTAGTTCGAAAGTGGGAGTTCGAAAGGTTGTCCTGTCCCTCAAAAATAGGCCAGCCGCAGACCTTTTTCAAACATTTGTTCTAGCGAGTCTCGACATCGTTCGTTAGTAAGTGCTAAAACAGAACTAGCAAGATTCGAATATGTGTTCGATTCCGACGATCTGGGTTCGCATGCGATGTTCGGTTCTATGTTCGAAGGTTCGGCCGGTTGGCGGCGAGTACGTGAGTACGCCGGGCGGCAACTTATGGTCCAGGAGGGCTCAGTTCATGTCAGTTTCAAGCGCGTTTGACGGCACTAACATTCAGGGCGTCACGACCCGCCACCGCGGTGTTGGTCCACGTGGCGCAGCGGCTCGCCGCAACATCGGACACGGCAGCCTCGGACACGGCAGTCGCGACCAAGGCGGCATGGGCCAGGGTGGTTCCCTTCACGGCAACGTGTACCCGCTCAACGCCAGGCGCCGCGGCGCCGCGACGTCGCAGGGGCCGCAAGGAGCCGCCGCGGTTTCGGGCGGCCGGACCAAGCAGCCGCCGCTGCGGCTCACCCGGCGCGGACGCTTCGTCTTCTTCGGTGTCCCGCTGATCCTGCTGGCGGCGTTCATCCTGTCGTTCAGCGGATTCCTCAACGCTCCCGCGAAAGCGGCAGATTCCGCAGACCAGCTCTCAGTGACGCCGACCGTATCCGTCACAGTCCAACCGGGGGAGTCCCTCTGGGCCATTGCCGGGTCGGTGGCTCCGGAGCGCGATCCCCGCGACGTCGTGGCCGACATCGTGGAGCTGAACAATCTGGACGCCGCGCGTGTGATGCCGGGCCAGCAACTGTTCGTCCCGTCCAAGTAACCACCCCCCCGGTGGCGTCGCGGGCGTCACAGTTTCAGCGCCCGTCCCGCTACCACTTAAACTGGTCACGTGACTGACCAGCTTGAGCGCCTCAACCGACTGCCCCTCCGAACTAATCTGCGTGGCCTGCGTCCGTATGGCGCGCCGCAGCTGGACGTCCCCATCCTGCTCAACGTCAACGAGAACACCCATGGGGTCCCGGCCGATGTCCGCGCAGCGATCACCGAGGCCGTGAGTGCCGCCGCTGCCGGGCTGAACCGCTATCCGGACCGCGAATTCACCGAATTGCGAGAAGCCCTCGCGGAATACCTTGGCCACGGGCTGGACGCGGAGAACATCTGGGCCGCGAATGGTTCCAACGAAGTCCTTCAGCAGATCCTCCAGGCCTTCGGCGGCCCCGGCCGGACGGCCCTCGGGTTCCCTCCCACGTATTCGATGTACCCGTTGCTGGCCTCTGGCACGGATACGGAATACGTCGTCGGGGCCCGCGCGTCAGACTATGGGCTCAGCGCGGACTCGGCGGCACAGCAAGTCCGCGAGCTTCAGCCCAACATCGTCTTCCTGTGCTCCCCAAACAACCCCACCGGTACCGGTCTGGGGCTCGATGTCGTCGAGGCCGTCTATGACGCCGGCGAGGCCAGCCAGACCATCGTGATCGTCGACGAGGCCTACCACGAGTTCGCCCACGACGGCACGCCCAGTGCCCTCACCCTGCTGCCTGGCCGGGAGCGGCTCATCGTCTCGCGCACCATGAGCAAGGCCTTCGCCCTCGCGGGTGCGCGGCTCGGCTACATGGCCGCGGCACCGGAGGTCGCTGACGCCCTGCGCCTGGTCCGTCTCCCGTACCACCTTTCCGCCATCACCCAGGCTGCGGCCCTGGCTGCCCTGCACCACCGGGAGGCGCTCATGGCGGACGTCGAGGACATCAAGCGCCAGCGCGACCGGATCGTGTCGGAACTGACGCGGTTGGGCTTGACCCCGGCCGCGTCCGATTCCAACTACGTGTTCTTCGGCGGCCTCGAGAACCCCCATGAGGTTTGGCAGCGGATGCTGGACGCCGGTGTCCTCATCCGCGACGTCGGTATTCCGGGGCACCTGCGCGTCACCGCGGGCACTGAGACAGAAACCACAGCCTTCCTGGAGGCACTTGAACTTATCCTGGCCGGCTCCGCAAAGCCGCAGGCCTAGACTTGGTGGGGAGCCCGATCGTCCCCGCCAGATTGCCCAACACCCTGCCTTCTTCCAAAGGACACATCTACATGAGCACCACCGGATCCACCACCGCCGAGGGCCGGACCGCACGCATGGAACGGACCACCAGCGAGTCCTCGGTCCTGGTCGAGATCAACCTGGACGGCACCGGCGTTTCAGACATCAGCACGTCGGTCCCGTTCTACGACCACATGCTGACGGCCCTCAGCAAGCACTCCCTGATCGACATGACCGTCAAGGCCACCGGCGACACCCACATCGATGTCCACCACACTGTCGAGGACGTGGCCATCACTTTCGGCGAGGTTCTGCGGACCGCCCTGGGCAACAAGGCCGGGATCCGCCGTTTTGGCGAGGCGACCGTTCCCCTCGATGAGGCCCTCGCGCAAGCTGTCGTAGACGTCTCCGGCCGTCCCTACCTGGTCCACGCCGGCGAGCCGGCAGGCCAGGAATACCACCTGATCGGTGGCCACTTTACGGGCTCCCTGACCCGCCACGTTTTTGAGGCGATCACCCTTCACGCCGGGATCTGCCTGCACATGAACGTCACCGCCGGGCGCGACCCCCATCACATCGTCGAGGCCCAGTTCAAGGCCTTTGCCCGTGCCCTGCGCGCAGCCGTCGAGCCGGATCCCCGCGTCGAGGGCATCCCGTCGACAAAGGGTGCTTTGTGACCGGCCCGCTGCTCCGCGACGGGGCCATCATCGACCCCGCCGCCGCGACCAAGCCGGTCTCCCCGCAGGGAAAGCCCACCGTTACGGTGCTGGACTACGGCTCCGGGAATGTCCGGTCCGCCGTCCGCGCGCTGGAGCGGGCCGGCGCCGAAGTCATCCTCAGCTCCAAGGCCGAGGATGTCCTCAATGCCGACGGCCTCGTCGTCCCCGGTGTGGGCGCCTTCGAAACCGTCATGCGCGAACTTAAGGCCGTTGACGCCATCCGGATGATCGGCCGCCGTGTCGCCGGAGGCCGTCCCGTGCTGGCCATCTGCGTCGGGCTCCAAGTGCTGTTCGAGGCCGGCGTCGAACACGGCACCGAAGCCGAGGGCATGGGGGAGTGGCCCGGCAAGGTGGAACTGTTGCCTGCCGACGTCGTGCCCCATATGGGCTGGAACACCGTCGCCGTCCCCGAAGGGTCCAGGCTCTTCGCCGGGGTTGAGGACGAGCGTTTCTACTTCGTGCACTCCTACGGTGTCCAGAAGTGGGACTTCGACGTCATCCAGCCGCGGATGGCTGCTCCGCTGGTGACCTGGTCCGACCACGGTGCCCCGTTCATCGCGGCCGTGGAGAACGGCCCGCTGTGTGCCACCCAGTTCCACCCGGAGAAGTCCGGCGACGCCGGCGCCCGGCTGCTGCGCAACTGGGTCCAGGGCCTGCGCCCCGCAGCCCCGGACCGGACCGCAGCCCCGGAAGGGACCGCCTAGATGTGGTCTCTGGTGCTTATGGGCGTGGCCGGCCTGCTGGTTGGCGGCGGGATCTCCTTCCGCCAGCAGAAAAGTCCGCTCTGGGTGCAGATCGTTTTCTACATCCTCGCCGGCATGTCACTGCTGGCCGCCTACCTCCTGACCCTGCCGGCGTCCTGACCGCCCCCTCCCCACCACCATCCCCAAGCTGAGGACTCCACGATGACCACCGAAACCCCGCTGCCCGTACTCGAGCTCCTGCCCGCCGTCGACGTTGTCAACGGACAGGCCGTCCGGCTCGTACAGGGCGAAGCCGGCAGCGAGACGAGCTACGGCACCCCGCTGGAGGCCGCCCTCAACTGGCAGCAGCAGGGGGCTGAGTGGGTGCATCTGGTCGACCTGGACGCCGCGTTTGGTCGCGGTTCCAACGCCGAGCTTCTGCGCGAGGTCGTCGGCCGGCTCGATATCAAGGTGGAGCTCTCCGGCGGCCTGCGCGACGACGAATCCCTGGAGAAGGCCCTCGACCTCGGCGTCGCCCGCGTCAACCTGGGCACGGCGGCACTGGAGAACCCGGAATGGACGGCCCGGGTGATCGATCGCTTCGGCGACAAGATTGCCGTCGGCCTGGATGTCCGCGGCACCACCCTCGCCGGCCGGGGCTGGACCAAGGAAGGCGGGGACCTCTGGGACGTGCTCGGCCGCCTCGAGGACGCCGGCTGCGCCCGGTACGTCGTGACTGATGTGACCAAGGACGGCACGCTCCAGGGCCCCAACGTCGAACTCCTGCGCCAGATGGTCGAGAAAACGGGCAAGCCGGTGGTCGCCTCCGGCGGCATTTCCAGCCTCGAGGATCTGAAGGTCCTGCGCTCCCTGGTGCCGCTCGGCGTCGAAGGCGCCATCGTCGGCAAGGCCCTCTACAACGGCAACTTCACCCTGCCCGAGGCCCTCGACGTCGCCGGCCGCCGCTAGCGGCGAAGGTGCCCATGACGCACACCCACGACCCCAATAACCCCCACGAGGCAGTGCAGGCAGGGACCGGGGCCGGTCCCGTCCGGCATCTGCCCGGGCACATCGCGGCGGCCCTCGCCGGCGCCGGCGGGGCCACCGACTCCGCCGGCCAACCCTGGGCAGGGCGCAGCCTGTCCGGCGATGACGCCAAGATCCACAATTTCGACAACGACGACGGCACCGCCGACGCCGGCTATCTGGCGGCTTTGTCCGACCTCGCCGCGGGCACTGGCGACGAAGCGGCCGTGGTGGCCGCGCTGGCCACCGCCCGGGTGTTCGTGCCCATCCTCGCCCAGCTCGCCGAAGAGGGCGAGGCCGCGGCCGGCCCCAACGGGGATCCGCTGCACTCGGACAAGCAGGCCGACATGGCCCTGGTGACGCTCAAGGCGCCGGACGGGCGGACGGCCATGCCGGTGTTCACCTCGGCGGCGTCACTTTCGGCGTGGCACCCGGAGGCCAGGCCGGTCGCCGTGTACGCGGCCCGGGCCGCCTTGTCAGCGGTCGCGGAAGGCGCGGAGCTGCTCGTGCTCGATCCCGGATCGGAAGTGACGTTCGTGGTCCGCCGGCCGGCAGTCTGGGCCCTCGCCCAACAGCAGCCATGGACGCCGTCATACGCCGATCCCGATCTCGCGGGTGCACTCGGGGAAGGCGCGGTTGGCTTTCCGGCGGTCCGCCGTGTTGAAATTCATCCGGGGGGTGGAGTTGCCTCGGCCACGGCCGATGGCAGGCGGCTCCCCGGTGGGGGAGCCGGCCCGGAACTCCGTGTGGTCCTCTATCTTGAAGACGGTCTCGACGCCGCCGGCGTGCAGTCGATCGTCGCCGGCCTCAATAACGCCTGGGCCCGGAATGAAATCTTTGCCGAGCGGGTTGATTCGATCGAGGTCAAGCTGCAGCGCGCAGCACCATAGCTGACGGCCCAACGGGGGGACCTCCCGGTGCTGCCGTGGGCAGTACCAGAAGGATATAGTCCGTGAATTTCGCGCTTTACCGTCAGCTGCTGGCCATCCGGCCCATCAGGCGCCTCCTGTTGGTCGGCATGATCGCCCGCATACCGCACTCGGCGGCCGGTGTCCTGCTGACCCTGCACATCGTCCTGACCCTCGGCCAGGGCTACGCGGCCGCCGGAGCGGCCGCCGCCGTGATGACGATCGGTATCGCTGTCGGCGCGCCCTGGCGCGGACGTCGGGTCGACACCGTGGGGCTGCGGAAGGCGCTGATTCCGTCTGTGGTCTCCGAGGCCGTGATCTGGTCGATCGTGCCGCACGTGTCCTACGAGGCCCTGTTGCCCCTGGTCTTCATCGGGGGCCTGCTGACCCTGCCTATCTTCAGCGTGGTGCGGCAGTCGCTGGGCGTGCTGGCCCCCGGGGAACAGCGCCGGACTGCCTTTGCGCTCGACGCCATCGCCACCGAGCTGGTCTTCATGATCGGCCCGGCCGTCGGGGCCGTCGTCGCCACCAGCGGCCAGTCCGTCCTGGGCCTGACAGTCGTGGGAGTGGCCACATCCGTCGCCGGGCTCTTCCTGATGTGGTTCAACCCGCCCACCCGGAGTGCTTCCCCGGACGCCGGGCTTGAGGCGCAGGAGCTGGAGTGCGCGGAAGCCGCTGTGGTCGCCGCCGCGCCGGCCCATCTGCAGGAGGCCGCAGCCGAACTGGCACCCCTTGCGGCCGCCGCCGAGGAGCGGCGCCGGCGGGGATCCGGCCTGCGCCACCGGGTCATCCACAACTTCAGCTGGTTCACCGCCGCCGTAGCCGCCGTGTTTGCCGTCGGCGCCGGTGCCGGCATGGTCCTCAGCGGCACCGACGTCGGCATCGTCGCGGCGCTCCAGACCGGCGGCCACCAGGCCGAAATCGGCATCGTGTTCCTCTTCTGGTGCGCGGCCTCGGTGGTGGGCGGCGTCCTCTACGGCGCCATGCACCGGGCCGTTTCCCCGATCCTCCTGTTGCTGGGGATGTCAGCGCTGACGGTCCCGATGGCCTTCGCGACCGACGTCTGGACGCTCAGCCTGCTCGCGTTGCTGCCGGGTCTGCTGTGCGCGCCGGTGTTGTCCGCGGCCTCGGAAAAGGTGGCCGAACTGGTGGATGAAAGCCGGCGCGGCGAGGCGATGGGCTGGTACGGGTCATCGCTCACCGGCGGAGTGGCCCTGGGTGCGCCGCTTGCCGGGCTGTTCATTGACCTCATCGGCCCGTCGGCCGGCTTCGTCTCAGTGGGGTTGGCGGGCGTGGCCCTCTGCCTGGTGGGACTGGCCCTGCAACAGGTCCGGCGCAGCCGCCTGGCCCGCGTCTGAACGCGGGCCGGCCCCACTGCGCCGACCCGGGCACGCGCCCGGGCCGTGCGGACGGAAAATCGTGCGGACGGAAAATCGTGCGAACGGAAAAATAGCGACGCCGGCGGGCGGACCTGGGTGGTAAGCACGCCGGCGTTGTCCTGACTGACGAGTGCTTAGTTGACGGGGCCGGTGTACTTCTCGCCCGGGCCCTTGCCCGGAGCGTCCGGGATGACCGATTCTTCGCGGAAGGCCAGCTGGAGCGAGCGGAGTCCGTCGCGCAACGGTCCAGCGTGCTGTGAGCCGATTTCGGGCGCCGCCGCGGTCACCAGACCGGCGAGGGCGGTGATCAGCTTGCGGGCCTCGTCCAGGTCCTTGAGGTCCTGGGCATTTTCCTCGGCGGCGAGGCCGAGCTTTACCGCGGCGGCGCTCATCAGGTGCACTGCGGCCGTGGTGATGACCTCGATCGCGGGGACTTCCGAGATGTCGCGGATCTGCTGCGAGACGTCCGCCTGGGCGGCCGCGGGCTCGAAGACGTGGGAATTACTATCTGAAGTGCTCATGCTGGTAAGCTTGTCACAGACCGACTAAATGTCGTTATTCTCAAGCTTTTATAGAATGCAGTGTTCTGACTGGCAGTGCTTGTCACTGAAGTTGGCGCCCGGCGACGCATACGTGCGTTGAACGGGTGTCTTTCTGTAGAGTTGGCTTTAGTTTGCAAGCGGAGTTCTCTCCCACCCGCGTCAGCCGCGAAACTTCCTTCGGGAAGCCCCTCCTGTCCAGGAGTCAAGGTTGCCGGGTACCTGGTCGGGCACTACCTCGGACTCCGGTCCGCAGGAAGTGCATGTTGCCCCATTGAGGGCGGCAGTTCCGATCTCGAGGCCTTCGATTGCTCCGGCAATTGGGGGCCTTCTCTTTTTGCCGGTGGAATACCCCTCACGAACACAGGAGCTTTAACATTAGCGAGCCAAGAATCAATGAGCGTATCCGCGTCCCCGAGGTGCGGCTGGTCGGCCCTGCAGGCGAACAAGTAGGAATTGTCCGTATTGAGGATGCCCTGCGTTTGGCTGCCGAGTCCGATCTTGATCTCGTTGAAGTTGCACCGCAGGCGAAGCCTCCGGTGTGCAAGCTGATGGACTTCGGCAAGTACAAGTACGAAGCCGCTGTCAAGGCACGCGAGGCCCGGAAGAACCAGACCAACACGGTCCTGAAGGAAATCCGTTTCCGCCTGAAGATCGACACCCACGACTACGAAACGAAGCGCGGCCACGCGCTCCGCTTCCTCGGTGCCGGCGACAAGGTCAAGGCCATGATCCAGTTCCGCGGCCGCGAGCAGCAGCGCCCCGAGATGGGCATCCGCCTGCTCCAGCGCTTCGCCGACGACGTCGCCGAAGTTGGTGTGGTGGAGTCCAGCCCGCGCATCGATGGCCGCAACATGGTCATGGTGGTTGGCCCGCTGAAGAACAAGGCCGAAGCCAAGGCGGAGGCCCGCCGCGCAACGCAGCGCGCAGAAGCCAAGGCTGAGAACGAAGCCAAGGCTTCGGGACGCGTCGATGTCTCCGGTGGCAACGCCCCGCTGACCCAGACGCTGTCGGACCTCCTGCCGGAAGGCTACGTCGTATCGTCGGAGGCACCCGCAGCGGAGGCCCCCGTCGAAGAAGCCAAGGTCGAAGAAGCCAAGGTTGACGAGACCAAGGTCGAAGAGACCAAGGTTGAAGAAGCCAAGGTTGAAGCGGCTCCGGTCGAAGAGACCAAGGCCGACGAGGCCCCCGCCCAGGACGCGGCGGCGGAAACCGCTCCGAAGGCAGCCGAGGAGCCGGCAGCAGCGAAGGCTCCGGCCGCTCCGAAGGCAGCCGAGAAGCCGGCAGCAGCGAAGGCTCCGGCGGCTCCGAAGGCAGCCGAGAAGCCGGCAGCAGCGAAGGCTCCCGCGGCTCCGAAGGCCGCTCCGGCCCCGGCGGCAGCGAAGGCTCCCGAGGAAAAGGCAGCCGCTCCGGCAGCAGCGCCGAAGCCGGTTGCTGCTCCGAAGCCGGTACCCAGGCCCGCAGCGCCGAAGCCCGCCGCACGGCCGGCCGCCCCCCGGGCAGCCGCCAAGCCTGGCACCAAGAAGACCAACTAGTTCACGGCTGCCGGACAGCAATGTCCGGCAGCAGGCAACCAGCACGCCGCCCGCAGGGGTGGCTGCACGAAAGAGCTGCAGACTTTTCTGCGGATACGTAAGGAGATCGGTTCCCATGCCGAAGATGAAGACCCACAGCGGTGCTAAGAAGCGCTTCAAGCTGACCGGTACCGGCAAGCTGCGCCGCCAGCAGGCCAACCGCCGCCACTACCTCGAGCACAAGTCCTCCCGGCTGACCCGTCGCCTTGCCGGCGACAAGATCGTCTTCAAGGGCGACGCCAAGGTCATCCGGAAGATGCTCGGCATCTAAGTTCCAAGTTCTCTGACTGTTCGCCACCTGGCAGCAGTCAACTACCAAAAAGGCTTCTCAGGCCAGCCGGACCGTTCCGGCAGTAGACGCTTGGGATCAGAAATTTTCTAAGGAGTACGCACGTGGCACGTGTGAAGAGGGCGGTTAACGCCCACAAGAAGCGCCGGGTTATCCTCGAACGCGCAAAGGGTTACCGCGGACAGCGTTCACGCCTGTACCGCAAGGCAAAAGAGCAGCTGCTGCACTCGTTTGTGTACAGCTATGGTGACCGCAAGAAGAAGAAGGGCGACTTCCGCCGTCTTTGGATCCAGCGCATCAACGCTGCATCCCGCGCCAACGGCCTGACCTACAACCGCCTGATCCAGGGCCTGAAGGCCGCTGAGGTTGAGGTTGACCGCCGTATGCTGGCCGAGCTGGCCGTTTCCGACGCCAACGCCTTCGCCGCGCTGGTCAAGGTCGCCAAGGACTCGCTGCCTGCCGACACGTCCGCTCCGGCCGTCCAGGCTGAGGCTGCTCCGGCTCCCAAGGCTGCCAAGAAGGCTCCCGCGAAGAAGCCTGCTGCCAAGAAGGCCGCCGACGAGGCTGCAAAGTAGTTCCTCCCGCAGTTGAAAGACTGCCTCGTTCAAGAGCCGGCTGGAATAGCCACTAAGGTTCTTATATGAACGAAACCGGGCGCCCGCAAGACTTTCCACTCTCCAACCCCCGAGCTGATCGGATGAGGAAGGTGGCACAGCTTGCCGGGCGCCCGGCCCGTTTAAAGCGTCGCGAGTTCCTGGCCGAAGGCCCGCAGGCGGTCCGAGAGGCCTTGGTCCTGCACCGGAAGAAGATCGCCGCGGGGGAGCCCGGCATCGTCTATGAGGTGTACGCCACCGAGGCCTGCCTGGACCGCCACCCGGAGCTGGAGCAGCTGGCCGAGGGAACCCACGCGCACCTCGCAACCGACGAAGTGATCGCTGCGATGGCGGACACCGTCACCCCACAGGGCATCGTCGCCGTCTGCGGCTTCCTGGACGTCAGCCTTGAGCACGTGCTCGACGCCGGCCCGCGGCTGATTGCCGTCCTGTGCCAGGTCCGCGACCCCGGCAACGCCGGCACCGTGCTGCGGGCGGCCGACGCCGCCGGCGCCGACGCCGTCATCCTGACCGGCTCGAGCGTGGACATCTACAACCCCAAGGCCGTGCGGTCGACGGCGGGTTCCCTGTTCCACCTGCCCGTCGTCCTCGGCGCGGAGGTCGAGGAAGTCGTGGCCCGCTGCCGGGAGCGTGGCGTCGGCGTGCTGGCCGCGGACGGCAAGGGACAACTGGACCTGGACCGTCTCCAGGACGAGAACGCCGCCCGCCGCCTGGGGGCCTCCGCCGCCGAATCGGTGTACGCGTTGGAACAGCCGACCGCCTGGCTCTTCGGCAACGAGGCCCAAGGCCTGTCCGAGGACGAGATCGCGCTGGCCGACCACCGGGTGGCCGTGCCGGTGTACGGGGAAGCGGAAAGCCTGAACCTCGGCACCGCAGCCACCGTCTGCCTGTACGCCAGCGCCCGCTCCCAGCAAACCCCCTAGCCGCCCGGCAGGAAACCAGCGGGTCCGGCAGGAATTCCTGTCCAAAAAAAGCAGGCCAAACGAACGGCGGGGCCCACCGAATGGTGAGCCCCGCCGTCGTACTGTCACTGCCGCCCCCACACAAAGTGTGCGGCCAGTGCCTTGAAGAATTAGGTGGTGGTCTTGTTGCGCCCTGTGATGGCGCCGTAGATGAGCGCGGCCGCGAGGCCACCGACGATGGCCAGGAGCCAGGAACCGAGATTCCAGAATTCCATCTTGCCGCCGCCGAACAGCAGGTCCCCGATCCAGCCGCCAACAATTGCGCCGACGACGCCGAGCACGAGGCTGGTAACCCAGCCGCCACCGACCCTGCCGGGCAAGAGTGCCTTGACGATTGCACCCACTATGAGTCCGAGAATGATCCAGCCAAGAAAGCCCATGTCTCCTCCTACATATTTTTCGGCATCCAAATTGTGAATACCGAATATGGCTTCAAGCTAACATAGGGCGGATTGCTTGTCAGCAGGGGACTACCCAATCGTTACGTGGCAGCGTTGGTCCCGCCGCGGTTCGGCGCCGGCCCGGAAACCGGTACGGTATTCCTTGTGGGCGCTGGGTTCTTCCGGTGTTCGCATACACCCCGGAAGAACCCCATAAGGAGAAGCTCACGTGGCTGCAAATGGCGGTACCAAGGCGATTCTCGCGGCGCTGGCCGCAAACCTGACCATCGCCGTTTTGAAGTTCGTCGCCTACTTTCTGACGCTGTCCTCGTCCATGCTGGCCGAGGCGATTCACTCCCTCGCAGACTCCGGCAACCAGCTGCTGCTCCTGCTCGGCGGCAAACGCGCAAAGCGGGAAGCCAGCCCCGAGCACCCTTTCGGCTACGGCCGCGAGCGTTACATCTACGCCTTCATCGTTTCGATTGTGCTTTTCAGCGTCGGCGGCCTGTTCGCACTGTACGAGGCCTGGGGAAAAATCCAGCACCCGCACGCCATCGAAGGGGACTTCTGGTGGGTGCCGCTGGCCGTCCTGATCGGCGCGATCATTGCCGAGTCCTTCTCGTTCCGGACAGCGATCATCGAATCCAACCCGCTCCGCGGGAAGCAAAGCTGGGTTAAATTCATCCGCAACGCCAAGCAGCCTGAACTCCCGGTCATCCTGCTCGAGGATTTCGGTGCCCTCGTGGGCCTGGTGTTCGCGCTCTTCGGCGTGGGCCTGACGCTCCTGACCGGGAACGGCATCTGGGACGCCCTCGGCACCGCGATGATCGGTCTGCTGCTCGTGTCGATCGCCGTGGTCCTGGCCATGGAAACCAAGTCGCTGCTGCTGGGCGAGTCGGCCACCCGCGATGACGTCGCC
Organism: Arthrobacter humicola; assembly: GCF_022803015.1. Lineage (GTDB taxonomy): Bacteria > Actinomycetota > Actinomycetes > Actinomycetales > Micrococcaceae > Arthrobacter > Arthrobacter humicola_A. Next base: position 65,867 of record NZ_JAFKON010000011.1, read on the forward strand.
AAGATCCGCAGCGCGATCGAGGCCGGCGGCACCAGCATCATTCACCTCAAGACCATGCACCTTGGCCCTGAGGAGCTCTTGGTGGCGGCCAAGATCAGCATCGGCCGCTCGGACTCGGGCCAGGACATAGCGAAGGCGATTGATGACGCGGAGGTCCGGGTCCGCGAAGCCGTCCCGATTGCCCGGGTCATCTACCTGGAACCGGACGTGCAGCGCGTCAGCGCCCCCTGAGCCGCCCGGCCCCTAGGGAGAACGGAAGCCACTAGGATAACGGCAGCCGACAGATGGAACGGCGGCCCCTCAACAAAACAGCAGTCCGGTCCAGTGCTTCACTGGACCGGACTGCTGTTCTTTTTGGAGAATTTGGGCGCTGGTACCTCGGTCTCGGCCTCTGCCTCTTCCTCTGCCGTTGCCGTGGCTGTTCTGCCGGGGTACCTCTGCCGCGGCTGTTGCGCCGCGGCGGCGGGGTGGCTAGGAGGCCAGCGGCCGCCGGCGTTCTACGGCGCCGCTGAAGGCGGCGACCCCGAGCCCCAGCACGGCCAGGACGGCGCCCACGAGCGCGGGGGCGACGTAGCCCCAGCCCCAGGCGATCACCAGGCCGCCCAGGAAGGCACCGAGGGCGTTGGCGACGTTGAGCGCAGCATGGTTCAGCGAGGAGGCCAGCGACGGTGCATCCGGGGACGCATCGAGTAGCCTCGTCTGCAGGGCGGGAACGAGCATGGACCCTGCGGCGCCAACGACGAACACCATGACCAGCGCGGACCAGGCCCAGTGGACGCCCACGGCATAAACCACGAGTGCCACCGCCGTGCCGGGCAGGACCCAGTAAATCGTGCCCATGACGGACTTGTCGGCGATCCGGCCGCCAACGATGTTGCCCACCACCATGCCCACGCCGTACAGCGCCACGACCAGCGGCAGCCAGACCGCCGGGAGGCCGGCGACGGAGGTCATGGTGTGCGAAATGTAGGTGTAGGTCGCGAAGAACCCGCCGAAGCCGACGATGCCGACCAGGATGGCAAGCCACACCTGCAGCCGCTTGAGCGCGCCGAGCTCCCTGCGGAAGCTGGCATCGGCGTGTGGTTTCTGGAACGGGACAAACTTCCACAGCATGAAGAGCGTAATGATGCCGATCAGGCCCACCAGCAGGAACAGCAGCCGCCACCCGTAGCTCTGGCCCAGCCAGGTGGCGAAGGGGACGCCAATGACGTTGGATACTGTCAGCCCCGCCATGACCATCGAAATGGCCCAACCCCGCTTGGTCGGCGCCACCAGGGAGGCGGCAATCACGGCCGCGACCCCGAAGAAGGCGCCGTGGGGGAGTCCCGCGGCGAACCGGGACACCAGCATGGAGCCGTAGTCCGGGGCGAGGAAGGAACTGAGGTTGGCGACGCTGAAGAAGAGCATGAGCCCGAGGGCCAGATACTTCCGCGGGAGTTTGGCTCCCACCGCGGCCAGCACCGGCGCGCCGATCACGACGCCGAGGGCGTAGGCCGAAATCAGGTGACCTGCCTCGGGCGTGCTGATGTTCAGGCCCTGTTCGATCTCCTTGAGCAGGCCCATCATGGTGAATTCCGTGGTGCCGATGCCAAAGCCGCCCATCGCGAGGGCAATGATTGCCAGGGCAACGTGACGGGTGCCGGTCTTGGTCGGCGCCGGGGCGTGTGTGGTGGTTGTCATTCGTCTTTTCGGAGAGATTTTCCGGGAGAGACCGGATGGATCGGACAGATAAATATGCTTTTAAGAACCGGGAGGGGGCGCCGAATATTCCGGAAGGTGTCGTGGCGGCCGCCTCCACCATTGTCCCCTACCTGAGCCGGCCCCGGCCCCCGGCCTCGGGCGCCGGACCCTGCGCCCGCCTTAGACTTGAGGGCGTGACTGGACTCATAGGCGTCGTTGGCGGCGCAGTAGTGGACTCGCTGGCCGACCCGGGCATGCTCCTTGTGGCCCGGCGCACGGCGCCGCCGCAGTTTGCCGGAATGTGGGAGTTCCCGGGCGGAAAAGTCGAAGCAGGAGAGGCCGCCGAGGACGCCTTGCACCGCGAGCTCCAGGAAGAACTGGGCGTGCTGGTGCGGCTCGGGGCGGAACTGCCCGCGGAAACCGCCGCGGGCTGGCCGCTCAACGCGAAGGCGGCGATGAGGGTCTGGTTCGCGGAGCTCGCGCAGGGAGAACCCCGGCCGCTGGAGGACCATGACGAATTGCGCTGGCTCGACCTCCGCAATCCGGCAGGGGTCCTGGACCTGCCGTGGATCCCGGCGGACCTCCCCATCGTCGAGGCCCTCCTGGCGGCTGTGCAGGCCACCGGGACTCGCGGAGTGGAAGCGGGGCTGGGCCGCTGACCGGACTCGCCGCCGCGCTTCGGGAGCCCGCCTCTCGCCAAACCGTCAGGCATGTGCCTACTCTGATCCCAACCGAGAGGAGTGGCCCGTGCAGGTCGGTGTCGGACGAGAGCAGCGAGCCGGAGAACGTCGCGTCGCGGCCACACCGGAGACGGCCCGGCAGCTGACAGCGCTCGGGCTCCATCTCCTGGTCGAGAGCGGTGCCGGCACCGAAGCAGGCTTCGCCGACGCCGCTTTCAAGGAGGCCGGCGCGACGGTGATCTTCGAGCTCCCGTTCGAGGCCCTGGACGTCCTGTTGCATGTCCGCCCGCTCACCCCGGAGGCCGCGGCCCGGCTGCGGCCCGGCACCGTCACCATCGGGCTGGCTTCGCCGTCCTCGGAACTGCCAACCGTCCGGGCACTCGCCGCGGCCGGGATCACCTCTTTCGCCCTGGAGCTGCTTCCGCGGATCTCCCGGGCGCAGTCCATGGATGCGCTCAGCTCCCAGTCCCTGGTCACGGGCTACCGCGCCGTGCTGGAAGCCGCCGTCCGCTACCCGCGGTTCTTCCCGCTCTACATGACCGCCGCCGGTACCATCCCGCCGGCGAGGGTGCTGGTCCTTGGCGCCGGCGTCGCCGGGCTGCAGGCAATAGGCACGGCGAAGCGGCTCGGCGCCCGGGTCTCGGCCAACGACATCCGGGCCGCCTCCGCCGAGGAAGTCGCCTCGATGGGTGGCACCTTCATCAACCTGGACATCGATGCGGCGGCAGACGGAGCCGGAGGCTACGCCCGTGCCCTCGGCGAGGACCGGGCGCAACGCCAGCGCAGCCTCCTGGCCCCGCATGTCGCGGCGGCGGACGTCCTGATCACGACGGCCGCCATCCCCGGCCGGGCCGCTCCCTTGCTGGTGACCACCGCCATGGTGGCCGGCATGCGGGCGGGGTCTGTCGTCGTCGACCTCGCCGCGGAGTCCGGAGGCAACGTCGAAGGCGTGATCGCCGGCCAGGACGTGCAGGTGCCGGTCGACGGCGGATCGGTCACGCTCGTGGGTTTGCAGGACGCGGCATCCGCCATGCCCTCGGACGCGTCCCGGCTTTTCGCCCGGAACGTCAGCAACTTCCTCGCGCTCATGACCGACTGCGGGTCGGTGGCCCCGGACTTCGACGACGACGTGGTCGCCGGAACGTGCCTGACCCACGGCGGCACGGTGCGGCACGCCCCCACCGCGGAAGCATTGGAAAGGGAGGCGTGATGGGCCCCATCGTGTTGCTGACCGTGGTGGTTCTCGCGGTGTTCGTTGGCTTCGAAGTCGTCTCCAAGGTCACCAGCAAACTGCACACGCCGCTCATGTCCGGCGCCAACGCCATCCACGGCATCATCCTGGTCGGCGCCATCATCGTGGCCGGACAGGCCAGTGACCCGTGGGTCCTCGGCATCGCGCTCCTGGCCGTCGTCCTGGCCACCGTCAACCTGGTGGGCGGCTTTGTGGTCACGGACCGGATGCTGGAGATGTTCAGCGCCCACAAGCGGACACGCATCCCCGCCTCAAGCGGCGCCGCCAAGGCTGGCGGAGCCGCGGGCGAAGGACACCCCGGCGAGGGGAGCTCCGCCGACGCGGCGGGGGAGTCCAAATGAGCCTCCTGAGCCCCGAATGGACAGCCCTGCTCTACCTTGTGGCCGCCGTCTGCTTCATCCTGGCGCTCAAGGGACTCAGCTCGCCACGAACGGCCCGCCGCGGCAACGCTATCGGCGCGGCCGGGGCGCTCCTCGCCGTCGTCACCGTCTTCCTCTCCGCGCGGCTGGAGAATGTTCCGCTCATCCTCGCGGCCATCGCCGTGGGGTCCGCGATTGCCTTCCCCGTGGCACGGCGGGTGCAGATGACCCAGATGCCCCAACTCGTGGCGCTCTTCAACGGCGTCGGGGGCGGGGCCGCGGCGCTCGTCGCCGTGCTGGAACTTGGCCACCAGGAAGATCCCTGGGTCCGCCTGGCCGTGGTCTTCACCATGCTGGTGGGGGCGGTGTCCTTTGCCGGCTCCGCGGTGACCGTGGGCAAGCTGCAGGAGCTCATCAGCACCCGTCCGCTGCTGTTCCCCGGGATGCCCTGGGTGATGGGGGCCGTCCTGCTGGGGGCGGTCTTCTCAGGAGCTCTGGTGGTCGTGACCGGGTCGCTGGGCTGGTCGCTCGCATTGCTGGGCCTGGGCCTCGCGGCCGGGCTGCTCCTGGTGCTGCCCGTGGGCGGGGCGGACGTGCCGATCGTGATCTCCCTGCTGAATGCGTTCACGGGGCTGGCGGTGGCAGCGTCGGGCGTGGTCCTGGGCAATGTCCTGCTGCTGGTCGCCGGGACGCTCGTGGGCGCGAGCGGCACCATCCTGACCAAGGTCATGGCCTCGGCCATGGGGCGCGGAGTCGGCGGAATCATGTTCGGGGCGTTCAAGGGCGGCTCGACGGCGGGTTCCACCGCCCTGAGCGACCGGCCAGTGCGTTCCTCGTCCCCGGAGGACATTGCCGTCCAGCTCGGCTACGCCCAGCGGGTGGTGATCGTTCCCGGTTATGGGCTCGCCGTGGCCCAGGGCCAGCACACTGTGGCGGAGCTTGCCACGGCCCTGGTCGCGCGCGGCGTGGACGTCGTGTTCGCCATCCATCCCGTGGCGGGACGCATGCCGGGCCACATGAACGTGCTGCTGGCCGAGGCCAACGTGCCGTACGAGTCACTGCGGGAGCTCGCGGAAGTCAACCCCGAATTCGCGACCACGGACATCGTTCTGGTAGTCGGGGCCAACGACGTCGTCAACCCGGCGGCCAAGTCCTCGCCGGGTTCGCCGATTTACGGGATGCCGATCCTGGAAGTGGTGCAGGCCCAGCAGGTCGTGTTCCTGAAGCGGTCCATGCGCCCGGGGTTTGCCGGCATCGAGAATGAGCTCCTGCACGATCCCAAGACCACCCTCCTGTTCGGCGACGCCAAGGATTCGCTGGCGAGGGTGCTCGGCGCGGTCAAGGCGCTCTAGGCATCCTGCGCCCGGCGGCTCAGGGCGCTTTCCGCTCCGGCAGCCCTGCTGCGCAGGGGACCCATGGCTCCGTGTGCTTGAGGTGGAGCGGACTTCAAAACAGTGTGGGCTGGGCCGTGCCGGAACGGGCAGCGCCAGCGTGGCGTGGGCTTGCGTGCCCCGCGGTGTCCGGGATGCTCCCGGCCGGGTACTGGGCTTCTTCCTCCCGGGCGTTGTCATGGTCGCTGCCCCCGTCAAGGTGCCGGTGGCTGAAGCCCTGCGAGCCGGAGAAGCCGTGCAGGTCCTTGAAATGCCGGACCCGTCCTGCCAGCCACGCGCGGTATTCCTTGGATGCGTATGACCCGCTGCCGTACAGGCGGCGGTACTTGCCCGCCAGTTGCGGATGTTCCCGGGCGATCCACTGCATGAACCATTCACGAGTGCCCGGCTTCAGGTACAGCGCACCGGCCGTGACCCCTGTGGCGCCGGCCGCCGCGAGGGCCCCGAAGAGGGAATCGAGGGCCTCATCACTGTCGGAGAGCCACGGCAGGATGGGCATGGCCATGACGCCGCAGGGCAGGCCCGCTTCCCGCAGACGGGAGATGAGCTTCAGCCGGGCCCGTGGCCCAGGCGTGCCAGGCTCCACGGCCTCGGACAGCTGCCCGTTGGTCATGGCCAGCGAGATGCCCACCCCGACCGGCACTTGCGCCGCCGCATGCTTGAGGAGCGGGATGTCCCGGGCCAGGAGCGTGCCCTTGGTGAGGATGGACAGGGGAGTGCCGGAATCGGCCAGGGCACCAATGATGCCGGGCATGAGCTGGTAGCGGCCCTCGGCGCGCTGGTAGGGGTCGGTGTTTGTGCCAAGGGCCACGTGCTCGTGGCGCCAGGACGGCTTGGCCAGTTCCTTGCGCAGGACTTCGGCGGCGTTGATCTTGACCACCACTTGGCTGTCAAAGTCCAGGCCGGCGTCGAAGTCAAGGTAGGTGTGGCTCTTCCGGGCAAAGCAGTAGACGCACGCATGGCTGCAGCCGCGGTAGGGGTTGATGGTCCAGTCGAACGGCATCCGGGAACCGGCGACCACCTTGTTGAGCACCGATTTGGCGGTGACCTCATGGAAGGTGATCCCGGCAAATTCCGGGGTGGAGACCGTCCGCACGAGTCCGGCCAGCGGCAGCAGGGCAGCCGTGGGCGAAGCGGCGGAAACGGCGGCCGGGGAATCGCCGCGCTCAAGTGCTTGTGCGTCCCATCTCATGCCTACATTCGAATATATGTTCGACTGAATGTCAAGGATGCTGACGGGCGAGGCGGCGGCCGGTTGCAGCATGGGGCGGCCTGTGCAGCTGCGGGGATCGGGGCTTACGAAGCCAGCCGCTCACGGGCGTTGTGATCAGGGCCGGTCGGTTCAGTGGCGCGTTTGGTCTGGTTGACCTCGGCCCACACCGCATCGAGGGAGAGTCCGAGGACGCCGGCGATAGCGGCGATGGTCGGGAAGGCGGGGGTCGCTACGCGGCCCGTCTCGATCTTCCGGAGGGTCTCCGGTGAGACGCGTGCATCGAGTGCGATGTCGAGCATCGAGCGTTCCCCCCTGGCGCGGCGCAACAGGGCGCCGAGGCGCTGTCCGCGCTCGATCTCTGCGAATGTGAGGGGCAACCTGACCATGGCTTCGATTATACCGGGATAATATGACCGGTATAGTTATTGGACACGTGAGAAAGGCGCCGCATGATCGAGATCCTGAATCCCACCGAACTTGCCCGGGCCAAAGAAACAGGCGCCCTTGTAGCTGACATCCTGCAGACGCTGAAGAACCGCAGCACGGTCGGCGCGAACCTCCTGGACCTCGACCGATGGGCGCAGGCCATGATCGCCGAGGCTGGTGCGCAGTCCTGTTATGTCGACTACGAGCCGTCCTTCGGCCGCGGGCCGTTCGGACACTACATCTGCACGGCCGTCAACGACGCCGTGCTCCACGGACTCCCACGCGACTACACGCTGGCAGACGGCGACCTGCTGACACTCGACCTCGCCGTCTCCAAGCGGGGATTCGCAGCAGACTCCGCCATCAGCTTCATCGTGGGCGACTCAAAGCCCCCGGGAAGCGTCGCGATGATCAGCGCGACCGAGCGCGCGCTCGGCGCAGGGATAGCCGCTGCCCGGCCCGGAGCCAGGATCGGCGACATCTCCCATGCCATCGGCTCGGTCCTTGGCGAGGCGGGGTACCCGATCAACACCGAGTTCGGGGGCCATGGCATCGGATCGACCATGCACCAGGACCCGCACATTCCCAACACCGGACGGCCGGGCCGTGGCTACAAGCTGCGCCCCGGGCTGCTGCTCGCACTGGAGCCATGGGTCATGGCCGACACCGCTGAACTCATCACCGACGCCGACGGGTGGACGCTCCGAAGCGCGACCGGCTGCCGGACAGCACACAGTGAGCACACGATCGCCATCACCAACGACGGGGCCGAAATCCTCACCCTGCCGACGCGGACACACGCATGAGGCCGGAGCGACACATGCCCCGGCGGCCAAGTGTGGACGGGGCCGGGTCGAGGGTGCCGCGGGGTGCCGCCTTACCGCGGCAGTGGGAGGGCGTTGTTAGGCTGGGGCGATGATTCTCCTGACCGGGTTTGAGCCATTTGGCGGCGATACGGCCAATCCGTCGTGGGCAGCGGCCCGTTCGGCGGCACGGCTGCTCCAATCCGAAGGGCTGGATGTCCAGGCGGTGGAATTGCCATGCGTCTTCGGCGAGTCGGCCAAGGTGCTGGCGGAGGCCCTCGAGCGTTTCACGCCGGAGCTTGTGCTGTGCGCCGGCCAGGCCGGCGGGAGGGCGCGCATCTCGCTGGAACGGGTGGCCATCAATTGTGACGACGCCCGGATTCCGGACAATGCCGGCAATCAGCCCGTGGACGAAGCCGTGGTCCCGGGCGGACCGGCAGCCTATTTCACGTCGCTGCCGGTCAAGGCGGCGCTCGCGGCGTTGAGCGCAGAGCAGATCCCGGCCGAAGTGTCCCAGAGTGCCGGGACCTATGTCTGCAACCATGTCTTCTACGCGCTCATGCACGCCCTGCGGCTACGTCCGGGCACCAGGGGAGGCTTTGTCCACGTCCCCTACGAGGACACGCAGCTTCCGGCCGGGAGCAGTGCCCCCTCGCTGCCGGCCGCCCAGATGGCGGCGGCGCTCGCCGTCGTCGTGCGCACTGCACTGGCGACGACGGCGGATCTAAAGCTCCCTGCCGGCGCAACCCACTAGCCCCAGCCGGTCATCCGGCGCCCGAGCCGGTGGCGGCCGCCGTCGGCGACGCGAAACAACTGCTCCCGCAATTACTGGGCAATCAGTCGAGCAGTTCCCAGACGACGCCGATGGTGGCAGTGACCCCCGACTCACCGGCCTCGACGGTGAGTGAGGTCACGGCCACTTCCCGCTGCATCTTCGCCACGGGGATCGGCGCCTGGAAACCGGTGTGCTGGGTGAGGGACAGGACCCTGCCCAGCCCGGTTCCCGCGAGGGCGGCATAGTGCTCGGCGGTGGTGCGGGCGTCCTGCCAGGCGGCCTCACGGGCCCGGGCTTCGACGGCCGAGGAGTCGGCGAAGCCGAGGGTCAGCCCGTTCAGCCGGACGGCGTCGCCGCCGGCAGCAACCGCCGCGGCAAGGACCTGCGAGGACGCGGACAGCTCGCGGATCCTGACGGTGAGCGTGCTGGAGGCCAGGTAGCCGGTCACGGTCTGGCCCCGGCCATCCTGCCAGTTCAGCTCGGCCCGGACGTTCAGCCCGGAAGTGGACAAGTCCGCGCTGTCCACGCCGCGCTGCCGGAGCTCCGACGTGATGGCGGCCGACCGTGTTCCGGCCTCGCTGTAGGCCTCGGCCACGGTCTCGCGGCGGCATTCAATGCCGATCGACACGGTCAACAGGTCCGGCACCGCCTCGGCGCTGCCGGTTCCTGCAACGGAGATGCTTCGGGGGCTGTCTGTCATGTCAGGCCTCGTAACGTTCAGGGGCGGTCACGCCCAATCTGCGGTGCGTGCGTGGTCTGGTCCCGGGCAGGCCGGGCAGGGGGTAGCCGCCTGCTTCCAGGCCGGCGTGGCGCTCGAAGATGTTGGCGCTGCCCGGGTTGCCCGTGCGCCAGAGGGACCAGCCGGCGGCTATGAAGTACAGCGGAAGGAAGGGCAGCCCGAGGCACCAGGCATATTGGGTGCTGTGGCGCTCCTCGTGGCCCAGCAGCACTGGATTGGCGCGGGCGGATTCCGGTCCGGTTCGGAAGAGGATCACGTTGCCCACGGTGAAGGCCGCAGCAAACGGCAACCGCCAGCGGTAGCGGCCCGCGATCAGCAGTCCGCGCGGACCGGAGCTGACGGTTGTCCGCGCACAGGCTGCCAGCAGCAGGCCCAGCAGGGTGGAGCCGTTGAGCAGGTTGGCGATCTGGCGAAGCCGTTGTCCGGGCGTCATGAGGCCATGGTAGCCGGGGGTGTGCCCGGCAGTCAGGGGGCCGCCGGGATGTCCCGTGCCCTTGGAATTCCGGCGTAAGCGTGCCAGGGGCGGCCGGCACCGCGGCGTCACGTGCGGGGCGGCCATTGCCATGCCGCCGACGGCCGTCTACTAGACTGGGGACAGTGACCACAAGCCTTGCCGAGAACCTGCGCCGCGCCCTGTGCCCGGCGCACGCTGTTGGCATGATCCGACTCGTAGCTAAGAACAGTAGATGACTGAAACTTTGCCGGACGCAGCCGTCCCGAATCCTCTGGATGAAGCCGCCATTACCGCCGCCGTAGACCAGGCCGTTGCCGCCATCGCCGCCGCAGCGACCCTCGATGAACTCAAGGCCGTGCGCCTCGCCCACACGGGCGAGAAGTCCGCCCTGAGCCTCGCCAACCGTGAGATTGGCGCGCTGCCCAAGGACCAGAAGGCCGCCGCCGGCAAGCTCATGGGCGCCTCGAGGGGACGGGTCAACAAGGCGCTCGCGGACCGGACGGTCGCGCTCGAGGCCGAGAACGACGCGCGGATCCTCGTCGAAGAGACCGTGGATGTCACGGCAGCGCCGCGCCGGCGCACGGCCGGTGCACGCCACCCGCTGTCCACGCTGCAGGACCGCGTGGCGGACATCTTTGTCGGCATGGGTTGGGAAATTGCCGAAGGGCCCGAGGTCGAGTCCGAATGGTTTAACTTCGATGCCCTGAACTTCAAGCCGGACCACCCCGCCCGCGACATGCAGGACACGTTCTTCGTCGAGCCGCCCGAGGCCCACCTGCTCATGCGCACGCACACCTCGCCGGTGCAGGTCCGCTCCATGCTGGAACGGGAGCTGCCCATCTATGTGTTGTGCCCGGGCAAGGTGTTCCGCACGGACGAGCTCGACGCGACGCACACCCCCGTGTTCCACCAGTTCGAAGGCCTGGCCATCGATAAGAACCTGAGCATGGCGGACCTTCGCGGCACGCTGGAGCACTTCGCACGCCAGATGTTTGGTGCGGAAGCCCAGATCCGGCTGCGCCCGAACTATTTTCCGTTCACCGAGCCGTCCGCGGAGCTGGACATTTGGCACCCGGGCGCCAAGGGCGGCCCCAGCTGGATCGAGTGGGGCGGCTGCGGCATGGTCAACGCCAACGTCCTGCGCGCGGCCGGGATCGACCCGGACATCTATTCAGGCTTTGCCTTCGGCATGGGCATCGAACGCACCCTCATGTTCCGCAACGAGGTTGGCGACATGCGCGACATGATTGAAGGCGACGTACGTTTCAGCGAGCACTTCGGGATGGAGATCTAACAGTGCGTATCCCACTTTCCTGGCTGCGCGAATTCGCGCAGGTACCGGCCGAAGCATCGGCCGAAGACGTCATGGCCGAACTCGTCAAGGTCGGCTTTGAAGAAGAAGCCGTCCACCGACCCACGGACACCCTTCGTGGGCCGATCGTCGTGGGCCAGGTCCTGAGCATCGTCAAGGAGCCCCAGACCAACGGCAAGACCATCAACTGGTGCCAGGTCCGGGTTGTCCCCGAGGGCCGCGAGCAGACCCTCACGGGCGAGGGCATCGACCCCTCCGGCGTGCAGGGCATCATCTGCGGCGCCCACAACTTCGTCGAGGGTGACAAGGTGGTGGTCACCCTCCCGGGCGCAGTGCTGCCGGGCGACTTCCACATCTCCGCGCGCAAGACCTACGGGCACCTCTCTGCCGGCATGATCGCCTCCGTCCGTGAGCTTGGCATCGGTGAGGACCATGACGGCATCCTGGTGCTGTCCCGGATCGGCCTCGACCCGGAACTGGGCACCGACGCGATGGAACTGCTGGGCCTCTATGACCAGGCGGCCGAGATCAATGTGACGCCGGACCGCGGGTACGCGTTTTCCATCCGCGGCGCAGCCCGTGAATACGCGCACGCCACCGGCACCGTGTTCACGGACCCGGTCTCCAAGGTCCAGGTTCCGCAGTCGCTCTCCGGCGGCTACGGCGTCAAGCTCAACGACGACGCCCCCATCTACGGCAAGCCCGGCTGCGACCGTTTCGTGGCCCGCACCGTGCGCGGTGTGGATGCCACCCGGCCCACCCCGCTGTGGATGACCTCCCGTCTCCGGCTCGCCGGCATCCGGTCCATCTCCCTGCCGGTGGACATCTCCAACTACGTCATGCTCGAGCTCGGGCAGCCGAACCACTGCTATGACCTGGACAAGCTGGCCGGCGACATCGTGGTCCGGCGGGCCACAGCGGGGGAGAAGATCACCACCCTGGACGACAAGGAGCGCACGCTCGACGTCGAGGATCTGCTGATCACGGACGAATCCGGGCCCATCGGAATCGCCGGTGTCATGGGAGGCGCCCACACCGAAGTCTCGGACACCACCACGAACGTCCTGGTCGAGGCCGCGCACTTCGACGAGGTCTCGATCGCCCGCGCACGCCGCCGGCACAAGCTGCCGTCCGAGGCGTCCAAGCGCTTTGAACGCGGCGTGGACTGGCAGGTGGCCGACGTGGCCGCCCAGCGTGTGGTGGACCTGCTGGTCGAACTCGCCGGCGGAACGGCCGACGAGGCCGGGACCGACGTCGGGACCGCGCCGGACGCCGTCACCATCGAACTGCCGGCAGAGTACGCGGCAGCCCGGATCGGGATCGACTTCACCGAGGAACAGATCCTGAGTTCGCTCGAGGACCTCGGCGCCGTCGTTGCCAGGACCGGTAACGGCTATACGGTGACCGCCCCGAGCTGGCGCCAGGACCTCGAGACCCAGGACGACCTGACCGAGGAAATCGCCCGGCTGATCGGCTATGACAAGATCCCGGCGACCCTGCCGGTGGCGCCCCCGGGCCGTGGCCTGACCCGCGTCCAGCAGCAGCGCCGCCGCCTGATTCAGGCCCTCGCCGACGCCGGACTCACCGAGGTGCTGGCGTATCCGTTCGTCTCGAAGTCCGCCAATGACACCTTTGGCGTCCCCGCCGAGGGTGCGGAGCGCAAGGCCCTCAAGCTGGCCAACCCGATCAGCGAGGAGCACGGCTTCCTGCGGACCTCCGTGCTGCCGGGCCTGATCGAGGTGGCCAAGCGCAACCACTCCCGCGGCTTCCGCGACCTCGCCCTCTTCGAGGCCGGGCTCGTGTTCCTGCCGGGCGAGAAGCTTGGCACCTCCGCGATTCCGCCGCTCGGCGTCAAGCCCGGCGACGACGTGCTTGATGCCCTGTACGACGGCGTCCCGGACCAGCCGCTGCACCTGGGCGCTGTGCTCACTGGGCACGACTCTCCCGCTGCCCCGGGCCACGCCCCGCGGGCCTGGGACTGGGCAGACGCGGTGGACATCGCCCGGATCGCCGGCGACGTGCTCGGCGTCGAGCTCCTGGTCACGCAGGGCCGGCATCAGGCCTTCCACCCGGGCCGGGCGGCGCAGCTTGAACTGCGCACCGGCGAAGTGGTGGGCTTCGCCGGCGAGCTGCACCCGAAGCTGCTGGCGGCGCACGACATGCCGGCCCGTTCCGTGGCACTGGAATTGAACGCCGACGCCCTCTTCGAGGCCGCCGCCGACGTGATCGTGGCCCGGCACATCTCGACGTATCCGGTGGCCACGCAGGACGTGGCCCTGGTAGTGGCGCAGGATGTCCCGGCGGGGGAGGTGCTGGCTGCGCTGCGTGAAGGCGCCGGCGAGCTGCTCGAGGACGTCGCGTTGTTCGACGTCTACGCGGGCAAGGGCATCGAGGCAGGCAAGAAGTCGCTGGCGTTCAGCCTGCGCTTCCGCGCCGACGACCGCACCCTGACGGCGGACGAGGCCTCGGAGGCCCGTGAAGGTGCCGTGGCCGCCGCCCACGAACGATTCGGAGCGGTGCAGCGCTGAGGACTGCGCTGCTCACGGCGCAGACGTTTCTGAAAGGGGCGGGTCATGGCATCACACCTTGTTGTGCGTGCCTGCCCGCCCTTTCGCGTTCCCGGCGACCCCCGTGGTCCCAGGGACCTGGGGGCGCCCGTGGACGCGGCACCAGCCCTCTATCCGGAACCGGAGCTGGAATGCGACTCGCGCTCCCTGCTGGACGGGGCCGAACTCGTCCGGGCCCGGGCCATGACCCCGCGGACCCGGGAGGACTTCCTGTACGGGCGGCTCGCGCAGCGCCGGTTCGCCGCCGGCTTGCTCGGCGTTCCGGCGTCGGATCTCACCGCCTGGTACAGCTGCCCACGGTGCGGCACCGGCGCGGACATCTCACACGGCCGGCCCGGCTACCTGCTCCGGGGCCAGGCTGCGCCGCTGCTGCTGAGCCTGTCCCGTGCGGCCGGCTGGACGCTACTGGCCGGGGTCGTGGACCCGGACCCGGGTGAGCAGCTGGGCATCGACGTCGAGGATCCGGCCCGGGCGGACTTCGACGGGTTCGACGACGTCGTGTTGACCCCGGCGGAACAACGGCACCTCGCCGGGCTGGCCGGCACCGCGCTGCTGCAGGGCAGGGCGCGCCTGTGGGCGCGCAAGGAGGCCTGGCTCAAAATGCTGGGCACCGGGCTGCAGACGGCCCCGGACACCCTGGACGTGCTGGCGCCGGCAGTGAACGGCCGCGCAGGGCTCCGGGACCTGCCGCCGGCAGAGACAGGCCTGCCCGCTGACCTGGTGGCCGCCGTCGCCCTGGCGGTCCTTCCCTAGTCAGGGCTCCGCGCCCCTGATCAGATCTTGGGCGGCGTTGCCTGCGGGAGCGGCGGCAGGGCGTCGGCGAACAGCCAGGGGTGCAACAGGGCCTCTGCGTCCAGGCCCGTCGTGTGGGCGGCCGCGACGATGAAGTCGGCGGTGGTCACGGTGCCGTGCCGGAAGCGGTCCGTCCAGTCGTGCAGCAGGGCGAAGAACGCCAGGTCGCCGCAGCGTACCCGCAGGGCGTGCAGGGCCAGGGCGCCGCGTTTGTAGACCCGGTCGTCAAACATCAGTTCCGGGCCGGGGTCGCCCACCATCAGGTCCTGCGGGGCAGCAGCGAGCTTGCGCCAGGCGGCGCGCGCGCGGGCCGCCGCCGACATGATGCCGGCCTCTTCAGACCAGATCCATTCCGCGTAGCAGGCAAAGCCCTCGTGCAGCCAGATGTCCCTCCAGGTCGCAGTGGTCAGGGAGTTCCCGAACCACTGGTGGGCGAGTTCGTGGGCGATCATCCGCTGTGATTCCCAGTCCTGCCGCAGATGGTTGGGCCCCAGGATGGACAGTGTCTGCGCTTCCAGCGGGATTTCCAGGACGTCGTCGGTGACCACCACCGTGTACTCCGGGAACGGGTACGGCCCAAAGCAGTTCGTGAAGGTCCGCATCATGTCGGGCTGGCGGGCCAGGGCGGCCCGGGCGCCCGCCTGCAGCGACGCCGGCACGGCCACATACTGCGGAACGTGCCCTGAGGGCCGGTCGGCATTGAGGGTCAGGAGCTCGTAGCGGCCGATCTGGACCGTGGCCAGGTACGTGGCCATGGGTTCGGCCTGCTCAAAGACCCACGTCACGCGGCTGGCCCTGCTGGTGCGGGAGAGCATCACCCCGTTGCACACGGCCCGGTAGTTCGCATCGGTGGTCACGGTGATGAGGTAAGTCGCTTTGTCCCGCGGGTGGTCATTGCACGGAAACCAGGAGGCTGCCCCGTTGGGCTGCCCGGCGACCAGCACCCCATCGGAGAGCTCTTCCCAGCCCACTTCGCCCCACACACCGCGGCGCGGCGCGGGGTACCCCTCATAGCGGATGTCCAGCGTGAAGGCCTCGGTGGCGAGCAGCGGGTTGTCGGGGTAGACAACGAGCTGCTCTGCCCGCTGCGTGAACCGGCGTACCCTGCGCCCGTTGAGCTGGATCTTCGTGGCCCGCAAGCCGGCCAGGTCCAGGACGATCGCCGACGTCGGGAGCTGCGTGATGGCGTGCAGGACGGCGTGCCCGGCAAGGCGGTTGCTGCTGACGCGGTAGTCCAGATCGAGTTCATACCGGGTGACGCGGTAGGCATTGGTCCCGTGGCCGGGCATATAGGGGTCCGGGGCGCCGGCTTCCGGGCTCGTCGCCCGGCTGATTTCGCGGCTGATTTCCCCGCTGATGTCCCCGCGGGCGGCGGCGCCGCTGCTGCTTGGTGCGCTGGTGCTCAATGGACGGACCTTCGGTTGTGGTGCTGGTGGACGTGCGCAGGCGCCGGGCCTAACGGGGCCCGGCCGGCGGTGCCGGCCCGTCCCAGGGGCTGACCGGATTGCCCATCCAGTACGTCCCGGCAGGGACGGTTTCGCCCCGCATGACGAGGGACGCCGGCCCCACCGTGCCGCCGCTGCCGATCCTGGCCTGCGGCAGGATGACGCCGTGCGGGCCCATGGTGGCTCCGTCATCGAGCGTAACAGTGTCGATGCTCATGACACGGTCATGGAACAGATGGGTCTGGACCACGCACCCGCGGTTGACGGTCGAATTCCTGCCGAGGGTGACGAGGTCCGCCTCCGGCAGCCAGTAGCTTTCGCACCAGGTCCCGGCACCGATTTTCGCGCCGAGTGCCCGCAGCCACCACACCAGCGCCGGTGTCCCCGTGGCGGCGCGCGCGAACCACGGGGCGCTGACCATCTCAATGAACGTGTCCACTACCTCGTTCCGCCAAATGAAGGAGCTCCACAGCGGGTGCTCGCCGGGGCGGATGCGGCCCACCAGCAGCCACTTGGCCACGACAGCACTGCCCGCGGCCGTGGCCCCGGCGAGCAGGATCACCACCCCGCTCAGGAGAGCGGCGACTCCGTAGTTGAACAGGGCCGCCATCGCGTCGAACGCGAGCATCACACCGACGGCGATGACGACCGTCAGCATGACCGGGACGAACCGGCACAGCTCCCACAGGGCGCGCGCGACCTTCAGCCTCCGGGGCGGCTGGTAGGTCCGCGTGTCGTCCGAGGCGATGGCGGTGCGCCGCAGCCGCACCGGCGGGCTGCCGAGCCACGAGGTGCCGGACTTCGCCTTGGCCGGCGTCGCGGACAACACCGCCACGAGGGAGTTCTTGGGCACGCTGCGCCCGGCCGCCGTCATGCCCGAGTTGCCCAGGAAAGACCGCTTGCCGATCTTGGCCGGGGCTATGTGCATCCAGCCGCCGTCGAGTTCGTACGACGCCACCATCGTGTCGTCGGCCAGGAACGCGCCCTCGCCCACGGTGGTCATCCGCGGGATCAGCAGCACTGTCGAGGCCTCCACGTTGCGGCCGACCTTCGCACCGAGAAGCCGCAGCCAGACCGGCGTAAAGAGGCTGGCGTAGATCGGGAACAGCAGATCCCGGGCCAGATCCAGTACCCGCTCGGTCGCCCAGACCTGCCACCCGATCCGGCTCCGGACCCGGTAGTAGCCTTCAGCGAGGCCGACGCTGAGGAGCCTCGTCGTGGCCAGGATCAGCAGCAGGTTGGTCAGGAACCATGCCAGCGCCGCCAGCGGGATCGAGAGCGCTATGCCGGGCAGGGCCGCGGGCAGGGAGGAGCTGCCCTGGATGAACGCGAAGATCACCAAGCCCGCGACGGCAGCGGAGACGTAGGGGATGAGCGCCAGCATGGCGGAGGCGGCGGCGAAACCGGCGAACCACAACCGGCCCATCAGCCGGTGCTCGTCCGGGGAGTCCGGCCACGAGTGCCGGGCCTTGCCACGGCGCTCGGCCGGCGACCCGGCCACGAGCTGGCCCGCCTTGACCTTGCCGATCACAGCGGAACCCGGCTCCACCTGCGCCCCGGCACCCACCGTGGCTCCCGGCATCAGCGTGCTGCGGGCCCCCACGCTTGCGCCGGGGCCAATCCGGATGGCGCCGATGTGGACACGGTCGCCGTCGATCCACCAGCCGGACAGATCGACTTCGGGCTCGATATTGGATCCTGTGCCGAGGGTCAGCAGCCCGGTGACGGGCGGCAGCGAGTGCAGCTGGACGTTCTCGCCGATCTTCGCCCCGAGCGCTTTCGCGTAGTAGGGCACCCAGGGCGCGCTGGCGAGGCTGATGGCGCCGGCGAGGTCCTGGATCTGTTCCGCGAGCCAGAGCCGGAGGTGCACCCGCCCGGACCGGGGATAGGTGCCAGGCACCACGTTGCGCAGCAGGATGCGGGCGGCGGCGACGGAGAGCAGCATCCGCCCGGCGGGACTGACGAAGACCAGCCAGGAAGCTCCCACCCACCACCATGAGATCGTTGGCGCGGCGCTGAATCCGGCGACGGCGGCCAGCAGGTTGTTGGCTGCCATCAGATAGGTCAGCCAGCGCATGCCGACCAGGATGTGCAAGGGAACGCCCAGGAGCGTCTGGAAGGCCTGCGACTTCCGCGCGGTGGGCCGGACGGTGCGCTCCTGGGCAGCGACGGCACCACCCTCCGGCAGCGACTGCCGGGCCTCGTCCACCAGGGCGCCCACCCGGGGTGTCGCGTAGATATCGGCCACCGTGATGGTGGGATAGCGGACGCGGAGGGCGGACACGAGCTGCGCGGCGGCCAGCGAGCCGCCGCCGTAGGCGAAGAAGTCGGCATCGAGGCTGGTGACCGGGCTTCCCAGCACGGCGCTCCACTGCTCCACGATCCACTGCGCGTCCTCCGGCAGGTTCAGCGGGGCACCTTCGGCCTCCGCCGCTCCGGTTCCACTGAGCGGCCAGGGCAGGGCGTGGCGGTCCACTTTGCCGCTGGTCTTGGTCGGCAGCGAATCGACGAGCGTCAGCAGCGGAATGAGGGGCGCGGGCAGGCGTTCGCCCAGCAGTTCGCGGGCGGCTGCGAGGTCGATGTCACGGCCCGCGACGGCGGCAAGGTAGCCGACCAGGATCTGGTTGCCGGCCGCGGTGGTCTGCACGGCGGCCGCGGCGCCGGCGATATCCGGCAGGGACTGCAGGGCGGCGTCGATTTCGCCGAGCTCGATCCGGCGCCCGCCGAGCTTGACCTGCTCATCGGCGCGGCCCTGGAAAATGAGGCCTTCTGCTTCGTACCTGACGAGGTCGCCGGAGCGGTAGGCGCGCGGCCAGCCCAGGGACGGCATGGGGGCATATTTTTCCGCGTCCTTGACCGGGTCAAGGTACCGGGCCAGCCCGACGCCGCCGATGATCAGTTCGCCCACCCCGCCTTCGGCGACGGGCAGCGAATCGGCGTCGACGACGGCGAGGTCCCAGCCGTCCAGCGGCAGGCCGATCCGGATGGGGCCGGGCGCGCCGAGCTGCGCGGCGCACGCGACCACGGTGGCCTCGGTGGGCCCGTAGGTGTTCCATACTTCGCGTCCTTCGACGGCGAGCCGTTCGGCAAGGTCGGGCGGGCACGCCTCCCCGCCGAAGATCAGCAGCCGGACACTTTCCAGCGACTCCACGGGCCAGAGAGCGGCCAGTGTGGGGACGGTGGAGACCACGGTGATGCCGTGGCTGATGAGCCAGGGGCCGAGGTCCATCCCGGTCCGCACCAGCGCCCGGGGTGCCGGAACCAGGCAGGCGCCGTGGCGCCACGCGAGCCACATTTCCTCGCAGGAGGCATCGAAGGCAACGGACAGGCCAGCCAGCACCCGGTCCTGCGGACCCACCGGATCGGCCTGCAGGAAGATGCGGGCCTCGGCGTCCACGAACGCGGCGGCTGAGCGGTGCTGGACCGCGACGCCCTTGGGGGTGCCGGTGGAGCCGGACGTGAAAATGACCCACGCGTCGTCGTCGGGACCGGGCGGCCTCGCGTCGGGGAACGGGCGGGGGTGGTTGCTGTCCGTGACGATCTTCCCGCCGGCGCGGAGGATGCCGGCCACCCTCGCCTCCCCGAAGACCAGTTTGGCCCGCTCGTCGGGATCGTCGGCGTCTACGGGGACATACGCCGCACCAACCAGCAGCACCGCCAGGATCGAGACGTAGAGCTCGTTGGTGCCCGACGGGATCCGGACGCCGATCTTGTCGCCGGCACCCAGCCCGGCGAGGTGCAGTTTCCGGGCGGTGGCCCGGACCTCGTCCATGAGCTGGGCGTAGCTGAGCGAACGGTGGCCGTCGTCGAGCGCCGAAGCGTCCGGGTACCGGGCGGCAGTATCCCGGACGATGTCTATCAGCGTGCGCTCCGGCGGGGCGGAGAGGGCGCCCGGCAGCTGGGGCTCGTGGACGGTGAGACGGGGAGCGGGAAGACTCTGCACCGCACCGGCGTCGGGGGCTTCACTGGGGGTCAGTCGTTGCTCGGTCACTGGCGCATTGTCCCTGCAGGAGATGAACGGATGGTGTTGCCGTACGGCTTGGGGGACCGTGCAGCTTAGGGGACGAGGATGACTTTGCCGGTGGTGCGGCGCTGTTCAAGGTCCTCGTGGGCACGGGCCGCCTCGCCGAGAGGATAGCGTGCGCCGATCCTGACCTTGAGGCTGCCGTCGGCGGCGGCGGCAAAGACTTCGTCGGAGCGCCAGCGGCGTTCCCGGGCGTCGCGCAGGTAGTGGCCCATGGTGGGCCGCGTGAGGTACAGCGAGCCGCCGGCGTTGAGCCGCTGCGGGTCGAACGGCGGGACCGGGCCGGACGCTGCGCCGAAGAGGACCAGCATGCCCCGGATGCGCAGGGACGCCAGGGAGGCGTCGAAAGTGTCTTTTCCGACGCCGTCGTACACCACATCCGCGCCGGTGCCGTTGGTCAGATCCCGGACCCGGTCGGCGAAACCGTCGTAGCGCAGCACGTGGTCGGCGCCGGCTTCGCGGGCCAACTGCTCTTTCGCGTCTGTCGAAACGGTGGTGATGACATTGGCGCCCCTGGCCTTGAGCAACTGGATCATCAGGAGCCCCACGCCACCGGCGCCGGCGTGGAGCAGCACGGTGTGGCCGGACTCGACCTTGAAAGTTGAGTTGATCAGGTAGTGGGCCGTCACGCCCTGCAGCGGCAGCGCCGCGGCGGTGAAATCATCCAGGCCGTCGGGAACCGGGAGGGCCTTGTCCTCATCGACGAGTGCATAGCCGGCGTAGCAGTCAGCGCCCTCGGCCGTGGCCACCCGGTCACCGGGAGCAAACCCGGTGACGGCGTCGCCGACCTCCTCCACGGTGCCCGCGGCCTCGGAGCCGGGCGTGAAGGGGTAGCTGACCTTGTAGACGCCGCTGCGCTTGTAGGTGTCAATGAAGTTCACGCCCGCGGCCGCGACCTTGACCAGCAGCTGGCCGGGCCCGGGAACGGGTCGGGCTGTCTTGTCGAGTTCGAGGACCTCGGGGCCGCCGGCCTGGCGGGCGACGATTGCGTGCATCATGTGGCTCCTTTTCCGGGCGGGAATTCTGTCCCGGTCCCTGGGTCCATCCTAGGGACACCGGGGGTAACCATGAAGGGGCCTTCCGTAACCAGCCGTCACGTGATGTTTGGGCCGACGTGGCCCGGAGGCGGCAGGTCCTGCGCGGCCGGCGGCGGTCCGTCCTTTAGTAGCGGCGGGTTACCGTTGCCATCGGGCATTCGAAGTGGCGGCCCGCGGCGAGTCCGACGTCGTTGAGGTAGCGGACAATGATGGCGTAGGACTGCATCAGCGTGGTTTCCGTGTACGGGACCTGGTGCTTGGCGCAGTACTCGCGGACGATCTTGGCGGCCTGGTGCAGCTGCGGGCGGGCCATGTCCGGGAAGAGGTGGTGTTCGGCCTGGCGGTTGAGGCCGCCGAGCAGGATGTCCATGAAGCGGCCGCCCGAGATGTTCCGGGACGTCAGGACCTGGCGGCTGAAGAAGTCCACCCGGCTGTCCGCCGGCAGCACCGGCATGCCCTTGTGGTTCGGCGCGAAGGACGCGCCCATATAGAAGCCGAACACGGCGAGTTGGACGCCGATGAAGGCGAACGCCATGCCCAGCGGCAGGAAGGTGAACGCGAGGACCGGCAGGAGGCTGAGCCGGACCGCGAGGATCGGGATTTCGACCCAGCGGTGCGTGACCTTGGCCCGGCGGACGATGAATTTCACGGAATCGATCTGCAGTCCCAGGCCCACCAGGAACAGGAGCGGGAAGAAGAACCAGCCCTGCTTGCGGGTCAGGAACGCGAGGCGTCCCTGACGGTCGGCTACGGCTTCGGGGTGGAAGGCGATGGGGCCGGGCGCGATGTCCGGGTCCTTGGAGATGACGTTCGGGTGGTTGTGGTGCGCGCCGTGCTTCTGCTCCCACCAGGAGTAGCTGATCCCGGCCACGGAGGTGGCGAGCAGGCGTGCTGCCCAGTCGTTGGCACGGCGGGACGCGAAGATCTGCCGGTGCCCGGCCTCGTGGGCGAGGAAACTCAACTGCGTGCAGATGATGCCGAGGGCGGCGGCGATCAGGAGCTGGAACCAGCTGTCACCGATCAGCGCGAACCCGAACCAGGTGGCGGCCATCAGGAGCACCAGGCTGGCGAACACTGTGATGTAGAACCCGACGCGCCGTTCGAGGAGGCCGGCCGTCTTCACGCTCTTGAGGAGTTCCGAATAGCTCAGGACGACGGCGTTGGGCTGCCCGACCCGCGATGGCGGCCGCGCCGGCGTTTCGGCGGGAAGGGTGGAAGTGGCGGTCATAGGGCGCTTGCCTCGTCACGGTTACGGGCAACGCTGCAGCTGACATTCGCAGCTGCACGGTCTGGATCACCCTTTACCAAGCATACGCCCCCGGGTTTCCGCGGCGGGCCGTTCGGGAGCTTTGGACACACGCCCATCGATGCATAAATATCGGCATCTATGCATACTCTTGCTGTATAGTCGTGCTTATGACTATTTCTGTTGCCGTTTCCGGGGCTAGCGGCTATGCCGGCGGCGAGGTCCTGCGGCTCCTCGCCGGTCATCCCGACGTCACCATCGGCGCCATCACGGCCCACAGCAACGCCGGTTCCAGACTAGGGGAATTGCAGCCGCATCTCCATGGCCTCGCGGACCGGATTCTCGAAGACACCACCGTGGATAACCTGGCCGGGCACGACGTCGTGTTCCTGGCGCTTCCGCACGGGGCATCCGGGGAGATCGCGGCGCAGCTGCCCGCCGGGACCCTGGTCATCGACGCCGGCGCGGACCACCGACTCGAGGACCCGGAGGCCTGGGAGAAGTTCTACGGGTCGGCCCACGCCGGAACCTGGCCCTACGGACTCCCGGAACTGCCCGGCCAGCGAGATGCCCTCCGTGGCGCCACCCGGATCGCCGTCCCCGGCTGCTACCCGACCTCGGCCCTGCTCGCCCTCACTCCCGGCTTCAGCAACCAGCTGCTGGAGGGCGACGACGTCGTGATCGTCTCCGCCTCCGGCACCTCAGGGGCCGGCAAAGCTGCCAAGGTCAACCTGATCGGCGCCGAAGTCATGGGCTCCATGAGCCCCTACGGGGTCGGCGGGGGACACCGGCACACCCCCGAGATCGAACAGGGACTCTCCAAGGCGCTGGGGTCCCCGGTCACCGTCTCCTTCACGCCCACGCTGGCACCGATGAGCCGCGGCATCCTCACCACGGCGACCGCCAGGGTCCGGCAGCAGCCAGGCCGCAGTGTCACTGCCGCAGACCTGCGTGCCGCCTGGGCCGAAGCCTACGACGACGAACCGTTCGTGCACCTGCTCCCCGAGGGGCAGTGGCCCTCCACGAAATCGGTCCAGGGATCGAACCACACGGTCATGCAGCTCGCCTTTGATGAGCACACCGGCCGCGTGATCGTGTGCTGTGCGATCGACAACCTCACCAAGGGGACCGCCGGCGGGGCCGTGCAGTCCATGAACCTAGCCCTCGGCCTGGCGGAAACCGCCGGCCTCAACCTCCAGGGAGTCGCACCGTGAGCATCACCGCACCGCAGGGATTCCGCGCCGCCGGCGTGACGGCCGGGCTCAAGGCTTCCGGCAAGCCGGATGTGGCCCTCGTGGTCAACGACGGCCCGTCCAAGGCCGCCGCGGCGGTCTTCACGTCCAACCGCGTCGCAGCGGCCCCCGTGCACTGGTCCCGCGAAGTGGTCAAGGACGGCCGCGTGGATGCCGTGATCCTCAACTCCGGCGGCGCCAACGCCTGCACCGGGCCCCAGGGGTTCCAGAACACGCACACCACTGCGGAGAAGACCGCCGAGGTCCTCGGCGTCTCCGCCACCGACGTCGTGGTCTGCTCCACCGGACTGATTGGCGAGCAGCTCCCCATGGAGAAAATCCTGGCCGGGATCGGTTCCGCCACCGCGGCCCTGGCCGCGGACGGCGGCCCCGCGGCGGCCACCGCGATCATGACCACGGATTCGGTGTCCAAGCAGGCCGTCTTCACCGGCACGGCCGCGGACGGCACGCAGTTCACCATCGGCGGCATGGCCAAGGGCGCCGGCATGCTGGCCCCGGGCCTGGCCACCATGCTGGTGGTCCTCACCACGGACGCCGACGTCCCGCCGGACGTGCTCGACGCCGAACTCCGCAACGCCACGCGGCTCACCTTCGACCGGGCGGACTCGGACGGCTGCATGTCCACCAACGACACCGTGGTGCTGCTCGCCTCCGGCGCCTCCGGTGCCGCGCCGTCCGCCGCCGACTTCGGCACGGGCCTGACCCAGGTCTGCGCCGAGCTGGCCCGCAAACTGATCGGCGACGCCGAGGGCGCCAGCCACGACATCGCGATCCGGACGTTCAACGCCACGAGTGAGCGGGACGCAGAAGTCGTCAGCCGCGCCGTCGCCCGCTCCAACCTGTTCAAAACCGCGATCTTCGGCAAGGACCCCAACTGGGGCCGCGTGCTGTCCGCCGTCGGCACCACCGACGCGGCCTTCGAACCGGACCAGCTGAACGTATCCATGAACGGTGTGCAGATCTGCCGCAACGGCAGCATCGGCGATGACCGGAACCTCGTGGACCTCGAACCGCGCGAGGTCCTGGTCGAAATCGACCTGCAGGCCGGTACAGCCGAGGCCACGATCCTCACCAACGACCTCACCCACGACTACGTCCACGAAAACAGCGCCTACTCCAGCTAATCCCCCCCCCCGGAGGGATGAACAGTAGGGACGAACAGAGGACGAACAGCATGAACACCCAGACCCGCGAGACCACCTCCCAGTCCGACGCCCGGGACAAAGCCGCCACGCTGATCGAGGCGCTGCCCTGGATCCAGCGCTTTGCCGGCAGCACCATGGTGATCAAGTACGGCGGCAATGCCATGGTCAACGACGAGCTCCGCCGCGCCTTCGCCGAGGACGTCGTGTTCCTGCACCACGTCGGCATCCACCCCGTGGTGGTGCATGGCGGCGGCCCGCAGATCAACGCCATGCTCAGCCGGCTCGGGATCGAATCCGAATTCAAGGGCGGGCTGCGCGTCACCACGCCCGAGGCCATGGACGTGGTCCGGATGGTCCTCACCGGCCAGGTGGGACGCGAACTCGTGGGCCTGATCAACTCCCACGGCCCGTACGCCGTCGGGATGTCCGGCGAAGACGGCGGCCTGCTCCGCGCCGTCCGCACCGGCACCGTGGTGGACGGCGAAGCGGTGGACCTCGGCCTGGTGGGCGAGGTGGTCGGGGTGAACCCGGAAGGGATTGTGGACATCCTCGCGGCCGGCCGGATTCCCGTGATCTCCACCGTCGCCCCGGAAATCCACGACGACGGATCCACCACCGGTCAGGTACTTAATGTGAACGCGGACACGGCGGCGGCCGCGGTCGCGTCGGCCCTGGGTGCCTCCAAGCTGGTCATCCTGACCGACGTCGAGGGCCTCTACGCCAACTGGCCGGACAGGTCATCGCTCATTTCGTCGCTGACGGCGTCGGAGCTGCGCGAGATGCTGCCGCGCCTCGAGTCCGGCATGATCCCGAAGATGGCGGCGTGCCTGAAGGCCATTGACGACGGCGTCGAGCGCGCCCACATCGTGGACGGCCGCCTGCCGCACTCGATGCTCCTGGAAACCTTTACGACCGCCGGCATCGGCACCCAGGTCGTCCCCGACGAGGAAGTGAACGCATAGTGAGCAGCACTGAACTGAGCCATTCCGCTGAAGGCCGCAGCAGCGATGGGGGGCCGGGTGTGGTCGGGCACCGCGAAGCGGGCGGGGCCCCCATCGCTGCGGAGGCCGCTGCAACCGCGCTCGTTGGTCAAACCAGTGGCGCGCAGTGGCTGTCCCGCTACTCGTCCTCCCTGCTGGGCGTCTTCGGCACCCCGCAGCGGGTCCTGGTCCGCGGCGCCGGCTGCCTCGTGTGGGACGCCGACGGCAAGGAATACCTGGACCTGCTCGGCGGCATCGCGGTGAACGCCCTCGGCCACGCCCACCCGTTCGTGACCTCGGTGATCTCCAGCCAGCTGGCCACCCTGGGCCACGTCTCGAACTTCTTCACGAGCCCCACCCAGATCGCCCTGGCCGAGAAGCTGCTGGAACTGTCCAAGGCCCCGGCCGGCTCCAAGGTGTTCTTCGCCAACTCCGGCACCGAAGCCGTCGAGGCGGCCTTCAAACTGGCGCGCCGTAACAGTGGCGCGAGCCAGTCCGCGGCCGCGGAGAATATTGTCGCGGAAAGAACAGCGAAGCCGCGCACCAAGATCATCGCGCTCGAAGGCGCCTTCCACGGGCGCACCATGGGTGCCCTCGCGCTGACCTCCAAGGAGGCCTACCGGGCGCCGTTCGCGCCGCTGCCCGGCGGCGTCGTGCATGTCCCGTTTGGTGACATCGAGGCCCTCCGCGCCGCCATTGATGAGACCACTGCCGCCGTCTTCCTCGAACCGATCCAGGGCGAGGCCGGCGTCCGGCCGCTGCCTGCCGGCTACCTCAAGGCGGCCCGCGAGGCCACGAGCGCGGCCGGCGCCCTGCTGATCCTCGACGAGGTCCAGACCGGCATCGGCCGCACCGGCAAGTGGCTGGCCAGCGAGGACGCCGGAATCGTGCCCGACGCCGTGACCCTCGCCAAGGGCCTGGGCGGCGGCTTCCCGGTCGGCGCGCTCGTCACGTTCGGCCCGGAAACGTCTGCCCTGCTGACCGCCGGCCAGCACGGGACGACATTCGGCGGCAACCCGGTGGCCACCGCCGCCGCCCTCGCCACCCTGCACGTCCTGGAAAACCAAGACATCCTGGCCCACGTCCGGAACCTGGGGGAGCATCTGCGCGCCGGCCTCACCGGAATCGCCGGCGTGACAGAGGTCCGCGGCGAGGGGCTGCTGATCGGCTTCGACCTCGACGCCGACGTCGCCCCGGGCGTCGTGGCCGCCGGCCTCGACGCCGGGTTCATCGTCAACAGCCCGGGCCCGCGCACCATCCGGCTGGCGCCCCCGCTGATCCTGACCACCGAGCAGGCAGACCTTTTCCTGGCCGCCCTGCCGGCACTGCTCGAGACCGCCAAGACCAACGCTGCAAAGGACGCCAAGTGACCGCCGCCGTGACCGCCTCAGTGCCCACCCGCCACTTCCTCAAGGACACGGACCTCAGCCCGGCCGAGCAGGCCGAGGTCCTCGAGCTCGCCGTCCGGATGAAGGCCGCGCCCTACAGCGTGCAGCCCTTCGCCGCGGACGGCAACGGCCGCCGGACGGTGGCCGTCATCTTCGACAAGACCTCCACCCGGACCAGGGTCTCCTTCGCCACCGGCATCGCGGACATGGGCGGCAACGCGCTCATCATCAACCCCGGCGAGGCGCAGATCGGGCACAAAGAATCGGTCGAGGACACCGCGAAGGTGCTCGAACGCATGGTCTCCACCATTGTGTGGCGCACCGGCGCGCATGCCGGGCTCGTCGCCATGGCCGAGAACTCCCGCGTTCCGGTCATCAACGCCCTGTGCGATGACTACCACCCATGCCAGCTCCTGGCCGATCTGCTGACGGTCAAGGAGCACAAAGGCTCGCTCCAGGGCCTGACCATGGCCTACCTGGGCGACTCGGCCAACAACATGGCCAACTCCTACCTGCTGGCCGGCGTGACGGCGGGCATGAACGTCCGCGTCGCCGGGCCGGAAGGCTACCTGCCGTCGCCGGAGATCATCGCCGCCGCCGAGGACCGTGCCGCGGAGACCGGCGGCTCGGTGCTGGTGACGGTTGACGCCGCCGAAGCGCTCCTGGGCGCCGACGTCGTCGCGACCGACACGTGGGTGTCCATGGGCCAGGAGGCGGAGAAGGAAGCGCGGATGAAGCTGTTCCGCGCCTATTCCGTGGATGCCGACGCGATGAAGCTCGCGGCGCCGGACGCCGTCGTGCTGCACTGCCTCCCGGCCTACCGGGGCTACGAGATCGCCGCGGACGTCATTGACGGCCCGCAGTCGGTGGTCTGGGACGAGGCCGAAAACCGGCTGCACGCGCAGAAGGCACTCATGGCCTGGCTCATGCACCGCTCCGGTCTGGCAGTGGTTGACGGTCTGGCGCCACTCGATGGGCCGGCACCGGTGGGCGGCCCGGCCTGATGTCCGTCCAGCCAGCCTCTCCTGGGGCCAGCCCGGCCACCAAGACAGCCCGGCAGGCGCGGATCACGGCGATTCTCACGGGCGAATCTGTCCGTTCCCAGGCCGAGCTCGCGGCGCTGCTCGCGGACGACGGCGTCCAGGTCACCCAGGCCACGCTGTCACGCGACCTCGTGGAACTCGGCGCCGTCCGGGTCCGCGGCAAGGACGGCGTGCTGGTCTACGCCGTCCCGGGGGAGGGCGGCGAACGGGCGGCCAAGAGCGGCGTCACCCAGGAAATCCTCGACGCCCGGCTGACCCGGTTGTGTGGGGAACTGCTCGTCACCGCCGAGGCCTCCGCCAACCTCGTGGTGCTTCGGACCCCGCCGGGCGCCGCGAACTTCCTGGCCCTCGCCATCGACCACTCCGTGATGCCCTCGATCCTGGGCACCATCGCTGGGGACGACACCGTCCTGCTTGTCACCCGGGACCCCCTGGGCGGCGCGGACATCGCCGCACGCTTCCTGCAGTTCGCCGAGGAAGCCGGCCAGTAAGCCACACCATGAGCCCTTCACAGGACCGGGCACCCGGGGTGTGTGACAGGCTTGCAACAGACAGATTTTTCCCAGACTTAAAGCATCACCAAACAACTAAGGAGCATTTCCGTGACTGAGCGTATTGTTCTGGCCTACTCCGGTGGCCTGGATACTTCCGTAGCCATCGGCTGGATCGGTGAAGCCACCGGCGCCGAGGTCATCGCCGTGGCGGTCGACGTCGGACAGGGCGGCGAATCGCTGGAGACCATCCGCCAGCGCGCGCTGGGCTGCGGCGCCGTCGAAGCCTACGTCGCCGACGCCAGCGACGAGTTCGCCAACGAGTACTGCGTGCCCACGCTGAAGGCCAACGCCCTCTACCAGGGCCACTACCCGCTGGTCTCGGCCATCTCCCGCCCGGTGATCGTCAAGCACCTGGTCAAGGCCGCTCGCGAATTCGGCGCCACCACCGTCGCCCACGGCTGCACCGGCAAGGGCAACGACCAGGTCCGCTTCGAAGTCGGCATCCAGACCCTCGGCCCGGACCTGAAGTGCATCGCCCCGGTCCGTGACCTCGCCCTGACCCGCGACAAGGCCATCGCCTTCGCCGAGGAAAAGGGACTGCCGATCGAGACCACCAAGAAGAACCCGTACTCGATCGACCAGAACGTCTGGGGCCGCGCCGTCGAAACCGGCTACCTCGAGGACATCTGGAACGCCCCCACCAAGGACATCTACGACTACACCGCCACCCCGGAATTCCCGCCGGCACCGGATGAGGTCACCATCTCCTTCGAGGCCGGCGTCCCGGTCGCGATCGACGGCGTCAAGGTCACCCCGCTGCAGGCCATCAAGGAACTCAACCGCCGCGCCGGCGCCCAGGGCGTGGGCCGGATCGACGTCGTCGAGGA
This sequence comes from Arthrobacter humicola, assembly GCF_022803015.1. Taxonomy (GTDB): domain Bacteria; phylum Actinomycetota; class Actinomycetes; order Actinomycetales; family Micrococcaceae; genus Arthrobacter; species Arthrobacter humicola_A. The sequence goes on from NZ_JAFKON010000011.1 coordinate 95,252, forward strand.
CCGCCTCGTGGGCATCAAGTCCCGCGAGATCTACGAGGCACCGGGCGCCATGGCGCTCATCACCGCGCACAAGCACCTCGAAGACATCACGATCGAGCGCGAGCAGGCCCGCTTCAAGGCGACCGTCGGCCAGCGCTGGGCCGAGCTGGTCTACGACGGCCAGTGGTTCTCGCCGCTCAAGCGCTCCCTCGACGCCTTCATCGAGGACACCCAGAAGTACGTCTCCGGTGACATCCGCATGGTGCTGCACGGCGGCCAGGCAATCGTCAACGGACGCCGCTCCGAGACCTCGCTCTACGACTTCGACCTTGCCACGTACGACACCGGCGACACGTTCGACCAGTCGATGGCGCGCGGCTTCATCGAGCTGTGGGGCATGTCCGCCAAGGTTGCCTCCGGCCGCGACATCCGCGTCGCAGGAGAGTAGCCCCTGTGGCTGAGTCGGAAACCACTAAGTCTGAGGCGACAAATACGGGAGCGCTGTGGGGCGGCCGGTTTGCCGGCGGCCCCGCGGACGCCCTCGCCGCGCTGAGCAAGTCCACGCACTTCGACTGGCGGCTGGCCCGCTACGACATCGCCGGGTCCAAGGCGCACGCCCGCGTGCTGCACAAGGCCGGGCTGCTGGACGATGCCGAACTCGACGGCATGCTGGCCGCCCTGACGCAGCTGGATGAGGACGTCGCCTCCGGCGCCTACCTGCCGGCCGAGTCCGATGAGGACGTGCACGGTTCGCTCGAGCGCGGCCTGATCGAACGCGCCGGTACCCAGCTCGGCGGCAAGCTCCGCGCCGGCCGGTCCCGCAACGACCAGGTGGCCACCCTGGGACGGATGTTCCTGCGCGATCACGCCCGGATCATCGCCCGCGGCGTGCTCGCCACGATTGACGCTCTCGTGGACCAGGCCAAGGCGCACCAGGGCGTGGCCATGCCTGGCCGCACCCACCTGCAGCACGCCCAGCCGGTCCTGCTCAGCCACCACCTGCTGGCCCACGCATGGGCGCTGCTGCGCGATGTGCAGCGGCTGGCCGACTGGGACAAGCGCGCCGGGGTTTCGCCCTACGGCTCCGGTGCCCTGGCGGGCTCCTCGCTCGGCCTGGACCCCGAGGCCGTCGCCGCGGACCTCGGCTTCTTCTCGGCGACGCACAACTCGATCGACGGCACCGCCTCCCGCGACGTCTTCGCCGAGTTCGCCTGGATCACGGCCATGATCGGCGTGGACCTGTCCCGGGTCTCGGAGGAAGTGATCCTGTGGGCCACGAAGGAGTTCTCCTTCGTCACCCTGCACGATTCCTACTCCACCGGCTCCTCGATCATGCCGCAGAAGAAGAACCCGGACGTGGCCGAACTCGCTCGCGGCAAGGCCGGCCGGCTGATCGGCAACCTGACCGGGCTGCTGGCCACCCTGAAGGGCCTGCCGCTCGCGTACAACCGCGATCTGCAGGAGGACAAGGAACCGGTCTTCGACGCCGCCGACACCCTGGAGGTCCTGCTCCCGGCAGTTTCCGGGATGATCGCGACGCTGAAGTTCAACACCGAACGGATGGAAGCGCTGGCTCCCCAGGGTTTCGCGCTGGCGACGGACATCGCCGAATGGCTGGTCCGCCAGGGTGTGCCGTTCCGCGAGGCGCACGAGCTCTCCGGCGCCGCGGTCAAGCAGGCCGAAAGCCGCGGCGTCGAGCTCTGGGACCTCACGGACGAGGAATACGCCGCCATCTCGGGGCACCTGACGCCGGAGGTCCGTACAGTCCTGTCCACCGAGGGTTCGCTCAACAGCCGGAACTCGCAGGGCGGCACCGCACCGGCCGCCGTCGAACGCCAGCTGCTGGCCCTCGAGGGCGAGCTCGCCGGCGTGCGGGAGTACGCCGGCTAGCCAGCACACGCGGGGGGCCACGCGGGCAGGGTTCCCTGGCCGAGCTTGCGAGGCTAGGGTGCCGGTGGGGAGTTCCGGCAGCGTCTCGGCCGACGCTCCTGCATTGCCTGCAGGAGCGTCGGCGGATTTCCTGCCAAAAGTGAGGGAGCGTTTGGCGTTTGCCGCCGAAAACTCCCCGCTAGCATTGCGACATGAGCGAATCGTTCCGCCAACTGCTGCGTGCCCTGCCAGACTTCCCGGAAGTGCTCCCGGACTTCGACCCGGCGGCGGCGCCCGCGGACCCCGCGGAGCTGTTCCGGCTGTGGCTGGACGAGGCCCTGGCGGCCGGGGTGCCGCAGCCCAATGCGTGCAGCCTGGCCACCGCCGATGAGCACGGCCGGCCGTCGTCGCGGATGCTGATCCTGAAGGACATCGACGCCGACGGCTGGCACTTCGCCACGTCCCGGAAATCCCGCAAGGGCAAGGAGCTCACGGCCAACCCGCACGCGGCGCTGAACTTCTTCTGGCAACACCAGGGCCGCCAGGTGCGGGTGGCCGGGGACGTCGTGGAGCTGTCCGCGGAAGCCTCGGCCGCCGACTGGCGGGCCCGGCCCGGCGCCGACGACGGCGAAAATGCAGACAATGAAAACACAGACTGGCAGCTCTACGCCATCCGGCCCCGCGAAATAGAATTCTGGCAGGCCCGGCATGACCGCCGGCACATCCGGCACCGCTACGCGCCCCGCTGACCGGGCAACGCTCAGTTAATCCGACTTAATCGGGTGGCTCGGTTTAGGATGGGCGCCATGACCTCAATCACACCAGAGAACCTTCGGGCAGAACTGCACCGCGCCGCCGGAGTCGTGGCCGGAATCGCCGCGAAACTGACGGAACAGGACATCAAAGCGCCGTCGGAACTGCCCGGCTGGAGCCGCGGGCACGTGCTGGCCCACATCTGCGGGATTGCCAACGCGATGGCCCGGCAGCTCGAATTTGCCGCCCGCGGCGAGGGCGTCGAACTCTATGACGGCGGCTTCGAGGGGCGGAACCGCGCCATCGAGATGGCGGCCGGCCACAGCCTCGGGCAGCACCGGGCCGACCTCGACGCAGCGTTGGACCGGGCCCTGCGCGCCTTCGACTCCCTCGACGCGGCCGGCTGGCGTGAGCCCATCACCTACCGCGGAGGAGTCGTGTTCGACGGCGGCCTGGCACTGTGGCGCGAACTCGTCATCCATGCCGCCGACCTCGGCACCGGCCACGGACCGGAAACCTGGAGCCGCCCGTTCTGCGGGCACCTTTTCGATTTCCTCTCCGCGCGGGTACCCGAGGGCCAGCGCTTCGTGCTGCAGCCGCTCGGCCTGCCCGCGGTGGCCATCGGGAGCGGCGGAACATCGACCGTGATCAACGGCATGCTCACGGACATCGCCGCGTGGCTCGCCGGCCGCAACCCCACCCTCGGCAGCCTGCGCGCCACCGCCGCGGCCGACGGCGTCGACCTTCCGAAGCTGCTGCCCTGGCCTGCCGGCGTTCCGGTCAACAACTAAGGTCGCGGGGCCATCGGGGGCAGGCCTCTCACGGGGCCGAGTTTGGGCCCGTGCAGGTCTAGGGCCGTGCCGTCGCGAGGGCTGCTTCGCGTTCCCGGTCCAACAGGCTGCCCTTGACGGCCAGCCCCCAGCGGAAGCCGCCCAGCGTCCCGTCGGTGCGGATGACGCGGTGGCAGGGAACAAACAGGGCCGCCGCATTGAAGGCGCAGGCACTGGCGGCCGCCCGGACGGCCTTGGCGTTGCCGGACAGCTCCGCGTACTCCGTGTAGGTCACCGGGCGCCCCGGCGCGACCGTGCGCAGCACGTCCCAGGCATGGCTGCGGAACGGCCCGGACTTCTGCAGCACCGGCACCCCCATGGCAGGCTCCGGATCGCCGGCATAGAACGCCTCCACGGCCTCGGAGATCTCGCCCAGCCCGGTGACGGTCTCGAATCCGGCCGGAAGCAGGTCAGCGTGGATCTGGCCGGTCAGCTCGCCGGGAACGGCGGTCCAGCCCGACGACAGGACAGCCCCGTCCCGGGCAATGATGGTGAACGGACCGTCCGGGGTGGACATGGTCAACAGCTGGGCTTTCATGGTTTCGCTTCCTTCAGAGTCTGCTTCGGAGTCTGCTTGTGGTTCTGCGTTGGAGCCTGCCTCGGCGGCAGGGACGGCTTGCGCGCCGCGGCCTGGGCAGCCGCTGCTGCGCGCCACAGGTGCATGGTGGCGTAAGAGCGCCAGGGGCTGACCTCACGGAAATCCGGGGCGAGGGTGGCGCCGTCGGGTGTCTCGGCGAGTGAACGGATGCCATTGCGGACCGCGGCGTCGTTGGCCAGGAACACATCCGGCGCGCCGATGACCCGCATCGCGACGTATCCCACGGTCCACGGCCCGACGCCGGCCAGGGGCAGGAGTTTGGCCTCCAGCCCCTGCACGTCATCGCCGTAGCCGAAATCGAGGTCGCCCGAGGCCATCGCCGCCGCGGCGCCCCGGACAGCATCGATGCGCCGCTGCGGGCCGCGGAGAAGTTCGAAGCCGGTCCCGGCGATCTGTGCGGCCGTCGGGAACAGCCGGTGGAGGCCGTCATCGGGCACCAGGCTCGTGCTCCCGGCCGCGGAAAGCTGGACCAGGGCGGTCCGCGCGGCGGCCACGGTGATCTGTTGGCCGATCATCGCCCGGATCAGCAGTTCCTGCGGATCAACGGCGCCGGGCATCCGGATGCCCGGCGTGAGCGCCACCGCGGCGGCCAGCCGGGAGTCGGCCTCGAGGGCGGCATCGATGGCGACCGGATCGGCGTCCAGGTCCAGCAGCCGGCGGACCCTGCTCAACAGGGCGGCCAGATCCCGGAGGTCGACGGCGCCGATGGTCAGCACGAGCGGACGCCCGGCCGTGCCGGCGTCGTAATCCACCCGGAAGCGGGCATCGCCGTGCATCAGCCGCAGGGTCCGGGCGTAGGAAGTGGAGGTACCTTCCTCGATCCCGGGGATGGCGCGGACGGCCAGGAAATCAAAGACGCCCGGGTCGAACGGTTCGCGGTACGGAAGGTTGAGCGTGAGCGCTGTGGTGGCCGCGGGGGAGCGGTGATGCCTGGCTGTGGCCCGGAGCGCGGAAGGCGTCATCGCAAAGACCTCGCCGATGGTCTCGTTGAACTGGCGCACGCTGCTGAATCCGGCGGCGAAGGCGATGTCCGAGACTTTCATGGCGGTGGAGACCAGCAGGGTGCGGGCGGTCTGGGCGCGGCTGGCCCGCGCCAGGGACAGCGGGCCGGCACCGAGTTCGTGGCTGAGGATCCGGTTGAGCTGGCGCGAGGAGTATCCGAGCCGGGCCGCGAGCCCCTCGACGCCGTCGCGGTTGATCACGCCGTCATTGATGAGCCGCATGGCCCGGCCGGCGATATCGGAGCGCACGTTCCAGGCCGGCGTACCCGGCACGGCCTCGGGCAGGCAGCGTTTGCACGCACGGTAGCCGGCGTCGTGCGCCGCGGCGGACGTTTCATAGAACGTGACATTGTCCGCCTTGGGCGTCCGCGCGGGGCACGATGGCCGGCAATAGATGCCGGTGGTCCGGACAGCTGTGTAGAACTGCCCGTCGAAGCGGGTGTCCCGGGCATCGATTGCCCGGTAGCGCTGCCAGAAGTCCATCACCCCATCCTGCCAGCTTCGCGGAGCAGCTGCTAGCGGAATTCGGACACGGCCTACCTCACCTTTGGCGGTGTTTGTTAAAGTCTGAGCATGACTTCCAGCCCGCTTCCTGCCGAGTCCGGCACGGAGTCCGGCGCGGCCGTGTCCGTCCGCGAGCTGCTCTCGGCCGATGCCCGGCACGTGGCGCCGCTGATCCTCGGCGCGGTCCTGACGCACGACGGGCCCGGCGGATCCGTCTCGGTTCGGATTACCGAAGTGGAGGCATACCTGGGCCCGCATGATTCGCACCACCCTGACCCCGGGTCCCACACCTTCCGCGGCCAAACGGCCCGCAACGCCCCGATGTTCGGCCCGGCCGGCCACCTCTACGTGTATTTCACGTACGGGATGCACCATTGCGCCAATATCGTGTGCGGGCCCGAGGGCGTGGCGTCGGCGCTCCTGCTGCGGGCCGGCGAAGTGGTCGCGGGGCATGAACTGGCGAGGGCCAGGCGGCCGACGTCGAAATCGGATGTCGACCTCGCGAGCGGGCCTGCCCGGCTGGCGACCGCGCTGGGACTGACGACGGCGGACAGCGGGCGGGATGCCCTCGCGCCGCCGTTCCGGCTGGAACCGGCCGCGCACCCGCCGGAGGGGGTCGCCGCGGGCATCAGCTCCGGTCCGCGCGTCGGCGTCTCCGGCGACGGCGGCAGCCACGAGTACCCCTGGCGGTTCTGGCTCAGCGGCGACCCGACCGTCTCCCGCTACAAGGCGGCAAAGCCGGCAAAGGCGCCAGGCGCCCGCGGCGCGTGAGGCAGCGGGCACTGTGTGCGCCCCGTTCCCGCGCGCTGATGCCGGAGCGTGCGGTGGGGGATGATGGAGCATTATGGGCGAGGGGAAGCGCGGAAAACCGGGCAGCGAGCTCGAGCGGCTCCAGATCTTCGCGGAGCTGGCCGCCGAGTACTTCCGCATGGTGGAACTGTTCACCCCCGACGGCGTGCAGGTCGCGGCCGACTCCGTCGAGGCAGAGCGCCGGCACTGGATTGAGCTCTTCCGCGCGGCCCTGCTGCGCAAATTCATCGTTCCCGAAGAACACGTTTCGCTCAAACTCGTGGTGCGGGCGCTGCGCCTGTGCAACTACTCGGCGGACTCCCGCCTGGGCCAGGGCGCAGCGGAAACGGCCGGGATGTTCACCAACGGGATGATCCGGGACCGCGAGGCGCTGATGGCCGAAATCGCCCTGGCCGACCATGACTTGTTCGAGGACGTCCTCTATGGACGGCTCCTTCACGGTGACGCCGACAGGTTCCGCCGGTCCGGATGGGCCGGGGACTACGCCCGGCTGAGCCGCGTGGCGGCCGGGCGGTTCGACGCCGAGCGCGCGCTCCGAAAAGCGCTGAACATCGTCAACTACGGGCTTGCCAACGGACTCCTGCGCCCGCCGGAACCGGACTCCGTGCCTCCAGATGCCGTGCCCCCAGATGCCGGGCCTCCCGTTCATCCGGACGCCTTGCCGCCACCGGCGGGGGATTAGGGGTTCCAAGTTGCTGCGGAGCTGCCCAGTGAATAGTCGGCGCCGACGGCGAAGGGGGCGAGCCGGCGCCGCAGGTCCTCGCGCACGTGCGGCCACTCCTGCGAGAGGATCGAGAAGACGGCCGTGTCCGCTCGTCCCCCGCCTGGCGCCGCGCGGTGGCCGCGGAGGACCCCCTCGAATTGTGCGCCGAGCCGTTCGATCGCCGTCGCACTCCTGGTGTTGCGGGCGTCGCAGCGGAAAGCCACCCGGTCCACTTCCAGTACCTCATAGGCGTAGGCGAGGAGCATGTGCTTGCTCGCCGGATTGACGTGGCTGCCCCAGAATTGCCGCCTGTAGAATGTTCCGCCGATTTCCAGGCGTTGCTGGTCCGGAACGTAGTCGCGGAGGGACGTCGTGCCCAGCAGGGCGCCGGTGCGCCCGTCCGTGACTGCGAACGGGATGGTGGCGGGATCCTCCAGCCGTGACCGGAACAGCGCCGCCAGTTCGAGGGCAGTCGCAGGCATCGGTGCCGCCATGCCTGCCCACATGCCGGCGTCCACAAAATCGAAGAGGCCCGCCGCATGGTGCGGGGCCAGCGGAACCAGCCGAACCCCATGGCCGGAGAGGACGATTTCGTGTCGCATTCGAGCATTCAATCACCGGCGGGATGGACAGGAGCGGCGAATCCGGCACCGACAGCGTGAACATTGGATGGCCGGTGGGTTGCCGCGGGCCGCCGGGACGGGAGGCCCGGGAAGCTTCCGGCTACCAGCCAGTAAGGTGGATGGGTGAATCAAAGCGACCCGAACCAGACGACGACTGCAATGCCGGTGGATGAGCTGATCAAGAGCCTGTGCGCCACTATCCCGGACTATCCCAAACCCGGCGTCAGCTTCAAGGACCTGACCCCGGTCTTCGCCGACGGTGCTGCCTTCGGGGCCGTCGTCGATGCCCTGGTGGGACCTTTCCAGGGCCAGTTCGACGCCGTCGCCGGAGTGGAGGCCCGCGGCTTCCTGCTCGCGGCGGCCGCCGCCTACGCCACCGGGACCGGGGTCATCACGGTCCGCAAGGCCGGCAAGCTTCCGCGCGAGGTGTTCTCCGAGGACTACGCCCTGGAGTACGGCACCGCCACCCTTGAGCTGCACACCACGGACCTGGCGCCGGGGAGCCGGGTGCTGATCCTCGACGACGTGCTCGCCACGGGCGGCACGCTCGGCGCCGCGGCGCGGCTCTTCGAGCGGTGCGGGATCCACGTGGCAGGCATCGGTGTGGTCATGGAACTCGACGATCTTGGCGGCCGCACAGCCCTGACCGGCCACAACGTCCGGTCCCTGCTGCGGATTTAGCGGGCCTGCCGGGCTGGACCATCCGGGCCGTGTCGGTAGAATTCCCTGACGAAGACTGCCTTGGCATCGTTCGGCGACATGCAACAGCCGTGCCGCCGAAATGGCTGTAGAATGGTGGGTCTGTCTTTTTCGATAGGGGAACGTTCGATGCACGACGCTGATTTGGTCCATGAACGCGACTATGTGGCCGGACTTTACGCCCGACTCGATGAGTTGCGGGCGGAGAAGCGCACCCAGCTGGCCCAGGTGCGCCGGGCCGGTGCCGTGGGCACCATGCAGAACGTTTCCGAACGTGATGCCTTCGCTGCCCTCTACGAGGACCGCCTCGCCCAGCTCGACGCCGTCGATGACCGGCTCGTGTTCGGCCGCCTGGACCTGGATTCCGGGGAGGCCCAGTACATCGGCCGCATCGGCCTGACCACCGAGGACCTGCAGCGGCTCATGGTGGACTGGCGTGCGCCCGAGGCCGGCCATTTCTACCAGGCCACGGCATTCGACCGGCAGGGCGTCCGCCGCCGCCGCCACCTGATCCTGCAGGGCCGCGAGGTCAAGGCAATCGAGGATGACGTGCTCGACGCCGACATGCTCGCCGACAACGATTCGCTACAGGGCGAGGGTGCCCTGCTGGCTGCCCTGAACTCCAAGCGGACGGGCCGGATGTCAGACATCGTCGGCACCATCCAGTCCGAGCAGGACCGGATCATCCGTTCCTCCATCTCCGGCGCCCTCGTGGTCCAGGGTGGCCCGGGCACGGGCAAGACCGCTGTCGCCCTGCACCGCGCCGCGTACCTGCTCTACACGCACCGGGACCGGCTCAAGAGCGCCGGCGTCCTGCTGGTGGGGCCGACGTCGTCCTTCATGAAGTACATCGAACGCGTGCTGCCCTCGCTCGGCGAGACCGGCGTCGTCATGGCGAGTCTGGGCCGGCTGATGCCCGGCATCACCGCCGTTGCCGAGCCGGACTCCGCCGTCGCCGCCATCAAGGGCCGGCTCGACATGGCCGAGGTGGTCGCCAACGCCGTGGCCAACCGGCAGCGCATTCCGGCCGGAAACCGGACCCTTGAGGTGGACGGCCGCAAACTGGTCCTCACGCCCAGGCAGGTCCGCCGCGCCAAGGAGAGGGCGCGCGCCACGGGCAAACCGCACAACGAGGCCCGCGTCTCCTTCGTCAAGATCCTGCTCCGCGAATTGACCGAGCAGATGACGGAGCTGGTGGAGGCAGGCAACATCGGCAACAACGCCGACCGCTCCTACCTGGCCGAGGATGTCCGCTCGGCCCGGGATGTCCGGATCGCCCTGAACCTGTGCTGGATGCCGATGACCCCGGAGAAACTCGTGGGGGAGCTGCTCAGCAAGCCGGCCATCCTCGAGGCATGCACCCCGAACCTCAGCCCGGAAGAACGCGCACTGCTGCTCCGTCCGGCCGATTCGCCCTGGACCGAGTCCGACGTTCCGCTGCTGGACGAGGCTGCCGAATTGCTCGGCGAACTTGATGCCGCCGCCGGGCGCGGCCTGGCGCAGCAGGAACAGGACCGGGCCCGCGACCTGGCCAACGCCAAGCAGACCCTGGTCAACATGGAAACCGCCGGCGTGGACGTCCTTGTCACGGCCGAAGACCTGGTGGATCAGAACCAGGAGCGTGAGACGCGGCTGACCGCTGCAGAGCGTGCCACCACGGACCGTTCCTGGGCCTTCGGGCACATTGTGGTGGACGAAGCGCAGGAGCTGTCACCCATGCAGTGGCGGCTGCTGGTCCGACGCTGCCCGCTGAAGTCCTTTACGATCGTGGGCGACATCGCGCAGACCAGTTCTGTTGCCGGCGCCAACTCCTGGCACAGCGCGCTGGGCCCCATGTTCGGCGACCGCTGGCAGCTCGAGGAGCTGACCGTCAACTACCGCACCCCGTCCCAGATCGCCGAGGCCGCCGCCCGCATGGCGACCGCGGCAGGACTTGTGGTTTCGGCGCCCAAGGCCGTGCGGGAAGGGCGATGGTCCCCGGTCATCGACAAAGTCGGCCAGGGCCAGATCGTCAGCAAGCTCGTCGAGGTGCTTCCGGAGGAACTGGACGCCATCGAGGGCGGCCTGCTGGCGGTCATCGCCGACGGCGGCCTTCTCCCTGAGGCCAGCGCGGCACTGCGGGCCGTGTACGGCCACCGGGTCGGGACGGGCGCCGGGAGTTATGCGCAGGACATCGTGGTGATCAGTCCCCGCGAGGCGAAGGGGCTGGAATTCGACGGCGTCGTGGTCCTGGAACCGACGGACATGCTCAATCACGAGCACGGCCGGGTGGGTGACCTGTACGTGGCCATGACCCGGCCCACCCAGCGCCTGCGGCTCATCGCCGCCGCCGGAGTCCCGGCAGGCATCGAGGAGTAGGCCGGGCCGGCAGGCGTCACCTGCGCTGCCGCCCGGTTGATCCTGCTAACTTAGATTCCGTGTCCCAGCTAAATATTCTCGATGCCCAGCAGAACGATCCCAGCTTTGCCAATATCTGGCAGGAGCTGAAATGGCGCGGCCTTGTCCACGTCTCCACGGATGAGGCGGAGCTCGAAAAGCTCCTCGCCGGCGACCCCGTGACGTATTACTGCGGCTTCGATCCGACCGCGCCGAGCCTGCACCTGGGCAACCTGGTCCAGCTGCTGCTCATGCGCCGGATCCAGCTGGCCGGCCACAAGCCGCTCGGACTGGTGGGCGGCTCCACGGGCTTGATCGGTGATCCGCGTCCGACGGCGGAACGCACCCTGAACACCAAGGACACCGTGTCCGAGTGGGTGGGCTACCTTCAGGCCCAGGTCCGTAGGTTCCTGAACTTCGAGGGCGACAACGCAGCCCGGATGGTCAACAACCTGGACTGGACGGCGCCCCTGAGCGCCATCGACTTCCTGCGCGAGATCGGCAAGCACTACCGTGTCGGCACGATGCTCCGGAAGGACGCCGTCGCCTCCCGCCTCAGTTCCGACGAAGGCATCAGCTACACGGAGTTCAGCTACCAGATCCTGCAGGGCATGGACTACCTGCAGTTGTTCCGCGACTACGGTTGCATGCTGCAGACCGGCGGCTCGGATCAGTGGGGCAACCTCACCAGTGGCACCGAGCTCATCCGCAAGGTTGAGGGCAAACACGTCCACGCCCTGGGAACGCCGCTCATCACCAACTCTGACGGCACCAAGTTCGGCAAGAGCGAGGGCAACGCGATCTGGCTGGATCCAACCATGTGCAGCCCTTACGCGTTCTACCAGTTCTGGCTCAACACGGCGGACGCCGACGTCGCGGACCGACTCAAAGTGTTCACCTTCCTGAGCCGCGCCGAGATTGAGGAACTGGAGCTCGCGATCGCCGAACGGCCCTTCGCCCGCGAGGGCCAGCGAAAGCTGGCCTACGAGGTGACTTCGCTCGTCCATGGCGTGGACGCCACCGAGAAGGTCATTGCGGCTTCCGCCGCGGTGTTCGGCAACGGCGACCTCTCCGTACTGGACGAAGCGACACTGAAGGCGGCGACCTCCGAGCTGCCCTCCGCCACGGTTGACGCCGGCGCCCTGGGCATCATCGAGCTGCTGGTCGCCTCCGGTCTGTCTGAGAGCAAGTCCGCCGCACGCCGCACTGTGGGGGAGGGCGGCGCCTACGTCAACAATGCGAAGGTGTCTGACCCCGACGCCGTTATTGCGGCCAGCGAGTTGCTGCACGGGCGCTACCTGCTTCTGCGCCGGGGCAAGAAGAACCTGGCAACGGTGGAAGTCGCAGCGTCCTGACCAGTACGGGATCCTGACCAGTACCGGATCCTGACCAGTACCGGATCCTGACCGGTACCGAAAACGCACCTGCACGCTCCTTCCCGGCCGATTTGCACGGCCGGGGAGGAGCGTGTATTGTTTTCTGAGTTGCCGCCGTTGAGTGGTGACAAACCCCCACAAATGAGAAGCAATTCTTCATGCGCCAGGCGCACATAATGAAAATTGCTTCAATTATGCTGGGCGGATTCGCTCCACAAAGCGAAATTCCGGTGAAAATCGCGAATTTGCAAAGTGGAAATGAATGAAATAAGCTGTAAACATCGCAGCGAAGAAAAGCGAAACAAAGAATTCATCGAAATGAATTGTTCCGGCAAGTATTCGAATGTGTCTGTTGTTTGAGAACTCAATAGTGTGCCAAGTTTGTTGATACCAATTTATTGTATTGAATTGGTTGAATTTGCCGGGCCCGCCACCCCGTGGTGTGGTCTGGTGTTATTTGGCTGGTTTCAAATTTTGTGCAGCGTGTGCATCCCGTTTTCCCGGGGGCGCATGTTGTGTCTGTTTTACTTCAACGGAGAGTTTGATCCTGGCTCAGGATGAACGCTGGCGGCGTGCTTAACACATGCAAGTCGAACGATGATCCGGTGCTTGCACCG
>NZ_JAFKON010000012.1 GCF_022803015.1 Arthrobacter humicola
AATGGTCTCGTGGGCTCGGAGATGTGTATAAGAGACAGGCTTGCGGCCGCGGCCGCCCCGGCATGCGGGCCGGCGCCGTGTCGGGGCGGGGGCTCAAGGTGTCAGTCATGGCGGTCTACGCGCCCAGCTTGTAGACGGTGGCGTTGCCCACGGTCTGGGCCTGGTAGTTGGCCGCGACCCAGGTGGCGACCTCGGAGTTGCCGCCGCGGCCCCCGCCCATGCCGCCCATGCCGCCGGAAATGAAGTAGCCGATCTCGCCGCCGTCCACCATCGCCTGGAACTGTGCGAGCGTCGGGTAGGGGTCGCCGCCGTTCCAGCCGCCGAGGGCTATCACGCTGGTGCCGGTGGCGAGTTCCAGGCTCGCGGCCTGGGTGGCGCCGGAGACAATCGCGGACCACTTGGCGCCGGAGGACTTCAGCAGCGCGGTCAACTCCGCCGAGGACGTTTCCCCGCCGGGGCCGCCGCCCATGCCGGCACTGCCCGCGCCGTCAGTGCCGGTTCCGTCACTGCCGGTCCTGCCTGCTGCCCCGAAGCCGCCGCCCATCGCGGACGCGGTGGGGCCCGACGTGGGGATCGAACCGGAATGCGGCTGGGCGACGGTCGCCAGTGTCCACGCGGTGCTTCCGAGCCCGCCGGCAAGCAGGCAGAGGATCACGACGCCGGCCGTGGCGGCCTTGCGGAACCGCGCCGGGAGAGCCGCCATGCCGTCCGCCCGCAGGAGCAGGAGCAGGGCCGCGGCGGCGAGGACGCCCAGGACCACCACGATCACCCGGAGCCCGGGAAGCCAGGACGGGTCGCGGCCCAAGAGCACGGCGGACCAGACTGAGGTGGCCAGCACCGTCACGGCCAGGACAACCCGGGCGGCCCAGTAGGTCCGGCCCCGCCACAGTTCCAGGGAACCGATGCCGGCCAGCGCCGCGATGGCGGGGGCCAGCGCCACGGCGTAGTACGGATGCACGGTGCCGCTCATGAAGCTGAAGATTCCGGCCGTGATGACCAGCCAGCCGCCCCACAGCAGGAGCGCCGCCCGGGTTTTCGAGGTCCTGGCTTCGCGCCGGGTGAACCACAGCCCGGCGGCCAGCAGGATCAGGGCCGCCGGCAGCAGCCAGGACACCTCGCCGCCGAAGCTCGTCCCGAACATCCGGGTGATCCCGGCCGCGCCGCCGAAGCCGACGTTTCCGGTGCCTCCCGGGCCGCCGGCGTTGCCTCCCAGGTTTCCTCCGGCGGGCATGCCCCCGCCTGACCCGGTGATCCGGCCCAGGCCGTTGTAGCCGAACGTGAGTTCCAGGAAGCTGTTGGTCTCCGACCCTGCCATGTACGGCCGGACCGAGGCCGGGGTCAGCTGGAACAGGACAACGTAGCTTCCGGCCACGACGGCGATCCCGGCGGCGGCGGCCAGCAGGTGCAGGAGCCGGCGGCCGAGGGTGGCGGGCGCCGCCCACAGGTAGGCCAGGGCCAGCCCGGGAACGATCAGGAAGCCCTGCAGCATCTTGCTCAGGAAGGCCAGGCCGATGACCGCGCCGGCCGCGGCGAGCCACTTCCAGCCGGCCTTCTCGATGGCGCGGGTGGTGAGGTAGGCCGCCAGTACCAGGCACAGGGTGAGCATCGCGTCCGGGTTGTTGAACCGGAACATGAGGGCGGCCACCGGGGTCAGTGCCAGGGCGCCGCCGGCGAGCAGGCCCGCGGCCGGCCCGGACACCCGCTTGATGGTCAGGTAGAGAAGCCCGACGGCGGCCACTCCCATGAGCGCCTGGGGAATGAGCATGCTCAGGGCCGAGAAACCAAAGATCCGTCCCGCGAGGGCGGGGATCCAGAGTGCGGCCGGGGGCTTGTCCACCGTGATGGCATTGCCGGCGTCGAGGGAGCCGAAGAGCAGCGCGGTCCAGTCCTTGGTCCCGGCCTGGATCGCCGCGGCATAGAACGAGTTGGCGTAGCCGGTGGCCTCCAGATTCCACAGGTACAACGCCGCGGTGACCACCAGGAGCAGCCCTGCCGAAGGCCGCACCCAGCGGGGCTGCGGTCCGAACAGCAGCCGGTCCCAGCGGCCTTGTGTGGCCGGCGCCGGGGACGCGGGCAGATGGGGGGCCGTCCCGCCGTCTCCGGGAACCGGGTGTGGCTGTTCCTCGGCGGCCGGCGGCCTGCCGGCCGGGGAACCGCCCTGGGCTCCGGCGGTGGGGCTGATGGTTGCCGTCATTTACTTGGCCTTTTCTGTGCGGGGGAGGGAAGGGTCGGGGGCGCCGGAACGGCAGCGGCGGGCCTGTGGCGGAAAACCACCAGCCGGAAGAGCAGGAACTTGACGGCCGTGGCGGCCAGGTTGGCGGCGGTGACCGTGAGCAGTTCAAGCCAGCGGTCCGGTGCCGCTCCCGACGCGGCGTGAACGACGGCGAGTGCGCCCGAGGTCAGGGCCAGCCCGATGCCGAAGACCAGCAACCCCTCGAAATGGTGGCGAGCCGCCTGGCTGCTGCCCTGGATGCCGAACGTGAAGCGCCGGTTGGCCGCAGTGTTGGCCACGGCGGTGGTGAGCAACGCGAGGAAGTTTGCCAGCTGCGGGTCCATGAACCCGCGGCAGAGCAGGAAGATCGCCAGGTAGGCCAGGGTGGAGGCCACCCCGATGCTGCCGAAGCGGACGAGCTGTCCGAAGAGGCTTCCGCCGGGGCTTTGTTCCTGGGCCCGGGAGGCGGCCGGCAGCGGTCCGCGGGCGAGGGCCGCGCGCAGGTCGGGAACCGGGATCCGGCCCGAGACCAGGTCCCGGCTCAACCGTGCCATGCCGCGCAAGTCCGCGAGGGCCGTCTGGACGATGTCCACGCTGGAATCCGGGTCGTCGGTCCAGTCCACTGGGACTTCGTGGACGCGCAGGCCGCACTTTTCTGCCAGGACCAGCAGCTCGGTGTCGAAGAACCAGGCGTTGTCCAGCGTGTGCGGAAGCAGTTGCCGGGCCACGTCCGCCCGGATCGCCTTGAAGCCGCACTGCGCGTCACTGAAGTGGGCGCCCATGAGGGCCTGGAGCAGGAAGTTGTAGCTGCGCGAGATGAATTCCCGTTTGGGTCCGCGGACCACGCGGGAGTTGCGGGTCAGCCGCGTCCCGATCGCCAGGTCGGAGTGCCCGGAAATGAGCGGGGCAAGGAGCGGGCCGAGGGCCGCCAGATCAGTGGAGAGATCCACATCCATGTACGCCAGGACCGGTGACGGCGAGGCCAGCCACACCTTGCGAAGCGCGTTTCCGCGGCCCTTTTCTGCCATATGGACCACCGTCACTTCGCGCAGCTCGCGGGCTACCCGTTCCGCGGCCTTGAGCGTTTCGTCGGTGCTGGCGTTGTCCGCCACGGTGATCCGGAAGGAATGCGGGAAGGCGCCGAGCAGGTACGCGTGGAGCCGGCGCAGGCAGGCCTCGAGGTCCCGTTCCTCGTTGAAGACCGGGATGGTGACGTCCAGCAGGGGCGTGCTGGCGCGCGTATCAATGGCCGTGCGCCGGCCGCCGGGGCCGGTCAGCGCCCCGGCGATCGGGCCCGGGACGGGTGCGCCGGCCAGCGCAAGCCCCGAGGGTGCCTCGGGGGCCGCCGGGCCGGCCGGCGTCGCCGTGGAGCGGGGCAGGGTTCCTGTGGCCTGGTCTGTGAATGTCATGGCTCAACTTTCCCGGCGGCCCATATGAAGGCTTTAGGGTCAAGCTGTGCGGGGGCTGTGGAAGTCTGGCCCGCCCGGGCCGGTCCCGCAGTGGAGACGCAAGGAGGCCCCGGATCCACGTGGATCCGGGGCCTCCTGTCCGGGCTGGTTAGGGCCGGTTTAGTACCAGTTGTGTGCGTAGTGGAAGTTCAGGGCGCCGCAGGGGGAGCCGTAGCGCGACTTGACGTAGTTCAGGCCCCAGTTGATCTGGGTCCGGTAGTTGGTCATGTAATCGGCGCCGGCGCTCGCCATCTTCGAGGCGGGCAGGGACTGGACCACGCCGTAGGCGCCGCTGCTGGCGTTCGTGGCGGTGGTCTTCCAGTCGGATTCCTTGGTCCACAGCTTGTGCAGGCACTGCATCTGGCCAGGTGCCCAGCCATAGCTTCCCAGCTGGGACGCGGCGTAGGCCTGCGCGCCGGCGGGGTCGTCGATTGCGACCGGTGCGGGGGCCGGAGCGGCTGCCGGTGCCGGAGCGCGAGCGGGAGCTGCCGCGGGAACCGGAGCGGGAGCGGGGGCTGCCGCGGGAACCGGAGCAGGTGCGGGGGCTGCCGCTGCTGCCGGCGCGGCAGCAGCTGGGGCAGGGATCAGCGCTTCGGCTGCCTTAACCTCCGAGATCTGGGGAGCCACGTTCTTTTCCGCTGGAGCGCCCGGCCCAGCCACCTGGACCCGCTCGAAGTTGAGCTTGGCCAGCGGGTCGGCGATCGTGGCCGCCTGGCTCGCAACATTCGCCGTGTGGGCGCCCGGCTCTGCCGCCTGGCTGGCGGCGCCGCCACCCAGCAGCAGTGCGCACGCGGCGGTGACGACGGCGGCACGGCGGCCGGTTACACCGAGCCCGGCGGCGAACCGCGACAGGGCGGATGCCTGCTTGACCGGTTCGGCGCGGTGGCGCGACTTGGCTGCGCCAACTGAGCGGGAATGCGAACCGCCGTCAGGGCGTGTTTGTACCTGGAATTCAGTCATGGTGGCCTCTCAACGCCGGCGGAGTTAGCTGTCGGGTTCGGATGAGGTCATCCGGCCGCACGGAACATCACGTGTCGGCTTCACCCCGAGGGCGCATGAAAGCAGAATGCCCGGGAACTCTGGGTCCCCCGCCTCTGCCTGGTCCAGCGGAATCCGGGAAGCGGCAGAGTTTGGCGTCCGTCCGGATATGCGGCACCGATGGCGGCGCACGCTAACGACGCTACAGGACCTGGCCGCTTAAGTCACATTTTGGTAACAGGAGTCACAGTGCCGGGGTGTCGGGTTGCGCCGGGTTCACGGGCCGGCCGGTCCGGGCCGTTTGCGCCGACGGCGGCCGTTCCGGTTAAGCCGGCGGCGGCGCGGCGGGCAGCCGCACGGCGAACTCCGTGCGGCCCGGCCGGGACGTGACCTCGACTGTTCCTCCGTGGGCCTCCACGATCGACTGGACAATGGACAGGCCCAACCCGCTGGTGCCCTCGGACGTCGGCGCGGCGGTCGCCGTGCCGTGACCTCCGCGGCTGCCGGAAACGGCGCCGGAGGACGAGCGTGCGGGAGCCCCGGACCCGACCCTCGCCGTCGCGACGGCAGAATCGGCGGGGACGGCTGCGGGGTTCGACGCCGGATTGGTGCGCGAGGCGTCGGCCCGGGCGAAACGGGCGAAGACCCGGCCGATAAATTCCGGGGCGATGCCGCTGCCGTTGTCTGTCACGGTGACCACGGCACTGCCGTCAGCCGAGCGCATAACGCCCGTGACCACCTTGGTCCCGGGTTCCGTGTGCTTGCGCGCATTGGACAGCAGGTTGGCGAGGACCTGGTGAAGCTGGGTCGCATCACCGCGCACCACCACGGGCTCGTCCGGAAGTTCCAGCTGCCAGATGCGGTCCGGGGCCATGACTTTCTCATCGCTGACCGTCTCGATGGCCAGCTGGGTGAGGTCGACGTCGGAGATTTTGAGCGGCTGCCCCTCGTCCAGGCGCGCCAGCAGCAGCAGGTCCTCCACGAGCGTGGTCATCCGCTCGGACTGGCTTTGCACACGGGCGAGGGACCTCTCGCCGTCGGGGGTGAAATGCTCGGTCATCCGCATCAGCTCCGTGTAGCCGCGGATGGCCGTCAGCGGGGTGCGGAGCTCGTGCGAGGCGTCGGCGACGAACTGCCGGACCTTCATCTCACTCTCCTGCCGCGCCTCGAGAGCGTTGGAGACGTTGTCCAGCATCTTGTTCAGCGCGTAGCCCACGCTGCCCACTTCCGTTCCGGGATGGGCAGCCGACGTCGGGACGCGGACCCCGAGCGCCACCTCGCCGGCGTCCAGCGGGAGACGGGAGACGTTGGTGGCGACCTCGGAGAGCTGTTCCAGCGGCTTCATGGTCCGCCGGATCAGGGCCGTGCCGGCGAGCCCGATCAGCACGAGCCCGCCTGCGGACACCACCACCATGGTCCAGACCAGGGAGGCCAAGGTGTTTTGTTTTTCAGCCAGCGGGAGTCCGGTCACAATCACGTCGCCGTACGGTGTACGCGCGGCCGTGAGCCGGTAGGCGCCGGCCGAAAGGCTGCGGTCCACGGACACGCCGCTCGGGGTCAGGGCCAGGAGAACCTTGTTGTCGGAGGGGGAGAGGCTCTTGACCGCGCCGTCCCCGGCCAGGAATCCGGCCCTGCTGACTTCGCCGTCGACTATCCGTGCGTTAAGCGTCCCGACGCCCTGTCCCCGGGCTTCGAGGGGGTCGGGGCGCCTGCCCGAATCGTCCGAGGAGGGCCGGCCGAACTCGCTCGAACGGTGGGAGGCCTGGTCCAGCTGGGTGTCGAGCTGCCGGGTGAGGAAGAGGTCCATGGAGGCGTAGCTGAACAAGCCCACAGCGCCGCAGATGGCCACGAGCAGCGCCATGGCGACCAGGACCAGCCGGGTGCGCAAATGCCACGTCGACGGGTTGCGCCAGTCGCGTCCGGGGACGCGGGTCATGCCGGAAAGTGAGGGCACGGATCAGTCCGCCGGTTTCAGGACGTACCCGGCTCCGCGCACCGTGTGGATCATGGGAGCGTGGTTGGCGTCGACCTTCTTGCGGAGGTAGGAAATGTACAGTTCCACGATGTTCGCCTGGCCGCCGAAGTCGTAGTCCCAGACACGGTCCAGGATCTGGGCCTTGCTGATGACCCGTTTCGGGTTTTCCATGAGGTAGCGCAGCAGCTCGAACTGCGTGGCGGTCAGGTGCATTTCCTCACCGGCCCGGGTGACTTCGCGGGTGTCGACGTTGAGCACGAGGTCTCCCACCACCAGTTCGGCGGTGTCCATCGCGGCCACTCCGGAGCGCTGGACCAGCCGGTGCAGGCGCAGCAGCACCTCTTCCATGCTGAACGGCTTGGTGACGTAGTCATCGCCGCCGGCCGCCAGTCCGGTGATGCGGTCCTGAACGGCATCCTTGGCGGTGAGGAACAGCGCCGGCACCTCAGGCGCGAACGCGCGGATCCTGTTCAGCAGTTCGACGCCGTCGAACCCGGGCAACATCACGTCCAGCACCAGCACGTCGGGGCGGAACTCCTTGGCGAGCCGGACGGCTCCGGGCCCGTCCTCGGCCACGGCCACGGACCAGCCGGCCATCCGCAGCCCCATGCTCATGAGCTCGGAGAGGCTGGGCTCGTCATCCACCACGAGGGCGCGGATGGGGGAGCCGTCCGGATGCGTGAGCTGGGGAAGGTTGTTGGTCATGGAGTGCGAAGTGGCCATGGGGACAACTCTCCGATCTGCCGGTTAGGCGGGGCTTTGGGGACCCTGTGCGGCACCTGTGAATCCCAGCCTAGCGAGCTGGATGCCGTTGCGGGATCGTACGGGCCGCAACGGCCATGTTCAATCCGCCCTTCCCGTCCGGCAACGTCACAGGCCGGGCTGTCGGCCCGCACAGCCCAAGCACAGGATCGCTCACCACGCTGGGGTGAACACCGATCCGCACCCTAAAGGAGAAATACCATGAGCGGTCAGCATCCCGGAGCCGGTTCCGGAGCAGCCCCCGAGTCAGCCCCTGTACCCGCCCCCACGCCCACCACCGGCGCGCCAGCGGCGCCCGCGCCCGTAACCACACCCCGTACTGCCTGGCAGTCCGGCGCCGGACACACCGACGGCGGAACAGTCCAAACCGGGCACGCCGATGCCGGACACGCTGACGCCGGACGCACCGGCGGCGGGCACGCCGAGGCCGGGCGGCCGGAAGCAGGCGCTGCCGGGGGCTGGGGCGCGCTTCCGGTTTGGAAGGTTCCGGCATCGGAACCTGCCTGGGGCATGCCCCGGCAGGAACCTGTCCCCGCCGCAGCCACAGGCTGGGGCGCGCCGGGAACTTCCGCCAAGACGGCCTCGGCGGCGAAGCCCTGGACCCTCAAGCGGGGGCTCGCCGTCGCCGGCGCCGCCGCAGTCCTGGCCGTCGGCGCCGGGGCCGGCGTCTATGCCCTCACCTCAAGCGCAACGGCAGCCACCGGTGCGGCCGGCGGGGCGGCAGCCGGCGGACCCGGCGGCCAGGGTGTCGCCCCAGGCGTGCCAGGTTCAGCACAAGACGGTTCCGCGCAAGGTGGTTTCGCGGGCGGCGGCATGCCGGGGCAGGGCGGTCCCGGCCACTTCGCTGCCGGTGGCATGGGCAGCGGGCTTTCCGCGGCAGTGCACGCCGAATACGTGGTGCTGCAAGGAAGCGCATACACCACGATGGCCGAGCAGTTGGGCACAGTGAGCGAGGTCAGCTCGTCCTCCGTGACGGTCAAGAGCAGCGACGGTTTCACGCGCAGCTATGCGCTGGGCAGCGACGTGGTGGTGAGTAATCTGCAACAGCGGCGCCAGCAGGCCGGCGGCACGGGCACGCAGCTGAGCGTCGCGGACATCGTCGCGGGCGGGACGGTGCGGATCGTGGCGGCCAAGGACGGTTCCGGCTACACGGCGGCCTCCGTCATGCTGGTCGCGGCGACAGCCACCGGCCAGTCGAACTGAACCGCCGCGGCCGGCGTCGCCACCGTGGCTGGCCGGCATCGCCGCCGTGCCTTGCGGGCGGCGATGCCGGCTGCCCACTCCGTGGACCGCCTCGCAGGCAGCGGTGGGCAGGCGCGGTTTGGCCCAACTTGCCGTGCTGTGAATGATTTACCCGAGGTCATCGACGTTGACCGAATAATATTCGATGAAGCGCACTTGCTGACCTCCCGGTCAGTAAAACACTTGTTATTTTATTGCCGCTACAGAATTGTGACTTGCGCTACAAATCCTCGATCTGTCTCACTATGTGGAACCTGGGGTCCATTGTTACTTGCACGTTTACATTGTTACGTTGCACACTTCAATTGTGAACAAGAACTCAACAGCACCTGCAGCCGCAGCTTCCTGGATCAGCACACCCGCTGGTACCGAGATGCGCTGTTGTCGAATGCACGCCTAACTTTTACACCCCTAAAGGTTTCTAGGCATTCGCCCCCAAGCCCAGAGTCGGGCGCCCCTCCCCAATTTCATTGCGGGGAAAGAAGCATTCGAGCCGCGATGACGGCCATTCACATTGAGGTAAGCATTCCATGTCAGTTGCATCCGGATACGTCCACATCTCCGTCCGTAACGCCAGCAAGGCCGGCCAGGCCTCAGGGATCCGCCAGGGCTTTGGCGGGCGCTCCGCGTTCGCCCCCGCCGGATCCGCGGGCAGCTTCCCCGCCCCCGGATATGCAGCGCAGGGCTACAACCCTGACTCCTACGGCCAGCTCCGTGCCGTCCCCCCCGCCCCCGCCACGGCACCCACCCCGGTGATCGCCCCGGGTGCCGGCAGCCCGGTCCGTCCGGCCCCCAGCGACAACGTCGCCCGCGGCTTCGTGCTGTACATGGGCATCGACGAGGAAACCGCTGCTGCAGCCGGCACATCCATCGCCAAGCTTGCCCAGGAAATCCGGGCCTACGCACAGTCGCTCGTGGCCGGTGCCGAAAGCTATGCCGCCGTCGCCGTCGCGCCGGCCAGTGCCCCGGGTTCCGCCCTCGACGTCGTCCGCTCGACCTTCGGTGACCCCACCGCGGGGGCCCGCCAGCGCACCGAGACCGCCCGCCTGCAGCAGCCGCAGGATCCGCGGCCTTCCGGGGTGCTGATCGACCTCGCCCGCCGTGAGGTGCACCTCGACGGCGAATCCCTGAACCTCACGTTCAAGGAATTCGAACTCCTGAACTACCTCGTGGAGAACGGCACCCGCACCGTGGGCCGCGACGAGCTCCTCGAAGGCCTGTGGCGGAACGCCGAAGAGGTCCCGAACGAGCGGACCATCGACGTCCACATCCGCCGCCTGCGTTCCAAGCTCGGCCGCCTCGCCAACACCGTGCGCACCGTGCGCGGCCAGGGCTACCGGTTCTACGAGCACCCCGAGGTGGTTGTCTGGGCCGCTCCGGAATACTCGATCTAGCTTCCAGCCCACGCAAAGCGCCCGTTCCCTGCCCAGGGAGCGGGCGCTTTCGCGTTTCCGGAAGCTTCAGTGGCTTTCCGCCGGCAGCCGCATTCCCCGACGGGCGCATTGGGTGGGCTGGCTGACGGGCCTCTGCCGCCGCTGCTGGTGGGTCGCGGTTAGACTCTGTTGCCTTTTGGGGGTCCGGCGTAGTCTCGGACCGTTGAGCCGACTATTGGGAGGAAGACATGTCTGTTGCACGGATTACTACCCTGAGCGCGAACTCCAAGACCTCGTTCGATGCCGCCATCAAGGAGGGCATCGACAGGGCCAATAAGACCCTTCGCAATGTCACGGGGGCATGGGTGAAGGAACAGAAGGTCGAAATCAGCGACGGTGCCGTCGTTGCCTGGCACGTCGTGCTGGAAGTGACCTTTGTCCTTGAAGACTGAACGGACGCTGGTGGGATGCGCGCCCGTGGGCCAGCCGCCGCACTAGGATTGGGGCATGAGCGCGCATCACATCAAACGGCTGGTGATCATGCGGCACGCCAAGTCCGATTGGCCCGGCGGGGTTGCCGACCACGAAAGGCCGCTCGAAGAACGCGGCCACAAGGACGCCCCAGTCGCCGGAAAGTGGCTGCTCAAGCACGGCGTGGTCCCTGATTTCATCCTCTGCTCCAGCGCTTTGCGGACCCGCCAGACCTGCACGTGGGTGTGCCACGCCCTCGGAGACAAGGCGCCGACGCCCAAGCTCGAGGATGGGCTGTACGCCGCCTCCGCCTTGCGCATGCTGGCCGTCATCAACCACGTCCCTGACACCGTCACCACCCTCATGGTGATTTCCCACATGCCCGGGGTGCAGGACCTTGCGATGCATCTGGCGTCGCGCGACTCCGACCACGATGCCTACATGGACGCCGCCACGCGCTATCCGACCAGCGGGCTGACCGTCCTGGAAACGGAAAAGTCCTGGGCCGAACTGGACGGGCAGGACGCCAAGCTGACCCACTTCAAGGTCCCCCGCGCCAAATAGCCGCAGGTCCGCCCGGCGAGGGCTGCGGAATCCATAGCAACCTGCGCCGATCTGCGGTTTACTGATGCTGTTTAGTCATGTGGTTTTTTCCAGTGGTTTTGGGGCATCTGTTGCAACCCGGAGAAAAGGTGATCAACGTGGATTCAGGGCAGCTCATAGGAATTATTGTCGGCATCGTCGTGGTGCTCGCGATCGTAGCGGTGGCGGTCATGGTCAGCCGCAAACGCAAGGTGGCGGCGGACCGGAACCGTGCGGCCGAGATGCGTGAACAGGCCAAGGCCGACGAATTCGCTGCGCGGGAACGCGACGCCAAGGCGGCCCGTGCCGAGGCCGACGCGCAGGAGGCTGACCTCGAGGCCGAGCGGTTGCGGCAGGAAGCCCGCAAGCGCCAGGAAGAGGCCGAAAGCGTCCGCTCCGGCGCGCAGGAGCAACTGCGCAAAGCCGACGAAGTGGACCCTGACGTAGTCACATCTGAACGCGGCGGCGAAAGCGGGCAGATGCCGACCCGCGGGGATTTGCGCGCCGAGAGGGCCGCCGCCGAGCCCGCAACGGGCAGCCACGTCCCCGGCCAGCAAACGTCCGGCCAGCAAGTGTCTTCCGGCGAACAAGCGTCCGGCGAGCCAGCGTCCGGCCAGCAAGTGTCAGCCGACCAGCGCAGCCGCGAGGACGTAACCCGGACCGACACGGCCCCGGGCCCGGATGCCACCCCACGGGAAGACAAGCCTCGAAACCTCTGAGCTGGACTCCTGAACTGGCCCAGGCGAAAAATCCTGTGCTGAACGTTTCGCCGGGTGGTGATGCGCGGGACTCAGCGGCGGGCCGAGGCCCGGGCGGGTGATTTGGGGGCAGGCGACTTGGCCGGTGTCTTCGCTGCCGGCTTGAGCGGTGTCTTCGCCGGTGACTTGGCCGCGGGCCGGGCAGTGGACCGCGGAGAAGCCGCGCGCGGAGCCGCCGGACGCGCGGCGGTTCCTCTCGGCGTCGGCCGCGGTGTGGAAGGCCTCGGATTCGCAGACTTGGCCCCCGCTCCCCGCGCGGCGGGCGACGGGCGGCGTCGCGGAGCACGGCCCGGGGAACGCCGGCCGTGGCTCCTGCCGGGCAGGACGGTGCCGGCAAACAGCAACAGTAAGGTGACGGCTCCGGCGGCCACGGCCAGATAGAAGTACAAATCCGGATGCTCAGAATCGACGCGCGTGGACAGGGCGTCGGGATCGGGGTTGAAGGCCAGCCCCCACTGACGCAGGAAAGCGACCCCGAACGCGATGAAGAGGATGCTGCCGACCCCGCTCGCGGCCAAAGTCTTGTGCCGGCGCCGGACCACCACCTCCGCCACGCAGGCCACATATGCCGTCGCGGCAGCCCCGACGAACCACACCAGCACCCACTCTTGCAGGGTGATTCCGGTCAGGACCAGAAGTGCCAGGGCAGTGAGAAACGCTCCGATGGCGACTTTCCCGTTGGTACCCATGTGACGCATGTGAACAATCATGCCTGAGCTGGCGGCTGCTTCACGACGTAGCCGCGCATGGAGGCCATGATTGCGGCCACACTCTGCTCCCTGGTGCGCTCCGGGTTGTACGTCTGGCGGTCCAGTCCGACCACGAAGCAGGCCCCAAAGATTGCCGTTTCCAGGCTGCCCCGGGAAACGGCGGAATCCACGGGGTAGACGGCGGCGACGCCGTCGATGGCAGAGCCGATCACCGCGAGCAGGCGCCCGCGGAGCTCGGCGAAGGTGTCCTGCCATTCGCTGGGGGTGCGCCAGCTCTCGCTGACCCAAAGCCGGGCGAAGGACGGGTATTCGGCCATGAAGTCCATGGCCTGGCCGATCATTTCCTCCATGGCGGCGAGGGGGTCGGCGGAGCCGTCGCGGACACTCAGCAGCCGCGCCAGCAGGATGTCCACGCCGTGGCGCAGCAGCTGGGCGATCAGGTCCGACTTGCTGCCAAAGTTGTAGTACACCGTGCCTTTGGACACCCCGGCGGCCGTGGCGATCTCGTCCACCGTTACGCCCGCCGCGCCGCGCTCCCCGATCAGTTCCATGGACGCCTCGAACAGTTTCTGTTTAGTGGCGTTCGTGCGGGCCGGACGGAGCTTTTTCCCGGCGTCCACTGTGCTCATACGGCGATCTCCGGTTTTAGGGACTTCAGGGTCCAGAACTTGTGCTTGTGAACGGCCAGCGTGGAAAGCGCCGCCCCGAGCACAGTGTACCCAAGGAGGCCAACCACCGTGGGCACGATCAAGGAAAGGTCCGCGCCGTAGATCAGGTGCCGCATGCCGGCCACCACATAACCCATAGGCAGCGCCTCGTGGACAAAGTGCAGCGGCTGCGGGGTGGTTTGCCACGGGAAGGTTCCGCCGGAGGAAACCAGCTGCAGGACCAGCAGTATAAGCACCACGAATTTCCCGGGAGTTCCCAGCAGGGCCACGACGCCCTGGATGATGGCACTGAAGGCCATGGCGGCCGCCAACATGAACAACCACATCAGCACCGGGTGGGCGGGCTTGAGGCCCAGGCCCAGGTCCACCACGAGGGTGAGCAGCGTGGCCTGGATGACTGAAACGGCAAAGAACGGCAGCCAGCCGCCGACGGCGATCTTCCATGACGGGGCGTTGGACGCCAGTGCGCGTTGGGTGATGGGCCGCATGGCCTGGACCAGCATGAATACGCCGATCCACAGGGCCAGGGTCAGGAAGAATGGCGCCAGGCCGGCACCGTACGACGCTGCCTTGGCCTGAGAGACGTCGCTGACGGCGACAGGGTCCGCGATCACCTTGGACAGGCTGTTCTTCTGGGCGTCATCGGGATTGGGGATCTTCCCGGCTCCCTTGTCCAGCTCCGAGGCCAGGGTGGCGGCGCCGTCGGAGGCCGTGCGGGCGCCGTCTTCCAGCTGGGCCGCCCCGTCGTCGAGCTGCCGGGCGCCATCTGCGAGCCTGGCAGTGCCGTCAACGGCGCTCTGCTCGCCCGCGGCCAGCGCGGCCGAGCCAGCTGAGAGCTGGTTGGCGCCGGCTGAAGCCTTTGAGATGGCATCAGTCAGAGCCGGCGTTGCTCCCGCAAGTTTGGCCGTCCCGGAACTTACGGCGGCGGACCCGTCGGCAAGCTGCTGGATCTGGGCTGCATCCGTTTGGATTCTGGACTTCGCATCGGCCACTGGGCTTGAGGCTGCGGCGGTATCGAAATCGGCCAGGATTTTGCCGGCCTGGTCGGGGGTGATGATCCCGGCGGCAATCAGACGGCTGTTGGATTGGACCACACGGTCCCGGAGGCCCTTGTCAGCAGCGCTGAGTTGCCCGACGACGTCCTGGACTTTCGTGTTCAGTGCCGCGTTTCCCGCCGCGACCTGCGCGGCGCCGTCCGCAAGTTTCTGCGAGTCGGCAGGGAGTGTGGCCGTCCAGTCCTTCAGCTGCGTCAGGCCGGCGCTGAGCTGGCCGGCGCCGGAATTGAGCTGGTTGGCGCCATCGCGCAGCTTCATTTGACCGGCGGCGAGTTCGGCGACTCCGCCGTTCAGCTGGCTCGTTCCGGCATGCAAACTGACTGCCCCGTCCCGGAGCCTGGCAATGCCGTCGGAGAGTTTTCCGGCCCCGTCGGCGGCCTGGACTATCTGAGTATGGATTGTGCCGAAGCCCGTCAGGAGCTGGTTCGCAGTCTCCTCGCCCACCTCCTTGGCAACCGTCGAATGCACGGCAGCGGTCAGCTTGTCCACGATGTTGCTGAGGACGTAGTTGTTGGCATCGTTGGTGGTGACATTCAGCATGGCTTGGTTCGCGGCGTCAAAGCTGC
Source organism: Arthrobacter humicola (assembly GCF_022803015.1). Taxonomy (GTDB): domain Bacteria; phylum Actinomycetota; class Actinomycetes; order Actinomycetales; family Micrococcaceae; genus Arthrobacter; species Arthrobacter humicola_A. The sequence continues at coordinate 14,801 of NZ_JAFKON010000012.1, forward strand.
CCGGGGAGACTAGGTTGGCCGAGAAGTCCTTGGGAATTTTGAGCGCGAACGCGTACTTGCCGCTGCTTACACCCTGGTCCGCTTCCGCGGCGGTGGTGACTTTCTGCCAGTTGAAGACGTGGCCGTCCACGAGGCTGTCGGCGACCTTTTTCCCGGCCTCGAGCCGGGTCCCGTTGCTGGCGGACGCGCCGGTGTCCTCGACTACCAAGGCGGCGTCGATCTGGTCCAGGTTCCCGTACGGATCCCAGTTGGCGTAGAGGTACACCGCGCCGTACAGCAAAGGCACCATGGTCAGCGCCAGGATGGTCAGTTTGGGCAGGAGCCCGCCAGTCATGCGCTTGAGCTCGGAGCGGGCCAGCCGCAGAACAGTCACTTTAAGGCCTCGGTTTCGAACGGGATGGGTTCAGGGTTCCGGTGTTTCGCGGGATGGCCTTCTGTCTCCTGCGCATCAGGCTGGGCGGAGTCCGCGGATGCGTCAACGATGGAACCCGTTGCGGCGGCAGCTTTAACGGCGTTCCCGATTGCGGCGGACGGCCCGGTCCAGCCGTCCGGCAGTGCCGCGACGGTGACGACGACGGCGAGCGGCCGGCCGCCGTCGTGCGCCAGGTCTTCCAGTCTGGGAAGCCAGTCCGCGGGATCTGCGCTGTGCCTGTCCGGAGAATCGACCACCAGCAGATCTGTTCCGGGGTTGGCCAGGGCAAGGGCGGTGAGCAGTTCGACGCGTCGCCGGGCCGGAATCTGTTCGGTCCAGAGGCCGGCAATGTCCTCGAAGCGGTTGACCTTGAGCCAGGGTTTGCTCAGCAGAGCACCCCGATAGCGCCGGGGGATGAGCGCGAGGTCCTCGGTGACGAGGTCGCCCACGCTGAGATGCTGTTCGGGCTCGTTGACACCGGGGGAGTCCACCAGTGCACTGGCCAACCGGAGGCGCTTAATCCTGGAATTTCCGTCCCAGCTGAGCACCCCCCCGGAGGGCTTCATCCGGCCGCTGAGTGTGAGGGCCAGGGCTGTTCGCTGGTCCTGGCCGTCGCCTTCAACCAAGAGCAGCTCCCCGGCACGTACCTCAAGGGACGTGGGTGGGAGCAGGTCATTCCGGCGCCCGTTCACACGGAGCTGTTGCACGGAGAGCATGTAAGCCTTTCGCAGGGTCTAGTCTGCTTCAAGGCTAACCGAACTGACCGGTCAGTTCAAATAGAAATAGTCGCTTGTGATCAACGGATCACAGGCCATAGCTTTCCAGCAGGCGGAGCCAGACTTCGCTGATGGTCGGATAGGAGGGCACGGCGTGCCACAGCCGGTCCAGCGGGACTTCCCCCACCACGGCAATGGTGGCTGCGTGCAGGAGTTCAGCGACATCCGGGCCGGCGAACGTGGCGCCCAGCAGCACCTTTCGGTCCTCGTCGATGACCAGCTGCGCCCACCCTTCGTAGTGTTCGGCATGCAGGGAGGAGCCGGCCACCTGGATGGGGAGTTCCACGGCGGAGGCCCGGAAGCCGTCCTGCTCCGCCTGCGCCATGGTCCGGCCGACGTTCGCCAGTTCCGGATCGGTAAACACCACGTTCGGCACAGCGTGCTCGGAGGCCGTCTGGGCAAAGCGGCTCCACGGTGCCGGCTCGCCGCGGAGTTCGCCCTTGGCCCGGGCGGCAATGGCGTCTCCGGTGGCCCGGGCACCGTACTTGCCCTGGTGCGTCAGCATGACCCGTCCGGCGGCGTCGCCGGCTGCGTAAAGCCAGGGGTTGCCGGACACATCGTTCTCGGTGGCGTGGTGGACTAGTCCGGTGGAATCGGTGGTGAGCCGCAGGGTCCCGCCCTCGGGTGCCGGGAGGCCGACGCTGTCCAGGCCGAGTCCCTCAAGGGCGGGGTGCCGGCCGGTGGAGACGAGCAGCTTGTCCGCCGTGATCGTGGCGCCATGGGCCGTGCCGGTAGCGGGACCGGCGCCCGGGCCGTCCGTGGGGCCGCCCGTGGGGCCGCCGTCGAGCATTACGGTAAGGGAGCCGTCGTCGTTCTCATGCACGCTCCGCGTACCGGTGTGCAGGCGCAGGTCCACGCCATCGGCGCGCAGGCCGGCAGCGACCAGGTCTGCGGCCTGTTCCGGGAAAACGCCCAGGAGCCCGCCGCGGGCCACGAGCGTCACGGACGAACCAAGCCGGGCATAGGCCTGGGCGAGTTCGACGCCGGCAACGCCGCCGCCGAGGACCGCAAGCCGCGCGGGAACCGCGCGGGCTGAGGTCGCCTCCCTGGTGGTCCAGTACTCGACGTCGTGAAGCCCCTCGACCGGCGGCTGGTTCGGGGCGGAGCCCGTGGCGACCACCACGGCGTGCCGGGCCGTGAGTGCGTAGCTGTTGCCGTCCAGCCCGGCCACCTCGACGTGCCGCGGGGCGGTGATCCAGCCGTGGCCGCGGATCAGTTCGATGCCTGTCTCCTCCACCCACTTGACCTGGCTGTCGTCCTGCCAGTTCGAGGTGAAGTAATCCCGGCGCTTCAGCACGGCTGCCGGATCCAGGGTGCGGGTGACCGCTTCCTGGGCGCCGGGGACCGTCTGCGCGCCATGCAGCGCAGTGCCCGGCCGCAGGAGCGCCTTCGAAGGCATGCAGGCCCAGTACGAGCACTCGCCGCCGACCAGCTCCGCCTCGATGAGCACTGCTGTCAGGCCGCCGCGGACCACACGGTCCGCCACATTCTCGCCCACGGCCCCGGCGCCGATCACAATGACATCGAATTCCCGCTCAATCTGTGCCGTCATGGCACCAGCCTACGCCGGGGCCATGGCCGCATCCGGGGGAGCTCCGGGCTCCGGCGATGCGGGCTTCCGGCGTAATGTGCCGGGCCGAACCCTTTGCAGGACGGGGGACGGTCGATACTGTTGGGACCATACTTGGGGGAGGAGGCGGCCATGGCCGCACGCAACATGACAACAGGCCCGGCCATACCGCTGGCAAGGTTCAGCGCCCAGGCCCGGCTCCGGGCGCTCCAGTCGGACATCCTGGAGCTGATCCTGGAACGCGACCTGGTTCCCGGCGACCCGCTGCCGACCGAAAACGAGCTGACGGCGGCACTTGGCGTCGGCCGCAACACCCTGCGGGAGTCCTTGAAGGCGCTCCAGGCGCTGGGCGTCATTGAGATCCGCCACGGATTCGGCATGTTCGTGGCGCCGAGCAATTTCGAGGCCCTGACCGATGGGCTCACCTTCCGCGCCCGGCTGTCGCTGCGCCATCAGGGCGAGGAAGCCCTGCAGCTCGTGGAGGTCCGGCAAGCACTCGAATCCGGCCTGGTCGGCGCCGCCATGGACCGGATCAGCGCAGAACAGCTGGCCGCCGTGGAGGAGTCCGTGAACCGCATGGAAGCGCTGGCCGACGCGGGGGAGCCCTTCATCGAGGCCGACGCGGAGTTCCACCGCAGGCTTTTCGAGCCGCTGAACAACGACCTGCTGATCAGCCTGATGGACGTTTTCTGGAAGGTCTACCGCCGGATCCACCTCGAACTCGGCGGACCGTACGCCGTCGACCTGCAGGCAACGGCCGCAGTGCACCGGGGGATCTATGAGGCGGTCGCAACGGCGGACAAGGCCCTCGCCTCCGAGCGGCTCAGCACGCATTTCGACGACATCCGCACCATCATCGTCCGGACCACGGCCTGAGCCCTGCGGCCGGGCCGCTCCGGCCCAACGGCTGCCGCCGGCGCCCAGCCCGGCGCCTAAGGCAGCCGGCCCGGCGCCCTGGCGCCTAGGGCAGTAGGCGGTTAAAGCAAAAGATCCGCCCCGGCGAACCGGGGCGGATCTTCAACTGTGCGCCCAAAGGGATTCGAACCCCTGACCTTCTGTTCCGTAGACAGACGCTCTATCCAGCTGAGCTATGGGCGCATTCTTGGCTCTTGGAGAACTTCTCTCTCCCCGAACCTCGAATTACTTTACGCGAGCCCGGGCCCAGTTACAAATCGAAACGGGTGTAATCTAGCCGACTAGACCGGTCTACGTGACCTTAGTCACAAAAAGGAGGGATGATGGCCGGCCAGTTCCTTGAATTTCCGCGGTTTTTGAATTGCTCCGCCCCGGTCATCCCACGTCCGGGCCCGAAATGGGCCCCCTGCCGAGCCCTAGCATTTAGGACACACCACTGAACCCGAGGAAGGGAACCGTAATGGGAGATCTGGCGCGACTGCCGTTGCTTGAAAAAGCACCCACCACACATGCCGGTCTACTGGCATGGGTAGAAGAGGTAGCTCAACTGACCCAGCCGGACCGGATCTACTGGGTTGACGGGTCGGAAGCGGAAAACACCCGGCTGACCGACGAGCTCGTTGCCGCCGGCACCCTGACCCGCCTCAACGAGGACCTCTTCCCCAAGTCGTTCGCGGCCTTCTCCGACCCCGCCGACGTGGCCCGGGTCGAAGAGCAGACCTTCATCTGCTCCGAGAACGAGCACGACGCAGGCTTCACCAATAACTGGATGGCCCCGGCGCAGATGAAGGAAAAGCTGCGCGGCCTGTTCGCCGGCTCCATGCGTGGCCGGACCATGTACGTGATCCCCTTCGTGATGGGCCACCTCGACGCCGAGGACCCCAAGTTCGGCGTCGAGATCACCGACAGCGCCTACGTTGTCGCCTCCATGCGGATCATGGCCACCATCGGCACCGAGGTCTTGGACAAGATCACCGCGACCAACGCGTTCTTTGTCCCCGCCCTGCACTCCCTGGGCGCCCCGCTGGCCCCCGGCCAGGCCGATGTCCCGTGGCCCTGCAACCCGGACAAGTGGATTGTCCACTTCCCGGAGGAGCGCTCCATCTGGTCCTTCGGGTCGGGCTACGGCGGCAACGCCCTGCTCGGCAAGAAGTGCTACGCCCTGCGCATCGCCTCGGTGATGGCACGGGACGAAGGCTGGCTTGCCGAGCACATGCTCATCCTCAAGCTGACCTCGCCGGAGCAGAAGAACTACTACATCTCCGCCGCCTTCCCGTCGGCCTGCGGCAAGACCAACCTCGCCCTGCTGGATCCGACCATCGAGGGCTGGAAGGTCGAAACCCTCGGGGACGACATCACCTGGATGCGGTTCGGCAAGGAAGGCGAGCTCCGCGCCGTCAACCCCGAGGCCGGCCTGTTCGGCGTGGCTCCGGGCACCGGCTGGGGCACCAACCCCAACGCGATGCGCGCCATCGCCAAGGGCCACAGCATCTTCACCAACGTCGCCCTGACGGACGACGGCGGTGTGTGGTGGGAGGGCATGACCGACGAGGTGCCCGCGCACCTGACCGACTGGCAGGGCAACTCCTGGACCCCGGATTCGGACAAGCCCGCCGCCCACCCGAACTCCCGCTTCTGCACGCCGATCGACCAGATCGACATGCTGGCCGAGGAGTACTACAACCCGAACGGCGTGGAGCTTTCCGCGATCCTGTTCGGCGGCCGCCGCAAGACCACCATCCCGCTGGTCACCGAGGCGCGCAGCTGGTCCAACGGCATCTTCATGGGCTCCACCCTGTCCTCGGAGACCACCGCCGCGGCAGCCGGTGCCGTGGGCGTTGTCCGCCGGGATCCGATGGCCATGCTGCCCTTCATCGGCTACGACGCAGGCGATTACCTGAACCACTGGGTCAACCTGTCCGCGAAGGCTAACCCGGAGCGGCTGCCCAAGATCTTCCTGGTCAACTGGTTCCGCCGCAATTCCGAGGGCGGATTCGCCTGGCCCGGATTCGGTGACAACGCCCGGGTCCTGAAGTGGGCCATCGAACGCCTCGAGGGCAAGGCCGACGCCGTGGAGACCCCCATCGGGTTCGTCCCCACCGCTGACGCGATCGACCTCAAGGGCCTGGACATGACCCCGGCCCAGGTTGAAGAGGCCGTCCGCGTCGACCCCGCGGAGTGGACCACCGAGCTGGCCTCGATCGAGGAGTGGTTCGCCAACTTCGGCAGCTCGCTGCCCGAGGCGCTGCGCGCCGAACTCGCAGGGCTGAAGGAGCGCATGGCTGCCGAGCAGTAGCAGCCGGCACAACAGCACCTATAACAGTGCAATAGCGACGGCGGCCCCGCATCTTCCCGGAAGATGCGGGGCCGCCGTTTTCGTTGGGTGCGTGACGCCGGGACTTAGGTCCCTAGGCCGCGTCAGGCCGGATCCCTAGGCTTGTCCGCATTCCATCAGCCGGGCCGGCCGCCGATTGGAGCGTGCGCTGGGGGCATTCCGGGCGGGTGCGGCCGCGCCCCCGACCTGCTCGCGGTAAGCGAGATTCAGGAGTTCCTCATGCTTGTCAACGACGACATCGATGCTTTGTCCAGCGCTGTCAGCGGCCCGGTCGCGTTGCCGGACAGCCCCGAATTCGCGGAGGAGACGTTCGCCTTCAACGTCGCAACAGTGCACCGGCCCGACGTCGTTCTGGGGGCCGCAGATGCCCGGGACGTCGTGGCCGCGGTTAAATGGGCGGCCGAGCGCAGGCTTCCCGTGTCCGTCCAGTCCACCGGTCACGGCGCCGAATCGGCGATCGATGGCGGCCTGCTCATCAACACGCGCAGGCTGCAGGACCTGCAGATCGATCCGGATGAACGCACCGCACGCGTCGGCGCCGGGGTGAAGTGGCGCACCCTCCTGGAGGCCAGCGTGCCGCACGGGCTCGTCGGATTGCACGGTTCCAGCACCGACGTCGGCGTCGTCGGCTACACGCTCGGCGGCGGGCTGCCCGTGCTCGGCCGCGCGCACGGCTTCGCGGCGGACCATGTCCGCAGCATGGAGATTGTCACGGCCGACGGCGCGCTGCGGCGGATCGACGCCGACGCCGAGGCCGAGCTGTTTGCACTGATGCGCGGCGGCAAGGGCAACCTGGGGATCGTGACCGCCCTCGAGTTCAGTCTCTTTCCGTTCAGTGACTTCTACGGCGGCGGCATCATCTATCCCGGGGCAGATGCGGCCACCGTCCTGGCTGCCTTCCGCCACTGGCTGCCCACGCTGCCCGAAGATGCCTCACCCTCGATCTCGCTGCTGCGGCTTCCGGATATGGACTTCGTTCCCGAGCCGCTGCGGAACCAGTTCGTCGTGCACCTGCGCTTTGCCTTCCTGGGCAAGCGCGAGGCCGGCGACGCGCTGCTGGCCCCGATGCGGGCGGTCTCCACCCCGTTGATGGACACGGCCGGGCCCATGAGCTACCTCGACGTTGACCAGATCCACATGGACCCGGCGGACCCGCTGCCCTTCATGGACGGCGGCGCGCTCCTGAAGGATTTCGGCGACGATGCCGTGGCTGACCTGCTCGAGCTCACCGGGGACGGTTCGGACTGCCCGCTGCTGCTGGTGGAGGTCCGGCCGCTCGGTGGCGCGCTGGCGCGGACTGCTGCAGTGCCGGATGCGTTGCCGGACGCCGTGTCGGGGCGGGACGCGGCCTTCCTGCTGTTCCTCGTCGGGTTCAAGATACCGCCCCTTGCCGAGGCCGTATCGGCCTCCATCAGCGGGATCCTGGCCGCGATGGCTCCCCACTCCACCGGGTACACGCTGGTCAATTTCCATGGCGAGCCGGGCGACGAGGAGGACCGGGCCCGGGCGTGGTCTCCTGAGGTATATGAGCGGATGCGGTCCGCGAAGTCCACGTACGACCCCGGCAACCTCCTGCGCTTCGGCCACGCGATCACCGGGGTGCCGGCGGCGGGCTGAGCCTGGACAGGCCTGGCCAGGTTAACCACGACGGCGGCCCGGCACCTTTATTGCGAAAGATGCCGGGCCGCCGTCGAACTCTCATCGATCGCTCCGAAAACGCCCTTTTGACCCCTCAAAAGGGCCGTTGCGGAGCAGCCGATGAGTGCTTTAGCTGGCGAGCCAGATGTCCGGGCCGAAGACCTCGTAGTGGATCTTCGTGGCCGGGATGCCGGCGTTGATGGCCTCGTTGCGGATGTTCTTCATGAACGGCAGCGGGCCACACAGGTAGAGCGAGGCGTTGGCCGGGAGGTCCACCTCGCGCAGGGACATGAAGCCCGCGTTGGAACCGGCTTCGGGCTGCTCGAGCCAGAGCTGCAGGTCGGCGCCGTCCAGGCGTTCGACGTCGTCCGTCATCTGGGAGCGCAGCGCCCAGCTGTCCAGGGTGCTTTCGGCGTGCAGGACCAGGACCTGGCGGTCCGAGCCGGACTCGGCCAGGGAGCGCAGAATGGACGCCGTGGGCGTACAGCCGATGCCGGCCGAGGCCAGGACCACGGGGCCGTCGCCCGCCGCGAGTGTGATTTCGCCGTAGGGGTTGGAGATTTCGATGACGTCGCCCACGGCCACGTTGTTGTGCAGCACGGGGGAGACCTCGCCGCCGTCGTCGAGCTTGGTGGTGAAGCTGCGGCTGGTGCCGGCGTCACCGGAGAGGGAGTACTGGCGGACCTGGCGGAGCCCGTCCGGAAGCGTGACCTTGACGCTGACGTACTGGCCCGGCAGCGCCGCGGTGATGGGGGTGTCGTCGGCCGGTTCCAGGGTGAAGGTCATGGAACCGGTGCCGGCCGGGGTCTTGGCGGCAACCTTCCAGGGGGTCCACATCTTGGCGTTGGCCTGTGCGGCGTAGAGGCCCTTCTCGAGCTTGATGAGGGCGTCAGCCATGAGCCAGTAGACCTCGGTCCAGGCTTCGGCGATTTCCGGGGTGATGACCTCGGCCAGGTCCTCGGCGATGGCGGCGAAGAGGTGCTCGTAGACCACCTGGTACTGCGGTTCGGTGATGCCGAGGGAAGCGTGGCGGTGCGCGATCCGGGACAGCACGGTCTCCGGCAGGGTGTCCGGGTTGTTCACCAGGTGGCTGGCGAAGGCGGCGATGCTTCCGGCCAGGGCCTGCTGCTGATTGCCCGAGCGCTGGTTGGAGCGGCTGAACAGGCCGTCCAGCAGTTCGGGGTGGGCGGCGAAGAGGCGGGCGTAGAACTTGGGGGTGATGGCCCCGATCCGGGAACCGACCAGCGGCAGGGTGGCCTCGATGACGGGGAAGGACTTGTCCGAGAGCATGTTGACTCCTGAGGTAGTGGCCCGGCTTCTTCAGTCGGGCCCGCGACGATACTTGCATTTCAAATACGAATATCTATGCCTCAGTTCTACACTGCGTAGAAATCTATTCCAAATCGACGGGCTTCCGGGCGTGGCGGCGGCGGGCGCAGGCGGGTGTCAGTGGCAAGTGTCGCTGCCGGAAAAGGAACCGGTAGTGCCCACGTTCGTCAACGTCATGCCGGGAAGGGGGAGGAACTGCCAGGAGTAGGACGTCGCGTTCAGGGTCAATTTGAGCGGCCCGAAGGCGCTTCGGCCACGGGCCACCATTGCGGTCAGGAGGGGGGGGTCGGTGTTGGCCGACAACGCCTGGAGATCCGCCCCGCCGGCGCCCGCGGTAAAGGACCGGATCCCGGTCGGGGGAGAGCGCCGCCGCCGGCCCCCATGAACTCGGCAAGGGTGGCGTTCTGGTACTGAAGGTCCCCAAGGGCGATGAACCTGTCGGGCGACTGGGCCGCGACCACCGCGGCCACGTCGCCATGGCGGCACGCCGAGGTGGTGACAACTGAGCCGGGGGCACAGGCGATGTCGCCGACAGCCAGCACGGTCGCAGTCCCGCCGGCACCGGGTTGGGTGGTGGCGGTGGCCTCGTTGGAGCCGGGGCCGGTGTTGCCGGCGGCGTCGGTGGCGGTGACGCGGTAGTACCAGGTTCCGGCGGGGCGGTTGGTGTCGGTGTAGCTGAGCCCGGTGGTGTCGGCGATTCTGCTGGTGGTGGCGGGGGTGAAGCCTGCCGCGGTGGAGCGGTGGAGCGGTGGACGGTGTAGCCAGTGGCGCCGGTGTTGTCGGTCGCCGCGGTCCAGGACAGGGCGATGGTGGTTCCGGTGGCTGTGGCGGCCAGGGTCCCGGGCGCGCCGGGTGCGGTGGTGTCGGGCGGGGTTCCGTCCGTGTAGGTGAGGGTGGAGCGCAGCGTGGCGGAGGCCTGGCGTGACCAGAACCAGGAGCTGTCGGTGCCGGTCAGGGCCAGGGTCCGGGACCCGGTTCAGCCGGTTATCAGGCTGGTGTCCAGGGGAATGTCGTAGGCCGTGTCGGCGGCCGTGCCGCCGGGCAGGGACCCGAGGGTGGGCCCGGAAACCGCGGGGCGGTTGGCGTAGAGGGTGCCGGTCTCGGACCAGGAGTCGGCCGCTGAGCGGACGTTGAGGGTGTTGGCGGAGCCGGCGGAGGCCAGGCTGGTGGTGCGGATGCGCAGGATCGCGCCGGTCAGTGTTTGGGGGCGGTGATGAACGTCAGTAGGAGCGCCGCGGCGCCGGCAGCGCCAAACCAGCGGATACTTTTCATCAGCGGCCTTCGACTGGCCGGAAAGACAAAAATACCGGCTTGGTGACGTTCCCTAGGGGTACTTTGTCACCCCGTGCCTGCTTGAAGTCAATGGGCAGGCCCGCCAGGAAGGGCGTTTGGACGCCAAACCAAAGGTTTTCCCCAGATTGGGCCGGATTCCCGCCGGTAAGCGGCCCGAACCTGCCGGGCCGCTTAAAGCCCCGGGCGCAGCCCGATCGCTGCAAAGACGGGCGCCATCTGCCGGGAGGTCGGCAGTGACGCGATCACGATCCCGTCGAGTTCGCCGTAGAAGGCTTCGCGGGCTCGGGCCAGCGCGGCCCGGAGCCGGCATTCGGTGATGAGCGGGCACGTCCCGCCCGTGGCGACGCAGTCGGCCGGGTCTAAACGGGTGTCGAGTTGCCGCAGCAGCTGGCCGACCGTTGCGGTCCGGCCGGCGCTGCTCAGCCGGGATCCGCCGTTGCGGCCGCGTTCGACGTCGATCAGGCCCAGTGCGCGCAGCTTCGCCATCGCCTTGCTGACGTGGTTGTACGGCGTGCCGACGGCGTCGGCGATGCTCTGGGTGGTCAGGAGCCCGCCGTCCGGAACGGCCGCGAGCACCAGCAAAGCGCGAAGGCTCACATCGGCGAACGCATTGATCTTCATATCCCCAGCCTAAGGGCGGTCTAGTCCACCCAGACGGCGGGCTCGTTGGTATCGGCGGCCAGCTGGCCGAATTCGAGTTCGTGCGTCCCGGCGTTCGCGGCGTAGGGCAGTACGGCGGCGAAGAGAGAGCCGTCCTGGTGCTCTGCCGCGACGTGGATGGCGTCCGAGTCTTCCTCGAGCAGCGTGATGTCGCAGACGACGGCGGCGGCCCGGAACTCCTCCCGGTGCTGCCGGAGCAACTCGTGGAGGTCCCGGATCATGGCGTCCGCGTCGAAGTCGGCGTCCGATCCGTCGCTCGCGTCCGCGGGTGTGACTGCCACCAGCCGGACTTCGCCGTCGTTCTGCACCACCAGGGCGAAGGGCAGGAAGCCGCCGTTGCGTTCCAGCTGCTCCTGCGCGGCACCGACGCCGGTGCCGAGCAGGTTCTCCAGGTCCGTGGCGCTGGCGTCCGGCACGGACTCGCGCCAGGATCCGGTGTTGTCGGATTCTTCCGGGTGTACTGCCACCGCTAGCCCCGGACCAGCGCCAGGACGCGGTCGCGGACGCGTTCCATGGTGGCGGCGTCCGTGGCTTCAACGTTAAGGCGCAGGAACGGTTCGGTGTTGGACGGGCGCAGGTTGAACCAGTAGCTGCCGTCGGTGGCGATGAAGGTGCTGCCGTCGAGGTAGTCGACCTCGACGTCCTCGTCGTGGAAGTCCTCGCGGACCCGCTCGACCGCGGTGGCCTTGTCCTCGATTTCCGAGTTGATCTCGCCGGATGACCGGTACGGCTCGTATTCGCGGCCGAGTTCGGAGAGCGGGCCCTCCTGTTCGCCCAGGGCGGCGAGGACGTGCATGGCGGCCAGCATGCCCGTGTCGGCATTCCAGAAGTCGCGGAAGTAGAAGTGGGCCGAGTGTTCCCCGCCGAAGATGGCCCCTTCCGCGGCCATGACGGCCTTGATGAAGGAATGCCCCACGCGCGTGCGGACGGGCCGGCCGCCGTGGCGTTCGACGAGTTCGGGAACCGCGCGGGAGGTCAGCAGGTTGTGGATGACGGTGGGCGTGTCTTCACCGAGACCCTGGGCGCGGGCGATTTCGCGGCGGGCCACCATGCCGGTAATGGCCGACGGCGAGACAGGCTCGCCCTTCTCGTCGATCACGAAGCAGCGGTCGGCGTCGCCGTCGAAGGCCAGGCCGATGTCCGCGCCGTGTTCGACGACGGCGGCCTGCAGGTCGCGCAGGTTTTCCGGCTCCAGCGGGTTGGCCGGGTGGTTCGGGAAGGATCCGTCGAGCTCGAAGTACAGCGGCACGATCTCCAGCGGAAGCTTGGGCAGCAGGGCATCGCCAAGCACGGCCGGGGTGGTGAGACCGGCCATGCCGTTGCCGGCATCGACCACAACTTTCAGCGGCCGGGAACCGCGCAGGTCCACCAGGGACCGCAGGTACTCCGCGTAGCCCTTGAGGACGTCCTGCACGCCAATCAGGCCAGTGCTGCCGGCCGCGGGGATGGCGCCGGCGTTGAGGTATTCCTCGGCGCGGGCCTGGATTTCCATGAGCCCGGTTTCGGAGGAGATCGGCACGGCGCCGGCCTTGGCCATCTTGATGCCGTTGTATTCGGCCGGGTTGTGGCTCGCGGTGAACGTGGCGCCGGCGGCGTTGAGGGCCCCGCACGCGTAGTAGAGCTCGTCGGTGGAGATCAGGTCCAGCAGCTGGACGTTGGCGCCCCGGGTGGCTGCGCCGTTCGCGAAGGCTTTGGCGAACTCGGGGGAAGAGGGGCGCATGTCCCCGCCCACCAGCACGGTCTGCCCTGTGAGTTCCAGGACGTCGACGAAGGCGGCACCGACGGCTTCGACGATCTCCGCGGTGATGGATTGCCCCACGATTCCGCGCACATCGTAGGCCTTGAACGAGGTCGAGAGGTCAAAAGTCTTTGTCTTATCCGTATTCACGCGTCTTATCTTACGTTGCGGCCCTGACGCGCCGGCCTGTCCGCACCCTTGTCAACACACCTGGATTGTGCACATAGCGGGTACCGGCTTCGTGGCTGTCGGAGGGGGCTGGGATACTGAAGCAATGGCCAGTAACCAGAACGCCCTTTCCAGCACTGCCCTAGCCGGCACCACATCCTCTACCCGGGAACAGGCCCAGAACGTACTGCGGGAGCTCGTGGGCCATCCTGAAGCCGAGTTCCATGACGGCCAGTTCGAGGCCATTGAGGCCCTGGTCGACGGCGGCAGGCGGGCCCTGGTGGTGCAGCGCACCGGCTGGGGGAAGTCGGCCGTGTACTTTGTCGCCTCCCTGCTGTTGCGCCGCCGCGGCGCCGGGCCCACCCTGATCGTGTCCCCGCTCCTGGCCCTCATGCGGGACCAGGTCGCGGCCGCGGCGCGGGCCGGCGTGCGGGCGGTGGCGATCAACTCCGCCAACCAGCTGGACTGGGACACTGTCCGCGAGCAGCTCGCCGCCGATGAAGTGGACGTCCTGCTGGTCTCGCCGGAACGACTCACCAACCCGTCCTTCCGGGAAAACCAGCTGCCCGAGCTCGTCCGCCGGACCGGGCTGCTGGTGATTGACGAGGCCCACTGCATCTCGGACTGGGGCCACGACTTCCGCCCCGACTACCGGCGCATCGCGGACCTCATCACGCAGCTCCCGGACACGGTCCCGGTGCTCGCCACCACTGCCACGGCCAACTCCCGGGTGGTGCATGACATCGAGGAACAGCTCGGCAAGGACGTGCTCACCATCCGTGGCGCCCTGGGCCGGGATTCGCTCCGGCTCGGTGTCCTGACCCTGCCCGATTCCCGCGAACGCCTCGGCTGGCTGCTGACCCACCTGCAGGATCTGCAGGGCAGCGGCATCATCTACACCCTCACCGTGTCCGCCGCCGAGGACACCGCCCGCCTCCTGGCCGAGGCGGGGCACGAGGTCCTCGCCTACACCGGCCGCACCGACCCCGCGGACCGGGAACGCGCCGAGCAGCTCCTGAAGGACAACCAGGTCAAGGCGCTCGTGGCCACCTCCGCCCTCGGCATGGGTTTCGACAAGCCGGACCTCGGCTTCGTCGTGCACCTGGGCGCGCCGTCGTCGCCGGTGGCCTACTACCAGCAGGTGGGCCGTGCCGGCCGTGGTGCGGCGAACGCCGACGTCCTGCTGCTGCCGGGATCCGAGGACCGCGACATCTGGCAGTACTTCGCCACGGCGTCCATGCCGTCCGAGGAGAAGGCTGCCGCGGTCCTGACGGCCCTCGCCGAGGCAGGCACGGCGGTGTCCACGGTGGCACTCGAGGCCCGGGTGGACCTCCGCCGCACCCCGCTGGAGCTGCTGCTGAAAGTCCTGGCCGTGGACGGCGCCGTCGAACGCGTCGGCGGCGGCTGGCGTTCCACGGGACAGCCGTGGAACTACGACGCCGAGCGGTACGGCCGGATCGCCGAGGCCCGGGTGGATGAACAGGACTCGATGGTCATCTACCAGGACACGGCCGGCTGCCGGATGGAATACATCACCTCGGTGCTGGACGATGAAACGGCCCGCGCCTGCGGCCGCTGCGACAACTGCGCGGGCCGCTGGTTCCGCGCCGACATCGCCGAGGACGCCACGGAGACCGCCGGGCAGACCCTGCGCCGGGCCGGCGTCGCCCTGGAACCGCGGCTGCAGTGGCCCAGCGGCATGGACCGCCTGGGCGTGCCGGTTAAGGGCAAGATCAAGCCGGATGAGGCCCTCGCGGACGGCCGGGTGCTGGCGCGCCTGACGGACCTTGGCTGGGGCGGGGCCCTGCGGGAGGCCTTCGCCGCCGGTGCGCCCGACCGGCCCGTGGACCCGGGCATGCTGCAGGCCTGCGTCCAGGTGCTCCGGGAGTGGGGCACCGGAGATGCCCGGACCGCTGGCTGGAGCGGGGCCGGCCGGCCTGCCGCGATCATCAGCCTGCCCTCCCGCGGGAAGCCGTTGCTGGTGGATTCCCTGGCCCGCGGGATCTCGGAGATCGGCCGCATCCCGTATCTGGGCCAGCTGCAGCTCAATCACGGCGGACCCACCGGCGGCCGCGGCGGGAACAGCGCCTACCGGCTCGCCGGCGTCTGGGACCGCCTGGTGGTGGGACCGGAGCTGGAGGAGGCCCTGGCCGGAATCCGTGGCCAGAGCGTCATGCTGGTGGACGACCTCGTGGACAGCCGCTGGACCCTGACCGTCTCCGGGCGGGCCCTCAGGCTCGCGGGCGCCGGCGCCGTTCTGCCGCTGGTGCTGGGCCAGGCCGGCTGACCTCCGCACCGGCGTGGCGGGGGAGGACCAGGCTGTCCAGGGTGCTCAGGAGCATCAGGACAGCGATGGCCAGGAACGCCGCCCGGTACGGCGCCGCCGGATCACCGGCGACCCCGGGGGATCCCGCGCGGCTGCCTGCCTCGAAGACCCGCAGCAGGAGTGCCCCGACCGCGATCCCGGCCGCGGTGGCGAGCTGCACGAGCGTCGCGGAGACGGCGTTGGCGGACGGCAGCTGGGCCGGGACGACGTCGGCGTACTGCACGGACGCGTAGGCCGAGAATCCGATCGAGCGGAACGCCCCGCTGGCCACGAGCACCGCGACAATCAGCGGTTCCGGCGTGCCGGCGTCGAGCAGCGCGCACAGCGCGAAAGTGGCTGCGGAGGCCAGAGACGCGAACACCAGTACGGGCTTGAACCCGAAACGCCGGATCAGGGGCGTCGTGGCGGGCTTGATCCCGATGTTCCCCACGAACACGGCCGACACCATCGCCCCGGCGCGCAGCGGGTCCCAGCCGAAACCGACCTGGAACATCAGCGGCAGCAGGAACGGCACCGCGCTGATGGTCAGGCGGTACACGAAGCCTCCCGTCGCCGTCGCGCGGAACGTCCGCGTGCCGAAGACGGACAGATTGAACAGCGGCGTGCTGGTCCGACGCATCCAGGCCGCGGCGGCGGCCAGGAACAGCAGGCCCGCAGCGATCGCCGCGGCCGCCAGCAGTCCGGCGTCCCGGCCGCCCATCAATTCCAGGCCGACCAGCAGGGATCCCACCCCGAGCGTGGTCAGGACCAGTCCGAGCCAGTCCAGGCGCCGCGTGCTGTCGCCGCGGACTGGGGGTACCAGGCGCAGCGCGGCCAGGAAGGCCGCCAGGCCCAGGGGGAGGTTGACCAGGAAGATCCAGTGCCAGGACAGGTAGGTCGTCAGCGCTCCGCCCACCAGCGGGGCGAGGACCGGGGCCAGCAGCCCGGGCCACACGAGGAAGGCCGTCGCGCGCAGCAGATCCTTCTTCGGGGTGCCGCGGAGCACCACCAGCGTGCCCACCGGGACCATCATGGCGCCGCCGGCACCCTGCAGGACACGGCTCAGCGTGAGCATGGTCAGGTCCTGGCTGAGCGCGCAGAGCAGTGACGCGGCCGTGAAGATGGCGATGGCGAGGCAGAACACCCGGCGGGCACCGAGCCGCTCCGCGAGCCAGCCGCTGAGCGGGATGCCCATCGCCACCGTCATCAGGTAGGCGGTCATGGTGATGTTCACGTCGGCGGCAGGCACCGCGAAATCGGCGGCGATACTGGGTATGGCGGTGGTCAGGACGGTCCCGTCGAGGAATTCCATGAAGAACGTCGCGGACACCAGCAGGGCCAGCCGCGGGCTCCAGCTGCCCCCGGCCGGGTCCGCGCCGCGCGGGAAGGCGTTCATGCGCGTGTCCCCATGGTCCGGTTCACCCATAGCGCCGGCTCATCCATTGCACTGATTCACCCATTGCACTGGTTCACCCATGGCTCAGGGGTGGTTCCGATTCCAGCACGGCCATGGCGGCGTTGTGTCCGCCGATCGCACTGACGGCGCCGCCGCGGCGGGCACCGGAGCCGCAGAGCAGGATCTGCGGATCGTCCGTGGACACGCCCCAGCGGCGCGCCGGTGTGTCCAGCGGTTCGCCGTCCTCCACGAACGGCCAGTCGAGGCCGCCGTGGAAGATATTGCCGCGGGGCATCCCGACGGCGCGTTCAATGTCCAGGGTGGTCTTGGTTTCGATGCAGGGCCGCCCGTCCGGACCGGTCAGGAGCAGATCCTCGACGGGCTCGGCCAGGACGGAGTTCAGGGAGGCCAGGACGGCCGCCTGCAGTTCGGCGCGGCGGTCCTCATTGTTCTCCGCCGTGACCAGCCGGTCCGGGACGTGCAGGCCAAAGACGGTCAGCGTCTGGGCGCCGGCGGCCTGCAGTTCCGGGGACAGGATGCTGGGGTCGGTCAGCGAGTGGCAGTAGATTTCGCACGGCAGCGGCGAGGGCACGGATCCGGCCGCGGCGGTGCTGTAGGCGGCGTCAAGCTGGGACCAGGTCTCGTTGATGTGGAACGTCCCGCCGAACGCGGCCTCGGGGCTCACGGAACCGTCCAGCAGCCGGGGGAGGCGTTTGAGCAGCAGGTTGACCTTGACCTGCGCGCCCTCGCGGCGGTGGTTCGGGTTGGTGGCGGCGACCGGTGAAATGCCAAGGGCGCCGGCAGGGGCGCCGGCGGCGGCGGCAGGCAGGCCGCGCAGTCGGTCCAGGACGGCCGGCGCCACATTGGACAGCACCCACCGGGCAGTTGCCGAGTGGCCCTGCCCGCCGTGGCGGTAGTCCACGCCGCCGCCGGGCCGGACGGCGGTGACGTCCGCGGAGGTGAGGATGGTCGCGCCGGCGTCGCGCGCGGCTCGCTCCAGTTCGCCGGAGACCGCGCCCATGCCGCCGACCGGCACGTCCCAGTCCCCCGTCCCGCCGCCGATCAGGTGGTAGAGGAAGCAGATGTTTTGCTGCAGGTCCTCATCTTCAGCCCGGGCGAAGGTACCGATCAGCGCATCCGTCAGGACCACACCGCGGACCAGGTCGCTGCCCAGCTCCCGGCGGATCGCCTGCCCGATGGGATGTTCGATCATGGCCTCCCACGCCGCGTCGGCCCCGGCCCTGGCGGCGAGGGCCCGGGCGTCGGACCGCGCCAGCAGCGGCGCGGTCATTGTGGGCCAGAGCGCCTCCGTGAGCTGCCGGCACGCGGCGTAGAACGCGGTGAAGGCGCCGAACTCGCCATCGGGAGCGCCGACGGCGGCGAACGACGCGGCCGTGGCGGCCTCGTCCCCGTTGTCCACCAGCAGGGCCCGGCTGCCGTCTGCGGGGTCCGGGGTGTAGGAGGAATAGCGCCGTCGTGCCAGCGTGATGCGCAGGCCGAGGTCGTCGATGATCTGCCGGGGCAGGAGGCTGACGAGGTACGAATAGCGCGAGAGGCGGGCGTCGACGCCGTCGAACGCGTTCGCGGATACCGCAGCGCCGCCGGCGTGTTCCAGCTTTTCCAGGACCAGGACGTCCCGCCCGGCCTTGGCCAGGTACGCGGCCGCGGCCAGCCCGTTGTGTCCGCCGCCGACGATGATGGCGTCAAATTCCGTGTCGCTCGACATGGGCCTATCCTGCCATCCGGATCCGCCGCCGGGCGTGAGGCGTCCGGCCACCGGACGGGCCGGGGCGGGGGACGTGACTGCTGGGGGCAGACCAGCGCGAATGAACGACGTCGATCCGCCCTGATCTGCCCGGGAACGCAAAAGGCCCCGGTCCGAGGACCGGGGCCAAACGCGGAGACGGGGGGATTTGAACCCCCGGTGGAGTTGTGCCCCACACTTCATTAGCAGTGAAGCCCATTCGGCCGCTCTGGCACGTCTCCAATTGCTAATAACTAGCCAACCAAGGATACGCAGAAGGTGCCACGCAGTGCAAAACGGCCCGCTCCAGAGCAACGCGGGGTCAGATCCGGCCCATGCGGGGCCCTCCGGATGGGCACTAAGTGACTCCGCGTTGCTTGGGTGCGGGCCTTACGCCTCGGTGCCGGCGAGGGCCCGCCACAGGAAATGCTGGCTGCGGCTTTGCAGGGCCGCTGCCTGCCGGTTGTCCGAAGCTCCCGCGTGGCCGCCCTCGAGAGCCTCGTGGAACCAGACATTGGGGATGCCCATGGCCTGCATGCGGGCCGCCATCTTCCGGGCCTGGACCGGCCCCACCCGGTCATCCGAAGTCGCCGTCCAAATAAACGCCTCCGGGTAGTCCACGCCGTCCTTGAGCAGGTGGTACGGCGAAAACGTCTTCAGGAACTCCCACTGCTCGGGCACGTCGGGGTCGCCGTATTCGCCGATCCAGGAATAGCCCGCGGACAGTTTGGTGTACCGGCGCATGTCCAGGAGCGGGACCCCGCAGGACACGGCGCCAAAAAGCTCCGGGTACTGGGTGAGCATGTTGCCCACCAGCAGTCCGCCGTTGGAGCCGCCCACGCAGCCGAGCCGCTGACGGGACGTGACGCCGCGGGAGATCAGGTCCTTCGCGACGGCGGCGAAGTCCTCGTACGCCCGGTGGCGGTTGCCCTGCAGCGCGGCGCGGTGCCAGTCGGGCCCGTACTCGCCGCCGCCGCGGATGTTCGCCACCACGTAGACGCCGCCGCGGCGGTGTGTGCCCTCGCCCTCTACGCCGCTGGACTCCGCCGTGCGCCGCTCCAGCCACGCCCGGCCGATCGCGCCGCTGTACGCCGGCGTCCGCGAAATCTCGAAGCCGCCGTAGCCGGAAAGCTGGGTCGGGTTCTGGCCGTCCAGCACCAGGTCCTTGGCGGCCACCTGGAAGTACGGAACCTTCGTGCCGTCGCTGGAGGCCGCGAAGTGCTGCTGGACCTCGTAGCCGGTCTCGTCGAAGAACGACGGCGAGGTCCTTATCACCTCGTGCGTGCTGGTCACGCCTTCGGCAGCCCCGCAGTCACTGTCGCGGGCGAGTGTCCCGCGGGTCAGGGTGGTCGGCGTCGTGAAGCCGGTGGCCACCAGCCAGAAGTCGTTCCCTGCGCCCGGCGCCTCGCCTTCGGCGACCGAGGCGGCGCCGCCGGTACCGTCGTCGTCCGAGCCTTCGGCGTCGTCCTCGTCATCCACCGCGAAGGCATTGACGTCGTGCAGGGGCGGGCAGGCGTCCAGCACGGTGGCCGCCCAGGCGGCGTCCGTGCCGGGGCGCCGCGGATCCAGGACGTGGATCTCCGAGGACACGTCCCGGAGCAGGTTCAGCAGCAGGAAGTCCCGCGTCCAGCTCCAGGACTGCAGGGAGGTGTGCGGATCGGGCGTGAAGAGCACGGCGAGGTCCCGGGAGCCGGCGAGGAAGTCCTCGAAGCCGGCCGCGAGCAGGGAGCCCGCCGGGTGGGTGGTGCCGTTGACGGTCCAGTCACGCTGCGGGCGGAACAGCAGCCATTCACGGTGCGAGCTCAGGTTCACGTCCGCCGGCACGTCGATCTGCACCCACGCACCATCGCGCAGCACCGAGGTGTTCTTCTCGAAAAAGCTGATCCAGTCGACGGCAAACGTGCGTTCGAAGCCCGGTGTGGAGTCGTGGGCCACGATCGCCATCATGTGGTCCTCGGGAATGTCGAACAGCTGCTCGGCCTGGGCCAGGGACTCGCCGCGGCGCAGCTTAACCCCGGTGCGGGCATAGGACGAGGTGGTCCGCGGCAAATCGTTGGCGGTGGTGGCGACCAGCAGGGTGTCCCCGTCCAGCCAAGAGGCATTGCCCTTGCCGGTCGGGAGGTCGAAGCCGCCGTCGGCCGGGTCCACGAAGCCGCGGGCCTCGACGTCGAACTCCCGGTGGCGGTTGGCGTCCCCGCCGTCGGGGGAGAACGCCAGCAGGGCCCGCCGGTGGGGTTCACCCGGGGCCGGGCGGAGGAAGTTGGCGCCGTGGAAGACCCAGTCCTGGCCCTCGGCGGCGGCGAGGGCGTCGACATCCAGCAGAACATCCCACTCGGGGGTCCCGGCCCGGTAGCTGTCCCAGCTGGTGCGCCGCCACAGGCCCCGGGGGTTGTCCCGGTCCTTCCAGAAGTTGTAGTACCACTCGCCGTGCTTGCCCACCATGGGGATCCGGTCGGTGGAGTCGAGGACCTCCAGGATCCGGCCTTCCAGATCGGCGTAGTCGGCGTCCTCGAGGAGCTCCTCGGTGCGGGCGTTCTGTTCACGGACCCACGCCAGCTGCTCCTGGCCGTAGGTGTCCTCCAGCCAGATGTTCTCGTCGACGGGTTCGGGGGAAGTCCCTCCAGCCGGGAGGGCGCCGGTGGCCTCGCCGGACGCGGACGGGTGGTCAGCTTCTGTGGTGGTCATTTTCCCATCCAAGAACATCGGTGCGGCAGTGGCAAGTCACACGGAGGTCAAGCCGGCGGCCGGGTTGCCGATACGCTGGATGCCGTGGGCATATCTCGAAGCATCCGGACGGCAGTGATAGGCGCCGGTCCCCGGGGCACGAGCGTGCTGGAACGGCTCCTCGCCAACTGGGCCTCCGCCGGCTCCGCGGGCACCCTGCACATCGACGTGGTCGACCCTTACCCGGCAGGCCCGGGGCACGTCTGGCAGCCCGGACAGTCGCGGCTGTACCTGATGAACACGCAGTCCTTCTATCCCACCGTGGTCCCCGAAGACCCGGAACTCGTTCCGCCCCTGGCCGGGCGCACATTCGACCAGTGGCGCGAATTCCAGCAGGCCCGCCCGCACCCTTCGCTCACTGACGACGAACGTGCCGAGCTCTCCCGGCTCGGCGAGGCGGACTTCCCCAGCCGGGCCCTTTACGGCCGTTACCTGCGGTCCACCCTCGAGGAACTGCTCACCGTGCTGCCGGCCGGCGTCAGCGTGGACTTCCACGCGGCGGCGGCGACGTCCGTCCGCCACGCCGCCGCGGAGGCCGCTGCGGCGCCGGGCCCGGACCTGGCCGCCTCCGGGCCGGCCGGCGCGGAGGACGCTTCGGTGCGGTTCGACGTCGTGCTCGACGACGGCACCATACTTACCGTCGACTCCGTGGTGCTGGCCGTGGGCCACCTCGACGCGCGGTTGAACCCTGAACAGCGGGAGCTGCTTTCCGCGGCGGAGGAACTCGGTCTCCTGTACGTGCCGCCGGCGGCGCCCGCCGACGTCGACTGGTCCCGGGTGCCGGGAGGCAAACCTGTCCTGGTGCGCGGCATGGGCCTGAACTTCTTTGACGTGATGGGACAGCTGACGGAAGGGCGCGGCGGCCGGTTCGTTGCCGGGGAGGGCACCGCTGAACTGACGTATCTGCCGTCCGGCCGCGAACCGCTCATCATCGCCGCCTCACGCCGCGGCACCCCCTACCGGGCGAAGGCGACACTCACCGGCTACTACCCCGGAACGGTCCGGCTGCGCTACTGCACTGAGGGCGCGATCGCGAAGTTCGCCGACTCCGGAATCCGGCCCTCCTTTGACTACGACCTCTGGCCGCTCCTGCACCGGGACGCGGTCTGGGCCTACTACTCCACGCTCGCGCGCTCGCAGCCCGATGCCATCCTGACCGGCCCGGCCGAGTTCCTGCGCGCCCTGGACGAGTCTTTGCGGCCGCACGCCCACTCGACCGCCAAGTGGGAGCACACCGCGCAATCGGTGATTGCCGTCCATGTCCGGGCATCCCACCGCCTGGACCTGCTCGGCCTCGCGGCGCCCCTGGCCGGGCGCTCGTTTGACTCCAGAGCCGAGCTGGACGCCGCCGTCGTCGACTACCTGCTCGACGACGCCCGGCGCTCGGCCCTTGGCGAGGACGATCCGGTGAAGATGGCGATCGGCGCCCTGCACCACGGCCGGGCCGTGCTCAAGACCGCTGTGGCCGATAGTGGCATCACGGACGAATCCTGGGTCGCGGGCCTCCGGGGCTGGTTCGAATCATTCGTGGAAGGCCTGGCGAGCGGCCCGCCCGCGCTGCGCTCCGCGCAGCTCGCGGCACTGGCCCGGGCGGGAATCGTGCGCTTCGTGGGCCCTGACCCCAAGTTCGGCGTGGACCGGCGGGCCCGGATGTTCACCGCGACGTCACCATGGGTGGGCGGCGGAATGGATGAAAGCGCCGACGGCGGGGCGGAAGGTGCTGCGATGGAGCCTGCCGGCGTCGGTGGTGCTGCAGCGGGCGGTGCTGGGGTCCGCGGTTTTGTGGGCAGTGCCGGCGTGCTCGGTGCTGCCTCAGGGACGGCGAAGGCCGGTGCGATATGGGACCGGACGGAGAACGCTGTGTCCGGTTCAGGGGCGGGCGCCGTGTCCGGTTACGGGGCGGGCGCCGTGTCCGCGGCGGCGATGATCGAGGCGCTGGCACCGGCCAACCGGGTGGCCGTCAACTCCTCGCCCCTGCTGGAGCAGTTGCTCGCCGAGGGGCTGGTGCGGCCGCGCCTCATGATGAGCGTGGAGGGGACACCGGTGCAGACTTCGGGGCTGGACGTCGTCCCGCATCCGTACCGCCCGCTCGGTGCCAACGGGTCCGTGACGCCGGGGCTTTACGTGCTCGGGCTTCAGCTCTCCGCCACGCAATGGGGCACGGCCATCGCCGCCGAGGCCCGGCCGAAGACCGGCCCGGTCTACCGCAGCGGACAGCGCACCCTGCGCGACGCCGACGAGATCGCCCGCGACATCCTGGCCCCCTAGCCCGCACCCGCCCGCCGCTCAGGAGCCGCCCAAAAGTGGGCATGCCCTCCGGCTTGCCTGCCTCCAAGAATGGACATGCCCTCCCCTGGGGCCGGGCAGTGGATGCGTGGTGCTTATGTCCAGTGCTGCGGGCCAGGGGAGGGCATGTGCCGTGGTGGGGACCGGGGATCCCGGGCTAAGGCATCAGCCCTTGAGGCACTTCCGGTAGGCGGCCATGGCTGTCCCGTAGTTCACCTGGCCCACGAGATCCCCGGGCCTGGTCGGCTTGACCGGCGGCGTGCACTTCGGCGGGACGGGGACGCTGGCCGCGACCTTCACCGCCGTTTTCACTACAGTGCCGGATTCGACGGCGGTAAGCACCAGGGTGCCCGCGCCGGCGGCGGCTCCGGCCGGAACCTTCACGTCCACCTGAGCGGCGCCGGCGGTCACCGGTACCGTGCCCAGGGCCGTCACCGTGCCCGCGGCGTCGGTGAACTCGGCGCGCAGCGAGGCATTCACCGGGCTGCCCAGCGAGGTGAGGTCCAGCTTTGAAACCGCCAGTGTGATGGATTCGCCGCCCTTGACCTCGGCCGCCGTCGTGTTCACGACAGCCACGGAGCGGCGGCCGAAGTCCGGCGAGACCGGGTTGTGGGTCTGCAGGTACTTGATCCAGGCATCGCGGTCCACGAGCCCGGAGTCCTTGGTGCCCGCGCCTTCCTTGAAGATGCGGAAGTTGTCGCCGCCGGTGGCCAGGAAGTTGAACGTCCCGATCCGGTAGGACTTCGCCGGGTCGATCAGTGCACCATTGACCCGGATCGAGGTGATCCGGTCACCGGCGGCGCGGGCGGCGTCGTAGGTGTAGTTCACGTTCTTGGACAGGCCCAGATGCTGGTACGCGCGGCTGGGAACCGTGCCGTCCGGGTTGGTCTGCCACTGCTGCTCCAGCAGGGTCTTGAACTGCGCACCGGTGAGGGACGTGGTCCACAGATTGTTCACGAACGGCAGCACCGCGTTGGCCTCGGCGTACGTGATGGTGCCGTCGGGCGCGTAGTACAGCTCATTGCGCAGGCCGCCCGGGTTGACGACGCCGATTTCGGCGGCGCCGAGGTCCGGCGCCTTCAGCGCATCCACCAGGGAGTCCGCCACCAGATTGCCGAGGGTGGACTCGCTGCTCCGGTCATCGCGCACAGCCGGGGAACCGGCGAACGCCGTCGTGATATCCGCCGTGACCTTGCCGACAGGCTGGTTGCCGACCACCGCGGCGTCGGCCAGGGCCTTGTCCACAATGGCCTTGACGGCCGCGACCCGCGGGTACTGCGCCACAAGATCCGCTGCCGGTTGCGCGGCGCTCGTGGTGCGCTGGACGTTGCCGGCCTTGTACCCGGTCACCGACATGGTCCTGGTGTCGATGGTCAGCTGGATCTGGCCGATGAACTCGCCGTAGTTTCCGGTCTGGACGATCGGGCGGGTCTCGCCGGTGGGCTGGCCCGCCGAATCCAGGACGGGTGCGTCCCAGGAGTACTGCTTGTGGGTGTGGCCGTTGAAGATCGCCGCCACATCCGGGGTGACCTTCTGGACCATCTTGGCGAAGGGGCCGCCGGCGGCGATTTCCTGCTCCAAAGTGGCCCCGTCGGGCGCGCCCGACCCGGCGCCGTCGTGGTTCTCCACGATGATGACGTCGGCGAGCTTGTCCGCCTTGATCTTCGCCGCGACCCGGTTGATCGCGTCGACGGGGTCACCGAATTCAAGGTCCGCGATGCCTGACGGCGTGACCAGTGACGGCACCTCCTGCGTGACCGTACCGATCACGGCGACCTTCACGCCGTTCATGTCCAGGACCGTGTATTCCGGCAGGACCGGGGTGGTGGTGCCCTTGGCGTAGACGTTGGCGCCCAGGTACGGGAACTTGGCGTTGGTCCCGCCGGCGGTGACGCGGTCGCGCAGGTCAGCCCAGCCGCCGTCGAACTCGTGGTTGCCCACCGCTGAGGTGCGCAGGTCCAGGGCGTTCAGCACGTCGATGGTCGGCTGGTCCTTGGCGATGGCCGAGGCGAACAGCGAGGCGCCGATGTTGTCGCCGGCCGAGATGAACGCGGTGGCGCCCGAGGCGGCGGCGGCGCGCAGCTTCTCGATGGTCCCTGCGAAGAACACGGTGTTCGAATCGATGCGGCCGTGGAAGTCGTTGATGCCCAGGAAGTTCAGCTCCACGCTGGCCGGGGTGACGGGCAAGTTCAGACCCACCACCACGGGATCGTGGTCGCTCGCCCGGAACTGGTCCGGAGCGTAGTAGTCGGTGACGTTGTTGTTGTAGCGGCTGTACTCCAGCGCCACGGATTCCACGGAGTTGATGTTCCAGATGTCCGCGCCGGTGACGGCGGCGTTGGCCGCCGGGGAGGCGAGGATGTGGTCCAGCGAGCCCACGAGGCCGCCGAACAGGTAGGAGTGCTTGGCGGAACCGTCGGCGTTCTTGGCCTTCTCATCCTGGTTGACGTACCCGGCGCCCGTGAGGATGTTGATCGGGTCCTCCTTGGCGTAGGAGTTGAAGTCGCCGATCAGGAAGACCTTGTCCGTGCCCTTGGACTTCTGCAGTTCGTCGGCGAATGCCAGCAGGGACTTGGCCTGGGCGGTGCGGGCCAGGTTCGAGGCGCCCTGGCCCTTGTCGGTGTCCTCCGGCGTCGCGGCGGAGCCCTTGGACTTGAAGTGGTTGGCGATCGCGATGAACTTCTTGTCATCGGCGGCGCCGACGGGCTTGAAGACCTGGGCCATCGGCTTGCGGGCGCTGGCGAACGCGACCGTGTCGTTGTGGATGATGGATTCGCCGATCGGTTCGGCGGCAGCCAACTTGTAGATGAACGCGGTGCGGATCATGTCCTCGTCGGCCAGCGGGGGTGCGTTGGCCGGCGTGCGGACGTAGTCCCAGATCCCCGGGGTGGCGATGTTCAGCGCATCCACCAGCTTGGCGAGCGCGTCGTCCCGGGTCTTGCCGAACTGGGCCGAGTTCTCGACCTCCATGAGCGTGACGACGTCGGCCCCGGACTTGGAGATGGCGGCGACGATCTTGTCCTGCTGCCGCTTGAAGTTCTCCGCGTTCGCCGCGCCGCGGACGTCGCAGCCGCCCTTGACCGTGATGGGGTTGCCGTCCCGGTCCGGGTAGAACGTACAGCCGGAGATCTGGTCGCCGGTGGTGGGGAAGTAGTTCAGCACGTTGAAGGAGGCAAGCTTGAGATTGCCTCCCACGGCGGCCGGGGTCCCTGCCCGGGTGGCGCCGAAGCTGGCCGGCTGCACGGTGTCCGCGTTGGCGGCCGTCAGCTGCGTCAGGGGCTGGAACTTCCAGGCGCTGTTCGCGTAGCTGAGCACCACGTTGGTTTTGAACGTCACCGGCGCGCCGACCCGGACGGGATCGGCCGTGGTCAGGTACGGGAGCACTTGGGCCTTGGTGGCGGCGTCCTTGAGGAAGTTCGTGGTGGCGCCGTCGTCGAGCTTGATGCCGCGGGCGGCGTTCGCCGCGGCCGTGGCGGTGTACTCCGCAGAACCGAAGGACGCGACGGCGGTGGGCTGCTCCAGCGCGGTGGTGCCGCCGGCCAGGCCGATCTCGCCGTACTGGTTCAGCGAGAAGTTGTCCGCCACGGTGACGGGGCCCTGTGGGGTGAGCAGCATGCCTTCGAGGGATTCACGGAAAGCCTCGTCGGCGGGGAGCGCGAAGCCGGTGGCCTTGACCTCGGGGGCGGCCTCGGTGAGCTTCTTCAGATCGGCCGCCGCGGCGACGTTCAACTGCGTCATGCCGAAGAATTCGCTGACAGCGCCGGTGAGCTCGACGTAGTCGCCGATCCTGACGGAGTCGACCGTGGACGGGGAGTAGACGAACACCGCGTCCGACGCCGCGTGGTTGGCCGGGGTGAGATCGCCGCCCGTGCCGGGGGTCTGGACGTAGTAGCCGGCGAAGCCGCCGGTGGGGAACGTCGCAGTGACCCGGCCCCGCGTAGTGACCGAGGATCCTGCCAGCGGGCTTGCGGCGCCGGTGCCCTGGATTTCGGCAATGGTCTTGGCGGCCGGGGGAGTGCCAGGGTCCACGGGCGGGTCCACGGGGCCGGCAGCGCCACTGGCCGCCGTCGGCGTGATGGCGGCGTTCAGTGCGAAGTCGGCGGCGTTGTTGTTGGTGTCCGCGCCGTTGCTGCGGTTCATGCTCTTGACGTCGGTGTTTCCCGACGGCGCGGCGGCCGCCTGGGCCTCGAAGGTGTTGGAGGTGCCGTAGCCGAGGAGGTCCGCGACGTTGGCCGGTTCGATGACCGAGCCTGTCGGCAGCGGATTGAGTGCTGCGGCCTGTTTGGCCAGCACGATCGTGCCGCCGCCACCGGCCGGGTTGAAGCCGGTAGCGGTGGCGTCGGCGGCCGGCAGGTCGGCGCCGGCCGTGCCGTTGCTGCCGCCCTTGAGCAGGTAGTAGCCCTTGGCGGGAATGCTGCCGGCCAGGACCGCCACCGAGCTCGGCGCGCCGGTGCCCGGGGCTGAGCGGTACTGGAGACTCCAGCCCTCCAGTGAGACCGGCGCGTCGGAGCCGTTGTACAGCTCGACAAACTTGTTCTTGAAGGCAGCGCCGGAGCTGCCGCCGCTGAGATAGGCCTCGTTGATGACCACCGGCGAGGTTCCGGCTGCTGCCGGCAACGGTTCGGTGGCGTTAGCCGGCACGGCCGCCGCCAGTGGGGCTGCTATCAGCGCCGCCGACAGCGCTGAGCCCAGCGCTGTTTTCCAGGGTGTTAGTTTCATCCGCTCTAACTCTCATTAGGGTGCCCCGGGTAAAGGGCAGGGTGCAGTGCGTCCGCAGGGTGCAGCGGACAGTGGCCGGCCAGAACTCCTGGTCAAGTCGTGCCGGGCCCATCCAAACAGGGGTGAATGAACAACGTATGGACTAAACGTGCATTCGGCGGGACGCCCCCCAGCGGGACGCGCCGCAGCCTTCCCGGAGCGGCTCGAAAGCCCCGGGCAATGGTGACTGGTGATGCGGGTGAGTTGTGTCCGGGTGCCTCCACCGGACGCTCCACAGCAGAATACCGGCCAGTAGCCCTCAGGGAAGGCTCTGGCCGGTATTTCCTACAACAATTTTTGTAATTAGGTGGGAAGAGCTCTGGTGTCCTGGCCGGTTAGGCGTCCGGGGCGGACTGCCCGCCCTGTCCGGTGTCAGCCACGATCTTGAACAACGCGCCCGTGGGGTCGGTCAGTGTGGCGAGCCTGCCGAACGGGGTGTTGTCCGGCCCGTCGATGACTTTGGCGCCGAGGGACACTGCCGTATCGATGGAGGCGTCGGCGTCTTCCACGGCGAAGTAAACCTGCCAGTTGGACGGGACCTCGGCGGGAAGGTAGGCAGACGCGTCCATGATCCCGGCCTTGGCCGCCGGGCCCGCGCCCAGGGTGGTGTAGCGGAACTCCGGGGTGTCGCTCATGACGTCGGTGTCCCAGCCAAACACGTCCTGGTAGAACTTGACGGCGGCGGCGTAGTCCTTGGCGTGGAGCTCGTGCCACGCCGGAGCACCGGGCTCGGCCGCCAGTCCATAGCCCTTCATCTCAGCCGGCTGCCATACGCCGACCGATGCGCCCGTGGCGTCGGCGATCATCGCCATGCTGCCCTGTTCGGGGACGTCCATGGGCGGCATGTAGACCTGGCCGCCGTGTTCCGTTGCAGCCTTGACGGTGGCGGCGGCGTCCTCCGAGCGCAGGTACGTGGACCACATGTCCGGCCACGCGGCCTGATCCTCCTGCTTCTGCATCAGGCCGGCGACGGACTTGCCGTCCTTCCAGGCGGTGATGTAGCCGCCGTATTTTGCTTCGTCGCCGGTCTGGTACGTCCAACCGAACAGCGCACCGTAGAACGCCTTGGCCTTCTCGGCATCGGATGTCATGAGGTCGATCCAACATGGTGCGCCGTTGGAGTGCTCGGGTGTGGGCATGGAAGCTCCTGCTCTCTGTGGCGGCCGTTGACGTGCCCCCGCCGGACTCTGGTTTGTGTGGAGATGGGGTGGAGACACAGAGAGACTATGACGGTGCACGGATAGTTTCAACAGGTGGGTCGAGCGAGGGGTTGGGGCATCGGCCAACGCCGGCGTGTCGTTGACGCTGTACCCAACCATGGCCACCTTGATGCCCGACGCTGCAGTGTCTAGCAATCTGGTCAGATTGTGAGAGGATACGACCACGCCGCATGCCAATGGCGGGGTGTCGCATTAATGTTGCTCGAATGCGAGAGGTGACCATTGAACACTTCGCTAACAGTCCTGCAGTCTTTCCCAGCGCCGCGATCCACGACCAATCCCTATTTGGTGCAACTGGCCGGCGGCCTGCAAGAACTGCCCGATATCAGCGTCATTAACTTCAGCTGGCGCGCTGCTCTCTTTGCCAAGTACGACGTCTTCCACATCCACTGGCCTGAAATCTTGGTCAGCGGTCATAGTCCGCTGAAGAAACTCGGGCGACAGGTGCTCACGCTGGCTCTCCTCGGGAGGCTCGCACTGGCTAGGACGCCCATAGTGCGAACTGTCCACAACGTAGAGCTGCCCGAGGGCATCTCCGTCCGGGAGGTGTTTCTCCTCCGCCTTATTGACCGCAAAACCACGTTTTACGTTCGGCTGAACTCGAGGACGCAGCTGCCGACGGAGCGGCCCAGCGCCACGATTCCACATGGCCACTATCGTGAATGGTTCGCCGACTTTCCGAAGGCGCAGCAGATACCGGGTCGCATAAGCTACGTCGGCCTGATCCGGCGCTATAAGGGCGTTGAGGACCTGATCACGTCGTTTAGGGCAACGGCGGACACCCACCCCGAGCTATCACTTCGGGTGGGGGGTAAACCCTCCACCGGGGAGCTGGGGCAAGCCATGACGGCCTTGTCGCAAGACGACCCAAGGATAAGCCTCAATTTGCAGTATGTCTCCGACGCGGAGCTCGTTGACATCATCTCGAGTTCGGAACTCGTGGTCCTCCCGTACCGATTTATGCACAATTCCGGCGGAACCCTGGCCGCCCTGTCTTTGAATCGACCTGTGCTGGTTCCGGCCAATGACGTCAACCAAGCGTTGGCCGTCGAAGTCGGGCCGGGATGGGTGTTTCAGTACACCGGGGCGCTAACGCCCGAAATAATCCTTCAAACGTTGTCGTCAATTACAGCGGAGGGTCACCGGAGGCGCCCGGACCTCTCTTCGCGGGACTGGGAAGCGGGCTCGGTGGCCCACAGGGAGGCCTATGAACGGGCGCTTGCCAATGGTGTTGCCCGCTCACCGCAGCCGCAGAATGCGGGCCACCCGTGAAACAACAGACGCTGCTCGTCGCAGTGCTGACGTATCGACGCCCTGCAACACTTGAACGGGGCCTCGCAACCATGCTCCGGCATGTTGAGAAACTCGCTCGGGACACGGACCGGGCGATTTCGCCCAGTATCGTCGTCGTCGACAACGATCCGGCTGAAAGCGCGAGAAGCACAGTCATCGGCTTTCATTCCGACCTGATCCGGTACGTTCCCGAGCCGGTACCCGGCATATCGGCTGGTCGAAATCGAGCATTGGACGAAGCCGCCAACCACGATTTGCTCGTCTTCATCGACGACGACGAGGAGCCGCAGGAACTCTGGCTGGAGCCGCTGCTGGACACGTGGCGGCAGACCCGTCCAGCCGCAGTCATGGGAAGAGTGGTTTCGCAGTTTGATGCTGAACTTGATCCCTGGATTGCCGCTGGTTCTTTCTTCCGCCGCCGGAGGCTGCCGACCGGGACGGTGGTGCCGGTGGCGGCGGCGGGCAATCTCTTGCTGGACATGCGCCAAGTCCGGAAAGCCGGTGTACGTTTCAACAATAATTTCGGTCTCTCAGGAGGCGAGGACACTCTTTTCAGTCGGTTGCTTGTGCGGGAGGGCGGAAAGATTCTCTGGTGCGACGAATCGGTGGCGACGGACTTCGTTCCCGCTGATCGCACGACCCGGAACTGGGTTCTCCGAAGAGCATGGAGCCACGGAAATTCGGCCGCATTGGTCGACATCCACTCGGCGGAAAGAGCCATGCAAAGGGGGGTGGCGCGCCTGATGTCGGTTTTCCGCGGCATACTGCGAATGTGCGGCGGGTCCTTGCGGTTCGGCTTCGGGACGCTCATGGCATCCCACCGCCATCAGGCGCGAGGATTGCGGACAGCCTACCGCGGTGCAGGGATGCTCGCCGGGGCGATTGGAGTCGCCTATCTTGAGTACGCGCGCGAAAGACGCTCGCAGACGTGGTTCAGGCGGCCAGCCGTCCGCCGGCCGGGAAATAGCGGATGAAGCACCTGGCGCGGGTTGTAGTTCGCGCAGCCAAGCCCCTCATCCGCGCACATTCAGGTTTTGTCGGCTCGGTCGTGGCCGTCGACACGGCGGTCCGGAATATTGTCCTGACCTATGACGACGGCCCAGAGCCAGGCGGGACAGACAGCATCCTGAAGGTGCTTGATGAACGGCAGTTGAGCGCCACGTTCTTCGTGCTGCTCAGCCGAGCACGCCGGCATCCGGGCTTGCTGGGCGAAGTCGCAGCTGCGGGCCATGAGATAGCCCTCCACGGACTTGACCATCGGCGGCTCACTGGCTTTTCTTTTCGTGAAGTTGCTCAAAGGACCAGGGATGGCCGCGCCGAGCTCGAAGATTTGATCGGCAGCCGGGTCGAGTGGGTCCGTCCACCATACGGCCGGCAGACATTGGCTAGTTGGCGCGCGGTCCAGTCCGCCGGGCTTATGCCCGTCATGTGGGGTGCCACGAGTTGGGATTCCAGGGAGATGCCCCAATCCGACCGTATCCGCAAGGCAATGACCGGTGCGGTCCCCGGGGCTATCCTCCTTTCGCACGACGGTCACGCTGGCCCGGCAGACGGCGTCGACGACGGACCCTCACCATCGCTGGACAGGGGAAAGCTAACCGCCGGGATCGTCGATGCGTGCGAAGATCGCGGACTGGGTGCCTGGTCGCTGCGGGATTCCCTGCAACACGGAACTCCTGTGCGCGCTGCATGGTTCAAGAAGTAATGCTGTGGCCAACATTCCGGCCAAAGATGCTGACTGAATAGACGAGTAAAGGCCGGCCCGAACGATCTTTCGATCGCCCCGGGCCGGCCCCTGAACCGCGCAAAATCTGCGCTCCCGCGGAAGGTAAGAGCTTCGAACTCTTGGTACGGGGTCACCGCACACTGGTTTTCAAGTTTTGTCAGGTCGATGTCGGTTCGGGCGAGCAAGTGCCATAGCGTCCCTGACTCCCAGATTTATCCCGAACTGCGCAAGATGGAACGTGAAGGGCTCCTTGAGGGGGAGGAGATGCCGGGCGGGCGCTCCGGAACCAAACGCCGTTACCACATCACGGCGTCAGGGAAAGAGGCCTTTGCGGCCTGGATGGACACACCCAACACCTATCAGCCTGAGCGCGACCAGGTCCGCCTGCGTGCGACTTACATGGAAACCGCGGAGCCCTCGGCAGCTCGGGCACAGCTTCGGGCGCATATAGAGCACCACAGTGACCAGATCCAAGGATGGGAGAAAATCCTTTACCAGATCGACTCCGGCGCCTCGCCCATACTTAACCGTCGGCTCGAGAAAATGGCACCGGAGGACCGAGAAGGTACCCGGGCTTTCAAACGCTATGCCTACGAGGGGCTGATTCTCGACTCTGAAGCCGAAATTTCCTGGGCGCACCGGGGATTGCGGCTGCTCGACAGGCTTTACGGAGCGGAAGCAGGCGCCTGAGGCTAGGGGCACAGCAACCACTCACCAGCTGCGGACCCGTGCCGCGCTAACCAGGGGCAACAACCTCCATCGCGGCCCGGACGCAGGACAAGAAGGATTCAGCTGGGCTGAATCCTTTTCCTTTGCCGAGGAGAAACAGGAACGGCCGGCCTACCAGCCGGCCGTTCTTGTCCCGTCACCATTGTCGCAAGGCATGGACACCGGTCTCCCCGGAACGTTCAGGGGATCATTGCCGTAGCTGTTCTTGGCACCAATAGCCAGTCAGAGCCGGCGCGGGAATGCCGAGCGGCGGCCATACAGGGTGAGCAGCAGGGCGGTGATGCCGAGGGCGATCATGACGACCGGGAGCGCCAGCCCGTCGAATGGGGTCAGGAGGAGCGCGCCGAGAATGCCCGCGCCGAAGATAGCCAGGTTGAAGGCGACCGGGAGGAATGCATTGGCGACGTCGGCGTTGTCGCCTCCGGCGGTGGTGAGTGGTCCCTGGACTTGGGCTGATGCGCCGCCGAAGGTGAGGCCCCAGAGCGCGGCGGCGATCAGGATGGCGACTACCGATGCATGTCCGATCAGCAGAATGAGTCCGGAAGCGACGAACACGGTGACGCTGAGGTGAAGGAGGGGCCTCGGGTGGCGGTCCAGCAGCGCACCGGTGACGGCGACCCCGACGACGGACGCGATGCCGTAGACCAGCAGGACCAGGCTGGCGGAGAGGCCGGTGCCGGTGGCCCGGAGGTAGGGGGCGATGTAGGTGTAGATGGTGCTGTGGGCGAGCATCCAGGCGACGATGACGGCCAGGATGACGGCGACGCCGGGGATTTTGAACACCCGGCCCAGGGGGAGCCGTGACGCCCGCGGTTGGCCGGCGGCGTCGGGGACGCATCCGAGGATCAGCGCAGCCACGATGACCCCCAGGGCGGACAGGGCACCGAATGACCAGCGCCAATCGAAAGCTGTTCCGATCCAGGCGCCGAGTGGGGTGCCGAACGCGAATCCGAGGGGCGCCCCGGTGGACACGATGGCCAAGGACAACCCTGCGTGCCGGGGCGGGCTGATGCGGCGCCCGTAAGCGGCGAGCATTCCCCAGATGATTCCCGAGAATGCGCCCGCAAAGAATCGTGACACGAGTGACAACGTCACATCGGGGGAGACTGCGGTGACCGTGGTGGCAAGCACGAGACCGGCGATACCGCCGAGCAGGAGCGGCTTTCGTCGCATGCCACGCGTCAGCATGATCGCGGGGATGGTGACGATGACCGTTCCGAGGGCGTACGCGCTGACCAGCAGACCCACCGTACCTTCGCCGGTGTGGAGGCCGGCGGCAATGACAGGAAGCAGGCCGGCGGGCATCGTCTCGGTGGCGACGAGGATAAATCCCATGGCGGCCAGGACCACCAGTGCGGTCAGGGGCAGTCTTTGCTGTGCGCTGTTTTCTTGTGCATTGTTTTCTTGTGCGCTGCCCTCTGGTGTGGCGTCGACCAAGGCACTG
Source organism: Arthrobacter humicola (assembly GCF_022803015.1). Classification (GTDB taxonomy): domain Bacteria; phylum Actinomycetota; class Actinomycetes; order Actinomycetales; family Micrococcaceae; genus Arthrobacter; species Arthrobacter humicola_A. The sequence goes on from NZ_JAFKON010000012.1 coordinate 49,260, forward strand.
GCTTCCTGTGCCGGTGTTCGGGTGGGGGCGGTCGTCATGCGGTTCCTTTCGTGCGTGGCGGTAGTGCCTCAGCGTTGGGGTTGGTCACGCGTGGCTGCGTAGCCACCGGAAGCGGCGCCTCGCCCGACGTCGTCGACCGTTCCGCAGGCCGCGAAGCACCGCTCAACCCTCCGGCCAGTCAATCCCGATTTCCGCGGGCGGGGGAGTCCCCGGTGAGACGTGTACCGGGAGGGAACCCCTTGTTCGGCCGCAGCGATTTACCCTTGATGCATGGATAACCGGGGTGAAGTGCGTGAGTTCCTGATGTCGCGCCGTGCACGACTGACGCCGGAACAAGCGGGCCTTGCGGCAGGCTCGAACCGACGGGTGGCCGGATTGAGGCGCAGCGAGGTTGCGGTTCTCGCCGACGTCAGCGTGGAGTATTACGCCAAGCTGGAGCGCGGTTCCATCGCCGGTGCGTCCTCGTCCGTGCTCGAATCCATCTCGCGTGCCCTCCGGCTTGACGACACCGAGCGTGCCCACTTGTTCGATCTGGCCCGCGCCGCAGACGGCATCCCGACCTCTGGACGGTCGCGCAGGCGCGCGACCGTCCAGGCCGGGGCGCGTCTGAGCCTGCAGTGGGCGCTGGAAGCGATCACCGAGGGCGTCGCATTCGTTCGCGACCCGTACCAGAACCTGCTCGCGACGAACGCGTTGGGCCGGGCGTTCTACTCTCCAGTGATCGGGGACGGCGGCCGCACCCCGAACTTGGCGCGGTTCCAGTTCCTCGACCCCGCCTCGCGCGACTTCTACCCAGACTGGGACTTGTTCGGTGAAATGTGCGTCGGCATCATGCGCGCTGAAGCCGGCCGCGACCCCCACGACCGCACCATGCAGGACCTGGTCGGCGAACTGTCGACCCGCAGTGAGACGTTTCGGACACTGTGGGGCGCCCATAATGTGCGGACTCACGGGTCCGGCACGAAACGCTTTCACCACCCCGTGGCCGGCGAACTCACGCTGGCCTACGAGGAACTGGCGATCACCGCGGAACCGGGCCTGGTCCTCTTGGTCTACACCGCCGAGCCGGGCTCGCCCTCAGCGGAACGGCTGCACCTCCTCGCCAGTTGGAGTGCAAGCGAAGACGCCACGATCGAACGGCGGCGGGCAACCAGCTGACGGGAGGCAAGTTCCGTGCCCGCCAGAGAGCGTGCTACCCGGCGCCGGAGTTGCCTTAGACGTAGTTCAGGCTGATGAGCAGCGCCTTAAGCTGGGCGTACTGGTCTGTTGCCATCCAGGCCTTTGCGGCGGCCCGGGTCGGGAACGCGGGGTCGTTGAAAAGAACACTCGTGGTGAGCCCGCCGTTCCCCGTGGCCAGGAGCCCGCAGCTTGAGGTGACGCCTTTGCCCTGCTCCAGGTATCGAGGGTCGCGGAGACCCATTCCGTAAAAATCGCGGGTCGAAGAGGATTCCACGGCGAACCCAAAAACGGGTTTAGTGCCGCCCGGTGCGGTCATTCCCGGAGTCTGCACCTTATCGAACACTTCGCGGGAGGTGGGCGCAGTTGCGCAACCAGTTGTAAAGCCATTTTGTAGTGAAAGCAGATCGTTGCCGGCGCCATCGGAAACGATCGCTTCAACGCCGGGGACGGTTCGGGCAGGCGGGAGGACCGTTCGCACGGTCCAGGTCGACGGATACGTGAAGGAAATGTGGCCATCCGGGAAAGTGAACGTCTTCCGCGCAGGTGCTGCAGGCTTCGCTGACGGGGCAGGCGCCGCAACCGGGGGTGCCGCGCTGGCGGTCGGGGCCACCGGTGCTGGAGTGGCGGTTGGTGTGGCCGTCACGGTCGGCGCGGCCCCAGCCGTGGCCCCCGTGGTCGAGCGCGGAGCGGCAGCGGCAGGATCAGTTCCTGGCTGTGATGCACATCCGGCAAGGACGAGGCTGAGCGCGATGCCCGCCATTGTGACATGCGCGTAAAACCCGGTGCTGTTGAGACCCACTTTTTTGTTCCCCCAATATTGCGACGGCGGGGTGAATATCCCGCTCGAGACCTCAGTATCAGGTATGGGCCCGGAAGTTATTGTCAGGTCCGAAAGACGGTGCAGAACCGTTACCTTGGGCTGCCAGTTGGCCGCCAACCCGACCAACATTCACAGCCGATAATTCTTGGGCCGGTCGGGAGTTTCACTCCGGGGCGGAGACGAGTAAGGCCGGCCGGAACGATCTTTCGATCGCCCCGGGCCGGCCTCTGAACCGCGCATGATCTGCGCTCCCGCGGAAGGTAAGAGATTCGAACTCTTGGTACGGGGTCACCGCACACTGGTTTTCAAGACCAGCTCCATCGGCCGCTCGGACAACCTTCCCTAACGAGTAGTCTTTCATAGGCAGTCGGCTGCAACAAAAACCAAAAACACGGTGCGCTTGCGGACGCGTGCAGCTCCCCGCCATATTCTGGGGAGTGATGTTGATCGGACCTGGCGATCGCGGCGAACGTGCGCGGAGCCAGTTAGGAATCGGGAGTGCTCCATGAAGGCCGTCTATATCTCAGAGCCCGGCGGACCCGAGGTCCTCGAAGTCCGTGAGGTTCAGGCCCCGGTGGCCGGCCCCGGCGAGGTGCTGATCGACGTCGTGGCCGCGGGCCTTAACCGTGCCGATGTCCAGCAGCGCAAGGGCTTCTACCCGCCGCCCCCGGGCGCCTCGGAGGTCCCCGGGCTGGAGGTCTCCGGCCGGATCGCAGGGTTCGGTCCGGGCGTGACCAAGGCGTTTTCCGTGGGGGACAAGGTGGTGGCGCTGCTCGCCGGCGGCGGCTACGCCCAGCAGGTGGCCGTCCCCGCGGGTCAGGTCCTGAGGATCCCCGACGGCGTGGATCTGGTCACGGCGGCGTCGCTGCCCGAGGTCGCGGCGACGGTCTATTCCAACCTGATCATGACGGCGCAGCTGCAGCCGGGCGAAACTGTCCTCATCCACGGAGCCACAGGCGGTATCGGCACCATGGCCATCCAGCTGGCCAAGGCCGTTGGCGCCCGCGTGGCCACGACGGCCGGGAACGCGGAAAAAGTCGGCACCGCCAAGGCCTTCCTCGGGGCGGACATCGCCATCAACTACGCGGAGGAAAACTTCCCGGCGAGCCTGCGCGCGCAAAACGGCGGCAAAGGCGCGGACGTCATCCTCGACGTCGTCGGGGCCAAATACCTCGAGCAGAACATCGATGCGCTCGCCGACTACGGACGCCTCGTGGTGATCGGGCTGCAGGGCGGCGCGAAGGCGGAACTGGACCTTGGCCAGCTGCTGCAGAAACGGGCCGCCATCATCGCCACCGCACTGCGTCCCCGCCCGGTGGAGGAAAAGACAGTGATCATGAACGCCGTCCGCGACGCCGTGTGGCCGATGCTGACCGACGGCAGGATCCGGCCCCTCGTGGCCAAGAGCTTCCCGCTGGACCAAGTCGCCGCCGCACACACCTACTTCGACTCCGGCGACCACGTGGGCAAGGTCCTTCTAGTCATGTAACGGGGTGTGGAATCCGGCCTAAAACCGCAGGTCCGGGCCGACTTATTCCGTGCGGGGCATGCGCTGTTTTGCGGCAAAGACACCAAAGACGATAGCGTGGTTCCATACGCGGTATACACGCGTCTTGGGGCGCGTGTATGCTGTGTGATTTCGTGACTTAGCGATTCCGGGGGGCGCCATGTCTATACGTCACAGTCTCCTCGCCCTCTTGCAGGACCGCCCGCGCTACGGGTACCAGCTCAGGACCGAATTCGAGGACCGCACCGGGTCCTCCTGGCCGCTGAACATCGGACAGGTCTACACCACCCTGGACCGGCTGGAACGCGACGGGCTGGTCCGCAAAGACGGCGGCGACGGCGACGGGCACGTCATCTACAGCATCACCACGGCCGGCCGGACCGAAGTCGGCGCCTGGTTCACGGCCCCGGTATCCCGCGCGAATCCGCCCCGGAATGAACTGGCCATCAAGCTCGCCCTCGGCCTCACGATTCCCGGGACAGACGTCGGCGCCATCATCCAGGCCCAGCGGACGGTCTCCATCCGCGCGCTGCAGGACTACACCAAGTCCCGCCGCGACACGGCCGCGCTTCAGCGCCCGGCCGACACCGCCCGGCTCCTGGTGCTGGATTCCCTCATCTTCCAGACCGAAGCCGAGGTGCGCTGGCTGGACCTCTGCGAGGCCCGCCTCGTGCAGCTCAGCAACCTCCGGGCGTAGCCGGGCCGACCGCTCGTCGCGCAATCCACACCGCCGGGCGCAGGGCTGCGGCCGGGACCCGCCCGCATTGGTAGGGTGCCGGAGGGCAGTTCTGTACCGGTGGACTGCCCAGCTGGGTTTCTCAAGGAGGAGACATGGGCACAATGCCAGATGGCACACAACGCGAAAGCACAAACAACCTCACGCAGGGCAGCGCGCGTGGCACCGCGCAACTCGACGACGGGGTCGTTCCGGACCCGTCCCTCCCGCCGACGTCGGTGGATGAGTCGGTCCGCGACGCCGCGGACCGCGCCTGGACGCCCGCCAAGATCGCGCTGTGGGCGGCCATTGCGCTGCTGGGCGGGATCGCCTGGTTCATGCTCGCCATCATCCGCGGCGAGACCGTCAATGCCATCTGGTTTGTGTTCGCCTCCGTCTGCACCTACCTGATCGGCTACCGCTTCTACTCCAAGGTCATTGAGCGTTACCTGACCAAGCCCAACGACCGCCGTGCCACCCCGGCCGAATACAAGGCCGACGGCAAGGACTACGTCCGGACGGACCGCAACGTCCTCTTCGGCCACCACTTCGCCGCCATCGCCGGCGCCGGCCCACTGGTGGGCCCGGTCATCGCGGCCCAGATGGGCTACCTGCCCGGCACGATCTGGATCATCATCGGCGTCGTCCTTGCCGGCGCCGTCCAGGATTACCTCGTCCTGTTCTTCTCCATGCGCCGCGGGGGCCGGTCCCTGGGCCAGATGGCCCGCGAGGAACTCGGCGTCATCGGCGGCACGGCCGCCCTCATCGCAACCCTGCTCATCATGGTGATCATCGTCGCCATCCTCGCCCTGGTGGTCGTCAACGCCCTCGGCGAGAGCCCCTGGGGCGTCTTCTCGGTGGGCATGACCATCCCGATCGCCCTCTTCATGGGCGTGTACCTGCGCTTCATACGGCCGGGCAAGGTCATGGAGGTGTCCCTGATCGGTTTCGTGCTGCTCATGGCCGCCATCATCGGCGGCGGCGCCGTGGCGGGCACCGAATGGGGTGCCGCGTTCTTCCACCTGGACAAGGTCACCATCGCCTGGGGCCTCATCATCTACGGCTTCATCGCAGCCATCCTGCCCGTCTGGCTCCTCCTGGCCCCCCGCGACTACCTCTCCACGTTCATGAAGATCGGCGTGATTGTGATGCTGGCGCTGGCCATCATTGTGGTCCGCCCCGAAATCACCGTGCCTGCCTTCAGCGAGTTCGCCGGCCGGGACAACGGTCCGGTGTTCTCCGGCGCCCTGTTCCCGTTCCTTTTCGTCACGATCGCCTGCGGCGCGCTGTCCGGGTTCCACGCGCTGATCGCCTCCGGCACCACACCGAAGCTGATCGAGAAGGAGCGCCAGACGCGCCTGATCGGGTACGGCGGCATGCTCATGGAATCCTTCGTGGCCATCATGGCCCTCGTCGCCGCAATCTCCATTGACCGCGGCATCTACTTCGCCATGAACGCCCCCGCGGCGCTGACCGGCGGGACCGTCGAGACCGCGGCCGCGTGGGTCAACAGCCTGGGCCTGTCCGGCGTCAACATCACGGCCGGTGACCTCGCACAGACGGCCAAGGACGTGGGGGAGCAAAGCATCGTGTCACGTTCGGGCGGCGCGCCCACCCTCGCCGTCGGCCTTGCCCACATCATGCAGCAGTTCATCGGCGGCACCGCGATGATGGCCTTCTGGTACCACTTCGCCATCATGTTTGAGGCCCTCTTCATCCTCACGGCCGTCGACGCCGGCACCCGCGTTGCCCGCTTCATGCTCCAGGACTCGATCGGCAACTTCGTCCCGAAGTTCAAGGAACACTCCTGGCGCCCGGGCGCCTGGCTCTGCACCGCCATCATGGTGGCCGCCTGGGGCGCGGTCCTGCTGATGGGTGTCACCGACCCGCTGGGCGGCATCAACACCCTGTTCCCGCTGTTCGGGATCGCCAACCAACTGCTCGCGGCCATCGCCCTCTCGGTCTGTCTGGCCATTGCCGCCAAGCGCACCGCCCCGAAGTTCCTGTGGATCGTGGCGGCGCCGCTGGCGTTGGCCGCCGTCGTGACCATCACGGCGAGCTTCTACAAGATCTTCTCGCCCGTTCCGGCGGTGGGCTACTTCGCCAACAACGCAGCCTTCGCCAAGGCTCTGGCGGACGGCAAGACCTCCTTTGGGACCGCCAAGACCCAGGCCGCCATGGAGGCCGTGGTCCGCAACACGATGATCCAGGGATGGCTCTCGATCATCTTCGTGGTGCTGAGCATCGTCGTCATCATCACGGCAGTGATGGCAACCATCAAGGCCCTGCGGAACACCGCCGCGGGGCTGCCCAACGCCGAGCACGAAGACCCCGCACAGGCCTCCCGAGTCTTCGCCCCGGCAGGATTTGTCCCCACGGCGGCGGAGCGTGACCTCGTGGCCGAGTGGAACCAGCTCCCGGCCGGAGACCGGCTCGAAAAGTCCGGGCACCACTGATGCCGGGCCGGACGTGAACGCGGTCCTCGCGGGGTTCCGCGGGTTTGCCGGGTACCTCGGCCGTGTGCTGGGCGCCGATGCCTACAAGAAGTACCTGGAGCACCATGAGGCCTCCGGGCACACCAGCCTTCCCCTCACCGAGCGGGAGTTCTGGCGTGACCGGACCGACCGGCAGGACACCAACCCGCAGGGGCGGTGTTGTTGAGCCGGTGTTGCTGAGCGGCTGATGCTGGGCAGCTGGCCCGGCCGGGCCGGGGGAGGGCGGCGTGGGGCACAACGGTGTCCGACGCCGCCCCTCCGCTCCCGGCGGACGCCGGGTCCGGGCCGCCCGGCGCGTGAGAGTATGAAGCCATGAGCGATCAGCACGACACTCAGCCCAGCGCCCAAACTGCCGACGACGTGCCCGTCGAAGGCACACCCGTGGATGACGCCCTGCCCGGGACGCCCCTGGCGCCACCGGCTGCAGTGCCGCCCGGCCGCGCCGGTGGACCCGGTGCCGGGCCCAGGCCGCCCCGGGGCAGCGAACTTCAGGACCTCGTGGACCAGCCCGCCAAGGTCATGCGGATCGGCACGATGGTCAAGCAGTTGCTGGACGAGGTGAAGTCCGCGCCCCTGGACGACGCTGCCCGCGTCCGGCTGGCCGAAATCCACGACAGGTCCATCAAGGAACTCGAGGACGGCCTGGCCCCGGAGCTCGTTGAGGAGCTTGAACGGATCAACCTCCCCTTTCCGGAGAACGCAACCCCCTCCGACGCGGAACTGAGGATAGCCCAGGCCCAGCTGGTCGGCTGGCTTGAGGGGCTCTTCCACGGCATCCAGACGGCCATCGCGGCGCAGCACGCCGCCAGGGAGCACACCTACGCCCAAATGCAGCTGCGCCAGCTGCCGCCCGGAACCGTGATCGCGCCGGGCGTCATCATCGGGGAAAACGGCGAACCGGTCCGCGCCGCCGCGCCGCGTCACGGCGCGGAGTCCCCCGAGCCGCCCGAACCCGCGGACCCGGACCATGGCCCGGGCCAGTACCTTTAGCGCGACCTTGGGCTTCTTCAGCGCAGCACGGCAAGGCCGCAGGGACGACGCAGAACTTGGCAAGGGGCTCTGGCGGCGCGCCCACGACCGGTTCAACCGCGGGCTTGACCGCTACCACCAGGTCCTCGAGGGGGTCGAAGACGAGGCCCTGTACGGCGAGCTCGTCGAGATCGCCAATCAGCTCTCCGCGCTCGCGCCCCGGGTCCGGCAGGTCTGCGTGGAGGCCCAGCGGCGCTTTCCCAGCAATGGATTGGACATCCCGGGGCCGCTGGCAGGGGTCCACCGCGCCCTGTCGACGGCGGGCAACTCCCTGGCCATGACGGCTGAGGCGGCCGCGATGCTCCGGCTTGCCGTGGGTCCGGTCCCGGCGGGCGCCGCGTCGGTGCGGCGGCGCGCCGATTCCGTGCTGGAACAGGTCCACGACGCCGAGCGGCGGCTTGCGGAAGCCGACGGCGGCGGCCCGACGCCAGCCTGAGCCGCTACGCGAATTAGTCTCTTGCACAGGCCCGCCCCGGCATGGCTGGGTTTCCCGACATTCCCTTAATTTCCCGGGTATTCCCGGTTACGCGCCTAGCTTAGCGGCGCCCTGTCGCTGGCCGGAGGGCGCCGAAGTTGGCAGGATACTTATATGACTTTTTCACCGGAACTGACTTTCAATGACGGCAACACCATCCCCCAGCTTGGCTACGGCGTGTGGCAGGTTGAAGATGACGTGGCCGAAAAGGTGGTTGTCCAGGCGTTCGAGGCCGGCTTCCGCCACATCGACACGGCAAAGATCTACGGCAACGAAGCAGGCGTAGGCCGCGCCATCGAGCGTTCCGGCCTCAAGCCCGAGGAAATTTTCATCACCACCAAGCTGTGGAACGCGGACCAGGGCTACGAGTCCACCCTGAAGGCGTTCGAGGAATCCATGGAGCGGCTCGGCCTCGAGACCCTGGACCTGTACCTGATCCACTGGATGCAGCCCAAGCAGGACAAATACGTTGACACATGGAAGGCCCTCATCGAGCTCCAGAAGCAGGGCCGGGTCAAGACCATCGGCGTCTCCAACTTCACCAAGGAGGGCCTGCAGCGCCTGATCGATGAAACCGGCGTTGTTCCGGCCATCAACCAGGTCGAACTGCACCCGTTCTTCAGCCAGGCCGACCTGCGCGAGTTCAACGCGTCCAAGGGCATCCTCACCCAGGCATGGTCGCCGCTGGGCCAGGGCGGCGAGCTCCTCGAGAGCCCCGTCATTGCCCAGATTGCCGCCAAGCACGGCGCCACCCCGGCCCAGGTTGTCATCTCCTGGCACCTGGCCATCGGCAACGTGGTCATTCCGAAGTCGGTGACCGAGTCCCGGATCCGCGAGAACTACGCTGCCCTGGACGTCAGCCTCGACGAGACCGACATCCAGGCCATCAACGGGCTGGACCGTTCCGCCGAAGATGCCGGCCGGATCGGACCGGATCCGGCCGTCTCCGACTTCGCCTAAGCACCTCCCGTGACGCCGGCAGCCAGCCGGCGTTCGCACAGGGCCTTCACCCCGCACGGGGTGGAGGCCCTTCGGGCGTCCCGAAAGTCTCCGGAGTCAGGCGGCGGCCCGGCGCTCTTTCGCCGGAATTGCATCGACCACGGCCCAGCCGTCTTCGCCCGCAACGCAGCGGCTGGCGAAGCGGTCTGCGGAGGCAGCGTCATCGAAGCTCTCGGTGCGGATCCGGCCGCAGTCGGTGTCCAGGTAGGTGACCACGAAATGCAGTGCGCCATCCTGTGCGTCGTTGAAATCCGCCTCAAAATCTGACTCGATATCATGGCGGAAACCCTGCTGGAAATTCTGGTTGTTCTCCATGATTCCAGTGTGCGACTGACCACCGACACTAAGACTTCACTCCTCCGGCGTGTTGCCGAGCCGCAGCACCCGTTCCCGCGCCAGGACTTCCTTGCGGCGCTGCCGGTCGGCGGCCCGTGCCGTCTGCTGCGCCAGAGCCGACGCCAGCTCGTGATCCTTCCGGGCCGTTTTGAGCCCGGCTTCTGCCGCGTCCAGACGCCGCCTGAGCTCGCGCACCTCGTCGGCCAGCCGGCTGGTTTCCGCCGTCGCCTCCGCCAGCTCCGCGGCCGCGCGGCCTGCCTCCTCGTCGGCTTCCGCGGCGGCCACTTCGGCCGCCTCCAGGGCGGTCCGCGCCCGTTCCACTGCCGACGGCGTGGGCGTCATCCGTGCCGTCCCGACGGCCCGGAGGCGGGGCTGTTCCGTTGTCGGCTTTCCACCGGCAGTTCCGCCGCGCTGTGCGGTCCGGTCCGCCGGTTCTGTCCCGCCGGCGGCGGTCGCTGGTGCTGACCGGTGGACGCTGGCCGTTCCAGGCGCGGTTCCAGGCGCGGCTCCAGTGCCGGGCACCGACGCCGCATGGCTCCCCGGGACAGCCACTGCGCCGGCGAGGTCGACGACGTCGACCCCGTCCGCCGAGAGCGCCCGGAGCAGACAGCCGCTTTGCACGGCGGCGGCGGCCCCGGGATCGGCGGTGGCGGCCCGCAGGGTCTGTTCCACTTCCGTCGCGACGGCGGCACTGATGGCCCGTCCGTGCCGGGCCGCCAAGGCCTGCGCCGCCTTCACCGTGCTGGCGAGGAGCTGGCGCCGCTGCTGGGCGAGGCGACGGAGGTCCGCTGCATCCAAGGCATCCTGTGCGGCCTGCATCGACGTCCCCAGTGCAGCCAGCTCCCGCAGGATTTCGGGGCTGTGCGCCGCCAGCATGTTCACCGCCCACGCCGCGACCGACGGCTTGGGCAGGGCACGGACTGCGGCCGCCAGGGCACGCTGCTCGGCGGCGGTGACACCCGCGGAACTGACGTCTTTGGCCGCCGCCGTTCTAGCAGCCACGAACTCCCCGTAGGGCAATGCATAGAGCGGCCCGGCAATGCCCGCTAGTTCCCGCGATCCCATGCAAGAATCATAGGAGTCTGGCCCCGCCGCGAGTTCGCTGCCCCGTTATCAGACCCGGTGCCGTCACGTTCTGGAGGAGATTTCACTTGATCGAAATTGGTGGGCTCCCGGCCCATGTCCTGCTCGTCCACGCCGTAGTGGTATTAGCGCCCATTGCAGGTCTTGGCGCCATCGTTTATGCCGTGGCACGGCGCTGGTGGGGCTACCTGGCGTGGCCCCTGGGCGTGTTGTCACTGGGGCTGGTGCCAGTAACACTCCTGACCGCGCAGGCAGGCGAGCAGCTGGAGAAAGTCCGTCCGGCGTCGGCGGTGGTCCACGAGCACGCCCAGGAAGGTGACGTACTCAAAGTGCTTTCCGTGATCTTCTTCGTCCTGGTGGCGGCAATGTTGATGGTCACCTACGAGCCCTTTGGCCGGCGCCTGGCGTTCCTTGGCGGCCTTCGGAGCAACCGGATTGTCCGGGGAGCCGTCCTGATTGCCGGCGCCCTCGCGGGGGCCTTCTTCATTTACCAGAGCATCATCACGGGACATTCCGGCGCGGCCTCGGTCTGGGCGCGCTAAGTCAGCCCATCCGCGGGCCCTTGGCCAGGTGATGCGTGCCGGGCCCGGTGCAGCGTGACGAGCAGCAGGACAAGGGCCGTTGCCTGCAGTGCGGCCACGGCAGCGATGAGCGCCGGCCGTGCGCCGTAAAGTGACCCGTACAGGGCGCCGCCGGCCAAGGCTCCGGCGCCCTCGAACGCCGCGAACACCCCGTACGCCGTGCCCTGCCGGGGTTGGGGCACCAAATCGGCGACCAGCGCCTTGACTGTGGAGTCCTGGATGCCGGTGGCGGCACCCCAGACCAGGACGCCGGCGAGCACGAGCCCGGCGCTCGGCGCCAGGGCCAGTACGGGCACCCCCATAATCAGCACGGGCAGCGCCAGGAGCACGGCCGCCCCGGCGCGGTCGTAAAGGACGCCACTGGCGAGGGCCCCGACGGCGGCGGCCCCCATGGCGCCGGCGTACAGCAGCGGAACCACCGAGACGGGGACGGCCACGTCCGCCGTCAGGTGATAGGAGATGACGCCGAAGGCGACGAGTCCGGCGCTCCAGAAGAACCCGGCAAACGCGAACAAGGTGAAGACGCTGGAGAGCGCCGACGGCTGCCGCCCGGCGGGTTTCCCGCGGGGCGGCTCCGGCAAGCCGGAGGGGTCGGCCACGGGCCTGTCCTCGCCGGGATCCCGGACGCGGCGGCGCAGCCAAACGAGAATCGCCAGCGCCGCCGCCGCCGGAATGATGAGCACCGCAAAGGCTGCCGGCAGTGAGCCGGTGGCAACCAGCACCGCCGAGACGAGTAGCGGGCCCAGGAGCGCCCCGGCCAGATCGAGGGACTTGTGGACGGCGAAGCCGCGGCCCCGGCCAACCGGCCCGGCGACGGCGGCGAGCAGCACGGTTTTCGCCGGGCTGCGGACGGCTTTGCCTACCCTGTCCCCGATGATGAGCACGGCTGCCAGGGCCATCCCGGCGGTCCCGGCGAACGGCGTCAACGCCAGCAGCGGGATGCACACCGCAGTCAGCACATAGCCGGCCATCGTGAAAGTCCAGTACTTCCCGGTGCGGTCCGCCCAGGGGCCGAACACCAGCCGGAGTCCCTGGGACGCGGCTTCCGCGGCGCCGGTCACGAGGCCGACGAACAGCGCGGACGCACCGAGCTGGGCCAGCAGGGGACCGCCGAGCGGGCGGGCGCCGTCGGACACCATGTCCGCGGCGAGGCTGACCAGGCCGAAGCCGACAACCGGGCCCCACAGCCGGTGCCGCCACTTCCCGGTTTGGCTGCCGGACCGCGACGGCGGGTATTGCTGGCCGGCTGGCATCCTGCGCCCGGGCCGTTCCATTTCCTAAGGCTGACGGACGGCCCGGAAAAAGACAATACGCAGGTCAGGGGCCGGTCGCCGCGTCGAGGCGCAGAAGGAAATATTGGCCAAAGGGGTTCTTTCTGGGCGGGACCGTCACCTCAACGCCGTCGCCGACTGCCACGCCGTCGCTCACGGCCACGGCCACGGCGACGCCGACCGTCACGCCGACGCCGTCGCCCACCCCTACATCGGGCGCGCCGATCAGCGCGGTCTGGAACCTCGGCAGTTCATGGACCGGCGGCTACGTGGCCAATATCGAGGTCACTGGCCTCCGGGCGGCGGCCGGTTGGAGCGTGAGCTGGCCCGATCCGAACGTCACCCGGGTGGCCAACTCCTGGGGCATCAGCTGCACGGTGCTCCCCAAGGTGTCGGTGACCTGCAGCGGCTCGGACTGGGCCACGAAGGTCGCCGCCGGCCAGAAACTGTCCGTAGGCCTGCAGGTGGATTCGCTGAAGGCTCCCGTCAACCCGGTGCTCACCCTGAAGTAGCCGGCCGCGCAAGGGCGCCCTCACCGCGCAACGTATTGACGAGAAGCAGCTAGGAGCCGCGGCCACAGCCTCACGTGAGCGACTCCATGCTCCGGCCTGCGCGGGCACGGAACGGGGTGCGGGTAATCTGGTCATTTTCGCCGCACTCATGATTGGCATGAACATCTCCCGCTCCGCCGCCACCAAGTCCCTGACCGTCCTTGCCGGCCTGCTTCTCGCAGGCTCCCTCGCCGGCTGTGATGCCGCAGCCCACGTTGGCGCCAAAATCGCAGACGCCGTACACAGCGCGGCCGCATCCCAGGCTCCCGGTCCCGGTGCCGGTGCCGGTGCCGGTGCCGGTGCCGCGCACCCGGGCGAGGCCGCCGCGGCCGTAGCCCAGCTGGCGTCCATCCCGGTGAAGGGCAAGGCCCCAAAGACCGGGTACAGCCGTGGGCAGTTCGGTCCCGCCTGGTCCGATGTAGACCACAACGGCTGCGACACGCGCAACGACATGCTCCGCCGTGACCTCACCGACGTGACGACCAAGCCGGGGACCAGGGATTGCGTCATCGCCTCCGGCAAGCTTGCCGACAAGTACACCGGCAAGACCATCACCTTCACCCGTGGTGAGAACTCGGCCGACGTCCAGATCGACCACATTATTCCCCTGTCGCTGGCCTGGCAGACCGGCGCCCAGCAGATCAGCGCCGGCCAGCGCCTCCAGCTCGCCAACGATCCGCTGAACCTGATGTCCGCCGACGGCCCCGCGAACCAGCAGAAGTCAGACTCCTCGGCCGATGCTTGGCTGCCGGCCAACAAGGCGTTCCGGTGCGAATACGTCGCCCGCCAGACTGCTGTGAAGGCCAAGTACAAGCTCTGGATGACCCCTCCCGAGCACGACGCCATCGCCGGGATTCTCGCCACCTGCAAATAGCGGCACCGCATCCCTGAGGGGTACCTTCGTCGGAGCCGCCTAAACCGCGCCCAAATCTCCGTCTCGTCGAATAGCTTCCGGCCCTGAGGACGGCACACCAAGGTGTCGGCCCTTTCTGCTCCCTGACCTGCGGAAACATTCCGGGATGCCATAGTGCCCACGGGACGAAAACGCCGGTAGCATGACAGCCGGGGGCCCGCTGGGGCGCCCGGTATTGGGGGAACCATGGCACAACCGCGCCGGCTACTCGGCAGCAGTCCCAGCTCCGTCATCGCGGGCCGTCACCGCCTCGAGGTCCATAACGCGCAACGCCGCGGTGCCGAGCGTGCCCAGGCCCATGTCCTGCCCCCGCCGAGCCAGGCGCCACACTTCAGCGATTCCGCCGCGGCCGACGTCCCCTGACCCTCCCGGATCCACCCGGCACACCAGTGAAGGAGCATCACATGTCAGATCCGCATTATTCTCAGCAAGGCACCGGCCGGCAGAGGTGGCCCAGCGAGCAGCCCCGGCAGAACCCGGGGTGGGCGCCGAACCCGTACGCCGCTGCGGCGTACCCGGCTCACGGATCCGGGCCCGTGCCACTCTGGGCACCGCTCTACGGCGCTTCCCTGCCAGAGGCCGCGTCGCGGTTCTTCAAGAAGTACGGGACGTTCTCCGGCCGCGCCAGCCGGAGCGAATACTGGTGGTGGATGCTCGTCTCCGGTCTCGTCTCGATCGTCTTGAACGTCATCATGCTTGCCGGTGGGGCGGCCGGCGCAAAACTGGGCCCCAACGGCGCCAGCGTCCCCGGCCCCGCCTATATGATCGGGCTCATCCTGGCAGCCGTCTGGTTCCTGGCAGTCATTGTCCCGTCCTTGGCCCTGACGGTCCGTCGACTCCACGACTCGAACTTCAGCGGCTGGATGTACCTCATCGTCCTCATCCCGTTTATCGGCGGCATCATTCTCCTCGTCTTCACGCTGCTGGAATCAAAACCCGAGGGCCAGCGGTTCGACGTCCCCGCATAAGCATCCGGGTCGCACCCACTGACCCCGCGCGAACTACAAGAAGGCCCTGCCGCCCCTGAGGGCTGCGGGGCCTTCTTCTGGGTCGGGGTTCCTGGCCCGATGCGGCCCCGTCCGGACCCGTCCCGCCGCAACCAATAAAAAACCCCGTATCCCCGTTGAGTCAACGGTGATACGGGGTTCTTCCCGAGCTTCCTGCCAGAATCGAACTGGCGACCTTCTCATTACGAGTGAGACGCTCTACCAACTGAGCTAAGGAAGCAACCACATGAATGCCCTGTGAACCGGGCGGATCATGCAAGAGACAACTGTAATAGAGTCCCGGCGTCCGGGTCAAAATGAGCGACCGAAGCCGCCATGCGGCCCCGTCGCGGACCTAGCAGACGGTGTTGTCCGCCGGGGCCTTTCCGTCCACCAGGTAGTCATCGACCGCGTTGCCGATGCAGCTGTTGGAACGGCCGTACGCCGTGTGGCCCTCACCCTTCCAGGTCAGCAGCGAGGCGTTCCCAAGCTGCTTGCGCAGGGAACTGGCCCATTGCACGGGCGTAGCCGGGTCGCCGGTGGTTCCAACTACGACAATCGGGGCCGAGCCCTTGTAATCGACCGGGGCAGGGGTCCGGACGTTCTTGTACGGCCAGTCCTTGCAGTTGCTGCCGCCATAGGCGAAGTAGTAGCCCAGCGTGGGCGACAGCTGGCGCAGCTTCTGGTCCTCGGCCCGCATGGACGCGGTGTCGGACACCATCGGGTAGTCCAGGCAGTTGATGGCGTTGAAGGCGAAGGTGCTGTTTGACGTGTAGGTGCCGCTGGGATCGCGGTCGGCGCCGAAGTCGGCCAGCTGCAACATGCCCGTGCCGTCGCCGGCCAGGGCGGTGGCGAGCGCCCGGGTGAGGATCGGCCAGTTGTCATTGTTGTAGAGCGGGATGATGAGGCCGCTGACAAACGTGGAGCCCGAGACCTTCCGGCCGTCCTTCGCCGGCAGCGGGTTCGCCTCGGCCGCGCTGATGGCGTTGCGGATCTGCTGGACACCTTCCTCGGTGCTTCCCGCGAGGGGGCATCCGGACGTCTGCTGGCACTTGGCGACATAGGCGTGGAGGGCCTTTTCGAAGGCCACGGCCTGGTCGCGGGTCAGTTCCTCGTTGCTCAGCGATGGGTCAAGGGCGCCGTCGAGGACCAACCGGCCCACGTTGTCCGGAAACTGCGATGCGTAGGTGGCGCCGAGGAGCGTCCCGTAGGAGTAACCGAGGTAGTTCAGCTTGGAGTCGTTGGCCACCCCGCGCAGGATGTCGAGGTCCTTCGCGGCGCTGACGGTGTCGATATGGGCCAGCACCGGCCCGGTTTTCTCCACGCACTTGGCAGCGATGGCCTTGTTGTCGGCCAGGGCCTCGTCTAGTCCGGCGTCGGTGTCCAGGGCGTAGGTCTTGGCGCGGGACGCGTCGCGTTCCTTGTCCGTGAGGCACGTGACCGGGGCGGAGCGCTTCACGCCGCGGGGGTCGAAGCCCACGATGTCGTAGGCGGACCGGACTTTGTCCGAAATATTGGTGTTGGCCGCATCCCTGACGAAGTCGTACCCCGAGCCGCCCGGGCCGCCCGGATTGACCATCAGGGTGCCCTTCTTGTCGCCTGTCGTGGCGAGCTTGATGGCGGCAAGCTCGATGCGTTCGCCGTCGGGCTTGCTGTAGTCCAGCGGAACCTTGATTTTGGCGCACTGGAAGTTGCCTTCACACGGTTTCCAGTCGACCTGCTGGGAGTAGTAGCTGCGCAGCTCGGCCGGCGCGGCCGCCACGATTGACGGGTCCGCCTGCCCCGCCGCCCCCGATGCCGGCGCACTGGACCCGTTGCCGCCCCCGCCGCCGAAGAGGGTGCACGAGGCCAGCGTGAGGGCCAGGGCCACGGCGCCGACGGCCCGCATGCCGATCGCCAGGGATCTGGATCTTGCGGACTGGGGTCGAGCAGGCTTCATGCGGTTCTCCTTGGAGGCTAGGAACGAAAGCGAAGATGATCGTTGGAGCGGCCGGAACCGTCAAATAAGGCTGGAAGCCATGGACTCGATCGTCAGCAGCGGGGCCACGTTGGTTGTGGTGATCCGCGTGCGG
The DNA here is from genome assembly GCF_022803015.1 of Arthrobacter humicola. Lineage (GTDB taxonomy): Bacteria > Actinomycetota > Actinomycetes > Actinomycetales > Micrococcaceae > Arthrobacter > Arthrobacter humicola_A. The sequence continues at coordinate 66,272 of NZ_JAFKON010000012.1, forward strand.
GCCTTGTTGATGGCGTCCATTCGGGCAAGGGTCACTTCGGCGGTGGAACGGGAGGCGAAGTCTTCGAGTTCGCTTCTGAGTTCAACGTTGACGAGTTCCACTGCGTTCCCCATCTGGATGATCAGGACATCCCGGTAAAAGGACAACAGGTCCGTCAGGGTGCGGTCAAGGGAGTCGGTGACGGAACGCTTGGCGCGGCGCTTCTGGTCGTCCTCGAGCTGCTTGACCTGGCTCCGCATGGCTGGCGGCAGCGTGCCGCTTTCGGGTGCCCCGAGAGTGGCCAGAAGCGCCGTCTTCTCGGCGGCGTCGCGCTCGTCGTTGGAGCTGTTGGCTTCCTCGGTGGCGATCTTGACCAGTTTCTCGGCCATCATGACCGCCGCCGTGACGCCGCGAAGGGACAGCGGAAACCGCACCGTCTCGAGCCGGCGCTCCCGGGCCTCCGGGTCCCGGGCCAGGCGGCGGGCGATCCCGACGTGGCTCTGCGCCGCGCGGGCGGCGCGCTCGGCGACCGCCGGGTCCACGCCGTCGCGCTTCACCAGCAGTGCAGCGACGGCGGCAGCCGGCGGAAGCCGCAGCGCCACCGGCCGGCAGCGGGAGCGGATGGTCACCAGGACATCGGCGGGGGAGGGGGCGCAGAGCATCCAGACGGTGCGGGGCGTGGGTTCCTCGATGGCCTTGAGCAGCACGTTGGTGGTCCGCTCGGCCATCCGGTCCGCGTCCTCCACCACGATGATCCGCCACCGGCCCGACGAGGGCCGGTTCCCGGCGGTGGACACGAGCTCACGCGCCTCGTCGATGGTGATGGTGACCTTCTCCGTGCGCACGAACGAGACGTCGGAATGGGTTTCGCCGAGGATGGTCAGGCACGCCGGGCATTCGCCGCAGCCGCGCAGGCTGACGTCCTCCTGGTCGCAGTTCAGGGCCGCGGCGAACGCCTTCGCGGCGTTGGAACGGCCGGAGCCGGGCGGTCCGGTGAAAAGCCACGCGTGCGTGAGCCCTTCGTTCTGGGCCGCCTGGCGCAACTGGGCCACGACGGCGTCCTGGCCCTGGAGGTCGTCCCAGACCGTCATGCTGTGCTGCTTTGGGTGACGGCCAGCAGGGATTCGACGCGCTCGAGGATCCGGGCAGCGAGTTCGGCGACCGGCAGCCGGGCGGGCAACACCAGATACGCCTCGGGCCGGGCCGAGGCGAGGTCCAGGAAGGCCGCCCGGATCTTGGCATGGAATTCGTCGGCCTCGGACTCGAGGCGGTCTTCGGCGGCCTCGCCGGCGGTGCGCCGCTGCCGGCCAACGGCGGGCTCGACGTCGAGGAGTACCGTCAGGTCCGGCTGCAGGTCCGATGTGGCCCAGGCATTGATGTCCCGGACCGCCTGCGTTCCGAGGCCTCGGCCGGCGCCCTGGTACGCGACCGAGGAATCGATGTACCGGTCGGTAAGGACGATTTCGCCGCGTTCCAGGGCGGGGCGGATGACCTGGCTCGCGTGCGCCGCCCGGGATGCCGCGAAAATCAGGGCCTCGGTATGGGCATCGATGTGGCCGTGGCCGTGATCCAGCACGAGGGACCGCAGCTTCTCGCCGATCGCCGTGCCGCCCGGTTCCCGGGTCCGCAGCACGGTAAAACCATCCGATTCCAGGGCTTTGGCGAGTTCAGCCGCCTGCGTGGACTTGCCGGCGCCGTCTCCGCCCTCGAAGGCAATAAACAGTCCGGGCAACAGGCCGGTCAACTTTCGGCCGGACGCTCCGGGGCTCTGGGTAGTCACCGTTCAAGAGTACCGACAATCCCCGACACTCCAGTCTGCGGATAGTCTGCGGCGTAACGGCTTGGGTACCCTGCCGGGCGCCCACGTACCCTGTCCTCATGAGTCTTACTGAAGAACAGGCCGCCACGCTTTCGCCGGATTCCCTGGTCGTCGCGGCAGGGCGCCCGCCGCGCACCCGCGACGAACCGGTCAACCCGCCGCTGGTGCTGTCCTCGACCTACTTCGGCACGGGACCGCTGGGCGACGGCGACCGCGGCTACGGCCGGTATTCCAACCCCACGTGGGACCCCTTTGAAGAGGCGCTGGGCCAGTTGGAGGGCTCGGAACTGCCGGGCCTGCTCTACGCCTCGGGACTCGCCGCCGTGAGTTCGGCCCTGTCCCTGGTGCCCGCCCAGGGCGTGCTCGTCATGCCGTCGCACAGCTATGCGGGGTCGGTCACCATGGCCACCGAACTGGCGGCCAAAGGGTTCCTCGAGCTGCGGACGGTGGATATCGCGGACACCGACGCTGTACTTGCGGCGCTTGCCCCGGCCGGCGGGCGCGCCGCCAGCATGCTCTGGCTGGAGAGCCCCACGAACCCCATGCTCGGGGTCGCGGACATGCGGGCCCTGACCGCCGCCGCGCACGAGGCCGGCGCCATCGTCGTCACGGACAACACCTTTTCCACGCCCTTGGTGCAGCAGCCCCTGAGCCTGGGCTCCGACGTCGTGCTGCATTCGGTGACCAAGTACCTCTCCGGCCACTCCGACGTCGTACTCGGTGCCCTGGTGACGTCCGACGCCGGTCTCCGCGCCGCCCTGCTGCACCACCGCACCATCCACGGCGGAATCGCCGGACCATTCGAGGCATGGCTGGCGCTGCGCGGGCTCCGCACCCTGGCGCTGCGGATCGAGCGTTCGCAGGCGTCGGCCCAAATCCTGGCCGAGCGGCTCGACGGTCATCCGAAGGTGGCCGGCGTCCGCTTCCCCGGGCTGGCCTCGGACCCCGGCCACGCGCGGGCCAAGGAGCAGATGAAGGGTTTCGGTTCCGTCCTGTGCATCGAGGTGGCACCGGTGGGTGGGCAGGGCAGGGGCCTCAGCGGCGCGGACGCCGCGGACCGCATGATCCGCGCCCTGCAGCTTTGGCTCCCCGCGACCTCGCTGGGTGGGGTGGAATCCCTGATCGAACGCCGGCGCCGGCACGCCGCCGAGCCGGAGAGCGTGCCGGACAACCTGGTCCGGATGAGCGTGGGCATTGAGAACGTGGAAGACCTTTGGGCCGATTTGGAGCAGGCATTGGGCACTCTGGACGGCTAGGCTGGGGGAGTGGACGGACGCATACTCATTTACTTTGTCGAATCCGGGGTTTACCTGGTCCTGGCTGTCGTGGCCTTTGTCCTTGAGGCATGGGCGTTTTTCGATTGCCTCCGGCACAAGGCCAACGCGTTCGAGGCCGTATCGAAGCGGACCAAGACCTTCTGGCTGGCCCTGACCGGCGGCGCGTTCGCCGTGGGACTGTTTTCCCTGCTCTCGCAGCTGGGCAGCGGTGGCGGCGCCAGTTCGCTCGGGATTTTCGGCCTTGCAGCGGTGACGGCCGCGTCCGTGTACCTCGCCGACGTCCGCCCCGCCGTCAAGGACGCCGGCCGCGGCCGCGGCAGCAACATGGGCCCCTACGGCCCCTGGTGACCACCGGCGGCACCTAAGCTCCCGGGGCCACGGCTTCCCAGCCGACCGTCACTTCGCCCAGCCGCCAGCGGGACGGGCCGTCCTGGATCGGCCAGCCGGCGTCGAGCAGTGCGCGGCACATCGCCCCGAAGCGCTGCCGGTTTCCGAAGGCCGCCAGCGGCGCCGCTTCCAGCCAGGCCTGGTCCATCGCCTGTAGGTAGGCGTGGATCTTCTCGCCGGGCACGTTGCGGTGGATCAGGGCCTTCGGCAGCCTTTCGGCAACGTCGGAGGGCAGCACGAAGGCACCGAACCGCATGGACAGGCTCAGGCTCAGCGGCCGCTCGACGTCCAGCGCCACCCAGGCGGCGCGCCGCCCAATTTCATCGCACGTGCCGTCGATGAACAGCCCGCCCGGGGCCAGCCGGTCCTGCACCAGCCGCCAGATGCCCGCCACGTCGGCTTCCTCGTACTGCCGCAGCACGTTGAAGGCGCGGACCAGCACGGGCTCTCCGGTCATGGGCAGTTCGAAGCCGCCCAGCTGGAACCTTAGGCCGGGCCGTTCAAGGGCTTGGGCCTGCCGGACGCGCTCCGGTTCGATTTCGATCCCCACCATTTGTACGTCCCCGCGGACCGCGGCGAGGCGTTCGAAGAGTTCGACGGCGGTGGCCGGTGAGGCGCCGTACCCGAGGTCGACGGCGAGAGGATGGGCCGCGGTCCGCAGCCGCCATGCCTGGGGCCCGGTCAGCCAGCGGTCCACGCGGCGCATCCGGTTGGGGTTCGTGATTCCGCGGGTCACGTTACCCACGGGCCTGCCGCCGCGCGCGCTGCCCCTCGTTCCGCCCTTGTTCCGGGGGGCCAGCACCCGTTCAGCCTTCTGCACCACCGCCCAAGCCTATCCTCCAACGCGGGGTCACCTCATTTCCGTGGTGGCCGCTGGACGGGCCGGGAGCGACCCCGCGTTGCCCTGAAGCGGGCGGTGAAGCAGGAGGTGAGGCACGCTCTGAAGCGCGCGCGGTGTAACGCTCGGCACCGCCGCCAACCGCTCGGCTAGGATGAAAACCATGACTTACAAGCTGATTCTGCTGCGCCACGGCCACAGCGACTGGAATGCCAAGAACCTGTTCACCGGCTGGGTGGACGTTGACCTTAATGACCAGGGCCGTGCCGAGGCGGTGCGCGGCGGCGAGCTGCTCGTGGAGAACAACATCCTCCCCGACATCCTCTACACCTCGCGGTTGAAGCGGGCCATCAACACGGCCAACATGGCCCTGGAAAAAGCCGACCGCGGCTGGATCGACGTCAAGCGCGACTGGCGGCTCAACGAGCGCCACTACGGCGCGCTGCAGGGCAAGGACAAGGCCCAGACCCTCGCCGAATTCGGCGAGGAGCAGTTCATGCTGTGGCGCCGGTCCTACGACACCCCGCCGCCGCCCCTGGCTGACGATTCCGAGTTCTCCCAGGTGGGGGACCCGCGCTACGCGGACCTCGGCGACGCCATCCCGCGCACCGAATGCCTCAAGGATGTCCTGATCCGGCTCATGCCGTACTGGGAATCAGACATCAAGGAAGACCTCAGGGCCGGTAAGACCGTCCTGGTCACCGCCCACGGAAACTCGCTCCGCGCCCTCGTCAAGCACCTTGACGGGATCAGCGACGAGGACATCGCCAGCCTGAACATCCCCACCGGCATCCCGCTGGTCTACGAACTGGATGAGGACTTCAAGCCGCTGAACCCGGGCGGCACCTACCTCGATCCCGAGGCCGCCGCCGAGGCCATCAAGGCCGTCGCCAACCAGGGCAAGAAGTAACCGGCCCCCGCCCGGCCAGGCACTAAGCAAGGCACAGAGCACAAACGACGGCGTCCGGCCACCCCCAAGGTGACCGGACGCCGTCGTTCGTTCAGCGCGGTGCTATCAGCGCCGTTGTACCGGCGCCGTTGTAACTGCGGTTGAGTCAGCCGCAGTCGGCCGGAGTCAGTTGTGCTCGATCGTGCTCGGCTGCCACGCGCCCGTCACCAGGTACGTGACCTTCTGGGCCACGGAGACGCCGTGATCCGCGAAGCGCTCGAAGTAGCGGCTGGCCAGGGCAACGTCCACCGTGGTGGCCGGCGACTCCTGCCAGTCGCTGCGGGCGATCGCCTGGAAAACGCTCAGGTGAAGGTCGTTGACGGCGCCATTGGCCTTCATGATCTCCCGGGCCACGCCGAGGTCGCGGGTTGCCAGCAGCTCCGTGAGCTTCTGGGCGATCAGCAGGTCCTGTTCCGCGAAAGCCTTGAAGGTCTCCCGCAGCTGGTCCGGGACCACTGACGCCGGATAGCGCAGACGCGCCAGCTGGGCCAGGTGCCGGGCGAGGTCGCCCATGCGTTCGAGCGAGGCGCTCATCCGGAGCGAACCAACCAGCATGCGCAGATCGCTCGCCACCGGGCCCTGGAGGGCGAGGATGTCGATGGCCCGCTCGTCGAGGCTGTTCTGCAGGAAGTCGATGCGGGCATCGGCGGCAATCACGTCCTCGGCGAGGTCGATATCGGCGCCCTGGAAAGCTGTCGTGGCCTTATCGATGGCCTCTGTGACCAGCGCTGAGATCTCGACGAGCTGTTCCCTTACCTGGGCGAGCTCCTCCTGAAAAACCTTACGCACGTGTGCGTCCTTTCCTCGGAAATATTGCCTGCAATCGAAGTGGCGGGCCTATTTCGGTTCACCTACCGGCGCTCCAACTGTCAACTCTTTCAGGGTCCGGTGAACTGTTACGCCCCAATAGGTGAACGTTAGCTGAACCGCTGCCCGAATCGCAGGAGATTTCGGTTTCGGTCACGTGGCAGAGCATAAGCTGGAGCCGTGGATCCAATGCTCATCGGCGTGATCGCCGGCCTGATCGGCCTCTCGTTTGGCATGTTCGGCGTACTCGCGTTCCGGGTCAGTGAGCAGCAGCGGCATATTGTCGATGTCGACGTCGATGACCCCTCGCTGCCCGAGGGGGCCGCGGAAGTGCTCGCCGTCCTCGGCCGCGCGTTCGTGGTGGTGGATGCGATCGACGGCGTGGTCCGCGCCAGCCCCGCCGCCTACGCCTACGGCCTGGTCCGCGGGCACACGGTGGTCCACCAGCAGCTGCTGGAACTGACGGCCAAGGTGCGGCGGGACGGCGTCATCCTCGAACAGCAGCTGGAACTGCCGCGCGGCCCGCTCGGCCAGGGCACGATCGTTGTCCAGGTCCGGGCCGCCGTCATCACGGAGGAATATGTCCTCCTGCTGGCCGATGACCGGACTGAATTCACCCGCACCGAGGAAGTCCGCAACGACTTCGTCGCGAACGTCTCCCACGAACTGAAGACACCGGTCGGGGCGATCTCCCTCCTGGCCGAGGCACTCGAGTCGTCCGCTGACGACCCCGAGGCGGTGAAGCGGTTCGCCAAGCGCATGCACAAGGAATCGACACGGCTTGCGGCGCTTGTCCAGGACATCATTGAACTCTCCCGGCTCCAGGGCGCCAACGTCGCGCAGCAGGGCCGCCCGGTGGACATCAACCTTGTGGTCAGCGAGGCCGTGGACCGCTCCGTGCTGCCGGCCGAGAGTAAGAACATCCAGCTGGTGGTCGGCGGGCACGCCGATGCCCTGGTCTACGGCGACCAGGACCTTCTCGTAACCGCCCTGCGCAACCTGATCGATAACGCCATCCGCTACTCGCCGGAGAACACCAAGGTGGGCGTGGGCATCCGGGCCAAGGACGGTCTCGTGGCGGTCTCGGTGACGGACCAGGGCGATGGGCTCAGCGCCGAGGACCAGGAGCGCGTCTTTGAGCGCTTCTACCGTGTGGATGCTGCCCGCTCGCGGCAGACCGGCGGCACCGGTCTTGGCCTGAGCATCGTCAAGCACGTCATTTCCAACCACGGCGGCGAGGTGACCCTGTGGTCCCGGCTCGGCCAGGGTTCCACGTTCACCATTCGACTTCCCGAGATAGAAGGGCAGGACGACGGGGACGTCCCCGAGGCGGGCAAGCCCGCTGCCCAAACTTCCAGTCGGGACCCCAGACCGCAACGACGTGACGCCGCAGGCGTCCATGAGCAAGGAGCTACCGCTTGAGCAGGATTCTGATTGTCGAGGACGAGGAGTCCTTCAGCGACCCCCTGTCCTACCTGTTGGGTAAAGAAGGCTTCGAAGTGGAGGTGGTGGACAACGGACTGGACGCCATCACCGAATTCGACCGCAACGGCGCCGACCTCGTGCTCCTGGACCTGCAGCTGCCTGGCCAGTCCGGCACCGAGGTCTGCCGCCAACTCCGGCAACGCTCCGGGGTGCCCGTGATCATGCTGACGGCCAAGGACTCGGAAATCGACAAGGTGGTGGGGCTAGAACTGGGTGCCGACGACTATGTCACCAAGCCCTACTCCTCGCGGGAACTCGTGGCCCGGGTCCGGGCCGTCCTGCGGCGCCAGAGCGAGCCGGAGGAGCTTGTCTCCACCACGGTGCAGGCCGGTCCTGTTCGGATGGACATTGAACGCCACGTGGTCAGCGTCGGGGGCGAGCAGGTCGCCTTGCCGCTCAAGGAGTTCGAGCTGCTGGAGATGCTGCTGCGGAACTCCGGCCGGGTCCTGACCCGCGGGCAGCTGATCGACAGGGTCTGGGGCTCCGACTACGTCGGGGACACCAAGACCCTCGACGTCCACGTCAAGCGGCTGCGCAGCAAGATCGAGCCGGATGCGTCCGCGCCGCGGTACCTGATCACGGTCCGGGGGCTGGGCTACAAGTTCGAGCCCTAAAGGTCGGAAGAGGCAGCCCGGCGGCCGCTGCTGCCGGGCCGCTGCAGCCCGACTGCCCTGCTGCCGGGCCGCTGGAAGTCCGGCGCAGTTGTACATCAGGGGACACACAAAAGGAGGGGCACCTGCAGGTGCCCCTCCTTTTGCAATAGGTCCAGCCGTTGAAGCTAGTGGCCGGCCGTGCTGCTCGGCGTCGGTGTGGCCGTCTCGGTCGGCGTAGCCGCCTCCGTCGACGTGGCCGTGCCGGACCCGGTGGGCGCCGGCGTCGGCAGGTACGACTTGTAGTCGACGATCGTGCCGTCCATGACCGGAACCGTGAACTTGGCTTCCTTGTTGGTGCCGTTCTCGGAGATGGTGACCTCGAGGACGGCGCCTGGCTTGGCGCCGGCCGGGGTCAGGATCGCGGCGTCGGTGGAGTCGTTGAGCATGGTGTAGGAGTTCTTCTTGACCGGAACCTGGGTCTGCGAGCCCTCCGCACCCTTGATGGTCAGCACCACGTCGTTGGAGGAGGTATTGTACACGGCGCCGATCACACGGCCCGGCTTGTCCTCGCCATCGGAGACGATGATGAAGTTGCGCAGCTGCAGCGCACCGAGATCCGTCCGGGTTCCGTCCGAGGCCGCGTACTGCTCCGTGGTCTGCTGGGCGTTGATGTAGCCGCAGCCGGTCAGGGACAACAGGCCGATGCCAAGTGCAGCCGTTGCCATTGCCAGCTTGCCGCGCTGGCCCCGGTTCATCGCAGTGAAACGCACGTCACGCACTCCTTGAGAGTCTTGAAACATTATTCAGCCATAGCCTAGCCGCAATCGGCCGCAAACAAGGATTCGGCGACTACACACAAGCGCGGCCACGTGTGCTCCTCCGGCGACGGGTCCCGGCTCGGCGGGGGACGGAAACCTCTTGGCAGTTAGGGCCGCAGGCACTATTATCCGCATTCGTCAAGGGGTTTGAGGGGGCGGATTGCGGCCATTTCCCCCGGATTCATGCGGTTCCAGGCACCTTTTGATGCCAGTTGTATGCCTTAATCGTGATAAACTGGTCTGCGGGAAAGGGGAATGTCCACATGGTTTTTGAGGTCGGCGAGACAGTAGTTTACCCTCACCACGGTGCAGCCAAAATTGAAGAAATCAAGATGCGCACCGTCAAGGGCGAAGAGAAGATGTATCTCAAGCTCAAGGTGGCTCAGGGTGATCTGACCATTGAAGTTCCAGCAGAAAACGTTGACCTGGTAGGGGTTCGGGACGTAGTGGGCAAGGAAGGCTTGGAGCACGTGTTCGATGTGCTGCGGGCCGAGTTCACTGAAGAACCCACCAACTGGTCGCGTCGCTACAAGGCAAACCTGGAAAAGCTTGCTTCCGGTGACGTCATCAAGGTAGCCGAGGTCGTCCGTGACCTCTGGCGCCGTGATCACGACCGGGGTCTCTCCGCGGGAGAGAAGCGCATGCTGGCCAAGGCCCGTCAGATCCTGATTTCGGAACTGGCACTGGCTGAGAAGACTGATGAAGAGAAGGCTGCAAGCGTTCTCGACGAGGTCCTGGCTTCCTAGCACAGGGCCGGCCCAACAGGGCCGGCGCAGATTAAGAATCGAACCCCGGTGGCGTCAGCCGCCGGGGCTTCTTTTTGCCCTTTTCAGCGGCCGCCCCCTCCGTTGCGCTATCAGTTGAGGTCCCTTTGAGTTGAGCGCTCCAGGGCAGCCACAACCAGGGCAACGGGATGGTCCGAGGCGCGGGGACGTAGTCTTGTGCCCATGGATACTGCACCGACGAATACGTCACAGGCGAATACGTCACAGCCCGGTCCCGCCACGGCGGTCATAGTTGTAGCCGCCGGCTCCGGCCAGCGCCTGGGCTACGGCATGCCGAAAGCAAAGGTGCCTCTCGGCGGGGACACCATCCTCACCCACGCCCTTCGCGGTGTGGCGGCTGCCGGGATCGCACAGCAGATCTGCATTGCGCTCCCCCCGGGTGACACTGAGTTGCGGGCGCTGTGCGAGGCCTTCACGCAGGAGCTTGCGGCCGGGCAAGCCGGAGCAGCGTCGGGCAACGGCGTCCGGGTTCCCGTCGTGACGGTCGTCGACGGCGGTGCGGACCGCGCCGATTCAGTCCGCGCCGCGATGGCGGCCCTCCTGCCCGATATCGAATCGGTGCTGGTCCACGACGCCGCCCGGGCGCTGACGCCTGAAGCCGTCTTTCACCGCGTGGCAGCGGCGCTCGGCGCCGGTGCATCGGCCGTCATCCCGGTGATACCGGTCGTCGACACCGTCAAGACCGTGGAACCGACCACCGGCGACGGCGCCGCGGTGGCCCCCGAGCTGGTCACCGGGACGGCGCCCCGGGAGTCGCTCCGCGCCGTGCAGACACCGCAGGGATTCGCGCTGAGCACCCTCAAGCGCGCCCACGAGGCTGCCTCCGGGTTCGACGCCGGCCAGGCCGCCCTCGTCACGGACGACGCGATGCTTGTGGAGCTCATCGGGGTCCCGGTCCACGCTGTACGCGGCGCCAGCCAGTCCCTGAAGATCACCACGCCCCTGGACCTGATCCTGGCCGAAGGCCTTCTTGAAGGACCCCTGGGCTTGCGCTGGGTGGAGGGATGAGCATGTCCGCCAACCCGCCAGTCGTTCCCCCGGTCATTCCCCGGACCGGGATCGGCATCGATGTCCATGCCTTCGCCGCCGAGGAGGAGCCGCAGCCGCTGTGGCTCGGCGGCCTCTTCTGGGAGGGGGAGCGGGGTCTGTCCGGCCACTCAGACGGCGACCCCGTGGCCCATGCCGCCGCCGACGCGCTCTTCTCGGCCTGCGGGATCGGGGATCTGGGCACGCACTTCGGTACGGACCGTCCCGAATATGCCGGAGCATCCGGCGTGACCCTGCTGGCCGAGGCCGCCAGGATTGTTCGCGCCCACGGATTCGAAATCGGCAACATCGCCGTTCAGTTCGTGGCGAACCGGCCAAAGTTCGGCCCGCGGCGGGAGGAATCCCAGCAGGTCCTCAGCGCTGCTGCCGCGGCGCCGGTGAGCGTCACGGCCACCACGAGCGACGGGCTCGGGTTCACCGGCCGCGGCGAGGGGATCTCAGCCGTGGCTACAGCGCTCGTGTATCCGGCAGGCTAATCACCGCAGGTTAAGCACGGCAGGCTAATCACCGCAGGTTAAGCACAGCCGGCCCCGGTCCCCTACGCTTGAGGGAAGACCCAAGCGAGACACCCGTTCCGAACTGCCAGGAGACCTGCCGTGAAGAAGCTGCTGACCGCCGTCGTACTCGTGGCAGGGACCATGCTGAGCGGCTGTGCCGCCTCCACGACAACGCCCCAAACGCCTAGCGCCACTCCGAAGCTCAGCGTCGAGGAAAGCTGTAAGTTCCTCAACACCGACACCTTCGTGCCCTCCGGGAGCGCGAAGGAGCAGGCAGGGCAGATTGGCCAGCACTACCAGGAGGTTGCGGACAAGGTAGCGCCGGAGGTGGGCGCCCCGATCCAGCAGATGGCCGAGATTATGAAGCAGGTTGCGGCGAGCCCTACGGGAACCAAGACGGATCAACAGACGGCCCAGCTCACGGAGCAGATCAACAAGATCGGCCAATACTGCAAGTAGGCCACTGCACCGGCCGTCTCCGGCGGCTGGCCTGCCGGCCTGCGCCGTGCCGGCCTGCGCCGTGCCGGCAAAGCCGCGGGTCAGGCCCCGGAGCGCCATCGGCTAATCTGGAGCGGTGACCCTGCGCTTTTACGACACTGCATCCGCCGAAGTCCGCGACTTCGTCCCCCTGGTACCTGGCAAGGTGAGCCTGTACTACTGCGGAGCCACCGTCCAGGGCATGCCACACGTCGGCCACATCCGCTCGGCCATTGCGTTCGACCAGCTGACCCGCTGGTTGCAGTACCGCGGTTTCCGGGTGACGGCAGTCCGCAACGTCACCGACATCGACGACAAGATCCTTGCCAAATCGGCCGCCTCGTTCGGCGCCGACTTTGAAGACGAGCCAGGAGCCCTCCGCAACGAGGAATGGTGGGCCCTGGCCTACCGCTACGAGCAGGAATTCCTCAAGGCCTATGACACCCTGGGCGTCTCCCGCCCCACCTATGAGCCCCGCGCTACCGGCCACATCCCGGAAATGCACACCCTCATCCAGCAGCTGATCGACCGAGGCCACGCCTACCCGGCTCTGGACGACTCCGGCGACGTCTACTTCGACGTGCGTTCCTGGTCCAAGTACGGCTCGCTGACGCGGCAGAAACTCGACGACATGCAGGGCGCCCCGGACGCGGACCCCCGCGGCAAGAAGGACCCCCGCGACTTCGCGCTGTGGAAGGGCTACAAGGACGGCGAGCCGACGACGGCGAGCTGGTCCTCCCCGTGGGGCGCCGGCCGCCCGGGCTGGCACCTCGAATGCTCGGCCATGGTCACCAAGTACCTCGGCACCGAGTTCGACATCCACGGCGGCGGCCTGGACCTGCGCTTCCCGCACCACGAAAACGAAATGGCGCAGTCCCAGGCGGCGGGCCACGGCTTCGCGAACTTCTGGATGCACAACGGCATGGTCACCTACGCCGGCGAGAAGATGTCCAAGTCCATCGGCAACACCGTCAGCCCGGCCGAAATGCTCGAACTCGCCCCGGCCCGCGTGGTCCGCTACTACCTCGGCCAGGCGCAGTACCGCTCGGTCCTGGACTACCAGCCGACGTCGCTGCAGGAGGCGGCCGCCGCCGTCGAACGGATTGACGGGTTCATCAGCCGCGCAAGCCGGGTCCTGCCCGACCCGGGACCGGATGCATCCGCTGGTTCTGTCCCGGAAGCTTTTGGGGTGGCCATGGACGATGACCTCAACGTTCCGCAGGCACTGGCAGTGCTCCACGAGACCGTCCGTGCCGGCAACACGGCTCTCACCGACGGCGACCTCGACGCCGCGGGTCTGGCGCTGGCCAGCGTCACCGCCATGCTGGACGTCCTCGGCCTCAACGCCACCGCAACGCCGGCGGCCGACGACCAAGCCAACACCGCACTTGGCGTCCTGGTCGAGGCTCAGCTGGAGGCGCGCGCCCACGCCCGGGCCGCCAAGGACTGGGCAGCGTCCGACGCCATCCGGGACACGCTGGCCGCAGCCGGCGTCGTCGTCGAGGACGGCCCGGACGGGGCGAGCTGGAGCCTGAAGCGCGGCTAAACCCCCGTTGCCGGCGGCCGGTGAAGTGGGCCGCCGTCGTCCCTTCCGGGCCACCCCGAAATCGTGGATTTTACTCGAGTCAGTAGACTGGAGGTCAGACTTGTCAACGAATCGCGTATTTAAAGGGTGAAACTCATGGCCAACAACGGTCGCCGCTCGGTCAAATTGAAGAAGGGCCCCTCCGTCGGAACCGGCGGTCACGGCCGCAAGGCTCTGGAGGGCAAGGGCCCCACGCCGAAGGCGGAGGACCGCCCCTACCACAAGGCGTTCAAGAACAAGCAGCTCGCCGAACGCTCCGAGGCCAAGCGCGCCAGCGGAAGCCGCACTACCAGCGCCGCCGCCCGCACCGGCCGCTCCGGTCCCAAGGGTCGCGCCACCGAAGAGGTCGTCACCGGGCGCAACTCGGTGGTCGAAGCCCTGCGCGCCGGTATCCCGGCCAAGGCCCTGCATGTCGCAGTCCGCATCGAAATGGACGACCGCGTCAAGGAATCCCTGAAGCTGGCCGCCGAACGCGGCATCCCGCTGATGGAAACCGGCAAGCCCGAGCTCGACCGGATGACCGACGACGCCATCCACCAGGGCCTCGTGCTGCAGATCCCGCCGTATGAATACCAGGACGCGTACGAGCTCGCCGAAGAAACCCTCGAGGCCTGGAAGAAGGGCCACGTAGCCAACGCCCCGCTCTTCGTCGCGCTCGACGGCATCACCGATCCCCGAAACCTCGGCGCGATCATCCGCTCCGTCTCGGCTTTCAGCGGCCACGGCGTCGTAGTCCCGGAGCGCCGCTCCGTGGGCGTCACCGCCTCGGCCTGGAAGACCAGCGCCGGTGCCGCCGTCCGCGTCCCCGTCGCCCGCGCGGCCAACCTGAACAACACGCTCAAGGCGTTCAAGAACATGGGGATCTACGTCCTGGGTCTCGACGGCGACGGCGACGTCTCGCTGCCCGAGCTCACCCTGGCCACCGAACCGGTATGCATCGTCGTCGGGTCCGAGGGCAAGGGCCTGAGCCGCCTGGTCCGCGAAAACTGCGACCAGATCGTCTCCATCCCGATCGACTCCGCCATGGAATCCCTCAACGCCTCCATGGCCGTCGGCATCTCCCTCTACGAAATCTCCCGCCAGCGCGCCGCAAAGTAGTCCTCGAGCGGCCGCAGGCGGCCTTACTCGGTTCTGGTCGGCGATGCGCTCCTTAGCAAAACTCCGGTCCCGTCTCCGACGCTCCCTCACCTTTGGTCGTAAAACGTCAAACGCTCCCTCACCTTTCGCGGTAAACGGCTAAGCGCTCCCTCACTTCTTGTGGGGGAGCGCTTCGGTTAAACGTGCGAAACGTGGTGGAGCGTTTCCGTTTAACGTGCCAAAAGTGAGGGAGGGTTTTTGGCTGAACCAGCCCGGCGGTTGGTGACCGCGGGACGTAACCATTGCGAACTTGGCCGATAGTGACTTAGAACTTGTGGCGGTTGGCCAGGACCGGGAGTTTAGTGCGGGCTTCCAGGACGGTGGCGGTGTCCAGGTCGGCAAAGAGAAGGCCGGGGGCGCCGTCGAGCTCTTCGAGGACGTCGCCCATGGGGGAGACCACCACGGAGTTCCCGACGCCGGTGGGGGCGGAACCCTTGACCGGGTGACCCACGCTGGCGGGGTCGCCCTGGCCGCAGGCGAGAATCAGGGTGGTGGAGTCCAAGGCGCGGGCGCGGGCCAGGAGCTTCCACTGCTCGGCCTTGCCGGGGCCCGAGCCCCAGGAAGCGCACACAATGTTGACGTCGGCGCCGAGGTCCGCGTTTTCCGTGAACAGGTCCGGGAAACGGACGTCGTAGCACGTGGCGAGGCCGAACGTCACGCCGTCGAGCTCGAAGGTGACGGGGGCCGTGCCGGCGTCAACCGTGTCCGACTCGGCGAAACCGAAAGCATCGAACAGGTGGATCTTGTCGTAGCTGGCCTCGAGGCCGCGGCCGGTGACCAGCAGGGTGTTGCGCACCTTGGCGCCGTTGCCGGCGGTGCCGGGAGTGAACATGCCGGCGACGATCACCAGGCCGAGCTCTGCGGCGAGGTCACGGACGCGGGATGCCCACGGGCCGTCCAGCGGCTCTGCGATATCCAGGAGCGAATTGCCGAAGGCCCGCATGGTGGCTTCCGGGAATACCACGAGGTCCGCGCCGCCGGCCTTGGCCTGGCGCGCGTAGGCGTCCACGAGGTCCAGGTTTGCGGCCACGTCACGGCCGGTAATGATTTGGGCTAGTGCAACGCGCACAATTACCTCCAACTCGGCGCTCCATTACAGTATGCAGTGCGGCGGTCCGTACACTGCAAAACGTCATGAAAACGAAAACGGGGGCCATTTGTCTGGCCCGGCTAAGCTTTAAGCAATGGTTATGTCTTACATAGATACCGCTTCCACCGTAGACGCTTCGCGGGCGTTTCCGCTGGGGATCAGCGTTCCACATACCGGGTCGCCGGCAGTGGACGATCCCCGGGGCGCGTTCGCCAACGTGGCCGTCTACGCGCCCGGCGTAACCACGCTGGAGATCGAATATCAGGCGCCCGGGGGAACCTGGCAGGTGAAGACCCTGCCCAACGTCACCGACGGCGTCCACCACGGAATTGTTGAGGGCATTCCCGCCGGCTCGCGCTATGGCTTCCGGTCCTCCCCGGAACACGAGGCCCTCCCGCTGTCCATGCCCGCCACGGATTTCGATGCCGCCGGCGAGCAGCCGCTGCTGATGGACCCCTACGGCCGGGCCGTCGACGAACGCGATGAGCTGATCACCAGCGTCCGGGTCGCTAACGACTTTGACTGGGGTCTGGACCGCAGCCCGCGGGTCCCGTGGCGCAACACGATCGTTTACGAGGCCCACGTCCGGGGCCAGACGAAGCTGCACCCGGATATTCCGGAGGACCTGCAGGGGACGTACGCCGGGATGGCCCACCCGGCCATGATCGAGCACCTGATCTCGCTGGGCGTCACGGCCGTCCAGCTCCTGCCCGTGCATTTCCACGTGGACGAGCCGCACCTGCAGCAGCTCGGGCTGACGAACTACTGGGGCTACAACACGGCCGCGTTCTTCGCCCCGCATCCCGGCTACGCCACCGAGGCCGCCCAGGCCGCCGGCGCCCACGCGGTCCAGGACGAGTTCAAGGGCATGGTCAAGCTGCTGCATGCCGCCGGGCTCGAGGTCATCCTCGACGTCGTGTACAACCACACCGCCGAGGGCGGCACGGACGGTCCCACCCTGAGCTTCCGCGGCCTGGGCGAAATGCAGTACTACCGCAACGACGGCCACGGCAGGTACGTGGACACCACGGGCTGCGGCAACAGCCTGAACTTCGGCGAACCCCGCGTCGTGCAGCTGGTGCTGGATTCCCTGCGCTACTGGGTGAGCGAGTTCCACATCGACGGGTTCCGCTTCGACCTCGCCGTCACGCTGTGCCGCAACAGCGCCAACGAATTCGATCCGAGGCACCCCTTCCTCGTCGCAGTCGGAGCCGATCCGGTCCTGTCCGGCGTCAAGCTGATTTCCGAACCCTGGGACGTGGGCTACGGCGGCTGGCAGACCGGCCGGTTTCCCGCCGGGTGGGTGGACTGGAACGATCATTTCCGCGACGCCGTCCGCAGCTTCTGGCTCGCCGACCGCGCCGCGATCGACGGCGGTGGCAGCGGCGGCCCGGTGGCCCGCCTCGCGGACGCCCTCTCTGGTTCCGCCCGGTTGTTCGAGTCCTCGGGCCGGTCCCGGCTTGCCTCGCTGAACCTGATCACGGCCCACGATGGCTTCACCCTGGCCGACCTGACGGCCTACGACCGCAAGCACAACGAGGCCAACGGCGAGCAGAACCGGGACGGCCACGGCGATAACCGCAGCTACAACCACGGTTTCGAGGGCCCCACTGAAGACGGCGACATCCTCGCCCGGCGCGCCCAAAGCAGGCGGAACCTGATGGCCTGCCTGATGATTTCCCAGGGCGTACCCATGATCACCGCCGGGGACGAGATCTGCCGGACCCAGCAGGGGAACAACAACGCCTACTGCCAGGACAATGCACTGACCTGGATCGACTGGACCAGCACCACGGAATCCCATGCGATGCTGCGCACCACCAAGCGCGTCATCCGGCTGCGCAAGGAGTTTCTGGCCAGCCAGCCGCATGATTACCCGGCGCGTGACAACCAGTCCTACTTCCACTGGTTCGATGTGGACGGCCAGCCCATGTCCGCCGACACGTGGCATGACCCCGGCCACCGGGTGATCCAGCTCCTGCTCGGGTCCGACGACGGGCACGTCGACGGCCTCGTGGTGGTCAACGGCGGCGCCGACGACGTCAAGGTCACCTTGCCTCGGCTGAGCAATGAGGACGGCACCGGGCACCGGCTCTTCGAACTCCGCGTGACGACGTCCGAACTCCATGACCGGCGTCAGGGCGCCCGCGTCGCCTCCGGTGAGCGCGACCTCGTCCAGGCCAACACGATCAATATCTACCGCACCTAAATAATTCGAGATTAAGGACCCCATGAAGATTTACTCGGCAGAGACCTGGACCATCGAAGAACTCACGGCGCAAATCGGCGACGCCGGCCGGCGCGCCCTGGTGGTCCCCGCCGCCGACACCAAGCAGGCGGTCCTGGACACGTTCGGCGAGCTCCTGGATGTCCCGGAGGACTACGGCACGGACCTGGATGCCCTGCACGATTCGCTGCACGACGTCGCGGATGCCGTGACGGACGACGGCGAGGCCCCCGTCACGTTCATCTGGCAGGTGCCTGCCGCGCTCCGCGCGGACCGCTCCTTCGGCGTCATCTGCGAAACGCTGCAGGACGCCGAAGGCTACGCCGGCAAGAGCCTGGACGTCATCGCCGTCTGCCTCTAAAGAGAGCCAGCACGCCACGCGGTGACGGTCAGGCCGCGGTGACGGTCAGGCGTTGACGATCAGGCCCAGCTCCGCTTTTGAGGCCAGGGCACCGTTCTTGGGGAGCACACGCACGGTGTAGCCGAAGGACCCCGAACGGTCGATCACCAGCGTGCCGCTGAAGAGGTGCCGGCCCTTGCCGAGGTCTTCGGCGGCCTTGAGCTCCGCGACCGTGATGTCCGTCAGCTCGTCGGTGTCCTCGGCCCGGCCGTAGGCCACCTCAACATAGACGTCGTCCGGTGAAAGCTCACGCAGCGCCACGTACGCATTTACCTGCAACAGATCGCCGATCTGCGGGTCCTCGGAGACCCCCACCGAGTCGACGTGTTCGACCTGGATGTGCGGCCATGCGGCCCGGACCCGTGAGCTCCATGCCGCCAGGGCCTTGGCCTGGGCGTAGTTGTCCGCCACAGCGTGGCGCCCTGCGATCGCGGCGGGCCGGTACAGGACGTTGACGTAGTCCCGGAGCATCCGTTCCGCGGAAACCGCCGGGCCCAGGTGGGACATGGTGTGCTTGATCATCGAAACCCAGTGCGTAGGAACGGCCTGCGGGCCGGGCTGGGACGGTCCGGCAGCGCCCGCGGCGTCGGACACGGTCAGCCCGTAGAACCGCGGCGCAACCTGCGTTTCGAGCAGCTCGTACAGTGCCGCCGCCTCGATGTCGTCGCGTTCCTCCGGGGAGGCGTCGTTGTTGGCCGTCGGAATCGCCCAGCCGTTCTCGCCGTCGTACATCTCATCCCACCAGCCGTCCATGACCGAGAGGTTCAGCGAACCGTTCAGGGCAGCCTTCATGCCGGAGGTACCGCAGGCCTCCAGGGGGCGCAGCGGGTTGTTCAGCCACACATCGCAGCCGGGGAACAGGGTCCGGGCCATGGCGATGTCGTAGTTGGGCAGGAACGCGATCCGGTGCCGCACGGCGGGGTCGTCGGTGAACCGGACGAGGTCCTGGATCATCTTCTTGCCGGCGTCGTCCGCCGGGTGGGACTTCCCGGCGATGACCAGCTGGATGGGGTGCGTCTTGTGCAGCAGCAGCGCCTTGAGCCGGTCCGGGTCGCGCAGCATCAGGGTCAGCCGCTTGTAGGTCGGCACGCGGCGGGCAAAGCCGATGGTCAGGACGTCCGGATCCAGGACGGAGTCCGTCCACGCCAGCTCGGCGTCGGCCGCGCCGCGCTTCTTCCACGCGGCCCGGAGCCGGCGCCGGACATCCTCCACCAGGGACACCCGCATCTCCCGCCGCAACGCCCAGAGGTCCTCGTCGGTGACGTTGTAGGCCAGGTCCCACCGGCCCTGCGCCTCCGCCTCGGCACCGAACTGGTCCCGCGCCAGCGCGGCTATGCGGGGGTCCACCCAGGTGGGGACGTGCACGCCGTTGGTGACGGAGGTGATGGGGATTTCAGAGTGGTCGAAGCCCGGCCACAGGGCGGAGAACATCCCGCGCGAGACCACGCCGTGCAGTTTGGCCACACCGTTGGCCCGCTGGGCCAGCCGCAGCCCCATCACGGCCATGTTGAACACGAACGGGTTGCCGTCGGCGAAGTCCTCGCGGCCCAGGTCCAGGATCTTGGCCACCGGGACGTCCGGGGCGAGGCCGGCTTCGAAGAAGTGCTGAATCTGGGAGATTTCGAAGCGGTCGATCCCCGCCGGCACCGGCGTGTGGGTGGTGAACACCGTGGACGCGCGCCCGGCGGCCAGAGCCTCCTCCCAGCTCAGCGGCGCCGCGCCGGACATCAATTCCTGGATCCGCTCGACGCCGAGGAACCCGGCGTGGCCCTCGTTGGTGTGGAAGACCTCCGGCGCGGGGACGCCCGTGAGCCGCTGGAACTCCCGCAGCGCCTTGACCCCGCCCATGCCCAGCAGGAGCTCCTGCTGCAGCCGGTGGTCTCCGCCGCCGCCGTACAGGCGGTCGGTGATGCCGCGGGCGGCCTCGTCGTTGCCCGGAACGTTGGAATCCAGCAGCAGCAGCGGCACACGTCCGACGTCGGCCCGCCACACGTGCGCCAGCAGGCGCCGTCCCTGGGGAAGCGGCAGCGAGATCTGGACCGGTTTGCCGTTGCCGTCCGGGGAGGCCTCGCGCAGGAGCGTCAGGGGCAGCCCGTCGGGGTCGAGGACCGGGTACGTTTCCTGCTGCCAGGCGTCCCGGGAGAGCGACTGCTTAAAGTAGCCGGCCTGGTACAGGAGGCCGACGCCGATCAGCGGCACGCCAAGGTCCGAGGCCGCTTTCAGGTGGTCCCCGGCCAGGATGCCAAGGCCGCCCGAGTACTGGGGCAGGACCTCGGTGATGCCGAACTCCGGCGAGAAGTAGGCGATGCATGCCGGCGCGCCGTCGCCCAGGCTCTGGTACCAGCGCGGCTGTTCCAGGTACCGGTCGAGGTCATCGGCCGCGGCGTGGACGCGCCGCACCACGTCCTGGTCCGCGGCGAGGCGCTGCAGCTCTTCCCGGCTCACCAGGCCCAGGAAAGTCACGGGGTCGTGGGCGCTCTCCGCCCAGATCCCGGGGTTGAGCCCCTCGAAAAGCTCCCGGGTGGGCCGGTGCCAGGACCACCGGAGATTGGTGGCGAGCCGGGCCAGCGGCCGGATCGACTCCGGGAGTACGGTTCGGACGGTAAATCTGCGGATTGCCTTCACCTGCGAAACACTAACGGACAAGTCGGTGCCCCGGAACTGCTTTAAGATTCTTTCCCGTAAATGACGGATATCACTCCGACCAGAACCGGAAACCTCCGGAAAACGTTCGAGGCCTTAGCATTCTGGCCGTTTTGTAGATAACGTCGAGGCTGTGACGAATAACTCGCGAACCAGCGCCGTGTCCAAGCAAAAGCCCAAGGCCCTGATCACGGATGGCCTTCGATTTGGCCGCTTTCCGATCACCGCCGTGCAGCCTTCGGTGGAGGGCGGAAAGTTTCCCGCCAAAGCCGTCGAGGGCCAAACCATTGTCGTGGGAGCCACCGCGTTCCGGGAGGGACACGACCAGCTCGGGGTCAGCGCCGTCCTGCTCGACCCCCGCGGCAAAGAGCGGCAGCGGGTCCGCCTCGCCCCGCCGCCCGGCCCCCGCGGAATGGGCACGGACCGCTGGGAAGGCCTCCTGACCCCGCCCGCCACTGGCAACTGGTCCTTCGTCATCGAGGCCTGGCACGACCGCTACGGCACCTGGCACCACAACGCCGAAGTCAAGGTGGAGGCCGGCATCGACGTCGAGCTCATGCTGTCCGAAGGTGCCGCCCTGCTGGCCGAAGCCTCCGAAGACGCCTCCCGCCCCTCCGGTGACCGCAGAACGCTGCGGATGGCCGTCGTCGTCCTCTCCGACACGTCCCGGACACCCGAGGAACGCCTCGCCGCCGGCTTCGGCGCCGACGTCGCCGCCGTCGTCGAACGCCAGCCCATCCGCGAACTTGTGACGGTTTCCGAGCCTTACCCGCTGCTGGTGGAGCGAAAGCTTGCCGGAGCCGGCGCCTGGTACGAATTCTTCCCCCGCTCCGAAGGTGCCGTGCGCAACCACGACACGGGGGAATGGACCTCCGGCAACTTCCGCACCGCCGCGCAGCGCCTCGACGCCGTCGCCGCCATGGGCTTTGACATCATCTACATGCCGCCGATCCACCCGATCGGCGGCCAGCACCGCAAGGGGCCGAACAACACCCTGATCGCCGGACCGCACGATCCCGGTTCGCCATGGGCCATCGGATCCCACGAGGGCGGCCACGACGCCATCCACCCGGATCTGGGCACCTTCGAGGACTTCGACGCCTTCGTGGCGCGGGCCGGTGAGTTGGGACTCGAGGTGGCCCTGGACCTGGCCCTGCAGGCCGCGCCGGACCACCCGTGGGTGCAAAGCCACCCGGAATGGTTCACCACGCGCGTCGACGGCACTATTGCCTACGCGGAGAATCCGCCAAAGAAATACCAGGACATTTTCCCGCTGAATTTCGACAACGACCCCGCGGGGCTGTCCAATGAAATTCTAAGGATTGTGATGCTCTGGGTCAGCCACGGCGTCAAGGTGTTCCGGGTGGACAATCCGCACACCAAACCCGTGTGGTTCTGGGAATGGCTGATCGGCAAGGTCAATAAAAAGCACCCCGACGTCGTCTTCCTCGCCGAGGCGTTCACCCGCCCGGCCATGATGCACGCTCTTGGCCGGGCCGGCTTCCAGCAGTCCTACACCTACTTCACCTGGCGGAACACCAAGGAAGAACTGGAGACGTACTTCCAGGAGGTCAGCCACGAGTCGGCGGCCTACTTCCGGCCGAACTTCTTCGTCAACACCCCGGACATCCTCACCGAATACCTGCAGTTCGGCGGCCCGGCGGCCTTCAAGATCCGTGCGGCCTTGGCCGCGACGGCAAGCCCCATCTGGGGGGTGTACGCCGGCTTTGAGCTTTACGAACACGTGGCGCGTCCCGGCGCCGAGGAGTACATCGACAACGAGAAGTTTGAGTACAAGGCCCGCGACTGGGACGCGGCGGCAGAATCGGGGCGCACCCTGGCCCCGTATCTGACCCGGCTCAACGCGATCCGGCGCGCGCACCCGGCCCTGGGGGATCTGCAGAACCTGACGATGCACCAGAGCTCGGACAGCTCCACCGTGGTGTACTCCAAGCACAAGACCCTCGCGGACGGGACCAAGGACACCCTGATCATCGTCGTCAACGTGGACCCGCACGGCACCCGGGAGAGCACGGTGTCCCTGGACCTGCCGGCGCTGGAACTGGACCCGGAGAACTTCACGCACAACGGCCGTTTCATGGTTGATGACCTGCTGACCGGCGAGAGTTGGGAATGGGGGGAGTACAACTACGTCCGCCTGGACCCGCACCTCGAGCCCGTTCACATCCTTAGCATCCGGAGGTAGTGCCAGTGAGTTTTAGCCCGCAGAACCCGAGCCAGCACTTCAGCCCGAGGGGGAGCTTTGAATTGAATGCCCCGGGCCTCCAGCACGATCCCCTCTGGTACCGCAAGGCGGTCTTCTACGAGGTCCTCGTCCGGGGCTTCGCCGACGGCAACGGAGACGGCTCGGGCGACTTCCACGGCCTGATCGAGAAACTGGACTACCTGCAGTGGCTCGGGGTGGACTGCCTCTGGCTCCCGCCGTTCTTCCAGTCACCGCTGCGCGACGGCGGGTACGACATCTCGGACTACAACTCCGTGCTGGACGAGTTCGGCACCATCAGCGACTTCAAACGGCTCGTGGCCGAGGCCCATGCCCGGGGCGTCCGGGTCATCATCGACCTTCCGCTGAACCACACCTCCGACCAGCACCCGTGGTTCCAGGAGTCGCGGAAAGACCCCGACGGTCCGTTCGGCGACTTCTACGTCTGGAGCGACACAGACGAGAAGTACGAAGATGCCCGCATCATCTTCGTGGACACGGAGGAATCCAACTGGACCTTCGACCCCATCCGCCGGCAGTTCTTCTGGCACCGGTTCTTCAGCCACCAGCCCGACCTGAACTTCGAGAACCCCAAGGTCATTGACGCGCTCTTCGACGTCGTGCGGTTCTGGCTGGACCAGGGCATCGACGGCTTCCGGGCCGACGCCATCCCGTACCTGTTCGAGGAGGAGGGCACCAACTGCGAGAACCTGCCGCAGACCCACGAATTCCTCCGCCAGCTGCGCCGGATGGTCGATGAAAGCTACCCGGGCCGCGTGATCATTGCCGAGGCCAACCAGCCGCCCGCCGAAGTGGTGGAGTACTTCGGCACCGAAGAGGAACCGGAATGCCACATGGCGTTCCACTTCCCGATCATGCCGCGGCTGTACTACGCGCTGCGGGACCAGAAGGCAGCACCCATCATCGAGACGATGAAGGACACGCCGGACATTCCCGAAGGCGCCCAGTGGGGCACGTTCCTGCGCAACCACGACGAACTGACGCTGGAAATGGTCACTTCTGACGAACGCGCCGCGATGCTCGGCTGGTACGCGCCGGATCCACGCATGCGCGCCAACATCGGCATCCGGCGCCGGCTGGCCCCGCTGCTGGATAACTCCCGCTCCGAGATCGAGCTCATCAACGCCCTGCTGCTGTCCCTGCCCGGCAGCCCGTTCCTGTACTACGGGGACGAGATCGGCATGGGGGACAACATCTGGCTCGAGGACCGTGACGCGGTCCGCACCCCGATGCAATGGAACCCGGACCGGAACGCCGGGTTCTCCCACGCCGACCCCGGCAAGCTGTACCTGCCGGTGATCCAGTCGCTGGTCTACAACTACAGCATGGCGAACGTGGAGGCCGAGGCCGCCCATTCGGGGTCCCTGTTGCGCTGGACCAGGCAGATCCTGAGCGTCCGCAAGAACCACCCCGCCTTCGGACTCGGCGGGTTCAAGCACGTGGAGGCTGACCACGACGTCGTCCTGGCCTATCTGCGTGAACTCCCCGAAGGCAACGCTGCCGGCGCGGACGCCGAGACCATCCTGTGCGCCTTCAACCTCTCCCAGCACCCCGTGGCGACGACGCTGCGCGTGCCCGGCTTCGCCGGAAGGGGCCTCCGGGACGTCTTCGGCGGCCAGGCGTTCCCGGGCATCGGCGAGGACGGAACGCTGACTCTGACCCTGGGCAGCCACGATTTCTTCTGGTTGCGGATCCGTTCCGCCGCCTCCAACCCGGCATCCCCGTTCACGCAGGCGATGCCCGTCCTGTCCATCGAGGGTTGAGATGACGCGACCAGCCCTTCCCCCGGCCTTGAGCGGACTGCTTGGCGCCTGGCTGCCGCGCCAGCGATGGTTCCCTGTCAAGACCGCCGAGTTCACCTTCGAACCGGCGGGCGGCCTGCGCCTGGAGACCGGCGCCGGCGGGGCCACGTTCGAGGTGTTGCTGGTCGCGGTGTCCTACCCCACGCCCGGCGGCAGCCGCACCGACGTCGTCCAGGTGCCGCTCAGTTTCCGGCCAGAACCCCTGCCGGGGGCAGAACGCGCGCTGATCGGCGAACTTCCCGGAACGCGCGCTGATGCAGCCCACCAGTGGGTGTACGACGGCGTCCACGACGCGTCCTTCGTCGCCGCCTGGCTGGAGCTCATGCGGCACGGCGCAACGACGCCGTCGGGCAACGCCACCGGCCACCTGGTGGAGTCCGGCTACAGCCTTCCGTTCGCAACAGGCAAGGTCAAGGTACTCTCGGGCGAGCAATCGAACAGTTCGGTGATCGTCGACGACGAGGACGGCGGCACAGTCGCCATCGTGAAGTTCTTCCGGGTGCTGTCCGAAGGCCAGAATCCCGAGGTTGAAATCGGTGCGGCGCTGACTGCGGGGCACACCGCGGAGGTCCCGGCAACCCTTGGCTGGGTGGCCGGCGAGTGGGAGGTGCCGGCGTCCGCAGCAGGGGCGGAGCCGTCGGGAACCGCCCGTCCTGCCACTGTCCGTCCCGCCTCCGGCGAACTCGCTGTTGCGCACGAATTCCTCGCCGGCGGGCTCGATGCGTGGCGGCTCGCCGTGGACGCGGCCAGCCGGGGGATCGGGTTTGCTGCCGAAGCCCACGCGCTGGGCGCGGCGACAGCCACCGTGCACCGCAGGCTCGCCGAGGCCCTGGGCACAGCCGCCGAATCTGCGCCGGGGCAGGACATCGCGCCGGGAGTGGCCGAGCGCGTCCGTCAGTCCTGGGCCCAGGCCGGCCAGGCCGTCGGGCCTTACGAAGAAGCCCTGGACGGTCTCCTCGGCCGGCTCGAGGGCACCAGCGCCGGCCCGCTCCAGCGTATCCACGGCGACCTCCATCTCGGGCAGATCCTGCAGGTGCCCGGCAGCATGGTCCCGGGCGAGCCGGGGGCCCCACCGCGCTGGGCCATCCTTGACTTCGAGGGCGAGCCCCTGCGCCCCATCTCCGAGCGCAACTTCCCGGACGTCGCTCTTCGCGACGTTGTCGGCATGCTGCGGTCCTTCGACTACGCCGCCGGCGCCGCCGTCCGCGAAAACCCTGGAGCCGTGGTGCCCGGGACCTGGGTGGATGGCTGCGCTGAGGCGTTCCTGGCCGGCTACGCCGACGTCATTCCCGGCAGCATCGACCGCGACTCGCCGCTCTTTGTGGCGCTGTGGCTCGACAAAGCCCTCTACGAAGTCATCTACGAACTAAGGAACAGGCCGGACTGGCTCTCCATCCCGGTGAACGCATCGCGTCGTCTCCTCGGCAGTACAGGTTCCGGCGTCGCCGCCGAAGCCGCAGCGGAAGGTATAAAAATGACAGGATCAGCACGTATCGATCGGCCCGGCACACCACTGCCCGTGGATGGCGAGACCCTTGCGAGGGTCTCCAGCGGCGAACACCACGCGCCCCACTCGGTCCTCGGCGCCCATCTCGATGACCATGGCCATGTCACCATCCGGACGGTCAAGCATCTGGCGGAAGCGGTCTCGGTCGTGACGTCGGCAGGTTCGACGCCCATGACGCACGAATCGAGCGGCGTATGGGTGGCCGTGATGGAGCCGCTCGAGCGCGGCCATGTGCCGGATTACCGGCTCGAGGTGACCTACAAGGACCACGAGCCCCAGATCATGGACGACCCCTACCGTTACCTGCCCACCGTCGGCGAAGTAGACCTGCACCTGATCGGTGAGGGCCGGCACGAGCGTCTGTGGGATGTCCTCGGCGCGCATGTGCAGCACTACAAGTCCTCGCTTGGCGACGTCGACGGCGTGTCCTTCGCCGTCTGGGCCCCCAACGCTCAGGCAGTCCGCGTCAAGGGTGACTTCAACGGCTGGGACGGCCGCGAACACTCCATGCGTTCCCTCGGTTCCACCGGTGTGTGGGAAGTCTTCATTCCCGGGGTTGTAGCAGGGGCGTGCTACAAATTTGAACTCAGGACCCGGCACGGATACTGGGTGGAAAAAGCGGACCCGCTGGCCTTCGGCACCGAGGTCCCGCCGCTGACGGCATCCCGGGTGGTGGAGCCCTCTTACGTCTTCAAGGATGCCGAGTGGATGCAGGCCCGCGCCGCCCGCGATCCGCACAACTCGGCCATGAGCGTCTACGAGGTCCACCTCGGTTCCTGGAAGGTGGGGCTGGGCTACCGCGAACTGGCCAAGGAACTCGTGGAATACGTCAAATGGCTCGGCTTCACCCACGTGGAGTTCATGCCCGTGGCCGAGCACCCCTTCGGCGGCTCGTGGGGCTACCAGGTCACCTCGTACTTCGCGCCGACCTCGCGCTTCGGGCACCCGGACGAATTCCGCCACCTCGTTGACGAACTCCACCAAGCCGGCATCGGCGTCCTCCTCGACTGGGTCCCGGCGCACTTCCCCAAGGACGAGTGGGCCCTGGCCCGGTTCGACGGCGAAGCACTATACGAGCACGCCGATCCCAACCTGGGCGAACACCCGGACTGGGGAACACTGATCTTCGACTTCGGCCGCAGGGAGGTGCGCAACTTCCTGGTGGCCAACGCCCTGTACTGGCTCGATGAGTTCCACATCGACGGGCTCCGCGTGGACGCCGTCGCCTCCATGCTCTACCTCGACTACTCCCGCGAAGAGGGTCAGTGGCAGCCAAACCGCTTTGGCGGCCGCGAAAACCTGGAAGCGATCTCCTTCCTCCAGGAGGTCAACGCCACGGTCTACAAAACCCACCCCGGCGCGGTCATGATTGCCGAGGAATCCACCGCATTCCCGGGCGTCACGGCACCCACGAGCGGCGGCGGCCTGGGCTTCGGCCTCAAATGGAACATGGGCTGGATGCACGACTCGCTCAAATACATGGCCGAGGACCCGTACAACCGCCGGTGGCACCACGGCACCATCACGTTCTCGATGGTCTACGCCTTCACGGAAAACTTCCTGCTGCCCATCAGCCACGATGAAGTTGTGCACGGCAAGGGCTCCATGCTGCGCAAGATGCCCGGTGACCGGTGGCAGCAGTTGGCAAACCTGCGCGCATTCCTGGGATATCAGTGGGCCCACCCGGGCAAGCAGCTGATCTTCATGGGCACCGAATTCGGCCAGGAAGCGGAGTGGTCGGAGCAGTACGGCCTGGACTGGTGGCTCGCGGACATCCCGGCGCACAACGGCATGCAGCTCCTGACCAAGGATCTCAACGAGCTCTACCGTTCCACGCCGGCGCTGTACGAGCGGGACAACCAGCCCGAAGGGTTCCAGTGGATCAATGGGGGAGATTCGGACCGCAATGTGCTGACGTTCATCCGCCGCGACGCCGACGGCAACCCGCTGGTCTGCGCCGTGAACTTCTCCGGCGGCCCGCACACGGACTACCTCCTCGGCGTCCCGACCGCCGGCGAGTGGCAGGAAGTGCTCAACACCGACGCCGCCAGCTATGGCGGTTCCGGGGTGGAGAACACTGGAACCCTGACCGCGACGAAGGACGGCCTGGACGGACAACCGGCCATGCTCACCGTCACCCTGCCTCCGCTAGGGGCCGCGTACTTCAAGCCGCTGGGCTAGGAGCTAGGCGCAGCGCCCGGGCAGCAGGTCTGGCGCGCGTGGGGAAGTGTTTGCGAGAGGCCCGGAATCCCCGTGATTCCGGGCTTTTCTGCACCGTCTTCGGCGCCGCTTTGTCAGCCGGTCCAAGTGGTGGTAGAGTTTATTTCCGCGCTGCTCCCCGGAGTTGAACGGCCACCAAGACCCAGAAGCCTATGGCAAGAATGAGTCTGGATCGCCGATTTGACTAGGGTGAAGCGGCCGGGTAAGTTTGAAAAGTTGCTCCGGAGCGATCCTTGACTGATTGTTGGTTGTGGTGGTGCCGGGTGTGTCTGTTGTTTGAGAACTCAATAGTGTGCCAAGTTTGTTGATACCAATTTATTGTATTGAATTGGTTGAATTTGCCGGGCCCGCCACCCCGTGGTGTGGTCTG
>NZ_JAFKON010000013.1 GCF_022803015.1 Arthrobacter humicola
ACAGGCGATGCCGGGCGGCATCGGTGACCGACAACGCGACCGTCCTCTTGCCAACGTCGACAGCAACAACAACGGGTGATTCACCGGTCACCACGCCCTGAACAGACATAACAAACACCTCCGAAGGCGTCGGGAGGACCCCGCGGATCAACCTCAGGTCCTCAAAGGAATCTGATACATCCCGTCCTGACATCTCCGGAGGTGTTTGTGAAGGACAGACTCAACTCATATCAGCTGTTGCGGACGGCCCCTTGAGTCCTCCAGCTTATTGCGCCAGGGGGCATCCTGTCTGGAAATGCGACACATTAGTTGGAAAGCTGTACCCCGCTATATCGTGTCCCCCATGTCGGGGGAAAATACGTTGACCGTTGCCAAGAAACCTACTCACCTTAAAGCACTCACTGGCCTGCGAATCATTGCCGCCGTGTGGGTTTTGCTACACCACTTTCACGATGTCATATTCGGGCTGCTGCCAGGGCTCACGTTCCTAGCCCCCTTGTTCGATCAAGGATGGCGCGGCGTCGACCTGTTCTTCATGCTTTCAGGCTTCATCCTCTCCTACCAATACATGGACAGATTCAGCGCCGGTCTTTATCGGAAGGAATATCTGCATTTCCTCCGACTCCGCATCGCTCGCGTTTACCCAGTACACTTCCTGACCTTGCATACATCTATGATTCTTTTCACGGCCGCCGCGCTGTTAGGAGTCCCGGTACAGCCAGGACTCAGCGACAATACATTTTGGACCTACCTGCAAAACGTGTTCCTCATCCAAGCGTGGTGGGGCCATCTTCAAAGTTGGAACGGCGCTTCGTGGTCGGTCAGTGCGGAGTGGTTCGCTTACCTGTTGTTCCCGATCGCAGCCACTGTAATCTTCCGGGTGCGATCCATTGCTCTTTCATGGATTGTCGGATTGGTCTCTTTGGCGTGCTTCACGGCCGCTTATCAGATGGTGAACTCCGACGCGACGGTCTCGACCGACGGCGACCTCTTTAGGATCGCGGGTGCGTTCATCGCAGGGTGCTGCCTGTTCAAGGTTTATGCGCTCACTCCGCGACTGGGGCGGCTTTGGTCCGTCGCTCCGAGCCTAGCCATTGTCCTAGTTCTGGTCCTCGCCTACGTTCCATCCGCAGTTTCCATTCTTATGCTGCCGGCCTTCGGCATCCTCATATTGGGCCTTGTCCGAGGAACTGACGGCGTTTCAAGAATGCTCTCGACCAAGGCGATGGTCCACGGCGGCGCCATCAGCTATTCCTTCTACATGATCCATCAGCAAGCGTTGACTGTTGTCAGGAACGTGATTCCAGATTCCCTGTATGGGGGCAGCCTTTGGCCGTTTGGAGCCCTGGTAGTCCTCGGAACGCTCGGCTTTGTTTATCTTGCTGCGCATTTGGTTTTCCGGTTTGTCGAGGAGCCTTGCCGCAAACTCATCCGCGGCGACGGTAAGCATCAAGCCCCGGTTACCCCTTCTGCCCACCCTCAGCCAGACGTGCAGCTGGAGGTGTCGAAGGCTCCATAAGACCGGTTAAGGGTCCCAGCCGGGCCGCAACAGTTTGCCCGCTCGTTCCGCGGTTCACAATGGCGTCCGGAACAACCGAACGTCGAACCCAAGCGAACACTCCCGTTGGGTCAGCATTAGGCTCAATCGGAACGCCTAGGAAATCGTCAGCTCCTCGCTTGTCACATGTCCGCGAGCACCGACCCCGGGTTCTCGATCGCGTCGGCCACGTAGCGCAGGAACCCGCCGGCGGTGCCGCCGTCGCACACCCGGTGGTCGAAGGTGAGCGTCAGTTCGGTGACCTTGCGGACCGCGAGCTCGCCGTTGACCACCCAGGGCTTGTCGATGATCCGCCCGACGCCGAGGATCCCAACCTCGGGGTGGTTGATGATCGCGGCGGACCCGTCAACCCCGAACACGCCGTAGTTGTTCAGCGTGAACGTGCCGCTGCCTAGTTCCGCCGGGGTCGCCTTGCCTTCGCGCACGACGGCGGTGAGGCGGCGGATCTCCGCGTCCAGTTGGCGGGCGCTGAGCTTGTCCGCGTTCCGCACGGACGGCACCATCAGTCCGCGGTCAGTCTGCGCCGCGAAACCGAGGTTGACGCCGTCGAAGGCCACAATCTCCTGCATGGCGCCGCCGGCCACGTCCTCTGTGGTCACGATCCTGGTGTTCAGCTCCGGGTACTTCTTCAGCCCCGCGACGACGAACCGGGCGATGAACGCCAGCAGGCCCGGCGTGTTGTGCGGGTCGGCCTTCTTCAGCGCGGCGCGCATCTCCACGAGCGCCGTCGCGTCCACATCCACCCACACTGTGGCTTCCGGAATCTCGGACCGGCTGCGGGCCATGTTCGCCGCGACGGCCTTCCGCACGCCCCGGACGGCCGTGCGTCCGGCAATGCCCAGCCCAGTGCGCGCATCCGTGGTCACAGTTCCGGTGCCCGATGAAGTGTTGGGACCGGCCGTGACCGGGCTGGTGCTCGGCACTACCGCCGGGCACTCAACCGCCGGGGCGGGTTTGATGGCCGCCTCAACGTCGCGCCGCATGATGAGCCCGCTGGCCCCCGACCCCTGGAGTCCCCCCAAATCGACCCCATGATCGCGCGCCATCCGGCGGACCAGCGGAGAAATAACGGCCCCCAGCTTCCCGGGAACCCGGGTGCGCAGGAGCACCAGGTCATCGGCCGCCCTCTCGGCCTCCGACAACCGTGCCACCGGCGCAGCCGCAGCAGCCTTGGGAGCCCGGGTCCGCCGGGCCACCCCATGCCCGCCAGGAGTCCCGTACCCGATCAGGACATTCCCAGACCCAGCCTTCTCCTCCTCGCGGTAGGTCTCGGCAGCGGCGTCCTCAGTTCCGGCCTGCTCAGCCTCCGGAGTCGCTGCAGGTGCAGTCTCCGGGGCTGCGGCAGGCGCGAACGTCTGGGCACCAACCGGCATCACCGAGATCAGCGGCTTGCCGACGTCGAGCGTCTGGCCGGGCTCGCCGTGCAGCACGGCCACGGTGCCGGCGTACGGGGAGGGCACCTCCACCATGGACTTGGCGGTCTCCACCTCGGCGATCGGCTGGTCCACGCGGATCTCGTCGCCCACGGCCACGAGCCAGTTCACGAGCTCGGCTTCGGTGAGGCCTTCACCCAGGTCCGGCAGGAGGAATACTTTCGGTTCGCTCATGGTCAGTCTTCCCACTGGAGGTCGTCAACGGCGTCGAGGATGCGGTCCACGCCGGGCAGGTAGTAGTGCTCGAGCTTCGGCGCCGGGTAGGGCACGTCGAAGCCGGTGACGCGGCGGATCGGTGCGGCCAGGTGGTGGAAGCAGCGTTCCTGGACCCGGGCGACGATTTCCGAGGCCATGGACGCGAAGCCGTGGGCCTCGGCGATCACGACGGCGCGGCCGGTCTTGCGGACCGAGGCGCAGACGGTCTCGTCATCGAACGGCACGATCGATCGGACGTCGATCACTTCGAGCGAGCGGCCTTCCTCGGCGGCGGCGGCCGCGGCGGCGAGCGCCGTCGGGACGGACGGACCGTAGGCGATCAGCGTCGCGTCGGTGCCGGGGCGGGCGACGGCGGCCCGGCCCTCGGAGGAGGTGCCGCGCTCGGTGTTCGCGGCGTGCTCGGCGCGCAGCGCGTCCAGGTCCACCTGGTCCTTGGACCAGTACAGCTTTTTGGGCTCCATAAACATGACGGGGTCGTCGGAGTCGATGGCTTCGCGGAGCATCCGGTAGCCGTCGGCCACGGTGGCCGGGGTGAAGACCTTCAGGCCGGCGGTGTGCGCGTAGTAGGCCTCGGAGGAGTCGCAGTGGTGCTCCACTCCGCCGATGCCGCCGGCATACGGGACCCGGATGACCATGGGCAGCTTCACGGCGCCCTTGGTGCGGTTGTGCATCTTGGCCACGTGGCTGACAATCTGTTCGAAGGCCGGGTAGGCGAACGCGTCGAACTGCATTTCGATGACCGGGCGCATGCCGTTCATCGCCATGCCGACGGCCATGCCGACGATGCCGGATTCGGCCAACGGGGTATCGAAGCAGCGGCTCGTGCCAAAGGTCTTGGTGAGCCCGTCCGTGATGCGGAAGACACCGCCGAGCATGCCGACGTCCTCGCCGAAGACCAGGACCGAGGGGTCCGCGTGCATGGCGTCCACCATCGCGGTGTTCAGGGCCTTGGCCAGGGTGATGGTCTGCGGGCCGGCCTGCTCGGCCGCAACAGCAGCCTTGGCGGCGGCGCGGGCGGTCGCGGCGCTGACGTTGCCGTTCGCCTCGGAGGACGTGGTGATGGTAGGGCTCATTTCCCGGCCTCCCTTGAGATGGATGCGGCTGCGGCAGATGCGGTTGCGGTGGATGCGGCGTCGCGGGCCAGTTCGTCGGCGAGCATGGCGGACTGTTCTTTCAGCTGTGGTGTGGGGGTGGAGAAGACGTACTTGAAGAGATCCTGCGGTTCCACCGGGACCTCTTCGCTGAGGCCTTCGCGCAGCTGCGTGGCTACCGCCTCTGCCTTTTCGGCGATCACGGCGGCGCGGTCATCGTCCAGCAGGCCGCGGTCCGTCAGGTAGGTCTGCATCCGGCTCAGCGGGTCCTTGGCCACCCATTCGGCGACTTCGCTGTCCTGCCGGTAGCGGGTGGCGTCGTCGGCGTTGGTGTGCGCCTGCATCCGGTAGGTGTGTGCCTCCACGAGCAGCGGGCCGGAACCTTCCCGGGCGAGCTTGACGGCCCGGCCGAGGACGGCGAGCAGGGCCACGATGTCGTTGCCGTCCACGCGTTCGCCGGCCATACCGTAGCCCACTGCCTTGTGGGCGAGCGAAGGCGCAACGGACTGGTGCGCGAGCGGCACGGAGATCGCGTACTGGTTGTTCTGGACGAAGAAGACCACGGGCAGGTGGAAGACGGCGGCGAAGTTCAGGGCCTCGTGGAAGTCGCCCTCGCTGGTGGCGCCGTCGCCGCACATGGCCAGGACCACGGTGTCCTCGCCGCGCAGCTTGGCGGCGTGGGCCACGCCGACGCCGTGCAGCAGCTGGGTGGTCAGCGGGGTGCACTGGATGCCGACCTTGTTCTTGGCGGGGTCGTAGCCGCCGTGCCAGTCGCCGCGGAAGAGCGTCATCGTCTGGACGGGATCCACGCCGCGAGCCATGACGGCCACGGAGTCGCGGTAGGTGGGGAACAGCCAATCACCCTCGGCAAGGCACAGTGCGGCGGCAACCTGGCACGCCTCCTGGCCGTGGCTCGAGGGGTAGACGGCCATGCGGCCCTGCCGGACCAGCGCGGAGTTCTGGTCATTGACGCGGCGGCCGATGACGAGCTGCTCGTAGGCGGCCATCAGTTCGGTCTCGCTGGGCAGGCTGTACTCGTGCCCCGGCTGGGTGCCCTGCTCCGTGTGGGCATTCAGGGTTCCGCCCGGGCCCACCATCTGGATCTGGTGGCGTGCGGGCAACATGTAGTCCTCAACGCTGATACCGAACTTGCTCACGGCATCACCGGCTGGATCTTGTTGCGCGGCCTGCTGTGCAGCTGGCTGCGCAGCGTGGTCTGCGGAGATCGTCATTGGTCCGTCCTTCTGTAGCCACTAATCTTTCCCAGTATGCCGCCAGCCGATGTTTCGTATCCACCTCTCCCGTGAATCGTGGAGATGTCCACAAATTTGCCCTAATCTGGAAGACAAATCGTAAGTGTGAGCTGGATTACCGGCAGGGGTTGTAGACAAATGGCAGAGCTCGAATCAGACCAGGTGGCGGTGCCGCTGGACGATGTGGACCGGAACATCATCGCGGAGCTGACCCGGGACGGCCGGATGTCTGTGACCCAGGTGGCTGAGAACGTCCACATTTCCCGCGCCCACGCCTACACGCGGATTGCCCGGCTGACCGGCGAAGGCGTCCTGACCAAGTTCACGGCGCTGGTGGATCCCATCAAGGCCGGCTTGAAATCGTCCGCCTACGTCACGCTGAAAGTGCGCCAGCATTCCTGGCGAGAGCTGCGCGAACTCCTGCGCGCCATCCCGGAGGTTCATCACATCGCGCTGGTGGGCGGGGACTTCGATGTCATCCTGCTGGTGCGCGCCGTGGACAACATAGACCTTCGCCGGGTGATCTTCGACCAGCTGCAGTCCATGCCCGGGGTCCTGGATACGCAGACGTTTCTGGTGTTTGAGGATGTTGATACGCGCTAGCGATCGACGGGTCGTGAATCCACCAGCTACAAGTCACCCGAACATCAAAGCCCAAGAACTGAATTGTGTCCTTCGAAAGCAGGGGTGACCGCTGTTGGATTTCATTCCGGGTACAATCTCAGAGACCGCAAGAATAAAGCCGTTCTGGGGACGTGCCATGCGGCAGGTCCCCGAGCGTAAGACCAGGGGGCCACGGTTGGACCTGCGCGAATATCTCCAAATCCTAAGAACCAACTGGATTCTTATCGTGGCCGCCACGTTGGCTGGAACTGCAATTGCTGGCGGCGCGTCTGTACTGATTCAGCCAACATATACCGCGGAAACTGAGCTTTTCGTCTCCATTCAGAGCTCAGGCACGGTGCAGGAGCTCCAGCAGGGCAATACATTCAGTCAGGCCCGGGTCCAGTCTTATGCCAAGACCGTGGGTACACCCGCAGTTCTCCAGCCGGCCATCGATAGCCTGGGGCTCGATACCACACCCGGAGAGCTGAGTCGACGAGTAAAGGCATCCACGGACCTCAATACCGTCCTCATTACAATTTCGGTCGAGGACAGCTCTCCCGTTCAGGCGGGCGCAACGGCACAAGCTGTGGCAAACAGCCTCATCAAAGCGGTCGACATATTGGAGCGGCCCAAAACTGGCGGGGCATCCCCAATTAGTCTCTCCGTCATCACGCCCGCAACAGCTCCTGCAGCCCCGTCGGCCCCTAACACAAAACTGAACATCGTCCTCGGCTTCTTGGCAGGACTGGTGATTGGCATAGGGCTTGCCATTCTGCGCACGATTCTTGACACCCGCATCAAGTCCGAAAGTGACCTTAGGCGCGTGAGCGATGCACCCCTGCTGGGACGCATTGCATTTGAGTCAGATGCTTTGAAAAAGCCCCTGCTCACGCAGGTTCCGGCCCAAAGCCCAAGAGCAGAGTCCTTCAGGCAACTGCGCACCAATTTGCAGTTTGCCAACGTGTCCGGTCATGCAAAGACTTTCGTCGTCACTTCATCCCTGCCAGGGGAGGGAAAGAGTACGACTGCTACAAACCTGGCAATCGCACTGTCGGAGGCTGGCCAGGCTGTATGTCTCGTGGACGCCGACCTACGCCGACCAATGGTGGGTGAGTACCTGGGGCTTGAGCGGAATGCCGGGCTAACCACCGCGTTGCTCGGGGCAGCAGACGTAAATGATCTGCTCCAACCATGGGGTTTGGGTCACCTCTACGTATTGACGTCCGGACAAATTCCGCCCAACCCAAGCGAACTTCTGGGTTCGACCGAAATGCAGAATTTGCTTTCGCGGCTAGAACAAGAATTCGATACCGTAATCGTGGATGCTCCGCCGCTGCTGCCTGTAACTGATGCTGCCGTCCTGTCCCGGCACGCGGGCGGAGTCGTCGTCGTCGTAGGCGCGCAGAAGACCAGAGTCCAGGATCTGCAGAAAGCCCTGGAAACTCTCACACTCGTTGGGGCAACAGTGCTCGGCGTCGTGCTGAACCGATTGCAGCTGAAATCCTCGGACGCCTACTCCTACACGTACTACACCGCCGATCCGCAACAGGGTGGTCAACCCGATTCAGCTACAGGTCAGTACGACGATGAAGAGCCTTACTCGGGAGCAGTGGCGAGCCATTCGGCAAGAGCGGCCAGCAAATTCCCTCAAAAGATCCACGGCAGCTAGGGCTCGATGGCATTCACCACCCGTCAGAGAACGGGTGCCCCATGTCTTGCTGATCCTTTCAAAGAAAGTCACTGTAGTGATATCTGCACAGTTGCGCCCCAAGTCGACGTTCATTGTTGTCCCCTGGCTTGAAGGCGGAGGCGCCCAAGGGGCGCTGGAGGGGATCCTCCGTCAGCTAGGACCGGAGAATGTGACTATCGTCATTCTCTTCTCCGGCAATAGAAACCACGCCTCCGCCAAGAACCTGGCCAGCTCGACAATCGAATTAGGCTGTAGACGCAACCCTTGGGGAGTATTTCAGGCCCGTCGAAAACTCAGCCAAATACTCGGCGATGCCACTTCGGTCTACTCGTTGATGCGAGCGAGTCACCTCGTTTTGGGACTTCTCCCCAAGCGCATACTTTCGGACAAACGGCTGGCAGCATCCTTCCATCAACTGCCATCCCAAGACTCGTCTGGAATTCAGGGCAAGATCGAAGACGTTCTTGTGAAACGCGGAGTTAAGTCCGCCGGACTGATTACCGCTCCTTCCGCGAGAGCCGTCGCCGAACTCATTGAACGTGGCTTTGGAACGGAAGCCAACACCAGGGTTGAACACAATATGATCGCGACTTCCGATAAGCCCGCGGTACCGCCCCGGGAAGGCACACTGGAACGGCTGAACTTGGTGTTCGCTGGCAGACTATCTCAGCAAAAGGGCCTCGACCGCATTCCAGAGCTTCTAGCTGGCGTTTCCACCCCCGTTCATCTTCTGTGTCTGGGTGACGGAGAACAGCGGTCCGAGATAGAACGATCCATAGCCGATGTACGTTCACCCCACCGGGTTGAATTACTCCCCCACACTTCTGACGTTGAATCTTTCTTCGACTGGTCCGATGCGGTGTTCCTGCCAAGTCGCTGGGAACTCAATCCCCTTGTTATCTGGGAAGCACGCGCTCGCGGCCGCGGCGCCATAGCGTCAGACATTGACGTATTTGAAGATCTCGCCAGCAGCGGCCCGGTCTGGATGTTCCGTGACCGGTCAACCTTTTCCTCAGTCGTCGAGAGACTGGCGCACGACGAGTCCGAACGGCGACGTGCCTTCATCTCAGCGATTGAATCAGTCGAGCAGCTAAGCACAAGGAGCTCCATTGTCGAATACCTGGAAGTCTGACCTACCCAAGGTCCTACTGCTTCACGCATACAGCCCTAGGAACTCCGGGGACGGACTGCTCGTTGAATTAGCTCGCGAGTCGGTACTAAAGGCCGTCGGACCGGCAGACATCAGGGTGATAGCGTCCGACGCGGAAGCCTTCGGCGGCCCCGCTTACCATCAATGGAACGCTCCGCTACTGGACAAGTGGAACAAGGTTCCTCGACGGTTATCCATGCTGGCAACTGGATTCCTCGGCGGGTCCCGTGTATTCCGGGAAATGGCTCAAGAGGCCGATCTCATAGTTGCGGTCGGTGGAGGATACCTGCGAGGTGACGCTCTCGTCCCGGCCATCAAGAGCTGGGGCGCCCACTTCGGACAGTTGCGTCTGGCGGCCTCCCAGGGACACAAGAGTGTCTATCTTCCGCAAAGCATCGGCCCCTTCCACGGAGTCTATAAGCGAGCAATGCAGAAGAACCTGAGCAAGATCCGTACGGTCTATGCGCGTGATGACCGGTCGGTCTCCGAGTTCGCCGCCGTTTCCTCGCTGCAGCGGATGCCCGACATGGCGGTCCTCGAACTTGCGGAGAGCCCGGCCGGCGCGAAGAGGCCGCAGAATCTCAGCGCGAGGCCGATATTCGTAGCACGTGAACTCTCCAATCCTCGCAACTATTACAACTTGCTTGAGGAAGTTGCGAGATCTGAAGAATTTGAGTGGGCCCTGCAATCGACCGGGGGCGGGAATGATGACTACCCGCTCACGAGTCGCCTCAGCCCCGCGGAACCAAGGAGCATGAAGACCGTGCTTGCGGAGCCTGCGGCTCGGATAGTTGTTAGTACCCGTCTACATGGCGCTCTGTCGTCGCTGATAGCTGGATTCCCCGCAATCCACCTGAGTTACGAGCGCAAGGGGTGGGGGGCTTATGAGGACTTGGGTCTAGACCAATTCGTACTTAACGCAAGGGATGCAACTCTCCCACAGATCAACGATCTTCTGGCCCAAATCCGGACTCATCCGGAAGACTTCTGGGCAACCATCGACGCCAAGCGACAGGATATTAGGGCGCTTCACGGCTCCCTAATATCAAATATGCGCACCGTCGCCTCCCTGCAATCAACGAGTGGTGACTAGGTTGTGGCCAACAAGATGAAGATCATGCACGTTACCGAGGCCATGGGTGGCGGGGTCCAAAACGCAATTTCGAAATATACGCAGATTCTCCCCCATGCAAACCATGTGGTGGTCGGACGCCCCAGACATGGCGAGGAGTCTGGCGAGTTCAGCGACGACACACAGGTGATCGAGTTCAGGGGAAATCTCGTCCAGTTTCTCGTCAAGATTCGACGTACAATCCTAACTGAACGTCCGGACGTCGTTCACCTGCACTCCAGTCTTGCCGGCCTGGCCCGCCCTCTGGTTCCCAGGGCAGTGCCAATAGCGTATTCGCCCCATTGCTACGCCTTTGAGCGAAGGGACAGGAGCGTCCTATGGCGTACGACCCTACGCGCGGCGGAGTGGACGCTGGCGCTGCGGCAACAAACTCTCATTGCAGTGAGCCCGCATGAAGCCGATCTGGGGAGGGCCCTCAATCCCAAAATGGCCGTCCACTACGTTCCGAACGTCCTGACGGCCGAGGGGATCCCGAGTTCCAAGCCACTACGCCCGACTGTTTCCATGGTGGGGCGGATCGGGGCTCAGAAAGACCCCGGGCTCTTCGCCGCCGTCGCAAGAACCTGCGGTCGCGACATAGATTTCACATGGATAGGCGACGGAGACCCGCATCTTAAGCAACAACTCTTAGATGCAGGCGTCACCGTGAGCGGCTGGGTAGATCCCAGAGAAGCGCGGCGCCTTGTTGCCTCCTCAGACCTATATCTGCACACGGGTTCCTGGGAATCTGCTCCAATCTCAGCCATGGAAGCAGCCGCAGCGGGTGTTCCAGTCATCGCCAGAAGAATACCTACGATGGAATCTCTTGGGTATTTCACTGCGTCCGAGTCTGTTACCGACCTAGCTCGAGCAGTTCAGCGGTTCTTCACCGACGACGCCTTTCAGCGCACCGTCTCACTCACGACTTCCAATATGGTTGGGCTCCTCACGGCTGACGAGGCACGACGAAGCCTCGAGACTGCATACACCGACGCCTGCAAAGGGCAACAATCTTTAGGCACCCGAAGTTCAGAAGGAGCTCTATATGAAAATTAGCGTAGTCACAATTGCCTTTAATGATCTGCCGGGCGTCAAGAAGACCCTTGAGAGCGTCAAGCATCAATCCTGGGATGACATTGAGCACATCATTGTTGACGGCGGCTCAACTGACGGAACTCGCGAGTATCTTGCCGGCTTCGGTGACTCAATTCGATGGGTCAGCGAAAAAGATAACGGGCGTTACGACGCAATGAATAAGGGCGCCAAGATGGCCACGGGAGAACTGCTTTGGTTCCTCCACTCGGCAGACATTTTCCATTCCGAAACGTCCGCCAGTGTCGTGGCACAAACATATATTAACGAACACTTTCATTGGGGCTACGGCTTAAGCCGAATTGTGGACGGCAACAATTCTCTCGGCATCGGCGGCCAAGTACCTTTTGAGCACGCACGCTTCCTCATCGGCGGCCGAATCATCCCGCATCAGGCTTCCGTCTTTGATCGTCAGTTCTTCGAGAGCCTTGGAGGCTACAAGACTGAATTTGGATTGACAGCCGATCAAGAGTTTATGATGCGCGCATCGATGAATTCTGCGCCGCGGGTTTGGGCTGAAATCCTGTGTGATTTCGACGCAAACGGCGCCGGATCAAAGCGCAATGCATGGGCTCATTATAGGGATATGATCCGCGCCCGAGCCGAGGCTCGTATTCGTGTTACGAATTTTACGGCGCTCGATAGTATGCTGTCTGTTTTCTTCTGCGGACTGACCGTCCTCGAGAGAGTGATGCGGCGCCCACTACGTAAGTCTGCTCCCCAGATTATTCAGGGGCAACCCAAATGAGCGGTGCCGATGGGATCACCGTAATCATTCCGGCGTACAACTCACAAGACACAATCGAGAGGGCCATCTCCAGCTGCAGTGGGCTGGACGGCTGCAGGATAATAGTCGTTGATGACGGTTCTGTAGACTCTACAGCTGGCGTTGCACGAGCTGCAGGGGCGGAAGTACTCCGCCAGACAAATTCCGGAGCATCCGTCGCCCGTCAAACAGGTCTTCGCGCCGCAACGAGCGAGTTTATCGTCTTCTTAGACGCTGACGATGAGCTCATACCGGCAGGCGTACTCGAGTCAGTAAGAATCCTTAACCGGCAACCCAGTGCGGGAGTAGCCGCAGGAACAGTCATCGGAATCCTTCCGAATGGACGCGAACGTCTCCTGCAACGCACCTACACAGTGGTCAACACTAAGGAGTTGCTTTCGAAGGGCTTCGGGCCTTGGCCTCCCGCTGCTTCGGTTATCAGACGGGAAACCCTGTCGAAGACAGAATCTCTGGATATTCCCGGGCTTGGCACACGTTTTGCGGAAGATTACGAGATGCTTATTCGCCTCTCACTCGCCGGACACGTGATCATGCACGACAGTCCTTCAACGCGATACCGTCTTTTCGCCGGAAAATCCAGCAAAGCACCCATCAAAGCAATAGAGGACAAAGAGTCGATCCGTCGTTACTACGCCGAATCGCTACGCTGGCCTGTCGCTCTTATGAACGGGGCAGAAATAGCAGCGGCAGCGTCGATGAGGGCCGCCCGCTCATCTGCGGCCAATGGAGCCTGGGTCAGCACCGCGGGATGGCTGCTGCGATCCGTCGCCTCGTCGCCATCGCTCATGGTCCGGAAGCTTTTTGGGCGCCTGGCTGCCTTCAGAACAACACCGGGGACATAGCCATGTCAGCACTTCTGGTGAAAGCAAGAGAGTTCGAACTTGGGGGGATGGCCCTCACGAGGCTGGGCACCCTGGCGGCCGGTCTGGGCGCGAATGTGTTTGTCATAGCACTTCTGTCGCGACAGCACGGCGCGGCGACTTACGCGGCATATGCGCTGATCGCCTCTCTTGTGAATCTTCTTCCATTCGCAGACCTTGGCCTCGGCGCCAGCGTTGTCAACGCTACTGCGGACAATGCGTCCGGCAAGCTATCCAATGAGGGATTCAGCCACCTTGTTTCCCGAGCCAGGGACTACATGCTAATCGTCGCCCTGTGCTTGATTCCGGCAACTCTCTGGGGAATCACCAACGGTCAACTGAGTGTTCTTCTAGGTGATTTGGCGTCGGAGCCTGGAATTTTGCTGGGCGCCGGATTTACACTGATCTGCATTGCTGGCTCCATACCCTTAGGCATTGGTGCAAGGATTCTTCAGGGACATGGACGCATGCTGGACGTCGTCCGACTCGGTTTCATCGGCCCCGCTGTCCAGATGTTGATCTACATTCCCCTGTGGCTAACAAATGCGCCCGCCTACCTATACTTCTTCGGTCCTGGGACGGCCTATCTGCTCAACGCGTTCGCGGGCTTCATGATGGCGCGTCGAACGTCCAAGATTCGGCTTCACTTGCCCTTCGCGGGGCTGTTTCTCCGGATCAACAAAGCTGATAGCCCTTGGCACACCGCAGCACCGTTCCTTATAATTTCGGTTGGCATGGCTGTCGGCTTTCAGAGCCACCGACTGATGCTTTCGCAGTTTGGCACCGCACAGCAAGTCGCCGCATATTCCGTAGTTGCCCAGTTTTTGGGGCCGCTGCTAGCGATAGCAGGTGTTGTAGGCCAAAACCTCTGGTCGCGCTACCGAGGCCAGCTCAATCGCAATGAATTGGATCTTGGATCGTTCAGATCCCACCTCGTCATCTTTGCCGTAATCGGCGCAACATTCGCCGGAGGATTCATCTTACTAATACCCGTCGCCGCGGCTCTCATCACGGGAGGCGCCGTATCGCCGTCCCTTCTATTGACACTGGGTGCCGGCTCCTACCTCATAGTTTTCTCCCTGCATCAGCCAAGCGCGATGTTATTGACAGATCCAAGAGCGCTGTGGTTCCAGGCAGCATGTGTGGTCGCAGTTGCGGTTTCCACAGTGACAGCAACCATCCAGACCGTGGGAAGTCTGGGTGCGGCCGCTCCGTACATATGCATGGCGGTGAGTATGTTCTTTATCCAGGTTCTCCCCAGCATGCGGCTGGCAATCTCTCGAGTTCGAAAGCAGTCCACAATATAGCCGAGGTGATCTACACCTCAAAGCCGTAAACTGGGTCGTCATATCCGTAAAGCTGGTCAACCGGCTACCTGCAGCGGCTCAGTTCTATGATAAAAACGTTGTACAGTCTGGCATTGTTGCGCGGCCACCAGGCTGCGTGATTAATTTTGAAACTTCCTGGGGGGCATTTTTGACTAAGCGCGCACTCATCACCGGTATCACGGGGCAAGACGGTTCTTATCTGGCAGAACTCCTGCTCAGCAAAGGCTACGAAGTGCACGGACTCATCCGACGCGCCTCAACGTTCAATACAGCCCGAATTGATCACATGTATGTGGACCCGCACGACCCGGCAGCGCGGCTGTTTCTCCACTACGGCGACCTGAGCGACGGAGCCCGGCTCGTGACACTTCTCGCCGAAATCAAGCCGGATGAGGTCTACAACTTGGCCGCACAGTCTCACGTGCGTGTTTCGTTCGATGAGCCTGAACACACGGCAGATACCACCGGCGTCGGGACTGTCCGTCTTCTTGAGGCCGTCCGCATGTCCGGAATTGAGACGCGGTTCTATCAGGCCTCATCGTCCGAGATGTTCGGGGCCACTCCCCCGCCTCAGAACGAGGAAACCCCGTTCTATCCGCGGTCACCCTATGGCGCGGCGAAGGTATACAGCTACTGGATCACCAAGAACTACCGCGAGGCCTACGGCATGTTCGCCGTCAATGGCATTCTCTTTAACCACGAGTCGCCCCGCCGCGGCGAGACTTTCGTCACGCGCAAGATCACGCGGGCCGTCGCGGCGATTAAAGCCGGCAAGCAGGACCTTCTCTACATGGGAAACCTGGACGCAGTCCGCGACTGGGGATATGCAGCCGAGTACGTAGAAGGCATGTGGCGCATGCTTCAGGCCGACGAGCCGGACGACTTCGTGCTGGCTACCGGCGGCAATTACACGGTTCGCGACTTCCTCCAGATTTCCTTCGAGCATGCCGGCCTCAACTGGGAGAACCACGTACGGTTCGACGAACGTTACCTGCGGCCTACGGAAGTAGATGCACTCGTGGGCGACGCTTCCAAGGCCCAGGCAAAGCTCGGGTGGAAAGCATCTGTCCACACTCCGGAACTTGCCCGGA
This sequence comes from Arthrobacter humicola, assembly GCF_022803015.1. GTDB lineage: Bacteria > Actinomycetota > Actinomycetes > Actinomycetales > Micrococcaceae > Arthrobacter > Arthrobacter humicola_A. The sequence continues at coordinate 15,267 of NZ_JAFKON010000013.1, forward strand.
TCATGGTGGATGCTGACATCGAAGCATTGAAGCATGCGGGCAACAGTTGGATCGACAGCGTGGAACTCGAAAGCTGGAAGAAATAGTGGATACAGACATCACTTTCGAGCCAGGACGACTTGACCGATCATCCACTTTCTATGTGGCCGGGCACCGTGGACTGGTCGGATCGGCAATCTGGCGGAACCTCGCAAACGAGGGCTTCACCAACCTCGTCGGACGCACTTCAGCCGAGCTTGACCTAAAGAAGCGCGATGACGTATTTGACTTTTTTGCGGCTACGAAGCCCCGTTACGTTGTGCTTGCAGCCGCAAAAGTTGGCGGCATTCTCGCAAACAGCAATTATCCTGTCGATTTCCTCAGTGACAACGTCCGCATCCAGGTAAATGTCCTCGACGCGGCACGGGAGCATGGAGTTGAAAGGCTCCTCTTCCTTGGATCATCATGCATCTACCCTAAGTTCGCAGAGCAGCCCATCCGCGAAGAATCGCTAATGACTGGCCACCTTGAGCGGACTAACGATGCCTACGCGGTAGCAAAGATCGCGGGAATTATGCACGTTCAGGCCGTACGTCGCCAGTTCGGACTCCCATGGATTTCGGCCATGCCGACGAACCTCTATGGGCCGGGCGATAACTTCTCCACCGAAGGCTCTCACGTACTTCCCGCCCTGATCCGGCGCTATGACGACGCCGTAAGCAATGGAAGCGCGACAGTCACCAATTGGGGCACGGGATCGCCCCGACGCGAGTTCTTGCACGTCGATGACATGGCGGCAGCATGCCTGCACCTGTTGGAAAACTATGACGGTGCTGACCAGGTCAATGTCGGCACGGGCACCGACGTGTCGATCAAGGAACTGGCATCAATCGTGGCCGAGGCCGTCGGCTACGACGGGAAGATGTCCTGGGACACTACCAAACCTGATGGCACGCCTCAAAAATTGCTCGACGTTACAAGGCTGTCTGATGCTGGATGGACGGCGAAAATCAGTCTCAGCGACGGAATCAAGAGCACGGTCGAGTGGTACCGCGCGAACGTCGACCAGATTCGATCGTGAATCACGCCTTGTTCGGGGATAGCAAGTGACAACCAAAGAGAGAGTCGAGCCACAGGCGATCAAGCTCGACGATTGGCGATCCAAGTATTCCAGACGCCTTAAGCTCATCGATGCCGGAGTCGTGATCTGGGCAGTCGCTGGGGCATACGGGGTTCGATTCGGATTCTCCGACATCGGTTCTGATACGACTCAAGACGTTCGCTACCTCGTCTTGTCAGCAGCTTTGGTGCTTTCGTGGTGGCTCATGCTGGGTTTCTGGGGCTCAAGGGAGGCTCGCATTCTGGGCTCAGGCTCAGAAGAGTACAAGAGAGTTATTGCCAGCTCCGCCTGGCTCTTTGGTGCCTTGGCAGTGACCTCATATGCCGTGCGCATAGACACGGCTCGAGGGTTCGTCGGTCTGGCTTTCCCAGCCGGAGCACTCGGCCTGCTTGCCGCTAGGTGGCTCGTTCGCCAGCACTTGAGCCTTGAACGAAAAGTCGGCAAGAGCAGTGCCCGGGTGCTAATTATTGGTGGGCCGTATTCGGTTGCCCATCTGGTGCGCTCGCTCAACAGTGCACCTTCGGCAGGGTATCTTCCCGTGGCTGCGCATCTGCCAGGGGCGCCCGAGGGTACGTCCACCGTGCCTGGATCCTCCATACCGGTGACTGGCGTGCAGTCGGATTTCGACTCCATTCTCGCCATCATCATAGAGACTCACGTGGATGCGGTTGCAGTATCTGCTGGCGTGAATCTTCACCCGAAGGATCTCCGCAGGCTGGGCTGGGACTTGGCCGCACGGGACATAGGTATGATCTTGGCCCCTGCCCTCACAGACGTGGCCGGACCTCGCATCCACACGCAGCCGGTAGCCGGACTGCCGTTGATTCATGTTTCCACGCCCAAGTTGACTGGCGGCAAGAAGGTGGCCAAACGAGCCTTCGACATCGCGGTGGCCGGACTATTGGTAGCGTTCCTATCTCCACTATTCCTCGCGCTTGCTCTCCTGGTCAGGGTCACCGATCCCGGACCAGTTTTCTACCGCCAGGAGCGAATCGGCCTGAGGGGGACTACCTTCAATATGTTGAAGTTCCGTTCCATGAAGGTCAATGCCGACGCCCAACTGCAGGCCCTGCTCGAGGCTCAAGGCTCTAACGACACCCCACTTTTCAAGATTGAGAATGACCCCCGAATAACGCCGCTCGGCCGCGTGTTGCGAAAGTATTCACTCGACGAACTGCCACAACTACTCAATGTACTGGGTGGAACTATGAGTCTCGTGGGGCCCCGGCCTCAGCGAGAAGGCGAGGTAGCCCTGTACGACGACGCCGCCCACAGACGGTTGTATGTTAGCCCCGGCATGAGCGGACTGTGGCAGGTCAGCGGTCGCTCCAACCTCAGCTGGGAAGAGAGCATCCGCCTGGATCTCTACTACGTGGAGAACTGGTCGCTCATGGGCGACGTAGTCATACTCTTAAAGACTTTCAAAGCAGTATTCGCAAGTACGGGCGCTTTCTGATCAAGACCTGCACAAGTCTGGCGGCTCAGGCCGCCAGTCATCATTTTTTGGGGAAGGCACCAAAATGCGTATATCAGTAATCGGCTGCGGTTACCTGGGTGCCGTACATGCTGCGTGCATGGCGGAGCTGGGACATGACGTCGTCGGCATCGACGTCGACGAACGGAAAATAGCCGAGCTCTCATCAGCTAAGGCGCCATTCTACGAGCCTGGACTAGATGAGCTTCTGAGCGAGGTGCAGTCGACGGGCCGGCTGTCCTTCACTACAGACATGGCAGAAGCTGCAGGAAGCGACGTCCACTTTATCTGTGTCGGGACACCCCAAAAGAAGGGTGAGAATGGCGCTGATATGAGTTACGTTGACGCCGCAACCGTCGCGCTTCTCCCCCATCTCCAACCCGGCAACGTCGTCGTCGGTAAGTCCACGGTCCCCGTCGGCACAGCCGCACGGCTTGCTGAATTGGTCCGCGATATGGACACAACGGCACATCTAGTGTGGAACCCCGAATTCCTGCGCGAGGGACACGCAGTTTCCGACACATTGAAGCCGGATCGCTTTGTGTACGGCGTGCCGGGTGGCTCCGAGGACCATCCGGCCGTGGCAATCCTGGACGAGATCTACTCCGTTCCTCTGAATGCAGGCACTCCTCGATTGGTGGTAGACCTGGCAACAGCGGAACTAGTCAAAGCAGCGGCCAATTCTTTCCTCGCGACCAAGATTTCCTTCATCAACGCCATGGCGGAGGTCTGTGAATCCGCCGGGGCGGACGTGACCCAGTTGGCCGATGCAATCGGCCTCGACGACAGAATCGGCCGGAAGTTCCTTAATGCAGGAATCGGGTTTGGCGGGGGATGCCTGCCGAAGGACATCCGGGCGTTCATGGCTCGTGCCGGGGAACTGGGCGCAGACCAGGCATTGACTTTTTTGCGCGAGGTGGATGCGATCAACATGCGCCGCCGGACTCGGGTGGTGGAGCTCACCCGAGAACTCTGCGGCGGCATGTTGCTTGGCAAGCGGATCACAGTCCTTGGCGCCGCCTTTAAGCCGGAGAGCGACGATGTGCGCGACTCCCCTGCCCTGAGCATCGCCGCCCAACTCCAGCTCCAGGGTGCTGTGGTAACGGTTACGGATCCGAAAGCTCTGGTCAACGCTGCCGGTAGGTTCCCGGAACTGCATTATGAAACGGATACCGAGAAGGCTGTCCAAAGGGCCAATGCCTTGCTGCTCCTCACTGAGTGGCAGCAATACCGGGACCTCGACCCGTACGCCTTGGCCGCGTCGGTAAGCACCCCCCGCATCCTGGACGGTCGCAACGTTTTGGACGCCGCCAAATGGCGCGCGGCCGGCTGGAACTACCGCGGGCTGGGGCGTCCGTAGACGATGAGTGGGACGCCCGAATCCTCGGATGCCGGCCTGGCGGGCCTCGCATCGCATGGCCCCGACCGCGCGACGCTTCGACGGCCCCGCCGCCGTCGTTTGGTGATCGCTTCATTATGGTTGGCCGTCATTGCGGTCCTGTCCATCGCCGCAGCGGCCTGGCTCGGCTCCAGGGCCACCATTATCAAGAACGAACTTGAGGCATCCGCCCAGTTGTTCCCCGTTCTAAGAGACAACGTTGCTGCCGACAAGCCACAAGAGGCCAAAGCTACTTCGGAGAAGCTTCTATCCCACACGGCCGCCGCCCGCGATGCCGCGGGAGATCCGCTGTGGACCTTAGCAAGGTCGATTCCCTGGATCGGTGCAAATTTCAGCGCCGTCGCAGAAGTTGCTCGATCAGCAGACGACGTTGCCACTTTGGGGGTTACCCCTCTAGTGAAGGTCTTCGATTCCCTCGACTGGAACAGTCTGATGCCCAGCCCGGCGGGAACCAATCTGGAACCCCTCCGAGCGGCCTCCCCTAGCGTATCTTCCGCTGCGCACGCTGTGCGGGCCACGGCAGAACGGCTAGATGGAATCGACGCCAGCAATCTGTGGCCCCAGGTGGCTGAACCTTTGACACGGGCCCGGGAGCAACTCAAAACAGTGACGGGTGCGCTGGATGCATCCGCGAATGCGGCCCAAATCGTCCCGGGAATGTTGGGGGCTGATGGGGAACGGAACTACTTGCTCATGATCCAAAACAATTCCGAAGCTCGTGCCTCCGGCGGTATTCCCGGAGCGCTAGCAATACTGACGCTGGACAAAGGCAAGCTGACACTGGGTACACAAAGCAGCGGCAGCGCCGTTGGCGTGATGTCACCCGTTATACCCGTGGACGCGGAACAGCAGCAGATCTACTCGACCCGACTCGGGCAATACATCCAAGACGTCAACCTCACCCCGGACTTCCCCACAGCTGCAGCCACTGCGCAGGCTATGTGGGAAAGGAAGACCGGGCAGCATGTGGACGGCGTCCTCTCCTTGGACCCCGTGGCGCTGGGCTATATCCTCGACGCGACCGGGCCGGTCAAGATCACCAGTCCGGAGCTGTTGGCCCTCGCAAAGGACAAATTGCCTACGGCGCTGAACGGTAAGAATGTGGTCCCAACCCTGCTGTCCGATGTCTATGCCAAAATTGCGTCGCCAACAGATCAGGACGCCTACTTTGCAGGCGTCGCCAAGGAAATCTTCGGAGCCCTCTCAAGCGGCAAGGGTGACGCCAAGGGCTTGATCAAAGGCATGACTCGTGGAGCGGCGGAAGGCCGGGTCCTCGTGTGGTCCGGCGGGGCCGCGGAACAAACCATCATCGCGAACTATCCGCTCAGCGGATCTATCGCCGGCAAGAGTGTTGCCCCCGCGCAGTTCGGCGTCTACTTCAACGACGGAACCGGCGCCAAAATGGACTACTACGTCAAGCGGTCCGTTCAACTCGTGAAGGAATGCACGGCCGACGGCTACGGGCAGGTCAAGGTCCGCATCACCAGCACCAACACGGCCCCTGCCGACGCCGCGACGTCGCTGCCGGCCTACGTCACCGGAGGCGGCATATTCGGCGTGCCGGCCGGGACAGTCCAGACCAACGTGATCGCCTACGGCCCGGCCCAAGCCAACGTGGAAACTGCCGCGGTGGACGGAAAAAAGACGGACTTCGCCGCCCACCGTCACGCCGATAGGCCAGTGGGGACAGTAACGGTCACCCTGACCCCCGGCCAGAGCAGCACGGTCGAGTTAACTTTCGGCAAAATCGTCCAGCACACTGAACCTAACGTGGTTGTCACACCCTCTGTGCAAGCTGTCAAGGACGTCATCCTGGGCACCGAGAATTCCGCCTGCGGGGCGGGGACGTAAATGCCAAGTTAACAGTAAGTAAAGCGACTTGATTCACTTTGGTCACACTCGTTTTAGATGCTAGTCTCTGCATGGGCTTATCAAATGAGATTTCAATCCACGGCCGCTCGGGGGGCCGGAAGTCTCCACAATCGCGTGACACACGTATTCACGGTCTCAGGGGGACAAGAATGAAAAAAACACTTGCGGCAATCACACTCGCGAGCTCCATCGCACTCATGGGCGCAATGCCGGCAATGGCAGACAACCAGGGCCAAGGTCAGGGCCAAGGTCAGGGCCAAGGTCAGGGCCAGGGCCAGGGCAACGGCCAGGGCAACGGCCAGGGCAACGGCAAGGGCAACGGCAAGGGCAACGGCAACGGTCACTACCCGGCACCTCCCGCAAACGCCGCCGTTTCTGACGGCGTTGTTGGACCGGGTGCCCAGTTCGTTTTCCGTGGACACGGCTTTAAGGCCGGCGAAGGCCTCGTCATCAAAGTCACGCCCGGGACTAAGCCTGCATCAACGGGTGCAAGCGTCAACGGCCGTGGCATGAGCGTTCCCGGCAAGATCACGCTGCCACTGGCACCGCAGGAACTCTCCTCCCGCGCAGACGCCAGTGGCGCCTTCGCCCTCGCGCTCAGCATCGGCGAGCCGGGCGTATACACGCTCACCGCTACCGGTTTGGAGTCCGGCGTCACCGCCACCTCGAGCATCACGGTAGAAGGCGCAGTAGTAGCGGCCGCTTCCACTTCCACTTCCACGAGCGGATTGGCCAACACCGGCGCTGATTCCAACCTCATGATCTGGTCCCTGGTGGGCGCAGGTGCCCTGGCAGCTGGCGTAACCTCCGTTGTGGTGGTTCGCCGCCGCGCCAAGGCCGAGGTTGCAGTCTAGGTTCCAAACCACACGCACTAAAGATGGTGGTGGGGTTCATCGGGATACCGATGAACCCCACCACCATTCGTGTTAACACGTCATGGGGCCTGTCATGGCCAGTTGTGGTATTTACTAGAGCTATGGGGAGACCGGAATTTGCGGGGAGACATTGGCGCACAAAAAGAAGATGGCAGCCAGACTTTGCCATACCGTTGCCCACCCGACAGGCGCTCCCCTACATCCTCTTGACGTTCCTGGCCGCCGCCGCCTTGGGAACGGCGGCGTTGGCCGTTCTGAAGACCTCCTAGGGCCACTGTGAGGGTGCTGGTACGGCCCCGACTCTGGCAAGGAGTCCTGGGCGGCGCCTTTATCCTGCTGGCACTCATCGGGTTTTGGCCCAGCCCCGTGGACCGGCCCATCCAGGGCGAACTTGCCGCCTTTCTATTTTTGCTCCATGCGCTTGGCTTTCCCGGCTGGATCAATTACGCGTTCGTGGAGGCCTCCGCCAACGTGGTGCTTTTTATCCCTGTGGGAATCGCTGCCACCTTGGCCTTTCCCGGCCGGAAATGGTGGCAGAACGCGGCCTTGGGGCTCTTGGTTTCCACGTGCATGGAACTCGGACAGTTGTTGTTCCTCAGCAGCCGCTTCGCGAGCCCGCTGGATATTATTACCAATACTGCAGGCTGCGCGGCAGGCACCTTGATGGCAGCTGCCGCGCTCAAAGCCTTAAAAGACCAACAGGCCCAGCGCCTTTCAGCGCCGGGCCCGGCAGAGTCTCGCGTTTAGCTTGCTGCCTAATTAACGAATTCCTTCAACCAGGTCTTCAGCTCTTCACCGAATTCAACGCGGTCCGAGGCGATGGAAATGACCGCCTTCAGGTAGCTGAGCTTGTCGCCGGTATCGTACCGGCGGCCCTTGAAGACCACACCGTAAACGCCGCCGCCCTCGCAGTCGGACACGGCCAGGGTCTGGAGGGCATCCGTCAGCTGGATCTCCCCGCCACGTCCAGGTTCCGTTTCCTCCAGGACATCGAAGACCTCCGGATGGAGCACGTACCGCCCGATCACGGCCAGGTTGGACGGAGCGTCTTCCACGGCAGGCTTTTCCACGAGGCGGTTCACCCGGACGTAGTCCTCGCCTTCGACGGCGGAGATGTCCGCGCAGCCATAGGCGCTGATCTGGGACGGATCCACTTCGATCAGGGCGATCACCGAGCCGCCGGTCCTGGCCTGGACGTCGATCATGGTGCTGAGCAGTTCGTCGCGCTCGTCGATCAGGTCATCGCCCAGCAGTACGGCAAACGGCTCGTCTCCCACGTGCTGGCGGGCACACAGGACAGCGTGGCCCAAGCCCTTCGGGTCGCCCTGGCGGACGTAGTGCAGGGGACCCAGGTTGGAGGCGTGCTGGATCGCCTCCAAGCGGTCCAGATCGCCCTTCAGCTCCAGGGTCCGTTCCAGGACCGGGGCGCGGTCAAAGTGGTCCTCCAGCGCCCGCTTCTGGCGGCCGGTGATCATCAGCAGGTCGGTCAGACCCGCTTTGACGGCCTCCTCCACCACATACTGGATGGCCGGCTGGTCCACCACCGGCAGCATCTCCTTTGGCATTGCCTTGGTGGCAGGCAGGAAGCGTGTGCCCAATCCGGCAGCAGGAATAACGGCTTTTCTTATTGATTTCCCCAAAGTCATAGCTGCACCTTACAAATCAAAGGAGCAAAGTGGTAGTCGGGCCCGCAAGAGAGCCTAAAGACCCTTGAAAACCGGGCTGCGCTTCTCCTGGAAGGCCCGGAAACCCTCGGCGTAGTCCTCGCTCTTGCACAGCCGTGCCTGTTCTGCGTTTTCCTCTTCCATGGCCTCCCACAGGCCCAGCCGCTGGTCCCGGATGTGCGCCACGAGGTCCTTGCTGGCCCGGAACGCACCCGTGGCGCCGGTGGCAACGCTGGCCACGATGGCGCGGGTGTTCTCCAGCAGTTCCGCCGCGGGCATGGCCCGGCTGAACAGGCCCTGTGCCACGGCGTCGGCGCCGCTCATGAGCTCGGCGGTGTAGATCAGGTCCAGGGTCCGGTGCATGCCGAGGCGCTCGGTGAAATACCAGTGCCCGCCCGAATCGAGGGTGGCGCCGAGCTTGGCGAACGGTGAGCCGACCTTGGCGTTCTCCGCCACGTAGACCACATCCGTGGCCAGCAGCAGCCCCAGCCCCACGCCGAGGCAGGCGCCCTGGGCCGCGGCGAACGTGGGCGCGGGGAACGCGCTCATTTTCTTCAGCAGCGGCTGGACCAGCCCGCCCAGGTAGGCCTGCGCGTCATCGCTCTCCGGGGTCACTCCGGCAATGTCACGGCCGGCGCAGAAGGCCCGGCCCTCGCCGCGGAGCAGCAGCGCCCGGACTTCGCCGCGTGCGGCGGCGTCGGCGGCGCGATCGTACGCCTGGGACAAATCAGCGAGTGCCTGCTCGTCGAGGGAGTTCAGCTTGTGCGGGGCGTCGAGGACGACCTCGGCGACGCCGTCGGCGATGGAGAGGGAAATCATGGGGCTCCTTGGATTCGAAAAGGCAGGCGTCGAAAAAACCTAGACGTCGAAGTCGACCGTGACTTCCGGGGTGGTGGGGTGGGACTGGCAGGTCAGGACGTAGCCTTTGTCGAGCTCGTCCTGTTCCAGGGCGTAGTTCTCGTCCATGGTGACGTTGCCGCTGACCACCTTGGCCCGGCAGGTGCCGCAGACGCCGCCGGCGCAGGCGAACGGCACATCGGGGCGGACCCGGAGGGCGGCGTTGAGGATGGATTCGCGGGCGTGGGTGGGGCTGGCCACCTCGCCCTGCAGCCCGTCCAGCTTGAACGTAATCTTGTAGGTTTCCTTGGATTCGTCCGCGACCACAGGCCGGCCAATGTTGCCCTCGGGGCGGTCCGGCTTGCCGGAGGTGAACAGCTCGAAGCGGACGTGCTCCGGTGCGACGCCGCGCGCGGCGAGGGTGTCCCGGCACAGCTGTACGAGCTCGAACGGGCCGCAAAGGAACCATTCGTCGACGTCGTCGGCGTGTATGGCGGTGCCCAGCAGCGCCTGCAGCTTCTCGGCGTCGATCCTGCCGCTGAGCAGCGGCGCGATCCGCTGTTCACGCGAGAGCACGTGGTGCAGCGCCAGCCGGGCCGGGTATCTGTCCTTCAGGTCCGCGAGTTCTTCAAGGAACATCACGTCCATCGCAGCCTTGTTGGCGTAGACGAGGTCGAAGCGGGTCTCCGGGTGGGCCGCCAGCAGGGTGCGGGCAATGGCGATCACGGGAGTGATGCCGGAGCCCGCGGCAATCGCCACGAATGAGCCGGGCTCGCCCGCCAACTCTTCCGGATGGTTCATGGAGTTCATGACATTCTGCTCCACGGACTTGCCGTCGCGTCCGTGCTTGGAGACAAAGGCTCCCATGGGGCTCATGACGTCCAGGACGTCGCCGGCCTTGAGTTCGGCATTGGCCCACGTGGAGAACAGGCCGCCGAGGTCTTTCTTGATGGCCACGCGGATTTCGCTGCTGCCGTCCGCGAAACTGCGCGGTTCGGCACAGATCGAGTAGCTGCGGCGGATCTCGTGCGGCTGGCCGTCGGCGTCGGGCAAGGTGGTGCGCAGCGCGACGTACTGGCCCGGCAGGTAGTCGAACTGGCCGGCGAGCTCGGCCGGGACCCCGAACGTCACCTCGATGGCGTCGTCGGTGAGACGGCGGACTTCGTCCACCGTCAGGGTGTGGAAGGACGCACGACGGCGGCCGGTGGCTGCGGCCGACTCCGCGGCGGTCTGGCGGACAACCTTCATGGAAGCACCTGTTCCTTACAAGACTTTGAAGTAGTCGAACGGTTCCTTGCAGTCCTGGCACACGTAGAGGGCCTTGCAGGAGGTGGAACCGAAGCGGGTGAGTTCTTTGGTGTTCAGGGATGAGCACTGGGGACACTTGACGGCAAGCGAGAGCCGGACCGGGCCGGCGTGCCGGGTGGCCGCCGAGTGGCCCGAGGGTGGGGCTATCCCGTACTGCTCCAGCTTGGCCTTGCCTTCCTCGCTCATCCAGTCGGTGGTCCAGGCCGGCGAGAGGACAAGTTCGACCCGGACGCTCGGGTACCCCGCACGGTGGAAAACCGCGGTGAGGTCATCCCGGATGGCGTCCATGGCGGGGCAGCCGGAGTACGTCGGGGTGATGGTGACCTGGACGGCGGGAACCATCCCGCCGTCGTCAGTGCTTGGTTCCGTCGAGACCTGGACATCGCGCAGGATGCCGAGGTCCGCGATGGTGAGGACCGGGATTTCGGGGTCGCACACGGTGGCAGCGACCGCCCAGGCCTTCTCCCGGGCAGTATTGCCCTTGGCGGCGTTGCGGCGCTCGGCGGTTTCCGGATCGGAGACAAACATTTCCATGGTCTCTACCAGCTGGCTCCGGGGTACTCGCGGGCGAGCACCTGCATCTCGGCGAGGAGGTAGCCGAGGTGTTCGGAGTGCAGGCCGCGGCGGCCCCCGCCCGGTGATGGCTGGACGTTGGGGACCTCGAGCTCGGCTTCGGCCAGGATCTCGCCGGTGAGCCGGTCGAAGTCGTCGCGCAGGCTCGATGGCTGCGGCGCGGCGCCGGCTTCGCTGAGGCGTCCGGTGAGTTCGTCGTCGCGGAACAGCTCATCCACGAAGGGCCAGATGACTTTGAACGCCTGGATCATGCGCTGGCGCGATTCGTCCGTGCCGAGGGCCAGGCGCAGCACCCACTGGGCACTGTGGTCCCGGTGGTAGTCCACTTCCTTGACCGCCTTGGCGGCGATGCCGGCCAGGGTGGAGTCGGTGGAGGACGTCAGCCGGCGGTAGAGCTCGAACTGGTAGTAGCTGACCACGAACTGCCGGGCGATGGTGACGGCGAAGTCCCCGTTCGGCTGTTCGAAGAGCGCCGCGGAGCGGAACTCGTGCTCGCGGCGGAAGTAGGCGAGATCGTCTTCGCTGCGCCCGTCCAGGCCGCCGGCGTAGCTGAGGAAGGAGCGGGCGTGGCCCAGCTGGTCCAGGGCGATGTTGCCGAGGGCGACGTCCTCTTCGAGCTCCGGCGCGCGGGAGATCCAGTGGCCCAGGCGCTGGGCCAGGATCAGTGCGTCGTCACCCAGGCGCAGGGCGAACTCGGCAGCGTCTTCGCTTGGCTTCGCGGAGCCGCGGCTGACGGCGAGGGCGATGTCTTCCGGACGGAGGGCGTTGCCGGGGGTGATGCGGGTGGCGCTGGCGGTGGCCTCACCGCTGTTGCCGGAGCCCTTGACGCCGACGGAGATGTCGCCGTGGCCGGCCGTTTCTGCTGCTGCTTCAGGACTAGTGCTCACAGGTGCTTCACGCCCTCGCTCTTGGTGTAGTACGTGGCGTGGCGGTAGTCCTTGCCCTGGGGGGATTCAAAGAAGGAGCCTTTGGAATCGGGGTCACTGGAGGCGATGGCCTCGGCCGGGACCACCCAGATGGACACCCCTTCGTTGCGGCGGGTGTAGAGGTCCCGGGCGTTGCGCAGGGCCATGGCCGCGTCGGGTGCGTGCAGGGATCCTGCGTGGACGTGGGACAGGCCGCGGCTGGAGCGGACAAACACTTCCCAGATAGGCCAGACGTTTCCTGCTTGGGGTTCGGTGGTCATGCTGCGGATTCCTTCTCTGCTTGCTTCATTGCCTGCTTTTCCGCGTAGGCGGCGGCGGCTTCGCGCACCCAGGCGCCGTTCTGGTGTGCCTCGCGGCGCCGTTCCAGGCGCTGGGCGTTGCAGGGGCCGCGGCCGGCGAGGACTTCGTGGAATTCATCCCAGTCCAGCGGGCCGTGCTCCCATTTCTTGGTTTCCTCGTTGAAGCGGATGTCCTTGTCCGGGAGGGTGAGTTCCAGGACCTTGACCTGCTCCATCATCATGCCGACGAAGCGGTTGCGGAGCTCGTCGTTGCTGAACCGCTTGATGTTCCAGGCCATGGACTGCTTGGAGTTGGGCGAATCGTCATCCGGGGGGCCGAACATCATCAGGGCGGGAGCGTACCAGCGGTTTACCGCTTCCTGGGCCATCTGCTTCTGCTCGGGGGTGCCGTGGGAGAGTTCCAGCAGGATCTCAAAGCCCTGGCGCTGGTGGAAGGACTCTTCCTTGCAGACCCGGACCATGGCGCGGCCGTAGGGGCCGAAGGAGGCGCGGCAGAGCGGCACCTGGTTGGCGATAGCGGCGCCGTCGACCATCCAGCCGATGGCACCCATGTCGGCCCAGGTGCGGGCGGGGTAGTTGAAGATGGAGGAGTACTTGGCCTTGCCGTCCATCAGGTCCTGCATCATCTGATCGCGCGGCTGGCCGAGGGTTTCGGCAGCGGAATACAGGTAGAGGCCGTGGCCCGCCTCGTCCTGGACCTTGGCCATGAGGATGGCCTTGCGCTTCAGGCTCGGGGCGCGGGAGATCCAGTTGGCCTCGGGCTGCATGCCAATGATCTCCGAGTGCGCGTGCTGCGAGATCTGGCGCAGGAGCGTCTTGCGGTAGGCCGGCGGCATCCAGTCACGCGGCTCGATCCGGGAATCTTCCGCCATGACCTTGTCGAAATAGGCCTGGCCCTCGGCGTCGCGCCGGGCCGCGTCCTCGGGGCTCAGTTCATGCCGTGCCGGCGATGGCTCGGCGGGCACTGACTGCAGGGTCTGCGATGCCATGGTTGCTCCTAATGAATTTCCGATAAATAATTACCGACCGTTCGTTCAGGATATGCGGAAGGCTGGAGATGCGTCAAGGACGGCTGGCCGCTAAACCGCTGCGCCTTGGCCATCTATACCTAGAGCCACAAGGCTTGATACCCTTCAGCTCTAGGTATAGGAGGCGCGGTGCGGATTGATAAAGACCTGGTCGCCGCCTCGGCCACGCCCTTGGTGCTGGGCATTTTGGCCGAGGGCGACCTGTACGGCTACGCAATCCTCAAGCGGGTGAGTGAGCTCTCGGGCGGCGGCATGCAGTGGACCGACGGCATGCTCTACCCGCTTCTGCACCGGCTCGAGCGTCTCGGTTACGTATCCTCGCTGTGGGGTACCTCCGACGCCGGGCGCCGGCGCAAGCACTACACCATCACGCCGGCGGGCCGGGACGCCCTCGCCGACCGCCAGGAGCAGTGGACCGTCGTCGCAGACGCGCTGCGCCAGGTGTGGCAGACCACCCAGGGGCCGGCGGCCGCGACTGAGGGGTGGGCGTGATGACGCCACACGCTGAGCTGGAGGCCCAGATCGACCGGTGGCGCGGCTACGTTCAGCGGAACCGGGCGATCTCCCCCGCCGACGTCGACGAGCTGGAGGATCACCTGCGCGAGCAAATCGCCGACCGGCAGGCGACCGGCCTCGACGACGAGGAGGCCTTTCTCGTCGCCATCAAGCGCCTGGGCAACCTGGACGCCGTCTCACGCGAATTTGCCCGTGAGCACTCCGACCGGCTGTGGAAGCAGCTCGTCCTGGTACCGGCCGGCCCCGACGACGCCAGTGCGTCCGCGTGGCGCGAGCTGGCCGTCGTCCTGGCACTCGCCGTCGGGGCGGGTGTGGCGGTCAAGGCCGGCTCTGCCTGGTTCGACGACGGTGCAGCCTTGATGCGCAACTTGGGCCTGCTCGTCTTCCCCTTCCTGGCCGCGTACTTCGCGTGGAAGCGGCGCCTCACCGGTGCGGTGGCGGCGACACTGATCGTCCCGTTTGCCGCCCTGGCGGTCGCCCTCAACGTCTACCCGTTCGCCCCGGCCGGATCCACCGGGATGCTCGCCGCCCTGCACGCCCCGGTCATCCTGTGGCTGCTGACCGGGGTGGCCTACGTCGGCGGGAGGTGGCGGTCCGACAAGGGACGCATGGACTTCGTCCGGTTTACCGGCGAGCTAGCGGTCTACTACACGCTGCTGGCGCTGGGCGGCGCAGTCCTGATCGCCCTCACACTCGCGAGCCTCCGGGCTATTGGTGTCGATTTCCAGCCGGTCCTGGAAGACTGGGTTCTGCCGTTCGCCGTGCCCGGCGCCCTCGTCGTCGCGGCCTGGCTCGTCGAGGCCAAGCAGCAGGTTGTGGAAAATATCGCCCCCGTGCTCACCCGCGTTTTCACACCGCTGACCGTTGCCATGCTGCTGGTCCTTCTGACCGTGCTTGCCACAGCGGGCGGTTTCGTCGATATCGACCGCAACCTGCTCATCCTCATGGACGCAATCCTGGTGCTCGTCCTCTGTCTGCTGCTCTATTCGATTTCCGCCCGCGACCCGCTCGCCCCTCCCGGACTGTTCGATGCACTGCAGTTGGCCCTCGTCATCGCGGCCCTTGCGGTCGATGCCGTGATGCTGACCGCGATGCTGGCCCGTATCGCCGAGTTCGGCTACAGCCCCAACAAGATCGCCGCGCTCGGCCTGAACCTGCTGCTGCTGGTGCACTTGTTGCGCGCGGCCTGGCTCGCCGTCGGATTCCTGCGCGGCCGGCTCCCGTTTGCTGCCGTCGAGCGCTGGCAAACCCGCTACCTGCCGGTCTACGGCGCCTGGGCAGCAGTCGTGGTGGTGGTCTTCCCGCCTATCTTCGGCTTCATTTAGGCAGCAGGGTCTCCGCACAACAGAGAATGTCAGCCCTCGCCCATATCGTGCAAGGCTAGTGCCATGGATCTGGAGGTGTCGCCCGCGCTTACGATTCCCGCGTCGGAACTCGGCTGGCGGTTCTCGCGTTCGTCCGGGCCAGGCGGCCAACACGTCAACACGTCGGACAGCCGCGTCGAGCTCTCATGGGACGTCGCCGGCTCGGCGGCGCTTTCGGATGGCCAACGGCAGATGCTCCTCACGCGACTCGGACAACGCCTCATCGCCGGGGTGATCACCGTGACCGCATCGGAGCGGCGCTCCCAGCTGCGCAACCGCGAGATTGCTTTGGCCAAGCTCTCAGCCCTCGTGGCAGAGGGGCTTGCTCCCGAGGCTGCCCGCCGCCGGCCGACCAAACCCACCCGGGGCTCGAACCGGCGGCGCCTCGCCGCAAAGGAACAGCGGGCGGTGACGAAACGGCAACGTCAGCGGCCGTCCGCCGAGTAGCTCCGTCCAGTCACTTATCAGTCGCGGGCAGCCGGAGCGCACAGATGGAAACCTGTTCGATCGGCTAACCCGACGCGGCTGGATTCTAGGCTGCTGCCAGCCTCCGGAGCCGCGGGGCCGGCGCATATTCCGTCGGCGCAACGATGCTGAGCTGGCATTCTGACTGGAGCGGATCAATGGCGGCCGGGAGGTGGTGGGAGGCTGAGCACTCCCGCAACTGCTCGAGGGCCGCCGGTTCCACCACGGCGTGGCTGACATCCAACACAAGGTGGAGTCCTTCTTTCAGGTGGTTTGCCCGCTTGACCACCACGTACAGGGCCTGGAGGCTCCTCGCCGTCACATGTCCCTGCGCTGCTACTTCTGCCTGACCGCAGTCGAGGTCGAGCCTGACAAGAACCCGGAGTTTGTGGTTCAAAACGATTCCCCTGTTCGTGCATTCACCGCTTGGCCGCGACGCTGCGACCGGTTTGGCCGCGACGCTGCGACCGCAACCCAGCCTAGGCAGGGAGTGTGACGTAGGCAACAGTGCGCTTCATATCCGGGAAACCTCGCGTTATGTGCCGGTTTGTTGGCCACAAAGTGTTGATCGGCGGCCCCGGCGTACTGTATTGGGGGCCGCCATGGGGCCCCCAACCGCCGCGGCGAGGAACTACCTCACCGGATGCAGGACGAGCCAGCGCCGGCGTCTTGAGTCCGGACCGCCGGTGATAGCTTGAACTCGTGAACATCGGCGCAGGCAAGAAGCTCCCCCTCTGGGCCTCCGTGACCCTGAACATGCTGGTAGCCCTAGTGGCCGTCGCCCTGATCCAGGGGTTCCTGGTGAAGGCCTACCGGATACCGTCAGGATCGATGGAGCCGACGCTGCAGGGGTCTGCGGGCGACGGCGACAGAATCCTCGTGAACCGTCTTGCCTACGCTGGCTCAGAAGCACGCGCCGGTGACATCGTGGTGTTCACCCGCCCGGACAGCTGGCAGACGGAATCGGCGGTGGCACGCAGCGGCGGGTTCGCCGGGTTTGCCCGTTCGTTCGGCGATGTGACAGGGATCGGGCCCTCCAACGAGCAATTCCTGGTGAAGCGGGTGGTTGCGACCGGTGGCCAAACCATCAGCTGCTGCGGAGAGGATGGCAAGCTGCGCATCGATGGCCAGCCCCTCGACGAGCCCTACATTTTCGAGGATTTGCCGTTTGAGGCTGGCAGCAACGACTGCAAGACCAGCCCCGGTTCGCTCAGGTGTTTTCCTGCGTTTACAGTCCCCGAGGGAGAGCTCGTGGTGCTCGGGGACCACCGTTCGGTCTCGGTTGATTCGGCCATCGCCTGCCGGAGCCTGACTGTTGTAGCAGGCGTCTGCATGAGGACAATTAAGTCCTCGGCCGTCGTCGGTCAGGTGGCGGCGAGATTCTGGCCCCTTGACCGCGCTGGCGGAGTGGGCTGACTTTTCGGGGTAACGAAAATCCCCTCGGAGCGGTCGCTCCAAGGGGATATCTTCAGTGCTAACGCGCCTCAGTGCGACCGAGCGGCCACCGGCTCGACGGATTGATACGAGGTGTAGTACCTGTACGAGCCCGCGCCTGTGGTGGGCACGCGGTTGAGAATGGTGCCCAAGACGTTGCCGTTCACCCGCCCCAGGTTGCCGAGGGATTTGCCAAGCTCTTCATCGGTGGTCTTTCCGGACCTGACAACAACGATTGCTCCGTCGGCAATGCGTGTGAGGACGGCGGCGTCTGTCACGGGGAGCAACGGCGGGGCGTCAACCAGCACAATGGCGTCCTGTGCGAGGGTCCTGAGCAACGTCTTCATGGCCTGGGAGCCCAGCAGCTCACTGGGGTTCGGCGGGATCCGGCCGGACCCCAGCACCCGCAGGTTAGGCATCGCGCTCCATTCCTGCAGCACGTCTTCCAGCTCGGCGTGGCCGCTCAGGACGTCGGTTACACCCACGCCGGGGATCAGGTTGAATACGTCGACCAGGGTGGGGCGGCGTAGGTCGCCGTCGACCACTACAACGTTCTCACCGGCGGCGGCCATGGTGACCGCCAGATTGGCCGTCACCGTCGATTTACCCTCGGCCGGAACTGAACTCGTCACCACAATGATCCGCGGCGGATTGTCGACGTCGACGTACTGGAGATTTGTCCGGAGCTCCCTCAGGGCTTCGGTGATGGCATGCGAACCTTCGCCCGATGCGACCGGGCTGAATCCATCGTCCAGCACGGTGCTTTTCCCGTCCAAGCGGTGGTCCACCGGGAGCGTGCCCAGCACGGGCACGCCGAACCGGCGCTCGATCGCAGTGGCACTGCGGAGCCTGCGGTCCAAACGGTGGCGAAGCATGGCGTAGAGGATGCCAAAAACCAGGCCGGCCAAGGCTCCGATGGCCAGGGCCAGCTTCACGTTGGGAGATGTTGGGGCGGTCGGCAGGAGGGCTTGGCCGAGGGGCACCACGCGGATGACCGGTACGGGGACGACGTTCGAGCCTTCCACCGCTTGGATGCTTTCCAATTCCTTGACTTGCTCGGCGAGGCCCATGACCCAGGCATCCGCGACCCGTTGGGCCATCGCGGGGTCAGTGGACGTGGCCGTGACGGCAAGCTGGGCGCTTTCCTTCGGTACGGACACGGTGACGGCCCCCAGGAGAGCGTCCGGCGAAGTGGTGAGGCCAAGGGACTTGACGACTCGCTCGGCCACAAGCCTGGACTTGGCCACAGACTCGTACTTGGCGGCCTTGGTCTGGGCCAGGTTCTCGCTCATGAGCGAAAGGCTGAGGTTATCCGAGCCGCCTGCCACCACGATCCCGCTGGACTGCGCCGAGTAGATCTTCGGCTGAAGGAGGGTCCAGCAAAAAGCGAGCACGGTGAGAGCCAGGGTGAAAGCCAAGATGCCCTTCCACCGGGCCCGGGCGATGCGCAGGTAGTCCTCCAGGGCAAGCCCCGCGGGTGTCTGCCCGTTGTTCTCGGCCGTCTCAAAACCAGTCACGTGTTGGTCCTCTCCCCCGTGCCTGGTCCCAACGACCCACACGAAAAGTTACTTTACGGTACGGTGACCGCGTTGGTGTGCATATTAACCGCGCAGGAGCAATCCCTGGCCGACGAGGCCCTCCACGGCCGCATCGAGCAACACTTCATAGCCCTCGGGCAGCCCGTGTACGGCCTCAATTCGGGCTGCCAAAGTCTGCAGCGAGACGGGACGCTGGGCTGTCTGCCAGATGATCGGTCCGATGCCACTGAGCCTGATGACTTCAGTTTCCGTCAGAACCAGAAGGTCTCCGCCGATTTCTACTGCGTCAACGGCGTCGGTCCGTTGCAGCCAGCCTCCGGGGATCGGTTCTTCCTTCTTTTCACCTGCCTGGTGATCTGCCTGCTCCGCTTCCGACTCCAGCAGGGCGGGAGCCCATGCGGTGATGACTTCTGGCCGGTCATAGGGCTGCGCCAAAAACAGCGGCGCCAGGCTGTCCGTTAGGTCCGCGGCTTCGGAATAGCTGACACGGAGCACTCCGCCCACGCTGTCAATCAGCCGGCAGAGCGACTGAAGCGGCTGGAACACGGCAGCCTGGGAGGAGGTGTCCGGGATCAGCGCAAGCACTGCATCCACCAGAGGGACCGGCTCGATGACGGGGAGCTGATACTCGCCGCCGGTAACCCTGTCGAGCAGTGCGATGGACGTGATGCGAGGGCTTTCCGGTGCGACTTTCAGGCCAAGTTCGTCCGGGCCCACCTGGAGTTTCGCTGCGCCCGTTGTTGTCTGCTTGACCGACAGCGGCTTCGGGTACGGCTCGATTGTCCCGTCAGCACGGATTGCAACAGTTTCGTCAGTTATGTAGCCGAAAGTCTGGGCAAGCTGCGAAGAGGCGGTGGTCTTTCCGGTGCCGGATTTTGCGACCAAGGCAATGACCGCGCCCTCGGCATCGGCCACACCGCAGGCGTGGAGCATCGTCAACTCGCCGGCGCGCTCAAGGATGGCAGCGACAGTGACCTCCGAGGTCACGGCTTCGGCCAAGACCTCGAACGTGTCCGCGCCGAGATGCTTCACCCCGCCTCCGGGGAGCTTCGAATCAAAGTGGAGGGAAGCGGTGAAGGGTTGGGCTGAGACGCTGGGCTCCGCTACCGATGTGACGGACCTCAGATCTCCTAAGCAACGGCTCCAGGCCTCAGCCATCGCTTGCCGTTGAGTAAGTGTGGTGGCCGCACCCCACCTGACTGTGAAGTTGATACCCAGCACGTCAAGGGACAAGTCATTGGGCGCGCTCAATCAATCTCACCAATCCGGCAACGCCTTAAAACCTCACTGCCCTCTACCAGCAGATACCCGCGCTGCAAGAACCGTTCTGACATGGCAACCCCAACATGATCCCCGATATTTTTGCTTCTGGCCATTAGATCACTAATGGCCTATTGCACGAGCCGGAGCATCTGCAGTGGAGCCCCCTACACCTAGGGCTTCCTGAGAGTGGCAAACCTGTGAACCGCTGTGAGAGTTGTGCGCTCGTTGGTGGCGGAGTCGATGACGGTGACAGTCACGGTGACGGTGTAGTTCAACACTGTGCCCTTGTTCGGCGCCGAACCATTGCCCGTTCTGGAATAAGATCCGAAAGTGAAAGCCTCGGAAGTACCCCCGGCCGGCACAGCCAATGCTCCGCTCCAGCTTCCCGCAGACACGGCCGTGTTGTTGATCTTGCCGATCACGAGCCCTATGCCGGAGTTGGCCGTGGTCGTATCTGCGGGATCGATGGCGATGCTTACGGACGCAGTTCCCGACATGACAGCACCGGTTGTCGAGACGGAGAAGCCCTTGGGACCCGTTCCCAGCACGGCTGGCGTTCCCGTGACAATCGGATCAGCCGTGCTGGGGACAATGCTTGCTGACAGAACTGGCTTTAGAGAGGCAACAAAGACCATCGCGGGCAGAACAGTCTTCTTGGTGGCGGACTCGACCACGGTGACCGTTACGGTGACGGTGTAACTCAGTACGGCGTCTTTCGGCACCGTACTCGTTCCCGTTCTCGTATACACGAAGTCGTAAGGAGAGGACTGCCCGCTGGGCGGCAGGGCCGAAGCGGTGACGGCGAGGCCAATGCCAGCAGTCTTCGCAGCAGCGTCGGGTTCGATAGCAATGACGACTGAAATAGCTCCCGCCACAGCAGCACCGGTCGTGGCGACAGCGAAGCCCTTGGGCCCCGTTCCATGCATCAGCCTAGTTCCGATGACCGTTGGAGCCGTCGTGCCGAGAACAAGGCCTGCCGACAATGTCGGCTGCGGCGTCGATGCCGCAGCGGCCGGCGCTGCTATAGCTGCCGCGATCACGGGCAGACTCCACGCGGCGCCCTTAACAACTGCACGGCGGTCGAAACTAGCTTTCGGTGCAGCCAGGCTCTTGATCTCCGACATCTTTTACCCCAAGTCGTGTGCGGCGGAGAGCCCCCAGTCGAGCAAGCTCCTGCCGAGCGTTTCGGCATCCTTTGACGACTGTACGCAGAAAAGCATGAATCTTCAATATCAAGATGCTTTATTTTCAAGAACGACAGAATTAGCCACTATCTCCTTGAATCGATCTGGTCGCGCCCTGCGCGGCTAGACTCGGGAACCACGTCGCTGGCAAGAGTTTCGATAATGGAAGTTGGATAAACCTTGGAATCCCCTCGCCCCGTTCGGATCCTGACGGTCTGCACCGGCAACATCTGCCGCTCGCCGGTGGCCGAGCGCCTGCTGCAGGCGGGCCTGGATCAAGTGCAGCCCGGTACTTATGTGGTTCGAAGCGCCGGCACGCGGGCCATGGTGGGCGATCCGATCCAGCCGAGCTCTGCGGACATCATCAGGACGTACGGCGGCACTCCGGACGGTTTTGCGGCGCGCCAACTGACGCAAAAGATCCTCCGGGAGTCCGATCTGGTGTTGGCGATGACCGCTAAACACCGCGGCGAGGTAATGCAGATGGATGCCTCTTTGCTGAAGCGGACTTTTACTATCCGCGAGTTTGCCCGGATGCTGAAGGTCCTTGAGCAGCGCGACGCGGACACCCCCGCACCCTCCCCCGCCAGCGACACTCCATCCTTTTGGCGGGAACTCCCCGGCCGGGCGGCGTCAGTTCGGCACCTGGCACTGGCGCCGGACGCCGCCGACAACGATGTTGTGGATCCCTACCGGCGCGGGCAGGAGTTGTATGACCAGATGGAGGACGAGCTCGCCCCGGCCATCCTCGCCATCCTGCGTTTCGCCCGCCTCCACAGCTGACTTCGCTTCCTTCAGCCGCGGTTCACCGGCGCCGAAACCGGTCTTGGACAGTACTCTTGACGGTGACGGTCTGGGAGGACGGCAAATGAATGTGGATCTGACAACAGCCGACGAGAA
Source organism: Arthrobacter humicola (assembly GCF_022803015.1). Taxonomy (GTDB): domain Bacteria; phylum Actinomycetota; class Actinomycetes; order Actinomycetales; family Micrococcaceae; genus Arthrobacter; species Arthrobacter humicola_A. The sequence continues at coordinate 37,285 of NZ_JAFKON010000013.1, forward strand.
TGAGCGTGTCAGGCTGGTGTCCCTGCACGGCTTATCCCTGTTGGATACACGGGCGGAGGAACGCTTTGACCGGATCACCCGTGCCGCCCGTGAACTGTTCAATGTCCCCGTAGCCGCCGTGAATCTGTTGGACAGCGACCGGGTGTTCGTGAAGTCACCGCAAGGAACGGGCTTGAGGGAGATCGACCGGAAGGACACCTTCTGTGACGCCGCGATCGCCCAACCGGAAATCCTGATGGTCCCGGACGCGATGGCGGACCGGCGGTTCTTGGACCTGCCTGACGTCGTCGGCGGACGCGGGGTCCGGTTTTATGCCGGCCGGCCGCTGAGCGTGGATGCAGGCAGCAGGGTCGGCACTCTCTGCCTGTTTGACACCCAGCCGCGTGAGCTTTCCGAGGTTCAGCTCCGGCAGTTGGATGAACTCGGAAGCTGGGCCGAACGTGAGCTCCAAGACTCCGCAGACCGGGACCGTGCCCGAGCCGTGCAGCAGGCCCTACTGCCATCCTCCACGCCGGGCGCACCGCACTATCAGATTTCCGGGATCTGCCTGCCGAAAGGGGACGTGGGCGGGGACTTTTACTCGTGGAGCGAATCGGAAGACGGTGTGGATCTGATGCTTGCCGATGTGATGGGCAAGGGGACGGCTGCGGCGCTCATGGCCGCCACCGTCCGCAGCGCGGTACGCAGTACAGGAGGCAACGCGCCCGGTGCGGTTATGGACGGGGCCAGCAGGCTCCTCGCAGAGGACCTGGAGAACACGGCCACCTTTGCGACGGCCTTCCTGGCAAGGCTTGAGCCGGCCAGCGGGCGCCTGGAGTACGCCGACGCCGGTCATGGCCTGAGCATCATCGTCGCCCTTGACGGCTCCTACCGCCGCCTGCCCTGTCGCGGGCTGCCGCTGGGACTCGGTGAACCAGGCTCGTGGGGCACGGCACATACTGTCCTCGCCCCGGGAGAGACCCTCGCGAGTTTCACCGACGGGCTCCTGGACCTCTACGACGGTACCTTGGCCGCGCTCGATGACCTCGCCGCCCTCGTCCGCGACCATACCCCCGCACAGCTCACCGCCCTCCTGCAGGACCTCCACCGGGAGACCCAGCCGGATGACGACGTCACAGCTATCTTCCTCACCCGCCTTCAGGTGGCCGCCTAGCACACCCTCTGGGGAGGCTGGTGGCGGTTCTGGCCGCCGCGGCGCCCGTCAGGTGGGGATGACGCGAAACAGAAAGCGTGTCCGGACCATCACCCAAAGAACGGCCAGCACCACCACGTATGCGGCCGTGTTCAGCAGGACTCGGCCATCCTGCAGGGCGGGGATATTGGATATGACAGCGATCAGCACTACATGCATGATGAAAACGTAGAGTGTGGCCCGTCCGAGGGGAATCAAGAACCACCCCAAAATACGCTCCACGGGCTTCCAATAGGCCGTTAGGAACGCGTAGACCGCCACTACCAGCAGCACTACGTTGAGCAACCTTCCCGGCTCCAGATAGGTACGGCCGAAAAAGGCATCGTACATGGCACGGTAGGTGGCGTCCGGCATGACGGCCAGCCGGGCATCAAACCCGTTGGCAAGATACGGATTACAGAAGGACAGGAAAGCCAGTGCGGCGGCGGCCGCCGTGCAAGCGACCACCACCCAGGTCCGACGGCCCAGCCAGGCGATGATGGCCGCCCGATGGTACCCGGCCACCAGACCGAGCACGAAGAGGACCTGCCATACCATCAGCGGAAAGGAGTCCTCGAACTGCGAGGGCAGCAGCCGGATCCTGAACACAGCACCCGCCGCGTAGAGAGCTGCGGTCGACGCCAGCACCCACAGCACCTTTCCCCGGGACAACGCCGCCAATACCAGGGGGCTGACGATGAGCAGCACCACATAGAGGCCCATGACGTTGAACTGCCAGGGCCCGAACTTCAACAGCAGGATCCCGGGGATCACTTCGGGGGGCACCGGAAACTGCAGTAGGGACCCCATTCCCGCGTAGAGGTCATAGGCGCGGCCCGATCCCCCGCGCCCCGCGGCGCCCGTTCCCTGGTCAACGAATGACGTCAGGGCATCCGCATTGACAGCCGGCACAAGGGAAAAGAGGAAGACGCCGAGCAGAACCACCAAGGCCGTGCCGTACAGTTTTCCCGCGCGCCTCCCGGCATGGTCCACCACGTCACCAAGGTGGTCCGTGACCCGCGGACCGAACACCATGCCCAGGACCAACCCGGAAAAAAGGACAAAGAGTTCCGCCCCGGACACGAAGCCCACGGCCTCCTGAGTGAACAACTGAAAAAGCGAAGTCATGCCCAAGTGATTGACCACCACAAACACAATGGCGAGCCCACGCAGGAGATCGACCCTTGAATCCCGGGAAGAGGGGTCCTTGTACGACCAGCCCGAAACGCGGCGCAAACGCCGGGGAGCGGCCCACAACAGGAACAACACCAACACCACAGCGGCACCAACGCCCCAGACTGCCACGCCAGAAAGGACCTGACCGGCGTCCGGCACGGAAGCACTCGGGTCTTTGGTGGCAGTGACGGGTCCCGTTACCAGGGTGGAGCCTTCCAAGCGGTTTCCGGCCGCTGCCGCGAGGTCCGGCCGTCCGGTCAGCCGCCAATCGATAGCGGCCACACCGTTGTCCCTGGTGCTCATCTTCTCATCCCAGACCACGGCCTCGACACCGCTGAACCGCTCTGACGAGGACTCAGCAAGCACTTGCCCCCACCAGGAAAGCTTGATGGCGGACTCCTCAGCGCCGCCGACTGTGGGGCTGTAGAACGCTGCAGTCTGGAGCATCAGTGGCTTAGCACGTCCTTGGACGTAGGCGCCGTAGAAATTGCCGTAGGAACCACCGGCCTCGTGACCGGTCAGCATGTCTGCCAGCTCCCCGGACGCCGGCAACGAGTTCACGGCGGCTCCGCCACGGGTGTCGTCATGGTAGGCGCTCAGCCCGACCCACTCAACGACGTCGTCCCCGGGATAGTACGGCGAGTAGCCGTCATCAGCACCATCCCAGACACCGTCCCCGTTGGAGTCCAGGATCCGATACCCGTCAGAGCCGGGCCCGGGCGCGTTGCGGTTCCGCTCAAAGGGGTAATCCTTGGCCAGGAAGGGCTCCCAGACCATGACAGTGCCGGCGTCGTCAATGGAGCCAAACGCGGCTGCCACCGCCCGAAAGGCGGCCACATAGGCAGCTGGCTGCTGGCCCCAGCTCACCCAGCTGGAGTTCATGTCCGGGGCAAACCGGATGAACACTTTCCCGGGAATCCCCTCCGTGAGCCGGCCGATCTCCTGCGCAAAGGCAAGAGCCCTAACAGCATCGATCTGCTCCAACGGAACAGCGGGCTTTACCGTCAGCTGGGCATGGGCGCCCAGGGAGCCTGCCTGCTCGACGAACTTGCGGACATCCGCCTTCTCGGATTCCCGGACCGGCACGGTGACATCGTGGCTGAAAATGCCCGGCGAGGAACCCAGCCGTTCAGAGAACCCCGCCGCGCTATCCTCGCCCCATTGCAATGCTGCACCGAGGAGAGGACCGTGACCCTCCGCCGGACCCGTTGAACCGGACGAGGCACGTGCCGGTTCGGCCGCCGGACCAGCAACGGAACCACCCATCGGGTCGGCGTCCGCAACCATGGCCGGGCCCGCAATAAGCAGGAACAGGAAAGCCGGCAGGAACGCTGCATAAAGGAGTCCGCGGCCCGGCACTCGGGCATCTCCAACCGTGGCCGAACGCCGCGCGCCGCGATGCTTCATCTGCCCCTCCCCACGGGGATATCCGGACCCCTCTGTGAGGCCACCGCCCGATACTATCGGGCCGAGGCAGTCCAGATGACCAGGCCACGCACCGCCGGAAGTGTTGATGGACGGGCCCGGTGTACTGTATTGAGGGCCTCCACGGCGCCCGTGCGGCCCTGGCATTGGTCAAAATGGAATCCGGGCACCATGCCCGGCCAACTTAGAGGAACACATGACACACCCCTTCGACAGCCCAGACGACGCCGGCAGGGCGGAACTCCGCGAGCGGCGGCCCGCGAAGAAACGCCGGGGCCGCATCGTGCTGATCGCCGTCGCCGTGGTGGTGGCGCTCGTCGCGGTGGTGGCTGGCGGCTATCTCTTCAACCTCGCCCACACCTTCGACTCCGGTAGCAGAAAGATCGACCAGGCCTTCCCGGAGGAGTCCACGCGCCCGAAGAAGACTGACACGTCGATGAACATCCTGGTGATGGGCAGCGACAGCCGCGGCGCCGCCGAGCCCGACACCGCCAGCACGCCCACTGACCAGCGCGCGGACACGCTGATGCTCGTGCACATTCCGGCTGACCGCAAGAACATCTACACGATGTCCGTCATGCGCGACCTCTGGGTGGACATCCCCGGGCACGGCGAGGCGAAAATCAACTCGGCGCTGGCCCTTGGCGGAACGCCGCTGATGGTGCAGACCATCGAGTCGATCTTCCAGCAGCGCATCGATCACGTGGCGATGATCGACTTCGAGGGCTTCAAGGGGCTCACCGACGCGCTGGGCGGGGTGACCGTTAACACCAAGCTGCCGTTTACGTCGAACGATCTGAAGGGCCAGTCCTTCGCCCCGGGCCAACACACCTTCAACGGAACCGAAGCCCTGGCCTTCGTCCGCGAACGTCACGCCTACGCGGACGGCGACTACCAGCGGGTCCGCAACCAGCAGGAGTTCCTGCGGGCCATCATCAAGAAGTCCACCGCCGGCCAGACGCTGAGCAACCCAATCACTATCAACAACATGGTGGGCGCCGTGTCGCCGTTCGTCACTGTGGACAAGACCTTTGATTCGGGAGCCGTGGCCGGGCTGGGACTCGAGCTCAAGGACATCCGGGCACAGAACACCGTCATGTTCACGCTGCCCACCAACGGCGTCGGAACGTCCGCGGACGGCCAGTCGATCGTGCTGGCCGACCCGGCCGCCATCCAGAAGATCTCCGCAGCGATGGCCTCCGGCACCCTGGGCGAATACGTCGCGGCGAACAAGTTCGAGAACGGCAACTAAGCCCGGCCGGGTGAGGCGCCCAGAGAGGCCCTTGGACCCATAGTCCGTGGCCGGGCGCGATGGTAGCGTCCGCTTATGGGGAACGCTCCGGAGCCAGCAGCAGCGGCTTCCGCGGCGTCCCCGCCCCCTCCTTCGCCCGCCGTGGCAGGCGCCCGCCGTCGGACGCTGCTGCTGCTGGGGGCACTGCTCGCGGTCGCCGTCGCGGTGGCCGTCGCGGTCGCGGCCTACATACTCCCCGGGCCCCGTCCCGGTGGCACCGGCCCGGCCGGAGCTACGGCACCGGCCGCCGCCCCCGCGGCCGCGACCGCGACGGCGGCCAGTCCCACGCCGGCGCCCACCCCCACGCCCACCCCGGAACCACCCGCCGTCGCCCTCAACATCCTGCTGATCGGGAGCGACAGCCGGGTGAATGAGCGGGCGGCGGCGGCCAACGGCACCACCTCCGACCAGCGCGGCGACGCCCTTGTGCTGATCCACCTCCCGGCGGACCGGAAGAGCGTCTACGGCATCTCGATCATGCGCGATCTTTGGGTAGACATCCCCGGCCACGGAACCGCGAAGGTGAATGCCGCGCTGGAACTGGGCGGACTGCCGCTGATGACGCGGACGGTGGAGGCGCTGCTGGGTGCGCACATCGACCACACGGTGATGCTGGATTTTCAAGGGTTCGCGGCCATGACGGATGCGCTCGGCGGTGTCGACGTCAACATCAAACAGTCATTCACCGCCACAGCAGATGACAAAGTGCACTTTCCGGCGGGCGTGAACCACCTCAACGGGCTGCAGGCCCTGGCCTTTGTCCGCGAGCGCCATGCCTTCGCCGATGGCGATTACCAGCGGGTCCGGAACCAGCAGACGTTCTTGAAAGCCGTGATGGCCAAGCTGGCTTCCGAAGGCGGCCTGGCGGACCGCGGCACCGTCCGCAAACTCATCAAGACGGTGCTGCCGCACGTGACCCTGGACGCAAGCTTCACCCTGGAGTCGCTGGAAAACCTCGCCTTCGGCCTGCGGAGCACGCCGCCGGGACGCGGCGTGTTCTTCACCCTGCCGACCGCCGGCACCGGGACCAGCCGGGACGGCCAGTCGATTGTCCTGAAGGACCCTGCCGCGACCGCAGCGCTCTCCGCCGCACTGCGCTCGGGAACGCTCGCCAGCTACGTGGCGGCCAACAATCTGCAGAACGGCAATTGAGGCGCCGCTCTTCGGTAGATTGGGTCCATGACCCAGACTCCCGCCCAGCCGTCCCCGCAGCCTCCCGTCGCCCGGAAAGTTCCCTCGGTGCGCACCCATCACGGCGACGCGTTCGAGGACAACTACGAGTGGCTCCGGGACAAGGAGTCCGCAGAGGTCGTGGACCTGCTCAAGGCGGAAAACTCCTACCAGGAGTCCGTGACCGCGCACCAGGAGCCGCTGCGCGAGGCGATCTTCCAGGAAATCAAGGGCCGCACCCAGGAAACTGACCTTTCCGTCCCGAATCGCAGGGACGGCTGGTGGTATTTCACCCGCTCGGTCGAGGGCAAGGAGTACGGCATCCACTGCCGCTTGCGCGGCCAAGACACCGGGGACCGCGTCGCGGACTGGACTCCCCCGGCCGTGGAGGCCGGCGTCGTCATCCCCGGAGAGGAAGTCCTCCTCGATGGCAACCTCGAGGCCGAGGGCAAGCCGTTCTTCGCCGTGGGCGGGGCCGCCACGACCATCGACGGCACCCTCTACGCCTACGCCGTGGACAACGCCGGCGACGAGCGCTTCACCCTGCGCATCAAGGACCTCCGCACCGGCGACTTGCTGCCGGATGTGATCGAGAACGTCTTCTACGGCATCTCCTTCTCCCCCGACGGCAGCCGGATCTTCTATACCGTGGTGGACGATTCGTGGCGGCCGTACCAGGTCAAGTCCCACGTGCTCGGCACACCCGTCGGCGAGGACACCGTCATCTACCAGGAGGACGACGTCGCCATGTGGCTCGGCTTCGAGCTCTCTGCCGACCGGCGGCACCTGGTGCTCAGCATCGGCTGCTCCGAGTTCAGCGAGACCCGCCTGCTGCGCTTTGATGACCCCGACGCCGGCCTGCGCACCGTGATCTCCCGCGACGACCGCATCCTCTACGAGGCCGAGCCGTTCCTGCTGGCGGACGCCTCGGGGCGGGGCCGGGAGCGGATCCTGCTCACGCACAACAGGGACGCCATCAATTCCATGGTCTCGCTGGTGGACCCGGCCGAGCTCGCAAAGCCGCTCGCCGAGCAGCACTGGGACACCGTCGTCGCCCATTCCGACCAGGTCCGGGTCAACGGCGCCGGCGTCACGTCGACCCACGCGGTGGTCTCCGTCCGCAAGGACACCATTGAACGGGTCCAGGTCCTGCCCCTGGCAGGACTGGGCACCCCGGAGCAGGGCGCCGCCGTGGAGCCTGCGTTCACCGAAGAGCTGTATACCGCCGGCGTCGCGGGCTCCGACTACGAGGCGCCCGTGATCCGGATGGGCTACACCTCCTACTTCACCCCGTCGCGGGTCTACGACTTTGTGCTGCCCACCCCGGAGCTCCCGGCCGGTGAACTCCTGCTGCGCAAGGAAAGCCCTGTGCTGGGCGGCTACACGCCGTCGGACTACGTCGCCACCCGGGAATGGGCGGTGGCGTCCGACGGGACCCGGATTCCGCTCTCGGTCCTCCGCCACGCCTCCGTCCGGCAGGATTCGACGGCGGCCGGTCTGGTGTACGGCTACGGCTCCTACGAAATGAGCATGGATCCGGGCTTCGGGATCCCCCGGTTGTCCCTGCTGGACCGGGGGATCGTGTTCGTGATCGCCCACATCCGGGGCGGCGGCGAGCTGGGCCGGCACTGGTACGACGACGGCAAGAAGCTGCACAAGAAAAACACGTTCACCGACTTCATTGCGGCCACGGACTGGCTCGCCGGTTCCGGCTGGGTGGACCCGGCACGGATCGCGGCGATGGGCGGCTCCGCCGGCGGCCTGCTCATGGGCGCGGTCGCCAACCTGGCGCCGGAAAAGTACGCGGCGATCGTTGCCGCCGTCCCGTTCGTGGACGCACTGACCACCATCCTGGACCCCGACCTGCCGCTCTCGGCGCTGGAGTGGGAGGAATGGGGCAACCCGATCACCGACCCGGACGTGTACGCGTACATGAAGTCGTACACGCCCTACGAGAACGTCCGTGCCGTGGCGTACCCGAAGATCGCCGCGGTCACCAGCTTCAACGACACCCGCGTGCTCTACGTGGAGCCGGCCAAGTGGGTGCAGCGGCTGCGCGAGGTGAACACCGGCGGCGAACCCGTCGTTCTGAAAATCGAGATGGAAGGCGGCCACGGCGGCGCGTCGGGCCGATACGTGCAGTGGCGCGAACGGGCCTGGGACTACGCGTTCGTCGCCGATTCCCTCGGCGCCACCGAACTGCTGCCCGGGGGCGGACTGAAGTAAGAACCCCATCGGTTGCTCCGTAGCCGCCCTTTTGGGCCTCCATTAGGGCACTTACGGAGCAATCGATGCGTTTTCCGGCCGGTCAGCGGGCTTTCCGGCGTTAATCCGGGAGCCCGCTACCGATATTTGGTCATCATGCTTACTATTTACTGGCATGATGGGCACTTCGACGTGGAACCCGTCCGCTGGGGGCGGGGCGTCGTAGGGCTTTGACCGGGCACTGGGTGCCGGAGATGGAGTTTGTTATGAACGTTGAGCAGGGAATGACCCCGTTGACTGATGATGAGCTGATGGCGCAGGGCGGCACGGCTCTCCCGGACAAGGAAGTCGCCTCCGTCCTGGACCTGAACGCCGACCTGAACCTCGGGATCAGCGCCGCGGCGCCGATCGACCTCGGCATCGCGGCCAACGCCAACGTGGCCGCCCCGATTGACGCAGGCGCTTCGGCTAACGTCCTCTCCGTCGGATCCGAGTCCCAGGCCCTCGCCGACCAGGGCACCATTATCAACCAGGGCGTCACGGGCGATGCCACGGCAGACTCCACCCAGGACAGTGTCATCGACCAGGGCACCGGTGCGGATGCTGGAGCCACAGCAGGTTCTGCCGCAGCGCCTGCCGCCACCGATGCGGCCACGCCTGCCGCCACGGCCGATCTCGGCGGCGCTGTACCCGCCGGCACGGTACCCGCCGATGCCACCGGCGTCTTGCCGGATGGCACGGCCCCGGACCTGGGCGGTGCGCTGCCGACGGACGTGGGAGCCGCCGCCGGCGCCGCGGGTGCCCTCAGCGGCAACCTGCTCAACGTCGATGTGAACCTGGACGCCAACGCTGGCATCGCGGCACCGATCAATGGTGCGGTGGCCGCCAACGCCAACGTGGCCGCGCCGATCGACGCTGCCGTCGGCGCCAACATCGGCTCCATCGACAGCAACGCGTTCGCCGTCGCCCAGCAGGATGCCATCATCAACCAGGACATCCATGGCGACGCTACGGCGTCGGCTGACCAGCAGTCCGACCTGAAGCAGTAGCACCTAGATGAGCACTGTGCACGGAGGGCCGTCCGGTCAGGACGGCCCTCCGGCCCTGCCTGCCACCGGCGGCGCCACATCCGCCGCCGCATCGCCCGACGCCGGCGCACGCGCACGCGGCGACGCTGCCGGCCCGCCGTCGTCCGCCGCGGTCGGCCTGCAGCCGGTTCCGGTGCGGGCCGCCGGCGTCCAGCTAATCGGCGAGGCGAAGGGATCCGGTTACAAGGAAGCCCCGTCCCTCGTGCGCCGTTCCGACGGCCAGACCATCCAGCTCACCCGACTGCTGTACCTGGTGCTCGAGGCGATCGACGGCGAGCGGGGCCTGGAAGAAATCGCCGGGCACGCCAGTGACAGTTTCGGACGGCTCGTCAGTGCCGAGAACGTCCGCACCCTGATCACTTCCCAGCTGCTCCCCCTCGGCCTCCTGCAGCTGGCGGACGGTTCCGAGCCCGCGGTAAAGAAATCCAACCCGCTGCTGGGTATGCGCTTCCGGTACTCGGTGACCGATCCGGACCGCACCCGGAAGATCACCGCGCCGTTCGCCACGCTGTTCAACCCCTTGATCGTGGTGGCCGTGACCGCGGCCTTCCTGGCCACGTGTTGGTGGGTGCTGATGGTCAAGGGTCTGGCATCGGCCACGCATGAGGCCTTTGCCAACCCCGGACTGGTGCTTTTGATCCTGGTGGTCACGGTGCTCTCGGCCGGTTTCCATGAGTTCGGCCACGCCGCCGCCGCCCGCCGCGGCGGGGCCACCCCCGGCGCCATGGGGACCGGCCTGTATCTGATGTGGCCGGCCTTCTATACAGACGTCACGGATTCCTACCGGCTGGGGCGCGGCGGCCGGCTGCGCACGGACCTCGGCGGACTGTACTTCAACGCCATCGTGGCCGTCGCGATCATGGGCATCTGGTGGGCCACCGGCTTCGATGCGCTGCTGCTGGTGGTGGTCACCCAGATCCTGCAGATGGTCCGGCAGCTGATGCCGCTGGTCCGCTTCGACGGCTACCATATCCTGGCCGACGCTACCGGTGTCCCGGACCTGTTCCAGCGCATCAAGCCCACGCTGCTGGCCCTGGTGCCGTGGCGGAAGACAGATCCCGAAGCCGGGCTCCTGAAGCCATGGGCGCGGGCCGTGGTCACCATCTGGGTGCTGGTCACGGTCCCCCTGCTGCTCTTCAGCATGGCCACCATGGTGCTCACCCTGCCGCGCGTCCTGGGCACCGCCTGGGATAACGGCCTGAAGCAGCAGGCCATGCTTTCCCACAGCGTCGCCACCGGGGACCTCGCCGACGCCGCCGTCCGGGTGATCGCGATCGCCTGCCTGGCGCTGCCGGTGCTGGGCATCTTCTACATCCTGTTGCGCCTGGTCCGCCAGCTGGCCACCGGCCTGTGGCGCAAGACCCGCGGAAAGGCCCTCCAGCGTGCCACCGCCATCGTTGCGATCGCAGCGGTGGCGGCGGGCCTCGCCTGGGCCTGGTGGCCCGGAGCTGACACCTACCGCCCGGTCCAGCCCTACGAGCGCGGCACCCTGGCCGACGCCACCACCGCCGTCTTCCCGGCCTCCGCCGCGTCCCGGATGGCCGAGGGCCAGTCGGGAACGACCGTTGCCCTGTGGCCGGAGGGCGCCCGGCGGCCCACACGCGAGGACCCGCAGCTGAGCATGGTCCTGGTGCCCCGGCAGTCCGGCACGGCCAGCACGGCCGGCCCCGCACCGGCGCCGGCTGCCCCTTCCTGGGTCTTCCCCTTCGACAAGCCGGCCGCTCCGGAGGGCGACGGCAACCAGTCGCTCGCGGTCAACACCACTGACGGTTCCGTGGTCTACGATGTCGCCTTCGCCCTGGTCTGGGCCGAGGACGGTGACACCGTGGACACACGGAATGAGGCCTACGCGTTTGCCAGCTGCGCGGACTGCGCCGCCGTGGCGGTGGGCTTCCAGGTGGTCCTGATTGTGGGACAGACCGATGTGATCGTTCCGGAAAATCTCTCGGCGTCGGCGAACTATAACTGCGTCCGGTGCCTGACCTACGCCTTGGCCAGCCAACTTGTCCTGACCCTGGATGGGCCCCTGAGCAGCGACGGCACGGCCAGGCTTAACGAGCTGTGGCAGGAGATCGCCGCCTACGGCAAGGACCTGCGGAACCAGCCACTCTCGGAGATCCAGGGCCGGCTCAGCGCGTACAAGGAACAGATCATGGCGGTCATCAAGGCCGATCCGAGCGCCACCCCGGCCGGGTCCGCCGGTACAGCCCCGACGCCGGGCGGCACTCCTGCCGCCACGCCTGGTGCCGGTACCGCTGCCACGCCCGGTGCCGGTACCGTTGCCACGCCCGGTACGACGTCGGGAGCCACTGCCGAAACCACCCCCGGCAGCACGCAGGCCCCGGCCCCGGGACCCACAGGAGCCACGGCGCCGGGTGACGGTACGACGTCGTCCGGTCCCGCCCCGGGCTCCGGTGCCACGGATCCGGCAGGGCAGCAGCTGACGCAACCCGCGGCTCCCGCACCGGGCACGGTCTCACCGGCGCCGGCATCCACCGCGCCGCCGGCACCCTAAGGCGAGGACCGATTTTGGGTCCGAATCGGGTTCGGGTTGGGCCCGAATCGGTTCCGAATTGACGCAGATGGCCGGAATGAGGACTTCATTCCGGCCATCTGCGTCAGATCGGCGTCTCGCCAGACCGCTACCCGTGAGATCGCTGCCCCGTCAGGTCGGTACTTCCCTTAGATGGCGCTTCCCTACGCCGTCGGCCGCTGGATACCTGCTGCCGGGCCTTCCATTCATCCGCGGGGAAGGTGTACACCATTTCCGTGGCCCGTTCGTCCTTGTAGTGCCACCTGCCGTGATTCCAGGCCCAGCCCGGGCCGGTGAACCCGGCACCCGGAGCACCCAGCGCCCAGCACCCAGCACCCAGCACCCAGCACCCAGCACCCAGCACGGAGAGGCAACACGATGAGACTAACGCTGACAGAGTTCCTCACATTGGACGGCGTGGCGCAGGGTCCTGGATCGCCCGAGGAGGATACCAGCGACGGCTTCTCACAAGGAGGTTGGTTCGTCCCCTACCTTGACGAGGAATTCATCCAGCAGGCGGCGCACTGGCTGGGTGAGGCGGATGCGTTGCTGTTCGGCCGCCGGACCTACGTCAACTTTGCGAGGGACTGGCCGAGAATCACGGACCCTGATGATCCGTTCTCTGAGAAGATGAACGGTTTGCCGAAGTACGTGGCCTCGCAGAGCCTGGCGCAGGCTGGTTGGGCGCCCACGACCATCCTGTCCGGGGACGTCCCCGCACAGGTCGCTGAGTTGAAGAGGCAGCCCGGCAGGGAGTTACAGATCCACGGGAGTGCCCGGCTGGCCCAGTCGCTCCTGACGAAGGGGCTGATCGACGAACTGAGGCTGGTGATCGCCCCTGTGGTGGTGGGTAACGGCAGGCAACTGTTTCCGCCCGGAGGCGCCCCGGCGGGCCTGCGTCTGGTCGGCAATGAGGCGACGCCGGGCGGACTCGCGATTCTTGTCTATGAGTCGGCAGGGCTTCCGACGTACGGGACCTATGAGCCTGGTTCGTCCGGCACCTGAGGCCCGTGGTTGAGCTTGAGGCCGATGGTTGAGTCGGCCGCTACGCTGCACCAGGCGGAGGTGCCCGGGTTCAAGCGCCGGACAAGGTCAGCGGGCCTGCCACTCGTCCGCGAGGATGGCGTACACCACCTCCGTGGCCCATTCGCCCTTGTAGTGCCATTTGTCCACCTGCCGTGATTCCAGGCGCATGCCGAGCCGTTCACAGAGTGCCGCCGAGGCCGTATTCAGGGCATCGAGCTTGGCGTCGATGCGGTGGAAGCCCAGGTCCTCAAAGCCGAGCTTCAGCAGTGCCCGGGCGGCCTCGCTGGCAATGCCCCGTCCCCGCGCCTCCGGGGCCAGGCTCCAGCCGATCTCGGCCTGCCCGCACCCCTCCAGCCACTTCAGCACCACCTCGCCGAGGAGCCCGGGCGAATCCTGGGCCTCAATCGCCAGGGCCACCCAGTCACCCTCCTTCTCGAACTCGAAGTTGGCGTATCGCCCCACCGTTTCCATCGACTGGGTGTAGCTCTTGGCCTCGCGGGGCAGGAACCGGGCGGTTTCCGGGAGCGAGTGGTAGGCATGGAAGGCATCGAGGTCGGCAGCTGCAAAACGCCGCAGCACCAGCCGCTCGGTGCGGATGGGCAGCGGAGGCAGCGGCTTGGGTTCATTCATGTCCCCAACGCTACCCACCGCTGCTCCGGAAGCGCCGTTTTGCGCGGCCAAAAGGGCGGCTACGGAGCAACGGAGGCCTGCGCGACGACGGCGGCCGTTGCCTCCGCGATCGCCCGTTCCTCGTCGGTGGGAACCACAAGGACCGGCAGGGCCGACGTCGGGGTGGAAATGACGCGGGGTTCCCTGGACCGTTCCCGGTTCAGCCCGGCGTCGAGCTCGACGCCGAGGGCACCGAGCCGCTGCGCCACCAGGTTCCGGAACTGGTGCGAGTTCTCGCCGATTCCGGCCGTGAACACAAGGGCCTTCGCGCCGCCCACGGCCACGTGGTAGCCGCCGATGTACTTCGCGAGCCGGTAGGACGCGACCGCCAGGGCCATGGCCGCCTTTGCATCGCCGGCTTCCGCGGCCTCGACCACGGAGCGCATGTCGTTGTTGCCGGCCAGGCCTTTGAGCCCGGACTGCCGGTTCAGCATCGAATCCAGGTCCTCGGGTGACCATCCGTTCCGGCCGAGGAAGACCAGGATGGACGGGTCGAGGTCGCCGGATCGGGTGCCCATGACGAGTCCCTCGAGGGGCGTGAATCCCATGGACGTGTCGATTGACTGGCCGCCCCGGATCGCGGTGACCGAGGCGCCGTTCCCCAGGTGGGCGATCACGGCGTCGAACTCCTCGACCGGAACGTCCAGCAGCGCCGCCGACCGGTGCGCAACGTATTCGTGCGAGGTGCCGTGGAAGCCGTAGCGGCGGATCCCATGGTTCGTGTAGAGCTCGTCCGGCACCGCATAGCGCCAGGCGTGCTCAGGCAGGGTGCGGTGGAAGGCGGTGTCGAACACGGCCACCTGCGGCAGTTCGGGCCACTTCTTCGAGATCGCGCGGATGCCAAGGACGTTGGCGGGGTTGTGCAACGGGGCGAGCGGGTTCAGCCGCTCAATGGCCCGGGTGATCTCGTTGTTGACCAGCACCGGCTCGGCGAAGCGCTCCCCGCCGTGCACCACGCGGTGGCCGACGGCATCCAGTACGCGGTCCCCCAGTGCGTCGTGGATGGCCGCGTCCACTTGTTCCAGCGCCTCGGCGTGGTCGCGCGGGCCCTCGATCTGGCCGTCGCCCTCACCGCCGGCACCCATGCCGATCTTCTCGACCAGGCCTTCGGTGAGCACGCTGCCGGCCTCGACGTCGCGCACCTGGTACTTGAGCGAGGACGAGCCGGAGTTGATGACGAGCACGAGCATGGGGCCTCCTAAGCCTTGGCTTCGACGCTACCCGAGGGTGCGCCGGGACTGGCATCACGCCGGAGCCTGGCCGAGCGCTCCGTGGGATCCACTATAAATTGCCGGACCAAATTTGCCGGAACGCCAGTGGCGCCCATCCGTTGCGAAAGCCAGTCCGTTGCGAAAGCCTGGCCGGGCGCCTAGAGTCGGCGGACCAACTGGACAACTCACGAAGGGGATTTCCATGACTGACGACGCGACCCAGCCGGAGGGCACCGAACCAGCGGGCACCGAACCCGCCAGCGGTTCCGGTAAACAGGATCCCACCGGCGTCGTCGGCGCGAACCCGGCCCTGGACGACACAGGAAACCCCAAAGCCGCCGAGGTCGGCGAAGCGCCCGAGGCCCCCGAGAATCTGGAGGACCTGGATCTCACGCCGGCGGGCCTGGCCGATGAGCCGGCCAAGGAGGAAGACCCCGAAAGTCCGGCGAAGCCGGAAAACAGCTGACCAGGAAAACAGCGAAGCCGGAAAACAGCTGACTATGCGCGGGCAGCCGCAGGTTCCGGCTCGGTAGCGGGCTCCACGGACTGCGCCTGCACGGCGGTGATGGCCACCGTGTTCACGATGTCCTCCACGGTGCACCCGCGCGAGAGGTCGTTAACCGGCTTGCGGAGGCCCTGCAGGACCGGCCCGACGGCGACCGCACCCGAGGACTGCTGCACTGCCTTGTAGGTGTTGTTGCCGGTGTTCAGGTCCGGGAAGATGAACACGGTCGCCTGCCCTGCCACGGACGAGCCCGGCATCTTGGACGCGGCGATGGCGGCGTCGACGGCGGCGTCGTACTGGATGGGGCCTTCAACGGCGAGATCCGGCCGGCGGTCCTTCACGACTTCGGTGGCCTGCCGGACTTTGTCCACTGCTTCCCCGGTCCCGGATCCGCCGGTGGAGTAAGACAGCATGGCCACCCGCGGCTCCACGCCGAACTGGGCTGCGGTCTCGGCTGAGGCCAGCGCGATATCCGCCAGCTGCTCCGCGTTCGGGTCAGGGTTGACCGCGCAGTCGCCGTAGACCAGCACCCGGTCCGGCATCAGCATCAGGAACACCGAGGAGACGATTTTTACGCCGTCCCGGGTCTTGACGAACTCCAGCGCGGGCCGGATGGTGTGAGCCGTGGTGTGCGCGGCGCCGGACACCATGCCGTCCACCACGCCGAGCTGCACCATCATGGTGCCGAAGTAGCTGCCGTCGAGCATGACTTCCAGCGCCCGGGCCTGGTCCACGCCCTTGTGCGCCCGCAGCTCCGCGTACTTCTGGGCAAACTGCTGGCGCAGCTCCGACGTCGCGGGGTCCACGATGCTCATGCCGGAGAGGTCGATGCCCTGGGTGGACGCCAGCTCCCGGACCGCCGACTCATTGCCCAGGATCGTGAGGTCGCAGACGTCCCGCCGGTGCAGAATTTCGGCGGCCCGCAGGATCCGCACGTCGGTCCCCTCGGGCAGGACAATGTGCCGGCGCTGCAGCCGGGCCCGCTCAATGAGGTCGTGCAGGAACCGCAGCGGCGTCATCCGCTCCAGCCGCGGCAGGTGCAGCCGCTCCACCAGCTCGGCCTCGTCCACGCGCTTAGCCCACAGCCCCACGGCCGAGGCCACCTTGCGGCGGTGCCCCGACCAGATCTCGCTGCGGACCTCGGACACCCGTTTGGCGGTGGTGTAGGTATCGTCCGGGGCCGCGAACACGGGGAATGGTGCCTGCGCCAGCAGCGAGTAGATGTTGGGGTCCGGGGCCAGGCCGCCGGTGAGGATGAGCGCGGACGGCACCGGAAACTCGGGCGAGAACGACGACGCGAGGCACGCGACCATCACGTCCGCACGGTCACCGGGGACGATCACGAGGGCGCCGTCGTCGAGCACGTGCAGGAAGTTGGCCACGTTCATCGCCGCCACCTTAATGGAATGGACGTCGCGTTCCATGTCCTGCCGGCCGGCCACTTGGCGGATCCCGAGGGCCGAGGCCACCTCCCCGGTGGTCGGCCGTGCGATGTCCTCCAGCTCGGGGAAGACGTAGACGGGGCGGCCGGACGCGCCGGGCTTCACGGCGGCGACGATCCCGTCCACGTCCTCCGGGTCGGCGCGGTTCACCATGATGGCCAGGAGGCTGCAGTGTTCCGCCGCCAGTTCCTTGCGGGCAACCTCGACGGCGTCGGCAGCCTCCGCGACGGTCCGCCCCTTCGCGCCCACCACGGCGACGATCGAGGCGGCCAGGTTGTTCGCGAGGCGAGCGTTGAGGTCGAATTCGACGGCGGCATCCTGGCCGGTGAGGTCCGTCCCCTCCACAATCACCACGTCGCAATGGCGGGACATTTCGGCGAAGATCTCCACGCAGCGGGCGTCGATCTCGGCCCTGTTTCCCTCGGCCAGCAGCCCGCGGACCTCGGCAAACGTCAGGCCGCCGCGGCAGCGCTGGTCGTCAAGATCGAACCGGGCCTTCATCAGCGCCACCATCGGGTCCGCCGCGGCGTCGTTGCCGTGAACCACAGGCTTGAAGAAGCCGATCCGGTCCGCGTGCCGGTGGAGGGTGTCCGCCAGCCCCAGCGCTATGAGGGACTTGCCGGAGCCCGGGGTGGTCGCGCTGACGTAAATTCCTTTGGCCATGTGTCCCAGCATACTTACACCCCTTGACAGCGGGCACCCACATGGGATTACCTAATGAACATTCGGTAAATAAAGCTGGAGGCAACGACGCATGGCTGAACTGACGGTTTCCGGGGGCACCCACCCCATCCTGAAAGACGACTACGCCTCGGAATGGATGGGCATCGAAGTCCTGGCGCTGGACGACGGGCATGCCACGATCCGCATGACGCTCCGGCAGGAAATGCTCAACGGCTTCGGCATGGCCCACGGCGGAATGATCTTCGCCTTCGGCGACACCGCCTTCGCCCTCGCCTGCAACCCGGCCAACCCGCTCCCGGGCGAGGACTCCAGCATCACGGTTGCTGCCGGCGTCGACATCAACTTCCTGAAGCCCGCCTTCCGCGGACAGGTGCTGACCGCCGTCGCGAACCGCCGCGCCAGCACCGGACGCAGCGGGCTGTACGACATCCAGATCTACGCCGCCGACTCTGGCGCGGGCATCCCGGCGGCGGCACCGGCCGGCGCGGCCCCCGCAGCAACCCTTCCGGGCCAGCTCCCCACCGATACCGCTACCGACGCCCCTACGTGGGAACTCATCGCCGAGTTCCGCGGCCGCAGCCGCACCATCTCCAAGAAATAGAAACAGGGAACCACTGATGACCCAAGAAACTGCCGCCGCCACTACCGACGCTGTCCTGGACCGCGAGGAGACCATCTCCCGTGACGAGCTCGAGGCGCTCCAGCTCAGCCGCCTGCAGCACACCGTGGCCTACGCCTATGACCGCGTCCCCCTGTACAAGCGCAAGTTCGACGAGGCCGGCGTCCACCCGGCGGACCTGCGTGAACTCTCCGACCTCGGCAAGTTCCCCTTCACCACCAAGGAGGACCTCCGCCTCGAGTACCCCTTCGGCATGTTCGCCGTGCCGCAGCACGAGGTCGCCCGGATCCACGCCAGCTCCGGCACGACGGGCCGCGCCACCGTGGTGGGCTACACGAAGAAGGACCTCGCCGACTGGGCCAAGCTTGTGGCCCGCTCGCTGCGCGCCTCCGGCGTCCGGCCCGGCATGAAGGTGCACAACGCTTACGGCTACGGCCTGTTCACCGGCGGCATGGGCGCCCACGCCGGCGCCGAGGCCCTCGGCTGCACCGTCATCCCGATCTCCGGCGGCCAGACCGAGCGCCAGATCACCCTCATCCAGGACTTCAAGCCCGACGCCATCCTGGCCACCCCCACGTACCTGCTGACCATTGCCGACGCCATGATCAAGCAGGGCATCGACCCGGCCTCCACGTCGCTGAAGTACGCGGTCCTGGGCGCCGAGCCGTGGACCGAGGAGATGCGGCACGAGCTCGAGACGACCATGAACCTCAAGGCCTGCGACATCTACGGCCTCTCCGAGGTCATGGGCCCGGGCGTCGCCGGCGAAGCCGTGGAAACGCAGGACGGCAGCCACATCTGGGAGGACCACTTCCGGCCCGAGATCATCGACGCCTTCGACCCCACCGTGGTGCTGGGCGACGGCGAACCCGGTGAGCTGGTGTTCACCTCGCTCACGAAGGAAGCCCTGCCGATCATCCGGTACCGCACCAAGGACCTCACGCGGCTCCTGCCGGGCACCGCACGGCCGGCACACCGCCGCATGGGCCGCATCACCGGCCGCAGCGACGACATGATCATCCTGCGCGGGGTGAACCTGTTCCCGTCCCAAATCGAGGAGATCGCCCTGCGCATCCCCGAGCTCAGCCCGCACTTCCAGCTGGAACTGACCCGGCCCGAGGGCCATCGGATGGACCAGATGACCGTCAAGATCGAGCGCCGCGACGCCGTCAGCGTCGAGGGCGCGGCGGCGGCTGCCAAGGCCCTGCAGCAGCAGATCAAGATCCACGTCGGTTCCTCCTGCACCGTCGACGTCGTCGACCCCGGCTCGCTGGAGCGGTCCAACGGCAAGCTGCGCCGGATCTACGACATGCGCCCCAAGGGCTGAGTGAGCACCAGATCGTGAGAAACTAGCCACTATGCCCAGCACAGCAACCACCACCAAGCGCGGCCGCCCCGGCTATGACCAGCAGTCGGTGCTGGTCATCGCCGTCGACGTCTTCAACCGCCACGGCTACGATGCCACCTCGATGGGTATCCTTGCTGAGAACCTGGGCATCTCCAAGTCCGCGATCTACCACCACGTCCCGTCCAAGGGTGACCTGCTGAAGCTAGCCCTGGACCACGCCCTGGGCGGGCTCGAGGCGATCCTGGACCAGCCCGGGGCAACCTCCGGTTCGGCCGATGCCCGGCTGGAGTTCGTGGTCCGCCAGACCATCTCGGTGCTGGTGGAGCGGCTGCCCTTCGTGACACTGCTGCTGCGCCTGCGCGGGAACACGGAGATCGAGCGGGATGCGTTGGAACGGCGCCGCACCTTCGACCACAAGGTCGCCGCACTGATTTCCGAGGCACGGGATGAGGGCTCGCTCCGCCAGGACATTGACCCCCGGACCGTCACCCGGCTGCTGTTCGGCACCATCAACTCGATCGTCGAGTGGTACAAGCCGGGCGGCTCGCTGTCCCCGGAGAAGCTGGCCGACGACGTCATCACCATGGCGTTCCACGGCCTACACGTCCCCCGCTGACCGCCTGCCGGCCGGCGGGTGGCCGGGTAAGTCGTTGACGGCAGGATAACGGACGCCCACCCTGTAGTCATGGCCACGAAGATATCTGACGTCCTCTTCAGCACGTTCCCCGATTTGCGTTACCAGCCCACCGCGAAGAGGGTCCGTGCCATGGTGGGCGGGCGTGCCGTCGTCGACACTCTGGGTGCGCTCTTGCTGTGGGAGCCCAAACGCATCACCCCTATCTACGCAGTTTCCGAAGGCGACCTCCGGGCCGAACTGGCGCCGCCGGGGCAGCAGGCGGGCGATGTCCCGGAACACGGCTTCAGAGTGAGCCGGGAGGGGCCGCGGGCACTGGATCCGCGCACGGGGTTCGGCAGGCACACGGCGGCCGGTGAGGAGCTCGACGTCGTCACTCCCCATGCGAGGTTGCCCCGAGCTGCCTTCCGGCCGGCGGACCCCGACCTCGCCGGCTACGTGGTGCTGGATTTCAACGCCTTCGACTGGCTCGAGGACGACGAGGAGATCATCGGCCACCCACGTGATCCGTTCCACCGTGTGGACATCCGGGCGTCCTCGCTCACCGTTGAGGTAGGGCTCGACGGCGTCACTCTCGCCGCGACGAACGGCGCGCAGCTGCTCTACGAAACCATGCTGCCGGTGCGCTACTACATTCCGCCGTCGGATGTGCGGCTGGATCTGATGGAAGAGAGCCCCAAACGGACCATCTGCCCGTATAAGGGCCAGGCGAGCTACTGGAGCTACCCTGCTTCCGGGCAGGGCAGGAACGTCGCGTGGAGCTATGACCGGCGGCTCCTCGACGCCGCCCAGATCCACGGACTTGTCAGTTTCTTCAATGAGAGAGTGGACATCACGGTGGACGGCGTCCGGCAGGAGCGCCCGGTCACGCCGTGGTCACGCCCGGACGGAGCGGGGGCACCCGGGGCACCTGGGGTATGAACCGCAGCGCTTTGGTTCTCTTTCACCCGCATTGGGTGACGACCGCCCCCCACTGGAAGGGTTAGCTTGGAGAACATCTGAAGGACCACCTCTATCGCTTGTGAGACCTCGCTAAAGGCTCCCGCCGTCTGGCGGAAGGAGGAGGGATGATGTTCTGCTCGTTGATCATCGGTGACCCGCGGTGTTGCCGGACCGGCACGCCGCCCCGAGTTGGAAAAAGGACATTCGGGGTCACCCGAATCGTCACAGCCGCGCCGGGTTGCCGGGAATGAGCGAGCCTGCCGCATCGCCGCCCAGTTTCGATCCGGCCGTCGTCATTCGTTCCAGGGCGTACATCTCTGCGCTCGTGCTGGCTGCGGTCTTGGGCGTTCCCATCTCGGTCATTGCGTACGGCTTTCTCGCTTTGGTCGCGGTGGTCCAGCAGTACGTCTTCGTCGGCCTGCCGGAACAAGTCCTCGGGGGTCCCGTTCCTGCCTGGTGGCCGGTTCCCTGGTTGGTGCTGTGTGGGCTGTTGACGGCGTCGACCATACGGTATCTGCCGGGAACCGCGGGCCACTCACCGGCTTTCGGATTCAAGACGGGCGGCGGTCCGCCCAGCGGCCGGGAGCTCGTGGGCATTATTCTCGCGGCACTGACCACGCTCAGCCTGGGTGCGGTGCTCGGGCCGGAGGGTCCGCTGATCGCGATCGGTGGCGGCCTCGGGGCGTTGGCGGTGCACCTGGCGAAGAAGGACGCTCCGCCGATGGCCCTGACGATCATGGCGTCGGCCGGCAGCTTCGCAGCGATCAGTACCCTGCTCGGATCCCCCGTGCTCGGTGCATTCCTGATCATGGAGGCCGCCGGGATCGGGGGAATGACGCTGAGCCTGATGGCGCTGCCCGGACTGCTCGCTTCCGGCGTCGGGGCGCTGGTGTTCGTCGGCCTGGACGGCTGGACCGGGCTGGGCAGCTTCTCGCTGGCGCTGCCCGTCGTGCCGCCTGCGGTGCCGCCGACCCTGGCGACGCTGGGCTGGGCGGTGATCATGGGCGTCGTCGGCGCGCTGTTGGGATGGTTGATCCGCTGGGTCGGGCTCTCGCTTCGTCCGGTCGTGCACCTGAACCGGATGTTGGTGACCTCTGGGCTCGGCCTGCTGATCGGTCTTGCCGCGATGGCCTACCAGTTGATCTCTGGGAACAGCTTCACGCAGGTCTTGTTCTCGGGGCAGGACGCCCTTCCGGATCTGGTCGAACATGCCACGGACTACTCGCTTTCGGCGCTCCTCCTGCTGATCTCTTGTAAGGCCTTTGCCTACGGGCTCTCGCTGAGCGCATTTCGTGGTGGGCCCGTGTTCCCTTCGATGTTCATCGGTGCGGCGCTCGGTATTGTCGCGAGCGGGTTGCCCGGAATGAATCTCGCGGCAGGACTCGGCATGGGCATGGGAGCCATGTGCGCAGCCATGCTGCGGCTGCCGTTGACGTCGACCCTGCTGGCCACGCTGCTGCTGGGAGTGGACGGTGTGGCGGTAACACCGCAGGTGGTGGTGGCTGTGGCGGTGGCCTTCGTGATCTCCAATGTGCTCCCGGTCCCGGGCCCGAAAGGGCCCGTGGCGCCTGACGCTGGCGGGAAGGTCCACCATCGGGCTGCCTCGAAGTCCGGCCATGCAAGTGAGATGTCGAGCGCGGGAGGTTCGACCGGACGGGACCGGTGGATCGCGTGGTTGTTCATCATTGGCTCGAGTCTGTTCGCCTTGGGGGCGGTTCCGTCATACGCCGAGGCCGTGGGATTGCGCTTGTGCGCGATCACCTTCTTCGTCGGTTCGCTGTTCTTCACCAGTGCGTCGTTCCTGCAGTACCGCGAAGCCGTTGACGCCCTCCCGTTCCTGGGGACCAAGCGCCGCCACTCGTTTTGGGTCTGGGCGCCACGGAATCTCGGCTGGCTCGCCTGCGCGGTTCAACTTGCCGGCACGCTGTGGTTCAACTGGAGTACGGGAAACGCATTGCGGGTCAATCTCAGTGTGGCGCTGACCGAGCAGCGGGTGTGGCGACCCGATGCGCTGGGTTCAGTCGCCTTCCTCGTCGCCAGCGGTGTGGCGTTGCGGGATGCCGGTCGCGCCATTGCCGGCAGGCCCAGGCCCCGGGTGTGGAAGATCGGCGTGATCAACCTGGCCGGCTCTGTTGCGTTCGGCGTCTCGGCTCTGGCGGCCTTTGTCATACCGTCGAGCGGCGCTGTCTGGAACGCCGACCTGGCCACTCTCGGCACCCTCGTAGGAGCCCTGTGCTTCCTCACCGGCGCGATTCTGATGCTGAGTCCAGAATCCGCCGCCGTCTCGGTTCCCGCGGACCGGGGAGCTCGTCCGTAACCCCCTTTCAACAGTCTCTTGAGGAGAAGTGATGTCAATAAATTCCCAGCCGGCGGACGCCGACGTGGCACTGTTCGGCAACCGATTTGTCACCCAGGAGGTTCCGAGCCGGGAGTTCCCGGAGACCGGCATTCCTGCTGAGGACGCTTTGCGGCTGGTGTCGGAGGACCTGGCGCTGGAGGGTGATCCGGCCCGGAACCTGGCGACCTTCGTAACGACATGGATGGAGCCGCAGGCCCAGCAGATCATCGCAGCGAACCTGCACCGCAATTTCATCGACCACGCCGAATATCCCCGCACGGCCGAAATCGAGCAGCGCTGCATTCGGATGCTCGCAGACCTTTTCCACGCGCCCGGCGAGACGACGGGCGCCCGGACCCAGGGATCGTCCGAGGCGATCATGCTCGGCGGCCTGTCCCTGAAGTGGAACTGGCGCAAACGCCGCGAGGCCGCCGGCGCATCGACGTCGAGCCCTAACCTGGTGTTCGGCGGCGACGTGCATGTTGTGTGGGAGAAGTTCTGCCGCTACTTCGACGTCGAGCCGCGGATCGTGCCCCTGCAGCCGGGGAAGTACACGATCGGCCCGGAGGACGTGGAGGCCCATATCGATGAGAACACCATCGGCGTCGCAGCCGTGCTGGGCACGACGTTCACCGGGCACAAAGACGACATCGCCGGCATCAACGACCTGCTGGTCCGGGTCAAGGGTGAGCGGGGCCTTGATGTGCCGCTGCACGTGGACGGGGCCAGTGGGGGGTTTGTCTGGCCCTTCCTGTACCCGGACTCCAAGTGGGACTTCCGGCTCGAGCAGGTCCGCTCGATCAATGTCTCCGGACACAAGTTCGGACTGGTCTATCCCGGCATCGGCTGGCTGATCTTCCGGGAGAAGGCCGACCTGGCCAAGGACCTTGTTTTTGAGGAGAACTACCTCGGCAAGACCGACTCGACGTTCACCCTGAACTTCTCCACCGGCTCGTCGATGGTTCTCGCCCAGTACTACAACTTCGTGCGCTACGGCCGCGCCGGCTACACCTACATCATGCAGAACATGCAGTCCAACGCCCGCGCCCTCGCCGAGAAGTTGGAGGCCATGGGCCGGTTCGAGATCATCGGCCCCGACGAGGAGCAACTTCCCCTGGTTGCGTTCCGGCTCGCCGCCGACCCCGGGTACGACGAGTTCGACATTGCCTGGCAGCTCTCGGCCGAACGCGGCTGGATGGTGCCGGCCTACACCCTGCCGCCGAACGCCCAGAACGTGACGATCATGCGTGCGCTGGTCAAGGAAACGATGAGCCGCGAGCACGTCGACACGCTCGCCCGGGATATCGAGGAGGCGTGCTCAACGCTGGCGAAGAAGGGCGGCGCGCACGAATCCGAACGAAAGAAGATCGTCACCGGACCCGGGCATTGACTGGGTGGCGCCAACAATGAGCGCGGCGCAGGAACGGTCGGTTATTTCTTCTCCCTGACTGCGGCCGCTGCCGTCTCGCGCTGGGTGGCGGCCCAGCTGGCGAGGACTTTCAGGGCGTCCTCGGAGGGTGTCCCGGGATCTGCCGTGTAGACGTTGATGCGCAGCCCCGGGTCCGCGGGCAGTTCCAGTGCCTCGAAGCTCAGGTCCAGGTCCCCCACGATCGGGTGGTGGAGCCGTTTGCGGCCGGTGCGGTGGTACTTCACGTCGTGCCTCGCCCACCGGGTGCGGAACTCCTCGCTGCGGGTCGAAAGCTCTCCGACCAGGTCCGAGAGGTCCCTGTCGTAGGGGTTTTTCCCGGCGGTGGACCTCAGGACCGCGACGATGTCGTCCGCGCTGCGTTCCCAATCGGCGAAGAACTCCCGCGCTTTCGGGTTCAGGAAGGTGAACCGTGCACTGTTCGGCGGAGTCACCTGCTCAGCCATCATGTCCAGGTAGAGGGCACGGCCGAGTTCGTTGGCGGCAAGGACATCCCCGCGGTCGTTGCGGACCCAGGCCGGCGCCGTCGTGATCGCATCAATGACGCGTTGCACGCTCGGCCGCACCGTCTGCGGGCTGCGCTTTCGCCGCACCCGGGGAGCGGCCGTGGCCGCGCGGGCCAGGTCAAAAAGGTGGGCCGTCTCGGCGTCGTCAAGCTTCAGTGCCCGGCAGAGGGCTTCAAGGACGCTGTCCGAGGCGCCGGAGAGGTTTCCGCGCTCAAGGCGTATGTAGTAATCGATGCTCATCCCGGCGAGCATCGCGACTTCCTCGCGGCGCAGCCCGGTAACGCGGCGGTTTCCGCCGTAGACCGGGAGGCCGGCCTCCTCTGGCGTGATCCTGGCACGGCGGGAGGTCAGGAATTTCCGCACGTCGTCGCTGTGTGTCATGGCCTCCACGCTACCCGCGGCCTATGCGACGAGGGAGGCACTGGCATTACCCGGAACGTCCGTGACTCCCCGCCGTTGAGAAATCACGGTTCCATGGAAAACATGAATCCTGAACCCGCAGCTACTGGCCGCCCGGCGGCGATCCTGGCGATCATCCTCGCCAGCTACTTCATGATCCTGCTGGACAACTCGGTCATCTTCACGGCCCTGCCGAGCCTGCAGGCCGATCTCCAGCTGGGTACCGGGGAGCTTTCCTGGGTCCAGGACGCGTACACGCTGGTCTTCGGCGGCCTGCTGCTTCTCGGCGCCCGGGCCGGCGACCTCCTCGGCCGCCGGCGTGTCTTCGTGTTCGGGCTGGTGGTGTTCTCGGTCGCGTCCCTGCTGATCGGGCTGGCCCCGGCGGGCTGGTGGGCGATCGCCGGCCGGGCGATCCAGGGCATCGGGGCGGCGATCGTCGCGCCCGCCTCCCTGTCCCTGCTCACGGCGAGCTTCCCGGAAGGCCGTGAGCGCACGCGGGCCGTGGCGTTATACGGCGCGACCGCAGGGATGGGTGCCAGCCTGGGACTGGTCATCGGCGGGGCGCTGGCCCACTGGATCTCCTGGCGTGCCGGGTTCTTCGTCAACGTACCCATCGGCGCCGCGATGATCGCACTCGCTCCGCGGTTCCTCCCGGAAACCGGCAGGGCCCGCGGCCGCTTCGACCTGTTCGGCGCGCTCAGCGCGACCCTGGGTGTCGGCGCCCTCGTGTTCGGCATCATCAACACCGCCGACGCGGGCTGGGCCTCCCCGGCCACCTGCCTCGGGCTGGGCATCGCGGTCGCGGCCGCAGCCACTGTCCCGGCCGCCGGCGCTGCCGCAGCGCACCTGGCCACGCAGGTCAGCGCTGCCCTCACCACGGGCAGTGTCCTCCTGCTCCTGGCCCTGGCTGTCACCGCGGCCCTCATTCTGCCCGCTGATCTGGCCGCCCGCCGGGCCCGGACACCGCTCGGGGCCGCACCCGCACCCCTGGCCGAGGCCGCCCGCTGACCTGTCAACATCCGAAAAGGGGGTACTCACGTGCCCTCCCACAATCCCGCACACCTGAATACCGTGAAAGGCATGAACATGGAACTTACTCTCAATAACGGCGTCACGATGCCCGCCCTCGGACTGGGCGTCTTCCAAAGCGCACCGGAGCAAACGACGGCGGCCGTCGAAACGGCGCTGGCGGCCGGCTACCGGCACATCGACACTGCCGCGGCGTACGGCAACGAGCGGGAGGTCGGTGAGGGCATCCGCAACTCGGGCCTGGACCGTTCCGACGTGTTCATCGAGACCAAAGTCTGGGTCAGCGACTACGGGTATGACCAGACGCTGCAAGCCTGGGAGAAGGCTGTTGGCAAGCTGGGCGTCGACTACCTGGACCTGTTCATCCTGCATCAGCCCGCCCCCGACCGCTTCGAAAGAACTGTCGGCGCGTACAAGGCACTGGAGACCCTGCTTGCTGACGGGCGCGTCCGGGCGATCGGTGTCAGCAACTTCATGCCGCACCACCTGGTGCAGTTGCTGGCGGCCACAGACGTCGTCCCGGCGGTGAACCAGATTGAGCTGCACCCGTACTTCGCCCAGCCCGCCGTCCAGGCAAAGGACACCGAACACGGCATCCTTACCCAGGCGTGGTCACCGATCGGAGGCATCACTTTTTACCCCGGATGGGGCGAGAAGCGCAGGAACGTGATGGAAGACCCGACTATCACCGGCATCGGACAAACACACGGAAAAAGCCCCGCCCAGATAATGATCCGCTGGCACCTGCAGCAGGGCCGCTCAGCCATCCCGAAGTCGACCAACCCCGCACGCATCGCGGAGAACTTCGACGTCTTCGACTTCGAACTCGGCGCCGACGAACTCGCCGCCATCGACGCACTCGACACCGGCGTGCGCAACGGACCGGATCCCGACGAGGCCCGCGAAGAACGCTTCGCCATGGTCATCCCCGAAGCCTGAGACAGAGAGAAGGCACCATCATGGAATACCGTCCCCTTGGCCGCACCGGCGTGCGGGTCAGTCCCTTATGCCTCGGCGCGATGATGTTCGGCCCCTGGGGCAACAATGACACCGCGGACTCCATTCGAATCATCCACCGCGCCCTCGACGCGGGAATCAACTTCATCGACACCGCCGATGTCTACTCCGGCGGGGGATCCGAGGAAATCGTAGGGCAGGCACTGGAAGGCCGGCGTGAGGACGTGTTCCTCGCCACGAAGTTCTTCATGCCCATGAGCGAGGACGATCCCAACCAGCGGGGTGGATCCCGCCGCTGGATCATGCGGGCGGTCGAAGACTCCCTTCGCCGCTTGAACACCGATTACATCGACCTCTACCAGGTGCACCGGCCCAGCCCGGATACCGACGTCGAGGAGACTCTCGGCGCCCTCACCGACCTGGTCCGCCAAGGGAAGGTGCGGTACGTCGGCTCCTCGTCGTATTCCGGGTCGCAGATCGTGGAAGCCCAATGGGCATCCCGGGAACGCAACCTCGAGCGGTTTGTCACCGAGCAGCCGCCGTACTCGATCCTGGTCCGCGGTATCGAGGAGGACATCCTTCCCACGGTGCAGCGCCACGGTATGGGCACCCTGACCTACAGCCCGCTCAGCGGCGGCTGGCTCTCCGGGCGCTGGCGTAAAAACGCAGCCTCCGCGCCCACCTCAACCGCGCGGCCGAACGCCCGGTTCGACATGACGAGCCCGGCCAACCAGCGCAAGCTCGACATCGTAGAAGAACTCGCCCGCCTCGCTGAACAAGCCGGGCTGACGCTCATCGAACTGGCCATCGCCTTCGTGATCAACCACCCCGGCGTCACGGCCGCCATCGTGGGACCGCGCACCATGGAACAGCTCGAGTCTTACCTGCCCGCCGCGGACATCACCTTGGCCAGCGACGTGCTGGACCGCATCGACCAGCTCGTCGCACCCGGCGTTACCGTCAACCCGGACGACAACAGCTATGGCGCCAACGAACTCACGCCCCTGGCGCGGCGACGCAAACAACTGTGACCAACGAGGCGGTTGAAGCCCTGCATGAAGCCCTGTGCAGCAATTCCAGTTTCCACTGAAAGAAGGAAAATCATGACTGACCAACCCCAACAGATCGGCGGAGGCCGGAACATGTTCGGAGACTTCGCCCCGAAGCTCGCCGAGCTCACCGACGACGTCCTGTTCGCGGACGTCTGGAACCGCCCGGAGCTTCCGGCCCGTGACCGCAGCCTCATCACCGTCGCCGTACTCACCGCCGGCGGCAACACCGAACAGCTCGGCTTCCACCTTGGCCGCGCCCTCGAGAACGGCGTCACCCGGGAAGAACTCATCGAAGCCATCACCCATGTCACGCTCTACGCAGGCTGGCCCAAGGGCATGGCCGCCATGGGCGTCGCCAAGCGACTCTTCACCGAGAGCGAGTAAGGATCACCATGAACATCGAACCCACTGTCCCCACTGCGAAGAACCCGCCGGCCCGGTTCGCCGGCGACGTCTGGCTCGATCCGATCGCGCTCCCGCACGAGCCGGATCAGACGATGGTGGTAGCGACCGTCCGTTTTGCGCCCGGGGCCCGCACCGCCTGGCACTCCCACGAACGCGGCCAGTACCTCCGCGTCACCCAGGGTGTTGGCCGGTTCGGAACCCGGGACGGCAAGATCGTCGAAGTCCACCCCGGCCAGACGCTCTACACGCCGCCCGGCGAGGAGCACTGGCACGCGGCCGCCCCTGGCTGCTTCATGGAACATATCGCCATGCTCCAGAACGGCGAGGACGCAGCGACGACCACCACGTGGGGCGAGCACATCACCGACGACGAGTACAACGGAAGCTGACCAGCCCGCGCCACCGGAAGGCGGCGAGGCGCCCTGGATGACGGCGGGCAACAGAAAAGGGCGCCCCGCTGAGCCGGAGCGCCCGAAAATCCGCCGTTGCCCGCCGTTTAGAGCTGGTAATCAGCTGCCGTGGTGATGTTCTCGTGCACGCACAGAACATTGTGCTCGGAGTCCATGAACCAGGCGCACTTCTCTGAATCCGTTGTACAAATATGGTTCTCGGTCTTGAGGTCCGGGCGATCGTAGTCCTGGAACATGACGCCCTTGGCTTCCATTTCCTGGACCGTGCGCTCGATCTCGCTGACTTCGAAGCTCAGGGTGGTGTGCTCTGAATGCATTCCATCCTTGACTGGCATCAGCTGCAGCATTGGACCGCCTTCTGAGCCGAACAATTCGCTTCCGTCATCTGCCACGCCACGGTGCGGGAGCCCCAAAGTGTCCGCGTAGAAATGCCGGGCACGCTCTGCATCATCAACTGGCAGGACTGTTGTGGCTTTATTGAGTACTAGGGTCATTTCGCCACCTCCTACGAGCAAGATTTTACGCCGGAGCGGGGTCGAAAGCCCCTACAAATTGTGCCTCCGAACAAGCAACGCTCCCCCACTCGCGGCAGAACAACAGCGGACGCTCCCGCACTAGTGAGGGAGCGTCCGCGCTGGACCCGCAGGACGTGAGGGAGCGTCGGGTGAGGCTACTTCTCGACGAGGGTCAGGACGTCGTAAGTCGCGACGATTTCGTCGTTCTGGTTGGTCAGGACGGCGTCCCAGGCCACCTCGCCGTACTCGTCGGTCTCGCGCGGGGTGATCTTCTTGGCCGTCAGGGTCACGCGGATGGAATCGCCCGCGGCCACCGGGGTGATGAACCGCAGGTTCTCCAAGCCGTAGTTGGCCAGGACCGGGCCCGGTGCAGGCTCCACGAACAGGCCGGCGGCCCAGCTGAGCAGAAGGTAGCCGTGCGCCACGATGCCCGGGAAGAAGGGGTTGGCCGCGGCAGCTTCCTGGTTGGTGTGGGCGTAGAAGGTGTCGCCGGTGGAGTTCGCGAACTTGGTGATTTCCTCCAACGAGACCTCGCGCAGCTCCGAGCGGATGGCGTCGCCGATGTGCAGGGTGGCGAGGGATTTCCGGAACGGGTGCTGGCCCTCGGTCTCGAGCGTGAAGTTGCGGTCCGCTCCGGTGTGCCAGAGCCCGGTGACGGCGGTGAGCATGTTCGGCGAGCCCTGGATGGCGGTGCGCTGCATGTGGTGCATCACCGAGCGGATGCCGCCGAGCTCTTCGCCGCCGCCGGCGCGGCCGGGACCGCCGTGGACCAGGTGCGGGACCGGGGAGCCGTGGCCGGTGGAGCTGCGGGCGTCCTCGCGGTTGAGCATGAGCACGCGGCCGTGGTGGGCCGCGATGCCGGTGACCAGCTGCTGGGCCACGGCGGGATCGTTCGTGCAGACCGTGGCGACCAGCGAGCCGCCGCCGCGGGCGGCGAGGCGGACGGCGTCGGCCAGGTCCGTGTAGCCGATCACCGAAGACACCGGGCCGAATGCCTCGAGCGAGTGGACCTCCTCGGCTTCCGGGTTGGCCCAGCTCAGCAGGACCGGGGACATGAAGGCGCCGCCGTCGACGACGCCGATGCTGCCGTCCGCGCTGGTGACCTTGGGCGCGTCGAGCGTGCCGTAGGCGAGCTCCCCGCCGGCGTCGAGCATGGACTGTACGGCGGCGCGCACGTCGGCGAGCTGCTCGAGGGAGGCCAGGGCGCCCATGGTGACGCCCTCGGCGCGGGGATCACCGAGCACGACGCGTTCGCGGATGCGGTCCCCCACGGCGGCGGTGACGTCGGCGACGAGTTCCTGCGGCACGATCGCGCGGCGGATCGACGTGCATTTCTGGCCGGCCTTGGCGGTCATCTCGGTGACGAGGGACTTGATGAAAGCGTCGAATTCCGGTGTGCCCTTGACCGCATCCGGGCCCAGGATCGCGGCATTCAGGGAGTCGGTCTCGGACGTGAAGCGGACCCCGCCCTTGACCACATTGGGGTGCGACTTGAGCGTGTTGGCGGTCGACGCGGAGCCGGTGAAGGCCACGAGGTCGCGGTAGTCCAGGTGGTCCAGCAGCGTGCGGACCGAGCCGGAAATCAGCTGCAGCGAGCCGGTGGGCAGGATGCCGGATTCGTCGATCGCCTTGACCACGGCGGCGGCCACGTACCCGGTGGGGGTGGCGGGCTTGACGATGGTGGGGACGCCGGCGAGGAAGGCCGGGGCAAGCTTCTCCAGCATGCCCCAGACCGGGAAGTTGAAGGCGTTAATCTGCACGGCGACGCCGGGGATGCGGGTGTAGATGTGCTCACCGGCGAACGAGCCGTCGCGGGACAGCACCTCCATGGGGCCATCCACCACCACCTGGGAGTTGGGCAGCTCCCGGCGGCCCTTGGACCCGAAGGTGAACAGGACGCCGATGCCGCCGTCGATGTCGATCATGGAGTCGATCTTGGTGGCGCCGGTCTGCGCCGAGAGCGCGTAGAACTCCTCGCGGCGGCCGTTGAGGTACTGCGCCAGTTCCTTGAGCTTGAGCGCGCGCTGGTGGAAGGTCAGCGTGCCAAGTTCCGTCTGGCCGGTGGTGCGGCCGTAATCCACGACGGCGGCGAGGTCGAGTCCCTCGGTGCTCACCTTCGCCAGGAGCTCGCCGGTGCTGGCGTCCAGTACCGGCGCCGCGCCGGCGGCGGCGGCGTCGTCGGGAGTCCACCAGGAACCCCGGATGAAACTGGGAACGATCTCGACAGTGTCTACTGCGGGTGCGGCTGTGGTGGTCATCGTTGACGGGTCCTTCCAACGGGGGAGCAAGATCAACACGGCCGGAACATTACTGACCGTCCGTTCGGTAATATAATCTACAGTACATGAATGAGGCCTGCCGCACACTAGCCGCGGCGGCACCGACCGTCCGGGACCCGGCGGCCGGCAACAAAGGAGACGCTATGACGCCCGAGACCGGCAGCACCGAGTTGTGGAAAATCACCCTGGGGGAACTCGATGAGAAGATGGGCGTGAAGATCGTCGAGGAGTCAGTGGACCGCGTGGTCGCGACCATGCCGGTGGAGGGCAACCGGCAGTCGTTCGGGCTCCTGCACGGCGGCGCCTCACTGGCCGTGGGCGAGGCCGTGGGGTCCTGGGCCGCCGTCATCCACGCCAGCACCCTGGGCAAGACGGCGGTGGGCGTCGACGTCTCGGCCACGCACCACAAGTCGGCCCGCGAGGGACTGATCACGATCACGGCCACCCCTATCCATCTGGGCGGCACACTGACCACCCACGAGGTGCTGATCACGAACGAGACCGGCCAGCGAATCTGCACGCTGCGGATCACCAACCTGCTGCTGGACCGCAAGGCCTGACTTCTGCCCCGCCCCTCGGAGTCGCCGGAACCGTGCGGGTTCGCCGTATCTTTCCGGCGACCCGGGAGCTTTCCGGCGAACTCGGGCCGAGGGCGTGAGCACCCGGGCGTGAGCACCCGCCTACACCGGACCCCGCCCCCGCTGTAGGGCCGATCGGCCCGGAAGGCACGGTGCCGCGGCTGTTAGCTTGGAAGTGCTGAGTCGCCCGGCACCGCCGGGTATCACCGGTCTCACCGGAAGGGATCCACCATGCTCTCAGACACCTCACTTCCCGTCATTCAGGCAACGCTGCCCGTAGTCGGTGAGCACATCGAGGAAATCGCCAAGCGCTTCTACAAACATATGTTCGAGGCGCAGCCGGATCTCCTGGACGGGCTCTTCAACCGGGGAAACCAGGCGGACGGCCGCCAGCAGCAGGCGCTCGCCGGATCCATCGCGGCCTTCGCCGGCATGCTCGTAGAGAAACCGGACCAGGTGCCGGACCATCTGCTCTCCCGGGTGGCCCACAAACACGTCTCGCTGGGACTAAGCCCGGACCAGTACCAGATTGTCCACGACCACCTCATGTGGGCGATCGTGGATGTTCTGGGCGATGCCGTCACTCCCGAGGTCGCCGCCGCCTGGGACGAGGTCTACTGGCTGATGGCGAACCTGCTTATCAACAAGGAGCGCGGGCTGTACAACGCAGTGCACCTCTCCCCCGAGACCATTTGGCGGACGTGGCGGGTTGTGCAGCGGATCCAGGAGACCGCCGACGTCGTCTCGTTCGTCGTCGAGCGGACCGACGAACGGGACGTCAAGCCGTCCCTGCCCGGGCAGTACGTGACCCTCAAGATGACCATGCCCGACGGCGTACAGCAGCCCCGGCAATACAGCCTGACCAAGGCCGATGACGGCCAGCACCGGCAGTTCGCCGTCAAGAGGGTCCACGGGCTTCCGACTCCCGACGGCGAGATGTCCAGTCTGCTCCACAATGAAGTGCAGGTAGGCGACGAGGTGGTGCTCTCGGCTCCGTTCGGCGACGTTGTGCTGGAGTACACGGACAGGCCCCTGGTCATGGCCAGCGCGGGAATCGGCATCACGCCCATGGCCGGGATGCTCTCCCACCTGGTGCAGTCCGGTTCACGACGCCAGGTGATGCTGCTGCATGCCGACGACAGCGAGGCATCCTTCCCGCTCCGCGCGCAGGTGAGGGAAGATCTCGCGAAACTCGCGGACGGGACCCTGAAGACGTGGTTCCTGACTCCCGCGGAGGCAGCGGGGACCGGTGAGGCGGGCGAAACCGGCGAGGCGCGCGAGACCGGCGGGGCGCGCGAGACCGGCGGGGCGTCCGGTTCCGTGCTCTCCGGTTTCATGGACGTCAGCGACGTCGAACTCCCGGACGACGCCGAGTACTACCTCTGCGGCCCCCTGCCGTTCCTGAAGTCGGTTCGGAGCGCCTTGATTGCCGGTGGCGTCCCCGCCAAGGACATTCAGTACGAGGTATTCGGCCCGGATCTCTGGCTGGCTGACTTCCAGTAACCCGCGGCTCGCTGTTTCCTCCCGAACGCCCGGATTCGCCCAAAACTTGCGGGGTCGCCGTAGCCGTACGGCGACCCCGCGGCTTTCCGGCGAGCCCGGGCTTGGAGCCCCCGGCTAACGCACCGCCCGGCGCCGGCCGAACGCCACGAAGGCCGCGCCGAGCAGCAGGACACCGGCGCCGAGACCCGCCAAGGGCAGGAGCCCGCCTGCGCCCGTGCTCGCTAGCTGGCCTGTGGTGCCCGACGTGTTGCCTGGTGCCGTGTTGCCTGGTGCCGTGTTGTCCGGTGCTGTGCCGCCCATAATGACGGAGGTGTCCGACGGCGGGGCGGGAGCTTGCACCGGTTTGACCGGTCCGGCGGGAGCCCCGGCCGGGTTGGCGGGCTGTTGCGGGACTGCCGGCTGGCCAGGCGTTGACGGCTGCACGGATCCCGGTGTCCCGGCTGGCGGGCCGGCCGGAGTTTCCCCGGAAACGGGCGCGGCGTCGACGCTGAACGCCACGGCGGCCGGCGGCGATGCGACGCCGTCAATGGTTTGCGTCACGGTCAAGGTGTGCGCACCGGCGGCCAGTTCCGCGGGGAACGTGACACTCCACCGGGCACTGCCGGCCAAGGTCTGCGCGGTCCCGGGCTCGAGCGCGGCATTGCCCGCTCCGAAACCGGAACCGGCCTGCACGGAGTCCACGGCCACCCCGTCCACAGCCACGGCCACGCCGGCACCTCGAAGGGCCGTGCCAAAGATGGTGGCTGGCAGGGCGTCCTGTCGCAGGTGTTGGCCGTCCCTGAGGTTCGACACCGCCGGAGCCGGCGGAATGACGGTGTAGGTGCGGGTCGCCGCGGGACTGTCCATTTCTCCGTTGGCCGTGAGCACTGCCGTGACCGAAATTTTTCCGAAGACCGGCTGATCGGCCACGTTAATGCTCCAGCGGCCGTCTGCGTCGACGAGCCCGGTCCCGGTGAAGTCGCCGGAGAGCCGCACCGTGCCTCCGGCTTCTCCGGTGCCCTCGATGGTTTCGATGGCGGTGAGTCCCGGGCCGTCCGGCTGGCCGTCCACCGGTGAGGTGATGGCCGGAGCCGCGAGGCGGGAGACATCGACGGACAGGGCGACGGCGCCGGAGCCGCTGAAGCCGTTCACGGTCTCAGCCGAGAACTTGAAGGGCCCGGCCAACGACGGTGCAGGGAACTGCCAGTTTCCCGACGCGTCGACCGGTACTTCCAGGGGCTGGCCGTCCTTCTGGCCCGAGGTCTGGCCTGGTTTCTGGTTCAGGACGGTGATGCTGACCTTGGAATTCGGAGCCACCACGGAGGCCGGGCCGGCATCGATGTGCCCGGTAATCGGCTCACCGGCCGTGACGGTTCCGGTGGAGGCCGCAGCGAGCGCTGGCTTGGCCAGGAACAGTTGCAGCTGGACACCGCCGGGGACCTGGCCCATGGCGTCCTCGAGGCTGGTCGCGATGGCCCGCGTCTGGACGCCCTGGTCGGTACTTTCCGCCCCCGTGTGCAGCCCGACGGCGAAGTTCCCGCTGATCCACGGGCCGCCGGAGTCCCCGCCGCCGGAGGTGACGGACGTTGAGTCGAAGCCCCGGACGGCCCGGAGATCGTTGTCATAATCGGGCGGTAGTGAATTTGGCCCAACCATGGCCCAGATGCCGACCGAGTCCACCGTGCCGCATCTCCACCCGGTGGTCCGGCCGGACCGGCACACGGGCTGGCCCTGGAAAGGAGCCACTGTTCCCACAATCTTCACGGACGTCGGCCCCGGGTCGGCGGGCTTGTCCCATCGGGTGACGGCGGGCTGGAGGTCCAGGCCGCTCCTGATGCCGTGGAGGACGGCGATGTCCGTGCCGACGTTGGTGCCGTCCGGCGCAACTTTGGAATTGCCGGTGCCGCCGAACTGGCTGAACCCGAAGGTGCCCAGGATCCCGGCGGCCGCGCCAGAACCTGCACCCCCGGCCGCTGGCGCACCTGCCGGATTTTCGATCTCGGCCTGCTTCGCGGAGCCGTCACCGGCGCAGTGCCCGGCGGTCAGGACCAGAGGCTCGCCCGCGGGGCTGAAGGCCCCGAACCCGGCCGAGCACAGGGCTAGGCCGTCAACGATGTAGCCCTCGCCGCCAAAGTAGTCCTCCTCGGTGGTGATCCGGGATCCTTGTTCCAGCGTCACGTTGGCGTAGCGGGCCACGAATTCGGCCGCGGACATCTTCGGCACCGTGCCCGGAGCTTTCGCCGGCTGCACACCCGCGCCGGAGGCGGGAACAACGGAGGCGGGAACTGCGGCCGGAAGGGCGGGAAGGGCGTCGGCAGCCGGAACGGACTGCGCCGTGTTGGTGCCGCCGGTGCGGATGACAAAGTGGCCGTCTGTGTAGGTGACAGCCTGCAGCCCGGCGGCCCCGACCTCGCGGACATAGGCCTCGAACAGTTGCTGGGTGCTGGAGGCCAGCAGCTCCGCGGCTGACGGGACAGCGGCGGCGGCCGCGGGGGCGGCAAGCAGGAAGTCGGCCGGGCCGGACCCGTTCAGTTCGGCCACGCGGGCACGGAGTTCGGCGCCGCTGCCTTCAACCGCGATTTTGCCTCCGGCGAGGCTGATCCCCACATAGCCGGGAAGCGCGCGCAGGGAGGGCGCGGCGTCGGCGGCCCGGCGGGCAAGCGCACCGGCGGCGTCGAATTCCGCGAGGGTCATGCCAAGGTCCCGCCGCACGGCCTCCGCGAGGCCGGAATCGCTGATCGGCGTCGCGGACGGCACCGGAGTAGAACCGGCCAAAGGCGCGTCAGCCGGCACCGGGACCGCTGTCGGGACCGCAGACGCAGGCGGCACCGGGACCGCCGTCGAGACCGGCACCGGGACCGGGACCGCCGTCGAAACCGGCGTCGCGATCGCCGACGCAGCCGGCGCCGGGTCTGCAGGGACTGGGGCGGGGGCGTTGGCTTCGGCCATGGCCGGGACCGCGGTCAGCGCAAAGGCAGGCATGGTACCGGCAAGCGCAATCGCGAGGGCAGCGGCGGCCCGCACCATCGGCTGGAACTTCGGAGTCTTCACTGGCCTACCCTAACTGCGCCCACCCTATCGGCCGAGCTTTCCGAGGATGGCCGCGAGTTCCGGGGTCGTCACGCCGTGGCGGAAGAGGTAGTCCGCGGTGTTGAGGGAGCGGACAAATTGCAGCAGGCTCTTGCCCCGGGATTCCAGCAGGGGCACCAGCACGTTCTCAGGCAAGAAACGCTCGTGGGGATGCGGGACGGCGGCGTGCCGGAGGTGCTCGTTGATGCCCCGCATGGAGCGCTGGTAGCCGCTCACGATGGCCTCGTCGCTGTCACCGGCGAGGTCCTGGAGCATCGCGGCGATCATGCCGCTCCGGTCCCGCCCCGCGGAGCAATGGATGACCACACCGCCCTCCGCGGCGGCCACCGCCTTGAAGACCCGGGCCAGCAGGTGCGGGAACAGCCTGGCGTTGTCCGCATAACAGGCGGGGTCGTTCAGGTACGGCACGCAGAGCTCGCGGAATTCGCGGTTATCCGGGTCGTCGGTGGGGGCCAGGACGACGTCGAAACCGGCCAGGGCCCCAGCCCGCACCGGCGGATCGGTCTCCCGACGCCGGATTTCGGCTTCGTTGCGGAGGTCGATGACGGTCCGGATGCCCCGGCGGTGCACCTGCCGCCAGCCTGACTCGGTGAGCCACTCCCGCCGTCCCATGCGGAACACGTCCCCGGCCACGTGCCACGCGTTGACGGCCCCCTCCCACTCCACGGTTCCGGGCACCGCCTGCCCCTTGGCTTGGCCCAGGGGCGCTGCAGGAATCATCATCCAGAAAGCTAAGCACACGCACCAGCGCGATCCGCGGCAGGATTCACAAACGTTATACACAATGGGACCATTGGCATGGTGCGGGGTTAACGCTTCGCAACACGTTTTTCACGGCACGGGCGCTGAACCCAGGGTGCCACTGAGGAGAACACCATGGGACCTCTGAAACTTCGGACCGCTCTGGCGGCCGGTCTCGCCGCCCTGGCCATGGCGGCCGGTGTGGCGGCGGTACCGGCGGAGGCGGCGGACAGGACCCGGTACGTCGCGCTCGGAGACTCCTATGCCGCCGGGCTGGGGGCGGGGCCGTACCTGGATGATTGCTACCGCAGCGAGAACAGCTATTCCGAACTCGCTGCCCACACGAAGACCATCAAACTCGTCGCCAACGCGGCCTGCAGCGGCAAGACGACCCAGGACGTCGTCAACACCCAGCTCAGGCGGCTGACCAGGACCACCGGGCTCGTCACCATCACCGCCGGCGGCAACAACCTCCGGTTTGCGGAAATCCTCGCCTCGTGCGGCGCCGCCATGGTCAATCCCGCTGCGGGGCCGCTGTGCGATGCAGCCAGTGCCTACGCCGAGGGCCAGATCTCCAGCCATCGGCTGTCCAGCGACGTGACAGCGATGATCCAGCGCGTGAAGGCTGCGGCCCCCAACGCCAAGGTTGTAGTGACGGGCTACCCCTACCTCTACGATCCGGTCGCGCCCGGCCAGGCTGATCCGATGTCCCGGTTCATCTACAAGGCCACGGTCCTGGCGGACGGCCTGAACGGCTCCATCGCCGCCGCCGCCCGGGCCACCGGAGCTGAGTACGTCGATGTGCGGGCCGCTTTCGCAGGTCACGGCGTGAACTCTGCGGCCCCGTGGATCAATTTCAGCCGTACGGCCCTCGCCAGTCCCGAAAACTTCCACCCGAACGCCCGGGGATACGAGGCGTACTTCGCATCGCTTAACGGGGCCAAGGCCTACTCGGCACGCTAGCGCCGCTTGGCCAGCCGGGATTCGAGGGAGTTCCGGACCATCGGCCATTCATGTTCCAGGATGGAATACACCACGGTGTCCCGCAGCGCCCCGTCGGCGCTGCGCGTGTGGCTGCGGAGCACGCCGTCCTGTTTGGCCCCCAGCCGCGTGATCGCCTCGCGGGACTGGTGGTTGAGCCAGTGCGTCCGGAACTCGACGGCGGGGCAGCCCAGCGTCTCGAAGGCGTGCCGCAGCAGCAGCAACTTGGAGTCCGGGTTGCTGCCGCTGCCATGCGCGGACGCCGCGTTCCAGGTGGAGCCGATCTCCACCCGGGGCGTGGCGGCGTCGATGTTCATGTAGGTGGTCATGCCGATCACCCGGCCCGGCCCGCCCGTGGCGGGGTCCAGCAGCCGCGTGGTGAAGGGCAGCATGGCGCCGCTGTCCCGCAGGGCCAGGCGACGCTCAATCTCGGCGGCCATGTGCTGCGGGGCGGGCACGCTGGTGTACCAGAGGTGCCACAGCTCGCCGTCGCGTGCCGCCTCGACAAGGCCGTCATGGTGGTCCTGGCTCAGCGGCTCAAGGACGACGTACTTGCCGGTCAGGGTGATGGGCGCAATCGCGGGGCGGTCCAGGGAGGTCACCGCACCATCCTAGGGGCAGGCACGAATGCCGGTCACTTGGTCCAGTCGAAGAAGCCCTTGCCGGACTTGCGGCCCAGTTCGCCGCGGGCGACCTTGTCGCGGAGGATCTGCGGCGGAGCGAAACGGTCACCAAGCGTGGACTGCAAGTACTCCGCGATGCCGAGGCGCACGTCCAGGCCCACAATGTCGGTGGTCCGCAGCGGTCCCGTGGGGTGCTTGTAGCCCAGCACCATGGCGTTGTCGATGTCTTCCGCGGTGGCCACGCCCTCTTCCACCATGCGCATCGCTTCGAGGGCGATCGCGACGCCCAGCCTGGAGGAGGCGAAGCCGGGCGCGTCGTTGACCACGACGGCGGTCTTGCCGAGCGCCTCGACCCACCCGCGGGCGGCCTGGGCCAGGGCGCCGGAAGTCTGCTCGCCGAGGACCACCTCGATGAGCGTCGACGCCGGCACCGGGTTGAAGAAGTGCAGGCCCAGGAAGTTCTGCGGCCGCTTCAGTTCGCGGGCCAGACCGTTGACGGAGAGCGAGGACGTGTTGGAGGCGAGGTAGGCGCCGTCGGCGAGCCGTTCCTCGATGCCGCGCAGCGCGGTGATCTTCAGGTCCCAGTCCTCCGGAACGGCCTCGACCACAAGCTGCCGGCCGACGAAGTCGTCGTAGTCCACGGTGACCTCGAGCCGGGAAACGATCTCGTCCAGGTTGCCGTCC
This sequence comes from Arthrobacter humicola, assembly GCF_022803015.1. Classification (GTDB taxonomy): domain Bacteria; phylum Actinomycetota; class Actinomycetes; order Actinomycetales; family Micrococcaceae; genus Arthrobacter; species Arthrobacter humicola_A. The sequence goes on from NZ_JAFKON010000013.1 coordinate 77,919, forward strand.
ACGGCGCCGCGCTCAATGCTCTTGGCGGCGGCGGACTCGACCCGCTCCCGGGCGGCCTCGGCCGACGCCTCGTCGCGCTCGACGACCACGACGTTGGCTCCGTTGATCAGGAAGGCGTGGGCGATGCCTGCGCCCATGCGGCCGCCACCGAGGACTCCCACGGAGTGGGGAAGGTTGCTGTTGGGAAGATCACTGGCGGGAAGGTTGGCGGGGAGTGCGGAGTTGCCCATGTCTATTTCTGCTTCCCTGATTCTTTGGCTGACTTCTTTTCTGATTTCTTATCCAGAAAAGCCTGCATACGGTCGAACTTGGCCTGGGATTCGAAGAGGATCCCCTGTGCCAGCTGGTCAATGAGGGGATGCGCCTCGGCCGGGGCATGGAACACGGATTTGGTGATGCGGACGGCGAGCGGATCCTGCGTGGCAATCCGGTCGGCGACGCTGTGGGCAGCGGCCATCAGATCGGACGGTTCATGGATTTCGGTGATGAGATTGACCGCGAGGGCACGTTCTGCGCGCAGCACGGAACCGGCGAGCAGCATTTCCTTGGCGACGGGCTCCCCCACGAGTTCCTTGAGGCGCCAGCTGGCGCCGGCGGCGGCCAGGATGCCGAGTCCGGTTTCGGGATTGCCGATCCGGACGGACGGGGTGCCGATCCGGAAGTCGGCGGCGTACGCCAGTTCGGCGCCGCCGCCCAGGCAGAAGCCGTCCAGTGCCGCGATGACGGGCATCGGCAGCTTGGCAATCCGGACGAAAATGGTGGAATTGATGCCCTGCAGGGCATCGTCGCGGCGGCGTTCGCGCAGCTGGCCGATGTCGGCGCCGGAGGCGAACACCCCGTCAGTGCCGGCGATGATGAGGACTTTGGGGTGCCGCTCGAGATGGGCGCAGACGGTGTGGAGTTCATCGACCATCTGCTGGTCGATCGCGTTGCGGACCTCGGGGCGGTTGAGCACCACCACCACGCGGTCCTCGCGCTCTTCGACCAGGAGCGTGCCGAAGCCAGCCGGGTCGAGGGCCGGGGCCGCCACTAGACGCGCTCCAGCAGCATGGCCGTGCCCTGGCCGACGCCGATGCACATGGTGGCGAGGCCGATTTTGGCGTTTTCGCGTTCCATCCGGCCCAGCAGTGTGATGGCGATCCGGGAACCGGAGGACCCCAGCGGGTGGCCCAGGGAGATCGCGCCGCCGTCGCGGTTCACGATCTCCGGGTCGAGGCCGAGCCGGCGCATGCTGGCCAGGGACTGGGTCGCGAACGCCTCGTTGAGCTCGACGGCGCCGAGGTCCTCGACGCTGAGCCCGGAACGGGCGAGCACCTTCTGGGTGGCCGGGACCGGGCCGATGCCCATGATCTCGGGCTCGCAGCCGGCTGAGGCGCCGTCGATGATGCGGGCGCGGGCCGTGAGGCCAAGCTTCTGGATCGCGGCCTCCGAGGCAACGATGATGGCGGAGGCGCCGTCGTTGAGGGTGGAGGAGTTGCCGGCGGTGACGATCGAGCCGCCCTTGACTACCGGCCGGAGCCCGGCGAGGACGTCCATGGTGGTGCCGGCGCGGGGGCCCTCATCGGTGTCCACCACGGTCTCGCCCTTGCGGGTCTTGACGGTCACGGGGACGATTTCCTCGGCGAAGCGGCCGGCGGCGATGGCGGCCAGGGCGCGTTCGTGGGAGCGGACGGCGAAGGCGTCGGCGTCCTCCCGCGAGATGCCGTCAACCCGCCCCACTTCTTCTGCCGTCTCCGGCATGGAGTAGGTCATTTTGCCGTCCCGGGACAGCTCGCCCTTGGTGAACTGGGGGTTGACGAAACGCCAGCCGATGGAGGTGTCGAAGATTTCGCCCGGTTTGGCGAAGGCGGTCCGGGGTTTTTCCTGGACCCAGGGGGCGCGGCTCATGGATTCGACGCCGCCGGCGATCACGATGTCCGCGGCACCGGACTTGATCATGTGGCTGGCCATGATGATGGCGCTGAGCCCGGAGGCGCAGAGCCGGTTCACGGTGATGCCGGAGATGTGGAGGGGCAGCCCGGCAAGGAGGGTGGCCATGCGGGCCACGTTGCGGTTCTCTTCGCCGGCACCGTTGGCGTTGCCGAGGATGACCTCGTCGATGGTGTCCGGATCGATGCCGGCGCGGGCCACAGCCTCGCGGACTACCAGTGCGGCCAGGTCATCGGGGCGGACTGCGGAGAGGGCGCCGCCGTAGCGGCCCACGGGAGTGCGGGCGCCGCCAACAAGAAAAGCCTCGACCATGAGAACATCCTTCACCAAGAAAGCGGGGCCGGCAGCAGAGTAATTTACCGACCGTTCGTTCTATAAAGATTACACGGCGGAGCAAGGGGGTCAACCGGATGCCGCCGGATTACGCGACGACGACGCCCAGATGAGCCGCGAGCAATGGAGCGAGCAGGGTGAGCTGGTGATCGTCGACGACGAGGCCGGACAGACTGCCCAGACCGCTGATGGTGCGGAAGTCGGTGCCCCGGAGGTCGAAGTCCTTGAGTCGGGCTCCGGTGAAATCGAGGGTGCCGATCGTGCAGTTCTTCAAGGCGACGCGCGTGGCGGTGCAGGAGCCCAGATCCAGCTCGTTAATGATGCAGTCGCTGATCTGCACGTCCGTGAGCTTGGATCCGCGCAGGTTCACGTAGTCGAGTTTGCCGCCGTCGATCCGCACGGACTGCCAGCCGCTTTCATAGAGCTCCGCCGATCCCCAGCGGGGGTTGCCGATCTCGACATCCCGCAGGCTGGTCCGGGCCGCCATCAGCACCGGGGCGTACGTCTCGGTCAGGATGCAGTCACGGAAAGTCGCGCCCCGCAGCTGCGTCTCGTTGAAGGACACCGCGGTGAATTCGCACTCGGCAAAGTCCGTACCGCCAAGGTCCAGACCGTCTGCCGACGCGCGGCTGTAACGGACGCCGTCGTACCGAACACCCCGCCGGAACTCCGGGGCAGGGTCGTCCTGCAGATCCCCGGGCCGGACCGGCGCGAGCCGGGGGGCGGTGACCTTGGGGGTTTTCTCCGCCGCAGTGCGCCGGACCATCACCGGCACTCGGCCTTGGCCGCGATGTCCGCCAGGTCTTTTGCAAGCGCCTTGCGGGTGATGCGCATCCCGAGCGGACCGAACACGGTGAGCATGATCCTGCTGAACCGGGTCGGTTGGATGACTTCGGCGCCAAAGGTCAGCGTGAGGTCCGTTCCGCCGCCGCGCTCTGCCAGCGCGAACCTGGTGGTGTAGTCGGCGCCGCCTTGGAGGGCCTTCACGGTGGTGCTGCCGCCCCGGCCGTTCGACGGCGCCTCGGACTGGGAAACCCACATCTCCACCGTTTCCGCGCGCCCCATCATGGTGCGGGTTTCCTTCCAGCGGGTGCCCACGGCATAGGGTCCGTCGGTGAGCATCTGGATCGATTCGACGCCGGAGAGGGTCGCGGCAGATCCGGGAATGTCCGACACCACCGCCCAGACCGCGTCCGCCGGAGCCTTGATGTGCTGCGTGAGAGTGGTCTTGTGGTCCATGACCTCGAGCCTAGCCCGCGGGCCGGGGGGATTTCATCCTTTCGCGAACCGCCCCGCCGCTGCCGCGGACGACGCTCCGGAGAATTACCCCGCGAGACCCCTTGAATTAGTAAGCATGCTTTGTGTTAGGCTGATCGGACAGTATTTTCAACCGGAACGAAAGGTGGCCTACACCATGGGTGTCGGAGACAAGATTCAGAACGAAGCAGAGCACCTCGGCGGCAAGGCCAAGGAAACTGCCGGAAACGCCACTGGCAACGACCAGCTGCGCGCCGAGGGCCAGAAGGACCAGGTTGTAGCCGACGCGAAGAAGGTCGGCGAAAACGTCAAGGACGCCTTCAAGAAGGACTAGTCCTTAGAACGATGGCGGCGCCGGATCTTCCTTTGGGGGATTTCCGGCGCCGCTTTTTTGTGCCCGTGCAAGAATGGCCCCACAGCCGACGGAGGGGTCAGCATGGCACGGACACACGCAGGACGCGGCAAGCCCGCCACCCGCGATCTCAGCAATACTGACCTCGGCAGGTCCGGCGCCGCCGCCGGCGGTTCGCCGGCGCTGCGCGGCTACCTGGCGACGCCGCAGGGCGAAGGGCCGTTCCCCGCGGTCCTGATGGTCCATGAGGCGTTTGGCCTGGACGACATCACCATCCGCCACGCCGACCGGATGGCGGCGGCCGGCTACCTGACACTGGCCGTTGACCTCTACAGCGACGGCGGGGCGCGCCGCTGCCTCGTCGCCACCATGCGCGCGCTGTCCGCGGGCGAGGGCCGGGCCTTCACCGATCTGGCCGCCGCCCGGGACTGGCTGCGCGAAACCGGCCGGACCACCGGCAAGATCGGCGTCATCGGCTTCTGCATGGGCGGCGGCTTCGCCCTGCTGCTGGCCAACGACGGCTTCGACGCCGCCGCCGTCAACTACGGACGGCGCCCGAAAGACCCCGGGGAGGCCCTCGCCGGCGCCTGCCCGATCGTGGCCAACTTCGGTGGCCGGGACCGCACCCTGCCCGGCGAAGCGGCGAAACTCGCGGCCGTGCTCGACGGGCTGGGCGTGGAGAACGACGTGAAGGAGTTCCCGCACGCCGGGCACGCCTTCCTCAACGACGTGGAGACCGGGCCGAAGGTGCTGCGGCCGCTCATGCGGGTCATGGGCATCGGCCCGGATCCGGAATCGGCCCCGGAAGCCTGGCAGCGGATCGAGGACCACTTCGCCAAGCATCTGAACCCCAGCTGAGTCGCAGCAGGGGCTTTTGGTCCTCAAACGGCCCTGCCGCGACTTACTTGGGTGAGAGGGCGCCCGGCGTGAAACCATACGGAGCATGGCCCAGAAGATTGCGTACCAGGGTGAACCGGGCGCCAACTCCAATATTGCGTGCATGCAGATGTTCCCCGAACTGGAGAGCGTTCCCTGCGCGAGTTTCGAAGACGCCTTTGAACTGGTGGCCGTCGGCACCGCCGACCTGGCCATGATTCCGATCGAAAACTCCATTGCCGGCAGGGTGGCCGATATCCATGTGCTGCTGCCACAGTCCGGGCTGCAGATCGTCGGCGAGTATTTTCTGCCCATTCACTTCGACCTGCTGGGCATCCCGGGCAGCACCATCGAGGCAGCCACCGAGGTCCACAGCCACCTCCACGCGTTGGGGCAGTGCCGGCGGCTGATCCGCTCCGCCAGCCTGCGCCCCGTGATCGCCGGCGATACCGCCGGGTCCGCCCGCGAAGTGCGCGACTGGAACGATCCCACAAAACTGTCGCTCGCTCCTCCACTCGCGGCCCAACTCTATGGCCTGGAAGTGCTCGCCTCCGCCGTCGAAGACGACCCTTCCAACACCACGCGGTTCGTGGTTCTGGCACGGGAAAAGCCGCTGCCGGCCCGGGACATCCTGTCCGGACCGGCAGTCACCAGCTTTGTATTCCGTGTCCGGAATGTCCCCTCAGCCCTCTACAAGGCGCTGGGAGGATTCGCCACGAACGGGGTAAACATGACGCGGCTGGAAAGCTACATGGTAGGCAATGAATTTGCGGCCACGATGTTCATGGCCGACGTCGAGGGGCACCCCGAGGATTTGCCGCTCAGCCTGGCGCTGGAGGAACTGGAGTTCTTCACCACGGAGGTGCGCATCCTTGGCGTCTACCCCGCCGCGGAATACAGGTCCAGGCAGGCAGCCGGCCTCTGACCGCCAGCCTGGACAAACCTTGCGAAGAAGGCCACCCCACGCGGTCACACCGCCGCGGCCCGCCCTGCCCGCAGCAGGGGTGCGAAGAACGCGGCAAGCTCCGCCGTCGCCGTCAGCGGCAGGACGTTGGCCACGTACTGGTCCGGGCGCACTACCACTATGACGCCGCCGCGGTCGATGCCGCGCAACTCAAAGATGTCCGCCGCCGGGTCGGTGCCGTAGACCTTTTCGAGGTAGGGGAGCTGGAACGGCCCCACCTCCGGTTTGAACACCGCGGGGACGTTGCCGATGTCGATGCCCGTGTGATCCTGCTGGTAGATCACCTTCACGTCGAACCAGGCGTCCCGGTCGGCCCCCGCGGGGGTGGCGGCGAGCGGCGAGTCCGGCGCGGTGGCCAGCCACGCGGCGAGGTCCGCGGCGGGCGACGGGGCCCCCGCCTGTTGTCCTGGCGCCGCCTGGTCCGCGAAGACGTAGATGCGCCAGCGGCCGTCCGCCGTGGCCTGGTGGCCGAGCTGGACCGGGTTGGTGTCGCAGACCCGCACAACGGGCGCGGACTTGAAGCGCTTGCCGACGGGAAAGCCGGTGGCCAGCTGCTGGTGCGTCGCCTCAGCGACGACCATCGACGGCGAGTACTCGGTCATGAAGCCGGCAGGGAACTCGGCGGTGCGCACGTAGAAGTCCTCGAGCTCGGAGGGGTTTTCAAACTCCTCGGGCTTCTTCGCCATGAGCGTCGACCACACCTTGTCGAAGTCGATCAGGTTCTTCGCGACCACCTGCCGCTCAGCCGAGTATGTGGACAGCAGGCTCTCCGGGCTGCGTCCCTCCAGCACGTGGCCGAGCTTCCAGCCGATGTTGAAGCCGTCCTGCATGGAGACGTTCATGCCCTGGCCGGCCTTGGCGCTGTGCGTGTGGCATGCGTCGCCGGTGATGAACACCCGCGGCGTGCGGGTGCCCAGCTCCTCCGGGAGGACGTCGTCGAACCTGTCGGTAAGGCGGTGGCCCACCTCGTACACGCTGTGCCAGGCCACGTTGCGCACGTCGAGCGTGTAGGGGTGGATGATCGCGTTGGCCTTGGCGATGATCTGCTCGATGGTGGTCTTGCGGACCGCACCGCGGTCGTCCGCGGCGACCTCGCCGAGATCGACATACATGCGGAAGAGATGCCCGCCCTCGCGCGGGATCAGCAGGATGCTGCCGCCGTCGTGGGACTGGATGGCACATTTGAGCCGGATGTCGGGGAAGTCCGTGGAGGCGAGCACGTCCATGACGCCCCACGCGTGGTTGGCCTGGTCGCCCGCCATGGTGCAGCCGATCGAGTCGCGCACCTTGCTGCGGGCGCCGTCCGCGCCCACCACGTACTTGGCCCGCACGATGCGCTCCCGGCCCTCGTCAGGACCGGCGGTGTGCGCCAGCGTCACGGCGACCGGGTACTCGCCCTCGCCGGTGACCTCCAGGCCGCGGAACTCCAGCCCGTAGTCCGCGCTCATGCGGCTCGGGGACATGGCCATGAACTCGGCGAAGTAGTCGAGCACGCGGGCCTGGTTGACGATGAGATGCGGGAACTCGCTGATCCCGCCCGGGTCATCGAGGGTGCGGGCGCTGCGGACGATGTTCGAGGGGTCCGCGGGATCCGGCTTCCAGAACGCCATCTCCGTGATGCGGTACGCCTCGGCGATGATCCGCTCGGCGAAACCGAAGGCTTGGAAGGTCTCGACGCTGCGGGCCTGGATGCCGTCGGCCTGGCCGATCGCGAGCCGGCCCGGCCGGCGTTCCACGATCCGGGTGGTGACGCCCGGGAACTGGGACAGCTGGGCCGCGGCGAGCATGCCTGCGGGGCCGGAGCCCACGATCAGCACATCAACCTCGTCGGGAAGCTGCATGGGCCGGTCGATGCCGGTGCCGGCGGCCGGCTGGACCCGCGGGTCACCGGATACGTAGCCGTGGTGGTGGAAATGCACGGGCTTTCCTCACTTCGTTGTGTGGCGGCCTGTCGCCGACCTAGCGTGTTCGATATTAGAACGTGACGTTCGATAATAGAATTTCGGTCCCTGATCCAAAACTGTACGTCAGATATGACGCAGGTTACAAGTGCGCCAGATGGTCCCGGCAAATGTCCCGGCGAACATTCCCGCGCAAGGGGTTGACGCTCCCCGATTCCCGGTCCATAGTGTTTCGTATACGATTTCGTACTCGATGAGGAGTAACACTTGGAACAGGTCACCGACCACATCCTGGCCGCGGCCCGCAAGGTCATCGCGGTGCATATCAACTACCCCAGCCGGGCAGCCCAGCGCGGCCGCACACCCGAGCAGCCCTCCTACTTCCTGAAGCCGTCGTCGTCGCTGGCTCTCGGTTCGGCAGCAGCGCCTTCAACCGTGGAGCGCCCGGCCGGCTGCGAACTGCTCGGCTACGAGGGCGAGATCGCCCTGATCATCGGCAAGACCGCCCGCCGCGTGGGCCTCGAGGATGCGTGGAGCCACGTCGAATGGGTCACCGCCAGCAACGACCTCGGCGTCTACGACCTCCGCTACGCGGACAAGGGCTCCAACCTCCGCTCGAAGGGCGGCGACGGTTTCACGCCCGTGGGCCCGGGCCTGATCGCGGCAGAGGCCGTCGATCCCGCCAAACTGCGGATCCGCACGTGGCACAACGGTGAACTGGTCCAGGACGACACCACCGGGGACCTGCTCTTCCCGTTCGCCCGGCTCGTGGCCGACCTGTCCCAGCTGCTCACCCTAGAAGAGGGCGACATCATCCTCACCGGCACCCCCGCCGGGGCGTCGGTGGCCAAGCCGGGCGACGTCGTCGAGGTGGAAGTCAGCGCGACGACGGGAGGCGCCGCGGGCGGCGGGCTCACCGGTGCTGCATTGACTACGGGCCGGCTGGTCACCCTGGTGGAGGAAGGCACGACGCCGTTCGCGGACTTCGGCGCCCGGCCGAAGACCGATGATCTCCAGCGGGAGGAAGCCTACGGTTCGCGTGAAGCGGCCGGCCTCGCCGCCGCCCAGCCGTCAGGGATGCCGGGCCTGTCCCCGGAGCTCAAGGCCAAACTGGAGTCCGTCTGCACCGCCACCCTTTCCTCCCAACTGCGCAAACGCGGCCTGAACAACGTCAGCATCGACGGCCTGACCTCCACCCGCCCGGAGCGGCGGATCGTGGGCCTGGCCCGGACCCTGCGCTACGTGCCCAACCGCGAGGACCTGTTCACGACCCACGGCGGCGGCTTCAACGCCCAGAAGAAGGCCATCGATTCCGTCAACGAGGGCGAGATCCTGGTGATGGAGGCCCGCGGCGAAAAGGGCACCGGCACGATCGGGGACATCCTGGCCCTGCGCGCCCAGGTCCGCGGCGCAGCCGCCATCATCACCGACGGCGGCGTCCGCGACTTCACGGCCGTGGCCGCCATGGACATGCCGACCTACTACGCCAACCCGCACCCGGCCGTGCTCGGCCGCCGGCACATCCCCTGGGACACGGACATCACCATCGCCTGCGGCGGCACCACCGTGCAGCCCGGGGACATCATCGTCGCGGACGCCGACGGGATCCTGGTGATCCCGCCCGCCCTCGCCCACGAGCTCGCGGACGACTCCATCGCGCAGGAACAAGAGGAAACCTTCATCGCCGAGATGGTGCAGCAGGGCCACAGCGTGGACGGCCTCTACCCGCTCAACGCCGCCTGGCGGACCCGGTACCAGGAATGGGAAGCAGGCAAGGCCCATGACTGACACAGCCAGGGCCGCAGCCACGACGGCCGCGACCTCCGGCAGCAAATCCGAGCAGGCCTATGCGGCCGTCAAGGCCCGGATCGTGGACGGGACCTACTCCCCCGGCTACCGGCTGGTGCTGGCCAAGATCGCCGAGGACCTGGGCGTCAGCGTGGTGCCGGTCCGTGAAGCGATCCGCCGGCTCGAGGCCGAGGGCCTGGTCAAGTTCGAGCGGAATGTCGGCGCCACCGTGTCCGGAATCGACCCCACCGAATACCTCTACACGATGCAGACCCTCAGCATCGTCGAGGGCGCCGCAACGGCACTCTCGGCCCCGCTGATCGGGGCGGCGGACGTGGCCCGCGCCCGGGCCGTCAACGCCGAGATGCGCGAGTGCCTGCAGCACTTCGACCCCGTCCGGTTCACCCGGCTGAACCAGGACTTCCACTCCGTCCTGTTCGAGCACTGCCCCAACCCGCACATCCTGGACCTCGTCCACCGGGGCTGGAACCGGCTCGCGTCGCTGCGCTCCTCCACGTTCCGCTTCGTCCCGGGCCGGGCCCACGAATCCGTGGACGAACACGAGGCCCTGCTGCAGCTCATCGAGTCCGGCGCCAGCCCGGATGACATCGAAAAGGCCGCCCGCCGCCACCGCAGCGCCACCCTCGACGCGTACCTCGCCCAGACCAACGCGGGGTCACTTAGCGCCCATTGAGGCGCCCGGCATGGGCCGTAAGTGACCCCGCGTTGCACTATCAGTAAGGAAAAACAATGACGTTTACTGCCGCAGAAACCACCACCCACTACGTCCCACAGGGCCTTCCCAGCCACATCCAGCACTACATCAACGGCGAATTCGTCGACTCCGTGGGCGGGGCAACCTTCGATGTCCTGGACCCGGTATCCAACACCAACTACGCCACCGCCGCCGCCGGCCAGAAGGAAGACATCGACCTCGCCGTCGCCGCCGCCCGCGAGGCGTTCACCAACGGCCCATGGCCGAAGATGAAGCCGCGCGAGCGGGCCAGGATCCTAAACAGGATCGCCGACGCCGTCGAGGCCCAGGAGGCCCGCCTGGCCGAGCTCGAAACGTTCGACACCGGCCTGCCCATCACCCAGGCCAAGGGCCAGGCGCTGCGCGCGGCTGAGAACTTCCGCTTCTTCGCGGACCTGATCGTGGCCCAGTTCGACGACGCCATGAAGGTCCCCGGCGCCCAGATCAACTACGTCAACCGCAAGCCGATCGGCGTCGCCGGGCTCATCACGCCGTGGAATACCCCGTTCATGCTCGAGTCCTGGAAGCTCGCCCCGGCCCTGGCCACCGGCAACACCGTGGTGCTCAAGCCGGCCGAATTCACCCCGCTCTCGGCCTCGCTCTGGGCGACGATCTTCAAGGACGCCGGCCTTCCCGACGGCGTCTTCAACCTGGTCAACGGCCTCGGCGAGGAAGCCGGCGACGCCCTCGTGAAGCACCCGGACGTGCCGCTGATCTCCTTCACCGGCGAAACCACCACCGGCCAGACGATCTTCCGCAACGCCGCGGCCAACCTCAAGGGCCTCTCCATGGAGCTCGGCGGCAAGTCACCGTGCGTCGTGTTCGCCGACGCCGACCTCGACGCCGCGATCGACTCCGCCCTGTTCGGCGTCTTCTCGCTCAACGGCGAGCGCTGCACCGCCGGCTCCCGGATCCTGGTGGAGCGCGCCGTGTACGAGGAATTCTGCGAGAAGTACGCGGCCCGGGCCAAAAACATCGTGGTCGGGGACCCGCACGACCCCAAGACCGAGGTCGGCGCCCTGGTCCACCCGGAGCACTACGCCAAGGTGGCCTCCTACGTGGAAATCGGCAAGACCGAAGGCCGGCTGCTGGCCGGCGGCGGCCGCCCCGACCACCTGCCCGCAGGCAACTACATCGCCCCCACCGTGTTCGCCGACGTCGCCCCGGACGCGCGGATCTTCCAGGAGGAAATCTTCGGCCCCGTCGTCGCCATCACACCGTTCGATACCGACGCCGAAGCCCTCGCCCTGGCGAACAACACCAGGTACGGGCTCGCGGCGTACATCTGGACCCAGAACCTGACCCGCGCGCACAATTTCTCCCAAAACGTCGAGGCCGGCATGGTCTGGCTCAACAGCCACAACGTCCGCGACCTCCGCACCCCGTTCGGCGGGGTCAAGGCCTCCGGCCTGGGCCACGAGGGCGGCTACCGCTCGATCGACTTCTACACCGACCAGCAGGCCGTCCACATCACCCTCGGCACCGTTCACACGCCCAAATTCGGCGCCTAAGTTTCCCGCCGGCGCCACCCAGACCCCTTTCAAAGAAGAGAGAGCACCATGACCAACTTCGTCCCCACCCCCACTGTCCCGGCCCCGGACATCGTCCGCTGCGCCTACCTGGAACTCGTGGTCACGGACCTCGCCAAGTCCCGCCAGTTCTATGTGGACCTGCTGGGCCTGCACGTCACCGAAGAAGACGAAAACACCATCTACCTGCGGTCCCTCGAAGAGTTCATCCACCACAACCTGGTGCTGCGCAAGGGGCCCGTGGCCGCCGCGGCCGCCTTCGCCTACCGGGTGAAGTCGCCGGCAGAGGTGGACGCGGCCGAGGCCTATTACAAGGAACTGGGCTGCCGCACCGAGCGCCGCAAGGAAGGCTTCACCAAGGGCATCGGCGACGCCGTCCGCGTCGAGGATCCGCTGGGCTTCCCCTACGAATTCTTCTACGAGACCGAACACGTCGAGCGTCTCACCCAGCGCTACGACCTCTACTCCGCCGGCGAACTGGTCCGGCTGGACCACTTCAACCAGGTCACCCCGGACGTCCCGCGCGGCCGGGCGTACCTCGAGGACCTGGGCTTCCGCGTCTCCGAGGACATCAAGGACTCCGACGGCGTCACGTACGCCGCGTGGATGCACCGCAAGCAGACTGTGCACGACACCGCCCTGACCGGCGGCAACGGCCCGCGGCTGCACCACATTGCCTTCGCCACGCACGAGAAGCACAACATCATCCAGATCTGCGACAAGATGGGCGCCCTGCGCATCTCGGACCGGATCGAACGCGGCCCCGGCCGGCACGGCGTCTCCAACGCCTTCTACCTCTACATCCTGGACCCGGACGGCCACCGCATCGAGATCTACACCCAGGACTACTACACCGGCGACCCGGACAACCCCACCATCACCTGGGACGTCCACGACAACCAGCGCCGCGACTGGTGGGGCAACCCCGTGGTCCCCTCCTGGTACACCGAAGCCTCCCTGGTCCTGGACCTCGACGGCAACCCCCAGCCCGTGATCGTCCGCGAGGAAAAGAGCGAGATGGCCGTGACCGTGGGCGCCGACGGGTTCTCCTACACCCGCAAGGAAGAGGACGGCTCCGCCGGAGAAGCGACGGGCTTCAAGCTCGGGGCGCAGGTTTAGCGTGCTGGATTCCGCGACGATCGAGGCCATCGCAGACGAACTGCTGGAAGCCGGCCGGAACCGCAAACCGGTCCCGCGCCTGACCACCCGCTACCCGGGGATGACGGTGGAGGACTCCTACGCAGTCCAACGGCTGTGGCGGCGGCGCAACGAGGACGCTGGACGCCGGCTCGTGGGCCGCAAGATCGGCCTCACGTCCAAGGCGATGCAGGCCGCGACCGGCATCACCGAGCCGGACTACGGCGCCATCTTCGATGACATGGTGCTGGAAACCGGCTGCTCCGTGGACTGGGACCGGTACACCCATCCCCGGGTGGAGGTGGAGCTCGCGTTCGTGTTGAAGACCGACCTCGCCGGTCCCGGCTGCACCATCTTCGACGTCCTGACCGCCACGGACTACGTGGTCCCGGCCCTGGAGATCCTGGACTCCCGGATCGAAATGGAGGGCCGGACCATCGTGGACACCATCGCGGACAACGCGGCGATGGGCGCCATGGTGATCGGCGGCAACCCCGTCCGCCCGGACGCCGTGGACCTGCGCTGGGTCTCCGCCATCCTCTACAAGAACCAGACCGTGGAGGAAACCGGCGTCGCGGCAGGGGTCCTGGACCACCCGGCCAACGGCGTGCACTGGCTGGCCAACAAGATTGCCGCCCACGGCGATGGCATGAAAGCCGGCGACATCATCCTCGCCGGCTCCTTCACCCGGCCCCTCTGGGTCTACAAGGGTGACACCGTGCACGCCGACTACGGACCCCTGGGGAGCATCACATGCCGCTTCGAGTAGAACCCGACGCAACCTTCAAGCACGCCCTGCGCAACCAAACCGGCGCTGCCGGCCGGCCGCTGGCCGGGATGTGGGTGTGTTCGGGCAGTCCCCTGGTAGCCGAGCTTTGCGCCGGGTCCGGTCTGGACTGGCTCCTGATCGACGCCGAGCACAGCCCCAACGGACTCGAATCCATACTGGCCCAACTGCAGGCCGTGCACGGCTACCCGGTCCATCCGGTGGTCCGGCCGCCGGTGAATGACACGGTGCTCATCAAGCAGTACCTGGACCTGGGCGTCCAGAACCTGCTGATCCCCATGGTGAACTCGGCAGCCGAGGCGGAGGCCGCCGTGGCCGCCACCCGCTACCCGCCCCACGGCGTCCGCGGGGTGGGCTCGGCCCTTGCCCGGGCCGCGCGCTGGAACCGGATCCCGGACTACCTCGCCCGCGCCTCCGACACCGTCAGCGTCACCGTCCAGATTGAATCCGAAGCCGCGGTTGCCGCCGTGGAGAACATCCTGGCGGTGGAGGGCGTGGACGCGATCTTCCTGGGGCCCTCCGACCTCGCCGCCTCCATGGGCCTGTTGGGCCAGCAGGAACACCCACGGGTGCGCGCCGCCGTCGAACACTGCCTTGCCGCCGCCACAGCGGCCGGGAAGCCTGCCGGCGTGAACGCTTTCAACCCGGCAACGGCCCGCGGCTACATGGCCGCCGGCGCGGCGTTCGTTCTGGTGGGGGCCGATGTGTCCATCCTGGCTCGCGGCTCCGAGGCCCTTGCCGCCGACTTCATCCCACCGGACGCAATGGCTGAGCCCGGCGGCACCCCCGCCAGCTACTGAAGGCCCTCCGCATTATGCTCGGTTAAACTCGACGGCGGCAGCCCCCCCCTTGCCAGGTGGCTGCCGCCGTCGCATTTCTGCGTGCCGGGACCGGTGGGTCCTAGCTGGCTATAGGTCGTGTCAAGTGCATGCTCCGGGCATGACAGTGCGCGCCGCATGTTTGGCCGGGCGTTCTGACGTGTCTGTGGGGTGGCGGTTTGGTTGGCTGGCCCGGCGTGATTCCAAG
>NZ_JAFKON010000014.1 GCF_022803015.1 Arthrobacter humicola
AACGACGCGCCCAGCCGGACCTACGCCGCGGCGCTCAGGACCAGAGGCAAGCACGGCGGCGTCATCGCCTGCGCGATGGCGCACCGCGCATCACGGATCGCCTACGCCATGGTCCGGGACCAGACCAGCTACGACCCCGGCCGCTGGAAGTGACAAACCGCGGCACACCATGACGCCAACCAGACATCCCCCCGGAGCCAAAGGAGGTGCCCGCAGCATCCCTTCACAACCCTGGCCGGCGGTGAGACGCTGGAACCGACGAAGGGCCGGACCAGACGCCGATACAGCTATGGCGGACGCCTTCCGCGTTACGCCGTCTCTAGCTTGGCGCCCGGCCCTTCGCCCCGCGGGCAACCCGAACGACGCCAGATGACCCGGGTGAAATAGCCGAGGTCGCATAAGTCAGCGTGGGCGCCCACAGACCAACGCCGGTGCAGCCACCAAACCGCCCCTCCACAACACTTCAGAACGCCCGCCAGACACATGGGGCGAACCGTCACGCCCGCCGCATGCACTTGACACGACCTATAGCCAGCTAGTGCCAGCAGGTCCTATGGGTGTGGTCCTGGAGTTAAACCTCCGGAGCCACACTGGATGGCTATTCTGTTTGGGAACGTAACAGGTTTACGGAGCCCTGTGATTAGCGCAGGTGCCCGCTTCCAGTCATGGCCCAACTGGTCGCGGGCTACCACCTAACCAGGGGCCGCATACTGCGGGCATTGGCGAAACTACATGAAGCTGTCCGAACCGTCCGTACCGCCTTGAAACTGCGCCGAGGCCAGTGCGAGTGGTGCCACAAGCCGCTGGGCGATTAAGCAATGGACCGCCACTGCTCGGAGGACTGCAAAGTCGAACAGTGGCTGGCCCACCAAATCTAGGTCCCGTGAGCCGCGTTAGCGGCATAGGTGTTTTGGCCCGCTAATATTGGGGCAACTACTCCTGGGGGAACCACCGTGATTGAGCTGCTTGCTTTCGTTGCTATGGCCGTCGCCTGCTTCTTCGCCCCTGTCTTGCTGATGCAGATTCCTCGACTAAAGTCGCAGCTCGCGGCGAAACTAGCCGAGAACGGCAAGCAGCCGCGTGCTTGGTCGCGTCGCCTGACCGGTGCCGGAGCGATTGCGGCGAGCCCGCTCTACGGATATGCGTTCCCCCTGGCGGCGATTCCGGCCGCTGTGATGGTGTTCGTAAAGCCAATCGCCGGCTGGCCCGGGCGGACCAAGCCGATTGTCTGGTGGTCACTCGCCGGCATCGCGGCAATGGTGATCGGCGCCAAGTATCAGCAGCAGGAAATCAGTGGAAACATCCTCCACTACGCCGCCATGGCGCTATTTGTTACGGCGGCAGTCAAGATGACAAACGGGCAGTCCTCAGCCGCTCAACTTCTCGGCTGGGCGTCCATGGGCAGTGCGTTGTTCTTCGTGATCTTCCACCCTGCGAACACCGACACTTTCGAGCACCTTTGGAAATACGGGGTTGGCCCTTACGTTGCGATCGTTGCCGTCTGGTTCTTCTGTAGCCTGTCAGGCCGTCGCGCCCTGCCGATGCTCGCCCTGTTCGTCGTCGGTTGCGCAAGCCTAATCCTTGGCTTCCGGTCGCATGGGCTGGTGTGCTTCATTGTCGTTGTCGTCCTGCTGGTGCGGGGAGATACCCGGAGTGCTGCGGCGAAGCTTTTCAAGGGGATCATTGCTGGTGGCGCCCTTTATGGGCTCTCCCAAGTCCTGCCTGCCGCAATCGAGAACGGCCTCTTTGGAGAGGCGGTCCGCCTGCGCACGATGAGTCAGCTAGGCGAGGATGGCCCCGCGCTGCTCGCCGGGCGCGTCGAGCCGCCGCTCTCAATCGCCGCTATCTGGGAGCGCCCATGGTTCGGCTGGGGGAACCTGAACGCCATAGACAACCACACCATCAGCAATGGAGCCGAGATCGCCTACAGCCTGGGGATGGTGCCCGAGGACTACATGAGGCTCTGGGTGCGTGCCGATGGGCGCGTGTCCGTTCACTCGCTCCTGGGAGAGGGCTGGGTTGAGGGTGGAATTGTCGCCGCCATCCTGCCCCTCCTACTCATCGGGCTGTTCGCTACAGCCATCCTGAAAGCAAACGGCAACTGGGCGCCACTCGTCATCCTCATTTCCATTCAGGGCATCTGGGACGTGTTCTTTTCCACATGGGCCTACAACCGTGCGCTCACGCTCGCGCTCTCTGCGGTCCTCGCGGCGTGGGCCATCGCGCACAAGCCCGAAGACTCGCGTGCGATGACCCATGTCGACCTGACTACCGGACAGCCAGTGCGAGTGGTGCCACAAGCCGCTGCGCGGTGACGCGATGGACCGCCACTGCTCGGAGGACTGCAAAGCCGAGCAGCGGCAGGCCCACCAAATCTAGATACCGTGTGCGGCTTTCAGGTTGGCGCGCTCATCCGTGCGCTGCGTGGGCGTCAGGGCTGAGGGCCAGACAACAATCTCGGCAAGGTCGATCTTGCTCCACCCAGTCCCGGCAATGTCGCGGCCCATGGTGAGGCCGCCGGTGGCGCTTGCACCAAGATCGGCGGTAACCGCCGTGCCGTCCATGCCCAGCACGCCCGCCGCGCCGATCGCGACGAGGGTGAATATCTGTCATCCGGCGTCCACGCTGGGCGAGCCATACGCCGCCGGCGGTGAGAGAGTCACCGACGCCTGACAGGAAATCTGTGCGGGGGAGCGCCGCGACGGTGACGCCGGTCGTGGTGTTGTAGACCTTCGGGCCGGCGTCAGTGTCGAACATGACCGACTTACCAACAATCAACGGGTTACGCGGGTCGCCGGTTGATGCAACAAGTGCGCGGTTCCCGGTGACCGGGTCGTTGACGTTGACGTACAGGGCCCGGGAAGGGCTGGTGCCCGTCGCTTCCGCCACGGCGTACTCCGTGATGGACAGCTGGCTGACAACGTCCGGGGCGAGCTGCGCGGTGGTGATGCCGCCCGGGCCGAGCCCCATCCTGGTCCTCAGAACAGTCTCAGCGTAGGCCGTGGGGCCACCGTCAGAGGCCTGGGCCATCAGCCACGTCTGCCGCCCGTACGTGTCAGCGAACCCCGCAAGGACTTCTTTAGCAGCAAGCTGAGTGCTGCCAAGCTGCGGCATACGTGCCGGCGTCATCATGACTGGCGATCAGGTCAGCGGCGTGGTCCGTTGGTGAACCGTCCGTGACAGGAACGTTTCGCGGCCCGTTGAGTCCGTGATGGATACAAGTGTTTCGGTAGCTGCCAGCATTGTGTTCGGCGCGCCGGGGTCGGTCCTTTCCACGAGGTCCCGTGTTGCGATTTCGGTTGACACGGCGGCAGCCACGGCAGCGGCAGGGGTGGAGTCGGTAGCGAGTGCGTCAGCCACGGCGGATGGAACGGCGGTCTCAACGCTGGCAACAATAGTGGCAGAAAGTGCCGCGTGGCGATCATGCGCGAATGATGCCAGCCGCCTATCCGCAGGAGAGCTGGAGGCCGCCGTCGTCCGGGACGGCAGAGTCTTCGCATGGAGTGATCATTTTGTTAATGCTTGCGGTTTCCTGAACTGGGCGGCCGACGAGATCGAAAACCCGAGTTCGTGCTGGCAGTTGTCTGGATCAGGCGCGGACCGCTGGCGGAAAGTCTTCCCGTGAGGTGCGGGCCTCCAGCTTCTGGCTGGCTCCGGCGGGTAGAATCAAGGCCTATACAGCGCACCAACAACGCCGGAATAGCGTCTGAATTACGGAGATTTAATGTCACGATGGCTCGAAGTCGGTCCGGACAACTACGTACTGACAACACAAGGTTCTTGGCTCAACACGGGTCTGGTGGTCGGTACTGAGCGCGCCATGGTGATCGACACCGGCGGCGGCCCACGACAGGGACGCGAGATCCTGGCTGCCGTGCGGGAAAAGACCGGGCTGCCGCTCGTTGTCGTCAACACGCACGCCCACTACGATCACTTCTTCGGCAACGCGGTCTTCGCCGATGACGGCGTGACGGAGTTTTGGGCGCACGAGAACTGCGCCGCGGACATCGAGGAGAACGGCGACGAGCAGCGCCGGTTCGTCGCCTCGGCGGAGCCGGAGATGGCGGCAGGGGAGGGCGCCGACGTCGAACTCGTGGTTCCGAACGCGATCGTGAAGGACCAGCCGGTCCTCGTGGACCTTGGCGGACAGACCGCCACGTTGTTCTATCTGGGCCGCGGCCACACCGACGGCGACCTCCTGGTCGGCACCGCGAGTACCCTCTTCGTTGGCGATCTCGTAGAACAGGGGTCACACCCGTCCTTCGAGGACTCTTTCCCGGAAGAGTGGGCCGACGCCCTCCGGCACCTGTCCGCGCTGCGGCACCGCTACGAATTCCTGATCCCGGGCCACGGCGAGCCGTGCAGCGACGAGTTCGTCAAGACGATGGCCAACACGATGACGACCGCGGTCCGGCAGGCAACCCAGGCCACCCGGGAAACTCCGGACGACGCAACCAAGGCAATCCCGATCCTGCCGTACGGTCCCGAGCAGTCGCGCTGGTTCATCACGCGCCTGCAGGACACGCGGGCCCACCACTAGAATCCGCGGGCTCCGGGCGGGTCTTAAGGACAGCGCCGGCAGCCTGTGAGTAATCTCATTCGGGACCTTTCCGGGTCCGCTCTCTCCGCCGTGTTCTACGTGCTGCTTCGCCTCAGGCGCCGCAGGCACAGCCCCACCCCCGCTACTCAGCGCCAGGAGTCATGACAGTGCCGTACGTCGATATCAACCCACACCGCAACCGCCCGAAATGGTGGGCCTACGCCGGTCTGGTCCTCTTGACGGTGGCCACCGGCGGCGTGATATTCGTGGCACTGACAGCTCTATAGCTGCGTCTGCCGCCACAGTGTACGTGATTTACGACATAATGCCCTGACTTGCCCCACCCGAAATCGTTGTGCCTGTAGCATCAGCGGCATGGGGACGAACAGGGGTAGGTACTACGCCAAGGATTCCAGGCTTGAGTTCCGGAGGAGGCGCCTGCAGGCGTTGGCCTATGTGGGGTTGGGGTTTCTGGCCATTGCGACGGCCATGGTGGTGGTGTTGGCGCTGCAGCGGTGATTGCGTCAGGAAACCCGGCCGCGCCGTGCCGCTGGTCCGTCGCGGACCACGTGTGGGCCTAGACTTGCTTTTTGGACCAATTCAAACAAGCAACGCAGCGGCCTGCGCCGTGATCCCTGGGGGGAACAAACATGTCCAAACCGGTGGACACCAAAACTGCCAACGACACGGTGGACGCAGGGCAGCCGGACCTCCGGCGTCGGCGTGACCGCCGCGCCGACGACTCCGATGCCTGGACGGGAACCATGCCCATCATCACGCCCAACGAAGCCGACGGCCAAGCTGTTCGGACCGCCCCGAGCAGCTCATGGGCAGAAGCGGCCGCCGCGGCTGATGCGCCGCCCGCGGCGCCCACACGCTCACCCTCCGGCGCAGCGCCGGCGACCTTGCCCGAAGCCCCCGGATCAGCACCGTCCGAGCCCGCGCAGCCGGCCCGCTCCACGCGATCGGTCAGCCGATCCGCCGCACTGGCCGACGGACCGGTGCCTGACTTCATCAGTTCCCCGGGCCTCTTTGTCCGCGAGCAGAAGCCCCGGCCCGTCGGCGGGTTCCGCGGCGCCCTCTACAAGCTGACCGGCGGCGGGCTGAACCTGGGCCCGAGCGCCCGGCAGCGTGAAGAGGACGAGCTGGCCCGGCGCATCTCCCGCCAGCTCCAGGGCAGCTACAACACGGCCGTGTTGAGCCTCAAGGGCGGCATCGGCAAGACCTCCACCACGGTGGGCGTCGGACTGACTCTGGCCGAGTTCCGCGGTGATCCGCCGTGCGCGATCGACGCCAACCCCGATTCCGGCGACCTCGTAGAGCGCGCCCTCGGCGAGGGCATCTACCAGCAGCAGAGCCCGCGTACCATCACGGACCTGCTCAAGAACATCGAGTCCGTCGATTCGCTCACTGCCCTGGCCCGCTACATGCACCATGCCGGGAGGCTCCACCTCATTGCCGGGGAACAGGACCCCGAGGTGTCGGACTCACTGACGGCCGAGGAATATCTGCGGATCCGCAGGCTCATTTCCGCCTACTACTCGGTGGCGCTGATTGACTGCGGTACGGGCGTCACGCACAATGCCATGAGCGGCATCCTGCAATCGGCGGACAACCTGATCATCGCGGCCGGGTACGCTGTCAGCGGCGCCAAACGGGCCCGCAGCACCCTGCACTGGCTGGCCAGCCACGGCTACGAAGAGTTGGCCCGCAACGCCATCGTGGTCATCACCGACAAGGACGAGGTGTCCTCCCGGGTGGACAAGGACGCGATCGAGGACCACCTGTCCGGCATCTGCCGCCAGCTGATCGCGGTCCCGCACGACCGC
Source organism: Arthrobacter humicola (assembly GCF_022803015.1). GTDB lineage: Bacteria > Actinomycetota > Actinomycetes > Actinomycetales > Micrococcaceae > Arthrobacter > Arthrobacter humicola_A. The sequence goes on from NZ_JAFKON010000014.1 coordinate 6,370, forward strand.
GGCGTGGCCGACGGCGACCTGGTCACCCTGGATGTGCTCCGCCCGGAAACCCGGCGCGCCTACCGGGAAATCGCAGCCGCCATCGTGGACGGGTACGCCTGAGCGGATCGCTACCGGCGGCGTGAAGCCCTGATCTTCCGGGCCGCTGTTGGAAGGCCAGTCAGTCCACGGCGCCAGCGCGCAACGTAGGCCCTGAGGACCCCGGCAACGGAGTCGTCAAGGTAAATGTCGCGCTCCCGCAATGTTTGCCGTGAGGGGAACACAGCACGGGCCAGAACCAGCGGTTTGACCCGCCAGGGACTTTCGACGAGCGAGATCAGGTAAGCCGTTCCGGGGTCTTGTACGGCCGTGCGGTGGCGCCACTCCTCGCTGACAGTTCCCTGCCGGCCCCGCAGATCTGCTACGCCCAGATCGTCCAAGAACGGGTTTAGCGCCGCCGTCGCCTGCAGCTCCGCGCTGAGATCCACGATGTCCTGGTACATGGTGACGTCCACCCGCTGGAGCAGCCCCGAGTACTCGCGCTGATGGCGGGGGTTATCCATGGCGCGGAGGCTGTGCAGTGCCTGAAAGATTACGGCCGCAGGTTTGGAAGGAACGGCCACACTCCTGGCCGCCATGACCAGGTATTGTCTGTCGCGCCAGAGTGTGTCGAAGGCACTGCCGGGTGGGGCTTCCATCCCGGGAAATCTGTCATGCACGTCGATATCGCAGTTCCACTGCGGATGATACAGAGTGCGGGAGTGCGAGTACCGGCGAACGACTGTCACGCCGGATGGCCTCTCGAGCCAGCCCCTGCCGCCCAGAAGGTCCACCATTTTGTCCAGGTCTTCGGGGCGGACCAGGACGTCCACGTCCGCAGAAACATGGTGCGCGCGGAGTCCCATCATGGTGGCGGCCGGACCCTTGATAAACAGCACCTGGAGCCCGGCTGACGCTGCGACGTAGTCCACCAGGGCGGTGGCCAGGAGGACGGCTTCGTCCTGGTGCAGGGTCTCTGCGCTGTCCATCAGCTGGCGCCTTCGCTTTGAGGAGACGGCGTGATCATGCCGGCGCCGCTCAACGTGCGCATCAAACCGATTACGTCATCCGCGATGGCGCCGGCCTCTGTGGCGTATTCGCGGGCAAGCCATTCGATGAGCTCCGCCTCGGTCCTGGTCCCGTCCAGCCCGTTCCACACCGAGGCAGCCGTCCCCACCAGGATGACCGGCACGTCCTGCTCAAGGTGCAGCACGGCTACGCGGCCGCCGTCGGGGCTGTGGACGCAGGCGACGTCGGGGCTGACCCGCCACACCTGTTCCGTCATGAAGCCTCCGCCGACACTTGAGAGGCCTTCAAGAATCACGCGGCCCTTCGCAAGGCTTCATGCTACCGCGCGGCAGCCAAGTTGTTTCGCGCCGGTGACCGACTTAGATTTAGGCATGACCAACAACGCCGGGGACGAAGCCGCCCTGCAACTGCAGGACCTCCTGATGGGAACCGAGAACGTCGAGGACTTCCTGGGCCGCCTGGCTGGATTCTCGGCCGCCACACTCAGCCAGGCCGCCGGCGCGGAGATCGAATGCGGCGTGACGCTGCAGCGCCGGAAGAAGACCATGACGGTGGCCGGGAGCAGCCCCCGGGCCGTCATCCTGGACCGCATCGAGCAGACCCTCGGCGACGGCCCGTGCATCGCGGCGCTGCGGACCAAATCCGTGGTCCTGCTGGCTGACGTCGACACCGATCCGCGCTGGCCGGAGTACCAGCGGCAGCTCGCGGCCCATGGCTGCCTCAGCACCCTCGGCGTACCCCTGGAAATCGACGAGGACGCGGCCGCAGCCCTGAACTTCTTCGGCTCTGACACGGGGATTTTCACCGAGGCAATTGCTGCCGAGGCCTCCGGTTTTGCCGACCTCGCCGGCCGGGCCCTTCGCCTGGCCGTCCGGATCGGCACCGCGCAGTCCCGGGCGGAGGACCTGCAGGCCGCCATGGAGCACCGCACGTCCATCGACCTGGCCTGCGGCGTTATTATGGCCCAGAACCGCTGCTCCCAGGACGAGGCCATGGGCATTCTCACCCGGGTGTCCAGCAACCGGAACCAGAAGCTCCGCGACGTCGCGGCAGACGTCCTGCGGAATCTCACCAGCGGGGAAGTCCACACGCACTTCGACGCCTGAGCTCCCCGGCGCGCCCGTGTACGGGGCACTCCGCGGGGCTGGCCCTCCGAAGGAAGCAAGTAGTTCGGTGGTGCTAAGACAAGTACTCACCACTCTGTCCCAGCGCCTTCCCAATCTCGCAGGCTTAGTCGCGTGGGTGAGATGCCCGCGCAGCCGGGGACGGCTTGACGCTGAGTTTGGGGAGATCAGATGAGCACTAGCAACGACATGTATGCACGTGAGGAGCTGCGTTACTCCTCAAGGCGGCGCGCTTGGCGCTTGGCGCAGCTTTCTGGGTTGGCTGTGCTCGCTGCCGTAACGTTCACGGTTGTTTACCTGGCTTTAGCCCGTCAGTTCTAGGGCCGGCAACCCGACGCCTGGACTCCCCGGTGGGTGGCCCGCCCTAGGATGAAGGGGATGACCACCACACAGACCGCCCCCTTCAGCCTCCGCAGCATCGCCGTCCCCGCCTTCGGCCCGGCGCTGCTGTTCAGCATCGGCGAGGGCGCCATCCTGCCCGTGGTGGCATTGTCCGCCCGTGACCTCGGCGCCTCTGTCGCCGTTGCCGCGCTGGTGGTCACCCTGATCGGTCTGGGCTCCTGGTTCTTCAACCTTCCCGCCTCGCTCATCACGCTGAAATTCGGCGAACGCTGGGCCATCGTCGGGGCCGCGGCGGCCAGCGCCGTCGCCCTCGCCGCCGCGGCGCTGGCACCACTTGTGCCCGAAGGGCTGTGGCTGCTCGCGGCGGCCATGGTGGTCGTCGGCATGGCCGCAAGCGTCTTCAGCCTGGCCCGGCAGAAATACCTGACCGAGGCGGTGCCGGTGATCCTCCGCGCACGGGCCCTGTCCACGCTTGGCGGCGTTAACCGGATCGGGATCTTCATCGGCCCCTTCATCGGCGCTGCCGTGATGCAGTTCGCCGGAATCACCGGCGCCTACTGGGTGGGCGTCGTGGCCATGGCCGCGGCCGCCGCCTTGTCGGTGACCATCCCGGACCTCGTGGCCGCGCCTGCGGCGGACGACGGCGTCCCCATCCGGCAGGCGACGCTTCGCAGCGTCGCCGTGTCCCACGCCGGGGTTTTCCTGAGCGTCGGCATGGGGGTGCTGCTGCTCAGCGCGCTGCGCGCATCCCGGCAGGTGGTGATCCCGCTGTGGGCCGAGCACCTCGGGATGGACGCGACGCAGGCATCCCTGATCTACGGGCTGTCCGGGGCCATCGACATGCTGGTCTTTTATCCGGCCGGCAAGCTGATGGACCGCAAGGGCCGGCAATGGGTGGCCATTCCGTCGACCCTCATCATGGGCACCGCCATGCTGCTGATCCCGCTCAGCACCGGCTTCGCAGGCCTGCTCCTCGCGGCGCTTCTGATCGGCTTCGGCAACGGCATCAGTTCGGGCCTGAACATGACGCTGGGGGCCGATTTCTCACCCGACAACGGCCGCGGCCAGTTCCTGGGCATCTGGCGGTTCATGGCCGACGCCGGCGCCACCGGCGGGCCGGTGCTCCTCTCCGGCATGACCGCCGTGGCCTCGCTCGGGGCCGGGGTGGCCGCCACCGGCGTGATTGGCTTCGCAGCCGCCGCGGTCTTCGCCGTCACCATTCCCCGGCTCAAACACCGCCGGAACTACTGACCGCTGCCCGGCGCAGGGCGGCGTCGTGCAGCATGACCGAACAGCCAGACACCGGCCACGGTGGCGAGGTAGCCCGTGATGACGATCAGTGAAGTCCCGGCCCAGAAGTAGCTGGTGGTGCTGATCTCCTGGCCGCCCGGGCCGATGCTCAGCAAGGCATAGGCCGCCACGCCGGCCGCGGCAAGACCGGTGAGGACGGGAAGCACCACCCACAACCTGGCTGACGCCCAGTGTCCGTTGTGGCCGTCCCAGACGTTCCAGCTCCGGCCGGTACGGATGATCAGCCAGCCGGCCGGGAGCATAAAGGCCCCCACCACGAGGAACGCCGCGACGACGTCGGCCGGACGGTGCCACTGGTTGATCAGCGTGGACACCCCGGTGGCGACGGCGAAGCTGCCGCCCAGGAAGCCTGCCAGAGGCCGCCAGCGCGGCGAGACCATGAGGAACACGGCCGCCGCGGCCGAGGCCGCCATCGTGGTGTGGCCGGACGGCAGCGAGTTCAGCTCCAGCGTCTCGATCCCGCGGTACGGCCGGACCGGCACCAGGTCCTTGAGGATCTGGGTGGCCATGTTGGCGCCCACACAGGCCGCAATCGCAATCCCGGCCGCCGCCCAGCGCCGCCGCACGATGGTGACGAATACGACCACGATCGATGCGATCACCACAGAGAGCGCCGGCAGCCAGTCCAACAGCTTGGTGGCTGCCTTGCCCGCGGTCCCGCTGAGCTCCACCGCTTCCACGAGCGCCGATTCGTCAATGAACTGGCCCGTGGTGGTGCGGACAAAGAAGAAATAGGTGGCGGCCAGTGCGGCGACGCAGGCAACCGTGGCCAGCACGAACAGGACGGCCGTGCCCTTGCCAGGGGACCACGCCGCCTGCGGATCCCGCGTTCTGCCGGCCGGCGTCTTTGGCGCCCGGGTGGTTGGTGCCTGAGTCCCAAGGACCTGCGTTTCCGGGATCGGCGCCCCGTGGACCCGGGCAGACGGGTCCCATGGGGTGCGTTCCTGCCGAAAAGTCATGCCATTAAGGCTCCCACAGAACCCTGCGCGCCACCTGAAGGGCCCGGCGCGCGGCGGGGCGAGTAGTGTCCGGACAAAAGCCGAGTACCCGCTACGCGTGCCGTGCAGGAACGGGATTCATAGAGTCGACAGTGCCGGTGTGGCTTGTCCCCGGCACGACGCTCCTTGAGCGGGGCCGGCGAAGACGAGTTTCCTGGACCAGGGACTCACCCCCAGTCGACGCCGGCCCAATCAAGGGCCCCAGAGAGGTGCAGACGCATCCCTGCCCGGCCTCGATGAACTACTCCTTGCCGGCGCCCAGCTTGCGGCCGCGGCCGCGTCCGTCGCATGGAGCCAGACCCCGGTATGGGAGGATGTTCCGGTGACTTCCCGCGACCCCGCCCAGCGCCGCCGCCCACGCGGCGGCTGGTACGTGGGGCTGGCTGCTGCGGTCCTGCCATTGGTGATGGGTATGTCTGCGTGTGCTGCCCCTTCACCGACCCTGTCCTCCGGCTCAGCGAGCGAGGCAGCGCCACCGGCTGGGCAAGCATCGTCTGCCCGATCCCGGGAAACGGCCGGGACAGCGCCGACCGGTTCCGCAACTGCTGCTGCCTCCGGCGTTCCACGTGCTGTGGAAGCGGCCCTGCAGACCCTGCTTGCGTCGTCGTCGCAGCCGAGCAGAGAGCAAATCCGCGCGAGCCTTTCCGCGGCGGGGTTTGCCCCGGCCGCGGTGGAGGTTTCTGCCTCCCGCACACCCACCGGGCTGGCCGCCGACGCCGTGGAAGTTGGCGTGTTGAGCGGAACCGAATGTGTGATGGCTCAGATCCGGTCCGGAACCGTGGAATCGTCAGTATTGCCGGTTCTTCCGAGCGGGCGATGCTTCGTCGGCAGCGTCCAGCGGTAGGGAACAGGAGGGGCATGACGAAGGTATTGAACCGCCGCGCCACAGTTGCGCGAGAAACTAAACGCACCCGCCGGCGTCGCTCCCTGCTGGCCGTCCAGGTGGTGGGCGAGCTGCTGATCACGCTCGGCGTGATTGCCGTGCTCTTCGTCGCTTGGCAATTGTGGTGGACCAACGTTGAAGCCGATGCGGCTCAGGGGGCTGCCGTGAAGCAGTTCGTGCAGGAACACCAGGCACCTGCACCGAATGACCCTGCGGCCACGGCGCCGGGGGACACCAAGGGAGCCCCTGCAGTGCCGGTCGGCAAAGTGCCGGGTCACGGACAGGCGATCGGGGTCATCTACATTCCCCGCTTCGGAGCCGACTACAGCAGGCCGATCATCGAGGGCACCAGCCAGGACGTCCTGGACACGCTCGGCCTGGGCCGCTATGCGGGAACGGCCATGCCCGGGGCTATGGGGAACTTTGCCGTCGCCGGCCACCGCCAGACACATGGCGCGGTGCTCGACAACATCCACACACTGGTGCCCGGGGACAAAATCTATGTTCAGACCGCCGACGGGTTCTACACGTACGTTTTCCGGAACCAGGAGATTGTCCTGCCGGACCGGACGGATGTGCTGGCGCCGGTGCCGACTCAGCCCGGCGCAGAGCCGCAGCAACGGATTTTGACCATGACAAGCTGCAATCCGCGCTTCGGCGCCCAAGAGCGCATCATCGCGTACTCCATTTTCGATTCCTGGCAGCCGCTCAGCGCAGGGCCTCCGGCGCCCATCGCTAAGCAGCTCGCCGCGCTGCAGGGGAAGGGCTAGGCCGTGTACCTTTGGCTTTTTCGGCAACTTCCCGGGCCTCTTTGGCTGAAGATCCTTCTGTCCGTGGTGATCCTTGCGGGAGCCCTGGTTGTCCTGGACCAGTTTGTGTTTCCTTGGATGGCTGAAGTGACGCATCTGACCGACGCCACCGTCGGGCAGAGCTGAGCGCGGCACAACCATGAACACGAACCCGTTTCCACCGCGGCCGGGCCGTCCCGGAAGCCGCTCGGAGGAACTCCGCGATCAGCTCCCCGCGCTGGAGGAACTCCTCAACGTCGCCCACGTGGTGAGCCTGCCGATGCGGGTGAAGTTCCGCGGAATCCTCCAGCGCGAAGCCCTGCTGCTGAACGGCCCGCTCGGCTGGGGCGAATTCTGCCCCTTCCCCGAGTACGGCGACCCGGAAGCGTCCCGCTGGCTCGCCGCCGCGATCGAGGCCGGCTGGCAGGGCTTTCCCGAGCCGCTGCGCACCAGCATCCCCGTCAACGCCACGGTCCCCGCCGTCGCCGCGGACCGGGTCCAGGAGATCCTGGCACGCTTCGGCCGGGTGGACGCCGTCAAGATCAAGGTGGCCGAGCCCGGGCAGAGCCTGGATGACGACGCCGCACGGGTAGCCGCGGTCCGCGAGGCACTCCCGGACGCGGCGATCCGGGTGGACGCGAACGGAGGCTGGGACGTCCCGGCCGCCGTCGAGGCGCTGACCCGGCTCGCCGGCGTCGGGCTGGAATACGCCGAACAGCCCGTGCCGGACATCGCCGGGCTCGCCGAGGTCCGCCGCCGGCTGCGGGCCGCCGGGATCCCGGTGCTGATCGCCGCGGACGAAAGCGTGCGCAAGGAGGACGATCCGCTCAAGGTGGCCCGCGCCGGCGCAGCGGATCTGATCGTTGTGAAAGTGGCGCCGCTCGGGGGAGTGCGCCGGGCCCTGGACATCGTGGCGCAGGCCGGGCTCCCCGCCGTCGTCAGCTCGGCGCTGGACACCTCCGTGGGAATCCGCGCCGGATTGGCGCTCGCCGCGGCGCTGCCGGAACTGCCGTATGCCTGCGGGCTGGGTACCGTGTCCCTGCTCGCCGCCGATGTCACCCGGGACCCGCTGGTTCCCGACGACGGCGCCATCCGGGTCCGCGAGGTTGCCGCCGATCCGGAGCTGCTGGCGGAATATGCGGCCGCGCCCGGGCGCCGCGACTGGTGGCTCGACCGCCTGCGCCGGGTCCACGCGGTGCTGGCTGCCAGCCAGTGACGCAAGTGGTTTGAGAGTAAAGTGGATGCGGACGCGGCGAACTAGCCGCCGAAGATAGCTTTGGAGCGGAAGATTCGTGATGACCACCTCGGCACCCCGGCAAGATGACACGCTGGCTACGGCAAAGCGCGCGGAGGGCCAGATGGTTGCCCAGAAGGACGGGCTGCTCCGGATCGTGCAAGGCCTGCGGCGGGTCGACACGGGAACCTATGCCCTCCGCATCCGGCTGGCCGAGAATCTGGGGATCGGGACGATCGACATCAACGCGATGGCCTTTGTAGGCGAGGTCGACGGCCTCACTCCCAAGGATCTCGGTAAGGCCCTGAACATCACCACCGGCTCGGTAACGGCCATGGTGGACCGCCTGGAATCCAAGGGCTTTATGGTGCGGAAGCCCAACCCCACGGACCGGCGCAGTGTGCTGTTGCACCTGAGCCCGGAAGGAACCGACGCGATGCAGTGGGCCAACGACCACTTCGCCGCAGCGGCCGAGGCCCTTCTCCAGGAATCTTCCGAGGGCAGCATTGTGAACATCGCCGAATTTCTCGAGGGCATTGGCCAGCGGCTGATGGCTGCCGCCAGCGCCCCGGAAGAGACGGACAGCTAGCCTCTGTCCCTTGGGGGTTCACCGGTGACGCTTCCTCAGGTTTGTAGCGGGAGTTCACCGGGACTTCATGTGAGGGTCGGTTCCTCGTAGCCGGCGGCTGGAAGGGTGGGCGCGACCGCAACTCACCCCCATGGAAGGTCTCTCCATGTCTGTCACCTCCGGACGCAAATTTTCCCTGCTCCCCATGCTCGGCCACACCAAAGGCAAGCGAAGCCCCGTCACCTGCGCGCTGAAGTGTGACAACGCCTGCTCGGGCGAGGTCTGCAACACCAGCACCAACAGCTACTTCCGGGACATCGCTTCCGCCACCATGTCCCGCCGCGCCGCCCTGGGCTTCGGCGCCGCCGGCGCGCTCGCCGTCGTCCTCGGCAACGCCGTGACGTCCGCCGATACGGCAGTGGCCGACGGCGGCCCGGGCCTCGCCGCCGCGGCCAAGGACGGGTTTGGAAAATCCAAGCTGCAGTTCACCGCCATCGCACCGGTGGACGCCAGCGTGGACAAGCTGACCGTCCCCGCCGGGTTCACCTGGCAGCCGGTCATCCGCTGGGGCGACCCGCTCTTCAAGGACTCGCCGGCCTTCGACCTGGACCACCAGAGCGCGGCGGCGCAGGCCCGCCAGTTCGGCTATAACAACGACTACACCGACATCCTGCCGATCGATGGCTCCAGGGACCGCCGGGCCGTGCTCTTCACTAACCACGAATACACCAATGAGTCCATCATGCTGCCGGCCGGATTCGACGCCGCCGAGGCCCGCGCGATCGGCCGTGCAGCCCACGGCCTCACGGTGGTCGAGTTGGAGCGTGCGAACAAGAACAAGCCCTGGAGCTACGTCAAGGGCGCCGGGCTGAACCGCCGCTTCCTGACCGACACCACCTACGAGCTCGACGGCCCCGCCGCCGGGTCCCCGCTGCTGAAGACCGCTGCCGATCCGTCCGGCCGGGCCATCCAGGGCACCCTGGGCAACTGCTCCGGGGGCACCACCCCGTGGGGCACGATTCTCTCCGGCGAGGAAAACTTCAACGGCTACTTCGCCGCGCCCGGAACCTCCGACGCCGACAAGCGCTACGGCCTGACCAGCAAGCCCACCGCCCGCCAGTGGGAACTCGATGACCCGCGCTTCGACACCCGCAACCCCGGATACCAGAACGAGGCCAACCGCTTCGGCTGGATCGTGGAAGTGGATCCCTTCGATCCCTCCTCCACGCCCCGCAAGCACTCCGCGATGGGCCGCTTCAAGCACGAGGGCGCCAACGTGATCGTCGCCAAGTCCGGCCACGTGGTGGCCTACATGGGCGACGACGAGCGCTTCGACTACCTGTACAAGTTCGTCTCGGCCGGCACCTATCGGCCCGGAAAGACGGCGGAGGACCGCAAGAACAACCTCACGCTGCTCTCGGAAGGCGACCTGTACGTCGCGAAGTTCGCCGGCAATTCCCCGGCCGACGGGTTCGACGGCGCGGGCAAGCTTCCGGCCGACGGCGCCTTCGACGGCGCCGGTGTTTGGCTGCCCCTCGTGGTGGGCGGACAGTCCAAGGTGGCCGGAATGTCCGTGGAAGAGGTGCTGGTGTACACCCGGCTGGCCGCCGACAAGGTGGGCCCCACCAAGATGGACCGCTGCGAGGACGTCCAGCCCAGCCCGCACACCGGCAAGGTCTACGTGGTCTGCACCAACAACGCGGACCGCGGCAAGCCCGGAAAGGAAGGGGCCACCGAGGTCAACCCCCGTACCCTCAACCGCGACGGACACATCGTCGAAATCACCGAGACCGGGGACCAGAGCTCCACAACGTTTGGCTGGAACCTGCTGATGGTCTGCGGCGATCCGGCCAAGAACTCCGCCACCTACTTTGCCGGGTTCCCTGCCAGCCAGGTCTCACCGATCTCCTGCCCGGACAACGTGGCCTTCGATTCCGTGGGCAACCTCTGGATCTCCACCGACGGCGCGCCCTCCAGCATCGGCTACGCCGACGGGCTCTTCAAGGTGACCCTGGACGGTGCCGAACGCGGCAGGGTGGAGCAGTTCCTCGCCGTCCCGCGCGACGCCGAGACCTGCGGCCCGGTCATCCACGACGAGGAGCGCACCGTCTTCGTTGCCGTTCAGCACCCGGGCGAGGAAGGCACCTTCGCCGATCAGCACTCGTACTTCCCGGACTACGTCGCGGCCGGCGCCACACCGAAGCCCGGCCAGGTGCGCGCCCCGCGTCCGTCCGTGGTCCAGGTGTTCCGCACCGACGGCTAGCTTCCTGCCGCCACGCTCCCTCACGTTTGGCAGGTTTCCTTCCCACGCTCCCTCACGTTTGGCAGATTTCCTTCCCACGCTCCCTCACGTTTGGCAGGTTTCCTTCCCACGCTCCCTCACTTCCCTTATTTTGGCGGCGAGACGTGAGGGAGCGTCGGGTTTTTGGCGGTGGGACGTGAGGGAGCGTCGGGTTTTTGGCGGCGGGACGTGAGGGAGCGTCGGGTTTTTGCCGAACTGATAATTTGGGACTGTGAATAATCCGGCCGAATTGGTTGTCCCCAGAGTCCAGGCTGCAATTGCCACCGCGTTTGGCGAAGAGTTCCGGCAGACGGATCCGGTGGTCAGGCCCTCCCAGTTCGCCGACATCCAGATCAATGCCGCCATGGCCCTGGCCAAAAAGGCCGGCCTGCCGCCGCGGGACGCCGCCGCCAGGATCGTGGACGCCCTGAACCTGGACGGCATCTGCAGCAGTGTGGAAATCTCCGGGCCCGGCTTCATCAACCTGAGCTTTGACGGCACCTGGATCGAGGAACTGCTCAATGCAGAGTCCGTCCAGGCCGCGTCCCCGGCCACGGCCGTCACGCCCGCCGCGACACCGCAGCGCGTCGTCGTCGACTATTCCTCCCCGAACGTCGCCAAGGAGATGCACGTCGGCCACCTGCGCACCACCGTGGTGGGGGACAGCCTCGTCAAGGTGCTCGAAGCCCTCGGCGACACCGTGATCCGGCAGAACCACATCGGTGACTGGGGCACCCCGTTCGGGATGCTGATCGAACACTGGCTGGAGATCGGCGAGGACTCCCCGGAGGCGGCGCTGCTGGTGGAGGACCCCAGCGCGTTCTACCAGGCTGCCCGGGCCAAGTTCGATGCCTCCGCCACCGACGAGGACGGCTTCGCCACCCGGGCCCGGCTCCGGGTCGTTGCCCTGCAGGGCGGCGACCAGGAGACCTTCGCCGTCTGGCAGCGGCTGGTCGCCCAGTCCAAGCGCTACTTCAACGCCATCTACTCCACCCTCGGCATCAGCCTTACCGATGACCACATCGCCGGCGAAAGCTCCTACGACGCGCATCTGGCACAGCTGTGCCAGGAACTCGAGGAACGCGGCCTGGCCCGGATCAGCGACGGCGCCCTGTGCACCTTCCCCGCAGGATTTACCGGCCGCGACGGGCAGCCGCTGCCGCTGATTATCCGCAAGTCCGACGGCGGCTACGGCTACGGCACCACGGACCTCGCCACCATCCGCTACCGGGTCCGCGACCTGGCGGCCAACCGGATCCTCTACGTCGTGGGCGCCCCGCAGAACGTGCACCTGCGCATGGTCATGGCCAGTGCCCGGGACGCCGGGTGGCTGCCGGAGACGGTCGAGGCCGTGCATGTGCAGATCGGCAACGTGCTCGGCGAGGACGGCAAGATCCTCAAATCCCGTTCCGGCGCCCCGGTGAAGCTCATGGCCCTGCTCGAAGAGGCCGTGGACCGTGCCCGCGCCGTCATCGACGCGAGCCGGCCCGAGCTCAGCGAGGCGGAGCGCGCCGTGACCGCCCGCCAGGTGGGCATCGGCGCCGTCAAGTACGCCGACCTCTCCACCGGCCACGACACCGAGTATGTCTTCGACTTTGACCGCATGCTCGCCCTCAGCGGCAACACCGGGCCCTACGTGCAGTACGCTGCGGCGCGGATCCGCTCCATCCTGCGTAAAGCCGGGGTACTGGAAGGGATCACCGGCGACGGCGGGAGGCCTGCAGCCGGCGCCGCGGGAACTCCGGCGGCCGGCACGCCGGAAGCCGAAGCATCCGGCGGCCCCGCCACGGCGATCGCCGTCGTCGAACCCGCAGAACGCGCGCTGGCCCTGCACCTGCTGGAGTTCGACGCGACGCTGAACAAGGTGCGGGACGCGCTGGAGCCGCACCGGCTGTGCGGCTACCTCTTCGAGCTCGCACAGCTCTTCACCACGTTCTACGACCAGTGCCCGGTGCTCAAAGCGGAGGAATCGGTCCGTGACTCGCGGCTGGCCCTGTGCGCGCTGGCGCTGCGCCGCCTCTCCGGCGGCCTGGAACTGCTGGGCATCGAAACGCCGGAGAACATGTGAGTCCGGCGGATTCCGCTGCGGGCTCTTCAGCTCCTGGCGGCCTGACCGCGGTGGAGGCTGCGCGCATCGCCGTCGACACGCTGCTCGCCGCCGGTGTGCGCCAGGTGGTGGTGTCCCCGGGATCGCGCTCGGCGCCCATGGCCTACGCCCTGGCCGAGGCCGAAGCCGCCGGACGGGTGGAGCTGCTGGTCCGGATCGACGAAAGGTCCGCCGGCTTCACCGCCCTGGGCCTGGCCCTGTCCGCCGGTGCGCCCGCCGCCGTCCTGACCACATCCGGGACCGCCGTCGGCAACCTCCTCCCGGCCGTCATGGAGGCCAACCACGCCGCGGTGCCGCTCGTGGTCATCTCCGCCGACCGGCCCGAGGAGCTGCGGGGGACCGGCGCCAACCAGACCACCGTGCAGCTGGACCTCTTTGGCGACCACGTCCGCTTCGCCGTCGACGTGCCCGCGGGCAGCGATCCGCAGCGCGCCGTCGAAACGGCCCTCAGTGCCGCCACCGGAGCTTTCGAGGACGCCCCGCCCGGGCCGGTGCAGCTGAACCTTGCCTTCCGCGACCCGCTGGTCCCGGCCGTGGGCGACGGGCTGCCCGCGGCCGCCGGACGCGGCATCTACCGGGCCGCCCGGAACCCCCTGGCCCTGGACTTTCCGGCCGCCTCGACGGCGCTGCCGGAGCGGCGCACCGTGGTGCTGGCCGGGCACGACGCCGGCCCGGTCGCCGAGGCTTTCGCCCGCGCGCACGGCCTGCCGCTGCTGGCCGAGCCGTCTTCCAACGCCCGCTTCGGCCCCAACGCGGTGGGGCCCTACCGGCTGCTGATCGAGCACTTCGGCGCGGACGCGGCACAGCCGATCGAACGCGTGGTTCTCTTCGGCCGGCCGACGCTCTCCCGGCCGGTGAGCGCGCTGCTGGAGCGGGCGGATGTCCCGTCGGCCTTGTACCAGCCCGTTCCGGTGGCCTGGTACGAACCCGGCCGCCGCACCGAACTGCCGCTGGAAACCCTGGCGGACCTGGCGGAATTCGCCGGCCGCGGATCTGCCGCCTGGCTCGATGCCTGGCTGCTGGCAGGAGCCGCCGCGCAGCATGCAGTGGACCTGATCCTGGCCGCATCCCCGGCCGCGACCGGCCCGTCGGTGGGTGCCGAAGTCTGGAAACACGCCCGCGGGCAGCTGGTCCTGGGCTCCTCGAACGGAATCCGCGACGTTGACCTCGCCGGGGCGCCGCCCGCGGAACCCCAGGCCACCATGTTCGCCAACCGGGGCCTGGCCGGGATCGACGGCACCACGTCCACCGCCACCGGGATCGCGCTTGGCGGCGGCCAGGAAACCACCGTTCTCATGGGGGATGTGACGTTCCTGCACGACGCCGGGGGACTGCTGCTCGGCGCCGGCGAGACCGAACCGCAGCTGCGGATCGTGGTGCTCAATGACGCCGGCGGTGCCATCTTCGGGCTCCTGGAGCACGGCACAGTCGCCGCGGCGGGGCGCTACGGCGACGCCGTCGAACGCCTCTTCGCCACCCCGCAGCGGGTGGACCTCGCCGCGCTGGCCGCGGCATACGTCGTCCCGCACCGCCAGGTCGGCACGACGGCGGAACTCGCCGAGGCGCTGTCCGGTCCGCTGGTGGGCCGCAGCATCATCGAGGTGCGCACGGACCGGCACCGGCTCGGGGAATTGCACCGCGCCATCCGGGCCGCGGTGGCCACGGCCGTGGAGGGCCTCCCGCAGACGTAGCGCCCGTTTCCGCTACGAAAAAGGACAGCCGCTACGTGGATCCACGTAGCGGCTGCCCGAAATCGGTATGGAATTGTCCGGGCTACAGCACCCGGCTGAGGAACTCCTTGGTGCGGGGGTGCTGGGGATTGGCCAGGACCTCCCGCGGGTCGCCCGACTCCACGACGATGCCGCCGTCCATGAAGGTCAGGCGGTCGCCGACCTCCCGGGCGAAGCCGATCTCGTGGGTCACCACGATCATGGTCATGCCCGACTTGGCGAGGTCCTTCATCACGTTCAGGACATCGCCCACGAGCTCAGGGTCGAGCGCGGACGTGGGCTCATCGAACAGCATGAGCTCGGGGTCCATGGCCAGGGCCCGGGCAATCGCCACGCGCTGCTGCTGGCCGCCGGAGAGCTGGGAGGGGTAGTGTCCGGCGCGGTCGCCGAGCCCCACCCGGTCCAGGAGCTCCAGTGCCCGTTTGCGGGCGACGGCCTTTGACTGGCCCTTGACCTGGACCGGGGCCTCCATGATGTTCTGCAGCGCGGTCTTGTGCGGGAACAGGTTGAAGCGCTGGAAGACCATGCCGATCTCGCGGCGCTGGGCGGCGATTTCCTTGGTCTTCAGGTCATGGAGCCTGCCCTTGACCTCGCGGTAGCCGATCAGGTCGCCGCCCACCGAAATGCGCCCGGCACTGATGGTCTCCAGCAGGTTCACGCAGCGCAGCATGGTGGACTTGCCCGAACCGGACGGGCCGATCACAACCGACACCTCGCCCTGGTTGACGGTCAGGTCGATGCCGCGCAGCACGTGGTGTGTGCCGTAGTACTTGTGAAGGCCCTCGATCTTGACCAGGGGCTGCTCTGTGGTGATCGTCATTTCGCCTCCTCCTCGGGGAAGTCCATCTTGAGGTCCGGCTCGGCGTTGGCGCTGGGGGCCACGGCTGCGGACGCCTTGGCGGCGGCGGGGTTGATCGCTGCCGGAACCCGGTTGTCCACGCCCTTGCCGTAGTGCGCCTCAATGAAGTGCTGGCCCACCATCAGGATGCTGGTGATGACGAGGTACCAGAATGCGGCGACAATCAGGAGCGGAATGGGAAGGTAAATTCGGTTGGCCAGGGCGTTCGTCGCGAAGGTCAGGTCCAGCGTGAATGGCACAGCCAGGACCAGCGACGTGGTCTTCAGCATGCCGATGGTCTCGTTGCCGGTTGGCGGCACGATGACGCGCATGGCCTGCGGCAGGATGATCCGCCGCATGATCTTGCCCTTTGTCATGCCGAGGGCCTCGGCGGCCTCACTTTGGCCCTGGTCCACGGACTTCAGGCCGGCCCGGAAAATCTCTGCGAGATACGCGGACTCATTCAGGCCCAGGCCCAGGATGGCCGGGATCAGGCCGTGGGTGGGGTCCGAGGTCACCCAGGTGTAGGTTGCAGGACCAAACGGGATTCCGAGGACGATCGTCGGATAGAGAACCGTGGCGAGCCCCCAGAACAGCAGCTGGGTGTAGATCGGTGTGCCGCGGAAGAACCAGACCCAGGTCCAGCTGGACCAGCGGAACACCGGGTTGTCGGACTGCCGCATGAACGCCAGGAGGATGGCCAGGACGATGGCCAGGACCATGGACGCAAATGTCAGGAACAGGGTCCAGACGACGCCCTGGACCACCTTGGTGTCCAGGATGTAGGTGCCGACGACGTCCCAGCGGAAGTTGGGGTTCGTGAACAGGCTCTGCAGGAAGGCAAGCAGGAAGCCGACGATGATGATGGCGCTGATCCAGCGGCCGGGGTGCCGTACCGGTACTGCATTGTTCAGTACCGGTGCGGCGTGAGGGTCCTGATGGCTGTCCATCTCTGCCCCTGCTGCGGATCCGGTTGTGGGGAGGCTCAAGACGCGGCCGCCGGGTTGACCTCGGACTTGGTGATGGCACCGTCGGTGACGCCCCAGCCCTCAAGGATCTTCTTGTAGGAACCGTCTTCCATCAGTTTGGTCATGGTCTTCTGGACGACGTCCGCCAGGGCCGTGTCCGACTTGGCGACGGCGATGCCCTGGGGAGCAGAATCGTAGACTTCGCCGAGCTTCTCGAGCTGGCCGTTGGTCTGGGTCAGTGCGTAGCCGATGATGGGGGAGTCGGCGGCCATGGCATCGATGCTGCCGTTGACCAGTCGGGTGGTGATGTCCGTCTGGGTCTTGAGGGTCACGATGTTGATGGGCTGCTTGCCCTCGGCGGTGCACTTCTTGTTGCGGTCCGAGAGGTCCGGATCTTCCTGGATGGTGCCGGTCTGCACGCCGATGGACTTGCCGCAGAGGTCATCGAGGGAGATCTTCTTGGGGTTGCCCTTCTGAACGGCCCAGCCGGTACCTGCCTGGTAGTAGCTGACCATGTTTACCGCGGCAAGCCGCTCCGGGTTGATCGTGAAGGAAGAGACCCCGAGGTCGTACTTCGGGCCCAGGGCCGGAAGGATGCCGGTGAATTCGGCCGTCTGGACCTGGACCTTCAGGCCGAGCGCCGCGCCGATCGCCTTGGCGATGTCGACGTCGTAGCCCACGGGGGTCTGGCCGTCGGTGCCGAGGAATTCCGCGGGGGCGTAGGAGGTATCCGAGCCCACGGTCAGGGTGCCTTTAGCCTTGATCGCCTCGGGCAACATGGCCGCCAGGGCATCGTCCTTCTGGACCGTGCTGGGGTCAAAGCTGGCCGCGGCACTGCCCGAAGCGGAAGCCGCGCCGGAGGGGCCGGTCTCGGAGGCGTTCGTGCAGGCCGTCAAGGCCAATGCGCCGACGGCGAGCACCGTGGCGACCTTCAGTGCGGGGTTGCTCAGGAGCGAAGGGGAGATCTGCATTTTCTTACCTTTTGTTGCCGGAGGGATGCGTAACGAGGCCGATTTATAGTGTATCGCCGAACAAGAGATGTACGTCACAGAAAACTAAGTTTCACTATTGGATAACTAAACCAGACCCGAACGCAATATCTTTAATGCCCGATCTGTCTGTGATCCCGGATTCCTGTCCGTTTCGCCAGTTCCTGCGGTGCAAGTTCGACGGCCGATTCGCCGGCCCGGCCGGCGTCACCGGCCCCGCGGCCTAGCTGCTGATGCCGAGCGACTCCAGCATCGGCCGGAACTTCGCCCACGTCTCGGCGAGCTCAGTCTCGGGAACCGAGCCGTCCACCACGCCGCAGCCCGCATAGAGCCGGACCGTGTGCGGGGATTCGATGACGGCGCCACGCAGGGCGATGCCCCACTCGCCGTTGCCGGCCGCGTCGAGCCAGCCGACCGGCCCGGCATACGGGCCGCGGTCCAGGTGCTCGAGCTTGCGGATGAGCGCCCCGGCCACGGTCGTGGGGGTACCGCAGACGGCGGCGGTCGGATGCAGCGCGTTGATCAGGGCCAGGCACGTGGGGACGTGGCCTTCCACCTCGGCCAGTTCAGCCTTGACGTCAGAGGCCAGATGCCACACATTGGGCAGTTCGAGGATGAAGGGCTCGCTGTGCGCGTTCATGGCCTCGGAAAACGGGGCCAGCTGCGTGGTCAGGGACTGGATTGCGATGTCGTGTTCGTGCCGCTGCTTCTCGGAGCCGGCCAGCACCCGTTCGGCGAATTCCAGCGGCGAGCCCGCCATGCCATCGGCGTCGCGGCGGTCCAGGGTGCCGGCCAGGACGCGCGCCTGCGCGGTGCGGCCCTCCACCTGGATCAGCATTTCCGGAGTAGCCCCCACCAGCCCGTCCACCCCGTACGTCCAGCATTCGCGGTACCGGGCGGACAGTTCGCGCAGCACCTCGGCGGCCTTGACGCCGGTGGGGACGGTGGCCACGACGTCCCGCGCCAGCACCAGCTTTTCCAGGGCGCCGGTCCGGATCTCCGCGACGCCGGCGGCAACGGCGGCCATCCAGCCTTCCTCGCTGAGCGAGCCGGTGTGCAACGTTGCCCCTGCGGCCAATGGCAAAGGACGGACGACGGCGCCACCGGCCTGCGCGGCCGCCGGCACCGGGTCGTCCACCACGGTCGCGCTGGTCCCCGGATTGGCGCCGATCCCGGGATTGGCGCTGGTGCTGTGAAGCCAGCGGTCCAGGGCGGCGCGGGCACCGGCTTCGGTGAGGTCGCCGTCGTCGAACGTGAGCTGGGTCAGCCAGGCCTGGCCGTCACGGAGCCCGACAACGATTTCCGGGACCAGCAGCCGGGACTCATGGGCGGAGGCCTTGGAGAAGGCGAAGGAGCCGAAGGCGACCGGGCCGGTGCCTGGGCAGCCCACACTGTCCTGGATGTCTGCCTCCAGGACCTGGTGGCGCCACCAGATGTCCGCTTCAAGGAAGCGCTCGGGCCCGGTGGCGGTGAAACGGGCTATCTCGCCGAAGCCCACGAGACCGGCCTCGCGGCGGGTCCAGCACAGGACATCGTCCCGGACCAGAAACGACGGCAGGCCCCCGGGGAAAGTTTCGGCATCGAGGGGGACTGTCAAGGTGCGGAACGTGCTCGTCATGATGGCATAACACTAGCCCGTGATCGCCCATTGGGTGGATATACACGAGCCGGCCGGGCCTGCACGGGGCCGCGGCGGCCGTTGCCGCAGGTGAAAGCCGCGTCAATTGGCGGCCCGTTCGTGGGAGCGCCGATCATTTGAGACAATGTCAGGGTGAACCGAGCATCCTTGGATAAGCGTCCGGACGAAGTAGCCACGATGTTTGACGACGTCGCCCCCAAATACGACGTCGTCAACGATGTCCTGTCCTTGGGGCAGACACGGCGTTGGCGCAAGGTGGTGGTGGAGGCCATGGGCGTCTCGGCCGGCCAGCACGTCCTGGACCTCGCCGCCGGCACCGGCACCTCCAGCGAGCCGTACGCCGACGCAGGCATCAACGTCATCGCCTGCGATTTCTCCCTCGGCATGCTCAAGGTCGGCAAGCGCCGCCGCCCTGACATCGACTTCATCGCCGGAGATGCCACCCGCCTGCCGTTCGCGGACAACACCTTCGACGCCAGCACGATCTCCTTTGGCCTGCGCAACGTCAACGAGCCGAAGAAGGCCCTGGCCGAGATGCTGCGGGTCACCAAGCCCGGCGGCCGGCTGGTCATCGCGGAATTCTCCCAGCCCGTGGTGCCGCTGTGGCGCACGATGTACACCGAATACCTCATGCGGGCCCTGCCGGCCATCGCCGTCAAGGCCTCCTCCAACCCCGACGCCTACGTCTACCTCGCCGAGTCCATCCGCGCCTGGCCGGACCAGGACCACCTTGCGGCCTGGCTGCAGGAGGCCGGCTGGGAATCCGTCACCTACCGCAACCTCAGCGGCGGCATCGTCGCCGTGCACCGGGCCCAGAAACCGGCAGACCCCTCAACCGGCGCTGCCGCCGGCGCTGCGGCGCTGGCCGCCCACACCGGACCCGTGGCCAAGCTGCGCCGCAACATCACCCGGCCCGGCCGATAGCCGATCCCTGCTGTGAATGTACTGATCGTCGGGGCGGGCCCGGCCGGATCCACCGCCGCCTACTACCTTGCCAAAGCCGGCATTGACGTCACGGTGCTGGAGAAAACCAGCTTTCCCCGCGAGAAAGTCTGCGGCGACGGACTCACGCCGCGCGCGGTCCGCGAGATCCAGAAGCTGGGACTCGCCCACCCCGAAACCGACGGCTGGCGGCGGAACAAAGGCCTGCGCCTGATCGCCGGCGGCCGCACGATCGAACTGGCCTGGCCGGAGGTTGCCGACTTCCCGCAGTACGGGCTGATCCGGACCCGGCTCGGCTTCGACGAACAGCTCGCCCGGCATGCGCAGTCCGCGGGCGCCGTCGTGCTGGAACGCCACAGCGTCACCGAAGCGCTGCGCTCCGAGGATGGCCGGGTCACCGGCGTGCGCGCCGCGCTGCTGGACAACTCCGGACGCAAGACCGGCGAGACGCGCGACTTCAGCGCCGACGTCGTCCTCGCCGCCGACGGAAACTCGACGCGCACCGCCGTCTCACTGGGCATCGGCAAGCGCGACGACCGGCCCCTCGGCGTGGCTGTGCGGACCTACTTCACCTCGCCGCGGCACGACGACGACTGGATGGAAGGCTGGCTCGAGCTTCCCGGCCGCGACGGCAAACTCCTGCCCGGCTACGGCTGGGTGTTCGGCGTCGGCGACGGCACCTCCAACGTGGGCCTGGGCATCCTGAACTCCTCGAAGGACTTCGGCAAGCTGGACTACAAGCAGGTGCTGCGCGAATGGACCGCCGGCATGCCCGCCGACTGGGGCTTCACCCCGGACAACCAGGTGGGCGAAATCCGTGGGGCCGCGCTGCCCATGGGCTTCAACCGCACCCCGCACTATTCTCCGGGCCTGCTGCTCCTCGGCGACGCCGGCGGCATGGTCTCCCCGTTCAACGGCGAGGGCATCTCCTACGCCATGGAGTCCGCCCGCTTCGCGGCCGAATTCATCGCCGACGCGGCTGCCCGGTCGGCGTCCGCCGGCTGGGGGACCGGGGCAGAGGCTTCCAGGGCCGCCGACGCGCACCTTGCCCGTTACGCCGACTACGTGCGCCAGCAGTGGGGCTCACACTTCACCCTGGGAAGGGCGTTCGCCGCCCTGATCGGCAAGCCGGCCGTCATGAAACTGGCCCTACGGACCGGTATGCCTGTCCCCGTGCTCATGCGTTTCGTGGTGCGGATGCTGGCCAACCTCACCGATCCGGCCGCCAAGGGCTTCGAGGACCGGGTCATCCGGGTCCTGGAATCCCTGGTACCCGCCACGTCCAATCAGGCCACGTCCAATCAGGCAACGTCCAACAAGGCCGCGTCCACCACGGACAGCGTTCCGCACTCCGGCGCCAACTCCGCGGTTTCCGCAACAAAAAGTTAGGGTTAACCCGTGACCAACTCTGCAGACCAAAGCTGGACGCACGCCGGACACGGCCTGCCGAGCGCTGAACCCAGCCTCAACACCACCGCGATCGCCACCGGGCTCCAGCTGCCGGCAGGCTTCTCGGCCATCGCGGGCGACCCCGAGCTGGGCCCGGCGCTCACCACCAACCTGGCGCGCGTCGAGAAGAAGCTGCGCGAAGCCATTGCCAACTCCGATCCCCTGGCTGACGCAACGTCGCGCCACCTCGTGGAAGCCGGCGGCAAGCGGATCCGCCCACTGCTGACCCTGCTGTGCGCCCACCTTGGCGACGCCTCCCTGCCTGCAGTGGTGCAGGCCGCCGTCGTCGTCGAACTGACGCACCTCGCCACCCTGTACCACGACGACGTCATGGACTCCGCGCCGTTCCGCCGGGGGGCGCCGACGGCCCACGAGGTCTGGGGCAACTCCGTCGCGGTCCTGACCGGCGACCTCATCTTTGCGCGCGCCTCCATCCTGGTCTCGGAGCTCGGGTCCCGGGCGCTTGGCATCCAGGCCCGCACCTTTGAACGGCTCTGCCTGGGCCAGCTGCACGAGACCGTGGGACCGCGCCCGGACGAGGACCCCTTGGCGCACTACCTCTCCGTCATCGCGGACAAGACCGGCTCGCTCGTGGCCGCCTCCGGGCAGCTGGGTGCGATCTTCTCCGGCGCCGACGAAGCCTACGAGCCGATCCTGGTCGAGTACGGCGAGAAGGTGGGCGTGGCCTTCCAGCTCGCCGACGACGTCATTGACGTCACCGGGATCAAGGTCAAGTCCGGCAAGTCGCCGGGAACCGACCTGCGCGAGGGCGTGCCCACCCTGCCCGTGCTGCTGCTGCGCAACGCGGCCCGCGACGGCGACCTGGCCGCCGTCGAACTGCTGACGCTGATCGACGGTGACCTCAGCTCGGATGAGGCCCTGGCCGCCGCCGTGGCCGGACTCCGGGAGCACCCCGTCACTGCACAGTCCTGGGTGGTGGCACGCACCTGGGCCGATGAGGCCATTGCCGCCCTTGCCCCGCTGCCTGAGGGCGTCGTAAAAGCCTCGCTGACCAGCTTCGCCCACGCCGTAGTGGACCGCAGCAGCTAGGCGTCCACCGCCGTCCTGCCGCTGGGGCCGTCCCCGGCCACACCAGCTACGCCAGGCCCGGCGGTACAGCCGGTCCGGAGTCGCTCCCCGGCCGGTTCTTCCGGCTGGGCGCAGCCTGCCGATTAACCTGGCTTCCGGCTTAGACGGAATGGCCCCGGTTCCTCACAACGTTCGAGTCTTCCGTTGTGCCGAACCGGGGCCATTTCTCCGTTCGCATCAGATCCACCGGAGGCATTTGGTGAACCCAAGAAAGAGCATATGACAACTTTGTAATGCTGTCTAGCGGTTTTGTAATTTGATTGTCACGGGTTCGTCGGCGGCTTGGCGGACGCCCCGGGCACATGAGGCGGCCGCTCGCGTGACTGCGGCCGAGCGGGGCCACTTTGCCGCGCTGCGGTCTGCTTCCAGGCTGGTTTCTCGGCGTGTTGGAGTCAAAGTGCCCCACGGCGGCTGTGGATGTCCGGGATGAGGTTTTCCACATGGCGCAGCGGGGCCGGTCCCTAAGTGTCCCCGGCAGGGCACATTGGCGGAATGGACGTTGCCACTTATCTTGCTTCACGGGGCGGAGCGGCCGCCACGGCGGACCTTGGCCGGGCCGGATTCAGCCGCCACCGGCTTGCCACGGCCGTGTCCCTGGGCACCATAGTGCGGATCCGCCGCGGGCACTATGGGCTTCCGCAGGATTCCGGTGCCTACCGGGCGGCGCGCGAACTGAAGGGGTTGCTGACGTGCGTGTCGGCCGCTCCGTGCTACAGCTTGTGGACCTTGGCTCCGGCCCACTCCATGCATTTGTGTCTTGGGCACCGGGCCGCACCGCCCGGCACTGTGGCCCACGGCCGCTGCAGGCACCTCCGGCACCCGTGGCTGCCCGTGGCCGGACTCGCCGACGTCCTGATCCATGCACTCCACTGTCTGCCTGAATTGGAGGCCCTTGTCATGGTCCAGTGTGCGGTGGGCCGGAGGGACATCACCCTGGCCTTCCTCCGCAGCAAACTCGAAGGTAACCGCAACGGACGCGCCAGGTCGGTGCTGGACCTTGTCATTCCGCGGGCCGATTCGCTGCTGGAAGTTCTCGCCAACACCGCCTTCCGCAGGGCCGGGCTGCACGTGCGCCGGCATGTGGAGATTCCCGGGGTAGGGGAGGTGGACTTCCTTGTTGAGGACTGCATCGTCGTGGAGACCGACGGTGCCTCGCACCTGGAGCCGCTGCAAGTCAAGAAGGACCGGCGGCGGAACAACGCAAGCCTCATCGGTGGTTACCTTGTACTCAGGTTCGGGTACGACGACGTCGTCCATCACCCGGAGCGGATGGTTGCGGAGGTTCTGGCGGTGCTGAAGTTGCGGCGCAGTGGGGCCTTCCGGCCGTGACGGGCAGGTCGCTGCTGCCGTCCGGGGCTACATTGGCGTCTCAGCAGGGGATCACCGGACCCGACGACGGCGGGTCCGTGTCAAAGTGCCCCCGGACCGCCGGACCGCCGGACCCGGCCCGAGGAGAGGCCGTGGAGCCTAGTCTTCGTCCTCGTCGTTGAAGGCCCACTCGAACATGTCGAAGACGAATTCGGAGAAGGTCCCTTCCTCGCTCTTCCACTGGCCGCGGGCGTTGTTGCGGCGGTACACGATGGGATCCGGGATGCTGAGGTCCCCGACACGGAAGCCCCAGGTGAACTGCTCTTCCTCGTCCTCGAGGAACATGAGGAAGCCCTCATCATCCACTTCGAGCTCTTCGGGGTCCCAGAAGTAGTGGTAGGCCTCCATGATGTCCTCGCAGCCGCCGACTGCCAGGTAGAACTCGCGCAGGACCATCGGGACCTGGAACTGGTGTTCGGCGAGGGCGGCGTCGAGCTCCTCGGCCGGGAGGCCATCTTCTTCCTGCCATTCGTCTTCGAGATACTTCGGGACAAGCGCGCGGAATTTCTCGAGGAACATGTCAGTCATGGTCTTATCCTAGCTAATCCTCAGCGGTCGTTTTCCGCGCTGTCCAGGCCCAGCCGGTGCCAACCGCGCACCGCCAGCGGAACGTACCAGTGGCGCCGCCAGGCCGTGACCCGGAAGGCGAAGACAAGCCCGGCGACGGCGCAGGCGCTCACCGCGGTGAAGGTCCCCGTGAGGGACAGGATCACGGTCAACGCCGACCCGGCGAACGCCGGCAGAGCGTACAGATCCTTGGGGTCGAAGAGCTGTGGGACCTCGTTGGCGGTGATATCCCGCAGCAGGCCGCCACCCACCGCCGTCGTGACACCCAGCAGGACGGCGGCCACAGGATTCATCCCGGCGGCCAGCGCCTTCAGTGTGCCGGTGATGCAGAACAGGGCCAGCCCGCCGGCGTCGAACAGCATCAGCAGCGACGTGAAGCGCTGGACGCTGGAGAACAGGAAATACACCAGCACCGTGGCAAACAGGGGCGGTGCCAGATATGCCGGGTTGGTGAACGCGGCGGGCGGCCCCGCGTTGATGATGATGTCGCGGATGACGCCGCCGCCCAGGCTCACCACCGAGGCCAGGAGCAGCGAGCCGATGATGTCGAACTGCTTCCGCGCAGCGAGCAGCGAGCCGGAGACCGCAAAGAAGAACACGCCGGCGAGGTCAAGCCAGACCAGGACAAGGCTGAAGGAGAAGGTCATGAAGCGTCCCGGTCGGTTGCAAGGGGCGGATAGGGCGGCTCCAAGGTTACGCTAACGGCTATGAATACCCCCATCCTGATCGCCTGCGCCCACGGCACGTCGAGCCCGCAAGGGGCCGCGGAGGTCAACGCGCTCCGGGACGGCATCGCCGGGCTCCGTCCCGGGCTGGACGTCCGCGAGGCCTACGTCGACGTGCAGGATCCGGACCTGCCGGCCGTCGTGGCGGGCCTCCCGGCGGGGGTAACCGCCGTCGTGGTTCCGCTGCTGCTAAGCGTCGGATACCACGTCAAGGTGGACATCGCCCGCGCCGTGAAGAGCCGGCCGGACACTCTGGCCGCGGCGCCATTGGGGCCGGATCCGCGGCTCGCAGCGCTGCTCGATGCGCGGCTGCGCGAAGCCGGGGTAACGGACAACGACGCCGTGGTCCTCGCCGCCGCCGGGTCCTCCGATCCCAGCGCCGCACAGAATGTCGAGGAACTCACGGACCAGCTCCGTGCCCTGCGTTCCAACCGGATCGTGGCCGCCTACGGCGCCTCCGCCAAACCCTCGGTTCCCGACGCCGTCGCCATGCTCCGCGAGGAGGCCGCCGGCGGTGCCGGCGCGGGGGAGTCGGCCGGAGCGGTGGACCTTGGCGGCCGCGTCGTCATCGCCTCGTATCTCCTGGCGCCCGGGTTCTTCCATGACCAGCTGGCCAAGGCCGGCGCGGACCTGGTGACGGCGCCGCTGCTGCCCTCCCCGGTCCTCGCCGAAATTGCCCTGGAACGCTACGACGCGGCGCTGGCCGGGGCCCGGCAGCCCCGGCCCTGACGGTCCGCGCAGATGCACAGCTGCAGGGCGACTTCAAGGGTTTTCGGCGGTTCGTGACGAAATGTTGCCCTAGGTGACTCCCCGTTTCTGACCCTTTGTGACGGGATTACGGCCGCCCCTACAGTCGATGCATGACTGATACAGCTCTAGCCGGAGCGTCCACGGACGAGGCTGCCGCCGGCCGCACCAAGCGCCCTCCCCGCCCGGCCGCAAAGCCGCACGGCCAGTGGAAAGTGGACGGCACCACGCCGCTGAACGCCAACGAGACCTGGAAACAGGAAGACAACGGCCTCAACGTCCGCGAGCGTATTGAGTCCGTCTACTCCAAGCACGGCTTCGACTCGATCGACGGCACCGACCTGCACGGCCGCTTCCGCTGGTGGGGGCTCTACACCCAGCGCAAACCCGGGATCGACGGCGGCAAGACCGCCACGCTTGAGCCGCACGAGCTCGAAGACAAATACTTCATGCTCCGCGTCAGGATCGACGGCGGTGCGCTCACCACCGGGCAGTTGCGCGTCATCGGCCAGATCTCCGTGGACTTCGCCCGCGACTCGGCCGACCTCACGGACCGCCAGAACATCCAACTGCACTGGATCCGGGTCGAAGACATGCCCGAAATCTGGCGCCGGCTCGAAGGCGTGGGACTGTCCACCACGGAAGCCTGCGGCGACGTGCCCCGCGTCATCCTCGGCTCCCCGGTGGCGGGCATCGCCAAGGACGAGATCATCGACCCCACGCCGCTGATCCAGGAACTCGCCGAGCGGTTCATCGGCGACCCGGAACTGGCCAACCTGCCGCGCAAATTCAAGACCGCCATCACCGGCCACCCCAGCCAGGACGTGGTGCACGAGATCAACGACGTCGCCCTGGTGGGCCTGGTCCACCCCGAACTCGGCATCGGCTATGACCTCTGGGTGGGCGGCGCGCTCTCCACCAACCCCATGCTGGGCAAGCGCCTCGGCGCCTTCGTCCGGCCGGACCAGGCCGCCGACGTGTGGCTCGGCGTCACCAGCATCTTCCGCGACTACGGCTACCGGCGCATGCGCACCAAGGCCCGCCTGAAGTTCCTGCTGGCCGACTGGGGGCCGGTGAAGTTCCGCCAGGTCCTCGAGGACGAATACCTCGGCTACAAGCTCGCCGACGGCCCGGCCGCCCCGAAGCCCTCCACGCCCGGCGACCACATCGGCGTGCACGAACAAAAGGACGGCAAGTTCTTCATCGGCGCCACCCCGCTGGCCGGCCGCCTCTCCGGCAGCCAGCTGGTCAAGCTCGCGGACACCCTGGAGGCCCGCGGCTCGCAGCGCCTGCGCACCACCCCGCACCAGAAGCTCGTGGTCCTCGACGTGCCCAAGGACGAGGTGGACCCGCTCGTGGCCGAACTCGACGCGCTGGGCCTGTCCGCCCGCCCGTCCGTGTTCCGGCGCGGCACCATCGCCTGCACCGGCATCGAGTTCTGCAAGCTCGCCATCGTGGAAACGAAGGTGACTGCGGCGACGGCGGTTGCCGAGCTGGAGCGCCGGCTGGCCGACCTCGCCGAGAGCAAGCAGCTGCCCCAGGCGCTGTCCCTGCACATCAACGGCTGCCCCAACTCCTGCGCCCGGATCCAGACGGCGGACATCGGCCTCAAAGGCATGATGCTGCCAACGCCCGACGGCGACCCCACCCCGGGATTCCAAGTCCACCTCGGCGGCGGGCTCGCGTCCGACAGCCGCGAGGAGGCAGGCCTGGGCCGCACCGTCCGCGGCCTGAAGGTCACGGCCGAGGAGCTGCCCGACTACGTCGAACGCGTGGTCCGCAAGTTCGTCGCCGACCGCTCCGAGGGCCAAAGCTTCGCCGAGTGGGCCTTCGCCGCGGAGGAAGGTGATCTGCAGTGACCGCAGCACTCCGCTCCCACGACGAGCTCAAGGCCCTCGCCGAGGCCGGCGCCGCCGAGCTCGGCTGGGACGCCCCGGCCCGCGACGTCATTGCCTGGGTGGCCCGCAATTTCGAACTGCCGACTGTCGCCGTCGCCTGCTCCATGGCGGACGCGGTCCTCCCGGCGCTGGTCGCGGACGAGCTCCCCGGCGTCGACGTCCTGTTCCTGGAGACCGGCTACCACTTCCCGGAGACGCACGCGACGCGCGACGAGGTCGCGGCCAACCTGCGCGTCAACGTCGTGGACGTGCTGCCGGAGAACACCGTGGAGCAGCAGGACCGGCTCCTGGGCAAGGACCTCTTCGCCCGCGACCCCGCGCAGTGCTGCGCCCTGCGCAAAGTGGCGCCGTTGCGCCGCACCCTGGCAGGCTACGAGCTCTGGTTCACCGGAGTCCGCCGCGACGAGGCGCCCACCCGCACCAACACGCCGCTGATCGCCTGGGACGAGGCCAACGGTCTGGTCAAGGTCAACCCGGTGGCGGCCTGGACTTTCGACCAGCTGGTGCAGTATTCCGACGACAACCTTCTTCCCGTCAACCCGCTGCTTTCACAGGGCTACCCGTCCATTGGCTGCCAGCCCTGCACCCGCAAGGTGGCGCCCGGCGACGACCCCCGCGCCGGACGCTGGGCAGGAACCGACAAGACAGAATGCGGACTACACGTATGAGCAATGTTGAGACTTTCGTGGCCGTCGACCCCGATGCCGCCCCCGCCCCTTCGCGGGACGGCGATGCTGCAAGCAGCATCGCGTCCCGCTCCGACAGGCCCGATGCCACTCCCTGGGCGGCATCGGGGCCGACGGCGGAGGCCCGCCTGAGCTCCCCGGCTCGCCTGTCGTCGTTGGACACTTTGGAGTCCGAGGCCATTCACATCATCCGCGAGGTCGTCGCCGAGTTTGAGAAGCCTGCGCTGCTGTTCTCCGGCGGCAAGGATTCCGTGGTGATGCTGCACCTGGCCACGAAGGCCTTCTGGCCCGGCAAGGTGCCCTTCCCGGTGCTGCACGTGGACACCGGCCACAACTTTCCCGAGGTCATCGACTTCCGCGACCGCACTGTGGAACGGCTGGGCCTGAAGCTCGTCGTCGGCTCCGTCCAGGAGTTCATCGACTCTGGTGAGCTGGCCGAGCGTGCCGACGGGACCCGGAACCCGCTGCAGACCGTCCCGCTGCTGGATGCGATCCAGCGCAACAAGTTCGACGCCGTCTTCGGCGGCGGCCGCCGGGACGAGGACAAGGCCCGGGCCAAGGAGCGGATCCTGAGCCTGCGCGACGAGTTCGGCCAGTGGGACCCCCGCAACCAGCGGCCCGAGCTGTGGAACCTCTACAACGGCCGGCACACGGTGGGCCAGCACGTCCGCGCGTTCCCCATCAGCAACTGGACCGAACTGGACGTGTGGCGCTACATCGAGCGCGAGAACATCGAGCTGCCGGGCCTGTACTACGCCCACGACCGCGAGGTCTTCGCCCGCGACGGCATGTGGCGCGCCGTCGGCGAGGTCTCCCAGCCGCGCGAGCACGAGGAAGTCATCACCAAGACCGTCCGCTACCGGACTGTCGGCGACATGTCCTGCACCGGCGCCGTGGAATCGGCCGCCGCCACGGTGCGCGACGTCGTCATTGAGGTTGCCGCCTCGACCATCACCGAACGTGGCGCCACCCGGGCCGATGACCGCATCTCCGAGGCCGCCATGGAAGACCGCAAGAAGGACGGCTATTTCTAATGAGCACGGAAACGTTTCTCCCGGGCCCGGACCTCGTTGCCGCGGCGCTGCCCACTACGCTGTTCCGCTTCGCCACCGCAGGCTCCGTCGACGACGGCAAGTCCACCCTGGTGGGCCGGCTCCTGCACGACTCGAAGGCGATCCTCGCCGACCAGCTCGACGCCGTCGCCCGCACCTCGGCGGACCGCGGGTTCGGCGGTGAAGGGGCCACCGGCACAAAAGCGATCGATCTCGCCCTGCTGACCGACGGCCTGCGCGCGGAGCGCGAGCAGGGCATCACAATCGATGTCGCCTACCGCTACTTCGCCACGGACCGGCGCAGCTTCATCCTCGCGGACTGCCCCGGGCACGTGCAGTACACCAAGAACACGGTGACAGGCGCGTCCACCGCGGACGCCGTCGTCGTGCTCATCGACGCCCGCAAGGGTGTCCTCGAGCAGACCCGCCGGCACCTGTCCGTGCTGCAGCTGCTGCGCGTGGCACACGTGATCGTCGCCGTGAACAAGATCGACCTCGTGGATTTCAGCGAGGACGTGTTCCGCGGGATCGAGGCGGACGTCCAGCAGGTCGGGCGCGAACTCGGGCTCGGTTCCGACGGCGTCGCCGATCTCCGCGTCATCCCCGTCTCGGCCCTCGACGGCGACAACGTGGTGGACCGCTCGGAACGGACCCCGTGGTACGACGGCCCGGCGCTCCTGGAGGTCCTGGAGACGCTGCCGGCCGCCGACGAACTCGAAAGCCACCTCGAAAGCTTCCGTTTCCCGGTCCAGCTGGTGATCCGGCCGCAGGGCGCGCTGGCTCCGGACGCCATCGCCGGCGGCCTCGATCCCGAGGCCTACCGCGACTACCGTGCCTACGCCGGCCAGATCACCGAAGGCTCCGTGAAACTGGGGGACCAGGTCAGCATCCTGACCCCGGGCCAGGCCCCGCGCACCACCACCATCACCGGGATCGACTTCGCGGGCCGCGAGCTCGCCGAGGCGGCCGCCCCGCAGTCCGTGTCCCTGCGCCTGGCCGATGAGTTCGACGTCGCCCGCGGTGACACGATCGCGGCGGCGGGGACCGTGCGTGAAAGCAGTGCAGACCTCTACGCCGCCCTGTGCTGGCTCTCGCCCAAGCCGCTCCGGGAGGGCTCCAAGGTCCTGGTCAAGCACGGCACCCGCACGGTCCAGGCCCTGGTCCGGAACGTGACAGGCAGGCTCGACCTCGCCAGCTTCGGCCTGGAGCCGACCACCACCCTGGAGCTCAACGACATCGGGCACGCGCAGCTCCGGCTCGCCGCGCCGCTGCCGTTGGAGAACTACCTGCACCACCGCCGCACCGGGGCGTTCCTCGTGATCGACCCGCTCGACGGCAACACCCTCGCCGCAGGCCTGGTCAACGACCACCCCGGCGACCACGAGGACGAGCGCTACTCGATCTAGGCCACGTGCCACACGGGCGCAGCTTGTTCCCCGGTCGGTCGCCCTGGGCGGCGGTCCGGGAAACAAGCTGCCGTCTTTTGGGGCCGAATGTGACGCTGCGTGAACCCGCGTGACCCCCGGTTTCCGGGCCGTTGAACCCCGAATATGACACTCCCTATGGTGAATGAATGAAGACACAGGAACGGTTCCCCGGCCTCCCCCGCAGGGACTTCCAGGGGCGATGTCGCCGGCGCTGACCATCCGCCCGGCCCTTCCGCACACACCCCAGAACAGGACTTCACCCATGTCACACACCCCCGAAAACCCCGGGCCCGGCACCACCCGGATCGTCGCCGGCGAGACCGGCAAACCCAAACGCAAGCGCACCCTGGAGATCGCCCTGGTCGCGGGCCTCGTGCTCCTGATCGGCGCCGGCGCTGCCGTTGCATCCTCGCTGTCCCGCAGCCCCGAAACCGCCCCCGCAGCGGCAACGGCGGACGCCGGCCCGGCCACGGAACTCAGGCTCGGCTACTTTGGCAACATCACCCACGCCCCGGCCCTGGTGGGTGTCAACAAGGGGTTCATCGCCAAGGACCTCGGGGCGACCAAGCTCAGCACGCAGGTGTTCAACGCCGGCCCGGCCGCGATCGAGGCCCTGAACGCCGGCGCCATCGACGCCACCTACATCGGCCCCAACCCGGCCATCAACTCCTATGTCAAGAGCAACGGCCAGTCCATCAGCATCATCGCCGGCGCCGCGGCCGGCGGAGCGCAGCTGGTGGTCAAGCCCGGCATCAACTCGGCGGCCGACCTCAAGGGCAAGACGCTCGCGTCGCCGCAGCTCGGCGGCACCCAGGACGTGGCCCTCCGCGCCTGGCTCGGCAAGCAGGGGTTCAAGACCTCCACGGACGGCAGCGGCGACGTCTCGATCAACCCGACCGAGAACGCCCAGACCCTCAAGCTGTTCCAGGACGGCAAGCTCGACGGCGCCTGGCTGCCGGAGCCCTGGGCCTCCCGCCTGGTGCTCCAGGCCGGCGCAAAGGTCCTGGTCGACGAGAAGGACCTGTGGGAGAAGGGCGAGTTCGTCACCACCGTCCTGATCGTGAACAAGACGTTCGCGGCCGAGCACCCTGCCACGGTGCAGGCGCTGCTGAAGGGCCATGTCGAATCCGTGGACTGGCTCAACGCGGCGCCCGCCGCGGAGAAAGCCACCGTCCTCAACGACGGACTCAAGGCAGCCGCCGGCAAGGCGTTGCCGGCCGACGTCATCGACCGGTCCCTGAAGAACATCGTCTTCACCACCGACCCGCTCGCAGGGACGTACAGGAAACTGCTCCAGGACGGCGTCGACGCCGGCACCACCAAGCAGGCCGACATCAACGGCATCTTCGACCTCACGGCGCTCAACAGCGTTCTGAGCGAGAGTGCGGCCGGCAAGAAGATCTCCGCCGAGGGGCTCGGCAAGGACTAGCGCCCGGGCCCCCAGACATCCGCCACAACAGTAAGGACCAGACCATGCCAGTCGTACTGGAACACCTGGGCAAGCGCTTCGGCGCCGGCGCCCCGGTGCTGGACGACGTCAACGCCACCATCGGGCAGGGCGAGTTCGTCGCCCTGCTCGGTGCCTCCGGCTGCGGCAAGTCCACCCTGCTCAACATCATGGCGGGACTGGAGGCCCCGACGTCGGGCGCCCTGGAAGTGCCCAGCGACGGCGCCGCCTTCATGTTCCAGGACGCGGCACTGTTTCCCTGGCTGACCGCGCGGGAGAACATCGAGCTGGCCCTAAAGCTGCGCGGCGTCGGGAAATCCGACCGCCGGGTCCGGGCGGGGGAGCTGCTGGACCTGGTGCACCTGGGCGGTGCGGGGGACAAACGGCCCCACGAACTCTCCGGCGGGATGCGCCAGCGCGTCTCCCTGGCCCGGTCGCTGGCCCAGGACCGCCAACTGCTGCTCATGGACGAGCCGTTCGCGGCCCTGGACGCGATTACGCGGGACCTGCTCCATGACGAGCTGGAACGGATCTGGAAGGAAACCGGCCGGACCATCGTCTTTGTCACCCACAACGTCCGCGAGGCCGTCCGGCTTGGCCAGCGAGTCCTGCTGCTCTCCTCCCGGCCCGGCCGCGTGGTGCGGGAATGGCACGTCAGCGAAGAGCACCGCACCGACGCCGGGCTGGCCGGCCAGCTCACCGGCGAAATCACCACCCGGCTACGCGAGGAGATCCGCCGCCATGCCAAGTAACCAGCTTCCCGTGGCGGAAGCACCGGCCGAGGCCCGCAAGGTCCACGCCGCCCTGACCCGTTCCTCCACCGGCAAGGAAGATCTCCGCGAGCTCGAAGCGGGCCTCGACTCCCTGCAGTCTGACTCCATCCGCAAGGTCCGCATCGACTGGAGCCGGATCCTGCTGCCGGTGGCCGCGCTCGCGGTGCTGATCATCCTCTGGCAGTTGTACGTCTCCCTCGGCTTCAAGCGGCGCGACGTCGTGCCCGGCCCCCTGGATGTCATCGGCCAGGTCGGAATCCTGTGGGGCGAGGGCAAGCTTCAAGAGGCCGTCTGGACCTCGCTGCAGCGCGGCGTCGTGGGCTTCCTGATCAGCGTGGTGATCGCGACGCCGGTGGGTCTGGTGCTGGCCCAGGTGGCACCGCTGCGGCGCGCTTTCGGGCCGCTGATCTCCGGGCTGCAGGTCCTGCCGTCGGTGGCCTGGGTGCCGGCCGCTATTCTCTGGTTTGGGATCACGGATGCCACCGTGTATTTCGTGGTGTTCATGGGTGCGATTCCCTCGATCATCAACGGCCTGATCTCCGGTGTGGACCAGATTCCGCCGCAGTACCGCAGCGTCGGGAAGGTCCTGGGTGCGTCCCGTCTCCAGCTGGCCCTGCAGATCATCCTGCCGGCGGCCCTGCCCGGGTACCTCGGCGGCCTCAAGCAGGGCTGGGCGTTCTCCTGGCGCTCGCTCATGGCGGCGGAAATCATCGCCGTCGGCGGCACCATCGGCTTCGGTCTGGGCTCCATGCTGGACCAGGGCCGCGTCCTGTCCGACATGACCATCGTCATGTCCGCCATCCTGCTGATCCTCGCCGTCGGAATCCTGATCGAGCTGCTCGTGTTCGCGCCGGTTGAAAAGCGGCTGCTCCGCCGCCGCGGCCTCCTGGCCGGCAGCACCCGCTAGGCCAGCCCCCAGCCCCTCCAAAGCAACGCGCGGTTACTTACGGCCCATATTTCCATTGGTTTATGGGCCGTAAGTAACCCCGCGTTCCTTTTTCGATGGCTCCTTGCCCGGGTACAGGCACGGGCCTACACTCACGCCTAGAGGCCGGATTGCGGCCCCTTCCACGGCTGATGCAAGCCCGATTCCTAGGAGGTCGCTGTGGCAGCAAAATTTGGCGTGCTGGCCCTGGTCGAAGCCAAAGCGGGGAAGGAACAGGACGTCTGGGACTTCCTGAACGGAGGGCGCGAAATCGTGCTCAACGAGCCCGGAACGCGCACCTGGTATGCCTTCCGGGTCAACGAGAACACCTTCGGTATCTTCGACACCTTCGATACCGAGGAGGACCGTCAGGCCCACCTCAGCGGCGCCATCCCCGCCGCCCTCGGCGAACACGGTCCGGCCCTGCTCGCCAAGGATCCCGACATCAAGCTGATCGAACTCATCGCCGTGAAATAGGGGTGCCCCCGGCCGCCGCAGATCAGGAGCGGCGATTGCCATTATGTGACGCGGCGTTACCTTGCGTGAACTGGTGTTGCCGCACCGTTGTTCCGCTATGTGACGCCGCCCTATCGTCGATGCATGGCAATTCAGGACATTTACCCCACGGCGCTGCGCCTCCTCGGCCGTCCCGTGCTGGTGGTCGGCGCCGGACCGGTGGCCGCCCGGCGCACCAAGGGGCTGCTCGACGCCGGAGCCCGCGTCACCGTCGTGGCCCCGGCCGCCTGCCCGGCGCTCGCCGAACTTGCCGGCGCCGGCCTCCTGAACTGGGAGCCCCGCCCGTACCGTGCGTCCGACGTCGACGGCGTGTGGTTCGTCCAGACCGCCACCGGCGACGCCGCCGTGGACGCCCAGGTCTCCGCCGACGCCGAGGCGCAGCGCATCTGGTGCGTCAACGCCTCCGACCACGAAGCCTCCGCCGCCTGGACGCCCGCCGTCGCCGTGGTGGACGACGTCAAGATCGCCGTCAACGCCGGCGGAGACCCGCGCCGCGCCATGGCCCTGCGCGACGCCGTCGCCACGGCCCTGGCCACCGGAGACCTGCCGCTGCGCCGGCACCGGGTTCCCGGCACGGGGGCAACTCCGGGATCCGTGGCCCTCGTGGGCGGCGGTCCCGGCGACACCGGACTCATCACCGTCCGCGGCCGCCGGCTCCTTGGCCAGGCCGACGTCGTGGTGGCGGACCGGCTCGGCCCGCGTGAACTCCTGGCCGAACTGGCCCCCGACGTCCGCGTGGTGGAGGTCGGCAAGACCCCCGGCCACCACCCGGTGCCGCAGTCCGAAATCAACCGGATCCTGGTCGAGGAAGCCCTGCAGGGCCACCGCGTGGTCCGGCTCAAGGGCGGCGACCCCTACGTGCTGGGCCGCGGCGGCGAGGAAGCCGAATTCTGCCGGCAGCACGGCGTCGAGGTCGAAGTGGTTTCCGGCGTCACGTCGGCGATTTCCGTGCCCGCCGCCGCCGGCATCCCGGTCACGCACCGCGGGCTGGCCAAAGGCTTCAGTGTGGTCACCGGCCATGAGGAACTCTCGGAAGTGCCGGCCCGTGCCGACCACACTGTGATCCTGCTCATGGGTGTGGGCCAGCTGCGCGATTCCGCAGCCTCCCTGGGCCGCGCCGGTTTGCCTCTTCAGACGCCTGTTGGCATCGTAGAGAATGGATACCTGCCAAACCAGCGGGTGACCATCGGAACCCTCGGGACCATCGCGGACCAGGCGGAGGCCGCAGGCGTAGCGAATCCCGCCGTGATCGTGATCGGCGACGTGGTCCGCGTCAGCCCGTTCGCGCCGTCGCACTTCAAGACCGCGGACTACAGCACCACCTCCCCGAACGCTCCCCGCACCACCAAGACCCGCGTACTGACCCCCTAACACCCGTCGATTGCTCCACAACTGCCGTTATCAAGCCCCAAAAGGGCGTTTGTGGAGCAACGGATGCAGAAGAAAAAAGGAACACAGCCGTGTCAACTAGCACCCCCGTAGGAACCGCCGCCCGCCCGCTGCGCGTCGCCGTCGTCGGCTCCGGTCCCGCCGGCGTCTACGCCGCGGACATCCTGACCAAGAGCGAGGCCGTCAAGAGCGGCGAGCTCACCGTCAGCATCGACCTCTTCGACCGCTACCCGGCACCCTACGGTCTGATCCGCTACGGCGTGGCCCCCGACCACCCCCGCATCAAGGGCATCGTCAACGCCCTGCACAAGGTCCTGGACCGCGGCGACATCCGGTTCTTCGGCAACGTGGACTACGGCACGGACTTGTCCATGGATGACCTCCGCACCCACTACGACGCCGTCATCTTCGCCACCGGCGCCATCAAGGATGCTGACCTCAACATCCCCGGCATCGAGCTCGAGGGCTCCTACGGCGGCGCCGACTTCGTGTCCTGGTACGACGGGCACCCCGACGTGTCCCGCGAATGGCCGCTGGAGGCCAAGGAAATCGCCGTGATCGGCAACGGCAACGTGGCCCTCGACGTGGCCCGCATGCTCTCCAAGCACGCCGACGACCTCCTGGTCTCCGAAATCCCGGACAACGTCTACGCCGGGCTGAAGTCCTCGCCGGTCACGGACGTGCACGTGTTCGGCCGGCGCGGACCCGCCCAGGTCAAGTTCACGCCCCTGGAACTGCGCGAACTCTCCCACTCCAAGGACGTGGACATCATCCTCTACGCCGAGGACTTCGAGTTCGACGCCGAATCGGACCGGCAGATCCAGAGCAACAACCAGACGAAGACCATGGTGGGCACGCTCACCAACTGGATCGCCGAACAGCCCGAGGACCTCTCCGAGCTCACCGCGTCCCGCCGGCTGCACCTGCACTTCCTGCACAGCCCCGTCGAGATCTACGCAGAAACCATAGACGGCGCCGACGCGCCCGGCCGCGTCGCCGGGATCAAGTTCGAGCGCACCGAACTGGACGGCACCGGCAACGCCCGCGGCACGGGCGAGTTTGTCGAGTACCCGGTCCAGGCCGTGTACCGCGCCATCGGCTACTTCGGCTCCGCCCTCCCCGAGGTCGAGTTCGACCACAGCAAGGGAGTCGTCCCGAACGACGGCGGCCGGGTCCTGGACGCCGCCGGCACCCACGTGCCGGGGATCTACGCGACAGGCTGGATCAAGCGCGGCCCGGTGGGACTGATCGGCCACACCAAGGGTGACGCCCTCGAAACCGTGACCTACCTGCTTGAGGACCGCGAAAACCTGCCGCTGGCCGCGGCGCCCGCCCCCGAGGCGATCGTCGAGCTCCTGGCGGGCCGCGGCGTCGCGTACACGAGCTGGGAAGGCTGGCTGGCCCTGGACGAGCACGAGCGCGCCCTCGGTGAAAAGGCCACCGCTGCCGGCGGGTCGCACGGCGTCGCCGTTCAGCGCGAGCGCATCAAGGTGGTGCCCCGCGAGGACATGGTGGAGATCTCCCGCGGCGCCGCCGTCGAGGTCTAGCCTCGACGCAGAGCAACGACGCAGAGCAACGACTCAGAGCAACGCGGGGTGACTTCGCGCCCATTCCAGACAGGAAGAGGGTCGCGAAGTGGCCCCGCGTCGTTTTCATGGCCTCCAAGGGCGTGGAAACCCGGGTGGTAGTCAGTAGGCTTACCGTCATGGATGAACACTCGCCCGGGGCCGGCCAATGAGGCTCCGCCACAGCAACGCGTCCGGCCGCGGATACCGCAGGGTCCCCGCAGGGACTGGGTTCAGTTACAAGGACCTGGACGGTTCCACCCTGCCGCCGGGCCCCGTGCGGGAACGGCTCGAGGGCATCGGGATCCCGCCGGCCTGGACCGACGTCTGGATTGCCCCGTACGACAACGGACATATCCAGGCCACGGGCGTCGACGCGGTGGGCCGCCGGCAGTACATCTACCATCCGAGCTGGCGGGAACGGAAGGACCGGCTGAAGTTCGACCGTTCGCTCCAGCTGGCTGAGACCCTGCCGGCCGCACGCCGCCTGGTGACCATGGACCTGCGCTCCGAAGGGCTGACGCGGGAACGGGTGCTGGCGGCCGCCTTTCGGATGCTCGACAGCGGATCATTGCGCGTCGGCTCGGAGCGCTACACCAACGAAAACGGCAGCCACGGCCTCGCCACCCTGCTCTGCGCCCACGTCAAGGTGCGCAAGGATGAACTCCGGCTCAGCTTCCCGGCCAAGAGCGGCAAGACCTGGGAGTCGCGGATTGACGACGCCGACCTCGCCGCCGTCGTGCGCCAGCTCAAGCGCCGCGGCGGCAACGCCCGCCTGCTGGCCTACAAGGACGGCCGCAGCTGGCATCCGGTGTCGAGCGCGGACATCAACGAGTACGTCAAGGAGCGCACGGGGGAGGACTTCACCGCAAAGGATTTCCGCACCCTGCGGGGGACGGCGGCGGCAGCGGTCAGCCTGGCGCAGAGCGGCCCCCAGGCGAAGGTCTCTGCCCGGAAGAGCGCGGTGAGCCAGGCCATGCAGGACGCGGCCGCGGTCCTGGGCAACACACCGTCGATCGCCCGGAAAAGCTACGTGGATCCCCGGCTGCTGGACCACTTCGCGGCCGGGGAAACTATCGACCCGAGGCGGCTGGATTCCGCCGAGTCCGAGATCCGCGCCCTGCTGTACCAGGAAGGCGACGTGGTGCCGCTGCGGAAGGCCGCCGGCTAGGGCGCGGCCCGGCGGCACCTCAGAACTCGGCGTTAATGAACCCGATGACAATCGCCGTCCACCAGCACAGCTGCGAGATCACCAGGCACAGCAGCAGATGGACCCGTTGGCCGGCGGTCAGGTCCCTGAACGAGGCGTCGGGCGTCAGCCTGGCCAGCCGCCTCATGAGCGGAATGAGCATTATCCCGTTCAGGCTGAGCACAAGGACGGCGGCGAGCTTGAGGTCCGTCATCGGGTTGCTCAGGTGCGGGTTCAGGAACGCGCCCGTGGCCAGCATGCCGGCCAGACCGCCCCAGATCAGCGGTGTCGCCGCGCCGTCGAGCCTGATGGTTTCGGCCAGGTCGCGTCTGCCGATCAGCCACAGGAAGCCGTGCCAGTCCATCAGGACGACGGCGCCAAAGGCCACGACCATCGACAGCACGTGCAGCACGACGGCGATATGGTGGACATAGGTGTCGACATGGACCGCGGTGGACAACGTGACCGAGAGCAGCCAGGCCGCGGCGGCCGCGGCGGACAGGCCGGCCACAAGCCGCCGCGTGGACCGCTCAGATTCACGGTGCCGTCGGAGGGTGCGCCTGCTCACCGGAACGTAGCTCATGCCATACCTCTGCGAGACCTGCCGCGGTGGCCCTCCCAGCCCGGCCCGGGGTAGCTCCACGATAGTCCCGCGGGCGGATGCCAACAAGGAAATCCCCATCCGGGGCGGCGGCTACATCCGGCCGAAGCGCGCCCGGACCAGCGCGAACACGCCGTAGGCAATGAAGCCCGCCCCGATCGCCAGGAGCAGGTATGGGCCGAAGGGGTGGTCCCGGAGCGCCTTGAGGCTGCCGTCCAGGCCGGTGGAGGAACCGGGATTGTTGGTCGCCGCGGCCACGACGAAGAGCAGCCCGGTCAGGATCAGCGCCAGCCCTTTCGAGACGTGCCCGGTGACGCCAAGGGCGCTGATGACCCTGCCGCGGCGGGTCCCCTCGAAGTGCTGCAGTTCCTCCTTGAACTTCTTCCCGAAGCCCTTGACGATGAAATACACGCCGATTCCCATGATGGTGAGCCCGAGGCCGACAAGGGCCGGAACCCCCAGCGGTGACTGGATCAGGGCCGTGCTGAAATCCCGGGTCGAGTCGCCCGAATCGCCGCGCTGGCCGAGCCCGAAGCCCGCGAAGCTCAGCCCGACGCTCCCGTACGCTATGGCGAGGAAACCGGAGGAAATGAGTTTGCCCAGCTGCTCCCGGCGCGGCAGGTGGCGGCCCCGGAGCGTCGCCTCGCTCAGCTGCCAGAGCGCGAGGCCCGCGCAGGCGATGCAGGCCGCCCACATCACCGCCGGACCCCAGGGGTTGGCGGCGAGTTGTTCGATGGCGCCGGTGGGTTCGGCCTGGCCCGGCGCGCCCAGGACCAGGGCGACGGCGATGGCCCCGATCACGATATGAAGCAGCGCCATCACCGCGAATCCGGAACGTGCGACGACGTCGAGCGCGGTGCTGTTCGACGCCGCCTCCGCGGTGTCGACGGCGTCGCCGATAGCGGCTTCGATCCCGGACTCTTCTTCTGCCATGGTGATGCGGGTATTCCTCATCTGGTCCGGTGGAACGGCGGTGTGCCGGTGTTGCGCCGGTGTGCCGTGTCGTGCCTGCGGCGGTGTGCCTATGCCGCCGATTCTACGCGCGGCGAAGTGGCAGCCGCGTGGACTACCGCGTTTTTGGTAAGTGTGCTTACCATAGCCGAGTCATGGCCCCGCTCGTGGACATGCCGCGGACCGGCAGCCTTGCTGCCCCTGCGATTCGGATTCGAAGACAGATGATAGGAAGCTCAACATGGCAGGTAATCTTGTTGCCCGATCCATTCACGACCTGACGGCAGCCGCCTGGTTCGGCGGTTCCCTGATGGGCGCCATTGGGCTCAACGGTGCTACGGCTGTTGCCAAGGACCCTGCGGAACGTACCCGCCTCTCAAGCCTGGGCTGGAAGAAGTGGGCGCCGTACCAGACGGCGGCGTTTGGGGCGCATTTTCTTTCGGGCCTCGCCATCATGTGGGAGAACAAGGGCCGGATGGCCAAACAGGACGGCGTCACGCGCCTGAGCGTCTACAAGTCCGTCGTCACCCTCGCCGGAGCCGCTGTGACCCTGTACGCGGGCCTGCAGGGAGCCAAGGTGGACAAGCTGGCCGCCGAGGGCGCCAAGGGTGCCACCGAGCCGAAGCCGGGTGCCTCGGAGGAACTCCGTTCCGCGCAGCAGCAGCTGAAGATCCTGCAGTGGACCATCCCCGTATTCGCCGGCTGGGTGGTCGTGCTCGGCGCCAAGCACGGCGAGATGCAGCGGCCCAAGAACGTCCTGAAGGGCCTCGTCCGCTAGCCCTGGCACAGCCGTATGCGCCACTGTCGAGGGCCGGAACATCGCGTTCCGGCCCTCAACAGTGGCAGTCGCACTCTCGCCGGAACAGCACTCTCACGCCGGAACCGGGGGAGCCGAGACTGCGGCCCGGCCCTTCGATTGCCGGGCCCGCAGGATGATCTTGAAGATTTCACCGAGGAACAGCAGCACCACGCCCGGCACCAGGCAGAGCAGCCACTGCTGGCCGGTAAGCGGCAGCGTGCCGAACAGGTCCTGCATCACCTTCATCTGGGTGATCAGCATCGAGCCGAGGACGGCCCACGCGAACGCCCAGAGCAGCTTCGGGTTGGACACCGTGGCGGGCCCGAAGGCGCTCTCGGTCGGGTAACGCAGATTGAGCGCCACGAAGATGTTCATCAGCCCCAGCCCCACCACTGCCATGGTCTGGCCGACCTCCAGTGAACCGTAGGTCGTCTTGCCGATCTGCACGAGGATCAGCGTCGCGGCCGCCATGAAAAGCCCGACGATGAACAGGCGGACCATCATCGACCGGACGAGGATCGGCTGGTTGAAGGGCCGTGGTTTGCGGTCCATGATGCCCGGCGTCGCGAGATCCAGGCCCATCACGGCCCCAATCGGGGCGACGATCGCCATGTGGATCCACAGCACCTGGGCGGGGCTGAGCAGGGCCGTGCCGGCTATGGCGAAGGCCGAGGATCCGATGAACGCCAGAATGAACATAAACAGGTTGGCAACCTGGATCCGGATGAACTTCTGCAGGTTGTCGTACACGAGCCGGCCCTCTTCGACCGCCGCGACGATGGTGGCAAAGTTGTCGTCGGCCAGGATCATCTTGGCCGCACCCTTGGCGACGTCGGTGCCGGTGATGCCCATCGCGATCCCGATGTCGGCGGCCGCGATGGCCGGCGCGTCGTTCACGCCGTCGCCGGTCATGGCCACGATGTTGCCCTTGCGCTTGAGCACCTCGACCAGCCGTACCTTGTGTTCGGGGGCGACACGGGCGATCACGCCGATCCCGTCCACCTGGCTGTCGGCCTCCGCGTCGCTCATCGCCGCGAACTCGGCCCCGGTCACCGCGCGGCCCCTGATGCCCAGTTCGTCGGCGATCGCCGCAGCAGTGACGGCGTGGTCGCCGGTGATCATCCGGACCCGGATGCCGGCGTGCTTTGCCTTGGCGATGGCAGCCACCGCCTCGGCGCGCGGCGGGTCAACCTCGCCGATCAGCGCCGAAATCTCCAGATCCTGCATCAACGCCATCAGGTCGCCCGAAGGCTGGAACGTCGCCGGGTCGAACTCGCGCTGCGCCAGGGCGAGCACCCGCCTGCCCTGGCTGGCGATGCGATCGTTCTCGGCAAGCACCTTGCCCCGCATTTCGTCGGTGAGGCGCTCGGCGTGGCCGCCCGGCATCCGGCCGAACGAGGACCTGCTCAGGAGGACGTCGGGTGCCCCCTTCACGTAGGCCCGGATCACGGGCATGCCATCGTCCCCCGGCATCCGGTGGAACGTGGCCATGAACTTGTAGTCGGAATCGAACGGTACCGACGCCACGCGCGGGTTGTTCCGGCGGAATTCCCTGACGTCCACGCCGCCTTTCTGCGCGAGCACGTAGAGCGCCGCCTCGGTGGGGTCCCCGACCACCTCGCCGTCGTTGATATCGGAGTCGTTGCACAACGCGCAGGAGAACATCACGTAGTCCAGGTCCCGTTCGGCGTCCCCGGTGGTCCGTTGGATCTGGCCGTCGAAACTGTAGCCCTCACCGCTGACGGTGTAGTGGTGCTGCACTGTGGTGATCTCGCGGACCGTCATCTGGTTCAGGGTCAGGGTGCCGGTCTTGTCCGAGTTGATGGCCGAGGTGGAGCCCAGGGTCTCGACCGCAGGGAGGACCTTCATGATGGCGTTCTTCTTGGCCATATTGACCGACCCGACCGACAGGATGGTGGTGACGACGGCGGGCAGCGCATCCGGGATGGAGCCGACAGCCAGCGCCACACCGATTCCGAAGAGCACCGCGAAGGACTCGCCGGAGGCCAGGCCCATCACGACGATGGCGATAAACGCGAAGAGGGCCGCGACAATGATGAAGATGGTGAGCCGGTCGACCTGCTTGGTGAGCGGGGTCTTCTCCACTTTCTGCCCGGACAGCATGTGGGCGATGTGGCCGACCTCCGAGCCCATGCCGGTGGTGGTGACGAGGATTTCGCCGTGGCCCCGCGTCACGTTCGTGTTCATGAATGCCATGTTCAGGCGGTCGCCGATGCCGACGTCGTGCCGGCCGATGGTCTCGGTGTCCTTCTCGACGGCGACGCTCTCCCCGGTCAGGGCGCCCTCCTCGATCTGGAGGGTTGCCGCCAGGATGATCCGGCCGTCGGCGGGGACGCGGTCACCGGCATCGACCACCACGATGTCGCCGGGGACGATCTGTTCGGCGGGGAGCTCCACAACGTCACCGTCGCGGCGCACCTTGGCCATAGCCTTCATCATCTCCCCCAGGGAGGCAGCGGCTTCTTCGGCCTTGCCCTCCTGGTGGTACCCCAGCCACGCGTTGAACAGCGTCAGCAGGGCAAGCCCAATAGCGGTTCCGTACTCCGCGATCAGCAAGCTGACCAGGGCGGCGACCACAAGGACGATCTGCATGTAGTCCTGATAGTGCTTGAAGAACCGTTTCCATACCGGCTCCTGCTTAGCGGCGGCCAGGGCGTTCGGGCCGTACTCCTGCAGCCGCTGCTGCGCCTCTCCCGTGCTTAACCCGCCAACTGGATCCACCTTCAGCTCGGCCGCCACTTCAGCCGGTGCCAGCGCGTACCAGCTCGCGTCAGCCTCCGCCGGGGCCACCCCAGCTACTGCTCCGGGATCGTCGCTCATGACTTCCTCCTCATCGCCGGGGCGCTGCTTAGAACGGGGTGGGGATGTGCCGCACGGACAGTGCCGGCTCGGTGTAATCGCCGGCCTTCTGGCGCTTGGGGAGCTCGACGTCAAGCCCCGGGTACGGCTCGTAGGGCACCTGGCTGAGAATATGGCTGATGACGTTGAGCCGGCCGCGCTTCTTGATGTCATTGTGCGCGATGTACCACGGCGCCCAAGCGGTGTCGGTCGCCTCGAACATGGCGTCCCGGGCCCGGGAATAGTCGTACCACCGTTTGTAGGACTTCAGGTCCATCGGAGAGAGTTTCCAGGTCTTGCGCGGATCATCCATGCGGCTCTCGAGCCGCCTGGTCTGCTCGTCCGCACTGACCTCGAGCCAGTACTTGAGCAGGATGATCCCGGAGTCGACCATCGCCTTCTCCACCATCGGGGTCATGTCGAGGAACCTCTGGGTCTGTTCCGGGGTGCAGAAACCCATCACCCGTTCGACGCCCGCACGGTTGTACCAGCTGCGATCGAAGATGACCACCTCGCCCGCCGCCGGGAAGTGCGACATGTAGCGCTGGAGGTACATCTGCGACTTCTCCCGCTCGGTCGGTGTGGGGAGCGCGACCACGCGGAATAC
The DNA here is from genome assembly GCF_022803015.1 of Arthrobacter humicola. Classification (GTDB taxonomy): domain Bacteria; phylum Actinomycetota; class Actinomycetes; order Actinomycetales; family Micrococcaceae; genus Arthrobacter; species Arthrobacter humicola_A. The sequence goes on from NZ_JAFKON010000014.1 coordinate 50,788, forward strand.
CCGGGGGCTCACCCGCTCGACGATGCGTTTGATCGTGCCGCCCTTGCCGGCCGTGTCGCGGCCTTCGAAGACGATGCAGATTTTGGCTCCGGTGGCCTTCACCCACTCCTGCATGGCGACCAGTTCACCCTGCAGGACCTCCATCTCCGCTTCGTACTTCTTGCGCGGCATCTTCTTCCCGGCGCGCTCATCCTCTGCGTCGGAGCCCTTGGACTTTTTCTTCTTCTTGCCCACCATCGACCTCCTCGCGACGTACTTGCTGAGGTAAACCACAACACTGCGACACCGGCGAGACTGTCATCCAACGAGACCGGCACCCCGGCCCGGGACTGGGGCGCAGCTGCACTTGTCGCGGGCACCCTCGTGCGGCGTCCTGCCATTCTTAGTGTTGACCGCGGCTGGAGTCCGGTCTACGGCACTAAGACCCTAATGGGCGCCGGTGGAACCGGGTGTCTCTCGGCCGAGCCGGCCCCTGCTGCTGGGCGCAGGGGCCGGCGGTCCGGACTCGGCGCTGACGCCGATGATGACGGAAACCCGCCTGGCCGCGAGGCCGGTGCGCGGGTGGCGGCCGCCACTGAGACAGAGCATCTTCCGCGCACCTTGGGAAAGTCTTGGGTTACTCCTGGAGCCATTCCGCGCAGGAATTCAGGTTCCGGGTGACGCTTTCGACGGCGGCCGCCTCGTCGCGGGCGGCAATCGCGGCCACGAGTTCGTCGTGGCCCTCGTGCGGCAGGCCGTTGAAGCCTCCCCGACGCTGCTGGCGGAGCAGGTCGTTGTGGAATACGCTGCCGAAACTGACATACAGCTCATGCAGCAGCGGGTTGGCGGACGCCTCGGCCACGCGCGCATGGAAGTCCCAGTCTGCCCGTGCCCACGCGGCGTAGTCCTCGGCGAGCCAGGCGGCACGGCGGGCGGTGAGCAATCCGCGCAGGGCGGTGAGGTCGTCGGCCGTCGCATGCCGTGCAGCGAGCCGGGCCGCCTGGGTGTCCAGCCCGACCCGGACCTCGAGGATGTGCTCCTGGGAGTGGTCCTCATACATGCGCTGCGTGGCGCCTGCGATCTCGCTCGTGGCGCGGACATACGTGCCGTCCCCGCGGCGGACCTCGAGCATTCCGCTGTGGGCCAGCGCTTTGATGGCCTCACGCAGGGTGCCACGGGAGACCCCAAAGGCGGCCATCAGCTCAGGTTCGGCCGGAATGCGCTGCTGCAGCGGCCACTCGCCCGAGTGGATCAGGGCCCGCAGCTTGGCAGTGATTTCCTCCGCCAGCGGTGGCCGGTGCGAAGCTGTGAGTGTCATGGCCGGGTTCCTTCCGAGGGGTGCGGGGCGGTGGCCCGCAGTTTTTTGGCTGGCAGTTCCTTGGCCCGCAGCTCCTTCGGGCCGGCCGAGAGCAGGTGGCCAACCGCGATCTGGCCGAGGGCCACGGCCAGCAGCAGGGCCAACGGCAGCGTCCAGGAATTGGTGGCGCTGTGCAACAGGCCCATGCCGAACGGGCCGAGCGTCGCCAGCAGATACCCGGCGGACTGGGCCACGGTGGACAGCGCGGTGGTCTCGGCCGTGCTGCGGCCGCTGCGGCTGATCATCACCATGACCAGCGGGAAGATGCCGAGGCCGAAGCCCACCAGCACAGCGGTCAGGGGAGACCAGGCAGGGGGGAGGACCAGCATGGCCAGGATGCCCAGGGCCATGGTCACGGTGGCAAGGTAGAACGCCGTCCGCAGCATCCGGGGGCGTGAACCGATGGCCACCAGCACCATGCCGGCGGGGACGGAGACGAGCTGCATGAGTCCGAACATGAGCCCGCTGTCGGAGGCGGTGAGGCCCATGGTGGCCAGCATGTAGGGGAACCAGCTGAGCACGGCATAGGCCAGGAGCGCCTGCACCGTGAAGCCGAGGGTGATCAGGGCGCCCGTGCGGGTCCGCAGCAGGGGCCATGGCGAGACCCGGGCAGCCTTGGTCGCGGACGCGTTGCGGTGGGCGTGCACAGCGATCGGGAGGAAGCCGAGGCACGCCCCCAGGGCCAGGAATCCGATCGCGCCGACGCCCGCCGACGGCGAGCCCAGGGCCTGGGCCACCGGAACGATCAGCACGGCGGTGGCGGTGGCGCCTGTGGTCATGGTCAGCGTGTAGACGGCGGTCATGAGGGACGTGCGGTCCGCGAAGTGCACGCGGATGAAAGAGGGCATGGCCACGTTGCAGATGGCCAGCCCGGACATCCCCGCCACGGTGCCGGCCAGCAGCATCCCGGTGGACGGGACGCCGCGGAGCAGCAGCCCGGCGGCCAGCATCACGAGGGAGAGCAGGATGGCTTTTTCCAGCCCCAGCTGCCGGGTGAGCCAGGACGTGGCAGCGCCGGCCACCGCGAAGCACAGCGTGGGGATCGAGGGGAGCAGCGCTGCGATCAGCGGGCCGTAGCCCAGGACAGCCTGCAGGTCGTGGAAAAGCGCGGCGGCGCCGGTGATGCCGGCGCGCAGGTTGAGCCCGATGAGCACGAGCGCCACGACGCCGGCGACGATCACGCCCCGCGGGCGGACCGCGCCGGGTGGAGCTGTCTGGGAAAGTGCGGAAACCGCCGTGCTGCTAGCCATAGCTAAAGGTTAGACGTTTGATGTTTGTGACTCAGCCTTTAGTGGCGAATATCTCTGCATGTGACCCCGCGTTGCTTGAGTTGCGGCTGGTGTGCGGCTGGTGTGCGGCGGTGGTCGGTTGCGGGGCTGCGGGTCAGCGCGGGTGCCGGGCGCTGAGCCGCTGCACCGCGAGCGCGAGCCAGAGCTGCACCCGGTCCGCTGTCTGCGCGGGGTCGTATCCGGTGAGTTCGGTGATCTGCGCCAGCCGGTAGCGGACAGTATTGCGGTGCAGCGTCAGTTCCTCGGCGACGGCCGCCACCGAACCGTTGTTGCCGAGGTAGCTTTCCAGCGTGGCCATGAGTTCGGCGCCGTGCGCCGCGTCGAAGGCCCGCAGCGGGTTCAGGGATTCGCTGGCCATGTCCGCCAGCGGAACGTCCTCGCTGGCCAGCAGCAGCGAGGTCAGGCTCAGCCGCTCGGGCTCGTTGACCGGCAGCCCGTGGCTGGCCGCGTCGCGGGCCTCGAAATAGCTCCAGCGCAGGCCGTTGGGCTTGGTGTACGCCCCGCCTATGCCGATCGTGGCATGGATCCCGGCCTCGGCGAGGTGGTCGCTGAGGCTGCGGGCAAGGGCGCTCGCGCCGCTGCCGTCGTCGGCCACCACCACCACGAGGTCCTTCCCGACGACGGAGCCGACCGCCGCAGCCAGCGGCTGGGGCAGCGACGAGCTTCCCAGCTGTTTCTGGTGGGCGGCCGATTCGGCGAGCAGGACCACGTTCTTGCGGGTGCTGTTGATGCCGACGCCGGCCAGGCGCCGGGTGGCTTCGGACGCCTCCAGCGTCCCGTGGATAACGTCGTCGAGGACCTGGCCCGCCAGCGCCCGCTGCGCCTGCCGTTGCTTGACCATGTTGTTGAGCTCAACGCTGATCAGGTTTTGGGCGTAGCCCACGATGCCCGTGTCCTCGAACGGCTGCTTCACCCACAGGGTGCAGGCGTCGCGGCGTCCCGTGGGGATGGGATAGGACGCCCAGCCCTCGGCCTTGGGCGCCGGGTGGCCGGCAACGCTGTTGTACAGCTGGGCGGTGAACTGGGTCAGGACGATCTCGGTGCGCAGCATCGACCCCAGGTGTTTCAGGAGCTCGGCGAGGCCGCCGCCGGTCAGCAGGGCGCGGGCCAGGATCTGGTGCCCGGCGATGAGCCGCTCAAGCTTGACCAGGTGGTCCGCGGACTGGGCGTCGGCCACGAGCTTTCCGATCGCGATGAACGGTGTCTCGTAGGGCACTTCCACCACCGGCAGCCCCCACCGGTTGGCTTCGGCGATCAGGGCCGGCGGAACGGCGTCGTGCGTCAGGCCCACCCCGAACCCGATGCCCACCGCGCCCGCCCGCTGGACCTGACGCACGAACCGGCGCTGCTCCGCGGCACTCTTGAGCCGCATCCCGGTCGTCAGGATCAGTTCGCCGCCATTGAGGAACCGCTGCGGATCCTCCTGTTCGGTGACGGCCACCCAAAGAATGTCCTGGTGCCAGGTGGTTTCGGCGAGTCCGGCCTTGGTGAGATGCAGGGACGGAACTCCCAGTAGGGCTGCGAGTGAAATGGCCATGGATTCAGGATAGCCGGGTGCTGGTCAAGCGCACTAAAGTTCTGCGGGGATGGTGTGCAGGTGCCTATTCCCTGCCTTGGCCTGCTGGCATAGGCTCGTGACCAGTCACACATCCGTCATTGGCAGTAAGAAAGAGGTTGTACACCGTGGTTCAAACCTTGCAGAACTTCATCAACGGCGAGTTCGTCACCCCCGCCGGCACAGGATTGCTGCCCATCGTGAACCCCGCCAACGGCGACGTGGTGGCGCAGGCGCCGATCTCGGTGCAGGCCGACGTCGACGCTGCCATGACGGCAGCCAAGAACGCGTTCAAGACCTGGAAGCACACCACGCCCGGGCAGCGGCAGCTCATGCTGCTCAAGCTCGCGGATGCCGTCGAGGCCAACAGTGACGAGCTCGTGGAGGCCCAGCACCGCAACACCGGCCAGGTCCGCTCCCTGATCGCCTCCGAGGAAGTGGCCGCGGGCGCCGACCAGCTGCGCTTCTTCGCAGGCGCCGCCCGCATCATGGAAGGCAAGTCCGCCGGCGAGTACTTCGAAGGCCACACCTCCTACGTGCGGCGCGAGCCGATCGGCGTCGTTGCGCAGGTGGCCCCCTGGAACTACCCGTTCCTCATGGCCATCTGGAAGATCGGGCCCGCCCTGGCCGCCGGCAACACCGTCGTCCTCAAGCCCTCGGACACCACCCCCGAATCCACCCTGGTGCTGGCCCGGCTCGCCGGTGAGATCTTCCCGGCCGGCGTCCTGAACGTTGTCCTGGGCACCGGCGAAACCGGCGCCATGATGGTCGAGCACAAGGTCCCCGGCCTGGTCTCCATCACCGGTTCCGTCCGCGCCGGCATCGCTGTCGCCTCGGGTGCCGCCAAGGGACTCAAGCGCGCCCACCTGGAACTCGGCGGGAAGGCCCCGGCGATCGTGTTCGCCGACGCCGACATCAAGAAGAGCGCCGCGGCGATCGCCGAGTTCGCCTTCTTCAACGCCGGCCAGGACTGCACGGCCATTACGCGCGTCCTCGTCCAGGATTCGGTGCACGACGACGTCGTTGCCGCCATGGTGGAGCACACCAAGACCCTGCACACCGGCTCGCAGAACGACGAAGACAACTACTTCGGCCCGCTGAACAACGTCAACCACTTCAACGCGGTCACCTCCGTCGTCGAGCACCTGCCGGCGAACTGCAAGATCGAGACCGGCGGCCACCGTGCGGGCGAGAAGGGCTTCTTCTTCGAACCCACCATCGTCACCGGCGCCAAGCAGACCGATGACATCGTCCAGAAGGAAACGTTCGGCCCGGTCATCACGGTGCAGAAGTTCAGCACCGAGGACGAGGCCGTGGAACTGGCCAACGACGTCGAGTACGCCCTGGCCTCGAGCGTCTGGACGACGAACCACGGAACCGCCATGCGCCTGAGCCGCGACCTCGATTTCGGCGCAGTCTGGATCAACACCCACATTCTCCTCACCGCCGAAATGCCGCACGGTGGCTTCAAGCAGTCCGGCTACGGCAAGGACCTGTCCATGTACGGCGTGGAGGACTACACCCGCATCAAGCACGTCATGAGTGCGCTCGACGCATAACGCAGACGCATAAACGCGGATCCGCATAACTCAACCTGACGCATAACTCGCGCGCCTCAACCGCACGCTTAGGAAGGCCTTCCCATGACCACCACCGCACATGACATCACCTACCGGCTCGAGCAGAAGCGCCGCGTCCAGGCCGACTTCCCGGGCCCCAAGTCCGTTGCCTTGACCGAGCGCCGCAAGGCGGTCGTCGCGGCCGGCGTCGCGTCCAGCGTCCCGGTCTTCGTGGCCGACGCCGACGGCGGCATCATCCACGACGTCGACGGCAACTCCTTCATTGACCTCGGCTCCGGCATCGCCGTGACGAGCGTCGGCGCCTCGGACCCCGCCGTCGTCGGCGCCGTGAAGGAAGCCGTGGAGCACTTCACCCACACCTGCTTCATGGTCACGCCGTACGAGGGCTATGTCGCCGTTGCCGAGCAGCTGAACCGCCTCACCCCGGGCGACCACGAAAAGCGCACGGTGCTGTTCAACTCCGGCGCGGAGGCGGTCGAAAACGCCGTCAAGGTGGCCCGCCTGGCCACCGGCCGGGACGCCGTCGTCGCATTCGACCACGCCTACCACGGCCGCACCAACCTGACCATGGCGCTGACCGCCAAGGCCATGCCGTACAAGACTAACTTCGGCCCGTTCGCGCCCGAGGTCTACCGCATGCCGATGAGCTACCCGTTCCGCGAGGAAAACCCGGAGATCACCGGTGCCGAGGCCGCCAAGCGCGTCATCACCATGATCGAGAAGCAGATCGGCGGCGAGCAGGTTGCCGCGATCATCATCGAACCCATCCAGGGCGAAGGCGGCTTCATTGTCCCCGCCGACGGGTTCCTGCCCGCGCTGGCGGACTGGGCCAAGGCCAAGGGCATCGTGTTCATCGCCGATGAGGTCCAGTCCGGCTTCTGCCGCACCGGTGAATGGTTCGCCGTGAACCACGAAGGTGTTGTCCCGGACATCATCACCATGGCCAAGGGCATCGCCGGCGGCATGCCGCTCTCCGCCATCACGGGCCGCGCCGATCTCCTCGACGCCGTCCACCCGGGCGGCCTCGGCGGCACCTACGGCGGCAACCCGGTGGCGTGCGCAGCAGCGCTGGCGTCGATCGGCTCGATGGAGCAGTACGACCTCAACGGCCGCGCCAAGCACATTGAAGAGATCGCCCTCGGCAAGCTGCGCGAACTCGCCGCCGAGCTTGCTGACAGTTCAGTGATCGGTGACGTCCGCGGCCGCGGCGCCATGCTGGCCATTGAACTCGTCCAGGCCGGTTCCAAGGAGCCGAACCCGGAGCTGACCAAGGCCGTCGCCGCAGCCTGCCTCAAGGAGGGTGTCATCATCCTCACCTGCGGCACCTACGGCAACGTCATCCGGCTGCTGCCCCCGCTGGTGATCAGCGACGAGCTGCTGCTGGACGGCCTCGGAGTCCTGGCCGCGGCCATCAAGGCCAACGCCTAGCCCAAGGCCCAGTGAGCTGCCGGGAAGGCGATCCTTTCCCGGCGAGCCGGCGCTACCCGAAAACGGGCGACACAGCGGAGGAGCCGCGGACACCTTGTCCGTGGCTCCTCCGCTGTTTCCGGCTTGGCTTTGTTCGGCCCTGCATCCGGTCCTGCGTCCGGTCCTACTTCCAGGCGGTCGCGTCCAGCTGGATCGCCACCACGTACAGGTGCTGGCCCTGCTCGATCTTCTCCACCTCAGTGACCCGCACCTTCGTCTCCGGAATCGTGCCCATCGGACGGCCGACGCCGATCCCGTAGCTCAGCACGCTTTCGAAGTCCCCGGCCGGCGCGTAGCTGGTGAGCGCCTGGTATCCGATTGCCGGCGGCGGCGCACTGGTCACGGTGCTGGCCGTGCCGTCCGCGGTGTGCGACTGGGCCCCGCGGAAGGTCACCTCGAGGAGGGTTCCCGTGCCGGGCATCGGGATGGGCAGGCCGCTGCCGTCGTCGACGAGTTCGGGGACCGTTTCGACGTCGTAGCTGGGGAAGCCACCGGTGAAGCGGAAGCTCAACTGGTCGTACGGCGGCGCGTCGGAGGGGTGCTGGCCCGCGCCGATGGCGGACAGCGTCGGCAGCGGTGCCGCCGGCGGGGGCGCGATCGGCACAGGGTTCTTGTGGTCCGTGTGGAACGGGGTGGTTGGCCCCGGCACGGACCAGTCGTGGGTGACCGTGGAGGAGATCACCTTGTCGCCTGGTTGCGGCGGCGCCGTTTCGTCGGCATCCCCGGTTGCCGACGGCGACGGGCTGGCGGTCGGGCCGACGGAGGCGGTCGGGGACTGCGACGGCGGCTGGCTGCCGGCGGAGGGCTGCGGGGCCGGCGTGCAGGCGGTCAGGACCAGCAGGAGCGTCAGGGTTCCCACTCCCGCGGTCCGCGTCCGCGTCCGTCCGTTGCGAATGGCGTCCATGGTGCGCTCCCCTCGACCATTACAGCGTAGGTCCGGAAGATTGTGCTGGTCAGGGTAATAAGTCACCACCTTTTGACGTGCCGCTGGACTAGAGTCGTTCCTATCCACTGCAGGAACGCAGACCGGCCGACGTCGCCCGGAACCCCCGGGGCGCAGCTGGCATCTGCCCCAGACCCAAAAGGGGTTCATACATGCGATACGTAGTCGGCTATACACCCACCGAACGTGGTGCGGACGCCGTTGCCTTGGCCTCAGCCATGGCCCGCGCGCAGGGAGCGCATCTCGACCTGGTCTATGTGGTGGATCGGCACACGCCCTATGTGGCGATGAATCCGGAAGGAAACCAGGTCAGCGCCGCGGAGCAGCAGATCCGCTCAGCGGAACGCCAGGGAATGGAACTGGTCCCCGAGGGGCTGGAGGCGCACTTCCATGTCCGCCAGGCAGAATCGTTCGCGGCCGGCCTCATCGAGGCCGCACTCGAGTTCAGGGCCGGCTTGATCGTGGTGGGTGCCGCCAGCAGCGGCCTGTTCAAGCGCCATACCGTGGGCAACGTGGCCAACGCCCTGCTGCACGCTGCCCCGGTACCGGTGGCACTGGCGCCGCGCGGCTACCGCCAGACCGAAGCCATCACGCGTCTGACCCTCGCGGTGGGCCAGCGCGTCGGAGCGGAGGCGGCGATCGACGTCGCGATCGAATCCGCCGAGCGCCGTGGCGTGCCGCTTCGGCTGGTTTCCCTCGTGGAACTGGACGTCGAGGGGGACGGCGGGGAGAACGTCAACGCCGCCCACATCCACGCCAACACCGTCCTCGCTGCCGCCGCGCACCGTCTGCCGGAGGGCCACCATGTCAGCGTGGAGGTCGCGCACGGCCGCACGATCGAGGAAGCGATCGATGACCTGGAATGGGACGACGGCGAGGTCATGATCGTCGGGTCCTCCCGCCTGGCGGAGAAGCACAAACTGTTCATTGGCAGCACGGCTTTCAAGGTGCTGCGGGCGCTTCCGGTTCCGATGGTGGTGGTCCCGCGCGACTACCAGCGGGTGGATGCCTTCCCGGAGGTCTGAGGCGCCGGGGCCAGGACCGCCCAGTACGCGGGAATGCTGCCGGGCGGTCCACCGGCCTCCATCGGCACCGTCTTCAAGACGGTGGGTCCCTCCGCGATGAGGGTCCAGCGGTCCGGGGGAAACACGCGGGAGCGTTGCCCGGCACCGAAGTGGCCCGGTTTCGGCAACGAGGCAATGGCCTGGCGGAGCGGTCCCGGGATCCGCCTGCCGGTGGCGCCGAGTTCCCGCAGGTAGCTCAGGGCGCCGCCCGGCACGTTCGTTTCGACGAGGTAGATCCTGCCCCGGGTGCCCAGGAGCGCTTCGATGGAGCCTGCGAGGCGTGCCTGCCGACGCCGGCTGAGGACATGGAGCACGCCGCGGACAAAGACGTTGGCGTCGCCGAGTTCGCCCGCCAGCGCAGCCGCCGCGGCCGGCTGCGTGGCATCCAGGCTCCGGAAACGGAGGCCTGCAACCTGCGGCTGCGCGGAATGCGCGGCTGCCACGGCCTGGGGTGAGACGTCGACGCCGAGGACCGAGGCGAAGATGTCGGTAAGCCGCCGTGTGATGGTGCCGTTCCCGCAGCCGAGATCGATCACCGGAAGGCTGGTGTCCATCGCGCCGGCCATCACTCGCAGGTGGTGCCGGATCTCTTCGTTCCCGGCGCCCGGGGCGGCGTCCCAGATGACCGGTTCCCGGAGGGATCCCTGGGACACGCCGCGCCAGAAGGCATCCCAGCGCCGGTCCGGGCGGCTGGGACGGTGCAGGGAGAGCACGGCAACCCTGGCCGCGAGCCGGACACTATCTGCCACCCAGTGCACGCGTTTTCCTGTTTTGCGTTTTCCTGTTTTGCGTCTGCCCGCCGGCACGGTTCCTCTCACGCGACCGCGCCGTCTCTGTGCGCGAGCAGGTCCGTCATGTCCGCCACCGGGAGCGGGCGGCTGAAGAAATACCCCTGGCCGAACTCGCAGTTCAGCTGCCGCAGCCTGTTGGCTTGCTCCCTGTCCTCGATGCCTTCGGCGACGGCGCCCAGCCCGGCCGAATGGATCAGCTGCAGGATGGCGGCGACGAAGGTTTCCTGCTGCCGGTCCGTGGTCAGCCCGTCGAGCAGGGACTTATCGATCTTCGCCTGCGCGGCGGGGAGCGTGCGCAGGTAGCTGATGGAGGAATAGCCGGTGCCGAAGTCGTCGATCTCGATCCGGACGCCGAGGTCATTGAGCGACTGCATGGTGGCGGCCACTTCGGGGCCGCCGCGCATGATCGCGGTTTCGGTGATTTCGATCGAGATATGGCGGGGCTCGACGCCGTTCTGGCTCAGCAGGCCTTCGACGTAGGGTGCCAGATCGACGTGGTGCAGGTCCGCGGGGGAGAGGTTGATGTGCGTGCTGAAGTCCGCGGGAAGCCCCGGATCGGACTTCCAGCGGCCGGTTTGTGCGATGGCGTTCCGGAGCACCCAGTGGCCGATTTCCACGGTGAGCCCGGCCTCGTCGGCGGCGTCGAGGAAGGTATCCGGCCCCAGCAGGCCCAAGGCGGGATGGCGCCAGCGGATCAGGGCCTCGGCGCCGGCGATCGCTCCGGTGCGCAGGTCCATGATGGGCTGGTACTCCAGCTCGAGCTGGTCCGTCGCCAGTGCCGTCCGCAGCTCCGCCACCTGGTGGACCCGCTGCTTGGCGGCCTCGTGCATGGCCGCGGAAAACACCAGGAGGGTGTCCCTGCCGCGTTTCTTGGCCTCGTGCATGGCGATGTCGGCATCGCGGATGAGTTCCTCGCTTCGCAGGCCCGGTTCGCCGAGCCGGACACCGGTGCCGGCCGTGAGGGCGACCGCCACACCGCCGGCAATGATTCTGTCCTTCAGTGATTCGCCGAGCCGGGCCGCGGTCTGCAGCACGGACTCCGTGTCCTGGTCCGCGACGAGCACCGCGAATTCATCGCCGCTGAGGCGTGCGATCAAGTGGCCCGGTCCGGCCGCGGCGCTAAGCCGCAGGGCCGTCTCGCGCAGTACGGCGTCCCCGGCGGCGTGGCCGAGGCTGTCGTTGATGAGCCGGAAGGAATCAAGGTCCATCAGGATCAGGGCCGGCTGGCGTCCCGTGCCGGCCCCGGCAACGGCTTCGGCCACTTTTTCCTGCAGCAGCGAGCGGCTGGCCAGGCCGGTCAGCTCATCGGTGTTGATGACGCGCCGGAGTTCGGCTTTGGCCGCCTCCAGGAGCGCGGTCCGCTCGGCGACCCGGACTTCCAGGTCCTCGTACATGCTCTGGAGCTCTTCGGCCAGCAGGTTGATGCCGGTGGTGACTGCGTCTATCCCGTCCCGGGCCGGTGAGACCGGCAGCCGGTTCGACAGATCGCCCGAGGACAGAACCACGATGCCGTCCACGAGTTCCTCGAGGCGGCGGTCATCATCACGCCCCGTCATGGCCCTGTGAGGTCAGCCAGCGGACCGCCTCTTCACCGTTGGTGAAAAAGCGTGTCGGAACCGGCGCGGAATTGACGCCGAGGAAGAAGTTGGCGAGGACCCGGTCCACGGCGGAGGAGCCGAGGAGTGCGATTGCCGAGGCGTCGCAGTGCTTGGCGAACACGGCCCGGGCGGCCCGGCTGACGGAGTCCGTGGTGGCCATGTCGATCAGCAGCGGCGTGGGCCGGCCGCCGCACAACTCATTGACGCGATCCATGGCCAGCTGGGCGTTGGGGGCATCAATCACCACGCCGCGGGCCCACTGAAGGCGCAAGATGCCGTTGCTGTCGAAGTCCAGGGACGAGATGTCGCGCCCGCCCTGAGTTTCACGATCCTCGTGTGGCACCAGCAATCCTCAATTTCGCCCCGACATGTCCCCTTCATGATGACACTAACGCACAGTGGCAGGGGTGCGCAGGCCGCCAACCCGCCGGGGCGGTAGAGCTAGGCGGCGGCGCGGGCCCGTTTCCGGGTCACGGAGTTCTTCCGGGCCGTGTGCAGCATGTCCACGGTCAGTACCAGCAGCGCCAGCCAGACGACGCCGAAGCCGGCCCACCGGTCCGGTGTCATTGTTTCCTTGAACACGACGAGCGCCACGATGAACTGCAGGACGGGCGCGAAGTACTGCAGCAGGCCGATCGTGGTCATCGGCAAGCGGCGGGCGGACGCACCGAAGAACAGCAGGGGCACCGCGGTGATGACGCCTGACGCCACCAGCAGCCAGAAATGTCCCGCACCGTTTGCGGCCAGAGTTGCCGACCCGCTGACGGCGAGGAAGATCATGGTGGCCGCAGCTACGGGCGCCAGGACGATCGTCTCCACGGTGAGGCTTGTGATCGCCTCCGCCCGCGGGCCCACGCGCTTCTTGACGAATCCGTACAGGCCAAAGCTCAGCGCGAGTGTCAGTGCTATCCAGGGGAGCTTGCCGTAGGAGACCGTCAGCACGCCGACGGCCACGAAGCCGATGCCGACCGCGGCCCACTGCAGCGGCCGCAGCTTCTCCTTCAGGACGAAGACCCCCAGCAATACGGAGACCAGCGGGTTGATGAAGTAGCCCAGGGAGGCCTCGACGGCCTGGCCGGTGGTCACGCCGTAGGTGTACGTCAGCCAGTTCACCGCGATCAGGGCAGCGGCGACGGACAGCGGCCAAACCACAGTGCGGTCCCGGAAAGCAGCAGCCAGCACCCGCCAGGACCGTGTGACGGTGATGAGCAGGACGCAGAACAGGAGGGACCAGACCACCCGGTTGGCAACGATTTCGACCGCGCCGGCCGGATGCAGGACATAGAAGTACAGGGGCAGCAGCCCCCAGAGCCCGTAGGCGCCGATGCCGAACAGGATTCCCGCCGTCGTGTCCTTGTCCACCGGTGCCGGTCCGCCCGGCCGGGCCGGCACCGGCCCTGCCCCAGCGGCCGGGCTGGCCGGCGCTGTCAAGGGGGCGGGGGACAAGGATCCTTCGGGCTTAGGCACAAAACCAATAACACCACCTGCGCGACGCCTATTCCTGCCAATCGGAGCGCGAGCAGGCCGGTCACATTTAGAATAGGGGCCTGTGCGCTGTATCTACTGGCGCTGTCCCTAAGACTCAGAAGGGCTCCCGGTGTCCAACTCGGCCGAATCCACATCCTCTCGTCCCCTCCGTGTCGCGATTGTTGGCGCGGGCCCGGCCGGTGTCTACGCCGCGGACATCCTGACGAAATCCAATGAGGTCAAGGACGGCGACTTCCAGGTCAGCATCGACCTCTTCGAGGCCTATCCGGCGCCCTACGGCCTCATCCGCTACGGGGTGGCTCCCGACCATCCGCGGATCAAGGGGATTGTCAATGCGCTCCACAAGGTCCTGGACCGCGGAGACATCCGGTTCCTCGGCAACGTCACCTATGGCCGGGACCTGACGCTGCATGACTTCCGCGCGTTCTACGACGCCGTCATCTTCTCCACCGGCGCCATCAAGGACGCGGACCTGGATATTCCCGGGATCGGCCTGGAGGGATCCTTCGGCGGGGCCGACTTCGTCTCCTGGTACGACGGCCACCCGGACGTGCCGCGGGACTGGCCGCTGGAGGCCAAGGAGATTGCGGTGATCGGCAACGGCAACGTGGCCCTCGACGTGGCCCGCATGCTGGTCAAGCACGCCGATGAACTCCTGGTCACCGAAATCCCGGACAACGTCTACCGGGCGCTCAAGGATTCGCCGGTCACCGACGTCCACGTGTTTGGCCGCCGCGGCCCGGCCCAGGTGAAGTTCACGCCGCTGGAGCTGCGCGAACTCAGCCACGCCAAGGACGTGGACATCGTCCTGTATCCCGAGGACTTCGAATTCGACGAGGCCTCGGACGAGGCCGTTCGCAGCAACAACCAGATCCGGACCATGGTCAACACCCTCACGAACTGGCTCGTCGAGGAGCACGCCGAGGCCGAGGAACCGTCCTCGCGCCGGCTGCACCTGCACTTCCTGCACAGCCCCGTCGAAATCTATGGAACAACAGACGACGCCGCGAACCCCGGCAAGGTCGCCGGCATCAAGTTCGAACGCATGCAGCTGGACGGCACCGGGAACGTCAAGGGCACCGGTGAGTTCCTCGACTACCCGGTCCAGGCCGTCTACCGCGCGATCGGCTACCACGGTTCGCCGCTGGATGAGCTGGAATACGATGCCCGCCGCGGCGTCGTCCCGAACGAAGGCGGCCGCGTGCTCGACGCCGAGGGCAACCCCGTGCCCGGAATCTACGCCACGGGCTGGATCAAGCGCGGCCCCGTCGGGCTGATCGGCCACACCAAGGGCGACGCGCTGGAGACCATCGGCTTTCTGCTGGAGGACCGGCTGACGCTGCCGCCGGCGCAGAACCCGGACCCGCAGGCCATCATCGACCTGCTCAAGGAGCGCGGCATCGAGTACACCACGTGGGAAGGGTGGATCAAGCTCGATGCCCACGAGCTTGCCCTCGGCGCCGAGTGGTCCGCGGCGGAGTCCGCCAACGGCATCGAACGGGAGCGCATCAAGGTGGTGCCGCGCGAGGACATGATCGAGATTTCCCGCGGGTAGCAGGGGCGGTTCCCGGCGTCTCTGGCGGGTGGCCTGCAGGCCCATTAGACTGGGCCGGACGTGGCTGCCTCCGGCACGCCATCGAGCCCGTCCAGTGGGAGTTCAATGAAGAACCTGGTCCATCCGGCAGCATTGTTACCGCCAACAGGCGGGGTCACCGCACAGCTGCGCCAGCAATATGCCAGTGCGGGCCATGAGCAGCTGGACTCCCGTGGACTGGCGTTCTCCGAGGGCCTACAGTTGCCCGGTATCAGCACCCTGATTCAGGAATCGTGGCAGCGTTCCGTCCAGCTGCACGCCAACCCGGACAACCCCGAAGCCCCGCTCGCCATGGACCGCGAAGAACTCGAAGCATACCGGCGGCAGCACCCCCTGGCCGCCATCATGCCCGTGATCCACAAGCTGCTGGTCCTGCCCAGCCACGACAGCGGCATGCTGGTGGCCGTGGGGGACGAGGTGGGCCGGCTGCTCTGGGTCGAAGGCGACGCCGCCATGCGGCGCCGGGCCGAAGGGATGATGTTCGTCCCGGGAGCCGACTGGTCCGAGGCAACCGTTGGCACGAGCGCCCCGGGTACGGCGCTGGCCCTCGGCCGCGGCATCCAGATTTCCGGCGCCGAACACTACAAGCGCTCCGTCCACCCGTGGAGCTGCACGGCCGTGCCGTTCCACGATCCTGATTCCGGCGCCCTGCTGGGAGTCGTGGACATCACCGGCACGGAATCGGCCGTCGCCGCGCATACGTTGTCCCTCGTCGAAGCGACAGTGGCCGCCGCCCAGGCGCATCTGCGGGTGGAACGGCTGCAGCTGGCCGCAGCCGGGCAGTCCCCGGCGTCCCGGCGGCGGAGCCCGGCGCCGAAAACGTCCGGGGACCCGGGCGCCAACAGCCTCTACCGCAACAGTCTCCAGCTGCTCGGCCGGGACCAGGCGCTGCTCAGCATCGACGGCCGCACCGTGGCCCTGTCCGCCCGGCACAGCGAAATCCTGGCCCTGCTCAGCACCCACTCTGAAGGGCTGAACGCGGAGGAGCTCTGCACCCTGCTCTACCCCGGGGATGCCTCCACCATGACGCTGCGGGCCGAGATGGTGCGCCTGCGCAAGGTCCTGCATCAGCTCAACCCGGACGCGGTCCCGGAATCCCGGCCCTACCGGCTGCCAATGGACCTGTTGCCGGACTCCGGCCAGGTCCTCAACTGCCTGCAGCGCGGTGCCCACCGGATAGCGCTGGAAATTTACCGCGGCGCCGTGCTGCCCCGCTCCGAGGCGCCCGGCATCGCCGAGCTGCGGAGCCGGGTCTCTTCCCTGCTGCGCGAGGCCGTGCTGACGGACGGCAGCGCGGAATCGCTCCTGAAGTACGCCGAGCTGCCCGAGGCAAGGGACGACGTCGAGGTCCGGTCCGCCGCACTGAAGCTGCTGCCGCCCCGCTCGCCCAAGCGCGCCGCCGTCGTCGCAGATCTCGAACGGCTGGACAGGGAACTGAGCGCCTGACCGGCCTTTCCCGGGAAAGTGACCCGGATCACTTGCTTGCAACCTGACTGCAACCTTCCGGCTTCTACGCTGTAGGCAACGGTGAGCGCCAGAAACTGGCCGCCACAAATTTTGCACAGCAAAGGAGCTAGCAATGACTGTCTACGCCCAGCCCGGTACCGAGGGCTCGAAGGTCACCTTCAAGGACCGCTACGAGAACTGGATCGGCGGCGAATGGGTTGCCCCGGTCAAGGGCCAGTACTTCGAGAACATCACCCCCGTCACCGGCAAGGTCTTCTGCGAGGTGGCCCGCGGCACCGCCGAGGACATCGAGTTGGCGCTGGACGCGGCCCACAAGATTGCCCCGTCCTGGGGCAAGACCTCCGTGGCCGAGCGTGCCTCGATCCTGAACAAGATCGCCGACCGGATCGATGAGAACCTGGAGATGCTCGCCGTCGCCGAATCCTGGGACAACGGCAAGCCGATCCGCGAAACCCTCAACGCCGACATTCCGCTCGCTGCGGACCACTTCCGCTACTTCGCCTCCGCCGTGCGCGCGCAGGAGGGACGACTGTCCCAGCTCGACGACGACACCACGGCCTACCACTACCATGAGCCGCTCGGCGTCGTCGGCCAGATCATCCCGTGGAACTTTCCGATCCTGATGGCCGTCTGGAAGCTCGCGCCGGCCCTCGCCGCCGGCAACGCCGTCGTCCTGAAGCCGGCCGAGCAGACACCGTCCTCGATCCTGGTGCTGATGGAACTGATCGGCGACCTGCTGCCGGCCGGTGTCCTCAATGTGGTCAACGGCTTCGGCGTCGAGGCCGGCAAGCCGCTGGCCTCCAGCCCCCGTATCCGCAAGATCGCCTTCACCGGCGAAACCTCGACCGGACGGCTGATCAGCCAGTACGCCAGCCAGAACCTGATCCCGGTCACGCTGGAGCTCGGCGGCAAGAGCCCGAACATCTTCTTCAACGACGTCGCGGACACCAATGACGCGTTCTACGACAAAGCCCAGGAGGGCTTCACGCTCTTTGCCTTCAACCAGGGTGAAGTCTGCACCTGCCCATCCCGCGCGCTGGTCCAGGAAGACATCTACGATTCCTTCATGGCCGACGCCGTGGCCCGGGTGGAGAAAATCATCCAGGGCAACCCGCTGGACACCGAAACCCAGCTCGGCGCCCAGGCCTCCAACGACCAGCTGGAAAAGATCCTGTCCTACATCGACATCGGAAAGCAGGAGGGCGCCAAGGTGCTCACCGGCGGCGGCCGGGCCGAAATGCCCGGAGATCTGGCCGGCGGCTACTACGTCCAGCCGACCATCTTCGAAGGCCACAACAAGATGCGGATCTTCCAGGAGGAAATCTTCGGCCCGGTGGTGTCCGTAACCCGCTTCAGCGACTACAACGACGCCATGGGCATCGCCAACGACACCCTCTACGGCCTCGGCGCCGGCGTCTGGTCCCGCAACGGCAACGTCGCCTACCGCGCCGGCCGCGAGATCCAGGCCGGCCGTGTGTGGGTCAACAACTACCACGCCTACCCCGCCGGTGCCGCGTTCGGCGGGTACAAGTCCTCCGGCATCGGCCGCGAGAACCACTCCATGATGCTGGACCACTACCAGCAGACCAAGAACCTCCTGGTCAGCTACAACGAAAACAAGCTCGGCTTCTTCTAAGCCGCATTGACCCGGGCGGGGCGGATCGCGAACGATCCGCCCCGCCCGCACCACTTTCCGGACCAGCCAGGGAGACCCCAATGACCCAGACCAGGCTCGACGCCGCCGTGACCCGCCCCGGGGAGGAATTCTCCCGGGTGGCGCTCATGCCGGAGTCCGTGGACCTGCTCCGCAAGCTCTGGACGCAGCACGGGCCTTTGATGTTCCACCAGTCGGGCGGCTGCTGCGACGGATCCTCACCCATGTGCTATCCGGCGGGGGAGTTCCTGACCGGCGACTCCGACGTCCTGTTGGGCCTGTTCGACATCTCCGACGGATTGCAGCCCCAGCCGCTGGAATTCTGGATGTCGCGTGAACAGTTCAACTACTGGAGCCACACGCACCTGACCGTCGACGTCGTCCCCGGCCGGGGGAGCGGCTTCTCGGTGGAAGCGCCGGAAGGCAAACGGTTCCTCATCCGCTCGACGCTGATGGAAAACTGGCCCGTCTGACCCGCCCCCCGGCCCGGCCGGAGCCGCCCGCGGAGCAGCTTCCGCGGCGGCTCCGGCCGGGCCTTTGTCTCACTATGCGGGACAAATCGGGCCGTCCAGTGGATGGACTCTAAGATGGATAGGTCTGTTTCCACCCCAGTTATCGAGATTGCGGACTTTCCTAATGAACCTTTTCCGGACCAAATCCATCGAGCAGTCCATGTCCGACGCCGATGAACCCGGACGCAAGCTGAAGCGCACGCTAAGCACGTGGGACCTCATGATCATGGGGGTCGCGGTTGCCGTGGGCGCCGGGATCTTCTCGGTCGGCGCCAAGGCCGCCGCGAACTTTGCCGGCCCCGCCGTCACCATTTCCTTCGCGATCGCCGCCGTCACCTGCGCGCTCGCCATCATGTGCTACGCCGAGTTCGCCACGGCCATCCCGGTGGCAGGCTCGGCCTACGTCTTCACCTACGCGACCATGGGTGAGATCCTGGCGTGGATCATCGGCTGGAACCTGATCCTCGAACTCTTCACGGCCGGCGCCGTGATCGCGAAGTACTGGGGCATCTACCTCAGCAAAGTCTTTGCGCTCATGGGCGTGGACATTCCGCCGTCGATCTCCCTGGGCGGCATCGACCTCTACTGGGGCGCCTTCCTGATCGTTGCCATCTTCACCGTGCTGCTGGTCCTCGGGACCAAGCTCTCCGCCCGCGTCGGCAACATCTTCACGCTCATCAAGATCGCGGTGGTCCTCTTCGTGATCGTCGTCGGCTTCACGTACGTGAAGTTCGAGAACTACGCCCCGTTCGTCCCGGCCTCCGAGCCGACCGGAGGCACCGGAACCGCGGATGTCCTCAAGCAGTCGTTCTTCGGCTTCCTGACTGGCGCCGCCCCGGCCCAGTACGGAACCCTCGGGATCTTCGCCGGCGCCGCCCTGGTCTTCTTCGCCTTCATCGGCTTCGACGTCGTCGCCACCTCGGCCGAAGAGGTCAAGAACCCGCAGAAGACGCTGCCCCGCGGCATCTTCGGCGGCCTGGCAATCGTTACCGTGCTGTACATCCTGGTGTCGCTGGCGTTGACCGGCATGGTGTCCTACACCCAGCTGGCCGAGGCCAAGAACCCGACGCTCACCACCGCCTTCGAAGCGGTCGGCAATACCGACGCCGCCAAGGTCATTGCCTTTGGCTCCCTCGTGGGCCTGACCACCGTGATCATGGTGCTGCTCATGGGCCTCTCGCGCGTGGTGCTCGCGATGAGCCGCGACGGCCTGCTTCCGCGCTCCCTGTCCAAGACCAGCTCGGTGCGGGGGACGCCGGCCCGCCTGCAGATCATCTGCGGCGCCGGAGTGGCGCTCGTCGCCGGCCTGACCAACGTGGACCTGCTCGAGGAAATGATCAACATCGGGACCCTGTCCGCCTTCGTGATGGTGAGCCTTGGCATCCTGGTGCTGCGCAAGAAGCGCCCGGACCTGAAGCCGGCCTTCCGTGTCCCGTTCGGCAAGGTGCTCCCGGTCGTCTCTGCGGTCCTGTGCCTGTACCTCATGACGAACCTGGCCGTGGAAACCTGGATCTTCTTCGCCATCTGGCTCGTGATCGGTATTGCGATCTACTTCGCCTACGGCCAGCGCCACTCCCGGCTGAATGAAAAGTTCGCGGAGGCCCGCGCCTCGGTGAACGGCACGGCCAGCGCGGCCGGAGCGCCCGCGGAGGACAACGAGGACGCGCTCACCCGCTCCTGAGACGGGAGCGATCGGCCCCGCCGCATCGAGGTCGCCGCAGCCGTGCGAATTCGCTGGAAATTTCCGGCGTAACCGCACGGCTCCGGCGACTTCGGCGTTGGTGCGCCGCTCCGTAATGGCGGTGCTCCCTAAGATGGACACATGGCCCGCCCAGCAAGACCGGAACGCAAATCAGAGTTGCTGTCGGCAATTCTCGACTACCTCATGGACAAGACCCTGGCGGAGCTGACGTTTCGCGGCCTGGCCGACGGGCTGGGTGTCAGCAGCTACGTCCTGGTCTACCACTTCGGGCACCGCGAACAGCTGATCAACGAGATCATCCGCGGCATCGAGTCCCGGCTGGACAGCATCCGCGCCACCGACGTCAGGGACATCGACCGGGACGCGTGGCGGGCTTTCCTGCTTGAGTCCTGGCAGTGGACCATGGCGCAGCGCAACCGGCACCTGGCCCGGCTTGAATTTGAGGCCACGGCGCAGGACATTGTGGCGGCGGTGCCGCGCGGCACAGCGCAGGAGCACTTCCGGATGCTGCACGAGAAGGCCCGGGACTGGCTGGTCATCCAGGGCATCCAGCCGGAATTCGCCGACACCGACGCCCGGCTGTTCACGGCCGCGTTCTACGGGCTGCAGTTCGATTTCGTCGTCAAC
Organism: Arthrobacter humicola; assembly: GCF_022803015.1. Taxonomy (GTDB): domain Bacteria; phylum Actinomycetota; class Actinomycetes; order Actinomycetales; family Micrococcaceae; genus Arthrobacter; species Arthrobacter humicola_A. Next base: position 71,455 of record NZ_JAFKON010000014.1, read on the forward strand.
AACCAGCCAGAGGAAGCCACCAAGGCCTTTGAGCTGATGATGCTGGTCTTCTTCAACAACCTCGACAGGCGCCTCGCCACCGACGGCCAGCACATCTGAGCAGAACGTCAGGGAGCAGCGTAGCGGCCCTCCCACTCCACGAGGGGGCGCAGTTGCTCCCAGCGCTGTGCCACTTCCTCCACCGCCCCGGGACCGGCAAGCCAGCCGGGCTGGCCCACGTTGACACCTGCCGTGAGGGATTTGTGCTTGAGCAGCTCCGCCCGGGGATGGTCCTTGTCGAAGCCCCGCGGCACCGTTTTTAGCCGTTCGCCCTCCACCGCGAACCCTGCCGCCTCGACCTTCCGCACGATCGCCTGGAGGGCGTCGCCGCTGGCGGGATCGTCCACGGCACCGCGAAAGCGTGCCAGCTGGGCCGGAGTGTGGGTGTGGCAGCCGCCGCCGATCAGGAGGCCGTCGGCGCTGAGCTGGATATAGAAGCCCACGCCTTCGTCCACCGCCGCGAAGGCCCCCTGCGCGGTCTTATAGGGTGACTTGTCCGGCGAGAACCGGACATCCCGGTTGGGGCGAAAGAGCTTGGCCGGTCCGAAGCGTGGCTCCAGCTCGGCCAGCAGTTGGGTCAGAGGCCCCTTCACCGCGGCCTCGTAGACCGGCTTGTGCTCGAGCCACCAGTCCCGGTTGTTGTTCTGTTCAAGATCGGCGTAGAACCGGAAGGCGTCACTTGGAATGCCTGCGAATGGAGTGCCAACGAAAGCGGTCATGCCCAAATCCTATGGAGCCGCGGCACGCGGTGGCGAGGGCCACGCGCACCCATGTGGATAACCGCAAAACGCCCCGCCACGGAGTCCGTGGCGGGGCGTTCTGTTGGCTCCAGCTGTCACCGAATGCCGGTCACCGGCCGCCCAGGCGACCGTCAAGGCCGGCAATCAGGCAACCTTCGACGCAACTATCAGACCTTGTTGGCGGCCTCGGCGTCGGACTCAACCTGGCCGGCACCGAGGTTGGCGCGCAGCTTGGCGCCGAATTCAGCGTCGACGTTGGTCCAGTACGCGATGGCGCGTTCCTTGATGCTGGCGTTCTTGACGCCGCTGACGGCGCCGGTGACGGTCTCCAACAGGCGGGCCTTCTCGCCGTCGTTGTACACCTCGCGGTACAGCGTGCCGGCCTGGCCGAAGTCGCCGTCCTCGGCATGCAAGGAGTGCGCGGAGAGCGTGAGCTCGCCGTCGTTCTCCCAGCCGCCGCCCGCAACGCCGGGCTCAACGGCAGCCGGACCGCCCACAGAGTTCGGTGCGTACACCGGAACGGACGGGGCGTTGAAGTGGTAACGCCCGGCGCCGTCCTGGCTGTAGTTATTGACCTGGCTCTTGGGCAGGTTCACCGGGAGCTGGGCGTGGTTGGTGCCGACGCGGTAGCGGTGCGCGTCCGCGTAGGAGAAGATGCGGGCCTGCAGCATCTTGTCCGGGGAGGCGGCGATTCCCGGCACGAAGTTCGACGGCGCGAAGGTGGCCTGCTCGATCTGCGCGAAGTAGTTCTCCGGGTTCTTGTTCAGCTCCATGGTGCCGACCTTGACCAGCGGGTAGTCCGCGTGCGGCCACACCTTGGTGAGGTCGAAGGGGTTGAAGCGGTACGTCTTGGCGTCCTCGTACGGCATGACCTGGACGTGGAGGTCCCAGGAGGGGAAGTTGCCGGCGGCAATGTTTTCCTGGAGGTCGCGGATGTAGAAGTCGCCGTCGGCGCCGGCAAGGGCCTCGGCCTCGTCCCCGGTCATGGACTTGACGCCCTGGTTGGACTTGAAGTGGTACTTGACCCAGAACCGCTCGCCCTCGGCGTTGATCCACTGGTAGGTGTGCGAGCCGTAGCCCTGCATTTCACGCCAGGAGGCCGGCAGGCCGCGGTCACCCATGAGCCAGGTGACCTGGTGGGCGGACTCGGGGGAGAGGGTCCAGAAGTCCCACTGCATGTCGGCGTCGCGCAGGTGGGTGCCGGGGAGGCGCTTCTGGGAGTGGATGAAGTCCGGGAACTTGATCCCGTCGCGGATGAAGAACACCGGAGTGTTATTGCCGACGAGGTCGTAGTTGCCCTCGGTGGTGTAGAACTTCACGGCGAAACCGCGGGGGTCGCGCCAGGTGTCGGGGGAGCCTGCCTCGCCGGCAACGGAGGAGAAGCGGATGAGCATGTCCGTCTCAACGCCGGGCTGGAACAGTGCGGCCTTGGTGTACTTCGAGACGTCCTCTGTGGTCTTGAAGGTACCGAAGGCGCCGCCGCCCTTGGCGTGCACGACGCGCTCCGGGACGCGCTCGCGGTTGAACTGCGCGAGCTTCTCGATCAGGTAGTGATCGGTCAGGATGATCGCGCCGTCGGCGCCGACGGACTTGGAGTGGGCGTCGGAAGTGACGGGAGCCCCGGACTGTGTCGTGGACACGGCGGGCGCAGAGATGATCTCAGTCATAGTTCTCCTTGGGTTGGGTTTCTTAGTTTCGTTCGGAGGGAAGCTGTTGGGTGCGCTGGCAGTCCTGGCAGATGCCCTGGTACAGCACATCCGCGATCTGGATGGTCATCGGCTTGGCGTCCGCGTTCCAGTGCGGGGTCAGGCAGGGTGCGTGGCCCACGGCGCATTCGACGTCCTCCACCCGGCCGCAGCTGATGCACACGGCATGGTGGTGGTTGTCCCCGACCCGCGTCTCGTACAGCGCGGGGGAGTGCGGGGGCTCAAAACGGCGCAGCATGTGCAGATCCGTGAGGTCCCCGAGGACCACGTAGACAGACTGGGCGGTCAGGTCCGGCAATTCCTGCCGGGCGGCGGCAAGGATTCCCTCTGCCGGCGAATGCGGGTGATGTTCGACGGCGGCCAGCACGGCCAGGCGCTGCTTGGTCACCCGGCGGCCGTGGGCACGCAGGGCGGCTGCCCATGCGTCGTGGGTACCCGAGGAATCCGTCATACCCCCATTCAAGCACTTATTATGACTGCCTCACAATAAGGCGTGGCTAATATTGTCCGGCCGTGTCACAGGGCAGTCCCGGTTCGCCACTAGAGTTGCCCGGTGGAGAAATTGCTGGCGGACATCACGCCGTTGCGTGAAAGTCCGGCCTTCCGCCGTCTGTGGCTTGGGTCCGCCGTCTCCGCCCTGGGCAGCCAACTGACCTTGGTGGCCGTCAGCCTGGAGGTCTACCGGCTGACCCAGGACAGCCTCTACGTGGGCCTGCTGAGCCTCTTCGCCCTCGTGCCGCTGGTCTTTGGCGGCCTCCTGGGCGGCTCGATCGCCGACGCCCATGACCGCCGCACCGTGGCCCTGCTGGCCTCGTCCGTCCTCTGGCTGACCACCGCCGCGCTGGCCCTCCAGGCGTGGCTGGAAGTGGGCAACGTGTGGCTGCTCTATGCGCTCGTGGCGGTGCAGAGCGGTGCCCAGGCCATCAACCAGCCGGCACGCAGCGCCATCATCCCGGTGCTGGTGCGCAAGGAGTTGCTGCCGGCCGCAAATGCCCTGAGCATGATGATTTTCGGGCTGACCATGACCGCCGGCCCGCTGCTGGCCGGCGTGCTCGTGGCATGGGTGGGGTTCGGCTGGACGTACACGATCGACGTCATCAGCTTTGCGTTTGCGTTCTGGGCCCTCCTGAAACTGCCTTCCATGCCGCCGGGCGAGCACGCCAGGCCGGCCGGGCTGCGTTCCGTGGTGGAGGGGTTCCGTTTCCTTGGCACCCGGCCCAACCTCCGCATGACGTTCGTGATCGATCTCGTGGCCATGATCTTTGCCCAGCCCCGGGCGCTCCTGCCGGCCGTCGGGGCGTTGATGATCGGTGGCGGTGAGGCCACGGTGGGGATCCTGTTGGCCTCGATGGCCGTGGGGGCGTTCCTGGCCGGCCTGTTCTCGGGGCCGCTGGGCGGCGTCCGCCGGCAGGGGGCCGCGGTGGTGTGGTCCGTGATGGGCTGGGGCGGCTCCGTGGCTGCCTTCGGCCTGGTGGTGGTCCTGGCCGGTCATTCCGGCGACGATGGCGTGGGCATGTGGCTGCTGCCCGCCGCCCTGTGCTGCGCGCTGGCCGGCATCGCGGATTCCGTGAGCGCAGTCTTCCGGACCACCATCCTGCAGGCCTCCACCCCCGACCATCTGCGCGGGCGTCTGCAGGGCGTCTTTGTGGTGGTCGTCGCCGGCGGACCCCGGATCGGGGACATGCTGGCGGGCGGCGCGACTAAACTTTTGAACGAGGGGTGGGTCCTGCTGCTCGGCGGCATGTTGTGCATCGCTGTGGCTTGGATATTGGCCCGCCAGCAGAGTGGATTCCTGCGCTACGACGCGCGGAACCCGGTGCCATAGCGGTTCGTTTTCCTTGGTAGGTCAGTGAATTACAGGGCATCAGCTTGCAGTACACGTATCAGGAGGACCAGTGCACAAGCATCACAACGGACTGAAGACCGCGGCGCTGTTCGGAGTGCTGTGGGCGGTCCTGCTGGGCCTGGGGGCGTTCATCGCCGCGGGGACCCGCAGTGCGGCGCCGATCTGGATCATGGCCCTGATCGGGGTCGGCACCACGGCCTACGGGTACTGGAACAGCGACAAGCTCGCCATCCGTGCCATGCAGGCCTATCCCGTCACGGAGGCCGAGGCGCCCCAGCTGTACCAGATCGTCCGGGAGCTGTCCGGCCGGGCCAACCAGCCGATGCCGCGCATCTACGTCTCGCCCACCATGGCGCCAAATGCCTTCGCCACCGGCCGGAACCCGCAGAACGCGGCAGTGTGCTGCACCGAGGGCATCATGCGGATGCTGGACGCCCGCGAACTGCGCGGCGTCCTGGGGCATGAACTGATGCACGTCTACAACCGGGACATCCTGACGGCGTCGGTGGCCGCCGCCGTCGCCGGCGTCATCACTTCGGTGGCGCAGATGATGTTGCTGTTCGGCGGCGGGGACCGCCGCAATGCGAACCCGTTCGCGGCGATCGCCATGGCCCTGCTTGCCCCGTTCGCCGCATCCCTGATCCAGATGGCCATCTCCCGTACACGGGAGTACGACGCCGACGAGGACGGCTCGTCGCTGACCGGAGATCCGCTGGCGCTCGCCTCCGCCCTGCGCAAGATCGAGCAGGGCGTGCAGCTGGCGCCGTTGCCGCAGGACCAGCGGCTGGTCAACGCCTCGCACATGATGATCGCCAACCCGTTCAAAGGCGGAGGCGTGGCCAAGATGTTCTCCACCCACCCGCCGATGGCCGAGCGGATCGGCCGGCTGGAGCGGATGGCCGGGCGGCCGCTCAGCTGAAGCAGGCTGCGGGTCTGGCGACGCGCGAGTAGTTCCGCGACACGCAAAAGGGCTGGCGACACCGGTATTCCGGTGTCGCCAGCCCTTTTACACGTCGTGCGGAAATTTGCGCCGCGGACGGGCAGCTAGCTGCGGAAGTTCACGAACTGCAGGTCGGCCTCGTCGAAGCCCTTCAGCAGGTTCATGGTCTCCTGGAGATCATCGCGGGACTTCGAGGTCACCCGGAGCTCGTCGCCCTGGATCTGTGACTTGACGGACTTGGGGGCCTCGTCCCGGATCAGCTTGTTGATCTTCTTGGCGAGGTCCTGGGCGATGCCCTCCTTGATGGAGGCCTCGAGCCGGAATTCCTTGCCGGAGGCGTAGGGCTCGCCGGTGTCGAGGGACTTCAGCGAAATGCCGCGGCGGATGAGCTTGGACTGCAGCACATCGAGCACCGCGAGCACCCGCTCCTCGGAGTTGGCCTTCATCAGGATCTTCTCGCCGCTGAAATCGACCTCGGCGCCGACGCCCTTGAAGTCGTAGCGCTGGGCAATTTCCTTCTGCGCCTGGTTCAGCGCGTTGGCGACTTCCTGCTTGTCTACCTTGCTGACGACGTCGAACGTGGATTCGCCTGCCATGACTTTCCTCCTGATGGTTGCCGGGTGCCTGCGTGAGGCCGGGTTGTCTGCATTCCAGACTAGTACGGATGCCCCCGATGTGGCGGCCGGCCTTGCGTCCCGGGTTTCACAGTCCGCTCATAGCTCAATCACGCCGGGAACGAAGCCGGGCTGGCCAGAGTTGCAAGAGTTGGAACCGCTGCTGAAAGGCAAGAACATGCACCAAAAGGCCGTCCGCTACGTCAACCGCACCACCGCCGCTGCTGCCAGCACCCTGGCCGCGACGGCGAGCTCCGTAGCCGCCGCCGCGCTGGCGGCGTCCATCATCCTGAGCCCGGCCGCCGACGCATCAGTCCGCATGGACGGGGTCCACACGGACCTGGCCCGTGCCGTCGAGCTGAACCAGGTCACCGCCGAGCAGGCGGCACGATTCGAGGCAAGGCTGGCGGGGCGGATCCTCGGCGAGGCCTGAAATTCCGCGGATTCTGGCCCTATTTTGATCTGCTGAGGCGCCGATTCGATTCTTCGGCGGAAGTTCTGTAAAGTTGTCTTGCCCGCGGGTGCTGGAAGCGGAACGAACTGGAAACAGGCGTTCCGGGACTGGAAACCGCGAGTGATCTTCTTTTGAAGTTCGGCAGATTACCCGAGCGGCCAAAGGGGGCTGACTGTAAATCAGCTGGCAACGCCTACGGGGGTTCGAATCCCTCATCTGCCACCCTTGGAGAAGCCTCCGGAACCACTAGGTTCCGGAGGCTTTTTCTTTGTCCACGGCCCAACGGCCCGTCTCCACAGTGCAAAGGCCTGTCTCAGAGGCCCGGCTCAGTCGGCCTGGGGATTCGGAATGGTTACCGTGGTGCCGGCGGGCGGAATCCATTCGCCTCCGGTCAACAGGTTCAGGTTGGCTATCCGCAAGGCATAGAGCGGGACGCCGTAGCGGCTCGCGATGCCCGAGGGAGTGTCTCCGGCGCCCACCCTGTACAGGAGCCGTCCCTGCCCGTCCTGCCCGGTCACGCTGCCGCCGGCCCCTAGCTGGGGCACGTCCACGCCCCTGAGGTCGATAATCTCTCCTGCGGCAACGGACTCCGCTTCGTTGAAGCTCCTGAGGATCTCCGGAGTCATCCGGAAGTGGGCGGCGATGCCCTCCCAGGTGTCGCCGTCGACGGCCGCGTAGCGCATCGGCAGGAGGAACCCGTTCACTTCGGTCGTCCCCCGCAGGCTTCCGGCCGCCGGGGACGTTGCGGGGGCGGACGCCGCAGGCCGGCCCGCCGGAACTCCGCCCGGGGCCTCTGCGCCGGAAGAACAGGCTGCCAACAGAATGGCGAGAGCCGCCGCGAGAACCGCGGCCAGGAGAACGGCGGCGGCGGGCCGGACCCGATGTGCACCGGAATCGAGATTCACCCTGTGTGTCCTGTCGATCGGGGCCTCCCCCCGAGGCCCGCTGCCGCCAATTATTCCATACGTTTTATGAAACCCGCTGTTCCGCCAGACTGTCCTGTCAGGCAGCGCCCCCGCATTCGGTATAGTGCCGGTCATGGACGACAAAGCAATCTTGCACACTTACCTGCGCACGCGGCGACAAGACCTCCTAGGGAAGCTCGAAGGCCTCGGCGAGTACGATGTGCGCCGGCCCCTCACGCCCACGGGAACCAGCCTGCTGGGATTGGTCAAGCACGTGGCCAGCGTCGAACTCGGCTACTTTGGCGAGGTCTTCGGCCGTCCCAGCGAGCTGAAGCTGCCGTGGTTTGCCGACGACGCGGAGCCGGACGCGGACATGTGGGCAGCCCCCGGCGAGACGCGCGAGCAGATCACTGAGCTGCACCGGCTCTCGGCGGCCCACAGCGACGCCACCATCGATGAACTCCCGCTCGACGCGCCCGGTGTGGTGCCCTGGTGGCCGGACGAGCGCAAGCACGTGACCCTGCAGCAGATCCTCGTGCACATGTGCGTGGAGACCGCCCACCACCTCGGGCACGCCGACATCCTGCGCGAACTGATCGACGGCGGCGCGGGCCAGCGTCCCGGGGACCCGAACCTTTCGCCGCGCACCGCCGAGGAATGGGCCGTGCACCGGGCCCGCATCGAGGCGGCCGCCGTCGCTGCCGAAGCAGGGGCGGCAGGCCGTTAGTACGGGGGCGGGTACAGGCCGCTAGTGGACAGCCAGTGGCAGCCAACAGCATCCGGCGGCCTCTGCCGGCCGCTTTGCCGGCGTCGCCCGCATGGAGCGGATGATCACGGCGCTGGCCGCGGACAGCTAACCGTCCGCCGGGTCCGGGCCGCCGGGTTGTCCTTCCCGCAACTGGCCTTCCCGCAACTGGCCTTCCAGCAGCTGGTCCGTGGCGGGATCGGGCAGGCCATCGAAATAGCGGTCCAGGACGACGCGGAACACGGTGTCGCCGGGGGCGGCCCGCTGGAACAGCGTCATGGAGGAGTGCAGCTTCCGGGTGTCGATGCCGCCGAAAATTTGCACCGCGGACCGCCCCTGAAGTTCGGCCACTGCGGCGGCGGCCTCCCGCAGCCGCGGGCCAAGGACGCCATGCCGGCAGTATGCCCGGGCCTCGGCCAGGGAGGAGATGGCGTACTTCCGGGCGGTTTCGCTGCGGCCCAGGCCTGCGAGCTGGGGGAAAACGAACCACATCCAGTGACTCCTCTTCATGCCTGACCGCAACTCCGCCAGGGCGTGCCCGTAGGTTCCGCCGGCGTCCTGGGCCGCCACGAACCGTTCAAGATCGTAAGGGTCTTCCATGCCCGCTAGGCTACGGCCCCCCGGTGCCGGAGTGATAGCACGGCGACAGGCCGCCCGCGGGCGAAGGGGTCATTCGGCCGGGGCTGGATTGCCGGTCCCGGGCGTATCGTGTCCCCCATGGCGAATGTCTTGGAGATGGTCGGCGTTGTGAAGCGGTTCGGGCCCGTGGTTGCCTTGAATGGGTTGGATTTTTCAGTCGAGGCGGGCGAGGTCCACGGCTTCCTCGGACCGAACGGCTCCGGCAAATCGACCACGATTCGCCTGCTGCTGGGCATGCTTCGCGCCAATGCTGGCTCCATCCGGGTGCTGGGCCTTGACCCGTGGCGCGACGTCTCGAGCCTCCACCGGCGCCTGGCCTACGTCCCCGGGGATGTGGCGTTGTGGCCCAACCTGACCGGCGGAGAAGTGATCGACCTCCTCGGCCGGCTCCAGGGCGGCCAGGACCTGGCCCGGCGGGCCCAGCTGTTGGAGCTCTTCGACCTCGATCCGACCAAGAAGTCCCGGGCCTACTCCAAAGGCAACCGGCAGAAAGTGGCCCTGGTCGCTGCCCTGGCCACCGACGCTGAGCTGTTCCTGCTGGACGAGCCCACCAGCGGACTGGACCCCCTGATGGAGGAGGCCTTCCGCGGCTGTATCCGGGAACTGCGGAACCAGGGCCGCACGGTACTGCTCAGCAGCCATATCCTCAGCGAGGCCGAAGCACTTTCGGACCGCGTGAGCATCATCCGTGAGGGCCGGGTGGTGGAGACGGGGCGGCTCGATGAACTCAGGCACCTGACCCGTACCTCCGTCACTGCCGATGTCGCGGTGGTACCGGCGGGCTTGGATGCCCTGCCAGGCGTTCACGACGTCGTCGTCAGGAACCACCGCGTCAGCGCCCAAGTGGAACCGTCCGGCCTGGCCCCGTTCATGCGGGCGCTGACCGACGCGGGACTCGTCGCGCTGACCAGCCAGCCGCCCACTCTGGAGGATCTCTTCCTCCGCCACTATGGCGCGGCGGTGCCCGTGGCCGCGGCCGGGTCGAGCAGCGGACGCACCGCCGATGCGTGAAACGTTGGCGGGGACCGGAGTCCTGATCAGGCTCGGGCTCCGCCGCGACCGATGGCTGTTGCCGGCGTGGATCGCCGGATTCGCCGCGACAACGTATTCAACCGCGGTGGCCGGCGCCGAGCTCTACCCCGATGTGGGGAGCCGGGTCGAGGCCGCGACGGCCCTGAATGCCACGGCCTCGCTCGTGGCCCTCTTCGGCAGGGTCTACGACCCCACGTCCCTCGGTGCCCTGTCCCTCATCAAGTACACGGCGTTCATGGCTGCTATCCTCGCCGTCCTGATGGTGTTCATCACCGTCCGACATACCCGCAGCGACGAAGAGTCCGGGCGGCTCGAGCTCCTGGGCGGCGGCCGGATGGGCCGCGACGCGCCGCTCGCGGCCGCCCTCACCATCAGCTTCGGAGCCAGCATTGTCCTGGGGCTGGTCACGGCGGTGTCTTTGGCCGCCGGCGGACTTCCGGCCGCCGGCTCGATTGCGTTCGGACTGGGCTGGGCTGCCACCGGCATGGCGTTCAGCGCCGTGGCCGGGGTCACCGCCCAGCTGACGGCCAGCGCACGGGCGGCCACGGGAATGAGCCTCGGCGTCGTTGCCGTGACCTATGCGCTGCGGGCGGTGGGGGACCTCGCCGAACCGGGGCCCTCCGCGCTGTCCTGGCTTTCGCCGATCGGCTGGAATCAGCAGATCCGGGCCTTCGCCGGGGACCAGTGGTGGGTGCTCGCCCTGCCACTGGCGCTGTGCGCCTTACTCGTGCCCGTGGCCCTGGCACTCCGCGCCCGTCGGGACCTCGGCTCCGGCCTGCGCCAGGAGCGCCCCGGCCCGGCTCGCGGCTCGCTCCGCGGGGTTGGGGACCTCGCTGTGCGGCTCCAGTTCCGGCTGCTGGCGGCCTGGGCGGTCGCCTTCGTGGTGTTCGGCGTGGTGATCGGGTCGCTGGCCGGCAACGTCACGGACTTGTTGAGTTCGCCCAACGCGCAGGACCTGATCATGATGCTGGGCGGAACCCAGGCCATGACGGACGCCTTCATTGCAGCGGAGATCAGCATCATGGGACTGCTGGCCGCTGCCTACGGACTGTCCGCGGCCAGCCGGCTCCGTGACGAGGAGACCGACGGCCACGTCGAGGCACTGCTGGGCACCGCCACCACCCGGCCGCGGTGGGCGACCAGCCATTTCGCCCTGGCCCTGGCCGGCGTCGCCGTGCTCATGCTGCTGGCGGGAGTGTCGGTCGGGGCCGGCGCAGCCACCGTCCTGGCCGATGCCAACCAACTCGGCCGCGTCACACTGGCCGCTGCCGCCCAGATCCCCGCGGCCTGGGTCATGACCGCGGCGGTGCTGGCGGTGTTCGGCTGGGCGCCCCGGCTCACCGGGACGGTCTGGGCCCTGCTGCTGCTCTTCGTCGCGCTTGGTGAGTTTGGCGTGCTGTGGAATGCCCCGGAGTGGCTGATGGAGCTCTCCCCGTTCCGGCACTCGCCGCTGCTGCCCCTGGATTCCGGCGCCGTCGGGCCGTTGCTCGGACTTACGGTGACTGCCGCGGCGCTCGCCGCGCTGGGGTACGCCGGCTGGCGCCGCCGGGATCTGGCCCCGTGAGCGGGCCAGAACAGCCACTACTCGCCAATAGGGGGCAGCGGTAATATCAGATTCGAGAGTTCTTGGCGCATTCCGGCACTGACGGGACGCCACTCTCGGGCCGGGTCGGAGGGCGGGATGCAGGACGCATACGGGCTATATACCCCGACCACGCTGGTGGAAATCGGGCTTCTGCTGGCGACATTTATCCTCTGCTCCCTGATTGGCACTGAGCGGCAGGTCCGGCAAAAGGTCGCTGGCTACCGCACCCACGTCCTGGTCGGGCTCGGATCGTGCACGTTCACCCTGATCTCCGCCTACGGCTTCGCCGCCGCGCTGGCGCCCGGGGCCACCATGGACCCGTCCCGTATTGCAGCCCAAATCGTCAGCGGCATCGGCTTCCTCGGTGCCGGGGTGATTTTCAAGGGACGGAACGTGGTCCGCGGCCTGACGACGGCCGCCAGCATTTGGGTTTCTGCCGCCGTCGGCATGGCGTGCGGGGCCGGAATGCTGTCCCTGGCTGTTTCGCTGACGGCTTTCCACCTCATCACGTTGTACGTCGTTTCTCCCGTGATCAGGAAGATCCCGACCCCCGACGCCCACCGGGTCCTGCACCTGGGCTATGACGACAACCGGGGCGTGCTGCGGCAAGTGTTGGAGATCGCCACGAATATGGGGTTCAGCTCGTCGATCCTGAGCATCAATAAGGCGGGCGATGAACAAAAGCCGATCGTCCTCATGGACATCCGCTTCCATGGTCATCTTCCGCTGCGGGAACTCGTCCCCTACCTCCTGGATGTGCCCGGCGTGCAGAGTGTGACCGTTCGCGGCACCGATCCGAACGAGGACGACGACGATCCCAGCGCCTGAGAACCCCAGCAAGCACGCCGCCGAGACTCCCGTGACTGGCGCACGCTGATTGAAGCCGTTCGGGATGACCGTTAGAGTCTGCGGATGACCGAGAACAGCGTCGCTTTGACGGATACCGTGTGCGTGCGGGTGCTGCGCAGGTCCGACGCCGGGCCCCTGGCCGACGCCTACCGGCGGAACCGGGAGCACCTGGCGCCCTGGGAACCGCTGCGGTTTGAGGAATTCTTCACCGCAGAGGGACAGGCCGCCAGCATTGAATCCAAGCTCGGGTTGTTCATCGCGGGAACGGACGTGCCCTGGGTCCTCGTGGAAGGCTCCCGCATCATCGGGGTGATCAACCTCAGCGGGATTGTCCGGGGACCATTCCTCAGCGCCCACCTCGGCTACTGGGTGGACAAGGACATGACGGGGCGGGGAATTGGCTCGGCCGCGGTGGAGTTCGCCCTGCAGACCGCGCGCAACGAACTGGGGCTGCACCGGCTGCAGGCCTCAACCCTCCCGCACAACGCCGCGTCCCAGCGGATCCTGAAGCGCGCTGGCTTTGAGGAGATCGGCCTGGCAGTCCAGTACCTTCGGATTGCCGGATCCTGGCAGGACCACATCCTGTTCCAGCGGATACTGTTCTGATGGCTGATATTCCGGTTGCACCCGGTCCGGCTGGACCAGGTCCCGATTCACCAGTCCGGGCCGACGTGGACGCCATAGCGGCGGAGGGACTGAGCCGCGGCTGGGCGGAATTATTTCCGGACAAGTATCCGCACGCAGGCGGCCCCGCCCACTTCGCCGCCTACCTCGTGAATGCGGACGGCTACGAAGTGGAGCTGATTGCTGCGGGCTGATGGCGCCGGTGCCCTACGGATTGGTTGTCGGAGGTGCCTGCTCGGCCTTCAGTTCCTCGCCGTGGGCGATGATCGCGTAGATGATCAGCACGTCCATGGCGATGACGATGACGGACCACCACGGCTGCTGCGGAATGAGCATCAGTTGAACAACCGCACTGAAGCCGGCAACGACGACGCCAACGACTCGAGCCCACGTAGCGCCGGCGAAGAGCGCGACGGCGGTGAGGATCAAGAGCGCCCCGAGGGCGACATTCCACCAGCCCCACCCCTTCGCATCGAAGAGGAACAGGGTTCCCGGGGTCGACAAATAGTAGGTGTCGGGTCCGGTGAGCGCGACGAGGCCTTGAAGGCCGCTGAAAACGCCGTTGATGATCAGAATGACTCCGGCGAAACGGACCCAACCGGTCCAGCCGGTCGCAGTGACAGGGTGATGGGCAGTACTCATAGTGTCGACCGCTTTCCGTTGAATGCTCTGCCGTCGGCCTCATGGTCGGCGCAGTCGTGGGGTGAAGCTAGTACCGATTCCGATTATGTTCCTCGCAGTCCGGGCCGGTCAATCGCTACAGGTCCTCGGAGCTGCCCGCGCCGGGCTCATTGCGATTGCCGTGGATCCGGGTACGTTGAACCATGACCATCCTGCTTGTTGGCGGCGGCCCGGACACCGTAACCGCAGCTGCCGTCTTCGACCGCTTCGTCAGGGAACTCCGGCACCGGGCCTCCGGCAGGGTTCCGCGCGTCGCTGTGGTTCTCTTTGACCATGAGGGCAGCTCGGAATATTTCCTGCCTGCCTATGTGGATCCGCTGCAGTCCCGGACAGCCTGCGAGGTCGTCCCGGTCCTCCTCGGCTCCAACCGGGGCGCGGACCCTGCCGCGTTCGACGACGTCGACGGCATCGTCGTCGGGGGCGGGCCGACGCCGGGCTACCTGGAAGGCTTGCTGCCGTCCGCGCAGCCCATCCGCAGTCTGGTCTCCGACGGTGTGCCGTATATGGGATTCTCAGCCGGCGCGATGGTGGCGCCGGTACGGGCGATCGTGGGCGGCTACCGGATCCGCGGCACCGAGGTCTGCCCGGCGGATTGGTCGGAGGGTCTGGAAGAAGTGGAGATCCGCGACGGGCTGGGCCTGGTGCCTTTCGCCGTCGACGTGCACGCCGCCCAGGCGGGAACCCTCGGCCGGGCCGTTGGGGCGGTCGCAAAAGGCCTTGTGGACCGCGCGGTCGCCGTGGATGAGAACACTGCCCTGGTCCTGCACCACGCGGACCTGGAGGAGCTGGACGTGATCGGCACCGGGAACTGCTGGACGATTCGCGGCGTTGGCACCAAGGCCACCGTCTCGGTTCTGTCGGCGCACAGCTGATATGAGTTGAGTCTGTCCTTCACAAACACCTCCGGAGATGTCAGGACGGGATGTATCAGATTCCTTTGAGGACCTGAGGTTGATCCGCGGGATCCTCCCGACACCTTCGGAGGTGTTTGTTATGTCTGTTCAGGGCGTGGTGACCGGTGATTCACCCGTTGTTGTTGCTGTCGACGTTGGCAAGAGGACGGTCGCGTTGTCGGTCACCGATGCCGCCCGGCATCGCCTGTTGGGTCCGGTGGACTTCGAGATGACCGGACGGGGCCTGGACGGGATCC
>NZ_JAFKON010000015.1 GCF_022803015.1 Arthrobacter humicola
GGTGCAAGCACCGGATCATCGTTCGACTTGCATGTGTTAAGCACGCCGCCAGCGTTCATCCTGAGCCAGGATCAAACTCTCCGTTGAAGTAAAACAGACACAACATGCGCCCCCGGGAAAACGGGATACACACGCTGCACAAAATTTGAAACCAGCCAAAAACACCAGACCACACCACGGGGTGGCGGGCCCGGCAAATTCAACCAATTCAATACAATAAATTGGTATCAACAAACTTGGCACACTATTGAGTTCTCAAACAACAGACACACCCGGCACCACCACAACCAACCAAACAGTCAAGGATCGCTCCGGAGCAACTTTTCAAACTTACCCGATCTTGGAAGTCTTTGCAAATTCGCATTTCTGCGATTTACATTCATCCAAGAAGGTCCCCGCCGTTATTTAGCACGCAAATTCGCGAACCATTTTCAGGCTGTTTAGAAGGGGGTCGGTCGCTTTCTTTCCGCATCAGCGGCGGCGACTCGAATTACTTTACACGCCCGGAGGACCCTGCACAAATCGGCCCCCTGAGGTGTCCCCTGGCGTCACATTCCCCGGATCCGCGCGGATTTCGGCAGCTCCCGCCGTCCCCAAGGGCCAGCCGGCCGCCGTCGGGCTTCTATGGAGTGGGTCACACGCCGCAGGTTCCGCCTGACAGAGAGGAGCCGTGCAACCTCCCAGCGAGCAGCCGCCTCCAGGCGACTGCCCGCCCTACCTAGCCGCCAGGTCCGTTGCGCCGGAACCGCCGCACTGGCTAGGGTTGATTGTAAGCATGCTTAGCATGTGCGTGGAGTGCACATTGTCCGCGCTGAGACCCCAACATCCGGAGGAGCATCATGACTGATCAGTACACCTTCAAAAACCCGGTAACAGCGTACGAACACATCTCACCCCCGAAGCAGAGCCAGCCAGAACCCGGCCTGGATGCCAAGCTGACCCCGAAGGCGGACCTGGGCGAGGACACGTACCGCGGCACCGGCCGGCTCGAGGGCCGCAAGGCGCTCGTGACCGGAGGGGACTCCGGCATCGGCGCCGCCACGGCCATCGCGTTCGCACGCGAGGGCGCCGACGTCGTCCTCTCCTACCTGCCCGAAGAGGAGGAGGACGCCACCCGCATCGCGAACCTGATCGAGAAAGCCGGGCGCAAAGCGATCAAGGTTCCCGGTGACCTCAAGGACTCGGCGACGTGCCGCGAGCTGGTGGACACTGCGGTGCGCGAACTGGGCGGTTTGGACATCCTCGTGAATAACGCCGGCAAGCAAGTGGCGCAGGAGGACATCGGTGAGATCACCGACGAGCAGTTCGACCACACGCTGAAGACCAACGTCTACGCCATGTTCTGGCTGACCAAGGCCGCCGTGCCGCACCTGCCGCCCGGGTCCGCCATTATCAACACCACCTCCATCCAGGCCTACAACCCCTCGCCGACGCTGGTTGATTACGCCACGACCAAGGCCAGCATCAACAACTTCACCAAGGGTCTGGCCCAGCAGCTCGCCCCGAAGGGCATCCGGGTCAATGCGGTCGCGCCCGGGCCCATCTGGACGCCGCTCCAGCCCAGCAGCGGGCAACCGACGGAGGCCCTGCCTGAGTTCGGCAAGGACACTCCCCTGGGCCGTGCCGGCCAACCGGCAGAGCTGGCCCCGGCCTACGTGTTCCTGGCATCCGCGGAGTCCAGCTATGTCGTGGGCGAGACGCTCAACGTCAACGGCGGCAGCCCCACGCCGTAGTCCATCGCCGTATTCCGGCGCGAACGCCGGCGTAAACCGGGCGGTCCTTCCCCACAGCGTCAGGCTGCTCGGGGAAGGGCCGCTGTTCATGGAGGTGACCCTAGGCGGTATGCGGGGCAGGGGTCTGGATGAAGCTTCGCCCCGGGCCCATATTTTGCTTAACGGCAATAGCGCGGTCGCACCAAACGGGCGCGGCGTGTTCAGGAGGAGACCATGACCCCGACACCTAAACAGCCTTTGACTGACGACAGCATCAAAGTCCGTCAGGTCAGCCATTACCAGTTCAGCTGGGTGGCGGGCGAGTCCGGAAAGCCCGGCACCTGGACGCTTCAGCTGGTCCTTGATCAAGGGGCATGGGAAGAGCTCCTGACATTGGACGGGCAGGATGCCGAGAACCTGCAGGCGCTCCTTTCCGCGTCGGCGACCGTCTTTTACGATGTGCCGCGACGGACCCTGATGTTCGGGACCACAGCCTCGGGGCAGCACTAGTCGCTTCCGCCGCGCTATTCACTCCCTGCTATGGCACTGCCACCCTGACAGGATGGAACGATCTCTGGGCAGGCCGACACTCACCGCGCCGACCTTTGGACCGTGCCACACTAAGAGCGTGACGACGTCGTACACGTTCCGAGCCGAGCTGTGGCACTACCCCGAGCAGGCCGGCTGGCACTTCATCACCTTGCCGCCGGACCTGGCGGAGCAGCTCAAGGACCAGGCCGCTCCGTTCCGGAAGGGCTTCGGTTCGGTGAAGGTGAAGGCCTGCATCGCCGGGCAGCGGTGGCGGACGTCGCTCTTCCCGGACAGCAGGACCAACTCGTATCTCCTCCCCGTCAAGAATGCGATTAGAACCGCGGCCGGCATCCGCGCCGGCGACGAGGTGGAGGTGGAAGTCGATCTGATTCTTGACGGCTGACAACAGGGACTGGATTGCAGGGGTTGCCGCAGGGCGACCCGAGCGCTTCTGCTCTCTGCTGCGCCGCTGCTTGAAGGAACAGTTCACCCCGCCGGAGACGCCTCCACGAACGCCACCTGGGTGGCGTATTGCTGATACAGCTTGACGGCCTCGTCGATCTCGATGTGACCGAAGTTCAGTGCGACCTGCAGCCCCTCCAGCTGGGCGCTGGCGGTCTCGGCTGCGCTCACACGGTCCGCCACGGAACGGGACGTGGCAAAGTTCGTGGCCAGCGCCGCGGCAACGGAGCAGATCACCGCCAGCAGGCACAGCCCGCGCCACACAATCGAGTCGTCGGCCAGGTTGAAGATGTTCGCCACCGCTTCAGTGAACCCCGTGCCACCGGCGGCGGGGCCGACCGTGAACGCGGCGGCCAGCGCACTGCCCACGATGCTGATGCTGGCCAGCCGGGAGCGCCGTGGTCGTTCCCTGCCGAGGTAGGACTGAAGGTCCCGTTGCTTCTCGTCGATGCGGTTGGACAGCCTTTGCCGCGTATCGGATGTTTCGTCCATGATCTGGTCCCCGGTTCCCTCGCCGATCGTGTCCGCACGCCTGGAAGGTGGGACTGCCAACGGTCCACCGGTTCCCCAGCCAGGGCGGGATCTCCCTTCCCCGTGGCCGCTCTCCTCCCGAAACGCGCACACGTTTAGGATGCTCCCGCGCCACTGCGGGTGTCTAGACACTTGACCGACGACGCCGGTGTTCCGCGCCTGTCCGGGGCGGGGAACGGTGCCCCGAGGTTCTCCCGCCGCCGCTATTCGTTCGTCGGCGCCTTCACGTCAGCTCCCGCGTGCATGGCGGTCTCGGTGGGAGGCCGCCATATGCGGTGGTCTTCGAGAAAGAGGTCAGCCGGTGGAGCAGTCACATGGGCCGTGATCCCCTGGGCGCGGAGCTCAGTCTCAAGTATGAGCAGCATCCTCTCCGCCATGCCTCTAGAGAGTTCGCCTTTGGTGTCGGTCACAATCATGGGGCCCCGTTCGGTCAGATAGACGTCGGAGACGTAGTTTGGCGTGTACTGGGGGTAGTCGCCAGTCATTTCGGCGGGGCTCAGTTCCTTGCCGTTCTGGTCCACCGACATAAAGCGCCCTGCCGCGGCATACAATGCCGCGGCCGCCTTGTCCTGGTCGTCGGTCTCGACAAGGAACGCGGGTGACGTTTCCCATCCGTCACCCAGTCCTTCCTCGTACCTCTCGCCCTGCTGGTCGAAGATGTCAGGTGCCACGGTTACGCTCACCGCGCTGTTTCCCTTCACGTTGCCGTCGTGGGCGATGGACGGGCTCGGCTGAGGACTCGGGGTTGAGGGTGCCGCACGCATGGTGGGCGAAGTGAAGGCTTGACCGGGTTGTGTGGATCCAGAGCATCCGGCCAAGGCCAGCCCGAGAGCCACCACTACTGCCCCACAAGGATGTCGTCTTGACATGTGCCCTCCCCCGGCGCCCACCAGCCGAGGTCAGTGTAAGCCACCCCCGGCGCGCAGTATAGCTAGCTGGCGGGGTCGTACTGGAAAGCGCGGACCTCCTGCGCGCAACGGCAGGCGACCGCGATCTTCGCGGCCCACTCCAAGGCAGCTTCGTACGAGGGCAGCTCCAGCACCGAGTAGCCGCCTTCGAGCTGCGTCGTCTGCGGGTAAGTGCCCTCGCTCACGGTCCCATCGCCGTCGACCATGACGGGCGGGATGCCCTCATCGATGCCGCCGCCAAACACCCAGACGCCGGCATCCTTCGCCTCCTGGACGACCGCGTGCGACGCATCCGAAACAGCCTGCAGCTCTTCCTCAGGGAAGACCATGGCGGCACTGGGAAACGAGATCAGATACTTGGTCATTCGCGTCGACTCCTTCTTCGCAGCACGGTGAATCGCGTTCATCCTCGCCGATGCCATCGTGCCGCGCAAGGATCTAGGCGGTCCCGGGGCCGTGACGGCGAACCTGGGACGTCACGCAGCACCCGATCCGTACGGACGCGTGATCGCCTCAAGGAAATGCCCGTCGGGATCCGCGAAGTAGACGCCGCGTCCGCCGTCGTTGTGGTTGATCTGCTGTGGGCGGGACCGTCCCGGGTCCGCCCAGTAGGGGATGCCCTCGGCCTGGATCCTTGCAAAGATTCCGTCGAAGTCCTCCTCGCTGACCAGGAAGGCGTAGTGCTGCGGGGCGATGGGCCGGTCCGCCGTGGCGAAATCGAGGGCCACCCCGTGGTCAAGGGGAACGGTCATGAAGGACCACATGGCTTGGGGTTCCGGCAGTCCGAGCACGTTGGCCAGGAACTTCGCCGACCGCCGCTTATCCGTTGCGTAGACGATGGTGTGGTTGAAAGCGACCGTCATGGCGACCTCCTCCGGTGTGGTTGTCTGAGACCATCTGACATCCGGCACTCTTCAGATTTCAAGAGCGCCGGCTACGTCCCTGGAACGTTCATGGCGCCAGTCTCAGCAGGGAAACATAGGCTGAGATCACGACGGCGGCCCGTGGCCCAGTCTTCGAGTGGGAGCCCTTGACGGGCACTGTCATACTGACGCCATGGCAATCCGAATGACACGGCGTGGAACGGTACTGCTGCGGTACGGTGCCGCGGCTGTCCTGCTTGTCGCTGCCCAGCTGGCGGGTTTTTGGTTCCACTCAGCCGGCATTTACCAAGGCACCGCGAACGTTCCGCTCGCCGAATTTCCGGAGGACGTGGACGTTTTCTACGTTCTGACCTTCGCACCCTCCATCATCGGACTCAAATACCTGGCCTACGACTTCGCGGTTAGGGCATTTACGAAGACCTACACGACTCCTGCGCTGCTCGTCTGCTTCTTCGTCGGCTACGCGGCCGCGTTGGCCATCGACGCTGCATGCCTATTTTCGGCGTCGAAGCCAATAGCCGATGCAGGGTTCGCCATCATTGGCGCGGTTTTCCAAACACCGCTGGTCCTCTTCGCAATTGGGACCGCAATCGCCGCGACGGTCCTTTTGAAAGACCGGCCTCCTCAGACCGGGGCTACGCAGGCCCCGTGAACGTATGCGGCGGTCGAAGCGCTGAACTCCGCAAAAGCACCGCACGACGTCGGGCCTGATCCCCGCCTCCCATGCTGGAAGCCGGGGTCAGGCCCGAGCGGTTACCTGCGTGTGGTTACCGGATTCAGTCAGCCCTGCAGCGACCGCAGGGATGCGTAAGGTTCGCTGGGCAGGTTGCCTGCCATCCAGGGCCGGGTGGACCGGATGGGAGGGGTGTGGCCCCGGCCGTCGCGGACGACCGCGACGATGGTGGCGACGGCTGCGAAGACCAGGAGTCCGGTGAGCAGGATGGCGGCAAATTCCATGTGAAGAGCACCTCGGGCGAGTGATGGAGCTGGTTGTTGGGGCTGATGATGGATCAGGTTGTTGGGCCGGAATCCCGGGCGATCGGTGCGGGTTTAGCTTGCGGCTGGGGTTCAGGTTTCCGGTCCTTTTGTGGGGACATGTCCAGTTTCCGCACCCACCGTGTGAGCCACCGTGTGAGCATTTTCCGCTGTGCTTTTCCGCCCGCTTCCGGCTCCCTTCGGCTCCGATCATGCGCCGGTCAGGCGCAGTCGCTCTCCCGCCGCACGCTCGCCGTCTGCCCCTCCCGCTCCCCCATCAGCGGCGTAGCATGACTGATATGGCCGAGACTTGGATTCGGCTCCTCGGTCCGCCCCGGATCGAGTCCGCTGGCACCGCACCCCGGCAGCCCCGGGGCCGCAAGGCGTGGGCTGTGCTGGCCTACCTCGCGCTGCAACCGGGCGGCACCGGCCGGGCCCGGACGGCGGCTCTCCTGTTCCCCGACGCCGAGGACCCCCTCGGTGCCCTGCGCTGGAACCTTTCCGAGTTGCGGCGGACCATCGGCGCTGAATCGGTCGGTGGTGACCCCCTGCGGCTGGTGTTGCCGGCCGGGTGGAACTGCGACGTGATGGCGGCCCTGGCCCCCAGCAAAGACGCCGACCCCCGCACCTTCGACGGCGAACTCCTGGAGGGCCTCGCCTTCGCGGACTGCCCAGTGTTCGAATCCTGGTTGGAGGACCAGCGCCACCGGCTCGAAAACGCCGTCCTGACGCTGCTGTATGAGGCGTCGCTCGCGGCGCTGGCGGCCGGAAGGGCGGACGACGCCGTCGACCTCGCCACCCGCGCGCTGCACCTGGACCCCTTCAACGCCGACTGCCACGCCGTGCTGATCAAGGCCCTGGTGTCCCTGGGCGAGTACCGGCGGGCGCGGGAGCAGGCCGATAAATGCCGCGAGCTGTACCGCCGGGAGCTCGGACTCGGCGTGCCCGCGGAGGTGCGCCGGGCACTGTCCGACGCGGCGCCCCCGGCCGAGCCCGGGCTGCCCGCCAGCTCGGCCGCCGTGCGGTCCTACCTCGACGCCGCCGAGGCGTCGCTCTCGGCAGGTTCGGTGGACCGCGGGCTGGAGCAGTTACGCCTCGCGGCCGAGCTCGCGCAGCGGACCGGCGACCACCACCTGCTCGCCGAATCCCTGGTCACGCTGTCCGGGGCGCTGATCCATCAGGCCGGCGGCCGCGGCGCCGAGGTGGCCGATCTCCTGCACCGGGCATTGAAGTCCGAGGGATTGGACCCGGAGTCGCTGCGGGAGGCGCACAACCCCGGGCGGCCGGCCTCGCGGGTGGCGGCGGCCGCCTACCGGGAACTGGGGTACCTGTCCGTGCAGCGCGGCATTCCGGACCGTGCGGCCGGCTGGCTGGAGCAGGCCGCCCGGGCAGCGGACGGGTTCGACGACGAACGGTCCAGGATCCTGGCCATCCAGGGCATGGCGGCCTCGGATACCGCGCATTACGGCGAGGCGCTAGCGGCCCTGGCCGAATCCAGCCGGCTCGCCACCGCCGCGGGCGGCCGCCGTCTGCTGGCGTTCAGCCAGGCCCTGACCGGCCGGGTGCATCTGCTGCGCGGGGATTTGGAGCCGGCGGCCGAATGCCTGGACCGGGCCCAGGAACTGATCGCGGCCGAGCACTGGACGGCGTTCGAACCCTTTGTCGCCGGGCTCCGCGGCGAGACGTTTCTCGCCGCCGGCCGGCTGGAGGACGCCGCTCCCCTGATCGACCGCTCGTGGGTGATGGCCGACGTCGCCGGCGACCACTGCTACCTGACCCTGGCCGCCGGGGCCAAGGCGAGGCTCAGCATGGCGCTGAATGATCAGGCCGCGGCCGAATCCTGGCTGAAGCGCGGGCTCGACACCACCCCCTGGTACCTCTGGTACCGGGCGCGGCTGCTGGACACGGCTACCGAGGTCGCGATCGACGCCGGCTCCCCCGCCGCCGGGGACTACGCCGACCGGCTGGGCACCATGGCCAGCCGCGGCGCACTGCGCGAACTCGTGGTCCGGGCCCACTCGCACCGGGCGGTCCTGGGCGACACCGCTGCCGCGGAGACCATCCCGTGGCTGGCCAAGGACATCGACAACCCGGCGCTGAATGAGTACCTGGCGCGGCGCGGCCAGCTGTGACGCCGGGCTGCGGCGTGCTGTGGCACTGGGCGGCAGGGGCGAAAGACACTGCTGACTGGACGGGCGCCTGGTGCTACGGTAGCGAAATGTCAGCAATCTTGGTTCGACCCAGACGCGGCAAAATCTTCGCAGGCGTGTGCGCTGCCTTGGCCGACCGTTTCGAAGTCCCCCGGGCATTTGTCCGGCTCGGGTTTATGTTCTTCGGCCTGTTCGGCGTGGGCGAGTTCGTCTACGTCGCGTTGTGGATCCTCATCCCCCGGGACGACTAGCCCCAGGGCAGGACCGCCGCACCGAGCGCAGCTTTCATCGCTGGAATTGAGTAACCCCCTCCGTCGCGCTGCCCCGTGCCCTAGGATCGCGGTATGGGGCCAACCGATGACTTGTTCGAAGGGCAACCGTCCGGGATGCCGGAGCCAATGCCTCGGGGCAGGGCCCTCTATCAACCTGCGGAGGGCGAACCGGCCAAGGTCAGGCACGTGGGCGGCTATGCCCCGTTCATCGAATTTTGCATCGGCCGCGGAGTCCGGTCCGAAGAACTGGCCTCCGATCCTGAGCGGCTCATTTCGTTCCTGCGCACGTTCGGCTCTCACTTTGAAAACGACAACACGCTCAGTGCCGCGGCGGCCGTCTTCGCCGGGAACGCCATCGCCCGCCTGAGACCGGACGCGCACTGGGCCGCCTACGAAGGTGCACCTTCCATGGTGGGAAACCGCCAGCGGCAGTTTGACGTCGACCGTCTGCTGGTGGCTGTGCGCAGCGCGGACGAAGAATCAGTGCGCGGGTTCGTTTCCGCGCTTTTGGACTGGGCCAGGGAGGAAGTGGATGAGTCTCCGGCAATGCGGCCCGTTCCGGTACCACCGGCGGCAGGACAGTCCCGCTATGTCCGGCCGGACGTGCCGACGACCACCTACTACGCCCCCGATGGAGGACCCATTGCCTACGGCCGGCAGTGGGGCGTTGAGGGGCCCGATCCTGATTCCTACAGCGTGGACAGCCACCCCGAGCGTTTCGCCGGACTCCACAACGTGGCGCGTGCCCTGATCGGCTATCTGGCTACAGCGTATGACGTCGAGGTCCATGAGGATCCGGTCCATGCCAGGGACCTGCTGATCGAGGTCCGGGACGTGCTGAATGCAGTTCTGGTCACCCCGCGGCGTTCCGGAGCGGCGCCATTGACGTTTGTGCTGACCGGCTACCCGGGCGTCGTGGTCCACGCCGGCGTGCTGCACGACTTCCCTTTTCCCGTGTGCGGCTGCGACGCGTGCGACGAGACGGCTGAGACAACAGCGGACCGGATGGAGCGGGCGGTGCTCTCGGTCGTGGCTGGCGGATACGCCGAACGCTACCCGGTTGGCAGCCGGCGGTGGAGCGAATACGCACTCAGCGCGTTCGACGGCTCGGGCTCGGAAAGCGGCAGTGGCGAACCCGGCCCCGTCGCCCCCGCCCGACTCCACGAGGCAGAGATCCGGCTGCGGGAGGTAGACGGCCCGTGGCGTCCGTGGCCGGTGCGCGGGAGCTGAACTCCGACGGCGGTGCCGCGCCGCCGTCGTCGTCCGTTCTTTGGAGGCACAAGTGGGTTAAACAAAAGCAGGGCCCGTCCGAAGACGGGCCCTGCTCGAAACCTAACGGTCCCGGGTATCTAAAAGGAAATTAGATAGCCTGGATGTTGGTGGCCTGGGGACCCTTGGGGCCCTGCTCGGTTTCGAAGGAGACCTTCTGGTTCTCTTCGAGGGAGCGGAAGCCGGAGGAGTTGATCGCAGAGTAGTGTGCGAAAACGTCCTGTGAGGAGTCATCGGGGGAAATGAAGCCGAAGCCCTTTTCAGCGTTAAACCATTTGACGGTACCAGTAGCCATTATTTTTGTCCTTCGTGAAGGTGGAGGAACTGTCCCGACTTTCGGGTCCTCCTGTTTGGGGTGCTCAAAACCGCTGCTTCAGAAGAACATGGACTTTCGACCATGCGTACTGCCTGAACTACGAACTGCATAAACACAACAACAGGATCAACCATACAGGAGATTTGTGCGGTGAATTACCACAGCCCCATCGAGCCGCCGTCCGCGGCAGCCCACCCCGCATCGCGCCGGCTGTCTGCGGCGCCTTGCCTGTGCCGTGCCCGGCCGCGGGCATATCCTGCAGGAAGACCAGCCCGCGACCGTCCTTACCGGAGGAAGACCCATGGAAATGCCGAAAGCGTCCGACGCCGACAAGGAACACTTCCGCTCGGTGCTCCCGGACCACCCCGAGGTGGTCATCAAGCCGATGATCGGAAACCTCGGGGCGTTCGTGCACGGCAACATGTTCGCCGGCCTGTTCGGCCCCACCATCGGCGTGAAGCTGGCCGAGGCGGACAAGGAGCTTCTGGAAGGCACCGAGCGGACCGTTCCGTTCGGGCCGGCCGAGCGTCCGATGGGCGGCTACACCGGGTTGCCGGAGATCTGGAACGCCGAGGGCGACGGCGATGAGGCGCGGGCGAAGGCCTGGGTGGAGAAAGCATTCGAGCACGTGTCCGGACTGCCGCCCAAGGAGCCGAAGGCTTCTAAGCCCCGGCCCAAAAAGTAGAAGGACTAGGGCAGGACAACATTCACGAGTTCGGACCGGCTGCCGGTTTCCAAGTCCTCGGTCAGGGCCAGCGCACCGATCTGGGGGCAGTGATACTTATACTCCCGGGAGTTCTTTTCAAGCGGCGTCCAGTCGTAGACCTTGACGCAGTCGGTGTACGTGCCTGCTTTGGTGGAGACGGTCTCGCCGGTAGCTACGGTGTCCCGAATGTCTTCCGCGTGACCAACGTAAGATTCCTGCCTGTAGGAGTCGCCAGGGCGCTGCTCGGCTTTCATCCAGATGCCGGCTTTTGCGCCGTCTTTTCCATGCAGAAAGCTGCCGGAGTGGTTCACCGAGATTCCATTCGAGTAGTTGTCCACGTCCTCGCCGAAGTACCAGACGTCGCCGTTTTTGTGTTGCGCGAGATAATCCCGGGTTTCCTCTACCAGCTGCCCGTTCTTGTACTCCTTATCCAGATAGACCACCGTCTCCACGCCCTCTATGGTCTTCGTTTCCGGCAGGATTTCGATCTCGATCCTCTCGGTGACTCTTCCTTGCTCGGTGGTCTCGTAAGTCACTTTCTTGCCGACAGGGAGGGCGAAGTATTTATTTGTGATTTCAGTGGTGAAATCGGCGGGGTTGACCTGCGGGTTGTACTCCGCGGCCATACTCCTTTTTGTGCTGTCGAGGACAAATAATGTCGCCCCACCAACAACCAGCAACAGGACGATCACACCAAAGACGATTTTGGTTCGTCGATTCATGACCTTTCCCACTCCTTCTGAGTAGAAATTCCTGTAGGTGGTCAGAGCACCGTTGCTTGCCCATGGCCATAGGAAAAAGACTTGCCCAAGGCCATAGGAAAAGATAGGGCAGTCGGCCCTGAACCAGAACACCCTCGGCAATACACCACACTTGGGGTCCCAAGCCGGCGCCGGGCACCTGTACGGAGTGACGCTGCGGGCATATCCTGCCAACAAAGCCAGCCCTGCACCTTGGCCCCGGGAGAAGAACCATGGAGACCCCGACGGCGACCGACATGCCGTCCCCCGAAACTGCCGCCGGGCATGCGGCTCCGCAAAGCGTCAACACCCTTATCATCGGGGCCGGGCAGGCCGGCCTGGCCACGAGCTACTGGCTAAGCCGGGCCGGCGTCGAACATCAGTTGCTGGAACGGCGCGAAACGCTTGGCGGGGCGTGGCAGGACCGGTGGGACGCGTTTTGCCTGAACA
This sequence comes from Arthrobacter humicola, assembly GCF_022803015.1. Taxonomy (GTDB): domain Bacteria; phylum Actinomycetota; class Actinomycetes; order Actinomycetales; family Micrococcaceae; genus Arthrobacter; species Arthrobacter humicola_A. The sequence goes on from NZ_JAFKON010000015.1 coordinate 11,907, forward strand.
CACCGAACTTTTCGCTCGCGCTGCCCGGCATGCCGTATGACGGCCCCGCCCCGGAAGCATTCATGCTGCGAGATGACCTCATCGGCTATTTCCGGCACTATGCGGAGCGCATCGCCGCTCCCGTCCGGACGGGTGCGGATGTCACCCGTATCGCGCCCGCGGACGGCGGCGGCTTCAACGTGGCCACAACCCAGTGCAGATGGCGGGCCCGGCACGTGGTGCTCGCCACCGGCGGCTACCAGAAGCCGAAAATCCCCGCAGTGTCGGCGCAACTGCCCAGCCACATCCTGCAACTTCACACCGACAGCTACCGCAACCCGGGCCAGCTGCCCGACGGTGCCGTGCTCATCGTTGGCACCGGCCAGTCCGGCGGCCAGATCGCCGAGGAACTGCTCGCCGTCGGCCGTGAAATCCACCTGGCGGTGTCCACGTGCCCGGAAGCACCGCGCCGGTACCGCGGCCAGGACCTCCTCTATTGGATGATGCAGCTTGCACAGTTCGGCCCCGACTACGGACTGAACGGCCTCACCGTCGGGCAGCTGCCCTCCCCCGCAGCCAGGTTCGCCTGCAACCCGCTCGTGTCCGGCGCCGACGGCGGCCACGACATCCACCTGCGGGACCTCGGCCGGCGCGGCGTCCGGCTGCACGGCCATTTGGAAGCGGCCGACGACGGCGACCTCGTCTTCAGTGATGACCTTCCGGACCGCCTGGCCTTGGTGGAGTCGGCGTTCTACCAGCGGATGAAGCCGATGTTCGACAGCTATATTGCCGCCACCGGCATGTCGGCACCGGAGCCGGAGCCGCCGCGCAAGGACGATTGGCTTCCGTCGGAGCCGACGCGGCTGAACCTCGCAGCCGCCAACGTCACGTCGGTCCTGTGGGCCACGGGCTACCGGCTGGACTTCAGCATCCTGGACATCCCGGTGCTGGACGAATGGAACTACCCCCGGCACCACCGCGGCGTCACCGAGCACCCGGGCCTGTACGCCGTCGGGTTGCCGTGGCTGACCGGGCACGGCTCGTCGATCGTGGCGGGCGTGGGTCGCGATGCCGAGTATATTGCGCAGCACATCGCCGGGAACATCGCCGCCCGGTGAGGGCGACGGTCCAGAGGGGTGACTACCCCGCGCAAGGCCCGTCGAAGTCCACGGGTGCGGCGAGGCCAGCCGAGCTGAACCATTCCCTGGCCCATGCCTGGACCGAGGGCATCGCGAGTTGCTCGGCAACAAGCTCCGGCGGCCCGCCGAACACGGACTTCCCCTCCTCCAGGAGGTCCCCGGTGCCGCTGGCGGCGAGGAGCCCGAAGAGGGCAGGCTGGTCGAGGAAGGGAAGCTTCCCGCCGTCGCCGTCGGTCAGCACGCCCCAGCGCGAGGTGAACAGCGAAAACTCCTCCGGACGTTCCCCGTGGTCCACCACGAGCGGGCAGGCTTCGCCGTCGAGCCGGATCCGCCGGTAGTTGGGCTCCGTTTCGTCGAGGGCCATCAGTTGGACATCGTCCAGCCACGAAAGCCAGACCGCTGTGCGCTCTCCCAGCAGCGGATACGGGGCGGCGGCGATGTAGCCGGCCTTGCTCACGTGGGCGGAGTGGCCCACGGCGATGTTGTGGAGCTGCCCCCGGACCAGCGGCAGGACCGCACTGACAGGCTGGCGGTAGCTGGCGAATTTCCGCCGCATCACGTCGGCGCTTGAATTCGAGCCTATGGAGACCACCAGGGAACAGGCCTCCAGCGGTGCCGCGCCGGCCTGGGCGAGGGCTTCATCCAGGCCGGCTGAAAGCTCAAGGGGCCGGAAGTCATTGCCGTCCATGACACCCGAGGCCACGGGCGCGTCCCACGGATACAGCAGCGGATCGAGATGGCCGGCCCCGCCGGCGCCGCTCATTCCCATGGAGTCAGCCGGGCGAAGCCGTCGGCATCTTGCTGGAGACTAATCAAGGTGGCCCGCTTTCGTGGTCGGGACTTCCAGTGTCCCGCACTTTTGGGGGAAGCGGACCTTCGGCGCATAAGGAGCCCCGGAACCCGCTTCCGGAGATCGACGACGGCTCCATGGCCGGGTGCGACGGCTACGCTGCGTCGCGCCGCCGCATCACGCAGGGTTGGGTGGACGCGAACGTACGCAACGCCGGCGTGCTCACCGGGGACCCGCACCGCACCTGGGCCAACGACGTCAAGGGCGGACTACAAGGACCGAGCCTCCCCTGTGGTCGGCTCGGAACTGGTCTGCACTCCAACACCTCCACCGGGAATGGCTCAGACTCAGCTGTGGTCCGGTCAGGCCCTAAACCCGCATCTGAAGTTCTACAAAAGCTGTCAATTTCGCCGAGAGCGCCGTTGCGAACAAGTTGTTCGAAGTCCGGAGAAACCCAGGCATCCTGTCAGCGCTTAGTTCATTTGAGGAAGCTTCTATGAGATTACGCAGGGAGCGGATCCGGGCCTGAAGTTGGAAGGCTGCGCACAGTGAGCCAGAGCTTCGTGGGTCCGCTGGCAGAGGCATCCTTGGAACGGATGAGCTTTGACCGCCGCGCCTCTCTGGGCGCCGATACCGTGACGGCCAAGGACGGGATCTGCGAGGCAGACCATGCCCAGACGCGGCTCAAGGAACACATGGCCCGCCACTGGGATGTTGAGACGTGGGGCCCGCAACGTATAGGTCGCCCCCCCGTGTACGGACGATACATTAAACCCATGACGGACGAAGACCCGTGGTATGCGCAGTTGCGCAGTCAGTGGAAACCCAGCCGCGTGAAGTTGCTTATGATCGCGGAGAGTGCGCCGGCCGACGGCGGGGATGTCTCGGCCCGCAGGTTCTTCTATGCAGACCGGCTTGGTCCCGACAAACCTGTTCCGTGGCGTGGTTGAAGCGATGTACGGCGCCTCTAAAATGGACCTACAACGAACCGGGAAGCGTCCCTGGTTGGAACGCCTCCGCGATGACGGTTTCTTCCTCATCGATCTCGCCCCATACCCAGTCAATGCCCTCAGCGCTGCCGAGCGTCGGCGAGTCCTGCACGAAGCCGTTCCGAGTTGTGTGGCGCGCGCATCGGCTCTTGATCCCGTGGGCGTCGTCGTGGTGAAAGCGGATCTCTACGGGATACTTAATCAGCCCCTCGCCTCCGCCGGCCTTCCGCTCCTACATGACCGTCCGATCGCGTTTCCCCTCGGCAATACGCGAGCCAATTTCGTCGTTGGGTTCAACCAAGCCCGGCAGCGGCTCCCCTCGTAGTGCAGTCCGATCGCTGAACGGTCACTGCGGTGGCGGCAGGCACGGGATTGCCGCTACCGAGACAGCGAGAGACGTCCCCAGGCTCGTCCTCCTCGTAGCCGGCAAATCTGGGCAGATTCATACTCGCGAATGTGATGAGGAGCGAAAATTACAGGGCCCCACTGCCGCCACTCGAGCCGTCTGGAGCACTCGTTCATTCGGCATCAATACCACCGCGTGCCGTTCGGCCTGTCCCCGACGTCCTACATGAGGCTGACGTTCTTGTGGTAGTCGAAGTGGCTCTTAACACTGGTTGACACGTCGATGTTCTTGAGTCCGCTTGTGCTCGGCGTGAACCCTTTGAGGCCGGCCGCTGCCTGTCCTCCCTGGGCGAGGTTGAAGGCGATTTTCAGGACGCCGTCGTTGGTCGAGTGGTAGTTGTAGACCGCGTCGTCGACCCGTCGAGTCAGGGTGTGCCAGTCGCTCTTGGCACCGATGGCGGCGCCAAGTAGGTGGACTGCTTGGATCCGCGGACCGTCGGGCTTGGTTCCCAAGGTCTGGGCTGCGACTGCCATCGCCCGCGCGCCGAGGCTGTGGCCCACCAGAATGTAAGACTCCGTGTTGGTCCGGGCTAGCAGGTCGGCCAGAATGACACCGGTCTTTTCGGCGCGGTTCTTAGCGACGTGCCAAGGGTTCTTCGCCAGGTCTGCTGCGAACAGAGCCGGGGCGAGCGGGCCAAGCTTCTTCGCCGCCATCTTCGCGGCTTTTGCCGAGGCCTCCTTCAGAGCAGCAACGGCCACGAGCCTTGCCGTCCCGCCGCCACCGAGGACTCCAAGGTCCTTGAGCTCCTTGGCGCCCCAGTGGACCCGGTAGACAGGTGAGTCCGGGTACCGAGTGGTGATGATGTCATGCCACTCGCCCCAACCTTTGCCGTTCTCGCTGAGGAAGCCGTTGCAGACAACCACCGGTACGCCTGGCCCTCCTTGAAGCATCTCGATATGAAATGACTTGTCTTCGCGGACATAGGCATTCATGACCGAGGCGCCCAGCGCGCAACCCAGGGAAGCACCAAGAGCTGTTATCACGAGGGTGCCGCCGGCCATGCCGAGCCCTCCGACCGCCAGCGCGCCGCCACCCAGGAGCGCCAGCCCATAACTTGTGGCCGCGGCGCCGGTGTAGCCTCCAACGAGCGCGCCGACAGCTCCTCCGATCGCAGGTGCTGCGAGGTAGGCAAAAGGGGTCGCGGCAGCGATGCCCGCACCTGCGAAGCCTGCGACTCTGATATCGCGGGCGAGGTTGCGCTTGTCGTATTTGAGGAACTCCTCATAGTTGTTGAGTTCGCCCATCTTGCGGTCGGCCTTGGCGAAGCCGGGGATCTCGTGGCGGTGCTCGGCGCAGTACCGCTGAACGCCGATGGTTCCTTGCCCGCGCACGGCCATATTTTTGCAGACGGGGCCTGCGGCGCAGGGCAAAGTCGGCGCTCCGCAGTCACTACACAGGTAGGCGGGCACGTGCCCCATCGGCAGGTTGGCCTTCCGGTGTGAGTGCTCTCCGAAGCAGGCAGAACACCACCCGCGCTTCTCGTCGCTTGCGAGGTCGTGAGCCAGATCAGCGATCCACTCGGCGACCTTCTGGTGCCCTTCAGCTCGCTTCACAGCGTTCTTCTGCTGTTCCGGATCTGGCATGGTGACGGCTTCGTACCTGGCTAATGCGAAGGCCCACGCGTTTGTCACGAGGGCGCGGTTGTCACCGAGCCCACCATTCTCGAACTCGGGTACTTCGTCCGTGCTGCTGCCGGATAGTGTGAGCCTCTGACCCTCAGGCGGGACGACCTGACACTGAATGCGATTCCCGTCAAGGACGCGGAAGACAACCTGTGATTTCGACATACCAAAGATCCTCTCAGATTCGGATTGCCGCGGCCCTCAACAGTGAGGACGTGTTCAGCTCGCGCATAGAGACAGTCTCAGTCCTGCCTTGCAGGCCCATGACTGTGGCTTATCTCGGCCGCGCCCCCTGTGCCGCACCCAGCGGCGGGCTTGTCCTGCAGAAAGACCCATTCGATGGCACCAATTCCCGGAGGTACACCATGGAAGTGCCCGAAGCGTCCGACGCCGACAAGGCCCGCTTGCGGGCTGTGGTACCGGAGACTCCCGAGGTGGCCATCAAGCCGGTGTTCGGGAACCTCGGGGCGTTCGTAAACGGCAACGTGTTCGCCGGCCCGTTCGGCCCCACCATCGGCGTGAAGCTCTCCGCCGCGGACAAGGAGACGCTCGAGTGTTCCGAGCGCACCGTACCTTTCGGACCGGTCGAGCGCCCCATGGGCGGCTACACCGGACCACCGGATATCTGGAACGGCGAGGCGAAGGCGATGAGGTGCGCGCCAAGGCATGGGTTGCACGTGGCCAGCCTCCCGCCCAAGGCTCCCAAGAAGTAGCCATGCCCTCCCCCGGCGCAGGACCAGTCCGCGAGGTCGACACCCTGGTGATCGGTGCGGGGCAGGCCAGCCTGGCGACCAGCTACTGGCTGAGCCGGCACGGCGTCGGACATTAACTGCTGGAACGGCGGCCGGAACTGGGCGGCGCCTGGCAGGACCGCTGGGATTCGTTTTACCTGAACACCCCGAACTTTGCGTTCCTGCTGCCGGAGCTGAGCTACGACGGTCCCGAGCCAGACGCCTTCCTCCCCTGGGACGAGGTGATCGGGCTCTTCCGTGACTAAGCGGGACGGATCAATGCGCCGGTCCAGCTCGGCACGGAAGAGTCCCGGGCCGGAGTCAGCAATGGCCGCTTCACGGTCGAGACCAACCAGGGCCGCTGGCACGCGCGGAACGTGGACCTCGCGAACGGCGCATTCCAGCGTCCGCGGATTCCGGCGTCGGCCGCCAACCTCCCACTGCACATCCGCCAGTTGCACAGCCACGACTACCGCAACGCGCAGCAGCTTCCCGCCGGCGCTGTGCTGGTGGTGGGCACCGGCGGGCAGATCACCGAGGAGCTGCTCGACGCCAGCCGGGAGGTCCACCTTTCCGTCTCGACGTGCCCCGAGGCTCCGCGCCGGTACCGCGGCCAGGACGTTTTCTACTGGATCCTGGAGGTCAACCTCCACGGCCCCGAGTTCGGCATCAACGGCCTCCAGGCGGACCGGCTGCCCTCACCGGCCGCGCGTTTTATGTGCAACCCGCTGATCTCGGGCAACGGCGGCGGCCACAGCATCCACCTCCGCGACCTCGGCCGCCGCGGTGTCCGGCTGCACGGCCGGTTTGAGGGGACGGACGACGGCGGCCTCGTCTTCAGCGACGACCTCCCCGCACGCCTCGCCCTGGTGGAGGCGGGGTTCCGTGAGCGGCTGGGGCGGATGGCGGATGCCTACATCGCCGCGGCAGGCATCGACGCCCCACCCGCAGACCCCACACCCACGGACGACTGGCTGCCCGCAGAATCGGGGGCGCGCTTGGACATGGCCGCCGAGGGCGTCACCTCGGTCATCTGGTCCACCGGCTACGGCCTGGACTTCAGCTTCCTCGACCTGCCGGTGCTCGACGAGTGGAACTACCCTCAGCACAGCCGCGGCGTCACCGAGGTCCCGGGTCTCTACGCTGTGGGGCTGCCGTGGCTGACCAAACATCTGTCCGCGACGCTGTCCGTGGTGGGCGACGATGCGGAGTTCGTGGCCGGGCACATCGCAGGGCGGTGATCGGGCCGCCGTCGCTGCCGTTACAAGTAGTCTCCGGCCCGTTCGCGGGCGATTTCGAGCAGCGTGGAATGGAAGGCGACCTCTGCCGGGGCGTAAACCTTGTCCTGGCGCTGGGCCAGGAGCACCCGCCGCAGGGGCGCGGCGGAGCCGAGGCTGATGACCCGGACGTCCGGGTGCTGCAGGGCCACGGCCGTCTTCGGCACCATGGCCACACCCATCCCCACGCTCACCATCGCCTGCGCTTCCTGGTAGTCGTTGGCCAGGAAGCCGATGGTCGGCTCGAACCCGGCCTCGTGGGCCGAGCGCTGCAGCACTTCGACGACGGGGTGGGCCTCGGCCCGCACAATCCACGACTCCTTGCGGAGCTCTTCCATCCGGATCTCGTCGCGGTCGCCCAGCGGATGCGCGCGGGACACCAGCAGCACAGTGCTTTCCTGGAACACCTCCGTGATCCGGATGGAATCGTCCTGGAACCGGTTCCACGGGTATTCCCGCAACAGGCATAGCCCGGTCACCCCGGACTGCAGGTCGCTCACCAGGTCATCGAAGCGCGCGCTGCGCAGGGACAGGCCAATGGCCGGGTACCTCTTCTTGAACGCGCGGATGACCAGCGGCAGGAAGGACCCGGCGAGTGTGGGAAACGTGCCGACGGTGAGGGAGCCGCGCTTGAGGCCCGCCTTTAGCTGTGTATTGAAACTGTGCGGCCTGCTTTGCTTTCACTCGAGGGCGTGCCCGCTCCCACTGACGTAGCATCTCGCAAGAGTGGGGTCCAGCAACGCATTCACGAAACATCCTGCTCGACGCCGGCTCCACCGTGGGTGCCCGGCACACAGGAGCTGCGTGGGTTCGAGAAGCTGTCCGTGCAGCGGTGGGAACGCGCACAGCCCGCTCATAGATTTCGCGCGCAATTATTCTCCCACCATAAAAGTAGATACGATGCCACTTACTGTAAAGGCTTGATTCCAAGTCGGTTGCTTTTCCTCGAATAGGCGCCTATTGGTCAAAACGAAAAGTCCGCGCGTAACCAGCTCGACTAGCCTCGTCAACAGTGAGGCAGTGTCGCATCCGGCATCCGGCGCAGGCTTTTTTGTGCCTCCGGACAGCGGGAAGGAGCTGTCGTAATCACTTCCGCGACACGTTGGGGGCTGTTCTCATGTAGCAGAAGCTGCCCCTCCCGATGACGGACAGCCTAAACAGCCTGCCGTACGCCTAGACTAGACGAGCGGACTGCGTCAATTTGGCGATAGATGAGCTAGCTAGCCGCCGGATCAAGGTTTTACCCGAACAAAATAGATGAGACACGGACTGATGACATCGCTTGAACAATGTGAAATTGCCCTAGATGCGCACGCAGAACAACAGGAACTCCCCACCACACGAGGCTCGGTGGAGAGAATACCGCGCGACCAGAAGTCGATACTTGCTGGACTTGATAGTGAGTACAATCTCTTCGAAGACAGCTCGTTCGCGAACCTCGTTCATTCATCGCTAGACAGCGGCGAAAAGTTTCAGAGATGGTTTCGATACAGGGAGGGCTTTTCGCCCGAGTTGATCAATGGCGCGATCAAAAGTTTGGGTATAGAGACCACGTCGATCCTCGACCCCTTTTCAGGAGCAGGCTCAACTCTCGTTGCAGCACGCCAGGCAGACATCCCTTCCGTAGGCTTTGATGTCAATCCGATCGTGGCAATCATCGCGCGCGCGAAAACACACAATTACTCTGCGAAAGATGTCGCCGATATCCGAGCCACCCTCGATCGGTTCCAGTCGGCGAACGAACGGATGGATAAGGCTCCGCGACCGGGTTTGACCATCTTGGACAAGATCTTTAGGGAAGACGTACTTGATGCTCTGCTTACTGTTCGGCACATGATCGATGCTTACCCAAGCGGCAATGTGGCGGACTTTCTGATGGCCGGATGGCTCTCGGTTCTAGAGGGAGTATCTAACGTGTTCAAGGAAGGCAATGGTGTTAAGTACCGGAACCGAAAACGGACAAAACAGGGATACGTCACCATTCCATGGGCACAGGTCGCGGGGTTCGAAGATGACGGCTGGAAGCTGGTAAAGAAACGGTTGGCCGCTCAGTATGGGATGATGTTGGATGATATAGAAACCGACGTCGTCTTGGCATCCCCAGTCATTCGTGAAGAGTCATCAGTCTTGGGGATTGCAAGCGTTCCGGACAGCTCTATATCCCTAGCGATCTTCTCGCCCCCGTATTGCAACAATTTCAACTACATGAAGATCTTCAAAGTGGAACTATGGATGTCGGGCCTGATCGAGACATACGGCGATATCAGAAGAATTGGTGAACGCGCTTTACGTTCTCATGTTGAAATGCCAATCGATGTACCTGATTCGAGAACTCTGCCCTCGGAGTTGTATGAACTCATTGACTGCATCGATTTGTCCTTGCTCTGGAATAACAAAATCCCAAAAACAATCGTCGCCTACTTCCTCGACATGAAGATGCTATTGGAGGGCGTCTACCGGACGTTGACGCCTGGCGGCGAGTGCCATATCATCGTCGGGAATTCCGCGTACGGAGGAGTCATCATCCCTACCGATGTCATGCTCGCAAAGATCGCAGTGGAGTTGGGTTTCCAAGTTGATCGAGTCGCAGTGGCACGCCATTTGACAACAAGCTCACAACAGCGGCGGGCGATGGAGCCCCTTGTGCAGTATCTGCGTGAATCGATTGTCGTTTTGAGGAGGCCGTTAAATGTCTGATGCGGTAATCGACATCGACATGGTGGCGCCTGAGTCATCTACTTCTGACGGTTTCTATTGGCACCAATCGCGAGACAGCTCAATATCTAAAGTTGCTGTGCAGCTTTTCCAGATTGCCGCGAATCATGACGGCGAAGATTTTGATACCGCAAAGACGGCGATTGACAGCGAGTATGAAGTGCTGCGCGGGAGAGTTTCCGAACGGCACGGAGGTAAGTTCCAGACTGCGATTCAAGCCTACAGAGAAACTGGTTGGATCTCCGTAGATGATGGCAAGCTGCGTATTACACCTGCGGGGAAGCAGGCGTTGCTTCTCCTGGGGCAAACTCCGGACTTCCTGAAGGCTGTCCCTCAATTCCTGGTCGAGCTTTTGGCGCGATTTCAACTCAACAATCCCGCGCGTCCGCCAACTCGGGGTGCCGGCGGTGACCTCCGCACATCCAGCGATATTTTTCCCTATTGGACCATTTGGAAGATCATGCGCGAATGCGATGATCGAATCACTATCGAGGAACTGCAGCGTTTCGTTTTCCGCATCCACCGGCATGAGCAGATTGCGGAGAGCATCCGTTCGATTAAAGCATTCAGAATTGACTTGGCTGCCGGGAAAACCCCTGCCGAATTGGATAGCACATACTCGCCCCGACTTGAAGGGGCAAACGGCGAGCCCAAGTATTGGATGGCACGCGCGGGCATGCAAATTGGCAAAAATCCGGGACTCATCGAGAAGCCCACCAATAGTCACACCTATGAGTTCAACAAGTACTACCTGCCACTAATAGACGCTGTTCTGGCGAATGAGCCGGTCTTCCGAGATAACCTGTCAGCTCAGACATGGATGGCATACCTCGGCCAAAGCGTCGATCTTGACCCATCGTCCGGTGACGAGGGCGCCGAAGGTGGCGCTGAAGACGTAAAACCTCTCGACGTTCAAATTGGCGCCGATGACGTTCTTGCGCTCGAAGTAGAGCGTCTCGTAGCCTCGGGCTCGCGATCATTTTTGCTTACAGGTCCTCCCGGTACGAGCAAATCTTGGTATGCGCGTCAACTGGCAGCTCGGATCGTGAAGGGCGACTCGAATCGAGTACGCCTCGTTCAGTTCCACGCCTCATATGGATATGAAGACTTCATCGAAGGCTTCGTGCCAGAGGTCGTCGAGGGACAACAGCTTCCGTCGTTCGTGAGGAAATGGAAGGTCTTCGCGGAGGTATGTGACCTCGCGCGCGACGGGCATCTTGCCGTAATTATCATCGACGAATTTAGTCGCGGTGATGCCGGTCGTATTTTCGGCGAAGCGCTTACATACATGGAAACCGACTACCGGGATCAATCGTTTCGTCTCGCTTCCGGACGTGACTTTGTCGTGCCGGCAAACGTCATCATCATCGCGACGATGAATCCAAACGACCGCTCGGTCTCTGCCGTGGACGTAGCAATGCAGCGCCGGTTTGAGGTGATTCGCATGTTGCCTAACGACACCATTCTTGAGAGTCTACTCCAGCAAAATGATATGGCACCGGAACTGATTCAACGAGTGCTGGCGTTTTTCACCGTGTGCCAGGAAGTCATGCCGCATGGCGGATTGGGGCACGCGTACTTCGTTGGGGCGAAAGACAAACTCACGCTTAAGAGACTGTGGACATACAAATTAGAGCCGCTCTTTGCGCAGGAGCTTCAATTTGTCCCCGATGACCTTGCCAGAATCATTTCTGCTTACGGGATACTGATGGCGGAATGATGGTGGACGGCCGCGCCAACTTTCTAGACGTTGTAGAACGAGGAGAGGTGCTCGTCGAAAGCGATGAGCATATCCGGATTCTAATGGCCCTTGGATCAGAATTCGAAGAACGGCAGTTCTTTACTATCCGAGTTAAGCGCGGAAAGTACTTCCTTACTGCTGGCAAATACGTCGGTGTAATCCCCATCAGTCGGGGGCTAATACTGCGAGTTGCTCCGAAAGTGTCGACGTCACAGCTCATTCACATTTTGCGACTCGCTAAAGAGTCTCCGCTGTTGATTAACCTTTTGGAACGGTCGTATGCGCAGGGAGATGACTTATCACTCCTAGATCTACTAATTCACGCCTTGCATCGAGAGCTTGGCGTTCTTTTCCAGCTGGGGCCCATTCGAGAATATCGGAGCAGGACAGACACCTCCGAAAGTGTTCGAGGGCGTCCTCTATTCGAGCAAACAATTTCTAAACTTTGGCCGAAAGCAAGTTTCGATAGAGTAACCTTCGATGTGCATGAGTTCACACCTCAGAATTATCTAAATCAGGCCCTGGAGTACACCATCTGGCTAGTGAGGCGGACCTACCCGAGCATTGCCCCTAACCCCAGCCCCCATATTATGCGTGATTTTGCTGACGCTCATCAAATGTTCACGCCAGTCGCACCGGACAGAAGGCGCGCGTTCTTGCCGGCTCTCCGAAGTCATCTTCGCGAGCAGATCACGTTTGAGCCTTTTGCTTCTCTTCGTCCATTGCTCACTCTTTGTCGAATGATCCTGGACGGAATTGGCGTTGATTTGGAGAGCGATCCAACGGATGTTGTGAATCTCGTTCCTATGGTTGTCAACATGGAAGAGGTTTTTCAGAACCTGCTATTCCAGACCCTTTCAGACCGCGCGCCGTCATTTGCTGGCTTGCAGTGCTGGGACACTGCAAACCAGCACCAGCGGCCACTCCTGAAGCCTGGAACAAAAGTTCCCCCCGCCATGTTTCTGCCGAAGCCTTCAAGCCAACCAGCCAAGCCAGACCTCACGTTTGCGTTGAATTCAATTCCAGCGCTGATTGGCGACGCCAAATACAAGTCCGGCCAAGACATTCACGACGTCTACCAGGCAGTTTCCCACGCTGGAGCCTACGGCGCGCGTGATGTGCTACTTATTTATCCGTCGACAGGAGTCTCCGAGCCTATAAAGTTCGCCAGCCTTGGTCGGGTTGGCGAAATTGGAGTGTTTACTTGCAGTTTCCCACTTGATGCGGACGACTTAGGGAAAGAAGCCGACACGCTAGTACTTGCGATACTTGAGTTGATCGAGCAACGGACCGCGATGCCTACCGTTCAGTAGAAGCCACAAATAGTCTGCGAGGCTCATGCTCGCATTATTCAATCCAATTTTGCCTAATCGACTGCCCGCCGTGCCATAGTCCGAAACGGGCGAATAGCTAGTTCAGAGGTTTCCGGAATACGGCAACATCCTCGAACTGCCCCAGAAGAACTACACGGTCCGTGCCCACGGATTTGTTTACGGCCATCCGCTGCCAGTGCGATGTTCTATGTGTCACCTTACCGTTAGCTTCGTCAATCTTGCAGAGAATGGCCACCACGTGCTGATGAAGAAGGAAGCCCGTATCTTTGCATGCGGCAACGGTATCGCCATAGATATCGGTCAGTTCCCCAGATTTGCGGTCGCGCTGGTCCTTCGTCACAACTGCGAGGTAGCCTCCCGGTTTCAGCGCGTCGAACGCGCGCGCGTAGATGTTACGCATTGATGCCCGGAACGTGTTGCCCTTTTGATGCCCAATATTCGTTGTGTTTGCCGAATAGCCGTTGGATCTGGTCCCTGCGGCCGCCTGCTCCGTGGCATGATTCCAATTTGAGTATCGTCGGATTAGTTCGTCGGAAGCCGATCCACTTGCGATCTTCCTCCCGATACGTGCAAGTTCATCGCCTTGGTTGTGTATAGCGTCCTGATATGGAGGCGAGAAGGTGATGAGGTCTGCGCCTGAAATCCCAAAGTCATCCTGGGCATCGCCGGCGTGGATCGACCATTCACCAGTTGCACCCTGCGACTCCGCAAGTTCAAGGTTAGTTTGCTGAATGTTGAAGTAAGCGGATTCGATCTCCACGCCGACGTATCTCCGGCCCAGCCAGACAGCTTCAACTCCCGTAGTGCCGATTCCGCTCATCAGGTCGACGACTAAAGCGCTTTCCTTCGAATATGTTTGGATTATTCGCCGAGCGAGTTCGGGAAGCATCTTCGCGGGATGCCCGAAAGACTCAGGCGCGTAGCGGCCGCGACGCTGAGTAGGGCTAACTTGCTGCCCGACGAGCCAAACGTTCATATCCGGTACGACCCGAGCGTTTGCGGTCAAGGATACTTCCGCTTGGCCGATGCCAACCTCGGTTTTTGCCGAGAGTTCTTTTGTTTCTGGTGCCATTGAGGTGGACGTCCATCCAGGTGTTGTTGATTTGCGATTCTCAGGAAGATTCTTGGTAGACACGCTACGTTGTGAAACGACATGTCGCGCTGGGAAACCCGATTGTATTCGCCCCCAAATTTCAGGTTCCACCGCGACCCGGCCTACGATCCTGACTACGTAGTCTACCCGTTCAAGCTACGGTCAAGCCCAAAGGGGTCGATTGCGGGAGTGCCGCAGTGTCCTCTCGTGAACGCCCGCCGCGGAACCGCCTTACGGTGCCAATCAGGCGGAATTCGCATGCTCTGCGGTGGAACCAGCTGACGAACGAACTTTCGGTTCGGTCACTCCCCTCACCTCCATGGCAACCAGCCCGGTTCCGTCGATGTCGCCGGGACGAACGCGAATCGCGGAGCAGGGGTGGGCCTCGATCACCCACCGGCGGTTCCACCCCTTACCAGTTCCGCCGCGAGCAGCAAATGGCGGGCTCAACCGATGCCGCCGTCCTGCATACGGATCCGCTCAACTGTGGCATGTCACGGTATCCTCGTCGATGTGAATGACGCACTTTTCAATCTTGGCTCAGACGACGCACCGACTGTAAGTTCTGCTTCAGCAGAACTTCGCATTCGAGACGACCAGATACTCGCCATTCGGGAGGCATTCACAGCTGCCGGAATCGGCAGCCAAGAACGGCGCAAGGAAATCGCCCAAAGCTGCGTAGTCCGGCCGCTGACTTCGCTTCGCGAGTTAACCGCCGCCGAAGCTCATCGAGTGCTGAAGCGCATCCAGGAACAATTTGCAGCGAAACCGCGATCCAAAGGAGCGTCAGCCTGGGACCTCCGAGAGGAAGACACCTGGATTGACAAGCTCTAGCTCAAATCCAGGAATCCCCGAGGAGCAACAGATGCCCCTGTGAAATTCGCCGTTCTGCACCTCAGTGGGTACGGCCGGCCGCGAGACTCTAGCTATTCGATACTACTGGGTGATGAGATCATCCTTGAAGCTGACTCTCACGTGACTTTCACTTCGGTCCGCGGCGGGTTGCATGGCAGCGACTGCCCATCGACAGATATGTTTTGGGAAGAGATCTCTACCGCATGCGATCCCCCTCCACTAGGAGCCTTGTGCCTGGACAACCGGAAAACAGGTTCGACGTCGACGAAGCCGCCGAAGCCGCAGAGCGCGTCTTCCATCATGAACCCGGAAAACCTTTTCTCGATCCGAAAGAACCGAAAAACGAGACGGCTGCGGCTGCCGCCGTCGCCAGGCTCGGTCAGCTATTCGCGGACTTACCTGCCTCGATTCGCCAAGCACTGCGTGGCGCAGAAACCAATGCGGGTCATTTGAGCGATGACCGGCTGCAAGGGCTTGCTGAGCTAATCCAAAATGCTGACGACGTCGGCGCAACGCGGGTCACGTTCGCGGTTGAGTCAGGACCTACTGGGACCGCCATCCTGTGCAGTCACAATGGCAGTTCCTTGCGCCTTATGGATGTGATGGGACTCGCCACCCCCTGGTTGAGCCTGAAGTCCACTGATTCGAAGAGTCTTGGCCGTTTCGGGATCGGACTCATGACCTTGAGGTCACTTTCGGATTCCTTGGAGGTTTACTGCGGCCATTTCCATCTCTCCCTTGCGTCGCAACGACTGACGCCCTTGGACTCGCGGGGCTTCCCGGAAGGCACCGGCGGCGAGGGAACGACCGTATTCCGCATACCAATCAGGGGCGATGCCGTAAAGGAGGAGGAGATTGCCTCTTGGCTCGATTCCTGGGGCGACGCTGGGCTTATCTTCCTCAGCAGCGTGCGAACTGTGGAAGTTCTCGACCGCGATGGCGACCCCGTTTCAAGAGCGGCCGTTTCGCGAGAAGAACCAACGCAGCTCAACGTTCCCGGCGGAAGTATGTTGTCGCGCGTAGTGAGTGCCAGCGACGGGCGCCGATGGCTCGTCTTCTCACAGGACGCGCAGACACCGTTGCATCTGAGCCGTTCCCTGAAAGCTCAGGATGCTACGACACTGGTCTCGATTGCGTTCCCTGCCGGCCATCATGATCCGGGTCATATCCACGTCGGGCTCCCCGTGCGCCCAGTTGGACTTCCATTCCGTGTCTCAGCACAGTTTGATCCGCTCGCCAGTCGACGCGATGTGGCCGACAACGATTGGAACATCGGATTAATCTCGGCCGTCAGCCGGTTGTGGCTTGATGCCAGCCTGGACGTGTTTGAACACTTCCCTCAGTTGGGGTGGGCGACCATACCGCTCGTGGACGAGCTAGACAAGGACGTCCGAACTCACGGCAGAATACGCGAGGCCATCGACGGCCAGCTGATGACGGATGCGCGGACGACTCTCGCTAAGACCCTGAGATTTCACGTACCCAACCATGGTCAGGTCGGCATGGATGATTTGGCATTCGAACACCCCGACCTCACTTCCATCCTTCAGCCCGAAGACACCGCAAAACTGGCTGGGCGGCCGGCAGCACTTCCATTGAATGCCCGGGATTCGGAAGAGCTGTGGCGGACCGTAGTGAAGGATTTGGCCCAAGCCGGCGCTACGACGCCCGAAGAAGTGGAAGTCGCGGAAGCCGTCTCCTTGCTAGAAGATCTGGAGCGATCAATCGGCTTCATCAGCGACTTGACGGCATTAGCTATCAATCATGACCTTGGCTGGGACATTTACGACACTCCCTGCCTCGTCGTGAACGACGGATCCCGTGTAGCCCCGGCCTCCGTCACCGGGACAATCTCGCTCGTAGACGAGAACGCTGCGCCCCTTTGGCAAACCCTCCGGATGGGCGTTCGGCTGCATCCTGACTACACGTCTCGCCACAGCTGGGGGCGAGTCGAAGAGTGGCTCCTCGAGGAGGACCTTCTCCTCCGTGGAGCAACAGCCGAACAAGCACTAGCTCGGCTCGCCAGTGCCGGCCGAAATGATGTGGAGCTTACTGAGCCGCTAAGTGACCAACAGGCGGAAGGAATCCGTGCCGCGCTCGAAGCCGCAAGCGAGTCGGACCGCGCAACTTGGGGCCCTGGAATCGGTCAAGCTGTTCGATTTGAAGCCACCCAGTACGGCGCCTCGGGCCAGCGCATTTCAGTTTACGCCCGCCCATGCGATGCCTACATCGTCGAACGCGAAGCCGGAACATGGCACTCAGCGGCCGGCAAGACGCCGGGACTGACCTGGCTTCATCGCCGGTACGCCGCAGACCTGCGCGCTGAAACGGGCAGGTCTGGCATCGGAGCTCAGCGTCTGTTCCGCCTACTTGGGGCAGAGAGCGCTCCGCGGCTAGCGCCTCACCCGAAAGCATGGAAACGATTTAAGCACGCGAAGCCTGGCGTCTCGCGCGATCTCGCCGGCTTGCCGAATCGCGCGGAGTACCTCCGGCAGAAGGGCGCCACCTTCACCACTGACGATTATGTCTCAGCCGACTTGGACGCGGTTCTCCGAAGTATCACAGGAGAGAAGAGCCGGGCCGAGCGCAACCGCCGTGCCAACGCGGTCCTATCAACCTTGGCCAAGGCTTGGGACAGACTTGGCCCGTACGCTGAAGTTCCCGCTGTCCTGGACTACAGCACCTGGCAGGAACGTGGCCAGGTTTCCGCTTGCTGGCTGTTCAGTGCGGCCGCGATAGCCTGGCTTTCCGACGCTAACGGTTCGGCCGCGCCACCTCTTTCCCTAAAACGCCGCAGCCCCGGAAACCTGGCTCTACACGGGTCAGACCCGGCCAATTACCTCCACTCGTCACATGATGATTCCGCGTGGCATCGCGTCCTTGAATCCCTCGGGATCCACGGGGACCCAAGATCAAGCGAACTGACACGCGGGCTGGAAGATGTGCGTGCAGTGCACTCCAATGATCCCGCCGCCGCGCAAGACGCCGCGGCTCCCCTGTACCAGGCCCTGGCCCAGCAGATCCCAGCCGCGACACTCACAGACAGGTTTATGGGTGACCTTTCGCGCAGTGAAGCAATAGCCTCGTTTGGTAGGGACCAGGGTCTGATCGCCACGAATCACGGTTGGCTCCGTCCCAGCTCCGTCCTCAGCGGACCACCTATATTCGGGGACTATCGAGCCTTTGTGCCAGCAGTGTCCGGCACGGACCGCCTCTGGCGTCTCTTAGGCGTCAGGGCACCTTCGTTCGACGATACGCGCGACGTCATCCGCGAACTCGCGAAGGACGAGACGCTCGATTCCGCACAACATTTGGTCATGCTCGAGTCGCTGAGACTCATGTCCAAAAGCGTAGAGAGCGGGTCCAGCCTCCGGAGGAAAAATCTGAGCCGGACTCCGGTCTGGACGGGTCATGAATGGACCACGCGACGGCCGGTTTTTGCCGTAGCAAACCGCCAGCTCGCGGAAGCCATGGAAATGACCGCCACGATCTGGAAACCAGGCGGCGATATAAGGCAATTTGATGCATTGGTGGAGCCTCTCGCTCTGACGAGGCTTGATGAGAACAACGTGCGCATTGTGGGAGGGGGGCAAGCCGTTCCCAATGACTGGGCAGCCGAAGTCTTTGCACGAGCAGTGCGTAACCTCCAAGCTGATCTCTCCATGAACGACCCCGGTGCGGAGCGGGCCCTCGCCCTACCTTGGGATGAACTCGTCAGTTACGAGGTCCGGGTGCTCCCGGGGCTCCGCCTCGAGGTGACCCATCCCCAACTCGACGGGCGACCATCCATCCACGTGGGCGCCTGGATCGACCAATCAGAAAAGGCTTTGTATTTGGAAGACACCTCGGAGGCTGGTCGAGCTTCCACGGGGGGCAATGCCATTGCGTCGCTGTTTCGTATTGAGGCCCGTCGGGTCGCTCAAGCATGGATGGCGGCTTGGTCCGATGGAGAAGCCGGATACCGGGCCGAGGTCGTCACCCTCGCTTCCCGACGCGCTGCCGACGAGGCCTCTAAACGCGACGCTGCGAATGAGAATCGGCTACATGACCTAAGGCTTCAGGCAAACGCAAAACGAGGACGTAGTCAGGGCGCCGCACCCAAAGCCCAAAAACCTGGCATGACGCTAAGTGAGGTTCCTGCCGCGCCTCCACGGCTTGCCCGAACCCTAGTGGACCCCAGCACTCTAACGATCCGCAACCCGAACGGGACAATGCAAGACCGCCAACAATTGCTCGAAACGAACACTGTCCAACAGGCAGGGGGCGTCTCGGCGTTGCGAATACCCGATAGGAGCAACCCGAAGAAGTTGTCGGCCGGTCGCGGTCCGGTTAACTACACCCCTGAAGAACGAGAATCGGTGGGTCTAGCGCTGGTCCGACATGTGCTCGGTGGCGAGGAAGCCGGAATTGTAGATATTAGGAACCAACACAATGTTGGCGCCGATGCGATCGATGATCTGCAGCGGTTTTTCGAGTTGAAGGTTTACCAAGGCGCGATACCCAACGTCGTCCGGCTTACGAACTCCGAAGTTCAGCGGGCCTTGAATACCGAGGACTTCTTCTTGGTGCTGGTAGGACATGTGGAGCAAGGAACGGATAAACCTGAAGTGCGCATCCTGACGGACCCCCTGACTCAACTTTCCGTCGAACCGACGGGAACCATTCATCTCAGCGGCGTCTACAACGCGCCGGCCTTGGTTTACTCGTTTGGCACACAGGAGCCGCCCACTGGCGAAGAGCGAGCCCCCGACCCGGGGGCCGTCAGCTGAGGAGTGCCGCTTGACTGCCCTGCGAGTCCTGGCGGCTTAGACAGCTTGCCCGCAGTCTGGAAGAACGACACCAAACTGCCCACGCGAGTTGTGGCAGCTGGTGAATACACCAGCAACTCTGTAATGCTTCGGACGCCGCCGGCACTGATCGGGTTGGAGGCTCTGAGTCCCGACTTTGCCTTTGCCTCGCACACGTGAATAGGATGCTTCAGGCGTCTGACGGTCCGCCGGGGGTCGGAGGACGGCATCGGAGATCTGGCCGTCAACTCCTCCGCTAACTGTCTCTACCGCGCCCTGGGGCGTGTGGTGCCAGACGATTTTGACGGAGTTGGAGAAGGCTGCCCTGTTCGCGACAACCGGCCTTCCCACGCCGTTCAACGACCCGGCATACTAGCGCCGTTTGCCGGTACCTGGCGGTGAGGAAGGCGCCGCCCGAACGCTTGTCGTGCCGAACTCTGGCAATCCGTAGTTCGGCCGAAACGGGCGGCGGGTGCGGGCTCGCTCCGCCTCCCTACCTCCGCCGGAGCACGGTGGCCCTGCCTTCCACCTATGTGCTGGCACGAGCATTGACCCAGTAAGCAGCTGTTTTTCCTGCCCACAGGTCGGGCAACGACCCATCTTTTATCGGCGTGTCCGGTTCAGGTTCAACGACGACGGGATTCATTTGTGCCTCGACAGCGTCGAAGGACCGTCCGGATGCTGAACAGTAGCGGCCTCGTGGGCTGGTGTGATTGGGAATTCTGGCCTTTTCAAGCATGCCGAGATACTTTTCACACATCGGGCATTCTCGGGCCATCGAATTCATTGGGCCACCGCAGCCGCCGTAGCAAACACATCCGCCGGCATCGGCCGGTGCAGCTTCCAGGTGATCCCAATCGGTTTCTCCCCCGAGTGCTGCACGTAATCCACCTGTCCCAGGCATGTGTATGGAACAGTCAGGCCGGTCTCGTCTTCCGAAGTATCCCGAGTGAAGATCAGGATCTTCGAGCCGTACGACGCCCGGTCCAGGTAGCGCCTGCCCGTCGGACTTCCGGGCGAGGTCGCGTTCTGCGATTCCCAGTGGAAGAGCTCCGGGCTGATGGCGAAGTCCCGGTACATGGTCGTGGCCGAGTGCTTTTTGTCGTCCTTGTTGAGCGTGACAAAAAAGGCGTCCGTGGATGTCGCAGGGCACCAGGCCACGCCCTCCCGGTGTTGCACATTTTTGCCGAGCTCCAGCGACCCGTATTCCAAGGCAGCCAGGATTTCCTCGCGCCGATAGGTGGCGTGCGAGAGCAGTGGAATGTGCTGCAGCCCCGCACCCAATCCCTTAGCAGCGTGCTTGGACGCGGCCACGCCGAGCTTCACGATCTGGCGGATCTCGCGGCAGACAAACTGGTAGCCGCGCAGATAGTTGAGTCCGGCGTCGTACGACTGGAACCCGCCACCGTCGTCCCAGAGTGTGTAGAACAGCATGCGGGCGAAGGTCTGTTCCCGCATACCGAGGTCCGCGTAGCGGGGCGCGTCGGCGCTGACGAGCATCGAGTAGGCCTCGGCGCGTTCCGGATCGTCGACGTGGATCAGCGCAGCCATGCGGCCGAGGAGCTTCTTCTCGTCGGCGTCGGAGAGCTCCTCAATCCGTCCGCTGAGGAGCGCTTCCAGCCGCGAGAACCCGTCGATCAGCCCGGCCTGGCGCAAGTACCCGGTCCACGAATCCTTCGTGGACCGGTAAATCGACTTCAAGTCGTTCCCGGACCGCTCGAGATACGCCTGCAGCTCGGTCTCCGCGTACGAGGCGATGTCCCGGACCAGCTGCGCCCTGTTGAACCGCAGCTGCGCCTTGATGCTGTCCAGCACTACTTTCTGCGCCACCCGGTCCAGGACAATCTGCGAGCCCGACGGCAGGTAGGGGAACTCGTCTTCGACAGCCTTTTCTAGCTCCTTGCGCCCGTAGCCGGTGAGCGCCCGGTAGCGCAGATCGAAGCGGAACTCCCGGCGCTGCTGGCCGATGAAGTCCATGACGGTCAGCACCGCCTTGCCCTCTGCGCGGCGCAGCCCGCGCCCCAGCTGCTGGAGGAAGATCGTGGCGCTCTGCGTGGGCCGGAGCAGCAGGATGGTGTCTACCTGCGGCAGGTCCAGGCCTTCGTTGAAGAGGTCGACGGCGAAGATGCAGTTGATCTCCCGGGTGCGGAGCCGCTCCAGCGCTGCCACGCGGTCGGCGTCGTCGGTGCTCCCGTCGACGGCAACGGAGGCGATGCCGGCGCGGTTGAAGACCTCGGCCATGTAGTGCGCGTGCTGGACCGAGACGCAGAAGCCGATGGCCCGCATCTGCTCGGTGCTGGTGACCTTGTCCCGGAGTTCGCGGATCACCTTGGCGGCGCGGGCGTCGTTGCCCGTGTAGAGGTTGCTCAGCTGCGCGGTGTCGTAGTTGCCGCGCTTCCACTCCAGCTGGCTCAGGTCAACATCGTCCGAGACGCCGAAGTAGTGGAACGGCACCAGCAGATCGGCGTCCAGGGCGTCCCAGAGGCGCAGTTCGCTGGCGGTGCGGCCGTCGAAGAACTGCTGGGCAACGTCGACGCCGTCGCCGCGTTCCGGCGTCGCGGTCAGCCCGAGGAGCTGTTGTGGCTGCAGGTGGTCCAGCAGTCGGCGGTAGGTGGGCGCCATGGCGTGGTGGAATTCATCGATGACGACGACGTCGAATAAGTCCGGTGCCAGCTTTTCAATGCCGAGGGACGACAGCGACTGGACGGAGGCGAAGATGTGCTTCCACTGCCCGGGTTTGTGTTCCCCGACGTAGAGTTCGCCGAATGCGCCGTCCTGCATTACATCACGGTACGTGCGCATGGCCTGTCTGAGGATTTCCTGGCGGTGGGCGACGAAGAGCAGCTTGAGATCACGGCCGGCCGCGTCGCACAGGCGTTTGTAGTCCAGGGCCGCGATGACGGTCTTCCCGGTACCTGTGGCTGCGACCACGAGGTTGTGGTCGAAACCCTTGAGCCGCTCGGACTCCAGGTCTTCGAGCATCTCTTCCTGGTGGAGGTACGGCTGGACTTCGAGTCCGGTGGCTGCCCCCGGGACCGCAGTGCGCCGGCCACCGTTGCGTTCCAGGGCGGCGTCCAGCTTTTCGCCGTCGCGTTTCGGATCGTAGCTCTGGAAGGCCCGCTGTTCCCAGTAGCTGTCGAAGGTGACTTCGAACTTTTGGAGCAGGGTGGGCGTGCCGACTGAGCTGAGCCGGACGTTCCATTCGAGGCCATCCAGCAGAGCGGCCTGGCTGAGGTTGGAGCTGCCGACGTAGGCGGTGTCGAATCCGGAATCCCGGCGGAACAGCCAGGCCTTGGCGTGCAGGCGCGTGGCCTGCGTTTCGTAGCTGATCTTCACCTCGGCGCCGTACCGGGTCACGAACTCGTCGATGGCGCGGCGTTCTGTGGCGCCCATGTAGGTGGTGGTGATGACCCGGAGTTTGGCGCCGCGCTCCTTGAGCTCCTCAAGCGCCGGATGGAGCAGGCGGAGGCCTGTCCAGCGGACAAACGCGCAGAGCAAGTCCACGGTGTTGGCGGACTCGATCTCGGTCCGGAGCTCCGCGGCGAGGTTCGGATCGTCCTTGCTGTTGGTGAGCAGGGCGGAGCCGCTCAGCTTGGTCGTGGGGCGGCGCAGTTTGCGGCGTTTTAGCGCGTCCGGACGGTGCAGCGATTGGAGCTGGGTGGGACCCGGTGCGATGCGGTCTCCGGCGTTCAGTTCCTGGAGGAGCTTGTTCGCGAGGGCCACGCGGTCGGCGGGTTTGGCCGCGGCCAAGGCCCGCCGGACTGCGTCTGCTACGTGGCGAGAGAGGATGTCCGGGGAGTCCTCGTCCTCAATGTCCGCGAAGACTGGCTGGAGTTCATGTTTCTGGCTCAGATGGTCACCGAGTACATCCGTGTTGAGGAGTTCGTACAAGCCCTCAGGCAGCTGGTCCGCTGCCCCTCCCCCAATGAAGTTAGTCACCGCGCCAGGCTATTGCCTTCCAGCGCGAGAAACATGGCAACCCGCCAGCAGGGTCAATAAATGGCGACTCCCCTAACCGCTTCTGATCACTGTTCGGGCACGGGCGTGGCAGGATGGGTCCCATTATGGACAGGCGGTCGCGGGGCGCCCCGGACGCTGAATGGGTGCTGATGTACCGGCTCGGACTGAGCCGGAAACGCATCGCTGAGCTCGTGCGCGCCGAACCGGCCGCCGTCGGCTACCACTTGGTGATCGCCCGCCGCCAGGACCCGGGACTCGAAGCCGAACACCGGGCCGCCGCCAGCGCCGCTCCCGTCCCTCACCCCTCCCCCGCGGACCTTGCCCGCATGGCGGAGGTCATCGCCTGGGTCCTGACCTGAAGCCGGCTCCCGGAAGTCCTGAACCTCACCGGCAGCAGCTACCGCCTTCGGAACAAGACCAGAACCCAACTTCAGGCACAATAGAACAGCAACCCGTGGCCCTGTTTTCAGTTGGCGTTTCTGGCCCCATTTTCGGTTGGTGAGGTTCTGGCCCTCCTCCAGAAGCGCGTAGAGGTTTACCCGTGCTTCTTCATAGGTGTCGCCTTCGGCCTCGATGTAGTTGTAGCTGCCGTCCGGGTTAGTGATGGTGCCGGTGGGTATCACCGCATGAGTCTATTTGGCTGCAGGCTCGGCGGGCTGGATAAGCTCCGGCCCGTTGTTCCGCACGCTGTTGACCCGAGCGCTGACAATCCGAGGTGTCAGGGTCGGTTCCGGCAAGGAGTCCAGCAAGCGCTGGATATCGTCCTTATCGGTCAGGTCCGGATCGAGCCATTCCGCAAAGCGGTCCCGCGGAATGATCACCGGGGACCTGTCGTGTACGTGCCCCAGGGCGTCCTGGGTGATAGTGGTCAGCACCGTGCAACTAAGCGGCCACCTTTCCGGATCATCCTCCGGCAGCGACGGATCAGCCCACCACTCATACAACCCGGCGAAGCCCAGCAACGGTTCCTTCTCCGAGTAGAGATAGTTCGGGATCTTCTTGCCATCCTCGGTCTTCTGCCACTCGCAATAGCCCTCGGCGGGGATGATCGCCCGCCGCTTCACCGCGGCTTTCCGGAAGGACGGCTTCTCCAGGATGATCTCGCTGCGGGCGTTGATTAGCTTGGAGCCGATCTTGATGTCCTTTGCCCAGGGACGGGACCAGGCCCCAGCGGGCGATCAGCAGGTGCCGGTCAATCGTGCCCTCATCCATGCGTTCGGCAATGCTAGGCACAGCCTGGGTGGGTGCCACGTTCCAACTCGGCGGCGGCGGAGTGCCCTCCACCTCCTTCGCCTCGAAATGACTCAGGAGATCACCGGTGGCCTTGGACATCACGTATCTGCCGCACATGAGCCCATTGTGACTGATATCGCCCTACGGCGTGACGGGCAAGCGTTACTCTTGGACCAGCGCGGATGGGGGCAACAGAAATGTACGGACGGTCTGACGAGGACTGCGACGAACTAGTCAGGGTGGGACACGATTTCCTGATTGATGTGGCGCGAAGGCGCAGGTAAACCACTTACACCGAACTCGATGCGGTCCTGCGGCGCCGCACTGGTCTCAGAGGCTTTGACTTCAACCAAGTAGAAGAGCGGGCGGCCGTGGGATATTTGCTCGGCAGGGTTGTCGATGAGGATCGCAAGTTGAACCCCTCACTGATGATCTCTTCCCTGGTGATTTACTTAAAAGCTAACGATGCGGGCAGCGGCTTCTATGTGAAGGCTCGTGAGGTCGGCCTGTTCAAAGACGGCATGGACAAAGATGAGTTCTGGATTCGTCAGGTGAAGGCAGCCCACGAAAGATATGGCCGTACCCACGCCTAACCGTAGAGATGTGGCGCCACAGGAACTTTGCCAGATCCTCGATTGACCAACATCCATCGAATCCTGTCTCATCTTTGTTGAGAGGACTACGGAGGCAGTAGTGGCGGGCGCGAGGCGGCTAGCGTTGGCCCATATCCTCCTGCGCCCACCGTGTATCAGAAGTACCGTGCATCAGAAGTTAGGTGCAACCGGTCGTTTGTGCCACCCCTCCCCAGCAAGTAGTGGTCAGAGGTTGAGCAGGATTGCAACTGGGCGACGACTCGTCTCCTCCCTTGGGTTAGCCGGGCAGCGGCTGCTGTAGCATCGCGACATGGCTACTAAGACGACATGGAAGTCCGACGGTGATGAGTGGGTCTTTGAGGAGGGCGAACTCGCGAAGGTAACGCTGCGAGGCCAGAGTCGCCAGACATCTGCTGATTTCCGAGTACTGAAGGTGATCAACGGGGCGACGGTACTAACCGACCTGAAGGGTCTTTCGAGGTACGACTGGCACGGACCCGTCGTGAGTTGGTCAGGAGATTTCAAGCTTGAGGTCGACGAGAGCGACGGAGACACGGCCAGCTCCGGCGAAGGCGAGGAACCCATCAGCAACGGTCGGGCGAAGCCTCATCCTGAGGCGTTCTAATTGCTTAGACGGTCCTTCCTGAACATAGGTCAAGGTCACGAGCAACCCTTGTCTAGACTCGCACCATGAACCTTGCAGATGCTTTGGCGACCTTCGATAAAGTGGCAATGAACCTCGAAAAACTGGAGGTGGTGTGGAATCGCGCTCAACCTCACATCCCCACCGAGCCTTCTTTTGGGACTGTTCCCGAGTATCTGACCTTGGCCGCCAATGGAAACCCGAGTGCGTGAAGATACTGATGATCGCAGAGAGTGCCCGTTCGACTGGCGCGTCCTACCGCCCCACCCGGATCGGACTGCGAGACTCGACGCATGAGCAAGCTTAGGTGGGTGCTGGCGGAAACGACCCTCGTCAATGGACGGTGGCAGCCCAACTACGACGATGATATCGGCTTCACTCCCTCCATGTGGTTAGAGCGCTCGAGGGGACGTACCGATCACCAATGGCGGTCGTACTCGCTCGACGGAGACGACGAGGTGGCGCGCATGCTGCTCACCCCCACGTACTCGAGTCACACTCATAGACGGGCAACCCGAGCCGTCTTACTCGACGCGATCGAGGTTCGTGCAGACCTGCAGCGCAGCGGAGCTCACATCGGCCGGATGGTCATTGAGGAACTCGTGGACGAGCACCGCAACTGGGAGATCTATGCTGGTCCCACTGCGTCATCGGCGCTTTTCTGGGACGAGAAGCTAGCCTGGCCCAGATGCGACTGCAACGACTGCTACGGCCGCGACTTCGTCGTCTGGCGGCCGTAGCGAGTACCCGCGTGAATGGAATGCGAACGGCGAGACTAAACGGACATGACTGGTCGGCTAGAGACGTTGATCTGGCCCTGTACTGGCATGGGCGCCCCTAGTTCGGTACCTCAGGAGGCCGAACTCGCTCAACAGTAAAACACAGCCCACCGCCCTCGGAGGGCGCGCCCGGCCAAAGCCGGACGCGCCCTTACGTGCACCGGACCCACCATGCGGATCCGCAGCACGTGATCTAGTCGATCAGCGCCGGTTCCTTGGCACGCTCCGCGGATTCTTCAACCGGCGCAACCTTCCGGTTCCGCTGGTTCACCCAGCACCCCACCGCCAGCAGCGCCACGAGGGTGAAGGTGCTCAGGAGCTGGGGACGGGAAGCCTCGCCGATAAAGCCCACCGTGAAGATTGCTGCCAGGATGAGCAGGCCAAAGCACGTGAGCCACGGGAAGCCGGGCATCCGCAGGGGAAGCGCCGTTCCCTCCCGGTCGGCGCGGAGGCGCAGCGCGAGCTGGGCGAGGAGCGCGGACGTCCACACCAACAGGCACGTCGAGCCCACAATGTTGAGCAGCACGGGAAGGACCTTCTCGGGGAAGGCCAGCTCCAGCACAACCGTGACAACACCGAAAGCGACGCTGGCCAGGACTGCGACAACCGGCACACGCGCCTTGGACACCGAAGCGAGCAGGCGGGGCGCTTCACCGCGCTCCGCGAGGGAGTACGCCATCCGCGAGGCGCCGTAGAGGTTGGCATTGAGGGCGGAGAGCAGCGCTGCGACGGCTACCAGCGTGATGGCGGTGGCTGCGCCGGGCATGCCGGCTGCGTCCAGCACGGCGGCGAACGGACTCCTCAGTCCCGCCGAACCCACGGGAACCACCGCCGCGATCACGAAGATCGCACCGATGTAGAAGACCAGGATGCGCCACAGCACCGTGCGGACTGCCTTCTTCACACTGCGGGCCGGCTCCGCGGTTTCAGCTGCCGCCACGGAGACGATCTCGGTGCCGCCGAACGCGAATGCCACCACAAACAGGGCTGTGGCAATCCCGGCAAAACCGCTGGGTGCGAAGCCGGCACCCGTGAAGTTGGACAGGCCCGGTGACTGGACGCCCGGCAGCCAGCCGAAGAGCAGGGCGGCGCCCACCAGGAGGAACCCGACGATTGCCGCCACCTTGAGCAGGGCGAACCAGAACTCGAACTCGCCGAAGTTCTTCACGCTGGTGAGGTTCACGGCGGTGAGCACCACGATGAACACGAAGGCCATCAGCCACACCGGCAGGGCCGGGAAAATGGTGGCCAACAGGCCTGCCGCGCCGAGTGCTTCGGCCGCGATGACCACCACGAGCTGCAGCCACCAGAGCCAGCCCACCGTGGCACCGGCCACCGGCCCGTAGGCCTTGGCGGTGTAGACGGAGAAGGCCCCGCTGTCCGGGTTGGAGGCGGCCATCTCGCCGAGGGCCCACATCACCAGGATGATGAGGGTGCCTGCCACGAGGTAGGAGATCAGCACCGCCGGGCCGGCGGCCTGGATGCCGGCGCCGGAGCCGATGAACAGGCCCGCGCCGATGGCGCTTCCGAGCCCCATCATGGTGAGCTGTCGGGGTTTGAGCGCGGCGCCAAGTGGGCGGGCAGACGTCTTTGTTTGTTGTTCCATGGGGAGTCCTCTGGTTGTAGGCGGAACGGATTGGTGCGAAAGGTCAGTCGATGGCCGAGGCTGCGTGGGCTTCCAAAACCCGGAGCACGCGATCGTTGGAGGCGGGGCCGGCAACGGTGATCCGCACACCGTCCCCCTGGTAAGCCCGGACCAGGATGCCCTCGCGGTCAAACGCGGCCACCAGCCTCGCCTGGAGCAGCTCATCCGCACGGATCCACAGGAAGTTGCCCTGGCTCGCCTGCAGTTTCCAGCCTTGCGCTTCCAGGTGCGCGGCCATCCGGGCGCGCTCCTGCTTTACGGCGGTCACCCGCGCTTCCATCTCCTCCCCGGCGTCCAGCGACGCGATGGCAGCCTTCTGGGCCAGCGCGCTCACCGAAAAGGGAAGGGCGGTCCGGCGCAGTCCCTCAGCAATATCGGGCGCCGCCACGGCGTATCCCACGCGCAGGCCGGCGAGTCCGTACGCCTTCGAGAAGGTGCGCAGGATGCAGACGTTCGGGTACTGGCGGTAGAGCGCCAGGGAATCGGGGCCGCTGCCCGCTTCGGCGTATTCCACGTAGGCCTCGTCGATCACCACGAGGATGTCGGAGCGGACGGACCGCAGGAAGGCCTCGATACGTTCATGGCTGATCGGTACGCCGGTGGGATTGTTGGGGGTGCAGAGCAGGATGACCTTCGTGCGCGCAGTGACGGCCGCGGCCATGGCGTCAAGGTCGTGCCCCTCAGCGCCGTCCAGCGGGATGCGGACCGGCTGGGCGCCTGCCAGCTCCACCAGGATGGGGTAGGCCTCGAAGGAACGCCACGCGAAGATCACTTCATCCCCGGCGTCGCACAGGCCGGTGATGATCTGCTGGAGGACGCCAACGCTGCCGGGTCCCACCGCCACTTCTCCGGCCGTGACACCCACGTGCCCGGCGAGCCGTTCGCGGAGTTCGACGGCGGCACTGTCAGGGTAGCGATTCATGGTGCCGGCCGCTGCGGCCACCGCTGCGGCAGCAGCGGGCAGTGGCTCGTAGTGGCTTTCGTTGCTGGCGAGGGCTGCAATGTCCATGCCGGCGCTGCGCCGCCCCGGGACGTAGGGCGGGAGGCCGGCCACCGCGCCACGAAGGGTGGGGAGCGCGGTGTCCGGTGCGGTTAGGAGCTGATCACGGGTCATGAAGACCGATCATGATTGTGACCCCGCCCACAATGCAAGATACCCTCAACCCATTGGGACTTCTGCTCAACCTTAACAGTCTGTGGTGAAAATATGACCATCCCGAACCCCCGCGCCCTGGATTCCCTCGACGGCAGGATCATCCTGGCCCTCGACAAGGATCCGGAAGCCAGCGCCCTGGCACTCTCGCGGACGCTCGGCGTCGCACGGAACACGGTCCACGCCCGGCTGGCACGGCTCGAGCGCAGCGGCGCCCTCCGCTCCTTCAGCCGGAGGCTGGATCCCGCCGCACTTGGCTATGACCTCATGGCCTTCCTCTCGCTGTCCATCAGCCAGACGCGGACAGGTGCGGTGGAAGACGGGCTCGCGGCGATCCCGGAGGTCATCGAAGTGCACGCCACCACCGGAGATGCGGACCTCATGGCCAAGGTAGTGGCACGCAGTACGGCCGATCTCTACCGCATCACCAACGAGATCCTGGAAATCGAGGGGATCCAACGGACCAGCACGGCCATTTCCGTTCTGGAACTCACGCCGCCCCGCTACGACGGCCTCCTGAGCAGGCTCTCCGAGCAGGAATCCCGCCCTTCGATTAAATCCAAGTGACGCAGGCCACAAGTGGGCATATTTTCAGTTGCGTCCGCCAACTCCTGCCAAATATCCCAATCAAATCCGTTGCTCTTGCCTATCTGTGAACCAGCCCACATGATTCCTGCATGACTTCACTTAACGTCTCCGGCCGCGTGGCGCAGGTTCTCAGCAGCTACCTCAGCGATGTCTTCGGCGTGATGGGCAACGGAAACGTCTACTTCCTGGATGCCGCGGAAAAGCTGGGCCTCCGCTTCTCCGCCGTCCGCCATGAAGGCGCCGCCATCGCCGCGGCCGATGCCTACTACCGGACGTCAGGACGTCTCGCCGCGGGCACCACCACCTACGGGCCCGGCTACACCAATGCTCTTACCGCCCTCGCAGAGGCGGTCCAGGCGCAGATCCCCGTGGTGCTGGTCACCGGCGACGCTCCGAGCAGTGGCAACCGGCCCCAGGACGTGGACCAGGCGGCAATCGCCGCGGGCCTCGGCGCGGCGACCTTCACCGTCACCCGTGAAGCCGCAGGCTCCATCACGCAGCAGGCGGTGGAATACGCGCTCACCAAGCGGACCGCCGTCGTCATTGCCATTCCCTACGACCTCGCGGCGCTCGAGGCTGCTGAAGAGGAACTTCCCGCACCGCTGGCACCGGCGGTGAGTGAGGACGTCGACGGCGGCCTCGGGCAGGTAACCCGCCTGCTCGCCGGGGCGAAGCGGCCGCTGATCCTCGCCGGCCGCGGCGCACATCTCGCCGGCGCCGGCCCGGAGCTCCGCGAGCTCGCCGACCGCCTCGGCGCGCTGACCGCCGGAACCGCACTGGCGCTTAACCTCCTCCAGGGCGAGGGGTATCTCGGCGTCGCGGGCGGGTTCGGCACGGACACCGCGGCCGGGCTCATGGGTGAGGCCGATGTGGTCCTCGTGGCCGGGGCAAGCCTGAGCCCCTTCACCATGCGGTTCGGGCACTTGCTCGGCCCGGACAGCACCGTCATCCAGATCGACGCCGCCCTGCAGCCGACGCACCCCCGGGTGGACACGTTCGTCAGCGCGGATGTGAAGTCTGCTGCGGGACGCATCCTGAAGATGCTGGCTGGCCCGGCCTCGCCGGACGCCAGCCCCGCAGAAGCCTGGCGCGCGGAAGCCCGCAGACGCCTGGTCGAAGGACCGGCCCACCATCCAGGCTCAGCGGAGACGCCGGACGGCCGGCTGGACCCGCGCTCCCTTGCCACGGCATTGGATGCGGTGCTGCCGGAGCGCCGCACGGTGGTCCAGGATGGAGGGCACTTCGTCGGCTGGGCACCCATGTACTGGCGCATCCCGAGGCCCCAGGACCTGGTCATGGTGGGGACCGCCTACCAGGCCATCGGACTGGGCCTCGCCAGCGCCGTCGGGGCAGCCCGCGCAGTGGAGGACGGCCGCACCCTGGTGCTGGCCTCCGGCGACGGCGGTTTCCTGATGGGCCTGTCCGACCTCGAATCGCTGATTGGCGCGGCCAGCAGCGCCGTCGTGGTGATCTACAACGATGCCGCCTATGGAGCCGAAATCCACCAGTACGGCTCCCAGGGCCTGACCGAAAAGCCCATGCTGATCCCCGAAGTGGACTTCAGCGGCATCGCCCGCGCGCTCGGTGCCGAGTCGGCGATCATCCGCTCGCTGGCGGACCTTTCCGCGCTCCAGGAGTGGATCGACGCCGGCGCCAGGGGAACCTTCGTGGCCGACTGCCGGATCACGTCGAGCGTCCGGGCCCCGTGGCTGAGCGAGTGGATGGCGGCCAAGCAGGAGGCGAAGGCGGCGGTGGCGGGGTAACGGCCGCGCGCCCAACGGAGCTGAGGGTTCTGGAAAGCCAGACTTCCCCGTTCCGAGGAGGCACAGCCAGCACGCTTCCAACGAGTTCACGCATGAGGGACGCGGAGTTCGTCGCCGTGGCGTACCACTACTGCCCGTCCGCATCGGATGAGACAGCGCTCTACTACTCCGAGACCAAATGCGACGCGCTAGTCTCAGCTCCGCTTGGTTGGGGCAGCCTGAAGCAGACTCGTCCCATGTGGACCACATTTATCCCAGACCTTTTGGTGGCAGTTTTCGGGGCCGGCTTGACGGTTCTCATCGCATTCTTGACGTTTCGGCACCAGCTAAAGGTGACTGAACGCGTTGAATTGAACCGCCTGATTAGCGACCTAAACCTCCGCCGAGTCCTGCACGAGATCACCGATCCTCGTCTCGTCCATGGCGCAAAGGACATTGATGATTTCAAGCACGCGAACTTAAGCGTTCTGGACATACGGGAACACACTAAAGGTGTCGGTCATCACCGCCCAAATTCCCCAGCCCAAGAACCGGTGCCTGACTTGATCAAAGGCTGTAATCGGTACCTCGAAGCGGGATGTACGAGCCTGAAAAGTACCATTTTCATTTGCTTGAACTCCGAAGCGAAGTTCAAGCCTGCATCAACAAGATTGCAGCTGGTGACGACAGGATTAAGCCTCTCGATCCAGGAAGTTCAGCCTACTGAATTGCGGTCAAAGACAGCTCAAAGGAAATGCCGCGTCGAGTCACGGGCAGAAGCGCGTCCCGCGGGTAGGCTGCCTGAAGGGGAATGAGAGGAACAGACCGAATGACACAAGCAGCCGTCACGCATTATGAGGTGCTTGGAGTACAAACGACGGCCGACACAGCCGAAATCAAAAAGGCATACCAGCGAAGCCTCAGGACGTCGCATCCGGATGTGGGTGGCAGCACCGGCTTATTCCGACTCGTTCAGGAAGCCTACGAGGTCCTCTCCGATCCGGCTCGTAGAGCGGCCTACGACCGCACTCCTAAGGACAGAAGCTCCGGGCACGCAGGACGAACCAGCAGCCACGGGCCGCAACAGAAACAGTCACGGTCCAATTCGGACTCATCGCAGCAGAAGGCGGAAGCAGGCTTCGCTGAAATGGAGCAGCCGCCCACCCCAACTCCGTGGAACGGACCGGCGGTGGAATACCGGCCTCCACTTGTCCCGCCGTCGGGCGAAGCCCGCAAGATTCGTCGGCCCGCACCTCCCTGGACACGCACTTGGCGAACCGTCTTCTACGTCTTGGGCAGTGTGTGCACCGCCCCTCCCCTATTCAGTACGATCTGGTACTTCAGCACTACTCAGACAAACCCCAACTGGTTGGTAATGGGGCTAACCTGTCTTCTTATCACCGCCCTAACTGCCGGATTCTGGTTTGTCGCTGCCATGTTCCCGAAGTGGTGGACAAAAAGGAAACGCCCTGCACCTCCCGCCATCCTTGCCAGCGCTTATCTAGTTGAGGAGATTCTCAGCCGCACCGTCCATGGTGTGCCCGGTCGGGGTCTCTCGGTGGGACGCTTCGGGGACAGGGCGGAGATCGGCGCAGAGGGCGAACGGCGCACGGCCCGGCTCATCACCCACTCAGTCCTTCCGATAATCCCCTCTGCCCGACTCATCAACGGGCTCCGTTGGCCTGGGTCCGAACAAGCCGACCTCGATCATGCCGTTATTGCCGGAAACAGAATCGCTCTGATCGACTCAAAGATGTGGGCAGACGGCGCCTATTGGTGGGACAATAAGCAGCTTTTCCGCAACGGCCGAGAGCTCAAGGCCTTTGGGCTGGGAGCAGGTGTCGAGGCGATTCGTGCCGTCTATCCCGGATATATTGTTGAAGGCTGGGTAGTACTGCATTCACCAACGGGAAGACTCTCCCTACCGTCGGTTGAGCGTGCTGGCATGTTCCCGCTTCCCGGGCGGGCACCCATCCGGATGGTTACTCCACGAGAACTTGTATCCGAGGTCCATGCTTTCTTGGTACAGGGCGATGCTCCGCATGTGGTCCAGGTCCCAGCTTTGGCCGGACTCCTCCGCTCCATGTTGTAGACAAGGAACAAAGTTAGGCCTGCTGTCCCCAAACTCCTACTGTCCCGGCGCGCGGTAGGACGGCGTCTTTCTCGCAGCTTCGTCGATGTCGTCCACGGTCATGAGCGGCATTAGGCAGACGAAGTCGACGCCGTCGATCCCCTGCTGGTACTCGGCAGGCCCTTCCACCACGTTGACGCTGCCGCGGTGCCGAAGCGGTCCACGCCGTGGAGTCGGCCGCGTTGGCTGCAGACGCGTCTAGCAAGGAGGCCGCGGCGATGACGGCCAGGGCCAACGGCCTGGCGGGATAGAACTTGGACGGCGGCATGGGTGCCCGCCGCCGTCGGGCTCTTAAGCGGGAACGACTAACTCCCGAGGGCAGACAATCTCAGTGGGGTGCGCCAGAATTTAAGCAGCGGGGCCGCCCCGTCTGATACAAGTTCTGAGGGATCCATGGGAGAACCGGCACAGGTCACCGACAATTACGCCCAGTTCATCGCCCGGCTTGAAACCGCCACCAAGAATCTAAGTAACAGGCGTCAGTCACTGAGCAAGTCACTCGCGATCCTCACCCTGCTCAGGGATCAGAACCTCGCCGGCATGGAGTCGTGGGAGCAGCGGCGGGCCAAGACCAGCAAGCTACTGGCGGAGCACTCCCAGGGGCCGGAAGCCGAGTCCGTCAGGGAACTCCTGGAGGTCGCACTCAGGATGGAACCGATGTTCCGCAACCGCACCGAACGGATCGGGCAGCGGGTGGAGCTGCTCCGAAAACGGTCCGACGAACTCACAAAATCGCTTGTGGAGCTTGAGAAGAGCAAGGCCAAACTGGAGTCCTCCAGAATGCTTGCGCTGGAGCGGGATAATTTAAGCAGGGCTGTTGCGAAATTGGCGGGCACACCGGAAGGCCCGGTTGGGGGCCTATCCGACGCTGGCATCCTCGACGATCTCAAGAGGGCCCGTGAGGCAATCGCCTTCGCCGAGGCACTCCTGGAAGTGAAGGGAAAATGAGCAACTCTCTCCCCAAACCCGAGCAAAGGCTGCTCGTGACGTTCACCTCCCAGCAATGGAGCGGTCGGCCGGGTATGGATGCCTCTTATTTGTGTCTGGGGCTCGGATTCGTCGGGTTCGTCGTTTGCCTCGTGCTGATGATCTTCTTTGCCGGCCTTCGGGACCCCGGAGCCGCGGCACTCTTCATCGTCGGCTTTGCAGTCGCGTTGACAACTCTCATCGTCGTGGCGAAATCGTCTAGCGAGAAGAAATTCCTGATCGGCATCAACCAGAGTGTCAATGAAACCATCCTTGAGCTGACCGGCAATCCGGACGACCGACTGTCACTGCGCAGTTTCCGGAGGTTCATCGAGCATGAGCAGCGCATTCCGTTGCCTGTCCACGGCGTGCAGGGCCTTGAGCTGGTCGTCGTCAGGGAAGGCGAATCCGCCGTCGCAGGCCGAAAGCATGCAGCACAAAGCCGAACGGCACCGCCGAGTCCATCGTCAATCCACCCGCCGCTCGTTACAACGACCGAATTGATGATTGCCGTAACGCCGCCCGATTACGGAACGACCAGCTTCGACCGACTGCTGAAAGCTACCCTCGACACCGACTGAACGCATACGCGGGTTGTTTGGCGCAAGGCTCCCCTGCCGGCAACCACCCACCCGTTTGTAAGATTCTGGAGCCGGTAGCGGGCCGGGCGCGGAGCCGCCAAGGTACGTCAGACCCGGTCGCCCTACGAATTGGAAGGTGAGAACCATGGACCTTGACAAAGTCAGAGACCAGTTTCGTCACGCTGTAAATCAGTTTGCTAAAGGCGATCCGGAACCCGCCAAAGCCATTTTCTCCCATCTGGGGGACGTGTCCCTTGCTAATCCTTGGGGCCCTCCGGCTGTGGGCTGGGAGCGGGTCTCAGAGGCCCTCGATTCAGCTGCGGCACGATTCAAAGATGGACGCGTCACCGCTGTTGATACCCTCACCAAGCACATCACGTCCGATCTCGCCTGCTTCCTGGACATCGAACACTGGCAGGCCAAGGTCGGAGGAGGAGACGAAGAATCGCCGTTTGATCTGCGGGTAACAAGCATCTATCGCAGCGAGGGCGACACTTGGACACTCGTGCATCGCCACGCAGACCCGATCACCACACAGCGGGCACCGGACGCCACGCTCGGAAAATGACGCCCGGGAAAGTCCCCCGGTTCCACGGACATTCAGGCGCCGCCGGCGAGCAGATGCCCGCCGGCATGATCGTCACCGTACCGTTGATCATTATGGCGCTGACTTTCCAGTGCTGGATCTTCAAGGCCTCATGGCGGGTACTAGTAGGTGAGCGTTGCATCCTTGAGTTTCGAATCCTTGCCGCTACAGCACTCCCCCGTGCCGACTGAAACGCCGCGGTCCCCCGCCCCCGACTGGTGGCAGTCCGCCGTCATCTACGAGGTCTACCCGCGCTCCTTCGCCGACGGCGACGGCGACGGCGTGGGCGATCTCGCCGGGCTCATCGCCCGGCTGCCCTACATCGCCTCCCTCGGTGTCGAGGGCATCTGGATGACCCCGTTCCAGCCCTCCCCGCAGGTGGACCAGGGCTACGACGTCACCGACTACTGCGGCGTGGACCCGCTGTTCGGCACCATGGAACAGTTCGACTCGCTGCTTTCCAAGGCGCACTCGCTGGGCCTGCGCGTCCTGCTCGACGTTGTCCCCAACCACTGCTCCTCGGAGCATCCGCTGTTCCAGGCGGCCCTCGCGGCCGGCCCGGGCTCGCCGGAGCGGGACATGTTCCACTTCGTTGAAGGCTCCGGCGCCGGCGTTCCGCCGAACAACTGGCAGAGCGTCTTCGGCGGCCGGGCCTGGAGCCGCGCCAACCCGGACTCCGAGACGGACAAGGACTGGTACCTGCACCTGTTCTCGGCCGGGCAGCCGGACTGGAACTGGCGGAACCCCGCCGTCGGCGATTACTTCGACGGCGTGCTGCGCTTCTGGTTCGACAAGGGCGTGGACGGGCTGCGCATCGACGTCGCGCATGCGCTGTTCAAGGCAGACGGGCTGCCGGACTCGCCCTCCACAGGCGGGGTGGTGGACGGGCTGCGGTCCAACCCGCAGGTCTCGGACCAGGAGGACGTCCACGAGGTCTACCGCCGCTGGCGCACCCTGGCCGAGAAGTACGAGCCGCACCGCCTGCTGGTGGGAGAGGTCAATTTGGAACCGGCCCGCGCCGCCCGCTACACCCGGGCCGATGAGATGCAGCAGGCCTTCGCGTTTGCGTTCGTGAAGCTCGCCTGGGATCCGGAGTCGTGGGCCGCCGTCGGGAACGAGCTCGAAGCCGCCCGCCAGCTACACGGCGCCGCCCCCACGTGGGCGCTGGAAAACCACGACATCGTCCGCTCCGTCACCCGGTTCGGCGGCGGCGAGCTCGGCAGCGTCCGGGCTCGGGCAGCCGTTGTGGCTTTGCTGGGACTGCCCGGTGCCGCCTACCTCTACCAAGGCCAGGAACTCGGGCTGCCCGAGGTCGACGTCCCTGTAGAGTCCCGGGTGGATCCGATGTGGGCCCGCGGCGGCGTCTGCCGCGACGGCGCCCGCGTTCCGCTGCCGTGGACCGAAGACGTGGTGGCGAACCACGGCTTTTCGCTCGGTGCACCCGCGGCGGAACCGTGGCTCCCGGTCCCCGCTGGCTGGGGAACGAACGCAGTCAAGCGCCAGGAACAGGATCCGGAATCCGCCCTGAACCTGACCAAGGCGGCGCTGGAGCTGCGCCGGCAACTGTGGAAGAACGAGGTGTTCGCCCCGGACGACGGCGGCAAATGGCGGGTCGAGGCCGGAAACCTCCTCATCTGCGAACGCAACGAGCACTTCCTCGTCGCTGTCGCGATGGGAGCCGAACCGGTCAAACTCCCGGCCGGCACGGTGCTGCTCAGCGCCGAACCGCTGGCCGAAGACGGCTGGCTGCAGCCGAACAACGCCGTTTGGGTGCTTCGGGGCTAACCCTTTGCGCAGCAGCGGGGTCATCCACCTTCCGTTGGAATGTCCCGCTGTCGTGGGGCCTTAGGCTCCTAACGTCCGCCCGGCGAGCACGATGCCGCCCATAGCAAAGAATTGCACCAACACGAGTCGGGCTTAAGAACATTCTCGAAGGTCGACCTTGCACCAATCCGACTCGCTCAAGTAGAGGCGAAATGTAACCGGAATGGGAACCGGGACTTATTGTCTATTACTAAGGTTTGTCTATGAGTATGGCAGTTTACTGAAGATGGAGAATATAGATGGTTGCGCCCCCGAACAAGTGGCACCAGTACGGCTTCACACGCTCCCCATACTCCACCGAAGCGATCAAAGTATCCGAAGATGGTGCCAAGCTACTTGTTGGACGAGACAACGAATTAGACACCATTCTCAGTGACCTGAACAGCGGCGCTCAGGTCATTGCCCTGGAGGGGGACTATGGGGTGGGCAAGACAAGTCTCGCGGCAGTCGCAGCTTATGAAGCGTCGACGTGGCGGGCCGACGGAGGACCGTTGTTCTTGCCGGTCAAGGCCGAAGTCCCCTTGCGGCTCGGCACAACGGAAACACCGGAATCCTTTGAGAAGAAGGTGTACATGCGTATCGCAGGGACCCTTCTCCTCGCATCAGCATCGCTCAAGGCTGAAGGGCGGCATCTGGAAGGGCTGGAGAGGCTACGCCGTTGGCTTCAGTCGCCCGAAGGAGGAGGCTGGGCAGCGGGAATAGGCGCCTCCATACCAGCATTTTTTGGATTCAACCTCAATGGAAGCCGAACGAGAACACCGAATACGAGCGGTGGCTTCAGTGACACCGGCGTCATCACGCTTATAGACAGCTGGCTTGCAGAATTGTTCCCCACTCCAGAGTGTGGCGGTGTGATCTGCTTCATCGACAATCTTGAAGAGCTCGAAAACGTCGAGAACGCCGTCAAAGTATTTGAGCCCCTACGCGACACGCTCCTGCGACGACCGGGACTTAGATGGATCGTAAGCGGTGCGGAGGGAATGGTGCGTACGGCCTTTTCCACCCCCAAGATGTCTGGAGTTTTTCAGGAGCCCATTTCTGTTCTTCCCCTTCATCCGGACTTGGTTCCATCAGTCATTTCTGCACGAGCGGAGATCCTGAGACAAGACGATTCATCAGTGCTGCCTGTATCGGCCGACGCATTTGAGAAGGTCTACCTAGCAATCGGTAAGAATCTGCGTTTTGCCTTGGGACTCGCCGATAAGTACGCGATGAGAGCCAACCCCTCCCATTTGCGAACTACGACGGCTGCGAAACGGGACCAAGCGTTCGACACATATGTGCTGAACGAAAGCAACCAGGTGGTTGGGCAACTTGGCAAGAAAATAGGGACAGCGGATTGGAAGACCCTAGGGGTCTTGGTTCGTGAGAAAGCAGGCAGTTGTTCCCCCGGGGAATACCGAGACTTCGGATACACCGCGATGCCGCCTCTGCTGACGCGGGTCAAGTCCCTCCGAGAGGCCGGGCTGGTCCGCTACACCACTGATGAGTCAGATCTCCGCCGCCGAATCATTACGGCAGAGAATAATGGTCGTCTTGCATATTACAGTCGACTGAGGAGCGACGAGGAACTGCATGGCGTGGCTGCCGAAGTCTAGTCCGCAGGTTGGCCTGACCGTCACCTACGACCAGCTCCGCGAAGGCGCCAACGAACAGCTCTACGGCGGCTGGCCGATGATCCTCTCCGGCCTGAAGACCTGGCTGGAAACCGGCGAACCCCTCACCGCTCCCGGCTCCCTCATGTACGCCTGAGGCGGTCGGCGAGCGCCACCCGGCGCCGTCGTCGTGGTGAAATCCCCGGGCCTGTTGGCGCTTGGTCCCCGCACCTTGCCGCCCCTTAACCCCGGCGGTAGCCTGAAAAGCAGATGACGGGCCGCGCCGCCCACCACCGGTTCCGCGAGTGCCGGGCCGGGCAGCGCCCACAGGCTCAGACCCGCCGCCGGGAACGGGGAGGCGCGATGTCTACACTCGCACATGGGCGGGAAGCGTATGCCGAACGGCGCTGGCCGGACGCCGTCGGGCAGTACACCGCTGCCGACCACGACGCCGAACTCCCGGCCAGCGATCTGGAACAGCTGGCCACTTCCGTGATCCTCACTGGCCGGGGCGCCGAGGGAGTGGACATCCTGGCCCGGGCGCACCTGAAATACCTCGCCGACGGCGACTACTCCGCCGCCGCCCGCTGCGCCGTCTGGACCGGGATGAACCTCATCCTGCTGGGCGAACCGGCCCGCAGCGCCGGCTGGCTCGCCCGCGCCCACCGGATCGTCGAGGACCTGCCCGAGCCTTGCCCTTTCGAGGGCCTGCTGTCCGTCCCTGTCGGGCTGGGCGCCCTCTACCAAGGCGACGGCGCAGCCGCCGCGGAAGCCTTCACCCGGGCCGCCGACCTCGGACGGGCACGCGGCGACGCTGACTCGGCGGCCCTCGGTACGCTGGGCCTCGGGCAGGCAAAGATCTTGCTGGGCGAGTTCGACGGCGGCTTGGCCCTGCTTGACGAAGCCATGGTCGCCGTCACCGTCGGGGAAATCTCCCCCATTCCCGCCGGGATCATCTACTGCGCAATGATCGAAACCTGCCATCTGGCCTTTGACCTGCGCCGCGCCCACGAGTGGACGCGGGCGCTGGACAGGTGGTGCGACTCGCAACAGAACGTGGTGGCCTTCAGCGGCCAGTGCCAGATGCACCGGGCCGAGCTGTACCGGCTGCACGGCGCCTGGACCGAGGCGATCGACGCGGCCAAAGCCGCGCACGATCTCGCCTTCCACGGCGACCATATGGCCACCTACGGCGGCTTCTACGAACAGGGCGAAATCCACCGACTCCGGGGCGACTTCGACGCCGCCGAGGCCTCCTACCTGCACGCCCAGGAGACCGGTTTCCCGCCGCAGCCCGGGCTGGCACTCCTGCGCCTGGCTCAAGGCAGGCCCGATCAGGCCCAGTCCCTGCTCCGGCAGGCCATTGACGGTGCCGCCCCCGACTACCGGCGCGGGATGCTCGCCGCCCGGGTGGAGATCGAAGTGGCAGCAGGCGACGCTCTGACAGCACGGACCGCCATGGAGGAGCTGGCCTCGCTGTGCGCCTCGATCGACAGGCCCATGCTGCACGCCCTCGCCGAGCAGTCGGAGGCCTCTGTCCTGTTCCACGAAGGCGACCCCGCGGCTGCCTTGATCCTGGTCCGCCGCGCGTGGTCGCGCTGGCTCAGCCTCGATGCACCGTTCGAAGCGGCGCGCTGCCGCGCCCTCATGGCCACGCTGTACGTCGCGCTCGGCGATGAGGAATCCGCCCAGCTGGAGCGAGAGGCAGCCCGGGCAGTATTCTCCGAGCTGGGAGCCGCGCCGGCGCTATCGGAGCTTGAGCAATCGGCGCCCCTTGCGCCGGACGCCTGGACAACCCCGGTGCCAGCCTCCGAGAACGACGTCGGTCACGCCGCCGGCGCCGGGCCGCTCACCGCCCGCGAAACCGAGGTGGTCCGGCTCGTCTCCGCCGGACTAAGCAACCGAAACATCGCTGCCGAGCTGTTCATCAGCGAAAAAACGGTGGCCCGGCACCTGAGCAATATATTCACCAAGTTGGGCCTGACCTCCCGGGCCGCGGTCACGGCATACGCCTACCAGCACGGACTCGCCCTGACCTCCCGCCCTGCATGAAATTACCCATTCACGGCAGACGGGAAATGGGTGATTCGCCCGATTCGCCGCGACGCGACGAAAAATAGCGTTAATGGCATGAACGTTTCAGTGCTCGCAGGAATGGTTTCCACCGGTATCTTCGCGGTGAGCTACTTGCCCGTGCTGCTCAAGGCCGTGCTGGTACCTGCGCTTCCGGAGCGTTCATAACCCACCCGCACGTGCAGCACCAAGGAGGCACCACCATGAACACCACCCCAGCAACTGACACCCACGGCGCCGTCGGTACTGCCGCCGTCGACACCGTCATCATCGGTGCCGGACAGTCCGGCCTGGCGCTGGGCTTCTACTTGGCGCAGCAGCACCGGAACTTTGTCATTCTCGACGCCGGCACACGGGTTGGCGACGCGTGGCGGAGCCGCTGGGACTCGCTGCGCCTGTTCACCCCCGCAAAGTACAACGGTCTGCCCGGCCGGCCCTTCCCCGGCGACCGCCTCGCCTTCCCCACCAAGGACGAGCAGGCGGACTATCTGGAGGACTATGCCTCCCGGTTCCACCTGCCGGTCCGGCCCAACACGGCCGTCACCCGGCTGAGCCACGACGGGCAGCGGTTCCATGTCACGGCCGGGACGCAGCACTGGACGGCGGCGAACGTTGTCCTCGCCACCGGCGCCTGTCAGCTGCCCAAGACGC
This sequence comes from Arthrobacter humicola, assembly GCF_022803015.1. Taxonomy (GTDB): domain Bacteria; phylum Actinomycetota; class Actinomycetes; order Actinomycetales; family Micrococcaceae; genus Arthrobacter; species Arthrobacter humicola_A. Next base: position 54,108 of record NZ_JAFKON010000015.1, read on the forward strand.
CGGGCTTTGCGGCGGAACTGTCGTCCGACGTCGTGCAGCTCCACTCCCACAGCTACAAGAACCTTGCACAGCTCAAGCCCGGTCCCGTCCTGGTGGTGGGGGTGGGGAACTCCGGGGCGGAGATTGCCCTGGAGACCAGCCGCACGCATGAAACCTGGCTGGCCGGCAGGCCGAGTGCCGAGATTCCGTTCCGGCACGGCCGGACCGCGGCCCGCTTCTTTCTCCCGGTGGTCCGCTTCGCCGGGATGCACGTGCTGAACACCAACACGCCGGTCGGGCGCAAGGTGCTGCCCAAGCTTGCTGGCAAGGCGTCACCGTTGATCCGCACCAAGCTCGCGGATCTGGGCGCCGCCGGCGTCCACCTGGTGCCACGGGTCACCGGAGTCCAGGACGGCGAAGTAATACTCGACGGCGGGAAGCGCCTTCCTGTGGCAAACGTCATCTGGTGCACAGGCTTCACCGAGGCCTACCCATGGCTGGACATCCCGGCACTGCCCGCGGACTGGCGGGAGCAGCAGCAGCGCGGGATCGTGGATGCCCTTCCGGGCCTGTACCTGCTGGGGAAGGATCTCATCTTCGCCGCAGCGTCTGAAACCCTCCCGGGCGTGTGCCGGGACGCCAAATACCTGGCGAAGCGGCTTGCCGCCACCCGGGCTCCGCAGCATGCAGCGGAGGTCCGGAGCGGGCTGGCGGCATAACGCAGTTGTCGGGATGTCGTTGTCGGATTCAAGGTCGGGGACAATCTCGCCATTGTCAGGTAGTGAGTGGCGGCCCGACGATCTCGATGTTGTGGCGTGCAGCGATCGCGGTTAGTCCCTCGCCGTCGATAGGTTCAGGTTCCGGTAGTTCCCTGCGCGCTGCCGGCGCTCCTACCTCGGCGGCGAAGGTTTCAAAGCCGGCCGGCACGGTGATCACGAGGCTGCGGAAGGGCTCTTCCGGTCCGGCAAGAAATGTATGGGTGGAACCTTGGGGAAGAAAGACGAAATCTCCCTTTTGCACGGTGAAGCGCTCCCCGTCGCTCTCGAACAGAGCCGTGCCCGAAATAACGTAGAAGGATTCATCCTCAACCAGATGCCGGTGCATCGGTGGCGCGTAGCCAGCCGGATGCAGAATCTCCACGATGGTCAGCCGCTGCTTCGTCTCCGGGCCGCCTGCCTTGACCAAGACCAATGCATTCGTGAACCACAGGGCGGTCCCCTCGTCGGCTGCAAGTTTGTACGCCCTGCCCTGCTCGAGGGTGGCCGGCGCGGTCGTTTCGTCGAACCTGTCCATGACGCTCCTCAGCTTGGAAGTGCCTGCAATGCTACTCAGGATCCCGATCCGATCAATGCCGTGCAGCTTACTGGCGTCCACACCCACCACAGGCTGGAACCGACATAACACCGGCGGGACCAAACCTCCCGATGGGTCCCGGTCTCCCAGATGGGCTGCCAGCCAGGCACCAGGCCAGCCAGGCACCAGCCCAGCCACCACCCATACGCGAGACAAAGCGGCACCTTGCCGCCTCCTAACCCCCGCGCCAGCGGGTGGACCGCTCCCGCATAGAAATGACACTGCCACGCCGAGCTGACCCCGGCCACTACCCGTGGGTGACAGCAGCGCCCACCAGGCCGAACAGCGTCCCGGCCGCCAACGCAATGAGGGAACGCTTCCTGGTGGGATACAGCCAGCGCACTGCGAACACGGCCACTGCCATGATGACCCCGTTGACGACGCTCAGGATCACCGCGACCCATTCGGTGCCGGTGGCCACGCCGAAACCTCCCCCACTGCAGCCGCTGATCCCGCACCAGGAAAAACTCGCCACCATCCACTGCGGAAGACTCAGCAAAACTGCCAGCGGCACGGTCCACCAGAGCTTTCTGGCGTCCGGGGTTACCCCGCGAAGTTTCACGTGCGGGTAATGAGGCGAGGCGCCAGGCATGCCGGCGGCCGGCACCGGTGCGCGCTTCCGGGTGCTGAGGACAATCCTTCGGAAGACACCCGCGTTGACCACCGCAAGGAGGACGTATCCCAGATAGTAGAGGACAGTAATCAGGCTCAATTCACCCCCGGAGCCGAAAGTGCCGATGATGAAATAGCCAACCGAAACCGGCAGTGTCAGAACCACCATGACGAGCAGCAGGCCCTCCTTGAACCTGGCATCCAGGGCCAGTTCGAAGCCTGCGGTAAGCAGCGCGGCGACAACAACGGCAACCACCGCCGACAAATAGGCGACGACGGCGGTTCTGGCCCAGCGCGGCAGCGAACTTTCCTTCGGCCGAGATCCCCTCATCACAACGCTCCCCCTTGACGTCGTTCCGGCCCACTCTGCGCGCGAGAACCGATACAGCCGGCACACCCACGGGCTGCGGCACTTTGATGGTCGCACGCTAGGCACCCAAAGTGCTCGCCATCTGCCTCGGGAAGGTCTGCGAGCAACTGGGGCACCCGCCCGTCAGGAGCAATCCTGCGGGCCCGTTGCCCCGACCGTATGGCTGCTCCCCAAATAATGCCGCCTCTAAGATGAGGCATGGACTTCGAGGACACGCTCTGGACGGTTCTGGGGGCCGGGCTGGTTCTGCTGATGCTCGTTGACGTCTTTCGTACGCTGCTTTATCCGCACGGCTCCGGTCCCCTGGGCCGGGCGATCATGCGCGGATTCTGGCTTGTATCGAGAAAACTGCGGGGCCGGGGCTCCTTCATCGCAGCCCCCTTGGCGATGGCCGCTGTCATTGGTGCCTGGGCAGGCTTGGCGGCCATCGGCTGGGCTCTGCTATACCTGCCCCATCTGACGGACGGCTTTGTTTACGGAGCCGGAGTTCCCCTGCGGGCCGACTTCGCCGAAGCCCTCTACATCTCCCTGGTCACTCTTTCCACCGTGGGATTTGGCGATATCGTGGCAACGCAACCACTGCTCCGGCTGGTTGTCGCCCTCGAGGCCGTCACCGGATTCGGCCTGCTGACAGCAACGGTGACTTGGATCCTGCAGACTTTCCCTGCCCTGAACCGACGCCGGGCCCTTGCCCACCAGCTGAACCTGTTCAGGGAGGCTGCAGGTCCGGCAGGTGTATCGGCCATGGATCCCAGTCACGCTGCCGGCCTTTTGGAGGCAATTGCCGGAAACGTGGCTACGGTGAGCATAGACCTGCTTGCGTTCCACGAAACCTACTACTTCCGTGAAATTGAGCAGCGCGGCTCCCTCCCCGCCACGGTGGCCTACGCCCAGGATCTGGCATCCCAGGCCCAGCGCAGCGAGAACCCTGAACTGCAGTTCGCCGGACGGATGCTCCACGCCGCGCTGGACGGACTCGCGGAGGTCCTCCGAGGCAAATTCGGCCATTCCGGAGCCACCTCTTCCGATGTGTTCGACAGCTACGAGCTGCACCACCGGCACCGGCGGCCGGGGGAACCGCACACGAACTAGCGTGCGGGTAGCCGCTACCTCGTACCCTGCCGTTCTGACCGCGCTCTTCAACCTGTCCAGCGGCGACGCCTGCCTCGAAGCCGGCCAGGCCTCGCTGAAACCGGCTCCCGCTTTGGTGGCGGGAGCCGGTACTCTCCGGCTTCGTGGCCGGCGGCAGCGATGCTTTGCGTCGTTGACCGGGGCCAGACTCCGGCCTACGCGCGCTGGGAGATGTTGAAGATGTTCCCCTCGCTGTCCAGGAACCAGGCTGCCTTCCCCCACGATGCGGTGGCAATGCCGTTCTCCGTCTTCAGGCCGGGAAAATCGTAGTCTTCAAATACGACGCCGCGGCCCCGCAGTTCTTCCATCTCGCCTTCCAGATTGTCCGTTTCCCAGCCTATCTGGGTGTTCTTGGCTGTCCCGGCATTGTCTGTCTGGTAAACGAGGAAGCGGGTTCCCTGGCCGCAGCTGTACATGACGCTGCCCTCCTCCATGGATTCGGAGGGTTCGATTCCCAGCTTGTCCCGGTAGTACTCCTTCGCCCTGTTGATGTCCCTCGCGGGGAGGACAGCGATGATGTTTGAATCCTTGAACATGATGATTCCCCTTCAGTGCGTTGATGACCGCAGCGATGGCGATGCTCCCCCCGGTTTCGGTCCCCGGAATACCTGTCCGGAGCCCGTGACCGCCCCTGCGCCGAGCCGGGGGCAGCCACCTGGGACTCTTCAACGCCGCGCCACCCGTCACCAGCGTGAGAGATCCCCGAAGTTATGTGGCCATTATGGACCGATCTGGTCCTGCGGAAACAGGGGTGGCTGGCATTGGGCTGAAGGGACGCTCTTCGAACAGGGAGCTGCAAAGCGCACTTCCGCCGGTGGCCGCACAATGCCAGAGTTGAAGGATGAATGCGGAGTCCGTTAATGAGGGAACCGGGAACGAGCAAACTGGCGGCCTGGTCCTGAACCTGGAGTGCACGCTCGCCGCTCCCCCGGAAGAGATCTTCAGAATGCTGACGGAATCGGCCGAACTGATGAAGTGGTGGGGTCCGCACGGCTTCATCATCCCTGCGGCCGACGTCAACCTCACCGAAGGCGGCCGCTACCGATTCAGGATGACCCCACCGGACGGCGAACCGTTCCACCTCTCAGGCGAGTTCCTCGAGATCGATCCCCCTTGGCGGCTGGTGTACACCTTCCGCTGGGAGGAACCGACACCGGACGACCGGGAAACCGTCGTCGACCTCTCACTCGGAAGTACCGGCACAGGCACGCGCCTGGTGCTCTCGCAGGGACCGTTCCTGACAGACGAACGCCTCGAACTGCACCGCAACGGATGGACCGAGTCGTTCGAGAAATTGCAGGCGGTCCTGGGCGGCACCTAAGGAGTCCTGACCCGCTGCGGAGTTCCTGCAGGGTCATGATCCGTCCGGAACACGAACGGTTTTTCGTGTCTCCAGACCCGTCACCCTGCCCGGTTTCCTCGTGTTCACTCCCGGTCCAGCTCCCCGCACACAACAGTCCATCTCGCCTCCCTACGGTGGTCGGGTCGCCGGCACGACGCCGGTAACGTCACCCGGGAGGAACCATCACCATGCGCACACCCCTGACAGCCGTGGCCGCTGCCGCGCTCATCGCCTCGCTGGCGAGCCCCGCCGTCGCCGCTTCAACCCCCGAAGCCGGCTCGCCGTCGTCGAACGCCGCCACAACAAAGGCCGCAGAGGCGACAACGGCAATCAAGACCAACGAGAGCAACGGCTCCTTTGACCTGCAGGCGCACCGCGGCGGCCGCGGCGAGTGGACCGAGGAATCGCTGGCCGCGTTCGCCAACTCGCTGAAGCTCGGCGTGTCCACGCTGGAGCTGGACACCCACCTGACCACCGACGGCAAGGTGATCGTCTGGCATGACGACACCATCCAGGCGGACAAGTGCCGCGACACCGCGCCGGCGACTCCCGGCGACGCGCAGTACCCCTACGTCGGTGACCGGGTCGCCGAACTGTCGCTCGCGCAGATCAAGACCCTGGACTGCGGGTTCACCCAGCTCAAGGGGTACCCGGAGCAGGACGTGATCGAGGGCAACCGGATCGCCGAGCTCAAGGACGTCTTCCAGCTGGTCCGCGACGCCGACGCCAAGAAGGTCCGCTTCAACATCGAAACCAAGGTGGAGGACGGGAAGTCCGGCGGCGAGGGCATGGTGGCCCTGACCAAGGCCGTAGTCACGGAGATCTACACCGCCGGGATGGCAGGGCGCAGCACCGTGCAGTCGTTCGACTGGTCCTCGCTGAACTTGACCAAGAAGATCGCCCCGCAGTTGCCGCTCGTCGCCCTGTCCAGCGGCGACGCCTGGCTCGAGGTCGGCAAGCCCGGCGCCAGCCCCAACCTCGGCGGCATCGACATCGACACCTACGGCGGCTCGCTCGCCAAAGCCGCGGCAGCCCAGGGCTACGACGTCATCTCCCCCGCCTTCAGCTCCGTCACCCCGGGCATGATCAAGGACGCCCACGAGCTCGGCCTGCCGGTCATCCCCTGGACCGTCAACACCACGGCGGACATGACGCGTCTGATGGACCTGGGCGTGGACGGCATCATCAGCGACTACCCCACCCGCCTGCGCACCGTTCTGGAAGAGCGCGGGCTGAAGCTCCCCAAGGCGTACCCGGCCAAGGTCTGATTCACTGATTTGCAGGCGCCCGCGTTCTGCCAACCACGCGAAAGCCGGCCCCCACTTTGAAAACGGGCGCCGGTACCTTCGGCTTCGTTGCCCCCGGCGATGCTTTGCGCCGTTGATCGGTGCCAGACTCCGGCCTACGCGCGCTGCGAGATGTTGATGATGTTGCCCTCGCTGTCCAGGAACCAGGCCGCCTTCCCCCAATCAGCGGTGGCAACGCCGTTCTCCGTCTTCAGGCGTACCTGCAGGGGAATACCGCGATCAGTTCGCTTCCGCCGGAAAACGGAGGAGAACTCGCCCCGCCATAGGCCACGCGAGGCTCCCATGACCGTATGAGCTACGATCATCGCGCTGGCCGATGACAGGACGCGGGCGGTGCCGGCAGCCATGAACAGTACGTGGATGCCGGGTCAGTCCCCGGGTAACTGGATCACGCCGAGCTGCCGCATCAGCCCGAGGTCGTCCCGGTCTGACCAATGCTCGGCGATCTTTCCATTTTCGACTCGGTGGATGGCCACTCCGGTTTCCCGCAGGTCGGCACCTGTGGGAGGCAGGGGTCCGGGGAGCTCACCCTCGTGTCGACCGTAGGCCGTTAACCTGGTCACCACCTTGTCCGCTTCGGCGATCTGGTCTTCGATCTCGTGCCGCCCTGGCGTCGCCTTCCAGAATATGCGGAAGGCCTGTTTCAGGCCTTCCCGTCCGGCCGGAAGTCCGGGAAATGGCGGGTTGTGGTCAAGATAGTCCTCAGCGACCAGATCGTCCATCGCATCGATGTTCCCGGCGTCGATCTCTGCGTAGAAGCGCTGCACGAGCGCTTTGTTGTCCTCAGACTCCACAGTCGTCCTTCCGTTTGTACACGGAGGCCCCTACCCGGACCGACCAGCACGAGCGGTTCAAGAGTCCCATGGGTGGCCAGTCTAAACCCACTGGCCTGGCTGTGGTAGTGAAGGTGGCCCGCTTCAACATAGATCTCATCGAGGGGATTTCTTCGATGGAGGGCAGTAGTCGCACGCTATGTGCGGCGCAGTGGCCTCCGCATGGTGCGTGCCGTCGCACGCGTGCATGGTCGCCTTCGACCGGAAAATCGATGCTGAACTGGTCGCCGAAGGCACCGAATCCCAAAGCCGAGACCACCGGGATCACCGATCTGGGAGAACCGGAAACCCTATCCTGGCTGGTCGACCTGGATCCCCTCTGGTGCCCCGGCCAGGAACCGGCCGGGGCACCAGAGGGCAACGTCAAAACCGTTGACAACATCATTGAGATTCCTTCGCGGGGAGGACAGCGATGATGTTTGAATCCTTGAACATGATGATTCCCCTTCAGTGCGTAGATGACCGCAGCGATGGCGATGCTCCCCCGGTTTCAGTCCCCGGAATCCTTATCCGGAGCCCGTGACCGCCCTGCGCCGAGCCGGGGCAGCCGGCCGGGACTCTTCAACGCCGCGCCACCCATCACCGGCGCGAGAGGCCCCCGAAGTCTATGGGGCCATTACGGACCGAATGGGCCTGCGGAAATAGGGGTGTTGGCATCGGACTAAAGGGTCGCTATTTCGAAGAGGAGCTGCGAAGCGCTGTCCAGCCGGGCCATGACGGAAGGCAAGCTGCCGACGCTCGCGACGTGGCAGGCGGCTCCCAGCCCCATCCGCTTCCCTGAGCGTCCGCAGGATGCCAGAGTTGAACGATGACTAAGGCAACGGGCGACGAGCCAACAGGCGAGCTGGTCCTAAACCTGTAATGCACCCTCGCTGCTCCCCCGGAAGAAGTCTTTAGGATGCTGACGGACTCAACCGAACTGGTGAAATGGTGGGGCCCGCAGGGCTTCACTATCCCGGCAGCCGAACTGAACCTCGCCGAAGGCGGCCGCTATCACTTCCGCATGACGCCACCCGACGGCGAACCGTTCCACCTCTCAGGCGAGTTCCTGAAGATCGATCCCCCTTGGCGCATGGTGTACACCCCCCCCCCCCCCCCCCCCCCCCCCCCCCCCCCCCCCCCCGCCCCCCCCCCCCCCCCCCCCCTCCCCCCCCCCCCCCCCCCCCCCCCCCCCCCCCCCCCCCCCCCCCCCCCCCCCCCCCCCCCCCCCCCCCCCCCCCCCCCCCCCCCCCCCCCCCCCCCCCC
>NZ_JAFKON010000016.1 GCF_022803015.1 Arthrobacter humicola
GCCGACGGAGCCCTGTCTACCGAAGGCAAGGGGGAGGAAATTCCCGGAGGAAATCAGCGACGCAGGAGCGCCGGAGGGAAATTCCTGCACCGCAGGCCCTGGGAGGAACGACCGGGGCTAGACGGGGTGGAGCGGACGCCTAGAATCCGGAGGACAGCAACCAAAAGACGTCGTAGACAAGACAGGGCCGGGTGCGACGGAGCTCTGCGACGGCGTACCTGGACCCAACAGCCGGCCGCGCCAGCGGACGCCCAAGACCTGGTTGGAGCGCAGCGGAAATCAGGGGCCTTGCTATGGTGGACGGGTCCCGCCGGTTGCAGGTATACCTCCCCGAGCAGCACCTCCTGGCGGACCAATCCGATGAAAAGGGGCAGCGCATGGGGTTACGGAGTCTTTTCAGGAAACGCCCGGCAACTGCTGGCATCACGCCCCCATCTGGCCCTGAGCCACTGACAGCCGAACAGCTTGTGGAACTCGAGGCTGCGTGGGCGGAGCTGACGGCGGCCGCCGAGGCATCGGAAGTAACGAATTTCCATGCCTGCACCCGCAACGGCCGGCCCTGGAACGCGGACCCGGCAGCAGTCCGGGCCGCCGCGGCGACGCTGCGGGAGTTTCCCGCAGCAGACGCCTAGCCGCCGCGGCAGCGCAGGTCCGGTTTCTGAGTTGAGCGAAGCGAACTCAGGGCTTTGGGACGGGTTGTGCCCATTGTGGGCAGGTGGAGCCCTCCGCACAGCTCAGGCTGTCCCCACTGGCGTTCAACCCGTCCTCGCCGCGAGGATCGCGGGCTGTCGTAGCCACCGTCCATACTTAAGTCAGCGTGATCATGCATCAGATGCAATTCGGCATGATTGCGCTTTTTACTGGCGTGTCGATTCGAACATATATTCTAAAGTGGTGGTATGGGACCGGAGCAGGCGGGCAGGCTGCAGGCGCAGTATGCGCGGCGGGCGTCTCCGATTGGGCTGACGGTGGAAGAGCTCGATTTCGAGCACTTCCCGTCTAAAAACGGCTTCCCCGGGATCCCGGTGAAGGCGTGGATCAGGTTTCCGAACTGCGCCGAGCTGGTCGACGGCGAGGTGTACGCCTGGACGGCCAAAGCCGCGGAAGTGACGTGGAAGGACGGTCCGGTGACCTACCGGACCTGGGTGTGGAGTTCGGCGGTCACCCGCCGCGAAGAAATGATGACCAGGAACTTGGGAGAGCGCGTAGACCGTGACAGCAGTAGCGAATGAAACAACCCTGGACGTTGCCGTTGACGTCCGCTTCACCCCGGCCGGCACACCCTTGGCTGTCCGGCACGAGGGCCGGATCTGGGCCGTGGCCGCCGACCCGGTGCACTGGTTCACCCGGGACTCCTGGTGGGACACCCGACGCGCGGCGGCCGTCGGCAGCGGCGACCTCGTGAGCATCGAATACTGGCGGCTGCAGGTCCGTCTCGGCTCGAACTCGACCCTTCGGACTTTCACGCTGCGCCGAAACCCGCTCTCCACCCAGTGGTTGCTGGAAAACATCAGCGACTAGACCGGTAGCGACATTGAACCCCCAACCCATCAGCGATCGTACCTGGGCAGCGATCCGGACCGAGTTCACCCTGCCAACCCTCGCGCAGGTGCGCCGCCGGCTCGCGGAACTGATGGAAGACCCCGAACCCGTCATGCGGCAGCTCGTCCGCGTCTTCATCGACGACGGCACCTTCTGCCCGGGATTCCAGTTCCTCCCCGGCGGACAACTCCAACCAACCGTTACGGCGCTCTTTCAGCGCGCGATGAAACTGCAGATCCCCCACAACTACTTCACCGTCTGGATGGTCACCCCGTCCCGGGACCTGGCCGGCACCAGCCCCGTCGACCTTCTAAAATCCGGCCCCGCTCCCCTGCTGCGCGCGCTGGAATCCTACCGCTGGCGGTAGGGAGTCACTTGACCGAGCCGGTCAGGTGCGTAGCGTTGGCCCATGGGACTCATCTATGACCGTCCGGACCTCGCGGCACTCACACTGACGCGCCTCGCCGCGGAAGAGGCCGAAGGACCCGGCACCATGGAGAGGCGCATGCGTGACTATCTTGGCGACCTCGGCCACCGCAACGGCACCGCTTACCTGGAGCTCGTGGCCATCACCCTCGCCCGGGCGCACTTCAAGTCCCTTGACGATCTGGCCCGGGCCACCGGAGCAGACGCTATGGGGCTTCTCGACGTCGCGGAAATCGAATCGCTGGAAAGCCTCGATTACAGCAACTAGACCGGTGACTTGGGCAAGACTGTCGGTTGACCTTACAACGCCGACAGCAGCCGCCCTGGTCCATGACACCCCAAGTTGCTGCAGGGCGAAGTCCTACACGGCCTTGCCGTTTGAAACCCAATGGGGCGGGATCTAAGTGGCTCCGCGACCTAGCAGGGCAGCTTCACCGCCGTCCTAGTTATTGTCAGGGTTCCCTGACACACTGATGTCACGAAACTCTGGCAGAAAGGCTGGCAATGGGCTGGGTATCAGACGACAACGAACACGAGGGGTGGGCGGCCGCCGTCGCGCCGGATGGACGGCTTTCCGGCTCTTCAACGAGCGAAGGAATGCTAGTGGAGGGCATCACCGGCCACTACAAGCCGGACAGGATGATGCCGGACTACGAAGTAGTCCCGGACAGCGAGATCATCGGCTGGCGCGGGGCCTGCCAATGCGGCTGGCGAGGCGAACTGTGGGAGCGTGTCACGTCGCCGGAGGCCGCGGACTTCAGCCGCCGCCGGGAATACCTTGCCTACGACGAATTCGCACATGCTTCCAACGAAGTCGAAAACGCCATCCACGACGAATGGAAGACTCACCTCGCACCGCTGGAAGCTGTGGCCGGGGTGAAGGCCGCAGCGCGCGAGTACAACCAGGCCGGGCACCGACTGGACAAGACCGTTGCAGCGGCGAAGGCCGCGGGAGCGTCCTGGGCCGACATTGGCCGAGCCGTAGGAATCAGCCGGCAATCCGCCCACGAACGGTGGGCAGACAGGCAGTGAATCCCTGCGCCATCAGTGAACAGACTTGGGAGGCGGTTCGGGCGGAATCCACCCTCCCCCTGGCCGCGGTCCGTACCCGTCTCGCCGGGCTCATTGTTGCCGCTGCCGTGGCAGCGGCAACGGAAAAGATACGCTGATCGGATGACTGATTCACTGTTTGAAATTGACGAGCCAGAAGGTCAAGCGCCGCTACAGCACATGCCCATTACTGATGAGCAAGTTGCTCAGCTACGGGCAGCCTTCGCCGATGCCGGTATCAACGAGCAAAAAGAGCGGAAGGCCGTCATCGAGTCGTGCGTGGTTCGCCCTGTGAACTCTCTTCGGGATCTTCACGCCACAGATGCACATCGCGTGCTTAGCCTCATCCGGCAGCGCAAAGAGGCTCGGCCGAAGATTGTGGGAGGTTCCGCTTGGGACAACAGGGAAGAAGAGACCTGGATAGACAGGCTCTAGACAGCAGGCTCACCACTACACGGGGGTTCCTTCAGGAGGTAGCTGGCGTTGTCTCAGCCAACCCGAAAGACCTCATCAGTCTGACCAGCAACCCCTGACGGGGATCCAGGATGATGTCGCGGCCGTCCGCCCAGGTTTCAAATGTCACGATGTCTGAATGGGCAGCCGGTATGCGGTACAGCCGGTTCATATTTTTCGAATCGCGAAGAATTGCCTGCAGGCTGGGGGTGTCTATATTCTGCTGGCTTTTCAGGAATCCTGCGATGGCTTTGGCCTCAGGTTCGTTGCGCCCGCGTAGGGCGCCGTCGAGCGTGTGAAGACGGCCACCCAATGTCTGAGTAAGGTTTATGGCCGCACCATACTTTGCCGCAGCGGGGTGGAAAATTTGTTCGTTCAATACCCTTTCGAATGCTGCTGCCAGCCCTAGCAACGGGCCTGAATGGTCTGCATTTCCGGGGGCATTGAGTCCGAAGTATTCGGCTGTGACGATCATCGTCTGGGCTTGCTGATCTAGCTGCGGCCAAATGGCGCGCAGCGACGTGGCGGTTGCTTTCCGGGTGGGTGTGAGCGTTGTAGGCGGTATTCTGTCGGCTTCTCGCTGCATTGCGTCAACAGCTACCTCCTGATGAATTGCTGCCCTGAATTCGCCCGCATCGACGGAGTCTTCCGGTCGCGGCGATTTCAAAAGAGACAGGGATCGCTCCCCCAAGCCAGCTGCCTTGACCGCCAGGTGTGCCGCTGCCTCGAAGGGTGTCATAGCGCCAGCTTCGGGGTCTAGTCCGAGCGCGTGGAGCTCGCCGCCATCATCGCTGATGAGAGTGTAATCGGTCGCTTTTCCCGGGCTGTAGTAGAAAATTGCTCCTACCGGAGGCTTTGAGTGCTTTAAGTTACCGAAGTAGCCCAGCAGTTTGTATAGCTCCTCGGTGGGTACTTTCCCTGGCCTGCGCCTCAGCTTTGGGTCGAAGATGGCCAGTCCCCTGCCGGCGACTGTATCCGTTGTAACTGCTAGGTCAGGAAAGCCCTGCAGTTTTCCCGGGCCGGGTTCGAAAGACCACAGCACCCCGCCCTCGGTCAGCGCCGCGAGTGAAGCTTGAAAGTGTAGTTTCAGGCTGCCGGCTCCGATGTTCCATGTGTACATTGGCCCGCGGTGACGCTGGGCAAGACTCTCGGCGGCCATGGCGGGAGCCCCGATGAGCGCTGTGATGGCATCTGCTAGCTTCAGCAAGCACCAGATCTCAAACAATTTGGTGTCAAAGCGCGCATCATAGAAACTCCATTCGCGGTCTCCTACATCGGCAACCGCGGTGCCATTGCGCGTGGCGGCAACCCAGTCAGCCAGTTCCTTGTAGGGTTCGGGAGAAGCGATGTGCCCTGCCTCGAGCCGGGCGTTGACTCGTTCCATCAGGTCTGGAAGCGCCGAACGCCGCCACACGTTCAGCGCGGCTGCGCTGGTTCCTGAAAGAAGCGGTAGGCCAAGACTTCGAGTCAGTCCATCCTGGAGGCGTTGGAGATCCCTAAGCTCCGGCGATTTGGCTGGAAGGAAATTTCGGGGAATGGTTGCCAAATCCCTCCTGATCCAATGCGCTGCGTAGGACGCCAGAACGTTTTCCGGAGTGGCACTCTCACGTTCCACCAAGCGAATTGGGTACCGTCTCGGAACGGCTATCCGCCCTTGTTCTCGGCTGTAACGCGACAAGTCCAGACGACCACGGATTTGCCCTACAGACTCAGCACTCACTTGCGTGTAGCGGAAGGTGGGGCGGGCCGCTATTTCTCCCAGGATCCGCAACAGTCTTTCCGCGGCCGCCAACGAAGCCCGCAGCCTCACGGCCGTCGCCAACTCATCAACGACCATTTCATCGGGCGTTGTGGCAAGTTGTTGGCTGACTTCCAACTCCCAGGTGGGGGCATCAGCGAAGTAGGTCGCCAGCAAAGGCAAGGATGCGTTGATGGCCGCACGACGACCAGCACCTGTAAAGTGGCCGCCCTCGGCTTCTACATCAGCGTCAGCCAGTTCTTCACCGCTCGTCTGCACCATCTGCTCAGTAGCCCGTGCTGGAGGCCATCCGAAGATGCTGCAGTGCATCCTGCGTGCGAGGAAGCGGCTTTGTCTGGAGCCAAGTCTCGGTCGCGTCCAGTTGAACTTTAGTGAGGTTTCCTGCCTGCGGGATGACTCGATCGGCAAGGGCCAGATCAAGGGCGGCAATCAGCGCCGTCTCCTCACTCGGGGCGGTGGGTAGTCTGAGTGCGAGTTGGCGGTAGACATCCACCACTTGCGCCGTGCCCAGCGGCCAGCCTGGGCGTCCGGTGGCTTCGTCTCCGTATCGGAGGGTTGAAAGCAGGTCAATCAAAATGGAAGTAGCATGCGCGACTTTCGGATCAGCGACGAAGGCTTCTGCCTTGAACTCGTCGCCCCCATACGTGTCCTTGTACCACTTCGCCGCGCTGATCCGCGCCTGCTCGAGTTCTGCCACAAGCTGGTCTTTTTGGGGTACTCCGACGTAGACGAATTGGAACCGTCGACTCAGCCCTTGGGAGAACGTGTACACATAGTTGGTGTCTACGGTGTTCATTGTTGCGATGATTCGAAAGCGCTTTGGCAACCAAACCGCGTTTGTCTCTTCAGAGTCTCCGAACCACAGCGGCAGGGGCACGTCGTCTCCCCCGCCGCCCAGAACCGTGTAGAGGGGGCCGATGGCCTTGTCGATTTCGGCCCGGCTGAACTCATCAATGATGAGCCAATGCGCTTGATGGGATTCGCTCTCTTCCGGATCTGCCTGCCGGCTGATCACGGTCGCGCAGTCTAAGGCGGCTCGAGGGACATGCCCCAGCCACGGGACCAGCGTTTCCATCCCACCCTTGGATGTGGGGTGCAGCCCGCCTATGACGTCGTACGTGCTCCAGTCCGCGGTTGCCGTTTCCAGGTGGGCCGTTGCGTTGAAAGTCTCCGCCAGCACGTACGCCAAGGTGGTCTTACCGGTTCCGGGAGGGCCCTGAAGCACAATGTGGCCTCCAAGGAGGGCGATTACACAGCGTTCCAGCAAAGACTCAGCGTCCGGAAGCAACAGGTTTTTGGCTTCAGCGAGTTCCAGTGCTTGAGCCGTCAACTTAGCCACGTTGGCGGACTCCAGGTGCTTTTGTGAAACCTTCTCGGCTGCACGGTAGTTCTCTTCAAACTCATAGAGGTTTACATCATCGGAAAGGCTCACTTTGGGGTTTCCCTCTTTGTCAGGCCGGCCAGGAATGTGGCCTTGTTGGTAGTGGTAATGCGGCCGTAGCGCCGACAAGTGAAGGTCACATTACGACGCGGATTGCGGCCTTCCTTCACTACTGTTGCGACCTTGAGATCCTTAATCTGCCAAAGCGCGCTGTCCAATAGGTCGTTGCCGTCCCGGTTGGCCACAACAAGCAGGTCCTGTCGTCGTAGCCAGGCCGCCGGGGCCGAATTCCAAAGGTCGGCCACCACAGTGGCTTGGTCTCCGTCAACACTGAAGTGAAGTGGTTGAACGGCAGCAGTGCGGGTTTCTCGTTGGTCTGAGATCCACCGCAACAGCTGGTGGACGTCTGAGTAGCGTGCAGCTGCCCGGCCGTCCCAATGAGGATCCTCTACCGCGAACCCGTCCGCAGCAGCCTTGTCCAGTGTTGCCCTCTCGATATGCACGCTGGAGGAACGGCCCGTGGCGCGTTTCGTCCAGCCATCAAAGACTGCGATGACTTGCCGATCTTCGTCCACACCGAAGCCGACCGTCTGACGGCCAGCTTCATAGAGCAAGTCATCTTCGTGAGCGCGCGTCGTTTGGATGCGATAGTTCGTGCCCGATCGGCCTTTGCCTTCGTGCGTGATCTTCCATGCGTAGGCGAGCAACGAAAACCGCCGTTTGCCGCGGGCGATATCAACGCGCGTCGGATTGACACTCCGGCCACCACCGACGCTTTCGCGCGCGGCAACAGTCCATCCTGCTTCGCTGAACTTCTCTAGGACGACATCAAGGGCGCTCACGTTGCATACAGTACAGATAAGCCCAGTCGACGGAGAAACTGCGTCGACTGGGTGGGCGCTTTACCTCAGGTAGTAGTGCCTTTCCCTGTTAGCCAAGTTGGAGTTCAGCAGTTCCTCGAGAGCCTTGAATGACAGGCCCGTGGGTTTGGAGCCATTGGCAATGACGGCCCCAATGGACAGCGAGTACAGGTATTCGAGGCTACGTTGATGGGTGACTTCGTTCTTGTCCCCCTGAGGCAGATTGCTTAGGTGGCGGCGGATAGCGTCCAAGGCGATTTCACCGGCACCGTTGAGGTTCTGCACGTCGCCCTTGGCTCCGGCCGTGAAAGTGATTACGAGGTCGAAGAACGGTACAAGCTCTGCGCCGCTGCGACCCTTGTAGCCCTTCATTGAGCGTTGCTGCTTGTCTAGAACGCTCACATCCGTTTGGACGAGTCCTGCATGGTCAGTGGCCGCGAGCAAGGCGGACCACACCTTGTCATCGGCATTGTGAAAGACCACGCTAGCCCGAGCGCCTGGTGCCAAGACCCTGCGGACTTCTGAGAATGCGTTGGAAAGCAGTTTCTCGTAGTCATCCAGAGACTTGCCGCCTGCAGTTGATGGAAGCGATTTGTTGACAACAATTTCTTCAGTGAGATCTGTGACATCACCCAACCAGGATTCCCAAACGACATTGCAATCGCCGTAAAACAGGTTTGCCCCGAAGGGCGGGTCGGTAAATACGTAGTCGATGCTTGAGCTTGGAAGCCAGGAAAGGTCTGTAGCGGACGATTGGCGGGCGAAAGCACGGTCGGTGTCGTCTGCCAGGTTCTCCAAGGCTGGATGGGTTGAATAGAAGCGGCTGACCTGGGATACCTGATGGCGGAAGATTTCAAAAACGTTGCCCTCAGCGATCAGCTGGGGGATGTAGAGGGTTCCGGTGAGGGGACGTTGGCCGCCGAAAGCGTTATAGCGCCGCATTCTCGTTGAATGCCAGGCGGTGTTGGTAAAGGCGAACTTCAGAGCGGACTGCACTTTTGGGTCCGCTTGTGTGGTGATGTAGTGCCACAACTCGCTGAGCGCGAGTTGGCTGCGGTGATTCCAGAAGTCGGCTACCTGGGTGACGTTTCGGAGATGCAGTGCTGACCGGCGGTACATTTCCCGGTCGGGACCCAACGGAACACTGGGCATCCACCGGGTGACTGGCTGCCGGGCAAGTGAGGCCAGCAGGGTCAGGTCATTTTCGTCCGCGGGTCCTCTTTGAAGCTTGCGGCATGAACCGCAGGCGACAGCTTTTTCCGCAGGTTTACTGGGCACGCCACTAAGACCGGAACGGGTCTGCTCGTTGCCGCATTTTCCGCAGGTAAGAGTACGTGAACTACTGCCACTTTCAGTTTTCTGGTCCCAGACGCGAATGGGTTCTGCGCATTGGGTGCAGGTGTGGACGTCCGTCCAAACTTGGTGGCGCAAGCGCTCCAGACGGCCGCACGTCGGACAATTCGACGCATATAGCGCCGTCTCTGTGGGGGTCAGGGCCGTAGTCAGAGAGACCATGGCTGCCGCGAGGACCGTCGGCGGTACCGGATGGCTGTGGTTATGGGCGAGATGAACAGCGCCAGGGGCAAGATCTGACAGCAGGGCCCGCCGGCCTGTGTTGAGAGCGGCAAGCCCAGTCATCCCCGATCCGCAGAATGGGTCCAGGACCAGGCTGTCGGGTTCGCTGCTCGCCAGGATGAAAGGCTCAATCGCACCGGGCGGAACCTTTGTCGGGTAGGTATGTACCTGGTAAGCGCTGCTTCCCTTAGACGACGAAGTGTCTGTGGGAATGGGCCGTTGCGCAGGCCCTGCGGTGTCCCGAAGCAGGTCCGTGAGGCGGGGTTCCATACTCGCCTCGGCGATGTCGGCGGTCAGGCTCATACTGTTCCTTCAATCTTGATGCTGGCGGGGCTGTGGGATGTCTGCGCACGACTCCATGCGCCCTTTTCGAACAGAAAGTTCTTTGACAAGAGGACCTCCACCTGACCGTATGAGTAACCGGCAAAGGATGCGCCGCGCTCTAACAACAACCTCATGACGAAGGAATGGAGATAGGGCGTGCTTCGCTGCCGTGTAGTAGCGGTCTGAAGGTGGCCAGCAATGGCCTCAAGAACATCTTGCTCAGCAACTGACGCCGTGATGGCTTGCCTTCGTCTGGCCACACCTCCGGCAGTGGAATGGAGATGAAGTACGAGGTCGAAGCTGGACACGCGCTCCTGGTTCGTCATCTGTTTAACGCCTTTGAAGCTTGGCTGGGACTTATCGAAAGCAACCGCCGATTCGAGTGTCAGGTCCGCACTTTCAATGGCGCGTTCGAGGCTGCTCCACACGGCATCGTCGCTGCTATGGAACATAACGCTCGCCCATGCACCCGGCTTGAGGACTCTGGCGATCTCTCCAAAGCTCGCCGCCATCAGTTTTTCGTAGTCGTTAAGAGTCTTGCCGCCGTTCTGCGCCGTCAGGGACGTGGATACGATCGCTTCGTTGGTCGTATCCGTGAAGTCATCAAGCCATGCCTCCCACAGGAAGGAAGCATCAGAGTAATAGATGTTGGCGCCGAAGGGGGGATCGGTGAAGA
Source organism: Arthrobacter humicola (assembly GCF_022803015.1). Lineage (GTDB taxonomy): Bacteria > Actinomycetota > Actinomycetes > Actinomycetales > Micrococcaceae > Arthrobacter > Arthrobacter humicola_A. Next base: position 10,047 of record NZ_JAFKON010000016.1, read on the forward strand.
CATAGTCAATGCTTTGGTCCTGCAGGTGGTTGAGGTCTGTGGCAGAAGAACGCGTGACGCTGCACTGGCCCTGGGTCTCACCCACCTTCTTTGCGAGTTGAATGACGGCGCTCAGCTTTCTACGTAGCAGCGAGAAAACGTTGAACTCGTAGGTCATTGATGCGATGTACAGCGTGCCTGAGAGCACGTTTGTAGGCCGCTTGGGGTTCCATTGGTATCGGCGGGAAGCTCGGTTCACGATGGCGGTCGTGGCGAACCGGAGCCCGAGTCGCTCCGGGGAAGCGTTGGCTTGCTTCCAGACGGCGGCCAGGGCGCGGAGGTTGCGATCAGTGAAAAAGTCAGCAGCTGTGGCGATACCCATTTTGCCGTGCTGCCCGCGCCACATTTCACGCCAGCTTTCCAAGGGAGCGGTGGGATACCAGTCAGTGATGTCGCTTCGATGGGCCTGGTGGGCGATTTTCATCTCGACCGGAGTCAATGGCCGCTGCTCACGGCTACGACAGCTCAGGCAGCCGACTGAGACCAGCACAGGAGCACCGGGGCGTATCTCCGTGTCCCCTTTGCGGAAGCTGGCGGAGCAAAGGGGACACACTAGGCTCTTCGAAATCGTCCCGTCTGGCTGCCGCGCGGCATCCCAAAAAAGTACTTCGTGACTGCATCCTGGGCAGACAACGGTATCGGACCAGACGGTGTACTCGATTCGGGCATCACCTGTGCAGCGCCCGCACTTTGTCCCGTAAAGCTCCTGCTCAAGATCTGCCAGATCTGCGAGCAAGGCACGTGCAGCCTCAGCCAGAGCCGCAGGATCATTGGGTACCGTGTAACCCGAAGCTATATGGACGGCCGCGGGCGACAAATCCGACAGCACCCCTTTTCGCCCCGTCAACAGGGACGCAACTCCGGTCATCCCTGAACCGCAAAATGGGTCCAATACTGTGTCGCCGGGGTTGGTGTAGTGCTCGATGACCGGAACGATACCCTCGGGCGGAACCTTCGTGTGATAGCTGTGTGCCCTGTAGAAGATTGAACCCTTCGCACCGACGATCTCCCGCCTGTACGGCTCGGTTACGGCGCCGCTCACTTCTTGCTGCCCTTCGCGCCGAAGCGGACAACGAAGACGACGCCCAGGGCGTCAGCAATCCTGGTTAGATTGGCCATGGTAATTTCGTGCTCTCCACTCTCCCAGCGGGCAACAATCGACTGAGTAGACCCCATGCGAGTCGCAAGCTGATGCTGGGTCAACCCTGCGTTCTCGCGATTCAGGCGAACCATCGCAGCGATTTCAGAGGGAGTGGGACCGCATTCGGTGGGCGATTCCGGGGCTTTGTCTTGAAGGATGTGCACAGCTCCTATGCTATGAGCTGATCGAGTGCCCCTCGAAATCGACACGCCACGCATTTGGTCCCGCCTCTTTGAGACTTTCGCCTCATATGGCCGGGGGCAGCCGCCGCAGGGAAAGCTCCAAAGCCTCGCCAAAAGGCAAGTCCGGGTGGCTTCGTGCTGTATGGCGTTGCCACCTGGACGGATGTCGAGGCTGATCGCTCACCGACCATATTGTGCTGCCGGAGTCATGCAACTCTTGTCGCAGCCACGCGATCTGGGCCCGGAAATGAGCACGCACTTCCCCGACCGGCTCTTGGCATCCATAAGCCAGCAGCGCGTCCCCACCAGCTGCTAGACGCTCGGCAATATCCGAGCGCGCCGATAGCCAGAGGTCAAAGTCCTTCCCAATTGTGTTGACCTCCAGAACACTCTTTGTGGGGACCGGAAAGAGATTCGCAATCACCACCTCGTGATGGCCAAGCAGCTTAGCGGCAAGGGCGACACGGGCGATGGTTCGGGCACCAGAAGACAGCGGAGGGTTGAACAGCACAGCCGTGAATCCTTTGGATGCCATAAGGGCGGCCATTCATCGGCCTCTCTATGTCGTTGGTCGCGGCCAGCTGCATGCTCTTGCAGAGAAGCAGCTGCGTCGCCGCCGGCCTATTGGGACATCCAAGAATAACGGAAGCGGAACTGGGGCGAGAGAGCCAGTCGGTCGGCAGTCTCTAAAGTCAGGTCGTCTTCGAGCCAACGTCTTACTGGTCAGCATGCGAGGCCAGCGAGATGTGCGGCAATGGCCTTGTATTTGGGACAGTGATAGGACCCAATGAGCCGGGCGGCATTGCGCAAGGATTCCGCGGCATCCACCGACAATGGTCCAGGTCCCAGGGACATTACCCAAAGCATGATTCCCGCAACATATCGCTCCCAAAAAACGTCCAGATGCAACTGGCACGAGAGAAAGAGCGGTGGTGTGGGCGGACAGCCAAGGGTGTTGGTCCTCGACAAGACAACAGGAACTAGGTCCATTGCTTCAGCACCGCAGCCCACATGGCTGCAGGGAAGTCCAGCCGGTGAAGCGTTCATTTTTTCCTCCTGAAGATTCGGTCGTGTCCCTTGGTTCTCTCATATTCGGGGCCGAGCTTGTGGGACCGGGTGCGAGTTTGGTGCGACCTTCGTCTGTCAGCGTTCGGAGCTGCGTCGTCCGGTCCGTCCTGCCCACCTCCCGAGTAGGGTGGCGCCATGACGACCTTGAAAGTTGGCGGCGCCACGATTGATTTCAAGTCGGCGTTGGCCCGTGCCAAGAACTACCTGGTGGACAGCCCAGAAACCTCCGCTTATCCGGCCTATGACGGCTACCCCGGCTCCGACACACCAGAAGTTGCCCAGCAGGATCTACTCGCCATAGTGCTGCTCAACGTCTCCAATAACCCGGTTCCCGTCTATAACGGGCTTCAAGCCCTGCTCCCGCGCATCAACGAGAAACTGCAGGACCCATCGCTTCACGGCGACCTCGCAACGGCTGGCCCTGAAACCATCGAGGGCCTTGTTAACCTCTTTGGGGTATTGGAGGAGCAGCCGACCAAGTACGTCCGGCTGACCACGCTCTCCAAGGTGTTGCACCGTAAGCGGCCAGAGCTAATTCCGTTGTTCGATGACAACATCTACTACTGCTATACGAAATGTGCGGGTGCGCCGGTCCCAGAGGAAGTGGGCAGGAGCCGGGCCGGCTATCGGCGGGCCTGGTTGTCAGCTTTGCAGGCGGACCTGTTGGCACATATGCAGCAGTGGCAGGAAATAGCACTGATAGCCCCTGGCCCCAAGATCACCCCGGTGCGAGCTCTGGACATTATCGGCTGGGAACTCGGAAAGCGACCGTAGAACGAGCCCCGGAGAGTATGGCGATGGCCAGGGAAGATCAGAACCGCGTACTCGACCTCATTGAACATGTCATCGGCGCTAACCTGCGACGGGAGGTGTGTCCCTCCTGGCTAAAGAGGCCAGGTAGGACTGAGTGCGGGCAGGAATGGCAGACAGTAAAAAGCATTTACCGGCTACTGACCGGATCAGAGCTTCCCGATGAGATGCCGGTTCGTGAACGACGGCGACTGGATGCCGTCTGGATCGGCCCCTCAGGCAGGCAGCGGGTCATAGAGTACGACGAGGGCCAGCATTTCAACCGTTTCAGGGAGGAGACGATCAAGAATTACCCTGACACGCTTCAACTCGCCTACGACAAAGCATCTTGGACGATCCGCTGTGCAACGCATGAACAGATCCGAGGCGGCGGCTTCAGCAAACCACGGCCTCCGCTGTTCCCCATGGAAGGGGGACGCAACTACCAACGAGCGTTCCGGGACATGCTGGCCGATGTGCTCCCACCTGCGCATGGCTGGGACCCCACACTGCGCATTGGACATTTCGAGGTCGGATCCTGGTTATACAACCGCGACGCCGAAGATCGAATGAAAATCCTGCTAGAAGCAAAGTTGATCTGAGGATGTTCTTGATTCATCAGGCATAGAGACTTGCCAGCACTCCGCCCAGGACCAAGCGGAATTCCAGGGGATGCTCCGCAAAGGGTTCCAGATCCCGGACTCCTTCGGTGAGTACCGACCAGAAGACGACGTCCGTGCCGCACTTTCGCGGTCGCCGAATGAACCACGCGTAACCACGCGGCATCGCAGGAATACTGGCTGCAGCCAAGTAGGCATCAATACCATCCTCGAGCGATTCGAGGTCTGCATCGCTGAGGGCGCTAGGTTGGTGCACGGCGGCCCCGTTGGCCAGTATGAGAATCTCAGTGTGCCGCTCCCCCGCTGTGGCGGGCTCTCTGCAGGTGTTCATCGGGCCGGCGGCCCACGCCACCAAGGCTCCCCAACCGTTCGCTGGTATCTCGACCCATCCCTCCGGCTCCGGCCGTTGCCGCACCTGTGTCCAAGATTGTTCGATCATTCCCTCAGTTTGCCGTTGCGCGCAAACCATTCAGGAGACCGCCACGCAGCCTTTGCCATCAGTCCGGAACACCAAGCCCTAGCAGAACAAGCCACCGTCGAGGTGTCCGCACGATGCTGCTGGCATCTCTTTTCATCCCTCCGCTTAGCGCATCATAAAGTCGGACGTCGCCCGTAGCGTCAGCTGATGGCTTGCCAGCCAGCTGGGGAGACAACCAGCTGAACGGGCTGGTTACCCTGGTCAGCCATCTCCACCCGATTTTCGACGAGAGCTACGGCGAACCTAGTGGTCAGCAGCCAGGGATCCGCGGTCTTTTGCCGCAGGTCGCTAGAGTATTCCTTTGTGTCAGATGAGCGTCTTCCGTTCGGGAAGCAGATCAGCCCAAACCAGATCAACCTACGCCAAGCGCTGGGACTGGTCCGAGACAACCCTCGCAACAGGGAGGCCTTGCATCGCGCGATCGGGGACACCTTCTTCACCGATCGTGATGACCGCCGAACTTTCGGCATGAACGCATTCCTAGCGATGCGTTCCTATGGCTTAGTGACTGGGGATAAGGAGTACGCGCTCACTGCGCTTGGTGAGGATCTGCTCAAAACCCAAGGTGAGACAGCGTTCCACGAGCGGCTGGGCCAGCACATTCTCCTGAACCTCCACGGTCTGCAGGTCGTCGAAGCAGTCCATTCACTTCAGTCCCGTGGAGTCAATGTCAAGGTTGAGACTGTCGCCCAAGAGCTCACCACCGTCGGCATCGGCTCGGGAGGTGACAGCGGAGAGAACATCAACCCACTGCGCCTCTTGCTGGAGCGTGCGGGGGTTTTCATCGCTGGCAAGGGCCTTTGGACGATCGACTCGGCCGTAGTGAAGAAGCTCACGGGCGCCTCCACGGCCGAGATATCCGAGATTGTGGATCTCACCAAGCCGCAGCAAGCATTCCTGCGCGCGCTGGCCACCTACACCGACGAGGAATCACCGATGGCCTCTAAGGTGCGTTCCCTCGCGGAGGGGCAGGCCCCCGCTATCAGGTTCGACACCAAGACCTTCGCTGAGCGCGTGGTTAAGAGCCTCGCCGAGGATGGCTGGATCGAGGTCGAGAAGGCCACCGGCGGCCGTGGTGCAAAGTCAAGTCGCGTCACACCTACCGAGAAGTTCCGGAAGACCATCAGCGAACCGCTCATGAACACGGTGCTGGAGCAGACTCACTTCCCCGACCCTGCTTCGCTCCGCCGTCCACTCAGGGATCTACTCACGGTCGTCAACGACGTGAAGAACGAAACCAACCACGCACGCGGCCTCGCTCTGGAGGGCGTATGCATCCAGGTCATACGAATGATCGGGGCGCGCTTCCTCGACTGGCGTCTCCGTGGCAAGGAAACTTCTGGTGCAGAAGTCGATTTGGTGGCCGAGACGTCCAACGACCCCTACCTGCTGATCCAACTGCAGAGTAAGGCCTCGGCAATCAATGGCCGCGAGATTATTGACCGGGAGGTCGGCGTAGCTCAGTCGCTCAAGAGCAACGTCATTCTCTTCGTTTCCGCGAAAAATGTCGGTAAGGCCGCGCGGCGCGCGGCGGCTGTCTACATGCAGGAGACAAGCCTCGCGGTGCTGTTCCTGGATGAAACCGATCTCAGCGGCGGCGCTGCTGCGGTCGCAGCAGGAATTGCGCGCGAATGGGACCATGTGCGCCAGATCAAGGGTAAGCGTGGGCAGGAACGGACACGGGCAATGACCGAGTAGAGGTTCTACGCTGCCTAGTCGGAGAGAACTGCTTATGTCGTTTGGTAAATTTTCCACTTTGGCCGTTCGGAACGTTGCCCGAGCCGGTAGTCGAGGCACCTCAGCGACGTACCCCTAGTTTGTGACCGGCCCTGCGCAGGTCTTGAAAGCTGAACGGCTTAGCACGCCAAGAATACGACTCGGCATGAAACGCCAGACGATGCGGGTACGGTGTTCCAATTCCTAGACGCTGAAGCAGACATTGCCAGTTTCAGACGTGGGCCACCGGGCGCCCAGAAGACGTTGCGGAGATGGATAATGAGCGTCTATGGACCCGGACACAGAAGATTTTCTTACCCCCCTCCCAGGACAGGAATGGGCCTACCGACTTCGTGACGAATCGCCCTCCGAAAGAGTGCAAGTTCTGGCGTTGCACCAAGAGGCGCGTAGGTTTCGGGTTGAGATCCGTCACCTGGATGGGAAAGCTTCCGGCAAGGAAGAAAATGTGCCTCGTGGACGGCTCAAGGTGCCATGGAACGAGGTTGCCGAGTACGACACCACCATGGATGGGTGGAGTCGTCTGAAAGCAGAGTCCATCGACAAGAACGAGTCCTCAGCCATGTGGGCAGCTCTTGAGCTAGTCATCCCTTCGGAAGTTGCCGAGCTATTTGTCGCTCCCGTCGACGATGCCCTGGTTGTCCACGATCAACCGGCACTTGAAACACTTACAGGCCAGCCCCTGTCCGCTTTCCAGGCCAAGCATTCCTGGATCGGTTACGACGGGAAGCCATGCCTTTCACCCCTCGCCTCCCTGTCTGTAGTGGAGATGGCCTGTCGCAAGAATCCAACTCCGGTTCTGGATCTGGTCATGGCAGAAGAGGCCGACGTTCGGGAAAAATCCAAGCGAGGCGGCACGACTGAGGACTGGGAAACCCGGAAACCAGTAGAAACCTCGCCCCGGTACGAATACGAGTTCTACGTCCGCTGGAAGAAACCCGTGCATGAGCTTCTCCGCCAGTGGTGCGGATATCGTTCCGTAACCGCACACGAGCGGCTCTTGGCAGCCGAGGCGGAGGTCAATCGTCTGGACGTCCTCCTGGCCTGGTCCGTCGACTGCATTCGCCGGACCAACGAGAGCACTGCCGAAGCAATTGAAAAAGAGCACGAGGAGGACCGCATCACCCCATACAACCTCCGCCCCGTTCCCCAACGCCCACTGGAGCCCCATGAAATTCCCGTCATTCAGGTTCCCAGCCGCCGGCGCTGGCCCCGCTGAGGCCCGACAGCGCTGGCCCCAGTCACACCCAGATGTGCCGCTTGGTAGAAGAGGCACCATCTCGCTGGATTTGCCACACTATGCATGCCTTTTCTGGCACAAACAGAAATAGTATGCACCCCCGAGCGATGGACCAACGCTGCCTCCAGTAATGTTTTGACGGCACCTCCTTGACCGTCAGGGAAGCGACTGTACTGAGCACTTTTAGGAGCGTTCCATGTATCACCCGCCGGATCGGCTTGATCGCCAGTACTTCAAGCCCCTGTGGGACATGATGCGGGAGCGCGCCGCCATTATGGCCAAAGACGGCAGCAGTTGGGAGGACCGTCGGCGCGACATCGCGGCATGGGCGTCAAAGATGACTGACGGGTTGTATCCCCGGCCGGCCCACATGCCTCCTAAGCCAAAAGAGCCTGGGTTTTTCGGATCTAGTAAGAAATACCGGCAAGACCTTTTGCGGTACTACGAAACGCACGATCCGCAGTTTTTCGCGCGCCGAGACGTAAACGAGTGGCTAAATGAGTGTTCAGAACAACTATTCGGAGATGCCCGTTGGGAGCTCAGCCGGCCTGCCGCAAGCGTGCCAGTAGCATCCGCGACCGTTGACCGAGGCGATTTATTGTGGGAACCGCAGGGAGGTAGGCCTGAACCGATGACTGTGTGCTCTCCCCGGCAGGCAGAGTTCCTCGCGAAGGCTTGGATGCAGTACCTTGGCGCCACCGGATGCAAAGTTTCTCAGGCAACGCGAGACGGCGGAATTGACGTGGACAGCGAGCATTTCGTGGGAGAAGTGAAGCACCATGCCGAACCGGTCTCCCCTGGAATCGTCCGCCAAATCGTTGGGGTTGCCTCCATCGAAGGCAAGATCCCCCTGGTCTTCTCTCTGAGCGGGTACTCAGAGGCGGCGCTGGACGTAGGCCGGAGGGCCGGGGCTGCGCTCTTCACCTACAGCTTCGAGCAAGGAACGCTCAGCGCCCTTTCCCCCCAGGGGGAAAGGGCGCTGAAGCTGGGTCTGCTGAGCCTCATCGTCTAGGACTCCTGGCGGCACACCATGCCGCAGGGCACTGCAGGCTCGAATCCTCGACACAGATTATTCAGGACTGAAAGCTAGCTGCTTAAGGTGGCGTGGCGTCTCAGTTCCTAGGAAGTGGAACGCCCGGGGCTGGTTCTTCGAAGAGTTGCGACACGCCACGACATTTCGTTCCAAAACTATCTTCTTTTTGACGTCCCGCGCGGAGCGTGCAGGATAAGTATCGGTACAGTGAATCCATGGAAATTGGGTATGCCCGCGTCTCGACCGCGAAACAGGACCTCGACCGGCAGATCGACGCACTACGCGGCGAGGGCATTCCTGCCCGGCGCATCTACGTGGACAAGAAGTCCGGATCCACCACAAACCGGCCCGGACTTCATGAAGCACTCGACCAGGCCCGCGATGGGGACGTGATCGTTGTGCATACCCTGGATCGGCTGGGCCGCACTGTCCGGGACACTCTGAACCTCATCCACGACCTGGCAGGCCGCGGTGTCGGAGTCCGGAACCTGGCTGACCCGATCCGGGTTGATTCCGCCAATCCAGAAGATCCCATGTCGCAGTTGGCAGTTGTGATGCTCGCACTCTTCGGCCAAATGGAGCGAACCTACGCGATCGAACGCGCAGCCCACGCGCGTGCCGTTGCTGCTGCTAAAGGCAAAAGGATCGGCCGGCCCAGCGTGATCGATCCAGCGAAGCTTGCCTACGCAGCACACCTTCGCGACCAGGAAAATCAGTCCATCTCCGAGATCGTCGAAGCCACCGGTATCACCCGCTCCAGCCTCTACCGTTACCTGCCACCCCGTCCACCAGAGACGCTGACCGCCGAGAACCAGGAGAACGTCTAAGGAGCCCAGCGTTGGTGGCGGACCGTGCACGCGATAATGACGGCATGAGTGAATCACGAATGCCTCTCTTCTGATGGTCAGACCCAAACCGGAGCTCGTTGAGTGGACGTGCCGAGGCTGCGGGCTCACCATTCAGAGCCACCTCCGTAACCGGCTCTACTGCTCCAGGGACTGTTCACTTCTGTACCGTTCCACGAGGGCGTCCTCTAAGTGCCCGCTTTGCCGGGACGGCGACCCCGACAGGATCTGGTTCTGGCCGACGTACGATCTGCGCGCGGAAGCCGAGCAACGCGAATTAGCATTCGCTGAAGCACACGAGCGCTGCCGCCGTGCTGAGATGGATAACGCCGGGCGGCCGACAGAATGCCAGTGCTTCGAATGCGCCCGGGCTCGGGGCGAAGACCCGCAGCAGCGCTCAACCGGTTCACGCGGACACACTCGGAAGGTCACGGTCGAATTTCGGAGAAATCGAGACCACATCCTCGAGCGCGCTGGCTGGATCTGCGAGATCTGCCAGCTCCCCATTGACCGCGATGCTCACCCACTCCACGACCGAGCCCCTTCGGTCGACCACATCATCCCTGTCCGCGAGGGCGGCAGCGACGACTTCGACAACCTCCGAGCCACACACCGATGGTGCAACATCAGGCGAGAACACCCGTACGACGGTTACGACCAACAAATCTTGGAAGATGCCCGCACCCGATTCCTAGGCCCCGAAGGAGCCAGACGGGACTGAGGTTCCCAACGGACAAGCTTGCGATCGGCCATGTGTTGGCGGGGCCACCAGTGCCCGCACCGATGATCGGAAGGATTCACTAGGTACACAGAGACCGAGCGATCGCAGAATGCCGCCACCCAGCGTTGGATCCCACAATCGCTTAGGCATGAGCATCCTCGTAGGCTTTCCTGATGACCCGGCTAATGCTTCCGCGGGATCGGGGGCTGTACCCGTTGGCGGTGGCCCACTCCCGGATCTTATGAGTCTCTTCCGGGCCAGTCGATCCGGTCGTACCGCTCCGGCTCCCTGAGCCTCGGCCAACGCGACGGCCCTGGTACCTAAACGGTGCCATTGCCGCGCGCAGTTCGGACGCATTCGCAGCCGTCAGATCGATTTCATAGTCGGCGCCGTCAAGGGAAAACCGGAGGGTTTCCTGGGCATCCTCACCGGAAATATCATCGATCAGCTGGACATGTACTCTGCGGGCCATTGGATCCTTTTCGTGGTGGGTCATGTTGCCGACTCCCCAACCGACAACAGCATTACCTCTATCGTCTTTAAACGCTAGCCATGGCCCGCGGAATCGTATTGTCAGCCTTAGGCATCCGCTGCAGAAGGTCAATGTTCATAGAGCCTCCCCTAGCAGCCGGCCGTATAGTTCAGCTGTCTTTGAGCTTCCGGCCCCCGGGAAGATTCTCACCCCAGGACGGGTACATCGAACCCTCGTTGTGCTCGGCTTCTCGGCGGGCCGTCTCTGCTTCGATGGCTTTCGCCACGAAGTGGCTCCAAGTGTTATCCCCTTCGGCGTAGCTGGTCGCCCGGTATGCGGCCCGCGCCCGGTTCCGCAGCGCGGCGGGGATACTCACCGTCATATTCGCTGTTTCGGCTTCTTTGGGCTCCGCCTTCTTCGACGTCTCCGGCCGGTGCCCCGGGAGCATCCGTGCCAGCGGCGCCTCGGCGGCCGGCGCTGCCGTACGCCGCGGGGGCAATCCGAGTGCGGGGCGGCTGGGTGTCAGTTCGGCGCTCACGCGTTGACCTCCTGGGACTCTGCAACGGCAATCCGACGCGTCACTTCCATGGCGACTGCGTGGAGATCCTCAGCCACGCTGGAAGCCGACTTCGGCCCAGCATTGCCGCCCTTCGCTTCACCGCGCAGGACCTCCCACCATTTCGGTCCCTTACTGAGCTCCCGCTCGAGCTCATGGGCCAGCAAACCACGCTCACGGCACGCCTGGGCCGTGGCCTCCGCATGGCGGATGCTCATCGGGAACAGCACTTCGTCCGTGCCAAAATCAGCGGTGAGGTGGTCGCGGGTGACCTTGTGTACCTGCTTGGAATTCGTACCGGTACCAACCAGGACGACGCCCAATAGGTCCAGAGAAGGATTTAGGCCGACGACGCTGTCCATGCGCGCCGCGACAGCGGCGACACCCTTACGGCTGGACATGTCTGTCTTCAGCGGTACCAGTGCGTAGCGGGCGGCAGCTACCGCGGCAGCCTGCAGGGGCTCGTTTCCTGGCGGGCAATCCAACAGCACCAGATCGTACTCCCCCGCGACGCCGGCAAGCAGTTTGGCCAGGGCCAGCTGCGCAGCGTCACGATCCTTCTGGGCTTTGGCTCCAAGGAAAGCCGCGGCATCGTCGAGATGGGGGCCGCCGGCGATGACATCAAGGTTGGGTCGGACGCCGGTCAGCAGGTCGGGTTCTCCCCCGAAACACAGCGAAGCCGCCAGACTTCTGCCGCCGTCACCTTGGTCGGCGTAGCCGAGGTCCTCGGCGAGGTTTCCTTGAGGGTCAAGATCCACGAGGAGCACACGCGATCCGCCCTCGGCGAGGAGTCCACCTACGTTAGCCACCAGGCTGGTCTTGAAGACCCCGCCTTTGCCGTTGATTACCGCGATAACGCGGCCTAGGGCACCGCGGTCCAGATCGTGTTTCATCAAATCCCCTTCCAAAGTGATCCAAGCGTAGCCAGCAACACTGGCTTTACTTGTGAAGCTGGTTTCCGTGTCTTCGCTTTTTTCACTTGTGAAACCAGTAAAAAAGGTAAATACAAGTTGACTTGGTTTGCTGGTTTCACTTGCTTCACAAGTGAAACCAGCAACTCTCCGAGTATCCGGGCTGACGTAACACTCCCCCGCAAAACTGGCTTTACTTGTGAAGCTGGTTTCCATGACTTCGCTTTTTTCACTTGTGAAACAAGTGAAGCCAGCACATACGTCCTGGCTTTGTGCTGGTTCCCGTCGTCTGCCCGCGGCGAAGCGTTATGCCACCCGCCAAAGTGTCCCGACCAAGTCCAGTTCGTTTTCGGAGGGAGGGATCCAGTAAAGGTCAGAGTCGGGGTCTTCCACTTCGTGTTCTGCAAGTTCAGGTACTAGATGCCTGTCCAGCCAGGCGTGCCAGGCTGCGCGTTGCTTTCGATGGCGGCTGATCTGCTCTGCGGCGTCGTCCAGTGCCCCGAGCCGGCGCGCTAGTGCCGTCAAGCTTGTCCCGGCTGTAATGGTCCAGTGCCCGTGCCGGCGTTCGATCATGTTGTAGCTGCTCATGGCGCCCAGAGCTGTTTCGACGGCCGTGCGACTGAGTCCTGTAGACCGAACGATTGCTGCTGTGGTGGGGGAGAGGCGTCCGCGTTCGATGGATTCGTAGACGAGGGCTGCGACGTCGCCCAGGGCGCGGAAGACGGGGCGGATGCCATGGATTTTTCCGCTGCGCCAGGAGAGTTCCCGTGCGAGTTGTTCAAAGTGCGGGGGGAGTTGGATCACGTAGGCGTCGGCGTTTCGGCCGCGGGCATCGGAGACTTTGGTCAGGATGCCGTCTGAGGCTTCTTGCAGCAGGGGGAGGAGTCTGGCGATGGTGCCGTGGTGTTTGCCCATTGCAGTGGCGAAGGTACGGCAACCCACGTCCAACAGATCGGTTTCCATGGTTCGCATGTAGCCGAGCACTGCACGCAGCAGCAGGCGCAGGCTTAGGCCATCGCGTCCGCGTTCTTTCAGTCTGTGGTCCAGAACAGCGTAGAGGACATTTTCAAGATCGTTCACGAGCTGGTGTAGGGCAGCTTTACTGCTGGTTCTGCTGGCCCCCCCTGTGGGTTCTGGGAGGCTTGTGTCGTTAATACGGGTAGTCTTTCTGTCTGCTGGCTGGGTTCCCCGTTTTTGGATCCAGCGGCAGGCCTCGGCCCACTCTGCGTAGATGAGGCGTTCCTGCCGGTCGGTGCTGGTGTAGAGGGCTGCGAGGCCGGGGAACTGGCCGCCCAGCTCGCGGCGGACCTGGTCCAGGGTCCAGCCACAGGAGGCGAAGTGGTTCAGGACGGCCATGCGGGCCTCTGAAGGGCTGGCGTACTTGGCCGTGTCGTACAGCCCTGTACGGGCCAGCACCCGTAAGGGGGACTGGATACCGGCGAAGGGAATGGGGGGAATACCGTGCGCCGTCGCGGCGGCGGCCATCTTGGCGGTGCGGTCTTTCAGCTCGTGGGCGCGCTGGAGCTCGGGCGCCAGAGCCCGCCGGAGCGCGGTGACAGCGCTGGCGGGATTACGGCGGCGCAGGATGTCGTATGCAGTGGCCAGGGGAGTGGTGAGGATCTGGTGACCGCCGGATTTATGCGCGGAACCTGGAACCCGGATACAGCCATCAGTGATGTTCTGGTGCGGACTTGGATCGAGACTCGGAGCCAGGAGGGTCATTGCTTCGACAAGTTTCCGGACTTCCGGGCCGCTCATTCTTTCTGCGAGCGGGATGTAGAGATGGCGTCCGCCGCTCGGGGAGACGTCCGCGACGTAGCGGATACCGCAGCTTTCCAAGAGGTTCACAAGCCGTTGGGCGTCATCATCGACGACTCCCTGCAGCGCTTTAGAGGTGTCCAGGTCAAGGCAGAGAGTAGCCACGGAGCCATCTGCACCATGAATGAGGACAGCCGCCGGCCGTGCCGGCAACGTCGCAGTGATCCGGGGCGGGTTCTGCGGCCGCGGGTACTGGAAGCGACCGCCGATCCAGCGTCCCAAGCGGTAAGTAGATGCGCCGGCGATTAATGGGGCAAGTGCCCATGTCATTTCGGGCGTGACTTGACGCGCCGACTGTAGTGCGTCGGATGTTGACGACACGGCCGCTACAGGTACCATAGACAACAGCTAGTCCCTTCGGGGTATAGCAAATGGAGCGCCCCTCACGGGGAGCTTGATAAGTTCAGATCGCTGATCCGCCAAGATGTGGATCTGAACGTCATACTTTTTGAAGGCCCGCGAAAGCGGGCCTTCAGTTTTTAACTGGCCTTAGCGATAGGCAGGGCCTCCTGGCCAGAGATGCTGTCGAAGTCGATGGTCTTTAGGAAGTCGATCACCAAGCGAGCAACAACATCGCTCTTGGAGTCGCCGGTAATGTCCGAGAAAGCTTGCAGCTTCTGGGCATCAGCAGCCTGCATCCGCACGGTGATGTTCCGGCGGTCTCCCTTGAAGGGCTGTGGCATGGCGTCCTCATTCCTTGGTTTTCCATGGACATTCTCCATGGAACCGGAATCAGGTTCCCTTAAGTGGGATGTCGCTGCCGTGTCGCACCAATCTCCGGGCAGTCGTTCCCGCAGGTCGACCGCGCTATTCCCGTGCGGGCCAGGGTCCGCGACTGGGGTGCAAGACATTGATGGCGACATGGTTCCAATATGCCACAAAATCAAGAAATTTTAGTTATGGATCAAACTGCCGCCCCGAGACTAGCGCTTCCAGGCCCGCCGAACGATGGCTTCGACCTCGGCAGCATCGGCCGAGGAGCCGCCGCCGGCGTTCAAGGCGCCACGGAATAGGTTTCTGGTTGCCAGGAGTGATCGGAAGTACTGTCCGCGACGGTCGATTCGTCGAGCCTGCACGCCAAGGAACTTAGCTGCCTCCCGTCGATTCATCCCGGAGACGATGCAGATTTTCACCGCTTCGAAGATGACCCTGTAGGCGGCCTCGTTTTCCTTGTGGACCTTGGCGAGGACGCGTTTGACGGCTAGTTGGGCGTCTTGCGGCGTGGCATTCATGAGGCAGCCTTTCTAGTCGATCGAGAGAGCCGAGCGAAGCTCGGTCTGCGGCGTGCGGTTCTTCCGGGCATAGGCGAAGAGTGCCAGGCCTATCACCACGAAGGCCGTGGAGACATAGGAAACAATCATGAAGAGGTAGGTAACGTCGCCAGTCGCGCCCAATTCGACCGGATAGGTGAAGGCGCGCATCAGTGACAGCGCAAAGCCGGCGGCAATAAGCCCAGACGCGAGCCGGCCGACACGGAGCGGATTCTTGCGTGAGTCCTTGTAGGCGGGCCTGATGAGCGGGAAAACGATGTAGGCGACGTAGGCCAGCACGAGCCACGTATTCAGGCGCACACTCGGCTGCGAAGCGTAATCCAGCAGCTGCGGTGACGGATTCGGGGCATCAGTCGCCAGAAGGGTCCCAAGCAGGGCTGTGGCAACGATTCCCAGCATGGCCGCCCCTGGCGCCCCGACAGTCCACCGGCGCGCAAGCGGTGATCCGTAGGCAACGCTGAGGTGTCCGCCCAGGAACGCGACGGCCACGAGGGCAAAGTATTTGGAGATCAGGTCGGTGCCATTGGTCAGCGGCATGAGCAACTCAACGCCCATGTAGACCGGGGGCAGGAGCAGCAGATAGGCCAGCGTCAGGAATATGCCCGCCAGAGCGATGCTCCTGGCTTTCCCCTGCAGTGCGTGCTGGTGACCCAGCACCGGAGTATTGATGCGTTTAAATGTCAGGCTGCCCAGGAGAATGAGCATGAGACTTACCGGGACGACGGTGAGCGGGTTCATCCCAGGAGTTCCGTCATTTTCTCCGCGTATTCGCGGGCTTCCTTCCGCTGCTTGACGCGCCTCTGCAAGAGATGAATACGGGCGGAAATGGCCTCCACTAAGGCATCATCGGGAACTTCAAGCAGCTCGTCCTCGCGCGCCCGGATCTGCCACCCTCCCTCAGTCGGCGTGATCAGTTCAGTGACCACAAGGCCGGTTGCGAACGAGCCTCCACCGGCCCGAGACGCCGCAATCGCCAAATGGGGATTCAACTTATTTTCAGTGAGCTGTGTGGCGATATAGGTGAGCGCCATGCCCGTTTCCTCGGACATCCTCTGACGGATGTCCCCCGGGTCGATGGCATCGATCCAGGCCCGAACAGAGCCGTCATGAGGGAACGCAATGAGGTCGATTCCCTTGCGCATCTCACGGGGAAAGTGCTTTTGAGAGGTACGGAACTGCAGCTCGGCCATGAGATCAGCGTGATGGATCTGACTCAAAATCTCTGCCGAAGAGGGCTCTATGGGCCGGGACTGAATGGTCCGGTACGGACTGAATACGCTGAGCGCATCGATGACGTTCGTGCCGGTAGCCCTTGCAACGGCAATCACCGTGGACTCGGCGACATTTCCACGCCTGAGCTGATTATTCAGGGTGCCTCGATTTATACCGGTCAGCGTGCTCAATGCAGTAGGTGACGGGCTGAGGGCGCTCCCCTCCAACCACTCCCTAAATTCGGGGGCTGAGACAGGCACGGACACTCCTTAGACAAAGGGCATAGACAAGCACGGGCGATCAATACCTGCTAGGGTTGAACCAATAATTAAACTATCTGCGATAGATCAAAACTTGGTTGAATCCATCGTATCTTCTGCACCGAGTTTAGCCGGGGCCCACCTACGAGACATGACCGCTAGGCAACACAGCACAGAAGCACAGGGGGAAGCCGTGAAGCCGTCCAAGATGCTCAGCACCGGAGCCGTCCTCGCGGCACCCGTGATGTTTCTCGGCCTGGTCTTCTTCATGCTCCTGCTGCTGACCCCCGCGAAACCCCCCGCTGCCGACTGTGGTCCTGCCGTTTCCGTCGTCATCGACGGCAACACCAAGGTTGAGGGCTACACCCAGGAACAGCTGAAAAATGCCGCCGCCATCATGGGCGCCGGCAAGGCACTGAACTTATCCGCAAACGGTCAGATGATCAGCGTTATGGTGGCCCTGGGCGAGTCGGGCCTGCGGGTGCTGGATGCCGGCGACGGTGCCGGCCCGGACTCACGCGGGTTGTTCCAGCAGCGCGACAACGGTGCGTGGGGCTCCTACACAGACCGCATGAACCCCACCATCAGCGCGACGAACTTCATCAAGGCCCTGCAGGCCGTGGCCGGCTGGGAGCTGTTGGAACCGACCGTTGCCGGTAACAAGGTCCAGCGCAACGCCGACCCGTATCACTACCGGAAGTACTGGCCCGAGGCCGTCAAACTCGTTCAGGCGCTCTCGAACTCAAGGTTCTCCCTGCCGGGTAGCGACTGCGCCACCCCGGGACAGTCCGGGGCGGGGGATGACTACCCGTGGAAGAACTCCCCGACTTGGTTGCAGGCCGGAGCGAACACAGCCAGCACGTCACCGCTGGGCATGTACTACCGCGAGTGTGTGGACTTCGCCCTGTGGCGGGTGAACCAGCAGATGGGTTCAACCAGCGCACCGTTCAAGGTCCTCAACGGCACGTTCCGCCCGGACGGGCAGCAGCTGGGTTCCGCAGTGACGTGGAAGGCCGGCTGGGACGCCAAGGGCTGGCCCACTGGCAACACACCCCGGGTCGGTGCCGTTGTTTGGTACGCCCCCGGTGCCGGGGGAGCGGACCCGAATTTCGGCCACGTCGCGGTGGTCAAGGAAGTCAAGGACAACGGCACCTACGTCGAAGAGGGCTACAACGGCAACCCTGCCCCGGCGGACCACAGCTACTACACCCGGACCGTGAACAACGAAGCGCCCAGCGCGTTCCTGTACCTGCCCACCCAAGAGGAGAAGACGTGAAAAAGCCCCTGACCCTGCTCGCCGTGGCGCTGCTCTGCGTGTCCTGCGCACCGGCGGCGAACACGACGCCGGCGGCATCAACCAGCCAGCCCACGGCGTCCGCGCCCGTCTCACTGAGCGCCAACAGCGGACCCCAGGCGCCCGGGGGCACGATCCCGGCCACGATCGGCATCAGCTGGGATCAGGCCAGCAAGGACCAGGCCATGGACGTCGCAGAGAACGCCATGACGGAATTCGCCCGCCCCACCCTGGAGGAAAAGCAGTGGGCCAATGACCTCGCCCGGTGGCTGACCCCGCAGGCCACCGCCGACTACTCGGCCGTGGACCCGGCCAACATCCCGGCCAGCCGCGTCACCGGCCCCGCCACGTTGAGCGTCGATGAAGCCAACGGCTTCGGCGTCATGGCAGCGGTCCCCACCAACGCCGGGACCTACACGGTCCAGCTGCTCCGCACCGGCAAAGACGCCCCGTGGAAGGTCAACCGCCTCACCCCGCCCTCGTCCTAAACGCCGCACCCCCCCATCCCACCCACGTAAGGAAGAAGCTCATGGGTACAACACCAACCGAGGTCATGGCCTTTCCCAACATCCGGGCCATCGTCCGCGACAACGGCACCGCCGAGGTCGTCGTCGCCGGCAACTCCCGCATCGTCCCCGCCGGAAACTCCGTACAGGAACTCCGCAACAACGCCCTGGCCCTCATCGTCGGCGAAGCGCAGACCCTCCAGCGCCCCGTCCGGGTCCGCATCGAAGACCCCGAAGGCCACGGCGAACTCATCGTCCACCCGGACAACAAGATCGAATCCGTCTCCTACGAGCCCACTCCGGCCCGCCGCCGAGCAGAAGTCCCCGAAACCGCACCCGCGACCGTAGCGCCGGCCGTCATTGATACCGTCCCCGCACCCGCACCGGAGCCCGTCGCCACTCCAGCAGAGTCCGCGCCACTTCCTGCCCCTGCAGCACCGGTGGACACCCAGCCGTGGCCACCCGCCCCCGTCGCAGCCGATACCGTTCCGGCGCCGGCCAACCCGGAACCGCAGACGGCCGCCGCCGCTACTGAGGAAGCGGCGCCGACGCGGCGCAGCTTGAAGGAAACCTCGTTCCTGGTCAGCGCCCCGGTCCTGGAACCTGCCACCCAGGGCTGGCGCGGAACACTCACCCGTCTGGGACTCCGAATGGACCCCTCCGAGGAAGAACTCACCGAGCGCGAGGACATTCGCACGGTCAGCCAGCACTGGCCCGGCCCCCGCACGATCGCGGTGGTGAACCGCAAGGGCGGGGCGAACAAGACCCCCACCGTGGTCATGCTCTCGGCCATCCTCGCCCGCTACAGCGGCGCCGCCACCGTCGCGTGGGACAACAACGAATCCCAAGGCACCCTCGGGTGGCGGACAGAAAAGGGCTCCCACGACCGCAGCGTCCTGGACCTGATCGACGCCTCCACCGAACTGCTCTCCCCGTCAACGAACGCCGCCGAGATCGCCAAGTTCGTCCACCACCAGACCGCCGACAAATTCGACGTCCTGCGCTCGGATGAAAACGAGGAAGGCGACCACGAAGTCACCGCCAAAGAAGTCGACATCGCCCACCAGGTCCTCACCCGCTACTACCGGCTCGTGGTCATGGACTCCGGCAACACCGCCCGGGCAGCGAACTGGCGGCGGATGATCGACCACACCAACCAGCTCGTCGTCCCCGTGACCGCCATCGAGGACCGCGCCGAAGCCGCCCGGCTGACCCTGCAGACCCTGGAATCCCGCGGCGGGCACGACGCGGAACTGGCCCGCAATGCCGTCGTGATCGTCTCGGAATCCACCGACGCCAAGCGCAGCATGAGCGGGGAGGCCCTGAAGCGGGCCAAGGACGAAGCCCAGCGGATCGCGGACGGCTTCGCCCCGTTCGTCCGCGCCGTTGTCCGGATTCCCTACGACCCGGCCCTGGTCAACGGACCCATCCGCTATGAAGCCCTCCAGCCCGCCACCCAGCGGGCATGGCTGACGGCCGCGGCCGCCGTCGCCGCCGGCTTCTAACCCACCCACCACCGGACTCTGAAAGGAGGCAACCATGCAACAGTCCCTGAACCCCTGGATCACCCACCCGGCTCCGCCCGACGGCGCGGACACCGCAGCGCCGGAAGCCCACGTGCCGCCGGAGGCCGTGATCAGTGCACCACTGCGCGGAATGGTTGAACCGGACGCCGCAGACCGCCTGGCCCGCCGCACCGTCTCCGGCTCTGCAGCGCTGTGGGTCACCGGCGCCCACGGTGGATCCGGCGAAAGCCGCATCGCTGACTTGATCGACGGGGCACGGGTCACCGGCGCCCATGGGGGATCCGGTGAAAGCCGCATCGCTGATCTGATCGGCGGGGCACGGGCGACCGGTCACTGCTGGCCTGTCCTCCAGGACGGCAGTAGGCCCCGGGTGCTGCTGGTCTGCCGTGCAGACATCCGGGGCCTGACAGCGGCACAGAGCGCCCTGATGCAGTGGGCATCAGGCGCGGCACCGGACCTTGATCTGCTCGGCCTCGCCATTCTCGCGGACGCACCGGGGAAGACTCCCAAAGCCCTTCGGGACTTCGGCGCCATCGTCGGCGGGGGAGCCCCTCGATCCTGGACCCTGCCCTGGGTCGAGGCCTGGCGACACGGAGACTCCACCACCGCGCCGCCGGCCCGTGAATTTCAACGCTTCATCACTGACTTAGCCGCCCTGGCTACCACCACCTCACCCGGCACCACGAACTGAAAGGTCTCACCATGAACTCCTTCTCCGTACTTGCAACAAGCGTCATCCCCAACCCCACCCCGGTTGTCCCGGCACAGGCAGGTGGCCTGCTCACGATCCTGAATTGGGCCTCCGGCATTGGTCTGGTCCTCGGCGTCCTGGGCGTGATCATCGTCGGCATCGGCATGGTCATCCAGCTCCAGCGCGGCGAGGGCGCCCAGGCCATCGGCAAGCTCGGCTGGGTCCTGATGGGCTGCATCATCATCACCGGCGCCTCCGGCATCGTCCGCGCCTTCGTCTAAACCAGCACCAACAACGGGAGGTTCACCATGAGCCAGTCGACAGAGAGCACCACCGAAAGCAATCCGTTCACCAAACCCGGTTTCATCATTGCTGCCGCGCTGGTGGTCGCGCTGATTGCAGCAGCCGTCGTCATCTTCCTGCTCCCCAAAGGACAGGACACCGCCCAGCCAGCGCCAGGAACAGCAGCCGCCAACCCGGCCACAGCCAGCCCCAGTGCCACGGCAGATGCAGGCAAGAGCGTCTGCGGTCTGCCCTCAGGCACGGAAACGGCTTTGGGAACTGCGCCGAAGTCCAAGTGGGAGCTAATCGGAAAAATGGCCGCACCCACGGATCCCAAGACCTTCGGTCCGGGCCTGACGGACGAGAGCGGATTCCGGTCCTGCTTTGCGCACTCCCCAACGGGTGCCCTTTACGCGGCAATGAATGCAGCTGCGCTGGGCTCGTCAGGTGCGGCCGAGCTTGAGATGAAGCTCGCTGACAAATTGCTCGTGCCCGGCGCTGGACGCGACGCTGCCATGCGAGAAACAAAAGCAGGCACCAATTCCTCCGGGAGCAACACCACCATCCAGGTTCAAGGATTTCTCATCAAGTCCTACACCGCTGCTGAAGCCAACGTTGATCTGGCCTTCAAAACAGACACCGGAGCCCTCGGCCACTCAACGTTGTCCATGCGATGGATGGACGGAGACTGGAAAGTGAAACCGACAGACGACGGAGTCACTTTCAGTACCGTGTCACAGCTCAGGGATCTGAGCGGCTTTATCCCCTGGGCCGGCATCTGACATGGCCGAATGCAAATGGGGAGACATAGGTTGTGGATTCGGGAACGCACTCGCGGACCTGACTGACGACGCCATGGGCAATATGGCGAAGGCCATCATGGAGGGCATGAGCCAGATGGTGACGACTCTGTCGACTTTCTGGGTGTCCATGCCCACGGTGAATCTGGCCAGCTCTGACGGTGCGACGCCGAGTCCCGTCGTCTCCGTGGTGAACAGCGAATTGATGGTCTGGACTCTGACCCTGGCGGTCCTCGCTGTCATTCTCGGTGGCATACGGATGATCTGGGAACAACGCGGAGCACCGCTGAAGGATCTGCTTCGGTCCCTGATCACGCTGGGTTTGGTCACGGGCCTTGGTCTGGGGGTCATCTCGATCCTGGTGATCGCCGCGGATGCTTTCTCGGCCGAGATCATCAAACGGTCCACGGACGGCAAGGGCTTTGCCGAGTCGATGAAAATTCTCGTGCTGGCAAATCAATCGGGTGTCGGGGTGTTTATCCTCATCATCTTGGGATTGATCGGGCTGATTGCCTCCCTGGTCCAGATCGTTTTAATGGTGGTCCGCAGCGGAATGCTGGTGATCCTGGCGGGCATCCTTCCCACCACCGCGGCCTTCACCAACACCGAGATGGGGAGGCAGTGGTTCCAGAAAGCAGTTGGCTGGACTATCGCGTTCATCCTCTACAAACCTGCGGCAGCCATTGTCTACTCGGTCGCATTCCTGCTCATGGGTAGTAACAGCGGCAAGGATTCGTTGATCACTTCCATAACGGGCTTCACGTTGATGATCGTCGCGCTGTTCGCTTTGCCGGCGCTGATGCGTTTCGTGACACCGATGGTCGGTGCGGTCACGTCCGGCGGGGGAGCAGGAGCAGGAGCTGCTGTGGGGGCCATGGCCACAGGCGCCGTCTCCATGGGCCGCAGCGGGAGCGGTAAGGGCAATGCCGCTCCGACACCGGCCAGTACACAAACCAACCAGTCAGGCGCGTCCCCGAAGGGCAGCACCGGAACAACCGGACCCAGAGGGAATGGCGGCCATCCGACACCCGGGGCGTCCGGTCCGGGCGGGGCCACCAGCGCCGCCACAGCCGGCGCGTCAGGCACCACCGCTGCAGCAGGCAGCGCAGGCGCCGCCTCGGGTGCGGCGAAGGCCGCCGGCCCGGTCGGCATGGCCGTAGCCGTAGGAGCACAAGCAGCGTCCAGGGTTTCCCAGGCCGCACAACAGACCGCGCAGGATTCAACCGGGGAGGGCCCCAGTGGCAGCAATTAATACCGAATACAAGGAACCGTCCTACGGCAACTGGCGCGTCCCGCGCTCTGCCGGGCTGGGCAACCTCGGCGCTATCGGCACCGGCATTGTCATGGCCGGGTTGTTGCTGGGCATCATCAGTTTCGCCATCTGGGGCCTGCTCCCGGGCCTTGCTGTCCTGGCCGTAGCCGGGGCGGCCGCCCTGCTGCTGACGGTCAAGGACAAACACGGCCAGTCCGTTGTTGACCGTTTCGGAACACGGACAAGCTTCCGGCTCGCCAAGTCCTCCGGAACGAACCTCTACCGTTCCGGCCCCCTCGGGGTAACGCAGTGGGGCATGTACCAGCTGCCCGGACTTGCGGCGAAGTCCACCCTCTACGAATTCACCGACTCCTACAAGCGCCCGTTCGCGCTCCTGCACGTGCCGGCCACCAGCCACTACACCGTGATCTTCTCCACCGAACCCGACGGCGCGTCCCTGGTGGACCCGGAACAGGTCGATGCGTGGGTGGCGAACTGGGGCGGCTGGCTCGCCGGCCTCGGGGACGAAGCGGGCCTGGACGCCGCGGCGGTGACGGTCGAGACCGCACCGGACTCCGGCTACCGGCTCCGCAACGAGGTCACGATGAACATCGACCCGAACGCCCCGGAGTTTGCCAAGAACGTGCTCAACGAGGTCGTACAGACGTACCCGGAAGGGTCGGCCACGGTGCGGGCCTGGGTGTCCCTGTCCTTCAACGCCTCCCTGCGGGCAGGCTCGAAGAAGCGCACACCGGAGGACGTCGCCCGTGACCTCGCCTCCCGGATCCCCGGCCTGTCGGCCCGGCTGCAGTCCACCGGCGCGGGCATCGCCCGGCCGATGTCCGCGCAGGAACTCTGCGAGGTCGTCCGGATTGCCTACGATCCGCCGGCCGCCCTGATCATTGATCAAGCGCACGCCGCCGGTTCCCCGGTCTCCTTGACCTGGGGCGAAGTCGGACCCTCCGCAACTCAGGCGTCCTGGGACGACTACCGGCACGAGGGCGCGTTCTCCGTCTCGTGGACCATGACAGGTGCCCCGCGCGGGTCGGTGAACTCCTCGGTCCTGTCCCGGCTGCTGGCCCCGCACGGGGACATCGACCGCAAGCGCGTTTCACTGCTCTACCGTCCGATGGATTCGGCCCGTGCCGCGGCCGTGGTCGAGCGGGACCAGAACAACGCCAACGTCCGCATCACCTCTGGGGGACGCCCGTCCGCCCGTGCCCTGGTCGATGCCCGCTCCGCCGTGCAGACCGCCCAGGAAGAAGCCCAGGGCGCAGGGCTGGTTAACTTCGGCATGGTCGTCACCGCCACCGTGACCGACAGGGAACGCCTCGCCGATGCCGTGGCCGCCGTGGAACAGACCTCCGGTACCGCCCGGGTGCTGCTGCGCCGGGCCTACGGTGCCCAGGACACCGCGTTCGCCGCATCCCTGCCCCTGGGTCTGGTCCTTCCCAAGCACAGCCTCCTGCCCTCCGAAATCAAGGACGCCCTGTAATGGCCCGCATGAAACTTTTCACCCGCCCTGCCAAGAAGGCTGCAGCACCGGTCACGGCCGCACCGAAGAAGAAGGCTGAGAAGGAACAGCGTCAGCCCGGGCCTTCTGCCCGGGGCTGGACCGGACGCGGCGGCGGCATGGCCCAGCTCGTGCCGTCCGTGAAGGAATACCGGGGAACTACGGTCCAGGTTTGCGGGCTGTGGCCTTTTTCCTCCGGAGCATCCTCGCCCATGATCGGCGTCCCGCTCGGACGCCATGAAGAAACACAGGCCACGGTCTGCTGTGACCCGATCAGCTGGTTCCAGCGGGCACGGCTGATTTCCAATCCGTCGGCGTTCATCCTGGGCAAGCCGGGGCTGGGCAAGTCCACCGTGGTCCGCCGGATGTTCATCGGACTCTCCGGCCAGGGCGTCCACCCCCTGATCCTCGGGGATTTGAAAGGCGAGCACGTCAAGGCCGTCCAGGCGCTCGGCGGGCAGGTCATCAGGCTCGGCCGCGGCGTGGGCTACCTGAACATCCTTGATCCCGGCCAGGCCGTCGAAGCGGCGCAGCTGCTCGAAGACAGCGGCCACCATGAGGACGCGACCCGGGTCCGCGCCGACGCGCACGGCCGGCGCCTGACCATGGTCGTCTCCCTGATCACGATCAGCCGGAACAACCCGCCCACCGATCAGGAACAGACCATCCTGGATCGTGCCCTGCGCGTCCTCGATGACCGGTTCGAAGGCGTTCCCGTCCTCAAAGACCTGCTGGACGTGATCATCTCCGCACCCGATGAGCTGCGCCAGGTCGCCCTGGACCGCGGCGACATGAACGTCTATCTGCAGGAAACAAGGGCCTTGGAGGCGACCCTGCTGGGCCTGACCGGCGGCGGGAAGCTCGGAGAAATCTTTTCCCGGCGCACCACCAACCCCATGATGCGCGACCGCGCCGTGGTCTTCGATGTCTCCAGCATTGACGAGACCGAAACCGACCTTCAGGCTGCCATTCTGCTCGCGTGCTGGTCCTACGGCTTCGGCACCGTCAACGTCGCCAACGCCCTCGCGGACGCCGGCCTGGAACCGCGCCGGAACTACTTCGTCGTCCTGGATGAACTCTGGCGGGCGCTGCGCGCCGGTAAAGGCATGGTGGACCGGGTAGACGCCCTGACCCGGCTGAACCGCTCCGTCGGTGTCGGGCAGATCATGATTTCCCACACCATGTCCGACCTGCTGGCGCTGCCGGCGGAAGAGGACCGGATGAAGGCCCGCGGCTTCGTGGAACGCTCCGGCATGGTCATCTGCGGCGGCCTCCCGGCTTCGGAAATGCCATTGCTGACCTCCGCCATCCCGTTGTCCCGGCAGGAGCAGCAGAAGCTCATCTCCTGGCAGGACCCGCCCGCCTGGGACTCCCGCGGGCTCGATGTCGAACCTCCCGGACGCGGGAAGTTCCTGATCAAGGTCGGCGGCCGTCCCGGGATCCCTGTCCTGGTGGGACTGACCTCGCTTGAGCAAGGCCCGGATGGAGTCAACGACACCGAAGGAAAGTGGCATGATAACGCCGGAAACGCTTCTCGAGCCAATGACCCCTGACCTGCCCCTTGAAGGAGGTTCGCTGTGAGTGCACCGAACCGTAAAGGAATGGGCCTGGGAGATGCCCTGCTGGTCTGGGTCGCCATCGGCTTCATCGTCGTGGTCGGCGGCGGAACCTACGCGGCCGTCCACCTGGGATCCTGGATGGCCGGCATCGACGCGCCGCCCAAACATCCCATTGATCTGATCGCCGGGCTGGTCAAGGGCCGGGTGCCGTGGCCCGTCCAGTCCACCGTCGCGGCTGCCCTCATGGCAGGCGTTGTCCTGGTTCTGGCCATCGTCGTGCTCGTGGCGTGGAGGAAGGGTGCGTCCAAGCGTGCCCGCGTCGATAAGGCCGCCCGGTATCTGGGCCGCGGGAAGTCCCTGGCCGCGTTCTCCGAGAAGGGCGCCAAAGCGACTGCCGAGCGCCTGGGCGTGAAGGACGCTCCGGGCATCGTGGTCGGCAAGGTTGTCTCCACCGGCCAGACGTTTATTCAGTCCTGGGAAGACCTCAGCCTCGATATCTGGGGTCCCCGGACCGGTAAGTCGACCTCACGGGTCATGCCCGCCATCTTGGACGCACCCGGCGCCGTGGTCTCTACCTCGAACAAGCGTGACGTGGTGGACGGCACCCGTGGCGTCCGCGAGCTCACGGCCCCGGTATGGGTCTTTGATCCGCAGAAGATCGCGCAGGAGGAAGCAGACTGGTGGTGGAACCCGCTCTCCTACGTCACCGACGAAGAGAAGGCCTACAAACTCACCCAGCATTTCTCCGTCGGCTCCCGGGTCCCGGGGTCCAAACCGGACGCCTACTTCGACCCCAAAGCCGAAGACATCCTCTCCTCGTACTTCCTCGCCGCCGCCTTGGGGGAGCTGCCGATCACGCAGGTCTATTTCTGGGTCACCGAACAGGTGAACCGGCAACCTATCAACATCCTGAAAGAGCATGACTACGAGCTGCAGTACAAGGGCCTGGAGTCCACGCTGGAGCTGGCCGACAAACAGCGCGACGGTATCTTCGGCACCGCCGAGAAGATGATCCAGTGCCTCAAGTCCAGGAACACGCTGCGCTGGGTCGCCCCGACAGGCGGCGCGACGGTAGCCACGGATCCTCGCCGGCAGTTCAACCCGCACGCCTTCGCCGCCTCCCAGGAGACGATCTACATCCTCTCCAAGGAAGGGGCCGGCTCAGCGTCCCCGCTCACCACGGCGTTGACGGTGGCGATCGCTGAGGCCATGGAGGAACGGGCCGAACGCAGCGGCGGCCGCCTGCCCAAACCCGCGCTGTTCGCCCTCGATGAACTGGCCAACGTCGTCCGCTGGGCCGGTCTGCCGGATCAGTTCAGCCACTACGGCTCCAAGGGCCTAATCGTCATGGGCATCCTGCAGTCCTGGTCCCAGGGCGTCGAACTGTGGGGTGAGGCGAACATGCGGAAAATCTGGTCAGCCGCGAACGTCAAGGTCTACGGCGGCGGCGTCGCTGAAGAAGGGTTCCTCCGGGCGCTCTCGGATCTCATCGGGGACTACAGCTACACCAACGTCTCCATCTCCTCCGGCAAGTCCGGCTCCAGCCGCTCCCGCCAAGAAGGCAAGGAACGCATCTTCGACGTCTCCAACCTCGCCGAACTCGACCGCGGCCGCGCCGTCGTCCTCGCCTCCGGCGCCCCGGCCACCTTGGTCCGCACCGTGCCCTGGTACACAGGCCGGCACAAAGACGCCGTGGAGACGTCCATCAAGAAGTACAGCCCCCGCCCGGAGGAACCGGAGGCCGTCCCGGTGCCCTCCGCTCCGGCCGCTAATCCCTGGGTCACCGGGTAAGGAAGCAGACAGCCATGGCAGATGATTTCGGACTGTTCGACACGGACACGCCGACCCCCAACCCCGGCACGGGAGAAGACGGAAAACCGGAGAAGACACCGGAGCTCGTCTATGGCACGGCTGAGGAGTTCCTTCACGAGCAGCTGCTGCCGACGTACGTCCGCAGCGTCACCGGGAAGACCGCGAAGTGGTGCATCGAGTGGTACTTCCACCCCGAAGCCGTCTCCCGCGTTGCGGCGCTGTGGCGTTCCTGGGAGCACCTGCGCCTCGACCCGGCCACCGGAATGAGCGTCTGGTGGCGCGACCACGCAGACGCTCACATGGGCGACCTGCTGAACCCTCAAGGGCCGTTCTTTAACTGCGACATGAAAGAACATCGCGACCCTGACCATCTGGAACCAAAGAAAGCACCTGAGGGCTGGTTCCCTGACGTGCGAACTCAGGCAATGTAGGAACCCAGCGGGACCGTAAAGGGGAGACTGCCAGCAGGCTCCGCAATCTTGACTAAGTTGGGCATCGCCCTCGCGTTCGCGGCTTCTCAGGGTGGCCACGCGCGGAGGTTGCGGGGTCACTGCTGAACTCTGAGCCAGGGGGTGAACTGATGTTGAAGGGCTTGAGGATTGGCGGTGCTGCCTTCCGCCCTAGGACCCGGTTCAAGAGCTCAATCAGCGGCGCGGTCTGACCTGGCGGGAATGTCAACTTCATCGGAATTGCAGATTCTTTTTTAAACTTCTCTGGTTGTGAAACCTTTTGGCCTTTCCCGGACAATACAAGGCATGGGGAACTTTGAATCTGAAGATGAGGAGTTGTGGTCGCAAAGCCTCGAGGGCGACGGCGGAGCCTTTGGGGTGTTGTTCGACCGACACCGCGATAGAGTCTTTCGCCATGCCTACCGGCTGGCCGGGGATCGACATGACGCTGAAGACATTATGGCCGCGGCCTTTCTCGAACTTTGGCGGCGGCGGGCGAAGGTGCGGCTCGTGGGGGCCTCCGTACTTCCCTGGCTGCTCGTCACGACGACCAATGTGGCCCGTAATAGCGGGAGGGCCGCATTTCGCTACCGAAGATTGCTGAGCTCTCTCCCTCGGAACAGCGATGTATCAGATGCCGCCGGCGACCCGTATCTGCAGAACGAGATGGACAAGGTTGCCGCCCGTGCGCTGGGGGGACTAAACGCCCTGGATCTAAAGCTCGTGACTCTGGTCATCTTCGAGGAATACAGTGTCGTCGCGGCGGCAACCGTTCTGAACCTGACGCCGACCGCGGCGAAGACGCGCATGCATCGGGCACGAAAGCGTATGAAGGCGTCGCTGTCCGAATCATTTCAGGGACACCCAACGACTAAACCCGCACTGGAAGGAGAAAGGCCATGAACGAGCTTCGCAGCGATGACCGTTTCAGCAGAGCACTCCGGGCGGAACTTGTGACACGGGTTCAGGACACGGGACCCGCCCGTGCTCGGAAGCGGGCTCGGCGTTGGCTTAGTGCCGCCGCACTTGCGGGGGCGGGACTTCTCGGCGGGGTAGGCGCAACTGCTGCCGGGGTGTTCGTGACGCCCGGCAGCCTGCGCGTTACGCCGCTATCATCGCCGGTGACAGCAACACACTCGGGGACGGCGACTGTGCAACTCGGGGCACCACCGGACGGGGCAACCGGCGTCCAAATGGATATTGTCTGCCTGACTCCTGGGCGTTTCGAATACGAAGGAGCCGCCAGCAGCT
The DNA here is from genome assembly GCF_022803015.1 of Arthrobacter humicola. Classification (GTDB taxonomy): domain Bacteria; phylum Actinomycetota; class Actinomycetes; order Actinomycetales; family Micrococcaceae; genus Arthrobacter; species Arthrobacter humicola_A. The sequence continues at coordinate 39,372 of NZ_JAFKON010000016.1, forward strand.
CTTGTGCAGCGGCCGACGTCGGCTCGCTCGGAGAGCGGAGCGGACTCACCGTCCCACTCTCCCCTGGGCAGGAGAGCGTGACCATCACGACCGAACCAGACGCGCGCTGGCGACTGACGGCACAGTACGTGCGGCAGGAAACCACAGGCTGGGTCCGCAACGAAAACGGCAACTCGTACGGCGTCCAGAACGAAACCGGAGCACCCGACCTAGTCTCTGTTATGGCAACCAATGGCATCCGGGGCTACGCCTACCGCACTGACCTGGAAGAAGCCGACGGCACGGCAGCCATGCGGACGTTTAGGAGCCCCCAGGACGCAGTCGACTGGCAAAAGGCCCGCCGCGGAAAATCATTCCCCATCCCCGTCTATGACGTGGCCGGCAAAACGGTCGTGGGTGAGTTCGTCGTCGAAGCAGATAGAGGCGGGCCTGGTGAGAACAACGACAATGTACTCTCCGGCGAGCTTCCGACCGGCCCTGGTAGCAGCACTGCTTGCGCCCTGCCTAAGGGGGAACAAGGAATACCGCGGACCGCACCCGAAGCAATTTGGGCACTGGACCGTAAAGTTGCCGTCCCTTCCGCCCCGACGACGTTCGGGCCCGCCACGACCACCGGTGGCATAGCCAAGTGTTTCGCGCACAACCCCTCCGGGGCCCTGTTCGCCGCAGCCCATATGCTCTCCGTGACCTGGCAGGACGGCCCCGCAGCGGTCGTTACCAAATACGCCGTGGATTCCCCGGAAAAGGTCTGGGTACTGGACAGCCTGAACACCAGGGCGGCATCCCTGCCCGATCCCGTTCCGCAGATCAAGGGATACCGGATCACCATGGATGGACCGGACAAGGCAATTGTTCAGATGGCAATCTCACTGAAAGGCTCACTTGTCAGCGGGCAAATGAACCTGGAGTGGGCCGGATCGGACTGGACTATCGACGCCTCAAGTGTCCTCAGCAGTCTTGGTGCCCCAATCAACGACCTCACGGGCTACACCCCATGGGCCGGAGCTTGAGTTTGATGAGCCCCTCACGCGATCAGGAAGTCGTCATTCGAGGACAGACATGGAAGAGTCGGCCGGCATGACGATGCAGACGCGCTTGTAGCCGGGAAACCAAGCCTCCGCTGCTTGAGTCCAAAGCCACCCTGCCACCAAAAGAACTGCCACCATCAGAGTCCATCCGATGGTGGCAGTTCGCTTTTGTGTCGCGAGTTATTCTGAAAAACTAACCCCCGGCGACTTCCCCAGAACCCGGAGCGATCACAAACTCACCGATCTTTGTGGTTCCGGCTTCGTCGTACACCGGAATGCTGACTGCCTTTTTTCCTTGAGACTCTTGCCATTTCAAGGCTTCCGCTGGGGACTTGAACAACGACGGATGCCCTTCCCCTTTTTTTAGTTGATCGTTACTGACATAGCCCAGTTCTCCGTTGGTCGCAAGGGCTTTGATTAAATCGGGTTCTACGACCACGCCGTCTACGTTCTTGATCGATCCGTACGTCTGGCCGGCTGCGTTTCTTTTGAAGATGGTCTGCCCCTCGCGGTTCCTATTGTCGTGAGGCTCAGAGGCTAGACGCGTGGCTGGCGCATCGCTGGAGATGGAAGCGGCAGCCGCAACTGATCCCATGCCAATCCCCGCGATCAGAAGGGCAGCGGTTGCGGTCATGATCTTCGTGCCGGCGGTCATTTTTATTTTCTTCAAAACATTCCCCCAAGATTGTTTTAGGTCAGTTTGCAGTCTGCATTCCCGTTGGGAATGTCTCGAATCCTTCGTAAGCATAGTTGGAATAGTTGAAAGCCCAAGATATTCCCTTGCTATAGAAGTTTCCCTTTCCGGCATAACTTGCAGACGTCCGCCACGTTTGGGCGCCACAGAGCGTTCGATCCGAGTATGACATCGCACTGCTGGAAACAAGAACCTCAGCGCTCTGTTGGTAATTTTGAATCAAGCGTGCTTGAACGGCTATTCCGCCAGCAATGACACACTTAGATACCGGAGCACTGTAGGTGTATCCGGTAGCGAAGCCGTTAGAGGTTTGAACTAAGGCATAATTGTAGAAAGATACTCCATCAACCGAGTAGTTACCATTCGGACTTGCACTGGTTCCATTCGCCTGGGCGGCGACTGGAACTGATACCAACCCGATGGTTACTAGTATCGCCGCAAGTGCACTCTTGATCTCGATCATATTTCCCCCAAAAGAAATAATGCGCGCCCCGAGCGACGCTTATGCGGTTCATTCCATCAGCTAAACCTGAATGTCAAGGTTTCGAAAAACACGCAGTTAGATCATGAAGTCTTGAGGAAATACTGTGTTAAGCCGTCGTGAAATTCGCAATCAATCGTGCTATGGGGTGAGATGGGCGGCACCCTAAAATACAAGTCAAGTGGAGAGCCAGCCCAGTGCGAGCAAACGTTCGAGCATGGACGCTGGCTACGCGCCAACTAATCGAGTGTCCAGTGATGCTTGAATACATCGTTGAGTTCAAACTCAAACCGAGCCCGCGGCCGGCGGGCTGCCAAGCGGTGCTGTGGGCAAGGCTGTCAGAAGCAGCGCCCAGCGCTGAGTGAGACTGCAAATCCGGTCTGGGAATGTCAGTCTGATTTGTGCCCACGATGGACCTAAATTGCAGTCTCATCGGGACCCACATTTGGCGCCGGAGATGGCAACATCCCGCCAAGAAGGTCAGAGCAGGGATGGCGTGGCCATCCCTGCTCTTCCCTGGATTGAAAACTAACCCGAGCCCGGGGTGCGTCGAGTGAATCGGCCGACCCCTTGTCGGGTTGGGCGGTCGTTTCAGAGAAGTCGTGTAACGGCGGCAATCAGTTCGGGAAGCGTCTCAGGAATTGCTTCGGTGAGGGTGGTATCCGGCATCTTCTTGACCGACGTGCCGGAGACCGGCAAACGGCCTGTCGGCCCTGAAAGTGCCACGTATGTGCCATCGTCGTTCTTCTGGAGGAAAAGCATGGATTCTTCCCCTGGCTGCATAATCGCATCGCCTTCCACAACAACAACCGAGTCCTTCAGCGCCCCGCCGGTTTGCTGCACCGTTATGGTCGCTGCCGGTTTGGTTCCCTTCAGCCACGATTTAACGGTCACCGTAGCGTCTGTGAAGGGGATGCCATCAACAGCTGCTGCCGGTGCGGACTTCTCAACTGTCCCCACGACAATTGCGTCAGCGCTCTGTGCGAGATCCTTCAGTGTCGGGTATGCCTTGGCCCAGCTTGCGCTTATGGACGTAGTCTTGGCCGGCGGTTGTGCCTGCGGCGAGGCGCAGCCACTCAGGAGTAAAGCTCCGACAAAGACCGCAGCCATTGATGGGAGAAATGGAAGTTTCTTCATGGTGGTCACCCCTTTCAGTAAATTGCGTTGACACCGGCGATTTCGTCGCTTGTTGGATAGTAAATTCCGCAACGATTGGGCGTCGCCGAGTTCATCAAGTAGCACCCGCCCACGTGCTCCAACCCAAGCGCGTGTCCCAGCTCATGTGCCGCAACACCGCGAGTCGTTGTGTAGGTGTACCCGTCGGTGTAGTACGAATTCAGGTACGCATTCATGGGTGCCTGGTACAGGCTTCCAGCCGTCGAACGGTAAGTAATACCGTCCCACGTCACATTGCTAATTCGCGTCTGGCGCAAATAAATGTTGGCGGTCCCCGTCGTGACATAGAGGTTAATATCGGTCGCGCTGGACCAGTTGGAGGTCGCCGCTGACCATCCACTGGAATTTTGCCCGCTTTGACCGCCATCAATGTAGACGGCAAGGGTTGAGGAGCCCCATTTATAGCCGGACCAGCTGTATGCCTGGGCGGGCAGGGCGGTTACGGTGATGAAGAGAAGTGCGGCGAAGAAAGCGGAAATACGCGTAAGGCGGCGCAATAGCATCTGGATCCCCCTTGTTCCATGAGTGCCGGTTCCGGCATACCAGAAGTATCTGCCCGGAATGAACAGAATGAGCAATAAGTATGTATTTGTGACATAAATGTGATCTGGATAAAACCGGTTTGGAACCTGGGAGTCGCCCATCGGGCGGGACCGCCCCAGCCGTTCGGACCAAGAACTACCACGTGAGGCCGTTCTTGCCCCTTTCGGAACCCCTTGCTGTGGGCTGCGGTGAGTGCGCGTATCTGGGTTTCGTTCGCGCCGGTGTTTGTCAGGGATTCCCCGAACTTTTCGTGGTGTTCGGGGGAGCCGTAGTCGGTAACCGAGGTGCACGGAGAGCACAGCTTTACGTAATCATGGTTATCGGTGATGTCAGAACCACAAGATATGGCAAAAATTGTGGAAAAGACGCCACATGTAGTGTTTGGTGCGTGAGATCGGAGTTGCCTGCCCTAGCCTCTTACTACGCCCCAAGAGCGGCAGCCCTGGCCACGCGCCAGTGGAGGCTCACTCCTGCTCCTTCCAAGGACTTTTCTGTCCCTTGCCTTCTTTAAGGCACTACCATGGCCTAACTTCCTCGGGAGACCTCGGACCGCATATCGGTCCGGGGTCTCCCGGCCTCCCCGTCGGGGCCCGGGGAGTGCGACGACACTAGCTAAGTAATTCCTCGCTCCATCCCTAGATGAGCGACGATGCTTGACCAACCCGATGATGTTTGCAGCGGCGAACCCCAGCGCCGCTGCTACCAGGACCACCTTGAAGCCAATCCAAAATGGTTGGGATACATCTGTGAATAGTGCGAATACCCCTGGGAGGAGCCCGGCGATGACCCCTCCGACACTGGGAAAGAATCGCTTCTCTGCTGGCTTGGGAGAAGTCATGCCTGGGGAGGCGCGTCTCTGTTGCCGCGTGCGAGGAGCTTACACATAGCAATCAAAAGGGCGAAGGCCAACAACAATATTCCTCCCGCGACACGTGGAGGAGTTAGGTCCAAGAGACTCACCACGGCAAGCGCGACAAGAAGGCCAACCTGCCACCACGTTGCCCGAGAAATCACTGTAACTATCTTGCCCATTGAAGCCACTCCCTAAATCACGCATGAGACGACAGTTACGGCTCCCCCGAGCCCAGCCACCCACCCCGGCCCGAGAAGGGCTTTCCCGGGCCGAGTCGTATAGATCTCACGTAGAGGAAGCAACCCCAGAAGATAATTAGTCCGGCGGCGAGCGGGACAAATGGCATGGTCACCATCTGAGTGTGATCGGTGCAGCAACGGCGTGTTGCATTAGCTGGGTGTCGTAAAAACCCCGATCAGAGCGGAGGCGCACAGGGCCAGGGCAAGCCCTATGAAGATCAAGACGATCCGCGATCCCTGGTATGGCTGTCCTGGGCCGGGTCGCTTTGACCTCACATAGAGAGCGCAGGCGGCGAGCAGAATGAGACCAGCGGCAAGCGGAACAAGTGGCCAGTAGATCAATCGTTCACCACCCTGCCGCGCATGCAACGAAAGCTGCTCCGCCAGTTAGGCCGGCGACAGCCCCTGCCGCCCCTGAGAGGGCGCCGAGCGCCACACCTTCTGGAAGAGCAATGATGGAGAGATCAGCCAGAACGGACAAACCGAAGAGGCCCGCGGCGAAAACCCCTATCCCAGCCGCTGCAGCGGTAAGACCGTCGCATACACTGCGTCCGGTTGGATCGCTGTGGTTGATGGCATCACATCCGGCGAAGGCGTACCGGTTGGCGTTCTTGGGGTTCAGTGGTGCGTCGAGGGTGTCCTGCTGGGTCCACCGCCCGAGGGTCGGGCTGTACCAGCGTTGGCCGTATTTGACCCAGCCGGTGACGCGGTCCTGGATGCCGGCCTTGAACATGTAGGGGTTCTGGGAGGTGCCGAGCCCGCCGGAGTCCGCGGTGATGGTCGGGACGCCGTAGGGGTCGTAATCGTAGGCGAATGCCCTGTAGGAAGCACTGGTGATGAGCGCTGCCGGGTTGCCTGTGCCGTCGTAGACGTAGAGGGACTGCATCCCGGAGCTGGTGCGCAGCATCAGGGCTTCTCCGGTGACGGGGTCGTGCTCGACGTAGGCCGTGGCGTTGTCCTTTTTGTACTGCTCGATGATGGGCTGGCCCTGGGCGTCGGTGCGGCCGTAGATGACCTTGTAGGTCCCGTTCGGGGTGGTCTGGGAAAGCACCTCGTTCTGCGAGGCTCCGGCGTAGGTGTAATTGTAGGTGGTGCCGGCCTTGGTGACCGAGGTCATCTGCTCGGCACCGTTGTAGCCGTAGCTGCCGTTCGGGTCGGCGGTGAGGTTGCCGGCCCCGTCGTAGGTGTAGCCGGCGGTGCTGATCTGGTTGGCCGGGTTGGCGGTGAAGTTCTGGCTGGCCCCGGTGCCGCCGCTGGCGGTGAGCCGGTTGCCGCGGGCATCGTAGGTGTAGAGGTAGGTCGTCGGCGATGAGCCGCCGGTGATCGCGGCCTTAGTGAGGCGCCCGGCCTTGTCGTACGTGTAGGCGGTGACGGCTCCGGTGAGGTTGTTCTTGACCCACTGGATCTTGGACCGGTCCGCCGTCGTGGTGCTCGGGCAGGTCGGTGCTGTGGAACCGGCGGAATAGCAGTAGGTCAGGTCCACGACATTGGAGTTACTGGCATCCCCTGTCCCCTGCTCTGCGAGGACGCGGGTGACCCGTCCGGTCCGGTCGTAGTCGGTGTGGGTGTGCGCGGCCCAGGTGGTCCGGTCCGCGCTGGCCTGCAGCCAGGTATCGGTGCGCCGGCCCCGGTCATCGGTCGCGACGGCCAGGGTCTGGGGCGTGCCGTTGTAGAGGTAGGTCATCGTGGTCATGACGCCCGAGGTGTCGAAGGCATAGGAGGTGGTGCCGCGGGTGTCCGTGGTGGAGACCAGGTTGGAGGCCTTGTCGTAGGCGTAGGAGATGGTCCCGCCGCCGGCGGTGTTCACCCGGGACGTCAGCCGGCCCATCTGGTCGTAGCCGTAGGTGGTGGTGCCGGAGCCGTCGACCCGGGTGAGGACCTGGCCGTTGGCGTTGTACGTGTACGCCACGGCCGGGGTGCCGTCCGAGAAGCTCGTGCCAATGAGCCGTCCGACGGCGTCGTAGGAATAGGTGGTGGTGTTACCGCGGCCGTCGGTGGCGGTGAGCGGCCGGGCCCAGGCATCGTAGGTAAAGGCCCTGGCCCCGAGCGAGGAGCCGGTGACCGGGGTCAGGTCCGTGAGCTCGTGGAGGTTGTTGTAGCCGTACAGGGTCTTGTTCGTCCCGTTCCCCGGCGCGAGGGCGGAGACAACCGTGCCGTCCAGGTTGGTGTTGTACCCCAGGGTGGCCGTGGCGGCCATGGCGTCGGAGGAGGTCAGCGCGTTCCCGGCACCGTTGTAGGTGTAGAGCGACTTGTTCCCGGCATCGTCCGTGCTCGAGCTGGCCAGGTACCTCGTGTTCACGGCCGTGTTGGCGTACTCGGCCTGGCCGGCGGCGCCGCCCTGGGAGGCTGAGGCGGTGATGGACTGGCCGGAGTTCGCCCCGTAGGTGTTCGTCGTCGTCCCCGACGTCGTTCCGGTGCCCTGGGTGGCGGTGAGCGTGTCGAAGTCGCCGGTGTAGGTCGCCCCCTGTGCCCGGCCCATCGGATCCGTCGCGGAGGTGACGCGTCCGTCCGTGCTGAGGTTGTACGTGGTGCGGGGTCCCGAGGCGACCGGAACCGCGGGGTCGGTGTTGGGTCCGGCGACGAGGGTTTGGGTGCTCGTCGGGTAGGTGATCCGGGTGATCGAGTTCCCCGGGGACCCGGCGGAGGTGTTGACCCGTTCGATCTGCGTGACCCGGCCGGTGGTGTCGTAGGTCAGGAGGGTTTTACCGCCTGTGGGCGGGGTGATCGCCGAGATCCTTCCGCTGTTGTAGCCGAAGGTCGTGATCTTCCCGGCCGGATCGGTGAACCTGGTCCAGTTGCCGTAGCCGTCGTTGAACAGGGCAGCCGACCGAGTCGCTGACCCGCTGGTCAGGGAGATGGTCGCGAGGGTTCCGGAGTAGGAGTCGTAGGCGAGTTTGCCGCCCACGCCCTTATTCCCGCTGATGTCGGTGATTTTCCCGGTCCCCGGGGTGAACGTCGTCGTGTTGCCGTTGCGGTCCGCGAGGGACTTCACCCGCCCGTCGGCGTTGAACGTCACAACGGATGCGTTGGTTCTGGACGTCAGCGTGTAGGTGCCGTCCCCGTACTTCACCAGGTCGGCCTTCGTCCCGGCCGGTGCCGTGAACGCCGTCGTCGATCCGGAGACCGGGGTGAACAGGGCCGAATAGCCGTCGCCGGCGGTGTAGAGCACGCCGGAAGGGATCGATGAAAGGGAACCGGTCCCGCCGAGGTTCAGGGTCCACCGTTGTGCGGCGTCCCCTTGGGTTGTGGCGGTGGACTGGGAGTTGAACACCGCGCCGAGCGGAACGTCGGCATTGACCCCTGGCAGGGCCAGCCCATTCACGGACAGCATCAGGTTGCCGGTGCCGACGTCCACGGAGCCGGTGACCTGGTCGGAGATCTGCAGCGGCAGCCGGGTCGCCCCGGGCCGGGAGCCGAGCTCGCCGATGGTGGTCTGTTCCCCGGACGAGGCGCCGGGGAGGACCATCGGGACAGGCACTACTGCCAGGCCCGGGCCCGCGGTCCCGGCCAGCAGGCCGATGCCCAGGCAGGAGGCGATGGCGCCCCGCAACAACAAAGCCGGCGGCCTATGGCCACCGGCAGATCGATTTGAACGTTGCGGCGCAGGCCGCCTTCCCCCAACAAGCATTGTGCCCCCAGACTTGGAAGTGAGTGATGGCGCTCACTTTAGGCACGGGTTTTGTCCAATGACTAGAGAAGTATGCTTGTCATTTTCGTGACAAAATATTGCACCGGCTGTCACGTACCACCTTCAGCGGAAGGCCGAGCCCTCCAGACATCACGGGGGTGCCGTCATTTTCAACCGTCCTCCCGGGGCTGGAAACACTTGCCACAGTCAGCCCTACAAGGCCGGCCCGCTTCTGCTCCGCTCAGCCAACTGCTGCCCCTGCGCGGGTCGGGTCTTCTTGGCTTTGGCTGCGCCCTTAGGCTGCGTTGGAGGCCCACAAAAAGAAACCCCGTCCGGGATGGCCCGGACGGGGTTCTGTGTTTTCGGGGGTATGTCCCCCTGAGGCTAGGGCCGATTCAGAGCCGCGTACTCGGCCCCCAGTTCCTTTGCGAGTTTCTGCAGATCCTTCCCGCTGGCCGGCTCATGCAATGCCTCGGAGAGGTCTACGACCAGCCAGTTCTTTCCCGTCACGACAGAGACGGGCTGGGTTTTGGCGTCTGCGTACACCTGGTAGTCCGCCTTCCGACCCGCTTCATCCTTGAACCAGTCGATCTGGACGTGGCCGGAGCACACGGCATATTCGGCTTTGATCCCCTTCTCGTCAATGGCCTTGTTGATGATCGGATCCGTCGTGGGCTTCTTCTCGCAGCCCAGGACTTTGTCAACGGCGTGGAGGGCATCGTCGAGGGAGCCGAATTCGGGTAGCCCCTGATCCACCAACTGTTGTCCGGCTGGCTGTTGCGCAGCCGGCTGTTGCGCAGCGGTCTGCTGTCCAGCTGCCGCGCAACTTGAAAGGAGGCACCCTAGCGCCAGAGCGGCGGCGGCGTTCCTGTACTTGAGCTTGTCCATGGTCTTCAGACCCCCACTTGTCTCGTTGAAATTATCCTGACATAAGGTGGGCGTGGCTCACAGGCCCGAGGGCCGCAAACGTCGCCCGATTGCATATGGGCACCAGTTATCTTGGGCTGGCGTCCAACGCTCGAACCACAAGGGATGCTGAAAACAGGCCGATGCCCAGGGGAAGCATGAGCTTCGTCAAGAGACCTGCCAGGCCAAATACGAGGCTCGTCCCGATCTGAGCAGTGGACCCCGATGCGGAATCTATGGCGATAGCCAGAGCCGGCATGATCCACTCACCGCCCAATACGCCCACGCAGATGAGGACGATGCCGACAGTACACAGTCGGTGAGCTGAAAGCTTGGGTGGCCAGCTGTGTCCGCCACCGTCTTCGGAGCCAACCAGGCTTCCGTTCGGTTCATCGGGGGTAGTCATAACGTCCGTCCTCACGCATTTAGTTGGACTGCTCGGCGGAAACGCGGATCAGTGGTGATGTCTCTCTTGCATGCTCCCGCTGTGTAATGAATAGCCAGAAGCATATCGCGGGCCGGTCAAGTATGCATGACAAAGCTGTCACACAAAATGGTAAAGAAATGGAGGGATGACATGTCATCCCTCCATTTCTCATGCAGTTTCAGTCGTCCGATTTACTCGAACTGCCCAAAACCCCACGTATAGGTGATCGACCTTACGTTGAATTCGGGATAGGCAGAGACTCCGTCCCACGGAACGCGAATAGTGGCAGCCCGTCCGCAACCAATGTCGTACCAGGTCCTCCAGATGCCAAAGCTGCTTCCGTAGTATCCCTGGTAGTAGCCGACGCCCTGGGCGCAGACCGAGGTGCCGGTGGCTCCATCCATGTACCAGTTGTAGACCTTGCCGCCCGACCCGATGAAAGAGGTGTTGCGACGGATTGAACCCGACCACCCGCCGCCGAGCGGGGCGTTGAAATTCGTCCAGTTACTGGTTGTTGCCATTGGCGTGACAGTGGGTTCGGATTTCTTCTTGCCGCCGGGCGCCCCAAGCTCACCAAAAACGCGAGCCTCATCGGCTTTAGCTACCTTGCCCTGCTTGAGGTTCAGCTTCCGAGCAACCTCCGGAAGGACAACAAGTGACTGCTTCGCATTCTCCGGAAGCGGGATGAACGTGGCTTTGCCTTCCACGTCAGGAGCAACGGCTGCCTCACTGACGACGTAAATCCCGTTGTACTGGGTTTCCGCACTTGAGGTTTTATCCTCGGTCGCCGCATTTGCTGTGACGGCGGATGTCGGCAGCAGTACCGCCAGTGAGACTCCGATTGCCATGACAGTCGCGCCGAATTTTCTTCGTGTTTGAACCACGTTCTTCCTTTCAAACGATCCGCATTGATCGCCTCCCCCAAATGAAAGGCTGGTTGAAAAGTAACACATACATTGGGGCAAAAAAGCGGTTCATAAAGACAGTTTAGAAACCCCGACCGGATGACCCGATCGGGGCTTCCTGTTGTTCAGTGAGACACTCCGATGCCAGGCTCAGCGGACTGAGTCCAGATACCGGGCAACTGCCTAGCGAGCCGGACCGCTCTTGGTCCGTTCCGCACCCACGGCCGCCCCTGTGCGGGTCTTCTTGGCTTTAGCTGCACTCTTGCCCATGGTGACCGCCGCGCGGGGGTGTGTGCCCTCACTGCGTTCTGCGGTGGCGCGCCCACGGACTTGTGCTTCGTTCGCTCCGGTTCCGGCCAAGGATGCGGCGAAAGCTTCCTGGCGTTCCGCTGAGCCATAGTCGGCGGCCGACGTCGCCTCAGTCTTCAGTCCCTGGTCTTTGAGCCGGCTGCTGTCGTTGCCGGTGACGCGGTTCTCGATCTCGCGGCCGACGCTTTCCATGCGGGCGAAGAGTTCCTTTTCGGCTTGCTCGTACCGCTGTTCCAGGTACTCCCACTGTTCGCTCTTGACACCGGCCGCGGCCAGAAGCCTGGCCTCGTGCATATTCTTGGCTGCTTGCACGAACTCCGGATCCTCGAAGTGCGCGTCGCCGGCGCCGTTGATGTTCGCGGTGGTCTCTTTGCGGAGCTGGTCGATGTCGGGACCGTTGATGCCGTCCTTGCCGATGAGGAACATGCGTTCCTTCACGATGGCGTCCGCTGCCTCTACCGCTGTAGGTGTCTTGGCGGTGTGGGCAGTCTGCAATGCCTGGGCCAGCTCGGGGTTGGCAAGGTATTCCACGGGCACCTGGTGGCGTTCCATTTCCGGGGCCAGTGTCGCGGCCTGGGCGCGGAGTTCTTCGGCGCGGGCCGCGGCGAGCAATCCCATGGCTTTCTCGTGTTCGGCGGCCGCCTTGCGTGTCTCTTCCTGGCTGCGTTCCAGTGCGTCCTGCCGTGCCTTTTCCGTGGTGATGGTCTGGATCCCTGATTCCAGGTAGGCGGCGTCCGCGCCGACGTCGCGGGTGTCGATGCCGTAGCGGGTGAGGACTTGCCTACGGATCTTTTCCGAGGCCGCGAGGGCGGTCGGGTCGTAGTCTTTCCAGCTCATCGCGACGGCGTGGGCCGTGGCGATGTCATGGGGCCGGGCCTTGTCCCACCACTGGTCCTTCTCTACCGGTGCCAGCGCCGCGTGTGCTGCACTGCGGTCTGTCGTGAGGCGGGCCTGCGCTTCGTGCGCTGCCTGTGCATCCTGGTGTTCCTGCTTGCGTTGGGACTCCTGCCGGCGACGGGCCAGCGTCTCGGCAATGCGGGACGCGATCATGAGGGACTGCCGCATTCCGCCGTCCAGCAGTTCGTCCATTCCGTCTGATTCACTCATCGTGCTCCCCTTGCAGTTGGTGGTAGTCGTTATCGGTCAAGTACGGGGCCCGAATCACGGCCCGTGTACTGGCGGGTCCTGGCCGGCGTTGGTGTGTTCGGCACTGCTGACCCTGGACGGATGGGCGCCATGCCACGCAGCCCAAGTTCTACGGAGTTCGATGCCGCTGCCTGTTCCGGTGCACCGACGGTGACCGGCCTGGGCATCGTCGCCGCGAACGGCTTCAGTTGTTCCGTGACGACGGCCCGGAGCCGCTGCGCTTCACGGGTCCGTCCGGACTGTTGGTGCATTTCGTGGATGGCAAAGGCAGTGTTGACCAACTGCAGCATGAGCGCCGACTGGGCGGCCGTCTTGTTCTTGCTGGACGCGGCCATGAACAACATGGCAGTGCCGGCAATGGACGGCAGGGCGACGGGCTTGCTGTGCTGGCGTGGTGCGCGGAGCTGGGCGGTGCGGGACAGTTCGGCGGCGGTGGCCGCCAGCGGACCCGGCGTCGGTTCGAGCCGGTGGGACCATGCCGCGAACGCGCCGGAGACTTCCCGCGCTGCCTTCGCCCAGGTCGCGTGATCATCACGGGGCAGGGTGCGCAGCTGCTCAACCAACGCGGTCGCGTTCCGGGTGTACTCCACCCACATTTCCGCCGGAGGTGTTCCGTTCTCGGGGCCGGTCCTGGACACGGTGCGCCTGTTGCGGGCTGCCGCGTTCCACTCAGCTGCAGCCTCTGTTGCAAGGTGCGGTGAGTCCATCCACTCTTCACGCAAAGCACCCAGCTTCAGGTCCGAGGCGAGGGTGCCGCCGCCGAACCAGATAGGCCGCTCGCCCTGCTTGGGGCGTTCGGCCACGGAGTAGCCAACGATGACCTCGGTGGTGTTCTTCGCATAGCGGGGTCGGACCAGCATCCCGGTGTCGCGGGCACGCCGGACGAACTCACCCTCTGTCGCGGAAGAGCTGGCGCTGGCACGGACTTTCCGGGCCAAAGAGGACCGGTGCATCTCCCGCTCGTCCCGGACAGCGGTGGCCTTCTCGGCCCGGTCGTAGCCGCGGGTGGCGTGCACGGTAGAGAGCTGTTCCAGCCCGTACTTGACCTCCAGCTCACGGCACGATTCCTGCGCCCTCTTGTAGTCCCCGTGGGTCGATGCTTTGGTGCCGTCTTCGCGGACCAGGGACACGGCCAGGTGGATGTGGTGGTTGCCGTTTTCACTCGTGCCGTGGTTGACCGCGGCCCACCGGCAGCGGGCCTTTCCGCTGGTTTCGGTGAAGCCCATGGAGTCCACGAAATCATTGGCGATATCGCCCCACTGCTGATCCGTCAGTGCGCCCTCTTCGGCACGCAGGCTCAGCGAGCAGTGCCACACGCTGGCGTCCTTGTAGCCGACGTGGACGCGCTCCTTCTTGGCCGCATCCCACTGCATGTCTTTGATCTGCACCGATACGCCATAAGCCTTGCGCGGACGGTCCAGATGCTTGGCGATAGCCAGGGCATCGTCGCGGTCCAGAACACCGTCGTCGTACCACGCCATGATCGCAGCGTCGCCGGCTACCAAGTGCGGATCGCTGTGTGCGTTCTTCGTCTTATTGGCGTCCGTAGAGGCCAGGTAAACCATGAGCCCGCCCATGCGCGAACCGCGGGTGATGTTCGGAATCATCTCTACATCAGCCCGTCTATGGCATCGTCGATGCGCATCGCAACAGAGCGGATGTGCTTCAACGCTTCGTGCGCCTCTGCGGGGAACTCGCTCGTGGCGTTGGCCTGCCGTGCGAGCTGGTTGATGTTGTTCGAAGAACGCGCCAGCAGATTGTGCAGGGACATCAGTTCCGCGATAGCTGCCCGCCGTTCGGTAGTCGTCTCCTGCGCCTCGGACAATGCCGAGGTAATCAGTAAGTTCGGGACGGTCACCTTCTCGCGTTCGGCCCTTGCAACAAGCGCAGCTTCCTCTTCCACAGTGACCCACAGGTCACGGCGCTTCTTGGTGCCGGCGGGAGTGTTCTCCCGACGTCGGCGCGACAGATTGAAACGGTGAGTGAATCCCTCATCCGACATTCAATCCATCCCTTCAAGGCCCAGCGCAGCGACCCCGGAACCGGGGACCACACTGACCAGTGTGCCGCACTCGACCGCCAGTGTCGAGCGCGACAAGCCACTTACACCCGTGTAAGTGTATAGCTTGCTCCGTACGGTCGACTTTGAGGGTTTTTTCGCCTTCCGCGCATGCTCTCCGAAACCTACTCTCGGGTGTCAGTCGTGGCCGGTAGGGTTTGGGCATGGACATCAACGACATTGCCGCAAAAGCCGCCGCGAAAATCGACGCCGCCAGGGACACCAAAGTAAACGCTGTGAAGAGGGCCGCTGCCAGCGGTGTCGAGGTCCAGGAGGCTGCCCAGCTGCTTGCCGCAGCAGAGCAGAAATACGCCAAGGACTACCACGCAGCGTTGCGCACAGACTGGACTGAATCCGACCTGCGCGGCTTCGGTCTGGACGCCCCCGCCAAAAAGGCCGGCGGCCGTCCGCGCGGCCGCAAGACCACGCACGAGTCCTCTCCCATTGCTGGCAGCTCCGAGTAGTAACCCCTCGCCCACATGGGCACGGCAAAAGCCCAATCGCTCCGCTGCTTTTCCCGCACACATCTGGACGACGGGACCCAGCTGACCGGCTGCACACAACCGCCAGGGAACCTCGGACTGGCACCTCGCCACCGGGACCGGCGGCCGTGCACATCCTGTGTTGTGGCCGGTCACCAGCGGCAACGTTTCCCATGGACCAAGACTCAGCGCCCCCCGCCGTCGGCCCGGGCGTTTGGCCAGGTCTTTTCAGCCATAGACCACAGGCCGCTCAGTGGGCAAACGCGAAGAAGGCCGGCATCCTTTTCAGGGGCCGGCCTTCTTCATGTCTGTATCTGGTTTAGTCTTACGCTGCCACGTCTTCTTCCCCGACCTGGCCCGCGGCGATGCGTTCGGCGGTCTTCGCGAACGCATCCTCGATGTACGCCATGAGGTCACTCTCGCGGAACCGGCTCCCAATTCTTGCCTTGGTTGTGCTTGCGGACATCCTATCTAGTTGATCCTTTGCCGGACTGCCGTGGCTGGGATAGGTTCGTCCTGCGTGCGGTGTCTCGGTTCCTCTTCCTTCTTTTTCATTTCCTTCTCAGCCTCATTCACCAGCTTCACCATCTTTTTCCAGTCAACCGAGCTCTCGGCGGTGAACTTTTGGGCAGACACGGATACCAGGAGTTGATGAAAGAGGTTCAGGAAGTATCGGCGTGCATCGTGGTAAGCCTCGCTTGTAGTGCTACCAAATGAGTAACTAGGAACCTCCGTAATGTCATCGAGTTTCTTGCCTTCTGACACTTCCATGGACAGGAACTTGTGCATCGAGATGCGTTCCGAAAGGTAGTGCGTCACGACATGCTGGGCCTGGTCCGCCAAGGTCTGGTTGCTTAGTAGACGGATGTGGATGAGATGCCGGTTCAGCTCCTGGGGCAGGTCTCCGGCAAGAATGGCCTTCTTTTTCTTGCGAAGTGCCTTCTCGGTGCTGGCAACGTCATCGGTGAGAACAAGCATGTCGATAACGGTGCTAACCAATTCCTCGTCCCAGCGGCGCCTATCCTCCTGCTTCTTCTTCCTGACATCTGACCGCCATAGGCTGACCGCTGCGATACCGGCAACGATAAGTGCACCTACGAAGGCTAGAACGGGAGCAAGCCACCCGATACCGGGGCTCGGAATGAAGTTCATGATGATGTCATTGGCAAGCATGATTTCAAGCTATCAGCGTGCCGGGTTCGCTTCTGCTGGCGAAGAGAACGGTCGTGGGCCTCCTGGTGCTTTCGTTCGGCGCGGATTCCGGCGTCTAGAGGGGGCGACCAAGCGGAGAGACATGCCCGGGTGCGGATCCTCTTAAAGGCGGAAGGGCCGGCGCCGTTGGGCGCCGGCCCTTCCTGGTGTTCCCTTGGGCAAAGGAAATATGTGGTCCAGCTTAGCTGAATGGTTTGTGGTGCTGCCGCGGGCTCGGTACCTCGTTGTTCCTGGTCCCGCGGCTGACGGTCCACCGGTTGCTTTGTCGCGGTTAATGGCGGTCCGTCGCTGGTGAGTGGCTGCTGTGGTTCGCCCTGGGCGGCGGACCGCCCCACTTCTGGACGGTTCCTGGCCCTGCTGGGGTGAGTGGGCCGGGCGGCTGCATTGGGGGATTCAGCCGCCCGGCCCACGTTTTGATTAGTCGGTGTCGGTGGTGTGCTTGTCGAGGATGATCTGCTCCACGGTGCTTGCCGTGTACCCCCAGTCGGTGAGCTGGTTCAGGTAGTGGAAGTGCCGCTTTTCGGCGGTCCGCCATGAGTCTTTCTGGATGGTCTTTTCATACCCTGCGCAGATCAGGGCGATGAGGGAGAACTCGGGCCGTGCGGTGGTTTTGGCGGTGTGGTCCCGGAGCGGGTTCCAGCCCCACCGGTCGGTGTTCTCCCCGGTCTTGGCCCCGATCATCTCGGTGGCGACCTTGCCGTCGTAGCCGCTGGCGGTTTCGGGGTCGTGGGTGATGGCGTGGACGGTGAAGTACTGCCAGCCCTTCGGCGCGGTCTTCCGCGACAGCAGGGTCTTCACAAATTCACGCCTGACCTTGGTGGCGCTTTCCATCTCGCGGTTATTGGCTATCAGGGTCTTCCGCTCGGCTTTCTGTTCCTCGGTCATCGGGCCTTTCTGGGCCTGCGTGCCGCCGTCGTAGCGTTCGTACTTCGGGGTGAAGCCCAGATCCTTCCAGCCGGTGATGACGGGGTTGGCTTTGTGCTGGCCCCGGTAGTCGGTGCTGATCAGGTAGGCGTTGGCGTCCTCGTCGGTGGCCGGTTCCCCGTCGGCCCGCTTCGCGGCCGAGACGTACAGGTTCTCTTCGTTGGCGTAGTGCCCGGCGTCCTCGACGATGGTCTTGCCGTCGGCCTCGAGTCCGGCGATGAGTGCGGAGAGGGCGGCGGCGTTGTCGCGGCGGTCCCGGAGCATCTGTGCGACGTGCAGGAGCTGATCGGGTTCGTCCGCGATCACGGACTCCAGTTCCTCGGTCGCGTCCTGGTCCCCTTCGAACTCGGCCATGATGAGCGCTTCATCAATGGTGTATCCCTTGCCCAGGGCGGCGGCTCCGGCGTCGGAGGACTTGGCTTTCAGTGCCCCTTCCACGGTGGTCTTGGTGCGCCCGGTCTTCTTGGCGATCGCGGCGGCTGACACGCCGATCAGGGACAGCTGGTGGTAGGCGTCCGCTTCGTCCGCTTCGGTCAGTTCGACGCGCTGGATGTTCTCCACGACCTGGGTCACGATGCGGTCGGCTTCCTCGGGGGACTCGATGATCATCACCGGGATGCTGGTGCGCCCGGCTTCGACGGCGGCGCGCGTGCGGCGCTGTCCCATCAGGACATGCACGCCTCCGTCGTCTTTGCGGTGGGCGATGACGGGTTCCATCACGCCGTGCTCTTTGATGCTGGCGATGAAGTCAGCGGTCAGGGCGGCGTCTTTGCGGACGTTGATGTCCACGGTCAGGGCGGCCGGGTCGAGCATTTCAAGGGTGGGTGTGGTGTTCATGGTGTTGCTCCTTTTTGCCCAAGGATTCGGCGGGTGGGGCGGCTCAGATGACCGGCCAGCGTCCCCTCTCCCCCCGTTGTTTTTTGGTTGCTGGCAAGCTCGCTTGCTCGGCGGCCGACGG
>NZ_JAFKON010000017.1 GCF_022803015.1 Arthrobacter humicola
CAAACACCTCCGAAGGTGTCGGGAGGATCCCGCGGATCAACCTCAGGTCCTCAAAGGAATCTGATACATCCCGTCCTGACATCTCCGGAGGTGTTTGTGAAGGACAGACTCAACTCATATCAGCTGTAGAGCTCGCTCTTGGGCGCGTTGTTCTTGACCTTCTGCCAGCCCAGCCACAGCACCAGGGCGAAGAACGGAACGGTCGCCAGGGTCCACAGGCCCAGGTGGAAGACCTCGCCCGTCTTGCTGGTCATGGTGTCGAAGCCGATCAGCACGGTGATGGCCAGCAGTGCGACCAGCCCGGCCCAGCTGGTCCACGGCGAGCCCGGCATGGGCAGGCTGGAGACGCGGCCCTTCTGGTGGCGCAGCGCGATCTGGCTGGCGAAGATGGCGCCCCACGTGAAGATCACGCCTATCGAGGCGGTGTTCAGCGCGAGGTCGAAGGCGTGCGAGCCGCCCAGCCAGATGTTCAGCATGATGCCCACGAGGTAGAAAGCGGCGATCGCAAGGATGGCCGCGTACGGCACGTGGCGCTTGGACATCTTGGTGAGCCACTGCGGGGCATGCCCGTTGTTGGCCATCGTGCGGAAGACACGGCCGATCGAGTACAGGCCCGAGTTGCAGGAGGACAGCGCGGCGGTGATGACGATCATGTTCATCACGTCGCCCACCCAGCCGAGGCCCATCTGGCCAAACACGGTGACGAACGGGGACACGCCGGCCTTGTACTGGTCCGAGGGCAGCAGCATGGCCAGCAGCAGTACGGAACCGACGTAGAACACCACAATGCGCAGTACGACGGCGCGGATCGCCTTGGGCACTTCGCGCTTGGCGTTCTGCATCTCGCCTGCGGTGATACCGACGAGTTCGATGCCGTTGTAGGCGAAGATCACGGCGTTGAGCACGAGGACCATGACGAGGGCGCCCTTGGGGAACATCCCGCCGTCGTCGGCAAAGAGGTTGGTCACGGAGGCGTGGCCATCGCCCACCTTGGCGTTGGTGACCACCATGAAAGTGCCGACGGCCAGGAAGATCAGGATGGCGCCGACCTTGAGGCAGGACGCCCAGAATTCAAACTCGCCGAACGCCTTGACGCTGAGCAGGTTGACGGCCACGAGCAGCGCGAGGGCGGCAATCGCGGAGGCTTCCACCGGCACGTTGGGGAAGAAGAACTGGAAGTACAGGCCGATCGCGATCAGTTCGGCGATCCCGGTCATGCCCCAGTTGATGAAGTACATCCAGCCGGAGAGGAAGGCGCCCTTCTTGCCGAACATTTCGCCGGCATAGCTGACGAAGGAGCCCGAGGTCTGGCGGTACATGATGAGCTCGCCCAGTGCCCGCATGAGCAGGTATGCGATCACGCCGGCGATGGCGTAGGAGAAGATCAGCGCCGGGCCCGTGGAGGCCAGGCGTCCGCCGGCGCCCATGAACAGGCCGACGCCGATTGCGCCGCCCATCGAGATCATCGTTACGTGGCGCCCGCTCAGGGTCTTCTTATAGCCCTCGGCGCTGAGGGTCGAGTCGACGGCGGATTCCGCGGGCGCGCTCTGGAGTTCTGTGGGGGTAATTGATGGCACAACGGTTCCTTGTAGGTCGGATTATGGCCGGGACGGGACCGGGATTCGGTTACATTCCATTCGGGTTTCTGCCCGGTGGGACAGCAAGATGTACCGAACCTCACAAGGAGTCAAACCCTCGCGCGGCTCATCCATCATACTGGAATTCCCGGACCGGCCGTGACGCGGGCA
This sequence comes from Arthrobacter humicola, assembly GCF_022803015.1. GTDB lineage: Bacteria > Actinomycetota > Actinomycetes > Actinomycetales > Micrococcaceae > Arthrobacter > Arthrobacter humicola_A. The sequence continues at coordinate 1,749 of NZ_JAFKON010000017.1, forward strand.
ACAGCAGTCAGGCGCTATGCCTAATTAATAACACCTAATCCGTCAAATGGCCGAATAATGTTCTATTTGATCCGCGCCAGCTCCGGCGAATCGTTCTGCTACGCCAGGGCGCCGTCCCGCATCGTGTACCGGAGCCAGTTCCCGGTGCCGTTTCCGTGCCAGGTTTCCTGCCTGGCGCCGTGCCTTGTTTCTCGGCTCGTTCCTCGCCTGGCGCAGGTGCTGAACCACTCACCCAGCGCGCGGTCGTGGCTGACCATGACCAGTGTCCCTGCGAACTCGGACAGGGCCGCTTCAAGCTGTTCCACCAGCACGGGCGCCAGGTGGTTGGTGGGCTCGTCCACCAGCATCGTCCCAAACCCGCCCAGCAGGAGCCGGGCCAGCGCCAGCCTGCGTTGCTGCCCCGCGGAAAGGCTGCCCACCGGCACGTGGAATTCGCTGGTCCGGAAGAGCCCCAGGCGCAGCAGCGCCTCGGCGTGCTCATCGATATTGCCGCCCAGGCCCGCGGCAAAGGCGGGCAGGAGCCGCAGACCCGGGCGCTGCGGGAGTTCCAACTCCTGCTGCAGGTAGCCGATCCGGCCGTGCCTGACCACTTTGCCCTGGGCCGGTTCCAGCGTGCCGGCGAGGACGGAGAGCAGCGTGGACTTCCCGGCACCGTTGGGGCCCGTAATGAGGATCTTCTGGCCGGCTTCCACCCGGAAGTCCGTGGGTGCCAGCCGGCCGGGCACCGCGACCCCCTTCGCCTCGAGCGCCGGGCCTTCGGCCACGTCCGCCCGCAGATCCGTTGCCAGTTTCAGGGGCACCGGGGGACGGTCTATGGGGTTTGCCTCCAGCCGGCGCAGACGCTCCTGGGCGTTGCGGACCTTGCTGGTGGCCGCCTTCTGCCACGTGCCGGCCTTGAAGTCGAACCCCATCTTGTCGCCGTCGCGCTGGCGGGCGTAGCCCATCTTGCCGGCAACCGTGTCCGCCTGGAGCCGTTCGGCCGCCATCGCGTCCAGCCACCCGTGGTACTGCTGTGCCCAGCGCTGGCGCTCGGCAGCCTTCTCGCGCAGGTAGCCCTCGTAGCCGTTGCCATACCGGTTGACCGACCGGCGCTCGGCGTCGACCTCAATCACGGTTGAGGCCACTTTGCGCAGCAGCACGCGGTCGTGGGAGACCACCACCACCGTGCCGCGGTGCGCGGCCAGCCGCGCCTCCAGCCAGGCCGTGCCGGACGCGTCCAGGTGGTTGGTGGGTTCGTCCAGGAGCAAAATGTCGGCGGGATCGGCGAGAACGCAGGCCAGCGCCACCCGTTCCTGTTCCCCGCCGGAGAGCGAGCCCAGTGTCCGCATCCGGTCCAGCCCGCCCAGGCCGAGCCTGTCCAGCGCCGCTTCCACCCGGGATTCCGCGGCGTAGCCTTCCCGGAGCTGGTACTGCGTCTGCAGGTTTCCGTAGCGCTCCAGTTCGTCCGCTTCCGCGCCGGCCAGCCCGTCCTCCAGGCGGTCCAGCTCAGCCTCCAGCGCGCGGAGTGATTCCAGTGCGGCGTCGATCGCGTCGCTGACAGTGAACTGCTCCGGCATGCCATGGGTCTGGGCGAGGTAGCCCACGCGGCCGTGGCTGACGGACGTGCCCTCGTCCGGGGCCTCGAATCCGGCCAGGATCCGCAGCAGCGTGGATTTGCCCGCGCCGTTTTCGCCGACGATCGCCACATGTTCGCCAGCCGTGATGGCAACGTCGACGCCGGCAAAGAGCTGGCGGTCCCCATAGCCGTGGGATACGCCCGAAAGGCGGAGATGTTCGCTCAAGGAGTCCTCGCAGTAGGTGCCAGCCTGCCCGACGGCGGCTTGCGTCCTCAGTATGGCACCGCCGGCCGTCACTGGGCACGGAGGCCCTGAGGCCCTGGGCACTGAGGCGGGTGCCGCCGTCGGGCGTCAGGTCTGCGATGGCGCCGCGGATCAGCTGGACCGCGTCCTCCTGCCTCGGCGCTAGGCTGGGGGCATGGGCACAGCTCTCCGTACACCACCCGCGCCGCAGCCGGAGCTTTACCGGTTCTCCCCGCTGGATTTCATCACTGTTGGACTCTATGTTGCCGTGGCCGGTCTATTCGCTGTGGCGGGCAGCCTGCTGGAGCCGCTGCTGCTGCAGATATCGCCCAATCCTGCGGTGGCGTCCTACGCGGTGAACCTGATCTTCTACGCAACGGTCGGCGTCCTTGCCCTGACCGCCGCGCGGCATGTTGCGGTCCGCGATCTCCGCGTCCTTGCCACAAGGCCCTGGTTCACGGCCCTGATGGTGCCGCTGACCGTCGTGGCGATGCTCATCCTCACCGCGGTTCTCGTGGCCCTCAGCGGACCGGTGCAGACCTCCGCCAACCAGGCCGGCCTTCAGGCGCTCATGCAGCAGGTCCCGGTCTGGCTCATGGTGCCGCTGCTGGTGCTGGTCGGCCCGTTCGTCGAGGAGTACATTTTCCGCCATTTGCTGATCGGCAAGCTGAGCCGCCGGGTCAACCTCTGGGTCTGCTGCATCATGTCCGTGGTCCTGTTCGCGACCCTGCACATCGTGGGCCAGGAGCAAATGACCCTGCAGGTGCTGATGCCGTACCTCGCCATGGGCGCCGTCCTGGTGTTCGTGTACGTCTGGACCGGGAAGAACGTGATGTTCTCCTACTTCGTCCACGCCTCCAAGAACCTCCTGGCGGTCATCTTCATCTACGCCATTCCGCCCGAGGTGCTTGAACAGCTGCAGCAAGTGCAGGGGTAACCGAAGCAAGGCGGCGACGCATGGCACCCGGCTCCCCTCTGGTTGTTCGCCGGCGCATGCGTTATCTTGAGGGCACTTCGCGATGGTTTGGGAGGGCTGGAGCGGCAACCTTGTATTGGGGAGGACTGCCATGAAAGCCCACGCCCACCGAATGTTCGCACTCCCGGCAGCTGCGGCGATGACGACACTTCTCGCGCTGAGCGGCTGCGTGTCCCTTCCCGGCGCCGCACCGACTGCACCGGCTGCACCGGCCACCCCAACGGCCACGTCTGCAGCGCCGGCGACCCCGCCGCCAACCAGCCAGGCGGCCGTCACAGCACCAGACCCGGTCGCTACCGGAAGCCGACAGCCGGGCGGGTGGGCCGGCACCGTCGCGAGTGTCCGCTCCGGAGTAGCAAAGATCAACGTCACGCTGTGCGACGCCGGCGGCGTCGGTACCGGTTTCCTCATCGAGAATGACCTCATCGTCACCGCCGCACACGTCGTGAAGGACCAAGCCGCCATCAGCATCAGCCTCGGAACAGAAATCTCGAGCGCGCAGGTACTTGGAATTGATGAGGCGGCCGACCTTGCCCTTTTGCGCACCGCCCGCCCGGTCAGCGGCCACATCTTCGACTTCGTCAGCGCTCCCCCGGCACTGGGCGAAGACGTGGCGGCGCTGGGCTTTCCCCTGGACGCCGACCTGACCTTCACCGCGGGACGCGTCAGCGGACTGAACCGGGAGCAGACAATCGGCGCAAGAACGGTCAGCAACCTGATCCAGACCGACGCCGCCATCAATCCTGGAAACAGCGGCGGCCCGTTGCTGACCATGGACGGCAAGGTGGCAGGAGTCGTGAGCTCCAAGCGGGCCTGGGTTTTCGGTGCAGGCAGCGAAGGTAACTACAGTGCCGAGGGCACGGCCTTCGCTGTGGATGCCCGCAAGGCTGTCCTCGCCGTCGAGAGCTGGAAGAACCGCACCACTTCGCTGTCCCCGACAAGCTGCGGCCTGCCGGCACCGGCAGACACCAGCGCGATAGACGTTACGGTGAATTCCGATCACCCGCAGGCCGCCAACATCACCCAGAGCCTGGTATTTCATGGCCAGTCCATCAACCGCGGCGCATACGACCTCGCGTTCGCCATACTGACACCCGAGATGCAGGACCGGATGGGTGGACTCGTGACATGGCGGGAGGGGCTCGGCTCGTCGTTCTGGCGCACGCTGGAGGTCGAGGACGTATCCGCTGCCGGGCCCGATCTCACGGCGTCCGTCCGGCTGAGGACCGTTCAGGACGCGCAGCACGGTCCCGACGGGCAGTCCTGCTCGGAATGGAAGCTCGACTACCTGATGACCTGGGATGGATCGATCTGGCGGATCGCGGACTCCCTTACGCCGCAAGGGCCTCCGGTGCCTTGCGGCGCCTGAACCCTACCGCCGCAGGCCGCGACGTCGTAGGTTCTTCCCATGACACTGAAAATCCAGATAGTCGTCGACTGCAAAAACCCGCACGAGCTCGCCGACTGGTGGGCCGAAACCCTGGAATGGGCCGTGGAGCCGCAGGATGAGGCTTTCATCCACTCCATGATCGAGCAGGGCTTCGCGACGGAGGCGGAGACCACCACGCACCGGGGCAAGCTCGTGTGGCGCGAGGGCGCCGCGATCCGCCCGCCCGAGGAACTCGACGCCAAAGCGCCCGCCCACCGCGTTTTGTTCCAGATTGTCCCGGAGGAAAAGACGGTCAAGAACCGGGTCCATTGGGACGTGCGGCTCGCGGGAGGGGACAAGGACGCCGTGCGGGCGGCCCTTGAAGCGCGCGGCGCCACGTTCCTCTGGTCCGCCAACCAGGGGCCGCATTCCTGGCACACCATGGCGGACCCGGAAGGCAACGAGTTCTGCATCAGCTGACGCGATTACTAGACTCGGACTGTGAGCAACGAAATCCCCGCCAAGGTATCCGACGTCTTTGACCCCTCCCGGTGGCGCACCGTGTCCGGTTTCGACGACTTCCAGGACATGACCTACCACCGGCAGGTGGAGCGCTCCGCCGACGGGACGGTGGTCCGGGACCTGCCCACCGTCCGCATCGCCTTCGACCGTCCCGAGGTCCGCAATGCCTTCCGGCCCGGCACCGTGGACGAGCTCTACCGCGCCATGGACCACGCCCGGATGACCCCGGACGTGGCCACAGTCCTGCTCACCGGCAACGGCCCCTCCCCCAAGGACGGCGGCCACTCGTTCTGCTCGGGCGGGGACCAGAGGATCCGCGGCCGCGACGGGTACCGGTACGCACAGGGCGAAACGACGGAATCCATCGATCCCGCCCGCGCCGGCCGGCTGCACATCCTGGAAGTCCAGCGGCTCATGCGCACCATGCCCAAGGTGGTCATCGCCGTCGTCAACGGCTGGGCAGCCGGCGGCGGGCACTCCCTCCACGTGGTCTCGGACCTCACCATCGCTTCCCGCGAGCACGGCAAGTTCAAGCAGACCGACGCCACCGTGGGAAGCTTCGACGCCGGCTACGGCTCGGCCCTCCTGGCCCGCCAGATCGGCCAGAAGTCCGCCCGGGAAATCTTCTTCCTGGCCCGTGAATATTCGGCCGAGGACATGGTCCGGTTGGGCGCCGTGAACGAGGCCGTGGAGCACGAACGCCTCGAGGAGGTCGCCCTGGAGTACGCCGCCGACATTGCCCGGCAGTCCCCGCAGGCCATCCGCATGCTCAAGTTCGCGTTCAACCTGGCCGACGACGGCCTGGCCGGCCAGCAGGTCTTCGCCGGCGAGGCGACCCGCCTGGCGTACATGACGGACGAGGCCGTGGAGGGCAAGGAAGCCTTCCTCGAGAAGCGCGATCCCGACTGGTCCGCTTTCCCGTACTACTTCTAAGGCGCGCTGTGACTTCCGGAGCCATGAACATCGAGCCTGCGCTCAAGGCGCTGGCTGCTGCCCTCCACGGCGAGGGACCCGCCGTCGAACTCTCCGCCGGGCCGGACGGCTCGCCGGTGCTGGGATTCCCCGACACGGCCGGCATCGAGGACGCGGCCGTCGTGGTCCGGACCTCCGGGTCCACCGGCACGCCGAAGGCGACCGTCCTGACCGTCGATGCCCTGGCGGCCTCGTCTGTGGCGACAGCCTTTGCGCTCAAGGGCGAGGGCCAGTGGCTGCTGGCCCTTCCCGTCCAGTATGTTGCCGGCGTCCAGGTTCTGGTCCGCTCGCTCTTTGCCGGGACCCGCCCGTGGGTCATGGACCTGTCCGGCGGTTTTACGCCGGAGGCCTTCACCGCCGCGGCGCTGGAGCTCACGGACAAGCTCCGCTTCACCTCGCTGGTGCCCACTCAGCTCCAGCGCCTGCTGGACGCACCCTCCGCCGAGACGCTGGCGGTGCTGCGGCGCTTCAACGCCGTCCTGCTCGGCGGCGGACCCGCGTCCGCGGAGCTGCTCGACACCGCCCGGGACGCCGGCGTGCGGGTGGTGACCACCTACGGCTCGTCCGAGACCTGCGGCGGGTGCGTGTACGACGGCTTCCCGCTCGAGGACGTCCTGGTCCGGGTGGAGGACGACGGCCGCATCCTGCTGGGCGGGCCAACCATTGCCGCCGGCTATCTTCAGGCCCCAGAGCTCTCGGCAGTGGCGTTCATCGAAGCCGACGGCGTCCGCTGGTACCGGACCAATGACCTCGGTGAACTGGACGCCGACGGCCGGCTCACCGTGCTCGGCCGGGCCGACGACGTCGTCATCACCGGCGGCGTCAAAGTTTCCGCCGCCCATGTCCAGGCTGAGCTGGAAAAGCTCGACGGCGTGCGGGCGGCTTTTGTCGCCGGTGTGCCGTCCGCAGAGTGGGGCCACGCCCTGGCCGCGTACGTCGCCGTGGCCGACAGTTCCCCGGAAGGGCTGGCGGCGTTCGCCGACCGCCGGAACCAGACCTGGGCACCGTCGCTCGGCGCACTGGCCCCGAAAGCGGTGTTGCCCGCCGCGGAACTGCTCATGCTGCCCAACGGGAAACCGGACCGGCTGGGCATGACGGTCCTGCTGGACGCCCTCCATCAGGGAAAATAGACAAGCGCTTCCGGCTTCCGGCCGGCAACTCAAACCACTAACGAGCATTCAACCAACCAACGAGGTACTGACCGTGGCCACAGCCGCACAATGGATCCAAGGCGCCCGACTGCGCACCCTGCCGGCCGCAATCGCACCCGTGCTGATCGGCAGCGCAGCCGCCTACGAGATGGATTCGTTCATCCTGCTGAACGCCGTGCTGGCCGCCCTGGTCGCCCTGCTCCTGCAGATCGGCGTCAACTACGCCAACGACTACTCGGACGGGATCCGGGGCACGGATGAGGACCGGGTGGGTCCGCTCCGGCTGGTGGGCTCGGGCGCGGCCAGCCCGGAGCACGTCAAACGGGCCGCGTTCGCGGCGTTCGGGCTGGCGATGCTGTTCGGCCTGATCCTCGTGATCATCACGCAGGCCTGGTGGCTGATCCTGGTCGGCGTCGGCTGCGTGCTGGCCGCCTGGGGCTATACCGGCGGCAAGAACCCGTACGGCTACCTCGGCCTGGGCGACGTCTTCGTGTTTGTGTTCTTCGGCCTCGTCGCAACGCTGGGCACCACGTACACCCAGGCGGGGCAGCTGAGCCTGGCCGCGATCATCGGTGCGATCGGCACGGGGCTGATCGCGTGCGCCCTGCTGATGGCCAACAACGTCCGCGACATCCCGACCGACAGGAAGGCGGGGAAGAAGACCCTGGCCGTTCGGCTCGGGGACAAGCATGCGCGCGAAAGCTATGTGCTGATGCTGGCCGTCGCGATCCTGCTGGTCATCGTCCTGGCCCCCGCCCGGCCATGGATGCTGATCGTGCTCCTGCTGATCCCCGCCAGCCTCATGCCGTCCTGGCTGATGATCGCCGGGCGGCGCCGCAAGAGCCTTATCCCGGTCCTGAAGCAGACCGGACTAATCAACCTCGGCTTCGCCGCCTTGTTTTCACTCGGGCTCGTCCTCAGCCACGGCTTCTAAGCCTGGGCTCTGAGCCGCGGTCTCCCGGGGCTCCCCGGGGCTGCAGGGGACGAACCCGGGGGCTCAGGGCCGCGGTCTCCCGGGGCTCCCCGGGGCTGCAGGGGACGAACCCGGGGGCTCAGGCCCCCGGTTGCCGGGAATCTTTGGGGCGGTTGTCCGTGCGGACGGCAATGTCGGGGTTCTCGTCCACGAGGCGGTCTTCGGCCTCGGCGTCGGCCACTTCGCCTGCGCTGCGCATCGGCTTAGCCTTGCCCGAGAACCGGTGGTGGAGCGTTGCGGTGGCCGCGTCGCGCTGCTTCTGGAAGAACAGGAAGCTGACGGCGAAGGACATCATTCCGGCGCACAGGGCGGCCAGGAGCACTCCCAGCTGCAGGTAGAGAAAGAGCGCAAACAAGGGCGCAAACAGCGCGAGTCGAATAAGGGTGTATTTGAGGAAAGCCACGCCTCAAGTTTAGCCGCCAGGACGGCGCGCTGCTTCGGCTATCCCGCTCCCCTCGTCCGCGGTCCCGGCAGCCAGCACCCGGGCATAGTGACCGGCGCCGTCGAGGCGCCCGACGGCTAGACTGAAGATATGCTCCGTGTAGTGGTTCCGATCGTCATACTGGCCGTGTTTGTCTATGGACTGGTGGACCTCATCCGCACTGACGCGCGGCTGACCAGGGGCATCTCCAAGACCGCCTGGATTTTCGTGCAGGTCCTCCTCCCCGTGGTCGGCGCCACCCTGTGGTTTCTCATGGGACGCCCCCGCGCCACGGACACCGCACCGGTCGCCTACAGCCACCCGGTAGCGCCCGATGACGACCCCGAATTCCTGCGCAACCTTGAGATCCGCCACCGCAACCAGGCCGAGGCCGACAGGCTCAAGAAGCTCAAGGAAGAACTTGACGCCAAGGACCGCAAGCACGACGCCGGCAACGCGGAAGCCGGCGGCAGCGAAGGCGCCGGCGGTGCCCACGAACCCGGCGACGCCGGAACGCCCGGCACCGACGAGGTCAAGTAACAGTCAGGTAGCAGTCCAGTAGCACCGTTCCGTGCATCCATCTGCGGCGTTCGCCCCAGATGGCCGGAATCCCACGCTCTTAGCGGCCATCTCCGGCAAATGGCCGCCACGGGAAAACAGCTGCCCCTCATTCGCGCCAGCCCCTGCTGCCCACACCACCTCTGGCCATTGTGTACGCGCACCAGGCCCAGACGCCCCTTTCCCATCTCCGGCCGTCCCCCGTCACACCCCGGGCATCCAACTGCGGCCGTTCGCCGCAGATGGCCGGAATCCCACGCTCTTAGCGGCCATCTCCGGCAAATGGCCGCCCCTCATCCGCGACCGCCCCTGCTGCCCACCCCTGCCACTCCTCCCCCACACCCTGCCCGCGCTGTGGATAACCTGCAAGCCCCTTCGGCGCGGGCGCAGAATGCCCGTATGCGCCCGCCCAGTGAGCTCCCCCCGCATCTTCGAAACCAGCCCTTCACTGTGGCCGAGGCCCGCACTGCCGGGGTGGGGCGACGACGGACCCGGGCCAGGGATCTCGTCAGCCCCTGTTACGGGGTGCGCGCCACGGCCGCCACCCCGGACAGTCTGCTGAAACGTGTGCATGCCCTGACTGCCGTGACGGGCGCAATCGTGAGCCACCTGTCTGCGGCAGTGTTGTGGGGATTTCCCCTGCCGCAGGCCTTGGAGAACCTGGCTGTCATCCATCTGACGAGTCGGCCGGGCCAGCGGGCGGTGCGACATAAGAATGTGGTGGGCCATCAGCAGGCACTCGAACCGGAGGAGATCGTAGCTGGGGTGAGGGTTAGCTGCACCTCCCCACTGCGGACGTGGTTCGATCTCGCAGGCATACTAGGCCTCGATGACTTGGTGATCGCCGGGGATTTCCTGCTGCGGCGGAGAAATTCATTGACCACGATCCATGAGCTGGACGCGTTCCTCGCCGGGAAGCAAGGCAGGGCGGGCTACCGGCGGGCTATGCAGGCCCGGTCCCTGATACGCGCCGACACGGACTCCCCCAAAGAGACCGAACTCCGGCTGCTCCTGATTCGGCATGGCCTGCCCGAACCCGCAATCAACCTCCCGATGTTCGATGAGACCGGCGGCTGGATCCAGGACCCGGACCTCGCCTACGAAGAAGAAAAGATCGCGATTCAGTACGACGGCGGGCATCACGCCAGTCCGGCCCAGCGTCGCAGCGACATCTTCCGGGATGAGAACGCCAGGGATGCCGGGTGGCGCGTCGTCGTCTTGACCCAATGGCACTTGACCCCGCCCGGCCCTGGGATGGAGCCTGCCGCGGCTACCCGGGTGCGTGCGGCGCTGCTGGAGCGCGGCTGGACTCCCGGCCCAGGCCCGAAGCCCGGGCAACGTCACCGTGCCCGCCCCCAACCGCTCCCACCTGACACAGATGGCCGCTAGTCACGGGGCATAGAGGCCATCTGTGGCAAATCGAGAGAGAGCGGGCCCGCGCAGCCCCGGAAACACCCGCCCGAGGCCCGCAGCCATGCCCAGCGCGCCCAGCTGCCAGCACGCAGATGCCCGCCACGCCACGCCATGCCGCACTGCCATAATCGCCGTGCAGCGCACCAATCTGACGCGGATGGCCGCTAAGCGCCTCGGCTTAGCGGCCATCTGTGGCGAATCGATGGGGGGCGGGCCCGCGCAGCCCCGGAAACACCCGCCCGAAGCCCCTCAGCCATGCCCAGCGCGCCCAGCTGCCAGCACGCAGATGCCCGCCACGCCACGCCATGCCGCACTACCCCACCCCCCGCGCAGCGCGCCCACCTGACACGAATGGCCGCTAAGCGCATCGGCTTAGCGGCCATCTGTGGCAAATCGAGAGAGAGCGGGCCCGCGCAGCCCCGGAAGGACCCGGCCCGGGTGCGGTTATGGGCCGGGGTGCGGCTTACAGTCCCGAGTAGGAATGCAGGCCGTTGAAAAACTGGTTCACGATCGTGAAGTTGAAGACCACGCACAGGTAGCCGACGATCGACAGCCAGGCGGCTCGGGTTCCGGTCCAGCCGCGGGTGGCGCGGGCGTGCAGGTATCCGGCGTAGACCACCCAGATCACGAACGTCCAGACTTCCTTCGTGTCCCAGCCCCAGAACCGGCCCCAGGCTTTCTCCGCCCAGATGGCGCCGAACATGAGGGTAAACGTCCAGCCGACGAACGCGATCGCGTTGATGCGGTAGGACAGGTTCTCCAGGCTCAGCGCGTTCGGGACCAGGCGCATGAACCCGAGCTTGTCGGCTCCGCCGGCGGCGATGGTCTTCTGCCGGTGCGACTGCACGAGCTGCAGCGCGGACATCGCGAAGGTCAGGGTGAACAGGGCCGAGGACATTACCGCGATGGAAACGTGGATGATCAGCCAGTAGCTCTGCAGCGCCGGCACGAGATGGCCTACGGGGGTCCAGAAGGCGATGGAGGCGGCAACCAGCATGATGATGGCCAGGCCGATCACGAACGTGCCCAGGAAGCGCAGGTCGCGGCGGATCAGCACCAGCAGGAAGACGGCCACGGCCACGAACGCGCCCGTGGTGAGGAATTCGTACATGTTGCCCCACGGCACCCGGCCGGCACCGAGCGCGCGGGTGATCACGCCGGCCGCATGAATCGCGGCGCCGAGGACGGTCAGCGCGACGGCGACGCGGGCGGGGGCACGCCGCTCGCCGGCGTAGCGCATGCTGCCGTCGGCGGTCTGGCCCGCGCCTGCGGCGGTGTCCGGGCGGGAGGTGGCCGACGTCGGACGCTCGGCACGGCCTGCCGGGCCGCTGACGTCCGCATCGGAGCGGGCGGCGTCGGCTGCGGCGGCCCCCGCGCCGACGCCGACGGGAACGCGGGCGGCATTGGCCTCGGCCGCCGCACCGGAGAGCTCCGCGGCCTTGAGGTCCACCGCGCGCAGCGTCTTGCTGCTCTTGGCCAGGTCCCAGGCGAAGGCGATGAACGCCACCGTGTACGTGCCGGCGGCCAGCAGCATGAACAGCTCGCTGTACTGGCCCATGGTTTCGTTGATCGAGAACGGCATTACTGATCCTTCTTCGACTCGGAAGAGCCGGCTGTTGACTGGATGAAGTCTTCTGCGGGTTGTTCAGGAGCGGCGTGCGTGCCGCCGGCACCCGTGCTGCCTGTTGCCGTGCTGGCCTTATCCGCCCGGTCATTATCCGCTGTTGCGCTGGGAGCGGGCTGGGAGCCGGTCGCGGCCTCATCGCCCAACAGCCAATCGTCGGAAAGGAGTTTGCGGATTGCCGCGGCCTCCCCGGCCAGGCGGTGGTCCTCACCGCGGGCCAGGAGACCGTACTCCACCATAGTGCGGCCGTCCTCGTGGGTGCCGGTACGGACCCAGACACGGCGGCGGTTCACATAGAGCGAGGTCACGAGCCCGGCCACGGCCAGGAGCGCGAAGATCAGGGCGTACAGCTGGCCGGGGTTGTGGTGGATGTCCACGCCGATGTAGCGCTTGACGCCGTCGAAACTGATGGAACCCTTCCCGTTCGGCAGCGTGTAGCTGCTCCCGGGCGCCAGGACGATGCCCTTGGTGTCCAGGTTGCGGGCGTTGAGCGGCGTGAGCTTCTTGACGTCGAGCTCGAAGACGTTCTGCGGGGAGCCCGCGTCCAGGCCGAGGTCGCCAAAGTAGGAGTTCAGGGTCAGCTGCGGGTTGATGAGCTCCGGATCACCGCTGAAGGACACGCCCTTGTCAGTGACAAACGCCGTCGGCAGGAAGAACCCGGCGAAGGCGAGCTGTTCGGGTTTGGCGTCCGGAACCTTGATGACGACGGAGGAGTAGTAGTTCTCGCCCTGGAGCTTGGCCACCACGGGTCCCTGCATGGCAACATTGCCCGCGCCGTCGCGAATCGTGACGACGGGAGCGTAGCCGTTGCCGGTGAGGTACACGCTGGTGCCGCCGAGGCTGAGGGGGTCGTTGACCTTGAGCACCTCCTTCTTGGCGGGTGCGTCCGGGTTTTCCTTCGTGGTCACGGCGGCGGTGAAGTCGATGGGCTGACCGAACTTGCCCTTCGATTCACGGTCGAAGGTGATGTCGAACTTGTCCAGCTGGACCGAATAGGGCTGCAGCTGGCTGCTCTGGAAATTGGTGCCGGGGGTGAACTGGTCGTAGCCGACGAGGGTGTTGACGAACGTGTCGCCCTCCACCAAGATGCGCTGCCCGCTGTAGCCGAAGAGGCCGCCGGCCGCCACCGAAACCAGCACTCCGATCAGCGCGGTGTGAAAGACGAGGTTGCCGACTTCCCTCAGGAAGCCGCGCTCGGCACCCAAGGACGGGCGGGCGCCGTCGCGGTCCCGCACGTCGACGCGGTAGCCGCGTTTTTTCAGCAGCTCGGCGGCGTCGGTGATGGCGGCCGACGCCGGGATCCCGGCGTCGGCCGGAATCACCAGAGTGCCGTATTCGGGGAGCCTGGACAGGCGGGCGGGCGTGCGAGGGGGCTGGGAGCGCATCGCTTTGTAGTGCGCGATGGCGCGCGGGATCACGCAGCCAATCAGCGAGACGAACAGCAGGATGTAGATCGCGGAAAACCAGGCCGAGGAGTAGACGTCGTAGAGCTGCACCGAGTCCAGGATCGAGCCGTAGTCCGGGTGGTCCTTGATGTACTGCGTGACAATCGCCGGGTTAGCCGGGCGCTGCGGAAACAGCGAGCCGGGCACGGCGGCGACGGCCAGCAGCAAGAGCAGGAACAGGGCTGTGCGCATGCTGGTCAGCTGCGTCCACGCCCACCGGAGCATGCCCAACGGACCCAGCGTGGGCAGGACGGCCTCGGGCTTCGGGGACTTCTTCTTTTCGTTCACGCGCTCGCTCATCAGATTGGCAAATTCACATCGGTTTGGAACCAGTACTGCAACCCGGAGACCCAGGTGCCCCACACACCGCTCGCCATCAGGATCCCAAGCAGGATCAGGATGCCTCCGCCGGTGCGCTGGATGGCGAGCCGGTGGTTGCGGAAGAAGGACATCACGCCAATGCCGCGGCGCACGGCCAGGGCGATCAGCAGGAACGGGATTCCCAGCCCAAGGCTGTAGACGAACGCCAGGAACGCCCCCTTGGCCGCCGAGGAGCCGCCGGACAGGCTAAGCAGCTGGACGGCCGAATATGTCGGACCGATGCACGGTGCCCAGCCCAGCCCGAAGGTGATGCCCAGTAAGGGCGCACCCCACAGACCGGCGGGGGGTTTGGCATGAATCTTGGCATCGCGCTGGAGCCAGCCGAAGCCGCCCATGAACACCACGCCCATGACGATCACCAGGACGCCCAGCAGTTGGGTGATCCACATGTTCTGCGAGCCCGTGATGAAGCTGCCCAGCTGCCCGAAGGCGCCGCCGAGCAGCACGAAGATCACGGAGAAACCGAGGACGAACAGCCCGATGCCGGCCAGCATGCGCCCGCGCTTTTGCTTCTGCAGGTCGACGCCGGTCAGACCCGTGACGTAGCCCAGGTATCCGGGCACCAGCGGGAGGACGCAGGGCGAGAGGAAGGAGACCAGTCCGGCCAGCAGCGCGACGGGAATGGCAAGCAGCAGCGATCCGTTCAGGATGGCTTCAGCGAAGGGGCTGTTCACGGTGGGCCGCGCTACTCGGCCACGGCGGCGGCGATGAGGGACTTCAGGGTGCCCTGCTGGATTTCGCCCAGGACCCGGGAGGCGACGCGGCCCTGCTTGTCCAGCACGAGGGTGGTGGGCACGGCGCCGGGCGGCACGAGGCCGGAGACGGCCAGCAGCACGGCGCCGTCCTTGTCGTTGAAGCTCGGGTACGTCAGGTTGAAGGTCTTGTCGAACGCGTCGGCCGTGGCCTTCTCATCGCGCAGGTTCACGCCGAAGAACTGTACGCCCTTGGTCTTGAATTCCTGGTTCAGCGCCTCGAGGGAGGGCGCCTCGACCCGGCAGGGGGCGCAGGCGGCAAACCAGAAGTTCAGCACGGTCACTTTGCCGGGGAAGTCCGCCGACGTGACGGCCGTGCCGTCGAACAGCGTCCCCTTGAGCGCCACGGGACTCTTGCGGTCCGCGACGGCGAACTCGGTCACGGACCCGTCGCCGGCCACGTAGTTCTTGTTGTCCCCGGCCTTGGCCTGTTTGGCGAGGGCGTCGTCCTGGGCACAGCCGGACAGCCCGAACACCGCGGCCAGCGCGACCCCGCCGGCGGTCAGGACGCTGCGGCGGGACAAAGGCATGTTTTCGCGGCGGTTCGCGGCCATGGTCAGGCTCCCGGGGTGCTGGCGGCACCGGGCAGCAGGGCGGCAGCGGGCTCGCTGTAGTCGACGCGCACGAGGCCGCCGGCGTCGTCGAACACCAGGGAAGTCAGGGACGTCAGGGTGCATTCGCGCTTGCGCGGGTCGTGCCACAACGGCCGGCCTTCGGCGCTGAGCCGCGTGGCCCAGATGGGCAGCTGGTGGCTGACAAGGATGGCTTCGGCCCCGTTGCCGCCCAGTTCGATGGCACGGACGCGTGCGTCCTGAACGGCCGCGATGACCCGCGCGGCCTGCTCCTTGTACGGCTCACCCCAGGAGGGCCGTAACGGGTTGTACAGCCGGGCCCAGTGCTTGGGCCGCAGCAGCTCCGCCTTCGAGACGCGGAGGCCCTCAAAGTAGTTGGCGGCCTCGATGATGCGGGATTCGGTGGCAATCTCCAGGCCCAGGGCGTCGGCGATCGGCTGCGCCGTCTCCTGAGCGCGGGTCAGTGGGGACGCGGCGAGGTGGACGATCCTGGCCCCTTGCGCGGACCGCTCCCTGAAGTGTTCCGCCAGGGTGCGGGCCATCTCCCGGCCGAGTTCGGAGAGGTGGAATTCCGGCAGCCTGCCGTACAGGACACCATCGGGATTGTGGACCTCGCCGTGGCGGAGCAAATGAACAGTGGCTTGGGGCATGTCTACCAGTTTCTCAAAGATGCCGGTCGATCTGAAATCTTCTACGGGAGGTAGAACTGATGAGTTTGGAAAAATGTTCCCCGGAGTTGGAATAAAAGATGCAAATGCATGTTTATACTGGGTGAAGCAGTTAGTTGAGATTTCAACCAATGATGCTTCAACTAGCGATCAGACGAATCACCGTAGTACCAACCCGACTCAAGGAGAACCACCATGGCACTTCCCGCAAACGTCACCACCGGCACCTGGACCCTCGACCCGTCGCACAGCGAGATCGGCTTCACCGTCCGCCACGCCGGCATCAGCAAGGTCCGCGGTCAGTTCACCGACGCCGCCGCCACCCTGGATCTCGCCGAGAACGTCACCGACTCCAAGGTCAACGCCTCGATCAAGACCGCAAGCTTCGACTCCGGTGACGCCAACCGCGACGGCCACGTCCGCGGCGAAGATTTCTTCGACGTCGAGACGTTCCCGGAGATCTCCTTTGTCTCCAACACCATCGTCCCCAAGGGCGACGCCTACGAGCTCCAGGGCGACCTCACCATCAAGGGCATCACCCGCCCCGTGGCCCTCGAGACCGAATTCAACGGCGTGGCCGTCGATCCCTTCGGCAACACCCGCGCCGGCCTCAGCGCCGAAACCACGATCAGCCGCAAGGACTTCGGGCTGACCTGGAACGCCGTCCTCGAAGCCGGCGGCGTGCTGGTCAGCGACAAGGTTGCCATCAACCTGGAACTGGCCTTCATCGCTCCCGCAGCATAGCCAGCATCAAGCACGGTCGCGGCCCGGTCACTCCCGTCCGCGCCTGACGGCCGACGCCGGTCAGCCGGGTCCGGCGCCCCGCTTCATCTTCGCGATGAAGCGGGGCGCTGTTGTTTTTCGCCGCTGCTGTCTGCCCCTCTCGGGCGCCGCCGTCGGGCACCGCGACGCGGCTCCAGATTCCCTAGATAACAGGGAAACGGCGGTCTACAGTGAGAGCCATGAGCAACCCGAGTGATGTACCTCCGCAGCAGCCGGGCGCCCAGCCGCCGGTGTCGGGCAGCGTCCCGCCCGCCGGCCCACCGCAGCTTCCCGCCAACCCGCCGCCCCCTCACGGATACCAGGCACCCCCTCCCGGGTACCAGGCACCGCCGCCGGGGTATCAGGCACCCCCTCCCGGGTACCAGGGCCAGCCGGCGTCGGCCGGCGGATTCCGCTTCGAGATGCCCACCGACCGCCCCAGGAACTTCGGCGATGCACTGCCTGCCGGCGGGCTCTCCGGCATGTTCAAGGTTGCCGCAATGCCCACCGAGCTGAAGGTCTCCTACTGGATCTGGCTGATCGGCGGGCTCCTGGGCCTCCTGGGTGGAGTCATCGGGTTGTTCGGGTCCTTCGTCCTGGTCGCCTTTGCGCCGGCAATCGGGCTCCTGGTGCTGCTGCTCGTGATCGTGGCGCTCGCACTGGCAACCGCTCAGATCATTCTGGCCATGAAGATGAAGGAAGGCCGGGAATGGGCCCGCTTCGCCCTCACCATCCTTGCCGGCATCTCCCTGGTGCTGGCACTCGTCAGTTCCGGCATCGCCGACGGCCGGGCGGGCGGAGGCCTGCCGGGCTTCCTCATCAGCCTCGTTGCGACCGTGCTCATGTGGCTGCCGAACGCACAGGCCTGGTTTGCCGCCAACCGGGGCCGAATCTAGGCCTGCCGCTGCACAGGGCAGCCGCGGAATCGTGGCAGCGCCAGGGCTCCCCCGCCGCCACGCGCCGGCCAGCGAATGGGGCTTGAGAATACCTCTCCGGAATGATCCACACGGCGGCCGGCCCGCGGTACGGTTGAGCTAAACCATGCTGGGGGCAGGGCAGGATCTCTGATCCCGGTGGCCGATTCGATCGACACGCAAAGGACCGCTTCATGAGCAATCCCCCAGTCCAGCCCCCGCCTCCCAACGGCTCCGAGCCGGGCGGGGAATCCACGCCGGCCCCGCAGGCGCCGCAGTACGGCGAGAACGCCCCGCAGACGCCGCAGTACGGCGAGCAGACACCCCCGGCCTACGGCCAGAACGCCCCGCAGACGCCGCAGTACGGCCAGCAGGCACCCCCGGCCTACGGCCAGAACGCCCCGCAGACACCGCAGTACGGCCAGAACGCCCCGCAGACACCGCAGTACGGCCAGAACGCCCCCCAGACGCCGCAGTACGGCCAGCAGACACCTCCCGCCTACGGCCAGAACGCCCCGCAGGCACCGCAGTACGGCCAGTCCCCGTACGGCCAGTCCCCCTACGCCCAGTACCCGTCCGACCAGCCGCAGGCTCAGGGCGCGGTTCCCCAGTTGGTCAATACGTCGTTCTGGCTGATCATCGCAGCCGGAGCCTTGTGGGTCATCTCCATGCTGGTGTCCCTGGGAACCCTGGACACCCCTGCCGTCAGGGACATGTTCGAGCAGCAGATGGCAGCGAGCGGCACGAGCGTCGACTTCGAATCCATCAAGGGTGTCCTGATCGGCACCATCGTGGTGTTTGCCGCTATCAGCGCCGGGCTGTATGCCCTCGTGGCATTCAATGTCCGCAGGGGCAGGAACTGGGCCCGCATCCTGGGCACCGTGTTCGCCGCCTTGTCGGTCTTCAACATCATCCCGCTCAGCCTCGCCACCCTGGCGGCACTCGTGGGCATTGCGGCTATCGTGCTGCTTTACTTGCCCGCGGCAGCGCCGTATTTCCAGAAGCGGCAGCCCTTTGCCAACCCCTATGGACAGCCCGGAGCCCCCTTCGGGAAGTAGCGTCGCCAAGAACCACCCAGGGGGGTACCACTCAGCGGGCGCGGGAACCGGAGGGCTGGCGGATCTTAGTCGGCGTCTTCCGGGTCCTGCGCCCTTTGTGCGTGATAGGCCAGAATCTGCAGTTCCGTTGCCATGTCCACCTTGCGCAGGTTGACTCCCGGCGGGACCTGCAGCATCACCGGCGCGAAGCTGAGGATGCTCCGCACGCCGGCGGCTATCACCCGGTCGCAGACGTCCTGGGCCACCGCCGCGGGCAAAGCGAGGACCACCATGTTGGCACCGGTCCGTTGCAGTACCGGCTCAAGGTCGGCGGCGTCGCTGACCCGCAGCCAACCGACTTCACTGCCCACCACCATCTGGTCGGCGTCGAAAATTGCCACAATGTCAAAGCCTCGAGACTCGAATCCGCCGTACCGGGCCAGGGCTTTGCCGAGGTTGCCCGCACCGACGATCGCGACTTTCCAGTCGTGCGTCAACCCGAGGGCGGCGGCGATGTTGCGGTTGAGGTACTGGACCTCATAACCGACACCCCGGGTTCCGTAGGAGCCAACATAGGATAGGTCCTTGCGCAGCGTCGAGGAGCTCACTCCGGAGGCCTCGGCCAGCGACTCGGACGAGACCCGGTCCACACCGTCAGCCAGCAGCGTGGTCAGGGCGCGCAGATAGATGGTCAGCCGGGCCACGGCCGCGGGCGGAATCTGTTTGGCCGCAGTCCCGGCTCCCCCGGGAACAGGCCCGGGAGATGAATCCAGCGAAGTCACTATCTGCTCCATTGCGTCGCGTTGTGCTTCCCACTCTAGAGCCCCCGCGCATCACGCAACAAAGCACCCCGCCGTCAGGAGGGCTGGTCGAGGACCCGTTGCAGGGTCCGGGTCAGGCGGGCCTCGTCGATCTTCCAGAAATCCCGCTGGACGCCGTTGACCAGCACCACCGGGATCTCCTCGGCGAAACGTTCCCGCAGCCCGGCGTCGTCGTTCACCGATTTTTCCGACCAATCTATTCCGAGCGCAGCGGTGACCCGGCCGACGGCGGCGCGCGCCTCTGTGCACAGGTGGCAGTCAGCCTTGGTGATCAGAACTACATCGGGTAAGTGTGCGGGTTTGGCCATGCATCCACCGTAGCCCGGCGGCCACTTCGGCGTCGACGCGCGGCGCAGTCCGCCCGGGTCCGGGCCCGTCCTGCCGTCGCGTCGCGCGTCCCGCGGGCGGCCGGGGGCCTGTCATTGACTAGACTCGTGGCATGCCCGAGGAGAAATACGTCATTGTGGCCAATGAGCCTGCTGCATCGACGCAGCACGGCGAGGCCGCATTTTTCGACGTCGACAACACCCTCATGAAGGGCGCAAGCCTTTTCCATGTCGCCCGCAAGCTTTACCAGCGTGGCGCCTTCACCCTGCCGCAGGCTGCCGGGTTCGCCTGGAAGCAGTTCATGTTCGTGCTGCGCGGCGAAAACATGGATGACGTCCACGCAGTCCGCGATTCCGCCCTGACGCTGGCCGCCGGCATCACGGCCAAGGACATCGAGGCGTTGGGCGAAGAGGTCTACGACGAGATGATTGAGTCGCGGATCTGGCCGGGGGCAAAGGCCCTGGCCGAACAGCATCTCCGGGTCGGGCGCAAAGTATGGCTCGTCACGGCGACGCCGATCGAGGTGGCCACTGTCATTGCCGCCCGGCTGGGCCTGACCGGGGCGCTGGGCACAGTTGGCGAGATCATGGACGGCTCGTACACGGGACGGCTTGTGGGCGAGATCCTCCATGGACCGGCCAAAGCGGTCGCGGTCCAGCACATTGCTGAGGAGCAGGGCCTGGACCTGAGCCGCTGCTGGGCGTACAGCGATTCCCACAACGACATCCCGTTGCTGAGCATGGTGGGGCACCCCGTTGCCATCAATCCCGACTCCAAACTGCGCCGCTACGCCCGCGAGCACAACTGGCCGGTCTACGACTTCCGTGCCGGCCGGCGCGCCGCCACTCTGGGCTTCAAGGCCGCGACGGTCGGAGGGGCCATCTACGGCCTGTGGCGGGGGTTCTCCCGCTTCCGCGGCCCCAGCCGCTAGGCCGCCCGCGGCTTTCCGCTGGGATTCCGGGCCGACGCCGGGGATCCGGGCGAGGCCTGAGCAAGAAAAATGCCCGTCGCCTGGAAGGCAACGGGCATTTCATGCATTTCGAAGTATTGCTACTTCTTATTGCGACGCTGGTGGCGCGTCTTGCGAAGCAGCTTGCGGTGCTTCTTCTTGGCCATACGCTTGCGACGCTTCTTAATAACTGAACCCACGAAAGTTCCTTACCGGCTAGATGCAGTACCTGCCTGTTGGGAAGGGTCCGCGGGCTAAGCAGCAGACTGAAGCAACTGACAGGTTCTTACAATGACGTAAAACGTTCCTTAACAGGGTACCGCCTCTGCGAGGCACCCCACGACCGCGGGTCCCGTGCGGGACCCAAAGCAGTCGATTCACGCTGTGAATGTTGCCGCTGACTGATCAGCCAGTTCCGGCGTGGCCGTCATTCCGGTCGACGACGGCACCCTTGAGGTACTGCTCGACGGCGTTTTCCGGCACGCGGTAGGAGCGGCCGAACCGCACGGCCGGCATCTCCCCCGAATGCACAAGACGGTACACAGTCATTTTCGATACCCGCATAAGTTC
The DNA here is from genome assembly GCF_022803015.1 of Arthrobacter humicola. Classification (GTDB taxonomy): domain Bacteria; phylum Actinomycetota; class Actinomycetes; order Actinomycetales; family Micrococcaceae; genus Arthrobacter; species Arthrobacter humicola_A. Next base: position 22,725 of record NZ_JAFKON010000017.1, read on the forward strand.
CGCGACTTCGGCCACGGTCAAAAAACGGGCCTTGGAGAAGTTGGCCTCCGTAGACATTTCCCTATTCCTTTGCTCAAGCGAACGGCAGCCCCACCTGTTGACATGGCGGTGTGCCGATGCTGAGCCATCAAACAACCATGTGTTAGCAACACTAGTTGCTCATGGTGCCAAAGTGAAAGACTTCCTCAGGAATCCCCACACGGTTTCCGCAGGAATCTCGAAAATCCCGCGGCACGCCCCTCCTCCTGCTCTTCCCTCAGGCACGGGTCCGCCGCGTGCGGGCCGAGGCGGCCAGCTGGCCCAGTACCGACGCCGTCACGTCCCAGTCCATGCAGGCATCCGTGACGCTCTGGCCATAGACCAGCCCGTCCCGTCCGGAGCCGGTAACGGCGTTGACATCAAGGTTCTGGGCCCCGCCCACCAGGAAGCTCTCGAGCATGACGCCGGCGATGGCCCCGGCGGCGGCTCCGGCACTTTCGAGCTGCGCACCGATTTCGAGGGCGACCTCGGCCTGGCGGTGGTGGTTTTTGCCGCTGTTGGCGTGGCTGGCGTCGACGATCAGACGGGGGTTGAGCTGCTTCGCGGCGAGTTTCGCTGAGGCCGCTTCAACATCGGCGGCTGAGTAGTTGGGGCCCTTGCGTCCGCCGCGGAGGATGACGTGGGTGTCCGGGTTGCCGGCGGTAGCCACAAGCGCCGCCCGGCCGTCGTCGTCGATCCCGAGGAACGCCTGGGCGGCAGCGGCGGCGCTGCACGCGTCCAGCGCCACCTGGAGATCACCGTCGGTCCCGTTCTTGAAGCCGATCGGCATCGACAGCCCGGAGGCCAGCTGGCGGTGGATCTGGCTCTCCGTGGTGCGGGCGCCGATCGCGCCCCAGGCGACCAGGTCCGCGACGTACTGGGGGCTGATGGGCTCAAGGAACTCGGTGGCGGTGGGCAGGCCGAGGGCGGTGACCTGGCGCAGGAAGGACCGGGCCGCGCGCAGGCCCGCGGCGATGTCGTGGCTGCCGTCCAGCCGGGGGTCGTTGATCAGGCCCTTCCAGCCCACCGTGGTGCGCGGCTTTTCGAAGTAGGTGCGCATGACGATCAGCAGGTCTTCGCGGTGCTTCTCTGCCTGGCTGACCAGCCGGCGGGCGTATTCCAGGCCCGCCTTGGGGTCGTGGATGGAGCAGGGGCCCACGATGACGAGCAGCCTGTCGTCCACACCGTCCATGATGGCCCGGACCTCATCCCGGCCCCGTCCGACCACTTCGGCCAGGCGGGCCTCCAGGGGCAGTTCCGCCATGAGGTCTTGCGGGGTGGGCAGCGGGGTGAACTCGCTGACGCGCAGGTTCGAGGTGGAGTGTTGGGGGCCGGTGGCTGCTTCGATGCTCATATTCGGGTCCTGTTCCGGGTGCGGAGCGGGCCCTGGTCAGAACCCGCCGAAGAAATGGCGAAGGGCAGAGAATAATCTCTGCCCTGTTGGCTCTGAAGGAAAGTTGGATGCGTGTCAGTTAGACGCGGGCCCCTCCAGAGCCAACGAAAAATACGCATACCAACGGTTAGTCATAGCGTTGACGATAGCCCCGGAGCCGCGGCCGGAGCAAACGCCGGGCGTAACAATTCGCGGGCGGCTAGTTCCGGGCGGCCAGGAGTACGTGGTCGCCGGGCAGGCACGTCGCGGCAGTGTTCGCCGGCGCTGCCGCGAAATGACATTTCGCGGCACACCGGCACCACCTAGAGTGTGAGGAAACCCAGCACAGCATCCGATCCGCAAATGGAGGCAGCCATGACGCACACCGTCCCGCCCGGCAACCCCGAGGCTCCGACCACTCCCGCGGCCACGGCCCCTGGCCCTGCTGTCTCCGCGTCCGGGCAGCACACAGCCGCGGCCGCCCGCGGGCTCCCTGCCGCGCTGAAGCGCCGCGTGCCCAAGTACGCCGACCTTGCTCCCCTGATGCAGTTCAAGAAGCCGGAATTCAGCAGGGCCGCCAGGCTGCGCCGTGCCAGCACCATCTGGGACCTGCGGGACATGGCCAAGCGCCGCACACCCCAGGCGCCCTTCGATTACACGGACGGCGCCGCCGAGGCCGAAATCTCCCTCCGCCGCGCCCGCCAGGCGTTCCTGGACATTGAATTCCGGCCCGGGGTCCTGCGGGACGTCTCCAGCATCGACCTCAGCACTGACATCCTGGGCGGGCCGTCCCGCCTCCCGGTGGGCATCGCGCCCACCGGCTTCACCCGGATGATGCAGTCCGAGGGCGAATACGCCGGTTCCCAGGCCGCCGCAGCCGCCGGCATTCCGTACACCCTCTCCACCATGGGCACGGCGTCGCTCGAGGACGTGGCCGCCGCCGCACCCACTGGCCGCAACTGGTTCCAGCTGTACCTGTGGACGGACCGGGAGCGTTCACTGGAACTGATCCAGCGTGCCGCCGCGGCGGGCAATGACACGCTCATGGTCACGGTGGACACCGCCGTCGCCGGCGCCAGGCTCCGCGACGTCCGCAACGGCATGACCATCCCGCCCGCCCTGACACTCAAGACCGTACTGGATGCGTCCTACCGGCCCGCGTGGTGGTTCAACTTCCTCACCCACGAGCCGCTGACTTTCGCGTCGCTGTCCCGCTACACGGGCACGGTCGCGGACCTCATCAACTCCATGTTCGATCCCACCCTGACCTTTGCCGACCTCGACTGGCTGCGCGAGACGTGGAAGGGCAAGCTCGTGGTCAAGGGCATCCAGACGGTCGACGACGCCCGCAAGGTGGTGGACCATGGCGCGGACGGGATTGTGCTCTCCAACCACGGCGGCCGCCAGCTGGATCGGGCACCGATTCCGTTCCACCTGCTCCCGGAGGTCTCCGCGGCACTGAAGGCGGACCGCAGCGACGCGGCGATCATCCTGGACACCGGCATCATGAGCGGCGCGGACATCATCGCCGCCCTCGCCCTCGGCGCCGACTTCACCCTGATCGGCCGCGCCTACCTGTACGGACTCATGGCCGGCGGACGGGCCGGGGTGGACCGTGCCCTCCAAATCCTGGCGAAGGACATGGAACGCACCATGGCCCTGCTGGGCGTCAGCCGGATCGCCGACCTCACCCCCGAGCACGTGCGGATCCTCCGCACCTAGCGCACCCCTGGCAAGCCACGGGCGCCCAAACGATCGGCCGGGTGCCACTTTGGGCGAAGCGGATGGCCGCAGCGCATACCCAGGGCGGCATACGCGGGGCAGGACAGCCTACTTCTTGCGGCCGAACTTGGGCAGGTTGGCCAGGAGATCGGCGGCCCTGGTGGCGGCCCGGCCCACGGTCCGCCCGATCTGCTGGGGCATTTTGTCGTCCCCCGCCGTTCCCACCGGAATGACGACGGCGGGGCTCAGCGGGCTGCCGGCAGGGCGGCCCGCCAGTGCTGCGGCGGGTTGCGCGGCGACCGGTTGCGGGACGGCAGGTTGCGGAACCGCGGCGGCCAGGCCTTCCGGGACGGCGGCGGGGCCGGCTTCGGGGTGGAGGGCGGCGGCCGCGTCCGCCGTCGCGGCGGGGCCGACGTCGAACGCCTGCAGCCAGGTGGCGATCCCGGCGAGCGGCTTGGGGTTGAGCGTGTAATACCGCTTCTGGCCCTGGGCGCGCATGCTCACCAGGTCCGCTTCGCGGAGGACTTTGAGATGCTTGGAAATGGTGGGCTGGCTTGCTTCAAGCTCCTGGACCAGTTCCCCCACCGCTTTGTCCCCCTTGCGGAGGGCTATCAGAATGTCACGCCTGGTTGCCTCAGCAATGACGGCAAATACGTCGTCTGTCACCATGCCCTCCACACTAGCGACATATACGCCAGATGGCATCCACGAATTGTTCCGTTGGTGCAAGCCCCCAAGCCCGGCCCGGATTCAGTCGAACCAGGGATCCAGTCCGTGCAGGGGAAACACTTCCTTGCGGGTGGCCATGATGGTGCGGTCCACCTCGTCGTTGGGGTCGAAACCCACTTCCCAGGACCGCCACCAGAGGTCCACGTCGTCGCCCATCGTCTCGGGGGGCTCCACGCCGAACCTGGCGCCGTACTTGTCTCTGACGTAGTTGCGCCAGTCCTCCGGAACCGGGGTGCGCAACGGCACCGGGCGGCCGGCGGCGATGGCTATGAGGTGGCTCCAGGACCGCGGGACCACGCTGACCACGTTGTAGCCGCCGCCCCCGGTGGAAATCCACCGGTTCTCGCAATAGCGGGCGGCGAGGTTGCCGATCGCCGTGGCGGCCTCGCGCTGGCCGTCCACACTGATGTTCAGGTGCGTGAGCGGGTCAAGCCGGTGCGAGTCGCAGCCGTGCTGGCTGACGATCACTTCCGGTTCGAACGCGCCAATGAGCTGGGGCACGACGGCGTGGAAGGCCCGCAGCCACCCGGCGTCAACGGTGCCGGCCGGGAGGGCGACGTTCACGGCGCTGCCCAGCGCGTTCGGTCCGCCGATCTCGTTGGCAAACCCGGTGCCCGGGAAGAGGGTCAGTCCGGATTCGTGCAGCGAAATGGTCAGGACGCGCGGATCGTCCCAGAAGATGCTTTGCGTGCCGTCGCCGTGGTGAGCATCGACGTCGACGTAGGCCACCCGCCGGACGCCGCCGTCGAGCAGCCGCTGGACCGCGAGGGCGGCGTCGTTGTAGATGCAAAAACCGCTCGCGCGCTCCCGGGAGGCGTGGTGCATTCCGCCGCCGAAGTTCACGGCCCGCACGGCGCTGCCGTCGAGGACAGCTGCGGCCGCCAGCAGGGAGCCGCCGGCCAGCCGGGCGCTGGCTTCGTGCATGCCGGCAAAGGCGGGGTCGTCCTCGGTTCCGAGACCCCTGGCGTGGTCGGAGGTGTCCGGGTTTGCGCTCACGCGCCGCACGGCGGCCACAAACTCCGGGCTGTGGACCGCGCACAGCTCCGCGTCGGTGGCGACGTCCGGAGCCGCTACCGAGACGTGGTCCAGATCCAGCAGTCCAAGGCTGCCGGCCAGCTTCGCTGTGAGCTCCATGCGCTCCGGCGCCATCGGGTGGGAGTGGCCAAAGTTGTAGGCAGTCATGGCTGGGGCCCACACCACCGTCGTTGGCAGCGCGGTCTGAGCGAGTCCGGGCAGGAATGTCATCAATCACAGGCTACCCGAGCGGTCCCCGGGTTCCCGCGCGCGCAAGGGCGTTCCCCCGGCCATTACCCGGTGTTTAGTGGTTTACTACTTGGGGAAGAAGTTTCAACCGAGGAAGAACATGACGCAAAGCCAGTCGAGGTCCACGAGCCCGGCCAGCTGGCAGCCAGGCATGCCGGAGCGGGAAGGCCTGTGGATCTTCACACGCCTGCGCGACTTCATTGACAGCATCGCGAACAGCTCGCCCGCCCGCCTGGCGCTCTCGGCGTTCGGCGTCGTGATCTTGGTCTTCACCGCTTTGCTCTCGCTGCCCTTAGCTTCCGCGACGGGACAGGTCACACCGCTGCATCAGGCGTTCTTCACCGCGTCGTCAGCTGTCTGCGTCACGGGCCTGACCGTGGTCTCCACGGCTGTGCACTGGTCTTTCTTCGGCCAGCTCGTGATCCTGGTCGGCATTTTCGTGGGCGGCTTGGGCACCTTGACCCTCGCGTCGCTGCTGGCGCTCATGGTGAGCAAGAGACTTGGTGTCCGGGGCAAGCTGATCGCCCAAGAGGCCATGAACGCCGGCCGGCTCGGCGAAGTCGGCACGCTGCTCCGGATCGTGATCGTGACCTCCGTCGTGATCGAGGCGGCCCTGGCCGTGACCCTGATCCCTCGCTTCCTGCTCCTTGGGGAGAGTTTCCCGCAGGCCGTCTGGCACGGGGTCTTCTACGCCATTTCATCGTTCAACAACGCCGGTTTCACGCCGCATTCGGACGGAATCGTCCCCTACGAAACCGATCTCTGGATCCTCGTCCCGTTGATGCTCGGCGTGTTCCTGGGCAGCCTGGGCTTCCCTGTCGTCATGGTGCTGCACCAGAACGGGCTGCGGTGGAAGAAATGGAACCTCCACACCAAGCTGACCATCCAGGTGTCCTTCATACTCCTGGCCGCCGGCACGGTCCTGTGGGGCTTCCTGGAGTGGGACAACCTGCGCACCATCGGGGACATGGACCTCGGCGACAAGATCACGCACGCGCTCTTTGCCTCAGTCATGTTGCGCTCCGGCGGCTTCAACCTCGTGGACCAGAACCACATGGAGTCCACCACCATGTTGCTCTCCGATGCCCTCATGTTCGCCGGCGGAGGTTCCGCATCCACGGCGGGCGGCATCAAGGTCACCACCATCGCCGTGATGTTCCTGGCGATCACCGCCGAGGCCCGCGGCGACGCGGACGTGAAAATCTACGGCCGCACCATCCCCGAGGGCACCATGCGCGTGGCCATCTCGGTGATCGTCGCCGGCGCCACCCTCGTCTCGGTCTCGGCCCTCCTGCTCCTGCACATCAGCCATGCCTCCCTGGACCGGGTCCTGTTTGAAACCATTTCCGCCTTCGCCACGGTGGGCCTCAGCACCAACCTCAGTGCAGAGTTGCCGCCGGAGGGGGTTTACGTCCTCGCTTTGCTCATGTTTGCCGGGCGCGTCGGGACGGTCACCCTTGCCGCCGGCCTGGCCCTGCGCCAGCGCAGCCAGCTGTACCACTACCCGGAAGAGAGACCGATCATTGGCTAGTTCCTCAGGCGCCGTCAACCGCCCCGCCCACAACGCCCCCGTGCTGGTGATCGGGCTGGGCCGTTTTGGTGCATCCACCGCAGAACAGCTGGTCAAACAGGGCCGGGAGGTCCTGGCCATCGAACGCGACCGCAGCCTCGTCCAGAAGTGGGCGAGCGTCCTGACGCACGTGGTGGAAGCCGACGCCACCAACATCGATGCCCTCCGCCAGCTCGGCGCCCAGGAATTCAGTTCCGCCGTCGTGGGCGTGGGCACCTCGATCGAATCCTCGGTGCTGATCACCGTCAACCTCGTGGACCTCGGAATCGAACACCTCTGGGTCAAGGCGATCACGCCCTCGCACGGCAAGATCCTCACCCGCATCGGCGCCAACCACGTCATCTACCCGGAGGCCGACGCCGGCGTCCGTGCCGCGCACCTGGTCTCCGGGCGCATGCTGGACTTCATCGAGTTTGACGACGACTTCGCGATCGTCAAGATGTACCCGCCGCGCGAGACCGTGGGCTTCACCCTCGATGAGTCCAAGGTCCGGTCCAAGTACGGCGTCACGATCGTGGGCGTGAAGTCCCCGGGCGAGGACTTCACCTACGCGCGGCCGGAAACCAAGGTTTCCTCGCGGGACATGCTCATCGTTTCGGGCCACGTGGACCTGCTCGAACGGTTCGCTGCCCGCCCCTAGGCCACAACTGGAGCCTGCGGAAACCGGAGCCGCGGCCTGCTCCGGTGTCCGCCCGGGCCGGCTCAGGCGAGCTGTCGGGTGATTTCTGCGGCGCGCTCAGCCGCCGCGCGGGCGCCGTCGGCAATGATGGCCGGCAGTCCGCGCTCGTCAAAGGTGGCGATGGCCCGTTCCGTGGTGCCGTTCGGGCTCGTGACCGCCTTGCGCAATGCGGCAGGATCCGCGCCGGGCTCAGCCAGCATGAAGCCCGCCCCGGCGACGGTTTCGCGGGCCAGCAACAGCGACAGTTCCGGGTCCAGGCCCAGTCGTGCCCCGGCCTCGGCCATGGCCTCCGCCAGGTAGAAGGCGTAGGCCGGGCCCGAACCGCTGATCGCGGAGAGGGCGTCCACCTGCTCTTCCGGGATCTCCACGACCGTGCCGGCGGCGGCGAGGATGTCCTTGGCGCGCTGGAGCTGCCCGGCGGAGCAGCTGGTCCCGGGCGAGACGGAGACGACGCCGCGGCCCAGCTTCGCCGGCGTGTTCGGCATCGTGCGGATGACGGGCTGGCCGGCCGGCAGCGCCGCCTCCAGCTGCTCCAGTGACACGGCGGCCGCAACGCTGATGACGATCGTTCCGGGTGAAAGGGATCCGCTGATTTCCCGGGCCAGGTCCGCGATCCCCACGGGTTTGACTCCCAGGATCACGACGGCGGAGCCGGTGGCGGCCTGTTTATTGTTGTCGGGCTCTTCTTCGCCCGCGATGGCGGTGATCCCGTGGTGGCGCTGGGCCAGCTCGGCCGCGCGCCCGGCCCGGCGGACGGTCGCGACAATGTCGCCTGGGTCGACGCCGCCGTCGATCAGCCCCGCCATAATTGCCTCGTTCATTGACCCACAGCCCAGGAATGCGATTCGGTTGCTCATGTCCCCATCATTGCAGTCTGACGTGATTCCCAGCCAGCTCCCACCTTCAGCGCAGTCAGCGCACAACTTTGGAACCTAACGTTGTAACTACCTCATTGAGGGTGCGAGTGATGCAGCAGGCATGCGGATGCCTGCGCGGCACCGGTGGTTGCAGCGGGTTTTCCCATTTTCCCGCAGCGTACCGCCGGTGCCTTTGCCGTTTAAAGCCCCCGCGGCGTCCGCCGGCCACCACCCGGCGGGCGCCGTCGGATTGCCAGCGAACACACAGGGAAAACTCGCTGCGCACCCATGATCGGCTATTACCTTTGAAAGTGCCTCAACAGGTGCGAGTGATGATAGCCGGTTCCCCCGGAGCCGGCGGTGCGCCGGGCGATTTGCAGCAGAGTTCCCCCAAGTCCTGCTCCAGATCGCCCGGCCCTACTCTTTTAACCGACGTGAACGGGCCCGCCACGCGGCCCGGCCCAGGTTTCTAACCGTCTGCTTTCTAACCGTCTGCGGCCCCGCCGAACACCGGGCTGCGGAGCTTGCCTTCCAGGAACCGGCGTTCCGCCGCGCTGTCGGCAAGCGCCAGCGCCCGCCTGTAGCCTTCGGCGGCCTCCGGATAGCGGCGCAGGCGCACCAGGAAGTCTGCGCGGACGGCGTGGAAGAGGTAGTAGTTGTCCAGTCCCAGGCCCTCGACCGCCGCCAGCCCGGCAACGGGCCCGCGGAGCTCTGCCAGGGCCACGGCGCGGTTCAGCGCCACGACAGGACCCGGCGCGACGGCCAGGAGCTGGTCATACAGCTGCAGGATCTGCGCCCAGTCGGTGTCCCCGGCGGTCGCGGCGTCGCTGTGGACGGCGTTGATCGCCGCCTGGAGCTGATACGGTCCGGGCCGGTTCCGGCGCAGGCACCGGCGCACCAGCTCACGGCCTTCGGCGGCCAGGGCGCCGTGCCAGAGCCCCCGGTCCTGGGCCGCGAGCAGCACCAGTCCCCCGTCGGGCGTGAATCGCGCGGCGCGGCGGGACTCGATGAGCAGCATCAGCGCCAGCAGTCCCGCCGCTTCCGGCTCGTCCGGCATCAGCGACGCCAACAGCCTGCCGAGCCGGATGGCTTCCGTGCAGAGCTCCTCACGTTCCGGACCGTCGGCGGGGCCCGCGGTGTAGCCCTCGTTGAAGATGAGGTAGACCACCGCCAGCACCGATTGCAGCCGTTCGGGCAGGTCGGCGCCCTGCGGGACCCGGTAGGGGACTTTGGCATCCCGGATTTTCGCTTTGGCCCGGACCAGCCGCTGCGCCATGGTCGCTTCCGGGACCAGGAAGGCCCTGGCGATTTCCGCCGTCGTCAATCCACCCAGAAGCCGCAGCGTCAGCGCCACCTGGGCGGACCCGGCCAGGGCAGGATGGCAGCACGTGAAAATCAGCCGCAAAGTATCGTCGTCCACGTCCTCGACCCCTGACTGCTCCGCCAGGAACTGCTCTTCGGCGGCCGGCGCGGGTCCGGCCCCGGACCGCGCCGCCGTGAGCAGGGCCGCCTGTGCGTGCTTGTCCTCGCGTGAGGCTTCCCGCCGCAGCCGGTCAATCGCCCGGTGCCGTGCCGTCGTGATGATCCAGCCAGCCGGGCTGGGCGGGACACCGGCCGAGGGCCAGTGCTGGACCGCCGCGGCAAAGGCATCCTGGACGGCGTCCTCGGCAATATCGATGTTCCCGAACGTCCGCGTCAGAACGGCTACGGCGCGGCCGTACTCGCGCCGGAACACCCGGGCGATGTCCGCCTCGGTCGCTGCCTCATCTCCACGGCGGTCACCCACACCAGCACCCCCGACCCGGCGGCTAGTGCTGGAACGGACGGACTTCAACGGGAAGTGTGGTGGCGCCGGCCAGCTTCCTTGCCCAGCCAAGGGCCGCGTCCAGATCCTCGGCCTCGATCACGGTGAATCCGCCGAGGTGCTCCTTGCCTTCGGTGAACGGCCCATCGGTCACCAGGATCTCGCCACCGTTGGGCCGCAGGACTGTCGCGGACTCCGCCGGGTGGAGACCCGCGGCGAACACCCAGGCCCCCGCCGCCTGCATTTCATGGTTCAGGGCCGCCAGGTCACGCATGATGGGTTCGAGGAACTCAGGGTCCGGGGCGGGGCCGTCCGGCTGGTAAATGCTGAGCAGGTACTGCGTCATTTCGGGTGCCTCCTTGTCGAATCAGCCGGCGCCGTGCCGGCCTCTCAGCAATTACACGATCGAGGACGCTCCGGATCGACACAGTCGCGACATTCGCCACTGGCCCAAGCCGTCTCAGAGAGCCTTTTCCGGCGATTGGAGCCGCGCCGGCGGTTGCTCTGCCACATGCGGCGCGGGATCGATCGGCCCCTCAAACACAAGCTGGTCCAGGCGGCGGAGGATGAGTCCCTCACGCAGGGCCCACGGGCAGGTCACCATGCTGTCGAACTTGAACATTTCCAGTGCCGCTTCCGCGACGAGGGCGCCGGCGAGGACCTGCGGCGCGCGGGCCTCGGAGACGCCGGGCAGGTGGAGCCTGTCCCCTATCTCCATGGCCGAGATCCGCTGCGCCCAGAGTCCGAGGTCGAGGGCCAGCAGCTCCCGCTTGACGTAGGGCCCGGCGCCGCTGGGGGCGGCCCCGGCAATCCTGGCGAGGGACCGGAAAGTTTTGGACGTGCCCGCGACGAGGTTGGGCGGGCCCAGCTTCTCGAATTTGCGCACCGCGGGTTTGAGCGTGGAGCGGATGTAGCGGCGCAGCTCCTTGATGCTCTTGGCCGAGGGCGGGTCCTCGGGCAGCCAGTCGCGCGTCAGCCGGCTGGCACCGAGCGGAACGGACATTGCCAGCTCGGGCAGCTCGTCCTGTCCGAGGGCCATCTCGAAGGAGCCGCCGCCGATGTCCAGGTTCAGGATGGGCCCGGCACCCCAGCCGTACCAGCGCCGGACGGCGAAGAAGGTCATGGACGCCTCTTCGCTGCCCGTGAGCTCCCGGAGGGTAACGGTGGTTTCATGTTTGACGCGGGCCAGGACGTCAGCGCCGTTGGTGGCCTCGCGGATGGCCGAGGTGCAGAACGCGAGGAGGTCGTCGGCTTTGTGCTTGGCCGCGAATTCCCACGCCTCAAGGACGAACTCGACCAGTTCATGCTGCCCGTCGTCGTCGATGTTGCCGTCGTCGTCGAGGTACTGCACGAGCGACAGCCGCCGCTTATGCGAGGCGTAGGGCACCGGCCGGGCGCCGGGATGGGCGTCGACCAGCAGGAGATGGACAGTGTTGGACCCGATGTCGAGGACGCCTAGACGCATGCTGCCATTATTCCCCCCACGGAGCGGCCGGCCTAGCTGCGACAGCGGTATTCGCGAAGAATACCGCCGTCGCAGTCTGGCCGATTACGGGGCTATGCCGGGTCGGCAGTGCCGTCAGCGGGCTCGTCCGTTGGCTTGAAGTCGCGGCGGATGTTGGCCACGCCCTCCGGGTCGATTTCAAAGCCGTAGGCGGCGCCGGGGTTGATCACCATGCCGAGTTCGGCGCCGAGGTTGCCGATGATCGCGGCGCCCTGTGTGCCCAGCACGTTCGGGGCGGCAGCGAGATACTGCTCGGTGACGCGGCTCGGGTGCGAGAAAACGGCCAGGACTGGCTTGCCGGAGGAGTTGGCGAGGACCAGCGGCTCCACCTGCGAGTCGGGGCCCTCGAGGGCGTCGGAGCTGACCACATAGACCTCGTTGTTGAGGAAGGCCAGGATCACGTCCACCGGGTTGGCGTCCGGCTGCTCCCCCCGGGCGAGCTGCTCCTCGAGTTCGTTCAGCGGCTGGTTGTCCAGGTGTGCGGGCTGTTCAGTCATATTCCTACTCGATCACGTCCACGGCCGGTCCGCAAACGCAAAATCGCCGGAAACCTGCGGATTCGCCGGTAATTTCCGGCGAATCGGCAGGTTTCCGGCGATTTCGGCGTGCTGCCTACTTCTTGGCCGGGGCCTTCCGCGCGGGCGCCTTTCGGGCCGTCGTCGTGCGCTTGACCGGGCCCTTGGCCCGCTTCTCCGCGAGGAGTTCGACGGCGCGTTCCCGGGTCAGCTCCTCGATCGAGGTGGTGCGCGGCACCGTGATGTTGGTGATGCCGTCGGTGATGTACGGGCCGAACCGGCCTTCCTTCACCACGATGTTCTTCTCCGAGACCGGGTCCGGTCCGAATTCGGCCAGCGGCGGCACGGCGGCGCGGGCGCCGCGCTGCTTGGGCTGGGAGTAGATCTCCAGCGCCGCCTCGAGCGTGATCGTGAAGATCTCCTCTTCGGAGCCGATGGAGCGGGAGTCCGTGCCCTTCTTCAGGTACGGGCCGAACCGGCCGTTCTGCACCGTGATCGGGTTGCCGTCGGCGTCCTGGCCAAGCACGCGGGGCAGGCTCATGAGCTGCAGCGCCTCGTCCAGCGTGATGCTATCCACGCTCATGGACGCGAACAGGGACCCGGTGCGCGGCTTGGCCTTGACGGGCTTCTTCGGCGGCTTGGGCTTGCCGTTCTTGTAGTACTCAACGGGCTGGTTGGCCAGCTGTTCCTCGGTCATCTCCGGGATGATCTCGGTGACGTACGCGCCGTAGCGGCCGTTCTTGGCCACGATCGTGTGCCCGGTGTGCGGGTCCGCGCCGAGGACGCGCTCCTCCGGGGCGGCGGTCTCCATGAGTTCAACGGCTTTGGCGGCCGTGAGCTCGTCCGGGGCCAGGTCCTCGGGGACGTTGGCGCGGGCTGCCTCAACCACCTCGCCGGTCTCGGGATCCACCGTCGCGGTGGAGCTTTCCAGGTACGGGCCGAACTTGCCGACCCTAAGGGTGATCGCGTCCGTGATCGGGATGGAGTTGATCTCGCGGGCATCGATCTCGCCGAGGTTGTTCACGATGCTCAGCAGGCCGGGCTCGGAGTCCTCGCCGAAGTAGAAGTGCTTGAGCCACGCGGGTCCGGCCGCCTGGCCGTTGGCGATCTTGTCCAGGTCCGCTTCCATGTCGGCCGTGAACTCGTAGTCCACGTAGTCGTGGAAGTGCTGTTCGAGGAGCCGGATCACGGAGAACGCGATCCAGCTCGGGACCAGCGCAGAGCCCTGCTTCCGGACGTAGCCGCGGTCCTGGATCGTGGAGATGGTGGAGGCATAGGTCGACGGGCGGCCGATGCCCTTCTTTTCCAGCTCCGCAGTCAGCGAGGCTTCGGTGTAGCGCGGCGGCGGCGAGGTCTCGTGGCCGACGGCGACAATGTCGCTGGCAGTGAGCGCGTCCTCCTTGGCCACGTTGGGCAGCCGGCGTGCTTCCTCGGACTCGTCGTCGCCGCGGCTTTCGTCCTTGCCTTCTTCGTAGGCGGCGAGGAAGCCGGGGAAGGTGATGACGGTGCCCGACGCCGAGAATTCGGCGTCGCGGCGGTCGGCCGGGTCGCCAACGGTGACGGCGCCGAGGCGGATCGTGGCGGTGGAGCCCTTGGCGTCAGCCATCTGCGAGGCGACCGTGCGCTTCCAGATGAGCTCGTACAGGCGGAATTCGTCACCGGAGAGCTGCTGGGCCACCTGGGCCGGGGTGCGGAAGGAGTCGCCGGCGGGACGGATGGCCTCGTGGGCTTCCTGCGCGTTCGCTGCCTTGCCGCTGTAGACCCGCGGCGACTGCGGCACGTACTCGGGGCCGTACAGCTCGGAGGCCTGGCGCCGGGCGGCCGTGACGGCCTCGTTGCTCAGCGCGGACGAGTCCGTACGCATATACGTGATGTAACCGTTTTCGTAGAGCCGCTGGGCCACCTGCATCGTGCTCTTCGAGGAGAACCGCAGCTTGCGGCCGGCCTCCTGCTGCAGGGTGGAGGTGGTGAACGGCGCCGCCGGGCGGCGGGTGTACGGCTTGGTGTCGACGGAGCGGACGCGGAAGTCGGCGTCCTGCAGCCCCGCCGCGAGCGAGGTGGCGAGTTCCTCGTTGAGGTGGACGGCGTTGCGGGAGGTGAGCTCGCCGTTGTCGTTGAAGTCCCGGCCGCTGGCGACCTTGGCGCCGTCGACGGCGGCGAGTTTGGCTTTGAAGGAGCCGGAACCGGCGCCGAACTGGCCGGTGAGGTCCCAGTAGGAGGCGGCCTTGAAGGCCATCCGCTCGCGTTCGCGGTCCACCACCATGCGGGTGACGACGGACTGCACGCGGCCTGCGGAGAGGCCGCGGGCCACCTTGCGCCACAGCACCGGGGAGATCTCATAGCCGTAGAGCCGGTCCAGGACGCGCCGGGTCTCCTGGGCGTCCACCAGGTCCTGGTCGACATCGCGCAGGTTGTCCATGGCCCGGTGGATGGCTTCCTTGGTGATTTCACCGAAGGTCATCCGGTAGACGGGAACCTTGGGCTTGAGCACTTCCAGCAGGTGCCACGCGATGGCCTCGCCCTCGCGGTCCCCATCGGTTGCGAGATAGAGAGCGTCGGCGTCTTTGAGCTGGGCCTTGAGCTCGGCGACCTTCTTCTTTTTGTCCGAGGACACCACGTAGTAAGGCTTGAAGTCGTTGTCGATGTCGACGGCGAACTTGCCCAGCGGGGTCTTCTTCAGTTCCGCGGGGAGCTCCGAGGGCTGCGGGAGGTCGCGGATGTGACCAATGGAGGCCTCCACTATGAAGCCTTCGCCGAGGTACTTGGCGATGGTCTTGCTCTTGGCGGGAGACTCCACAATCACGAGTTTCTTGCCGGTTTTGGCCTTGCTTGGCACGGTGCTCCTACAGAAAAAGGTGGCTCGGGCAGATGCGCCCATACCCGCCTAGTTCACCATATTTTGCAGAATCCCGCGCATCCGGCCGGAAATGACGGCCCGGCGGACGCGGGATTCGGCCGCAATAAGGCCATGTGCTGGCCGGCCCCTGAGGGCGCCCCGGATGCGGTTCAGCGCCGTGCCCGCGACCGGTTCAGGCCTTCCCGTTGGCGGGCTCAGTCCTTGCCGGCGGCGGGCTTGACGGGGGCGGGTTTTGCGGCGGCGGGTTTGGCGGCCGCCGGGCCGCGGTCGTCCGGAATCATCGACCACATCGTGGCCATACGTTCGGCGCCTTCGGGCAGGTGGTCCGGATCCTCGAGTTCGTAGTCCCGCAGCAGGTCGAAGATCCGCCGCGTCAGTTCGGCGCGCTGGTCCGGCGTCAGGTACAGCAGATTGCTGGCCAGTACCACCGAGGACGGTCCGTCGGCGGTATCGCCGCTCTCGCGCCGGGCGTTGCGGGCCGTGGCGTAGGCACGGACCCGGCGGCGGTAGGCGTCGAGCTCGAGGTCCAGGACGGCGAGTTCGGGGCTGGCCACTCCCCCCAGCGAGTGGATGGTGAAATCTGTACCGGCGGCCTGCCAGCGCCGCTCCCGGGCATCCCCGGCGGTGGCGGCGGGTATCACGATGCCCCACTTCTGCAGTGCCCGCAGGTGGTAGCTCATGGCACTGGGAGTCAGCCCGGTCTGCGCGGCAAGCTCGGTGGCCGTCCGGCTCACCTGCGTGGAATACAGTTCGGAAATGACCTCCAGCCGGGCGGCGTGGGCCAAGGCACGGATCGCCTTCGGGTCGGTGATTTCCACTTGCTTCTCCGGACGGTGCCGGCGCCTGGTGGCCGGCGGAGCCATTGACTCCGCCGTCGGGGTTTCTGCGTTCACTCCTCCAGTGTATCCAGCCCCGCCAAACTATGAAAGAAATGCTTGACATTTGTTTTGCCGCAGGATTAGGTTCCTTTTTATGAAACAGACACTTCATAAATTGCCGGCACCCGCAACCGGCGTGCCGCCCCTGTGGCGCAACCGCGACTTCCTGATTGCCGGCACCGCCCGGTTCGTGGCGACGGCGGGGATGGGCGCCGTCGTCGTCAGCGTGATGCTGCAACTGCAGAACGCGGCCGCCGCCGGCGAAACTCCTGTCGCCGGGCCATGGCTCGTGGCCGCGTACCTGCTCTGCTCAGCGCTGCCGCTGGTCCTCCTGGCCCCGTGGGCCGGCCGGCTCGCCGACACCATGGATTCGCGCACGCTGGCGACGGCGAGTTCGGCGGTCAGCGCCGCCGCCGTCGCCGGCATGGGCCTTGGCATGCAGTACCTGGAGAACTATCTGCCCGTGCTGTTTGCCATGACGTTCCTGCTCGACGCGGCCCAGTCCGTGGCCAGCCCCACCTGGCAGGCCCTGCTGCCGAGGATCGTCGGAGAGGACCGCACGCCCCGGGCCATGGGGACCATGCAGGCGACCATCATGATCGCGGGGATGGCAGGTCCCGCCGCGGGCGGCCTGCTCAGCGGCTGGGGCGGGACCGGGCTGGTGTTCACCGTGGCCAGCGGCTGCTACGTCGCCATGGGGCTGGGCGCGCTGCTGATCCGCACCCGCCGCGGCACGGCGGCCGAACGTGCCGGCCAGGCGAAGCCCGCGCTGCTGGACGGGCTGCGCCTGATCCGCCGGGACAGCCTGGTCTGGGCCCTGGTCCTGGGGGCGATGTTCTTCATCGTCGTCGGCGAAGCCACCAACGTGCTCGAGGTGTTCCTGGCCCGCAACGAACTTGGCGCCACCGAAATCCAGTACGGCCTCCTGTCCGCAGCCTTCGGCCTCGGCATGGCGGCCGGGGCCGCGATGGCCGGCAGGATCAGGACGCCGCGGGTCCGGCTGCGGGTGCTGCTGGCCGCCATGACCGGAGCCTCGACGTGCCTGGTCCTCACCGGGATGGTCCCGAGCGTGGAACTGCTTTTTGTGGCCTACACAGGGACGGGAGTGGCCTGCGGCGTCCTGAACGCCTGTTTCGGGGCGATCGCGATCCTGCGGATTCCGGAGAGCGGGCGCGGCCAGGCGATGGCGATTGTCGGCGGGATGACGCGTGCCGTCTCCATTGGCGCGCTGGCCCTGGGCGGCCTCCTGGGCGCCCTGGTGCCGGTCCGCGTCAGCTTCGTGCTCACCGGCGCCGTCGGTGCCATGGTGGCCCTCGCCCTCACGGCGTACGTCCTGCCGCGGTTCGGCCGGGAGGACTCCGCCGCCAACACTCCTGCGGCGGCCATGGCGGCGGCCGGGGCGGCGGCCGGGGCCGCGGCGGACGCGGCGTTGCCGGCCAAGGCCGCGGCGGAACCGCCGTTGGCGGGCGCGGCCGCGACGGTATCAGGCAGGCAGCAGGAAGCCGTCGCGGACGAGGTTCCCGACTTCCTCGAGCAGGCCGGCGCGGAACTCCGCGCTGTCAAACCCCTCGTAGCCGCCCAGCAGCGCCTCGAGGGCGCCGATGATCTGCCCGACGGACAGGTCGCCGTCGCACGCTGAGACCAGGCCCGCCAGCTCGGTACTGAGCAGGTTGGTGCGGCGCAGCCCGGCACCCTGCCGCAGCAGGATGACGCCGGGGTGTTCCGCACCGGGGCGCTGGTGCCGTTCTTCGGTGACGTCCTCCGCGACCAGCAGGTGGGCGGCGGCCAGATCATGGCCGGCCAGCCAGTCGGCACGCTCGACGGCGGCGCCCAGGTGTGGCCCTACCGGCTGTTCGATCGGGTAGGTGATCTCCTCGAAGCGCGACAGCACCCGCCGGGCGCCGTCGGCAGGCCTCCGCAGCAAGATCATGCCGAAGCCGATTCCGGCCACATCGCGCGAGGCGAAGTCGTCCAGGTAGGCCGCGTACGAGTCCTCGTAGAGCCGGCGGTCGCGGCTTTCCGAGGCGTCCTGCAGCCAGGTCTCGGCGTACTGCTCGGGGCCCACCTGCTCGCGCTGGATGAACCAGACGTCGGTGGCCGGGCCGGCCCAGCTCTGGGGCCGGTCCGCCCAGCCGGCGCCGGCCGTGATCTCCCAGTTGCCCAGAAGCTGGGCCGTTCCGCCCGGGGCAAGGACCGAGGCCAGTGCGCCGACCAGCGAGGATACAATCTCGTCCCCCGGCAGGCCGCCGTCGCGGTACGTGAACTGGTCCGTGGCGGTCTCGCCCAGGCTGCGGGGGGTGATGACGAACGGCGGGTTGGAAACCACCAGTTCGAACTCCTGCCCCGCGACCGGGTCCAGCAGGGATCCGAGTCTCAGGCTGACGCGGGCGTCAAGGTCGGCCGGGTCCAGGTGCAGCTCGGCGGCGTTGAGCAGCAGGTTGAACCGGGTAAACGCCAAGGCGCGTTCGGAGATGTCCGTGGCGGTCACGTGCTCGGCGTGGTGCAGCAGGTGGAAGGTCTGGATGCCGCAGCCGGTGCCGAGGTCGAGGGCTCTGGCAACATGGCGGCGGGCGGTGACCTGGACCAGGGTGGTGGAGGCCTGCCCAATCCCCAGGACGTGGTCGTGACGAAGAACGCCGGCGCGCTGGTGGGCTGCGAGGTCGCTGGCCACCCAGAGGTCTGCTCCGCCGGCACTGGTCCCGTATTCCCCCACGGTCGGGTCCCAGCCGTACGGCCTGAGGTCCACCCTGGCCTGGACCAGGTCCCCGCCCGCAGGCTCCACGAGCCCAAGTTCCGTTAGGCCCTTGGTACGGATGCCGGGGAGGGCGGCGTCGAGCCTCGCCGCGGGCTGCGGTTCAGACAGAAGCCAGAGACGCACGACGCCGGCGAGCGCCGCCGTTGCCGGCTCCCCGAGGGAACGCCCGGTGACGATCAGGGCCGGGATGAGCTGGTCCCGGCCCAGGGCCGAGTGCGCGGCCTCGCCGAGCAGCTCCGCAACCCCGTCCACGGTGTAGCCAATCGCACGCAGGTCCGCGGCCAGGGCCTCGAGCAGGCCGGGGAGGTCGCTGCGCGGAGCGTCCGGGGTGTTGCCGGCCGTGAACGGGGCTGCTGGAGCCTGCGTTGAACGAGAGGGTGCGGCGGGGCCTTGCGCTGAGGAAGTCACCGGACAAGTTTAGTCCCGGGGCCGCGCACGGGCGTGGGACCTGGGTTGGCCCCCGTCAGCACTGGGGCTGGGGCTGGGGCGTGCGGGTCCGGCTAGAGCTCGGTTTCGGCGTAGATTTTCAGGGCGTCCCGGACGAAGGCGGCGCCGTCGGCACCGCCGTAGTTGGCCGCGAACCTGGGATCGGCCACGTACATCTCGCCGAGTCCCGTCACGTACCCCTTGATGTCGCGACCTGCCGCCGGGCTGCCGCCCGCTGCGGGTGACGCCGGCGTGCCGGGGATTCCCCTGAGCCATTCGACGTGGCGCCGGGCCAGGTCCTGGGCCTGCGCGCTGTCCGCCGGGACTCCCGACGCCGCAGCAGCCCTCCAGTCGGCACCGAGCTGCCGGGACTGTTCCGTCCATGCAGCTTTCTCCCCGGCCCCCATGCTGCGCCACCAGGCGTCGGACTTCGCATAGGCGTCCTTGCCCCACCGCTGCTGGACTTCCTCCTGGTACTTGGTGTGGTCGAAACCGTCGAACATTTCCTCCGCCATGATCTTTCCTCCCGTTTGCAATGCCTCAATGGTGTGACGGACCGCGGCAATCTGCCGCCCCAGCCTGTCCTGTTCCTGCAGCAGCCACGCCAGGTGCCGGCCCAGTGCATGCTCCGCGTCCGCCTCGTTGCCGAGCACGTCCGCGATCGCCGGCAGCCCGAGCCCCAGGTCGCGCAGGAGCAGGATCCGCTGCAGACGGACCAGGGATTCCTGGCCGTAATACCGGTAGCCGTTGTTGCCGGTGCGGCTCGGCCTGAGCAGGCCAATGTCGTCGTAGTGACGCAAAGTTCGGCCGGTGGTGCCGGCCAACTTCGCGATCTGCTGAACGGACCAGTCCATGCCTCCACCCTTCTGCTCCTTCGAAGCCCGCGTTCCCTGGACCTCCGCTGTGACCGTGCCGACCGGCCGCTGCCGGCCATCGCTTCCGGCCGTCGCTTCCGGTCATCGCTTCGACTCTAAACTTTGACGCAACGTCAAAGTCAAGGGCCCGCAGGGAGAGGGTGCCCGGGACGTCGGCGCGGCCGGCGGGGAGCCTGCGAGACGGTAAGTTTGAGGCATGGTTTTCCCTTCCTCCCACGTCCCGACTGCCCGTCTGGCCCGGCGGACGCTCAGCGGCGTGGCCGCCGCCGTCGTCGTACTGGCTGCAGCGGCATGTTCCCCGGCCGGTTCGATTGAGGGCGCCGATGTCCCGGCGTGGCAGGCCACCGCGCTGCCCTCCGCCCCGGGAACAGTGCTGGAGGATGCCGGCAAAATCCTGAACCGGGATCCGATCGTCCGGACCGCGTCCGGCGTGCCTGCCGGCACCTACACCTTGACCATGACCTGCGACGGCGGCGGGAAGGCGTTCTTCGCCGTCAGCCTGGACGGCAGCCAGCTCGCCGAAGCCGGAGCCGCCTGCAACGGCAGCCGAGAAACCGCCCGCATCAAAGTGCCCGCCGCGGGCAAGGTCACGCTCAGCACGTCCAGTGTGGATGCCCCGCTTCTCTACGCGTACCACCTGGCGTCGTCCGAGTAGCACCCGCCGCAGCCCGGTCCTCGGCGACCTGCCCGGCGCCCCTAAAGGCCTGTCCGACCCGGACCTTTGGCCTCTGGCGTTTGATTCCGGGCCGCCCTAATCTCAAAGTATGCCAACTGTGCCGGCGAGCAAGGTGCCGCGACGGCGCACCCCGGCGGCCGCCGTGGTGCTTTCAGTTGCGGTATTTCTCGGCACGGTCCTGTCCGGTTGCGCCTATGAATACAGCGCCGACCACTGGGACGATGAATCGACCTCGGCTGCCGCCCCGCCGACCACTGACGCCGCCCTGCCCCAGGACCCCCATCTCAACGAGCCGGTGACGGGCGAGGAACTGGATAACTGGGTCGACACCGTACTGCCCGACGCCGAGGGACAGGTCTTCCAGACGGGTTTTGGGACGCTGGAGGCCGACGAGGAGCGCAAAGAGACTACAGCCCAGCTGCCCAAGGGTACTTACGCCCTGACCCTCGCCTGCCGGAGCACCCGCCGCGTGTCCTTTTCCATCGAGAACGGTGAAAACGAACTCGTGGACCTGAGTCTCCGGTGCGGGACGTCCAGGGTGAACGTGGTGCAACTAGCCGCGGAGGCGTCGCTCTCCATCAATGTGGATGCGAACGCACCGGCAAACTTTGCGTACCGGGTGAGCCGCATCTGAGGGTTCCCGGCCGGCCAAATGTCCGGTTCGTGCCTCAGGCGGCGCAGCCCTCGGGGCACCGCAGGGTGTCAGGGCTCGCGGCGCACCCGGCGCAATAGAGCGTCAGAGTCCGGCAGGACGGATTCGAGCAGTTTTCGAACTTGCTCGTAGGTGCCGAGCAGCGGACGCACTCGCCGATCGTCTTGGCATCCCCGCTGAACTCAACGTGCATGCGCTTGTCGAACACATACAGGGAGCCCTCCCACAGTCCCTGGTCCTTGAAGGTCTCGCCGTAGCGGACAATGCCGCCGTCAAGCTGGTAGACCTCCTTGAACCCGCGGTTCACCATGAGGCTCGACAGCACCTCGCAGCGGATGCCGCCGGTGCAGTAGGTGACAACCGGCTTGTCCTTGAGGGCGTCGTATTTGCCGGAGTCGAGTTCCTTGATGAAGTCGTGGGTGGTGGCGACATCGGGAACGACGGCGTCCTTGAACTTGCCGATCTGGGCCTCGAACCCGTTCCGGCCGTCGAAGAACACGACTTCGTCGCCCTGCTGTTTCTTGGCTTCTATGAGTTCGTGGAGTTCCTCGGGTTTGAGGTGGGTTCCGCCGCCCACCACTCCGCCGGCATCGACTTTGAGTTCGCCCGGGGCGCCGAAGGAAACGATTTCCTCCCGCACCTTGACGCTGAGCCGCGGGAAGTCCGCCGCGCCGCCATCCGACCACTTCACGTCGATGCCTTGGAAGCCCTTGTACTCGCGCGTGGTTTTGACGTACTGCTTCACGGCGTTCAGTTCTCCGCCGACTGTGGCGTTGATGCCGTCCTTGGAGAGGATGATGCGGCCGGTTAGTCCGAGTTTTTCGCACAGGGCGCGCTGCCAGAGCCGGACGGCGTCCGGGTCAGGCAGGGGGGTAAATCCGTAAAAGAGCACAATCCTGTTCAAAGCCACGCTTTTAAGGGTACTGGCTGGGGCGGGCGGCCGGGCGACAGTCACAATTGGATAAGCAAGCGGCTTCCCCCGACCCGGCCCCTGTTGCTTGTGGCACTGCTGGAATACGCTCATCACATGAGTCTTGACGCCATGGTTGAAGACACCACTCACCTGCTGGAAATCTGGGTTGCCGGATGGGCCGGCTGCCGCGGATATGAGACGCGCAGGGAGGGCAGGTTCCCCGCGGCCTTTCGCGGTGACACCACCCACGAATGGGAGTACTTCGCCTACGATCCGTCCGACGCGGAGTTCGAGGCGCTGGCGGCAAAGACGGCCGAAGCGCCGGCCCGGGTCCTCACCATCCTCACCAACGATGCGGCCCGATACACCATGCTGGGGCAGCGGAACGGGCTGCATGTCACCTCGGCCTCCCAAACCATGATGATCGTGGACATGGAGACCCAGGATTCGGAGGACCCCTGGCTTTCGGACGACGACCTCAAGCTCGAGACGTCCCGGACCGACGGCGTCCACCACGCGGTGGTCAGCGCCGGCGAGGACGTCGCCGCGAGCGGACGCGTGTTTGTGGTGGGGCATACCGCCATCTTCGACAACATCGTGACGTCAGAGGCCTACCAGCGGCGGGGGTTGGGCAGCTTCATCATGAAGGCCCTGGCAGCCCAGGCGTTTGAACACGACGTCGACTCCGGGCTGTTGCTCGCCTCGCTGGACGGTCAAAAACTCTATTCGCACCTCGGCTGGCGCGAGGTGTGCCACGTCCTGATGTTGTCGACGTCCGATGAAGGGGCCGACCTGTCCGTGGGCTGAGGTGCCGCGAGCGCCGGGCGTCCGGCGGGCCTGCGCCCGGGGCAACGCGTGTGCCGGGCCGGGCCGAGCCGC
The DNA here is from genome assembly GCF_022803015.1 of Arthrobacter humicola. Lineage (GTDB taxonomy): Bacteria > Actinomycetota > Actinomycetes > Actinomycetales > Micrococcaceae > Arthrobacter > Arthrobacter humicola_A. The sequence continues at coordinate 45,669 of NZ_JAFKON010000017.1, forward strand.
AGCGCCGAAGCCGCAGCGCGTGCCGGGCTGCGTGCCGGGCGGGGCGATTTGAGGGCGGATGAAAGAATATGTGAGTGAACCCGCATGAGTCCTTGATTCCGTTGCTGGGCCGAGGTCCGGACCCGGAACAGCTGCGTCATGTGCGGACGATCCCCGCCCGCCAGGCCGTCAATGCACCATGGCCACAGTGGTCCCACCCGGATCTCGTGGCAGCTTACGGTTCCCTGGGCATCCACGAGCCCTACCTTCACCAGGTCCGGGCCGCCGAACTGGCCCACGGCGGAGAGAACGTGGTCATTGCCACCGGCACCGCGTCAGGAAAGTCCCTGGCGTATCAGCTGCCGGCCTTGGACGCGATCCACCGTTCCGAGCTCAGGGTCCTGTCCGATCCCGGGAAAATCCACGACGACGGGGCTGTGACCCTCTACCTGTCCCCGACCAAGGCGCTCGCCGCCGACCAGCTGGCAGCGATCAGGGCACTCAAGCTCCCCACAGTCCGGGCCGAAACCTACGACGGCGACACCGATCCCGCGTCCCGGCGGTGGATCCGGGACCACGCGAACTTCATCCTCGCCAACCCGGACATGCTGCACTTCGGCATTCTCCCGAACCATGCCTGGTGGGCCAGGTTCTTCCGGCGCCTCCGCTACGTGATCGTGGACGAAGCCCACAGCTACCGCGGCGTCTTCGGCTCCCATGTGGCAAACCTCATGCGCCGTCTGCGTCGGATCTGTGCCTACTACAGCCCGGGCGGCTCGCATCCCGGACCGGTGTTCATCGCGGCGTCCGCCACGGCGTCTGAACCCGGGCAGTCCTTCGGCCGGCTGATCGGCGCACCCGTGCAGGCCGTTTCCGAAGACAGCTCGCCCCACGGCTCCACCACCGTGGCGTTTTGGGAGCCGGCACTGACCGAACTCCGGGGCGAAAACGGCGCCAAGGAGCGCCGGACGGCAGTCGCCGAGACCGCCGACCTGCTGGCCAACCTGGTGTCCTCCCGGACCAGGACCATTGCGTTCATCAAGTCCAGGCGCGGGGCAGAGTCGATTTCCTCCATCGCCAAACGCCTCCTCGACGAGGTGGATCCCAGCCTGCCGCAGCGTGTGGCCGCGTACCGCTCGGGCTACCTGCCGGAGGAGCGGCGGGCCTTGGAAAAGGCGCTGCGCTCGGGTGAACTGTTGGGCGTCTCGAGCACGTCCGCGCTGGAGCTGGGCATTGACATTTCCGGTCTCGATGCAGTCCTGGTCGCTGGCTGGCCGGGCACCCGCGCGTCGTTGTTCCAGCAGATCGGCCGCGCCGGCCGCGCCGGCCAGGACGCGATCGCAGCCTTCGTGGCCAGCGACGACCCGCTGGACACCTACTTGGTGAACCACCCCGAGGCGATTTTCGACGTGTCAGTGGAGGCCACGGTCTTCGATCCCTCCAATCCATACGTTCTGGGCCCGCACCTGTGCGCGGCCGCCGCGGAACTGCCCCTCGGGTTCGCCGAACTGGAGCTCTTCGGGGCCACCGCTGAGAAGCTGCTGGACCGCCTGGTCCTGCAGGGCTACCTGCGCAAACGGCCGGCAGGATGGTTTTGGACCCATCCGCAAAATGCCGCAGCCATGGTGAACCTCCGGGCCGACGGCGGAGGTCCGGTGAGCATAGTGGACGCGGAGACGGGCTCCTTGCTCGGCACCATGGATTCGCCGCAGACCCATTACCAGGCCCACACAGGGGCCATCTATGTCCACCAGGGCGACAGCTACGTGGTCGAAGACCTGAACGAGGACGACCACTGTGTGGTGGTGCGGCGGGCGAACCCGGACTACTACACGACCGCCCGGGACGTGACCCAGATCGAGGTCCTCGAAACGCAACGCACCACCCAATGGGGCGACGTGGCCGTGCATTTCGGCGATGTGAAAGTGACAACCCAGGTGGTCTCCTTCCAGCGCAAAGCGTTAATTTCGAACGAGATCCTCGGCGAAGAACCCTTGGAATTGGGCGCCAGGGACCTGTTTACGAAGGCGGTCTGGTTTGTAGTGGACAACCGCTCGCTGACCGGCGCGGGGCTGATCGAGGCACAGTTCCCCGGAGCGCTGCATGCTGCCGAGCACGCCGCCATCGGACTCCTTCCGCTTGTGGCCTCCAGCGACCGCTGGGACATCGGCGGAGTGTCCACGGCCATCCACGCCGACACCGGAGTGCCCACCATCTTTGTTTACGACGGCCATCCCGGCGGGGCCGGCTTCGCCGAACGCGGCTACGACAAGGCGAGGTTGTGGCTGACCGCCACGCGCGACGCTATCAAGGCCTGCGAATGCGAGTCCGGCTGCCCCTCCTGCGTCCAGTCACCCAAGTGCGGCAACAAGAACAACCCGCTCGACAAGGACGCCGCCGTCACACTGATCGATGTGCTGCTCCAAGACGCCACCGACCTCATGCACGCCGGCAACCCCGGCACAACGGCCGCCGCGGCCGGGGCCCCGGACGATCAGCCCGCCCAGCCGCTCCGCGCCTGACCACGTCTCAGCGGCCGGTTCGTGGGCGGCGGCCGTCAGGCAGGTTCGAGGGCGGCGGCAGGGCTGCACGTTCGTGCGAGCCGGGCGGCGCCAGGGCTGCACGCCAGGCCGCAGACGGATGCACGGCTTCTGGCGACCGCCGGAGTTGGTGCATCTTTCACGGTGCTGGCCCGTTCCCGGCCGCAGGGGGCGGTCCGGCCCTGGCCAGTCCCGTGGCCGCCCCGAGGAACGGTCCGGCGCTGAACTCGGTGCGCACCTGAACGGTGTCGTCCGGTCCTTCGGCACAGGCAGCCAGGGTGGCGTTGTTCTTCAGCGCGACCTCTCGAGCCACAGCGCAGGGCTCGCCGGACGTGATGCCCCGCGCGGCATCCGCCGCAGCCAGCGCTGCCAGATCGGCGGCCGCCGCAGCCCTCGATGCCGCAACGGCCGATTCGGCCAAAAGCAGCAGCAGGGCCAACGCCATGATGACCACCAGCCCGAGTCCCAGGGCCAGGACGGTCCCCGACCCCAGCTCAAAAGACGTACACCGGTGCTGGGCGTGGGCGGGATCGGGGCTCCGGGGTCGCGGCCCGCGGGCACGGGCACGGACAGGCGCAGGTGCAGGTGCAGGTGCAGGTGCAGGTGCAGGTGCAGGTGCAGGTGCAGGCGACATCATGTGCCGCCCTGCCACGGAGAACTGGAGACGCCATGCAGTCCGGGCTCATCTAGCCCGGGCCGTTGTGCCGCGCCGGGGGCCTCCGCACGCGCCCACGCGGTGGCGCTGAGGGCCCAGGGAACCAGGGAGCCAACGGCCCCGGGGACGCGGCCGGAAACGGTGACCCTGTGCCACTCACCGTCGTGCGTCACCTCTGAGTCCGCCGTGTCGCCGGCGAGACGGCGGACAATCTCACCGACTTCGCCGGCCGCGGCTCCCCTCGCCACCGCCCGGGCACCGCCGCGGGCCGCTTCCTCAACGCGGAGCTGCGTCACCCCGGCCGCCGAACCCGCGAGCAGAAGGGAGAGCAGCAGAACGACCGAGGGCAGCGCGACGGCGAACTCAGCCGTCACGGCCCCGCGGCACTCCGCCGTTGGCGGCGACGCTCTCCGGCCGCCGCTCCCCCGGGGGCGCCAGAGTCCGTTCATGGCAACGTGAGCGCCGTCCGGATGAGGTTCAGGAGGAACCCGCGGACCTCATCGCTGCGCATGATGAACACGAGGACCCCGGCAAAGCCCACGGCGGCCAGCGTTGCGATGGCATATTCAGCGGTAGCCATTCCCGCCTGCGAGGCCGGCGGCCCTGTGCGTCCCCGCGGTTGAACGGGAACAACCGAGCTGGCGCCGGGGTAGATCTCATAGACCTCCGCAACGCCGCCCTCCCCTGCTTCAATGCGACGTGCAGCGGGGGTGTCCTGATTTGTTGACATCTGCTTTCCTTCCACGGGACACCGGCGTGATCGCCGGCTGATTCGACTCTCCCGGCTTGCACGTCGCGCCATAAGCCCCGATGGCAGCTAAGTGGAAAACGTGCCCGAATTTGCCGTGGTGGCGGCCTGTGGAGGAGAAGTGTCTGGCCCTTTCCGGGCGGCCAACGGACGTCCAACGCAGTGCCCGGCCCGCCGGCGTTTCGCCCGGACCGAGACAGGGCTGAACCCGAGGGGCTGCGGTCCGTACTGCGACGACAGCCTCTCGGGTTCAGTTGGTGCGGGTCACCCGCGCGTTCCTAGGGGAGGAAGTATCCCGCGAGGTCGGCGATGAGGTGTGAGGACCCCGATGAACGGTTGAACAACGTCACCTTTCCGTCTGAGCCGACGGGGACCGAGACCAGGTTCGCTACAGTCTGTCGGGCCGAGAAGTTCAGGTTGGACGCGTCCGGACGGGTCGAGCCGGACGGGTAGGCGGTGATGTAGCCGATGGACGGGGGCGCCACGACCGTCAGGTTGAAGACAGCCCCCAGGACGTTCGCGGGGATTCCCGTGGTCCCGGCAATCTGGAAGGACACTGTGGAGTCCGGGCGCACAGCCGCTGCGGGGCGTGTGTCGAGGATCCTGGATGGGCCCGTGGCCTTGAACGCACCGGTGGCCGTCGGCGTGCCGCCGAGGTAGTAGCCGGCAACGTCTGCGATCAGGTGCGAACGTCCGAAGGAACGATTGAGCAGCGTGACTCTTCCGTCTGCACCGATGGGGACCGTGACCAGGTTCGGCACTGTCTGCCCTGCGTTGAAGTTGAGGTTGGACGCGTCCGGACGCTTCGAGCCCGAGGCATAGGCCGTAATGTATCCGATCCTTGTTGGCTCCGTCACGGTGAGGTTGAAGACCACGGCGGAGGCAGTTGTCGGTATGCCGTTGGTGCCCCTAACCAGCAGGGACACCGTGGCATCCCCTGCAAGCGCCGCCGTGGACCGGGTGTCCAGCAGCCGCTTTGGCGCGAGGCTTTGGAAAGCACCCGGCGTCGCCGGCGTCCCCGTGACGTAGTAGCCGGTGACATCGGCGATGAGGTGGGTCGTGCCGGAGGATCTGTTGAACAGCGCCACTTTTCCGTCCGCACCCACCTTGACCGTCACCAGGTTAGGCACGTTTTGGTTGGCACGGAAGTTCACATTGGATGCATCCGGCTTTGTTGTCCCGGAGGGGTAGGCGGTGATGTAACCAATGGATTTAGCCTCAGTGACGGTCAGGTTGAAGACGACCGCCGCGACATTTGCCGGGATCCCATTAGCCCCTGCAACCTGGAAGGAAACGGCTTTATCGGCACCCACCGGCACCGTTTTCCGGGTGTCGAGGAATCGTTGTGGGGCAATCGGGGCAAACGTTCCGGGCAGCTGGGCGGCCGCCTTTCCGGCCTTGATAACGACGTCGTCAATGAAGCTGTCGCCTGCCTGCCGCCGGTGTTCGGCACCGAGTTGCATCTTGGTGACCGCGGTAAAGCCCGTGGCGATCTGTTTGCTGGAATACAGGAGTTTGCCGTCGAAGATCACCTCGACCGTGGAGGAGGCCCCATTTGCGACGACGTGCGTGACGATATGGTGCCAAGTGCCGAGAGGGACATTGACTTTCATCGGGGTGTAGCGGAGGGTTCCGTCGGGCGCCGCGACCCGCAGCCACATTGGGCCGACGCCGCCGTTGGATCGGTAGACGTCTATGAACCGGGTAGTCCCGTTGAAGAAGCGGAAGTACGGGACGTTGTTGCCGGCGACGCCCTCTTTGGTGATGTTGAACCAGCCGTCGGCATAGACCTCGTTGTTTCCGGCAGGAAGTGGTGCGGAAAAATTGGCCACCGACCCGGCATCCGTGGTGACGTGAACATAGGCTGAGCAACGGCCCGAGTGCTGCTGGGCCGAGGAGACAGCGGCCGTTCCTGTCCCGGCGGTGAATGCGGCGGCGAAGCCTGCGGTGGTGAGGCTTCCGGACTCGAAGTTCGTGGCAATCACCGTCTTGCCCGGGTATTGGTTGGTCGGTTGGGGTGCTCCCGGCTGACAGGTCGGTACTGCGGCGGACGCCGGACTGGCACCGACCGCCAAACCGGTCAACACTAGTAGGTTGAGCGCTGCAATCACGCCCACTTTATACAGTCGAATCATTGATCTGCCCCCCTGGCATGGCTCCCAGTTAGTACGAGACCCCGGATACCCCGGGATTCGAGGCGCCAAGGAGGTGCTGTGAGAAGCCGACGCACGAGACCGCTCATACTCCGACGGTGCCTGCCCCAAAGGTATCCCCCAGCAACTTGAATAAACCTTGGGCCCGGGGTGATCCCCGGGCTGCCGGCATCACGCCGGAAGCAGCCCGAGGAGCACGGGCACGACGCCGAGGCAGACGAACGCCGGCAGGGAGCACAGGCCCAGCGGCACCACGAGTTTCACCCCGAGCGCGGCCGCGCGCTGCTCGGCGGCCCTGTTGCGTTCGCGGCGAAGCCGGGCAGCCTGGGCATAGAGGAGCGCTGAGGAGGGGGCGCCGGTAAGCGCAGCGAAGGAAAGAGCGTCGCGCAGGGCCTGAAGTTGGGGCGCCCGGGCACCGGAACTGCGCCATGCCGTGCCCCAGTCCGCACCGATTGCGAGGGCTGACACAACCGGCCGAAGCTGCCGCCCGAGTTCCGGTGGCATGAGGGCGGCCACTAGGTCGAGGGACCGGCCAAGTCCGGCTCCCGTATCCAGCATGGCGCCGATCAGTTCCAGCATCATGGCGGTGTCCCGCAGGCCCTGGAGGCCGTGCCGGCCGGCGTCGTGGACCGTCGGGCGCGGGGCGGCCCCGCCAGCAGGCGCCCGAAGCTCTGTCTCTTATACACATCTCCGAGCCCACGAGACCATTAGTGCGATCTCGTA
>NZ_JAFKON010000018.1 GCF_022803015.1 Arthrobacter humicola
CCGCGACCCCGTCCCGGCCCCAGTTCGCCCGAGCCCCGCCCCGCCGCCCCGCGTGCTCCAGTTCGCCGGACCCGTGCCAGGTCGCCGGAAAGGTCCGGCGACCGCGGACGCTTCCGGCGACCTCGCGATGCGCCGCCGCCCTGTGCCCGTCACGCCCTGCGCGCTGCCGCGTCCATGTCCCTCGCCTCCCCGCCCGCCCGCCGTCCTCTCCCGCCGGCCGCCCTAAGCTCCAGTTCGCCGGACCCGTGCCAGGTCGCCGGAAAGGTCCGGCGACCTCGGATGCTTCCGGCGAACTCGCCATGCGCCGCTGCCCGCAGCACGAGCACCGACGAGAAAAAAGTTCTTGACAAATAAAATTGTCGGCGGGCAGACTGGAAGCATGTTGGACATCGGAGTGATTGAGGATCCGGCCGCGGCGGAGGCCTCGCTGGACCCGATCCGGACGCGGATCCTGCGCGAGCTGGCCGAGCCCGGATCTGCGACGCAGCTCGCCGCGAAGGTGGGCCTGCCGCGGCAGAAGGTGAACTACCACCTCAAGGCGCTCGAGCGGCATGGGCTCGTCGAGCTCGTCGAGGAGCGGCGGCGCGGCAACGTGACCGAACGCATCCTGCGGGCGACGGCGGCGTCGTACTTGATTTCGCCGGCGGCGCTGGCCTCGGTGGCGCCGGACCCCCACCGGTTCTCGGACCGCTTTTCCGCTTTCTGGCTGCTGGCACTCGCTGCCCGCATGGTCCAGGAGATGGGGCAGCTGATCGCCGGGGCGGCCGCAGCCCGGCAGAAACTCGCCACCTTTGCCATCGACGGCGAGATTACCTTCCGTTCGGCGGCGGACCGGGCGGCCTTCGCCGAGGAGCTCGGCGTCGCCGTGACCAGGCTCGTGGACAAATACCACGACGGCGGTGACCTCCCCTCAGGTTCCCCGGCAGATCCGCAGGCAGGTTCCCAGGCAGGTCGCCGGCCGGAGGGACGCAAGCACCGGCTGGTCGTCGCGCTGCACCCGGCGCTCAAGTCGCCGCAGCCGAAGGCAGCGCACGCAGACCCACAAAAAGCAACCCCACAAACAGCAACCCTACAAACAGCAACCCCACAAACAAACCCACAAGCCAAGGAGCAGGACAATGACTGACCAACGGAAATTCGAAATCGTCTACGACACCGAACTGCCCGGTACCCCTGAGCGGGTGTGGGAGGCCGTCACCAAGGACACCCCGGCATGGATGTTCCCCACAGACCAATGGCCGGCGGTCCGGACCGTGGACGAATACCCCTCCCATCTGGTGTCCCGGATGGACGGTCCGGATGGCTGGTTCAACCAGCTGGAGCACGTCCTGGAACCGCTCGACGGTGGCCAGGCCCGGCTGCACTACGTGCACAGTGGCATCTTTGCGGACAACTGGGATGAGCAGTATGACGGCGCCAGCAAGCACACGGCGTTCTATCTGCACACCCTGGGCCAGTACCTGAAGTACTTCGACGGCAAGCCCGTGGTCTTCACAGACATCCAGGCACCCGCCGCTTCGCAGACCCCGGACGGCTTCGACCGGCTCAAGCGGGCCCTCGGCGTCGACACTGCCGCTCCGGGGGAGACGGTGGAACTGGAGCTCGACGGCGTAGGGCCGCTGGCCGGCGAGATCGACTTCGCCAACGAGAACTTCCTCGGCCTGCGGACCGCGGACACGATGTACCGCTTCTTCGGGCGCAACGCGTTCGGCGCGCCGGTGGGCATGACCGTGCACGACTTCAGCGGCAGCGGGGACGCCGGGGCGACGGCCCAAGCCTGGACCGGGTTCCTGGCGAAGGTCTACGCCTGATCCCGCGACGGGCATCCTGCCTGGCGATGCCCTGAACGTTCGAGTTCGCCGGGAACGGGCCGAAGTCGCCGGAATGGTCCGGCGACTTCGGACGTTTCCGGCGACCTCGGGGCGCAGGAATGAACGGGCGTCGCAGGGCAGGCCTGCAAGCGCCCCAGAATTCAGGCGATGGCCGCGGCCGGCGGGGACGACAGGTTGCGTCGCAGTTGTGGGGAGGCCTCCAGCCGGTCCTGCGCCGAACGCAATGCCAGTACGGCCGTCTCCAGCTGCTCCGGTGGCAGGGTGAACGGCAACCGCAAGTACTGCTCAAACGCGCCGCCGACGCCGAACCGGGGTCCGGCGGCGAGCCGGATCCCGACGTCGGGGGCCAGCACCGCCAATGCCGTGCTGATCGGCGCCGGGAGTCGGCACCAGACGGACAGGCCGCCGTCGGGCCACTCGGGCTCCCAGCCCGGCAGGTGCTCCCGAATCAGTTCCACCAGTGTGTCCCGGTTCTCGCGCAGCGCGGACAGCCTGTCGGGGAGCGGCTCCGTCATGGCGTTGACCAGATGCGCCCCGGCCAGCTGCTCCACCACCGGCCCGCCCAGGTCCAGGGTGGTGCGGGCAGCGGCGAAGCGCCGGATGAGGGGCTCGCTGGCGCGGATCCAGCCGGTGCGCAGCCCAGCCCAGTGCGACTTGCTGAGGGAACCGAGGGAGACCACCGCCGGGCTGAAAGCGGCCATGGGGGTCGACGCGGCGCCGTCGAGGTTCAACTCCCGCAGCGTCTCGTCCACCACCAGCACAGTGCCCGACGCCGCGGCCGCCTTCACGAGCCGGCGCCGCTGGGAATCGGGCATCAGCCGGCCGGTGGGGTTGTGGAAGTCCGGCACCACGTACGCCATCGCGGGCCGCTGCTGGAGCAGCGCCGTTTCCATGGCCTCGAGGTCCCAGCCGCCTGCGCCGCTGTGGGCAAGGCCGTTGTGGGCGGGGCCGTTACCGCCTGCGCTGTGGCCCCGGCCGCCGGGGACTCCACCGTTATGGCCTGTGCCGCCGGGGGCCGCGGCAGGCATGGCCACCGGGACCGGTCGGCAGCCCGCAGCCCGGATCGCGTCGAGGGCGTTCGGGTAGCTCGGATGCTCCACCAGCACCTTGGTCCCGGACCGCCCGGCCAATGTGCGGAGCACAATGTTCAGCGCGTGCTGGGCGCCGGAGGTGACCAGGACCTGCGCGGCCGTTGTCGGGACCCCGGCGGCGGTGTACCGGGCCGCAATGGCTTCCCGGAGCGGGCCCACGCCCAGGGCGTCATAGCCGAAGCCCGGCAGCAGGGCCGGCAATTCGGTCAGGGCCGCGGCAAAGGCCCGGTGCACCACTTCGCCGCTGGCCGGCAGGGAGGCGTAAGCCAGGTCCAGGATCCCGTCCGGTACCGCCAGGCCGGGCGCGCCGCTCAGCCGCAGGGCTCCGTCGTGGCCGCCGGCATGCAAGGGCCCCTGGCTCGGGATGCAGCTCCGGCTCCGGCTGCCCTGGCCGCTGCTGAGGAAACCCTGCTCGCGCAGCAGGGCGTAAGCCGCGGTCACCGTGGTGCGGCTGATGCCAAGGGCCGCTGCCAGCGAGCGCTCGCTCGGCAGGGCGACGTCCAGGGCCACACGGCCGTCGAGGATGAGCAGGCGGACGACGTCGCCCAGCTCGCGGTAAGCGGGGGCGGCGCCGACGTTCCACTCGCCCAGCAGGCGGACCAGCGACCCCGGAGTCAAAGAGACGGACATAGAGCCAGTATCTCAAACTGGATATGGAATGCAAGGCCAGTTTTCGTGGAGGATGGAGACCATGTTGACCCGCAGACTCCTCCAGCTCCTCCTCGGCCTCGCTCTTTACGGCATTTCCCTCGCCATGGTCATCCGCGCCAGCCTCGGCACGGCGCCGTGGGACGTGCTCCACCAGGGGCTGGCGGCCAGGACCGGGCTCAGCCTCGGCACGGTGGTGGTTGTTGTCAGCTTCCTGGTGCTGCTGCTGTGGATCCCGCTCCGGCAATGGCCCGGCGTCGGAACCCTGTGCAACGCCGTGCTGGTGGGGGTCTTCGCGGACATCGGGCTGGCCCTGATTCCACAGTTTTCGCATCTGGGCGGCCAGATCTGCCTGCTCGTCGGGGCGGTGCTGCTCAATGGCGTCGCCTCCGCCTGCTACATCGGCGCCCGCCTGGGCCCGGGCGCACGGGACGGGCTCATGACGGGCCTCGCCCGGCGGACGGGCTGGCCGGTCCGGGTGTGCCGCACCGGCATTGAAGTGGTGGTCCTTGGCGCGGGCTGGCTGCTGGGCGGCTCGGTCGGTGTGGGCACGGTGCTGTACGCGCTGGCCATTGGCCCCCTGGTGCAGTTGCTGCTGCCGCGGTTCACCGTTCCGGAAGCGCGTCCGGTCCCGGCGGCCGGAACTGAAGCGGCCGGAACTGACGCGGCCGGAGCTGAAACGGCCGGAACTGAAGCGGAAGCCGCCGTTGCCGGGACGGCAGTTCCTGTGGCGGCGGTCCCTGTGGCGGCGGGCAGAGGGCCGGCCGATTGATTCCCGCGGGTTGATTCCCGCGGGCCCCGTCAGCCGGCGCCCTCTGATCCGGGGCCCGGCAGGGGCTGGCAGGTGGGGCAGTAGTAGATGTCCCGTTCCTCGGTGACAGTGCCGGCGCCGTTCTCCTTGCCCAGGACGCCGCGGCGGATCGGAGTGCCGCATTTGAGGCACGGCTGGTGCTCGCGCCGGTAGACCCAGTAGCCGGGACGCCCGGCGGTGCGGCCCACCGGCACGCCCCGGGCGTTCAGGACGGTGGTCCGTCGGCCCGGCCCGAGGTTGGCGGAGAGCAGGACCTGGGCGTCGGTGATGATGGCGGGAAGGTCCGGCACTGCCGAGACGGGCGACGCCGGATGGACGCCCGCGAGGAAGCAGGCCTCGCACCGGTAGATGTTTCCGATCCCCGCCAGCTTGCTCTGGTCCAGCAGGGCGACGCCGATCGGTACGTCCGGGGCTGTGAGCAGCCGGTGTTCGGCCTCGGCCGCGTCCCAGTCCGGGCCCAGCAGGTCCGGGCCGAGGTGCCCCACGATGGTGTCCTCCTGGTCGGTCCGGACCACCTCAAGGATGCCCAGGGAGAACCCGACGGCGTCGGCCGTGGCGGTCCGCAGCACGCAGCGGGCCGTGAAGCCGGGCTTCCGCCAGCGGCCCCCGGGCGGGTAGACCTGCCAGCTGCCCTCCATCTTCAGGTGCGAATGGATGGTGAGCCGGTCTGTGGGCGTCGGGCCCTGGACGCGCATCAGCAGGTGCTTGCCGCGGGGCACCACCTCGGCGACGGTCCAGCCGCCGAGCTTGAGGGTGGCGAAGCGCGGGACCCGGAAGTCGGAGGAGACCAGTTCCTTCCCGGCCAGGGCTGCGTGCAGCTGCGCGGCGGCGCGGAAGACCGAATCGCCCTCAGGCACGGATCCTCAGTCCCTTGGGGGTGGAATAGGCCCCGGCGTGGGCGAGGGCGGCCGCCACCGGGGTGTCCAGGATGCCGTGGCCGTTGACCTTTTCCATGATCAGCTTGTCCACCGCGCCTCGGGTCACCACACCCACCAGGGCCGTGCCGGCCGCGGCCAGGACGTCGGGGTCGTCGCTGAACGCGAGCAGGGTCTTGCCGCCGCGCTCGACGTACAGCGCCAGGGCGCCGTCGACCAGGACCACGAGGGCGCCGGCCTTCCTGCCCGGGCGGTGGCCGGTGCCGGCGTCGACGTTGAGCGCGGGCCATGGCAGCGCGGCGCCGTACGGGTTGGCAGGGTCGGTCGCGGCGAGGGCCAGGGCCACCGGTTCTGCCTTGTGCAGTTCGGCGTCCTCGACGTAGGACCGCAGCCGGTCCACCGTGGCGGGGACGGCGAACTGCGCCGCACCGAGGTGTTCGATGAAGTAGCCGCGGCGGCAGCGTCCGGCTTCCTCGAGCCGGGCCAGGACCTTGTACATGAGGCCGAAGCCGCCGAGGATGTTTTCTGCCATGACCGAGCCGCGGGTGACCACGCCGTAGCGGTCCAGCAGCAGCTCCGCGGTGGCCCGCGCATGGATGGTGGGATCGAGCTCCGGTGAGGGCAGCGCGGACCAGCGTCCTGCGGCGAGCGGGGGAGCGGGCGCGGTGCCGGTCACGGATCCGTACCGGCCGCCGGTGAGTCCCGGCGATCCGAGCAGGCCGGTGCCGTGCGCCCGTCCGAGCCGGCTGAGCCGCGGCGCGCGGGCCCGCGGGGCGCGCCCCACCTGCCGGTGCGCGGTGTGCCCGCCGGCGATCAGGGCCCTGACGGGGGCGAACGTGTCGCCGGTAATCCGGCCCGCCCAAGCGAGATCCCAGAGTGCTGCCACCACGTCCTGGTCGCTGAGCACCGAATCCATGCCGCCGGCAACCTCGGTCAGCTGCCGGAAGAAGTAGCCGCCGCCGTTGTTCTGCAGGTGTTCGAGGAGCCGTCGCTGCGCGTCGCCGGGTTCGAAGTCGATGGACGGGTTCAGCGTCAGTTCAGCCGAATCGGCGAGGTGCAGGCTCACCCAGCCGTCGTTGCCCGGCAGCGAGCCGGCACCGGACCAGAGGACCTCGCCGGCGGCCATGAGCTCGTCCAGCATGGCCGGCTGGTAGTTGGAGACGCGGCCGGCCAGGACAAGCGGCTCCCATGCCGAGGCCGGAATGGGCACGCCGGAGAGCTGGTCGATGGCCGTGATGATGCCGTCCAGGCCGCGGAGCGCCGACTGCCCGCGGCCGCCCGGGGTCCGCACGTTCTGCCAGGCGGGCAGGAACCGGCCGTAGGCGGCGGCGTCCACCGGCTCGACTTCGGCGCGGAGCGCGGCGAGGGAACGGCGGCGCAGCCTGCGGAGGACCTCGGCGTCGCACCATTCACTCACATTGGCCGGAGGCAAAAGGGGAGGCACAACAGTGGGCTGGAACGCCTCCTCGCCGGATCCATCCACGCCGGAACCCTCAACCCCGGATTCTTCACCGCCGGCTGCCGTGCTGGCCGACGTGACCGCCGGCGGCGCAGCGTGCGGGCGGAACTCTCCTTCCACCACGCGCCCGTCCGCGGCCAGCCGCTTCAGCGCCGTGCCGACGACGGCGACGCCCAGTCCCAGCCGCGCCGCGGCCTCGGCGGCGGTGAAGGGCCCGTGCGTGCGGGCGTAGCGCGAGACGAGGTCGCCGAGGGGGTCAGCGACCGGCTCGATGAAGGCCAGCGGCACACCCATGGGCAGCGGCACGCCGAGGGCATCCCGAAGCCGGGCGGCATCCTCGACCGCCGCAAAGCGCTCGACTCCGCCGATGTTGACCTTGATGGCACGGTTGGCACGCTGCAGGCCCGTGAGGTGGGCGGCGGCGTCGGCCTCCGTCGCCGGGCTTTCGGCTGGCAGCACCTCCGGGGTTTCGGCTAGCTCAGCCGGCAGGCCTTCGACAGGCTCAGCCGCCGGTGCGGTCCCGGCAGCCTCGCTTCCCTGGGCTGGGGCCGTGACCGGCTCCAGCCGGGCGGCGACCTCGTCCGGCGAGAGCGGACCGAGGAGGCGCAGGAGGTCCGCGACGCCCTCCAGCCCGCGCACCTGGCGGTCGCGGGCCAGCCGCTGCAGTTCGCGCTCGGTGGCCTCGATGACCTTCGCATCCAGCAGTTCGCGCAGCTCCACGCGGCCCATGAGCTCGTTGAGCAGGGTGGAATCGAGGGCCAGGGCGGCGGCCCGGCGCTCCGCCAGCGGGGAGTCGCCTTCGTAGAGGAACTGGGCCACGTAGCCAAAGAGCAAGGACTTCGCGAACGGGGAGGGCTGCTGGGTGGTGGTCTGGACGATCCTGAGCTCGCGGCGCTCGACCGACGCGGCGATGTCCTTCAGCGCCGGAAGGTCGTAGACATCCTGCAGGCACTCGCGGACCGTCTCGAGGACAATCGGGAACGTCGGGTACTTCCGGGCAACATCCAGCAGCTGCGCCGAACGCTGCCGCTGCTGCCACAAGGGCTGCCGCTTGCCGGGATTCTGCCGGGGCAGGAGCAACGCGCGGGCCGCGCACTCGCGGAACCGGGAGGCGAACAGGGCGCTCCCGCCGACCTCCGCCGTCACCATCTGCTCGATTTCCTCCGGGTCAAACAGGAACAACTCGGCGCCCGGCGGCTCATCCTCCATCATGGGCACGCGCAGCACGATGCCGTCGTCGGCGGCCATGGCCGAGCCGTCCATCCCGTAGCGCTGCTGCAGGCGCTGGCCCACGGCCAGGGCCCACGGTGCGTGCACGGGCATGCCGAAGGGGCTGTGCAGCACCACGCGCCAGTCGCCGAGCTCGTCGTGGAAGCGTTCGACCACTAGGGTCGTGTCGCTGGGGACCACCTCGGTGGCGAGCCGTTGTTCGGCGAGGTACTGGATCAGGTTGTTCGCGGCGTAATCGTCCAGTCCGCTGGCCTTGCACCGCTCGGTGGCCGGCCCGACGTCGGACGCCGCCAGTTCGCGCATGAATGCGCCGAGGGCGCGGCCCAGGTCCACCGGCCGGCCCAGGGAGTCGCCCTTCCAGAAGGGGAGCTTGCCGGGCTGGCCGAACGCCGGCGAGACCAGGACGCGGTCGTGCGTGATGTCCTCGATCTTCCAGCTGGTGGCGCCGAGGGCGAAGACGTCGCCAACCCGGGACTCATAGACCATTTCCTCATCGAGTTCGCCCACCCGGCGCCCGCCCTTGGCCGCGGCGGCGGCCGGGCTGGCTGCCCTGCCGTCCGCACCGGCGCCGCCGGAGGAGCCGCTACCGCCGGTGCCCTCGACTTCGGTGCCGATGATGTAGACGCCGAACAGCCCGCGGTCCGGGATGGTGCCGCCGGAAGTGACGGCGAGCCGCTGCGCGCCGGGCCTTCCCTCGATGGTCCCGGCGTTCCGGTCCCAGATCACCCGGGGGCGCAGTTCGGCGAACTCGTCCGAGGGGTACCGTCCGGCCAGGAGGTCCAGGGTGGCCTCGAACGCGGAGCGGGGGAGCGAGGCGAACGGCGCCGACCGCCGGACCGTGCTGAACCAGTCCTCCACGTCGATGGCACCGAGGGCCGTGGCGGCGACCGTCTGCTGGGCCAGGATGTCCAGCGGGTTGGCCGGCACGCTCAGCCGCTCGATCTTGCCCGCGAGCATCCGCTCCACGGTGATGGCCGTGTGGACCAGGTCTGCCCGGTGCTTCGGGAACAGGACACCCTGGGAGACTTCGCCGACCTGGTGGCCGGCGCGGCCCACCCGCTGCAGGCCGCTGGCCACGGAGGGCGGCGACTCGACCTGCACCACCAGGTCCACGGCACCCATGTCGATGCCGAGCTCGAGTGAGGACGTGGCCACAACGCAGCGCAGCCGACCGGATTTCAGGTCATCCTCGATCAGGGCGCGCTGGTCCTTGGACACGGAGCCGTGGTGGGCGCGGGCCAGCACGGGATCGGCGCCGGCGGTGCTCCCGGCCTGGGCCATCATGTGGGCCGGTGTGGCGGTGGACGTGGGCTGCGCGGCGGCGCCGCCGGACGGCACTGGACTCGGCACGCCCCGCGGCACGTCATTCGGCACGGCGTCGAAGTCCGGGGCGCCGGCGCCAAAGTCTGTCCAGCCGCCGCCGGCTGCCAGGAGCTGGCGTTCGGCGTAGATCTCGTTGAGCCGGGCGGTCAGCCGTTCGGCGAGGCGGCGGGAGTTCGCAAACACGATGGTGGACTGGTTGGCGAGCACCAGGTCCACGATCTTTTCCTCCACATGCGGCCAGATGGAGGCCTGGGGCTGCAGCCCGGAGGCCGGACCGGAGTCGAAGGCCCCGGCGGCGCCCTGGAGATCGGACATGTCCTCCACCGGGACGGAGACGGTCAGGTCCCAGTTCTTCCGTGACGGAGGGGCGACAATTTCCACCGGCGCCGAGCCGGCGAGGAACTGCGCCACCAGCTCCTTGGGTTCCACGGTGGCCGACAGCCCGATCCGCTGCGCGGGCTTGGGCAGCAGCGCGTCCAGCCGTTCCAGCGACACCGCCAGATGCGCCCCGCGCTTGGTGCCGGCGACGGCGTGGACCTCGTCGACAATGATCGTGTCCACCTCGCTGAGGGTTTCGCGGGCCTTGGACGTCAGCATCAGGAAGAGCGATTCCGGGGTGGTGATGAGGATATCGGGCGGGTGGCTGAGCAGCGAGCGGCGGTCCGACGCCGTCGTATCCCCGGACCGGACACCCACGGTAATGAGCGGGGCCGGGAGGTCCAGGCGTTTGGCGGTCTGCGTGATGCCGATCAGCGGCGCGCGGAGGTTGCGTTCGACGTCGACGCCGAGAGCCTTGAGCGGGGATATGTACAGCACACGGGTCTTGCGCTGGGGCGCCTTGCCTCGGGCAGGCTTCCGGCGCCCGCCCTTGGCCGCCGGGTCCACTCCGGGGAGGGTTTCGGGCTCCGCGGGCGCGGAGACGAGCAACCGGTCCAGGGCCCAGAGGAACGCGGCGAGCGTCTTGCCGGAGCCGGTGGGTGCGACGACGAGGGCGTGCGCACCGGAGGAGATGGCATTCCAGGCGCCGTTCTGGGCCGGGGTGGGCGCGGAAAAAGCGCCCAGGAACCAGTCCCGGGTCGGCCGGCTGAACCGGTCCATGGCGTCGGCCGCGAGTGTGCCGCCGGCGAGCTCCTGCCCCTTCATTCCTCCATCATGCCCTACCCCGCCGACACTATTGGCCGGGCCCCATCATGGGGCGGCGGGTCCCATCGTGGCGCCTGCCGGGTAACGCGGCGGCCAGGTGACCCGGGACGGGCGGAGCGCAGACGCGCTGGATCAGAGACGCGGGGGACGGGTGTTACTTGGGCTGGAAGGCACCGATGGTCAGCAGGTTGATCTCCGTGTTGGTGCAGGCGTCCAGTTGCTGCGGAATGAACAGCGACGCGGTGTCGTTGGGCGGGTAGACCCGGAATCCTGCCGCCGGTGTCTTGGTGCAGTCCGGGTAGTTGGCGGCCTGGGTGTAGCGCAGGGTGGCTGTGCCGGCCTTGCCCGGGGCAAGCGTGACGTCGGTGACCGGGCCCGAGTCGTCGCGGGTGGCGGCGGCGCCGATCGGCTCACCGTCGGCCCCTGCTGTGAGGGAGACGCCCGCGAAGCCCTTCAGCAGGCACGGTTCGGTGCCGGAGTTGGTCAGGATCAGCTGCATGTAGATGCTGCCGGCCGCGCCGCCGCCGGTGGCATCGGTGGTGCCGGTCAGGCTTGCGGCCTTGCACAGCTGGGGGCCTGCCTTGGCGGTGGACGGTGCGGCGGCGGCAGAGGATTCCGGCGCGGCGGCGGACGTCGCCGGCGGCTGGCTGGTCTCCGTGGCAGACGGGCTGGGCGGGGACGCGGCCGACTGGGCCTGCGTCGAGCTGCCCCCGCAGCCGCTGAAGAGGAGGGCCGCCGCGGCAGCCGTTGTCACAACCAGTGCGTGCTTCATTCGCTGAGACCTCATGGCTCAACCATTATCCCCGCCGTTGCCTTAGTCAACGATGCCACTGCGACGGAGCCCGATTGATGTCCGGATTGTGATTTCCCGGCATCGGCCGAGGTCAACTGCGCCGCGTGCTGCTTCCCGGAGCCGGCGAGCAGCTGCCCTAGTCGGTCTCGGGCCCCGAGCAGTAGTGGCAGTCGTCGGGGCAGGAAGCGGCCCAGGGGTCCGTCCCGGCCGCGGACCCGGACAGGATTTCCGGCTGCCGTGCCAGCGCCGTAGGCCGGTCAGTTGCCAGCATGGCCAGCGCCTCCGGGGTCTGCCACGCTCAGTTCAAAGCCGTCGGCAACGTGGAACAGCTGCCGGTGCCCGCCGTCGGAGAGCACCCATACGACATCGCCGTCGGGCGTGCGGTTGTCGACCAGGCCCGCGTGCTCAAGGCGGCCGCCGCGGTGGAGGTGGACGGCGTCGCCGATCTCGACGTCGTCCCAATGGGCGGCGCTGCCGGAAGGCCGGTTTTTCTGCAAGGTCATGAGGAGTCCTGAACGGTCACGGGGAAACGAGGATGTGACCCAGCTAACCGTGGAATGGCCTTCCGCCTCAATGGTCAAGTGAATGAGACACTGTCTTACTGTTGTGCACAAGTCCAGGGACGGAAGTCCAGGGCCGGAGCCCCCGGTAGAACTCCGGGCGCTAGGCGGCCGTCTACGTGTCCGTGCGGGCTGCGCGGCGGCGGGTCAGCCAGGCAAAGGTGGGCGGAGGGGGCGGCGGGACAGCCGCTGCCGCGGCCGCCGTGCGCCCCGAGGTGCCCCCCGCTGCCGCGCGGCGCCGGCGCAGTTCCAGGGCGAGGCTCTCCTGGCCACGGGCCATCGCCCAGCGGTGGTTGGCGGCGAAGGCCGGCTTCAGCAGCCAGCTCAGCCGCCGCAGCAGGGGCTTGGCGGCGCTGACGCGCCAGTCGTAGGTGATGACCGTTTCCGGCCCATCCTCTTCAAAGGTCCAGCGGCCGGTGCCGTTCAGATCGCCTGCCGCGGTGAGGGCGAAGCCGCGGGCCGTGACGGGCTCCGTAACCGTGAGGGTCCAGCGGAGCGTATAGGGCAGCCAGCCCTTCGTGTACAGGCGCGTGGGGCGCGGAATGCCGGGCCCGGGCTCCGGTCCGCCGGCCACGGGCTCGATGCTGAGATAGACGGAAGGCCACCACCGGGGCAGGGCCGTGGCGTCGCCCAAGACCGCCGCGACCTCCTCCGGCGTGCCCGCCACGCGCCAGACGGTCCGGAACTCATAATCTGTGCTGCCCATCGGAGCCTCCTTTCAGCCCTGCGTGGATGCCCTCACTATCAATTCGGGCGGAAAGACCACCTGGGTGGGTGCAAAGCCGTCCTCCGATGCCGCCTCCCGGAGCAACAGTTCCAGTGCGGTGGAGCCGATGAGGGCGCTGGGCTGCCGGATGGAGGACAGCGGCACGACGGCGGCGGCGGCGAACTCTATGTCGTCGTAGCCGATCAGGGCGATCTCCTGCGGCACTTTGACGCCGCCCATGAGCATCAGGCCCTGCAGGGCACCCACGGCAAGCAGGTCGTTGGCTGCAAAGATCGCATCCGGGCGTTCGGCTTCGGGCCGGGACCGGATGGACTCGCCGGCCGCCCTGCCCGAAAGCACGGTCAGAGATTCCGTGGCGATGACCTCGAGCGTTGCACCCGCCACGGCGTCGATGGCCTTCCGCGCCCCTGCCAAACGGTCCGCCACCTGCCGGATGCTTGCCGGGCCGCCGATAAACGCGATGCGCCGCCTGCCCAGCGACAACAGGTGGGCCGCAGCCATCTCCCCGCCCGCCAGGTCGTCCACGGCCACCGAGGAGAAGCTCGTGTTCTCTGTCTGCCTGTCCACGAGCACTGTCGGGATGCCCCGGCGCCGGAGCTGCTCCAACCGGGGGATCACATTTCCTACCGGGGACAGCAGCACGCCCCGCACGCGCTGCTGCTCAAAGAGGTCCAGATACGCGGATTCCCGGCCCTCGTCCTCGTTGCTGTTGCCGACGAGGACGGTGAAGTTCTCCGCGGCGGCGCGGTCCTCCGCGCCCCGGGCCAGATCCGAGAAGAAGGGGTTCGCAGCATCCAGGACCACCAGGCCGATGCTGTGGCTCATGCCCGCGCGCAACTGGCGCGCGGCGTCGTTCCGGACGAAGCCGAGCTTGTCGATGGCGGACTGGACCCTCAGGGTAACTTCCGCGGAAACCTTCTGCGGCCGGTTCAGCACATTGGAGACCGTCCCCACCGAGACGCCGGCCAGTGCCGCGACGTCCTTGACGCTCGCTGAAACCATTTCCTGTGCTCCTGAAGGTGGACGCCGCAGCCTTTGGGGCCAGGCGGCGCGTACGCAAAATAGTCACTTCAGGATACCCGCCCGGGGTCCACTTTGAACCCTTTCATTGAAACGAATCAAAAGCGGCGTCTCGAATCCCTGAGGTCAGTTGACGTGTTGATTCGAAGACCTTATGATTCAAATCACAACTCGTTATGAAACGATTCATTGCAGTGTTCACTAAGCCCCAAAGGTGCGGTCAATTTTATGCAGCAGACACACAGTTCCCGGTCCGGCCCCGCTGAGGGGGAGCAGGTTCCGGTTCTCTCGCTCTCCCACGCAGCCAAGACCTTTGGCCCGGTGGTCGCCCTGGCCGACGGCACCATCCACATCGAGGCTGGCGAAATCCACGCACTCGTCGGCGAGAACGGCGCCGGCAAGTCCACGCTGGTGAAAATCCTCGCAGGCCTGCACCACCCCGATTCCGGCGACTTCCAGGTGGCAGGCCAGAGCGTCCAGTTCCGCAATGTTGCCGAGAGCAAGGACGCCGGAATCTCGGTCATCTATCAGGAACCCACGCTCTTCCCGGACCTGAGTGTCGCGGAGAACATTTTCATCGGCCGCCAGCCCAAGGGCCGCTTCGGGCTCATCAGCAAAGCGACCATGGTCAGGGAGGCGCGCAAGCTGTTCGAGCGGCTTGGCGTTCCGATCGACCCGACCCGCATCGCCGAAGGCCTGTCCATCGCGGACCAGCAAATCATTGAAATCGCCAAGGCCATTTCGCTGGACGCCAAAGTCCTGGTAATGGACGAGCCCACGGCAGCCCTCAGCGGCGTCGAGGTCGAACGGCTGTTCTCCGTGGCCCGGAGCCTCCGGGACCGCGGGACCGGCATCCTCTTCATTTCGCACCGTTTCGACGAGGTCTTTGACCTGTGCGACCGCATCACCGTGATGCGGGACGGCCGGTATATCTCCACCCACCGCACGGCCGACGTCACCGTCGAGCAGATCGTTCGCGAGATGGTGGGCCGCGACATTGGCGCCCTGTTCCCCAAGACCCCGGCCGAGATCGGCGACGTGGTCCTGAAAGTGGACGGCCTCAGCCGCGCCGGGGTGTTCCGCGATATCAGCTTCGAGGTCCGCGCCGGGGAAATTGTTGCCTTGGCCGGCCTCGTCGGCGCCGGCCGCACCGAGGTGGCCCGTGCCGTATTCGGCATCGACCCCTACGACGCCGGCGATATTACCTTCGACGGACGCAAGCTCAGGCCGCGGAATCCCCAGGTGACCATCACCGCCGGCATGGGCTTCGTGCCGGAGGACCGCCGCAAGCAGGGCCTCGTGATGGACCTGTCCGTGGCCCGGAACGTCACGCTCACGCTGCGCAACAAGTACACGACGGCGGGCCTGATTAACGGGGGCGCCGAGCGGCGCGCGGCCCAGGAATGGAGCAAACGGCTCCAGGTCAAGACCGGCTCGCAGGAGTACGCCGTCTCCACGCTCTCCGGCGGCAACCAGCAAAAGGTGGTGCTCGCCAAGTGGCTGGCCACGGACCCGCGGCTGCTGATCATCGACGAGCCCACCCGCGGCATCGACGTCGGCACCAAGAGCGAGGTCCACCGGCTCATTTCGGACCTCGCCGGGCGCGGGATCGCGATCCTGATGATCTCCTCCGAACTGCCCGAGGTCCTCGGCATGGCGGACCGCGTCCTGGTCATGCGCGAAGGCCGGATCACCGCCGAACTCGACCGTGCCGATGCGAACCCCGAATCGGTCATGCACGCCGCCACGTCTTCCGCAGGAGGAACCCTGTGAGCTCAGCTCTGGACCACAAGAACGCAACGACGCCGGCACCCGACGCCGGCGCCCGGGGCGCCGTCGCCTCGCTGCTGCGGATGCGCGAACTCCCCGTGCTGATCGCGCTGGCACTGCTGGTACTCGTCACCTACCTGATCAACCCGCTGTTCCTCACCGCGCAGGGCGTGAAGGACCTGCTGCTCAACGCCACGATCATCATGATTCTGGCGGTGGGGCAGACCCTGCTGATCATCACCAGGAACATCGACCTTTCCGTCGGCTCCATGCTGGGGCTGGTCGCCTTCGGCACCGGCTCCCTCTTCTCGGCCATGCCCGACGTGCCGATCATCGCAGTCTTTGTGATCGGCATGGCCTTCGGGGCGCTGCTGGGCGCCGTCAACGGCGCCCTGGTCACGCTGGCCAAAGTGCCCGCCCTGGTCATCACCCTCGGGACGCTCTACGTGTACCGCGGCCTGAACAACGCCTGGGCCGGCGGCAAGCAGTACTTCGCCGGCGACCGTCCGGAGGAGTTCGGCGCCCTCTCGGTGAACACCTTTCTGGGGTTCCCCGTCATCACGCTGCTGGCCATCGTCGTCGTGATCGCCGTCGCCATCTACATGTCCGGCACCCGCCCGGGCCGTGACCTGTACGCCATCGGCTCGGACCCGGACGCGGCCACCGCGTTCGGCATCAAGGTCTCCAAGCGCGTGTTCCTCGCGTTCCTGGCCAACGGCGCGCTCGCCGGCCTGGCCGGTGTGCTTTACGCCAGCCGCTTCAACTCCGTCGGCGCCACCACCGGCACCGGGATGGAACTGACCGTGGTGGCGGCCGCCGTCGTCGGTGGTGTGGCCATCTTCGGCGGCAGCGGATCGGTGACTGGGGCCGCGCTCGGCGCCGTCCTCCTGACCACCATCACCAGCTCCCTGACCGCCCTGCGGGTGGACAAATTCTGGCAGCAGGCGATCGTCGGCGTGCTGATCCTCACCGCCATCATCATCGACCGCGTGGCCAGCCTGCGCACAGCCAAGAAACTGCGGATTAGCGAGGCTCGCAATGTCTGAAACCACGTCCACCACCAGCACGGCGCCGGCTCCCGTGGCTGACAACACCAAGCCACTGGCCAGCGAACCGAAGGGCCGGACCGGCGCCGCGCGGATCCTGATGGGCCGTGACGCCGTCACCATCTACGCCCTGATTGCTTTCCTGATCTACGCCGCCATCGCCATCCCGCGCTTCGCCTCGCCGGTCACCACCGGCTTCCTGCTCCTGGACGTCATCCCGGTCCTGCTGATTGCCATGCCGATGACACTGATCATCATCACGGGCGACATCGACTTGTCCGTGGCCAGCACCGCCGGCCTGACCAGCGCCCTGATGGGCGTCCTCTGGGCCGGCGGGACGGACATCTGGCTGGCCCTGGCAATCAGCCTGCTGGCAGGAATTGCCGCCGGCATGTTCAATGGCTTCCTGATCGCGGTCCTCGGACTGCCCTCCCTGGCGGTCACCATCGGCACCCTGGCGTTGTTCCGCGGTCTGGCCCTGGTCATCATCGGCGACAACGCCGTGGCCAACTTCCCCAAGGCGCTGACCGCCTTCTTCACCTCCAAAATCGGCGGCACCGGCATCCCCACGGTGATGATCGGCGTCGTCGTGGTGATGGTCTTCTTCGGCGTGCTGCTGCACTTCACACCGTTCGGACGCGGCCTCTATGCGATGGGCTACAGCAAGGAAGCCGCCAGCTTCGTCGGGATCAACGTCGCCCGCAGCAAGTTCTGGCTCTACGTCGGGTCCGGCGCCGTTTCGGCTCTCGCCGGCATCTACTGGACGCTGCGCTACACAAGCGCCCGCAGCGACAACGCCTCCGGCCTGGAACTGGCCGTCATCGCTGCCGTCCTGCTCGGCGGCGTGTCGATCTTCGGCGGCAAGGGCTCCATCCCCGGCGTCATCGCCGGCGTCCTGCTGATCGGCACGCTCAACTACGCCCTCCGCCTGGCCCGGGTGTCCGACGTCGTCCTCATCACGGTGACCGGACTGCTGCTGATCCTCTCAGTGGTGGCGCCGAGCATCGGCTCCGCCATCAGGCAATGGCGACACACCCGCCGCGTCCGCCGAAGTTTCACCCGCAAGGCCACCTGAAATCTGCACACCACAACAAACCGCGCCCGCCTGGGACCGGCTGTACCGACCGCACGAAGGAAAAGGGAAGAACAATGATGTTGAACCGCAAGAACAAGGGCCGGACCGGCCGACTGGGAAGCATGGTGGCCATCACCGCCGTGGCCGCACTGGCGCTGACAGCCTGCAACAGCGGCTCTGCATCCTCGACCGACACCAGCAGCCCCTCGGCAGGCGGCGGGGACCAGAAGATCACCTTCATCCCCAAGCAGCTGAACAACCCGTACACGGACGTTGTTCTGGGCGGCGGCAAGAAGGGCGCCACCGAGGCAGGATTCGCTTCCTCGCAGGTCGTCGGACCGCTGGAAGCCTCCGCCTCCAGCCAGGTTTCGTTCATCAACGCCGAGACTCAGGCCGGCACGAACGTCATCGCGATTGCCGCCAATGACCCCGACGCCGTCTGCACGGCCCTCGGCGAAGCCCGTTCCGCCGGCGCCAAGATCGTCGCGTTCGACTCGGATACCAATCCCGACTGCCGCGACATCTTCATCAGCCAGGTCGTCGCCAAGGACGTTGCCTTGATCCAGACCAAGCTGATTTCCGAGCAGATCGGCGGCAGCGGCGAGATCGCCATCCTGTCCGCCACCGCCAACGCCACCAACCAGAACGAGTGGATTAAGTACATGGAGGAGGAGCTCGCCTCCAACCCCGCGTACAAGGACATCAAGCTTGTGGCCAAGGTCTACGGCGATGACAACGACACCAAGTCCTTCCAGGAAGCCCAGGGCCTCATGCAGGCCCACCCGAACCTGAAGGGCATCATCTCGCCCACCACAGTGGGCATCGCCGCTACCGCCCGGTACCTCTCAACGTCCGCCTACAAGGGCAAGGTTGCCCTCACCGGGCTCGGACTGCCGAATGAAATGCGGCCCTTCGTGAAGGACGGCACCGTCAAGGAGTTCGCCCTCTGGGATCCGGCACAGCTCGGCTACGTTGCGGCGTTCGCCGGCAAGGCCCTCAAGGACGGCAAGATCACCGGCGCCGAAGGGGATACCTTCACCGCCGGCGAACTGGGCGAACGCAAGGTCGAAAAGGGCGGCCTGGTGATCGTCGGCCCGCCGACGGTCTTCAACGCCGAGAACATCGACAAGTACAACTTCTAATCCTTACCTGACCCATCCCGAGCGGCCGGGCGGGCCGCCGACAGCCCGCCCGGCACCTCACCACTTCACTCCGTTCCGCTTCACCGGTGCCACAGCACCGGGCCCACGGCGCCTGCTCCACAGCCGTGCCCGGAAACCACGTTCCGGAGCCCCAGTTCCCCTTTTTCATGCCGGAAGGCCCCCACATGAACCAGAAACAACCGGCAGACCGGCTGCTGCAACCGCATCGGCGCCGCCCCACCCGCATCGGGCTGGTCTCCGGCGGCCTCGGCGCGTACTGGCCCCAGTTCCCGGAACTGCTGCCGCAGCTGCGGGAGTCCGTCCGCTACGTCACCGGCCGCTTCCAGGAACTCGACGCCGACGTCATCGACACCGGCTTCATCTCCGACGCGCAGGAAGCCGCCGTGGCCGGCGAAAAACTCCGCGTCGCCGACTGCGACCTCATCGTCATCTTCCTCACCACGTACCTGACGTCCTCCATGGTCCTGCCCATCGCCCAGCGCGCGAAAACCCCCGTCCTGGTGATCGACCTGCAGCCAACCGAAGCGATGGACCACGCCAACTTTGACACCGGCAAGTGGCTGGCCTACTGCGGCCAGTGCCCGGTGCCGGAGGTCGCCAACGTCTTCCGCCGGGCCGGAATCGACTTCCGCTCAGTCTCGGGGCACCTCAAGCAGGAGTCCGCCTGGGAGCGGATCACCGCGTGGGTGCACGCCGCCGGCGTCCGCGCCCGGCTCCGCAATGCCCGGCACGGACTCATGGGCCACCTCTATCCGGGCATGCTCGATGTCGCCACCGACCTCACCACCGTGTCCACCACCTTCGGCTCCCACGTGGAGGTGCTGGAATTCGATGACCTCCGCGAACGGGTCAACGCCGTCACGGAGGCGGAGGTGACCGAACGGCTCGGGCTCGCCCGCGAACTCTTCGTTGTGGATGACTCCGTGAACGACGACGACTTCGCGTGGGGCGCGAAGGTGTCCGTCGGCCTGGACCGCCTTGTGGAGGACTTTGACCTGGACTCCGTGGCCTACTATCACCGCGGACTGGCCGGCGAACAGCACGAACGGCTCGGCGCCGGGATGATCCTGGGCTCCTCCATCCTGACGGCCCGGGGCATCCCGATGGCCGGCGAGTTCGAGCTGCGGACCTCCATCGCCATGCTGGCGGCCCAGGCGATCGGCGCCGGGGGATCATTTACCGAGATCCAGGCCCTGAACTTCCTCGACAACGTGGTCGAAATGGGACACGACGGTCCGGCCCACCTGGCCGTGTCCGCCCAGGACCCGCTCCTGCGCGGGCTCGGCATCTACCACGGCAAACGCGGCTGGGGCGTCTCGGTCGAATTCGATGTTCGCCACGGTCCCGTCACCACCTTCGGCCTCGGCCAGGACCCGGACGGAAGCTACGTGTTCGTCACCTCCGAGGGCGAGGTGGTTCCCGGCCCGCTCCTGCAGATCGGCAACACGACCTCCCGGGTGGACTTCGGCGGGGATCCCGGGCTCTGGGTGGACGTCTGGAGCCAGACCGGAATCGGCCACCACTGGGCCCTGTGCGTCGGCCACCGCGCCGCCGACATCAAGGCCGCCGCATCCCTGCTGGGCATCGAACACCGCCACGTGGTGCTCTCATGAGCACGCAACGCGTCTGCTTCCAGCTCCAGGTCAAGCCCGCGCTGATCGGGGAATACACCCGCCGGCACGCCGCCGTCTGGCCAGAGATGCTCCGGGCCCTCAAGGCCTCGGGCTGGAACAACTACTCACTCTTCCTCCGGCCCGATGGGCTCCTGATCGGCTACTTCGAAACGGACAGCCTGACCGAAGCCCAGGCCCGGATGGCAGCCACTGACGTCAACGCCCGCTGGCAGGCCGAGATGGCCGGCTTCTTCGACGACCTCGCCGGAGCGCCGGACCAAGGCTTCCTCCAGCTCACCGAAATCTTCAATCTCGAGGACCAGTTGTCCGCGGCCAACGCCGCCGGGGACAACCACCAACCGCAGAAGGAACAACCATGAACACCACAGAAACGGCCCTGGGCCGCCTCGGGGAACTCGCCATCGAGGTCCCGTCCTGGGCCTACGGCAACTCCGGCACCCGCTTCAAGGTGTTCGGCACGCCCGGCACCCCGCGCACGGTCCACGAGAAGCTGGCCGACGCCGCGAAGGTCCACGAACTCACCGGACTCGCGCCCACCGTGGCGCTGCACATCCCCTGGGACAAGGTGGATGATTACGCGGCCCTGAAGGAGTTCGCGGCGGAGCTCGGCGTGGGACTCGGCACCATTAACTCCAACACCTTCCAGGACAACGAGTACAAGTTTGGTTCCCTGACCTCCTCGAACCCTGCGGTCCGCCGCCGCGCGATCGACCACCACCTCGAGTGCCTGGAGATCATGAACGCCACGGGCTCGCGGGATCTGAAGATCTGGCTCGCGGACGGCACCAACTACCCGGGCCAGGACGACATGCGCGGCCGGCAGGACCGTCTCGCCGAGTCGCTGCAGGAAATCTACGCGGCCCTGGGCGGCGAGCAGCGCCTGGTGCTGGAGTACAAGTTCTTCGAGCCGGCTTTCTACCACACCGACGTTCCGGACTGGGGTACCTCCTACGCCCAGACCCTGGCCCTAGGCGAGAAAGCCTTCGTCTGCCTCGACACCGGCCACCACGCCCCCGGCACCAACATCGAGTTCATCGTCATGCAGCTGCTGCGCCTGGGCAAGCTCGGCTCCTTCGACTTCAACTCCCGCTTCTACGCGGACGATGACCTGATCGTCGGTGCGGCGGATCCCTTCCAGCTCTTCCGCATCATGCACGAGGTCATCCGCGGCGGCGGGTTCGGCAAGTCCGCAGGAGAGAATTCAGCCGTCGCCCTGATGCTGGACCAGTGCCACAACCTGGAGGAAAAGATCCCGGGCCAGATCCGGTCCGTGCTCAATGTCCAGGAAATGACCGCCCGCGCCCTGCTGATCGACACCGACGCGCTGGCCGAGGCCCAGCGCAGCGGCGACGTCCTGGCCGCCAACGGCATCTTCAACGATGCCTTTTACACCGATGTCCGCCCCGCGCTGGCGCATTGGCGTGAATCCCGCGGCCTGCCCGCGGACCCGATGGCCGCCTTCAAGGCCAGCGGTTACCAGAAGAAGATCAACGAGGACCGCGTCGGCGGCCACCAGGCCGGATGGGGCGCTTAAGAGTTATGACTGAGAACAAGACTGTTGAAGAACTGATCTCCCGTTCCAACCGCCTCGGCGCGGACAAGCGGAACACCAACTTCGCCGGCGGCAACACCTCCGCCAAGGGCACCGAAAAGGACCCCGTGACCGGCGACGACGTCGAGCTCCTGTGGGTCAAGGGCTCCGGCGGGGATCTGGGCACGCTGAAGGCCGAGGGCCTTGCCGTGCTGCGGCTGGACCGGCTGCAGGCGCTCAGGAACGTGTACCCCGGCGTCGAGCGTGAAGACGAAATGGTCGCCGCGTTCGATTACTGCTTGCACGGTAAGGGCGGCGCCGCGCCGTCGATCGATACCGCCATGCATGGCCTGGTCGATGCCGCTCACGTGGACCACCTGCACCCGGACTCCGGGATCGCCATCGCCACGGCCGCCGACGGCGAGGCCCTGACCAAGGAGATCTTCGGCGAGAAAGTGGCCTGGGTGCCGTGGCGGCGCCCCGGCTTCCAGCTCGGCCTGGACATCGCCGCGATCAAGGACGCCAACCCGCAGGCCGTCGGCACCATCCTGGGCGGCCACGGCATCACCGCCTGGGGCGCCACCAGCGAGGAAGCCGAGGCCAACTCGCTGTGGATCATCGAACAGGCCGAGCAGTACATCAAGGACCACGGCAAGAACGAACCGTTCGGTCCCAAGCTGGCCGGCTACGCCGCCCTCCCGGAAACCGAGCGCCGCGCGAAGGCCGCCGCCCTGGCCCCCGTGATCCGCGGCCTCGCCTCCACCGACAAGCCGCAGCTGGGGCACTTCAGCGACGACCCCGCCGTCCTGGCGTTCCTGGAAAGCGCCGAACACCCGCGGCTCGGGGCCCTGGGCACGTCCTGCCCGGACCACTTCCTGCGCACCAAGGTCAAGCCGCTGGTCCTGGACCTGCCCGCCGACGCCCCGGTCCAGGACTCCGTGGCCCGGCTGAAAGAACTCCACACCGCCTACCGCGAGGACTACCAGGGGTACTACGACCGGCACGCAACCCCGGACAGCCCCGCCCTGCGCGGCGCGGACCCGGCGATCGTGCTGGTGCCCGGCGTGGGCATGTTCTCCTTCGGCGCGAACAAGCAGACCGCCCGGGTGGCGGGGGAGTTCTACCTCAACGCCATCAACGTCATGCGCGGCGCCGAAGCCGTCTCCAGCTATGCCCCGATCGAGGAAGCCGAGAAGTTCCGGATCGAATACTGGGCCCTGGAGGAGGCCAAACTGGCCCGGATGCCCAAGCCGAAATCCCATGCCGGCCGGATCGCCTTGGTGACCGGGGCGGCGTCGGGCATCGGCAAGGCGATCGCCACCCGCTTCGCCGCCGACGGCGCGTGCGTGGTCATCGCGGACCTGAACCTGGACAACGCCCGGGCCGTGGCCGCGGAACTCGGCGGCGCCGACGTCGCGATCGGGGTCCAGGCCGACGTCACCGACGAAGCCCAGATCGCCGCCGCCATCCAGGAAGCCGTCCTGGCCTTCGGCGGACTGGACCTGGTGGTCAACAACGCCGGGCTCTCCATCTCCAAGCCGCTGCTGGAAACCACTGAAAAGGACTGGGACCTCCAGCACAACGTCATGGCCAAGGGCTCGTTCCTGGTGGCCAAGGCGGCCGCACAGGTGATGATCGGCCAGGAGATGGGCGGGGACATCATCTACATCTCCTCCAAGAACTCCGTGTTCGCCGGCCCGAACAACATCGCCTACTCCGCCACCAAGGCAGACCAGGCCCACCAGGTCAGGCTCCTCGCCGCGGAACTGGGCGAGTACGGGATCCGGGTCAACGGCATCAACCCCGACGGCGTGGTCCGCGGCTCCGGGATCTTCGCCGGCGGCTGGGGCGCCAAGCGCGCCGCCGTCTACGGCGTGCAGGAAGAGGAACTGGGCAAGTACTACGCCCAGCGCACCCTGCTCAAGCGCGAAGTGCTGCCCGAAAACGTGGCCAACGCCGCCGCCGTGCTCACAGGCAGCGAGCTCTCCCACACCACGGGGCTCCACATCCCCGTGGACGCCGGCGTGGCCGCGGCCTTCCTGCGATGAGCCTTCCTGGGATGAGCCTTCCTGCGCTGAACACTGCGCCGCCAGCGGATACCGCGCCCGGCGGCGACCCGTTCGCTGGGAATGTCGATGCCGGCAGTGCTTTTGCCGCGATCGACATCGGCGCGTCCTCAGGCCGGGTCATCCTGGGCCGGGTCGCGGGCAGTCCCGGTGGGGCGAGGGCCGAGCTGGAGACCGTGCGCCGGTTCCCCAACGGGGTCAAGGAGCTCGACGGCGGCCTCCGCTGGGACTTCGACGCGCTGTTCGCCGAGGTCCTCGCCGGGCTCGCTGCCGCCGCCCGCGCGGCCGCGGCCCGCGGCGAAAGCATCGCCAGCATCGGGATCGACACCTGGGCCGTGGACTACGGGCTGGTCAACGACGCCGGTGACCTGGTCGCGGCGCCGTTCAGCTACCGTGACGACCGGTCCCGTGCCGCCATCTCCCGGGTCCACGAAAAACTCGATCCGGCCCGGCTCTACGCCACCACCGGGCTGCAGTTCCTGCCGTTCAACACGATCTACCAGCTCGCCACGGAGCCGGCGCTGGAGGGGCTGCAGGCGCTGCTCATCCCGGACCTCATCGGGTTCCTGCTCACCGGCCAGCGCCGCACCGAGGCCACCAACGCCTCCACCACCGGGCTCTTCGACGCCGTCGCGGGGGAGTGGGCCACGGAGTTCCTCACCGCCCTGGACCTCCCCACGAACCTGTTCCCGCCGCTGATCCAGCCCGGCGAGATGGTCGGCACCCTCACTCAGGACATCGCGGCACGCCTGGGACTTCCCGAAACCACCGCGGTGGTAGCCGTCGGCTCGCACGACACCGCCTCGGCCGTCGCCGCCGTCCCGGCGGACGCCGGAGGCGCTGGCGCCGGAGCTGCTAACGAGAATTTCGCGTACGTCTCCTCCGGCACGTGGTCCCTGGTCGGCGTCGAACTGTCCCACCCGGTCCTGACCGAGGCCAGCCGGACCGCGAACTTCACCAACGAACGCGGCGTGGACGGCACCATCCGCTACCTGCGCAACGTCGGCGGTCTCTGGCTGCTCAGCGAATGCCAGCGCACCTGGGCCGCCGAAGGCTACCGGCCGGGGCTCGAGGAACTGCTCGACGCGGCCGCGACTCTTCCGCCCGGCGGCCCGGTCATCAACGCCGACGA
This sequence comes from Arthrobacter humicola, assembly GCF_022803015.1. Lineage (GTDB taxonomy): Bacteria > Actinomycetota > Actinomycetes > Actinomycetales > Micrococcaceae > Arthrobacter > Arthrobacter humicola_A. The sequence continues at coordinate 24,930 of NZ_JAFKON010000018.1, forward strand.
CCCCTGTTTCATCGCCCCGGACAACATGCCCGAACGGATCCGGGCCGCGGTCCGGAACACCGGCGCTGTCTTGCCGGAGCATCCCGCGCACATCGTGCGGTGCATCCTGGACAGCCTCGCCGCCGGCTACGCCCGGACCATCGCCGACGCCGAACGGCTCGCCGACATCCAGGCCGGCGTCGTACACATTGTGGGCGGCGGATCCCAGAACCGGCTTTTGTGCCAGCTCACCGCCGACGCCACCGGCAAACGCGTGATCGCCGGACCCGTGGAAGCCACGGCCCTGGGCAACGTCCTGGTCCAAGCCCGCGCCGCAGGCGTGCTCAGCGGCGGGTTGGGGGAGCTGCGCGCGGTGGTGCGTGCCTCCCAGCACCCGGCGGAGTACGTGCCCTCAGCCCGGGCCGCACACCAGAGCGTCGTCCCCAGCGGAGGTGCCCAGTGAGGATCGCGCTTTTCGCCACATGCATCGTGGACGCCATGTACCCAGCCACCGCCCGCGCCACGGTGTCCATCCTCGAACGCCTCGGCCACGAGGTCATCTTTCCGGCCGGCCAGGCCTGCTGCGGGCAGATGCACGTCAACAGCGGCTACCTCAAGGAGGCGCTGCCCGTCGTCGCCAACCATGTGAAGGCCTTCGAAGACGATGAGTACGACGTCGCCGTCGCACCGTCCGGCTCCTGCGTCGCCTCCGTGAAGCACCAGCACCTCATGGTCGCCCGCCGCTGCGGGGACGCCGGGCTGGAAGCCCGGGCCGCCGCCGTCGGAGCCAAAACCTACGAGCTTTCCCAGCTCCTGGTGGATGTCTTGGGCGTCACCGACGCAGCGGCGCAGCTGGGCTCGTACTTCCCGCACCGGATCACCTACCACCCCAGCTGCCACGGCATGCGCCTGCTCCGGCTCGGCGACCGCCAACTGGACTTGCTGCGCTCGGTTGGCGGCATCGAACTGGCCGAACTGCCCGAGGCCGACCAGTGCTGCGGCTTCGGCGGCACCTTCTCGATGAAGAACGCGGACGTGTCCTCGGCGATGCTGGCGGACAAGACCGCCAACATCTGCGGCACGGGCGCCGACCTTTGCGCCGGCGGCGACGCGTCCTGCTTGATGCACATCGGTGGCGGACTGTCCCGGCAGGGCACCGGCGTCACCACGATGCACTTCGCCGAGATCCTGGCCAGCACCCTCGAGAATCCCGCCGCCGTCTCCGGCGACGTCCGCCTCACCACCGGAAGGACCGCACGATGAGCGGCACATTCCTGGGGATGCCGTCCCTGCCGGTCTTCGGCATCGGCAACCTGCACGAACACGAGCCCTTCCCGAAAGCCGCCCGCCGCGAGCTCGGCAACCCCCAGCTGCGGGCCAACCTCGGCCACGCCACCCGGACCATCCGGGACAAGCGGCTGGCCGTCGTGTCCGAACTCCCCGACTGGGAGGAGCTGCGCGAGGCGGGCCGGGCGATCAAGGAATCCGTCATGACCCGGCTACCGGAACTGCTCGAAGAGTTCGAGGCGAACTTCACCGCCCGTGGGGGGACCATCCACTGGGCCCGGGACGCCGGCGAAGCCAACAGCATTGTCGCCGCCCTCATCCGGGACCAGGGCGCCACCGAGGTGGTCAAGGTCAAGTCCATGGCCACGCAGGAAATCGGCCTCAACGAATACCTCGAAGAACAGGGCATCGCGGCTTACGAGACCGACCTCGCCGAGCTCATCGTCCAACTGGACCACGACAAGCCCAGCCACATCCTGGTCCCGGCCATCCACAAGAACCGCAGCCAGGTCCGGGACATCTTCCTGCGCGAAATGGAGGGGGTGGATCCGGAGCTCACCAACGAGCCGGCCCGCCTCGCCGCGGCCGCCCGGGCACACCTGCGCCGCAAGTTCCTCAGCGCCAAGGTGGCCGTGTCCGGCGCGAACTTCGCCCTCGCAGACTCCGGGACCCTCGCCGTCGTCGAATCCGAAGGCAACGGGCGCATGTGCCTGACGCTGCCGGAAACGCTCATCACCGTCATGGGCGTCGAAAAACTGCTGCCGGGCTGGGAGGACCTCGAAGTGTTCATGCAGCTGCTCCCGCGGTCATCCACCGGCGAGCGGATGAACCCCTACACCTCGCTGTGGACCGGCGTCACGCCCGACGACGGCCCGCAGAACGTCCACCTCGTCCTGCTGGACAACGGGCGCAGCGCCGCCCTGGCCGACGAGATGGGCCGCTCCGCGCTGCACTGCATCCGCTGCAGCGCCTGCATGAACGTCTGCCCCGTCTACGAACGCACCGGCGGGCACGCTTACGGATCCACCTACCCTGGACCGATCGGCGCGATCCTGTCCCCGCTGCTGACCGGGATCACGGCGGAGGAGAACAACTCGCTGCCATACGCTTCGTCCCTGTGTGGAGCCTGCTACGACGCCTGCCCGGTGAAGATCAACATCCCGGACATCCTGGTGCACCTGCGGGGCGAGGACGTGGACAGCAAACGCGGCAAGAACCGCAGGAAAAGGGCGATGCCGAGCCAGATGGACGTCGGCATGAAGGCGGCCTCCTGGGCGCTGTCCTCCGGAAAGAACCTGGGCCTCGTGGAGAAGGCGTTGCCCCTGGGCCGGCTTGCCGCTGGGCCGGACCGGAAGATCACCAAACTGCCCGGCATCGCCGCCGGCTGGACCCAGAGCCGGGACATCCCCGCACCGCCGGGGCAGTCTTTCCGTCAATGGTGGAACAAGGAACACCGGGCCGCCAGACCCGATGCAGCCCCGGCTGCCGGCACCGACGCTGCCGGCACCGACGCCCCCGGCCCAGGATCAGCCGGAACAGAGGAGAACCCGTGAACGCGCGCGCAGACATACTCGACCGGATCCGCTCCGCCCTCCGGGACGCCCCGGCGGTACCGGAGGTGCCCCGCGACTACCGGCGCTCCTCCGGGCTGGGCGGGGAGGAGCTCATCGAACTGCTGACGGACCGGCTCCTCGACTACAAGGCGAACGTCTTCATCGAGGAAGCCGCCGCGGTGCCGCAACGGCTCGCCGCCCTCCTCGAGGGCACCGGCCGCTACGCCGTGCCGCACGGCCTCGCGGAGTCCCTGTTTGCGGAGGCGGACGCTCACGACGGCGGCTCCGGCCGCCGCGTCACTGACGCCCCCGGGCAGCGGCTCAGCGTCGAGGAACTCGACGGGATCGACGCCGTCGTCACCGGCAGCGCCGTCGCCGTCGCCGAAACCGGCACCATCATCCTCGATGCCGCACCGGACCAGGGGCGCCGGGTCATCAGCCTCGTTCCGGACCGGCACATCTGCATCGTCCGGGCCGGGGAAATTACCGCCATCCTGCCGGAGGCCCTCCGCAGGCTCGACGGCACCCGCCCGCAGACCTGGATCAGCGGCCCCAGCGCCACCAGCGACATCGAACTCGAACGCGTCGAAGGCGTCCACGGCCCGCGCACCCTGGACGTGGTGATCGTTCGCGGGTAGAAGGCGGGAGACCGGGACCCGCTTCCCTGCCAGCGCGAGGGAAACGGGGCCTCCTGGTTGGCGGTGATGGTCCCGGAAAGTCGTTTGCCCCGATCACTCAGAGGAAACTCATGGTCTTCTCAGCAGGGAGTTGAACCATGGAAGCATGTACCTAGTCGACCCCAGAGCCTATGCGCATCGCCTAATGCACCCTGGCGCCTGGTTCCGCGCGACAATCCGCCGGCACGTTCCCGCAAGGGACCACGCTCGCGACCAGCAGCCCACGTACTCCAGGCTCGACTATCTGGAGGCTGGCCTCACGGGAACCCTGAGCACGGCCCAGTCACGGCGCAGGGCCAAGGAACTCGAGCAGGCCTTCCGGAACGGCGACGTTTCCTACGAGGACGCGTGCCTGGAGATGGAGCAACTCCAGGGGGAGCCCTGAACGGCTGGCGGCGCTCGACGGAACCGCGCGTTTCTGGGGGAGCCAGGACGAGGTCCGCTACGATGACGCTATGAGCACGCGGCTACGCTAGCCCCAGTCGGGGGCCGGCGACAATGGAAAGGCATTCCATGATGAAGCGCGCTCTGCCACATGCACTGTTCTATGTCTTCGGACACCGTGTCTGCTGTGGCGCCATTCCTGACTGGACCGCTCACGTCGGCCAGAAGTGGGAGACCTTTGATGTCGCACCCTACAACCTCTACAACGTCATCTGGCGCGCTCAGAACTGGGTCCTGCAGAACTGCGACGACTAGTCCGTTTTGGCTTCGGGGGCCGGTGCCTGCGTTTTAGGAGCAGGTGGTGAGGAAACCTGTGGCGCCGGGGCGGGCATGGAAGGTCACCGTGTGGCCGGCGTCATCGCGGAAGATGGCCTTTGGGCCGGTCACTGTGATGGCGCCGGGCTGGTAGGGGTTCATCCAGCCTTCAGGCGGGTTGCCGTGTCCGTCGTCCAGCGCCTCGTCTGCGACGAAATAGGCGCCCTGCACGAGCGCTTCATGGATGCCGCAGTGTGTGTAGAGACTGTACGGCGAGCCTGAGGCGGCCATCGTTGTTGGCTTGGCCGGGGTCCCACTTGCCGGATCCCCCTGCATCGCGCACCCGCACAGCAGCGCCAACCCTGCAGCGGCTGCGAGGCCCAAGTGGTATCGAGTTCTCATGCCCCAAGGCTCTAGGGCGTTGCCTCAATGGTCAAGAGCCAGGCAGGCCTGCCGGCAGGCAAAAGACAGCGGGGAGGGAGGGCCCGAATGGGCTGGGCGTAGGGTGGATGGTGGACGAAAGGAGCACTTCATGAAGAAAATCCTCATGGTACTGACCAGCGTTTCCGAGATCGGCGATACCGGAGAGAAGACCGGCTACAACGTGGCCGAGGCTGCACATCCCTGGAAGGTCTTCAAGGATTCCGGGCATTTCGTCGACTTCGCCTCCATCCAGGGCGGCCAGCCCCCGCGCGACGAGGTGGACTCAGAAGATCCCATCCAGGTCGCCTTCACGGAGGACGAGACCACGCGCGCCGGCCTCTACAACACTGCCCGCGTCGACGTCGTTGACCCCGACCAGTACGACGCCGTCTACCTCGTGGGCGGCCACGGCACGATGTGGGACTTCCCGGACAGCGAAGGCTTGCAGAATCTGGTGGCCAGCGTCTATAACGCCGGCGGCTTGGTCGGCGCGGTCTGCCACGGACCGGCCGGCCTGCTGAACGTGGAATTGAAGAACGGACTTCGCCTCGTCGAGGGCCGGAAGGTGGCCGCCTTCACCAACGACGAGGAGATTGCCGCAGGGAAAGACAAGGTCATCCCGTTCTTCTTGGCCGATCGGCTTGAGGAACAGGGCGCCACCCACGTCTCCGCTGACGTCTTTGAGGAGAAGGTCGTGGTTGACGACCGGCTGGTGACCGGCCAGAACCCGGCCTCGGCCGCCGGCGTGGCCAAGGAGATGGAGAAGCTCTTCGCAGCGGTCATCCATCAGGAAAAGGCCGAGGAACAGCACGACGCGGAGGCACTGCGCGCCGAAAAGGACGCCGAGAAGGACGCCAAGAAGGCTGCCGCTGAAGCGGAGCACTAACGCCAAGATCGCACTGGAACTGGTGGCCACCCCGGCAACGGGGTGGCCGCCTCCGGTATGCGGCAACCGCGAACACAAAACAAGGATCAGTAGCCGTACTTGTTGACCACGACCTGCACAATGTTGGTGTCGTCGTCCCGACCGTAGTCACTGATCGTGATGCGTACGTTCCAGCCGTCAATGACTCCAACACCCCGGCAGTCCAGTCCGCCGGCATTGATCCTCTGTTCCCGTACGCATGGCTTGTACTCCTGGGGCGTCAAACCCACCTGCTGAACGTACCGCTCCAGGTCACCCTCCAGGTACTTCCGGTGAGTGTCCCAACGGTATGCGTACTGGGAGCAAGGTCCATCGAGCGGGATGCACAGCGCACTGCCCACCGGATTCTGTGTTCTCAAGGGTTCCCATCCCGGCTCTGGTTGGAGGCGGTCGGCAATCGTCTTGAGCTCAGCGACGATCTGATCGCTCTTCCACGATGACCAGAGGAAGAGTGCGGTGACAAAGGCAACCGTTACTGCCAGCACACCGAGCCATATTTTGCGGCCTCTGCTCATTCTCGTCCCGCTCCCCACGGCGTACCTCTCTGGTTGTGAGACCTGGAGTCCACCCCGCCACCGCGCTGGGCTGGTCCACCGACCGTCTCGCCTTCGCCACCTACCGCCCCGAGCCGGGTGAATGACCGTCCTGCCGAGCGGTGGCCGGCAGCGCCTACGGACCTAACTGGCGCGGCGATAGCGGATGTGCGTGGCCAGCGGTGAGTGGAGCACCTCGGCCGGTTCGCCGCACCAATATTTCCATTTATAAGGAGTTCTATGGGGTTCTAGGGAATACCCTATAACGCCCTATAACTCCGTATAAGTGGGGGGTGAACCTGGTGGAACCCCTACAGCTCCGGCCAGGTGAAAATGGCAGTTTGATTCAGGACCGGTGTGACGGCTGGAATGACCGATGCCACCCCTGCGTCCGGACCAAGACCAGGGAACGCGACATTAGATCCGAAGGACACCTCCTGTCGGGCTACTGTAGATCGTCCGGGACGCCGAACCGCCTTCCAATGAGTACGCGAATGGCCGCGAGTAGAGGCTGATCTTCCAGCGCAATGCCCTCGCCCCCGTAATGCACACCCGTTTCGTCACCCACTGCTTCTATGTCAAAAAGGTTGAGGACCTCGGCCACGCGAACCTGATACTCGGTGGCGGTCATTTGGCGAGACACACGAACTGGAATTGTGCTGAGTTTGCGCGCGACCTTAGCAGCGGATTCATTCATGGGCGCACTCTTGCATGGCGTTCCGCCATTGCACAAGGGGGGCGCTTCGGACCTAGTCCGGGAGTATAAGGCGACGTTAGGCTCGCGGGATCTGGGCCCATCCTCCCGCGGCACCCGCCGGCAAGACCCTGTCGGCGCAGGTTCCCATACCGGCGGATCGTCGTGCAAAGACCCGCCAGGCTGCTGGCCGCTTCTTCGCCCGAGAGTGCGCAGTCAATCCACAACATAATGACCGTTATGTTGTGGGCGTTGATGTCGAGGCGGCCCGGCGTTGAAGCTACCGGTCGACCGGACTCAGAACACGTTCTGAGATGCTTCTCCTCTCGAGCCGGACGGAGGACTGATCTGGAAAGATCTACCAAGTTCTAGGTGGTTCTAGGAAAAACCGTAGAACCACCTAGAACTTGGTAGAACTCGGAATACCTGAAGTTGTCACCCCTAAAAACCCTGGGCTGACAATCTGGGTTCGAGCCCCATGCGCTCGCCTACAGCGGCCGTTGGCCTCCGTCAGCCCAGAATAGGTACACGGTCCGCCTCATAGCCGCGAAGCCCTTGGCTGTCGTGGACCTCTCGGAGATGATGAATGCAGCGCACTGAGAGGGGCGAGGCAATATCTGATGTGCGTCCGGACGCCCGAGCGTCCAGGATGGAAACCATTCTGCGTATACGGAGGGGAATCCGGGCGGCCCAGCTTCGGATTACCCTGGACGACGTCCAGGGACGTCAGACGCCGGAGGCGGTAGTACGACTTGCACAGCTAAGGCCCCCAAAGCTGCCGTCCCCCTTCGACACGTTGAGAACGCCGGACGGGAAGCTCCGGAGGGATCCGGAGGCTCGGAGAGAATTGGCTCTACATGTGCGCCGTAACATTCTGGCCGCGCAGCTGAGGGTCACCCTGGACGCGACGCGGGGCCGGCCTACGCCCGAAGCCGTGAAGCGACTGGCGCAGATGGAGCTTCCATCTCTGAGGTGAGGGATCTTGGCGCCGCCGCCGGGGCAGTCGTCGCACCCCAAGTGCGTGCGTTGGCATCTCGTTGCGGCGACGATTCCTCGAATATTGCACCAAAAATGCACCACGAAGGCCCCGAGAAATGTAGAAAACCCCCGGTTTCCCGGGGGTTTTCCGTGGCGGTGACGGTGGGATTTGAACCCACGTTGGCTTTTACACCAAACAACATTTCGAGTGTTGCACCTTCGGCCGCTCGGACACGTCACCAACCTGACTAGGGTACCGGAGCAAGGCGCCCATCCACAAAACGAGCCCCAACAGCACCCTCACACCGACTCGCCGGAACCACCCTTCCCCGCGAACAGCCCGGGCACTAGATTCGTAAGCACAATGACTACTTCTGAACAGCACGCCACGGCCACCGCCTATTGGACCGTCGGCCCGGAACAAGGCGAGCTCCGCAGCGAGGACCTGCCCGCCCCCGGCCCCGGGGAGGCACTGGTCCGGACCCTGTATTCGGGCATCAGCAAGGGCACCGAACTGGTGGTCCACCGTGCGAGTGTCCCGGAGTGCGTCGCCAACGCGATGGCCGCCCCCAACCAGGTGGGGGACTTCCCGTACCCGGTGAAGTTCGGCTACCTCACCGTGGGCGTGGTTGAGGACGGGCCGGAGGGCTGGGCCGGGAGGACCGTCTTCTGCCTCTACCCGCATCAGGACCGCTTCATCGTCCGGGTCGAATCACTCACCGTGATCCCCGACGGCGTCCCGGCCCGCCGCGCGGTGCTCACCGGCACCGTGGAAACCGCGATCAACGGCCTCTGGGAGGCCGGACCTCGCTTGGGCGACAGGGTTGCCGTGATTGGGGCCGGACTGGTCGGCGGTATGGTGGCCAGGCTCCTGGCCGGTTTTCCGCTCGCGCGGCTGCAACTGATCGACGTCGACCCCGCCAAAAGAGCGTTCGCGGACGCCCTCGGCGTCGACTTCAGCCACCCCGACGATGCCCTCCCGGACTGCGACATCGTGATCCACTGCTCGGCCTCGCAGGAAGGACTGCAGCGAAGCCTGCAGCTGGTGGGCGACGACGGCGACATCATCGAAATGTCCTGGTACGCCGACCGGAAAATCTCCCTCCCACTGGGGGAGGACTTCCACGCCCGCCGTCTGTCCATCCGCGCCAGCCAGGTGGGGGTGGTGGCCCGCGCCCGCCGGCACCGCCGCACCAACGCCGAGCGTCTCGCGCTCGCCGTGTCCCTGCTGCAGGATCCGGTCTTCGATGTCTTCCTGACCGGCTCCTCGACGTTCGCAGAGCTCCCCGGCGTCGTCCAGCGCCTCGCCGACGGCAACCTGGACGCCCTGTGCCACGTCATCGAATACCCGTCCTGGGACGCTCAATCCGCCGACCAGCCCACTGAGTTCAAATCCGCCGACCAGCCCACCGAAGCCACGAGGTAGCCCGTGTTTAGTCTGACTGTCCGCCGCAACTTCATGATCGCCCACAGCCTTCCGCGCGAGGTCTTCGGCCCGGCCCAGGGCCTGCACGGGGCCACCTTCGTCACGGAGGTGACCTTCCGCCGTCGTGAGCTCAATGACGACGCGATCGTGCTGGACATCGGCGCGGCAGGGGACGCGGTGGACGAGATCCTGGACGAGCTGAACTACAAGAACCTCGACGAGCACCCGGACTTCTCCGGCAAGCTGAGCACCACCGAAGCCCTCGCCCGGTACATCGCCGACGCCGTCGCCACCCAGATCCGCGTCGGCAACGACGGGCGCGACCTCGCCGGGCTGGACGTCACCCTGCGCGAGACCCCCGATGCCTGGGCCAGCTACTCGCTGGACTTCGACGCCAGCTAGGCGGCGCAGATGCCGCCGGCCAGCCCTCGTATCCGTCTTGTGGTGCCCGGCAACGTCCGGCACAACTCCGGTGGCAACGTCTACAACGCGGCGCTCGCCCGGGAGTTGACGGCCCTCGGTGCCGCGGTGGAAACCTGCCCGCTCGACGGCGACTGGCCGGGAGGCAGCGCGGGGGACCGGCGGCGCCTGGCCACGCTGCTGCACGCGGGGCCCGACGGCGGCCACGCCTGGGGCGGCGGCCCCGCAACTGCCGGCGCCGCAACTTGGGGCACAGTGACGGTGGTCGACAGCCTCCTCGCCTGCGGTGCGCCCGAGGAGCTGGAAGGGGCCGCTGCGGCGGGGGACCGGGTCTGGATCCTGCTGCACATGCCCCTGCCGGACCACCCGGAGCGCGAACGCAGGGCCCTGCGGGCGGCTGCCGGCGTCATCTGCACAAGCGGTTCGGCCGCGGCGGGCATCCGCGCCCGCCACGGCCTCGACGGCCTCCGGGTGGCCCTGCCCGGGACCGCCCCCGCGCCGCTCGCGGCCGGCAGCCGGTCGGCCGGCGCGCCGCACCTGATCGCCGTGGCGGCCCTGCTGCCGAACAAGGACCAGTCGCTCCTGCTGGACGGGCTCGCCCGGCTCGCGGATGTGCCCTGGACGGCGTCCCTCATCGGCTCTGACACCGCCGATCCGGCCTACGCCGCGCAGCTCCGGACCTCCGTGGAGCGCCTGGGCCTGGCCGGGAGGGTCCGCATCCCGGGCGAGCTGCGGGGCCCGGCACTGGATGCTGAATGGGATGCTGCCGATCTCAGCCTGCTGATTTCCCGGGCCGAAACCTACGGCCTGGTGGTCACCGAATCCCTGGCCAGGGGGATTCCCGTGGTGGTGCGCGAGGGCACCGGAGCCGTCGAGGCGCTCGCCGCCGGCACCCTGCCCGGGCAGCCGGCGGCCTTTCTGCCGCCGGACTGTCCACCCGGCACACCGGTGCCGGGGTTGCCGGGCGCCGCCGTCGGGCTCGGAACGGACCCCGCCCCGCTGGCGGACCTGCTCCGCCGCTGGCTGGACGACCCCGGTCTCAGGGGCCGCTGGCGGGAGGCGGCAGCGGCCGCCCGGGGCCGGTTGCCCGGCTGGGACGCCACCGCCCGGACCGTTCTGGGCTTCCTGTCGACGGAACCGACGGAACCGACGGAACCGACGGAGCCCACGGAAACCGCGGAACCCACGGAAACCGCGATAACCGGTGAAACTGGGCCGCCCAGAAACCATCCGGCGCGGGTTGATACGGCTTCTTGATACCGCTGACAGAGAAGCTGTTGGAGAATGAGCCCATGAGCACCCACCCTGTCGCCACGCAATCGCCGTCGGTAGAAAAGCCCATCAACCTGCCGGAGCCGCAGAGCCTGACCCCGGAGCGGCTCCGGGCATGGTCCTGGCACCGGCAGGGCCTGGATGGCTCGCTGGCCGGCTGCACGGCGGAGCAGGTCCTCGCCCGGGCAGGCTGGGCCCGGTCCGTGGGCGGCGCCAACCCCTACCTCACGCTCTTCGCCCGCGCCGGCATCCGCCGCGAACAAGTGGACGCCAACGTCCTCGCCCACCGGATCCTGGAACTCCCGGTCGCCCGCGGCTGCACCTACGTCCTGGGCCGGGAAGACTTCGCCTGGGCGCTTCAGCTGGGCCGGGACGCGGCCGAGTCCGCGTTCAAGGTGGTCGGCCGGCTCGGCGTGGACCGCGGCGAAATCACGCTGCTGGAAGAGCAGGTGCTGCACACCCTCGCCGAGGCGGAGGGGCCGATGGATCCCCGGCAGCTCAAGGACGAGCTCGGCGATTCAGTGCGCAACCTGGGGGAGGAAGGCAAGAAAAAGGGCGCCACCACCACCCTGCCTACCGCCCTGGGGATCCTGCAGTCGGACGGCCGGATCCGCCGGGTCCCGGCGAACGGGCGACTGGACCAGCAGCGCTACGCCTACCAGCCCTGGGGCCTGCCGCCCAGCGATCTTGACGACGAGGATGCGCGCACCGAGCTGATCCGGCGCTACCTGGGCTGGACCGGCGGAGCCACCTTCAAACAGTCGCAATGGTTCACGGGGTTCACCGTGGCGCAAAGCAAGGCGGCGCTCGCCGCCGTCGGCGCCGTCGAGGTGCCCACCGCCCTGTCCACAGCAATGGCCGGGTCACATGTCACCGGCGGGGACCCGCTGTGGATGCTGCCCGAGGACCTCGGCGGCCTCGCCGCCTTTGAGGAGCCGGCGGGGGAACAGATCCAGCTGCTGGCTGGAACGGATTCCCTGTTCCTGCTGCGCCGCAACGCGGCGGACCTGCTGGCCGAGGAGGACCTGCACAAGCCGGCGCTGGGGTCGCTCGCGCTGCAGGCGGATCTCCCGGACCACCCGATCCTGGACCGCGGCCGGATCATCGGACTCTGGCAATACGATCCGGCCCGGGAACGGATCGTGCCCTGGCTGTTCCACGGCCCCACGCCCGCGGTGACGCAGCGGATCGCCGAGGTGGAAGCCTGGATCCGCGAGGACCTCGGTGATTTCCGGGCCTTCAGCCTGGACTCTCCGGCCTCCCGGCAGAAGCGGATCGATGGGCTCGCGGCTTCCGCTGTAGCCTCAGCGTCACCGGCCGGCGCGTCATCTGCCGGCGGCGCAGGCTAGCCGGAACGGATCAGGCGCGGTGCCCGGCGAAGAAGTCCCGCAGCAGCGCTGCGCACTCCTGCTCACGGACGCCTGCAACCACTTCCACCCAGTGGTTGAGCCGGCGCTCGCGGAGGATGTCGAACACGGAACCCGCGGCGCCGGCCTTCTCGTCCCAGGCACCGAACACCACCCGCGGAATCCTGGCGAGGACGATCGCTCCAGCGCACATCGCGCAGGGTTCCAGCGTCACCACCAGAGTGCAGTCCTCCAGCCGCCAGCCGTCGTCGCCCTTGCCTTCCAGAGCCCGGTGCGCCCGCAACCGCGCGGCGGCCTCCCGGATGGCGACCATCTCGGCATGGGCCGTCGGGTCCCCGAGGGCCTCACGTTCGTTTCGCCCGGCGCCCAGCACGGAACCGTCCGGTCCGATCACGACGGCGCCGATCGGCACGTCCGCGGTGGCCAGGGCATTCCGGGCCTCCGCCAGGGCAAGGCTCATCCATTGGGCATGGCGGGGCTCAGGGGCAGTCATGGGTCAATGATAGTTTCGACCCTAAGCATGCTGTGCAGCTCGGCTGTGCGGCCCATGTAATTAACGTTGTCAAGTAGTCGGGAGACGGCCGTGACCACCGGAACAGAGAACTGGCTGGCGCACCGCTGGGGCAAATGGGTGGTGCCCTACGCGGCCCTGTGGATCACCATGCTGATCGGCGGCGTGGTGGTGGTGATCCTGGCCCTGGTGAGCGCAGAAGTCTACGACAACGTGGTGGACGACGCCGGCCTCGCGAACCTGGACAAACCGACGCTGGCGTTCATGGAGCAGCTGCGCAACCCCGGCCTCGACGCCTTTATCACCGGGTTCACCAACATCGGCGGCGGCATCGGGATGCCCATCCTGGCAAGCATCCTCACGGCAGTGCTCATCTACACCTCCCGGACCTGGCGGCCGCTGATCCTGATCGGCGGTGCCGCCGCCGTCTCGGTCACGGCCACGTCCCTGGGCAAGAAACTGATCGGCCGAACCCGCCCGGACCATGCCGACGCTGTGCCGCCCTACGAGAACTCGCCGTCCTTCCCGAGCGGCCACACGCTGAACACCACGGTGGTGATCGCACTCGTGGTGTACCTGGCCTGCCTGCAGATCAAGCGGACCAGCGCCAGGATCGGCCTGATCACCGCGGGTGTGGTCTTCATCGTCGCGATGGGCCTCAGCCGGGTCTACCTGGGCCATCACTGGATGACCGACGTGATCATCGGCTGGGTCATCGGGCTGGCCTGGGTGGGGATCGTGATCCTGGCCCACCGGCTCTTCCACGTGCTCCGGCACCGGGAACACGCCGGCGCCGCGCCGACCTTCGACCACCCCGCCCACCTTCATGACGGCACTACACAACCCGATACGAAGGACGCCGATACTCCGGGCACCGCGGGACGGTCCTCAGCATCCGGGTGATAGTTTTGACACATGCGCACTCTCGTTGTGGACCACCCGCTGGTCGCCCATAAGCTCACCGTTCTGCGGGACAAGAACACCCCGTCCCCGGTCTTCCGCCAGCTCACCGAGGAGCTTGTCACCCTCCTGGCGTACGAGGCCACGCGTGATGTCCGCACCGAACCGGTGACCATCGAGACGCCCGTCAGCACCACCGTCGGCACCGCCTTCACCAAGCCGACCCCGCTGGTGGTCCCGATCCTCCGCGCCGGGCTGGGCATGCTCGAGGGCATGACCAAGCTGGTCCCCACGGCCGAGGTCGGCTTCCTGGGCATGGCCCGCGACGAAGAGACCCTGGACATCATCACCTACGCCGAGCGCCTCCCCGAAGACCTCACGGACCGGCAGATCTTCGTCCTCGATCCCATGCTGGCCACCGGCGGGACCCTGCGCGAGGCCATCAAGTTCCTCTTCAAGCGCGGCGCCTCCGACGTCACCTGCATCTGCCTGCTTGCCGCCCCGGAGGGTCTGGCCAAGCTGGAGGAAGAGTTGTCAGAGGCGAACGTGACGATCGTGCTGGCCTCGATCGACGAGAAGCTCAACGAGAAGTCCTACATCGTGCCCGGCCTGGGCGACGCCGGAGACCGCCTGTACGGCATCGCCGGCTAGGAGCGGCGCCGCCGAGGCGCAACACGGAGGATCCCTTCCGCGCCGCCGCGGACCGCGCTAGCCTGTGCGGCATGGATTGGAAACTTGAACTCGTGTTTGTGCCGGTGTCCGATGTGGACCGGGCCAAGGATTTCTACGTCAACAAGGTGGGCTTCAACGCCGACTACGACGAACGGCCCATGGAGGGCCTCCGGTTCGTCCAGCTGACGCCACCGGGCTCCGGCTGCTCGATTGCGATCGGCGAGGGCCTCAACGACGCCCCGCCCGGTACCGCGCCCAGCCTGCAGCTTGTGGTCAGCGACATCCAGGCCGCGCACAAGCAACTCAAGGACAACGGCGTGGACGTCAGCGACGTCGACGTCCAGGACTGGGGGCACTTTGTCCACTTCGCCGACCCCGACGGCAACAAGTGGGCGGTGCAGTACATCCCCCACCGGCCCAACGGCTGATCCCGGTAGGCTCCGCGCGGCCGGCTGACCCGGGGTCATGCGGCAGGATGGAGGCATGAGCTCTCCATCCCGTTCCGGCACCACCACCCTGACCGCCCGCGCCGTCCTGTTCGATATGGACGGCACGCTGGTGGATTCCACCAGCATCGTGGAGCAGGTGTGGACCACGTTTGCGGCCCGCTACGGCCTGGACATCGGCGAGATCCTGCGCTCCTCCCATGGCGTCCAGGCCATGGACACCGTCCGCAGGTTTGCCCCGGCCGGCTCCGACATCCAGGCCCTCGCGGCCGAGCTCGGCCGGATGGAGCTGGCCGAGACCCGGGGCATTGTTCCGGTGCCCGGCGCGCCGGAGCTGCTGGCGAGCCTGCCGCCGGATGCCGTGGCGCTGGTGACGAGCGCGTCACGGGACCTGGCCGGGGTCCGGATGGCAGCCGCGGGGATCGGCGTCCCGGCCGTCTCGGTCACATCGGAGGACGTCATGCGGGGCAAGCCTCACCCTGAGGGATACCTCCGGGCGGCCTCCCTGCTGGGTGTCGCCCCGGCCGATGCGGTGGTGTTCGAGGACGCCCCGGCAGGCATTGCCGCGGGCATCGCCGCCGGCGTCCGGACCGTGGCCGTGGGGCCCAATGCCGGCGAACTGCCGGTCGGTGTGCTGCACATTCCCGACTACTCCGGGGTGGCCGTGACCACCCACGTCACCGGCGCCGGCCTGCGCACCCTGTCCTTCACCTTCTAGCCCCCACCTTCTAGCCCCGCCGCCGCCCGGCCCGGACCCGACGGCGTCGCCCGCCTACCCGGCCAGCAGGTACACGCTGGTCCCGCCCACGGTCCGGGCGGTGAAGTTGTCCTGCACCCACGCGGCAATCTGGGCGGCATCGTTGGATCCGCTTTCGCCCTGCATCAGGCGCCCGGCAATGAAGTAGTGGATCTTGCCGTCGGCCACGTATTGCTGGAACTGCGCCAGGGTCGGTGCGGGGTCCGTGCCGTTGAACCCGCCCACGGCCATCACCGGGAGCTGCGTCGCCAGCTGGTAGCCGGCGGCGTTGTTGGATCCGACGACGGCGGCGGCCCAGGTGTAGGTCCCGGCATCTGTCTGCAGCGCGGCCACGAGCGCCGCCGACGGCGTGCTGGCCCCGAGCAGGCCGCCCATTCCGCGCGCCCCTTGTCCGCGGCCTGTCCCGGCGCCTGTGCCTGTGCCAGTGCCGTTCGCCGTCGTGGCACCGCCGAAGCCGCCTCCTGCCGCGCCGCCGAGGGCCGGCGGTATCCCGGCCCCGCCCCGTCCGGACACGGCCGGGCCTGCGCTGACAATCGAGCCGCTGTGGGCCGTGGCCGCGGTGGACAGCGAGTAGGCCAGCGGACCGGCGAGGGCCGCGGCGACGGGGAGCGCCGCCGTCGTCCGCGCCACCGTCCTGGACGCCATCATCCCCATTCCCTTCACCCCCGGGGCCGCGGCGGCCAGGACCAGGCCGGCGGCGGCGAGCGCGCCCAGGAGCGTCACCCAGCGCAGCCACGGCATGTACGCCGCGGTGCGGACCAGGAGTTCGGCGGCCATGGCCCCGGCCGCCACGATCGCCACCGCGAGGACGGCGGCGGCCACGGGCTGGTTCCGCCGCTGCCAGAGCAGGACGCCGCCTAGCCCGGCGAGCCCGGCGATCCCGGGCGCCAGCGCCACCATGTAGTACGGGTGGATGATCCCGGCCATGAAGCTGAACGTCAGCCCGGTAACGGCAACCCAGGAGCCCCAGATGATCACCGAGGCCCGTACCGGGTCGGTGCGCGGCGCGCGGCGGCCCAGCCAGAGCAGCCCCGCTCCGAGCAGCAGCACCGAGGGCAGCAGCCAGGCGATCTGGCCGCCGAACTCGCTGTTGAAGAGCCGGAACAGCCCGGGCGTGCCCCAGCCGTTGCTGCCGCCCACACTCCCGGTTTCATCCCCGTTCAGCCGGCCCAGGCCGTTGTAGCCCAGGGTCAGTTCCAGGATGGAGTTGTTCTGCGAGCCGCCGATGTACGGGCGGTCCGCCGCCGGAATGAGTTCGACCGCGGCCAGCCACCAGCCGGCGGCGACGGCCATCGCCGCGCCCGCACCGAGCAGGTGAAGAATGCGCCTGCCCGCCGTGGCCGGCGCCGCGAGCAGGTAGGCCACGGCGAAACCGGGGACAACCAGCAGGACCTGCAGCTGCTTGGTGAGGAACCCGAAGCCCAGCAGCAGCCCGGCGAACAGCAGCCAGCGCACGCGCGCGTCCTGGATGGAGCGCAAGACGGCGTAGGCGGCCGCGGTCATCAATAACACCAGCAGGGCGTCGGGGTTGTTGAACCGGAACATCAGGACGGCCACCGGTGTCAGCGCCATGACCGCACCGGCGAGGAGCCCCGCGCGGTGGGCCAGGCCGGCGTCGGCCGTGGCGGGGGCCGCGGCCCGGCGGACGGCCAGATAGACCAGCCAGACCGTGCCGACCCCCATGAGCGCCTGCGGCACCAGGACGCTCCAGGAGCTCAGCCCGAAGATCCGCACCGACAGGCCCATCACCCACAGCGACGCCGGCGGCTTGTCCACGGTGATGGCGTTGGCGGCGTCGGAGGAGCCAAAGAACCAGGCCGCCCAATCCTGCGACCCGGCCTGGGCCGCCGCGGAGTAGAACGCGTTTGCCCAGCCGGAGGCGCCGAGATTCCACAGATACAGCACGGCCGTGGCCAGCAGCAGCCCCGCCAGTTCCAGCCGCTGCCGCAGGGCCCGGGCGCCAGGGACGGCGCCTGTCTCTTATACACATCTGACGCTGCCGACGATATGTAGTCAGTGTAGATCTCGGCGGACGCCGTCTCATTCAAAAAAATCAGAGGGTGTGGACCCGCCAAGCCTGATATACT
>NZ_JAFKON010000019.1 GCF_022803015.1 Arthrobacter humicola
CCCACCCGAACCGGGGAAAGGTGGGGGCCCCCAGGCCTTACCTACCCCGCCACCCCACCTGCACCCCCCCGAGGGCGGCCCCTTCCCTCCCCCCAATCCCCCCCCCCCGGGGGAACCTTTCCCCCTCCCCGGCGATTTCCTGAAAGTCGTCCCCCCTGGGGCCTTGGTTTCCCCCCCCCCCCCCCCCCCCCCGCTGGGAGGAACCGATGCCGGACGACCGGGAGACCGTCGTCGACCTCTCACTCGGGAGTACTGGCTCTCTCGGGAGTACCGGCACCGGCACGCGCCTGATGCTCTCGCAGGGACCGGTCCTGACGGAGGAACGGCTGGACTTTTACCGCAACGGATGGACCGAGTCGTTCGAGAAGGTGCAGGCGGTACTAGATAGTCGCATCTGAAGAAGCCCCCGATCAGGATTTGATCCCTCTTTGGCGGCGTTCTGTGATCGACTGGTGTCGCTCTAAGGAGGATGCGACGCGATTAGTTCGTGAGTGCTCGCGATCGTCTATGAAATGTTGCCCTGGACATTCTGAGATCGCGGGCAACCTGCGCGACGGGCTCGCCGCCTTCGACCAGGTGGAATCTGACTGCCAGTGACCCTGCGGGTCGGCCGTGAACGTTCTTTCCGCCTCTGCGTTTGCTGATCGAATCGGTAACTCAAGCCACGGCCGGGAACATGGCACAGCACTTCGCCACCGATTCCCAGGGAACCCGGGACCAATCCGGATGCTTACTTCGACCCGGCCGGACAGAACCTGCCCAAGGCCTTCCTGCTCCCCGCCTCGCTCGACTCTGCCCCGATCACGCAGGTGTATACCTGGTTGACCCACCGCACGACGATGCCCCCGAACTCCTGAGGGCCGGAGGGCATGACCTGTTGTCAGAAGGCAGCACTGCCCCACGTCGTACCGGAGGAAGGAATCTTCAATCAACAGCACCGGTGGTAGCGCGGCCGCGGAGAGCCAGAGAGCGGCAATGACAACAAAAGTCCATCTCCAGGGAAATCCACGACCGCGTGCAAACAGACCGACTGGAATTTAAATTTAAAGTGGGTATGGTGATGTGTAGTCAGAGTTAAGAAAGGCCGATACTCCATGGCAGGAAAAAGCATCAAGAAAACCACTGGAAAAAAGCCCGGGAAGTCGCTTCTTGAGAAGAGGGCCGACAAAAGAGCCAAGGCTGACAGTCGCGAGTCACTCTTCCAGAAGCAGCGCAAGAATCACCGTTAAAACGTTCCAGCGAAGGCTATGGTGTCACCAAGTGCTGGACGCCGTTGCCGGTAATGCTGGAATGCGAGGGCGGAGAGGTCCGCCTCCGAAAGCGCCCATGCAGGCCGGCCGTTTCGCTCTAACGGCTGACCTGCCGGGGTGGTGGCCGGCGAACGCGACTCGCGAACACCAAGGAAAGGGGTCAGTCCCGACCGCGCCTCAGGATTTACATTGCGTGACAATTACTAGAGGCTCATCACGGCCCAATGCCATCTCAGCTGTAATTTAATGAAGTGATTTCACATTGCTAGTCCGGATTTATCCCTGAGGAAAGGATCAATCATGGGACCGACCTGCGCCGCCTTGGTTATTCCCCATCGCCTTAGTAGCCCTATTGGCATCGACGACATCGACCATGATTTGGTCTCTCGACAGGTCCTGGTGGAGGGAAATATTAAAGCAATCAGTTACATGGATTGGCTCGTTTATCTGAATGACGAGGCGGAGGCTATTCCGTTACCTCTCAACCTGCGAGCCGAAGTGCTGATCCGGGAAGCGGGTGTCCCGCTTGAGGCGGCAGTCGGGGGGACCGCCGTCTTCCTCGGCAAAGGGACCAACGGCTGGGATGCAGATGCACCCGTACATCTGCTTCGTTTGGCCGAACGCCTCTTCGGAGCGGCACTGGCCGCGTAGCTGCAGGCGCACCGCGCAGTGAGACCGGCGGTCTACTGAAGGGTCAGGACGCCGCCGCGCCACGGGCAAGCCAAGGAATTGCCCAGGCGCGTCCTAACGCCCGTCGCTGGTACGCAGGTCTACAGAGTCTCCGTTATGGCGATTCAGTCCGGCCTAGCTCCCATTCAGTTCGGGAGATCGCGTACTCGACATCGCCGTGTTCATCGCCAGGAATGGACACTGGCCACGCAGCGACGAACGTACGTATTGGGTATCTGCTTGGCTGAAGTAGGCCGGGGTGTGGCCGATTTGCTGCCGCAGATGCCGCGGGCCGGCGTGGACTACCCAACACGTTCGGGCAATTCCATGACTGGTTCAGCACCGATGAGGCGTGTCTCGAGTACTTGGCCAAGCTGCGATGGCCGGACGGGTTCGTCTGCCCCAAGTGCGGGAACCGCGACTACTGGCGCACGGGCGCCGGGCTGTGGATGTGCAAGGGGTGCTCGCGCCGGACGTCGGTGACGGCCGGGACGATCTTCGCCCGCACCCGCACTCCGCTGCGCACGTGGTTCGCGGCGGTGTGGTTCGTGACGTCTCAGAAGAACGGCGTGTCCGCTCTCGGCCTCCAGCGGGTCCTGGGGATGAGATCGTATGAGACGGCGTGGGCGTGGATGCACAAGCTGCGCCGGGCCGTGGTCCGGCCCGACCGCGAGATGCTCTCCGGGCTTGTCGAGGTCGACGAGTGCTTCGTCGGTGGGGTCCACCGCGGCATGCCCGGCGTCGGCCCCGACAAGATCTCGGTCCTGGTCGCCGCGGAGCACCTGGACCACAACCGGATCGGACGGATCCGCCTCGAGCCCGGGCCGGCCGACCGCAGGCTCGCCCTGGTGAAGTTCGGCCAGCGCGTCGTCGCCCCCGGTTCCACCATCCGCACCGACGGGGCAAGACAGCTGAGGCGCTTCGCCGACCTCGGCTACAAGCACGAGTACTTTACCCAGCTCGGATCGGTCATCCCCGCGTATGTCAACATGCCCGCCGTCCACATGGCCGCCTCCCAGCTCAAACGCTGGATCGACGGCACCCTGCATCAGGGCATCTCGAGGGAGCAGCTGGCCTACTACCTGGACGAGTTCACCTTCCGCTTCAACCGCCGCACCGCCAAGAGCCGCGGGCTGCTGTTCTATCGGCTCCTCCAGCAGGCAACGAACACAGACCCGGCGCCGTTGAAGGACCTAGTCATTCCCCACGAGGCGGACCCGCACCGAGCCCCCGAGTGAATCGATCGCCATCGGGACCTGGTGACCAAGGCGGTCGGGGCAACTAACTGCCCGCCCGGCGAGGGATCGGCGGATTCAGGCGGTCATTGCAACAGGAGGTCTTCGATCAGTTCGATCGGTTTCCTGAACGCTAGTCTTTTGCGCGGCCGGTCGTTGAGTTCCTGGGCAACCCAGTCGAGGTCTGCCGCGCTGTGGATGCCCAGGTCCGTGCCCTTGGGGAAATACTGGCGCAGCATGCCATTCGTGTTTTCATTGATGCCGCGCTGCCAGGGCGAGTGCGGGTCGCAGAAGTAGATGTCGATGCCGGCGTCGATCTTCACCCGTCCGGCAGGTGCACGAGCATCGTGTAACTGGTGGTCCGTTCGACCAGCGTCCCGATCGCGGACTGGTTCCCCTTGCCGATGATTAAATCCCCCTCCCAGTGCCCTGGCACCGCACGGTCCTGAACCTCGGGTGGACGTTCGGAGATATTGATCATCCCGGGGATCCGGTTCTTCCGCTGACCGGCCTTCCTGCAGGGCTGCCTGACCGCC
This sequence comes from Arthrobacter humicola, assembly GCF_022803015.1. Classification (GTDB taxonomy): domain Bacteria; phylum Actinomycetota; class Actinomycetes; order Actinomycetales; family Micrococcaceae; genus Arthrobacter; species Arthrobacter humicola_A. The sequence goes on from NZ_JAFKON010000019.1 coordinate 3,691, forward strand.
CGCCCGGTGCGCAGGCACGCGGCCAGATCACGCTTCAGCGCCCCGCGGGACTGCACGTACAGGGACTGGTAGCCGACGAGGGCGGGATGAACACGCACGAGCTCAGCGATGCGTTTCCGGCTCAGTCCGAGCCGGTACATGAACACCCATTCCGCGTCAGGAGCGCGCCGCAACCGCCTGTCCATGATGGACCCCATCCTGCCACCTGGCGATAAGGCAATCGGGACGTCATCGGAGGGACCCCTGGAAGTAGAATTAACACACAGGCCGGTCTCGGTATCGGTAGAGCAGCAGATCTCCCCTTGCCCGCCAGATCTCGCCCGCCGGTTCGTCCTCGGTCGCGAAGCCGTGATGCCTCTGCATTCGCACGGGCACACGATCCTTCAAGGAAGGATTTTCGATGTCCGAGAACCCAGAATCTGCAGCCCAACAGCACGATAACAGCACCCCGAAACCCCCCGTTGAAAGGGAGGTCGGCCAATATTCCGGCGGGGATTACGGCGAAAGCGGAACGGTTAGCCAGGACCAGACCGGGCCGGAAGGCGGAGGATACTCCGGAGGGGATTACGGCGAAGGCGGGACAGTGGGGGACCAGGGACCGGAAGCCGGAGGATATGCCGAAGGGGACTACGGCGAAGGCGGGACAGTGGGGGACCAGGCCGGACCGGCAACCGGAGGATATGCCGAAGGGGACTACGGAGAAGGCGAAACGGAGCGCCCCAGCGGCGGTGGAGACGGTGCGCTGGACGCTGAGGATGCAGCTCCTGGCCCCGCTGACGACGACACGGAAGACACGGGCCGGAAAGCCTGACTCCCTTAAAGCCGACCCCCCGCGCTGGTACGGAAAACGCACCGAGCTGCCGCCGGACCGCCGCACCTCAGCCAGCCGCGGGCTGCTGTTCTACCGCCTCCTCCAACAGGCCACGAACACCGACCCCGCGCCGCTGAAGGACCTCGTCATCCCCTGCGACAGCGACCAGTGACTACGTCTGGGACCATGTGACGCGGGCTTGTTCCAGGACCTCCTCGGCTTGCTCTACCTCTCTGCGATGCGTCGCGGGTCCTCGGCATATTCGGACCAGCCGCCGGGGTAGAGGAGGCCACGACCGAGCCCGACATGTTCGAGGGCCAGCAGGTTGTGGCACGCCGTGATGCCCGATCCGCAATAGGAAACGACAGCAGAGCCGTCCCGGACCCCGGCACGCGCGAACGCCTCGCGTACCTCGGCGATAGGCCGCAGCCGGCCAACGGAGTCGAGATTCTCTCGGCATGGCACATTCACCGCGCCAGGGATATGCCCGGCTTGGGGATCCGTGGGGAGCTGAAGGCTGCCGTCGAAGCGGTCGGCATGGCGGGCATCGACCACGATGCCGGCCCATGCCTCGAGGTCGTCGGCTTGCACCAGGGACTCCTCGGGCCATGGAGCCGCTGTGAAGCTCGCTGGCGCAGGATGCACAGGGTCTCTGTCGAGCAGACCCGGCCATGCCGCAATCCCGCCATCGAGCAACGCCGCCCGCTTCCCGAGCGCCCGCAGCATCCACACGAGCCGTGCCGCAATGACGCCCCCGGCGTCGTCGTAGGCGACGACCGTCGAGTCGTCGCCTACACCGAGAGAAGACATCCCCCGGGCGAACACGGCCGGATCGGGCAGCGGATTGAGCCCTTTCGCACCGGCGCCGCCGGACAGCCACGCGTCGAGGTCCACGAACACGGCACATGGGATGTGCCCACTGTCGTACGCCCCCCGCCCAGAGGAACCGTCGAGGTACCAGCGCGCGTCAGCGACAACCACGCCATCGCGGTGCCTTTGAAGCCAGGCTCCGTCGACGAAAGGAGGAATAGAGTCCGGGATTGCCTGAGTCGCGTCCATGCCCCACGATATACAGAAAGTCCATAATTCAAGACAGAATGTCTCATATATCGAGATTGCCGTGCCACATCCCTGCGTTGCGGCCTGATCAGGGGCAGTCCAGGTCGCCGATCAGCCCGGCCATTGCGGGACGACTTCAGCCAAGCAGATACCCATTACGTACGTACTAGACGCATCCCGGATTTCTCCATCTCCCGTCGCGAGGCTGTGTTGACTGCCATGCTCGGAGCGACGACCCGCCGCCCTTCGAACTCGGTAAAACCCTTGGAGACCAGGGCACGGGAACCCTCAGTCGCGTACCCCTTTCCCCAGGCCTCGCAACGCAAGCGAGAGCCGAGTTCCGGCTCATCGAGTGGATCCCCGGGGGCGGGCCGGTGTGGAACCAGCCGAGGAAGTCATTAGTTGACTTCTCGATCGCGGCCCAGAAACCGTAGCCGGGGAATTTCCCCCAGCCGCGAAAAATTGCTGCGCGTTACTTCGGTACGGCGCCGATCTGCTGCATGAGGGTCATAGTGTCCGTGGCCCCCCAGTGCTCGACGACTTTGCCGCCGTCGACGCGGATGATGTCGACGCCGCTGAATTCGACGCTCCGACCGGTGGGCGCGACGCCCATCAGTTCTCCCTGATGCGTTCCAGTCAGGACCACGTATTGCGCCTCGAGATTTCCATCTACCAGCGCCGGTTCGGTGGTCTTGGCCCTAAGATCCGGGAATGCCGCCCGCATCGTGTTGACGAAGTACCCGACGCCGTCCTTGGCGGGCGATTGTCCGGGTAGGGGGTCGTGATCGACGAAGTCATCACTGACCAGTTCATCAATGAGGGCGAGATTTCCGTCCCCAATCACCTCTGTGTAGAACCGCTTGATCAATCCAGTCCCGTCAGCCATTTCCAACTCCTTAAAGTGGATGAGACCGCAGCCCAAGTCTTCCACTCCGGCCATGGCACATCAACGGCTCACGCTCCTGCAGCGCCGGACCTCAGGCCCGCCGCTCCCGCCACCGCAGCGACACCACAAGCACCACCGCGCCGAGCCCCAGCATCACGAACACCATCAGCCCCCAGTTCGCCTGCGTCACGCCGCTGCCGTAGAAGATGCCGATCAGCACGGTGGCCGTGATGGCGCCGAGGTAGCGGCAGGTCTGGAAGATCCCCGCGGCCACCCCTCGCTCTTCCGGCCGGGTGGACACGTACATGCCCTGGCTTGAGGAAATGGCGACCACGCAGTACGGCACACCCAGCAGGGCGGTCAGCGCGAGCACCAGCGGGACGGCGAGGGAGACCGTCAGCAGCCACATCGCCGCAGACGCGACGAGGAGCAGCACGACGCCGGCGGTCAGCACCCGCCGCACGCCGACCCGGTCGATCGCGCGGACCGCGAACGGCGTCCCGACCACCGAGATCGCCGCGAGCGGCAGCATCAGCAGGCCGACGACGCCGGGATTGTAGCCGCCCGCGGTCTGCAGCAGCTGCGGCAGCCCGAAGAACGCAAAGTAGTAGACGCCGTTGAACAGCGCAAAACCCAGGTAGACCAGCAGCAGCGGCCGGTTGCGGCCCAGCAGCCGCAGGTCAAGGAAGGGCGGGCTGAACCGCAGCTCCCGCCACGCGAACAGCGCCGCGAGGACCAGCCCGCCGCCCAGCAGCCACCAGCGGTAGTCGGGCAGCACATTCAGCATCGCCATCATCACCAGCACCAGGGCACCGATGAAGGCCCCAATCCCGGGCAGGTCAGAGTCGCGCACCAGTTCCGACACCCGGCCGCGTTCCCGGGCACCGTCGGCCGGGGCAAAGCGCCGGACCACGAGGATCGCCAGCAGCGAGAGCGGGACGTTGATCAGGAACAGCGCCTGCCAGCCCACCAGGCTCACCAGCAGGCCGCCCACCACGGGCCCGACGGCGGCCGCCGACGTGTTCGCCATCTGGATCCGGCCCAGCGGCCGGGTGGACTTCACGTTCGCCTCCCGCGCCAGCGCGGCGACCATGACGACGGCGCTCGGGTACGCCGTCGCGGTGCCGAGGGCCATGAAGGCGCGAGCCACGCACAGCAGCGCAAAGTTCGGCGCAAAAGGCGCGAGCGCACAGGTCACTGCCACCAGGGCCATGCCCAGCAGGAACAGCCGCCGCGGGCCGAAGCGGTCCGCGAGCCGGCCCATCAGCGGCTGGCCGGCCGCGGAGGTGAGGTAGAACGCCGTGATCACCCAGGTGACCGTGGCGACGTCGAGCCCGAAGTCCTCGCGCAGCACCACCAGGGCGACGGCGATCATCGACGAATTCAACGGGTTCAGCGACGTGCCGAGGCTGAGGCCGGCGACGGCCAGGCCTGCACGGGGAGAGTTGCTCACGGCAACAGTCTGTCCTACGACCCCGGGCGAAATCGAACCAGACGACGCATGCCGCCGTCGTCGTCGCTCTGGCGTCAGCCCTCCCTGCCTAGCCGTTGTTCGCCGCGCTGGCAGCCGAGGTGATGAATGAAGTGACCATGCTGAGGACTGGGCCGGCGGGAACCAGGGTCTGGCCGTGGTTGCGGCCGGGCAGGGCCTGGAACTGTGCCCTGGGCATGCGCTGGGCCGCCCGTTCCGAGTCCGCATGCCGAAGCGGGTCTTCGGTGCCGGCGAGCAGCAAGGTGGGGGTGTCTAGGGTCCGTAGGACCGGCTCCGGGATTCCGGGTTCGTTCTCACTCCGCCGGAAGTAGGCGCGCAGGGCCGCGGGGTCGTTGGCCAGCAGCGCGGCGGTCGTCTGCGGATCGAGGTCGCGGCCCGTGGCGATGCTCCATTGGCGCAGAAATTCCGGCATTCCGCCCCGTTCCAGGGCCTGGTCATATCCGGGGAAGAAGATCGATTCGATTTGCCCGGCCGGGGAGCGGTACGTGCCGCCCGCAGCCGTAAATGTCTTGACGCGCTCGGGACTGCTGGCCAGCAGTGAGAATCCGATTCTCGAGCCGGCGGAATACCCCACGTAGTGGGCTGCCTGCGCGCCGGCGGCGTCCAGGACTGCCGCCACATCCCCGACGAGCAGGTCCATGCTGTAGGCGTCTTCGTGATGCGGCTTGTCACTGCGGCCGTGTCCCCGCAGATCCAGGGTCACCACGTGAAAGCGCTCCTGCAAGGCCTTCGTGTAGCCCAGTCCCCGCCAAATGGCACGGGACAGCCCTGAACCGTGCACCAGAACGATCGTGGGGCCGGCGCCCTGCTCCTGAAAGGAAATTCGGACGCCATCCACGGCGTTGAAGGCATCACCCATAACGTACTGCTCCTCTCGGAGACCTCTTCGGTCGATGAGGTCGGGCGGAAGTCCTGCCGGATAAGGTGTTTCCTTGCCCGCGCCGCAGCCGAGATCTATGGCGCGGCGGCCGTTCCCCGGAGAGGCCAGGGCCCACCGCCGCGCCGTCAACCTTGAATGTCACAGCACCTTGGAGAGGAACGCCTTGGTCCGGTCGTGTTGCGGATCGCTCAGGATCTGGCGGGGAGCCCCGGCCTCCACCACCACCCCGTCGTCCATGAAGACCAGGGTGTCCGCCACCTCGCGGGCGAACCCCATCTCGTGGGTCACCACAATCATGGTCATGCCGCTCTTGGCCAGTCCCTTCATGACATCGAGCACCTCGCCCACCAGCTCCGGGTCCAAAGCACTGGTCGGTTCGTCGAAGAGCATCAGTTTGGGGTCCATGGCCAAGGCCCGGGCAATGGCCACCCGCTGCTGCTGGCCGCCCGAAAGGTGCGCCGGGTAGGCGTCGCCCTTGTCCCCCAGCCCCACGCGCTCCAGCAGTTCTATGGCCCGTGCCGTGGCAGCGGCCTTGGAAATCTTCTTCACCCGCATGGGAGCCAGGATGATGTTCTCCACTGCGGTCAGGTGCGGGAACAGGTTGAACCGCTGGAAGACCATTCCGATTTCCTGGCGCTGGAAAGCAGCTTCCTTGAGCTTGAGTTCGTAGAGCTTCTCGCCTTTTTGGCGGTAGCCAACCAGCTGTCCGTCGACCGAAAGCCGGCCGCCGTCAACCACCTCCAAGTGGTTGATACAGCGCAGGAACGTCGACTTGCCCGAACCGCTGGGCCCCACGATGCAGAGAACCTCCCCGGGGTCGACCTCCAGGCTGATCCCACGCAGGACCCTGTTGGATCCGAAATTCTTGGAAACCTTCTCCGCAAGAACCATTGGCACGCCGGTCATCCCTTACCTCCAAAATCTGTCCCGAGCGGTGCACCCGGCGCGCCAGGTCCGGCCGTCGGTGCCGGCGCGGACCCCGCGGGTTCCTTGCCCATCTTGACCCGCCCGGTTCCGCGCGAGAACCGCTTTTCAATGAAGTGCTGCCCGACCATCAGGATCGACGTGAAAAGCAGATACCAAAGGGAAGCCACAATCAGCAGCGGCACGGGTGTGAACGTCACGGCTGATATGCCGCGGGACACCCCGTACAGGTCAATGCTCAAGGGGATCGCTGCCACCAGGGAGGTGGTCTTGAGCATCGAAATCACTTCGTTGCCGGTAGGCGGAATGATGATTTTCATGGCCTGCGGAACCACGACATACCGCATGGTCTGGCCCCAGGACATGGCCAGGGCCGTGGAAGCCTCCGCCTGGCCCTCGTCCACGGACAGCAGGCCGGCACGCACGATTTCAGACATGTAGGCGGCCTCGTTCAGGGCCAGCCCGATCACGGCGGTAATGAACAGGTTCGTGAAGATCTCGTTCGGGACGGTGACCCACGGCGTCGTGAACGGAATCCCCAGCGTGAACACCGGGTAGATCAGGGCCACGATGCCCCAGAACACCAACTGCACGTAGACAGGGGTTCCGCGGAAGATCCAGATGTACAGCCAGGCGATGCTCTTGAGCACCGGATTTGGTGAGAGCCGCATGATGGCCAGAAGCAGCCCGATGACGATCGCGCCGATCATCGAGTAGATGGTCAGCCACAGCGTCACCCACGCGGCCTGGCTGATCCGGCGGTCAAAAATGTACTTGCCCACATCCGGCCAGCCATAGTCCGCGCGCTGGGCGGCGTCCAGGACAAATACCGCCAACCCGAGCAAAAGAACCACGGCAATCACGATCCGCCACGGGTGCCGCAGCGGGATCGCCACGATCGCCTCCGCCGGCGAGTTGTCCGTGTCCTGCCCGCTCCGGTCCCGGTGCTTCCTGTCAGGCTCCGACTCAATCATCCTGTCGGATTCCGGCTCGCTCATTTGCTATCACCCTTTGGCTGCCACGTTGAGAGTTGCTGTCTTGACGCCACCGGATTCGACGCCCCACTTGGACAGGATCTTGTTGTACGTGCCGTCGTCGATCAGAGCCTGCAGCGCCTTCTGCAGGACCGGGGTAAATTCGCTGCCCTTGGCCACGGGCATCCCGTACGGCGCCACCTCAAAGGCGTCGCCGGCGGTCTGCAGCTTGTCCTTGGTCTTGGAGATCGCGTACAGAGTCACGGGCGAATCGGCACTCATCGCGTCGACCTGTCCCACCACGAGGGCGTTGGTCGCCTGGTCCTGCGCGTCGTACTTGAAAATGGTGATCGCCGGCTTGCCTGCATCCGTGCAGGCCTTCGACTTGGCCGGGACCTCATGCGTGTCCTCATAGGTGGTGGCCTGGACGGCGACCTTGAGCCCGCAGGCGTTGTTCGGGTCCACATTCTTGCCCTTGGGCGACGCCCACTGGATGCCGGCCGAGTAGTAGTTCACGAAATCCACCTGCTTTTCGCGTTCCAGCGTGTCGGAGAAGGACGACATTCCCATGTCATCCTTCCCTGCCTTTACTGCCGGCAGAATGTTATCGAAGGTGCCGATGTCGAAGTTGACCTTCAACCCCATAACCTTGCCCAGGGCATTGGTGAGGTCCACGGACCAGCCTGCCGGTTCGCCGTTATCGTCCTTGAATTCGTTGGGCGGGTAGTTGTTGGCCATGCCGACGTTGAGCACGCCGGAGCTCTTCATTTTTTCCGGGAGCGAGGCGGCAATGGAGTCATTCTTTTGCACGTCGATGGTGTCAGCGGTACCGGATGCCGAGCCGGTGGCGGCGGGTTCGCTGTTGTTGACACAGCCCGAGAGCGAGAGCGCCGTGGCTATGGTGAGAACGGGAAGAAGGTATCGGGTGCGCATGGCTTCCTTAGCTGTTCAGGGATTCTCTAGGCTCCCGCAACGCTGCGGGAGGGCACTGCATGACTGCTTATTCAAAACTCATGAATTCGTGTTTTCCGACGCTCTTGTCTCAAGAAGTTCTCCGGAATGACGAATATCCCGAAGAATTTCCCCGCCCCGGGCCTTCAACTCGGAAATACTGGAGACGCCTACTAACGTCATCGTACGCCGCAGTTCATCCCCGAAGATGTCGATGATGCGTCCGACGCCCGGTGAGCCGGCCGCCACCAATCCGTACAGGTAGGCCCGGCCGATCGAACAGGCATCGGCCCCCAGTGCCAGCGCCTTGAGAATGTCGCTCCCCCGGCGGATGCCGGAGTCCACGTAGATCTCGATCGAATCGCCCACCCGTTGCCGCGATTCCTGCAGGACGTCCATGGGGCTCAGCATGTGATCGAGCTGGCGGCCGCCATGATTACTCAACTGGACGGCGTCCAGGCCAATCCGGGAGGCCTTCGCGACGTCGGCCGGGTTGACGCAGCCCTTGAGCACGATTTTGCCGTGCCAGGCCTGCCGCAGGGCCTCAAGTTCCTTCCAGCCGCTGCTGGCATCCGAGTGGCCCAGGATGTGCTGCCACATGGTCGGGGTCACCACGGAGGAGGCGGCGGGGCTTTGCGGATCCAGGTTCGGGAAGCTGATGCCGTCCGACTTCAAGAAGTTGACCCACCACGAAGGGCGCCGGGCGATGTCCGCGATGGTTGACAGCGTGAGCGCGGGAGGGGCGGTGAATCCGTTGTGAAGGTCCCTTTCCCTGGAGCCCAGTGCCCGCGTGTCGACGCCGACAATCAGGGTGTTGAATCCGGCTGACTTGCAGCGGGCCAGTTTGTTCTTCATCGCCTGGGCGTCGGAAGTGAGGCCAAAGTTGAACCAGCGGTCAAGGGACGGGTGCTGCTCTGCGATGGTTTCCATGGGCACGGTGCTCAGGCCGGCCAACCCATAGGGGATGCGGGCCCGGTCGGCGGCGGCCGCGACGGCCAGCTCGCCCTCGGGATGGAACAGCCGGGTCGCCCCGGTGGGGGTCAAGGTCAGCGGCAGCGCGCTTTCTTTTCCGAGCAGGGTCGTCGTCGTTTCGGGTCCGGACACCGGGCCCCAGCTGGGCATGAGGGCCCAGGCATCGAAGACGGCCCTGTTGCGGCGCAGCGTCACTTCGTCTTCGGATCCGCCGTCGAGATAGTCGAAAATCCCGGCCGGCAAGACCTTGCGCGCCGATTTCCGGAATTCCTCGACGTTGTAGGCGCCCGCCAGCACACGCCGTTGGCGGGACAAGACGGGAGCTTTCACCTGGACGAGTTGCCTGGCTTCGCTGATTTTCAATGACGGCCTTCCGTTGAACTGTCCTGCGTTATGGTTCAGCGTAGGAAATGAAGCTCCGCATCACCATGGAGTTATCGACAAATTGAGGGGCCAATCATTAGTAGCGAATACCAAACAGCTTCTTGGGTGTCCCGGTGAAGGCACCGGAGGTGGATACGCATGCGCTGCCTACGCTGGCCGACGTCGCCCGCTCGGCGGGCTCGGAAATCCTCAGCCTCGTGGAAATGCCGTCAGATGACCGGCAGATTGTCGCCGGCTCGGTTCTCTACGACTCGACGGCGCGGCCCGCCAAGTTCCCGGGTGCCGTTGCCCTGGCCATTGGTTTGTCCCTTTCCGGGAAGCGTCTGGGCGCGAAAGTGCGGGAACTCAGCGACGCCGGGTACGTGGCGGTCGTCTACAAATCCAACGGCACCTCGGACGAAGTCCTGCGGGCAGCCGCGCGGGACAACGGGATGGCGCTTTTCCGGGCCTCCGACTCGGTGCCCTGGAACCAGCTCGCGGAGATCATGGACGCGGCAGTGGTCCCGCACCGGCAATCGGGACGGACCCTGGTGGACATCCGGCCCGGAGACCTGTTCGACCTCGCCAACACGGTGGCGGCCCAGGCCGGCGGTGCCATCGCGATCGCCGATCCCGAGCAAACAATCCTGGCGTACTCCACCCTCCCGGACCAGCCCATTGACGAGACGCGCCGGAGTTCCATCCTGAGCCTGCAGGTGCCGCATTCGGTGGAAACGGACAACGATTACCGCCGTGTCCATGCCGCCGCCGATGCGCTGGACGTGGCCACGCAGGATCCCTCGCTCCGGCGCACCGCCATCGCGATCCGGGCCGGCGACTCCGTTCTGGGCTCGCTCTGGCTCCTTGAACTGGCGGACCACCACAACGAGGACGCCAACCGGATCCTGCGCGAAGCGGCCAACGTGGCCGCGCTCCACATCCTGCACAAACGGACCACTTACGTCTCGAACCTGACCCGCCAGATCGATCTGGTCCAGCCGCTGCTGTTCGATCCGAAACGCGCCGAACTGGCCGCCATCAGGCTCGGGATCTCGGCGCCGTCGATCCGGGTCGCGGCTCTGGGCGTCTGGCCGTCCGAGGCCATCGCGGCCGAAACGCTGCAGTCCCGCCTCCGGCTCTTCGACACCATCCGGACTGCCTGCGCCATCCGGCTGCCCTCGGCCGTCTGCGGGCTCTCGGACAACATCGTTTACATCGTCCTGCCCCAGACCACCGAAACCTCACGCCACTTCCAGCGCACCGCGCTTCTGAAAATTGTGCAGAATGCGCGCCGGCTGCTCGCACGCCCGGTCCTGGCCGCGCTCGGCGCCGCGGCGACGATTGACCGGCTCGAGGACTCCAGGGTCAACGCGGAACTGGTCCTGTCCGAACTTGTGCGCAACGTCGCGGAAGGGCGCATCGCCGCCGATTCCGATGACATCGTGGCCGACGACGACTCCCTGGGCTCGCGTCTGCTTCTGCGCCAGTTCGTCTCGGCCCTGACGGCCGCTGGCCAGCTGCCCGGATCGCACGCGCTGAATATCGCGGCGTACGACGAACAGCATAAGAAGTCCTTCGAGGAGACCATCTACGCCTACCTCAGCTGCGGCGGAAACGCGATCGACGCCGCCAAGGCGCTGGACGTGCACGTCAACACGGTGCGGTACCGCCTGTCCCGGGTGGAGCCGCTCTTCGGCATCGACCTCGACGACGCCGAAACGCGCCTCCTCGTGTGGCTGCAGTTGTGGGCACGGCACAACTAGTCGCCGTCATTCACGGGTCAGGCCAGATTTGCCGGGGCTACGATCCCCCGCCGGCGGGCGGAGCCGCGGGGGGAGCGGCGGACGACGGCGCAGACGGCGCAGGCGGTGCAGACACGTGCCGGCCCCACGCCAGCTCGCGGAGCCGGACCAGATCCAGCGCCGGTTGGGCTGGCGGGACGCCTGGACGGTTCCGCGGAACCAGTACCCGAAGTGCGCGGGGTTCGACGGTGCACCGTACCGGCGTGCTCATCAGCAGAGCCTCGCCGTCCACTCCGACGGGGATCTCGGGCACGTCGGCGTCGACCACCACCTCCGCCGCCGCGCGTTGGATCAGGCCGCGCTTCGTGGCACGGCGCAACAGGCCGACCGCTTCCCGCGTGCTGGCGGCGGAAATCGCCACCGCGCCGAGCACGCCGCGGTCCAGCCGGGTTCGCCGGCCCAGGCCGGCGAGGTCGTTGCTGCCGTACGGACCGTTGCTCACCAGCACCGCCTGCGGGCCGTCCACTGTCTCCGCGTCCGCCTGCGCCCGCAGCCGCGCACCCTTATCGCCCCTAATCAGGTCCGGAAGCATCTCCAGCACGGTACCGGCCTTGTCGTCCCGGTACGCAGGGCTCTGCACCACCTCGGCGTACACCCCGAAGGATGCGTTGTTGACGAAGGTGCGGCCGTTGATCTTGCCGAGGTCGACGTGAAGCTCCACCCCGTCCCGGAGGGCATCCAGGCAGCCTGTCGGGTCCTCGCGGTCCAGCCCGAGATCCAGGGCGAAATGGTTGCGCGTGCCGGCGCTGATCACCAGGAACGGAAGGTTGTGCTCGGCCGCAATGCCGGCGACCAGCGCCTGGGTTCCGTCCCCACCGGCGACGCCGAGCAGATCGGCCCCGCGTTCCACGGCCTGCCGGGCCAACGCGTCGACGTCCACCGGTCCCGGTCCCGCAAGAAGCGCCACCTCGGCGCCGAGTTCTTCCGCCTTCCGTTGGAGGTCGAACTTCACCACCTTGCCCCCGCCGGAACGCGGATTCATCACCAGGAAAGCATGCTGCCAAGCAGGGGCGGTGTGCTCGGGCATGGCTTTGCCCTCACCCCTTTCCCGGAGCGCGGCACGGGCACAGACCAAGGCCACGAACGCCAGCGCAATCGAGAGCACCATCTCCAATAGCAGACCCGCCTGGATGTGCAGGACCACCAGCACCAGCGGGGCCAATACCGCGAGCGCCAGCGCACACCAGCGCAGGACACCGCGGCTGATGAGGAACCAGTAGATCGCAGCCACAGTCACTAACACGGCGCCGGCATCGATCATGACCAACGCGATGGTGCCTGCCAATCCCGCAGACACCAAAGGGACAGCCACCGCCAAGAGAATCGCGGCGTAGGCCGCCCTCGCCCACCACCGCCGGGTCTGTGGGACCTCGTCGAAAGGGATGACAGTCATGTCCTGCTCCTTGCGGTAATCCGGCCCCTGGAGTGGCTTCGACCGGTCTCGCCGCCTGCGGCTGGGCCGTCAGGTCTTGATTTTCGCCACGGTCATGAGGATCGCCGAGTCTTCCTCGGCCTCCAGGCTGTGCAGCCCGTCGGGCACGATCAGCAGATCACCGGACTTGCCCTGCCACGATTCGTTGCCGGCCCGCAGGCGCACGCAGCCGCGGAGCACAAACACGGTCGCCTCGCCGGGGTTCTGGTGCTCGCTCAGCTGCGTCCCCGCCCTGAACGCCATGACGGTTTGCCGCAGGACTTTCTCATGCCCGCCAAACGCAGTGTCCGCGGCCCGTCCGCTGGGTGCCGCGACCGCTGCAGCCAGCTGCTGCCGGGCAAGGGCATCGAGCGATATCTTCTGCATGGGGCCACCCTACTCAGAAACCGGGCCCCTGCCGAGGGTCCTTCGCCCCGGACCGGCCACAATACCGGCACCGGAAAGCTGCAGCCCTAGTAGGCCACGTCGAATCCGCCGAACTCCCCCGTCGCGGCCGAGACCGATTCTTCGACGTCCTCCACCCGGCCGGGCGCCTCCTGCGAGCGCAGCCAGCGCCGTAGCTCCAGCACAACGGACTGCGGCCCCTCGGCCACGATGCCCACGGAGCCGTCGGTGTTGTTCCGGACCGTGCCGCTGAGCCCCAGTTCCTCGGCCTTCCGGACCGTCCAGTAGCGGAAGCCGACCGCCTGGACCACACCGGACACCCGCGCGTTCAGCCGCACGGGCTCGCCGGAATCCGCCGGAAACTGCACAGGATGTTTGCCAGCCATGTTCCCAATGTAGCGCCCATCCGGGCGCCCGGTTTCGTCACGCAGGGTTGGGTTAGGCCGGCCCAGTCTCATCCGCCAGACACCAAGGGACCTTTGCCTCTTTCCCGGGGACGCCGTCCACGAAAGGGTGGCTACCGGCACTGCAGCGATTTGTCGAAGACCCGGCAACAGCACAAAGAAGTGCTCTTACCCTCCACCGGCGGTCACCACCGCTAGACAAGGACAAGACAATGGCTGGACAGTTCGAAATCTTCACCGACGCGGAATCCAATGTACGGTTCCGGCTTCTCGCCGCCGACGGGACCGTGTTGGCGATTTCCACAGCATTCGACGACAAGCGCCAGGCGGCGGACGGCATCATGGCTGTGCGCGAGTGCGCCGGCACCGGGCTGATCCGGGAGGTCAGCAGCAACCCGTGGACCGGGCAGCGCGGCGGCAGGAATGCCTCGCCGACACCTGCGGTCCGCGAACACCGTCACCGCCACCGGCACCTGCCCGCTGTCTAACCCAGCGTCGTCTAACCCAGCTACTTCGCCGGTTCCGTCACGCTGCCCGTGGCCTCGCCGTTGCCCGCCGGACGCAGCGACGTGATCATCCTCCGGACGTCCTGGTACTCCGCAGTGCTGGCGTAGAGCTTCGCCTTCTCCAGGTACGGCAGCCCGGGGTCCCCCGGCGTCGTGTTTTTCCCGGGGTCATACGCCTGCCCGAACAGCGCGCCGCTGGGCGGCCAGAGGAAGAGCTGGAACATCGGACACGACGTAGGCCCGGTCTCCTCCGGCATCATGGTGATGCCATACGACGCGTAGGTGGGCGGCGAAGCCTCCGCTGCACTGAAGTCACCCCGGGCCTCGAAGACGTAGCGCGGCGGGCTCTGGTCCGCCGCACCCGGTTCCGCGAGCGCCTGCATCGGCTGAGAATCGATGAGCAGGTAGGGCTGTTGATCGCCGCATTCGGCGCCCGTGACGATGTTCGTGCGCAGCGCGGCCATCTGCTTCCCGGCGGCGTTCACAACGTCCACGAACTCACCGCCCAGCGGCGCCTCCCCCGCAGGGTCCCGGATCTCCCACGCGGCCGGGTAGTCGAAACTCAGCGTCCCGTCCGACGTCGTGAACGTCTTCCAGCCGGACGACGACGGCGGGAGGTCCGACGTCGTCGGGGTTGCCGCCGCGGTGCTCCCCGGAGCCGTTCCCGATGCTGTGTCCGTGGCTGACTCCGACGGCGTGGTTCCCTGTGTCCCCTGCGAAGGATCTCCCGACTGGGTGCCTCCCGGCCGGGTAGCGCCGGCAGGCGGACCTGCGGACGTTGCCTCCGGCGCAGCACCGGATGTCGCAGGCGGCGCCGCCGGTGACCCGCAGCCGGCCAGCAGCAGGGCCGCGAGCACCAGCGCCGAAACAAATGGTGCCGGATCCGTAGCCGGTGTGAGCCGCCTCGCCATGAGCCCGGGCCGGCCCTACTGCCCCGCCGGACGCAGCGAGGTGATCATCTTCCTGATGTCCTGGTATTCGGAGGTCTCCAGGTAGGCCTCCGGGGTGTCGACAAAGGGCTCGTTGCCCGGGGTCGTGTCGAAGGGGTTATAAACGCCCCCGAACGACGCTCCGCTGGGCGGCCAGGTGAAGAACTGGAAGATCGGGCAGGCATCGGGGCCGGACGGCTTGGGCGCTGAGCTGATGCCGTAAGCCATGACGTTGGCTTTCGTGGGGTCCTTCTCGGCCGGATACAGCCGTAACTCAAAGATGAAGTGCGGCGTGACGCCCTGCTGGGCCAGGGCCGGAACCTGCACCAGATCGAGCACCTGGTAGGGGATCCGCTGCGTGCATTCCGCACCCGGGGCCACGTTGGTCTTTAAGGTGGCCAGCGACTTGCCGCCAGCGTTCAGGACCTCCAGGAACACGCCGCCGGGCGCGGCCTCGGCGCCGCGGTCCTTGACGGTCCACTCGGCGGGGTGATCGAACTCGAGCTTCCCGTCCGGGGTCTTGACGCTCTGCCAATCCGCCGCCGTCGGCGCCGGAGTGCCCGGCGCCGAGGGCGGCTCGGTGGGCGGGGTATCGGCGGCGCCGCTGCTGGCCGGCGCGGATGTCAGCGGGGGCACGGTGGGCATCGACGGCGACGTCGGACCCGGGCCCGCGGGCGCACCGCAGGAGCCGAGCAGCGCCGCAACCAAGAAGCCGGCCGACGCTGCCGTGCCGAACGCCGCGAGTCGACGCATGTCACCCTCCCCCTGGGATTCAAGTGGTTCGACCATTCTGGAGCGTCCGTCAGCAAAATCAAGAGGCAAAAGTCCCGGAGTGGCGGGCCGAACTCTGTCCGGGTCCGCGGCCGGACTGCGTCCGGCCCGCGGTCGAACTGCGGTGGACTGCGCTGGCCCGCGCCGGAACCTGCCGAAGACCTGCCGTGCCCGCCGGCTCCTGCCGCGGCGTGAGGAGACCCACGTTGACATCCCGGCGATTTCAGTTGCCCGTGGAAGCTTGCTAGAGCTTAAGTAATGCAAGAGTTCCTCACCCAAGCAATGCCGTTCCTGGCCATGGCCCTCGCCGTGGTTGCCGGGCTCGTCCTGTCCTGGCTGGTGCGCAAGATTGTGCTCCGGCTCAACCGCAGCAAGCCCGAACTGCGCGAGATCTCGCGCGTGGCCCGGCTGCCGTTGCGCTTGTCCCTGTGCCTGATCGCCGTCCGGATCGCGCTCGCCACCAGCGGCGGCGATCTCGAATGGCGCCACGGCCTGGACCATTTGCTGCTGATTGCGCTCATCGGTTCACTGGCCTGGCTGGCCATCGCCATGCTGCTCATCATCGAGGCAATGGTGCTGACCCGGTACCGGGTGGATGTCGCGGACAACCGCCGCGCCCGGCGGCTGCGCACCCAGGTGATCCTGGCCCGGCGGATCGGCGTCGCACTGATCGCCGTGGTGGCCCTGGGCAGCATGATGCTGACGTTCCCCGCGATCCAGGCGCTCGGCGCCGGGCTCCTGGCTTCCGCAGGCGTGATCTCGATTGTCGCGGGCCTCGCCGCGCAGACCTCGCTGGTCAACGTCTTCGCCGGCATCCAGCTCGCCTTCACGGACGCGATCCGGGTGGACGACGTGGTGGTGGTCCAGAAGGAATGGGGCCGGATCGAGGAGATCACCCTGACCTACGTGGTGGTCCACATCTGGGACGACCGCCGGCTGATCCTGCCTTCGACATACTTCACCACCACCCCCTTCGAGAACTGGACCCGGCGGCAGTCCGAGGTCATGGGCACCGTCGAGTTCGACCTCGACTGGCGCGCTCCCGTCGAGGCAATGCGCGGCGAGCTGAAGAAGGTCCTGGCCGATACGCCGCTGTGGGACAAGCGTGTGGGGATCCTGCAGATCACGGACGCCACCGCCGGCTTTGTCCGCGTGCGCATCCTGGTCAGCGCCGCGGACAGCGCCTCCCTGTTCGACCTCCGCTGCCTGATCCGCGAGGAACTGGTGCTGTTCCTGCAGCAGGACCACCCGACGGCGCTCCCCCACGTCCGCCTCGAATCGCTGCCGTCGGCGCTGGCGGCGTCCACTTCCGGCCACGCGTCCGACGTCGTCGTGGGGCCCAAGCGCCCCGGCAAGGCTACTGCTACGGCCGAGCACCACCGGCACCCGGATCCCCACGACTCCCAGCTGTTCACCGGATCCATCGAGGCGATCCAGCGCTCCAAGGCCTTCTCCGGACCGGGCGAGGACGTCTTCGAGGACCGCGACAACGCCATCGCCTCGCAGAACTAGCCGGGGACGGGCGGCTACGCCTGGACAGCACGACAGCACAGCCGGACCGGGCAGGTCTTCCCAGCCCCCGCCAACTGATCAATAATCAGACGTTGGCGGGTCAGCAACGCGCTGCCCATTGTCTGCCGGACCAGCTGAGGAGTCCCCATGACGGTCGAAGAAGCCACCGCGGAAACACCTAAGGCGGCTGCCGGCGACTGGTTCCAGCGCGCCGTCGTCTATCAGATCTATCCGCGCAGCTTTGCAGACTCCAACGGAGACGGGATCGGCGACCTCCGCGGCATCATCGGCAGGCTGGACTACCTCCAGCGGCTCGGGGTCGACGTCGTCTGGCTCTCCCCGATCTACACCTCGCCGCAGGACGACAACGGCTACGACATCAGCGACTACCGGAACGTGGACCCCCTGTTCGGCACCCTCAAGGAGCTCCGGGAACTGAGCGACGGGCTGCACGCGCGCGGCATGAAGCTGGTGATGGACCTGGTGGTCAACCACACCTCGGACGAGCACCCGTGGTTCGTGGAATCCCGGTCCTCGAAGGAGAGCCCGAAGCGCGACTGGTACTGGTGGCGGCCGCCGCGGGACGTCGACGCCGGGGCCGCCCCACGGCGCACGGCGGCGGAGCCGACCAACTGGGGCTCGGCGTTCTCCGGGCCCGCGTGGGAGTTCGACCAGGCCACCGGGGAGTACTACCTGCACATCTTTTCGAAGAAGCAGCCGGACCTGAACTGGGAGAATCCCGAGGTCCGCGCGGCGGTCTACGAGATGATGAACTGGTGGCTGGACCGGGGCGTGGACGGGTTCCGGATGGACGTCATCAACTTCATCTCCAAGGACACCTCGCTCCCGGACGGCCCGGTGGCCGACGGCAAGCTCTTTGGTGACGGCTCCCCGTTCTACATCGACGGCCCCCGCATGCACGAGTTCCTGCAGGAGATGCACCGGGAAGTCTTCGCGAACCGCACCGGCGAACTGCTCACCGTCGGCGAAATGCCCGGCGTGACCGTGGACGACGCCATTCTGTACACCGACCCCGCCCGGGCCGAGGTGGACATGGTGTTCCAGTTCGAGCACGTGGCGCTGGACCAGGAGGAAGGCGACAAGTGGAGGCCCAAGAAGCTCCTGCTCACCGAGCTGAAGCAGACCCTGGGCCGCTGGCAGGACGGGCTGGCCGAGACCGGCTGGAACAGCCTGTACTGGGGCAACCACGACCAGGCCCGCGCCGTGTCCCGCTTCGGCGACGACAGCCCCCGATACCGCGAGCTCTCCGCCAAAATGCTGGCCGGCATCCTGCACCTGCACCGAGGCACGCCCTACGTCTACCAGGGTGAAGAACTGGGCATGACCAACATGACGTTCGGCGCGATCAGCGATTACCGCGACATCGAGGTCCTCAACCACCACCGCGAAGCCACCACGCACCTGGGCCACACCGACGCCGAGGTCCTCGCCGCCCTCGCGCCGCTGAACCGGGACAACGCGCGGACCCCGGTCCAGTGGGACGCCTCCCGGCATGCCGGCTTCACCACCGGGGCACCCTGGATCGCAGTGAACCCGAACGCCAACCACATCAACGCCGCCGCCCAGGTGGATGATCCGGATTCGGTCTACAGCTTCTACCGCCAGGTGATAGCGCTGCGGCATGCGGAACCGGTGGTCTCGCACGGGAACTTCACAATGCTGCTGCCGGATGACCCGCACGTCTACGCGTTCACCCGGGCGCTGGCTGGGTCCGGTTCAGACGTTTCTTCCGGCAGTCCCTCGGACAGTCAGTCAGACGGCGCCGGGATTTCGGAGCTGCTGGTGCTGGGCAACTTCTCCGGCGAGGAGCGCGACGCGGACCTCGGGGACGAGGCCTGGGGTGACGCGGAGCTGGTCCTGGGCAACTATCCATCCGACGCCGACGCCCCCGACGGCGGCTCCGCCCCGGGTTCAGCCGCGGGTGCGGGCCGGGACGGCCTTTCCACGGGCGCGATGCGCCTGCGGCCCTGGGAACTGCGGGTGTTGCGCCGGGGCCGCGGCGCCTGATCGACGATCCTGAACGCGAGCCCACGAAAGGAAGCCACACATGACTATTCCACCAACCCCCGGACCCGATCCGTTTCCGCCGGAACCCGGCCCCACGACGCCGCCACCCGAACCCGGAGACCCATTTCCGCCGGAACCCGGTCCGGTCACGCCGCCGCCGGTTCCGGGGCCCGAGCCGGTACCCGGCCCCGCGCCCACGCCGTCACCGGAACCGGGGCCGTTCCCGACGCCGCCCGGCCCCCTCCCGATTCCGGATCCCGGCCCGGTGCCGCCGCGGCCGGACCCGACCCGGTTCTAGCGGGCGTCACCGCGCGGAGAGTCCGTGCAGGAACCGGCGTACCGCGGCGTTGAAGGCAGCCGGCGCTTCGACGGCCGCCATGTGCCCGACGTCGGGAATCATCACCAGCGTCGAGCCAGGGATCCACCGGTTCATCTCGCGGGCCACGCTCTGCGGCGAGCGGACGTCGTCCGTGCCATACAGCAGCAGGGTGGGCACCGCGATGGTGGGCAGCACGTCGCGGTAGTCGGCGTGGGCGTTTGCGTTCAGCAGTGCCCGCATGCCTTCCGGGTGGAAGTCGGCCATGATGGCGCTGGTTTCCTGCACAGCCGCCGGATCAGCGTGTTCCGTGAACAGCGTGGGCAGCCATACGGGGATGAATCGTTTCGCCGGTTGCTCGAGTTCGGCGAGCACCTGCGCATAGCGGCGCTCGACTTCCTCGGGCGGCAAAGATCCGGCCCAACCGGCGTACGCCGAGACCAGCAGCAGCGACGCGGGCACTGACGGGTGTGCCCGGTAGAGCTCCAGTGCAATGCCGGAGCCCATGGACAGCCCGAGGACGTGCGGCCGGCCGGGAACCGCTTCCCGCAGAAAACCTGCCAGGGCGTCGCCGAGGTCCTGTCCGGTGAAGTCCGGCGGCGGATCGTCCGAGCCGCCGCACCCGGGTGCATCCCAGGCGAAAACCGTGAAGTCAGCCGACAAATCCTCGAGCTGCCGCCGCCAGATGCGGCTGTCTTCGTAGGCGCCGTGCAGCAGGACCAGCGGCGGACCCTGGCCCGCACGCCGGTACCGGATGCGCAGGCCCGCAACCTCGACGGTCTCCATGAGGCAATGCTAGGTCGGGCCGCCGCCGCTCGGCAGGGTCAGGCGGGGCGGACTCAGGGTGGGCGGACTCAGGGTGGGCGGACTCAGGAGCAGGCTCAGGATGCGCAAACCCGCCCGCGACGCGCAAATGACCCTGCGACACCCGATTTTTCGGGTGTCGCAGGGTCATTTGCGCGTCGGCAGGTCGATTGCGCGTCGGTGCTACGGCAGGACGATGTCCCGGGTGCGGTGATCGTACTGGATGACCAGGAGGCCGCCGCCGTGGTGGACTTCGTGGTTGGGTCCGTCGAAGACGCCAAACGCACCGTAGTTTTCGTCCCAGGACCGGTTCAGGGCGATCTTGAACGAGTAGAAGCCGGCAGGAATGTCCGCGGCAATCTTCCAGAGCTGATCCACCTGGTCCAGTTCCATCTGGACTTCGTCGTACTGCGGCGCCCAGTTGGCGGGCGCGCCCAGCAGAATGCTGAAGTCGCCGGCAACCGCGACGGCGTCCGGCTGTTCGATGGTGTCGACGCTGACAGCCGAGGCCGCCGCCGCCGGGGCTTCTGCCGGAGCTGCTGAGGGCTGTGCAGCCTTCGCCGCGGGCTTGCGCTTGCGCACCGCCTTGGCCACCGGGGCAACAGCCTCCTCGATGAGCTTGGCGGCCTTGCCGGCAACCTTGGATGTTGTCGGCGGCGCCTCCTCGGCCGCGGCGGCCGGCGTGGCTGCTGTCTTTGCTGCCTTCTCCGGCTTTGCCACCGGAGCAGTCGGCAGCGGCGTGCCCGCCGGAACGGGAGTGCCGGCGTCGAGCGCTGCAGCGAAGGCGGCAGGATCGGCGAAGGCCACCGTGGCGCGCTGGCCGTCGTCGGTGATGGACCAGCCGGAGCGGCCCTTAACCAGCCAGCCGGCTTTGACCAACTTGGCCGTGGCGGTGGTCAGCGTCTTGTGGCCGCGGGGAATGCCGCCACTGAGGAGTTCGCGTTCGTGGTCGTTGAGGGGCACCCGTGCGATTGCCTCGCCCAGTACGGCTCCGGCGTTCGGCTTCTCGCCGGTCCATACCTCCTCTGCCAGGACATCCAGCACGGCCTTTAGCCGAAGGTTGGTGTTTTCCGCGGTGTTCGCGCCCATGGGTCTCCTTTAGAAGCAATTGATCCACCTGCATTTTGCCAAGGAAATGTTAGTTTTTGCGAGCGGATCCGGTTAACTCTGTGTGTCGTGACCCACTATGACAGGCCAGAGCGGGGGGCACGAAGGACCAACTCGGCCCTACCCGCGAGTAGAAAACCAGAGGTCAGTCCTCTGCGCTCCATTGGGCGCCGGTCTGGGCCATGTAGGCGGCTACCGCTGCTTCGGTGGTGGGATAGAAATGCTCCGGCTCGATTTCTCGGGTCAATCCGTACTTTTCGATCTTCTCCCGGGTCCTGTGCTTGACCTCGGCGAACACCAGGGAGATACCCTGCGCGTTCAGTTCGACATCCAGATCGAGCAAGACGTCCGCGGCGGTGGTGTCAACGTCCGTGATCGGCTCGGCCGCGATGACGATCCACCGCGGTTTGGGTTCCGTTCGTGCCAGGTGCCGGACGTTGTCGCGGAACGGCCGGACGTTGGCGAAGAACAACGGGGCGTCCCACCGGTAGATCACCAGGCCGGGCAGGTGCTTCGCGTCCGGGTGGACGCGGATGTCGTGAAACCCCTCATAGCCGGGCACCCGCCCGATCACGGTCTCGTACGGCCACCACGCCCGGCGGAAGATGTTCAGGATGGACAGCCCCACCGCAATGCCGATGCCGGGCAGGACGCCCAGGAACGCAACCCCAAGGAAGGCGGCCATGCACAGGTAGAACTCGGTACGCCTCTGGTGCCAGAGCCGAACCGTTCCGGGAATGTCGGCGAGGGAGATCGACGCCGTCATCACCACGGCCGCCAGTGCCGGCTGTGGCAGGTTCCGGAACAGCCCCGGCAAAAACACCAGCATGAGGAGGATCAGCACGGCGCCCGTCACGCCCGTGAGCTGCGACTTCGAGCCGGAACGTTCAGCGACGGCGGTCCGGGATCCGCTGGTGCTGACCGGGAAGCCCTGGAAGAGGCCCGCGGCCAGGTTCGCGGCACCGATCCCGATCATCTCCTGGTTGCCGCGGATTTCCTGCCCGGTGCGTGCGGCGAACGCCGTCGACGTCGAGATCGTGTCCGTCAAGGACACCAGCGCAATACCGAGGGCCCCGGCGAACATCAGCCCGAGGTCCGCGAAGTCCACCTGGGGAATGGTGAACGGCGGGAAGCCCCGCGGGAGTTCCCCGACCAGCGAGACGCCCTTGGCGGCCAGATCGAAGACCGCCGTGGCCGCGATCGCGGCGACCACCATGACGAGTACCGCAGGGACCTTGGGCAGCCACCGCTGCAGAACCAGTATCAGCACAATCCCGCCGATGCCGACCGCCGCCGCGGCGACCACCGTCTCGCCATTGGCCACGCCTTCGAC
Source organism: Arthrobacter humicola (assembly GCF_022803015.1). Taxonomy (GTDB): domain Bacteria; phylum Actinomycetota; class Actinomycetes; order Actinomycetales; family Micrococcaceae; genus Arthrobacter; species Arthrobacter humicola_A. Next base: position 26,331 of record NZ_JAFKON010000019.1, read on the forward strand.
GAATCCGACCAGGTCACCAATGAAGTTTTCGCTTTCGATCTTGAACCCGAAGAGCTTCGGGAGCTGGCCCACCAGGATGGTGATCGCGAGACCGTTCATGTAGCCGATCATCGTCGGCTTGGAGATGAGGTCGGCGATGAAGCCGAGCTTGGCCACGGACGCCAAGACCATGATGGCGCCGACCATGAGGGCAAGCATCGACGCGAGCGCGATCGCCTTCTGCGGGTCGCCGTCGGACGCGACAAGGGGCAGGACCGTCGCGGCGATCATGGGCCCGAGTGCAGAGTCGGGCCCCAGGACCAGGATGCGGGACGGGCCAAAGACCGCGTAGGCGAGCAGGCAGAGGATGCTGGTGTACAGCCCGGTGATTGGGGGCAGCCCGGCCAGCTCGGCATAGGCCATGCCCTGCGGAACTAGCAACGTCGTCAGGACGACCCCGGCGACGATGTCCTTGCCGAACCAGTCCTTTTGGTACGTCGCGACGGCATCGAATCCAGGCGCCGCCCGGCGCAGCCAGCCCTTGCGCCGCTCGCGGGTCTTTGTCATATCTGCACTCTGCCGCCCGCCCCCGCCCCGCGCATCCCCCGGCAAGGGTGAACCGCGTCGACCGGCGCAGTGCGCCCGGCGGAACCGGCAACGCGCTCCCGTTGTGTCCCCGGGCCGATGGGCCTAAAGTTGCGGTCTGCCCACTGCGCGCCGTCCCGCCGCTGAACACGCGCCGGATCAGGTGCCGGACAGGGCGTCCCACCGTTCCCGTTGAGGAGATATCTATGGAAACCCGCACACTTGGTTCACTCACCGTCTCAGCCCTGGGATTGGGCTGCATGGGCATGAGCGAGTTCTACGGCCACGGCGAGGACAATGAGTCCATCGCCACCATCCAGGCGTTTCTCGACGCCGGCGGAAGCCTGCTCGACACCGCTGACATGTACGGCCCCTTCACCAACGAAGAGCTGGTGGGCCGGGCCATCGCAGGCCGGCGCGACGACGTCGTCCTGGCCACCAAATTCGGCAACGAACGGCGGCCCGACGGATCCTGGGTGGGCATCAACGGCTCCCCCGACTACGTGCGCGCCGCTTGCGATGCCAGCCTGCAGCGGCTGGGCGTGGACCACATCGACCTGTACTACCAGCACCGGGTGGACAAGACCGTCCCGATCGAGGAAACCGTCGGGGCCATGGCTGAGCTGGTCCAGGCCGGCAAAGTCCGGCACCTTGGCCTGTCCGAGGCCAGCGCCGACACCGTGCGCCGGGCCCACGCGGTGCACCCCATCACCGCCCTGCAGACCGAATACTCGCTGTGGGAGCGCGAACCGGAGACCAAGGTCTTCCCGGTCCTCGCCGAGCTCGGCATCGGATTTGTGCCCTACAGCCCGCTGGGCCGAGGATTCCTGACCGGCCAGTTCCGCAGCCCCGAGGACTTTGCCGCAGACGATTTCCGCCGGCACTCCCCGCGTTTCCAGGGCGAGAACTTCGACCGCAACCTGCAGCTCGTGGACCGGGTCAAGGAGCTCGCGGATGCGAAGGGCTGCACCCCGGGGCAGCTGGTACTGGCCTGGCTGCTGGCCCAGGGCGAGCACATCGTTCCCATCCCCGGCACCAAGAAGGTCAACCGGCTGCGGGAAAACATGGGCGCTGCCGACGTCGAACTCTCCGCCGAGGACCTGACCCGCCTGGACGAACTGGCTCCCGCCGGGGTGGCGGCCGGAGCGCGGTACCCGCACATGGACTCGATCGACGTCTAAGCCGGCCGTTCGACAGCCAACGCGGGGTCACTTACGGCCCGTCCGGGGCCTCCGGATGGGCGCGTAGCGACCCCGCGTTGCTTGGGTGGTTAGTGTCCGGACGCGGCGAGCTCGGCCAGCAGCTCGGCCTTGCGTTCCTCGCTCGCGAAGGAGGACCGGATCGAGTTCGCAGCCATCCGGACGCAGTCGAACTCAGACAGGCCGATCACCGATTTCAGCTGCGCGAAGTTGTCGTCCACGTACCCGCCGAAATACGCCGGGTCGTCCGAGTTCACGCAGACGTTCAGACCCGCCGCGAGCATCGACGGCAACGGGTGCTCGGCCAGGGTGTCCACCGCGCGGAGCCTGACGTTGGACAGCGGGCAAACGGTCAGTGGCATGAGCTCGTCCACGAGCCGTTCCACGAGCTCCGGGTCCTCCATGCAGCGGATGCCGTGATCGATCCGCTCCACGTCGAGGAGGTCCAGCGCGTCGATGATGTACGACGGCGGGCCCTCCTCGCCGGCATGCGCGATCCGGTGCAGGCCGGCGTCCTTCGCCCGGGCGAAGAGCCGCTCGAACTTGGCCGGCGGGTTGCCCACCTCGGCGGAATCGAGCCCGATGCCGGCGATCGGGGCGTCCATGGCGAGCAGCTGCTCCAGCACCTCGAGGGCCGAGTCCTCGGTGAGGTCGCGCAGGAAGGCCGCGATCAGGAGGGTGGAGATGCCGAACTCTTCGCGGGATCCCGCCAGCACCGAGGCCACGCCGTTGACGCACGTCTGAAGCGGTATCCCGCGGGACAGGTGGGCCTGCGGGTCCAGCATGATCTCGGCGTGCCGGACCCCGGCGAGCGCCGCCCGGGCCAGGTAGGCGCGGGTCATGTCGGCAAAGTCCTGCTCCGTCTGCAGCACGGCCATGTTGGCGTAGTACAGGTCCAAAAAGGACTGCAGGTCAGTGAACTCGTAGCGCGAGCGCAATTCGTCCAGGTCCGCATAGGGCAGTGCGATCCCGTTGCGTTCCGCCAGCGCGAAGATCAGCTCCGGTTCCAGCGTTCCCTCGATGTGCAGGTGCAGCTCGGCGACCGGGAGCGGGAGGGGTTCGCCGGCCTCCGGCTCTTCCGGTTCTTCCGGCTCTTCCGCGGTCAACTGGGCATCGCCGTCGTGTGTTTCCATCCGGTAAGGATATGCCCGGCGCTCCCCGGAGCGGATAGAGTCGAACCAATGCAAAGTAAACAGCATGCTTCCCATTTGCCGCGCCCGGCCGGCCGGGACCTCATTCCTGATCTCGGTCCCGGCAATCCGTCGGACGGTTTTGTCCGGGTGCGCGGCGCCCGCGAGAACAACCTGCGCAACGTGGACGTAGACGTGCCCCGCGACGCAATTGTCGCCTTCACCGGCGTCTCCGGCTCGGGCAAGTCCTCCCTCGCGTTCGGCACCATCTATGCCGAGGCGCAGCGCCGCTACTTTGAATCCGTGGCCCCCTACGCCCGCCGGCTCATCCAGCAGGGCCACAACCCCAAGGTGGAAATGATCACCGGGCTGCCGCCCGCCGTCGCGCTCCAGCAGCGCCGCGGGACGCCGAGTTCGCGCTCCACGGTGGGCACCCTCACCACGCTGTCCAACTCTTTGCGCATGCTCTTCTCCCGCGCCGGCAGCTATCCGGACGGCGCCGGCCCGCTGGACTCGGACGCTTTTTCGCCGAACACGGCCGCCGGCGCGTGCCCCGAATGCCACGGACTCGGCATCGCGCACACCGTCACCGAGTCCTCCCTGGTCCCGGACACCGCGCTGAGCATCCGCGACGGCGCCATCGCCGCCTGGCCCGGGGCCTGGCAGGGCAAGAACCTGCGCGACATCCTGACCCACCTGGGCCACGACGTCGACACCCCCTGGCGGAAGCTGCCCAAAAAGGACCGCGACTGGATCCTGTTCACCGAGGAACAGCCCGTGGTGGAGGTGACGCCCCAGCGCGACCGCGTGGCCAAGCCGTACAAGGGCCGGTTCTGGAGCGCCAAAAGCTATGTGCTGCATACGCTCGCCGATTCCAAGAGCACCACCATGCGCGAGAAGGTGCTGCGCTTCATGGAGACCGGCCCTTGCCCGGTCTGCAGCGGCAGCGGCCTGACCCCGGCCGCGCTCGCCGTCACCTTCGCCGGGCACACCATCGCCGAGCTCAATGCCGTCCCCATGACCGAACTGGCGGACATCATCCGCCCCACCACCGAGCTCACGGAGGCCGGCACCGCGTCCCGCAAGCAGTCCTCCGGAGAGGGCAACGAGGTGGCCGTCGCCATTACCCGCGACCTCCTGCAGCGCGTCACGGTGCTGCTGGACCTCGGCCTGGGCTACCTGGCGCTGGGCCGGTCCACGCCCACGCTCTCCCCCGGCGAAATGCAACGGCTCCGGATCGCCACCCAGCTCCGCTCCGGGCTGTTCGGCGTGATCTACGTGCTGGACGAGCCCTCCGCCGGACTGCACCCCGCCGACGCCGAGCCCCTCCTCGCAGTCCTGGACCAGCTCAAGTCCTCCGGCAACTCGGTGTTTGTGGTGGAGCACAACATGGACATCGTCCGCCGCGCCGACTGGCTGGTGGATGTCGGTCCCCGCGCCGGTGAAGGCGGCGGCGAGGTGCTCTACAGCGGCCCCGTGGCCGGCCTCGCCGAGGTGGACGCGTCCGTGACCCGGCCGTTCCTGTTCCCGGACGGTTCGGCGGGTTCGGACGACGGCGGCGCCCGCCACAGCGCGGACGACGGCGGCGGTTCCCCCGCCAGCGGTACCCGGCGGGAACCTGCCGGCTGGCTGGAACTGCGCGACATCAGCCGCCACAACCTGCGCGAACTCGACGCCGACTTCCCGCTCGGCGTGCTGACCGCGGTCACGGGCGTCTCCGGCTCCGGCAAATCCACCCTGGTCAGCCAGGTCCTGGCCGAGGTGGTCGGCGCCAGGCTGCACCCGGAGCCGGACGCTGCCAAGGCCCCCGAGGACCTGGAGGCCGACGCCGGTGAGTCCACCGGGCCGCTCAGTGTCGGACCGGTCTCAGGCCTCGACCAGCTGGACCGGCTCGTCAAGGTGGACCAGAAACCGATCGGCCGCACGCCGCGTTCGAACCTCGCCACATATACCGGCCTCTTCGATGCGGTCCGCAAGGAGTTCGCGGCCACGGACGAGGCCAGGGCGAGGGGCTTTGGTGCCGGCCGCTTCTCCTTCAACGTTGCCGGCGGCCGCTGCGAGACCTGCCAGGGCGAGGGCTTCGTCGCCGTCGAACTGCTGTTCCTGCCCGGCAGCTACGGCCCTTGCCCCGAGTGCCATGGCTCGCGCTACAACCCGGAAACCCTTGAAGTGACGTACAAGGGCAAGAACGTGGCGGAGGTGCTGGGCCTGACGGTCAATGCCGCCGCGGAGTTCCTCGAAGGGGTGCCGGCGGCGGCGCGCAGCCTGCAAACACTGCGCGAGGTGGGCCTGGGTTATCTCCGCCTCGGCCAGCCGGCCACCGAGCTCTCCGGCGGCGAGGCCCAGCGCATCAAACTCGCCACCGAACTGCAGCGTGCCCAGCGCGGCCACTCCCTCTACCTGCTGGACGAGCCCACCACCGGCCTGCACCCGGCCGATGTCCAGCTCCTCATGGCCCAACTGCACCGGCTCGTGGACGCCGGCAACACCGTCATCGTGGTGGAACACGACATGGATGTGGCGGCCGCAGCGGACTGGGTGATCGATCTCGGCCCGGCCGGTGGCGACGCGGGCGGCGAGATCGTGGCGATCGGTACCCCGGCCGCCGTCGCGGGCTCCACGGCGAGCCGGACGGCTCCGTACCTGGCCGCAATGCTCGGAAGCTGATTCATGCGAGCAGCGGGTCGCGTGGGTCGGCGTCGGCGTCACTGCGGGCAGCGGGTCGCCGGGGTCGGCGTCACTGCGGGCCGGATGATAACGGCAGAAGCAGGGAAAGTAACGTCTTGATAACGGCACGGGGCTGACCTAGCCTAGTGTCCATGCCCGGCAACCGGGTATTGCATGCCCGGTGCTACCACCACCAGATACTGCCCGACCGGTAGACACCGCTATGACCTCTATTGTCAGGGGCGGGCAGTGGCGCGACAACGTCCGGGGACGGACCGAGCGCTGGTGGACCTCAGGAGCATCTGAACTATGAAGAAATCAACCTATGGCACTGCCGCGCGCCGCGGCGTCACTTTTGCGGCCGTCTCCATTGCAGGCGTCGCCCTGTCCGCCTCGGCCGCGAACGCGGCCGTACCGACCACAGCCCCCGCCTCCACGTGGGACTCGCTGGCCCAATGCGAAAGTGGCGGGAATTGGGCCACCAACACAGGAAACGGATACGCGGGCGGGCTGCAATTCAGCGCCAGCACGTGGGCGGCCCATGGCGGCACGGGGTCTCCGGCCAATGCCAGCCGTGCGCAACAGATCGCCGTCGCCGAGAAAGTGCAGGCCAGCCAGGGCTGGGGCGCGTGGCCAGCCTGCGCGGCCAAGCTGGGACTGCGCGGCGGCGCCGCGGCTCCGCAGAGTGCGGCCACATGGCAACGGCCCGCCGCGACTCCCGTCGCAGCCAAGGCTCCCGCCAGGTACGCCCCCAAGGCAGCCGTGCCGGCACCCCGCCACGTTGCACCGGTAGCCGTAAGTGGCCAGACCTACACCATCCGGAGCGGCGAAACCCTGAGCACGATCGCCGGGAAGCTCAACATCGCCGGAGGCTGGCACGCGCTGGCCGACGCCAACACGGCGACCATCAGCAACCCCCATCTGGTGTTCCCGGGCCAAGTGCTGCAGCTGCCCGCCTAGGGCGGTTACAGCACTTGGCGTACAGCACGACACACAGCACGACGCCGGAGCGATCCCACAAGGGGACGTTCCGGCGTCGTGGTGTTTCAGTGAGCCGTGGGGGCTCAGGCGGCCTGTGGGATTTCGCGGATAATCCGCACTTTCCAGGTGGCGTCGTCGCTCGTGTCCAGCAGGGCCACCGTGCCCATGGCCAGATGCAGCGCCACCCGTTTCGCGGCGAGGAGCTCAAGGTAAAGGCTTTCGTTCATCCGGGCCGGGGCGTCAATGACGTACTTCACGGCGTCGCGGACTTTGCGGTAGTTGGCGCTCCGCTCCCGGTGCAGGTGCAATTCCAGCATCCGGCGCTGCTTGATCCTGGGCTCGTGGCGGTTCAGCCAGGACACCGCGGCGTGGACGGCTACCACCAGGGTCAGTGAGATGACGTAGATCTCCCAGCCACTCGAGAGCAGGAACAGGGGCAGGTTGGCGATCGCCACTGCGGCGATGAAGAGGCGGAGGGCGACCAGGCGCCGCATGGTGAGGGCCACGGCGGCCATGGCCGCGCGGAACCCCCGCTGCTCGTCGCGGGCGGCAACCGGATCCAGTGTGAATTCCTCCAGCACCACTATTCCGTGGGCGTCGGGGCTGAGCATTTGCCCGTACTTGGGCACGAACGGCGCCGGTGCATCAGTTACTGTTGGTGGCTCTGCTGTAAAAGGCAAGGCAGTAATGGGCTCCGTTGACTTAGGCTCTGCTAGAGATGGTTCTGCTGAATAAGGCATGGGCGTGTCTTCCGTGGCGGCGGGAGTGGTTCATGTTATTTTAGCGGCTCTCCAGCACGCTTGTCTGCCCTGTTCCGTCATGTGAGCACCCTCACCGCCGCGCGCCAGCAATTGGCGCATTTGGTCCGGGGCCTCAAACTGGAGAGATGCAGACTTTCCTCCCCTTCCCCGATTTCCAGCAGAGCGCCGCGGTTTTGGACCGTGTGCGGCTCGGCAAGCAGCGCGTCGAAGCGCTGCAGATCCTGCGTGCGCTGGTGATCCCGGAGTACGGCTGGCAGTCGCACCCGGCGATCCGGATGTGGATGGGGTACGTTCCTGCGCTGACCATGTACGGCCTGGCCATGGTGGATGAATGGACGGCCCGCGGCGGCGAGGACACCACGCGCGAGAAGATCATGGAGTTCGCCCCGCAGGCAGCCCACCCCGACTACGCCGCCAAGATCCCGATGCCGCCATGGCTTGGCAACGCGGATTTCCACCTCAGCCACCGGTCCCGGCTGATCGCCAAGGATCCGCGGTTCTACACAGAGGTTTTCCCCGGCACGGACCCGGATCTGGACTACATCTGGCCCGAACCGAAGCACGAGCTGGTGCCCGAGGATCCGGCCGGGGACCGTATGTGGGTTCTGCGCCTGCCCCTGGGCGACACCGAGCCCGCGCAGCTGAAGACTGTCAGCCTGCCGCCGGTTGGCCGCAGCAAGGCCCCCGCGGACGACGACTACCAGTTCGTCTATGCCGACTCGGGCTCCCGCCGTCCCGGCAAGGTGCGCAAGCTGCCCCCGAAGCAGCTCGTCAAGAAGCCCACCCGCAAGCGCCAGCAGCAGGAAGAGGCGTTCACCACCCTGCCCGGCAACTCCGTGGTTGCCATCCCGGTCAACGACGGCGCCGCGTTCGCCGTCGGCAAGGTGCTGGGCCGCCCGATCACGGTTGATGGCCAGTTCGCACGCAACTTCCAGGTCGACGAGATCGTGGACCGCTCCGCCTTCGATTACCCTGCCCTGATGCAGGACCCGCGGGCCTTCTTCCCGATCCCGGCGAGGTAGCAAAGGGCCGCACTGAACGACGCCGGGCGCGCCCGGGAGTCGGGTCGGATACTTCAGCCGCACTTGGAGATCCAAGATTTCCTCAAGCCTGCCCGTGGCGCTTCCCGAAGGCTGGCAGACTGGCTTCATGACTGTTCTGCTTGCCGGTTGCGGCGATCTTGGCACCGAGGCCGGGCTGCGTTTCGCGGCGGCTGGCCACCGCGTGGTGGGGTGGCGCCGCTCGCCGGAGAAACTACCGGCCGCCATCGAGGGAGTCGCCGCTGACCTGGGCTCCGCTGAGCTGCCGCCCATGCCGGCGGACACCACCGCCGTCGTCGTCGCGATTGCCGCGGATTCCCCGACCGAGGAGGCGTACCGTGCCGCCTACGTGGACGGGCTGTCGAACGTCCTGGACGCGGTCCTCGCCTCCGGGGCAAACGTCCGCCGGGTCCTGTTTGTGTCCTCGACCGCCGTCTACGGAGATGCCGGCGGCTGGATTGATGAACGCACGACGCCGGAACCCGCCGGGTTCTCGGGCCGCATCATCCGCGAGGCAGAGGAACTCCTCCACAGCCGCCTGCGCGGCACCGGCATCACCCCCGTAGTGCTGCGGCTCGGCGGAATCTACGGCCCCGGCAGGACGCGATTGATCGACCAGGTGCGCGGCGGAACCGCGGTCATTCCTGCCGCGTCGCGTTTCACCAACCGGATCCACCGCGACGACGCCGCCGCCGCGATCGTCCATCTGTGCACCATGGGCACGGTTCCGGCGGCGGTCTATCTGGGCGTGGACAATGAACCGGCCGAACTCGGCGACGTGCTGGAATTCCTGGCCGCGGAACTGGGACTCCCTGCGCCGGCGGCAGAGTCCACTGGTGCCGCGCGTGCGGCGGGTGCGGCGGCGGGCGGTGCCGCGGGTGCGGCGGCGGGCGGCACC
>NZ_JAFKON010000001.1 GCF_022803015.1 Arthrobacter humicola
CCGTAGGACCGGCGGCACCCCCGGCCGCCGTCGGACCCGCGGCCGCGGCCGCTGCCGGGCCAGCCGGACTGGTCGCCACCGTCGAACTGGCCGCCGGACTCGCCGTCGCCGCGTCAGGCACCGGCGTCGAATCGGCAGGGGTGCCAGAAGAAATGCCGGCCGAGGTGCCGGTGCTGGTGCCTGCGGCGGATGAGGAATCTGCGCCCGGGCGGCTCTTGTTGCGGTTCAGCAGCCGCCAGACCACAGCGACCACCACGATGATGACAACGAGCCAGACGATCCAGTCCATAGCAGAGCCTTTCAGTCCGTATTCAGCCCATGAGGCATGGTTGCCGATGCTTGACGTTACGTCCGGGCAAAGCCGGCTGTCCACCCTCCCGGCGGCCAAATGCCGGGCATTCCTGGAGCGGATCCCCGGCCCGGTGAGCAACCAGGAACGGGAATCAAACCCGGCCCGGCGTGTAGCCTCGCCTCATGGATTTCAAGCGACTGCAGATACTGCGTGAACTCGCCGGCCGCGGGACCGTAGGCGCCACGGCCGAGGCCATGAAGGTCACGCCATCTGCAGTGTCGCAGCAGCTGAAGACCCTGCAGGAGGAACTGGGCGTCGTCCTCGTAGAGAAATCCGGCAGGGGAGTGCGCCTTACAGAGGCAGGGCTGGCCATGGCCGGCGCCGCCGCCGACGTGTCGACGGCCATGGCCCGGGCGGAAGCAACCATTGACACGTACCGGCGCGGCTGGCAGACACGGGTGGTGGCAGCCTTCTTTCCCAGCGCCGCGGAGATGTTCCTGCCGGGCATGCTGCACCGGGTCAAAGCCGTCGAGGGGCTCCGGTTCGAGGCGCACTTCGAGGACCCGGGCGTTGCCGGGTTCGCCGGGCTGACCGCGGACTACGACATCGTCCTGGCGCACAGCGTCGACGGTCCGGAAGTCTTCGGCGGCCAGGGCCTGACGGTGGTGCCGCTGCTGGACGAACCCCTGGACGTGGCTTTGCCGGCCGGGCACGCTTTGGCCGGCAAAGCCACACTGTGCGCCGAGGACGTCGTCGGCTTTCCGTGGATGGGAGTCCCCGAGGGTTTTCCCTTCGACACCGTGCTGCGCCAGATCGAGGTGCGGGCCGACTCGCAGGCGGTCCGGGCCCAGCAGTTCCCGGATCTGCGGGTCCTGGAAGCCCTGGTCAGCGCCGGGCACGGGCTGAGCCTGCTGCCGCGGTACACAGCGGTCGGCAACCAGGGCCGGGGGTTCGTCCTGCGCCCGCTCGAGGGCGTGAAGGCCAGCCGGAGCATCGTGGCGCTGGCCCGTCCGGACGTCGCGGCCCGGACCACCATCCAGCAGGTCCTGGCGATGCTCAAGGCCGAGGCCCAAGGTGTCGCCGAGGCCCCGGAACTGCGTGACGCGGCTCACCGGGCCTAGGTCAAAGGGGGCCCCGGTTTCATGATGTGAGACGAGAGTCCACTATTTGATCGAAATATTCCCGGTTTTCCGCTTAACGCTCCGTTCTTGGGTCGTTGGCGCCTGTGGCAGAGCCCTAGACTTTGAGCCATGAGTCAGGACACCCAAACAGCAGCAGACACCAAGCCGGACATCAAGCCCCGCAGCCGGGTCGTTACCGATGGAATCCACGCCGCCCCCGCGCGCGGCATGTTCCGGGCGGTCGGCATGGGCGACGACGACTTCGCCAAGCCGCAGATCGGCGTGGCGAGCTCGTGGAACGAGATCACCCCCTGCAACCTTTCGTTGAACCGGCTCGCCCAGGGCGCCAAGGAAGGCGTCCACGCCGGCGGCGGGTTCCCCATGCAGTTCGGCACCATCTCCGTCTCGGACGGCATCTCCATGGGCCACGAGGGCATGCACTTCTCCCTGGTGTCCCGCGAAGTCATCGCCGACTCCGTCGAGACGGTCATGCAGGCCGAACGGATCGACGGCTCTGTGCTCCTGGCCGGCTGCGACAAGTCGCTGCCGGGCATGCTGATGGCCGCTGCCCGCCTGGACCTGGCCGCCGTGTTCCTCTACGCCGGCTCCATCATGCCCGGCTGGGTCAAGCTCGAGGACGGCTCCGAAAAGGAAGTCACCCTCATCGACGCGTTTGAGGCCGTCGGTGCGTGCGCCGCCGGCAAGATGAGCCGCGAGGACCTGGACCGCATCGAAAAGGCAATCTGCCCGGGTGAGGGCGCCTGCGGCGGCATGTATACCGCCAACACCATGGCCTGCATCGGCGAGGCCCTGGGCATGTCCCTGCCCGGCTCCGCCGCACCGCCCTCCGCGGACCGCCGCCGCGACGCCTTTGCGCACAAGTCCGGCGAAGCCGTGGTCAACCTCCTGCGCCTGGGCATCACTGCCCGCGACATCATGACGCGCAAGGCGTTCGAGAACGCGATCGCCGTCACGATGGCCTTCGGCGGTTCCACCAACGCCGTGCTGCACCTGCTCGCGATCGCCCGCGAAGCCGAGGTGGAGCTGACGCTGGAGGACTTCAACCGGATTGGCGACAAGATCCCGCACCTGGGCGACCTCAAGCCCTTCGGCCGCTACGTGATGACCGACGTCGACAAGATCGGCGGCGTGCCGGTGATCATGAAGGCACTGCTCGACGCCGGCCTGCTGCACGGTGACTGCCTCACCGTCACCGGCAAGACCGTGGCCGAGAACCTCGCCGCGATCAACCCGCCGGACCTGGACGGCAAGATCCTGCGCGCACTGGACAACCCGATCCACAAGACCGGCGGCATCACCATCCTGCACGGCTCGATGGCCCCGGAAGGCGCCGTCGTCAAGAGCGCCGGTTTCGACGCCGACGTCTTCGAGGGCACGGCCCGCGTGTTCGAACGCGAACAGGGCGCGCTCGATGCCCTGGACAAGGGTGAAATCCACAAGGGCGACGTCGTTGTGATCCGCTACGAAGGCCCCAAGGGCGGCCCCGGCATGCGCGAGATGCTCGCCATCACCGGCGCCATCAAGGGCGCGGGCCTGGGCAAGGACGTCCTGCTGCTGACCGACGGACGGTTCTCCGGCGGAACCACCGGCCTGTGCATCGGCCACGTCGCGCCGGAAGCCGTCGACGGCGGCCCCATCGCGTTCGTCAAGGACGGCGACCGGATCCGCGTGGACATCGCGGCGCGCACCTTCGACCTCCTGGTCGACGGCGCCGAGCTCGAGGCCCGCAAGGTCGGCTGGGAGCCGCTCCCGGCCAAGTTCACGAAGGGCGTGCTCGCCAAGTACGCCAAGCTCGTCCACAGCGCCTCCACGGGCGCATACTGCGGGTAGTGCCTTCCCTGGGTGGACGGCGCTGAGCGCCGTCCACCCAGGGAGGACCAGCTAGTGGACACCGTTGTCCAAATAGTGAGACACGGGCCGGGCTCGTTGACACCCGTCTCACTCAGAGGGAAAACTGAACGCATGACCGAGATCGTTACAGCCGGAGCCACTGAATTTGAGTGCACTGCAGTCGAGAGCGCTGCAGGTGTTTCCGTCGTACTTACCAAGCGCGTGGCTCAATAGCCTTCACTGGTAACGAACCGTCACGCGCAACCCCTCGAAGAGCCCGCCGGCTGAGGGGTTTTTTTATTTCCCGCAGCACCAGCCGCACCACCAGAACAAAAACAGTAGTTCCACGATCACCGAAGATCCACAAAGGAAGAGTCCGATGAGCAAAGGATCGCCGATCAGCCCCTCGCTGATGGCCACCAAGTCCACTGGAGCCCACAAGGCTCCGGAACGCGTCGAACGTCCGGCTGACGCCGGCGTCGACTCTGCTGCCGTCTCTCCTGTCCTCGGACCGAACAACGTCGTACCCCCGACGGTCATGACCGGTTCGCAAGCAATTGTCCGCTCGCTCGAAGAACTCGGCGTCCAGGACATTTTCGGTTTGCCCGGTGGCGCGATCCTGCCCACCTACGACCCCTTGATGGCTTCCAAAATGAACCACGTTTTGGTCCGTCACGAACAGGGAGCCGGCCACGCCGCGCAAGGCTACGCCATGGTTACCGGACGGGTTGGCGTCTGCATCGCCACCTCGGGCCCGGGTGCCACCAACCTCGTTACCGCCATCATGGACGCCCACATGGACTCCGTGCCGATAGTGGCCATTACCGGCCAGGTCTCCAGCGGGGTGATCGGCACCGACGCATTCCAGGAAGCGGACATCGTCGGGATCACCATGCCGATCACGAAGCACTCCTTCCTGGTCACGGACCCCAACGACATCCCGCATGTGATGGCCGAGGCCTTCCACCTGGCGTCCACCGGACGCCCGGGCCCGGTCCTCGTGGATGTCGCCAAGGACGCCCAGCAGGGCCAGATGACGTTCTCCTGGCCGCCCAAGATCGATCTCCCGGGATACCGGCCGGTGGTGCGCGGCCACAGCAAGCAGGTCCGCGAAGCCGCCCGGCTCATTTCCGGTGCCAGCAAGCCCGTGCTCTACGTCGGTGGCGGAGTGGTCAAGGCCCACGCCTCGGCCGAGCTGCGTGAACTGGCCGAGCTGACCGGCGCCCCCGTGGTGACCACCCTGATGGCGCGGGGCGTTTTCCCGGACTCGCATCCCCAGCACGTGGGCATGCCGGGCATGCACGGCACGGTTTCCGCCGTGACAGCCCTGCAGCAGTCGGACCTGCTGATCACCCTGGGCGCCCGGTTCGATGACCGTGTGACCGGCATCCTGAAGTCCTTCGCCCCGAACGCCAAGGTCATCCACGCCGACATCGATCCGGCGGAAATCTCCAAGAACCGCACGGCCGACGTCCCGATTGTCGGCTCGGTCAAGGAGATCATCCCGGAGCTGACCGAGGCCCTGCGCCTGCAGTTCGAAGCCTTCGGCACCCCGGACCTGACCACCTGGTGGGCCTTCCTTAACAACCTCAAGGAAACCTACCCGCTCGGCTGGACCGAACCCGAGGACGGCCTCAGCGCCCCGCAGCGCGTCATCGAACGCATCGGCGCCCTGACCGGTCCCGAAGGCGTCTATGTCGCCGGCGTCGGACAGCACCAGATGTGGGCCTCACAGTTCATCAAGTACGAACGCCCGCACGCCTGGCTCAACTCCGGCGGCGCCGGCACCATGGGCTACGCCGTGCCGGCGGCCATGGGCGCCAAGGTGGGCGAACCGGACCGCGTGGTCTGGGCGATCGACGGCGACGGCTGCTTCCAGATGACCAACCAGGAACTGGCCACCTGCGCGATCAACAAGATCCCCATCAAGGTCGCCATCATCAACAACTCCTCCCTGGGCATGGTCCGGCAGTGGCAGACCCTCTTCTACGAGGGCCGCTACTCCAACACCGACCTCAACACCGGCCACGACACGGTCCGCATCCCGGACTTCGTCAAGCTGGCGGACGCCTACGGCTGCGCTGCCTTCCGGTGCGAACGCGACGAGGACATCGACGCGACCATCCAGAAGGCGCTGGAGATCAATGACCGCCCGGTGGTCATTGACTTCGTCGTGAGCCCCAACTCGATGGTGTGGCCGATGGTCCCCGCGGGGGTCAGCAACGACCAGATCCAGGTTGCCCGCAACATGACCCCGGAATGGGAAGAGGAGGACTGAACATGACCCGCCACACATTGTCCGTTCTGGTCGAAGACAAGCCCGGTGTGCTGACCCGCGTCGCCAGCCTCTTCGCCCGCCGGGCCTTCAACATCAATTCCCTGGCCGTCGGCCCCACCGAGGTCCCGGGCATGTCCCGGATGACCGTGGTGGTCGACGCCGATGGCGAGCTGATCGAACAGGTCACGAAGCAGCTGAACAAGCTGGTCAACGTGATCAAGATCGTCGAGCTCACCTCCGAATCTTCCGTACAGCGTGACCACATCCTGGTCAAGGTACGTGCGGATGCCGCAACACGCCTGCAGGTCACCCAGGCTGCAGACCTGTTCCGCGCATCAGTGGTCGACGTCTCCACAGAGTCGGTGGTCATTGAGGCAACGGGCCACCCCGAGAAACTCACAGCACTCTTGTCAGTGCTTGAGCCATTCGGCATCCGCGAAATCGTGCAGTCCGGCACCTTGGCCGTTGGGCGGGGATCCCGCTCCATGAGTGACAGGGCCCTCCGCAGCGCGTAACACCGCCGGAGCCGCCCCGTTGTACCGCAGCACCACAGACAATATCTACGAAGAATCCACTCAAAAGGAGACACCCCAGTGACTGAAATGTTTTACGACGACGACGCCGACCTGTCGATCATCCAGGGCCGCACCGTCGCCGTCATCGGTTACGGCTCCCAGGGCCACGCCCACGCCCTCAGCCTCCGCGATTCCGGCGTTGACGTCCGCGTCGGCCTGAAGGAAGGCTCGAAGTCCCGCGCCAAGGCCGAGGCCGAGGGCCTGCGGGTCCTGAACGTTGCCGACGCCGTCGCCGAGGCCGACCTCATCATGGTCCTGACCCCGGACCAGGTTCAGCGCCACGTCTACGCCGAGGACATCGCCCCGAACCTGCAGCCGGGCGACGCCCTGTTCTTCGGCCACGGCTTCAACATCCGCTACGGCTACATCCAGCCCCCGGCCGACGTCGACGTCGCCCTCGTCGCCCCCAAGGGCCCGGGCCACATCGTGCGCCGCGAGTTCGAAGCCGGCCGCGGCGTGCCGGACCTGATCGCCGTCGAGCAGAACCCGTCCGGCAAGGCCAAGGAACTGGCCCTCTCCTACGCCAAGGCGATCGGCGGCACCCGTGCGGGCGTCATCGAGACCACCTTCACCGAAGAGACCGAAACCGACCTCTTCGGCGAGCAGGCTGTCCTCTGCGGCGGCGCCTCGCAGCTGATCCAGTACGGCTTCGAAACCCTCACCGAGGCCGGCTACAAGCCCGAGGTCGCCTACTTCGAGGTGCTGCACGAGCTCAAGCTGATCGTCGACCTCATGGTCGAGGGCGGCATCGCCAAGCAGCGCTGGAGCGTTTCGGACACCGCGGAATACGGCGACTACGTCTCCGGCCCCCGCGTCATCACCCCGCAGGTGAAGGAAAACATGAAGGCTGTCCTCGCGGACATCCAGGACGGCACCTTCGCCAAGCGCTTCATCGACGACCAGGACGCCGGCGCGCCGGAGTTCAAGGCGCTGCGCAAGAAGGGTGAAGACCACCCGATCGAGGCCACCGGCCGCGAACTGCGCAAGCTGTTCTCCTGGATCAAGAACGAAGACGACTACACCGAAGGGTCAGTCGCCCGCTAGGCATTGCCCGGCAGGGGAGCCGGACACCACATCCTGGGGTCCGGCTTCCCTGCTGTCCAGCACCACCCGATTCACCAAAATCCCCACCAGATACATAAGAGAGCTAAAGAGGTCACCGGTGACAAGCACCAAACCTGTCGTACTCCTCGCTGAGGAACTTTCGCCCGCCACAGTCGAGGCCCTCGGCCCGGACTTTGAAATCCGCCAGACTGACGGCTCCGACCGTTCCCAGCTGCTCTCCGCGATCGCCGACGTCGACGCGATCCTGGTCCGCTCCGCCACCCAGCTGGACGCCGAGGCCATCGCCGCCGCCAAGAACCTCAAGGTCATCGCCCGCGCCGGCGTCGGCCTGGACAACGTGGACATCAAGGCGGCCACCCAGGCCGGCGTCATGGTGGTCAACGCGCCGACCTCCAACATCGTCTCCGCCGCCGAACTGACCGTCGGGCACATCCTGAGCCTCGCCCGCCACATCCCGCAGGCCAGCTCCGCCCTCAAGGACGGGGAGTGGAAGCGCTCCAAGTACACCGGCATCGAGCTCTTCGAGAAGAAGATCGGCATCATCGGCCTGGGCCGGATCGGCGCCCTGGTCGCGGCCCGCCTGAAGGGCTTCGACACCAAGATCCTCGCGTACGACCCCTACATCACCTCCGCCCGGGCCGCCCAGCTCGGCGTGCAGCTGGTGACGCTCGACGAGCTCCTGGCCCAGTCGGACTTCATCACCATCCACATGCCCAAGACCCCGGAAACCGTCGGCATGCTCGGCGCCGAGGCGTTCAAGAAGATGAAGAGCACGGCGTACGTCGTCAACGTCGCCCGCGGCGGCCTGGTGGACGAGGAAGCCCTCTACACCGCGCTGCAGGCCGGTGACATCGCCGGCGCCGGCGTCGACGTCTTCTCCAAGGAACCCAGCACCGACCTGCCGTTCTTCAAACTCGACAACGTCGTGGTGACCCCGCACCTGGGCGCCTCCACCGACGAGGCCCAGGAGAAGGCCGGCGTCTCCGTCGCCAAGTCCGTCCGCCTGGCTCTGGCCGGCGAACTGGTCCCCGACGCCGTCAACGTCGCCGGCGGTGTCATCGCCCCGGACGTCCGCCCCGGCATCCCGCTGATGGAAAAGCTGGGCCGCATCTTCACCGCGCTGACCCATGCCTCCCTCACCCAGTTCGACGTCGAGGTGGCCGGCGAGATCTCCTCGCTCGATGTCAAGGTCCTGGAACTCGCGGCGCTCAAGGGCATCTTCGCCGACGTCGTGACCGAGCAGGTCTCCTACGTCAACGCACCCGTCATCGCCGAGCAGCGCGGCATCAACGTCCGCCTCATCACGACGCCGGACACCGAGTCGTACCGCAACGTCCTGACCCTGCGCGGCGCCCTCAGCGACGGCAGCCAGATCTCCGTCGCCGGAACCCTGACGGGCCCGAAGCAGATCCAGAAACTGGTCGGCGTCAACGGCTACGAGGTGGAAATCCCGATCAGCGAACACCTCGTGGTGGTTGCCTACTCGGACCGCCCCGGCGTGATCGGCACGATCGGCCACATCCTGGGCATGAACAACATCAACATCGCCGGCATGCAGGTGGCACGCCAGACGGAAGGCGGCCAGGTGCTGGCCCTGCTGACCATCGACAGCTCCGTGCCCCAGCAGGTCCTTGACGCGATCAAGGCCGGGATCGGCGCTGACATGGTCCGCGAGGTTGACCTCGAGGACTGAAATCCTCCCCGCGTGGCCCCGGCGGCGGCATGACCGCCGCCGGCGGCCACGAGAGGCCGGCCGGTCTGCGTACAATGGCTAGGACCGAATTTCGGGTCTTGGCCGGCAGACCGGCCTTTACTTTTGCACGCCCGGCACGGGGCGCCTTCACTTCCTCAGGAAATGAACTGCGGCGTGCGCACGCAATCCAGCTTTCAGGAGCCCAATGAACGCCGTCCAGAGGTTCATCAGAAGCAGAGTGCTTTTGCTGACCGCGTCCATTTTGATCGTGGCCATGTGCCTGTCCGTGCTCGTCCAGGGTCAGTCCCAGGCGGCGCTGAGCAGGACCGTGGACCAAAACTCCCGGGGGCTCTATGACGTCCTGGTGCAGGCCAAGGCGAAGGATAACGGCGGCCTGATGCAGCCCGACATCGCCACCGGCCAGGGCGGCATCAGCTTCGAGCAGCTGGATTCGATCCGCAAGCTCACCGGCACCTCTGTGGCCGCACCCATCAGCCTGGTCTCGCGCGTGACGCAGAACCTGGAGTCGCCGCGGCTGGACGCCACCGACTACCTGGGCTTCAACGCGGGCCTCGCGGGCACCTCCGGCGACCCGACCGCCACGGATCCGAGCAAGTGGCCGGCCGCGGAATCGGTACTGAGCGACACGCCGAAGAAATACCGCCTCACGGCCAGTGCCGTCAGCTCCGACGGCCACTCCGACCAGACCCTGTTCAAGACCACGGCCGAGGGCTCCCTCGGCAAGGCGAAGCTGGTCGAGGAACAGGTTGAGGGCGGCAAGAACGTCCGCATCCAGGGCCCGGAGGGCGAGACCGGCATCAAGTTCCCCACCCCGGCCGGCGGCTCCGAGCACAACCTCTTCAACCTCTCCGTTTCCCTGCCGATGGCTCCGCAGGTGACCGAGTCCGTCGTCGCCGTCGACCCCGTCTCCGAACGCGCGCTGCTCGGCACGGCCGGTGACTTCCTGTCCCCGCTGGAGAAAGCCCCGCCCGCGGACGCACGCAACGCCGGCGCGATCGGCCGGCACTTCGAGAGCCTCTTCACCAACGGCATCAGCATGGACGAACTCAAGGAAGGCCCGGACTTCCTCGGCGTCAAGCTCAAGTACTGGGCACCGCTGATGACCCAGTACCAGCAGGCCAAGCGCGACGGCCAGCTCACCGACGATTCGCAGGCCATCCCGCTGATCGTGCGCTCGGGCACCGCCCTGGACCTGAAGTACTCGGTCAAAATCGAGGAAATCGACGACTCCGGCAACGTCACCAAGGACGTCGGCACCGTGACCCGCTCGCTGGACAAGGACTACCTGCCGTTCGTTTCCAAGTCCCCGTTCGCCCTCGCCTGGCCCGGGTCCAAGGATCTCTCCCAGCTCATGGGTGACACCGGATCCTTCAGCCAGGGCCTCTACAACCCGGCCACCTGGACCACCAACTTCGCCGCCGCCCCGGCGTATAAGGACGGCGAAACCGCCGCCAACGGCGCCGTTGACAAGAGCGCCACGCCCGGTGACTGGGTCACCGTGAACCGGCTGCCGGACAAGGCCGCCAACGGCGAAGCCGTCGACCAGACCCAGCGCGAGCCGGTAGACGAGCGCTCCTACCGCCAGAACCTCGAAACCGGCAAGAAGCTGGCCACGCCGCTGGCCATGGTCTACGGCACCTTCGACGCCGCGAACGTCAAGGAAGCTGCCGGCGACGTCAACCGGCTGCCCCTGGGCGGCTATGACCCCGCGCCGTTCACCCTGACCAAAGACGCGTCGGGCAAGGACGTCAACACCGAACTCAAGCCCTCGCTGAGCGCCACGGGGCTGGTCAGCCAGTCCGCCGGAGCCATCACGGACTACTACGGCCTCGCCGCCGCCCGCGGCTACGATGCGAACGCCAACGTGATCGACGCCGTCCGGGTCCGCGCCAAGGTTCCGGGCAGCTGGAAGCAGGCACAGCCCGAGGTGGAGAAGCTCGCCAACGAGATCCGCGACATGGGCCTGCAGGCCACCGTGGTGGCCGGTTCGGCCCGCGAAGACGCCAGCATCGCCGTTCCCGGCTACTCCAAGGACGACGCCGGCAAGGAATCGCCGCTGGGCACCGTGCAGCAGTCGTGGGTCCGCCAGGACGCCGCGGACGCCGTGTCCGGCTCGCTGACCGCCACGAACCTGACCCTGCTGTTCCTGACCCTCTGCGGTGCTGCCCTCCTGACCGGAGCCTCCACCGTCAGCTACATCCGCAAACGGCGCAGCGAGGCCGGTACTTTGCGCGCCATGGGCTGGACCCAGCGCAAGATCCGTTCCTGGGTGCTGGCCGAATTCGGCGTCGGCGCCGCGCTGCTTGCCGTCGTCGGTGTCGTCCTGAGCCTGATCAGCTGGAGCACCGCCACCGCGGTGGTCTCGGCGTCGGTCCTGGTGCTGTACGCCGGTGCCGCGTTCGTCGCGGCGCAGCAGCTGCGCCACCGCGACGTCGTGGACCAGGAGCCGCAACACGATGAACGGCTCATGGCGGTCGATTCCCCGCTGACCTTCGCCAACCGGCAGCTGAGCACCAACAAGTTCAACACCATCTCCCTGGCTGTTGCCGTCGGTGTCTTCGCCGCGGCCGTCGGCGGACTCGTCGCCCTGCTGATCGATATTCCGCGGGCCGCCGGCGCCAGCGCCCTCAGCGGGCTGGCCGCGGCGAGCATCGCCCTGCCCAGCATCATCTTGGGCGTGTCCGGTGTTGCCGTCGGGCTGCTGCTGACCATGGTCACCGGCCGCTTCGAGCTGCAGGCCAAGCGCCAGTACCTCGGCACGCTGCGGGCCATGGGCTGGAACCCGGACATGCTGGGCCAGGTCCGCTTCTTTGAAAACGCCATGGTGGGAACCGTCGCGCTGCCGCTGGGTGTTGTGGGCGCCCTCGGCATCGGCCTCCTCCTGGCACCCTACGCCGCGCTGTGGGCCGCAATTGCCGGTCTCGTAGCTGTACTTTGCTGGATTCCGATTGCAACGAAAGTGGTCCAATGACTAACGAGCTGAACCTTGACCGGGAGGCACACGACCGGATGACCGCCAGCACCCGTCGCGGTGCGCACAAGACCCGCGCCAACACGATCGTGAAGGCCACGGACCACGCCACCCCGCTGGAACTGAGCAACATCACCATCCATTACGGCGGCGGCAAGGGCGGTGCCGAGGCCGTCAACGTCGTGGACGACTTCAACATGACTCTGCATGCCGGCGAAATGCACTGCGTCGCGGGCCGCTCCGGCTCGGGCAAGACCAGCATCCTGACCGTCGGCGCGGGACTGACCCTGCCGACGTCGGGCCGGGTGTTCTGGGAAGGTGACTCGCTCGAGACCATGGGCGACGACGAGATCGCCGACCGCCGCCGGGCCCTGATCGGCTACGTCGACCAGGGCGGTGCCCTGATCGACGGGATGAGCGCGCTCGAGAACGTCCTGCTGCCGGCCGTGCCGGACGGCGAGGTCGAGAAGCGCCGCGACATGGCGAAGGACCTCCTGGACCTCGTGGGCCTGGGCCGGCGCATGCGCCACCGCCCGGCGCAGCTTTCCGGCGGTGAACGCCAGCGCGTCGCAATCGCCCGGGCGCTCATTCTCGGCACCCGCGTCCTGGTGGTCGACGAGCCCACGGCCAGCCTGGACCGTGCCGCGGCCAACCGCATCATCAGCATCCTCAAGGACACCACCTCGGACGGCATTGCCGTGCTGGTGGCTTCACATGACCACGAACTGGTCCGCCAGAGCGATACCCTCACAGAACTGATCTAGATTTAGACCGTGACTTCAACTGATCAGACCCCGTTCTACATCACCACGGCCATCACGTACCCCAACGGGGTGCCGCACATCGGCCATGCGTACGAGTACATCGCCACCGATGCGATGGCCCGGTTCAAGCGCCTGGACGGGTACGACGTCTTCTTCCTGACCGGCACCGACGAGCACGGCATGAAGATCGCCCAGACCGCCGAGAAGGAAGGCGTCACGCCCAAGGAACTGGTGGACCGGAACGCCGAGATCTACAAGGCGGCGCACGCGGCCCTCGGGGTTTCCTACGACCGTTTCATCCGCACCACGGACGCCGACCACTACGCGGCGTCGCAGGCCATCTGGAAGAAGATGGAAGCCAACGGGGACATCTACCTGTCCAAGTACGAAGGCTGGTATTCGGTCCGCGACGAGGCGTTCTACGTCGAGGACGAGACCGTGGTCAAGGACGACGGGATCCGCTACTCGCGCGAATCCGACACCGAGGTCACCTGGACGGCCGAGGAGAGCTACTTCTTCCGGCTCTCCGCCTATCAGGACAAACTCCTGGCGCTCTACCAGGCCCACCCGGAATTCGGCGCCCCGCAGTCCCGCTTCAACGAGGTCATCAGCTTCGTCCGGCGCGGTCTGGAGGATCTCTCCATCAGCCGCACCACGTTCGACTGGGGCGTTCCCGTGCCCGGCAACGACAAGCACGTCATGTACGTGTGGGTCGATGCGCTGACCAACTACCTCACCGGGGTCGGCTACCCGGGCGTCGACTCGGACTCCTTTAAGAAGTTCTGGCCGGCCGACGTGCACGTGATCGGCAAGGACATCTCCCGCTTCCACGCCATCTACTGGCCGGCGTTCCTCATGAGCGCCGGACTGGAGCTGCCGAAGCGGATCATGATCCACGGCTTCCTGCAGAACAACGGCGTCAAGATGTCCAAGTCGCTGGGCAACGTGGTGGCCCCCTCGGACTTCGTGGCCCAGTACGGCCTGGACCAGGTCCGCTACTTCTTCCTGCGCGAGGTCCCCTTCGGCGCGGACGGCAACTACAACCACGAGGCAATCGTGGGCCGGATGAATTCCGACCTCGCCAACAACTTCGGCAACCTGGCCCAGCGGTCGCTGTCCATGGTGGCCAAGAACTGCGAGGGCCGCGTGCCCGCGCCCGGCGCATTTTCCGCCGAGGACACCGCGATTCTGGCCCAGGCCAACGGACTGCTGGACGCCGCCCGGGCCGCGTTCGAGAAGCAGGAGTTCAGCCGCGCACTGGAGGCCATCTGGGCTGTCCTGGGGGACACCAACGCCTACTTCGCCGAGCAGGCCCCGTGGGTGCTGCGCAAGACCGACGTCGAACGCATGAACACGGTGCTCTACGTGACGCTCGAGGTGCTGCGGATCGTCGCGATCCTGGCCCAGCCGGTCATGCCGGTGGCGACGGCGGCGATCCTGCACACGCTCGGCCAGCCCGAGGGCGGGGCGCGCCAGTTCTCGGCCCTGGGCACTCCGATCGCTGCCGGCACGGAACTGCCCGCCCCGGCCCCGGTGTTCCCGAAGTACGAGGAACCCGCCGAAGCCTGAGCCCCCCACCCGGACGCTCCCGCAGATCCGGCGGCGTTTCGAGTGACGCTCCCGCACTTCCGTTTCGGAAGTGCGGGAGCGTTTCGTCTTTTCCTGCCGAAAGTGAGGGAGCGTCCGTAGGGGTGGCCGAATAGTGAGACAACTTGACCAGAATGTGGATCACTTGGCTACCCTGAAAATATGAGCGCATCCACGATTGATCTGGCAGTCATCCCGGGCGACGGCATCGGCC
Organism: Arthrobacter humicola; assembly: GCF_022803015.1. GTDB lineage: Bacteria > Actinomycetota > Actinomycetes > Actinomycetales > Micrococcaceae > Arthrobacter > Arthrobacter humicola_A. The sequence goes on from NZ_JAFKON010000001.1 coordinate 14,433, forward strand.
CGGAGGTCACCGCCGAAGCCCTGAAGGTCCTTGAAAAGGCCGCGGCCGCAGAAGGGATCGTGCTCCAGCAGACCCACTACAAGCTGGGTGCGGAGCACTGGCTCGCGACGGGGGAGACCCTGCCCGCGGCCACCCTCGCCGACCTCCGCACCCGCGACGCCATCTTGTTCGGCGCCGTCGGCGCGGCCCCCGGCGACACCCGGATCCCCTCCGGCATCATCGAGCGCGAGCTCCTGCTGAAGCTGCGCTTCAGCCTGGACCACTTCGTCAACCTGCGGCCCTCCCGCCTGTACGCCGGCGTCGGCAGCCCGCTCGCGAACCCCGGCGAGATCGACTTCGTCGTCGTCCGCGAAGGCACCGAGGGCCCCTACGTGGGGAACGGCGGCACGCTGCGCGCCGGCACCCCCCACGAGGTGGCCACCGAGGTGTCCCTGAACACCGCCCACGGCGTGGAGCGCGTGGTCCGCGACGCGTTCCGCCGGGCCAACGACCGCCCCCGCAAGAAGCTCACCCTGGTGCACAAGCACAACGTCCTGGTCTTCGCCGGCCAGCTCTGGAAGCGCACGGTCGAGGCCGTGGCCCAGGAGTTCCCCGAGGTCACGCACGACTACCTCCACGTCGACGCCGCCACGATTTTCATGGTCACCGATCCGGCCCGCTTCGACGTGATTGTCACCGACAACCTGTTCGGCGACATCATCACCGACCTCGCGGCGGCCGTGACCGGCGGGATCGGCCTCGCCGCCTCCGGCAACCTCAACATGGACCGCACAGCGCCGTCCATGTTCGAACCGGTCCACGGGTCCGCCCCGGATATCGCCGGCCAGCAGAAGGCCGACCCCACCGCGGCCATCCTCTCCGCGGCGCTCCTGCTCGACCACCTCGGTTTCGCCGGCGCCGCCCGGAAGATCGAGGCGGCCGTCACGGCCGACGTTGAAGCCCGCGACGGCGCCGTCCGCACCACCAGCGCGATCGGCGACGCCATCGCGGCGGCGCTTTAGGCCCGGGCTGCATTTCCTGGACTGCAGGCGACTGCGGACACCGCAAAACCGTGCTGCCAACGGGCGTAAGCTTGTTTCGAATCACCAATATGCTGCCGTGGTCCGAGGGTGAACCACGTTCCCACACCAGGCAGCCGATCGTGGAGGAACCATGACTCAGACTGCCCATGGCGTCGAATTCACCCAGCACCTGTCGGAGACCCCGAAGTCTGCTGAAGAGCGTGCCGCCATCCTGGCAAACCCGGGATTCGGCGACTATTTCACCGACCACACCGCGATTGTGGACTACAGCGTCGACGCCGCCGGCAACGGCGGCTGGCACGACGCGCGCGTTGAGCCCTACGGCCCGATTTCCCTGGACCCGTCCGCCGCCGTGCTGCACTACGGCCAGGAGATCTTCGAGGGCCTCAAGGCCTACCGCCACGCCGACGGCTCGGTCTGGACGTTCCGGCCCGAGGCCAACGCCGCCCGGCTGAACAAGTCCGCCCGGCGCCTGGCCCTGCCCGAACTCCCGGAAGAATACTTCCTCGGCGCCATCCGCGAGCTCGTCGCGGCAGACAAGGACTGGGTCCCCGCCGGCGACGGCGAAGCCCTGTACCTGCGGCCCTTCATGATCGCCACCGAGGCGTTCCTTGGCGTGCGGGCAGCGCGCGAGGTCTCCTTCCGCGTGATCGCCTCCCCGGCCGGCAACTACTTCGGCGGCGAACTCAAGCCCGTCTCCATCTGGATCTCGCGCGAATACGCCCGCGCCGGCCGCGGCGGAACAGGCGCCGCCAAGTGCGGCGGCAACTACGCTGCCTCGCTGATCGCCCAGCAGGAGGCCGAGGCCAACGGCTGCAAGCAGGTCCTCTTCCTGGACCAGTTCAACGACAACGCCGTCGAGGAACTCGGCGGCATGAACGTCTTCTTCGTCATGAAGGACGGCTCGCTCGTCACCCCCGCGCTCTCAGGCACCATCCTGGAAGGGATCACCCGGATGTCCGTGATCCAGGTGGCCCGGGACATGGGCCGGGACGTCACTGAACGCAAGATCACCCTGGATGAGTGGCGCGACGGTGTTGCCTCCGGAGACATTGCCGAGGTCTTCGCCTGCGGCACCGCCGCGGTCATCACCCCCATCGGCGTGCTCAAGGACGCCACCGAGTTCATCGGCTCCGAGGACGCCACGGCGGGGGAGACCACCCTGGCCATCCGCGCCCAGCTGCTCGGGATCCAGACCGGCACCGTGGAGGACACCCACGGTTGGCTGACCCGGCTGGCATAGCCACAGAACGTCTAAGTGCACGACGGCGGTCCCCACCTTTCGGTGAGGGCCGCCGTCGGCGTCTGTGGTCCCGGGCTGGAGCCAACGACGCCCGATTCAATGCAAGGATGGGTCCGTGACCTCCGAGACATCCCGCGGCATTGTCCGCAGCAGTGAGCTGACCCGGTTCCGCCTCGCCCCGAATCCGGGCCCCATGAGCCTGGACGGCACCAACTCCTATCTCATTGCCGCCCCGGGGGCGGCGGCCAGGGTGGCCGTCGACCCCGGGCCCCTCGACGAGCCGCACCTGCAGGCGCTGGCCGGCGAGGGACCGGTCGAACTCATCCTGATCACACACCGGCACGCGGACCACACCGCGGCCGCCGAGAGGTTTTCCGCCTTGACGGGCGCACCGGTCCGGGCCGCGGGCCCCGCCCACTGCCACGGCGCACCCCCGCTGCAGGACGGCGAAACCATCCGGGCGGCCGGCACTGACATCCGGGTCCTGGCGACGCCGGGCCACACCTCGGATTCGCTGTGCTTCCACCTGCCGCAGGACGGACCGCACGGCTCTGTGCTGACCGGGGACACGATTCTGGGCTCCGGAACCACGGTGCTGGACTACCCCGACGGCACCCTCCGGGACTACCTCGACTCGCTGGACCGGCTCGAACGCCTCGGGCCGGCCACGGTGCTGCCGGCCCACGGCCCGGTGCTGCCGGCCCTGGACGCCGTCGCCCGCGCCTACCGGGACCACCGGCGCGGCCGGCTCGAACAGGTCCGGGCAGCCCTCGCGGCACTGGGCGCCGACGCCGATGTCCGAGCCGTCACGGACGCCGTGTACGCCGACGTCGACCCCTCCGTCCGCCGCGCCGCGGAGCTCTCCGTCGCCGCGCAGCTGGACTACCTGCGCACCGAGGGGACGGTAGGCTAGGAACCATGCGTATCGCCCGGTTTGTAGTCGATTCTGATCCCCTCTACGGCATCGTGGAAGGTGAGCCCGGCAGTGAGGAAGTCACTGTCATCAAGGGCGACCCCTTCTTCCACGGCGTGGAACGAACCCCCGTGAAGCACAAGCTGGAGGACGTACGCCTGCTGGCGCCGATCATCCCCCGCAGCAAGGTGATCGGGGTTGGCCGCAACTTCGCGGAGCACGCCCGGGAGCTCGGCAACGAGGTCCCGGCGCAGCCCCTGCTGTTCCTCAAGCCCAACACGTCCGTGATCGGGCCCAACGATCCCATTGTCCTGCCGGAGTTCTCCGAGGACGTCTCCTTCGAGGCCGAGCTGTGCGTCGTCATTGGCCGGATCTGCAAGGACGTGCCCGAGGACCGGGTCGATGATGTGATCTTCGGCTACACCTGCGGCAACGACCTCACCGCCCGCGACGTCCAGAAGACGGACCTGCAGTGGGCCCGGGCCAAGGGCTTCGACACCTCGGCCCCGCTCGGGCCGTGGATCGAGACCGAGCTCGACACCGAGGACCTGCAGATCCAGGGCCGGCTCAATGGCGAACTGCGCCAGGACGGCAGCACGAACCAGATGATCCGCGGCGTCCGGGAGCTCGTCTCCATCGTCTCGCAGGCCTTCACCCTGCTCCCGGGCGACGTCATCATGACCGGTACCCCGGCCGGCGTCGGCGCCGTGCAGGCAGGCGACCGCTATGAGGTCGAGATCGAGGGCATCGGACGGCTCTCCAACCCGGTGGTCCGCCGCTAGAACTGTCCGTCAGGACCAAGAGCTCCGATTTCAGACAGCCGCCCCGTGGATCCACGGGGCGGCTGTCCGTTTCCGTGGCGGTATTTCCCTGGCCGCATTCCGGGCGGGTGGCGCTGGGAGAGATTGGTAATGTTGGTACCACTATGACTACTGCTTCCGCGGCCGACGCCGTTCCCAGCTCCGCCCCTGCTGCCTCCACCGGTGAAGTCACCGCTGACACCCCGGTCCGTGTCCGGTTCTGCCCGTCACCCACGGGCACCCCGCACGTCGGCCTGATCCGCACCGCCCTGTTCAACTGGGCCCACGCCCGGCACACGAAGGGCACCTTTGTGTTCCGGATCGAGGACACGGACGCGGCCCGCGACTCGGAGGAGAGCTACCAGCAGCTGCTCGAGGCCCTCAAATGGCTCGGCATCACCTGGGAAGAGGGCGTGGAAGTCGGCGGCCCGCACGAGCCCTACCGCCAGTCGCAGCGCCTGGACCTCTACAAGGACGTCGTGGCCAAGCTGATCGACGCCGGTTACGCCTACGAGTGCTACTCCTCGCCGGAAGAAGTTGAAGCCCGCCACCGCGCCGCCGGCCGCGACCCGAAGCTCGGCTACGACAACTTCGACCGCGAACTCTCCGAGGACCAGCTCGCCGCGTTCAAGGCCGAGGGCCGCCAGCCCGTGCTGCGCGTCCGGATGCCCGACGAGGACGTCACGTTCACGGACATGGTCCGCGGCGAGATCACCTTCAAAGCCGGCAGCATCCCGGACTACGTCATTGTCCGCGCCGACGGCTCCCCGCTCTACACCCTCGTCAACCCCGTCGACGACGCCCTCATGGGCATCACCCACGTGCTCCGCGGCGAGGACCTGCTCTCCTCCACGCCCCGCCAGGTGGTGCTGATCCAGGCGCTGATGGACATCGGCGTCGCGAGCTACATGCCGGTCTTCGGCCACCTGCCGTACGTCATGGGCGAGGGCAACAAGAAGCTCTCCAAGCGCGACCCCCAGTCCAACCTGTTCCTGCTCCGGGACCGCGGCTTCATCCCCGAGGGCCTGCTGAACTACCTCTCCCTGCTCGGCTGGAGCCTCTCCGCCGACGAGGACATCTTCACGGTGGATCAGCTGATCGAGCACTTCGACGTCAACGACGTGCTGGCCAACCCGGCACGCTTTGACATCAAGAAGGCCGAAGCCATCAACGGCACCCACATCCGCATGCTCGGCGCCGAGGACTTCCGCGGCCGCCTGGTGCCCTACCTGCAGGCCGCCGGTTTCGTGGGGGAGAGCCTCACGGACCGCGATGAGGAGATCCTGGCCGAGGCCGCACCGCTGATCCAGGAGCGCATCTCGCTGCTGGGCGAGGCCCCCGAAATGATCGCGTTCCTGTTCAAGGCCGACGACGCCATCGACGTCGCAGACGACGCCCGCAAGGGCTTGCCGGAGAACCTCACCGAGGTGCTCGACGCCGCCCTGGCCGCCCTGGAGCCCGTTGCCGACTGGACGGCCGAGAACATCCAGGCCGCCCTGAAGGAAGCCCTCGTGGAAGGCCTCGGCGTCAAGCCGCGCCTGGCGTTCGGCCCGGTCCGCACGGCTGTCTCGGGCCGGCGGATCTCCCCGCCGCTGTTCGAGTCCATGGTCATCTTGGGCAAGGATTCCTCCCTGGCCCGCCTGCGCGCTTTCCGCGGCTGACATGCTGGCAGCGGGCCTGGGCGCAAGCGGTGTCAAAGGGATCCTCTTCGATATAGATGACACCCTGGTGGACCTCGAATTCGCCATGACGACGGCCCTCCGCGACGTCAGCGAGCACCTCCTGCCCGGTCTGGACGAGGCCGGGTGGGAGAGGTTCGGGCGGATCTTCACCCATGAGACCACCCACTTCTACGACCGCTACCTGGCCGGCGAGATCACGTTCAATGAACAGCGCCTGCTCCGCGGCCGGGCGGCACTGGGGTACTTCGGCGTCGAACTTGCCGACGGCGAACAGGCCCACCACTGGGTGAGTTCCTACGCGAGCCGCCAGCACGGCTACATCCGGGCGTTCGACGACGTCGGGCCCCTGCTGGACGCCCTGGATGCCGCCGGCATTCCCTACGGGGCCGTGAGCAACAACGTCCACGACTACCAGCGCGTGAAGCTGGACGCGGCCGGGCTGGAACGGATTACCGTTCTGGTTGGCACCGACACCGTTGGCGCCGCAAAGCCGGACCCGGCGATCTACCTCGAGGGTGTCCGGCGGATCGGTACTGGTCCCGGCCAAACGCTGTACGTCGGGGACAACCGGCTGCTCGATGCGGAAGGTTCGACGGCGGCCGGCCTCCTCGGCGTCTGGCTGAACCGCGGCGGGGAACCGGCCCCGGGCTTCCTGGGCCGCGAGGTCGGCTCCCTGCTGGACCTGCTGGCGCAGCCCCCGCTGTAACCGGCGCTGCAACCGGCACCGGAAGCTACCGTTATCCGGCCTGCCTCTTCCGCAGCGCCAGGAAGGCGCCAACGGCGCCAAGGGCCAGCATTGCGACGAGTCCCAGTGCTGTGGCGGCGTCGGACTGCCGGAGCAAGCTGGTGGGCGACACCGCGGCAGCTCCGGAATACAGTGTGCCGGTGCCATCGGCAATCCGGGCGTTGCCGTCCGCGAGCTTGTCCGCCCCCGTGGCCAGCTGCGAGGAGCCGGACGCCAGCTTGGTGCTGCCGGCCGAGAGTTCTGAGGCCCCGGAGGCCAGGGCCTGGGAGCCGCCCAGCAGGCCGGGGTTGGCAGGATCGGCCGGATTGCCCTGGATGCCGGCGTTCAGGGCCACGGTTCCGTCGGCCAGGCGCGAGCTGCCCTCGGTCATCCGGGCGGCGGCCTTGAGCAGGCCCGGGTGCTCGGGGTCGCCGGGGACCCCGTCCATCCCGACCCGGATCCTGGACGTGCCGTCGGCCAGGAGCCGGGTGCCCAGCACCACGCCCGGGCTGCCGGGGTCCTGGCTGTTGAGCTTCGCGGCCAGCGTCGCGAAGCCGGCCTTGAGCTTGCCCGTTCCTGCGTTCAGCTGGCCCGCGCCGGCCTGCAGCCGCTGCGCGCCGGCCTGCAGCTGGCTGGCACCGGCGTCGAGCTTGTGCGCGCCCGCGGTGATCTTGGCGATCTTGTCCTTCACCACGGAAAGCGGAACGAGCCCCTTGACCGGGTCATCTGCCGCCGCCTCCAGCAGTTCCAGCGCCTGAGCCAGGGCCGCGGTCCCGGTTCCGGCCTCCGGATTGCCGTTGGCACCGCGGTAGCCCTTGAGCTGGTCCGTGCCGCCTGCCAGCGCGGCGGTGCCGCCGGCCAGCTGGGCGGCGCCGCCGTCGAGACGGGTGGCCCCGTCGGCGAGGTTGTTCTCTGCGTTGCCCGCCGGCGTCGGCGTCAGCGCGGCCGAAAGCTGTACGGCCCCCGCCGCGAGCGTCTGCGCACCGTCGTCGACTTTGTAGACGCCGGGGGCCAGCTTGCTGGTGTCATCGGCTTCGATCCTGACGGCACCTTCGGCCAACTTGCCGGCACCGGCCTGGAGCTTGTCCGCCCCGGGTGCCAGCTTGGTGCTGATGCCCGAGGAGATCTTTTCCGCCCCCGCGGAAAGTTTTCCAGCCCCGGTATCGGCCAGGCTGGCGCCGTTGGCGAGTTTCCCGGCGCCGTTGTCCAGCTGGCCGGCTCCGGCGGACGCCTGGGCGGCCCCGTCCCTGAGCTTGGCCGAACCGTCCGTGATGCGGCCCGTGACGAGGGTATAGAACCCCAGCAGGGCAATGAGCAGCAACGCCAGGGTGGCGATGGCGAGTTGCTGCTCACGGGTCCGGGTCTTGCTGATAGCGGCACGACTCTGTGGCACATGATTCCTCTCGACGTTCCCGCCGGCAGCGGCTCCGCTGACGGCCACCCCAGCAGCTGTGACGCAGCTAACACCGGAAAATGAGCGCAAAGCTGCCCGCAGCGGAGTGGGGGAGGGGTGGTTACTCGTTGGTAACTTACCGAGCGTAAACGTGTTTCCGCCGGATTGGCAGGGGCTGGCGCGGGTATTGCCGCCATCGGCGCCGCGCGCGGCCCGCCCCGGCGGCCCGATCCCGCCGTCTTACGCCCGATTTGTGGAAGTGAAAACTCTCGGGTAAAGTAATTACTCGTGCTGAGGCGCCGGGAGCGAGGGTTTAGGCCCAAACATCCGGAGCGAAAGTGCCTTTGGGATATGGTGTAATTGGCAACACTACGGTTTCTGGTACCGTCATTCTAGGTTCGAGTCCTGGTATCCCAGCTCTGAAGTTCCGCGGGTTTCCGCTGAAATTCGGAAGTTTTGAATCGGCTGGTCCGATTTGAAACGGCGGCCAAATGTATGAAACAATCATTTGGCTTGAATGGCAGAAGTGCTGTTCAGGAAGTACGCGGCCCCATCGTATAGCGGCCTAGTACGCTGCCCTCTCACGGCGGTAACGCGGGTTCGAATCCCGCTGGGGTCACAATGAAAACGGTCCCGGGCATCAGCCCGGGGCCGTTTTTCGTTTCCCGGATTGGCTGGGCTTCCAGGCGCGACTCGTCCGCCGGGGTATTGCCGGGCGCGCCGGGTCCCGCTAAGCGCTGCGCATGCGCTTTGGTTCCGCGCAGCGGCGCCCCCGCAGGAACCACGTTCTGAACTGGCATGATGATGCAGTGAGCTCCCATGAAACCGGCCCCGGGGCCGCAACCGGCGTGGCCCTTCTGGAGGCAGTGCGGCAGGACCTCGCGGCCCTCCGGCTGCCGCTCGCCCTGCCCGGGACGGACCAAACGCGCCTGGACCTTCGAAGGGCCGTGGCTCAACTCGATGACTACATCCTGCCCCGGTACCGCAGCCTCGATGCGCCCCTGCTGGCCGTGGTGGGCGGTTCCACCGGGGCCGGAAAATCCACCCTGGTCAACGCCCTGGTGGGCCACCCCGTCACGCGGGCCGGTGCGATCCGCCCCACCACCCGCCAGCCCATCCTGCTCCACCATCCCGCCGACGCCGCCTGGTTTGAGGGCCAGCGGGTGCTGCCGGCCCTGGGCCGCATCCGGGGTGCCCTCGTGGACGGCCGGGCGCAGGCCCCGGCTGATGCGGCGTTGGATCCCGGCCCGGTGACTTCCCTGGTCCTGGTCTCCGACTCCGCGGTCCCGCCCGGAATCGCCGTGGTCGACGCGCCCGACGTCGACTCCGTTTCCGAGAACAACCGGCGGCTGGCCGGGCAGTTGCTTGCCGCCGCGGACCTCTGGGTGTTTGTCACCACAGCCAACCGGTATGCCGACGCCGTGCCCTGGCGCCTGCTCCTGGATGCGGCCTCCCGCGACATCATGGTGGCCGTGGTCCTGGACCGGGTGCCGCCAGCCGCGGAAGCGGAAGTTAGCGCCGATCTGCAGGCCATGCTCAGCCGGGAAGGGCTGGGGGCCGCCCAATTGTTCGTGGTGCCGGAGCTGCCGCTGGATGCCGCAGGGATGCTTCCGGCAGAGGCCGTCGGGCCGCTGCGCGTTTGGCTCGGGAAGCTGGCAGGGGACGCCGCGGGACGGGCCGGAATAGCCCGTCGCACCCTCAACGGCACCCTCCTCGCCCTCGCCCACCGCGTCGACGCGGCGGAGCAGGCGCTGTCCGAACAGCAGCACGCAGCCGATGTTCTCGCAGCCGACGCCCGCAACGCCTATGACGACGCCGTGGCCAGGATCCTCGACGCCACCCGCGACGGCGCATTGCTGCGCGGCGAAGTGCTGGCACGCTGGCAGGACTTCGTCGGGACCGGGGAGTTCTTCCGCGCCATGGAACAGAACATCGGACGCTTCCGTGACCGCGTGGGCGCGTTCGTCCGGGGTGAACCGGCGCCTGCAGTCAGGGTGGAAACCGCGATCGAAACGGGACTGCAGGCGGTGATTGTCGATCAAGCCGCCAAGGCCGCCGAGCACACCGACCAGCGGTGGCGTTCAGACCCCGCCGGCAGGCAGGTGCTGGGCACCGACGATGTTTCCGGTGCCTCCGAGGGCTTCGCGGACGCTGTGGCGGCCGAAATCCGCGCTTGGCAGGGGAGCCTGATGGAACTTATCCGCACCGAAGGCCAGGGCAAGCGCACCCAGGCCCGCTGGTTGTCTTTCGGCATCAACGGCCTCGGCGCTGCCCTGATGATTGTGGTGTTCTCCATGACCGCGGGCCTGACCGGGCTTGAGATCGGGGTCGCCGGCGGCACCGCCGTCGTGGGTCAGCGCCTCCTGGAGGCAGTATTCGGGGAGGACGCCGTCCGCCGGCTCGCCCGGACCGCGCGCGAAGACCTGCATCTGCGGTGCCAGAGCCTGCTGGCGGCGGAGTGCCAGCGGTTCTTGACCCGGCTCGAGGTCGACGGCGGCGTGCCGCCCTCAGCCATTGCCGGCCATGCGGCGGCACTGCGCCGGCTGGCGGCCACGTCATGAGCCGTCATGGCGCCGCCCGCGAGGCGTCCCAGCTCGATCGCAGACTGGAAGCGCTCAACAGCGCCACAGAGCTCGCATCCGGAGTCCTCCCGGAGGAGACCCTGGCCGGTGTCCTGCAGGTGCTCGACCGCGCGAGTTCGCGGCGGTCGCTGTCCGGAGAGCACACGGTGGTTGGGTTTTTTGGAGCCACAGGCAGCGGCAAGTCATCGCTCTTCAATGCGGTAAGCGGCGAGGAGATCGCGACGGCGGCCGTGCGCAGGCCGACCACCACCGAGCCGCTGGCGGGCATTTGGGGCGTCCAAGGCAGCGATGCGCTGCTGGATTGGCTGGAGGTCCGAAAGCGCCACGCTGCGGCGCCGATCAAAGGGTTCGCCGACGACGACACCGGGCTGATCCTTCTGGACCTGCCGGACTTTGACTCGACCAGGGCCGCCAACCGGGAGATTGTGCAGCGGATGGTGGGCCTCGTGGACGTCCTCGTCTGGGTCCTCGATCCGCAGAAATATGCCGACGCCGCCGTGCACAACGATTTCCTGGCCCCGCTGTCCTCGCACGGGGCCGTGACGATCGTGGTGCTCAACCAGATCGACAGGCTCCCGGAGCACGAGGTCCGGCCGGTCCTGGAATCCCTCACAGCTATCCTGGCGCAGGACGGGCTGGACAAAGTTCAGGTCCTCGGGGCTTCCGCCGTATTGGGGACGGGGGTGGACAAGGTGCGCACCGCGATCCGGCAGGTGGCGATGCAGCGTAAAGCGATGTCACAGCGACTCGCGGCAGATGTCACGCTGGCCGCCGCCCGGCTTGCCGAGGCGTCCGGCCTGCCCGCGGGCGGCACGACGGCCGCGGGTGGCGGGACGGCCGCCGGTGCGACGGCCGCGTCCAAGGCCCGGCTGGCGGGGGAGTTGGCTGTGGCCGCCAATGTGCCGTTGGTGGTCGACGCCGTCGCCCGGTCCTACCGGCTGGAGGCAACCCGGCGCACGGGCTGGCCGGTGACCCGCTGGCTGGCAAGGTTCCGGCCGGATCCGCTGCGACGTCTGAACTTGCGCCGCGAGGGCGCCATACCTGAGCTGAACCGGACCTCGCTGCCTCCTGCCGGGGCGCCGGAACAGGCGCGGACCGATGCCGCCGTCCGGGAATTCGCTGAGGCGGCGTCCGCAGGTGCCCCTGGCCCGTGGCGGGCGGCCATCCGCGGCGCCGCCCGGGAAGCAAACGACCGGCTGCCGGATGCCCTGGACCAGGCAATTGCCTCCACAGAGTTGTCCGCTGGCACGAAGTCCTGGTGGTGGGGTGGGTTCAATGCGGTTCAGTGGCTCGCCTTGGTAACGGCCCTGGCCGGGTTCGCGTGGCTGGGAGTACTGGCTGCGCTCGGCTACCTGCAACTGCCCGTGCCCGAGGTCCCACGGGTCCAGGGCTGGCCGGTTCCTACCGTGATGATCGCCGGGGGACTGCTGCTGGGCATCGTCCTGGCGATTGGGGCGCGGTTCATCTCCAGAGCTGCGGCAGCGTCACGCAGTGCCGTGGCACGGAAGCGACTGACAGCCGCCGTCGCCGCCGTCGCGGGGGAACTTGTCGTGGTGCCCGTGGAACGTGAGGTCAGCCGCCTGGCGAAGTTCACTGCCACGCTGAAGGCCGCCGCGGGTCGGCAGTGAGCCGTCCGTGCGCGGCCGGCCGGATGTGGCTTGCCTAAATCCCGGCCGCGGCGTCGCGGACCTTGATCATGGTGCGGAGGTTGCGTGTGGTGGTGGCAGCCTTGTACTTCGCCTTCGAGGAGAGCTTGCTGAAAGGGCTGTCCAGAGTGCCGCCGGCGGGGGCGAGCCAGGCCAGGGCTTCCGGGCCCAGCCGGGTGAGCTCGGCCCTGTCCAAGGCCCTGCCTGCCTCGAGCAGCTCCGAGAGGACCTCTTCATCAGAGGCGAGCGTCAGGTACGTATGGGTGGACGCGTCGTCGGCCGGGTAGGGGCACGCGTCGACCAGGGCTGTCACACGGCCCGCGGTGAGCACAACTACCCAGGCGTCGTAGCCGAAGGTTTCCCGCAGGCACGCCTCGAATTCCTTTTTGACGCCGGCCGGATCCAGCTCGCTGGCCAGCACGACGTTGCCGCTGGCCAACAGGGTCACGACACCCGAAAATGGCCGGGACTTCAGGGCGTTCTTGAGATCGGCCATCTTGATATTGATGCCGCCCACGTTGATGCCCCGCAGAAAGACCGCATAGCTGTTCATGGGCACAGCATACTTAGTCGTTGGTCTTGCGCAGCGCTTCCGTCAGGACACGGCCGGCGTTGCAGACCACTTCGGCGTGCAGGCGCCCCGGTTGGCGGGTCAGGCGCTCGATCGGGCCGGAGATGGACACCGCGGCAATCACGCGGCCGGACGGCCCGCGGACGGGGGCGGAAACGGAGGCGACACCGGGCTCGCGTTCGCCGAGGCTCTGGCCCCAGCCCCGGCGTCGTACTCCGGCCAGGACGGTGGGGGTGAAGCGGGCGGACTGGAGGCCTTCCAGGAGGCGGTCATGGTCCTCCCACGCCAGCAGCACTTGGGCGGCGGAGCCGGCCTTCATGGACAGCTGGGTGCCGACGGGGATGGTGTCGCGCAGCCCGATCGGGCGTTCGGCGGAGGCCACGCAGACGCGCCAGTCGCCCTGGCGGCGGAAGATCTGGGCGCTTTCGCCGGTGGCGTCGCGCAGCTGCATGAGCACGGGGCCGGCGGAGGCGATGAGGCGGTCCTCGCCAGCGGCGGAGGCCAGTTCCACCAGACGGCTCCCGAGCACGAAGCGGCCCTGGATATCGCGGCTCACGAGCCTGTGGTGCACCAGGGCGAGAGCCAGCCGGTGCACGGTGGGCCGGGCCAGTCCCGTGGCCGCCACCAGCTGCGCCAGGGTGGTGGGGCCGGCCTCAAGTGCGTCAAGCACATGGGCCGCTTTATCGATGACACCGACTCCACTAGAATTGTCCATGTAATGATATTGACGTCTCATTATCTGAGATGCAAGTCAACGCGCTGGCGTATTACTTGGCTGTGCTGGTTCAGTGGAAGAGATAGTCCGTCGGAACGCACAATACTTACCGCAGTGAAGGGAGCAGGCCGTGGCAAAGACACTGGCCGAGAAGGTCTGGGACGCGCACGTTGTGCGCAAGGGGGACGGCGAAGGAGTCAACGCCCAGCCGGATCTCCTCTTCATTGACCTCCACCTGGTGCACGAGGTGACGTCGCCGCAGGCCTTTGAAGGTCTGCGGCTCGCCGGCCGCAAGCTGCGCCGCCCGGACCTCACCATCGCCACCGAGGACCACAACACTCCCACGCTGGATATCGACAAGCCAATTGCCGATCTCACCAGCCGGACCCAGATCCAGACCCTTCGCAACAACTGCCAGGAGTTTGGCGTCCGCCTGCACTCCCTCGGCGACGCCGAGCAGGGAATCGTGCACGTGGTGGGCCCCCAGCTGGGCCTCACGCAGCCCGGCATGACCGTGGTCTGCGGCGACTCGCACACCTCAACCCACGGCGCCTTTGGAGCGCTCGCCATGGGCATCGGCACCTCCGAGGTGGAGCACGTCATGGCCACCCAGACGCTGTCCCTGAAGCCGTTCAAGACCATGGCGATCAATGTTGAGGGCACGCTGCGCCCCGGCGTGAGCGCCAAGGACATCATCCTGGCCGTCATCGCCAAGATCGGCACCGGCGGCGGGCAGGGCTACGTGCTGGAATACCGCGGCTCCGCCATCCGTGCGCTGTCCATGGAGGCCCGGATGACCATCTGCAATATGTCCATCGAGGCCGGCGCCCGCGCCGGGCTGGTGGCTCCGGACCAGACCACGTACGACTACATGCACGGCCGCCCGCATGCGCCCGAGGGCGCCGACTGGGATGCCGCCGTCGAATACTGGAACACGCTGCACACCGACGACGACGCAGCGTTCGACGTCGAGGTGGATCTCGATGCCGACACCCTGGAACCGTTCGTGACGTGGGGAACCAACCCGGGCCAGGGCGTGTCGCTGTCCGCAAAGGTGCCCTCGCCCGATGACTTCGGCGATGAGAACGCCAAGGCCGCCGCCGAACGCGCCCTGCAGTACATGGGGCTTGAGGCCGGCACCCCGATGAAGGACATCCGGGTGGACACGGTGTTCCTGGGCTCCTGCACGAACTCCCGGATGGAGGACCTCCGGGCCGCCGCCGACATCATCCGGGGCCGGACCAAGGACCCGGCCGTGCGCATGCTGGTGGTGCCCGGCTCCGCCCGCGTCCGGCTTGAGGCTGAGGCTGAGGGCCTGGACAAGGTCTTCAAGGACTTCGGGGCCGAGTGGCGCTTCGCCGGCTGCTCCATGTGCCTGGGCATGAACCCGGACCAGCTGGAGGTGGGGGAGCGCTGCGCCTCCACATCCAACCGGAACTTCGAGGGGCGCCAGGGCAAGGGCGGCCGCACCCACCTCGTCTCGCCCGTGGTCGCTGCGGCGACGGCGGTCCGAGGCACCCTCAGTTCGCCGTCGGATCTGGACCCTGCTCCGGAGTCCGCGGCGGTCCGAGTCGGCGCCGCGTAGTCTCCGCCGCGCAGTTCCCGCCCAGATCCGAAGCCTCGCTCCACACAGCCTCGATCCATACAGTTTCGATCCACACAGTCCCGAAGGATCCGCCATGGAAAAGTTCACCACTCACACCGGAATCGGTGTCCCGCTGCGCCAGAGCAACGTCGACACGGACCAGATCATCCCCGCCGTGTACCTCAAGCGCATCACGCGCACCGGCTTTGAGGACGCGCTCTTCGCCGCGTGGCGCAAGGACCCGTCCTTCATCCTGAACCAGGCGCCGTTCAATGCAGGATCCGTTCTGGTGGCCGGTCCCGATTTTGGCACCGGTTCCTCCCGCGAGCACGCCGTCTGGGCGCTGAAGGACTTCGGCTTCAAGACGGTCCTGTCCTCGCGCTTTGCCGACATCTTCCGGGGCAACTCCGGCAAGCAGGGCCTGCTTGCCGCCGAAGTCGCCCAGGATGACATCGAGCTCATTTGGAAAGAACTTGAAAACGCCCCGGGCACCGAGGTGACGGTGGACCTCGTGTCCAAGACCGTGCAGTGCGGCAACATTGTGGCGCCGTTCGAGATTGATGACTACACGCGGTGGCGCCTCCTCGAGGGCCTGGACGACATCGGGCTGACCCTGAAGCACGAACCCGACATCACCGCGTACGAGGCCACCCGGCCTTCCTTCAAGCCCAAGACGCTGCCCGCCCGGTTGTCGTAGAGTTCCAGACCTGAGGCTCCCGGGCCGAGGGCCGGAGCCCAGTGATGCGCCTGGCAATGACGTGCCGCCGTCGAGTTGTAAGACTCGACGGCGGCACTCGTGTTTGTGCGGTGCTCGCGTCTTGTCCGGCCCTCATCGCGCTTAGGCCGCCGCAACGGCAGCGCGTTTGCGGCTCTTGAGAGCCTTCGCCCGAACCCGGATCAGGTGAAGCTGGCGGGAACCCGGCCCGGAGCCTGGCTGGTCTGTGGCTGGTGGGCGAAGCAGTGACCCCGGCAGGGGTGGTGCGGTGGACTGGTAGCTGTGGCCGGTGGGGTTGGTGAGTTCGAGCGTGTGGCGGGGGCCGGGTGCGGAGTGGGCGGTCCAGCCGGCGGGGACGGTGCCGTAGCCGGGGAGCCGGGCGGGTTCGGCGCCGGCATGGAAGAGGGCGCGGTCGGTGATGACGAGCTGGATTTCGACGCCGCTGATCCCGCCGGGGGTGCCGGTGGTGCGTTCGACCAGGGCATCGGCCATGAGCTGCCCGCGGCCCTCGGGTCCCCGGCGGCGCGGAGGGTGTGGGCGTGCCCGGTGAGGGCCTTGTAGGCGGCGGCCCGGGCCGCGGCGACCAGGGACCGGTCACCGGCACCGGCGAACGTCCCGGTGTCGGGCGCGAGTTCCTCGTCGACGGCGGCCCGGTCGGCGGCGGTCAGGGAGGCGGTTTCGCGCACGAGCAGGGTGGCGCGCCATTCGTTCAGCTGCCCGGTTTCCAGGGCGGTGAGGGTGTGGGGCATTTCAGTCACGAGGGCTTTGGCCAGGCCCAGGAGCCGGCCGCCCCTGGCGGGTGATTCGCGGCGGGCGAGGGCGATCTGCGCGCCGACACCGGTCCCGAGTTCCTTGGCCGGAACCCCGGCGGCGGCTTGTTCGCGGCGTTGGAGCAGGTCGAACGCCACGGCGTGCCGGGCCTGTTCCGCGGACGCGGCGGACTTCCAGTCCTCCAGTTCCCGGATCCGGTCAATGATCCCGGCACTGTCCGTGGGCGGACAGCCTAAGCCCAGCGGTCCGGCGGCCAGCCGGCCCGCCACGTCCGCGACGGCTGCCTCTGCGGTGCCCGGAATGGCGGCGGCATCGCCCGCGGCGCGGCCGAAGCCGGTGTCGCCGTGTCCCGCCGGAGCCACTTCGGGCCCGTGATTGCCGTCCATGAACCCAGTGTTTCAGGGACCTCTGACAACCAGGTTCTTTCCTCCGGATCGTACGTGCCCGCTCCACCGGCTCAACCGTCCTCCACCGGAACCCCTCCTGCCAGGGAGCGCAACGCGCACAATATGAACTAAGTCTGCTCAGGCCTCAGCCGGGGAAAGAGCGCCTCGGAATTGCCGCGGTCTATCGCCGTGCGCACGGAGGGGTCCAGCGGATAATTCTCATACTCCATATTGAGGACGTCGATCGCCGCAGAGGGTGCGAACGGGAAGTCAGTTCCGTATGTGATGCGGCCCGGGTCAGCTACCTCGAGCAGGCTGGGCAGGGCCGCCGGGCTGGCGGATAGGGCCACGTCGTAATAAAACCGCCGCAAGATGGACTGCTTCTTATCTCCCAGCGCCGCCAGTGCACTGAGGGCCAGGTCCTTATCGTTGAGCATCGTCAGCAGGATCCTGTAGGCGATGTAAGGCACGAAGCCGCCCGCGTGGGCCAGGATGAACCTGATTCCCGAGAACTTTTCCATCGCACCGGACAGGATCAGGCTGATAGCGGTGCGGGTCGTGTCGAGCATGAAATCTGCGGCAAAGGCGGGTATGCCCGGCACCGCCGGACCGGGCAGTTCAGCGGGGTGGATGAACACTACGGCCCGGCGGTGGTGCAGGAACTCCAGCAAAGGCTCAAAGCCAGGATCGCCCAGATAGCGGCCGGCGTTGTTGGCCAGCAATACGATCCCGTCCGCGAGCAGGGTGTCCAGGGCGTACTCGGCCTCCGCCAGGGCGCCTTGCACGTCCGGCAGCGTGAGCGTCGCGAAGAACCCGAACCGCTCAGGCCGGGCAGCGACCACCTCTGCACTGTATTCGTTGATCTCCCGCGCCCGCCGCCGCGCCTCCGCGGCGTCCCCGAAGTACACGCCGGGAGTGGACAGGGACAAGATGCCGGTTTGCACGTCGTGCCTGTCCATGAACTTCAACGCTGAGCGCTCTGACCACGACGGCAGGCCAATGCCGCCGGGGCGGATGCCCTTTTCAAGCATCCAGCGCGCATACCCAGGCGGAACGATGTGCTGGTGAGTGTCAATGCGGTACGGCCGGCCCATCCGGATCCTTGTCCACGTCGTTTCGCTGATATGCGGGCCCTCAGCGGATGTGAACAATCTACTCGCAAATCCGACCCCCTGAGCAGACCGCCGAACGGTGCCTGGGACTGAGCTGGAACGTCAATGCGTGCTCGTCGGACTCGTGTGTACCAAAAGCCGCGGGCGCCGGGATCCGTTCCTTCTACTTGAGCTTCCGGTTAGGCGGGCACGATCCAGTAGCGGCGTTTGCCGTTGCGGCTGTCTTCGTAGACGCCACCGTTCTTTTCGATTGTGGCCCTTGAACCGGCGTTATCTTCATCGCAGGTGAGGAGAATCCGGGCGATGCACAGCTCCCGGGCAATTGGCAGGGCGTTGGCCAAGGCGGCAGCTGCGTGGCCGCGGCGCCGGGCGGAGGGCCTCACGCTGTAGCCGATGTGCCCACCCTGGTTGAGGAGGAAATCGTTCAGCTCGTGCCGGATGGCCAGTGAGCCAAGGAAGGTGTCACCGTCCACGATCCACAGGTACGTGCAGGGCACGTACCCTGGTTTCCTCGGGCTCTCCGGCCTGGCATCGTTGACGAGGGCATCGACGAAGCGGCGGAACGACTGGTCATCTTCGAGTTCTTCCAGTGGCCAGTCCTCCGCACCCGCGCCGTCCCGGTGCGCACCGTCAAATTCGGCATATCCTTCCAACCAGGAGGAGTGATAACGGACGTCGGGAGCGATAAGGCGAGGCATCACACGATCGTATTCGAAGGGTTCTCCTTTTCTCAGGAGTCGGTCCGGTCTTCGATCCCACCCGGCAAACCCTCAGCGCCCACCCGATGCAACGTCCGCAGGCCCGAACGCGCCGCCGCATCCGTGCCGAAAGGGCCAACACGAGGCCCCTGGAACCGCTCCGTATTTCAGATCGGTAACGGATGCTCCTATGCTTAGCTGGAGCCTTTGTAAGGATTTGGGGGCGAGTAGTCGTGAGGAAACCGGTATATGAGTAGTGTTCTGACAATCCGCGGAGGCGTCCCGCTAACTGGCCGCGTCACCGTTCGCGGGGCCAAGAATCTTGTCCCCAAGGCCATGGTTGCTGCCCTTTTGGGCAACGAGCCATCGGTGTTGCGCAACGTCCCTGAAATCAAGGACGTTGAGGTTGTTACGAGCCTGCTTCAGCTCCACGGCGTCAGGGTCGACAAGGATCCCGTGACCGGCGATCTGACGCTTGACCCGAAGGGCGCCAAGACCGCGTCCAGTACGGCCATCGACGCCCACGCCGGCGATTCGCGCATTCCGATCCTGCTGTGCGGGCCGCTGATCCACGCCATCGGCGAGGCCTTTATCCCGGACCTGGGTGGCTGCAAGATCGGCGACCGTCCGATCGATTACCACCTCAATGTCCTGCGCCAGTTCGGCGCCGTCGTGGAAAAGCGCCCCGGCGGCATCCACATCTCCGCGCCCAACGGGCTCAAGGGCGCCAAGATTGCGCTGCCCTACCCGTCCGTGGGCGCCACTGAGCAGGTCCTGCTGAGCGCCACGCGCGCAGAAGGCATCACCGAACTCTCCGGGGCGGCCACCGAACCGGAAATCGTGGACCTCATCGCGGTGCTGCAGAAGATGGGTGCCATCATCAGCGTCCAGACTGACCGCACCATCCGCATCGAAGGCGTCAGGGATCTCGGCGGCTACAACCACCGCGCCCTCTCGGACCGTAACGAGTCCGCCTCCTGGGCTTCCGCGGCCTTGGTCACCCGCGGCGACATCTTTGTCGAAGGCGCCACCCAGCGCGACATGATGACCTTCCTGAACACGTACCGCAAGGTCGGCGGCGGCATGGACATCGGCGACGACGGCATCCGCTTCTACCACCGCGGCGGCAAGCTCAACCCCCTGGTCCTCGAAACAGACGTGCACCCCGGATTCATGACGGACTGGCAGCAGCCGCTCATCGTCGCCCTGACCCAGGCCGAGGGCGTTTCGATTGTCCACGAGACCGTGTACGAGAACCGGTTCGGCTTCACCGATGCACTGATCCGCATGGGCGCCAATATCCAGGTCCACCGCGAGTGCCTCGGCAGCGTGCCGTGCCGCTTCGGCCAGCGCAACTTCCTGCACTCCGCCGTCATCTCCGGTCCGGCGCAGCTCAAGGGCACCGACATCGACGTCCCGGACCTGCGCGGCGGATTCAGCCACCTCATTGCCGCCCTGGCCGCCACTGGCACCTCCCGTGTCACGGGTATCGACATCATCAACCGCGGCTACGAGCGCTTTACCGAGAAGCTCGCGGGCCTCGGCGCCGATTTCGACATCACCTCGGCCAAGTAGCGGGGGTCCCGTGAAGGAATCGGCCAAGAGCCACGCCACGTTCGTGACAGTCGCCGGGATCATCCGGCCCGTGATGAACCTCCTCATGGGAAAGAAGTGGGAAGGCCTCGAAAAGCTCCCCGCCGGGGGCTTCATCGCCGCGCCCAACCACTGCACGGAAATCGACCCGCTGGTGGTGGGGCACATGCTCTACAACCAGAAACGGATGCCGCATTTCCTCGCCAAGGCCGGCCTTTTCAAGGTGCCGGTCCTTGGCGCCGTCCTGCGGTCCACCAAGCAGATCCCGGTGGAACGTTCGACGACGGGGGCGAACCGCTCGCTGCAACTTGCCAAAGAGATCGTGAACGAAGGCGGGGCGATCATCATCTACCCAGAGGGAACCCTGACCCGGGACCCGGCACTCTGGCCGATGAAAGGGCACACCGGTGCCGCGCGGATGGCACTGGAGAGCGGCATTCCCGTCGTGCCCATCGCCCATTGGGGTGCCCAAGAGGTCTTCCCGCGGTATGCGAAACGTTTCTACATTTTCCCCCGCAAGACCTCCCGCCTGGTGGTCGGGGATCCCGTGGACCTGAGCGCGTTTGAGGGCCACCCGCTGGACAAGGCGACGCTCGACGCAGCCACGAATGCCATCATGGACGCCATCACCGGCCTCCTGGCAGGACTGCGTGGAGAGCAACCGCCCGCGCAACGGTGGAACCCGGCGGCGCACAACCAGTCCACACAGGGCCGTTTCGTCGAACGGGGCGGCGCCGAAGATAAAGCCATCCAAGAGGGTGGCGCATCGAACGAGAACATTGGGGACAGCACCGGATGACGGTTAACTTTGAACGAGCAGCATCCGCCACCACAGTGGCCGTTCTGGGGGCAGGTTCCTGGGGTACAACCTTCGCCAAGGTTGTTGCTGACGCCGCCACGGCCTCCGGGGTCGAACGAGACATCCGCCTCTGGGGACGGCGCCCCGAAATCGTGGACCAGATCAACACCCTGCACCGCAATGAGCAGTACCTGAACGGCATCACGCTGCCGTCCAGCATCACTGCATCGAAAGATGTTTCCGAGGTCCTCTCGGGCGCGGAGCTGGTCATCCTGGCCGTGCCGGCACAAACCTTGCGGCCGCAACTGCAGGCCTGGAAAGAACATCTGGCGCCCGGCGCCGTCGTGGTGTCCCTCATGAAGGGCCTCGAGCTCCACACCGATGCGCGCATGAGCGAGGTCATCAGTGCGGAGCTGGACCTGCCTGCCGACCGGGTCGCCGTGGTTTCCGGCCCCAACCTGGCCATGGAGATCGCACGGGAGGAGCCAACAGCCTCGGTGGTAGCCTGCACGGACCCGATCACGGCAGGCTGGATCGCCCGCAGCTGCACTGCCCCTTACTTCCGCCCCTACACCACAAGCGACGTGATCGGCGTCGAAATCGGCGGCATCGTCAAGAACGTGATCGCACTGGCCGTGGGAATCTGCGAAGGAAAGAAGATGGGGGACAACACCAAGGCCTCCGTCATCACGCGCGGCTTGGCCGAAACCTCACGGCTGACCCTCGCCCTGGGCGGCGAAGCCCGGACCATGGCGGGGCTCGCAGGCCTGGGCGATCTCGTGGCGACCTGCTCCTCGCCCCTGTCCCGAAACCACACGGCCGGCAGGCTGCTCGGCAAGGGGCTGACCCTTGACCAGGTCACCGCCGAAATGAAGCAGACGGCTGAAGGCATCAAGTCCAGCCAGGCTGTCAACGAACTCGCCGGAAAGCTCGGCGTCGACATGCCGATCACGGCCGCCGTCGTCGCGGTCCTTGCCGGAAAACTGTCCGTCGATGAACTGGGTCCGCTGCTGCTGTCCCGGGACCTGAAAGCCGAAGGCGACCACTGAGAGTGTCAGGGAACATGACCACAAAAGACCGTCCGGTCCAGTCCAAACCCCGCGTGGCGGTGCTGTTCGGCGGCCGCTCCAGCGAGCACGCCGTCAGCTGCGTGACAGCCGCCGGCGTCCTGGGAGCCATCGACAAGGACAAATACGACGTGATCCCTATCGGGATCGCCAAGACCGGCCAGTGGGTTTTGGCGTCCGGCGGAACCGACGAGTGGTCGCTCTCTGCCTCGTCGCTGCCCGAGGTGGCCCCCTCGGCGCAGACCGTCACCCTGGCCGAGATCGGCGGCGAGCACCAGCTGATCGTCGCAGCCCCGAACACCGTCCCGCAGGAGCTGGGCGCCGTCGACGTCGTCTTCCCGCTGCTGCACGGGCCCTTCGGCGAAGACGGAACCATCCAGGGCCTCCTGGAACTGTCCGACACCCGCTACGTGGGCGCGGGAGTGCTCGCGTCCGCCGTCGGCATGGACAAGCACTTCATGAAGGTTGTCTTTGAATCGGCCGGGCTCCACGTGGGACCCTACATCGCCGTGACTGACCGGCAGTGGCGCAACGATCCCGAGACCGTCCGCAAGCGCGTGGACCAGCTCGGCTTCCCGGTATTCGTCAAGCCGGCCCGGGCAGGGTCTTCCATGGGCATCTCCAAGGTGGACTCCCTCGAGGGCCTCGACGCCGCCATAGAGATCGCCCGCGAGCACGACCCCAAGCTGGTCATCGAGGCCGGCATCACGGGCCGCGAGATCGAATGTGCCGTGCTGGAGGGCCGGGGGACCGATGCTCCCCGGACGTCCATGCCGGGCGAGATCTCGGTCGCGGGCGGCGGCCATGAATTCTATGACTTCAACGCCAAATATGTGGACGACGCCGCGGCCCTCAGCTGCCCGGCCGACCTCCCCGAAGAAGCGATCACCCGTGTCCGGGAACTGGCCGCGCTCGCCTTTGACGCCGTCGGCGGCGAGGGACTGAGCCGGGTTGACTTCTTCTACACCCCTGATGGCGAACTGATCATCAACGAGATCAACACCATGCCCGGGTTTACGCCCAAGAGCATGTACCCGCAGATGTGGAAGGCCTCAGGGTTGGGCTACG
The DNA here is from genome assembly GCF_022803015.1 of Arthrobacter humicola. Taxonomy (GTDB): domain Bacteria; phylum Actinomycetota; class Actinomycetes; order Actinomycetales; family Micrococcaceae; genus Arthrobacter; species Arthrobacter humicola_A. Next base: position 37,518 of record NZ_JAFKON010000001.1, read on the forward strand.
CCGACCTGATTGACGAGCTGATCCACCTGGCCCTGAACCGCAAGACCGGCCTGCGCTAGAACGGGGCGGGCGCGGACGCGCCTGCCCGGTTCTACTTGCTGGTGGGGAGGTTCTGCAGGTCCTCTTGACCCACACATTTCCGGGTTGCCGGGATCTTCAGCGCGGCGGCGGAGAGGTCCGCCAGCACGGTGGCCGAACTGATCTTGTCCGGGTCCATCAGGATTTCCGTGGCCGGTTCGCGGCCGAACGTGGTCAGCGTCCACACGGGGTCGCCTTCCTTGATGACCCAGTCGACGTCGTTGACGCTGACGCAGCGGTCCGTCGTGGGGCCGGGAACGTTGACGCCGCAGCGCAGAATCACTTGGGACGGATCGCCCCAGGCCGCCGTGGCCTGGGCATTGGTCTTCCGCAGCTTGGCATCGCCGATCGCGTCCGGCAGGGCAAGCATCATTGGCGCGCACGCCGCGTTCGCGGCATCCTTGGCGGGCGTGACGTCGACAACCGGGGAACATGAGGTCAAGGCCAGGCCGGCTGCGGCGGCCGCCACAGTCAAGGACAGGCGCGCGGAAACCGGACGGCTGAGAGGGAGCATTGATCCAGCTTATCCCGGTCCGCGTGGCGCTATGGTCACGGCCCGGACTGCCCTATATCATGGCCCGGTGGCACTGAGGTGAACAGCTTGTCTTGCCGTCAAGTAGACTGGGGGGACCGTGCACCGCTGGGGTTTTGCCGACAACGACGTTAGTGATGGCCACGACCGCACAAACTTGATTCAATCTCGCACCTGGGGGAGGGCCTGTCGATGACGTCGCGCAGCCAAAAACTGAAGTCAGCACGCGTCGGGCTGGGAGCACTGCTCCTGGCCCTCTCCATCGCGGGAACGGCTGTTCCTGCCCACGCTGATGATCTGGGTCTTCCGGTCCCACCAGTAGTATCGCCGACCGAGCCGCCTCCTGCTCCGGCTCCCGATCCTGTTCCTGAACCCGTGCCTGCCCCGGAGCAGCCTGCTGACCCCGCGCCCGAGCCGGCTCCCGTGCCAGTCCCCGCGCCCGCTCCCGTCCCCGCGGTACCCGCCCCGGCACCCGCGCCCGCACCCGCACCCGCTCCTGCCCCCGTCACCGTGCCCACCGCCGCAAATCCCGCGCCGGTTCCCGGAGTAACCGCACCGCCGGCGCTGGCGCCGGCCCTCGCGCCGCCCGCTGCCAATCCCGAGCCAGTGGAAGAGGCCCCCGCCGAAGCGTCGGCAACACCGACGCCCACACCTTCGCCGACATCAGCGCCGTCGACGGCCCCTGCGGTGATCGCCACCCCCAGCGAGCCCCCCGTCATGGTGAAGTCTGAAGTCAAGGCCGCCGTTGCGGTAGCCACCGGCAGCCCGCTGGGGATTCAGCTGATCACAGTCCTGATCCTGCTCGGCGCGGGTTTGGCCTACTTCCGTTTCCTCGGCGGGAAGACCATGGTCCGTCCCCGCCAAGGCGGGAAAGTAACACTCTAGACATGCGCCACGACTTCGTTGACCGCACACCACAAGGGACGCAGGCCGAGGGCCTTCGGATAACGCTGCTGACCCACTCCTACTGGCCGGAACAGAGCCCTCCCCAGCGCCGCTGGACCGCCATGATCAAGGAGTTTTCCGCATCCGGCTGGGACGTCGACGTCGTGACACCCGTAGCGCACTATCCTTTCGGCCGGCGGGCGCTGCCGCGCAAGATGGCCGGGAGGCCTTTCCAGCCGCAAAAAGGGCAGTTTACCGAGAAGATACTCCGCGTCCCCTACCTCCGCCACGGCAACTCCCGGGCTGCACGTTTGCTGGACCAGTGCTTTTCCGCGGCACTGTCGATTCCGGCCGGTTTCATGGTCCGCAAGCCCGACGTCGTCATTGTCACGGCGCCGGGGCTGCCCTCCCTGGCAGCCGGCTACATTCTGGCCAAGGCCCGCGGCGTGCCCCTGATCGTGGAAATGCGGGACGCGTGGCCCGACCTGGCCCGCGACGCCCGGCTGGTCCAGGGCAGCGTGAAAGGCATCGTTGAGCGCGTTGTGGATTTTGTCCAGCACCGCGCCGACCTTGTGGTCACCGTGACCGAGGGATTCGCCGCGACGCTTCGGGCGCGCGGCATCCGCAACGTAGCGACCGTCAGCAACGGCGTGCACCTGGACTCCATCCCCGTCATGGGACCGCCGGAACTCGACCGCGACGTCTTTGAAGCTTTGTACCTGGGGAACCACGGCGAGAGCCAGCGGCTGGACGTGGCCATCAGGGCAAGCGCCCTCGTGGGGGACTCCATGCACCTGCACTTGGTGGGCCACGGGACTCAGCGGCCGGCGCTGGAGAAGCTGGCGCGGGAGCTGAAGGCCCCGGTCACGTTTCACGCACCCCTGACCGGGGACGCCATGCTCGAGCGCTATGCGTCGGCCGACACCTGCCTGGTGTCCCTTCGAGACGACTGGAAGTCCTTCGACACCACCGTTCCATCCAAGACCTACGAAGTTCTGGCCATCGGCCGCCACATCACTGCTGTGGTGCGCGGCGAAGCGGCCCGCATAGTCATGGACGCGGAAGCCGGGGACATTGTTGCCAGCTCTCCGGAAGCTGTGGCGGATCTGTGGCGCGAGCTCGCAGCCGACCGAAGCAGGCTGGTCCGCAACGGGGACAGCCGTCAGTGGGTTAAATCCAACGCAGAATATGGACACCTCGCCGGCCGCTACATGCAACTCATCTCCGAGCTTCTGGCGGACGTTCCCAGCAAATGATCCAGCTCCTCAAGAATGCCCGGCTGGCCGCGAGTGTCATCAGCCAACACCTGGTTGATGACCCGGTACTCCTGTACCTGCAAGCTGCCCGCCGTCTGCCCGCCGTCGTGCGCCCTTTCGGCCGGGTTGTGACCGCCGCCTTTCCGAGGAACTCGGTGGCGGTTCCCGTCATCCTCGCCGCGCTCAGCAACGGAAACGACGCCGATGCCAAGCGCCGCCTCGAACTGGCCGCGGATGGCCCCACCCAGGGGGAACCGGCCCGGCGCCTTGCGGACATTGCCCTGTCCGCCGGCCTGCTGGAGATATCGGACGACTTATTGGCCAAGGCAGGAAATGCTCGCGGCCTGAAGTCTGCGCGGGCCCGCAGATTGTGGCATGACGGGGACCTCAGCGGGGCCGTCAAGGCCCTCGACGGCTCCGGCGCTGCAGGACGGCGGCAGCAGGCACGCCTCGCCGGTGAGGCGGCGGTCTACGCCGGCGCAGCCCCGGTGCTCCGTCGGCAGGATTTCGAACCGGTTCCGGGCCGGGTCCTGCATTTGCTCACGAATTCACTGCCGCACACTGCCAGCGGCTACGCCCAGAGATCCCACTCCATCATGGTGGCCCAGCGGGAAGCGGGCTGGGGCGTCCTGGCGGTCACGAGGCTCGGGTACCCCGTGCAGGTCGGCAAATTCCTGGCGCGGGCCACCGACGTCGTGGATGGCGTCCGTTACCGGCGTCTCCTCCCGTCGCGGCTGGCCCTCACCATGGACGCGCGTCTGCAGCAACAGGCTGAGGAATTACTGCGGGTGGCCCTGCAATTCAGGCCGAGCGTCCTGCACACCACCACACACTTCGTCAATGGATTGGTGGTCCGGGCCGTGGCCGAGGCCCTGGGCATCCCGTGGGTGTACGAGGTCCGCGGCCAACTGGCAGACACGTGGGCCGCCACGCGGGGACCTGCGGCACGGGACAGCGAAAAGTACGCGCAATTCCAGGCCCGGGAAACCGAAGTCATGCGCGACGCCGATTTGGTGGTGACGCTGGGCCATGCCATGAAAGCCAATATTGTGGCCGCGGGCATTCCGGGCGGGAAGATCGTCATCGCTCCCAATGCCGTGGGCGGGGCGTTCCTCGACCAGCCCGGGGGCGCCGCCGACGCGCGCCGCGAACTCGGCCTGCCCGGGGACGGACTCTACATCGGCACGGTCAGCAGCCTGGTCGCGTATGAAGGCCTGGATGACCTGGTCCGCGCGTTCGCCCTCCTGGCGCCGGAATTTCCGCAGCTGCGCCTGCTGATTGTTGGGGACGGCGTGGCCGGTCCCGCGTTGCGGGAGCAAGTCCGGGGCCTCGGCCTGGCCGAGCGGGCGATCTTCACGGGCAGGGTGCCCCGGGATCAGACCCCGCTTTATCATCAGGCCCTGGACGTGTTCGTGGTGCCGCGCAAGGACCTGGACGTGACCCGTGCCGTGACCCCGCTCAAGCCGGTCGAGGCGCTGGCGAGTGCACGGCCGGTGGTTGGAAGCGACCTGCCCGCACTTCGGGAGATAATAGACGACGGCGGCAACGGGCTTCTGGTCCCTGCCGCGTCACCGGTCGAGCTTGCGCGCACGATCTCGGCGCTGTTGCTCGACGCGAGCCGACGGGCGTCGATGGGGCGCGCTGGCCGGGCCGCAGTCCTGGCCGAGAGGACCTGGGCGGCCAACGCCGAGGCGCTGGCCGCGCGTTACGCTGGGCTGCACCATGAACATGAGGAGATCGAGTAGTGTCCGCAGATAGTGCAATAGACCCGGAGCCGGTGGCTGTTCAGCCTCTCTCCGTGGACATGCGGCGGCTGACCCGTGTCGGTTCGCGGCCCAACTTCCTGGACTATCTTGTTCAGCTCTGGGACTTCCGGCAGTTCATTTTTTACGATGCCCGCGCCCGGGTGCAAAGCGGAACGCGGCGAGATCGACTGGGCAGCGCATGGCTGCTCCTGAACCCCATTTTCAACGGCCTGACCTACTTTCTGATTTTCGGATTGTTGCTGAAGACCAGCCGCGGTGTTGAGAACTACGTGGGCTACCTGGTGGTGGGAATCTTCGTGTTCCAGTTCAGTTCCGGTGCCATCACCTCCGGCGCACGCTCGATCCGGAGCAACAAGTCGATTGTTCAGGCATTTAACTTCCCGCGCGCCGCACTCCCCATCGGCGCCAACGTGCGCGAACTGCTTTCGGCTGTGCCCCTCATGCTCGCCATGCTCCTGATCGTGGTGGTGCTGCCTCCAGCCGAGAACATCACCTGGCTGTGGGTACTGGTGGTACCGGCCATACTCCTGCAGTCGCTATTCAACCTCGGAGTGGGGCTCATCCTTGCCCGGGTTATCTCCCGCGTTCACGACGTCACGCACCTGCTGCCCTTCGCGCTGCGGGCGTGGATGTACGGATCCGCGATCTTCTACACCTACGAGCGTTTTGTCACGCATCCCCAAATGCTCGCCGCCATCAAGCTCAATCCCTTGTTCAACGTCATTGACATAATCCGGGATTGCGTCCTCTACGCCCGGGTTCCCCAGTGGCAGTCGTGGGCAATCCTTGCGGCCTGGGCCCTGGGAGCGCTGGCTGTTGGGCTTGTCTACTTCTGGAAGGGGGAGGAATCCTATGGACGCGGGTGAAAGGGAAATCTTCATCGAGGGACATCCATGCGTGGTCGTGGACAGCGTGCGGATGCGTTATCGCGTCGCCTCAAGCGCTGCTTCGGACACTGACGCTGACACCGCCAAGCCCCGGTTCCTGCGCCGCGCCGTCAACAAGCCGCACATGGTGACCGTGCAGGCCCTGAACGAGCTCTCCCTGGTGGTGGAGCGAGGCGAATCCGTCGGTATCATTGGCCGCAACGGGTCCGGAAAAAGCACGCTGATGAAGATCATCAGCGGTCAATCCAAGCCGACGTCGGGGGCCGTTTATGCCTCCAGCACGCCGATCATGCTCGGCGTCAACGCAGCCTTGGTCCAAGACCTGTCGGGGGACCAGAATGTCATCCTGGGGTGCCTTGCCATGGGCATGAGCCGGGCCGAAGTGGACGAAAAGTTCAACAGTATTGTCGAACTGTCCGGACTCGAGAAGTCCATTCACTTACCGATGAAGTCTTATTCGTCGGGCATGGCGTCCCGCCTCCGGTTTGCCATCGCCGCGAGCGTCGATCCCGAGATTCTCCTGGTGGATGAGGCGCTCAATACCGGTGATGCCCAGTTTGGTGACCGCAGTAAATTGCGGATGGACGAACTCCGCGAGCAGGCCGGCTGCGTCTTTCTGGTCAGCCACAGCCTGGACACGATCAAGGCAATGTGCACACGCGTGATTTGGCTCGACAAGGGCGATCTCATCATGGACGATGAGCCGGAAATCGCGATCAAGGCCTATCAGGACTTCACCCGTCACCTGTCCAAAGGCAACAACATTTCAGCCGCCAAGATTCTCGACGACGCCAAAGCGAATCTTGTGGCAACCGAGGTCCGTGGGCGGTCCTCACGCCGGAGCCGAGGCTGATGCCGGGTCTCCGGGAGGTCCGGAAAGGCATGTGGCATCTGCGCAGGGGCGGTGTGGCGCAGTACAAGACCTGGCGGTCCCGCGAGCGGACCGAACAGGGCTTCGCCGCGCCCCGCAACGTGCAGGGCGTGGAAGCGGCCTGGACGGGGCGGGGGCGCAAACGCCGGCTCTCGCTCATTCCGGCCGCCCTTCCACAGCACCAACCGTCCCGGCCCGACGTCCGGGCCGCGGTGATCCTGGACGACTTTTCCGCCCTGGCCTTCGGCTATGAGTGGACCACCAGCGCCGTACACCCCCACACCTGGCGCAGCGATCTTGCATCCGACGCCGTCGACCTCCTGTTCGTGGAGTCGGCCTGGGCGGGAAACGGCGGCCTGTGGCGCGGAAAGCTGACCGGCCCCAGCGGGCCCAGCAGCGAGTTCCGCGCGCTGGTCCAGTGGTGCCGGGAGCAGGGGATTCCCACAGTTTTCTGGAACAAGGAGGACCCGCCGCACTATGACGACTTCCTGCCCGCTGCCCGGCTGTTTGACCACGTCTTCACCTCTGACTCCGGCCGCATAGCCCAGTACACCGAGGATCTCGGGCATGACCGCGTAGCCGTGCTCCCGTTCGCGGCCCAGCCGGCCATCCACAACCCCGTGCGGCCCGGACACGGCCGGCACCAGCGGGACGTTGCCTTTGCCGGGATGTACTTTGCCCACAAATATCCCGAACGCCGTGCCCAGATGGACCTCCTGCTCGGCGGGGCGCTGGACGCGTCCACCGGGATGAAGACAGGGCTGGAAATCTTCTCCCGCCAGCTCGGCGGCAACGCCGAGTACCAGTTCCCGGCACCGCTGGACTCGCACGTGGTCGGTTCGCTGACGTACGCGCAGACGCTGTCCGCCTACAAGGCTTACAAGGTCTTCCTCAACGTCAATTCGGTTGTGGACTCGCCCAGCATGTGCGCCCGGCGCATCTTTGAAATCTCGGCGTCCGGGACACCGGTGATCACCGCGCCCAGCCAGGCCATGGGACAGTTTTTCACCCCCGCGGCCGTGCCCGTGGCCGCCACCCGCAAGGAAGCGGAGCACCTCACCCGGGCGCTGGTTTCCAACCCGGAGCTGAACGACCGCACGGCCCACCTGGCCCAACGCACCATCTGGTCGCACCACACGTACTCCCATCGGGCGGCCACTGTCTTGCACCATGCCGTGCCAGCAATCGCGGCGGGCGCGCCGCGGCCGTCCCTGTCCGTGCTGTTGCCGACCATCCGGCCCCAAAACCTGGAAAAGGTCTTCCGGACACTGGCCGGCCAGCGCGGCGTGGAGCCGGAGCTGGTGCTGCTCACCCACGGCTTCCAGCTCTCAGCCGAACGCCTGGCGGAGCTGTCCGAAAAGTCCGGGCTCCGCAACGTCGTGCTCCTTGAGGCACCGCGGGACGTGTCACTGGGGGAGTGCCTGAATATGTGCGTCGCCGCGGCCAGCGGGCAGGTCCTCACCAAGATGGACGACGACGACCACTACGGCCCGCACTATCTGAGTGACCAGCTCCATGCCCTGTCCTACTCCGGCGCCGATGTTGTGGGGAAACAAGCCCACTACATGCATCTTGAGACGACGAACGCCGCGATCCTGCGGTTCGCGGCCCGGGAACACCGGTTCACCGACTTCGTGATGGGGCCAACCATCATGGCCCATAGGGAAGTTTTCACGGACCACCCCTTCCTCCAGGTCAGCATCGGCGAGGACACAGGATTTCTCCGTGCCGCCCATGCCGCCGGTAGGATCATTTACTCGGCGGACCGCTTCAATTACTTCCAGGTCCGCACCGGTGACGGACACACCTGGCAGGTGGAGGACGCAGAGCTGCTCGCGTCCGGAGACTTGAAATTCTATGGAAAGTTAAATGAACATGTTGACATCTAAGGCTGCCGAGACCGAGGCACCCATCAGGACAGTCGCCGTCGTCGGACTCGGTTACATCGGGCTGCCCACGGCGGCCATCCTGGCCACCAATGGTCTCGAGGTGATCGGCGTCGACGTCAATCCGATCACCGTGACCGCCATCAACAACGGCGACGTGCCCTTCGTGGAACCTGACCTGGGCGTCCACGTCGCGGGCGCGGTGAGCCAGGGGAGGCTCCGGGCCCAGCTCGAAACGCCCGCCGCGGATGCCTACATCGTGGCCGTGCCGACCCCGTTCAAGGCGGACAAGTCGGCCGACATGTCCTATATTGCTGCCGCCGCCCGCGCTATCGCCCCGCAGCTGAGCGGCGGGGAACTGGTAATCCTCGAGTCGACGTCGCCTCCCGGCAGCACGCGCCGCCTCGCCGAGCTGATCCTTGGGCTGCGCCCGGACCTCAGCCTGGACGGCCACGACGGGAAGCCGAAGCTTCTGGTGGCGCACTGCCCTGAAAGGGTGCTGCCGGGCCGGATAATGATCGAGCTGGTGACCAACGACCGGGTGGTCGGCGGTCTTACATCTGAGGCTGCGGAAGCCGCCGCCGCCCTGTACGCAGTGTTCTGCCAGGGCGAAATCCATCTCACGGACGCCGCAACGGCGGAAATGTCCAAGCTCGTCGAGAACGCCTACCGCGACGTCAACATTGCCTTCGCGAACGAGTTGTCCGTCATCAGCGACAACCTGGACATCGATGTGTGGGAACTCATCCGCTTGGCCAATCACCATCCCCGGGTCAACATCCTCCAGCCCGGCCCCGGCGTCGGCGGCCACTGCATCGCCGTGGACCCCTGGTTCATCGTGGCCGCCGACCCCGAGAATTCGACGCTGATCCGGACTGCCCGCGAGGTCAACGACGGCAAGCCTGGCTACATTGTGGAACAGGTCCGGAAGGCTGTCGGCGACGACAGCCGTCCGACTATTGCCTGCCTGGGCCTGGCCTTCAAAGCAAATATCGACGACGTCCGGGAATCTCCGGCCGTGGAGATCGTCCGGCGTGTGGCTATGCAGCATCCGGATGCCGAGATTTTGGTTGCAGCACCGCACAAGGATCACCTGCCGCAGGAACTCGCCGTGATTGAGAATATCCGGCTGGTGGAAACGGACAAAGCCATTGAGGCTGCCCAGGTAGTGGTGCTGCTGGTGGACCACGACAAATTCCGCGACATCGAGCCCAGAAGCCTCGAAGGCAAGCGGCTCATCGATACCCGCGGTTTCTGGCGCTGACGGAACAGGCGAAACTGACACTCGATGTTCAGGCAGAGGTTTCGCGTGCAATAAAGAAAATGGGGACAAATTGAATTCTGATCCAACTGCCAGGCTGCTTCCCGCCGGCAGGCATTTCGCGGTGACGTGGAGCCTGCCATCGGAATTTGCGGGACGAACGAACGCCATGTTGCATCGTTCACGATCCTTCGCGTCCGAGGGTGGGGCTCCTGTCGACATCCTGACTTTCGACGACTTCCGGGACTATTCAACACTCCGCGGAGTGTTGACAGACCGGGGTTTCCTGTCGGAAGGCACGCGCATCCTGAATCTCTGGGAAGACCTCCCAGCCATGGCTCAATTCATCGGCTCCCAGCCGGCGCTTGACTCGGAATACGAAGAGGGCGCTTTTGCTTCGTACTCTCCGTTGGCCATGCAGCCTTCCGCGAAGCTTGTCGAGCTGGAGGGCCCTCATAAGCGTCTGGCCCGCTATGCGGACGACGGGAAGACGCTGTTGCAGGTCGATCATTTTCGCTCGGACGGCTCGCTCCTCTTATCGGATCGGCACGATGCGAAGCTGCTCGGGGTGCACGGGGGCCGGTCGCTAACACTTTGTGACGCTGCAGGCCTTCCGCTTCAGGAGTGGGGATCGGCCTGGGGTTTGTATCGATCGTGGCTCGACTACGTGCTGGCGGGGGAGCAAGCGTACTTTGTGGTCGACAACAAGAACACGGCGCGCTTCATGGCGAGTTACCAGCGTGAACACGCCGTGGTGCTCTATCAAGTCCATGAGAACCACTTGGAAGACCCCTCCGCAGGCTTCGCCTCGGAGCTTACCGCGTCCGCTGAGGAAGTGTTCCCTCGCTTGGAAGGCTTCGACGGTGTTGTATTCCTCACCGAGCAACAAGCTGTTGACGTGCGCCGGAGGTATGCGCAGGCTGGTAACTGGTACGTGATCCCGAACGGACGGTCCCTTGCCGCCGGGCCGGAAGCTGACAGTGCGCGCAGCGAACGAACCGGAATGCACGCCGCGACCCTCAGCCACCGGAAACGCGTTGACCATTCTGTCAGGGCCATCCACTTGGCGAACACCACGTTGTCGGCCCCTGTCGGGTTGAAGATCTTCGGCGATGGGTCCCAGCGGTCCCAGTTGGAAGAACTGGTCACCGATCTCAACGAAACCGGAAATGTTCAGCTGATGGGCCATGTCACGAACGCCCAATCTCATTTCAAAGACGCGTCCTTTTCGCTGCTGACCAGCACGTCCGAGGCGTTTGGCCTGGTAATTGTGGAGAGCATGGCCGCCGGGTGCATCCCTATCGTTTATGACCTGCCGTACGGACCCGCCTCTATCATCACCAATGGCGTCAATGGCTTTCTTGTCGAGTATGGCAACGTGGAGGAACTTGCACGCTGCATAGCCGAGTTCGTCGACATGCCTCCGTTGCAAGTCCAGGAGATGCGCCAGGCTGCGCGAACCAGGGCCGACGACTTCTCCGATGCGAATGTCGTGCGGCAATGGGTGGAGGCCATGAATCATGCAGCTGAGGGCAAGCGAACCAAAGGGATCGACCACACGGTAGAGATAGAAGACTCAGCGTGTTTGTACAGCGCGGGTGGTGGCCTGGAGGTGCGCGCCACCTTAAGGCTGCACCTGCAGCAGCCGATTTGGCAGGAACGCGTCCCGGCCTTCTACTGCAGGCTCCGCCTCCGGCCTGGTGAAGCATTCTTCCGCGTTGCATCAACAGGCTTTAGCAAAGACGCATCGGGCAGGTATGCCGTCAGATTCCCGTTCGAGTCGGACGTTCTTAACGCCATGGGCGGCAGCACGGCCGACGTCTTTCTTGAGACGAGAATCGGCGAGGCTACTACGGTGACACGGATGCCGTTGGCGGAAGTCAAAGCAGCTCCCCGTGTGTATGCAACAGTGCACGGCAACATGAGTATCAGCTTCGCCTGACCTCATACTTGAAAACCACAGATACGAGTCACAAATGTCTTCAACAAATGACCAATTGCGTTCGCCGATAGAACTACCGTCGGGGTATCACTGTGCCGTCACGTGGGGGATACCCGCGGACTTCGGCGGGATGACCAGCGCTCTTCTGCGACGCTCGAGGGCCTTTGTCCGTGAAGCCGGAGTGCCGGTCGACGTCCTCACCTTCGAATACGACAGCGGACTCGACGACTTGCGCTGCGAGATGCAGGTTGCGGGCGAACTGGTTCCGGGCATGCGTCTGCGGAACCTCTGGGAAGAATTGGCAGCCCTGCCGGACCCGGACGTGTCTGCGGCCCGCGGAGACAAGAACCTTGTGGGAAATTTCGCGCCAATCTCTGACGAGGAGCCCTATACTGCGGAAATTTCCCGGGGATCCCTCGGACGGAGAATACGCCTCGATGCCGCGGCGGAAAAAACGCTTCAAATTGATTATTTCCGTGCGGACGGGAGTCTTTTCGTCTCGGATCAGCGCGACATCAACGACCGGGGTGTGGAGGGCGGCCGGCTTATTACCCTTTGTGACCACAACGGGGAGCCTGTAGCAGGCTGGAACAAGATGTGGCCTCTGTACCTTTTCTGGCTGGACATGGTTGTGGGCACCCAGGAGACCTTTATGATCGTGGACAGTAAGACCACCGCGAATTTCATCACGCGTTTCCGCCGCGACAATGTGGTGACCCTGCACCTTATCCACAATTCGCACATGGCATCCGGCCAGGTACCCCCGAACGGCGAGTTGAGCTCCGTACGCCGTTATGTCTTTGAGCGGTTGGATACCTATGACGGGATCGTGCTGCTGACTGAGCGCCAGAAGGATGATGTGGATGCGGCGTTCGGGCCCGGCAACACATTCGTGGTGCCCAACAGCACCGAACTACCGGAACAACTGCCGTCTTCGGCCGGACGCTCCCAGGACCACGGGGTGATGCTGGCGGGCCTTACGCACCGTAAGCGCATAGACCACGCCATACGAGGAATTGGGAAGGCAAATGCCCTGGCCGGAGCGCCGTTCGACCTGACCATCTATGGCCAAGGCCCGGCCCGGAAACAGCTGGAGACACTCATCTCCAAGCTGGGCCTGAACCAGAGTGTCCACCTTGGCGGCTTTGACAGCGAGCCCAGGGAGCGGCTCTCGCAGGCTTCGTTCATGCTTCTGACCAGCCGCATGGAAGGCCTCCCGCTGGTGCTCCTGGAAGCGATGAGCGTTGGCTGCATTCCGATCGCGTACGACATGCCCTACGGACCGGCCGACATCATTGTTGATGGTGTCAATGGATATTTGGTCGAGGCCGGGGATATCGAGGGGCTGGCCAAGGGGATCGCCCGGCAGGGATCACTTTCGAGCGTGGAAATGGAAGCCATGCGGCATGCCGCCAGGGAGACCGCTGAGCGCTTTGATGACCGCTCCGTGACACTCCAATGGGGCCGTGTGATGTCGCAGGCCGTTGACCGCAAACTGCACCAGATGGCGGGATCGCTCTACTCATAACGTCACGAGCAAAAGGCAGAGGACCCGTGGTCCTGTTAATCTGGCCTGGATGTAGTTGAAATCCTGCCGAACAGAACCACGGGTCCTCAATTTACGTGCGCGGGAACTGTCTCCTAGGGGAGCTGGACTGTCGCTTTGACCATGTTGTGGTCAGAGGGAATGGTGCCGATGAAGTTCCCACTCGAATCGACATTGACCACAGTGCGCCACTCGACCACGCGCATCTTGGACGTGAAGATATAGTCCAAGTAGGTGCCGTTGCCCCATGAGTTGCGCGCGTTCGCGAGACGGTTGAAAGCGTTGAAGCTATCGTAGTTCGCACCCACCGTCTTCTCAGCTGTCGCCGTTCCACTGGGCAGATCGGAGGCATACGTGTTGCCGAGCGGATCAATATATCCGGCTGCAGTCAGGACGTCGTAAGGGGCATTTGTCGGTGCTGTCCACTTGTGCGAGTTCAAGTCACCGGTCAAGAGCACGGGGAAGTTGCTGGGATTCCGTTTCTTGACTTCCGCTGTGATGGCTTGTGTCTGCCGCTTACGCAGATCCTGGAGGTCAGTTCCGCCGCCGGGCTCTAGGTGCGTGTCGCCGACAAAGAATTTCTTGTTTGTCGACTTTTGGGTGAAGATGCCCCAGGCCAAGTAGCGGGGGTTGTCTGTTGCCCGGATTACCGGAAGTGCCAGGGAACCCTGGCTGACCAGGGACACCTTGGAAGCATTGTAGAAAAGCTTCGTGCCCTGCGAAGCGCCCTTATCGGCGTACACGCAGGCAGTGGGCGTAGTGTCCTTCACGCAGTTATTGCGCTTGTTATTGGCCAGCTGGTAGTTGGCGCCGGCCGCCTGGAGCCGCTCTTGGAGATCCTCAAATTGGGAGACCCCACCTGGCCTTGAGTCATCCTTGAGCCACCCCTGGGAAGCTTCCTGTACACCCATCACGTCTGGCATTTGCGCCTTGATATTGGCGACAACGGAGGCCCGGCGACCAGCCCACGTCAGTTCATTGGCGGCTCCCGCGAAGCAGTTGGCACACTTCACGTTGTAGCTTGCAATCGTTAGTGGATTGACCACGGGGGCTATCACGAGTGCAGCCTTTGTTTTGGCGGTTATGGAGGCTGAATACGGGCTTAGATTCGTAGTGCCGTCCGCAGAGATGACCCTGACCCGAAAGTAATAGGTGGTGTTGCTTTTAAGTCCGCGCATCTCGGTGGAAGTGGTTGTGTACCGGTTGTAGGTCGAGTCCGAAAAGTCGGCTTTGGCGGAGTACTGGACACGATATCTCGGCGCGCCGCTAACAGCGTTCCAGGAAAGGAAGACGGACGTGCTTGTTTGAGCGGGCGACTTGAGACCAGATGGGGCCGGAGTGGCGGCATTTGCACCGGCGGCGCCGAAAGGAAGGAGGAGTATTGCCATGATCAGAATAGAGAGCGGACGAAGACGAAACGTTGAGCCGCGACTGTTTGTTGGCATGCGAGACCTTATCAATGGGACGTTGGCACCAGAAAGGCACGAGACGGTGCGAGTAAATGCTGCGCTTAGGCGATGCAAGGTGCTGTGGGACACCATAGTCTGGCACGCGCTAATCCATCAGCACAACGCGCAAGGCCATACTGTGATTTAGCCCTCAATTGCTCACACCCTGCTCTTGGATGGTAAGTGCTCGTTGACCATTCGCGGGTCATATTGCGGAAAAACTGCGTTTCACCTGAGGTTTGCCGACTCCCATTCTCCTTCGGCCAGCACGTGCCTGGGACCGCACTGCGGTAAGGTTGCTGATGGTCCAGAGAGCGGGCATTAGAGACACTGAGGGACAGCAATGACGGTAATACTGAAGGGCCAGGACATCCGGGAGTACTCGGACGCAAAAGGGAACAGAATTGTAGGGTCGCCCGCTTGCTCCCCTGGCGCCTCGATAGAGTTCAAGGGCTCCAATTGCCTGGTCGTCTTTGGAAGCGGATCCAAGTTCGGCGGATCAATTGTTTTTCACCGGGACAACTCATCGGTGACGATGGGGGTGTGGGCCTGGTACCGGGGCCGGATCACCTTGGGCCTGGACTGCACTGTTTCAATGGGCGACAAGTTTTACAGCGGGTTTGACCTGCAGATAACGACGGCGGAAGGCGCAAACATTACGTTCGGCGATGATGTGCTGATCGCCAACCAGTGCCGCATCCGCGCTGACGATTCCCACCCGATCTATGACGGCGTCACGGGTGAGCGCATCAACCATTCCGAGTCCATCACGGTCGGTGACCATGTGTGGATAGGCCAGGAAGTTTTCGTGATGCCTGGCTCTACGATCGGCAGCGGGTGCGTGATCGGGGCACGAAGTGTTGTCACACGGTCGCGTCCAGTCCCGCCGTTCACTCTCGCCCTGGGGTCGCCGGCCACGGTTCATCGCGAAAAAATCAATTGGGTCCGCAAGCATCTCCAAATGAACGAGATTCCGGACACCGTCCCTTCGATCTTTTCCGCTGATGAGCTAGTTGGAAGCTAGGCCCTCAGCCACGAGTCCGACAGCGGGATTGTCGTCCGGCTCCTGGCCCCTCACATAAAGATTATTGATAATCCGGAGAAGCGCCGAAGCAGTCGCGCTCGGAACCGCCTCAAGTCGAACTCGCGCGACGATATATTTCCCCGACCTAAAAAGGCAGCCGGTTTGGGAAACCACTCTCTCCAGTAGCTTCTGGCCGACCGCATCTCTGGCATGCAATTTGACAACGATGTCATCGTCGGTCAGTACCATATCGATCGCGACTCGCCGACGGCTCCATTCCATGTCCAGGACCAGGCAGCGAGTGGAATAGAACCATAGCTTTGTGGCATGCAAACCGAGTGTCTTGTCCTGCTCCAGTATCCCCTGAAGTGCAACCAGGGTTTTGTGGGGGACCACCAGCATGGGACTCTCCGCAGCGACTGGACCGTCAACCTCAGCTGAATCCAGGTCAAAGGCATGCCTCACCGCATCTACGAGGGCTTGATCGGTCCTTTGATTACTTGGCGTGAACTTTCGCGTGCCCGTTCGAGACCGCTTCCAGTCAGAACTAATGGCCATGAAGTGTCGGTGCATCACGTCTGTGGTCTCTGTGGTGTCGGCGCCCGGGACGCCGTGTGTTTTCCACTGTGCTACTTCGGGGATATCGGCAGGCCTTGCTGCCCACTTGGCAGTAGCGTTCCCCCTCGAAATGTCATACGTGGAAAAGTCCGAATGCCGGGGGACGCGTCCGGGCACGGCCGACGTCTTTTCGATCCATCGGCCGGGGTACCGGAGCACCGGAGCCGACGAGGAGTCCAGCACGTCGAAAACGGATTTCCTGTCGTTGGCCAGGACCAACTCGTCGACATCTGCGTTGATGACTGCTTTGGCCAAGGGGAGAAATCTCCACCGTGCGTGTTCCATAATCCCGTATTCACAGAAATCCGAGTCCCAAGGGGCATCGTTCAACCCGTCCCAACCGCCGCCCTGGGGGCCGAACTTGAAAGGCCAGCGCACGACTACTACTGACGTGAGCCCGTCAACGGATCCGACAGTCTGCAGGACTTCCTCAGGTGAGTAGGCAGTCGACCCGTTATCGTAAATCAGCAGGCCGGTGATGCCATGGTGCTTGACGTGGAATTCCGCCCAATCGCGGATCCAGATCAAGTGGTTGTCTTTAGACTTCGTGAACAGGACATTCAACCCGGCGAAAACTTCTCGCAGGTCGGGGCCTACGGAAGTAGAAATCGAGAATTCATCCGACAAGATCGAAATGAACGTGGATCCCTGCGGCGACGGAAGAAATGACCGTTGCGTGCGGTCCATATCTTCAAGATGCGCCGGAAGAACACGGCCACTGTCGTCAGTGAATTCAGCGCGATCAAGCGCCGCCTTCAAATTGAGGAGCGGTGGTCCAGAAAGCACGATTCTATCATCGGATTGAAAGACGTCGTAAAAGAGGGTCGTAGAATCGAATTCCTCACTGTAGCTGTGTTGTCTCTGATTGAGGGGCCTGGGCGCGGATCGCACCAGAGGAGTCGCCCCGGCCATCGTGATTGAGGATGGCTCTACAACCATCCGAACGTTTTGTTTGCGCGCCATGGACAGCGTTCGTTCTCTCTCTGCATGTGAAAATTCTTCAAATCGACCAGACGGTTCTTCGCGCCTGGCTTCCAGCTCCGCGAATAAACTTCTTTGGATTATTTCTATCCGGGGCCCGCCAGGAGTCCTCCGTGTTTTGGACCGAGCTTGAAGTGTTTGTCCCTGTGGCCGCTTCCGTCAAAACCAAACCCGTTGGAATCCTCTCCAAACCGTGGTGCAAGTCCCTCGGCAAGTATTGTTAGGAGGGAAACGACGAACGGAACATTGTAGTGGAGCGTCTGAAGATGATTTCGGGTCAGATCTGACGCTGTCGAAATGAGACTAAAATTCGAGTAACGGCGGAAATAAGGCAGAACCTCATCGAGATAATCTATGCAATGGGGATCGTACGGAGAAGTGATCAGGTATATGTTTCGATCTCTGTTGGAGTCGGACCGGACAACTTCCGGAACTAATGAATTCAGCCACTCGATGTCCGTCGCGAGCGTATTGCCGCTCATGTACTCGATGATCGCTGTTCTTTTTCGATTCAACAGGTAGGAGCCTATGGCGAGCTGGGGTGTTAGGGCCAAAATATTCTTGGCATTGCACCTAATTCCAAGACGCAGTGCGGCCGAACCGCCCTTGGACATCCCCACCATCGTGCAGTCGCTGCTGCTCAGGCCCAGTTGATCTATTACTTCAGCGATGAGCTGCGAAACCGCCACCTCGATTTCGAAGTTACGATTCTCGGTCAGGTAATAGGAATATTCCGCGCCAAAGTCGTCGTAGATCCAAAGGAGATTGGCCCTGTTGTGGGCCAGCAGTGGACCGTCGTGGTCGAAGTCAAGCCAACTTCTATCGGCGCGGATGGAGGTAAATATGACAATGAGGTGCTTAGCCCCCTTCCGCGCGGCTCGAAACTTGAAGTTTACGGGACGCGCGGAGGATGTATAGGGACTAACCAACTTCATGTGGACTTCTCATTCCTTCCGGGAACTTCGCTACTGACAGTATCGTGGTCGCGGCCTGCCGCAATCCAATTAGACCCTGGCCGGGTCCCCTTCAGTGAGATTGTGGGTCAAGAACTGGTTCAGCGCGCTCGCAACGTAGGTCGAAGGATCAAAGTGTTCATGGGGAAGCTCGCCACGCTCGGCTGCTGCCAGCCCCGCAAGCAGACCGTCCTCCGAGTTCTCCACAATCAGGCCATAGCGGTCCTGCAGGACATCCCGCGGTCCAGGCATCTCGGTGCAGACAATCGAAACACCCAAAATCATGGCCTCAAAGAGGACCATAGGTTGGCCCTCGTGGAGAGATGACAGGACGAAGCAATGGGCGTGCTTCAGCGCCGGGTACGGATTCGCCCGCTGGCCGGCCAGCCAGATGTAGTCGGAAGCCTTCTGGCCGACGATCAGCTTCTCGAGTTCATAGCGGAGGGGCCCGTCACCGACGATCATGAGCCTGGCTCCGGGATGGGAGTCGTGGAAACGCACGAAGGCCCTGATCAGTTTTCGATGGTCCTTTTCCGGGGACAACCGACCAATTGCGATGAAGTTGTAGAGTCCGCCCTCGAACCACTCGGCGATGTCGCTGTCGAGGGGTTCCGCGGCTCCCTTGTTAACCCGGCCCGGGTCGATCTGGTTATCGCAGTGCGTGAACGCTGTGCTCTCGAGGGCGTAGGGTCCGGCCAATTCGCGGCGGTTCCTGTCGGAAACGCTGGACGCCACGGAGATGAGCGCGTCGAAATCACGGTACAGCCGGAAAATGATTTCCAGCACGGGGAACTTCATCAGCTTTTCGTTGGCCATGTCGTTGTGCATGTAAATCGATTTATGCGCATGGTCCGGACCATAGGCCACCAAACTTGACCAGTACGGCGCATACCCGTCGAACTCGATGACCGAATCAAACTGGCTGTCACTGAAGATTCGACGGAATTCACGGGCAAAGGACGAGCGATAGATCTGCCACTGTGCCGCTGAAGGCAGGTCCAGGTTCGCCGTCAACTTTCGCGCGATCCAGCGTTCCTCCGGTGTGTGGGACTGGACACCGACCTTGCCGATGATCTGGACGTGGTCAGGCAGTTCCCTGAATTTTTCCAGCCTCGCGGGATTGGCTGCCAGGACTGCAGGTTCAACTACCAGGACGGCACGGAAACGCGAGGTGTCCAGACTGGAGACCAAGTTCCGAAAGGACGTTGCAATGCCGTTAGGGAGCAGTCCGTGGTGGAACAGGAGAGTGGTCTTCTCCTCGGCAGGTTCATCAGCCAGTCCGTCGGGGTCGTCCTCGAGGAAGAACCGGACCACTCTCTTGGCGGAGTTGCCATCCTCCCAGGGGCAGAACTGATCCTTGGCAGCCAGATACCGAGGATCGGACGCCGGATCACTAGTCAGCGAATTCTGGATGCTTGCCGCGAGATCCGACCTTTCCCGCACGAGGGTGCCGGGCATCTCCTCCATGTCGAAGTAGAGACCGCGGTCCTGTGAGTAGTCGTCCAGATCGAAGGTATAGAAGACGATAGGCCGGCCCGTGGGGAGGAAGTCGAAGAAGATGCTCGAATAGTCCGTGATGAGCACGTCCACCGCGGAAAGCAGGTCATTCGTGTCGATATCACCGGGGACAATCGAGGAGCCGGCATCGAATCCGTCGAGGAGTCCCTCCGTGAGGCGGTGGGCCCGGAAAAACAAGTGATGGTTGGCTCCGCGCATGGCGGCGAGGTCTTCCTGAAGTTTGCTGGCGTCGACGAATCTGTCGTCCGAGGCGCCGCGCCAGGTGGGAGCGTAGAGAACCACCGGCTTCGAGTCATCCGCGGCGATGCCCAGCTGGGACCGCAATTGAAGGCGTTTGGACTCGTCAGCGTTTACCAGGCCGTCAATTCGTGGTGAGCCTGTGACCGCAATCTTGCCCCGGAAAAGGCCCTCAATGTCGTGGCGCTGGATCAAGGCCTGGGACGTGTGGCGGTTCGGACTCATCATGTGGGTTGACTGCAGGAAGTTCCTGGCGATGTTGGCGTGGGCGACGGGACCGCCGGCCATATCCCGGCCCAGGGTCTTCAACGGTGTCCCATGCCAGGTGTTGAGGTACTTCTGGCCATCCTTGCGGATGAAATACGGCGGAAACGACACATTGTTCACGAGGTGTGCGGCTGAGGACAGGACTCTCTTGTACAAGTCCGAGTTTGTCTGGACAAACCTCACATTCTTTCGGCCCCGGAGACGATCGGGGATGTTGTCCTCATTGTTAATGGCCCAGTAGTGACTGAATTCCTGGTAACGCGGATCGGAGCAGACCTCGTCGAAAAGTGCCAGGGGGTGGCACCCTATGGAGGAGCCGTGGTTGCTTTCCCACAGGATGATTTTCGGCTCCAGCGGAAGGGTCTCGTAGTACTCAACGTACTCCAGGCTGTTCTTCTGAGCCTTGTTCTTCAGGTAGCTTTCGACGTCGATGCCATCTGATGTCTTGAAGATCCGCATTTGACGGAAGGCAGCACAGGCGGATGTGAAGTCCCCGATCCGGTGGCGCGCGACGCCGAGATAGTAAAAGGAGCGGGGACTGAAGTCATTGTTCCGGGCAACGGACTCAGCGAACGCGGATTCTGCGCTGTCCCAGGCGCCGAGCAGGGCGGAAAAGTCGCCGGCACGCTGCATAATCTCGGACGACTGTTTCGCCGCCAGTGCCGGCACCATTTGGTGCAGTAAATCCTTGAGGTGTGACCCGTCACTATCCTCTGCGGCGTTTGGGCTGCCGGCGGGCGACGGCGGCACCGGGTAGGACGCTGAGACCAGGTAATACTCACACGCCTGCTCGGCCCGACCGGCTGTCTCCAATGCGTAGCCGGCTCGATACGCCCAATATTTCTTGGATGCATCCAGCCGCCACGCGTCCCCGTAGGCTTCTCCGGCTTCAAGCCACTGGAAGTTGCGCTCACGGGCAAGCCCCAACTTATAGTGCCAGTACGGGACATCCGGCTTGAGTGTGATTGCATCTTCGTACGCTTTAGCCGCCTCGGCCCATCGGTAGCACCGGTCAAATGCCAGCCCGACCCGGTAGGCCACCTCGGCATTGGCCGGTTGCCTGCGCAGCTGATCCTGGTAATGTCCCAGCGCCTCTACCCACGCGCCCTTTTTCTGGAAGAATGCACCGATACCCACGACGTCTGATTTGAAATTCTTATCGTGACTAACGGCCAGGGCGTACGCTTCGTCGGCTTTTTGGGTCTGGCCACTGAGAGCATTGGCGTGTCCCTCGTAGAAATACCATTCGGCGTTCCCTGGAAGAATTGCGTTAGCTTCGGCGTAGGTCGCCGCAGCCTCCCCGAAGCGTTTCATGCCGAACTGTGCAGCCCCGAGCTGGGCAAGCCATGCGGCATTGCCTTCATGGGCTTCTTTTCCAGCAGTCAGAATTTCCAGTTCCTGCCACAATGGGCCTTTGTTTTCCCGAAGACGTGTGAGCTTTTCCGAGTGGTAGTCAGGGTTCCGTCGCTGTGCCAGGACAAGGGCCAGTTCCGGCTCAGATATAGCGTATGCAGCCCGCACGGCGCTTAGCCTTCGCTGCCAGCGGTCCCGGTGTGGCTCCAGCTCAAGTGCAATGACGTAGTTTTCGGCAGCGTCCGCCAAGAGCCCCAACTGTTCCTGGACGTAACCGAGCCGGTAGTGCCATGAAGCCATGCCATGTTGCAGCGACGTAGCTGTTTGGAGGTGCGTCGCAGCCTGATCGAACTGCCCGAGGTGGAAGTGGGCATGCCCAAGACGGAATGCCAGTTCGGCGTCGGCGCCTGCTGCCCCGGCGAGCAGGGCGGTGTAGACCTCGACGGCCGTCTCCCACTCCATCTTTTCCTCGAGAAGCAGGCCATGTTCAATCGTGTTTTGCGCTGGGCTCATTTGTAATGGGTCCTAAATTGGTTGCTGCCGTGTGGCATGACCGGCTGGCGGTGGCCATTCCGGTATTCCTGTGCTGTCGGGTGCGACTAGTTCTCGCGGAGGGACGGTGAGCTGTCAGTGCCCACCATCAGCGGTTCGCTCGGGCCATTCGGCCAGAGGGCATCGAACACGCGCGCCGTCGCCTGCCCGTCGCAGTAGGGCGCGAACATCTTGACGAACGTTTCGTATTTCGGGGCGAACTGGCGGGAGACGTCCGTGATGTTCTGGATGGAATGAACGACTTCCTCCGTCGTGCTGAGGAGTGGGCCCGGAGCCTTTCCCTCAAGATCGAAGTAGAAGCCGCGGGTCGAGTCACGGTACTGCGCGATGTCCGGGGTCAGGAAGATGATCGGCTTGCCCGTCACGCAAAAATCGAACATGACGGACGAATAATCGTTCACCAGGATGTCTGCGGCGGTGTAGAGGTCGTTGACCTCCGGGTACTCGGTCACATCGATCACAAACTTGTTGGCCGCCGTCTGCCGCTGGCTTGCGATGTTGTGGTGTCCGCGCAGGAGCAGCACGTAATCACTGCCCAGCCGCTGCTGGGCTTTTTCGAAATCGAGGTACGTGACCATCTCGTACTGCCTGGAGGCGTTCTTTGCATCGTCGCGCCAGGTGGGAGCATAAAGAATCGCGGTCTTGCACTCGGGGATGCCCAGCTTGGTCCGGATGGCGGCCCGGCTCTGTTCCATCCGTTCGGGGGTAAGGCTGTCATTGCGGGGATAGCCCTCGGTTACTACCCGCCCTTCGAAGCCGAAGCAATTTGCAAGGACCCCGGCGGCGTATTCATTCTGCGCCAGGAGGGCATCCCAGTACTCCGCCTCGCGCCACATGAGGTTCCAGTAGGAGAGGGAGAAGCTCGTCCGCGCGACGTCGTTGCCCAGCTTCTTGAGCGGAGTGCCATGCCAGGTCTGGATGTAGACCTGACCTTCGCGCTTACGGAAGTAGAACGGGAAATTGTTGTTGTTGATCAGGATCCGGGACTCGGTCAGGAGCTGGTACCAAAGGCGGGAGCCGATCAGCACCGGTTCGGTTCCGGCCGGCACTGGCACCGAGAAATCAGCGACGGCCCAGTACATCGGCCACTGGCTGCTCCTGCGCTGGAACTCTTCCAGAAGGCGTCGCGGGCTGTCCGTGGCACGGCGGCCGCCGAAGCACATGAACAGAACGGCGTCCTTGAGTTCATTGCTCCCGGCCAGCGTGACCGGAGTGCGCAGCGTCTGTTGCTCGAACCTTCCCACCTCGTCCGCCGCGAACGGCGGACGCAGGTGGATAGTGAGCGCACCGTTTTTGGAGGTGCGGCTCACGCCTACCTCCAGCCGGTCCGCGTCCATCCTTGCCGGCATCTGCTTCTGCAGACCGGATGACGCCGGGATCCAGTGGCCGAGGGTGTCGGCGACTCCCGGGGAAACGAACCGCACGCTGTAGGCGCCCGCCTCGGGCATCACTTCCTCGCCGCCCCACGGGTTCTGCGGAAGCAGGAAATCGGCGGTGAACGCATTGCTTCCATCGTTGGTGCGGACCTGCAGGACAACGTCCGTCGCCGGGATGACGGCCTTCCCGCTGGAGAGGACAACCCGCGGTGCACGTATGACATGCATGTCCGCTGTGCCTGCAATGCGCAGGGTCCGCTTGTCGGCTGAGACTTCGACGGTCGAAGCAATGATTCGGCTCTTGCGCTCTTCGACGGTGATGAAGCCGTAACCGGTCAGTCCCAGCCTGAGGCTTCGCGTCTGATCCGAGCGGGACTCCAACTCCGCGGTTCCCTCCGGCCACGCCACCGGCTGCGGGCCCTTGGCGCCGCTTTCCAGGCGCAGCTGCCATTCATATTCGGTCGTATTCCCGGCGCCACTGCCCAGCGCCGGGACGTTGATGACGTAGACAGCCCGGTTTCCGTCAACTTCCTGGAAAGTCGCAGTCTTCCGGATGCCAAACTTTCGGCTCTCGATGGATACTTTGGCGGGAACGGGGGCCCCGTCAGCGGCTTCAACAGTCAGCCGCAGGGTTCGCCCGGTGAGGTCCACGGATGTCGCCACGTAGAGCGGCGTCACCGGAACGAAGGTCAGGCCAGTGGTGGCAGCGCGCATCTCCACTGCCATCCGGGACGAGCCCACCATGGGCCCCACGGGCAACTGCCCGGTGGACCCGGTCAGGTCACGGAGCCTCAACGGCGCTGCGATTGTCCGGCCGCCGGCGCTGACAGTCAGGAGGACGTGCCAGTTGGCGGGCGCCGTGGCCTCATCGTCTGCCAACATCACGGCCGGATCGATGACAGCACTGAATCCTGCCTCGGCGTAGGACGTCCAGTTGTCGTTGGACTGCCAGTCGATGGACTTGTCGGAGTGGCGCTCCACCGCCAGAGCGACTGTCGCCCCGCTGCTGGCGTTGACCAAGGACGCATGGATGGAGAGGCTGCCGTCAGCCGGGTCCACGGAGGAGATGTACGCATGCCCTCCGATCATCAGCCGGCCGTCGGGCTGCCAGTCGAAGTGAGTCATCCTGCTCACCATTTGAAGATCGTCATCGCTGCAGGCCAGCAGATCCGGATCGTAGCCTGAAAGCTCAGCCAGGTACCGGGGTTGCGCCAGGATCCCGGAGTCCGTAATCAGCGTCGGAAAGCTGGAACCGTAGTCGCTCCGGTGGTTGCAGATTCGGACTACGTCCGCGCGTGAGTCCGTGAGCACGGCGGAGAGGATCAGCCGGTTGTGGATCCGGATGGCATTCCAGTCCAGATCCAGGCCGTCGCTGAGGCGCAGCACGGTGGCGTGCAACAGATCCCAATACTCGGGTTCCGTACGCGGCACGACCTCGTAGTAACGGAAGAGCCCATTGCCCAGTTCTCCGGATAGCCAGCGCCGGTAGTGGTCAGGAGCCGAGACCGTGTTGACCACGGAGGCCAGGGCCTCAAGCCGGTGCAAGCGGTCACTGAGGTACTCCGTCTGGCACAGAAGCTCGCGGGCAGGAGGGCGAACTGCGGAGTCAATGGACGTGTTTATGACCTGGGCATCAAGAATGTCGAATGACTCGGCGCGCATGTAAAGGGTCGCGACTGCCTCGTACTGCCAGTGCTCCCGGGCGAGTGCAACGTCGGCAGTGGCCGAGATCCAGAAGTCACGGGTGAAAAGCTTGTTGGCGAGTGCACCATCGAGCAGTATCTCCGGCACGTCCGCGACGGCCGCGGCGGCCCGGGGTTCAGCGTGGATCTCCCGCTGCCAGGATGGGGTGGTGCTGGACTTGCCCTTGGATATTCCTGTCATGCCGACGGCGAAGGATGAGCCTGTCTCACGCAGCGACCGGTACATGATGTCCAGGCCCCGGTTTTCGACCACGTCGCCGGCCGTGAGGAACATCAGGTACGGGGCCCGCGACGAAGCCACAGCCCGGTTCCGGGCTTCCTCCTCGCCGGTGCCGGGCAGGGCGAGGTACTTCACACGGCCGTCCCGCCGCACGAACGCCTGTGCGGATGTTCTGCCCAGGCCGGCCAAGGACGTGTCGACGACGATCATGTCCAGTGCGGACGGCTGCTGGCCCACCACGCTGCGCAGCGTGGCCTCCGGATTGGGAGCATAGTCTGTGACCAGGACGACAACAGTGAGCCGCGCTAGCTGAAGGCGTGCAACCCCCGTTGTCCCCAGCATCCGCTGGACCCGGGCCAGGTTCGCGGGGTGTGCCATTCTCCGGAACTTGGTCTGCTGCTCCTTGGGCAATGCCCGCCACACACGCCGAAGGTTCCTCTTAGCCGTGGCTTTCAGCGAAGCTATTGCTTGGCTCTGGTCGTGACCTGGCATTGTCTGATTCGCTTCTTTCGTCTGTTCCAACCGGTGGTTGTAGCTTCATGATCTTTTGGTCCGAGTAAATCGTTGCACGAGCGCAAACGCCCGACCGCTGCCGGGCAGTCTACGTCAGAACGGTTTCAGCAGGACAAGGTCAACATTCTGGTCTCCGGCGCTTCCCCGCACGGCCTCGACATCAAGCCCTGGACGATTCATGGAGAGCTCAAGGCTCAAGGCCGCAAGGGAACCCGGAGTCTGGCTTTCTCCGTACGTCACGCTGTCGGGCTCAGAGTGGTCAACCAGAGTCGCCACGATTGACAGGGTCCCGTCGCCGTTGTCCAGCAATTCAACAATTCTCGATTGCTGCGGATAGTCAATCAGCGAGGCTGTAGTGATTTCCCAGAATCCGCCATGCTCAAAAATGGCTTTGTGCGGTGTCACCCGGTGTTTGTGTCCGTGACCGTTCACCCAGGCGACCACGTTGGGAAAACGGGCGATGAGTCGCAGGACCTTCGATCGGCTCAGGAAAGTGGGCCCGTCGCCGGACGAGGGCTGCTTGGCGGCAAAGGCTGACAGCGGGTGATGGCCAAACAGGATTACGAGACGGTCGCCGGCCTTCGAGGTGACGAGTTTGCCCTCGGCATCGTAGAACTTCCCGGAAACCCGCTGCAGTTGTTCCTCCAGCCAATCCGCCTGGGCGGCGTCCAGCGCCGCCTCAGTGCCGCCGTCGGGACTTGCGGTGTTCAACATGATGCCGACAACATCCGGCGACAGGTCGAACGTGTAGCACGGATCGGCCCGGGAACCCTTGCCGGAACCGGAGCGGAACCGTGGATTTCCTGCGTCCTTCGGCCACGCGTCCATAAATTCCGTCTTGCTGAATGCGCGCCGAAGTTTCGATGGCGGCACTTTTCTCGACGGCAGCGAAGCGATGAGGCTCCGGCGTTCACTGTCATTGGAGGTCCTGACTGTTTCCCAGAAGTCAGTCGTGTCCATGCCGGACGGTAGCCGGGTGGGCAGCCGGTCGCCGATTCGAAGAGCACCGACGAACTCGGCTTTTGGAGAAATGGGACCGGACGCCGGCTGGCCGGATTCATCATGGTTGCCGACGCCGATGTACCAGGGGAAATCCGAACCTTCCGCCGCTATCGGCTGCAGTGCGGCCGAGAGATATCCCGGAATTGTGGGATACCCATAACGGCTCTTCCACTCATCCGGAGACCTCAGCGTGGATTCCGGTTCGGGATGCCAGATGTATTTGGACAGTTCCACCGGGGCCGGACCATGATCCTGGATCCCCTCGTACACTCCATTCGGAGACGACGTCACGGGACCGCCCTTAACTACGCCGATCGCCGCCGACAGTTCACTGACGGCAAAGGAGTTCGTGAGGTCGCCCGTAATTACCAGGCAGTCCAGAGCCCGGTCGCTGACCGGTCCGCGCCCGATGACATTCATTTTGCGGACCATCGCGTCCAAGACATGGGCGGTCAGAAGGTCGTGCGGGCGAAACTTCCCCGAGTTCGGAAATCCGTCCGAGAAGTCGAGGTACTGCCAAAGAAAGGACAGTCTCCCCGGACTGGCCGCATCCAGCACATGACTATCAGTCAGGTGCCCAAAAGCAGCCAGCCCGCTCCTCGCGCCGTTTGCCGGGCGTATGCGGGCACAAAGCTCCTCGCGTACCTGTGCTTCGATACCCGGACCCCGTGTGAGCCGCCGGTAGGGAAGCTTCGACACCTTCCGGGGTCCCAGCACAACCGTGGCGTCCAACGTTGTTGACGAGCCACTTGTCCGTAGCGCCGCTGCACCCGGCGGGGGTGTGCTCGGAGTTCCGTCGGAGGACTCCGATATCCCCAAAAGGGTGACACCGATCGCGCCGCCAAACGCCCAGCGAGCGGCGTCCCGTCGCGATAGTTCCTTCTTGCTTTGCTCACGCACTTGCTGATGTGGCCCTTTGATGCTGCCCTTAGATGCTGGCGTTGGCCCGGACCAGGTCGTCCGGGAAGTCAACTTCCACAGCGTAGAACTCGCTGATGTCCACCGGGGTCCACTTGACGTCGTCCTGCTTGATGGTCAGCTCGATCGCGCCTTCGAAGTAATCCTGGTCATCGACTTCAATGAGCCGCTTGAGGAGCTTCTTCTTGTCCTTGGAGCTGACGTAGTTGATGCCGACAGCCTCACCGCGGGCAACGTCCGCAGGCACGGCCTTGGAGAGCTCCAGAATGTTGCCGTCGGCGTCGGTGGTGTACTTCACTTCCTCATCCGAAACCGAGGACACATCGACGGTGATGAATGATTCATCGCGCTTGATGTAGGGCATCAGCATCTGGAGGATGTCCGGATCGAACACGACGTCGCCGTTCATCCAGAGCACGCCGCCCTTGGCCGAATTCCGGATTGCCTTCAGGAGGCTCTTGGAGGTGTTGGTCTGGTCAAAGTTCTCGTTGTACACAAACGACGCGTTCGGTACGTGTTCCAGGATCATTTCGAGCTTGAACCCGACAGCAATCGTGAGGCGCAGGCCTTTGCCGAATGCATTCTGCAGGTTCTGGACCTGCTGGTGCATGATGGTGCGCCCATCGCTGAGCTCTGTCATGGGCTTCGGGTGTGGGCGCGCCAGCCGCGTTCCCATTCCGGCGGCAAGAATTACGGCCTGGACTTTCATGTGTCTTTTCCTCTTCTACGAGCGATCCTGGTGGCGGGAGCGGCGAGCCATTGCATCGCTAGAGATCGCCCCGGGACCCTGTGCACGGGCCAGGAGGCGCTTCCCCCGCGTCCAAGCATAAGGGTTCAGCGTCGGTGGCGCCGAATGGCGCTGGCCACTCGACGTTAATGCTGGGTTAACTTTGCGTCGACATGGTGGCAATCCGGCGGGCGCCTACGCGCCGTCGAATTCGCCAATCCGGGATCCCACGCCTACCAGTTCTTCGATGGCTGCGACGGTGCGCGCGGCGGCCTTGCCGTCCCCATACGGGTTGACGGCGTTGGCCATTGCGGCGAAGTGCCCCTGATCGTGGATCAGCCGGGACACTTCGGACACAATCCGTTCCTCGTCGGTGCCGATCAGCAGCACCGTCCCTGCATCCACAGCCTCGGGCCGCTCGGTGTTTTCCCGCATCACCAGGACCGGCTTGCCCAGGCTTGGGGCTTCTTCCTGGACGCCGCCCGAATCCGTCAACACGAGGTGGGCAACGGACAGCAGGCGGGTGAACTCGCCGTAGGCCAGCGGTTCGGTGACGAGCACGTTGGGTTTGCCGTCCAGCGCGGGCAGCACCGCCTCGCGCACCACCGGGTTCTTGTGCGCGGGAAGGACAATCGTCAGTTCCGGCTCGGCGTCGGCGATCCGGGCCAGCGCGCGTCCCATATTGCGCATGGCATCGCCCTGGTTTTCGCGGCGGTGGGTGGTCACCAGCAGGATTCGGCGGCCGCTGGTGGCCAGCTCTTCCAGCCTGGGGTCCGTGAAGGGGAGCTGTTTGTCCACCGTGGCCAGAAGGGCATCAATCACCGTGTTGCCGGTCACGACGATGTCCTCGGGGCTGACGCCTTCCCGCAGCAGGTTTTCCCTGCTGGTGGAGGTGGGGGCCAGATGCAGGCGGGCGATCTGGCTGGTGATCTTGCGGTTGGCTTCTTCGGGAAACGGCGAGAGCAGGTCGCCGCTGCGCAGCCCGGCTTCGACGTGCACCACGGGGATGCCGTGGTAGAAGGCCGCGATGGCGGCGGCCGTGGACGTGGTGGTATCGCCCTGGACCACGACGGCGTCCGGCCTCGACCCGGCAAAGAGTGTCTCCAGGCCGTCGATGGTGCGCGTCATGATGGCGGATAAGGTCTGGCCCTGCCGCAGGATATTGAGGTCGTGGTCCGGGACGATGCCGAACAGTTCGTTGACCTGGTCCAGCATCTCGCGGTGCTGCCCGGTGACAGTCACGATGCAGTCGAAGTGCGCAGACTCCTGCAGGGCGCTGACGATCGGGGCCATCTTGATGGCTTCCGGCCTGGTTCCAAAGATCGGCATGATGCTGTGCATGGACTATCCCCCAGAAGGTTGGTTGTGCTGTAACGGCTAGGCCGGGCGGGTTCAGCCCAGCAGCAACAAGGCGATCACGAGGGCCGGGACGCTGACCACTACGACCAGAACGGCGATCAGTGCCGCAAGGCGCTTGCGGCGGTAGGCCATTTCTTCGTCGGTGGGGTCCAGTTCGGCGGCCCGCTTGGCCGAGGCTGGTCGATCCCGGGGCGTTGGTTCTTCGGCCGCCTGTTCACGCGCTGCGCGGCCTGCGGGCAGCGGAAGCGGCTCGGCGTCCGGGACCAGGAGTGTATCTGGTATGTCCTCGTGCAGGCGGCGCCGGCGCAAGTGCCGCGGTGCTGCGGTCAGTGGGGGAGCGCCGTCGGCAGGGTTCTCCAACGTATCGTCCTCCTCAGTTCAATGAATCGTCCGGCTTCGACCTGACGGCTTCAATTCTTACATTTTCGCTCACTGATTGGCGCATTCCGGCCGCAGGGAAGCGTCGATCAGTCCTCCGGTTTCGATCACAAACCGCCGCAGCCATTGGCCCAAATCCAGGTCCGGATGTGAGGCAACCATCTGTACGTCCGCCGTCGTGCACTGGCCAATCAGGCGCCCCGCGCGGGTGAGGTGATAACTGGACGTCACTACGGTGACGGACTTCCAGCCGTTGGCCTTGACCAGGCCGGAGATTGCCAGTGCTTCGCCGCGGGTGTCCAGGTCCGGGGGGCGGAAGCAGATGACGGCCGCGTTGGGGAAGGCGGCTGAATTGCATGCCTCATCCGCCGCCCGGTTGCCGAACGTGTCCGTGTGCGAGATCACGAGGACCGGAACGTGGAAATCGGCCTGGAACTGGCGCGCCACCGGCAGGCGCTCGGACGCCGCGCCGCCCAGCATGATGACGGCGTCCGTCCGGTGCAGGCTGAGCGGGTCCACGTTGACGAAAAGTTGGAGGGCGATGATCAGCCACAGCAGGAGGCCTCCGACGGCGACGGCGAGCACCCTGCGGGTGGCGGTATTCACCGCGGCGACGGAAGGAGGCACGGCTAAGAGTTTGGCACGGGGTTTTCAGGTGGCGAAATGGTGCGCCGGTTCTGCGCCAAAACTTGCACAAAAGAATGCGTGATGCAGTTGTGATTTTGGAGATCAAAGTTACTGGGGTGACAGATGTGGATTGCCGTTTATGCTATAGGCAACTTACGTCGCTCCCACCACAGGTCTCCACCTTCGGTCTCACCCCTAAGCGAGCAATCTTGCGAAAACTAAACATAGCGGCAACCGTGATTGCCGCCGTGATGCTGGCAGCAACCTTGCCGCAGGCCGCCGAGGCCGCTGTCGAGGTGCCGCCCGCCGGACAGGTGTCCGCCGGCGCACTGGCGCCGTCGGCTGGCATGCAGACTGGCGCGGTGCCGGCGGTGTCGGACCCGAGCCCGCAGCCGCAGGTGGATGACTTTGTGCGCCCGGAACCTCCCGCAGGCAGGGCAAAGTCCGAGTACACCTACGTCAGCGCGCCGCTGGCCGGCACGTTGAAGACCACATTGGTGACGGTGCAGCTGGCCGACAAGACTGCAGCCGAAACGGACGCGGCCGTCCCCATGGCCGCGGCGAAGGCCTCGCTCAGCGCCGCTAACCGCTACTGGGCCTACGCCACCGCGGGCCGGGTGGACATTGCGCTGGCCTCCTCGCGCCAGCTGCACAAGTCCGCCGCGACCTCCAAGCAGTCGCCGGCGCAGATCGTGGACATCGTCTCCCAGGAGCTGGGCTGGACGCAGAGTTCCTACACGGCGCTGGTCATGTTCATCCCCGGCGCCTACCTCACCAACGGCGCCGCGGGAATGACCTACAGCAACGGCAACATTGGCGGCCGCATCCTGATGCCGCAGAACAGCCGGCTCTCCACGCCGGTCCTGGCACATGAATTCGGGCACGCCCTCGGCATGGACCATGCCAACAGCCTGCTGTGCGGCAGCGGCGCCATGGACGTGGCCTCCGGGCCGTTCGCCGGGTTTGCGGATGCCACCTGCAGCATCAAGACCTACGGCGACAACCTGGATCTCATGGGTATTTCGCACTTCGACCTCATGCCGGAAATCAGCGCCAGCTTCTGGGAAATGGGCCGGTTCGGCAACGGCAACGAGATCGCCAACCTGGGCACGGTATCCGCCCCCCGCACGGTGAACCTCAAGCCTTGGGCCGGAGCAGGTGCCAACCGCGCGGCGAAGTTCACGGACCCGAAATCCGGCGAGGTGTACTTCCTGGAACTCCGCACCCCGGTCGGCTACGACTCCGTCATTGCGCAGGACGGAAACCGCGGCGTGAAGATCACCCAGCAGGGCGGCGGCAACTCCTCGATCCTGCTTCCTCCCAACACCCGGGCGACCGCATTCAACGGCTACTACAGCAACACCCAGGCCTGGCAGGCCGGCCAGGCTTTTACAACGCACGCGGGCACCAAGGTCTCCATTGACGCTGTCAGCAACACCGCGGCCACCGTGACGATCCGTCCGCCGGGTGCGCCCGCGAAGGGCTCCTTCGACAGCGCAGCCCTCGCGGTCACCTCGTCCGGCGCCACCATCAACGTCCGCGGATGGTCGGTGGATCCGGCGGCGGCCTCCACCTCCACCCAGACGCACGTTTACGTCACAGCACCTGACGGGACGACGACGGGCCACGCCTTCACCGCGGACAAGCCGCGCGCCGACGTCAACGCGGCGCTGGGCATCAGCGGAAACCACGGCTTCCAGGAGTCGATCACCGTCAAAGCGGCCGGACAGTATCAGGCCTGCGCCTATGCGATCGGCATCTTCAACAACACAGCGCTGGGCTGCCGGACCCTCACCCTGGCCGGCACTCCCGCTCCCGAGGGATCCCTCGATGAGGTCACCACCGCCATGGTGTCTGGCAAACCGTCCATCAAGTTGCGGGGCTGGGCCGTGGACCGCGGCCAGGCAGGCGCGTCCATCCCGGTCCACGTCTACGTGACCACCCCCGCAGGGGCCACCACCGGCCAGGCCTTCACCGCAAACCTGCTGCGCCCGGACGTCAACCAGGCCTTGGGGGTCAGCGGCGCGCACGGGTTTGCGGTCACTGTCCCGGCGACCGAGACCGGCACGTATCGGGTCTGTGCCTACGCCATCCCCGTCGCCCCGTTTGCTGCCGGTAACACCACCCTGGGCTGCCGCAACGTCCCGGTGGCCGTCAGTGACCCGCCCACCGGATACCTGGATTCCGTGGCGTTCATCAACGCCGGGGCCTCGGCGCGGCTGGACGTCGCCGGCTGGTCCTTCGACGCCGGCGTCCCGTCGGCGTCGATCCCCGTCCAGCTGAGTGTCACGGCGCCCGACGGCAGCACCAAGTCAGTGACCACCACCGCCAACGCTGCCCGGAGCGATGTCAATGCCGCCATGGGGATCGCCGGTTCGCACGGGTACCAGACATCCGTGAGCGTGACGAAGGCCGGTACGTACCGCGTCTGCGCCACCGGAATCGCGGTCGCGACCCTGACCAAGGGCAACGGCTTCCTGGGCTGCGTGAACGCTACGGCGACCCCTGCTGCGCGGCCGGTCGGCTACGTGGACTCCATTGTGGTGCAGACCAGGACGCCGTCGGCGGTTATCACGGCGTCAGGCTGGACGTACGAACCCGGTACACCGGCGGCCTCCAACGCCGTGCATATCTACGTCACGGGCCCGGACGGCAAGACCAAGGGCTACCCCTTCACCGCGAACGGGACCCGGCCGGACGTCAATGCCGCGTTTTCGCTGACCGGAAGCCACGGATTCCAGAACAGCATCCCGATCACCCTGTCCGGCCGCTACCGCGTGTGCGCTTACGGCATCTCCGTGAGCCCGCTGAGTGCGGGCAACACACTGCTGGGCTGCCGGGATGTGGTTGCGCAGCCCGCCGCCCCGGTGCGGGGTTACCTCGACACCGCCCGCCTGTCCGGGACCAGCACGAATAAATCGATCGTGGCGACCGGCTGGGCCATGGATCCGGGCTTCACGAGCCAGAGTGTTCCGGTCCGCGTCACCGTGAAGTCACCGGATTCGAGCTCCAAGAGCTACAGCGTCACGGCCAACCTGGCCCGGCCGGATGTAAATAGCGCGCTGGGCGTGCCGGGAAACCACGGCTACCGTGCCGCCATTCCCATCAAGGCGCGGGGCAAGTACACCGTCTGTGTCTCCAGCGCCGGGGCCGGCGTCCTGCGGACCGGGGTGTCCGCGCTGGGGTGCCAGTCCCTTAGCTACTGACGGGCTGACTGGCCCGGCGCTGTTTGGCCATCGTTCACCTCGGACCGCCATTCCCTTTACCTGAGCCCCCTACCTTCGATGAAGGTAGGGGGCTCAGCG
The DNA here is from genome assembly GCF_022803015.1 of Arthrobacter humicola. Classification (GTDB taxonomy): domain Bacteria; phylum Actinomycetota; class Actinomycetes; order Actinomycetales; family Micrococcaceae; genus Arthrobacter; species Arthrobacter humicola_A. The sequence continues at coordinate 71,507 of NZ_JAFKON010000001.1, forward strand.
GCTTCTTGGCCCTTAGACGGACTTCCTGTTGGCTGCCCGACGGTGGTGCCCCTGCGCTGACGCAACGCCGTATTGGACGCATCATGGAGGAGGACCGGAACTGATGGGCATCCCGGCGGACGCAGAACGAGCCCTGCGGCAGTTGAAAATTCGAGGCAAGGCCCATCTTCAAAGGCGGAGGCCACACCGGAGAACAGAACGGACCCCCGCCGTTCCGCCCGGGACGAATGGTTCAGCGGGCCAGTGGGCGGGGCGGGGGCCAAACCGGCAGTTGCAGTTCACCCCATACGAAGCTTCCGGTCCGGGACCGCGGCGCCCGGACCTGAGCGTGGGCGTGATCCTGGACGATTTCACCCGTACGTCCTTTGCGTTCGAATGGAACCTGCTCGAACTGCGCAAGGAACTGTGGCGTGACCAACTGGGGGAGACCCGCATCGATTTCCTGTTCGTGGAATCTGCCTGGAACGGAAATTCCGGCTCCTGGCAATACCAGCTCACCGGTTCCAAGGGGCCGGGGGTCGAGCTGGTCCGGCTTGTTGAGTGGTGCCGTGCCCGCGGCATTCCGACCGTCTTCTGGAACAAGGAGGACCCACCGCATTACGACGACTTTCTTCCGGCAGCAAAGTTGTTTGACCACGTCTTCACCAGTGATTCGGACCGCATTCCTGATTACGTGAGGGACTTGGGCCACCACGGGGTGGGCACCCTTCCCTTTGCCGCGCAGCCCGCCCTCCACAACCCCGTCCGGCCAGGACACGGATGGCACTCGCGCGGCGTGGCTTTCGCCGGAATGTATTTCGCCCACAAGTATCCTCAACGCCGCGCCCAGATGGACATGCTCCTGGGCGCGGCCATGACCGAAGCCGGAACCGGCGGCGCCGAACTGGAAATATTCTCCCGCCAGCTGGGCGGGGACCAGAACTACCAGTTCCCGGAGCCGTTCGACCAGCACGTAGTCGGCTCATTGAATTACGCCCAGATGCTGACGGCATACCGGGCGTACAAGGCGTTCCTGAACGTCAACTCGGTGATCGAATCGCCCAGCATGTGCGCCCGCCGGATCTTCGAGATCTCCGCCTCGGGCACACCGGTCGTCTCCGCTCCCAGCGCGGCCATAGCGCAGTTCTTCGAGGACGATGAGGTTCTGGTCGCCGCAGCCCAGCCGGAGGCGGAAATCATGCTGCGCAAGCTGACGTCCAACCCGGAGTTCAACGAACGGGTGGTCCACAAGGCCCAGCGCCGGATCTGGGGAGCGCATACGTACGCGCACCGGGCAGAATCCATTGTCCGGGCGGTCGCGCCGGAGCGATGCCGGCCCGTGGTCCTTCCCTCCGTCAGTGCGCTGGTGAGCACAACCCGTCCGGAACAGCTGGACCAAATATTTCAGACCGCCGGCGGCCAGGCCGACGTCGACCTGGAGCTCATCGTGCTGACCCGCGGCTTTGCGGCCGCCGAGGGTCTCTGCGCCGAACTGGCGCACGCCCACGGCGTGGCGAAGTACCAGGTGCTCGCCGCCCCGGCCGCACTGACCCTCGGCGAGTGCCTCAACCGGTGCGTTGAAGCATCGACGGGTGCGGTGCTCACCAGGATGGACGACGCCGACTATTACGCGCCAAACTACGTCGCCGATCTGCTGTACGCGCTCAGCTATTCCGGGGCGGACGTGGTGGGGAAGCAGTCCCACTACACGCACCTGCGTTCCAGCCGGACCACCATGCTCCGCGCCGCACACCAGGAGCACCGGTTCGGCCGGCGGGTGATGGGACCAACCATCACTGCACACAGGGAGGTCTTCGAGGCGCACCCGTTTGAGGCGCTGGACCGGGGCGAGGACACCGCCTTCCTGGCGTCCGTCGCGGCGTCCCAGGGCTCCATCTACGCAGCCGACAGGTTCAACTACTGCCAGATCCGCCCCGGCGCGGGGAACGGGCCGGGCGTACCGGCCGGGGAGCCCGCAACGGACGGCGAAATTCACATTCTCGAAAATCCACGTGAATTCATCACGCTTTGATAGGGGTTACCAGATTGACTGACTTTCGGACCATCGCCGTCATTGGACTGGGGTACATCGGGCTGCCCACAGCCGCGATACTGGCGACCAACGGCCTTGACGTCATCGGCGTTGACGTCAATCAGCGGACGGTGGACGCAGTCAACGAGGGGCGTGTGCCCTTCGTCGAGCCAGACCTGGGGATCCACGTCGCCGGTGCCGTCAGCCAGGGCCGGCTCAAGGCAACCACCGGGACGCCCGCCGCTGATGCGTTTATTGTCGCCGTTCCGACGCCGTTCACGGCGGACAAGAGGGCTGACCTGAGCTACATCGAGGCGGCCGCACGCGGGATCGCGCCGGTGTTGCAAGGTGGCGAACTGATCATCCTTGAGTCCACGTCGCCCCCGGGGGCAACCCGCCATCTGGGCGAGTACATCGTCTCGCTCCGGCCGGACCTATCGCTGGACGGCGCCGACGGCAGGCCCGCGATTCTCCTGGCCCATTGCCCCGAGCGCGTCTTGCCCGGCAAAGTCATGATCGAGCTTGTCACCAACGACAGGATTGTTGGCGGGATCACCCGGCGCGCCGCCGATCTCGCGAAAGACCTGTATGCGGTGTTTTGCCAGGGCGAGATCCTGATCACCGACGACGTGACGGCGGAAATGGCCAAGCTGGTGGAAAACTCCTACCGCGACGTCAACATAGCGTTTGCGAATGAGCTTTCGGTCATCAGCGAAAAGCTGGGCATCAACGTCTGGGAACTGATCCGGCTGGCAAACCATCACCCGCGCGTCGACATCCTGCAGCCGGGACCCGGCGTCGGGGGTCACTGCATTGCCGTCGATCCCTGGTTCATCGTCGCTGCAGCACCTGCCGAGTCGCGCTTGATCAGAGCGGCCCGGACCGTCAACGACGAGAAGCCGCGCTGGGTCCTGGACCAGGTGCGTGACGCGTTTGCCGGCTTGCCCAGGAACGCAGAGATTGCCGTCCTGGGGCTCGCGTTCAAGGCAAACATTGACGACCTGCGTGAGTCTCCCGCCATTGACATTGCCCATGGCATCGCCGAATCGATGCCGGCCACCCGGATCAACGTCGCCGAGCCCCACATCGACAGCCTGCCCGGGCGCCTGCAGCACCGGGAGAACGTCCGGCTGGTGCCCTTGGAGGAAGCAGTGAGCCGTTCCTCGCTCGTGGTGGTGCTTGTCGACCACGACGCCGTCCGGGCGCTGCCCGCCGAAGCCTTGGCCGGCAAGCTCCTCGTCGATACCCGGGGAGTCTTCAGCTCATGATCGATCGGCTCGTTCAGACATTGCGCACAGCCTTCAAAAGCCGGGTGGTCATGGCGATGGCCTTCTGCGGCGCGGCCGCAGTACTCAGTGGAATCCTCTGCCTCGTGCTCAGGCAGCCGGCGCTCGCGGTTCTGCCCCTGGCACTGTTCGCACTCATGGCGGTGATGGCCGTCTCGCAGCTGGTCAGTATGCGGTGGCTACAGGAAACCGAAGCCCGGAAGGCCCACTCGCGCAACAGGGAACTGCGCGAGCTGGTACGCGGACTGTCCGCACCGGCGGCGAAGGCCAGTGCCCCCGCGGCAGAGCGCACAAATCCCGCGGCGGAGCGCACAAATCCCGCGGCGGAGCGCACAAATCCCGCGGCGGAGCGCACAAATCCCGCGGCGGAGCGCACAAAGTCCGCTCCCACCGCGGCTCCGACTGCCGGACGGGCAGTCGGCCGGCTCGCGGCCGCTGTGACAGATGACCGGGACCGCCAGGCCAAAATCCTCCGCTACCTCGGAGCGCCTGTAACGGCGCCGTGGGGCGGACGGGTTGTCTACTCAATCATGGGCCAGGAGCTTTACCGGTACTTGGGCGATGCCCACGCCCTGGAACCACTGCGGCCGAGCACCATCGCTGCCCAGATCGCGAACGGCCGGGGCTTCGCGCTGGTGATCGATGACAGCGCCTTCACGGCCGGAATCTGGTTCGGAGCCGATTCCGCTGCAGGGACGCTGCTTGCCAACGAAATACTCCGTGCCCTCGCTGAGTGCAGGTCCCAAGGGATGCCGGCCTATTTTGTGAGAACACGGTTGGAGACCGATATCTACACCACGGATTTCGAAGCAGCGTCGGATGTTGTGTTTTCGGAGCGTTCATCCCTGGCGGAGTGGACCGAAGACTACCGGTTCGGATTGCTCACTTCGCTGGAAGCTTTTGCCAAAATGAACAGAGGAGCGCTCATTGGCTCGCCCTGATACCACCGGGTCCATGCGGAAGATCCTCCTCTACGGGGACGTCGACCTCAACATCATCGACGGGTCCGCCGTCTGGCTCGTCTCCATGGCCGAGGCGTTATCCCGAACGGGCTCCGAAGTCTGCGTACTTCTCAAGACCCACGTCACGAAGACGCGGCTGCTTGACCGGATAGCTGACATGCCCGGCGTGGAAATCGCCCAACCTGGCGAGAGCGCGGACATCGAGGCGCTGCAGCCCCGAACCGCAGCCCAGCGCATGGCCCAGCTTGACGCGCAGCGGCCGTTCGACGTCGTGATCGCCCGCGGCACCCAGGTCGCGGCGCACGTCGCAAACTCCAAAGTCCTGGGCCCCAAGTCGTGGCTCTACATCACGGACATCGCCCATCCCGGCTCCCGGCTTTCCGAAAAAGACCGCGCGGTGCTCAGAAGGACCGTCGGACAATGCCGGCGCTTCTTCGTGCAGACTGAGGCCGCACGCTCCTACGTTGAGGCGACGATTCCCGAGGCCGGGGGAAAGACCCTGGTCCTCACGCCCATGGTGCCCGATGAATACTTTGACCTGCGGGGAGGCTCATCTGGCACCGGGCGGAAACTGAGTGCGGTCTACTCCGGCAAGTTCGCCAGGAAATGGCGGACCCTGGAAATGTGCTCCCTCCCGGCGACGGCCGGGGAACACAACCTTCCCCTGGCGTTGACGATGATCGGCGACAAGTTCCAGCACGACCTCCAGGACCCGCAGTGGTCGGCCACGATGGAGACGGCGGTGAGCTCGCCGGGGATCGACTGGCTGGGCGGGATGTCCCGTGATGAGGCCGCAAAGGAAGTCAGCCGGCACGACGTCGGGTTGAGCTGGCGGGATCGAAGCATGGACGCCAGCCTCGAAATTTCGACCAAGGTGCTCGAGTACGCGGCCCTTGGGGTGCCGCCGATGGTGAACCGGAATGCGCAGCACCTGGAGCTTTTCGGCGCGGACTATCCGCTGTATGTCGACGACGATTCGGCGGAGGGCGTTCTCAGCACCCTTCTGGCGGCGAGGGAAACCGTTGCCGGGCTGAAGGAGGAAGTGTCCAATCGTGTCCGGTACTACTCGATTTCAGCATCGGCGGCCCGGCTGAAAGCCTATTTCGAACGGTCCGAGGGCGACTACGCCCGCAGCCCGCGGTCCAGGCAAAAGACGCGGGTGCTGATTGCCGGTCACGACCTCAAGTTTGCGGGCGAGCTGGTGTCCGTCCTCGAGATGCGGGACGACATCGAACTCGCCTTCGACCACTGGACCTCACTTCATCAGCACGACGTCAAGGAGTCCGAGCGGCTCAGGGACTGGGCCGACGTGATCATCTGTGAATGGTGCGGGCCCAACGCCGTCTGGTACTCGAACAATAAACGGCGGAGGCAGAAGCTCATTGTGCGTCTTCACATGTTCGAGCTCAACGGCCCCTGGATGAGCGACGTGGCCGCCGAAAACATTGACTCCCTGATCTGCGTCTCGCAGCTCTACGTGGATCGCACCCGTGCAAGTACCGGCTGGACCGGCACCGCCATCCGGGTCATCCCGAACGCCGTGGACGTCATGGACCTCCGCAGATCCAAGGAACCGGATCATCGCTTCCGGCTGGGGCTGGTGGGCATCGTCCCCATGCGCAAGCGCCTGGACCGCGCCCTTGACCTGCTCGAGGAGCTGTTGGATGAGGACCCCAGGTACACCCTGCATGTCCGCGGAAGAATGCCGTGGGAGTATCCGTACGAATGGAAGAAGCCGTTCCAACGCGAGGCGTACCTGGAGATTTTTGACCGTATCGGCAGGTCCCCGGCGCTGCGGGATGCCGTGGTCTTCGAACCGTTTGGCCCCGACATGGCGTCCTGGCTGCGCAAGATCGGATATGTCCTATCGCCCAGCTCGGACGAGAGCTTTCACCTCGCCCCCGCTGAGGGCATGGCATCAGGCGCCGTACCGCTGTTCTGGCAAAGGCCCGGAGCGGATGAAATATTCAGCAACCGCTGGACTCGGGGGACAACGTCCCAGGTCCGGGCCCTGGTCTCGGCCCTCAACCGCTCGCCCCAGGCGTATGCAGAGGAGTCCCGGGCCGCCGCCGAATACGTCGGGCGGTTCGATATGCGGTCCACGGGCGAGGCCTGGCTGGAGGAAATACTCAGCACGTGAAGCCACGGCCCGGCACGGTCAGTCCCTCGCGGTAGCGTAGGGCTGTGCCTGAAACTGTGCCCGAACCTGTGCCCGAAACCGCTGTCCCTGAAACCGCTGTGCCTGAAGCCGCTGTCCCTGAAACCGCTGTGCCTGAAGCCGCTGTGCCCGATGCCCTGCCCGCGGACGCCGCACTGACCGTTGGCGGCCTCTCGGAGTCCCAGCTGCTGGGACGCATCTTTCCGCGGCTCACGATTCCGCAGCCCAATGGCGGACCGGCGGCGGCGTCGTACTTGCTGCTGGGGCCGGGGGACGACGCCGCGGTTGTCGCCGCGCCGGACGGGCGGACCGTGGTGAGCATCGACACCCAAGTGGCGGACCAGGATTTCCGGCTCGAATGGAACAACGGCTACCGGACCACCGGGTACGACGTCGGCTGGAAGGCCGCGGCGCAAAACCTCAGCGACATCAACGCCATGGGCGCCCGGGCCACGTCCGTTGTGGTCAGCCTGACCATGCCGCCGGAGACCCCCGTCTCCTGGGTGGAGGATTTCGCGGACGGCCTCGTGGCCGGCATCAGGGGGCTGGGGGCTTCGGCCTGCACGGTGGCCGGCGGCGACCTCGGCCGCGGCCGCGAACTGGCGGTCAGTGTGGCGATCCTGGGGACTCTTGACGGCAAGGCGCCCGTCCTGCGCTCCGGGGCCCGGCCGGGGGACACCGTGGCCCTGGCGGGAACGGTAGGCCGGGCCGCCGCCGGGCTGGCGCTGCTGGAGTCGAACGTCCCGGTGGGCGCCCTGACCGCCGGGCAGCATTCCCTCCTGGACACCCAGTGCAGGCCGCAGCCCCCGCTCGCCGCCGGACCGCTGGCCCGTGAGGCGGGGGCGTCCGCCATGATGGACATCTCGGACGGCCTGGTCCGGGACGGAAACCGCATGGCGGCCGCCAGCCGCGCGGTGCTGAACCTGGACGCCGCCGCCCTGAAGGAGCTGGCCGCCCCGCTGTTGCCGGCGTCGGAGCTGTTGGGGGCAGACCCGATGGCCTGGGTCCTCGGCGGCGGTGAAGACCATGGGCTGCTCGCCACTTTCCCGGCAGGGGTTCCGCTCCCTCCCGGGTTCACTGCGATAGGCTCGGTAGAGGCCCCTGCACCAACCGAAAGCACGGGAGTAACGATCGCGGGCAGGCCCGCTGACGCTGTGGGATGGGATCACTTTGCAGACTAAGATTGCCGCCAACGCGCAAGCGATGAAGCGGTGGTTGGGCAAGGCGGAAACCACGCTCGGCAACCACAGCGACCGCCTGAACGCCATCAACATCTTTCCGGTAGCCGACGGCGACACCGGCACCAACCTCTACCTGACCGTCCGCGCCGCGGCCCACGCCGCGGACGCCGCCGTGCCGGGACACCCGGACGGGGCGGCGCACGCGGCACCGGACCCGACCCTGCATGACGTTGGCGCCGTCCTTGCGCAGGCCGGCCAGGTTGCCATGGAACAGGCCCGCGGCAACTCGGGAACCCTGTTCGCCGTCTTCCTCTGCGCTGCTGCCGAACCCCTGGCCGGGCACACCCGGATCAGCTCACCCCTGCTGGCCGCGGCCCTGAACCGGGCCCAGATCCGGGCCTGGTCCGCGCTGAGTGATCCCGTGCCCGGCACCATGCTCTCCGTCATGGAGGCTGCCGCCAGGGCCGCGGCCGCCGTGGACTCCGCACACGACGGCGATGACAGCAACCAGACCCTGGGCCTGGCCCTGGACGCCGCCGTCGAGGCGGCCCTGGCCGCCGTGGTCCGCACGGAAGAGCAGCTCGATGCCCTGCAGGCCGCCCACGTGGTGGACGCCGGCGGCGTGGGCATGCTGCTGATCCTGGACTGCCTCCGCTCGGCCGTGCTGGGCGAGGAGCTCCAGAGCGAACTGCTGGACGGACTGCACGGCTACGACGTCCAGGATCCGCATATCCACGTCGGCATGCCGCGAGACGAAGGTGTCGAAGTCATGTGCACCATTTCCCTGTCCCCGCTTGACGCCGCCATGATGCGCCAACGGCTCGACGAAATGGGCGACTCGGTGATCATGAGCCAGGTCGGTGGCGGCGCCGACGCCGCCGGGCTCTACCGCTGGCGCGTCCACGTCCACGTCCTGGATGGGGACCTCGCCGTCGCGCTGATCCGTTCCCTGGGCGAGCCCACGGACATTTCCGTGAGCGAGCTCGCAGTCCCGCGCGACCCGGAGGCACCGGCCGCCACGGTTGCCGCCACCGCAGGCGCACCTGTTGACGCTACCGTCGCTGCTGCTGCTGCCCCGGCGCGTGCCGCCGAAACCCGAAACCCCGACGGACATGCACGCTGAACTTGAACTGGGCCTGGAGCGCCGCATCGGCAAGCGCTCCGCGGCCGTCATCGAAAAACACCTTGGCATCACCACTGTCGGCGGGCTCCTGAACTATTTTCCCCGCCGCTACCTCAGCCGCGGCGAGCTCACGCCCATCAGCGAGGTCCCGCTGGACGAGGAAGTGACCCTGATCGCCCGGGTGGTCTCCAACAGCACCCGGCCCATGCGCGCCCGGCGCGGTTCCCTCACCGACGTCGTGATCTCCGACGACGCCGGCGGTGCCGCTTCCACGCGGGCGGCCGGCGCACTGCCGGGCACGCTCAAGGTCAGCTTCTTCAACGGGTTCCGGGCCAAGGCCGAGCTGCAGCCGGGCCGGCGTGCCATGTTCTCCGGCAAGGTTACGCGCTACGCCGGATCCCTCGGCCTGACCAACCCGGATTTCCTGCTGCTGGACGAGGACCCCGAAACGCCGGGCATCGACCCGGAGAAGCTCGCCGCCATGCCGATCCCGGTGTACCCGGCCACGGCGAAACTGACCAGCTGGTCCATCCAGAAGGTCATCTCGACGCTGCTGGACACCGTGGAGCTCGAAACCCTCGGCGACCCGCTGCCGGCGGAGATCGCGGCGCGGGAGAAGTTCCTGCCGGTCGCGGACGCCTACCGGCTGATCCACGCCCCGCAAACCCCGGCGGACTACCAGCGCGCCCGGGACCGGTTCCGCTACCAGGAAGCCCTGGTGCTCCAGTCGGCCCTGGCCCGCCGCCGCGCCCAACTCGCCGCCGAGGAAGCGACGGCCCGCCGCCCGGCACCGGACGGGCTGCTGCCCGCCTTCGACCGCCAGCTCCCGTTCACGCTGACCGCCGGCCAGGCCGCCGTCGGCAAGACGCTCTCCGACGAGCTCGCCCAGGACTCGCCCATGAACCGGCTGCTGCAGGGCGAAGTGGGCTCCGGCAAGACGATCGTTGCGCTGCGCGCCATGCTGCAGGTGGTGGACGCCGGGGGACAGGCTGCCCTGCTGGCCCCCACCGAAGTCCTCGCTGCCCAGCACTATGAATCCATCCGGCGCACGCTCGGACCGCTCTCCCGGGACGGGATGCTCGGCGGGTTCGGACCGGACGCCGTCCAGGTCACCCTGCTCACCGGCTCCATGCCCACCGCGGCGCGGAAGCAGGCCATGCTCGACGCCGCCGCCGGAACGGCCGGAATCGTGATCGGCACCCATGCCCTGCTCAGCGACAACGTCTCCTTCTACGACCTTGGCCTGATCGTGGTGGACGAACAGCACCGCTTCGGCGTGGAACAGCGCGACGCCCTCCGGGCCAAGGCCAGCAAACCGCCGCACCTGCTGGTCATGACCGCCACCCCGATTCCCCGGACCGTGGCCATGACCGTGTTCGGCGACCTCGAAACCTCCGTGCTCGATGAGCTGCCCGCCGGCCGCGCCCCGATCTCCACCCACGTGGTGGGGCTCGCGGAACACCCGGGGTGGGCCACCCGGATCTGGTCCCGGTCGCGGGAGGAGATCGACGCCGGCCACCAGGTCTACGTCGTTTGCCCCAAGATCGGCACGGACGACGACGGCGACTTCACCCCGGGCGAAGCCGAACCGTCCGCCGCGGACCTCGAAGGCGAGAACGGTTCCCGGGAACTCGCCTCGGTCACCGGCGTCGTGGAACATCTCCAGGACGAACCGGCCCTGGCCGGGGTGGCTGTGGCGCCCCTGCACGGCAGGCAGGACCCGGTGCTGAAGTCCGAGACCATGGCCTCCTTCACGGCCAACCAGACCAAGCTGCTGGTCTCCACCACCGTGATCGAAGTCGGCGTGGACGTCCACAACGCCACGCTCATGGTGATCCTGGACGCGGACCGTTTTGGCATCTCCCAGCTCCACCAGCTGCGCGGCAGGGTGGGCCGCGGCGGGCTGCCCGGAACCTGCCTGCTGGTCACCACCCTGGAGCCGGGCCATCCGAGCCGGCGCCGCCTGGATGCCGTCGCGGCCACCACCGACGGCTTCGAACTGTCCCAGGAGGACCTTAAGCTCCGCAGGGAGGGCGACATCCTGGGCGCCTCGCAGTCCGGCGGGCGCTCCACGCTGAAGCTGCTGCGCGTGCTCGAACACGAGGACGTGATCGCCCGGGCCCGGCAGGACGCCCAGCGGATCGTGGCCGCCGATCCCGCGCTGGCGGGCCAGCCCCGGCTTGCGGCCGCGATCGATGAATACCTGAACCCCGAGAAGGAGGCGTTCCTTGAACGCGGCTAGGACCACGAGCCAGGCAAACACGTCCGCGGGGGTCCGCGCATGAGCCGGATCATTGCCGGTGCGGCCGGCGGCAGCACGCTGAACAGCGTGCCCGGGAACCTGACCCGGCCCACCACCGACCGCGTCAAGGAGGCCCTGTTCTCCCGGCTGGACGCCTTCAACGTCATCGCCGGCGCCCGCGTCCTCGATCTGTACGCGGGATCCGGCTCGCTGGGGGTGGAGAGCGGCAGCCGCGGCGCGGACTCCGTGGACCTGGTCGAATTCGACGCCAAGGCAAGCGCCGTCTGCCAGCGGAACGCCGATCTTGTCAACACTGTCACGGGCCGCAAGGTGGTCTCCGTGCACCGCTCCAAGGTCGAATCCTTCCTCGACCGGGCCGCCGACTCCGCGATCTGGGACCTGGTGTTCCTGGACCCGCCCTACCCCTTGGACGAGCCGGCCCTCGCTGCCGTGCTGGCCAAGCTGGTGCCGCACCTGGGCGAGGGAGCGGTCGTGGTGGTGGAACGCTCGTCCCGGAGCCCCGAGCCGGCATGGCCCCAGGGCATGGAACGGTTTGCCGAGAAGAAGTACGGCGAAACCCGGCTGTGGTTCACCGAGCCCGGCGTGGAAGCCGCGGACGCTGTGGAAGCAGCGGACCTGGCGGCAGTGGACGCTGTGGAAGCAGCGGACCTGGAAGCAGGGGACTAGCCGGCCAGCGCGTCCAAATCGACGCCGGTGAGCAGCCGGGCCGGATGCGGACCGCGCGCCGTGAGCGCCGCCGTCCAGACCTCCGGCCACGGCCCCTGCGTCCCGGTCAGGATGATGTTCCCGGGGTACCGGCCAGTGAACATTCCGGCCTCCGCGAAGGCCGAGACGTCGGCCATGGCCCGGCCCATGGCCGCGATCTGGCTCCGGACCAGGGTCAGTCCGGGTTCGTCGCCCACGTTGACGATCAACACGCCGCGCGGCGTCAGCCGGGCCGCCGCCTCCTGGTAGAACCCGGTACACGCGATGTGTTCCGGCGCCTCCGGCCCGGAGAAGATGTCCAGGATCACGACGTCGAACCGCAGGCCCGCCGGAAGCCCGGCGAGGGCGTCGCGGGCATCGCCGATCACCGTGTGCAGCTCGGTCCCCTCCGGCAGGGGCAGCTGAGCGAGCACAAAGTCCAGCAGTTCCCGCTCCAGCTCCACCGCGTACTGAACCGAGCCGGGCCGGGTGGCCTGGATGTAGCGGGCCAGGGTCAGGGCCCCGGCGCCCAAGTGCAGCGCCGTGATCGGCTCGCCCCACGGGGCGGCGAGGTCCACCACGTGCCCGATCCTGCGCAGGTATTCGTAGAAGATGTCCGCGGGGTCGGCCAGGTTGACGTGGGACTGCTCGGCGCCGCCGATGCTCAGCACGAAGCCGCCGTCGGTAAAGGCATCCGGTTCGATCACGGCGTGCTGCCCGGTGGTTCGCAGGAACCGCGAGGCCCCGAATTGCTGCCCGGCCATGTTCACAGCCTGTCGCGCAAGGTCGCCAGCCGCTCGGCGGCCTCCTCCAGCACGTGCAGCTGCTTGCAGAACGCGAAGCGGAGCAGGCTGCGGGTGCGTTCGGCGCCGTCGGCGTGGCAGAAGACGGGCACAGGGATCGCCGCGACGCCCACGAGGGCCGGCAGCCTGCGGGCCAGCTCCACGGAATCGGTGATCCCCAGCGGTGAGGTGTCCACGTTGACGAAGTAGGTCCCCTGCGGGGTCAGCACGTCGAGGCCGGCCGCGCGCAGTCCCTCGCTGAGGATGTCGCGCTTGTACCGGAGGGTGTCGGCGATGCCGGCGTAAAACTCGTCCGGAAGCCCCAGGCCCACCGCGATGGCGGCCTGGAAGGGCGTGCCGGAACTGTAGCTAAGGAACTGCTTGACCGTCCGGGCGGCGGCCACGAGCTCCTCCGGCCCGGAGAGCCAGCCGATCTTCCAGCCGGTGAAGGAGAACGTCTTGCCGGCCGAGGAAATAGTCAGCGTGCGCTCCGCCGCCCCGGGCAGCGTCGCGACCGGGATGTGCCGCACACCGAAGGTCAGGTGCTCGTACACTTCGTCGGTGACGATGACGGCGTCGTATTTCGCGGCCAGTTCGACGACGCGCTCGAGCACCTCGCGGGGAAACACCGCCCCGGTCGGGTTGTGCGGATTGTTGATCAGCACCACCTTGGTGCGGTTGCTGAACGCGGCCTCGAGTGCGGCCAGATCCGGCATGAAATCCGGGGCCAGGAGCGGGGCGGTGACGTGCGTGGCGCCGGAGAGCCCGATGATGGCGCCATAGGAGTCGTAGAACGGTTCGAAGGTGAGCACTTCATCTCCCGGACCTACCAGCGCGAGCAGGGCAGCGGCAATGGCCTCCGTGGCGCCGGTAGTGACGATAATTTCGGTCTGCGGATCCGCGGCCAGCCCGTAGAACCGCTGCTGGTGCACCGAGATCGCCTCCCGCAGCGGCAGGATGCCCTTGCCGGGCGCATACTGGTTGGCTCCGGCGGCGATCGCTGCCTGGGCGGCCTCCTTGATCTCCACGGGGCCGTCCTCGTCCGGGAAGCCCTGGCCAAGGTTGATGGCGCCCGTGCTCAGGGCCAGGGTGGTCATCTCCTCGAAGATCGTCACGCCCAGAGAGCCATCGGGGGAGAGCAGGTTGGCGCCGGTTGCGGCGCGCTGCCACGGCAGCGGCATGCGGGGGCTCATCGGGTGCCCGCTTTCTCGTCCCGGCCGGTGAAGCTGTCCATGGTGGTGTAGATCCCAAAGACCTTTCCGCCCACGAAGTCCCACGCCCGCACCGGCAGGATGCCCTTGAGTACTTTCCCCAGCATGGCCATGGCGGGGGCGATCAGCTGCGGCCGCCCGGCGGCCGTAGCACGCCATGCCCTGTCCACGGCATCCTCCGGTGTCATGAGCGGGGTCAGCAGGGGACCCCGGGCTCCCTCGAACATGCCGGTGGAAATGTAGCTGGGGCAGAAGGTGGTGACTTTCAGGTGGCCGTAGCCCTGCTGCTCAAGCTCGAGCCGGAGCGAGTCGCTCCAGCCGATGACGGCCCATTTTGAGGCCGCGTAAACGCTCATCCGCGGATTCGAGACCGTGCCGGCGGCGGAGGCAACGTTGAGGATCCGGCGCGGGCGGCCGGCGCCGGCCAGCATGTCCGGCAGGAACTCCAGGGTAACGTACATGGGGGCGAGGGCGTTGATGTCCATGGTCAGGGCGATGTCACGGTCCGGGGCGTGGTCCCAGAAGTACGCGCCGCGGACAATCCCGGCGTTATTGACCAGCAGCGCCAGCGGTCCCTCAGCCCTGGCCTCCCGGGCGGCGTCGGCAATCGCGGCGCGATCCGCCAGGTCCACCGTGCGGGGGACGGCGCGGGCGCCCAAAGCGGCGACTTCAACGGCGGTGCCGGCCAGGGCATCGGCGTCGACGTCCCAGAGGATCACTACCTCGGCGCCTTCCCGGGCGGCGCGGAGGGCGTAGAGCCGGCCCATGCCGCTGGCGGCACCGGTGACCAGGACCACGCCGCCGTCCACGGTGAAAGGCGGCGCAGTGACGGGCCGCACAGTGACAGGCCGCACAGTGAAAGGAGAAGTCGCGCGATTGTTCGATGCTGACATTCAGTCATGTTATCCCGGGCTGCGGCGCGGATACGGTAGGTTCGGAGCATGAGACGCGCTGTTTGCCCTGGCTCTTTTGACCCCATCCACAACGGACACCTGGAAGTCATTGCGCGTGCCGCGGGCCTCTTCGACGAGGTGATCGTGGCCGTGTCCACGAACTATTCCAAGAAGTACCGCTTCAGCCTGGAGGAGCGGATCGACATGGCCAGGGAAACGTTCGCGTCCTTGCGCGGGATCGTGGTTGAACCCGTGGGGGAGGGTCTCCTGGCCGAGTACTGCCGGCAGCGCGGTGTGTCGGCGATCGTCAAGGGCCTGCGTTCGTCCTCGGACTTCGACTACGAGCTGCCGATGGCCACGATGAACCGGCAGCTGACCGGCGTCGAGACGGTGTTCCTGCCGGCGGAAGGCCACTACCTGCACCTGTCCTCCACCCTCATCAAAGAGGTCTTCGCCCTCGGCGGGGACGTCTCGGACTTTGTTCCCCGCTCTGTGCTGAAACGGCTGGCCCCGGGCGAGCCGGTCCCGAACCGGGCGCGCAAAGTGTAAGCTTGACCGGTACTCGGCGGTCTGCTGCCGGTTGCGTGGCCCGAATCCGAGGCCGCTTGTGGTGTGAACCGCCGGCGTGCCCCCGGTTTGAGTCCGTCCGGAAGTTCAGGCTAAGATAGTACGTCGGTCATATGTTCAACAGGAGTTCTCATTAAACGAGATGCTAGTTCGCCCTTGGCGTTCGACGTCAAGGACCTCGGACGCAGTCCGGGAAGCATGCGGACGCTGACGGAACATGTACCCGCGCCAAGTGATCTTGGCGTGGCGCTCATTGGCGTGCAGGAAGGCTCGGATGTCGAGCTGGACCTGCGGCTTGAGGCCGTACACGAAGGAATTCTGGTATCAGGAACCGCGCACGTTGAAGTTACTGGCGAATGCGGCCGATGCCTGGATCCCCTTGCGTATGACCAAGAGGTTGATGTGCAAGAACTTTTCTTCTACGAGGATGCTGTGTTCTCCGACGAAGAAGACGAAGAAGAGCAACGTCGAGTCGAGCACGATCTGATCGATCTTGAGCCGGTGTTGCGGGACGCAGTTGTCACCATACTGCCGTTCCAGCCGGTGTGCCGGGAAGACTGCCAGGGCCTTTGCTCCGAATGTGGAGTGCGCCTGGAAGACGAGCCGGGGCATCACCACGAGGTCGTAGATCCTCGCTGGGCCGCCCTGGCTGACTTGGCTAAGCCTGACCGGCAAAACTGATTTGTAAGTGTTTTTCTAGAGAGAAATGAGTTAGCCGTGGCTGTCCCGAAGCGGAAAATGTCTCGCTCGAATACCCGCGCCCGCCGCTCCCAGTGGAAGGCAACTGCCCCCCACCTGGTGAAGACTGTCGAGAACGGCCAGGTCACGTACAGCCTGCCGCACCAGGCAAAGGTCGTTACCGACTCGGCTGGCACTGCGCTGTTCCTTGAGTACAAGGGCCGCAAGGTCGCAGACGTCTAATCCGCCAACAGGCTGAAAAAGATGTCTTCAACTGAAGAGCTTCTGAAGCGTCTCGGTGTCACTATTGACGCCGGGACGCTTCGTCTTGCGCTCACACACCGTTCCTACGCCTACGAAAACGGCGGCATCCCCACCAACGAACGGCTCGAGTTCCTGGGCGACTCCATCCTGGGGTTCTCCGTAACGGACGCGCTGTACCGTGACAACCCCACGCTGCCCGAAGGCGACCTGGCCAAGCGCCGCTCCGCCGTCGTCAGCACCCGGGCGCTGGCCGGCATCGGCCGCAGCATCGGGCTGGGGGAGTTCATCTACCTTGGACAGGGCGAAAAGCTCACCGAAGGCAAGAACAAGGCCTCCATCCTGGCGGACACCATGGAGGCGCTGATCGGCGCCACCTACCTCTCCAACGACATCGAGACGGCCCGGCAGCTGGTCATGCGGCTGGTCGGCCCGCTGTTGAAGGACGCCGCCGCCCTCGGCGCGGGCACCGACTGGAAGACTTCCATCCAGGAGCTCGCCGCCAGCCGGCAGCTTGGGACCATCAACTACGCGGTCGACGGCTCCGGGCCGGACCACGCCCGGACGTTCGAAGCCGTGCTGCGGATCGGCGGCACGGACTACGGCACCGGCACCGGCAACTCCAAGAAAGAGGCCGAACAGGAAGCCGCCGCCGACGCCTGGCGCCGGCTGACCGCCCCGGCCGCGCCGGATCCGCAGCAGCTGCAGTCCCAGACCGGCAGCTAGGCAGCGGCATTGCCTGAACTGCCCGAGGTCGAGGTGGTCCGGCGCGGCCTGGTGAGCTGGGTGCGCGGCCGGACCATCACCTCCGTCGAGGTCCTGGACCCGCGCTCCCTGCGCCGGCACGCCCTGGGACCGGAAGACTTTGCCGGCAACCTTGAAGGCGCACGGGTCCTGGACGTGGTCCGCCGCGGCAAATTCCTGTGGATGCCGCTGGCGGACACGCCCGCCCCGCCCGGAAACGGTACCCCGGCCGGCGGGCCGGGCACCGCCGTCGCGCTCATGGCCCATCTGGGCATGTCCGGCCAGCTGCTCATGCAGGACCCCGGCGTTCCGGATGAAAAACACCTGAAGGTCAGGCTGCGGCTCAGCCCAGCCGACGGCATGCCCGGACAGCTCCGGTTCGTGGACCAGCGCATCTTCGGCGGCCTGTTCCTGACCACGCTGATCCCCACCGACGACGGCGGCCCTGGCGGCCTCGCCGAAACGCCGCTGCCGCTCATCGCCGAGGAAGCCGCGCACATTGCCCGTGACCCGATGGATCCCCGGTTCTCCTTCGAGACCTTCTACCGGCGCCTGCGGGCCCGCAAAACCGGGCTCAAGCGGGCGCTGCTGGACCAGGGCCTGGTGTCCGGGATCGGCAACATCTACGCGGACGAGGCCCTCTGGACGGCGCGGCTGCACTACGCCCGGCCCACCGACACCCTGCGCCGCCCCGATGCGCTGCGGGTCCTCGACGCCGCCCGTGCGGTCATGACAGATGCCCTGGCCGCCGGCGGCACGAGCTTCGATTCGCTCTACGTCAACGTCAACGGAGCCTCCGGGTACTTCGACCGTTCCCTGAACGCCTACGGCCGGGAGGGGCTCGAGTGCAAACGCTGCGCCGCCGCCGGCCGGGTCAGCCGGCTCTTGCGGGAACAGTTCATGAACCGGTCCTCGTACACCTGCCCCGTCTGCCAGCCCCGGCCGCGGAACGGGCGCTGGTAGGGGGAATCCGGGCGTAGTGCCCGGCCAGCCTCGCCAGGCCCTCGTCAAGCGAAACGGCGGGGGACCAGTTGAGGAGTTCACGGGTCTCGCGCTGGTCGAACCAGTGGGCGGTGGAAAGCTGCTCAGCGAGGAATCTGGTCATCGGCGGCTCCCCGGACCGGCCCGACCGGGACCACACCTTCTCCACCACCGATCCCGCAGCCCGCGCGAGGCTGCCCGGCACCGTCCACGACGGCGCAGGGACGCCGCCCGCGGCGCAAATGCCCGCCAGCAGCTCACCGACCGGGCGGGGTTCGCCGTTGCTGACCACGAGCGCCCGGCCGCGGATGTACTCCATCCGGTCAAGCGCGGCGACGATGGCCGAAGCGGCGTTGTCCACGTAGGTCGTGTCGATCAGGGCCGCACCGGCGTCGAGCAGCGGCAGGCGGCCGCGGCTGGCACGTTCCAGCACCCGTTCCACCAGCTGCGTGTCACCCGGGCCCCAGACGATGTGCGGGCGCACCGCCGTGACCCGGAAACCCGGCGAGTCCGCGGCCAGCGCCAGCAGTTCGGCCTCGGCCTTCGTGCGGGAGTAGTCACCGTGCGCGCGGACCGGGTCCGCCGCCTCGGCGCCCAGCCCGGCGATGGCGGCCCCGGAATTGGCCACGGACGGGGAGGAGACAAACACCAGCTCCCGCACACCGGCCTCGCGGGCGGCCCGGAGCAGGCGGCGCGTGCCTTCGACATTGACCTCGTCGAACTCCGCGGCGCGGCCGGTAAAGGAGACCTTCGCGGCCAGGTGGATGACGCCCTCGGCGCCGGAGACGGCGCGGCGCACGGCGGCCTCGTCAGTAACGGACCCTTGGAGGTCCGTGGCGCCGTCGACGCCGGAGGGGCGGCGCTGGAACGTGCTGACGGCGTGGCCCTGCCGCACCAGCAGCCGCGCGACTTCCCCGCCGAGCAGTCCGCTGGCGCCGGTGACGAGGACCCTCACGGCGTGCCCGGACGGCCGCCGGCCAGCACCGCCGAAGCCCACCGGGCCAGTCGGCTCCTGTCGATCTTGGCGTTGTGGCGGATGTCGGTCGGCTGGGAGGGGACAGCGAGCACGGCGGAGACGCTGACCCCTGCCGCGCGGGCGGCGTCCCGTACGCGGCCCGCCAGCTGAGGGGCGGCCAGACCGGCCCGGCGGACCGGCGGAACGGTTTCGACGACGGCGACGACAGCCTGGGTCCCGGACGGACCGACCCCGACGACGGCTGCCATCCCGACGTCGTCCAGGCGTTCGATGGCCTGCTCGGCGCCCACCGGAGTCACCACCGCGCCCGGAGCCGTCACGACGTGCACGAGGCGTCCTTCCACCCAGAGCCGGCCGGCGGCGTCGAGGTGCCCCACATCGCCGGTGCGGTGCCATCCGGCCGTGCGGACGCTCTCGCGCTGGGTCAGCCAGAGCCGGTCGTAGGCTTCTTTCACGTGCGGGGCCCTGATGAGGATCTCCCCGCTCACTCCGGCCTCCCTGACGGGCTCGTTCCCGGGTGCGGTGCCGTCCGCGGCCAGCGGGATGATGGCCACGCGGGCGCCCTGTACCGGCCGGCCCACGCACACGCCGTTGCCGGCGCCTGCCATGGTTCCGGCGGCGGCGTCGGCCGCGGCGGCACGGATCTGTTCGAGGCTGATGTCCGTGACGGGCAGCGCCTCGGTCATCCCGTACGGGGTGTGCAGCGAGGCCCGCGGCAGCAGCCGCTGCACCTCTGCGAGAAGGGCTTCAGGGACCGGCGCGCCGGCGGAGAGCAGCAGCTCCACGCGCCCCAGGGCCTCGTGTCCGGCCCGGCTCAGGCCGGCCCGGGTGGCCAGGACGTTGCGCAGCGCCGCGGGGGAGGCGAAGACCACCGTGGCGTCGATGGCTGCTGCGGCGTGCGCCAGCGCGCTGGCCGTCAGGGTGCGGGGGGCGGTGACGTCCATGGCGGGCGTTACCGAAACGGCTCCGAGCGCCGGTCCCAGCAGGGCGAACGGCGCGAAGCCCGCCACCAGGCGTGCGCCCGGGCGGATCTCCAGCGTCGCGGCCACGGCATCGCGCATCGCCGCCAGCCGCCCGTGCGTGTAGACCACGCCCTTGGCGGGCCCCGTGGAACCGGAGGTGAACAGCACCGCGGCGGGGGCGTCCGGGTCCGGAACCGGGGCCGTGCCCGGGCGAGGGAGTCCGGGGCTGAGGCCGGCTCCGCGGCGGGCAAGAGCAGCCAGGGAGGTCTCGACGGCGAGGAGCCCGCGGCGCCGGGCCGGCAGGTCCCGCACACTGATGCGCCGTCCCGGCCAGCCAAGTACCGCGGCGGCCGCCAGGGCCTTGTCGATTCCGATGAGGAAGTCGGGGGTGGCGCCCTTCACCGCACGGCTCAGGCCGCGGGTACCCAGGCCGGCGTCGGCCACGATGACCACCGCGCCGAGCCGCAGGCAGGCGTAGAGGACCACGGTCAGGTCCACGCCCGGGGGAACCATCAGGCTCACCCGGGTGCCGTTCCCTACACCGGCGTCCTGCAGGCCCGCAGCGAGGGCGGCGATGTTCTGTTCGAGCTCCTGCCAGCTGAGCGAGCGGGCGACGCTGCCGTCCGTGGCCATTTCCGCGACGGCGGTATCCCCGGCCGCTGGTCCCGCCGCCAGCTCGGCGAGGGGCGCCCACAGGGGCGGGACCCCGGCGCCGGGCTTCAGGGGCCCTGTCCCGAATTCCAGCATCGAGTCGTCGGCCGGGCCGTCGGCCAGTTCGTTGGCCGGCCCGCTGTCCGGGCCGCACCCGGCCAGCCACTCGAAGACGGGCGCGGCGATGTCCCTGTCTTCCGCGACCAGGTGGCCGGCACCCTCGAAGCGGTGAACTTTCGCGTCCGGCAGCCGGCCGATGAGGTCCTTGAGGTACCGGTCGGAAAAGATCGGATCGCGCGGGCCCCAGAGCATCAGGGCCGGAACCCTCAGCCCGCGCACCCCTTCCGCGACGCGGCTGAGCGTCGGAAAGCTGGGGTGGGACGCGTCGGCGGGAATGTCCGCGACAAAGTTCCCCACGCCGGCGCGGCGGCCGGCGCCGCGGTAGGGGGCCATGAAGGCGCCACGGACATCGGCGGCGAGCGGTGGGTGGGCCAGGGCATGCGTCACGCGCAGGAAGGTGTCCGTCCCCGTCGTTCCCCAGCGGTGCACGGCAGGGTGCAAGGCAAGCCGCAGTGCAGGCGGGATGCGGGCGCCGGAGGGCTGGTGCACGGCTGTGTTGGTCAGCACGACGCCAGCGAGCTGCTGCGGATGGGCCACGGCCCAGCCCAGGCTGATCACGCCGCCCCAGTCGTGGCCGACGGTGACGACCGGGCCGTCCAGGCCGAGCGACGCGGTGAGGTCGCCCAGGTCGTTGATCCGGTCCTCCAGGCGCCGGAACGTGCCGGTGCGCTCGGAGAAGCCCATGTCCAGCTGGTCCACGGCCACCACGCGCCACGGATGTGCGGGGTCGGATCCGGCGGCCAGCAGGGTCCGCCACAGGTAGGACCACGTCGGGTTGCCATGCACGCACAGCAGGGTGCCGGCAGGTGTCAGGCCGCGGCGCGCGAGCTGGGCACCGTTGTCCAGCAGGTGCCAGCGGCGCACGGTGCCGGGCTGATCCGCGGCGGAGGTGGAAGCCACATCGATTTCGCGCGACCACTCGGGGTCGACGCCGGGCCAGTCGGCGGCTACCAAACGATTTCCACCATGGCGGTGTTCAGGCCGGAACCGACGCCCATGCACAGCACGCGATCCCCGGCCGCGAGAGTCTGCGCTTCGGCCGCGAGGGTCATGGGGAGGGAGGCCGGGCCCACATTGCCCCAGTGCGGGAACGTGATCGGCACCTTGTCCGGGTCCAGGTCAATGGCGTTGATGATGGCCTGGGTATAGGCATTGCTCACCTGGTGCGTGACATACCGGTCCATCGAGGCCCAGTCCCACTCCGGCTGGGCCTCGTGCCAGGCATCGACCACGAGCTGCAGGCCGCCGTCGAGCAGGCCTTTGGTGTCGGTGGCCATGCCGTCAATGCTGCCCACGCACAGTTCATGGTGCTCGGTGCCGGCACGCATCACGCCGCCGAGGACCCGGTGAGCCCCGGGGTGCTCGTCCGCCGGGCCCAGGAC
Organism: Arthrobacter humicola; assembly: GCF_022803015.1. Lineage (GTDB taxonomy): Bacteria > Actinomycetota > Actinomycetes > Actinomycetales > Micrococcaceae > Arthrobacter > Arthrobacter humicola_A. Next base: position 93,383 of record NZ_JAFKON010000001.1, read on the forward strand.
GGCCGCAGCCGCTCCGGAGCCGAGCGTCAGTGTGGCGAACTCGCGGTTGAAGTCCTCGCGGGTCGTCTCGGGCCGCTGCAGCCGGGCCAGGGTGGCCTCCTGCGTTGCCTGGGCGTCTTCACCGTTGACGATCATCGCGTACTTGATCTGGCCGGAGTCGATCATGTTGGCCGCCAGGGTCATGCCGTTGACGAATCCAAGGCAGGCGTTGGCCAGATCAAAGTTCATGGCCGACGAAGGCAGGCGCAGTCCGTGATGGATCTTTACCGCGACGGACGGTTCGAGGTTGCGCCGCGTCACGGAGGTGTTGATCAGCAGGCCAATCTCGGACGCTTCGATGCCGGACTCGGCCAGGGCCTTTGCACCCGCCTCGATGGCTGCGTCGTCGAACGATGTCCCGGGGGCCCACCAGCGCCGGTGCGTGATGCCCGCGACCCGTTCGAGCAGTTTCGGGGGGACCCTCAGCCGCCGCAGGGTCGAAGCCAGCCTGCGGTCGAAATCCATGGAACTGACGATCGTCGGAGCTTCGACGCTGCTTACCGAAAGTAGAGCGGTGTTGCTGTGCCGGAATGTTGCATTGCCTACCAATTCAAGCCCCTGTTCATGTCCGTCCTGCGCTCCGGCGGTGGCCGCTCACAAGCCCGAGAGCTTAACTATGCCCCGTGCAGGTCAATTCCCGCATATGCGGCCTCCGCCATCTGCGGCGGCTTCGCGCTGGTTCTGCGCGGAATGACCGCAGATGCGCAGTAGATTGTATGTATCCGGGGCCGCCCCGAACCCCCCCGCGTCCGTCCGAATCATGCTTTCGTCGGACAGCGGGCCAGTCCGCCGACCAGGAGAACCGAAGCGCCTTGCACCTGAAAAGTCTGACCGTCCGGGGATTCAAGTCGTTCGCCTCGGCGACGACCTTTGAATTCGAACCGGGCGTCACCGCCGTGGTGGGCCCCAACGGCTCGGGCAAATCCAACGTGGTGGACGCGCTGGCCTGGGTCATGGGCGAACAGGGAGCCAAGACCCTCCGCGGCGGCAAGATGGAAGACGTGATCTTTGCCGGCACCTCGGGCCGGCCGCCCCTGGGCCGGGCGCACGTCTCACTGACCATCGATAACAGCGACGGCGCCCTCCCGATCGAATACAGCGAGGTCACGATCTCGCGCACGCTGTTCCGGACCGGCGGCTCGGAATACGCCATCAACGGCGCGGGATGCCGGCTGCTCGATATCCAGGAGCTGCTCTCCGACTCGGGGCTGGGCCGCGAGATGCACGTGATTGTCGGCCAGGGCCAGCTGGACAAGGTCCTGCACGCCACCCCCGAGGACCGGCGCGGCTTCATCGAGGAGGCCGCCGGCATCCTCAAACACCGCCGCCGCAAGGAAAAGACGGTCCGCAAACTCGAAGCCATGCAGGCCAACCTGTCCCGGCTCAGCGACCTCACCGGCGAAATCCGGCGGCAGCTGACCCCGCTGGGCAAACAGGCCGAGGTGGCCCGGCGCGCCCAGAGCGTCCAGTTCGAGGTCCGTGACGCCCGCTCACGGCTCCTGGCCGACGACCTCGTTGCGCTGCAGTCCGCGCTGGCGCAGGACGTGGCGGATGAATCGGCGCTCAAGGCACGCCGCGCCGTCGTCGAACGCGACCTCGAGGCGGGGCGGCAGCGCCAGGCCGTCCTCGAAGGGCTCGCAGCCGAGGCCACGCCCGCGCTGAACGCCGCGCGGGAGAACTGGTATTCGCTCTCCACCGGTCGCGAACGGCTCCGTTCCCTCGGCTCGCTCGCCGAGGAACGCCGCCGCCTGCTCGGCGCCGCGGATGTGGTTCCGGACACCGGCCGGGACCCGGACCAGCTGGAGCAGCAGGCCGCCCGCGTCCGCGACGAGCAGGCCGGGCTGGAACGGCAGATCCTGGACCGCACCGAGGCCCTGGACGCCGCGACAGCCGCCAAACACGACGCCGAACAGGCCGCCGCCGCCGAGGACAAGCGGCTCGCGGCCCTGCTCCGGGCCGCCGCGGACCGACGTGAAGGCCTGGCCAAGCTCGCCGGGCAGGTCGGCGCGGCACGGTCCCGCGTCGAGTCTGCCCAGTCCGAGCTCGGCCGTCTCCGCGAATCGCAAAAGGCCGGCGAGGAGCGCCGACGGCAGGCGCACAGCGAGTTCACAGCCCTGGAAGCGCAGGTCGCAGGGGTCGAAGACGGCGAGGAATCGCTCGACGCCGATTACGAGGCCGCGAGCGAGGCCCTCGAAACCATCATCGCCGAAATTGACGCCCTGAAGGCGGCCGAGCGCGAAGGCGAGCGGGAACGCGGCGCCCTTATGGCCCGCCGCGATGCCCTCCAGCTGGGCCTGAACCGCAAAGACGGCTCCGGGCATGTGCTCGGCGCGGCAGCCGGGGACCTGGCCGACGGGGTCCTGGGATCGCTGGCATCCATGATCACCGTGGATCCCGGATTCGAGGCCGCCGTCGCCGCCGCACTCGGCAGCGCGTCCGACGCCGTGGTGGTCCGGGACCAGCAGGCGGCCGCCGCTGCCGTGCGGCTGCTGCGCGCGGACGACGCCGGCCGTGCCGCGCTGCTGCTGGCCGGCCCCCCGGCCGGGTCCCCGCCGCCGGTGGCCGATGCGCTTTCGGCCGATGCATTAGCCGGCGGCAGCACGCTTCCCGCGGGCGCGCGCTGGGCTGTGGATCTTGTGGATCTTGTGTCGGCTGCGGCACCGGACGCCGCCGGCCTGCCGCTGCCCGCCCTGCTGGCCGGCATCGCCGTCGTCGAGGACCTGGATGCCGCGGCGCAGCTGATCGCCGCGCGTCCCGAGCTGACCGCCGTGACCCGGACCGGGGACGTCTTCACGGCGCTGACCGTGACCGGCGGGTCCGCGTCGGCGCCGTCGCTGCTGGAAGTCCAGGCCGCCGTCGACGACGCCGCGTCGAAGCTGGCTGCCGTCACCGCCGCGCTCGAACGCAACCGCTTCGCCCTCTCCACCGCCCGGACCCGGCGCGCTGAAGCCCAGGACCATGCCGACGCGGCCCTCGCGAAACTCCACGATTCCGACGCGAAACTCGCGGCCGTCGCCGAACGCCTGGGCCACCTGAACGCGGTGCTGCGCAGCGCCGTCGCCGAAAGTGAGCGGCTGGCCGCCTCCCTGGCCAGGGCTGAGGCCCAGATTGTCAGCGAACAAGGTGCATTGGACGCGGTGGCGGCCCGGCTCGCCGCGGCCTCAGAGGCCCCCGCGGAGCAGGAACCTTCCCCGGAGCACCGGGATGCCCTGGCCCTGGCCGCCTCGCTGGCCCGCACGGCCGAGATGGAGGCCAGGCTCGCCCTGCGCAGCACCGAGGAACAGCTCACGGCCACCCGCAACCGGGCGGCGTCGCTGGAACGGGCCGCCGCCACCGAACGCCGCGCCCGCGAGGAAGCCGCCGAACGGGCCAGCCGGCGCCGGCTCCAGGCCCGGCGCGCCGCCGCCGTCGCCGTCGCCGTGCAGCAGGTCATCGGATTCATCGACGTGTCCGTGGAGCTGGCCCGCCGCGAGCGGGACAGCGCCGAGGAACGCAAGGACGCCATGGACCTTGAACTGGCCGGGGTCCGCAGCGGCAACGACGCGCTGGCCCGAGAACTGGCCGAACTCACCGACTCCGTGCACCGCGACGAGCTCGCCCGCACGCAGCAGCGGCTGCGGATCGAGGCGCTGGAACTGAAGAGTGTGGAGGAGCTCGGGCTGACTGCCGGGCAGCTCGTGGCCGACTACGGACCGGACCTTCCCGTCCCGGTCCCTGCCGGCGACTCGGCGGACAAATGGGCCGCACTGCGCGCCCCGGTGGACGAGGACGGACGCGAGATTTCCGAAGGCAAGCCCTTCGTCCGTGCGGAACAGGAAAAACGGCTCAAACGCGCCGAACGCGACCTCGCGGCCCTGGGGAAGGTAAACCCGCTGGCGCTCGAGGAGTTCGCCGCGCTTGAGGAGCGCCACCAGTTCCTCAGCAGCCAGCTCGAAGACCTGAAGTCCAGCCGCAAAGACCTGCTGGACATCATCAAGGAAGTCGACGACCGCGTCCAGAAGGTCTTCGCCGAGGCGTTCGAGGACACCTCCCGGCAGTTTGTCCGCGTCTTCGCCCGGCTGTTCCCCGGCGGCGAGGGCCGGCTGGTCCTGACCGACCCCACCGACATGCTCACCACCGGCATCGAGGTCGAAGCCCGCCCGGCCGGCAAGAAAATCAAGCGGCTCTCGCTGCTTTCCGGCGGCGAACGCTCCCTGACGGCCGTGGCGCTGCTGGTGGCCATCTTCAAGGCACGGCCCTCTCCCTTCTACGTCATGGACGAGGTCGAGGCCGCGCTTGATGACACCAACCTGGGCCGGCTCATCACCATCTTCGAAGAACTCCGCGAATCCAGCCAGCTGATTGTCGTCACGCACCAGAAACGCACCATGGAAGTCGCCGACGCCCTCTATGGCGTCACAATGCGCGGCGACGGCGTCTCCACGGTGATCAGCCAGCGGCTCAGTGCGGAGATCTAGGCAAACGTCCAGGTCCCGGCACGACTGCGTCCGCGCGCAACAAAAGCGCTGGCCACGGCCCATTTGGGGTTTGTGAGAAGCTAGGGGAGTGAACGATATCCTCCCCATCATTCTGCCCATTTTCGCTGTCCTGGTGGTCCTCGGTGTGCTGATCCCGGTGCTCATGAAGACCCGGAAGAGCGCCAAGACCTACACCGGCCCGCGTGACGCAAACGACCCCGTGCAGGCCCCGGGAGCCGGAACCCTTGTGGAGGACCGTCCCGCGCAGGCGCCGGCACCGGCACGGACCTCGCCGGACGGCGTCGAACTCGAAGAACCAACCCTCGAAGTTCCGGACGACGCAGCCGGGCTGGAAACCGTCCCGGTGGAAACCCCGCTGCCGGTGGCCGGGCGGCTGATGCGGCTGCGTGAGCGGCTGGTCAAGTCCAACAACATCCTGGGCAAGGGGCTCCTGGCCCTGCTCTCGGCAGACAAGATCGATGAAGACGTCTGGGATGAGGTCGAGGAAACCCTGCTGCTGGCCGATCTCGGCACCGAACCGACCATGCAGCTCGTGGACTCGCTCCGCGAACGCGTCAAGGTGATGGGCACGCGGGACCCTGAGCACGTCAAGGCCCTGCTCCGGGAGGAACTCATCAAGCTCGTGGATCCGACCATGGACCGGAGCCTGAACGTCGAGCGCCACGGCGACAAGCCCGCCGTCATGATGGTTGTCGGCGTCAACGGCGTTGGCAAGACCACCACCGTAGGCAAGCTTGCCCGCGTGCTCGTGGCCGAGGACAAGGACGTGCTGCTGGGCGCGGCGGACACCTTCCGCGCCGCCGCCGCCGAGCAGCTGGCCACGTGGGGCCAGCGCGTCGGCGTGCCCACCGTGAAGTCGGACATCGACGGCGCGGACCCGGCCTCGGTGGCCTACGAGGCCGTCAAGGCCGGCATCGACCAGGAAGTCGACGTCGTCATGATCGACACCGCGGGGCGCCTGCAGAACAAGGTGGGCCTCATGGACGAGCTCAGCAAGGTCAAGCGGGTCATCGAAAAGCTGGCCGAGGTGGACGAGGTGCTGCTGGTCCTGGACGCCACCACCGGCCAGAACGGACTCAACCAGGCCCGGGTGTTCTCCGAGGTCGTGAACATCACCGGGATCGTCCTGACCAAGCTGGACGGCACCGCCAAGGGCGGGATCGTCGTCGCCATCCAGAAATCCCTTGGGGTCCCGGTGAAGCTGATCGGCCTGGGCGAAGGCGCCGACGACCTCGCGCCGTTCGAGGCCGAAGGCTTCGTGGACGCGCTGCTGAACTAGCGCGCACCGCAACAAAAAGAGTGCCCCGGTCCTGTCTGGTCAGTTCAGACAGGACCGGGGCACTCTTTGTTCGAGTGGCTAGTACTTGAAGTTCAGGACCGTTACTGTGCCGGCTGTCAGCTTGAACTGCTGCGTCTGGGACTTGAACGCGAAGCCGGGCACCGTGGCGCGCTTGGCGAGGGGTGTGGGCTCGGTCTTGGCGCCATCGATGACGGTCTCGTCCTCGGCTGCGTAGCTGGGTCCGCTGAGCTGGGTCATGGTCCCGGTGACAGGCTTGCCCGGAAGGTTCAAGGTTACTAAAGTCTGCGCGGCCTTTTCGGGGTCGTTTTCGTTGACGATCACCACGCTGGTGCTGCCGTCCGCGTTCTGCAGCGCATAGCTGAACGCCGGGCCGCCGCCGGAGCTGTTCACTTTCATGAACTTGCCGGCCTCGAGCTCGGCCACCATGGAGATGCCGAAGAAGTTGGCACGGCCGGACATCTGGCCATTGCCGAACGGGTAGGCCCCGGCGCTGCAGATGGCGGACAGGGGCGGGCCGCCCTTGCAGGTCAGCAGCGAGCTGTGGAAGCCGATTCGGGTGATGCCCAGCTGGGCGGCGGTGAGGGCATAGTCTGCCGCCCACAGCGCAGATGCGTGAGTACGGGAGGTCTCATTGGAACCCGGGCACGCCGAGATCCCGGTTTCCGGAATCCAGGTTTCCAGGCCGGCGGCCTGACCCACCGCGAGGGCCGCCTTCTGGTAGTTGACGCCACGGTCGTGCATCGTTCGGCTCATCGCGTTTGCCAAGGTAGGCGAGTCCTGGGGCAAGCTGCCGTCACAGTTGGAGAGCGGGTAGTGGTGGAACGTCAGGATCTTCTTCTGCGGGAGGTCCGCGTCGACGAACGGCTGCCACCACTTCTGGTCGTAGGCGCCCGGGCCGGAGATGGGCACGTTCGGCGCCACTGCATAGATCGCGTTGGCGTAGTCCTTCAATTCCCGAATGTACTGATCCAGGCTGTAGCCGCTGCCGGACTTCACATCGTTGAACACGAAGCCGTTGGGCTCATTGCCCACAGTGATGCTCAGCAGCCGGTCGCCGAGGATCGCCGAGGCGTTCTTGGCCATGTCCGCAGCCCGCGCCGGGTTGTAGTGGCCCAGATCCACTGTGAGGCTGACCCTGGCGTCGCCTGCCTCCAGCAGGGTCTTGAGCCGGACCAGGTCTGCCGGGCCCACGGCCTTGACCGGGTGCGTCTTGTCACCCTTGTAGTCGGCGGGGACAGCCTCGCCGCTGGAGGTCCAGAAGAAACGCCGGTCCACGGCGTTGCCGCCGAAACGCAGGACCGGCTGGTCGATCTCCTTGAGCAGCTTGACCATCGACGCGTTGTCGCTGCTGAGGTCGGGATCGGCCAGATCCGTGGCCTCCAGGGAAATTCCCGCCATGCCCTTGTTCAGGGAAGTGCCCACGAGGTCGCTGGAGACATCGACCTTGAGGGGCTCAACCTTTTCCAGCGGCGACCCGGCCGGCGGACCCGGCTGTGCGTAATAGGTGACGGGCGGTCCCACCTCGGCCGGGGCGGGTGCCGGGGCTGACTGGGCGGCGGGGGAAGAAGCGGCCGGCGGTGCCGGGGTCGGGTTTCCGAGGGCGAGGGGAACCAGTACTGCTGCGGCGACGGCGACAATTCCTGCGCCGGCGATCAGCCCTGCGCGCTTCCTGTTGCCCGCGCTCTTTCCTGCGTTGGCTCCTGTGTTGGCTCCCGCGTCGGCTCCCGCGTCGGCGGGTTGGGCGGCGTCGGGGCTTTCGGCTTTCCCGGGGGAAGAGTCGAATTTGGCCATGGGGGATTACCTCCGGAAGTTTGTAGCACGTGCCCCCAGCTTAGCCAAGGGCGGCGGCCGACGCTGACCGGAAGGTCCCGGACAGCGTCCCGTGCACGGTCCCGTCCAATTTCCCGGAGGGGGCACGTGCCCGGCGGACCGGTGGCGGCAACGCCGCAGGTCAGGCGCGATCCGGGGCCGGCCGGCGGAACGTTTCGCGGGCCGGCAACCACACGGCGGCGGCGGCCAACAGGATGCCGCCAGTGACCCCAAAGGCCCATCCGTAGCCCAGCCGGTCCGCCAGCAGCCCGGCCACCACCGGTCCGACAATCGCGCCGCTGTCCGAGGCCATCTGGAAGACGGCCAGGACGCGGCCGCCCGAGCGCTCGTTGCCGATCACATCGGCGATGGCAGCCTGCTGGGCCGGTCCCAGCAGCCCGGAGCCGATCCCGGCGCAAGCGGAGGCGAGCAGGAACCAGGGCAGCTGGTGCGTGAACCCGATGGCCGCCGTGGCGGTGCCGGTGACCAGCAGCCCGGCCAGCAGGAGCGGCTTGCGGCCCAGGCTGTCCGCGAGCCGGCCCGAAAACGTCAGCGCCACCGCGTTGCCGCCGGCAAACACCGCCAGGGCCCAGCCGGCCGATTCCGGACCGGCGCCGAGCGCCACGACGGCGAAGAGCGGCACTGTGGCCATCCGCACCCCGAAGGTGGCCCAGCCGTTGGCAAAGCTCGAAAACAGGCCGGCCCGGTAGGCGCTGTCCCGCAGCGCGTCCCGCAGTTCCATCGCCGGGGCCGTGGCGCCGGGCTGCCGCGAGGCGGCGGGGACATGGCTGAGCTGGGTTTGCACCACGACGGCGGCCAGCACCAGGGCCGCCGCGTAGGCCAGGAACGGCACCCGCAAGCCGAAGCCGGCCAGCATCCCGCCGACGATGGGGCCGCAGACGTTGCCGATCAGGAAGGCGGAGGCATAGGCCCCGGAGACCCGGCCGCGGCTTTCCGGCGGCGCGAGCCGGACCACGAGCGCCATGGACGCCACCGTGAACATCACCGAACCAGCCCCGCCGAGGCCGCGGAAGACCAGCAACTGCCAGTAATTCTGGGCGAAAGCGCAGGCCGCCGTGGACGCCGCGACGATCAGCAGCCCGGCCACATAGACCGGCCGTTCGCCCAGCTTCACGATCAGGGCGCCGCCGGCCGGTGCAAAGACGAGCCGCATGAAAGCGAAGATGCTCACGATCACCGCCGCCGCGGTCGCCCCGACGTCGAACGTGGTGGCGAACTGGGGCAGAACCGGTGCCACGAGGCCGAAGCCGATCGCAATCAGGAAGGCCGCCACCAGCATCACCTTGATGTCCCGGGGCAGCCGGGAACGGCCCGCAGCCCGGGAAGGGACCTTGGCTGCGGCGTCGCCGGCGGGGCGGGAGGTCTTGCTCATAATGCGTTCGTCCTTGGGAAGATGCGGTGCCGGCTGGCGGCGGGTTCAACAAGTGCGGGAATAATCCGCTGAAACATAACCGTAACAAGTGTGAGATGCACCATTTACGTCCGGGAGGTTCTTGTAACAACCCGGCAATGTAAATCCTCCGCCAGCGAAACACTGCCCCGCGAAACTCTTTCTAGAACGCAAATAAATGCGTTGGGACCGGCGGACTACTCCGCACCTAATAGCAAGAGAGGACGTAGACCATGGAACTCACCGCAGGTCTCGTTTGGCTCCTGGTCGCCGCGGCACTCGTGCTGTTCATGACCCCGGGCCTGGCATTCTTCTACGGCGGCATGACCCGCGCCAAGTCGGCTTTGAACATGATGATGATGAGCTTCGTCGCCATTGGAACCGTCGGCATCATGTGGATCCTGTGGGGCGCTTCGATGGCTACGACCAACGAAGACAACTTCTACCAGATCTTCGCCAACCCGTTCAGCCACTTCGGCCTGCACAACTTCACCGAACCGGCCGACCTGCTCAAGGTCGGCTACGCGGCCACCTTCGCGATCATTACGGTGGCCCTGATTTCCGGTGCGGTCGCCGACCGCGCCAAGTTCTCCGCATGGGTGGTCTTCACCCCCATCTGGGCGACCCTGGTTTACGCGCCGATGGCCTTCATGGTCTGGGGCGGCGGACTCTTCTCCGCGAATGGCTGGTTCGGCCAGACGTTCGCGCCGGTCATCGACTTCGCCGGCGGCACCGTGGTCCACATCAACGCCGGCGTCGCGGGCCTCATCCTGGTCCTGATCATCGGTAACCGCAAGGGCTTCGGCAAGGACCCGAACCACCGCCCGCACAACATTCCGTTCGTCATGCTCGGTGCCGCAATCCTGTGGTTCGGCTGGTTCGGCTTCAACGCCGGTGCCGCCGCGACGGTGGAGCAGGCCGGCCTGATCTGGATCAACACCCTGGCCGCCCCGGCCGCCGCCATGCTCGGCTGGCTTGCCGTGGAGCGCTTCCGCGACGGTCACCCGACCTCCCTCGGTGCCGCCTCCGGCGTGGTCGCCGGCCTGGTCGCCATCACTCCGGCCTGCGCCAACGTCTCCCCGCTGGGTGCGATCGCCCTCGGCGTCGTGGCCGGTGTGGCCTCGGCGCTCGCCGTCGGCCTGAAGTTCAAGTTCGGCTACGACGACTCGCTCGACGTCGTCGGCGTCCACCTCGTCTCCGGTGTTGTCGGCACGGTCGCAATCGGCTTCCTTGCCACCCCGACCCAGGGCGCCGCAGGCCTGTTCTACGGCGGCGGCACCACGCAGCTGGTCGCCCAGACCCTCGCGGCAATGATGGCCATCGTCTTCACCGCCGTGATGACCTTCATCATTGCCTTCCCGATCCACAAGCTCATGGGCTTCCGGGTTTCCCAGGAACAGGAAGTTGTCGGTGTGGACCTGAGCCTGCACGCAGAGACCGCCTACGAGTTCGGCGTCGGCGGGCACGGCGGCAGCTTCCAGCCGCTGCACGAACTGATCACGGGCAAGCCGATGGGCGGCGAGCCGCAGGAGGAAGGCACAGCCGCCGAAGTGCCGGTGGACGCCGCGTCCAACGGCAAGCAGAACGCAACGGGCAAGGAAAGTGTGGGGGCATGAAACTGATCACGGCAATCGTCCGACCGGAAAAGCTTGAGGCTATTCGCGAAGGCCTGGAAGCCTACGGTGTGCAGGGCCTCACGGTCAGCGCAGCCAGCGGCTACGGCCGGCAGCGCGGCTACACCGAGGTGTACCGCGGGGCCGAGTACAACGTGGACCTGCTGCCAAAGATCCGGGTGGAAGTCCTGGCCACCGACGAACAGGCGGACGACATCCTGGATGTCATCATCGCCAGTTCCAACACCGGCCGGGCCGGCGACGGCAAAGTCTGGACGATGGATGTGTTCGAAGCTGTCAGGGTCCGTACCGGAGAGCGTGGTTCGGCAGCGATCTAGTTGCTCCCCGCTCCATGCCGCTAGAGCCAACAGACACAGCGGCGTTGACACGGCACTGACACAGCGGGCGGATACCTGAGAAGGTGTCCGGCCCGCTGTGTCGTTGCTGCCTGGTCGTTGCTGCTTGGTCGGCACCGGCGCACCGCCGGATCCGCGCGGGCCCTGCCGGTACGAATCTAGGCTGGCCAGCCCTCCGGCCCCGGGGTCCCGGCCGGATATTCCTCCAGCGGGACATGTCCGGCGGTCCAGGATTTCAGCACCGGCGCCAGGATGCGCCAGCAGTCCTCGGCCGTATCCGCCCGCACCGAGAGCAGCGGATCCCCGGTCAGCACGCCCTCGAGCACTTCACCGTAGGGGAGGAGTTCGGAGGCGCTCAGTTCGGCCTGCAGCGTGGCCCGGTCCAGGCTCAGGACATTGCCCGGTCCGTTCACGTCGACGTCGAACTGCAGCGTGTCCGGGCCAAAGCCGATCCGCAGCTGGTTGGGGGCGTCCACACCGGTGAACCCCTTCGGAAGGTGCGGCACCGGCCGGAAGGTCACCACGGCCTCCTTGCGTTTCTGGCCCAGCGCCTTGCCCGAGCGCAGGATGAACGGCACGCCCTGCCAGCGCCAGTTGTCGATCTCCACCTGCACCTCGGCGAGGGTTTCAGTACCCCTGGACGCGTCCACGCCCTCCTCCTTGGCGTAGTCCGGAATGTCCCGGCCGTTGATCGAACCCGCCGTGTACCGGGCCCGGCGGGTGCTTTGCCGGTAGGGGGCCTTGATGCTGCTGGCCCGCAGCACGGTGGCCACGGCATCGCGGAGATCGCGTTCGTCCACGGATGCCGGCGGCTCGATTGCCATGAGGGCCATGATCTGAAGCAGGTGGCTTTGGATCATGTCACGGAGCGCCCCGGCGCCGTCGTAGTAGCGGGCGCGGCCTTCGAGGGCGAGGTCCTCGTCGAAGATGATCTCGATTTTTTCGATGTTCTGCCGGTTCCACACCGGCTCCAGGAACGTGTTCGCGAAGCGCAGGCCAAGGATGTTCAGGACCGTTGCCTTGCCGAGGAAGTGGTCCACGCGGTGGATGTGGTCCTCCGGGACCAGCGCCGCCAGCGTCTTGTTCAGGTGGCGCGCCGACTGCTCGTCGGAGCCGAACGGCTTCTCCATGACCAGCCGGGTGCCGGCGGGCACATCCTCCGGCGCCAGGGCCTCGCACGCGAGCTGGCTGACCCGCGGCGGCAGGGCGAAGTAGACCGCCACGGGCCCCTCCAGTTGCGCCAGGAGCCCGGCGAGCTGGCCCTTGGCCGTGACATCGAGCTGGTGGTAGGTGCTCTCCTTGCGGATCCGCTTGAGCTCCCGCTTGCCGTGGGCGTCGGCCTTGGAGTCCTCGTCCGCGAACGACTCCTCGATCCGGCCAAGCCACTGCTCCGGCGTCCACGGGTCCGATCCCGCTCCCGCCAGGGTGAGGCCGTCGGCGCGGCCCCGGGACACCAGGCGGGCAAGCCCCGGTAACAGGAGCCTTCCGGTGAGATCGCCGGAAGCGCCCAGGATGAGCAGGGTTTTTACAGTTGTTTGGCTGGTCACCTACGCCAGCATGCCATCTTGAAGGCGCATCTTGGTACCCTAGATAGTCGAGTCCTGTTGTCGAGGCGGTTCGTCCAGGCGAATACCAGTCGCGACGCTGGCGTGCCGCACCGGCCGCCACCTGTAGATCCACTGAAAGAAGTGCACGGCGCGTGTTCAATTCACTCTCTGACCGGTTGACAGCAACCTTCAAGAATCTGCGTGGCAAGGGCCGCCTGACCGAGGCGGACGTTGACGCCACAGTCCGCGAGATCCGGCGTGCCCTCCTGGACGCCGATGTCGCTGTGCCCGTGGTCCGGGAGTTCACCGGCCGCGTCCGCGAGCGTGCCCTCGGCGCCGAGGTCTCCGGGGCGCTGAACCCGAGCCAGCAGATCGTGAAGATCGTCAACGAGGAACTCGTCGAGATCCTCGGCGGTGAGACCCGCCGGATCCGCCTGGCGAAGACCGGACCCACCATCATCATGCTGGCCGGCCTCCAGGGCGCCGGCAAGACCACCCTGGCCGGCAAGCTGTCCAAGTGGCTCAAGTCCCAGGGCCACAGCCCGATGCTGGTGGCCTGCGACCTCCAGCGCCCCAACGCCGTCACCCAGCTGCAGGTAGTCGGCCAGCGCGCCGGCGTGCCCGTCTTCGCCCCGCACCCAGGCGCCACGTCCACCGAGCTGGACCACCCTGCCGGCGACCCTGTCGCCGTCGCCCGCGCCGGCGTCGAGGAAGCCAAGCGCACCCTCCACGACGTCGTGATCGTGGACACCGCCGGCCGTCTCGGCGTCGACGCCGACATGATGGAGCAGGCGCGCCAGATCCGCCGCGCGATCGTCCCGAACGAAGTCCTGTTCGTGATCGACTCCATGATCGGCCAGGACGCCGTCAACACGGCCTTGGCCTTCGACGAGGGCGTCAACTTCACCGGCATCGTGCTCTCCAAGCTCGACGGCGACGCCCGCGGCGGCGCCGCGCTCTCCGTCGCGTCGGTGACCGGCAAGCCGGTCATGTTCGCCTCCACGGGCGAAGGCGTGGACGACTTCGAGCTCTTCCACCCGGACCGCATGGCCTCGCGCATCCTCGACATGGGTGACGTCCTCACCCTGATCGAGCAGGCCGAGAAGTCCTGGGACAAGGATGAAGCCGCGCGGATGGCGAAGAAGTTCGCCGACCAGGAAGACTTCACCCTCGATGACTTCCTCGCGCAGATGCAGCAGATCCGCAACATGGGCTCCATGAAGAAGATGCTCATGATGATGCCGGGCGCGCAGAACATCCGCCAGCAGCTGGAGCAGTTCGACGAGCGCGAGATCGACCGCGTCGAGGCCATTGTCCGCTCGATGACCCCGCACGAGCGTGTGGCTCCGAAGATCATCAACGGCTCCCGCCGGGCCCGTATTGCCCGCGGTTCCGGCGTGCACGTCTCCGAGGTCAACGGACTGCTGGAACGTTTTGCCCAGGCCCAGAAGATGATGAAGAAGATGGCCGCCGGCGGCGGGATGCCCGGCATGCCGGGAATGCCCGGCATGGGCGGCGGGGGCGGAGCCCGCAAGGGAGCCAAATCCGCGCCCAAGAAGAAGGCCCGCTCCGGCAACCCGGCCAAGGCGGCGCAGGAACTGCGCGACGCCGAGGCCCGGCGTGCCGCCGGCCCCAAGGCGCTGCCCACCGGCGCGTCGTTTGGCCAGCAGGGCGGCGACTTCGATCCGTCCCAGCTGAACCTGCCCAAGGGTTTCGACAAGTTCCTCGGCGGCAGCAAGTAGCCATAAGTGCTGACGGCCGCCGGCACTGTGTCGCCGGCGGCATCAGCACTGAAGTGCCATAGGGTTAGACAATGTTCAAGCAGCGCGTAGTCTTCGTCCATGGGGACGGCAGCTTCGGCGCCGCCGCGTGGCCAAAACAGCACGGAATGGCGCTGGACTACGACGCCCTGTTCCTGCGGCGGCACGGGTTTGACGCCGTCGCGGAACCGCTCGAATCCAACTTCGCCGCCGACGCCGCCATCGTGCTCGCCTCGCTGGCAGACGACGGCCGCGGCGAGGCCGGCGGCCACGTTGTGGCCCATTCGCAGGGCGCGATCGCGGCGATGATGGCCGCCGTCGAACGGCCCGACCTCGTCCAGTCGCTGACCCTGGTGGAACCGGCCTGCCTGTCCCTGACCGCGGAACTCCCGGCCACCGCCGCGCACCGGGCCCTGATGCAGCCGCTCTTCGACGTCCGCCACAACCTCAGCGACGACGACTTCCAGCGGGAGTTCATCCGCCGCGCGTTCGCGGCGGACGCCCCCGGGGCCACGACGCCGGAGGCCCTCCGGGCTGCGCGCCGGCTCCGCCTGCAGGCGCCGCCGTGGGAAGCCCCGCTGCAGATCGTGCCGGGCGTGCCGACCCTGGTCCTGACCGGCGGCTGGGAACCGCTGTATGAGGAAATCGCCGGTTACCTGCGCGAGACCGGCGCCCTGCACCGCACGGCACCAGGAGGGCACCGGCCCCAGGATTCAGCCGAAGGGGACCGGGCCATCCGCTCCTACATCGCCGAAGTCAGCCGGCACCAGCACGCCCGGGCCTCCTAGGAAGCTGCGCGTCCTCCCACCGAGGGCTGCGGCAGGTAGACCTTGCCGCCCGAGGCGCGGAACTCGTTGCTCTTCGCCCGCATTCCGGCCGCCATCTGCGCCAGGGCCGCCTGCGAATCAGCTGAACCGTATTCGTCCCGGATGTCCTGGCTGATCCGCATGGAGCAGAACTTCGGACCGCACATCGAGCAGAAGTGGGCTGTCTTGGCCGGCTCCGCGGGAAGCGTCTCGTCGTGGAAAGCCTCGGCCGTGACCGGGTCCAGGGACAGCGCGAACTGGTCCCGCCAGCGGAACTCGAACCTTGCCTTGGACAGGGCATCGTCGCGTTCGTGCGCGCCGGGGTGGCCCTTGGCGAGGTCCGCGGCATGGGCCGCGATCTTGTAAGTGATCACGCCCGTCTTCACATCGTCCTTGTTCGGCAGCCCGAGGTGTTCCTTGGGCGTGACGTAGCAGAGCATCGCGGTGCCATAGCGGGCGATCTCGGTGGCGCCGATCGCCGAGGTGATGTGGTCATAGCCCGGTGCTATGTCCGTGACGAGCGGCCCGAGTGTGTAAAACGGGGCGCCCTTGCAGAGTTCCTGCTGGCGCTCCACGTTTTCCCGGACGAGGTGGAAGGGCACGTGCCCGGGGCCCTCCACCATGACCTGCACGTCGAAGTCCCAGGCCCGCTGCGTGAGCTCGGCCAGGGTGTCCAGTTCGGCGAACTGTGCCGCGTCGTTGGCATCCGCCGTCGCGCCGGGCCGCAGCCCGTCGCCCAGGGAAAAGGCGACGTCGTAGCGTGCGAAGATCTCGCACAGCTCGTCGAAGTGGGTGTACAGGAAGTTCTCCCGGTGGTGCGCCAGGCACCAGCCGGCCATGATGGAACCGCCGCGGGACACGATGCCGGTGACCCGGTTGGCCGTCAGCGGCACATACCGCAGCAGCACGCCGGCGTGGATGGTCATGTAGTCCACGCCCTGCTCGCACTGTTCGATCACGGTGTCCCGGAAGATCTCCCAGGTCAGGGCGTTCGCCTCACCGTTGACCTTCTCCAGTGCCTGGTAGATCGGGACCGTTCCGATGGGGACGGGGGAGTTGCGGATGATCCACTCGCGCGTGGTGTGGATGTCGTCCCCGGTGGAGAGGTCCATGACGGTGTCCGCGCCCCACTGCGTGGCCCACTGGAGTTTGTCGACCTCCTCGGCGATGGAGCTGGTCACGGCGGAGTTCCCGATATTGGCGTTGATTTTCACCAGGAACGCCTTGCCGATGATCATCGGCTCGGATTCGGGATGGTTGACGTTGTTGGGAATGATCGCGCGGCCCGCGGCCACCTCGCTGCGCACCAGCTCCACATCGCAGTTCTCGCGCAGCGCGACGAACCGCATTTCCTGGGTGATGACACCGTCCCGGGCGTAGCGCATCTGCGTGACGGTCCTGCCCTCAACGGCCCGGCGCGGCACCGGCCGGCCGCCCCGCCACTCGGCCGACGCGGCACCGCGGCGCACCGCCGATTTGCCGTCGTCGAGCAGCTCGCGTTCGCGGCCGGCGTAGGGTTCGGTGTCCGCCCTGTCCTCAATCCAGGGGGTGCGGAACGGCTCCAGCCCGCGGACCGGATCGCTGCCCGGGCCGGCAGTGCGGTAGACCCGGAACGGCGGGTTCCGGACGCCGCCCGGGGAGGGTTCCAGGGCGATCTCGGTCACCGGCACGCGGATGCCGTGCTCCGGGTCCGTGCTGAAGGCCAGCGAGTGGGACTTCAGCGACTGTGTGGGGGCCAGAGGCTGGCTTGCGGCAGACCCGTGCTGGGCTAGCCCAGTGGGGGCTGACTCATTGTGGGCAGGGCTGTGCTGTGTCACTTGGGAGTTCACGGAAATACTCACTTCCTTCGCCGGCATTACCCGGACAGGTTCAACGGTCGCGGGCTGCGTCAGCCCGATCTCAGCCCCTGCAGGGGCACCCGTGTGGTCGTAGACGAAGCTACCACGCACCTCCGGCCGGCCGTCGAGTGTGACGCGGACGGCGGAGCCAGAGGGCTAGGCTTTAGGCCATGACCAGCATCATCGAGTTCAGCGGGCCCATCCTCACGGCGGCGGACCAGGTCCGCTACGGGTTGTGGTCGGTAGATGGCCGGCTGACCTTTCGCCGGCCCGCGGCCGCGCCGGAGCTCGTGCTGGACGGCTGGGTCATGCCCGGCCTCGTGGACGCACACTGCCACATCGGCCTGGGCCCGGGCGGGGACGTTACCGAGGACACCGCGGAATCCCAGGCCCTGGCGGACCGCAACGCCGGGACGCTCCTGGTCCGCGACGCCGGCGCCGTCCACGACACACGCTGGCTCCAGCAACGCGTGGACCTTCCCCGAATCATCCGCTCGGGCCGGCACCTCGCGAGGACCCGGCGCTACCTGCCGGGCCTGGCCGTCGAGGTCGAGCCGGAGGATCTCGTCGAGGCCGTGCGGAAGCAGGCCCGCGCGGGCGACGGCTGGGTCAAGCTCGTGGGGGACTGGATCGACCGCGACGCCGGCGATCTCGCCGCCAGTTTTCCCGCCCGGACGGTCAAGGACGCCGTCCGGGCCGCCCACGATGAGGGGGCCCGCGTCACCGCACACTGCTTCGCCGAAGACACCCTCGATGACATGCTCGACGCCGGGATCGACTGCATCGAGCACGCCACCGGGCTGCTGCCGCGGCACCTGCCGCGCTTCCTCGAACAGGGTGTTCCGATCGTGCCCACCCTGATCAACATCGCCACGTTCCCGGACATCGCCGCCCGGGCGGCCGCCAAGTTCCCCCGCTACGCAGCCCACATGCGCTCGCTGTGGGAGCGCCGGGCGGAGCGGATCCTCGAAGCCCACGAGGCCGGGCTGGCGATCTATGCCGGTACCGACGCCGGCAGCGTGATCAGCCATGGCAGGATCGTGGACGAGATCCAGGCCCTGCACGCCGCCGGCCTTTCCGCCGCTGCCGCCCTCAACGCCGCGAGCTGGTCCGCGCGGACCTGGCTCGGCGCGGAGTCCATCGGTGAAGGGGCAAGCGCTGATGTCCTCGTCACGGCCGAAGATCCGCGGAGCAATCCGGCCACGCTCCGCCGGATCCGGCATATCGTGCTGCGTGGGCTGCCGGTAGACCGGGAGCCAAGCGGCCATGAGGAATAAATTGAAGCTTCAAGTAATTTAGTTTTATAGAGTCGCCGAAGGCCGGCGGCTAACAAATCCACGGAGCGTTGCCATGATCGCAGAAGCCAGCACCCAGGACCTCCTTCCTGCCGAACTCACCATGGGCACCGTGATGCTCAAGGTCGGCGACATGAAGCTCATGACCGACTACTACCAGCGCGCCCTCGGCCTGGAGACTGTGGCCGAACAGGACGGCGGGCTCTACCTTGGGCGCCAGCAGAAGCCGCTGGTGCATCTGGCGCCTGCCCCGGACCTGTTTCTACCTTCCCGCGGCGAGGCCGGGCTCTTCCACACCGCCCTCCTCTTCGAGGACCAGCACTCCCTGGCGGCCACCATCGCCACCGCGGCCCAGTACGAGCCCCAGTCCTTCACCGGCAGCGCGGACCACCTCGTCAGCGAGGCGTTCTACTTCAACGACCCCGAAGGCAACGGCATCGAGCTGTACTGGGACCGGCCGCGGGCGGCGTGGTCCTGGGAGGGCAAGAACGTCGTCATGGACAGTCTCGCCCTGCCGCCGCAGCGCTACCTGCAGCAATACCTGACCGAGGAGTCCGTGGCCGGCCAGCGCCAGGCCGCCGCCGGCGTCGGGCACGTCCACCTGCAGGTCGGCGACGTCCAGTCGGCGCATGAGTTCTATGTCGGCACGCTCGGCTTCGAGAAGACCGCGGGCTGGCACGGCCAGGCGCTGTTCGTCTCGGCTGGCGGATACCACCACCACATGGCCATGAACGTATGGAACAGCCGCGGCGCGGGCCCCCGGCGCGACACGCTGGGCCTGGGCGAGGTCCTCATCGAAGTGCCCTCCGGCGACGACGTCGCGGCCCTGGCCGACCGGCTCAAGGCTGCCGGCGTCGAATCCCACCACACCGGCGCCGAGCTGCGCTTCGAGGACCCGTGGCGCAATCGGATCCGCGTCGCCGTGCGCTAGAAGTTCTGCCCGGCAAGCTGGCCGCTGGGCATGTCCACTCTTCGCCGGCGGGACCGTTGGGCATGTCCACTCTTCGCCGGCGGGACCGCTGGACATGTCCACTCTTCCCAGGCGGGACGTCGGAACATGTCCACTGTTCCCAGGCGGGACATCGGAACATGTCCAGTGCCCGCGGCCGGGAATCGACATAGATGCCGTATGTCCAGTGCTCAGAGTCGGAGGAGGGCATGTGCAGCGGGCGGGGGGCCATGCTGAAGCGGCTAGGCTGAAGCGACGTCGAAAACAGCGGTCTGCGGACCGCCGAACCCTAAGGACCAGCTGCATGGGATTCACCGAACTCTTTGTGTCCACCCACGAAGAAGCCCTCGAGCGCGCCGGCGCACTGGAAGGCGGCAGTCCGGCCGCCCCGGGCGCCGTCCGCATCCCGGAGATCAGCGACTTCGAGGTGGAGCGGCTGGGGGACCTCGCCGGCGTCGCCGTGCACGCCCCGGGCGCGGACTATGAACTGGCCATGGTCGACGTGGCCAGCGACTCGCTGCTCGGCGTCCCGGCGGCAATGGTCCGCACGCTGGCGGAACTGCTCAGCTATGAAACCGAAGGGGAGGGTGACGTCCTGGAGGATGTCGCCGCCAACTGGGCCGCCGAGGAGGACATGCCCTTCGGTCCGGACGAGGCCCGGGACTACGTGCGCCGGATTGCCGAGCTCGCCGCCGGCGTCGACCCCGCCACCAGGTCCGGCCTCTTCGTCTGGACGTCCTGACCGGCCCTCGAGGCCGCTTCCAGGCCGCGCGGTGGTGCGCCAAGCTCGTGTCAAGTCGAAATCCTGCCGGTGATCTGGCACAATGAAAAGGTACTCGATCTGCGTGGCCCCTCTCTCCGCGTCTGGATCTTGTCCTTTAGAACCCCCAAGTACGGCCCGCCCCACGGGTGCAGAACGCCGGGCTCGACCCCGTTTCAGAAACAGGAGTGACCACAAAAGTGGCCGTAAAGATTCGCCTTAAGCGCTTCGGTAAGATGCGCGCACCGTACTACCGCATCGTCGTCATGGACTCACGCTCCAAGCGTGATGGCCGTGCTATCGAAGAGATCGGCAAGTACCACCCGACCGAAGAGCCCTCGTACATCGAGGTCGACACGGACCGTGCCCAGTACTGGCTCGGCGTCGGCGCACAGCCGTCCGAGCAGGTTGCCGCGATCCTGAAGATCACCGGTGACTGGCAGAAGTTCAAGGGTCTCCCGGGCCAGGAGGGAACCTTGAAGACCAAGGCTCCCAAGGCTGCCTTCGTTACCCCGGAAAAGGGTTCCGTGATCATCCCGGAAGCCATCACCAAGAAGGCCAAGAAGGACGAAGCTGCCGAGGCTCCCGCCGACGCCGCCGAAGCAGAGACCACCGAGGCTGAGTAAATTGCTGGCAGAAGCGCTCGAACACCTGGTCCGCGGGATTGTTGACAGCCCCGAGGACGTCAAGGTCAGTGCGAAGAACAACCGCCGCGGGGAAACCCTCGAGGTGCGCGTTCATCAGGACGACCTCGGACGGGTGATCGGCCGGCAGGGCCGGACCGCACGCGCATTGCGCACTGTGGTTGCGGCGCTGGCGGACGGCGAGCCGGTCAGGGTCGACGTCGTCGACACCGACCGCCGCCGGTAACGCTTTCAGCACTACTTGTCTTGAGTCCGGCCCCTTCACCAGATAATGGTGGAGGGGCCGGACTGTTTTCCCGTTATTCCGCACCAGAGAATACAGAATCACCAACCCCGAACAGAGGAACAGATGCAGCTCCAGGTGGCACGAATCGGCAAGCCCCACGGCATCCGCGGCGAAGTGACTGTCCAGGTGCTCACCGACGCGCCCGGCGACCGTTTTGTCCCCGGCACCCAGTTCATCGTGGAACCCGGCTCGGCCGGGCCGCTGACGGTGTTCAGCGCCCGCTGGAACAAGGACATCCTGTTGCTGGCCTTTGACGAGATCGAGACCCGCAACGAGGCTGAGGGCCTGCGCGGCGCCAAGCTGTTCATCGAAACCGAAGACATCGGCGCCGAGGACGACGACGAGGGCTGGTACGAGCATGAGCTCGTGGGCCTGGAGGTCCGCGTGGGCGACAATGTGGTCGGCAAGGTCTCGGCGCTGCACACGCTGCCCGTCCAGGACCTGCTGGTGGTCACGACGGATGACGGCAAGGAAGTCCTGATCCCCTTTGTCGAGCAGATTGTGCCCGAGGTTAACGTGGCTGAAAAGTACGTCCTCGTCACCCCGCCGCCCGGACTGTTCGAAGTCAACACGGACGAGGCGCCCGAGGCCCAAAACCCCGAGGCCCAAAACCCCGCAGCCCAGGATCCCAAAGCCCAAGGTGCCGCGGCCCGGAACTCCGAAGAGCAGGGCAACGCGTAGATGAGAATCGACGTCGTCAGTATCTTTCCGGAGTACCTGGCCCCGCTGGAGCTGTCGCTGATCGGCAAGGCCCGCCAGGACGGCCTGCTGGACCTCAAGGTCCATGACCTGCGTGACTACACCACCGACCGGCACCGCACGGTCGATGACACCCCCTACGGCGGCGGCGCCGGCATGGTCATGAAGCCCGAACCCTGGGCTCAGGCCCTCACCGCCGTGGCCGCCGGGCGGTCCGGGGACGCCGGTGCCCCTGACGACGGCGGCACCCCAGAGTCTGCCGGCCCGGACGGTGCCGCCAAGCCTGTCCTGATCGTTCCGTCACCGGCGGGGGAGCGCTTCACCCAGGCCACCGCCCATCAGCTCGCCGAGGAGGACCAGTTGGTGTTCGCCTGCGGCCGGTACGAGGGCATCGATGAACGGGTCCTGGAGTGGGCCGCGGAGCACTTCACGGTGCGCCCGATGAGCCTGGGGGACTACGTCCTCAACGGCGGCGAGGTCGCCGTGCTGGCCATGGTCGAGGCCATCGGCCGGCTGCTGCCCGGCGTCGTCGGCAACCCCGAGTCCCTCGTGGAGGAATCCCACTCGGACGGGCTGCTCGAATACCCCGTCTACACCAAGCCCTCCAGCTGGCGGGACCGGGACGTCCCGGCCGTGCTGCTGAGCGGCAACCACGGCAAGATCGCCCAGTGGCGCCGGCATGAGCAGTACCGGCGCACCGCCGAACGCCGTCCCGACCTCCTCGTGGAGTTCGACGCCGGCAAGCTGCCCCGCGCGGACCGTACGGCCTTCTCCGACCTGGGGTACGACGTCGTCGACGGCCGCCTGCTGCGCCGTCCCGACGCCTAACCGCCGGGATTGGGCTAACCCGCACAAAATGTGGCAAAATTAGTCCTTGTGCCTGCTGGGTTGCGAACCTGCCACAGGGGGAGCGCTACCAACAGCCCGGCACCCCGGCCCCGTCTACTCCTGACAGGGCCGGATTGACAAACTTTCGGCGGAAATTTGCGGGCGGCGCATGCCACCGGCCCTGACCGCCGTAACCCAACGTGAGTGACCTGTGGCGTTCACCAGGAGTGGATCAATGCATATCCTCGATTCCGTAGATGCAGCCTCGCTGCGCACCGATGTTCCCGAGTTCCGCGCGGGTGACACCATCAAGGTTCACGTGAACATCATCGAAGGCAAGAACTCCCGCGTCCAGGTCTTCCAGGGCTTCGTCCTTGGACGCCAGGGCGATGGCGTCCGCGAAACCTTCACCGTCCGCAAGGTCTCCTTCGGTGTCGGCGTAGAGCGTACCTTCCCGGTGCACTCCCCGATCATCGACAAGGTCGAGCTCGTCTCCAAGGGTGACGTGCGCCGCGCCAAGCTTTACTACATGCGTAACCTGCGTGGTAAGGCCGCGAAGATCAAGGAAAAGCGCGACTTCCAGACCGCCAAGTAAGCTTTTTCGTCTTCCACGACAGGCTTCCACCGCGGATCCACGGACCGTATCCGGTGCGTCAGCTAGTGCGGCGCCGGAGCTATCCGCAACAGCGCACATTAGTTCACGACAGCGCCAGGGGATACGGAACATGGAACAGCCAAAACGCCAGCCCAGGAAACCGGGCTGGCGTTTTGCGTTGCTGGCCCTGGTGCTCGCCGTGGCCATCAGCGCCGTGGTCCGCTCCCTGTGGGTGGACATCTTCTTCATCCCGTCCGCCTCCATGGAGCCGCTCCTGCACACGGGGGACCGGATCGTGGTGGCGCGGACCGGCTTCCAAGCTAAGCCCTTGGGCCGGGGCGACGTCGTCGTCTTTGACGGCCGCGGTTCCTTTGCCCCGCTCAACAGTGGCAACGGCCCCGTGGTCGATGCCCTCGCCGAAGCCGGACGCTGGCTTGGCCTGGCGGGCAGCGACACCACGTATGTCAAGCGCGTCATCGGACTGCCAGGCGACCGTGTGGTCTGCTGCGACGCCGGCGGCCGGCTCACAGTCAACGGCCAGCAAGTTGCGGAACCGTATGTGTATCCGGGGGACACCCCGAGCGATGTGAAGTTCGCCGTCCAGGTGCCTGCCGGGCGGCTCTGGCTCATGGGGGACCACCGCTCGATGTCCGCCGATTCCCGGAGCCTCCTGGGCGCCCCTGGCGGGGGCATGGTGCCGCTGGAACGCGTCATTGGCAGGCCGGTACAGATCATCTGGCCGCTTGATAGATTTGCAGCAGTAGCGCGGCCCGAACCGGCTGCGACAACGACGACGACGAACGGACAGTAGATGCCCGAGACCGAACCGCGCACTCCTGATCCGCAGGGCCAGGACCGACCCCGGGTTACCGCCTCGGCGATTCCCGCGGACGAGCCGGCGGATCCACCGGCTGGTGCGCCGGCTCCTGCTCCGGCGTCGGCTCCTGCGTCGCAGGACGACAGCACCGGTGCGCAGCGCGCTGATCGTATCCAGGCTGCCCGTATCGAGACTGCCCGGTCGGAGACTGCCCCGACCGCGGCTGGGCCGACCGCGCCCGCCCCGACCGCGGCTGGGCCGACCGCGCCTGAGCCGACGGGGAGGGAGCGGGCCGACGGCCCCGCCCACGCCG
This sequence comes from Arthrobacter humicola, assembly GCF_022803015.1. Taxonomy (GTDB): domain Bacteria; phylum Actinomycetota; class Actinomycetes; order Actinomycetales; family Micrococcaceae; genus Arthrobacter; species Arthrobacter humicola_A. The sequence continues at coordinate 117,526 of NZ_JAFKON010000001.1, forward strand.
ATCCGACATCCCGCCGGGCCAGGAAGGCCAAGGCCCGAGAAGGGCGCAGCCCGCTCTTCCTGTGGCTGAAGGAGGTTGCCACGGTGGTCGTCGTGGCGATCGTGCTGTCCTTCCTGATCAAGACCTTCCTGTTCCGGGCCTTCTACATCCCCTCCGAATCCATGGTCAACACCCTCGATGTGAACGACCGCATCTTCGTGAACCTGCTCGTGCCCGAGCCCATGGCGCTCCAGCGCGGGGACGTGGTGGTGTTCCGGGACAGCCAGGGCTGGCTCGCCCCCGCGGCTCCAAAGGCCAAGGGCCCCTTCACCTGGGTGCAGGACGGGCTGACGTTCGTCGGTTTGCTGCCGGACAACTCGGAACAGCATCTGGTCAAGCGCGTCATCGGGCTCCCGGGTGACCACGTGGTCTGCTGCGACGCCGGCGGACAGCTCACCGTCAATGGCGCGCCGCTGGACGAGAAATACATCAATTCCGCAGAGATTCCCCAGGTCCGCGACTTTGACGTCGTCGTGCCCGCGGGCAAGGTCTGGGTCATGGGCGACAACCGCAACCACTCCGCGGATTCCCGTGCCCATATGGACACCAACGGCGGCTTCGTCAACGAATCCGACATTGAAGGCAAGGCCGCCGTCATCGCCTGGCCGCTGAACAGGATGTCGGCCCTGGACAACTACCCGGACGTCTTCCGCGGCGTCCCCGCCCCGTCCGGAAAGTAAGCCGCCCGTCATGTCAGCAGCCCCCACCCTCGACTACGAACGCCGCTTCCGCAGCTCCGGCGCACGGCTCCTCGCGGGCATCGACGAGGTCGGCCGCGGCGCCCTGGCCGGTCCCGTCAGCGTGGGGATCGCCGTCGTGGACCTGCAGCAACAGAAGCTCCTGGCCGATGTCCGGGACAGCAAGCTGCTCAAGGTCGCGGACCGGGAGCGGCTGGTGCCGCTGGTCCGGGACTGGAGCGTCGCCTCCGCCGTCGGGCATGCGTCCGCGAACGAGATCGACGAACTCGGGATCATCGCGGCGCTCCGTCTTGCCGGGAACCGGGCCTGGTTTGCCGTGCTCGCCGCCGGCATCAGGCCCGAGGTTGTCCTGCTGGACGGCAGCCACAACTGGCTCTCGCCGGATCTGCAGCCGTCCTTGTTTGACGATGCCCCCGCCGAACCCGGCTGCGACGCCCCGGTGCACACACTGGTCAAAGCCGACATGCAGTGCCTCAGCGTCGCCGCGGCCAGCATCATCGCGAAAGTCGAGCGCGATGCGATGATGTGCGAGCTGCATACCCAGTACCCGGCCTACGGCTGGGACGTGAACAAGGGCTACGGCACCGCAGCGCACAAGGAGGCGCTGCGGACCTCCGGTCCCACGCCGTACCACCGGGTCAGCTGGCAGCTGCTCTAGCTGTTCTGGCCGCTCGGGCGCGACGGCCGGTGGCGCGCGGCCGGCGCCGGATGGTGCAAGATGGAACCATGAGTGCCGAGGACCTTGAAAACTATGAGACCGACATGGAGCTACAGCTCTACCGCGAATACCGCGACGTCGTCGGGCTGTTCAGCTATGTGGTCGAGACCGAACGGCGTTTCTACCTTGCCAACCACGTTGACCTGCAGGCCCGCAGCGCCGACGGCGAGGTCTACTTCGACCTGACCCTGCAGGACGCTTGGGTGTGGGATGTCTACCGCTCCGCCCGGTTCGTCAAGAGCGTCCGCGTCATCACGTTCAAGGACGTCAACGTCGAGGAACTGCCCCGCAGCGAGGAACTCGCCCTGCCCAAGGTCGAGGACCTGGGCAACTGACCCTGGCTTCCTAGTTTTCGGGTTTCCTAGCCCCTGAGTGGCGCAGGTTTCCCGTTGCGGTCCAGGGCAACGCCCTGCTGCCGCAGCAGGTCCAGCACACTCTCCGGATACGAACCGCAGCCATCCGGGTTCGCGGATCCCCGCTCGGCGGCGTGGTCGGACGCTGTGTCGCCGATTCCGATGGTTGCGACGGCCGCCTTCCATCCGCCGAGCCCCTCGATCTGCCTGGGGACCCACACGTTGGCCGCACCGTTGACGTAGTCCCACACTTTGGGGTGGACCCCCGGGCCGAGATAGATGCCGCCTCCCGCCGCCCGGGTGACGAGTGTGGGCAGTGGCAGGACCCCCATCAATTGCGCAGCCTGATACTCGGACATGTTCCATGGGGGTTCGTCGAAGTAGTACCAGCTCGCCGCGCAGATGCCGTACAGCTTAGGGCCGAACTGCGCGTAGTTCAGATACAGCTCCATGATCCGTTGCGGGGTCAGGGTGAGGCTGAACTCGGTGGCTAGCCCGGCCTCCAGCCCCTTCCTCAGGGCATTCGCATCAGGCCAAAGGAAGATGTTCTTGACCAGCTGCTGCGGGACCGTGGAACCGCTCGGGTCATCCTCGCCCTGCAGGTAGGCGACGGCCCTGTCCCGGAAATCATCAACGGAGAACGCGCCAACACGCGTTCCCAGCTGTTGGTCCTCGTGGGCGACGGCCGCGGCGATGACATAGCGGCTGATGTGGTTCAGGGACACGTACTGGTAGGCGATCGGGCCGCCGGTCTGCAGCATGTAGGCAGTGCGCCGGGGAGCGAACCAGATGAAGGAGACGGCGGCCAGCTCCGTGATGACCACCATGGCGAGGGCGAACTTGAAGCTCCTGGCGAGCATACGCCGGACCCGGTGCGTGCGTTTTCCCGCCGGAGCTGCCGGCTCAGGCTCTGGCGCGGGGCCGGGCTCTGACCGCACTGGCGGGGGCCAGCTCCCGGGCTCAGGCCTTGCTGGCGCAAGCCGCGGTGGTGGGGGCCAGGTCTCGGGCTCAGGCGGTGGTGGTGGGGGCCAGCTGGGGCCTGCCTGCCCGCCGGGCGGACCCGGTTCCGTAAGCTGCTGCGTTCCCAGCGGCTGGGCCGCTCGATATTCCATACGCCGATCCTTCGGCCGATCCTCAGGAGAGACTACGGACGCCCCGCGGAATTCGAGGGGGTGGGAAAAGCCTAGGTGGGCCTTGCAGGCATTGGCTACGTTTCGTTGTCTGACAATCGCATCAACACGTCCTGTCAATGCCGCCACGGAGTTGATCGCCGGAAGTGGCCGCCCGGGATCCGCCTGGATCCCGGGCCGTCGGCAGGCGCTTCGGCGAAGTTTCCCAACGTTGGTAGATGTGCACTCAGGGGGTATCTCCACTGTTGAGAAATTCGGTTACCTGCTGCGCAACCTCGTCGGAGATTCCCGTTTGCCAGCTCGTTTTGAAAAAGGGCTGATCGGCATAGAAGTCAGTATCGTCGTCGACAATGGCATACCGCGTCACTTCCGGATGCCGGTCCAGCCACATCTTCACTTCCTCGCCACGAAAACCTGTGTCCGCTGTCGGAGTAACGTCAAAGGTCTTGTAAACGTGTCGGTCGACTTCTTCACGGCCGCCGGGGATATGCCGCCATGTGGACGTTAGAACAACGGCTGCGTCCGTGTCGAAGATGATCTTGCAGACCTTGGACGCCAGGAAAGGATCGATGCCCATGAAGCCGCGAAAGCTCTGTCTTGTACCAACGCGGTTGACGACACCGTCAATATCGAGGAAAAGTACCTTCATTCCTTGTTCCTCCTGCAGTTCTTTCGTTCTGCCTTGATTATGCGATCAGCAGTGCTGAACGGGCTGCGGATACTTTTCTCATCACGCATGTGCTCTTGCAGCACGGCGACGTTTTCCACATAGCCGAGGTGGGCTCTGTCGTCGTAAGTGGCGGCGCTTCACGCTGGAGGCATGAGAGCTAAGGATGTGCTGGGCCGGCGCGGGGAGGACCTCGCGGCCGACTTCCTGCAGGCCCACGGCATGCGGATCGTGGAGCGGAACTGGCGCTGCCCGGAGGGTGAGATCGACATTGTCGCGCTCGACGGCGACGCGCTGGTCATCGCCGAGGTGAAAACCCGGAAATCCCTGGCCTTCGGGCATCCCTTCGAGGCTGTCGGCGCGGACAAGCTGGCAAGACTACACCGGCTGGCAGCGGCGTGGTGCCGTGCCCAGGGGCTGTGGATGCCGCTGTGCCGCGTGGACGTGATCGCGGTGGTCGACGACGGCATTGGCGAGCCCGCCGTCGAGCACCTCAAGGGGGTGGGATAGATGGCCCTGGGCCGGACGTATTCCGTCGCCCTCGTGGGCCTCAACGGCTACATTGTGGAGGTCGAAGCCGACATCGGCCAGACCCTGCCGGCGTTCGTGATCCTGGGCCTGCCGGACGCCTCACTAAACGAGGCCAAGGAACGGATCCGCTCGGCGGCGCAGAATTCGGGGATCCCGCTGAGCCGCCGGAAGATCACGGCCAACCTCATCCCGGCATCCCTGCCCAAACGCGGTTCGGGATTCGACCTCGCCATCGCCATGGCCGTGCTGCTGGCGGCGAACGACATCCGGCCAACGGGCCGCACGGTCTTCATGGCCGAGCTCGGCCTGGACGGCCGGCTGCGGCCCGTGCGCGGCATCCTTCCTGCCGTGATGGCCGCGGTCCGGGCCGGCTACCCGGAGGTCGTCGTGGCCCGGGCCAACGTGGCGGAGGCCGAGTTGGTCCCCGGCGCGCAGGTCCGGGGCTATGCCACACTGGCCCGGCTCGCGTTTGACTGCGGCGCGGACCCGCAGGACCTCGTCCTCGACTTCGAACCCGATACCGAGGACTCCGGCCACCCCGAACCCGGCAACGGTCCCGCCCTGGCGCCGGACATGTGCGATGTCTCCGGCCAGGCGGCGGCGCGGCGTGCATTGGAAGTAGCCGCCGCCGGTGCCCACCACCTGCTGCTGACCGGGCCGCCGGGTGCCGGGAAGACCATGCTCGCCGAGCGGCTGCCCGGGCTGCTGCCGGACCTGGGCGACACCGAGGCCATGGAGGTGACCGCAATCCACTCGCTGTGTTCGCTGCCGTCGGGCTCCGTGCAGCTGCTGCGCCGCCCGCCCTACGAGAACCCGCACCACACCGCGACGGCGGTGGCCATCATCGGTGGCGGGTCCGGGCTGCCGCGGCCCGGGGCGGCATCCCGTGCGCACCGCGGGGTGCTCTTCCTGGACGAGGCCCCGGAGTACGACCGCGGCGTTCTGGACGCCCTGCGGCAGCCGCTGGAAAGCGGAGAGCTGGTCATCCACCGCTCGGCCGGGTCCGCGGCCTATCCCGCCCGGTTCCAGCTGGTCCTTGCAGCCAACCCCTGTCCCTGCGGCAAGGCAACGGGCAAAGGAGTGGACTGCATCTGCACGCCCATCATGCGCCGCCGGTACCAGGCCCGGATGTCAGGGCCGCTGCTGGACAGGGTCGACATCCAGCTCGAAGTCGAGCGGGTCTCGCTCGCCGGCTTCGGCCAACCTGCGGCCGAGGAAGGAACGGCCAGCATCGCGGAAAGGGTCCGGGCGGCCCGGGCCCGCCAGCTGGACCGGCTGCTGCCATTCGGGATGGAAACCAACGCGCAGGTGCCGGGGCGGCTGCTGCGCGGGTCCTTTCGGCTCGATGCCCCCACCACCCGCATCCTGGACTACGCACTGGAGCGCGGAGTGCTGACCGCCCGCGGCTACGACCGCGTGCTGCGCCTCGCGTGGACCCTTGCGGACCTGTCCCGGCACGACGTCCCGGACGCAGACGACGTCGGGCAGGCGCTGGGCCTCCGGCAGGCCGCCGCGGTCTCACCCTGAGCCTGCCGGCACGAAGCCCACCCCAGCCGTGCGAAAGGAACCACCATGATTGATGACGAACGAATAGCCCGCGCCGCTCTGGCCCGCCTGTTCGAGCCGCAGGACGCGGCGGGCCTGGCGCTGGTCCAGGCCGTGGGGGCGCAGGACGCCCTGCGGATTGCCAGCGGCGTGCTGGCCGCCGGTCCCGGGCTCGAACAGGAGATCACTGGAATCCTGGCGGACAGCGGGTCCGGCAGCGGCTGGTCCGGGCTTAGCGAGGCGCTGAAGCGTTGGGCCCCGCGCGTGCCCGACCTCGCCCCGGAGCGCGACCTGGCCACCATGCACCGGCTCGGCGGACGCCTCATCATTCCCAGGGATGACTTGTGGCCGCGGCAGTTGGCGGACCTCGGACTGCAGGAGCCCCTGTGCCTGTGGTGGCGCGGCGTGGAACAGGAGCTGCCCCCGGCGGCCCGGATCGTAGCCCTAGTGGGTTCCCGGGACAGCACCAGCTATGGAGCATCGGTGACGGGCGACCTCGCCTACTCGCTGGCCCAGCGCGGCTTCACGATCGTCTCCGGCGGGGCCTACGGGATTGATGCCCACGCCCACAGGGCGGCCCTGGCCGGAAGCGCGGGCGGTGTGCCCACCATTGCCGTCATGGCCGGGGGAGTGGACCGCTTCTACCCCGCCGGCAATGAGGACCTGCTGCGGACCGTGGCGAACCGCGGCGCGGTCCTGGCCGAGGTTCCGCCCGGGTCCGCTCCCACCCGTTACCGGTTCCTTCAGCGGAACCGGCTCATTGCGGCGTTGGCCTCCGTCACGGTCGTGGTCGAGGCCCGGTGGCGCTCCGGCGCCCTCAACACGGCCCACCATGCCGAAGGCCTGGGCAGGGCCGTGGGCGCCGTGCCCGGTTCCATCCACAGCGCCAACTCCGCCGGCTGCCACCGGCTTCTCCGTGAAGGCGGCGCGGTATGCGTCACGGATGCCGGGGAGATCGCCGAGCTCGCCTCCCCGAGCGGCGAGGCGATGCCCCCGGACAAGGCAGGCCGGTCTGAGGCCCACGATGGCCTGACCCTGGAGGACCTGATCCTGCTCGATGCCCTGCCGCTGCGGACCACCACCTCGGTCGAGAAGCTGGCCGCGGTGGCCGGGCTGAGCCCGGACTCGGTCCGCGCGGGTCTTGGCCGGCTCGGGCTGCTGGGGCTGGCCGAATCCCGGCATGGCGGCTGGAAACGCTCCGGGAAGGCGGACTGAGATGGCTTGCTTCACCGGGAAGAAGCGGCTCGCCGACCGGCTCCTTGAATGCCGGGGGAATACTGCCAGAGTAAGAGGGTGTCTACGCAGGATCCCCCCGCTGCCCCGCCCGCCGCGCCCGACGGCGATATCCAGCTCGCCGCCGCCCGCTTCGGCCGTTACCTGGAAGCGGAACGGGGCAGGTCCGCCCATACCGTGCGGGCCTATCTCTCCGATGTCGAAAGCCTGCTCGCGCACGCCGCAACCGAGGGCGTCCACGACCTTGCTGGGCTGGAGCTCGGGACCCTGCGGCGCTGGCTTGGCGCCCAGAGCGAGTCCGGGAAGTCCCGCGCCACCCTGGCCCGCCGCGCCGCCACCGCCAGGGCCTTCACCGCCTGGGCTGTCCGTGAGGAGCTGATCGAAGCCGACCCGGCCCTGCGGCTCAAGGCGCCAAAGCGGGAGAAATCCCTGCCCGGCGTCTTGCACCAGCAACAGGTCCGGCGGCTCGTGGACGACGCCGAATCCGCCTCGGCCGAGGGGGATCCGCTGGCCTTGCGCAACCGTGCCATGGTGGAGCTGCTCTACGCCACCGGTGTCCGGGTTGGCGAGCTGGCCGGTATGGACGTTGACGACCTCGACCCGGACCGCAGAACCCTCCGGGTGCTCGGCAAGGGCAACAAGGAACGCACGGTGCCCTACGGGCTGCCGGCGGCGCTCGCCGTCGACGACTGGCTCCGCCGCGGCCGGCCGGCCCTCGCTACCGGGACCAGCGGCCCGGCGCTCTTCCTGGGCGCGCGCGGCGGACGGGTGGACCAGCGCCAGATCCGCAGCGTGGTCAAGGAGATGCTGGAACGGCTGGGAGACACCGCCGCCACCGGGCCGCACGCTCTGCGGCACTCTGCAGCGACCCACCTGCTCGACGGCGGGGCCGATCTGCGCGCCGTGCAGGAAATCCTCGGGCACAGCAGCCTTGCCACCACCCAGATCTATACCCACGTGTCCGTCGAGAGGCTCCGGCAGAGCTACCAGCAGGCGCACCCCCGGGCCTGAGGATCGCCGGCCGGTCGCGTCCGGCCGGCCGGAAAGGCGCACAAGTCGGCCCGGATTCCTGCCCGGGATTCCGCCCGAATACCCGCCCAGGCCCAAGCGGACCAGGGTCCACCTGCGGGACTGCCGAACCGTGCACGGCGCGCCGGAAAAGACGCGCCGAATCGCACTGGCGTAATGAGGAGGGGTAGGGCAGAATAAAACTCACGCCCGGGAAGTTTCAAGTTGAACTTGAAGCTGGAATGCACTACGTCCCAGCTTTGAACCCGGTTGTATATTAGTAGTCTGGCAGGGACCGCCGGCATAAATTCGGATCCGCGCAACAGACAGACATCCAGGCACAGGTCGTTGGGGAAGACGTACCTACAGCTATGGAGGATGGAATGTCTGTTGCACTGACCCGAGGTGTGTTGTTCGTTCACTCGGCCCCGACTGCCTTGTGCCCCCACGTCGAGTGGGCCATAGGGTCTGTCGTGGACAAGCGGACGGACTTGGAGTGGACCGCTCAGCCTGCCGCGCCCGGAATGTTCCGGGCTGAGCTGTCGTGGACCGGAACGCCGGGCACGGGGGCTCAATTGGCGTCCGCTCTGCGAGGCTGGGCGCACCTGCGCTATGAAGTCACTGAGGAGCCGAGCCAGGGGGTGGACGGCGGCCGTTGGTCGCACACCCCGGAGCTCGGGATCTTCCACGCCACCACTGACGTCCACGGCAACATCATGGTGTCCGAGGACCGCATCCGTTACGCCTACGAATCCGGCGCCGGCGACCCCTCGGCCGTCTACCACGAGCTCTCCCTCGCCCTGGGCGAGGCCTGGGACGAGGAACTCGAGCCGTTCCGGCACGCCGCCGAAGGCGCCCCCGTCCGCTGGCTCCACCAGGTCGGCTAGGGCCTCACCGGGCGCACCACCGCAGTAATTCCATAGCTAGGCGCCAAAAAAGCAGATGGCGGCAATGTTCACGAAGAACATTGCCGCCATCTGCCGTCCCGGCGTGCTGCGGGCGTGCTGCTGGTCGTGCAGCTACACGCTGCGTACCGCGATCACGGCGTTGTGGCCGCCGAAGCCGAACGAGTTGCTCAGTGCGGCGATGCTGCCGGCCGGCAGGTCGCGGGCGGTCGTGACGACGTCGAGCGGGATTTCGGGATCCTGGTTCTCGAGGTTGATAGTCACCGGCGCCTTGCGGTCATAGATGGCCATGACGGTCAGCACGGCCTCTACGGCACCGGAGGCGCCGAGCAGGTGCCCCATCTGGGACTTGGTGGCCGAGACCGCTACCGAGTCCACGTGCTTGCCCAGGGCGGCCTTGAGGGCCGCGTACTCGGGCTTGTCTCCGACCGGAGTGGAGGTGGCGTGCGCGTTGACGTGCACGATGTCTTCAGGTTGGATGCGGCCATCGAACATCGCAGCCTTCAGCGCGCGGGTGGCGCCCAGGCCCTGGGGGTCCGGGGCGGTGATGTGGTAGGCGTCGGCGGTGACCGAGGTGCCCGCCAGTTCGGCGTAGATCCGGGCGCCGCGGGCCAGGGCGTGTTCCTCGGCCTCAAGCACCAGGGCACCGGCGCCCTCGCCCATGACGAAGCCGTCGCGGTCACGGTCGTAGGGGCGTGAGGCGTGCTCGGGATCGTCGTTGCGGCGTGAGAGGGCCTGCATGGAGGCAAAGGCGGCGATCGGCATCGGGTGAATGGCGGCTTCGGCGCCGCCGCACACGACGACGTCGGCCTTGCCGGCTCGGATCAGGTCCAGGCCCACGTGCACGGCCTCGGTGCCGGACGCGCAGGCGGAAACGGGGGTGTGGGCGCCGGCGCGGGCACCCAGGTCCAGGCTTACCGCGGCGGCCGGGCCGTTGGGCATCAGCATGGGTACGGTCATGGGCAGGACGCGGCGGGGACCCTTTTCGCGCAGGGTGTCCCAGGCATCCAGGAGGGTCCAGACGCCGCCGATGCCGGTCGCGAAGGCCACCGCCAGACGGTCGTGGTCGATTTCGGTGATGCCGGAGTCGGCCCACGCCTCGCGGGATGCGACCACGGCGAACTGGGTGGACGGGTCCATGCGCTTGGCCTCGACCCGGGTCAGGACGTCCAAGGCAGGGGTGGAGGCGCGTGCGGCGAAGTGGACGGGCAGTTCGTACTTGGCCACCCAGTCGTCCTCAAGCGTGTGCGCGCCGGAGACGCCCTTGAGCGCGTTCTTCCACATTGTGGGGACATCGCCGCCGATGGGTGTGGTGGCACCCAGACCGGTAATGACTACTTTGCGTGCCATGGGATCACTCTCTGTCGGTGCGCCTGCCGTATCCGGAACCGCGAATGGGATGGCCGGGGCCTGCGAGGGGAACTTTGGGGTGGTGCATTTCGTGGTGGTGCTGGTGGTCCGGTCCGGGCGCTGCTGCAGCGCCCGGACCGGGCACCGGGGTCCGCCGATGCTGGCGGAAGCCAGACTAGGCCTGGGCGTTGGCGATGAAGCTGACAGCGTCGCCGACGGTCTTGAGGTTCTTAACCTCTTCGTCCGGGATGCGGACGCCGAACTTCTCTTCGGCGTTGACCACGATCGTCATCATCGAGATGGAGTCGATGTCCAGGTCCTCGGTGAAGGACTTGTCCATTTCGACAGCCTCCGCGGCCAGGCCGGTCTCTTCGTTGACGATTTCAGCCAGGCCGGCCAGGATTTCTTCGTTGCTAGCCATTGATGGCTCCTTTTCTGGTTGTTGCCCTCGGCTGCCGGTGGAATGCCGGCAGCCTAGGGGCGGAAATGATTCAAACCGAGGGTTCGGCTTGGTGCGGGAATGCTTGCGAGCACAGCATGCGGGGCGGGCCCTGAAATTGAAGGACATGCGGTGCAAGGGTGAAACGGGTGGAACGTATTTAGTTCGAAAAAGCGGTGGCTGCCTAAGGAAGCACGACCACCTGGGCGCCGAAGACCAGACCGGCTCCGAAGCCGATCTGCAGCGCCAGCCCGCCGCTGAGCTCGGGGTTTTCCTCAAGCAGGCGGTGGGTGGCCAGGGGGATGGACGCCGCCGACGTATTTCCGGCGTCGGCGATGTCGCGGGCGATCTTGACGGTCGCGGGCAGGTGCAGCTTCTTGGCCATCTCGTCGATGATGCGCATGTTGGCCTGGTGCGGGATGAACGCGGCGAGGTCCTCGGACCGGATGCCGGCGGCGTCCAGGGCCTGCTGGGCCACCTTGGCCATCTCCCACACGGCCCAGCGGAAGACAGTCTGGCCGTCCTGGCGCAGGGTCGGCCACAGGGATGCGTCGGTCACTGCCGCTTCCTCATCGCTGACGGCGGCGCCGTGCTTGCCGGTCAGCGCGAGCTCGCGGATGTCGAGCATGGAGTGGGTCATGCCGATGGCATCCCACTTGCTGCCGTCCGAACCCCACACCGAGGGGCCGATGCCGGGCGTGTCGGAGGGGCCGATCACGACGGCGCCCGCGCCGTCGCCAAGCAGGAAGGAGATGGTCCGTTCCGTGTTGTCGATGACGTCGGAGAGCTTCTCGGCACCGACCACCAGGACGTAGGAGGCCGCGCCGGAGCGCACCAGGGCGTCGCCCTGGGCGATGCCGTAGCAGTAGCCGGCGCAGGCCGCGGAGATGTCGAAGGCCGGGGCCGGCGTCGCGCCGAGTCGGTCGGCGAGGCTCGCTGCGGCGGACGGGGTCGCATACGGGTGGGTGACCGTGGAGACGATCACGGCGCCGAGCTGGGAGGCCTCGATGCCGGCCCTTTGCAGTGCTTCACGTGCGGCGCCCTCGGCCATGTCAATCACGCTGACATCGGCGGGCGCGCGGTGCCGGGTGATGATGCCCGTGCGCTGGCGGATCCACTCATCCGAGGAGTCGATCCACTGGCACACGTCCTCGTTGGTCACGATCACGCTGGGCCGGTAGGCGCCGACACCCATGATGCGGGTGTTTGCCTGCACCGGTGCCTGCTTCAGAGTGGGAACGCTCATGCCCCTCCCTCCAGTTCTGCAAATAGGGCCAGGGCCGCGGAAAGATCGTCCGGGGTCTTGACGGTGACTGTCTTGACGCCGGGCATGCCGCGCTTGGCCAGGCCCGCCAGTGTTCCGGCGGGAGCCAGCTCGATCACGCCGGTCACCCCGCGCTGCACCATCGTCTCCATGCACTGGTCCCAGCGGACCGGACGGGAGACCTGGGCGATCAGGCTGTCGACGGCGGCGGCGCCGTCGGTGACTTCCGCGCCGTCGAAGTTGGACAGCAACGGCACCTGCGGGTCCTTCGGGTGCAGCGACGGACGCAGGGCCTGCAGGGCCGCGCCCGCGGGGGCCATGTGCGAGGTGTGGAACGCGCCCGCGACCTTCAGCGGGATAACCCGGGCCTTGGCCGGCGGGTTCTCCGCCAGGGCCTTGAGCTGCTCCAGGGTGCCAGCGGCGACGGTCTGGCCGGCCCCGTTGACGTTGGCGGCCGTGGCCCCGGCGGCAGCAATGGCTGCCAGGACCTCCGCGGGGTCGCCGCCCACGACGGCACTCATGCCGGTCGGGGTGGCGGCAGCAGCGGCTGCCATACTGTTGGCGCGTTCGCGGACAAACGTCATGGCTTCGGATTCCGACAGGACACCGGCGAGGGAAGCCGCGGTGATTTCGCCGACGGAGTGGCCGGCAAGGATGACGGGAAGCGTGCCGAGTTCGACGTCGAACAGCGACTTTGCCGTCACCAGGCCCGCAGCGACGATCAGGGGCTGCGCGACTGCGGTGTCCTTGATGGTCTCCTCATCGGAGGTGGTGCCATGGGCGGTGAGGTCGATGCCTGCTATCTCGCTGAGGGAGGCCAGGAGGCCTGCGACGGGTGGCAGTTCCAGCCAAGGGGCCAGAAAACCAGGGGTCTGGGAGCCCTGTCCAGGGCAAACGATTGCAAGCACGTAACCAGCTTTCCAAATTACCGCGTGAACATTCGTGTTTTCATGCACCAAGCTCACTGGGTCAGTTTGTAGGAAGTCTACAACGGTTCAGGAGCCGTTGCGGGGAGGTTGCCGCTCCGTGGGGGCCTTCGGCGGGGCAGAAAGCCGGCCCACGACGAGGGCGGTCTGGAGCACGAACGCCTCCCGCGGCAGCAGCGGATCCCAGCCCGTGACGTCGCAGACGCGCTTGAGCCGGTAGCGCACTGTGTTGGCATGGACGAAGAGTTCCCGGGCCGTGGCCTCGAGTGAATGGCCCAGTTCGAGGTACGTGCCGAGGGTCTCCACCAGCCCGTTGGAGGCGGCCAGCAGCGGGCGGTAGATGTTCTTGACCAGCGAGCGGCGGGCGGCGTCGTCGCCGGAGATCACCCGCTCCGGGAGCAGGTCATCGGCCGCCACCGGGCGTGGCGCGGAAGGCCACGCGCGGGCCGCGGTGAGGCCGGCAAAGGCCGACTGGGCAGAGCCGCTGGCCTCGAGGAGGGACCCGGCCTCCGGGCCGTAGACCACCGGGCCGGGGGCAAAGAGTTCGCTGAGTTTCAGGTACGCGGTCTCCCGGTCGTGGACCCCGCCCAGGATCAGGATGAGGCGGTCGCCCTGGATCCCCACAAGGGCGTCCTCGGCGAAGCGCCCCGCTGTGCGCCGCAGTTCGCTGACGTAGCTGGCGCTTGGTTCGGACGGGGAATTCCCTACCATGACGGTGAAGCGCTCCTGTGCTTTCCAGCCCAGGGCCGCGATCCTGGACCGCAGCGCGTCGGTGTTTTCGCCGCGGAGGATGGCATCGACAATCAGGGCTTCCAGCCGGGTATCCCAGGAGCCGCGGGATTCCGCGGCGCGGGCATAGACGTCGGCGGCCGCGAACGCGACCTCCCGCGAGTAGCGCAGCACGGCCTCCCGGAGGGCCCCCTGGTCCGCTTCCGGGGCGATCACCGGGACCTGGTCCTCGACGACTTCCACGACGATCCGGATCAGCTGGAGCGCCTTCTGCAGGCTGATGGAGCGGGTCAGCTCGGTGGGCGCGGTACCGAAGACGTCGGAGAGGATCCACGACGGCGAACTCGGCCGTTCGTACCAGGTGACGAATGCCGCGATGCCGTTCTGGGCCACCATGCCCAGGGCGGAACGTTCATCCGAGTTCAGCCGGCCGTACCACGGCAGGGACTTCTCCAACTGGCGCAGCGTCGTCGTCGACAGCTGGCCCACGCTGGCCCGGAGCTTCTTAAGGGTTTCGGCTTTCTCCGGAGTCATCGCCCTCGAGCTCGGATTGCGTTTTTCGGGAGTGGTGATCGGCTCTGCCATGCATTGAGCATACGGTGCGGGCCGCCCAAGCTCCATTTGTGCGAAGGCTACAACTGCCCTTGTCCTGCATCACAGCGGCCCGCGGCAGTCCAGAGCGCCCCCCGGAGGGAGGCAGGAGGGGGTGGGGCGGTTAACGCCCGACGGCGGCCCCCACCTTTCGGTGGGAGCCGCCGTCGTACGTTCGCTCTTGCGCTGAAGCGCGGTTAGGAGTCGCCGCCCGCGTTGCCGGTGGTGCCGGCGTTCACGTTGTGCAGGCGGTACTTCTCGATGGCCTGGGCAGGTGCCTGGGCATCCACTTCGCCCCGGCGGGCCAGCATCTGAAGGGAACGGACCACAACCGAGTGGATGTCGTTCTTGAAGAAACGGCGTGCCGCGGCGCGGGTGTCGGAGAAGCCGAAGCCGTCCGCGCCGAGTGAGGCAAACTCGTTCGGCAGGAACTGGCGGATCTGGTCCGGCACGGCCTTCATGTAGTCGGTGACCGCCACGATCGGACCGGTGGCACCGGCGAGCTGCTGGGTCACGAACGGGACGCGGGCGGGCTGGCCGGGGTTGAGGAAGGAGTCCTCCTCGGCGGCCATGGCGTCGCGGCGCAGTTCGGTCCAGGAGGTCACGGACCAGACATCGGCGGAGACGCCCCAGTCCTCGGCGAGGATCCGCTGGGCTTCGAGGGCCCAGGGAACGGACACGCCGGAGGCCAGGATCTGCGTGCGCGGGCCGTCAATCTTGGCCGGCGCCAGCAGGTAGATGCCCTTGATGATGCCCTCCACATCGAGTTCCGCCGGTGCGGGCGGCTGCACGATCGGCTCGTTGTAGACAGTGATGTAGTACATCACGTTCCGCGACGGATCGTTGGCGGCAATTTCTTTCCCGGCTTCGCCGGGCCCATACATCCGGTTGAGGCCGTCACGCATGATGACGCCCATTTCGTAGCCGTATGCCGGGTCGTAGGTGATGACGGCCGGGTTGGTTGCCGCCAGCATGGGGGAGTGGCCGTCGGCGTGCTGCAGGCCTTCGCCGGTCAGCGTGGTGCGTCCGGCGGTGGCGCCGATGATGAACCCGCGGGTCATCTGGTCGGCGGCGGCCCAGAAGGAATCGCCGGTGCGCTGGAAGCCGAACATCGAGTAGAAGACGTAGACCGGGATGAGCGGTTCGCCGTGGGTGGCGTAGGACGTGCCGGCGGCGGTGAAGGCCGCCACGGACCCGGCCTCGTTGATGCCGGCGTGCACGATCTGGCCGGAGATGGACTCCTTGTACGCCAGGACGAGCTCGCGGTCCACGGAGAGGTAGTTCTGGCCGTTCGGGTTGTAGATCTTCGCCGTCGGGAAGAACGCGTCCATGCCGAAGGTGCGAGCCTCATCGGGGATGATCGGCACGATCCGCTTGCCGAACTCCTTGTCCCGCATGAGGTCCTTGAGCAGGCGGACAAAGGCCATGGTGGTGGCGGCGTGCTGCTTGCCGGAGCCGCGGTTGGCGACTTCGTAGACCTTCTCGTCCGGGAGCGTGACGTCGGCGTGCTTGGAGCGCCGCTCGGGGACGAAGCCGCCGAGTTGCTTGCGGCGGTCCATCAGGTACTGGATCTCGGGGGAGTCCATGCCGGGGTGGTAGTACGGCGGCCGGTAGAGGTCCGCTTCGAGCTGGTCGTCCGTGATCGGGATGCGCAGGTGGTCGCGGAAGGCCTTGAGGTCCGCGAGGGTGAGCTTCTTCATCTGGTGGGTCGCGTTGCGGCCCTCGAAGTGGGTGCCCAGGCCGTAGCCCTTGACCGTGTGCGCCAGGATGACCGTGGGTTTGCCCTTGAACTCGGTCGCGGCCTTGTAGGCGGCGTAGACCTTGTTGTAGTCGTGCCCGCCGCGCTTGAGGTTCCAGATCTGGTCGTCGGTCAGGTCCTGGACCATTTCCTTGGTCTGCGGGGTCTTGCCGAAGAAATGCTCGCGGACGAACGCGCCGGACTCGGCCTTGTACGTCTGGTAGTCCCCGTCGACGGTCTCGTTCATGATCTTCACGAGCGAGCCGTCCTCGTCCTTGGCCAGCAGGTCATCCCACTCCCGGCCCCAGACGACCTTGATGACGTTCCAGCCGGCACCGCGGAAGAACGCTTCTAGTTCCTGCATGATCTTGCCGTTGCCGCGGACGGGACCGTCGAGGCGCTGGAGGTTGCAGTTGATCACGAAGTTGAGGTTATCGAGCTTGTCGTTGGCCGCCAGCTGCAGCAGGCCGCGGGACTCGGGCTCGTCCATTTCGCCGTCGCCCAGGAACGCCCAGACCTGCTGGTCCGAGGTGTCCTTGATGCCGCGGTTGTGCAGGTACCGGTTGGACTGGGCCTGGTAGATGGCGTTCATCGGGCCGATGCCCATCGAGACGGTGGGGAATTCCCAGAACTCCGGCATCAGGCGCGGGTGCGGATAGGAGGACAGGGCGTGCCCTTCCTTGGACTTCTCCTGCCGGAACCCGTCCAGGTCCTCCTCGGAGAGCCGGCCTTCCATGAAGGCACGGGCGTACATGCCGGGCGAGGCGTGGCCCTGGAAGAAAACCTGGTCGCCGCCGCCGGGGTGGTCCTTGCCGCGGAAGAAGTGGTTGAAGCCGACCTCGTACAGGGTCGCGGCACCGGCGTAGGTGGAGATGTGGCCGCCGACGCCGATATCCGCGCGCTGAGCCCGGTGCACCATCACAGCGGCATTCCAGCGCAGCCAGGCACGGTATTTGCGTTCGATCTCCTCATCCCCGGGGAACGGGGCTTCCTGATCGACCGGGATGGTGTTGACGTAGTCCGTGGTGGTGACCATCGGAACACCCACGGACTGCGCGCCGGCCCGCTGGAGCAGGCTTCGCATAATGTACTGGGCACGTTCGGTGCCTTGTTCCTGAATCAGGGTATCCAGGGACTCCAGCCACTCGGCGGTCTCTTCCGGATCACGATCAGGCAGCTGGTTTGTCAACCCGCTGAGGATATGGGAGGTATCTTCTCCTGCAGCCACGTCCAACCTCTCTTTGAGCGCATCTATCGGCACCCTCAGCTCCGGGCAGGGTGACTGCCTGGCGTGAACGCGACGTGTGCGACATATCGGTTACATCAGCCCGGTCGTATGCGCCGGGCAAGGTCCAATCACGGTACGCCTGCCTGTGTATTAGCCGGGCGGTTGCCCGCGCAGGCGTAGTCGTCATCAGCCACTCTAGCCGTGCGGGCTGATGGATGCGTAGCCGCCCTATGGACCCGTCCCCGTATTTCACGGGCATACTGGTTGTGTGACGAAGCGCTGCCCGGCAGCCTCCGGATCGGCCTGTGTGACGCAGAATATGGCGGATCGCGGTGCCAACAGCTTGAAGCGAGAGCTCAAAGGGTGTTGGCTTGGAGTAATGGAAATCACTAGTGCCATTGAAAACATGAAGCAATTCAAAAAGCATAGGAGCAACACGTGAGCGAGGCCGACGCCGCCACTTCGGTAAATGTGGCGGAGAAACTGGGTTTCAAAGACGGGGACCTGATTCAGGAATTCGGTTATGACGACGATGTCGACTTCGACTTGCGGGACGATATCGAAGATCTCACGGGCTCTGAGCTTCTCGATGAGGACGATCACGAGGTGGTCGATGCCGCCATTCTCTGGTGGCGGGCAGGTGACGGAGACCTTGTGGACACGCTGGTCGACTCGCTGACCACTCTCACCGAGGGCGGCGTTGTCTGGGTCCTGACTCCCAAGTCCGGCCGGGACGGCTACGTCTCGCCCGCGGACATCCAGGACGCCGCGCCCACCGCAGGGCTCCACTACACCACCTCCGCCGGCGTCTCGAAGGACTGGAGCGCCACCCGGTTGGTCACGCGGAAGAACAAGTGACCCAAGCGGTCCAGCGCGAGGCCTCCGGGCCGGGCTCCGCCGTGAGTCCCGTTCCCGGCGTCGGCGATCCCGCACCGGATTTCGAGCTCGCCAATCAATTCGGCGAACCGGTGCGCCTCTCGGACTTCCGCGGCCGCAACGTCGCCATAGTCTTCTACCCGTTTGCCTTCTCCGGGATCTGCACCGGGGAACTCTGCGAAATCCGGGACAACCTGGCACTGTTCGAGGATGCCGACGCCGTCGTGCTGGCAGTCTCGGTGGACAGCAAATTCGCCCAGCGTGCCTATGCCGAAAAGGAAGGCTACGGCTTCGATCTGCTGGCCGACTTCTGGCCGCACGGCGCCGTGGCCTCGGCTTACGGTGTGTTCGACCCTGACAGCGGCATGGCGCTGCGCGGCACCTTCATCATCGACGCTGCGGGAATCGTCCGCTACGTCGTGGTGAATCCGCGCGGCCAGGCCCGCGACTTCGCCGAATACCGGGCGGCCCTCACAGGACTCGGCGGGAGCTGATCCGGTGAGGCAGCGGCGGCCAGGAATCGGCATGACCGGGTTTGCCAGCCTCCCGCCGGTTACGGCCGCCGGGAGCGCCGCGGAACTCCAGCGCACCGAATTGGAGGCCCTGCAAGACATCCACGGACTCCTGTCCGGGGAGCAGTTCGCCGTGCTGACAGGCGCCGGCCTGAGTACGGATTCAGGCATCCCCGACTACCGCGGGCCCGGCGCCGCACCGCGGACCCCCATGACCTACCAGGAATTCATCGGCGAGCCGGGAAACCGGCAGCGCTACTGGGCCCGCAACCACATCGGCTGGTCACATCTGCGCAGGGCGGATCCGAACGATGGCCATGCCGCTGTAGCCCGGCTGGAGCAACGGGGGCTTCTCACCGGCCTCATCACACAAAACGTGGACCGGCTCCACGAGGACGCCGGCAGCGTCAACGTCGTGGACCTGCACGGCCGGTTCGACCAGGTGGTGTGCCTGGACTGCCACCGGCGGTTCAGCCGCCGGATGCTGGCCGGAGTCCTGGAAGAACTCAACCCCGGGTTCCTGGAACGGGCACAGGCGGCCGGGGTGGTTGAAATGGCGCCGGACGCCGATGCCGCCGTCGAGGACACCGAACTGATTGGATCGTTCATCGTCGCCCGTTGTCCGGCCTGCGGCGGCACCCTAAAACCGGACTTCGTGTACTTCGGGGAAAACGTGCCCAAGGACCGGGTGGAGCGCTCGTACGCCATGGTCGACGCCGCCCGGGCGCTCCTGGTGGCCGGCTCGTCGCTCACCGTGATGAGCGGCCTGCGTTTTGTCCGCCATGCGGCGAAGCAGGGCAAAGCCGTGGTCATCATCAACAGGGGACCGACCCGCGGGGACGGCCTCGCCACCATCAAGCTGGAGGCAGGCGTCAGCGGGGCCTTGACCTGGCTCGCCGCCGAGCTGCCGCCCCTGTAGCGACGGCCGGGCCGATTGGCGCTTGGCCGGTGACATCCGGTACAGTAGCTGTTCGTTGGTTGAAGCGCTGAGGCGCGGATGCCGCGGTTTGGGTCTTTAGCTCAGCTGGTAGAGCGCCACGTTTACACCGTGGATGTCATCGGTTCGATCCCGGTAGGACCCACCACAGAAAACCCCGCTTTTCCGGACCACGCGGTCCGGAAGGGCGGGGTTTTGTGCGTTCCGGCGGGGGATGCTGTGCGCCCCGAAAATGTCAGGGCTCCGCCCTACTGTGACGGGCATGGAACACGTGATGGTGAAAACAGGCCCGGACGGGCGGCCCCTGGCAGTAGTGCGCGGGGGCAGGGAATGGTTGATCGGGGCCGAGCCCGTGCGTTGGTTCGAGCGGGTCAGCTGGTGGGAGGCCGAGCGCCGGATGCCCAAGGGCCTGAGCCGCGTGGACGTCGAAGTCTGGCAGGTCCAGGCGAAGCTCGGCCGCAACCGCGGATCTGCCCTGACCACCATGGAACTGATCCGGGACGGCCTCGGTGGGGGCTGGCGGCTGCGGGGGGCCGTTGCGGACGCCGCGTAGGCTGCCTGCGCGGGCAACAATCGCCCGGCCCGGCCAGCAAAAATGGGGACCCCGGACCCTGGTATCACCCGGGCATTGGAAAAGCCTTCCACCGCGACTATTGGGGGATGCCGCGGTGGAAGGCTTGTAATGAATATACCGTGAACGCTTGGAAATGTGAAACACCGGCGGGGTTTCTGCGCGCCGGAATTACGCCACTCGATGGCCTAATCGCGGGCCCCGGGAGTCCGCCGCCTAGGATGTTTTCATGACCGCTACGAGTGCCCGCCGAATCGCCAGAGTCCGCCCGCTTTCCCCGGCTGCCGCGGACGAATACTTCTTCGTCGCCAACGACGCAGCGGACTTTGGCAGTGCGGCGGGCAGGGCGTGGACGGTGACACCCTCTCCGTTCCCGGGTTCTGCCGCCAATGCCGGCAGCCTGCCCCGCAGCGGTTGGGGGGCCGGCGCGACGGTGGAGGAAGCGTCGTTCACGTTCCTCGCGCCCTGTGTCCCGGCCAACGTCCTGGGCATGGCGCACAATACCGGTGCCGCCGGTCGCGGGCTTCCGCCGCAGGCCTTCCACAAGGCGTCCACCAGCGTGGTCGGCCCGGGGGACGCGGTTGAACTCCGGCCGGGCGTGGGGCGCGTCGAGCCGGAGGCCGAACTGACCCTCGTCATCGGGAGCAGGGCCCGCGGACTGACGCCCGGCAACGCCATGGGCGCGGTCCTGGGCTACACCATAGGAAATGACGTCTCCGCCAGGAATCTGCAGGAATCCGATGAGCTGTGGATCAGCGCCAAGAGCCAGGACACGTTCACGCCCGTGGGGCCCTGGATCGTCACGGACCTGAACGGTGACGACCTGGCGATCGGCATCAAACACAACGGTCGGGAACTCCAGGCAGCCAGCTCCGCCGACCTTGGCTGGAAGGTGGAGGAAATCCTCACCTATCTCACTTCCTTCATGACTCTTCACCCGGGTGACCTGGTGCTGACGGGATTCCCCGCCGAGTGTGCGCCGATCGTCCCCGGCGACACCGTCACGTGCCACATTGCCGGCATCGGCGAGCTGACGAACCCCGTGGTGTCTGCCGCCTAAGGGGCCGGCGGTCCCCGACGAGGCCCGCCGACAGGGGAGCAATGGATGCACGGGCTTTGCCGGTCCCGGTTCGAGGCGCCAGACATTATGATGGTTAGTGTTCAGCTGACTGGACGGCATTCGAACGAGTGACGCGGCGACTTGCGCGCGATACCTGAAGGAGAATCATGGCCGATTCCCGAGTTTCCCGACCCTCCGACGGATTGGGGAGCGCGTCACCCGCACCGGCTGTCACCCGCGCCGCCGCCGTGCTGGAAGCCCTGGCGGCATCCGCGACCGGACGCCTCACGCTCAGTGACCTGTCCCGGGAACTGGGAATCCCTAAGTCCTCCACCTCCAACCTCCTGCTCGCGCTCGAGGAGGCGAGGCTTATCAGCCGCCAGGGCGCGGAGTTCACCCTCGGCCGGAAGCTGGTTGAGCTGGGTGCTGCCTACCTCAGCCGCCTCGACGAGGTCCAGGAGTTCTACCGCTTCTGTGAACAGGCCCCGACACTCTCGGGAGAGACGGTCCGGATCGCCATGCTGGACGGAACAAATGTCATCTACCTCGCCCGCTACGAAGGGCACCCGGCGGTGCGCCTGACGTCCAATATCGGCGACAAGATGCCTGTGTCCCTCTGTGCCGTGGGCAAGGCCCTGATCGCGCGGCTGCATGATCACGACGTCGACGAGATGTTTCCCGACGACGCGACTCTTCCGGTCCTGACGCCGAAGTCGCTGCGCACGGGTGCCGAGCTCAAGGCGCAGCTCACGCTCATCCGGGAGCAGGGGTATGCGTTCGAGGACGAGGAATCCACCACCGGCGTCGTGTGCCTGGCCGTCGCCGTCCCGACCCGGGGCGCACACGGGCCCAGCCTCGGCCTTTCGGTCACCGCGCTGAAGGCGACTTACTCGCAGGAGCAGGGCGCCATGATGGTGAAGGAACTCCAGGACCTCGCCCGGTCCCTCGGCAATCCCATGGGCTAGGGGCCAGCGCTGCTGAGCGTTTCGGGACGTCCGGAATAAATCTGATTATTCATTGGCTAGGCGATCACTATGCTGTACTCTGTTCAGCATAGTGATCGACTCCTTGGGGTTGCTCACACCCACCAGACCAACGGGGGTCTGGAGTGTTCTTGAGGGAGTGCTTGTGACAACTAGTACTAATACACCGCTCGCTGAAGCGGACGGCGCCGTCGTCGATCCGGAACAGCTGCGACGGGCAACGCTTGCCAGCTCTGTGGGCTCCGCGCTGGAGTACTACGACTTCTACATCTACGGGCTGGCCTCCGCCCTGATCTTTGGCCCGCTGTTCTTCAAGCCGCTCGGCGAGGACGGGGCCCTGATTGCATCCTTCGCCACGTACGGTGTGGGCTTCGCGGCCCGGCCCTTCGGCGGGATGGTCTTCGGCTACATCGGCGACCGGTTCGGCCGCAAGATGGTCCTGATCCTCACCATCGGCCTGATGGGGACCGCCAGCTTCGCCATCGGCCTGCTGCCGACGTACGAACAGGCCGGCATGCTCGGCGCCGTTCTTCTGGTGACGCTGCGCATCCTGCAGGGACTGGGTGCCGGCGCTGAACAGGCCGGCGCCACCACGCTGATTTCCGAAGTCGCGCCGCGCCGCCGTCGTGGCTTCTTCGCTTCGCTCCCGTTCGTCGGCATCCAGCTGGGAACCCTGCTCGGCGCCGGAACGTTCGCGCTCATTGCCATGGCAGACAAGGCCGTCCTGGAGGGCTGGCTGTGGCGGGTGCCCTTCCTGGCCAGCGTGCTCCTGGTTGTGGTGGCCATCTTCATCCGGCTCCGGCTGAAGGAAACGCCCGTCTTCCAGGAACTGGAAAAGCACAAGAATGTAGTCAAGAACCCCATCGGCCAGCTGTGGAAGCACTCGAAGAAGAACGTGCTGATCGGCATCGGCCTGCGGATGGGCGAAAACGGCAATTCCTCGATCTACTCCGCCCTGCTCATCGCGTTCCTGGCGGCCAAGGACGGCGTTTTTCCCGGCGACAAGTTCATCGGTCCGGTCGGCCTGCTCATCGCCGCGGGCTTCGCGGCCGTCATGGTGATCACTTTCGGTGCGCTGTCCGACAGGTTCGGCCGGGTGCCGGTCTACCGCTACGGTGCACTGTTCCAGGCGCTCATCGCGCTTCCGGCGTTCTACCTGGTGACGCTGGGCAATGTCACGCTGGTCTGGATTGTCATGGTGGTGGGCATCGCCCTCGGCGTTCAGTCCATGCTCGGCCCGCAGTGCCCGCTGCTGCCTGAACTCTTCGGCTCGCAGTACCGCTTCACCGGCGTGGCCATGAGCCGGGAGCTCTCCGCCGTCCTGGCCGGCGGCCTGGTCCCGCTGGTCGGCGCCGCGCTGCTGGCCGCCACGGACCATTCCTGGCTGGTGCTCGCCATCTACTCGCTGGTCCTGGCGCTGATCTCTTTCGTCACCACCTTCTTCACACCCGAGACGGTGGGACGCGACCTTCTCCTGACGGAGGATGCGCACTAGGCGGTCCGGGCAGCAGACGCTCCGTCCGAGCAGCACAGGCCGTGGCCCCTTCCACCCAGGAAGGGGCCACGGCCGTTTCTGCGCGACCCGAATACCCGCGTCGCCGGGCGGAACCGGCCTCGCCCAACGCAAAGGGCGGCCCAACCGTTTCCGGTGGGCCGCCCTGTGTGCGCTGCGGCGCTGTGCAGTGCGGAAGAACGGACTCAGTAGAAGTGCACCGTGTCCACCAGGTGTGGGAGTTCGCCGCCGTCGAGGTAGGTCCGCAGGTTGCTGCAGAAGCGTTCGGTGATCAGCCGGTTTTCGGCGGCACTGAGCGCCGAGGTGTGCGGGGACACCATCACCCTGGGGTGGTTCCACAGCGGGCTGTCCTGCGGCAGCGGCTCCACGGCGAAGACATCGAGGCAGGCATAGGAGACCTGGCCGTTGCCCAGGGCCTCCAGAAGCGCCTCTTCATCCACCACGGTGCCGCGGCCCACGTTGACGAAGACCGTTCCGGGCTTCATGGCGGCGAAGACGTCGCGGCTGAAGAGCTTCTCGGTGTACGGCGTGCCGGGCAGGGTATTGACGACGGCGTCTGCAGTGCCCAGCAGGCCGGCGAGGCGGTCGTTGTCCGTGACCGTCTCGATCCCGTCGATGGCCTCCACGGTCCGCTTGGTCCCGCTGACGCTCATGCCCAGGGCGCGGGCGATCCGGGCGGTCTCGAGCCCGATCTCGCCGAGCCCGGTGACCACCAGGCGGGAGCCGTTGACCAGGCGGGTGGGGATGCGGAGCTCGGGCCAAACCTTGGCCGCCTGGTCCTGGGCCAGCTCGGCGCTGCGCTTGAAGCCGTTGAGGATGCCCAGGGCGGCGAACTCGGCGAGCGGCAGGGCGTGCACCCCGGCCGAGGTGGTGACCCTGAACTTCTGCAGCGTCGCGGCGTCCAGCCCCGATGCCTTCACGGCACCGCCGGCGCCGGCCGCCATGGCATGGATCCACTCAAGCCGGGGATTGCTGCCGGCGATCCGGGCGAGGCCTGCCGGGCTTTCGTTGGGGAGCCCGTACAGGACCTGGGCCTTGTTGAGCATGTCCCAGTAGCGCTCTTCCTGCTCCGGCGTCCGGCGGAAGTCCGGGTCACCCGCATGGTCGGCGGGAAAACGTTCCGGCGGCAAGAGCTCGGGGTCGTAGAGGACGGTCACGGACGGATCTACGGCGCGGATGCGGTCCACCAGCTCTGCTTCGAGCGGGACGGCGATCGCGACGGTGGTTTTGGGCGTCATAGTGTTCATCATACTGAATGGAGGCTAGGATGCTGAACAGAATCTCAAGATTAACCACGACGAATCGAGGGCAACGCATGGAGATTGACCGCAGGGAGGCCGGGTTTGTCGGCCTCGGCCTGATGGGCGCGCCGATGGCCGCCAACCTCCTCGCGGCAGGATGGACCGTCACCGCCTGGAACCGTTCGCCGGCGGCGCTGGACGCCTTCGAGGCCCTGGGCGGCTCGCGCGTGGCCAGGGTCGAGACGCTTCGCGACCAGCCCGTCATTGTCTTCATGCTGCCGGATCTGTCCGACATTGAGGATGCGAGTGCCGCGCTCCTGGCCGGCTGGGCCGCCAGCCCGCCCGCGCCCGGAACCGCCGTCGTGGTGATGAGCAGCGTGTCGCCGTCCGGCGTGCGGGACTTCGGGGCACGGGTCGCCGAGGCGAGCGGGGGCAACGCCGTCGTCGTCGATGCGCCCGTCAGCGGCGGCACCAAAGGCGCGGCGGACGGCACCCTCGCCATCATGGCGGGCGCCACCGACGGCGACTTCCGCCGGCTCCTGCCGCTCTTCGGCGCGATGGGCAGCACCGTGCGGCGGCTGGGACCGCTGGGATCGGGGTCGCTCGCCAAGGCGTGCAACCAGCTGATCGTGGGAACCACGACGGCGGCGCTCGCCGAGGCCGCGGAGCTCGCCGAACGCTCCGGCATGGAGGTGCCCGCCCTTTACGAGGTGCTCGCCGGCGGACTCGCGGGCAGCCGGGTCCTGGACATCGTGGGCCCACGACTCGCCGCCAGGGACTACGAGCCCACCGGGCCTGCCAAGTTCATGCACAAGGACCTCTCCTTCGTGCTCGAGAGCGCCGCAGCCGCGGGTGCCGCAGTACCGATGGCGGCCGCCGGCGCCGAGCTCTACGCGGAACTCAAGCGCCAGGGGCTGGGGGACCGGGACCTCGCCGTCGTGCGGCAGGCCATTTCCAACCTCAGCGACAACGCGCGTGACAACCCCAGCGACAAGCCAACAGCCAACACAGCAGCAAAGACCAAATGAGGATCAGTGAACCATGAGCGGACTTTTTGACCTGACCGGGCGCGTGGCCCTGGTGACCGGTTCGAGCCGGGGAATCGGCAACGCCCTGGCCCGGGCCCTGGCCGACGCCGGCGCCACCGTGGTGCTCAACGGCATCAACCCCGAGCGGCTCAAGGCCGCCGAGGCCGCGATGGCCGCGGACTACGCGCCGGGCCGGGTGCACAGCTGCGCCTTCGACGTCACCAGCGACACCGGGGCCGCCCGGGGCATCGCCTGGGTGGAGGAGAACGTGGGCCCGCTGGACATCCTGGTCAACAACGCCGGCATCCAGCACCGGGTCCCGATGCTCGAGCTCGACGTGGCCGACTGGGAACGGGTCATCTCCACGGACCTGACCAGCGCGTTCCTGGTGGGGCGGGAAGCGGCCCGGCACATGATCCCGCGGGGCCGGGGCAAGATCATCAACATCTGCTCGGTCCAGACCGACCTCGCCCGGCCCACCATCGCGCCCTACATCGCGGCGAAGGGCGGCCTGCGGAACCTGACCCGGGCCATGACCGCGGAATGGGCCGCCTCGGGCCTGCAGATCAACGGGATCGCGCCGGGCTACATCCACACCGAGATGACCCAAAACCTTGTTGACGATGAGCAGTTCAACGCCTGGATCCTGGGCCGGACCCCCGCGCACCGCTGGGGGACCGTGCAGGACCTGGCCGGACCCGCCGTGTGGCTGGCCTCCGACGGATCCGACTTCGTCAATGGCCAGACCATCTTCATCGACGGCGGAATGACGGTGGTGGTCTGATGGGCGGCGTGGCAGCACTTCCGGCCACGGCCGCGGCGGTGGTGGCCCACGCGGCGGGCGATCTGCGGATCGAGGACATCCCCGTGCCCGCGCCGGCGCCCGATGAAGCCGTCATCGACGTCGCCTTCGGCGGCATCTGCGGCTCCGACCTGCACTACTGGCTGCACGGCGCCGCGGGCGAATCCGTCCTCAAGGCTCCCATGGTCCTGGGCCACGAGATCGTGGGGACCGTGATCCGCGCCGCCGCTGACGGCTCGGGGCCCGGGCCCGGCACGGCCGTCGCGGTGCATCCCGCCACGCCGGGCCCTGGCGGCGCCCTGTACCCGGCGGAGCGTCCGAATCTGTCGCCGGGCTGCACCTACCTGGGCAGCGCCGCGCGGTTTCCGCACACCGACGGCGCGTTCAGCCGGTATGTGAACCTGCCGGCCCGGATGCTCCGGCCGCTGCCGGCGGGGCTGGACCTGCAGACCGCGGCCCTGGCGGAACCGGCCAGCGTCGCCTGGCACGCCGTGGCGCGCGCCGGGGACGTGGCGGGAAAGACGGCGCTGGTGATCGGCAGCGGTCCCATCGGGGCCCTGGCCGTGGCCGTGCTCAAACGCGCCGGCGCCGGCCGGATCGTGGCCGTGGACATGCACGAGCGGCCGCTGGAGATAGCCCGTGCCGTGGGGGCCGACGCGGTCCTCAAGGGGGACGACGCCGGGGCGATCGCCGCGGTTGAGGCGGACGTCGTCATCGAGTCCTCGGGCAGCCACCGGGGCCTGGCCTCGGCGATCACGGGCGCGGTCCGTGGCGGCAGGGTGGTGATGGTGGGGCTGCTGCCTTCCGGCCCGCAGCCGGTCCTGATCTCCCTGGCCATTACCCGCGAGCTGGAGCTGGTGGGCTCCTTCCGCTTCAATGACGAAATCGACGACGTCATAGCGGCGCTCGCCGACGGCTCCCTGCGGGTGGACCCCGTGGTAACCCACACCTTTGGCCTGGACCGCGGACTGGAAGCGTTCGAGGTCGCCAGGAACGCGGCTGTTTCGGGGAAGGTGCTGCTGGACTTCAGGCGGGCGCCGGCGTGAGGAGCGCCGCCGTCGGGGCCGGGAGGGCCAGTGGCGGGTTAGTGGCGCTCGACCGGGACAAACACCCGCGGCTGGTTCTTCCAGCTCGGCTCCATCTCCGAGATGGTCTCGCGCATGATCCGGTTCGAGGCCTCGCGGGCGGCGGCGGCATCCCCGGCGGCAATGGCCTCGGCGACCTCCACGTGCCAGCGCAGCGCCGTCTCGCGCGGGTGGTCCGGCATCAAGCCGTGGATGGTGCGGCCGGTCAGCGTCTCAGTCACCTGGCCCACCATGTTGGCGAACATCTCGTTGCCCGAGCCGGTCAGCAGCAGGGAATGGAACAGGATGTCCAGCTCGAGGAACCGGGGCACGTCCCCGGCCTGCCCGGCGTCGCGCATGGCGTGCGAGATCTCCACGAGTTCGCGGCGGAGTTCCTCGGGGGCGTTGGCCGCGGCCAGCTCGGCGGCCACCGGCTCGACGGCGGTGCGGAGCTCGGCCAGGGAGCGCAGCTGGGCGCCGCGGCCCTCGCCGGCCAGCCGCCAGCGGATCACGAGCGGGTCGAAGGGGTTCCACCGGTTCGAGGGCAGCACCCGGATGCCGACGCGTTTGATGGTCTCCACCAGGCCCAGGGACTGGAGGACCCGGACCGCCTCCCGGACCACCGAGCGGGAGACCTTGAGTTCGTCCTCAAGGTGCTCGGCAAGCATGACGTGCCCGGCCGGAAGCTCGCCGGCCACGATCCGGGTCCCGAGGTGCTCAATGGCGCGGTGGTGGAGGCTGGTTGACATAGTCGTAAGCATAATGCGGTGGGCCTGGTCCGGGCCGACCGGAGTGGCGGGCGCCGGTGATCATAGACTGTTTATGACGCGCAGCATTCCGCTCCGTGGGCGCGGCTTTCCCGCGGCCCGCGGAAATACATATGGTTTAAGGACAGCCACAATCCTCAAGAGTGGGTTCCGCCCTCCGCGGCGCGACCTGCCGAGTCCTAGATGAACGTCTGAGACGAATCGCCGTACACGTGGTCTACAGAAATCACCGTGTACAAAAATGAATTGGAGTTTTTGATGTCAGCACACATCGGTGTTACCGGCCTCGCGGTGATGGGGGCCAACCTCGCACGCAACCTGGCCCGGAACGGCTTCACCGTTGCCCTGCACAACCGGTCCGTGGAAAAGACAGACACCCTTCTCGCCAAATACGGCGATGAGGGCGACTTCGTCCGCACCGAGACCCTCCAGGAACTCGTTGATTCGCTGGAGAAGCCGCGCCGCGTCCTGATCATGGTCAAGGCCGGCAAGCCGGTGGACTCCGTGATCGAACAGCTCGAGCCGCTGCTGGAAGCGGGCGACATCATCATCGACGCCGGCAACTCGCACTACGAGGACACCCGCCGCCGCGAGGCTGCGCTCGCCAAGAAGGACCTGCACTTCGTCGGCATCGGTGTCTCCGGTGGCGAGGAGGGTGCCCTCAACGGCCCCTCAATCATGCCGGGCGGTTCCAAGGAGTCCTACGACGCCCTCGGCCCGCTGCTGGAAAAGATCGCCGCGCACGTCGACGGTCAGCCCTGCTGCGCCTGGATCGGCACCGACGGCGCCGGCCACTTCGTCAAGATGGTCCACAACGGCATCGAATACGCCGACATGCAGGTCATTGGAGAGGCCTTCGACCTCCTGCGCTCCGGCGCCGGGATCGAACCGGCCGAGCAGGCCAAGATCTTCGAAGAGTGGAACAAGGGTGACCTCGCCTCCTTCCTGATTGAAATCTCCGCCGAGGTCCTCGGCCACGTCGATGCGAAGACCGGTAAGCCGTTCGTCGACGTCGTGGTGGATGCCGCCGGCCAGAAGGGCACGGGCCGCTGGACGGTCATCTCCGCCCTTGAGCTCGGCTCCCCGACGTCGGGCATCGCCGAGTCCGTCTTCGCCCGGGCCCTGTCCTCCCAGGCCGAGCAGCGCGTGCTGGCACAGGAGCTGCTGGCTGGCGGCGAGGCCGCCGTCGAGGTCCCCGAGAGCTTCGTCGAGGACGTCCGCCAGGCGCTCTACGCCTCCAAGCTGGTCTCCTACGCCCAGGGACTGGACATGCTCACCTCCGCGGCCAAGGAATACGGCTGGGACCTGAAGCTGGATGAAATCGCCTCGCTGTGGCGCGGCGGCTGCATCATCCGCGCGGAACTGCTCAAGGAGATCACCAAGGCCTACGCCGCTGCGGAGAAGCCGGCCAACCTGCTCTTCGCCCCGGCGTTCACCAAGGCGATCGCCGAAGTCCTTCCGGCCTGGCGCCGGGTGGTGTCCACCGCGGTGCAGCTCGGCATCCCGGTGCCGGTGTTCTCCTCCTCGCTGGCCTACTACGACGGCCTGCGCCGCAAGCGCCTGCCGGCCGCCGTCATCCAGGGCCAGCGTGACCTCTTCGGGGCGCACACCTACGGCCGCGTTGACGCCGAGGGCACTTTCCACACCCTCTGGGGCGAGGACAAGTCCGAGATCGAGGCAGTCGACACCCACTGACCCACCCCGTTCCAACGCGACGGCCGGTACTTTCCAGATACGCTGGGAGGCGCCGGCCGTCCGTGTTTCCGCACCGCTCCTGCCCCAGGAGTTCAGCGCCCAAGGAGTTCAACTCATGCCCCAGCCCGTAGCGTTTGTCACCGGTGCCTCCACCGGCATCGGCTTCGAAACCGCGAAAAAGCTTGCCTCGGCCGGCTTCACCGTTTATGCCGGGGCCCGCCGTGTGGAGCTGATGGAGCCGCTGAAGGCATCCGGGGTCAAGGTGGTGGCGCTGGACGTGACCGATGAGGCGTCGATGAGCGCCGTCGTCGGGGACGTGCTGGCCGCGCACGGCCGGATCGACGTCCTGGTCAACAACGCCGGCTACGGGACGTACGGGTCGCTCGAGGAGGTCGAACTGGCTGAGGGCCGCCGGCAGTTCGACGTGAACGTCTTCGGCCTGGCGCGCATGACGCAGCTCGTGATCCCCGCCATGCGGGCCGCCCGTGCCGGCAGGATCATCAACATCTCATCGATCGGCGGCAAAATGTACGAGCCGCTGGGTGCCTGGTATCATGCGACCAAGTTCGCCGTGGAGGGCCTGAGCGATTCGCTGCGGCTCGAGCTCAAGCCGCACGGTATTGATGTGGCCGTCATCGAGCCGGCCGGGACGCAGTCCGAGTGGGGCGCCATTGCGGCGCAGGGGCTGCTGGCCAGCTCCGGAAACGGCCCTTATGCGGCCCAGGCCAAGGTGGTGGCGGCGGCGCTGGGCACCACGGACAACCCCGCAACGTCGTCGCGGCCCGAGCTCGCTGCCGAGGCGATCCTGCACGCCGCGACCGCCCAGCGGCCCAGGACCCGCTACCCGGTGGGTGCCAGCGCCCGCGGGATCCTGCTGCTGCGCCACCTGCTGCCGGACCGGGCGTTCGACGCCGTCCTGTGGAACATCTACAACAGGTTCCCGCGTAAGGCTGCCTAGGTACCCGGTTCAGTCGGGAGCCGGTCCAGAGCCCGGTCTAGATCCGGTATTCGATCAGGTATTCGGCAGGGTCGACGGCGGGCTTGGTCTCGCGCTGCGCGTCGCGGTGGCGCCAGGTGGCCGGCACGCCGGTGACGATTGATTCGGCCGGGGCGTCCTTGACCACCACGGCGTTGGCGCCGACGGCGCTGTCCCGGCCGATCGTGATGGGGCCCAGGATCTTGGCGCCCGCGCCGATCACCACACGGTCCTCGATGGTGGGGTGGCGTTTGATCTTGGCGAGCGAACGGCCGCCGAGGGTCACGCCGTGGTAGATCATGACGTCCTCGCCGATCTCGGCCGTCTCGCCGATGACGACACCCATGCCGTGGTCGATGAAGAAGCGCCGGCCGATGGTCGCGCCGGGATGGATCTCGATGCCGGTCAGGAACCGGGCGAGCTGGGAGATCAGCCGCGCCGGGAACCGCAGTGCCGGGTTTTGCCACAGCCGGTGCGTCAGGCGGTGGAACCAGATCGCGTGCAGGCCGGAATAGGCGAAGAAGTTCTCAAAAGAACCTCGAGCCGCCGGGTCGTGGGACCGGGCGGCGTCGAGGTCTTCCTTCAGTCTTGCGAAGAAGCTCACAAAGACCTTTCTGGGCAATCGTGGGTCAGCGGACTTAGCCGCGGATGTCGTCGTACAGCACGGTGGAGATGTAGCGCTCACCAAAGTCGCAAACCACAGCAACAATGAGTTTACCGGCGTTCTCCGGGCGCTTGGCGAGCTCCAGGGCCGCCCAGACGATGGCGCCGGAGGAGATGCCGCCCAGGATGCCTTCCTTGATGCCGAGTTCGCGCGCCACCCGGACGGAATCTTCCAGCGTGGCGTCGATGACCTCGTCATAGACGTTGGTGTCCAGGATGTCGGGGACGAAGTTCGCGCCGAGGCCCTGGATTTTGTGCGGGCCGGGGGCGCCGCCGTTGAGGATGGCGGAGTCCTTCGGCTCGACGGCCACGATCTGGACCTCCGGCTTGCGTTCCTTCAGGACCTGTCCGACGCCGGTGACGGTGCCGCCGGTGCCGACGCCGGCGACGAAGATGTCCACCTTGCCGTTGGTGTCGGCCCAGACTTCCTCGGCCGTCGTGCGGCGGTGGATCTCCGGGTTGGCCTCGTTGGCGAACTGCTGGGCCCAGATGGAGTTCTCCGTGTTGGCCACGATCTCCTGGGCTTTCTCCACGGCGCCGCGCATGCCCTCGGAACCGGGGGTCAGGACAATCTCGGCGCCGTACGCGCGCAGCATGACCCGGCGCTCGGTGGACATGGTCTCGGGCATGGTCAGGATGACCCTGTAGCCGCGGGCCGCGCCCACCATGGCCAGGGCGATTCCGGTGTTGCCGGACGTGCCTTCGACGATGGTGCCGCCGGGCTTGAGGGCACCGGACTTCTCGGCAGCGTCAACGATCGCGACGCCGATCCGGTCCTTGACGCTGTTGGCCGGGTTGTAGAACTCCAGCTTGACGGCCACGGTGGCGTCAAGGCCTTCGGTCAGCCGGTTCAGCCGGACCAGCGGAGTTCCGCCTACCAGCTGGGTTACATCGTCATAGATCGGTGCCATGTATGTATGCCTGTCTTTGAAGAGGGTTGACTGAGGTCAGCCTAACGAGCGCCTACAGGCCCTAGCTAAGCATTAAGCCATGCAGAGTAATATTTCCTCGCCTTGGCCAGCTTGGGGTTAATGATGACCTGGCAGTAGCCCTGCTCCGGGTATTTGGCGAAGTAGTCCTGGTGGATTTCCTCGGCCACATGGAACTGGGGCAGCCGGCTGACCTCGGTGACGATCGGGTGCCGCCACAGGGACTGGTTCCGCTCGATCGCCTCCTCGAACAGGATCTTTTCCTCGGTGGTCTCGTAGAACATTGAGGAACGGTACTGTGTCCCGACGTCGTAGCCCTGCCGGTTCAGCGTGGTGGGGTCGTGGAGGGCGAAGAACATGTCCAGGATGACCTCGGCGGGAATGACGTCCTCGTCGAATGTCACTGCCACCACCTCGGCGTGGCCTGTGGTCCCGGAACACACAGAGTAGTAGTCGGGGCTGCGGTCATGGCCTCCGGTGTAGCCCGACACGACTGAGCTGACGCCCTTGGTTTTCTGGTAGACGGCGTCGAGGCACCAGAAGCAGCCTCCGCCGAGGACAAAAGTTCTCATGATCTCTTCAATGGTTCGAGGGCCCCGATGATTCCCCACCCACCTTACGAGAGTGTTACGAGTGACCGGGCCGCCCGCGGATAGGGTAAAAATGGGGGTATGGAACCTGTGAACACCGATGTTTCAGCGGAATCCGACCGCCCTGCTGCCGCCGTCGACGCCGGTACCGGCACCGGGGAGGACACCGGCGCCGCGACGCTGGGCCTGATCCAGCTGGCGGTGGAGGAGCTCTGGCCCGAATCCCTGGCGGAGGACTGGGACGAGGTGGGTCTGGTGGCCGGCCACCCGAACGCCGAGGTGCACCGGGTCATGTTCGCGGTCGATCCGACAATTGACGTGATCGAGGAAGCGATCGACTTCGGTGCCGAGCTGCTCATCACGCACCATCCGCTGCTGCTCAAGGGCGTGACGTCCGTGGCCGCGAATACGGCCAAGGGCAAGGCCGTGCACCGCCTAATCGAGTCCGGGACCGCGCTGCTGACCGTGCACACCAACGGTGACTCCGCCGTCGGGGGCGTTTCCGACGTCCTGGCGGACGCGCTGGGCCTGCAGAACGTGGCCCCGCTGACGCCGGCCGCGAACGGGCTCCCCGAGGAAGGCATTGGCCGCGTCGGCGACCTCGACGAGGTCCTGACGCTGGGTGATTTCGCGGCCCGCGTGTACGGCATCCTGCCCTCGGTGGCCGGCGGTGTGCGTGTCTCGGGGGACCGGGACGGGCTGATCCGGCGGGTGGCTGTCTGCGGCGGCGCCGGCGATTCGCTCTTCGGCGAGGTGCGGGCGAGCAACGCGGACGTCTACGTCACGGCGGACCTGCGGCACCACCCGGCATCGGAAGCCCGGGAGGCGGCGGTCAACGACCGGCCGTACCTGATCGACGTTTCCCACTTCGCCAGTGAATGGCTGTGGCTGCCCGCGGCCGCCGAAGCGCTGGGCAATGTGCTCACCGACCAGGGCCACGACGTCGAGATCCGGGTCAGCAGCACCAACAGCGACCCGTGGGACTTCATTCTGACTCCGGGCTAAGCCTGGCGTGCGAGGGGCCCCGGGTGAGCGTAGCGAGGCCGGGGAGTACGCTAGGCGCTAGAGTCTAAGGAGCGCCGGGACGGTGCCCGGCTTCGGCCGGATTGGATTTAGCGGAGGTAAATAGTGGCCAAGGCAGCACCGGCGGAACAGTTGAAGTTGCTCGAATTGCAGGGGCTCGATGCCAAGCTCAAGTCCTTGTCCAACCGCCGGCGAAGCCTTGAAAGCGATTCCCGCATCACGGACCTGGAAGCCGCCCTCAGCGTGGCCAACGGTGAGCTCGGTGCCGCGAAGGTGGCCGTCCACGATGCTGAACTGGAGCTCAAGCGCTCAGAGGCCGACGTCGAGCAAGTCGCCTCCCGGATCGAACGCGACGAGGCCAGGCTCAACAGCGGCACGGGGCTGTCCAAGGACCTCGTCGCCCTGCAGCGGGACCTCGTATCGCTGAACAAGCGCCGCTCGGACCTCGAGGACGTGGAGCTCGAAGTCCTTGAACGGCTCGACTCGCTCCGCGCCCGCCAGGCGGCCCAGCAGCAGATTGTGGACGACATCCAGGGCTCCTTCGGCTCCATCCGTGCGGAGCTGGACGAGCAGCTGGCCGAGATCGCCGCCGAAGCCACGGTGGTGCGCGGGCAGCGTGCCGAGTTCGCCGCCGGACTCGACGCCGGAATGCTCGCCGTCTACGAGAAGACCCTGGCCAAGCGCGGCGTCGGCGCTGCCCGGCTCTTCCACGGCACCTCGGAAGGCTCCGGCATGCACCTGAGCCCGGGCGACCTGGCCGAGATCAAGGCCGCGGCCGAGGACGACATCGTGTTCTGCCCGGACTCCGGCTGCATCCTGGTGCGCTCGTCCGAGTGGGCCTAAGCACCCGCCTGCGCCTCAGCTCGGCAGGATAATGTTCAGGGTGTGCGGCTTCCGGTCCGTGCCCTCAACGAGTTCGGCAACCCACTTCTCCGCCGCCGCCTTCTGCAACTGTGCGGGGGTTTGGGGCGCCTTGCCCCGGCGGCTGAGCAAATGCCGTGCCAGTTCGCCCCGGGTGTGCTTGGCAAAGTGGCTGACCACCTTGCGCACGCCCGCGGTCTCGGTGAAGACGTTCACGGCCACCGTCTGTACCGGCGGGGGAGTCCACGCCGCGGCGTAGGTGCTCGACCGGCAATCCACTAACAGCTCACCCGTAGTGGCCGCCGCCAGGGCGTCGTTCAGTTGCGGCTTCCAGAATGAGGCGAGCCGTCCGACGTCGGGCAGCGAAGTCCCCATCGACAGCCGGTAGGCGGGCACGCGGTCGGCGAAGCGGATGGCTCCCCACAGGGCGGAGACCACCAGCACCGATTCGTCGGCCTTCCTCCGCTGCGCCGGGGTCAGCGTGTTGTAGCCGAGGGCGTCAAAGAGCACCCCGGAATACACCTGGTGGGCCGGGGCGGCAGGTTCCGCGTGCAGCCGCGTATTGCGTTCGACGTCGGCGCTCAGGGAGGCGCCGACGCCCAGCAGCGCCAGCGCGTCCTCGTGGGCGCTGACGGTGCCGAGCGCCTCCAGGACCTTGGCGCGGGAGCTGTTGAGGGCGGGAAAGCTCAAGGCGCCCCAGTCGGCGGCGTCCCCGCGCACAGCGGGAGTCTTGCCCTCGGAGGGCGGCAACAGAATTAGCACCGTACGATCCTACCGGCGGCGCGTTCCGCGGGCGCCGCAGTACGCGGCCGGCGGTGGCGGGTTCAGGCGAGGTTGTGGCCCAGGAATGAGAACACCTCGGGCAGCACGGTCCGCCAGTAGCTGTAGTCGTGGCCGCCGGGCCGGAAACCACCCTCCACGTCGCCCTTCAGCCCTGCACGGTAGGCACGAACCGTGGCGGCAAGCGCGTCCCCTGTGCCGCAATCGATCCGCTTGGGCACCGCCGCGAGCCGGGACCGGAGCGCGAACACGTCATGGGCCGCGAAGTCAGCCGGGCTGTCGAATGCTGTGTCCATGCGTGCGTCGTAGTTGTCCCAGACCGCCGGACTCATGGCGGCGACGGCGCGAATTCCGGGCAGCCGGCCCTGGGAGGCCAGCAGGAGCGAACCGAAGCCTCCCATGGAGAGACCGAAGAGGCCGATCCTGCCAAGGTCGTAGCCCCGCTTGCCCAGGAACGGGACAAACTCCTTCACCAGCATCGACTGGGTGTCGCTGCCGTCGGCGCGGGGGTGCCACCAGGTGTTTCCGCCGTCCACCGCGGCGATCGCGAAGGGCGCGCCGCCGGCGTCGAGGTGCCGTTGGAGGGCCTTATGCGCCGACAAGCCCTCGAACAGTGCCTTGTGGCTGCCGTGGAGTCCGTGAAGAAAGACAGCCACGGGCAATTCGGGCCGCGCGCCGCCGGGCGGCAATTCGGGTGCGGCCAGCGACCAATGGCTGGCGATGCCGGGGCGGAAAGCCGAGACGAACGAACCCGTGCTGGTCCGGACCGTCAGCGCGCCGGCGCCCGCCCGCGGCCCTGACGCCGTCGGGCTGGCTGGGCTCGCTGGCGCGGGCGGAGACGTCTCGGGATGCGCGATGCCCTCTGTGCAGGCAGAGAGCGCGGACGCGCCAAGGCCGATTCCTGCCAGCTCAAGCAGCCGGCGCCGGGTCAGGGCAGATTTGTCCATCCCTCGATAATAGGCCCGGGGGGACGCTACGCCGCTTTGATCGGTGGCGTCGTTGTCGGTGCCTCTGGCGTCGCCGTCGCCGAGATCGCCGTCTTGGCCACATGGTCCTCGCGTGCCAGGAAAGCGGCCAGTTCGGCGATGGTGCTCATCAGAGGCGCCGGGAAGACGACGGTTGAGTTCTTGTCCACCCCGATCTCCACAAGGGACTGAAGATTCCGCAACTGCAGGGCGACCGGGTGGGCCATCATCGTGTCAGATGCCGCGCCGAGGGCCACGGCGGCGATCGCCTCTCCTTCGGCCGAAATGATCTTGGCCCGCTTCTCCCGCTCGGCCTCCGCCTGCCGGGCCATCGCCCGCTTCATGCTCTCCGGGAGCTGGATGTCCTTGAGTTCGACGAGCGTCACTTCGACACCCCATTCCAGGGTCATCGCGTCCAGGATTATCCGAATGTCGCTGTTGATGCGCTCAGTCTCCGACAGCGTCTGGTCCAGGCTGTGGCGGCCGACCACTTTCCGCAGGGTGGTCTGGGCGATCTGGTTGATGGCCGCGGCCACGTCTTCGATCGCCACGACGGACTTCACGGAGTCGATCACCCGGTAGTACGCCACTGCCGAGATATCGACGCTGACGTTGTCCTGGGTGATGATGCCCTGTGACTGGATCGGCATTGTCACGATCCGCAGGCTCACCAGCTGAAGCCGGTCCACCACCGGGATGATGAACCGCAGGCCGGGCATCCGTACCGCGACCACCCGGCCCAGACGGAACAGGACGCCCTGTTCGTACTGGCGCACAATCTTGATCGACATCTTGGCGAGAATAGCCACCAGGACGATGGCCAACAGCCAGATGATGATGGCGGTCCAGTTCATCGGGATCACTCTTTCTTGACTAGCAGGAACCCTGCTTAAATTCTCCCACCGGCAGCCCCGAAAGTCCGTGGTGCGGCTGCGCCGGCCGGGAGAACGTAGAATGAACAGCGGATGGGTTGACCAGGCGGCCGCGCGTCACGCAAGTGGCTCGAGGAACGTCCGGGCTCCGCAGAGCAGGGTGGTGGGTAACGCCCACTCGGGGTAACCCGCAGGCCAGTGCCACAGAGAACAGACCGCCTGCGTGCGGCGTGTGCTTGCACAGACCGCAGGGCAGGTAAGGGTGAAACGGTGGTGTAAGAGACCACCAGCTTCCCGGGTGACCGGGAAGGCTAGGTAAACCCCACCCGGAGCAAGGCCAGACAGGACACGTTTGAGGGCTGCTCGCC
The DNA here is from genome assembly GCF_022803015.1 of Arthrobacter humicola. Taxonomy (GTDB): domain Bacteria; phylum Actinomycetota; class Actinomycetes; order Actinomycetales; family Micrococcaceae; genus Arthrobacter; species Arthrobacter humicola_A. The sequence goes on from NZ_JAFKON010000001.1 coordinate 155,694, forward strand.
CGAGTGTTCGGGTAGGCCGCTGGAGGGCGTCGGCAACGGCGTCCGTAGATGGATGGCCGCTACTCCCGCGCCGGTAACAGCGCGGGAACACAGAACCCGGCGTATCGGTCAACCCATCCACCCAACGCCGACAATCTTCGATGAGGTTTGCCGGATCCGGCCGACGTCATTGACCTGCCACATCCGCCGGCTGCATTTTGCCCCGCACCCCGTCGGTGCGGTTGTGCTGGAGTACCAGGACCCGCCCGTCTGTGGCCACTGAAGGGTTGTTGTTCACAATCTGTACCGAGACGAGTTTGCCTTCGTGGTTGAATGCGCCCTCTGCCTCGTAGGTGTAGTTCGCGTTCGTGAGATATCCGGGCTTGAGTTTGTTGACCAAATCCATGAAGTCGGCGCGCGTGTATTTGCTGGAGATCGACAGTTTGCCGTTGGAGTCCCAGGCCTGGAAGGTCGGGCTCTCCGACTGACTGCCCTGGATCAGGTAGAAATAGTTGCCGACCCATGCCAGGCCCTGGTTCTTACCGGCGGTCCGCGCACCGGCCTGGGCGGGGATGGTTGCTATCAGAGCGGGATTGCCGGCTTGAACGCTGGCCCAGTCGTAGACGTAAAAGCTGCTCACCGAAGTGGTGCCGGCGTCAGTTGTTGCCATGTATCTGCCGGACACGTCCGCGCGCCAGATACCGTTGATTGGAATGTTGGCACCCTTGGTGCCGGTGGTGTAGTTGTAGACAGCATAGGTGGACGCATTCGCCCGCGCCCCACCGGTTGCCCTGATGATGAAGCAAAGCTGCCCTCTTTCGTTGTAGAACCAGGGCAATGCTTCCGTCCAGCACAGATCTTCGGTTGTGACGATTCTCGACGACCTCCTGATCCCTGCGGGGAGGGTTCGGACGTCAATTCGCAATTCGGTGCCATTCTGGTTTGACACGTAGATTTCCTGTGCGCCCTCGTTGATGGACACGCCTTGCGGCCATGTTGTTTCACCGTTTTCCCGGACGGGGAACTCGCAGAGGAGCGCCACGCTGTCGAGCAGGGCGAGGGGGTCCTGGGTCATCTGGAGCGTGCCACGGTCGGCGGCCCCAGGGACGGTGGGGTCGGCGGCCGCGCCGATTTGTGCCGCCGCTGCGGAGTTGTTCAAGGCTGCGGCCACGGCTGCCAGCGCGGTTGCCAACCAGGCCCGCCGTGTCAAGATCAGCCACTGCGCTGCGCTGAATGGAGTTCCTCGGGGCGATGGCCTCATTTCAGAGCCCGTCATAAGACGTAAGGTACTCTTGAGGTCCCCAGCCGTCTATGGTCTCCGGAAGTCTGACTGGCCCCACGGCTCCATGAGTCGCGCACAAATTTGCTCAGGCCTCCTGTCGGCCTCATTTCTCAAGGCGGCACACGGCCGCCCCGTCCGTTCCGCCGTGTGCCGCCTACGTGCGGCGGTGCACGCCAGCCCGGATGCTTGACATCATGGCCGCGGAACTAACACACTTCAATCAACGCTTCAAGGAGCGGTAGCTTCGGCGATGGTTGAGGAGTCATAGTGCCGGACGATGCTGAGTACGACTATGTGATCGCCGGGGGTGGTACCGGCGGCAGCGTTCTGGCTGGCAGATTGAGTGAAGACCCCTCAGTCCGTGTGCTTCTGCTCGAGGCGGGCAGGTCCGACCGCCATCCCTTCATCCACATGCCCGCGGGCTTCCCGAGACTGAAGGGGGGCCCGTATCAGTGGGCGTATAGCAGTGTTCCGCAAAAGCACAGCAACGGCCGCAGCATCCCGCTCCCTCAAGGCCGCGGGCTTGGCGGCGGCGGGTCCATCAACTCCCAGGTCTTCACCCGCGGCGTGGCTGGGGACTACGACGGGTGGGCCGGGGACTACGGATGCGAGGGCTGGTCCGCCGTCGAGGTGTCCAAGTATTTCATTCGCTCGGAGTCAAACACCAGGCTCTCAGGACCCCACCATGGAACCACAGGGCCGCTCGGCGTCTCTGATCTCCGGCGTCCGCACACGCTCTCGGCGGCATTCGTGCAGGCGGGCCAGGAGTTCGGGCTGCCCTACAACAACGATTTTAACGGGGCGAAGCAGCTCGGCGTTGGCTTCTATCAGACCACCACCAGGAATGGGCGCCGGTGCAGCGCAGCCGTCGCCTATCTGAAACCCGCGCGCAGGCGGCCCAATCTCACTGTCCGCGTCAATGTGACCGTCTCCAAGGTGGTCATCAAGAATGGCCGCGCCGTCGGCATCCAGACGATTGAAGGCGGAGTCGCGCGAACCTACGGGGCCCGGCGCGAGGTGCTGATCGCCAGCGGCGCGTTTGGCTCGCCCAAGTTGCTGCAGCTTTCAGGCATCGGCGACCCGGCAGACCTTGCCGCCGCCGGCATCGACGTGCTCCACGCCCTGCCAGGGGTCGGGAAGAACCTGCAGGACCACCTTGACCTGGACATCATCTACGAGCTCACCGATGACCACAGCCTGGACCGGTTCAATCGGGTGCGCCCGGCGACAGTCCTGGCGGGCCTCGAGTATCTGGCCTTCCGCACGGGACCGTTCGCGTCCAACCTCGTCGAGGCCGGCGGCTTCAGCTACGCCAACACAGATGAGAAGACCCCGGACCTGCAGTTCCACTTCCTGCCCGCGGCGAGGTCGGAGCCGGGCATTGCGTCGCTGCGGCCCGGATTCGGGGCGACGCTCAACTCGTACTTCCTGCGCCCCCGCAGCCGGGGGACAGTTCGCGTCGCGTCCTCAGATCCCACAATGACACCGATCATCGATCCGAATTTCCTGGCAGATGACTACGATCTGGAGATGACGATCGCAGGCGTGCAGCAGAGCCGGCAAATCATGGAACAGTCATCGATGGCGGCGTTCATCCAGAAGGAGCACATCGGCGACGGCTCCCGGGTGGCAACCCGCGACGAGTACGTGAATTTCGTGCGGTCCTACGGACGGACCTCGTACCACCCGGTCGGCACTTGCGCCATGGGTACCACCGACGATTCCGTTGTCTCCCCGCGGCTGAAGGTCCACGGGCTGGAGGGATTGCGGGTCGTTGACTCCTCGATCATGCCCCGGCTGGTCAGTGCCAACACCCAGGCACCCACCATCATGATCGCGGAAAAGGCCGTCGACATGATCCTTGAGGACGCAGAGGGGCTTACGCCCGGCGCGGATGGTTTTGCCGACTTCGACGTGGCCCCAGACAGTGTGTGAGTCAATTCACGCGCAACAGGCACCCCACCCTGCCTGGCCGCCCGTAGAATTGATGGTGAACGTAGAAGTTCTGCCGCCGGGTCTGCGTTCGCAGCCGGCGGTTTTTCTTTGCGCTCGATGAGGCGCCCGGGGTGGACCGAATCCCCGCCGGTGCCCGGTACCGGACACCCTCCGGCGGCCGACTTCCCCCTACGAGGACGTAGGGGGTGGATTCTAGGAAGGTAGTTCTGTGAGCCAGACGTCAGATTCTTGTCTTGATACGTGGATGGGCCGTGAGGCACTCGCCGAGGCCATGATCCCCGTGATCGGCCGGCTGTACCGCGAGAACAACGTGGTGACCTCCATCCACGGACGCAGCCTGATCAACAAGTCCACCATGAATATCCTCAAGGCCCACCGCTTCGCCCGCAGGATGAGCAAGGAAGAACTGCGCCTCGAGGAGACAGCCCCGCTGCTGGAGGCCCTGACCAAGCTGGACCTCGGCGCCGCGGCGATCGACATTGCCCGCCTCACCGAGAAATACCGCGCCGAGGGCGACGGCGCCAGCCTGGATGAGTTCCTCCGCGCCGAACTCGCCGAGGTTGTCGGCAAGCGCGGCGGCGACGACCGCACCAGCACCGACGTCGTCCTCTACGGCTTCGGCCGCATCGGCCGGCTCCTGGCCCGGCTCCTGATCGAAAAGGCAGGCGGCGGCCACGGCCTGCGCCTGCGTGCCATCGTGGTCCGCCGCGGTTCAGACAACGACCTTGCCAAGCGCGCGAGCCTGCTGCGCCGCGACTCCGTCCATGGCTCCTTCGAAGGCACCATCAAGGTTGACCTCGAAAACAACACCATCACGGCCAACGGCGTCCAGATCCAGGTCATCTACTCGGACAACCCCTCCACGGTGGACTACACCGCCTACGGCATCCACGACGCGCTCGTCGTCGACAACACGGGCCGCTGGCGCGACGCCGAGGGCCTTTCCCAGCACCTGTTGAGCAAGGGTGTTGCCCGCGTTCTCCTCACCGCACCGGGCAAGGGCGAGTTGAAGAACATCGTGCACGGCATCAACCACGGCACCATCGACGACTCGGACACGATCGTCTCGGCGGCGTCCTGCACCACGAACGCCATCACCCCTGTGCTCAAGGCGATCAACGACCGCTACGGCGTGGTGCACGGCCACGTGGAGACGGTCCACTCCTTCACGAACGACCAGAACCTGATCGACAACTTCCACAAGGGCGACCGCCGTGGACGCTCTGCCGCGCTGAACATGGTAATCACCGAGACCGGTGCCGCCAAGGCCGTGGCCAAGGCCCTGCCGGAACTGCTCGGCAAGCTCACGGGCAGCTCCATCCGCGTCCCCACCCCGGACGTCTCGCTGGCCATCCTGAACCTGAACCTGGAGAACGGCACCACCAAGGATGAGGTCAACGACTATCTGCGGGAAATGTCGCTGCACTCCGAGCTGCGCAAGCAGATCGACTACATCGATTCGCCCGAGGTTGTCTCCACGGACTTCGTCGGCTCACGCCGGGCAGGCATCGTCGACGGCCTGGCCACGATCTCCAACGACAAGAACCTCGTCCTGTACGTCTGGTACGACAACGAGTTCGGCTACAGCTGCCAGGTGGTCCGCGTCATGGAGGAAATGGCCGGGGTCAACCCGCCGTCCTTCCCCGCCAAGGATGCTGCGTCCATCCTCGAGGCCGCAGGGCTGCCCGTCGAGGTCTAGCCAGGGCGAATGTCCCTGACCGGGACATGTTCCTCCTTTCCCGGCCGATGCACTGGAATCGGCCGGGAAAGGGAACCACAATGGAGCCATGGAACCGAACCCGGCTGTTGAACACGAGACCACCCTGGAACACGCGCTGGACGTCGCGCGGAGCAACGCGAAAGAAGCGAAGCGGCTGCTGGACGACGCCCTCGTCAAACGCCAGTCCGGTGAAGTCAACGACGACCGGGTGACCCAGCTCCAGGGCCTGCTGGATCTGGCCAACGAAGACCTGAAACGGGTCACACGGGAGCAATAGGCCCCCGCGTTCCGCCACCGGTCCCCAACACTGTGGACAACCGCCCGAGTGGCGTGGCGTCCGCATAGGCTCAGGGCGTGCAGCCAAAACGCCGCGAGCGGCCGCCCACATGAGCGCCACCTGGATGGATTTCCGCCGCGCCCGCCGCCACTCCCGCCAGGCCTGGATCCTCCTTGCCGCAGCCGGCCTGGCCGTCCTGGGCGGCCTGGTCTGGTTCTTCACGGCCGGCCAGTTTTCCGCTGCGGAGCCGCAAATCGCCGGCCCCCGCGAGGCCCCCGTCATTGCCCGAGGGTGGATGAACGCGGTGGACGCCGTCCGGGCAGTGCCGCAGGGAAACGCTGCCGCACTGCTCGACACCCTCGCGGTCAAGGGACGGTCGGCAAAGAACAACTATGACCGGGGTGCCTTCGGCCAGGCATGGCTCGACGTCGACCGCAACGGCTGCGATACGCGCAACGATATCCTCCACCGCGACCTGGCGGCCGCCGAATTCGTCAGCGGCTCCCGCTGCCAGGTGGCCGGCGGCACGTTCCAGGAACCGTACACCGGCCGCACGATCGTTTTCCGGCGCGGCGCCGAAACCAGTGCTGCGGTGCAGATCGACCACGTCGTGGCGCTGGGAGACGCGTGGCAAAAAGGCGCCCAGCAGCTCACCGCGCAGCAGCGCGAACACCTGGCCAACGATCCCCTCAACCTGATCGCCGTCGACGGTCCCGCCAACCAGGACAAGAGTGCCTCCGACGCCGCCACCTGGCTGCCGCCAAACAAGGCTTTCCGCTGCCACTACGTCGCCCGCCAAATTTCGGTCAAGGCGGCCTACCGGCTGTGGGTCACGGCGGCAGAGAAGGAGGCGATGAAACGGATCCTGGCCTCGTGCCCAGGGCAACAGACGATCGTGCCGCGCTGACGCGCCCTTCGCAGTTTCCGGGCTGGAGGACCCTTGCAGCCGTTCTGCTGCCCGGCGACAATGGGCGCGGTGGGACAAACCGCGCGCCCCAAATGCTGGAACGGAAGCCATGGCACATCGCACGCACAATTCAGGCAAGGGGCACGCCGGCCACAAGAAGGGCTCCGCACGGCGGCCGGCCCGGCTCGACGCCGGACTCTACAAGGCCGAACTTCTGCGGCTCCAGGCAGAACTGGTTGCCCTCCAGGAGTGGGTCCGGAGCACCGGGGCGCGGGTCCTCATCATCTTCGAGGGTCGGGATGCAGCCGGTAAGGGGAGTGCTATCAAGCGGGTCACCGAGTACCTGAATCCGCGGTTTGCCCGGATAGTCGCGTTGCCGGCGCCGACGGAGCGCGAACGCGGTGAATGGTACTTCCAGCGCTATGTGGCGCATCTGCCCGCCGCCGGGGAAATCGTCCTGATGGACCGCTCCTGGTACAACCGCGCCGGCGTCGAACACGTGATGGGCTTTTGCACCCCGGCGGAGCACAAACGCTTCATGGCCCAGTGCCCGGTTTTTGAACGGCTCCTCATCCAGGACGGCATCCTGGTCTTCAAGTACTGGTTCTCGATCAGCCATGGGGAACAGGAGCGGCGGTTCAAATCCCGGCTGGATGATCCCATGCGGCAATGGAAGCTCTCGCCGATGGACCGGGAGGCAATCCTGCGCTGGGAAGACTACTCGCGGGCCAAGGACGACATGTTCGTGCAGACAGACACCGCGGATTCACCCTGGTACGTGGTGGAAGCCGAAGACAAACGCCGGGCACGGATCAACCTCATCGCCCACCTGCTCTCCAGCATCGACTACACCGAAGTACGGACCGAGCCGGTGACCCTTCCGGAACGGCCGAAGGCCGTCAACTACACGCGCCCGCCGCGGGAACTGTTCCGCTATGTCCCGGACTTCGCGGCGAGATTCGAAAAGCCGGCCGCGGACTGAGCAGGATCGGTTGGTTCAGTAGACTGCCGCATGGACATTGTGAAATACGTGACACCGTTCCTTGGCACCTGGCATGGACAAAACCGCTTGCGGCTCATGCCCACGGACGACTACAAGGCTTCGGCGGCCACCGCCACGGTGACGGTGACCGCCGCACACTTCGCGAGTGTCGCCTACACCTGGTCAGACGGTGAGAGCCAGCAGGAAGGCCTCCTGATCCTGGCCGGCGGCGCGTCCGGCGCGGATCCCGCCACCGCTGTGTGGCTGGACTCCTGGCACACGGGCAGGGCGCTGATGCAGTTTTCCGGGACCGTGGGCGGCGACGGCGTCCTCCGGCTCAACGGCTCCTATGCGGCGCCGACCGGCCCGGACTGGGGCTGGCAGATCCACCTGCACCCGGCGGACGGCCCGGGCGGACGCATCACCATGCACAACCTGGTCCCGGGCGAGGACCCGTATCAGGTGGTGGAGCTGGTACTCGACCGGTAGGGTACCGGCATGGACATCATCCTCGTACCCGGATTCTGGTTGGACGCCTCGTCGTGGGCTGACGTCACCCCGCCGCTGACCGCGGCCGGGCACAAGGTCCACCCGTTGACGCTGCCGGGCCTGGAGTCGGCCGATGCGCCGCGCGCCGGGATCGGCCTGCGCACCCACATCGACGCCGTGGTGGCGAAGATCGATTCCTTCGACGCGCCGGTGGTCCTGGTGGGCCACTCCGGCGGCGGGGCCATCATCCATGGCGCCGTCGATGCCCGCCCGGACCGGGTGGCCCGGGCTGTCTACGTGGACAGCGGACCGCTGGGGGAGGGCGGGGTCATCAATGACGAACTCCCGGCCGACGGCGACGAGGTGCCGCTGCCGCCGTGGGAGCTTTTCGAGGACGCGGACCTCACCGACCTGACCGACGAGCTGCGCGCCATGTTCCGTGCCCGTGCCATCCCGCAGCCCCGCGGCGTGGCCCAGGACCGGCAGCAGCTCTCGGATGAACGCCGCTTCGAGGTTCCGGTCACCGTCATCGCCTGCGAATTCCCGTCCTCGATGCTGACGGAAATGGTTGCCGGCGGCCACCCGTATGTGGCGGAGCTCGGACGGATCCGCCAGGTCGACTACGTGGACCTGCCTACAGGACACTGGCCGCAGTTCACCAGGCCGGCAGAGCTCGGAGCCGCGATCCTGGCCGCCGTCGACCGGACCTAAAAGAACTGGCCGGCCGGGTCACTGCTGACCCGGGAAATCCCGCCGAAATTCCCCACCTTTGGGACCCGCCGCCGGCTCGTCCCGCCAAACCGCCGGCGATTTCCTGCGCGTCGGCGTCAAACGTGGGGAAAGTCCGCGTGCAGCAGCGCCTAACTGCCGCCGTCAGTGGCCGAACGGGTCCGGGTCTACTCCCGGCATCCAGGTCAGGCCGGGAACGCCCCAGCCGCTGCGCTTGGCCTGCTTCATGGCCCGGCGGGCATAGCGGTCAATGAGCCGGTTGACGTAGAGCTTGCCGTCGAGGTGGTCGTACTCGTGCTGGATGACCCGGGCGAACCAGCCGGTCGCCTCGAATTCCACCGGCTTCCCGTCACCGTCGAAGCCCTGGACCCTCGCCCATTCGGCCCGCTTGAGCGGATACTGTCCGCCGGGGAAGGACAGGCAGCCTTCCTCTTCCTCGTCGGGGTCCGGCAGCGCGCCGGAAATCTTCGAAAGTGTCAGGACAGGATTGACCACGACGCCGGTGGCCGGGGCGCCGTCGTCGTTGTCGTACTTGTACACGAAGAGCCGCTTGCCGACCCCCACCTGGGGGGCCGCCAGCCCGACGCCGTTGGCGGCGTCGTTGGTCTCGAACATGTCGGTGATCAGGGTGCGGAGCTCGTCGTCGAAGACTTCGACTTCCGCGGCCCGGCGGTGCAGCACGGGCTCGCCCCAGATCGTGATGGGCAGGACGGTCATATCAGGAAAGTTCCTCGGATGCAGGTGGAGTCGCGGCGTCTCAGCCGGCGATGGTGCGGCCGACGACGTCGCGCATGATTTCGTTGGTGCCGCCGAAGATCGTCAGCAGCCGGGCGGCGAGGTAGGCCTGGGCCACCGGGTATTCCATGATGTAGCCGTACCCGCCGTGCAGCTGCAGGCAACGGTCCGTGACGGACTTGGCGCGCTCGGACGCCCACAGTTTGGCACGGGCAGCGCCTGCGGCGTCGAGCTCTCCGGCGTTGAACGCCAGGATGGCCTGGTCCACGTACGCTTCGGTGACCTCGACCTCCGTGAGGAGGTCGGCGAGTTCGAAGCGGCTGTTCTGGAAATCGATGATTCGCTCGCCGAACGCGTTGCGGTCCTTCGTGTAGCGGACAGTCGCCTCGTAGGTGGCGCGCACGACGGCGGAGCTTGCCACAGCGATCGCCAGCCGGCCCTGGGGGAGCTGTTCGGCCGCGTACTGCAGGCCCTTGCCTTCCTCGCCGACGAGGTCCGCGTGCGGGACGCGGACGTTGTCGAAGAACAGCTCGGCCGTGTCGGAGGCCTTGAGGCCCATCTTGTCCAGTTGCTTGCCGGTGTTGTAGCCCTCACCCTTCTGGACCATGAAGAGCGAGAACGAGTCGCGGTTTCCGCGTCCGGTGCCGCCGTCAGTGCGGGCCAGGACGAGGGAGGCGTCGCCGGAGATGCCGTTGCCGATAAACGTTTTCTGGCCAGTGATCAGCCAGTCGTCGCCGTCGCGGACTGCCTTGGTGCGGATGCCGCGCAGGTCGGAGCCGGCCCCCGGTTCGGTCCAGGCGACCGAGGTGATCTTTTCGCCCGAGACCATGCCCGGGAGCCAGCAGGCCTTGAGGTCATCGGAGCCGTAGGCCAGCAGGTGGGGGAGGACCATGTCATCGTGCAGGTGGAACGCCAGGCCGACCGCGAGGTGGTTGCTCTTGGCGAATTCTTCGTCCAGCACTGTCCGGAATCGGTAGTCGGACATCCCCATGCCGCCGAACTCTTCCGGCACGGCCAGGCCCAGCAGGCCCTGCTCGCCGGCAGCGGACCACAGTTCCCGGGGCATCATGTGGTCCTCGTCCCACTGGGTGTAGTGGGGAGCGACCGCACGCGCGTTGAACTCGGCGGCCATCTCACGGAACATCTCGTGGTCTTCTTCAAACAGCTTGCGCTTCACTGCGATTCCTTCCAATACAGACAACAAAGGCCGCACCGGATAACCGGTGCGGCCTTTGGAAAAGGTCGGACAATCACTGCCGTCCTTCATGAGGGTGAGCGACGGGGGTTGAACCCGCGACCTCCTGGACCACAACCAGGCGCTCTGCCAACTGAGCTACGCCCACCATGTGCCATATCACGCCCTCCGGCGAACCGGCTGACTGGAAAGGCAACGACAAATAGCTTACCTGCTGTTTGGGGGTGGTTTTGCCACTTTTGCGATTTTCGCCGAAATTTCCGCGAAACGTGGCGCAGATTACTTTTCCGCGCCACGTCCCCGGCGACGTTTCATAGGCTCTGCTGCGCGGAGGGGAGGTGTGCGGGCGCTACTCCGCCGGGGTGGGCTCGGCTGCTTCGCCGCCCATGACGCGCTTGGCGATCCGCTGCGCCGTGGCACTGTCCGGGCCCGGCGCGGGGACAAATACGGCCTCGCGGTAATACCGGAGTTCGTCGATGGAGTCCTTGATGTCGCCGAGCGCCCGGTGGCCGCCCAGCTTGGCCGGGGACTGGAAGTAGGCCCGGGCAAACCAGCGGCGGGAGAGTTCCTTGATGGTGCTCACATCGATGACCCGGTAGTGCAGGTGCTCCACCACGTCGGGCATGTCGCGGACAAGGAACACGCGGTCGGTGCCCACCGAGTTGCCGCCGAGCGGGGCCTTCCGGGGATCCGGCACCCATTTCTTGATGTAGGCGAGCACGGCTGCCTGCGCTTCGGCCATCGTCTTGCCGTGCGGAAGCTCCGCCAGCAGGCCGGACCGTGTGTGCATGTCGCGGACAAAGTCGTTCATCTGGGCCAGCGCGGCGTCGTCGGGCTTGATCACGACGTCGACGCCGTCCCCCAGGATGTTGAGCTCCGAATCGGTCACCAGGGCGGCCACCTCGATAAGGGCGTCATTCTTGGTGTCCAGGCCGGTCATTTCGCAGTCGATCCAGACGATGCGTTCGTTAGTAATAGGCACCCGCCCAGCCTACCGTTCCGACGCCACAGAGCCGTCCGGTGCTAGGATTTCGAATACGCGGCCGCCGAATTATTTCGGCACTTATTTCTTCGACGCGGCGCCCCGGGCCGGACACTGCGGCCGGCTGTGGGCGGAATTGTGGCCCACAACAGATTGGACGATCCTGACATGACGGCGCCTGTGCCTGCGGCGGGGGAAACGGCTGCCGGTACGTCCCGCCCGTCCACGTCCCGCCCTTCTGCGGCCGGCCGGACCGCGCTCACCCCGGCTGCGGCCTCCCCTGAGGGGGAAGGGGCCGTCGGCGACGTCGATACCCCGCGGTCCCCGATCCTTGCCGGGTTCCTGGGCTCGCTGTTCATGACTATCGGTTCGATCGGCGTCGGCTGGCTTGCCCCCGCATCCGAACTTCGCCGAGTCCCGCTGTTCATCTGGATGCGCACCGAGGCCCTCGGCGTCGCCCTCTGCATTGTCCTGCTGGCCTTCGGCGGCATGCTGCTTGTCCGCGCCTGGCTGCGGCTCGGCCAGCGCGTCCGGGTCTGGGGGGCCGGGGCCCGCAAGGCCACGCTCCAGGCGACGGTGGCGTGGGGGCTGCCGCTGATGTTCTCTGTGCCGCTGTTCAGCCGCGACGTCTACGCGTACATCGGCCAGGGCCGGCTCATGGTGGAGGGCTTCAACCCCTACGAAAACGGCATTTCGGCGCTGTCCAACTACTTCCAGCTGGGCGCCGACAGAATGTGGACCGAAGCTCCCGTCCCCTACGGGCAGCTGTTCCTGTGGATCGAACAGTTCGTGGTCTGGGCCACCAACGTGCACCCTGAAGGCAGCATCATGCTGTTCCGGATCGCGGCCCTGGTGGGCGTGGTCCTCTGCGTGATCTACGTGCCGAAACTGGCCGAACTGCACGGAGTGAACCCGAACCGGGCCCTGTGGCTGACGGCGGCCAACCCGCTGTTCCTCACCAACTTCATCGCCAGCGTCCACAACGATGCCCTCATGATCGGCCTGGCCCTGGCGGGCCTTTATTACTGCGCCACGCGCCGGGTCATCCTCGGAATCGTGCTGGTCACGCTCTCCATCTCGGTCAAGCCCATCACGGTGGTCTTCCTGCCGTTCATCGGCCTGCTCTGGGCGGGCAAGGGCGCCAGCTGGCCGCGCAAGTTCGTCTTCTGGGCCCTCACGGCCGGCATCAGCGTGGCCTTGCTGTATCTCATGAGCCGGGTCAATGGCTTCGGCTTCGGCTGGATCAACGGGCTGTCCGCCCCGGGCAGCATCTGGATCTGGTACGCGCCTGTTGGCCTGGTGGGCCTGATCGTGGCCTCCATCTCCAACGCCTTCGGGCTCGACGGCTGGGGACTGGCCAAGTGGGCGTTCGACGCCGGCAAGCTGCTCGCCGTCGGCATCGTCGCCTGGCAGATCTTCCGCGGCGACTACGACCGGCTGATGCGCCGGCTCACCCTGGCGTTCGCCGCCGTCGTGCTGCTGTCCCCGATGATCCAGTCCTGGTACATCGTCTGGCTCATCCCGCTCTTCGCCGTCACGGGCATCCGCGACGACTGGCAGGTCAAGGCGCTCTACTTCATCGTGTCCTTCTTCATGGTGTACGCGATCTCGGACCAGCTCGACGTCTTCCCGTACCTGCAGACCGCGGATCTGGGCCTGGCCCTGGCGCTGGCCCGCAACGCCGCGGCGATCATTGCGTTGCTGTTTGCGCTGTACCTGATCTTCCTTGACCCGAAGACGAAGCTGCTGTTCACCAAGTCGGACGAGCCGGTCACCACGCGGCCGATCATCTAGGGCTGGTTCTGGCTAGGCCGCCAAGTTCCTGAGCGCTTCCTTGCGCGAGAGCGGACTGAGCCGGTCCGCATGCCGCCGCACAAACGCTTTCACCCAGGCCGGATCCGTCCTGCCGTACTGGCGCAGCGCCCACCCGATCGCCTTGCGGATGAAGAACTCCCGGTCCTCGAGGTTGGCCTCGATCACAGCGGCCAGGAGCTCCGTGTCCGTGGCGTCCTTCGCCCCCAGCTGTGCGGTGATCGCGGCCCGCCGGACCCAGAAGTCCTCGTCCCGGCTCCAGCGTTCGAGCACCGGCGTCAGTTCTGCCCGGTGGGCCTGCAACAGGGCGCCCAGCCGGTGGGCCACCCCGTCCACCAGGTCCCACCACGCTCCGGTGCGGATGATTTCCTCATAGAGGGCCAGCATGCCCAGTTCCCCGGCTGCCGGCTTGAGCCCCGTGAGCTCGATCGCAGCATAGCGTTCCTCACGGTGGCCGGCGTTGCGCCACAGCACAAGCACGGCGGACTGCAGCTCCGCCAGGGTGCCCGGCGGGTGGTCCGCGGCCGCGGCCCGGACAATGCTGCGAACCTCGGGAACCCGCACGCCCAGGGATGGCATCTGCGATTTCATGTAGGCCTGGGCCCCCGCGGCGCGGCCAGGATCGGCAGCAGCCTGGAGGCTGCCGCGGATCGCGTCAATCAGTTCCGTGGTGGTCATGAGGCCACTGTAGACACGCCGCGGCGGGCTTTAGAGTTGAAGCCAGCAAGCCGCGGCTCCGCGTCGGAAGGGAAAGCCATGTCCATGATCAAGAGTCCCGAAGAGATCGCACTGATGCGCGAGGCCGGCCGGGTGGTCGCCACCGCCCTCGCCCGGGTCCGGGAGGCGGCCGCCGTCGGCGTTTCGCTCAAGGAACTGGACGATGTCGCCGCGGCATCAATCGCCGACGCGGGAGCCACCCCGGCGTTCCTGAACTACCGGCCGCGGTGGGCGTCCGTGCCGTTCCCGGGGGTCATCTGCACGTCCGTCAACGACGCCGTCGTGCACGGCATCCCCAACGAGTACCGGCTCCAGGACGGGGACCTCCTGAGCGTGGATTGCGGCGCCTTCCTGGCCGGGTGGTGCGGCGATGCGGCCGTCAGTTTCATCGTGGGGACCGTGGACCCGGTGGACCAGGCCCTCATCGACGCCACGGACGCCGCCCTGGCGAGGGGGATCGAAGCGGCAAGGATCGGGAACAAGATGGGGGATCTCGCCTACGCGATCGGCGGGGCAGCGCGCCGGGCAGGCTACGGGCTGCTCGCCGACCACGGCGGCCACGGGATCGGCCGGACCATGCACGCCGAGCCGCACGTGCCCAACGACGGGCGTCCCGGTCGCGGCATCAAATTGACCGAGGGCCTGGTCATCGCCATCGAGCCAATGCTGATTCTCGGCCGCAAGGACGACTACTACCATGACGACGACGAATGGACCCTCCGCTCAGCGAACGGCCGCCGCGCCGCGCACAGCGAACACACCGTGGCCATCACCGCCGACGGGCCGGTGATCCTGACCCTGCCCTAGCGCCCTCGGTCCCTGCCGGCCCGGGGCACCGTCAGGCGGACGACGGCGCGTCCCGGCACTGCGCCGCTGACCACTGTGCCGCTGACCACCGTGAAGCCGGCCGCCGTGAAGCCGGCCGCCGTGAAGCCGGCCGCCAAAAAGAGTCCCAGCGTGCCGTGGTAGAGGTCTGCCGGGCCGGCCTTGGGCCGTTGCGCGGGGTCGACCGGATAACCCTCTACCACCGTTGCGCCGTGGGCGGAGGCGTGTTCGACGGCGGCGGCAAGCAACGCCCCCGCCACGCCGGTGCGTCGGTGGTCAGGGGAGACTACAAAGCAACTGACGGACCACACTTGGTCCACGCCGGGATCCCGGGCGGCGTCAGGGGCCGACGCCAGCACGTTCGAGCGCAGGATCCTTGGGTAGCACCCGCGGGGCTCGACGGCGCACCAGCCCACCGGATTCCCGTCGCGGAAGGCCAGGACCCCGGGCGCCGGCTGGCCGCCGTCGAACTTGTCCCGCAACTGGTTCTTCCGCTCCTCCGGGGTGGACGCGGACCACTGCGGGCCGGTCCAGGCAAAGAACCGGCACCAGCATCGTGAGGGTTCGCCGCGCACGCCAAAGAGACGCTCGACGTCGGGCCAGTCCGCCGCGGCGGTGGTGATGGCTGCCTGGGCCCGGGGTTCTGCGTCGCGCATGGAAAGAGGGTAGCGCCTGGCGGCTTCAGCGTCAGCGCGTGCGCGTGCCCGGGCTGGCCTGGCGGCGGACGCGGTGCGCGGCGAGCCGGAGCTGGATGATGCGGGCGGCTCCGGCGATGGCGACCAGGACGCCGCCTCCGACGGCCGCGATGAACAAGGCGATGCCGAGCGGGACCGAGCCTTCGAGGCCAAAGAACTTCACCTGCACGTATTCCTGGTTCTGCAGGATGAAAGCGATCAGCAGGATCAGCACCACGAGCGCGCAGGCAACCGCGGCCCAGACCATTCCCGCACGGGTGACCTGGCGCGTGTCCGGAGCGGGCGCCGGCGCGGGAGCCTGAGCCGTGGGTTCCTCGGGCTGGGTGGTTTCGGCGCGCCCCGCCGTCGTGGCGGCCACATCCGTGCTGGTCGCGGCCACATCCATGCCGGGGCTCTGCTCGGCGGGCGCGGACGCGGGCGCGGGTGTGGCGTCACCGGACCCCGCGTACGGGGAGGTGGGGGCGTCGTCTGGATTGGTGGGGTCGAATCTGCGGGGTGTCTCGGTCATGGCGGCCGTACCTTTCGATTGCGGGCAGGGCGCACAGGCTATCCCTGCCAGCCTGCCAGTCCATTCAATACTAAGCGTGCTGAGGGCTGGCGGGGCTCAGGGCATAGGGTGTGCACGGTTCGGGCGCTCCGTCCCACGCCAGCAACCGTGCTTTGGCGGTCCCTGGCGGCCGCCGTCGGCGTCGTTCTCCCGGGCATTCTTTCCGGGGTCCTTCCCGGAAACCAGCGGCGCCCGCGGGGCAGTGCAGGCTGTTGGCACCGGCCCGGGGACGGTATAACGTCACAGCAAAGCGAATGCCTTGAAGAGGAGGCGCGGCCGTGACGATTATTGACAACGCCGTCTATGTGGACGGTCACCGGACCGCCGACCCGGAAGGACTCGAGGAGACATACTTTCTGCTGCGGCAGCGCCAGGGCATGGCCTGGATCGGGCTCTACCGGCCCGAAGCCCAGGAACTGCGCTCCGTGGCCGAGGAATTTGACCTGAGCCACCTGGCCGTAGAGGACGCGCTCGCCGGCCACCAGCGGGCCAAGCTGGAGCACTATGGCGAGACGTTGTTCCTGGTGCTGCGGCCCGCGCGGTACCTGGACGACGTGGAAAAGGTCGAGTTCGGCGAGATCCATGTGTTTTCCGGACCGGACTTTGTGGTGACTGTCCGCCGGGCGGAGTCTCCCGACCTGGCCCGGGTGCGCCGGCGGATGGAGTCCGAGCCGGAGTTCCTGGCGCTCGGACCGGATGCGGTGTTGTACGCGATCCTGGACCAGGTGGTGGACGAGTACGAGCCCGTGGCGGCAGGGCTGGAAAACGATATCGATGAAATCGAAGACGACCTGTTCGCTGCCGACCCCGGCGTATCGCGCAGGATCTATGAACTCTCCCGCCAGGTCATCACGTTTCAGCGTGCCACGGCCCCGCTGGCCGGAATCTTGCAGAGCCTCATGGGCGGCGGACCGGACGGCGTGCCGGATCCCGAACTGCAGGATCATTTCCGCGACGTCCTGGACCACGCCATCAGGCTGGGGGAGCGGGTGTCTGCCTTCCGGGCGTTGCTGCAGAACGCGCTGGCCGTCAACGCGGCCCTCGTTGCCCAGCGGCAGAACGACGAAATGCGGCTCCTGACGGAGTCGAGCTTCGCCCAGAACGAGCAGGTCAAGCGGATCTCGTCGTGGGCTGCCATCTTGTTTGCGCCGACGTTGATCGCCTCGATTTACGGCATGAACTTCCGCGACATGCCCGAGCTCGACTGGATCTTCGGCTATCCGATGGCACTCGCGCTCATGCTCGGCATGGGCGGGATCCTGTTCCTGACGTTCAAACACAACAAGTGGATCTGATGGTCTGGTTGAAATAGGAGTTGACATAGGAAGCGGCCCTGACCGTGCGTTGTCGCAGGTCAGAGCCGCTCTCTTGTGCCCCAGGAGGGAATCGAACCCCCGACCGGCGGATTAGAAGGCCGCTGCTCTATCCCCTGAGCTACTGGGGCGCGCTGGCTCCCACCGGCTGCTGCCGGTGACGCCTCAAAAAGTTTACAGTGCCTGACGGCCGGTGGAGGTCAACGCCCGGCAGGTGGCCGGTCCTGCCGGCCCTGACTTCTCCCCAACACGGTCCCCACACCGTTGCCGGCAGCCGGTTATCCACATGGCACAGCCGGGTCCTCCCCGGCCACGGTCCACGGCGGGATGCTGGAACTGCCCGGCAGGGCACGACAATTCGAGACAGGACATGAGAATGAGCGACAACATTACGGTCCGTGGCTTCGTCGCCTCGGAGATCAGAAGCTCGACCACACCCGGTGGCGTGGCCACGGCGTCCTTCCGGTTCGGCGCCACCGAGCGCCGCTACGACCGCGGCTCCAGCACCTGGGTGGATGGCAACACCAACTGGTTCACCGTCCAGGGATACCGGCAACTGGCCGGCAACATTGGCTGCAGCATCAAGAAGGGCCAGCGGGTCATCGTGGTAGGCAGGCTGAAGATGCGGAGCTGGGAGAAGGACGGCAGGGTCTACCACGTCGCCGAAATTGACGCGGAGTCAGTTGGCCACGACCTCATGTGGGGCTCTGCGAACTTCACGCGCTCAGCCGCAGCCGGAAGCCAGGCGGCCGCCGGACCCGGTTCCCCAGACGCGCCCGGTAGCGGCGACGGCGACGGCGGCGGACCGCAGAGCCTGCCAGGGGACGACGACGGGGACGGCGACCACGGTGCCGACCACCACGCGAGCTTCAGCCATGACGAGAGCGGTGAGCAGGAGGAGGTGGACCAGGAAACCGGAGAACTGAAAGGGGCCGCAGCCTGAATCCGCAGGACCGGCGGGCAGCGCCGTGGGCGCCGGGACTGGTCACCGGAACGCCGGAACGGGGCACTGCCGCGTGGCAGAATTGCCCGATGCAACACGCCAGGATCGTTGCGGGACGGGCGGCGCCCACCCGCACCGCGGGAGGGGCCGCCCGTCGCGTCGGCTGGGCCGCTCCGGCCGCCGCAACCTTGGTGCTCCTGCTTTCAGCCTTCGCCTGTGCGACGCCGGCCGGTAGCAGCGGAGCTATGGCCTCTGAAGCCGCGGACTCTCAGGGGACACCTTCCGCAACGTCCCCGGCACCGACAGCCACTGCGTCGCCGGCACCGGCATCCACGACGTCGCCGCTGGCGAACCCCGACCTGAAACCCGACAGGGAATCCGCCATGAAGTCCACGGTCGAGGCGGTCCTGAACGCCGCCATCCGCGGCGGCAGTCAGCCCGAAACGGCGGGCATCCGCGCGTCGTTGGTTAAGGCAGGGATTCCGGCCGACGCTGTGGAAGTCACAGCCGGGCGGACGCCCACGGCATGGCTGTCGACGCCGTCGAGGCCGGAGTGCGCGACGGCAACGACTGCATCGTGGCCCAGATCCGCACCGGCACCGTCACCGTCGCTGTGCTGCTGCCGGGTCTGGCCTCCGGGGGCTGCCTCGTGGGCGTCCGGGACTGAGCCGAACCCTCGAACGCCGTTAAGTGGCCGATCCGGGCTCACGGAATGTGAGTTATCCCGCCCGAACCACTAGATTTGTAGGCATGGCGGAATTTATCTACACAATGACCAAGGCCCGTAAGGCTGTCGGCGAAAAACTCATCCTCGATGACGTAAGCATGTCCTTCTTCCCGGGGGCCAAGATTGGCGTTGTCGGCCCGAATGGTGCCGGTAAGTCCACCATTCTCAAGATCATGGCCGGCCTGGACACTCCCTCCAACGGTGAGGCCCGGCTCAGCCCCGGCTACACGGTAGGCATCCTGCTGCAGGAGCCGCCGCTGAACGAAGACAAGACCGTCCTGGGCAACGTCCAGGAAGGCGTCGGCGAAATCTACGGCAAGATCCAGCGCTTTAACGCGATCTCCGAGGAAATGGCCAGCCCCGACGCTGACTACGATGCCCTCCTCGAGGAAATGGGACAGCTGCAGGAAGCGATCGACGCTGCCGACGCCTGGGACATCGATTCCCAGCTGGAACAGGCTATGGACGCACTGCGCTGCCCGCCCGCCGACGCCGACGTCACCCTGCTCTCCGGTGGTGAGCGCCGCCGCGTCGCGCTGTGCAAGCTCCTGCTGCAGAAGCCGGACCTGTTGCTCCTCGACGAGCCCACCAACCACCTTGACGCCGAGAGCGTGCTGTGGCTGGAACAGCACCTCTCCAGCTACTCCGGTGCCGTCCTTGCCGTAACCCACGACCGGTACTTCCTCGACCACGTGGCCGAGTGGATCGCCGAAGTGGACCGCGGCCACCTGTACCCGTACGAGGGCAACTACTCCACGTACCTGGAGAAGAAGCGCGCCCGCCTGGAAGTCCAGGGCAAGAAGGACGCCAAGCAGGCCAAGCGCCTGACCGAGGAACTCGAATGGGTCCGGTCCAACGCCAAGGGACGCCAGACCAAGTCCAAGGCCCGTCTGGCCCGCTACGAGGAAATGGCTGCCGAGGCAGACCGTACCCGCAAGCTCGACTTCGAAGAGATCCAGATCCCGCCGGGCCCGCGCCTGGGCGGACTCGTGCTGGAGGCCAAGGGTCTCCAGAAGGGCTTCGATGACCGCACCCTGATCGATGGACTGTCCTTCAGCCTGCCCCGCAACGGCATCGTCGGCGTCATCGGTCCCAACGGCGTCGGCAAGTCCACCCTCTTCAAGACCATCGTGGGCCTGGAACCGCTCGACGGCGGCGAACTGAAGATCGGCGATTCCGTCAAGATCTCCTACGCCGACCAGAGCCGCGGCGGCATCGACCCGAACAAGACCCTGTGGGAAGTCGTGTCCGACGGCCTCGACTACATCCAGGTCGGCCACGTCGAAATGCCGTCCCGCGCCTACGTGGCCGCTTTCGGCTTCAAAGGCCCGGACCAGCAGAAGAAGGCCGGGGTGCTCTCCGGTGGTGAGCGCAACCGCCTCAACCTGGCGCTGACCCTCAAGCAGGGTGGCAACCTGCTGCTCCTCGACGAACCGACCAACGACCTCGACGTCGAAACCCTCAGCAGCCTCGAAAACGCCCTGCTCGAATTCCCGGGCTGCGCCGTCGTCGTCTCGCACGACCGCTGGTTCCTTGACCGGGTGGCCACCCACATCCTCGCCTACGAAGGCGACGAGGAGAACCCGTCCAAGTGGTACTGGTTCGAGGGCAACTTCGAATCCTACGAGGAGAACAAGGTCGAGCGCCTGGGCCCGGATGCGGCCAAGCCGCACCGGGTAACCCACCGCCGCCTCACCCGCGACTAAGCCCGCAAGACTTACAGCGCCGCGAAAAAGCCGGCTCCCGCCTGAACTGTTTCAGGGGGAGCCGGCTTTTTGTGTGCGGTGGGCCTGTGCGCCGAGGACGCCGTGTGCCGAGGACACCGTGTCCCAGCCGCCGGACGGGGGAGTACTGGCAGCCCTTGGCCTTGCGGATCAGGTGCTGCAGCGCCCTCGATCAGACGGCGGCCTGCACGGCGCCCTTCGCGGTGTTCTTCAGGTCGGTGTTTTTGAAGTCGTTCGGGACGCGGATCATGCCTTCCTGGGCCACCGTCGCCACGTGCCGGCCGTCCCGGCTGAAGATTTTGCCCGTCGCGAGGCCCCGTGCGCCCTGGGCGCTGGGCGATTCCTGGACGTACAGGAGCCACTCGTCGACCCTGACCGGCCGGTGCCACCACATGGCGTGGTCCAGGCTTGCCACGGACATCCCCGGCGTAATCCAGCTCATGCCGTGCCTGCGGAGGATGGATTCGAGCAAGGTGTAGTCGCTCGCGTAGGCCAGGGCCGCCCGGTGCAGGCCGGCGTCGTCGGGCATCGGGCCGAAGGTCTTCATCCACACGGCGTTGCGGGCCTCCCGCGGTCCCTTGGCCGAGACATACAGCGCCGGATCGACGTGGCGGATATCGAACGGCCGCTCGTAGGCCCAGTGCCGGGCCACGGGGTGATCGAACTTGCCCAGCAGGTCGGCCGTGCTCGGCAGCGATTCGGGGTCCGGGATCCCGGCGGGCATTTCGGACTGGTGCTCGATCCCCTCGTCCTCGGCCTGGAAGGACGCGATCATCGACAGGATGGGCATGCCCTCCTGATAGGCGTGGACCCGGCGGGCCGAGAACGACCGCCCGTCGCGCAGGCGCTGCACACCGAAGGTGATCGGCTTGTTGGCGTCTCCGGGCCGGAGGAAGTAACCGTGCATGGAGTGCACGCTGCGGTCCGGATCGACGGTGCGGCTGCCGGCTATCAGGGACTGCGCCAGCACCTGGCCGCCAAAGACGCGCTGCTTGGGCTGTTGCTGGGAGGGACCCATGAAGATGTCCTCGTCCGTCCGGGCGCCCTCGAGCTCGCCGAGGTTGAGAAGTTGGATGAGCGAGGAGGTGGGGTCCTGGGTCGGGAGCCCCAACAGTCCGGCTTCGGCTTCAGTCATGGTCTGACTCTAGACGGCGTCCAGCGCCGCTCCAAAGAAGCGCAGCCGGTAGAGTCAGTAGTGTGTCTGATGTCCTAACCCAGCCCCTGCAGTTCACCGATCCCCGCGACCTCGACGACCTGCGCACCTTCGCGACGCGCGCCAAGTCCATTGACGACGGCGCCATCCGGCTCCAGGCCGCGGGCCCCGTCCTGGCCGCCTACGTCTGTGTCCTGCGGCCCCGGCTCCTGGGCGAATCCACCCCCACCATCCTGGGCCTGCGGACCATGGCGCTGGCTCAGCCGGCGGACACTGACGTGACAGTGCCGCTGTCCGCCGTGCTGGACCGCCTGGCACGGGCGGGGGCGCACGATGTCGAACTTCCCGTCCCGCCGGTGACCGTCAGCGAGTCGTGGGCCGGGATCGGCGCGCCGCGGACCGGCTGGGAACTGCTCGGCACCGTCCAGGACGCCGCCCTGCGTACCGCAGCGGAGGCCGGGATCAGGGAGATCGCCGCGATCATTCCGGACAAGCCCGGTGCGTTGATCGTCAACAACGCCAGGGCAACGGTCTGGGGCCGGGAACTGCCCGACGCCGGCGGCCTGCCGGCCGGGGCCGCGTTCGCCGCGCTCACCCTGGGCTTCCTGGCAGAGAGCGAGCAGCGGCTCTACCGGGCCGGGCGCTGGTTCCGGCTCAGCGGCACCCGCGGCCACGTGCTGGTCCGGACCGGCACCGGGCTCTAGGAAGCTCTGGCGCCCTCCTCGCTCAGCCTTCCGACGGGCTGTTCACCATGGACAGGGCTGCCCGCTCCATGTAGTCCCAGAGCGTTCCCTCGTACAGCGGCGGCAGCTCCAGGGCATCCACCGCGGCACGCATGTGGAACAGCCAGCGTTCCTTGGCCTCCGGTGTCACCCGGAACGGCATGTGGCGCATCCGCAGCCGCGGATGCCCGCGCTCCTCGCCGTACGTCGTCGGCCCGCCCCAGTACTGTTCCAGGAACATCAGGAAGCGGCGCCTCGCCGGGCCAAGGTCCTCTTCCGGGTACATGGCGCGCAACAGCGGATCTGTTGCGACGCCGTCGTAGAAGACATCGATGAGCTTCACGAAGGTCTCGTGGCCGCCCACGGCGTCATAGAAGTTGTCCGTGTAGCCGGGCTGGCTGAACGGATCGTTCTGCAGCAGCTGCCTGGGCTGGCTGGGTTCGCTGGCGCTGGGAATCGTCATTTCACTATTCTCCGGCCTTCTGCTGGGGTGCGCTGTCGGCCTCGTCTGCCGGGGACGTCTCGGGCGGAATGTACGTGCCCTGGGAGCGGTTGCCCACGCGCAGGATTTCGCCGTTGCGTAGGTACCAGATGGTGCCGTCGTCGGCCCGGACCCGGGTGATCCGCAGGTTCATGGCCTCGACTGTGCCCACCACCTCGGAAGTCTCGATGATGTCGCCAATGCCGTACTGGTCCTCGAAGGTAATGAAGATGCCGGCGAGGAAGTCGCGGATCAACTGCTGGGCACCGAAGCCGATGGCCACACCGAGGATCCCGACGCTCGTCAGGATGGGAGCCACGTCCACGTTCAGGTACTTGAGCACGTACACGATGGTGAGGACGGCGATCAGGACGCCGACCACGCTGCGGAGCAGTGCGCCGATTGTCTCTGCCCGCTGGACGCGGCGTTCGTGGTCCAGGGCGCGGAACGCCGGAGCGACCCAGCGGAAGTGCGACTTCTTGAAGAGTGTGCTGCCCGCCGCGACCCGTTTGGTGATTCCGGTGATCACGAAGGATGCCGCCAGCCACACGGCGACGCCGATGCCCAGGCTGATGAGGCCACCTGGCAGGTTGACAGCCGAGATGTCCGGTGCGGTGATTGGTTCGATGGTGGTCAGGCTGATCATCGGTGAGGGAAAACTCCTTGTTTACTGCAGCCCTGCTGCCGGCCGGCAGCAGGGCTGGGCGTCCGGAAAGGCGGCTTGCGTTCGCCGGGCGCATAACGCTCTGGTCTACTTCAACATTAGCGCCGTAGCGTGGCCCCATGCGCATCCTGGTCCTTGGCGGCACGGCCTTCCTGTCAACTGAAGTAGCCCGGCAGGCCCTCGCCGCCGGGCACGACGTCACATGCCTGGCCCGCGGTTCCGCCGCCGCGCCGCCCGACGGCGCCACCTGGCTGCGCGCGGACCGATCGCAGGGGAAGACCGCGTACGAAGGGGCCGCCGGCAGCGGCGCGTGGGACGCCGTCGTCGACGTCTCGCGGGACCCTGACCAGGCACGTGAGGCCCTCGAGACGCTGGCCGGCTCGGCCCGGCACTGGACCTTCATCTCCAGCTGCTCGGTCTACGCTGACAACTCAGTGGCCGCCGAGGCCGAAGACGCCCAGGTGCTCCCGCCGCTGGCTCCGGGCACGGAGCTGACCATGGAAAACTACGGCGAGGCCAAGTCCGCGATCGAGCACCTGACCCGGGAACTGGCAGGCGGCAAGGCGCACCTCTGCCGCGCCGGCCTGATCGGCGGACCCGGGGACGGCTCCGACCGCTACGGGTACTGGCCGGCCCGATTCGCCCGGGACAACGATCCCGTCCTGGTCCCGGACATCCCCGCCGACGCCACCCAGATCATCGACGTCCGCGATCTCGCTGCCTGGATCCTCACCGCCGCCGGGAACGGAACCACTGGGGCGCTGAACGCCGTCGGTGAGCCGGTGCCCTTTGCCGCCTATCTGGAGGAAGCCCGCCAGCTCGCCGACGCCGACTCCGAGGTGGTTGTCGCCCCCGAGGACTGGCTGGCGTCGCACGGTGCGAACTACTGGGCCGGCCCGGACTCGCTGCCGCTGTGGCTGCCGCCAGGCCACGAGGGCTTCTCGACCCGCAGCAACGATGCTGCCCGGACAGCAGGGCTGCGGCTCCGGCCCTGGATGGACACGCTGCGGGACACCCTGGCGGATGAACGCCGCCGCGGACTCGGCCGTGAACGCAAGGCCGGCATGAGCCCGGAGACGGAGCGCCGGCTGGTGTCCGGGTACCGGACAGAGGCCTCGGCCTGCCCGGCTGACGGCGCCGCCTGAAAACTATTCAGTCAGCCTGGCCCTCCACCACAGCCGTCGGCTCGTGCAACACCGGGAAATTCACGCTGCGGGCGATGAAACAGACCTTGTTGGCCTCCACGTGGAGTTCCTCAAGGACATCCGGTGCCGCCGCTTCCGCCACCGTCACCCGGGGCCTCAGCGTGACGGATTCGAACTGCCCGCTGCCGTCCCGGTTGGTCCGCATCAGGCCCTCGGCCCGGTCCTCGTAGGCCGTCACCACAACGCCGTGCTTCACGGCCACGTGCAGGAAGGAGAGCATGTGGCACTGCGAGAGCGCGGCCAGCAGCAGCTGTTCGGGGTTGTAGCGCTCCCGGTCCCCGTGGAAGGTCGGATCGGCCGAGCCGCGCAGCACCGGCAGCCCGGGGATCTCGACGTCGTGGTCCCGAGAGTAACCGCGGTACGAGGACGTCCCGGCCCCGCGGTTCCCGGTCCAGCGGACGGTCAGCGCATAGTGATGTTCGTCAAGGCTCATGACTCCAGCCTAGAACGACAGAACCCCGGCGCCGCACAAGGGCGGCGCCGGGGTTCCAGGCTTGCCGGGGGTCCGGTGCCTAGGCCGTTAGCCGACGTCGGCCTGGCGGGCGCGCAGGGCGCGGGCAACGCCGTCGCGGTTCTCCAGCATCATCCGGCGCAGCGCCGCACTGCCCTCCGGCAGCGAGGCCAGGAACTCATCCGTGCGGTCCACCGTGGCCTGCGTGGTCAGCTGGGCCGGGTAGAGCCCGACGACGATCTGCGAGGCCAGCGCGTGGGTGCGGCTTGCCATGATGCCCGGGACGGCCTCGAAGTACTTCTCGGCGTACGGCTCGAGCAGGGACGTGTCCAGGACCCGGGTAAAGCCGGTCACCGCGGAGCCCTGCAGGGCGTTGGACAGATCGCCCTTGACCACAATCGATTCCCAGGCCGCGGCCTTGGCCTCCGGGGTGGGGATGGCGGCCTTGGCCAGGGCCGCCGCGTTCTGGCCGTTGGAGGTGTTGTCGTGCTCCAGTTCCTCGTCGATCCGCTCCTGCCCGGCGCGGCCGCCGGCCACGAGGGAAGCCAGCAGCTCCCACCGCAGGTCCTGGTCCACGCTCAGCCCGTCGAGGGTGAGTGAGCCGTCCAGCAGCCCGGAGACCGTGTCCAGCTGCCCGGCACTGCGGGCCAGCAGGGCGTAGGACTTCACGAACTGCAGCTGGGCGTCCGAGCCGGCCGGCACCGCCGAGGCGAGCTCCCAGAGCTTGTCGGCCGCGGCCACGGCGGTCGCCTCCTGGTGCTCCTCGGCCACGTAGAAGGTCAGCGTGGTGGCCAGCTGCCGGAGCTGGACCAGGATCACGGAAGAATCGGATTCCTCGGCAATGTTGGCGAGGATCAGCTCCACATACCCCCGGGCCGGGGACTCGCCGTCGCGCGCCGCATCCCAGGCCGAGCCCCACACGAGCGTGCGGGGGAGGCTCTGGCTGAAGTCCTTCAGGTGCGCCGTTGCGGTGGCGAGGGACTTCGGATCCAGGCGCACCTTGGCGTAGGCGAGGTCGTCGTCGTTGAGCAGGATCAGGTCCGGCTGGGCCAGGCCGGCCAAGGCCGGAACTTCGGTGCGCTCGCCGTCGACGTCGAGCTCCTCGCGGTGCACCCGCTCCAGCTTGCCGGTCCCGTTGAGGTTGTAGAAGCCGACGGCGAGGCGGTGCGGGCGCAGGGTCGGTTCGCTCTCGATCGCCGACTGCACGATGGCGAAGGACTCGATGGTGCCGTCCGCGGACGCCGAGATTTCCGGTGTCAGGGTGTTCACGCCGGCGGTCTCCAGCCAGAGCTGCCCCCACCGTTCCAGGTCGCGGCCGCTGGCCTTCTCGAGTTCGGCCATGAGGTCGCTGAGCTCGGTGTTCTGCCAGGCGTGCTTGCTGAAGTACTCCCGCACCCCGGACATGAATTGCTCCGGGCCCACCCAGGCGACGAGCTGGCGCAGCACCGACGCGCCCTTGGCGTAGGTGATCCCGTCGAAGTTCACCTCGACGTCCTGGAGGTCGTTGATCTCGGCGAAGATCGGGTGCGTGGTAGGCAGCTGGTCCTGCCGGTAGGCCCAGGACTTCTCCACGGACGCGAACGTGGTCCAGGCGTGGCCGAACTCAGTGTTCTCGACGGCGGCCAGGTGGGACATATATTCGGCGAAGGACTCGTTGAGCCAGAGGTCGTTCCACCAGCGCATGGTGACGAGGTCGCCGAACCACATGTGCGCGAGCTCGTGCAGCACGGTGATGGCGCGGCGTTCCACCTGGGCATCGGTGACCTTGCCGCGGAAGACGTAGCCTTCCAGGATGGTGACGGCCCCGGCGTTCTCCATGGCGCCGGCGTTGAACTCCGGCACGAAGAGCTGGTCGTACTTCTCGAACGGGTACGGGCAGCCGAACTGGGCCTCGAAGAACTCGAAGCCCTGCCGGGTGAGCTCGAAGATGTTGTCCGCATCGAGGTACTGCATGAGCGACTTGCGGGCGAAGATGCCCAGCGGGGTGACGTTGCCCGCCGCCGACGTGACCTCGCTGCGCACTGACTGGTACGGCCCGGCGATCAGCGCGGTGACATAGGAGGACAGCCGCGGTGTCGGCGTGAACTCCCAGACAGAGCGGGCGGCCCCATCCGCGCCGGGGATGGTCTCCACCGGCACCGGGGTGGGGGAGTTGGACACGACATCCCAGTGCGAGGGGGCGGTGACGGTGAACGTGAAGCTGGCCTTCAGGTCGGGCTGTTCGAAGACGGCGAACATGCGCCGCGAATCCGGGACCTCGAACTGGGTGTACAGGTAGACCTCGTTGTCCACCGGATCCACGAAGCGGTGCAGGCCTTCACCGGTGTTCATGTACGGGGCTTCGGCGACTACCAGCAGGTCGTTCTCGGCCGCGAGGTCCGGGAGCTGGATCCGGACGCCGTCGGAGACCTCGGCCGGATCCAGTTCGCGGCCGTTGAGGCTGACGCTGTGCACGGCGTGGGTGACGGCGTCGATGAAGGTCGACGAGCCGGGCTTGGCCCGGAACTTCACGGCCGTGGTGGAGCCGAAGACCTTCTCGCCGCGGGTCAGGTCCAGGCTGACCTCGTAGGAATCGACGTCGATCAGGGCGGCGCGCTCGCGGGCTTCGGCGCGGGTCAGGTTCATACCGGGCAAAGGGGCCTCCAGAAGAAGATGGATACTGCCGGCCGGCCGCGGCCGCGGTCGCCGGCGATACTGTGAAATTATTCTTTCACGTTAGCGGCCCTTGGCAAGTTAGCCCGGTCACAACCGGCCCCAAGGCCTCGGCGCCCACTCCACGATTTGCCACGAATGGCCGCTAAGCCGATGCCCTTGGCGGCCATTCGTGTCAGATGGGTGCGGTTGGGGCGGCCACGTTGACGCTGCCCCGGCGATCTCTTCTTGGTCGTGGCGAGGTCCGGGCGCCGGACTACGTGTCTGATCCCACATTTGCTTCCCGTCCACCTCCTGACCTGCGCGCACGTCCCCAGATCCATCAAGGTGCGTCCGGGGTAGCGTTGGAGCATGGGAAAGATCCGTGACTCCGTCGATGCCAGGGCTTTGCGCTTTGCCATCGGTTTCCCCCTGATGCTGGCGGCAGGATTCGTGGTGTGTGCGCTTCTGGTGCGCCCGGATCTGCCCGAGCCGCTGGCCGTCCGCTGGACCGCCGCCGGTGCCGCCGACTTCGCGCCGTTCGTGACAGTCGCGGGAGCCGGAGCCTCGCTGATCGTGGTGATCGGCTGGGCCGTGCTGCTGCAGGCCGTGCCGCTGTCGCGCCCCGCGATGATGCGCCGCATCATGATGGGCGCCGGCCTGTCCATGAGCCTCTTCGTCACCACAGTCCTTGCCGCGGTGCTCGTGGGCCAGCTGGGCCTGCCCGATGCGCGGGGATCCCATGTGGATGTCTCGGTCCTGGCGCTCGGCAGCGGCGCGGCCCTCGGCCTGGGCATCGTGATGGGTTTTGTCTTCAAGGCCGACGAGCGCTGGTCCGTCGATGACGACGTCGCCGTCCGGCAGGCCCTTGAGCGCGAACAGGATCCGGATTTGGCCAGGGACCGGGTCAGCCTCTGGGTCCACGCCCGCAGCTCCATCTTCGTCATGCTCGGCATCGCAACGCTTCTGCCGGCCGCCCTCCTGACCATTGCCGTGCCGTGGCTGTCTGTCCTCCTGGTGGCGGCGGCCCTGGTGGCCGCGGCGTTCCTGGTGGCCCGGATCCGGGTTGACCGCGGCGGCCTCCACGTCTTCGCGGCAGGCTTCGTCCGGGTCATGGAGGTTCCGGCCGCGGCCATCGACGCCGCGACGCCCAGGGACGTCACGGCGGCGGACTATGGCGGGTGGGGCTACCGGACCCATGGCAACACCACCGCGATGCTGGTCAGCAGCGGCCCCGCGGTGGTCATCGACCGCTCGGACGGGCGCCGGCTGGCGGTCAGCGGCGGCAGTGCCACCGCGGCGGACAATATCGCCCAAACGCTGTCCCGGGTGGCGGACAGGGCCCGGCGGAACGGCGGGACCCCCGCCGTCTAGCACCGCGGTGTCGGTCCTCAGTGTCGGTCCTCAGTGTCGGTCCCCGGTGGAGCTATACGGTGGGGCAAGACGGTGGAGTACGACGGCGTGCCGGGCCTGTGTAACACGACCGTCCAGTGAGGGTTCCGGCGGGCTGCAGCACGGTCCCGGGAGGCCCGGCCTAGTACGCTTGGACCAGACCCCACCCGCCCCGGCCGCCGCCCGGCGCCGCAACCGAACGGAACAGCCGTGACCATTTCTGACCTGCCCCGCGTGCACATTGCCACCGACCACGCCGGAATGGAGCTCAGCGCCCACCTGGTCAGCCACCTCAGCGCCAAGGGCTACGAGGTGGTGGACCACGGACCGAAGGTCTACGACGCCCTGGATGACTACCCGTCGTTCTGCATCAACGCCGCCCTCGCCGTCGTCGCGGACCAGGAAGCCGGAACCCGCGCCCTCGGCATCGTCCTCGGCGGCTCGGGCAATGGCGAGCAGATCGCCGCCAACAAGGTCAAGGGCGTCCGGGCCGCGCTGGCCTGGAACCTGTCCACGGCCCAGCTGGCACGTGAGCACAACGACGCCAACGTCGTCGCCGTCGGCGGCCGCCAGCACAGCGTCGACGAGGCCACGGAAATCATCGAGGCGTTCCTGGCCGAACCTTTCAGCAACGATGAGCGCCACGTCCGCCGGATCGGCAAGATCGCCACGTACGAGCGCACCGGCGAGGTCATCGACTAGTGCCGGAGGGGCATTCCGTCCACCGTCTGGCCCGCCAGTTCGGGGACGTCTTCGCGGGGGAGCGGCTCGCGGTCTCCAGTCCGCAGGGCCGGTTTGCCCAGGGCGCTGCGCTGCTGGACGGCCACACCCTCGTCAGTTCCGTGGCGCACGGGAAGCACCTCTTCCTGGAGTTCGGGCACGGGCTTCTCCTGCACGTCCACCTGGGCCTCTATGGCGCCTGGGATTTCGGCGGCGACGCCACCTTCCGCGGCGCCTCCAGCATCGGCGCGCCCCGGAAGGTGGGGGAGCGGGAAGTCTACGACGACGCTGAGGCGGCCGGGCCGGCCTCATATGAGGGCCCGCCCGCGCCGGTCGGTGCCGTCCGCGTCCGGCTCGCCGGCGCGCACGGCTGGGCCGATCTCCGCGGCGCGACCACGTGCGAGGCGATCACGGACGCGGAAGCGGCGGCCGTACTGGCGCGGCTCGGCCCGGACCCGTTGCGGAACCTTCCCGGCGACCGGGACGCCTTCAGCGCCACCGTGGCGGCCAAGCGTACACCGCTGGCGGCCCTGCTGATGGACCAAAAGGTGATTGCCGGCGTCGGGAACGTCTACCGGGCCGAACTCCTGTTCCGGCAGCGGCTCAACCCCTGGCTGCCCGGCGCCGAACTGTCACCGGACGCTGCCCGCCGGCTCTGGGACGACACCGCGGCAATGATGACCGACGGCGTCCGGGACGGCCGGATCATCACGACGCCGCCGCAGTACTGGAACGGGGCCGGAGCCGGCGTATCCCGCGGCGTCCTGCCGGCCCCGGAGGAGGCCCACTTCGTCTACCGGCGCCACGGACTCGGCTGCAGGGACTGCGGAACGCCGGTGGCGCTGACCGAGCTCGGCGCCAGGAAGCTCTATTGGTGCCCGGCCTGCCAGCAGGCCTGAGCCGGTACGCCTGCCCTTCCAAGCCAACCCTTCCAAGCTCCGAAGCT
Source organism: Arthrobacter humicola (assembly GCF_022803015.1). Classification (GTDB taxonomy): domain Bacteria; phylum Actinomycetota; class Actinomycetes; order Actinomycetales; family Micrococcaceae; genus Arthrobacter; species Arthrobacter humicola_A. The sequence continues at coordinate 186,595 of NZ_JAFKON010000001.1, forward strand.
CCGGCCACCGGGGCCTGGAGGGAACGAAAAAAGCCCCTCCGGAGAGGGGCTTTTTTCGTCATATTTCTGAGGGGACGACGGGAATCGAACCCGCGTAATCAGTTTGGAAGACTGAGGCTTTACCATTAAGCTACGTCCCCGGGGATCTCACTGGAACTCCAGTAAAACTTCCGGGCGGCTGTTCAAGCCGGATACAACTAAACCCAATTCAAGGCCCCGGTGTCAAATGTGCAAATCGGCACAGTATGACCGTAGACTGTTCTGTGCACTTACGGGGTGTAGCTCAGCTTGGCTAGAGCGCCTGCTTTGGGAGCAGGAAGTCGCAGGTTCAAATCCTGTCACCCCGACTCTGCAAGCACTGCCAGCACGTGGCAATGCAGAACCCCATACCCCCCACACCAGGAGTACTTAGACTGTGAAGAGCGCTGTCGAGAACCTCACCCCCACGCGGGTCAAGCTCAATGTTGAGGTCCCCTTTGAGGAATTGAAGCCCAGCATCGCAGAGGCATACAAGACTGTTGCTTCGCAGATCCAGGTCCCCGGTTTCCGCAAGGGCAAGGTCCCCTCCAAGCTCATTGACCAGCGCGTTGGCCGCGGCTACGTCCTGGAGACGGCCATCAACGAAGGCCTCAACGGCTGGTACCAGGCCGCCGTGCAGGAAACCGGCATCCGCCCCCTGAGCCGTCCCGAGGTCGAGATCACCGAGGTTCCGGACCCGTCCGCCACCGACGGCGAGCTCAAGTTCCACGCCGAGGTTGACATCCGCCCCGAGATCGAACTGCCCGACTACGCAGGCATCAAGGTTGAGGTCGCCGCCGCCGAGTCCTCCGACGCCGACGTCGACAAGGCCCTGGACGAGCTCCGCGGCCGCTTCGGCACGCTGAAGTCCGTGGACCGCCCGGCCGCCGATGGCGACTTCCTGACGATCGACATCGCAGCCTCGATCGACGGCGCCGATGTTGACTCCGCTTCCGGCCTGTCCTACCAGGTTGGCGCCGGCACCATGCTCGAAGGCCTCGACGAGGCCGTCACCGGCCTCAGCGCCGACGAGGACGCCATCTTTGACACCACGCTGGTCGGCGGCGAGCACGCCGGCGAGTCCGCTCAGGTCAAGGTCACCGTCAAGGCCGTCAAGGAGCGCGAGCTCCCCGTCGCCGACGACGACTTCGCCCAACTCGCCAGCGAGTTCGACACCCTCGCGGAACTCCGTGAGGACCTGGCCAAGCAGGCCGCCGAGTCCAAGGTTGTTGACCAGGGCGTCGAGGCCCGCGACAAGGTCCTGGACAAGCTCGTTGAGCTCGTCGAGGTTCCCGTCCCGGCGTCGATCGTCGAAGAGCAGCTCGAGCAGCACTTCAACGCCGAAAACGCCCACGGTGAAGGCGAGCACGACACCGAGGAGCACCGCGCCGAGGTCAAGGCCAACACCGAGCGCGCCTTCCAGAACGAGATCATCCTCGACGCCATCGCGGAGAAGGAAGAAGTCAACGTCAGCCAGAACGAGCTGATCGACTACATCGTCACCACCGCCAGCCAGTACGGCATGGACCCGAACCAGTTCGCCCAGATCATCGATCAGAGCGGCCAGGTGCCCATGATGGTTTCCGAGGTCCGCCGCCGCAAGGCACTGGCCGTCGTGCTGGGCCAGGCCGAGGTCACCGACTCCGAGGGCAACAAGGTTGACCTGAGCGACTTCGTCCGCCCCGGTGACGAAGCCGCCCCGGCCGCCGAGACCGTTGAGGACGAAGCAGCTTCGGCAGAAGCCACCACCGAGGCCACGCCGAGTGATGACCCCGCAGCAGTGAAGTTCTAGCAGTCACTGAGACGTAGAACAGTCGGCCCCCGGATCACCGATCCGGGGGCCGACTGTTTTAAGCCCCGCCTGCAGCCATGCCCGGCCGGCACGGTCTGTTCGGGAGCCGGAAAGGGCCCGCATCCAGGACCCGGCTCGCGGGGTCCCGGCAATCGTGCGCCGTCAGCGAACAGCCCGGCACCAGCGAACAAAGCGGGCGTGAAAACGGTTAGTGTCGCTGTAGGAAAGTTCAGTGATGTCGTCCAGTGGCGTCACCGTCGCCAGCGAGAGGTAAGTACATATGTCACAGCAAGCAGGGGCACCCCGGATGGCCACGGTCGATCCGGCAGCCCAGGATAACTACATTTACAACCGCCTGCTGAAAGAGCGCATCATCTGGCTCGGCTCCGAGGTCCGCGACGATAACGCCAACGCGATCTGCTCCCAGCTGCTGCTGCTCTCGGCGGAGAATCCTGAAAGGGACATCTACCTTTACATCAACTCACCCGGCGGCTCCGTCACCGCCGGCATGGCCATCTACGACACCATGCAGTTCATCCCGAACGATGTTGTCACGGTTGCCACCGGCCTCGCCGCGTCCATGGGCCAGTTCCTGCTCTCCTCCGGCACCAAGGGCAAGCGCTACGCCACCCCCAACGCCCGCATCCTCATGCACCAGCCCTCCGGCGGCATCGGCGGCACGGCGTCGGACATTAAGATCCAGGCCGAGCTGATCCTGCACATGAAGAAGGTCATGGCCGAGCTGACCGCCGACCAGACCGGCCAGAGTGTGGACACCATCCTCAAGGACAACGACCGCGACAAGTGGTTCACGGCCCCGGAAGCCCTCGACTACGGCTTCTTCGACAAGATCGCCGCACACGCCGGATCCGTGGCAGGCGGCGGCGGAACCAACGCCAACGGCTCCGGAAACAGCGGCGGCGCTGCGACAGCCACCGAGAACTGACCGGCAGGTAGACAGCAATGAATTCAGGAGCAATGAACATGAACTACAACTTCGGTTCGACTGCCGGCAACCTGCCGAGCAGCCGCTACGTGCTGCCCCAGTTCGAAGAGCGCACCCCCTACGGCTTCAAGCGCCAGGACCCGTACACCAAGCTGTTCGAGGACCGCATCATCTTCCTCGGCGTCCAGGTCGACGACGCCTCGGCCGATGACGTCATGGCCCAGCTGCTGGTGCTCGAGTCCACCGACCCGGACCGCGACATCACGCTCTACATCAACTCGCCTGGCGGTTCCTTCACCGCCATGACCGCGATCTACGACACCATGACGTACATCCGGCCCGAGATCCAGACCGTCTGCCTCGGCCAGGCGGCCAGCGCCGCCGCCGTGCTGCTCGCGGCCGGCACGCCGGGCAAGCGGCTCGCGCTGCCGAACGCCCGCGTACTGATCCACCAGCCTTCGCTGTCCGGCGGACAGGGCGGGCAGGCCTCGGACCTCGAGATCCAGGCCGCCGAGGTCATGCGCATGCGCTCCTGGCTCGAGGACACGCTGGCCAAGCACTCCGGCCGGACGCCTGAGCAGGTCAACAACGACATTGAGCGGGACAAGATCCTCACGGCCGCCGAGGCCATGCAGTACGGCCTCATTGACCAGGTCCTCGATTCCCGCAAGATCAAGCCCCAGGCAATCGCGCGCTAATCAGCAATCCGCGGCGCCGGTGCGGCATTTTTACTTGGCCGCACCGGCGTCCGCTTTCCACCCAACGGGCCCAAAGTGACCTAGAGTGGAACATGTCACAGCCAGCAGCAAGCTACTAAAGGGGTTCACACATGGCTCGGATTGGCGAGAGCACAGATCTGCTGAAGTGTTCTTTCTGCGGAAAGAGCCAGAAGCAGGTCCGCAAGCTCATTGCCGGGCCCGGCGTCTACATCTGCGACGAGTGCATCGAACTCTGCAACGAGATCATCGAAGAGGAACTCGCGGAAGTAGCTGACCTGGGCAGTTTCGAGTTGCCCAAGCCCCGCGAAATCTTTGATTTCCTGCAGGAATACGTGATTGGCCAGGAACCCGCCAAGCGTTCGCTCGCCGTCGCGGTGTACAACCACTACAAGCGGATCCAGGCTGGCCACGCGCCGAAGAGCGGCAGCCTCGCCGACGGCGTGCACCACGACGACGTCGAGATCGCCAAGTCCAACATCCTGCTGATCGGACCCACCGGCTGCGGCAAGACCTATCTGGCCCAAACCCTCGCCCGCCGCCTCAACGTCCCGTTTGCCGTCGCCGACGCCACGGCCCTGACCGAGGCCGGCTACGTCGGTGAGGACGTTGAGAACATCCTCCTCAAACTTATCCAGGCCGCCGACTATGACGTCAAAAAGGCTGAGCAGGGCATCATCTACATCGATGAGATCGACAAGATCTCACGCAAGAGCGAGAATCCGTCCATTACCCGGGACGTTTCGGGGGAGGGCGTGCAGCAGGCGCTCCTGAAAATCCTCGAGGGCACTGTGGCCTCGGTACCGCCGCAGGGCGGACGCAAGCACCCGCACCAGGAATTCATCCAGATCGACACCACCAACGTGCTCTTCATCGTGGCCGGCGCCTTCGCGGGGCTCGAGGACATCATCGGTTCGCGGTCCGGGCGCAAGGGCATCGGATTCGGTGCCCCGCTCAACGAGGTCAAGAACACCACGGATTCCTACGGCGAGGTCATGCCGGAGGACCTGCTCAAGTTCGGGCTGATCCCGGAGTTCATCGGCCGGTTGCCCGTCATCACCACCGTCTCCAACCTGGACCGCGCCGCGCTCATCCAGATCCTCTCGACGCCGAAAAATGCCCTCGTCAAGCAGTACCAGAAGATGTTCCAGCTCGACGGCGTCGAGCTCATCTTCGAGGACGAGGCCCTCAACACCATTGCCGACCAGGCGCTGGAGCGCGGCACCGGGGCCCGTGGGCTGCGCGCCATCATGGAGGAAGTCCTGCTCCCGGTCATGTTCGACCTCCCCAGCCGCGACGACGTCGCCAGCGTCGTGATCACCGAAGAGGTCGTGACCAAGAAGGCAGCGCCCACGATGATCGCCCACGACGAGGTCAAACGGCGCAAGTCCGCCTGATCCGGAATATTATCGCGGCCAAGGTCGCTGTAATCTTTAGCGCGCCGTGTGCGTGATCCGCCACGGCGCTTTCCCCGCAGACTTCCCTAAGGAGAACACCTGTGTCTGAAACCATGACCAACAAAGCCGACTTCTGGTTCGACCCGATGTGCCCCTTCGCGTGGGTCACCTCCCGCTGGATCGGCGAAGTCGAAGAAGTCCGCGACATCAAGACCGAGTGGCATGTCATGAGCCTCGCCGTGCTCAATGAGGGCCGCGAGGAACTGCCCGAGCAGTACCGCGAGTTCCTGAAGAAGGCGTGGGCTCCGGTCCGCGTCATCACCGCCGCCGCTGAACAGCACGGTGCCGAATACATCAAGGCGCTCTATGACTCCATGGGCACCAAGATCCACAACGAAGGCATCAAGGACATTGACGAGGTCATCGCCAAGTCGCTGGCCGAGGCCGGACTGCCGGCCGAGCTTGCGGGCGCGGGCCAGAGCGACGAATTTGATGCAAAGCTGCGCGCCAGCCACGAGGCAGGCATCTCGCTGGTCGGTCAGGACGTGGGCACACCCGTCGTCGCCTTCAACGGCACGGCCTTCTTCGGCCCGGTTCTGACGCGCATCCCGCGCGGCGAGGAGGCAGGACAGATCTGGGACGCCACGGTGACCCTGGCATCCTTCCCGTACTTCTTCGAAATCAAGCGCAGCCGTACCGAAAGCCCGGTCTTTAACTAGGCCTGAACAGGCCGGGCCGGGCCGCTGCCCGGCCTCCCGGGAGCCCCGGCAGAACTACTCTGTTGTAGTTCTGCCGGGGCTCTTGTGCACGGCAGGCCGGGGGACAACAATAGAACTTACCCACTTCGAAAGAAGAGGGACGCAGGAACCAAAGATTCAGTGACACTCATCCGACGCAGCCTTCGGCAAAGTCAGATGATGGCTACCAGTGACGAGGTAGGAAGACCTGAAAGTCTAAGGATCCCGCCAGATTGTCTAAGACGTCACGTGACAATCGAAAAGTCGAAGCCCCACCAACCGCTAAACGCTGATGGGGCTTCCCCTTTGCCCAAAAACACCTTGCCCAAAAACAGTGGGCCCAAAGCAGTGTGCCCAAATTCGTCAGATCGCCGTCCCGGGATGTTTCCTCCGTTGGGGGAGTGGGCATTGTGCAGGTGCGCACGACCCGGGGCGGGTCATGCGCACCTGAGGGTGCCAGGGGACTGGCTCCGTGGTGTCAGTCGCGGCGGTCCTCCCGGCGGTCGCCGCGGTCGTCACGGCGGTCTTCCCGCCGGTCGCCGCGACGGTTGATCCCGTGGGCGACGACAACGGCCCCGCCGACGGCGGCGGCGGTCCTGCGTCTGCGTCGTGCTGCCAGTGGCATGTCAGGCTCCTTCTATCGCTTCTTCAGGGGACTGGTCTTCGGCGTCCGCCTGGAAGGCGGCGATGACGGCCTGGGTCGGGATCCGGCCGCTGGCCACGAGTTGGCCGCCGGCCTTGCGGACTGCCGTGCCGAACGGGGCCGCCCACAGGTTCTCCCAGACGAGCACCGCGGCGGAGTGGCCGGGCGCGATCGTCTCGGCCAGGTCCATGACATCCTGTTCAGAGAGCACCATGGCCAGGTCGGCCTCGGCCGTGCGCACCTCGCCGAGCTCGCTCGGGTCGAGGTCGGAGATCTCCGCCGTCTCGAGTGTGCCGTCCTCCATCTTCCTCAGGAACACCATGTCGAGCACCCTGACGAGGTCACGCTGGACCAGGTCCTCCAGGAACGGGGCGATCTGGCCCTTGCCGAAATCGGGTCCGGGGAATTCAACGACGATCCAGTCGACCGGCCCCAGTTCATCGAGTGTCTCAGTCATGCGTATGACCTCCGCTTCTTCTTGGGGTTCGAGGCGATCCGACGGACCGCTGCATCTTCATTCTGTGCCCCGGTGAGGTGCGGCGCCTCACCCGTGCCGGGTGACCTCACGCCTCAGCGATAGGACTTGCTTTGTGCTGCCCCGGGTTCCGGGCCGAAGGAACAAGCCCGGCGGCCCGGCTGTTGCTTCCAATGACGGGGCAGCGGTCCCCGTGCCGTGATCTCCGGGCAACCCGCCCGGTTGTACCCGGTCTTGTCCTGTCCCCACCTGCGAACATTGGAGCGCCATGCCCGTTACAGCCCATCTCGACTTGAACGTCAAAGCCGAAGCCCTGCCCACGGCTCCCGCGGTGCTCCGCGATATTCTCTCCGATACGCGCGCCTTTGATGGCTGCCTCGGGGTCGACGTGCTGGTCGACAGCCAGGATCCGGCGCATTTTCTCGTGGTCGAACAGTGGGTATCGATGGAACACGACGCCGCCTATCGCGCCTGGCGCGCAGGCGACGGCGCGAGCGGGCTGGCAGAACTCCTGGCCGCCCCGCCGGTGCTGACGCACTTCGAGACGTCCTTCGCGGTCTGAGCCTCCCCGCGACGCCGTAGGGGCCCCGCCGGATCAGAATTGCTTCTCTGAACCGGACCGAGGGCCCCTTCGTGTTGTTTCCGCCGGAGACTACGCCTGGACGGGCGGCTCGGCCGGTGCCAGCACGACGTCGCTGACGGCCAGTTCACCCTCGCCGGCGACGAGCGCCAGTTCACGGGCGTTGGCCGCGGCCTTGAGGTCGGCGAGGCCGGCCTTGAGCTGGGTCGTGAGGGACTCCGAGGCGGTGATCGTCGCGGACAGCACCTCGGTGCGCTGCTTGACTTTGGCCTCGGACTTGGCCTTGCGGATGCCGCTGAGCGCGGTGCCCACCGTGGCCAGGAGGGTCGTGTCGCCGTCGACGGCGATGGCGGAGGGCCACTGGGCGCGGTGCACGGAACCGGTGCGCCACCAGCTCCAGACTTCCTCCGTGGCGAACGGCAGGAACGGCGCGAAGAGCCGCAGGAGGGTGTCCAGGCTCGTCGCGAGGGCGGCCAGCACGGATGCCTGCTGCTCCTCGCCGGCGGCACCGTAGGCACGGTCCTTGATGAGCTCCACGTAGTCGTCGGTGAAGTTCCAGAAGAAGCTCTCGGTGATCTGCAGCGCCCGGGCGTAGTCGTAGCCCTCGAATGCCTTGGTCGACTGTTCGACGACGTCGGCGAGCTGGGCCAGGACGGCCCGGTCCAGCGGGTTGCTCAGCACGGACAGGTCGCCGGAGACGACCGAGTCCTCGGTGGCGCCCAGGTTCAGGACGAACTTGGAGGCGTTGAGCAGCTTGATGGCCAGGCGGCGGCCGATCTTCATCTGCGCGATCTCGTAGGCGGTGTCCGCGCCGAGCTTGGCCGAGGCAGCCCAGTAGCGCACCGCGTCGGAGCCGTACTCCTCCAGCACATCCGTGGGCACAATGACGTTGCCCTTGGACTTGGACATCTTCTTCCGGTCCGGGTCCAGGATCCAGCCGGAGATGGCTGCATGCTTCCACGGTGCGGTCTTCTGCAGCGCGTCGGCGCGGACGGCGGAGGAGAACAGCCAGGTCCGGATGATGTCATGGCCCTGCGGTCGCACGTCGAAGGGGTAGACCTTGGCGAAGAGCGCCTCGTCGGTGCTCCAGCCGCCCACAATCTGGGGGGTCAGGGAGGACGTGGCCCAGGTGTCGAGGACGTCCGCGTCCCCGGTGAAACCGCCGGGCACGTCGCGCTGGGCTTCCTCGTAGCCGGGGGCCGCATCCGCCGCTGGGTCCACGGGCAGCTGCGCGTCCGACGGGACGATCGGCGCGTCGTATTCGGGGTTGCCGTCGGCATCCAGGGGGTACCAGACCGGTACCGGCACGCCGAAGAAGCGCTGGCGGGACACGAGCCAGTCGCCGTTGAGCCCCGAAATCCAGTTCTCGTAGCGCGAGCGCATGAACGCCGGGTGGAACTCAATCTCGTTGCCGCGGCCGATCAGCCGTTCGCGCCGGTCCTCGTCGCGGCCGCCGTTGCGGATGTACCACTGGCGCGAGGTAACGACCTCGAGCGGCTTGTCCCCCTTTTCGAAGAAGTTCACCGGGTGCATGATCTTCTTGGGCTCGCCGTCGAGCAGCTCCGCGCCGGCCAGGAGCTCCACCACGGACTCCTTGGCGCTGAATACCGTCTTGCCGGAGATGGCCGCGAAGTTGGCGCGGCCTTCTTCGGTGGTGATCCACTCCGGGGTCTCGCCGATGATGCGGCCGTCGCGGCCCACGATCGCGCGGGTGGGCAGCTGCAGCTCGCGCCACCAGGTGACGTCGGTGAGGTCGCCGAAGGTGCAGACCATGGCGACGCCGGAGCCCTTGTCCGCCTTGGCCAGCGGGTGGGCCTTGACCTCTACCTCGACACCGAACAGGGGAGAGGTGACCTTCTTGCCGAACAGCGCCTTGTAGCGCTCGTCGTCGGGGTTCGCCACGAGCGCGGCGCAGGCGGCCAGCAGCTCGGGGCGGGTGGTCTCGATGAAGATCTTTTCGCCGTCTTCGGTGAAGAAGGGGTAGCGGTAGTAGGCGCCAGCGACCTCGCGGTCTTCGAGCTCGGCCTGGGCCACGGCGGTGCGGAACGTGACATCCCACAGGGTGGGGGCCTCGGCCATGTACGCGTCGCCTGCTGCCAGGTTGGCCAGGAAGGCCCGCTGCGAGATGGCGCGGGACTTGTCATCGATCGTCCGGTAGGTCAGGTCCCAGTCCACGGACAGGCCCAGGGTCTGGAAGAGGTGCTCGAAGACCTTCTCGTCCTCGACCGCGAGCTCCTCGCACAGCTCGATGAAATTCTTGCGGGAGATGACGTCAAAGTCGCGCTGGTTCTTGGCGGGCTCGGCCGGGGGACGGTAGCCGGCATCGTAGGTAATCGCGGGATCGCAGCGCACGCCGTAGTAGTTCTGCACGCGGCGCTCGGTGGGCAGGCCGTTGTCGTCCCATCCCATGGGGTAGAAGACGTTCTTGCCGGTCATACGCTGGTAGCGCGCCAGGACGTCGGTCTGCGTGTAGGAGAACATGTGTCCGACGTGGAGGGATCCCGACGCCGTGGGCGGGGGAGTGTCGATCGAGTAGACCTGCTCCCGGGTGGTGTCCGGGTTGAACTTGTAGGTCCCTTCGTCAAGCCAGCGCCGCGTGAGCGCTTCTTCCAGCCCCTCCAGGGCGGGCTTGTCCGGAACGTTGATGGGGGCGGTGGTGGGCGTGTCTGTACCCTGATTGTCTTCAGCCATGGGCCAATTCTTCCACTAACTCCCATTCCCTGATGTACGGGATGCGGCCGGCGGCGGGTTCGCCGGGTGTGGGAGCCGCCCAAGTAACGTGAAGTAGCATGCGCAGATGGGCAATTCTCAGCGCAATTCTGCCGGAACCTTTGCGGTCAAACGCATCTATGAGGACCCTTCCGACGACGACGGCTGCCGGGTCCTGGTGGACCGGCTCTGGCCGCGCGGAGTCAGCAAGGAACGGGCCCAACTGGAGCTCTGGCTCAAGGACGTGGCGCCCTCCCCGCCGCTGCGCAAGGAATTCGGCCATATGCAGGAACGGTTCGCGGACTTCCGGGCGGCCTACGAAGCCGAGCTCGAGGGCAACCCGGCCGTGCAGACACTCCGGGACCTCGCGGCGGAGCACGGGAAAGTGACGCTGCTCTTCGGCGCCCGGGACCCGGAGACCAACCATGCCCGGGTGCTGCAGGAGTTCCTCGAGCGGGGCAGCAACAGCAGGAAATGAGCCCGGCATTGCCGTTACTGTGGTGCCATGACTGAGGGAATCGACAACAACACACAAGAATTCACTGCAGCAGGAGCCAAAGCAGCAGTAGTCACCGGCGCCAGCACCGGAATCGGCGAGGCCACCGTGCGTGCGCTCCGCAAGGAAGGCTGGACCGTGTTCGCCGTCGCCCGCCGTGCCGACCGGCTCGAAGCGCTCGCCGCCGAAACCGGCGCCGTCGCCCTTCCCGCCGATGTGACCGATGAAGCCGATGTGGCCCGGCTGCTCGATGAGGTGACCCGCGCCGGCGGCATCGACACGCTGATCAACATCGCCGGTGGTGCCCGCGGCGCCGACAAGGTCGCCGGGGCCAAGACCGAGGACTGGGAATGGATGTTCCAGGTCAACGTGCTGGGCAGCATGAAGCTGATCCGCGCGTTCCTGCCCATGCTGCGTGCCTGCGGCGAGGGCACCGTGCTGAACCTGACCTCCACCGCAGGGCTCTCGGCCTATGAGGGCGGCGGCGGCTACAACGCGGCCAAGTTCGCCCAGCACGCCCTGACCGGCGCCCTGCGGCTCGAAGAGGCCGAGCACAACCTCCGCGTGATCGAGGTGGCCCCCGGGCTGGTGCAGACCGAGGAATTCGCCCTGAACCGCCTCGGCGACCAGGACGCGGCGGCCAAGGTGTACCAGGGAGTCGAGAAGCCACTGACCGCCGAGGACGTGGCCGACGTGGTCCGCTACGCCGTCGTCGCGCCGCACCACATCAACCTGGACCAGATCGTGATCCGCCCGGTGGCGCAGGCGGCCAACTACAAGCTGATCCGCAAGAACCAGTAGGGCGGGCCAGGAGCGGGGCCAAGGGCGGGGCCAGGGGCCGGGACGTCCGGTGGCGACACCGGACGTTCACCCTGGCGTGGTGCGGTGGTCAGGCTGCGCTGGTCCGGAGTTGGCCGTGGCGGGGCAAGGTGGCCCGTGCAACTGCACACCACCAGAGTGGAGAACTTTCCCATGCGAACCCCGACGAAGCTCGGCGCTGCCGTACTCAGCGCAGCCCTGCTCCTCACCGCCGCCGCCCAGGCAAACGCTGCCCAGGCCCACGCGGCCGACACGAACACCAACGGCCAGGACAACCACTTCGATCTCCAGGCCCACCGCGGCGGCATCGGCCTGACTGTCGAGTCAACGCTGGCGTCCTTCGCGAAGGGGATCGAGACCGGCGTCTCCACCCTCGAACTTGACCTCCAGATCACCAAAGACGGCCATGAGGTCATCACCCACGACCGCAAGATCAGCGGCCAGAAGTGCCTGGACACGGCTCCTGTCACGCCGAACGACCCCCAGTTCCCCTACGTCGGCAAGTACGTCAAGGACCTGACGTTCGCGCAGGTCCGCAGCCTGGACTGCGGCAGCCTCACGCTTCCCCAGTTCCCGGGCCAGGTGGCCTCGCCGGGCGCCAAGATGCCCACGCTGGCCGAGGTCTTCGCCCTGGCGGACTCCCACCGCGCCAGCCAGGTGAAGTTCAACATCGAAACCAAGGTCGAGGCAGGCGCGCCCCAGGAAACGGCCCCGCGCGAGCAGTTCGTCGACGTCGCGCTCCGCGAAATCAAGGCCGCCCACATGCAGAGCCGCGTCTCAATCGAGAGCTTCGACTGGGGCTCGTTGCGCCTGGTCCAGCAGCGCGATCCCCAGATCCGCACCGTGGCCCTGACCAACAAGGACTTCCTCCAGGCAGGCCAGCCCGGCAAGTCGCCGTGGCTGGGCGGCATCGACGCCGATGACTTCGGCGGTGACCTCGTCGCCGCAGCCTCCTCCCTGGGCTTCGACGCCATCTCTCCCGTGCACGGCACTCCGCAGGACGGCGCCGTGACGGATCCGGGCTATGTTCCCTACGTCACCGCCGACATGGTCCGCCGTGCCCACGCGGCAGGCATGCAGGTCATCCCGTGGACCGTTGATGACAAGCCCACCATGCGGGCGCTCATCGGTGCCGGAGTGGACGGGCTGATCACGGATTACCCGGACCGGCTCCGGGACGTGATGGCCGAGTCCGGCATGAAACTGCCGCGCAGCTAGTCCGCCGCGGGGACGGACAGCGTGGCCAGGAGCGCCGCGTGGTCCGACCCGGCCACCGGCAGCACGGCATAGCCGCTGCTGTGCACCTGCGGGCCGGTCACGATGTGGTCGATGACCACGCCCGGCAACGGGGGACCGGCCATGGGCCAGGTCGGAACCAGGCGGGCCAGGGCCGCGGCGCCGGCGTCGACGAGAGGGCCGCCCGGCCTGTTCCTGTCCTGGCCCTGAAGCATCTGCCGGAACTCGGCGTGGTCGAGGGTGGCGTTGAAGTCGCCCAGCAGCAGCATGTTGCCGGGGCGGGCGGCAAGGCGGCCCAGTGCAGCCAATTCACTCCGCCACTGGCTTGCCCGGCCCCACACCGGAGCCTTGGTGTGCACGTTGGTCACGGTGAGGGGGGCCTGTCGGCCGCCGGCGTCGAGCTCCAGTTGCACCGTGGGCATGTGGAAGGCGGAACCGTCCACGGAGTCCACCGGAATGATCGGGCGTGAGGAGTACACGGCGCCGCCGCCCGCGCCGTCCCTCGAGCGGCTGATCCGGTGCGGAAGCAGCGCGCCCAGCCCTTCCGCATCCAGCCGTCTCTCCAGGGCCGGGGAGAGCTCCTGGACGGCAAGAAGCGCGACGCCGTTTTCGCGTACCAGCCGAACCACCTCCGCGGCATCCGCCTGGCCCTTCCAGGCGTTGAGGGTCATGACCTTCAGTTCGGCCGACGGCCGCTGTCCCGTGCCCTGTCCGATGGACTCTTCTTGTCCCTGCAAGGGATCCGTCTGCCGGGCCAGAAGCCGGTCCGCCACCTGGTCCGGCGGGAACAGCCAGAGCAACTGCAAGGCCAGGAGGGCGCCGGCCGGGAGTGCAAGCCAGGGACGGCGCGCCCGCAGCCCCAGCAGGAAGGCCGCGCCGGCGGGAAGCACGAACCAGGGTGTGAAGGCCACGAGTTGGACCACCGGGGCAGGCCACGGCGCCGGGACCGCCCGGAACACGGACACCACGGCAACGGGCGCGGCGCAAAGGGCAGAGGACACGTGCCACCGGCGGCTGGCGCTGCGGCGCTTCACGGGTAGGCCCGGGGCGGCCGGTGGACGGTCATGGCATGAGTCTATGCAGTCGGACCGCCGGCGTCGCCCCCTGACAGCGGAGTTTGCCACCGGGAAACGCAGTGGCACTGCCCGTCGCTGCAGCGGGGCAGTGAAACGCACTATTTTCTCCGGTACCATCGACGTAGCAGCTTTGACCCGGCCATCACCGGTGAGCTTCCGGAAGAACACCCTCGTGTGAGGTGGAGACTTAGTCGCCACGGTGCGTGCGCGGGCCAGTAGAACCGGACGGGTAAGCCCGTCACAGCAGTAATGAGCGGCCGACGCCGGTGCAGCACCCTTCGCGAAGGGGAGCGGACCGGCGGCGGTAAGTGAGGTGGTACCGCGGTCCGTGGTGTCGGAAGACAACAGGGCCGTCCTCGCATCCTGAATGCATGTGTTCACCAGCTCAAACCAGGATGTCGAGATGACTTATTACCCCAAGGCCTCCGCCTCAGGCGCCGGCTCCACCACCTCTGCGTCAAACGCAACTTCCAACACTTCTGCGTCCAACACCTCCGGTGTATCCGCCTCCGTGAAGTTCCCGGAGATCGAAGAGCGCATCCTCAAGTACTGGGACCAGGACGGCACCTTCCAGGCGAGCATCGACCAGCGGGATGCTGGACAGGACGGGTCCAACGAGTTCGTTTTCTACGACGGCCCGCCCTTCGCCAACGGCCTGCCGCACTACGGCCACCTCCTGACCGGCTACGCCAAAGACCTCGTGGGCCGCTACCAGACCCAGCGCGGCCGCCGCGTGGAGCGCCGCTTCGGCTGGGACACCCACGGCCTGCCCGCCGAGCTGGAAGCCATGAAGCAGCTGGGCATGACGGACAAGACCCAGATCGAGGCCATGGGCATCGACAAGTTCAACGACGCCTGCCGCGCCTCCGTCATGAAGTACGCCGACGAATGGAAGAGCTACGTCACCCGCCAGGCGCGCTGGGTGGACTTCGAAAACGACTACAAGACGCTCAACGTCGAGTACATGGAGTCCGTGCTCTGGGCCTTCAAGCAGCTGCACGAAAAGGGCCTGACCTATAACGGCTACCGCGTCCTGCCGTACTGCTGGAAGGACGAGACGCCGCTGTCCAACCATGAGCTGCGCATGGACGACGACGTCTACAAGAACCGCCAGGACCAGACCGTCACGGTCACGTTCCCCATCACGGCAGGGGACTCGGAGCTGTCCAGGCAGCTCGCCGGGGTAAAGGCACTTGCCTGGACCACCACGCCCTGGACGCTGCCCACCAACCTGGCGCTCGCCGTCGGGCCCGACATCAGCTACGTGGTCCTGCCGGCCGGCCCGCACGGGATCAAGGCCGCCGCGGCCGACGCCCCCGTCACGGGCAGCTTCCTGCTCGCCGCGGACCTCCTGGCCGCCTACGCCAAGGACCTCGGCTACGGCGACGGGGCCGAGGGCGCCGCCGCCGCGGAGGCCGCCATCACCTCCCGCCACACCGGCGCCGAGCTCAACGGCTTGAGCTATGAGCCGCTTTGGGACTATTTCCACGACGCCGAAAAGTACGGCACCGAGAACGCCTGGCGCTTCCTCGTGGCCGACTACGTCACCACCACCGACGGCACCGGCATCGTCCACCAGGCCCCCGCCTACGGCGAAGACGACCAGAAGATCTGTGAAGAGGCCGGCATCCCCGTGGTCCTCTCGGTCGACGAAGGCGCAAAGTTCCTGCCGCTCTTCGGCCACGGCGACCTCGCCGAAATCGCCGGGCTGCAGGTGTTCGAGGCCAACAAGCCCATCACCCAGGTGCTCCGCGCCCAAGGCCGCCTGGTCCGCCAGGCCAGCTACGAGCACAGCTACCCGCACTGCTGGCGCTGCCGCAACCCGTTGATCTACCGCGCCGTGTCCTCCTGGTACGTCGAGGTCACCAAGTTCAAGGACCGCATGTCCGAGCTCAACCAGGACATCAACTGGATCCCGGGCAACGTCAAGGACGGCCAGTTCGGCAAATGGCTCGCCAACGCCCGCGACTGGTCCATCAGCCGCAACCGCTACTGGGGCAGCCCCATCCCCGTCTGGCAGTCCACCGACCCGGACTACCCGCGCACCGACGTCTACGGCTCCCTCGCCGAGATCGAGGCCGACTTCGGCCGCCTGCCGTTGAACAAGGCCGGCCAGGTGGACCTGCACCGGCCGTTCATCGACGAGCTCACCCGCCCGAATCCGGATGACCCGCGCACCCCGGAAGAGGGCCAGTCCGTCATGCGCCGCGTCGAGGACGTCCTGGACGTCTGGTTCGATTCCGGTTCCATGCCCTACGGCCAGGTCCACTACCCGTTCCAGAATGAGGAATGGTTCGACACCCACAACCCGGCGGACTTCATCGTCGAGTACATCGGCCAGACCCGCGGCTGGTTCTACATGCTGCACATCCTTTCCACCGCGCTGTTCGACCGTCCGGCCTTCCGGAACGTCATCAGCCACGGCATCGTGTTGGGTTCGGACGGGCAGAAGATGTCCAAGAGCCTGCGCAACTACCCGGACGTCTCCGAGGTCCTGGACCGCGACGGCTCCGACGCCATGCGCTGGTTCCTGATGTCCAGCCCGATCCTGCGCGGCGGCAACCTCGTGGTCACCGAGCAGGGGATCCGCGACGGCGTCCGCCAGGTCATCCTGCCGCTGTGGAACGTGTACAGCTTCTTCACGCTGTACACGAACGCCGCTAACGCTGCAGCAGGACAAGCGTCGGGCTACGACGCGAAGCTCCGCTACGACGGCTACGCCGACACCCTGGACCAGTACCTCATGGCCAACACCGGGGACCTGGTCCGGAACATGACCGCCCAGCTGGACAGCTACGACATCTCCGGCGCCTGCGACGAGCTGCGCAGCTACCTGGACATGCTCACGAACTGGTACGTCCGCCGCAGCCGCCAGCGCTTCTTCGACGAGAGTGTGGACGCCTTCGACGCGCTCTACACCGCGCTGGAGACGGTCACCCGCGTGGCCGCCTCCCTGCTGCCGCTGATCTCCGAGGAGATATGGCGTGGCCTCACCGGCGGGCGTTCCGTGCACCTGGCCGACTGGCCGGATGCCGGACTGTTCCCTGCCAACCCGGGCCTGGTCGAGGCGATGGACCGGGTGCAGCAGATCTGCTCCACCGGCTCCTCGCTGCGCAAGGCCGCGAACCTGCGCGTGCGCCTGCCGCTGCAGGAACTCACGGTCGTGGCACCGGGCGCGGACGCGCTGGGCGGCTTCGCCGCCGTCGTCGCCGATGAACTGAACCTGCGCTCGGTCCGCCTGCTGGACGCCGAGAACGCCTCCCCGGAGGAGTTCGGCATCGAGCAGAAGCTCGTGGTCAATGCCCGGGCCGCCGGCCCGCGCCTGGGCAAGAACGTCCAGCAGGCCATCAAGGGCTCCAAGTCCGGCGACTGGTCGGTCAGCGACGCCGGGGTGGTCACCGCCGGCGGCCTCGACCTCGAACCGCAGGAGTACACCCTGGAAACCGTCGTGGCCGAGGCCGCGGAAGGCGAAGGATCCCGCGCAGCGGCGGTCCTGCCCGGCGGCGGGTTCGTGGTGCTCAACACCGAGGTCACCCCGGAGCTGGAAGCCGAGGGCATGGCCCGTGACATGGTCCGCGCCATCCAGCAGGCCCGCAAGGACGCCGGACTCAATGTCAGCGACCGGATCAGCACGTCCGTCACGGCGAAGCAGGACGTCGTCGAGGCGCTGCTGGCCAACGCGGAGCTGGTCAAGACTGAAACCCTGACCGTCGAGCTGGAAACCCTGGCGGCCGACATCAAGGACCCACAGGTCAGCGTTGCCAAGAAAGTTGGAGCCTAAACCATGACCGACGAATTCTCCGTTGAAAGCGTCTACGCCGAGCTGCTGGGCCGGGCGCCGGAAAACAAAATGGAGCCGCGGCTCGCCCCGCTGCACCGGGCCATGGAAATCCTGGGGGAGCCGAACAAGGCGTTCCCGATCATCCACGTCACCGGCACCAACGGCAAGACCTCCACGGCCCGGATGATCGAGGCCGGGCTGCGCGCCCACGGCCTGAGCACCGGCCGCTACACGAGCCCGCACCTGTCCAAGGTCACCGAGCGGATCAGCATCGACGGCGCCCCGGTGCCGGATGAGACGTTCGTCCGGATCTGGGACGAGATCCGTCCCTACCTGCAGATCGTGGACGGCGAACTCGAGGCGGCGGGCGAGCCCCGGCTGACCTACTTCGAGTGCCTGACGATCCTGGGCTTCGCGGTCTTCGCCGATCAGCCGGTCAACGTCGCCGTGATCGAAGTGGGCCTGGGCGGCATCACCGACGCCACGAACGTCGGCGACGGCCAGGTGGCCGTCGTCACCCCGATCTCCCTGGACCACACCGATCTGCTGGGCGACACCACCGGGGACATCGCCTACGAGAAGGCCGGCATCATCAAGCCCGGCAGCTTCCTCATCAGCGCGGCGCAGCCGGTCGACGCGGCACAGGTCCTGCTGGAGAAGGCCAAGGAAGTTAACGTGCCGTTCCGCTTCGAGGGCGTGGAGTTCGGCGTCGAATCCCGCACCGTCGCGGTCGGCGGCCAGATGGTCACCATCCAGGGCATCGCCGGACGCTACGAGGACCTGCTGGTGCCGCTGCACGGCGCGCACCAGGCCGAGAACGCCGCCGTCGCCATTGCCGCGCTGGAAGCGTTCTTTGGCGGGGAAAAGGCGATCGACGCCGAGATCCTGCAGGAGGCCTTCGCCTCCGTCACCTCCCCGGGGCGGCTTGAGGTGGTCCGCACCGCGCCGACCATCATCGTGGACGCCGCCCATAACCCGGAGGGCATCCGGGTCTCCGCCGAGGCCATCCACGAGGCCTTCAACTTCACTAAGCTCGTGGTGGTGGTCGGCGTGCTGCGGGAAAAGGACGCCGAGGAGATCCTGCGCCAGCTCAAGGAATCCCTGGGCGGCCTCGCCACCGAATACTGCTTCACCCAGTCCAACTCGCCCCGGGCCGTCCCGGCCGAGGACCTGGCCGAAATCGCGGTTGACCTGGGCTTCGGCGAGGAGAACATCCACGTCGCCGGGAAGCTCGATGACGCCCTCGAATGGGCCGTGGAACGGGCCGAAGCCGACGACGAGCCCGCCGGCGGGGTCCTCGTGACGGGTTCCATCACGCTCGTCGCGGACGCCCGGATCCTGCTCGGAAAGGCGGACGCGTAAGCGATGGCGAAACTCACCAAAGCCCAACGCGAATGGCGCCCGGGCATGCCCAAGAAACGACGTTCCACGAAGGTCATGTTTGCCTCCACGGTCCTGCTGCTGGAAGCGTTCGTGGTGCTCTTCGGGACACTGGCCGTTTTTGGACTGCACCGGAACGAATACCCTGCGGCCCTGGTCTTCTCGGTCGGGATCGGCCTGTGCCTGGTCTTCGTCTTCACCTGCGCTGTCCTCTCGAAGCCGTGGGGAGTGGCCCTGGGCTGGGTCCTGCAGCTCGTGCTGATCCTGGGCGGCATTGTGGAACCGGCCATGTACCTCGTCGGCGCGCTCTTCGCCGTGGCGTGGTGGTACGGGATCCGGACCGGCATCCGGATTGACCGGGAAGCTGCCCAGCGGGAGCGCGAGCAGGCCGACTGGGATGCCGCCCACCCCCAGGGCCCCGCGCCGGGAAACAGCGCCTGAAACAGAGCCTGAACCTGTGCCCGGGCACCTGGCCCGAACCCCGTAGACTTGACCCAAATCCCACCCCAACACATTGGAGCAGCTGTGAGCATTGAGCGCACCCTCGTCCTGATCAAGCCCGACGGAGTCGCCCGCAACCTGTCCGGCGCCATCCTGAGCCGGATCGAAGCCAAGGGCTACACCCTGGCCGAGCTCAAGAAAGTCGACGCGAGCCGCGAACTGCTGGAGCAGCACTACGAGGAGCACGTCGGCAAGCCGTTCTACGAGCCGCTGGTTGAGTTCATGCTCAGCGGCCCCGTGGTCGCCGCGATCTTCGAGGGCCACCGCGTCATCGAGGGCTTCCGCACCCTGGCCGGTACCACGGACCCGACGACGGCAGCGCCCGGCACCATCCGCGGCGACTTCGGCCGCGACTGGGGCCTGAAGGTCCAGCAGAACCTGGTACACGGCTCGGATTCGGCGGAATCCGCCGAGCGCGAGATCAAGATCTGGTTCTAGCCCGAATTTCGGGACACCCCCACCGAGGGGACAGTTAAGGCCAATGTTCGTACCGGACATTGGCCTTAACTGTCCCCTCGCGCTCTGGCACCTCGCGGCGGTTGGGGCTTCGCGGCCCGCTCCGGGCCGCGGGGAACTCTCAGCGGCTGGCGAGGCGCACTAAATTCGAGAACTGACGGGTCTGCATGACCCAATGCGCGGGCTCCAGCATGGTGATGCTCAGGATGGGTAGCAACCATTGTGGCTGTAGCGCCCAGTACCCGCTGACTACCAGCCGGGTGCGCTCACCCGCGGACTCCCGCAGCTCGAATCCCCAGAGCGAGTCGGTGTAATAGTGCGGCCGGGTTCGTGCCGGGTCGAAGGGACGCCCCCGGAGATCGATCGACATACGCAGGCCCAGGAACCGCTCGGGTTCAAGCGCCGCGACCGCCCACCACTCGCTGCCGTCGGGCTTCGCCGCCAGGCGGTCACCAGCGGCGATCTCCTGCCACTCGGGATGGATGCTCTCTGTGCTGCGGCGCCCGAAGTTGTCGAGACGGTCCCCGCTGTACCAGCCGGCGCGATCCGTTCCCATCTGCACCAGCCAGGGCCACACGTGCGAAGGGGGCGCATCGATGGTCACCGCCATGGTCGCCCCTCGCGTGCTGCCCGGAATCAACCCCGCTCCCGGGTAAGGTCCCCGCACTTCGTCAACGGTCGCGCCCCAGCGAAGCAGGCGTGGCCGCACGAGTGTCAGGTAGCCGGCAGTGAAACCGGCCACAGCGCCCGCTGCCAGCAAGGCTCCCCTCGGTGCAGGGTGCATCATCGCGCTTCCCCTTCATTGGTCAGGTGTTCCCGGAAGAAGCCGAGGATGCGCAGGCGCGCGTCCTCGGCGGAGGGCTCGTGGTAACCGGCCGCAACCAGCTTCGCGAGCACCTTGTCCCCGAATGTGAGCTCCGACGGGCCATGCCTGTTGAGGAAGCCGTGACCGGCGTCGGGATAGACCTTGATGTCATGGTCTATCCCGGCGTCGGCGAGCAGCGGCTCCAGACGCGCCGGGACCTTGCGCACTCCGGGCCAGCGGTCCCTGGCGCCGTAGCTGCCAACGATGGGGCAGGCCCGGGGCATTGCGCGGGCAGTCCCGTCATCGAGTCCGCCGTAGTTGACGCTTGCCGCGGCGAAGTCATGGTCCGGGGCCAGCATGAGGGCGAACCCGCCGCCCATACAGAAGCCGATCACGCCGATCCGGCCGGTGCAGCCGTCCCGTCCGGCCAGCCACGCGCGGGTGAGGTCCAGGTCGCCGAGGGGCCGCCAGCCGCGGATGAGGGACCACAAGCAGGCCGCCCTGCTGCCCCAGTAAAACAGGTCGGGTGCCACGGCGAGGAACCCCTCCCCGGCCAGCCAGTCGGCCTGGTCTCTGGTGTCACGGCTCAGGCCGAGTGCGTCATGGATGACGACGACGCCGGGCCACGGACCGGCACCGGCCGGCGTCGCCGCGTAGGCAGGCATGTCCCCTCGTTCGGCGTGAATGCTCACAACGGTCATGGGTCCTCCCGTGCACGCACCACCGCGCCGGGCGCCGCGGCCGGGATGCGCAGTCTCGATGGCATTAGCCTGTGATGCTGCCTGAAGACGTGGACGAAGCAGGTTTAGCAAGTTGGGCCGTAATCTGATCCGTCCATTCGTCGACTGCCGCCCAGTCCCGCAAATCCCCAAATCGGCCGCCGGTGAGCCTGAACAACACCCGGAGCGGTGCCGGCATCTGGCCGGCCTGGTAGACGCCGGAGAAGAGTTTGTGGCCTCGAAGCGGAACTTCTTTGATCAGGACTTCTGCCAGACGTTCCTGTTGCAGTGCCGCGCCGCGCCGGCGAATGGGCTTAGGCAGCGCATCCGCCATCCCTACACTGAAGGCCCACACGGGCCGATTGGCCAGCTCGCGGGCATGGTGTTTGAAGAACAGCAAAGCCGGGGGCAGCCAGGCCTGGTTGTGGACGGCGCTGCCGACGACGACAGCCTCATAGCGGGAGAGGGCCCCGACGTCCTCCACGGACCGGCACTCCACCTCGCCCAGTGCACCAGCCATGCGGGATGCCATATGTTGTGCCATCTCCCGGGTGGACCCCAAGGCGCTTGCATACGCAATAAGAACAGTCATCAAGAGGCCTCCGGTCTTCCTTCCTCCAGCCTTATGTAACCTGCGCGCGCGGGGTCGTGCCATAAGTCCCGACATAGGCCCGTGCCGTCTCACCGAAGTGACAGTTAAGGCCAATGCCCAGCGCGAGCATTGGCCTTAACCGTCTCTTCGGTGCGGTTGGGGCGTTTAGTAGCCGGAGGTTCCGATGAAAACCTGGATGAAGGCGAAGAAGATCGTCGCGACGACGGCGACGTACAGCAGCGCCGTAATGATCCAGCCGGAGTCGCCGATCACCTTGGTGGGACCGGCGGGCAGGGCAATCACGCCGTGGGAGATATTCCGGACGCTCACCCAGACGAACAGCGGGATCATCACGGCCCAGACGATCATGCAGAACGGGCAGAGGATGTGGATGGCGTACAGGGCCTGGGACCAGAGCCAGACCACGAAGGCGAAGCCCAGCGTCACGCCCGCCTGGAGCCCCAGCCAATACCACCGGGAAAACCGGGCGCCGGCCAGGATACCCATGGCCGTGGTGATGATCACGGCGAAGGCGACGATTCCGATGAACATATTAGGGAAGCCGAACACGGAACTCTGCGGTGTCTGCATGACCTGGCCGCAGGAGATCCACGGGTTCACGTCGCAGACCGTGACGTGGTTCGGGTCCTTCAGGACCTCCAGCTTCTCCAGCACCAGGGCCCCGGACGCGAGCCAGCCGATGACGCCGGTGATCAGCAGGAGCCAGGCGAACGGGCGGTCGCGGGTCATCGTGGGAAGGGGCCGCGCCGCAGGGGCCGGGCCGGAACCCGGTTGGTGCACGGTCGCGTCGCCGGCAGTGCTGGAGATGCTGGGCATGGAAATTGAGTCCTTTTTTAGTCGTCTTGACCGGGTGCTTCTTGCCCCGATTGTAACGCCGGAGGCTGAACAGCGCCGGAGAACGGCCCCGCCCGCCGCGCCCGGCCGCACCTGCTGCACTTCCGGCCCCGCCTGCCCCTGCTTTCACGGCTCCTGTGAGACAATGATCGTGGCTGGAACCCGATCCACATCCGGATTCCGGTCCGGCGATTTTGTTTCAAGACCGCCAATGATGAGCAGGGAGCTGCGGATCCTCTGATTCCAGCTGTCCCGCAATGCCATTGGACGGCACCTGGTTGTGGCGTGTAGGTCAACGGGTTCCAAAACAATCTCGCCGGCCCTCCAGGGCTGCCGCACCCCACTGCCGGTGCGAACCTGAGGGTATCCAATTGACTTCTGTCAATGCCTGCGGGTGTTGACGCATATTTGCCCCCAAGGGGCGCCGAATGTGGCGGCGCATCAGGGGCAGGAGTGTCGCCACATATGGATAATGACCAGGTAGTAGCCGGAAACGAAGAACTAGTAGTCACCGGGGAAGCGCAGGGAACTGCGGAAGCAGAGGCTCCGGTAGCGCCGAAGAGGGCCGTACGGACCCGCCGGAAGGCGCCCGTCGCCAAGGTCAACGCCGCGGAGGCGGCCGAGGCTGTTGCCGAAGCCGCGGCCCTGGCCGACGCGGCCGGTTCAGATGAGCCCGTCCGGGGCCGCCGTAAGCCGGCCAACGTCGAAGCAGCCGGATCTGACACTGCTGCAGCCGAGACTGCGGCCAAGGCGCCCGCGCGGCGCACCCGGACCCGGAAAGCTGTAGCAGCCGCGGAACCGTTGCCTGCCTTCGCGGGCGACGCCGAAGCCGGCGCACCTGCCGCGGCTGAGGCCCCGGCGGCAGCTGGCGCTGATGCAGCTGCCGATGCAGAGACGGTTGCAGAGAAGCCGGTCCGCCGCCGTGCCAGCCGTGCCAAGGCCGCCCCGAAGGCCGAAGAAGCACCCGCGGCAGTATTCCCGGCCGAAGAAGCCGCCGCGGCGGAAGCACCCACCGCGGAAGCCGCCGCAGCCCAGCCAGAAGAGCCGGAAGCCCGCCCCGAGGAAAGCCCGGCCGCGTCGCTGTTCATGGAACCGGGTGCCCTCACTTCCGTCATCTTCCAGGCCCCGGACCTGAGCACTGTGGTGCGTCCGGCCCCCGTTGCCGCCGCAGCAGCTGAGCCCGAGGACGAGGAAGGCGACGAGGACGAGGACGCCGGCAACCGCCGTCGGCGCCGCAGCCGCGGCCGGCGCGGCCGCACCCGCACCTCTGCCGAGTCCGACACCGAGTCGGAAGGCACCGAAGAAGAGGGCGACGAAGGCTCCGAGGTAATCCTTGAAGACGGTGTGACCTCCCGCCGCCGCCGCCGCCGTCGCCGTGGAGACCAGGACCTGGAGCTGACCGGCGGGGAAGGCGACGATCCGCCCAACACGGTGACCCGCGTCCGTGCGCCGCGTGCCATGGCCGAGGCGCCGGTGAACAACCGCGTCACATCCGTCAAGGGCTCCACCCGCCTGGAAGCCAAGAAGCAGCGCCGCCGCGAATCCCGCGACACCGGCCGCCGCCGTACCGTCATCACCGAGGCCGAGTTCCTGGCCCGCCGCGAGTCCGTGGACCGCCAGATGATCGTCCGCCAGCGCGACGACAGAATCCAGATCGGTGTCCTTGAAGACGGCGTCCTGGCCGAACACTTCGTGTCCAAGACCCAGCAGGACTCCCTGATCGGCAACGTCTACCTGGGCAAGGTCCAGAACGTGCTGCCCTCCATGGAAGCCGCTTTCGTGGACATCGGCCGCGGCCGCAACGCCGTGCTCTATGCCGGTGAAGTGAACTGGGAGTCCGTCAACCTCGAGGGCAAGCAGCGCCGCATCGAGAACGCGCTGAAGTCCGGCGACTCCGTGCTGGTCCAGGTCACCAAGGACCCGGTCGGCCACAAGGGCGCCCGTCTCACCAGCCAGATCTCACTGCCCGGCCGGTACCTCGTGTACGTGCCCGGCGGTTCCATGACCGGCATCTCCCGCAAGCTGCCCGACGTCGAACGCAACCGCCTCAAGCGGATCCTCAAGGACCGCCTGCCCGAGGACGCGGGCGTCATTGTCCGCACCGCGGCCGAGGGAGCTTCCGAGGAAGAGCTGACGCACGACATCAACCGCCTCCGCGCGCAGTGGGAAGGCATCGAGAGCCAGTCGACGTCCACCAAGATCCTCGCCCCCGAGCTGCTCTACGGCGAACCTGACCTGACCATCAAGGTGGTCCGGGACGTCTTCAACGAGGACTTCTCCAAGCTGATCGTCTCCGGCGAGGAAGCCTGGGACACCATCGAGGCCTACGTCACCTACGTCGCACCGGACCTCGTGGGCCGGCTTGAGAAGTGGACCAAGGACACGGACATCTTTGCGGCCTGGCGCATCGACGAGCAGATCCACAAGGCCCTGGACCGGAAGGTCTTCCTGCCTTCGGGCGGTTCGCTCGTGATCGACCGCACCGAAGCCATGACCGTGGTCGACGTCAACACCGGCAAATTCACCGGCTCCGGCGGCAACCTCGAGGAAACCGTCACCAAGAACAACCTGGAAGCGGCCGAGGAAGTCGTCCGGCAGCTGCGCCTGCGCGACATTGGCGGCATCATCGTGATCGACTTCATCGACATGGTGCTCGAATCCAACCGCGACCTCGTGCTGCGCCGCATGGTGGAGTGCCTGGGCCGGGACCGGACCAAGCACCAGGTGGCCGAGGTGACCTCGCTGGGCCTCGTGCAGATGACCCGCAAGCGGATGGGCACCGGGCTGCTGGAAGTCTTCGGCGAACAGTGCGAAACATGTGCGGGCCGCGGCATCGTCACCCACGACGAGCCGGTGGAGCACCGCCGCGCCAACACGGTCGCCGCGGAGCACTATGTGCCGCGCACCGAGGCGCAGCCTGCTGCCCGACCGGAACGCAAGAGCCGTCGCCGCGGCAGGGGAGGCCAGGGCGGAGAGACCGCGCCGGCCGCACCCGCGCCCGTCCACGCCGAACCCACCGAGGCCGAACGCCACGCCAAGGCCGAGGCCACCCGGGCCGCGCTGGCCAACATCGCTGCCGCAGCGCACGCCGCGCACCTGCACGACGGGGAAGCAGCCGCAGCCAGCGACGCCGGGGCCCGCCAGGCCGCCGTCGACGCCGTCACGCAGCTCGCAGCCGCCGACGAGGCAGCCGGCCGCCCCGCAACGGTGCTGACGTTTGGCGGCGAGCAGGTGGCCCTGCCCTTCGTCGAGCACGCGGAGGACGCGCCGTCACCGGCCCTGACCCTGGACCTGCTGACCGAGGCTTTCGCAAACCTGGGCGAAGCAGAGGCCGGCAAGCCGGACCAGACCGCCGGCCAGGCCGCCGGCCAGGCCGCCGGTCAGGCAGTGGCTGTTGCCGCACCGGAAGCCACGGCGCCCGAGGCGCCGGCGGCCGTCCGCGCTGCGGAGGCGCCGGCGTCACGCACGGCTGACACCACGACGCTGCGCGGCCGCCGCGCACGCCGCAACCGGAGTGCCAGCCGCGCCCAGGGTGCAGCCAACGAAACCTCCGTGGAGCACCGCGAGGCAACCCGGCCGGCCGCGGCCGGATCGGTCCACGAGGCCAAGGCTCCCGCTGCGGCCAGGCCTGCGTCCCTCCCGGCCGGCAACGAGCCGATCATCCTCGGCGTCGGCGTGCCGGCGTCGGAGCTGTAGTCCTCCGCGACTGACCACGTCCCCGTCCGGTCATTATTTCGACTGGTCGGGTTGCGGGTCCGGGTCAGGGCAGACGTAACATACGTCCGCCCGGGCCCGGGCCCGCTCGTGCGTTAACGGGTCCGCAGGGTGGCAGCGGCTAGGCTGGAACACTGACACGGGGTGCCGGGCATCGGGCCGGCTGAGATCCAGACCCGTTGAACCTGTCCGGTTAGCACCGGCGAAGGGATGTCTGCCTTGTCCGCGAGACCGAATCCGTCCGAGTTCCTCCCGCCCAATTTTCTGCACAGCGAGTCTCTGCCGGCGCCGCCGCGCATTCCCCGTGTGCTGGCCATCGCCGGCTCCGATCCCTCCGGCGGGGCCGGAATCCAGGCCGATCTGAAGAGCATCGCGGCGAACGGCGGCTACGGCATGGCCGCCATCACCGCCCTGACAGCGCAGAACACCCAGGGCGTGCGTGCCGTCCACGTTCCCCCGGCGGCGTTCCTCACGGCGCAGCTGGACGCCATCAGCGACGACATCGGCATCGACGCCGTCAAGATCGGCATGCTCGGTGACGCCGCCGTGATCGAAGCCGTCCGCGTCTGGCTGGAAAAGGTGCGCCCCGCCGTCGTGGTCCTGGACCCGGTGATGGTCGCCACCAGCGGGGACCGGCTCCTGCAGGAATCCGCCGAGGCCGCCCTGCAGGGCCTCCTGCCGCTGGCGGACCTCATCACGCCCAACCTCGCCGAACTCGCCATCCTGCTCAAGGAGCCCGTCGTGGCCGACTGGTCCGAGGCCCTGGCGCAGGGCAAGCGGCTGGCCGCCCTGACCGGCACCACTGTCCTGGTTAAGGGCGGACACCTCCAGGGCGGCGGGCCGGGGGGCGGGCATGCCCACGGCGCCGGCGCCGACGGCCACGCCGCCGGCAACGGCGACACGGACGGCTGCCCGGACGCACTGGTCAACACCGGCGGCCTGCTCGGCCAGGAAACGGTGGTGGTGCCGGGGGAGCGGATCGCGACGCGCAACAGCCACGGCACCGGCTGCTCCCTGTCCTCGGCTATGGCCACCGTGCAGGCCCGGGTGGGGGACTGGGAAGCGGCGCTGCGCGAAGTCAAACCGTGGCTGCTGGGCGCGCTCCGAGAAGCCTCGGCCCTGGACGTCGGCACCGGCAACGGCCCGGTCCACCACTTCCACCACCTCCAGCACCTCCAGGGCGGGCAGGCCCTCAAAGACGGCCAGCGCGGCCAGCACCGCCCGGCCGGGCACGGTCCGGCGGCGGGCGAGTTCGCCGCAGCCCTGCGCGCAGGAGCCGCGGGCGATCTTGAGGCGATCTACGCCCTGGACTTCGTCCGCGGACTGGCCGACGGCACCTTGCCCGAGCACGAGTTCGCGTACTACCTCGCCCAGGACGCCATCTACCTCAACGGCTACTCCCGGGTCCTGGCCCGGGCCGCGGCGATTGCCCCCACCGAGGCCGAGCAGTTGTTCTGGGCCCGTTCGGCGCAGACCTGCCTGGAAGTCGAATCCGAGCTGCACCGGTCCTGGCTTAGCGCCCGCCCCACGGCCTCCACCCTGAGCCCGGTCACGAAAGCGTATGTGGACCACCTGCTGGCCGCCTCGGTCTCCGGCAGCTATGGCGTCCTCGTGGCGGCGGCGCTGCCCTGCTTCTGGCTCTACGCCGAGGTCGGTTCCACGCTGCACCGGGAGTTCCTGGCCGGCGGCGCCCCCGGGGAGCACCCCTACGCCGGCTGGCTGCGGACCTACGCCGACGAGGACTTCGCCGCCGCGACCAGGCAGGCCATCGCGTACACGGACACGGCGGCCGGGCGGGCATCGGAGAGCGAGCGGGAGGCCATGGCCCTGGCCTTCCGGCAGTCATCGCGCTACGAAGTGGACTTCTTCGACGCGCCGCGGCTGTACGCCTGACGCGAGCTGGTCCGGACTACCGGTACGATGGTGGGGCACGGTTCCGGAAGTCGTTGCGGCAACACAGCTCAGGATGGTCAAGATCCCGGCCAAGAACATTGGCGGGGACTTTGCATCAAGACACTGTGGCGCCTATCACGGACTACCCGCCGGAACCAGCCTCATTTGCGGCCGAAGGCAAAATTAGCGTATTCTAGATCTTCGGTGCTTACGCCAACACTTGGGTTATGACCCTGAGAACAGTCCACTTGGAATTCCAAATGGATTTGTTCCGGGGGTAGCTCATGGGTTCCCCCGGGGAATCCACCGGCGTTGAGGCACAGCGTGAGCCGGTCCAAACAATTTGGCCCCTGGTTCCGCACGCAAATCTAGTAATAAACGTCGAGAGAAGTGAGTTCCCCAGTGGTGTACGCGATTGTCCGCGCAGGCGGCCGCCAAGAGAAGGTTTCCGTTGGAGACTTCGTTACCCTGAACCGCGTCCCCGGTGGAGCCGGCAGCACCTTTGAGTTGCCCGCACTGCTCCTGGTGGACGGTGACAAAGTCACGTCTGCTGCTGCGGA
Source organism: Arthrobacter humicola (assembly GCF_022803015.1). Lineage (GTDB taxonomy): Bacteria > Actinomycetota > Actinomycetes > Actinomycetales > Micrococcaceae > Arthrobacter > Arthrobacter humicola_A. Next base: position 215,491 of record NZ_JAFKON010000001.1, read on the forward strand.
CCTGGCCAAGGTAACGGTTACGGCTGAGATCCTCGAAGACCTCCGTGGTCCGAAGATCGTCATCCAGAAGTTCAAGAACAAGACCGGTTACAAGAAGCGTCAGGGCCACCGTCAGGAACTGACCAAGGTCAAGATCACCGGTATCAAGTAACTCTTCGTTACTGTTCAGGTTCCAGCAGATTCCCCAGAATTTTTGAAGGCAGGCATTTCAAATGGCACATAAAAAAGGCGCGAGTTCCACTCGCAACGGTCGTGACTCCAACGCCCAGTACCTCGGCGTCAAGCGCTTCGGTGGCCAGGTAGTTTCCGCAGGCGAGATCATCGTCCGCCAGCGCGGCACCCACTTCCACCCGGGCGCCGGCGTAGGCCGCGGCGGGGACGACACCCTGTTCGCCCTGACCCCCGGTGCTGTCGAGTTCGGCACCCGCCGTGGTCGCCGCGTTGTGAACATCGTGGCTGCTGCAGCTGCAGAGTAACAATAAGTTCTAAATCGGTGGGGCGGGCCATTAGGTCCGCTCCACCGGTGTTTTAACCGCATTACAATCATCTTGGGCCCCTTTGGGGGTCCGGGGAACAGCACTGAGGAGATCCACGTGGCGAGCTTTGTAGACCGGGTAGTACTGCACGTATCCGGCGGTACCGGCGGTCACGGCTGTGTCTCCGTCCACCGCGAGAAGTTCAAGCCCCTCGGCGGTCCCGACGGCGGCAACGGCGGCAACGGCGGCGACGTCATCCTTCGCGTGGACCCCCAGACCACCACCCTGCTCGACTACCACCACGCGCCCCACCGGCACGCCACCAACGGCGGCCCCGGTATGGGCGACTGGCGCGGCGGCAAAAACGGCGAAACCCTGATCCTTCCGGTGCCGGTGGGCACCGTGGTGAAGTCCAAGTCCGGCGACGTCATCGCCGACCTCGTGGCCGAAGGCGACGAATACATCGCCGCCGCCGGCGGCATTGGCGGCCTCGGCAACGCCTCCCTGTCCTCACAGAAGCGCCGCGCGCCCGGCTTCGCGCTGCTCGGCATCGAAGGCGAATCCAGCGACGTCGTCCTGGAACTGAAGTCCATCGCCGACATCGCCCTCGTCGGCTTCCCCTCCGCCGGCAAGTCCAGCCTGATCGCCGCCATGTCCGCCGCCCGGCCCAAGATCGCGGACTATCCCTTCACCACCCTCATCCCCAACCTCGGCGTCGTCCAGGCCGGTGAAGTCCGCTTCACCATTGCCGACGTCCCCGGCCTGATCGAGGGCGCCAGCGAGGGCAAGGGCCTGGGCCACCACTTCCTGCGCCACGTCGAGCGGTGCGCCGCCCTGGTGCACGTGCTGGACTGCGGCACGCTCGAATCGGACCGCGATCCGCTCTCCGACCTCGCCATCATCGAGGCCGAGCTGGAGAAGTACGCTGTGGACATGAGCTACAGCGGGTCCGACGGCGAGGTCGTTCCGCTGAACCACCGCCCCCGCCTCGTGGCCCTGAACAAGGTTGACCTGCCGGACGGCAAGGACATGGCCGAGTTCGTCCGCCCGGAGCTCGAATCCAGGGGCTACAAGGTCTTCGAAATCTCGGCGACGAGCCACGAAGGCCTCCGCCAGCTCGGCTTCGCCATGGCCGAAATCGTCAAGGCCGCCCGCGACGCCATCGCCGCGACCCCGCCGAAGGTACACGCCCCCGTGCTGCGCCCCCGCGCCGTCAACGAGACCGGCTTCACGATCCGCCGCGAAGAAAAGAACCTCGAGCCGCTCTTCCGCGTCCTCGGCGACAAGCCCGTGCGCTGGGTCAAGCAGACAGACTTCACCAACGAGGAGGCGATCGGCTACCTCGCCGACCGCCTGGCCAAGCTCGGCGTTGAAAATGAACTGTTCAAGCAGGGCGCCAAGCCGGGCGACATGGTGGTCATCGGCGAGGACGACGGCGTCGTCTTCGACTGGGAGCCGACCATGATGGCCGGTGCCGAGCTGCTCGCCTCGCCCCGCGGCACCGACGTGCGCTTCGCCGACATCGGCGACCGCCCGACGCGTGGCCAGAAGCGCGACGAACAGCAGGAACGCCGCGACGCCAAGGCCGCCGCCCGCGCCGAGCTCGAAGCCGAACGCAAGGCCGGCATCTGGACCGAATCCGTCAGCGGCCGCCGCGCGCGGCAGCCGCTCAAGGAGAGTGGACTGGGCGAAGCCGATGACGAGTAAGACCGTTGTCGAGCACGGGTCCCAGCCGCCCAGCGCTCAAAACATCGGTGCCCAAAACATCGGTGCCCAAAACATCGGTGCCCAGACCATCAACGCCCCGGACCGCACCGCGCTGTCCGGGGCGCGCCGGATCGTCGTCAAGGTGGGCTCGTCCTCGCTGACGTCCATCAAGGGCGGGATCTCCGAAGAGGCCCTGACCGGGCTCGCCGACGCCCTGGCGCACAAGCGCAACGCGGGCGCGGAGATCATCCTGGTGTCCTCCGGTGCGATCGCCGCCGGTCTCGCCCCGCTCGGCCTCGAGAAGCGCCCCCGCGACCTCGCCACCCAGCAGGCCGCCGCCAGTGTGGGCCAGGGCCTGCTGATGGCCCGCTACACCCACGCCTTCGGCGCGCACGGGGTTACCGTCAGCCAGGTGCTGCTGACCGCCGATGACTTCATGCGCCGCAGCCAGCACACCAACGCGTTCCGCGCGCTGGACCGGCTGCTGAACCTCGGCGTTGTCCCGGTGGTCAACGAAAACGACACCGTAGCCACCCACGAGATCCGCTTTGGCGACAACGACCGCCTCGCGGCCCTGGTGGCACACCTGGTCCGCGCCGACGCACTCGTGCTGCTGTCCGACGTCGACTCCCTGTACGACGGTCCGCCGTCGCATGGCGCCAAGCGGATTCCGCATGTGTCCGGCCCCCACGACCTCGACGGCGTCTCGATCGGCAGCACCGGAAAGGCCGGTGTGGGCACGGGCGGCATGGTCACCAAGGTCGAAGCCGCCAGCATCGCCGCTGGTTCGGGCATCCACGCCCTCGTAACATCCACGGCCAATGCGGCCGCGGCGCTGGCCGGCGAGGACGTGGGCACATGGTTCTCCGTCAACGGGGCGCGCAAGCCGATCCGGCTCCTGTGGCTGGCCCATCTGGCATCCGTGCGCGGCACCCTGGTGCTCGACGACGGTGCCGTCAAGGCCGTCCGCGACCGCCGCACCTCGCTTCTGCCGGCCGGAATCGCCGCGGTGAAGGGCGACTTCGAGGCCGGCGACGCCGTGGAGATGGTGTCCGTGGACAACACCGTGATTGCCCGCGGGCTGGTCAACTATTCGGCCGCCGAGCTGCCCCAAATGCTGGGCCGCTCCACCCATGAGCTCGGCAGGGCACTGGGCCGCGGATATGACCGCGAAGTTGTTCATGTTGACGACCTGGTGCTGGTCTAGGTTCCCCCGACGCCTAAACTGGAAGCATGACTGAGGCCCTGACTTCCGCTGCCGTGACTGATGTGCCTGCCGGCACCGTTCCTGCCGATAACGCCGCGCCCGCCCAAGGGTTCGCCGCGGTACCGGATCCGGCAGCGGTCCCGGGCACGGCAACGGAGACCGAAGCAGCCGTCCACGCGGTCGCAGACCGCTCACGCCACGCCGCCCACAGGATGGCACGCGCCAACCGGGCCTGGAAGGACCGGGGCCTGCGCGCCGTCGGCAAGGCGCTGGTGGATCACAAGCACCAGATCCTGGCCGCCAACGCCAAGGACGTCGCGGCCGGCCGGGCCGCCGGCACCAGCGCCGCCCTGCTGGACCGGCTGACGCTGACCGACTCACGCATCACGGCCCTCGCCGCCGCACTGGAAAACCTCGCCACCCTGCCCGACCCCGTCGGCAACGTGGTGCGCGGCCAGACCCTCCCCAACGGGCTTCGCCTGCGCCAGATCAACGTACCCATGGGCGTGGTGGCCGCGATCTATGAGGCCCGGCCGAACGTCACGGTCGACATCGCCGGACTGGCCCTCAAGAGCGGCAACGCCGTCATCCTGCGCGGCGGATCCGCCGCCGCTGCCACCAACGCCGCCCTGATCACCATCCTCCGGGATGCGCTGGAATCGGTGGGCCTGCCCGCCGACGCCGTCCAGACCGTGGACCAATACGGCCGCGACGGCGCCAACGCGCTTATGCGGGCGCGCGGCCGGGTGGACGTGCTCATTCCCCGCGGCGGGCGCGAGCTGATCCAGACCGTCGTGACGAACTCCTCCGTGCCGGTCATCGAGACCGGTGAAGGCAACGTCCATATCTTCCTGGACGCTTCCGCCAACGAGGAAATGGCCGTGGACATCCTCCTGAACGCCAAGACCCAGCGGCCCAGCGTCTGCAACACCGTCGAAACCCTCCTGGTGCACTCCAAGTCCACCGTCCTTCCCGCGGTCGCCGCCGCATTGCGGGCTGCCGGGGTCACCCTGCACGTGGACCAGCGCATCCGCGCCGCCCTGCCGGCCTCGGTCCAGTCCGTGCCGGCCACGGAAGATGACTGGGCCACCGAATACATGAACCTGGACCTGGCCGTGGCCATGGTGGACAGCCTGGACGAGGCCGTCAGGCACATCCGGAAGTGGTCCACCGGCCACACCGAAGCGATCCTGACCAACGACCTCGCCAACGCCGAGCGCTTCATCGCCGAGGTCGATTCGGCCGCCGTGATCGTGAACGCCTCCACCCGCTTCACCGACGGCGGCGAGCTCGGCCTCGGCGCCGAAGTGGGCATTTCCACCCAAAAACTCCATGCCCGCGGCCCCATGGGACTGACCGAGCTGACCACGACCAAGTGGATCGTGCAGGGCGAGGGCCAGATCCGGGGCTAGCAACGCTGTAACATGGAACGGAAGACCGGAACGGCGGACACCTCCGCCGTCGTCAAATTTTGAACTCACTAGGGGAGAACATGCTGTCGCAGCAGATCGCCACTTTCGTCGCCGCCGCCGGCGAATCGGGCCACGAGGAACTCGCACCGCTCATTGCACCGCCGTTTGTCATTGGCGGCACCATGTTCGCGATCCTGGTGGTCCTGCTGATGATCACCCTGTCCTACTCCAACCTGGGCCGGCGCCACGTGGTTGTCGAGGAGCACGCGGACCCGCACCGCCAGCACCCGAACAAGCACGATCACGGCCAAGGTCACTAATATTTCCGCCCCCACGAAGCAGCGCGGCGCCCAGCGCCGCCTGCGTCTGGGTGTGATGGGTGGCACGTTCGACCCCATCCACCACGGACACCTTGTCGCGGCCAGTGAGGTCGCGGCCAAGTTCGACCTCGACGAAGTCGTTTTTGTGCCCACCGGCCAGCCCTGGCAGAAGATGGCCAAGAAGGTCAGCGAAGCCGAGCACCGGTATCTCATGACAGTCATCGCCACGGCCTCGAACCCGCGCTTCACCGTGAGCCGGGTGGACGTGGACCGTCCGGGACCGACCTACACGATCGACACCCTGCGTGACCTGCGGACCCTGCGTCCGGACGCCGATCTGTTCTTCATCACCGGCGCGGACGCCCTGGCCCAGATTTTGTCCTGGAAAGACATCGATGAACTCTGGTCCCTCGCGCACTTTGTGGGCGTAACCCGGCCGGGCCACGTCCTGGACGGCATGGGCCGCAAAGACGTCAGCCTCCTGGAGGTCCCGGCCATGGCCATTTCCTCCACGGATTGCCGCACGAGGGTGGCCGAAGGCAACCCGGTCTGGTACCTCGTACCGGACGGGGTGGTCCAGTACATCGCCAAGTACGGCCTGTACCACGCCAGCCCCGACGCCGATCGCCTCGAAGCCGGACACGCCGCGACCGCCAACGACGGAAACGGCACGGCCGGGACTGCCTCCGCACAGCACGATCCAGCCTTTGAGATAACCCAACCAGCCAGCACTGAATGAGTTTGCCATGAGTCAGGAACAGCCTCCCATCCGCAGCCGCCGCGAATTGCGGCAGGCCAGAGATGAACGTCTGGACACTCCGGGCCCGGGCGAGCCGACGGAGGCCGAAATCACCGGCCGGAGCCGTCGCGTTGCCGACGCCCCGGTGGACTCTGTGCGTGCTGATTCTGTGCCCGCTGGCACGGAGCGGTCTTCCCAGGTCCGGGCACGGGACCGCGCCGCGCTGCGCACCATCAAGGAACTCGCAGAGAAGGAAGGCCAGCTGGCCGGCGGAGGGCCGCCCACGCGACGCCAGTTGAGGCTTTTGGAGCTGGCGACCGAAACGGCCCCGGCCACCCAGGCCAACACCATTGTCCCGGTGTCGCCGCGGACCCGGGCCACCCCGGTGGTTTCGCCGGCCCCGAAGGACGCCGCCTCCACGGATGCGGCCGCGAAGGGCGCTGCTCCGACGGACGCTGCCCCGGCGCCCAAGGCCCCCGCTGCGCCCAAGGTTCCCGCGGCCGACGGCGCCGGACCGGGCGGGGCGACGCCCGAGGGCATGACCGTGGAGCAGGCGCTGGCCGCCCGCGAACTCCTCGCGGAGCAGGCCAAGAACCAAGTGGCCAAGATGGAACACATTGCGGCCACGGATCCGGATGCCATTGATCCGGCCGTCCTGGCCGAGCAGATCGCCCTCGCCGAGCGTGCCGCGATCCTGAACCGCCGCGCCGCCGCCAAGCAGAAGCTCGCCGAACAAAACAGCCAGCCGGCGGCGCCCCGCAACGATCCGACCACGGCCAACAACCTGGCCATGGTCACACCCCTGGAATTCGAGAAGGTTCCCGGCGTGGAGCGGCCCGTCATGAAGCGCCCTGCCACGTCGTACGTTCCGGTTGTCACCAACCCGGGTCCGCGCGTGGACACGCCGCGGAAACCCGGCCTGCGGCGGCCGGGCATCTCCCGCCAGAAGGCCGCAGGTCCCGCGACGGGTTCTGCCGCTGGCAGGGCCGGCGTCCTGGCCCGTGCGGAAGCAGCCGCAAAAGCCGGAACGGCACGGCCGGCAAACGCTGCAAACGCGGCAAACGCTGCGAACGCGGCAAACGCGGCAAATTCGGCGGGGGAGGCCGAGGAAAGACTCGTCGGCGGGGAACCCGTAGCCGCGAATGCCGCCTACGGGCTCGAACCCCTGGATGCCGCTACCGCCGGGCTCGGCCGGGCGCGCCGCCTGCGCATGCTCCAGCTCGGCGTCCTGGCGGTGGGGATCGTTGCCCTCATCGCCGGCATCACGCTGATCGTCACCGGGCTGGCCCACTAGGTCTCAGGCCGCCACTGGCGCCACATTTTCAACACCATAATTTTTCATCACTACAAGGAGTCCCGTGACTGCAACCGATTCATCCATCACTACCGCCCGCCACGCAGCCCGCGCTGCCTCGGAGAAGCTTGCCGAGGACATCGTGGCCCTGGACGTCAGCGAACGGCTGGCCCTGGCCGACGTCTTCCTGATTGCCTCGGCCCCGAGCGAACGCCAGGTCAACGCGATCGTGGACGGCATCGAGGACGAGCTCTCCAAGTTTGACCAGAAGCCCGTCCGCCGCGAGGGCCGCTCCGGCGGTCGCTGGGTGCTGCTGGACTACTCCAACGTCGTCATCCACGTCCAGCACGAGGAAGACCGCGTGTTCTACGCCCTCGAGCGCCTGTGGAAGGACTGCCCCGTCGTCGATCTGCAGCTCGGCGACGACGCCTCCGCCAAGGCCACCGCCGGCACCGACACGGAGTAGCCCCCGCGCTCAGGCCACCTCCGGACGCTAAACCGAGCCGAATATGCCCGATTTGGAATTTTCCGGAGGGCTGGTCTAAGATATTTGAGTTGCTTCGGAGAAATCCGGACAAAAAACCGGAACATCGCACGTCGAAAGACATGCTCGGAGCAGCGAAAATTCGGGGCTGTGGCGCAGCTGGTAGCGCACCTGCATGGCATGCAGGGGGTCAGGGGTTCGAGTCCCCTCAGCTCCACCGGATAATCCGCCGGAATCGAAAGATTCCGGCGGATTTTTTTGTGCACTGTTCCGCACCCTGTTCCATGAGTCAGGGCGCCGATTAGCGCGAACGCGATTTGTGGTTTAGGCTATTCAGGTTGCTTCAGGGAGGACGAAACTTCCAGGCAAATGAGGGGCTGTGGCGCAGCTGGTAGCGCACCTGCATGGCATGCAGGGGGTCAGGGGTTCGAGTCCCCTCAGCTCCACCAGAAAGGGAATCACCGCTAGGCGGTGGTTCCCTTTTTCGTACCCTCCGCAGCTATGCGGGACTTTGAAAGCCGCATCCGTCAAGACCGTCTCATGACCGGACGTCATAAACTGTCATTTAGGCTCTCCACCCTGAGCTGGACCTTGCTATCGTCGCTAGCAGACAGCCGCCATGCGGCTTAGCTGGAAGGCCATTTCCGGCTCCACGACTAAGGAACATCATGAAGCGCACACGACTTTCCGTTATTGGCCTCATCGCTGCTGCAGGACTCGCCCTGGCAGGCTGCGGGTCGGCGTCCACCACCCCGGCCAGCTCAGCGCCGGCAGCCGGTGCGGACACCTCCCTCAGCGACGTCAAGAGCGCAGGCATGCTCAAGGTCGGCACGGAAGGCACCTACAAGCCGTTCACGTTCCACGCCAACGGCAGCGGTGAACTGACGGGCTACGACGTGGAGATCATGAACGCCGTCGCCGCGAAGCTGGGCGTCAAGCCCTCCTACCAGGAGACGCAGTTCGACGCCATCTTTGCCGGCCTCGACGCCAAACGGTTCGACGTCGTCGCCAACCAGGTTTCCATCACCGACGAGCGCAAGGCGAAGTACGACTTCTCCACCCCGTACACGGTGAGCACCGGCGTGATCGTCACCAAGTCGGACAACGACAGCATCCACTCCTTTGACGATCTCAAGGGCAAGACCACGGCGCAGTCCCTGACGAGCAACTGGTACAAGCTGGCGCAGCAGAGCGGCGCGAATGTCGAGGCCGTGGAGGGCTGGGCGCAGGCGATCACGCTGCTCAAGCAGGGCCGCGTCGATGCCACCATCAACGACAAGCTGACCTACCTGGACTCCCAGAAGACCGACCACGACGCCGGCATCAAGATTGCCGCCGAGACCACCGACAAGTCGCTGAGCGCGTTCGCCCTGCGCAAGGGATCCACCAGCCTGACCGACGCCATCAACAAGGCCCTCGGCGAGCTGGCGGCCGACGGCACGCTGACGAAGATCTCCCAGAAGTACTTCGACGCCGACGTCTCGAAGTAGCCCTGTGCAAGCCGCAGAGAAACGCCGCGTCCGGGCATGAGCATCAACTGGGAACTCGTGTGGTCATCGCTGGGCCCACTCCTGACGGGTGCGATCTTCGGCACCATTCCCTTGGCGCTGGCCTCGTTCAGCCTGGGCCTGCTGCTGGCACTGGTGGTGGCCCTCATGCGGCTGAGCCGCAACCGCCTGGTTTCGGCGGTGGCGCGGACCTACATCTCCGTCATCCGGGGAACCCCGCTTTTGGTCCAGCTGTTCGTCATTTTCTACGGGCTCCCTTCCGTCGGAATCACCATCAGCCCCTGGCCCAGCGCCATCATCGCGTTCTCCCTGAACGTCGGCGGCTATGCCGCGGAGGTCATCCGGGCGGCCATCCTGTCAGTTCCGAAGGGCCAGTGGGAGGCCGGCCACACCATCGGAATGTCGCGCCGGCAGACGCTCGTGCGGATCATCCTGCCGCAGGCCGCCCGGGTCTCGGTTCCGCCGCTGTCGAACACCTTCATCAGCCTGGTCAAGGACACGTCGCTGGCGTCGCTGATCCTCGTCACCGAACTGTTCCGCGTGGCGCAACAGGTGGCGGCCTTCAGCCAGGAGTTCATGCTGCTGTATCTGGAGGCGGCCGTGATCTACTGGGTTATCTGCCTCGTTCTCGCCAGCGGACAGTCCGCCCTGGAGAAGAGATTGGACCGCTATGTCGCCCACTGAACCTCAACCCTCTGACGTTACTGTCCCGGACGAGCCGCTCCTGACCGTCACGGGCTTGCGCAAGTCGTTCGGCCACCATGTTGTGCTCAAATCCATCGACCTTGAAGTCCGCCGCGGCGAAGTGGTCACGTTGATCGGGCCGTCCGGATCAGGAAAGACGACAGTCCTGCGCTGCCTGAACGGCCTCGAAGTGCCCGACGCCGGCGTCGCCGAATTCGCGGGGGAACTGACCGTGGACTTTGCCACACCGGTGGCGAAGAAGCAGGTTCTGGCCTTGCGGGACCGCAGCGCCATGGTGTTCCAGCACTACAACCTCTTCCCGCACAAGACCGTCCTGGAGAACGTGATCGAGGGCCCGGTCCAGGTGCAGAAGCGGCCCAAGGCGGATGCGATCCAGGAGGCCCGGGACCTGTTGGCCCGCGTCGGCCTGACCGGCAAGGAGAACAGCTACCCGTTCGAGCTCTCCGGCGGCCAGCAGCAGCGCGTCGGCATTGTGCGTGCCCTCGCCCTGCGCCCGCAACTGCTGCTCTTCGACGAGCCCACCTCTGCGCTGGACCCCGAGCTCGTGGGCGAGGTCCTGGCCGTCATCAAGGAACTCGCGGACGAAGGCTGGACCATGGTGGTGGTCACCCACGAGCTTGCGTTCGCCCGTCAGGTGGCCGACGAGGTCATCTTCATGGACGGCGGCGTGGTGGTCGAACGCGGCCACCCCGATACCGTTCTGCGGGACCCGCGGGAGGAACGCACGCGGCAGTTCGTGGACCGCCTGCTGAACCCGTTCTAGGGCGCCCCGCCAGCGGCGGGAAAAAGGGGCGAGAAAAAGTGGCGAGAATTCGGGCGGGCACACGGGCGGGCACAGGCGGCGACTAAACTTGGTTGGGTGAACGATTCCCTGCCTCCGTGCCCCGAATGCTCCAGCGAATACACCTACGAAATGGGGGCGCTCCTGGTTTGCCCGGAGTGCGCGCACGAATGGTCCGCATCCGCGGAGACTGACACAGAGGCCGACGCCCCTGCGGCCGCCGTCATCAAGGACGCGGTGGGCAACGTCCTCGCCGACGGCGACACCGTCACCGTGGTCAAGGACCTGAAAATCAAGGGCAGCTCCACCGTCATCAAGGTCGGCACCAAGGTCCGCGGTATCCGCCTGGTCAACGGTGTTGGCGACCACGACATCGACTGTAAGGTTGACGGCGTGGGTCCCATGCAGCTCAAGTCCAGCGTCGTCAAGAAGATCTGACCGGGGACGCGACCGTGACCGCAGAGACGGTGCGGGCCGCCGACGTCGTCGTGGTCGGCGCCGGCCAGGCGGGCCTGTCGGCGGCCTACCATCTTCTGCGCCGCGGCTTCGTCCCGGCCGGCGCTGACGCGGCCGGCCCGCCACCGGCCGGGACGTACATCGTGCTCGACGCCGAGGACGGGCCCGGCGGAGCCTGGCGGCACCGCTGGAAGAGCCTGCTCATGGCCACGGTGAACGGCATCAGCGATCTCCCGGGAATCCCGCAGCCCGATGTGGACCCCGCCGAGGCCAGCTCCAGTTTCCTCACCCGCTATTTTGGCGGGTACGAGCACGACCTCGGCCTCGCGATTGAGCGGCCGGTCAAAGTGCAGTCGGTGAGCCGCGAGGACGATGACCCCGCCGGGCGACTGAGCATCGCAACCTCCCGCGGCCGCTTCTCTGCCCGCGCCCTCATCAACGCAACCGGCACCTGGACCAGGCCGTTCTGGCCCATCTATCCGGGCAAGGCCAGCTTCCGCGGCCGGCAGCTGCACGTCGCCGACTACGTTTCCGCCGACGAATTCCGCGGGCAGCACGTCATCGTGGTCGGCGGCGGGATCTCGGCCGTCGGGCTGCTCGATGAGATCTCCAAGGTCACCACCACCACATGGTTCACGCGCCGGGTGCCGGTCTGGCGCGAGGCCGCGTTCGACCGGCAGGCCGGCCACGACGCCGTCGCCCTGGTCGAGGAGCGGGTGCGCCAGGGCCTGCCGCCGCAGAGCGTCGTCTCCGTGACGGGCCTGATCTGGACCCCGGCCCTGCGCGCCGCCGCCGCGCGCGGCGCCCTGGACCGGCACCCCATGTTCACCGCGATCGAACCCGACGGGGTCCGGATGGCTGACGGCAGCTTCCTGGCCGCCGGGGTCATCCTGTGGGCCACGGGATTCCGGGCCGAACTCGAACACCTCGCCCCGCTGCACCTGCGCGGACCCGGCGGCGGCATCGCGATGAACGGCACCCAGGTCGCGGGCGAGCCGCGGGTGCACCTCGTCGGCTACGGGCCTTCCTCGTCCACCATCGGCGCCAACCGGGCCGGCCGGGCCGCCGTCGCCGGAATCGGCACCCTGCTGGCCCGGTCCGGTATAACGTAAAACGTAAGACCTAAAAGGTAAATCAGGTCAGAGCAGCACCGGGGGAGGCCTCACACCCGGCTCCCACTGCCAGCACCCATACCCAAGCCCGAGAAGAAACGGCGGCACAACGCGCGTGGCGGACAACAGCTTCGAATCCCTCTTTGCCCGGCTGAGAAGATTCCCGGACGTCGAGGCCGACAACCTGCAGGCCTGGGACGCCACGGACAGGCTCCTGCTCGACTCTGCCCTGGAGATGCCCGCGGCCGGCCTGCTGCAGCCCGGGGGCAGGCTCGCGGTGGTGGGGGACCGGTACGGTGCCCTCACCCTCGGCGCCCTGACCCTCGGGGCGGAAGGCGTGCGCGTCCAGCAGGACCTCATCACCGGTGAACGGGCACTGCGGGCGAACGCCGAGGCCCTGGGCATCGACGGCGGCTTCGAGCAGCTCCCGTTGGGTGCCGAACTGCTGGAGGGAGCCTCCCTGGTTTTGCTGCAGTTGCCGCGGTCCCTGGCGGAACTTGAGGAAATCGCCGACGCCGTGGCCCGCTACGCGGCGCCCGAGGTGGTGCTGGTCGCGGGCGGACGCGTCAAACACATGAGCCTGGGCATGAACGCCGTCCTGGCGCGCTGCTTCGAGGATGTCCAGCCCCAGCTGGCGCGGCAGAAATCACGGCTCCTGCTGGCCCGGAACCCCAGGCCGGTCCCGGCCGCGCTGCCCTTCCCGGTCACTGAGGTCAACGACGAACTGGGGCTCACGGTCTGCGCCCGGGGGGCCGTCTTTGCCGGCACAGGGCTGGATATCGGGACCAGGTTCCTGCTGGACTTCCTGCCCCGGATGCCGCACGCCACCCATGCCGTCGACCTTGGCTGCGGCACCGGAATCCTCGCCGCGATGTACGCCCGCGCCAACCCCGGCGCCCGCGTCACCGCGACCGACCGGTCCGCCGCAGCCGTCGACTCAGCCCTGGCCACCTCCCGGGCCAACGGCCTGGACGGTCGGATCGACGTGCTTCAGGACGACGCCATGAGCTCCCTCCCGGACGCCAGCGCGGACCTGGTGCTGCTGAACCCGCCCTTCCACCTGGAAGCGGCGGTCCACTCCGGCGCGGGGATCAAGCTGATCGAAGCGGCCGGCAGGGTGCTTGCCCCGGGCGGGGAGCTCTGGACCGTGTTCAACAGCCACCTGCACTACCGGCCGGCTCTGGAACGGCTGATCGGTCCCACCCGCGAGGCCGGCAGGAATCCAAAATTCACCGTCACGGCCAGCACCCGGCGGCCTTGACGCAAGAAACTTTGTGTCGGTAAAGCGCAAGTGTGGGCGCACGCCTGCACGTAACGTACGATTCTGACAACTGCTGTGCGTGGCCAAAACGTTTAGAGGTATCAGTGACCGAGTTCCGGCAACCCTCGCCGAGGCGAGGGACCAACCTACCGAAGATGGGCGACTTCAACCTCACAGTCATCCTCGACGCCATCCGCCGCACGCCGGGCGGGCTGAGCCGGGTGGAACTCGCCCAGATTGTCGGACTCTCGCCGCAGACCATCTCCAACATTTCGCGCCGCCTGCTGGACCAGCACCTGATCGTCGAGGCAGGCAAGGAAGGCACCGGGCCGGGCAAGCCCAGGACCATGCTCCGGCTAAATCCCTCGGGGATGTATGCCGTGGGCGTCCACCTGGACCCGGCCGTCCTCACGTTCGTCGTGCTGGACCTGCTCGGCGCCGTCGTCCGGCACTCACGGATCACCACCCCGCCCGGCACCGACCCCAGGGCTGTGATTGACACCATCGCGGGCGAAATCAAGAGAATCATCCTGGACTCCGGGGTGGACCCGGACCGGATCGCCGGGCTCGGGGTTGCGTCGCCGGGGCCCATCGACCTCAACGAGGGCGCCGTCGTGGACCCGCCGCTGCTGCCGGGCTGGGACCACGTGGGGCTGCGGGATGGCCTCGCGGAGGCCACGGGCCTGTCGACACTCATGGACAAGGACGTCACCAGCGCAGCCGTGGCCGAAACCTGGGCCGGGGGCCCCAGCGGCGAGGGCAGCTTCGTCTTCATGTACATGGGGACCGGGATCGGCTGCGGGATCGTGCTCAACGACGAAGTCGTCCGCGGGACCTCGGGCAACGCCGGAGAAATCGGGCACATCATCGTCGACCCGGGCGGTGCCCTCTGCGACTGCGGGCAACACGGCTGCGTGAAGTCCTCCGCCATTCCGCAGGTCCTCGTGGCGCAGGCTGAGGCAGCCGGGATATTGAATGGTTCACTCCAGGACAGGAGCGCGCCGGCAGTTCAGGAACGTTTCGCCGAGTTGTGCGCGATCGCCGAAGCCGGCAACGACGCAGCCAAGGAAATCATTCGTGGGTCCGCAGTGCTCGTGGCCCGTGCGGTGTCGGTCGTCACCAACGCCCTGGACGTGGACCGGGTAGTGTTCGGCGGCCCGTTCTGGACCTGCCTCTCAGCGGCTTACCTCGAGCTGGTCCCCGGACTGGTTGAGGCGAACAGTGCCACCCGGAGGATTCACGGGATCGAAGTCGTGGGCACGGGGGTAGGCGAGGACGTCGGCGCCGTCGGTGCGGCCTGCCTGGTGCTCGAACACACGCTGGCCCCGCGTTCCCAGCGGCTGCTCCTGGGCGACTAGACAGGGGCTAACCGGGCCTCAGTCGATGTCCTCAACCACCGTCCCATACGGGATGGTGTCATCCAGATGCGCCTGGTGGCCATGCGGAAGCACGAGAATCCGGACCCCGTGCAACCTCTCTGCGGCCGACTGCATGAGCACGGGCCGGACGGTGTTGATGAAGCTCTCGCTCTTGCCGGCGAGGTACTGCTGGTAGCTGGCTGGAAGCTGGATCATGGCAACAGGATAGTCCTGCCGGGGTGCGTTGGGGAGAGCAGCCGCGCGGGGCGAAAATGCCGTCTTGGGCGAACATTGTTCTGCCCGGCGCCGCAAACGGCCGTAAAGGTGCGTCTTAATTCGGGGACCGACTTGAAGGGCCCCACGGCCCGGCCTTAGAGTTCTATACAAGTTACCTCAGTAACGTGTCAGCGATCCTCCGCTGAAAGCTGCCCCCGGGCGGCCCAGGAGGGTGTGGGTGCCCCCATGTGGGCCTGACATTTGCTCACGGACAACTTCGTATCAGGCGTAACAGTCGCGGCTGCGCCCTGCTGAAGTTCCCTCCGTGTTCCCCAAACTCAATTCACTGACGACGGAGTTTCCGTTTCTGGTTCCGGTCCTCCGGGATTCCGGATCTCCCGGCGGCAGTGTTCAAAGCCAAGGACGCAAATGTCACCACCAAGCCTTATCGATACCCATCCCAATCTTGCCGGCGCGGCCCCTGTTGCGCTGTCCTACGAGCTGTTCCCGCCGAGGTCTCCCGCAGCCGCGGAATCCCTTTGGACCACCATCGGCGAACTGGAAGCCACGGACCCGGACTACGTGTCCGTGACCTACGGCTCCAACGGCTCGAACCGCAGCACCGCCGTCGATCTCGTCAACCGGCTCGTGCAGGAAACGACGCTCCGGCCCCTGGCCCACCTGACCTGCGTGGGGAATTCCCCGCAGGAACTGGCGGAGATCATCGGCGAACTGCTCGACGTGGGCGTCCGCGGCATCCTCGCCCTCCGCGGCGACCGGCCCAAGGATGGAGAAACCCCGCCGCCGGGATCACTCCGGTACGCCCAGGACCTGATCGAACTCATCCGCCGCGTGGAGCAACGCCGCTCGGCGCTGCTGTGCGCCGGCAGGGTCGCGGTCGGCGTCGCCGCCTACCCGACGCGGCACCCGGAATCCCCGAGCGAGGCACACGACGTCGAGGTCCTGCTGGCCAAGCAGCGCTCCGGCGCCGACTTCGCCATCACCCAGGTCTTCTTCCACACCGAGCAGTACGCCGACCTCCTCGCCCGGGCCCGCCGGGCCGGGGTGACCATCCCGATCATTCCCGGGGTCATGCCGCTCACCAGCCTCCGGCGGCTCGCCCGGCTCGGCGAACTGACCGGCGTGGAACCGGCCCCGGAACTGATCGAACGCCTCGCGGCTGCCGATACCGACGCCGACCGGACCCGGATCGGGGTCAGCGCCACCGTTGATCTCGCCAACGCAGCCCTGGACGCCGGAGCCCCCGGCATCCACCTCTACACGTTCAATGAGCACGCCGCGGCCCTGGATGTGCTGGACAAACTCGCGCTGCCCCGCCCGCACCGCGGCAACCGGAACAGCGGCAACCGGCACACGGCCAGCCGCCGCCAGCTCGCCAGCTGACCGCGCCAAGACAACACAACTTCCCTCCGCACCACACCACCAACACTTAGGACTTCCCATGACTGCACTGAACACCCCCAACCCCACTCCGTTCCCGGCTGCCTCGATCCTGGGCTACCCGCGCATCGGCCGCCGCCGCGAACTCAAGAAGGCCGTCGAGGCCTACTGGGCCGGCAAGATCGACGCCGCAGCCCTGGACGCGGCCGCCAAGGAAATCCAGCTCGGCACCGCCAAGCGGCTTCAGGGCCTGGGCCTGACCGAAGCCGCCGCGGTGCCCGGCACCTTCTCCTACTACGACCAGGTGCTCGACGCCGCCGCCCACCTCGGCGCCGTGCCGGCCCGCTTCGGGAACCTCCTCAACGCGCAGGGCCAGCTCGACATCGACGGCTACTTCACCCTGGCCCGCGGCAACAAGGACCAGCAGCCGCTGGAAATGACCAAGTGGTTCGACACCAACTACCACTACCTCGTGCCGGAAATCGGGCCGGAAACCAACTTTGCGCTGACCTCGAACCGGATCGTCGAGGAATTCGAGTACGCCCTCGCCAACGGCGTCGAGACCCGCCCGTACATCGTCGGCCCGGTCACGTTCCTGCTGCTGAGCAAGGCATCCGACGACGCCCCGGCCGGCTTCAGCCCGCTGTCCCGCCTGGAGGACATCCTCCCCGTCTACACCGCGCTGCTTCAGAAGCTCGCCGCCGCCGGCGCCAGCTGGGTCCAGCTCGACGAGCCCGCCCTCGTGGTGGACCAGGACACCCCGGCCGTGGAAATCCAGGCCGCCGTCGCCCGTTCCTACGAGGCCCTGGCCGCCGCGGCCCAGCGCCCGCAGCTTTTCGTCTCCACCCCGTACGGCGCGCTCAACGGCCAGCTCGGCACCCTCGCCGCCACCGGCATCGACGCCCTGCACCTGGACGTCTTCAAGGGCGAGGTCCCGTCCGCCGCTGCCCTGGCGGCGCTGGGAAACAAGACTCTCGTCGCCGGCGTCGTGGACGGCCACAACATCTGGCGCAACGACCTCGCCGCTTCCGCGAAGAAGATCGCCGAACTGAAGAAGTCGGTGGCCAAGCTGGCCATCAGCACCTCCACCTCCACCCAGCACGTCCCGCACGACGTCGACGAGGAAGTCCAGCTCTCCGAGCAGCTTCGCAGCTGGCTGGCCTTCGCCGACCAGAAGGCCGTTGAAGTCGTCACCCTCGCCGGTCTGCTGACCGACGAGGCAGCCGTCCAGCCCGCTATCGACGAGGCCACCCGCGTCATCGCCTCCCGCGCCGAGGCCGAAGGCGTCCGCCGCGGCGACGTCCGGGCCCGCACCGCCGCCCTGACCGGCGCCGACTTCAACCGCTCCGCCTACGCCGTCCGCGAGGCAGCCCAGGACAAGGCGCTGCACCTGCCGCCGCTGCCCACCACGACGATCGGATCCTTCCCGCAGACCGGCGAAATCCGCACCGCCCGGGCCCGCGCCAACCGCGGCGACCTCACCACGGAGCAGTACGAGCAGCTCATGAAGGACGAGATCAAGCGCGTCGTGGAGCTGCAGGAAGAGCTCGGCTTCGACGTCCTGGTCCACGGCGAGCCCGAACGCAACGACATGGTCCAGTACTTCGCCGAGAACCTCGAAGGCTTTGACGTCACCGTCCACGGCTGGGTCCAGTCCTACGGCTCGCGCTGCACCCGACCGTCCATCCTGTGGGGCGATGTCACCCGCAGCGCCCCGATCACGGTGAAGTGGGCCGAGTACGCGCAGTCCCTGACCAGCAAGCCGATGAAGGGCATGCTCACCGGCCCGGTCACCATCCTGGCCTGGTCCTTCGTCCGCGATGACCAGCCGCTTGGCGAGACCGCCAACCAGGTGGCACTGGCCCTCCGCGACGAGATCGCCGACCTCGAGGCGGCCGGTATCAAGGTCATCCAGGTGGACGAGCCGGCGCTGCGCGAGCTCCTGCCGCTGCGCAAGGCCGACCAGGCCGCGTACCTGGACTGGTCCGTGAAGTCCTTCCGGCTCTCCACCGCAGGTGCCGCGGACGCCACCCAGGTCCACACGCACCTGTGCTACTCGGAGTTCGGCGCCATCATCGACGCGATCGACGGCCTCGACGCCGACGTCACCTCGATCGAGGCCGCCCGCTCCCGCATGGAGGTCGTCCACGACCTCGAGTCCCACGGCTTCGGCCGCGGCGTTGGCCCGGGCGTCTACGACATCCACTCGCCCCGCGTCCCGGGCGAACAGGAAGTCACCGAACTGCTCAGCACCGCCGTCAAGCACGTCCCGTCCCGCCAGCTCTGGGTCAACCCGGACTGCGGCCTGAAGACCCGCGGCTACGCCGAGACTGAAGAGTCCCTGCGCAACCTCGTCACGGCCACCAGGACGGTCCGAGCCGAACTGCTCTCAGCCGCCAAGTAACAGGCCACCAGGCAAGCAGCCGACAAGGAGCCCGCTCCACACACAAACGACGCCGGCCGGTCACCCTCCAAGGTGACCGGCCGGCGTCGTACGTTTCTTGATCATCGATTGCTGAGCAGCCGCCGTTTTGAGCGCCCGGAAGGGCATCTACGGAGCAGTCGATGCAGGACTACCGGCGACTCAGGATGCCCGGGTCAGGACTCCCAGAGGATTTCGTCGTCGACGACGCCGTCCTCATCCGCGGACGCGACGAGGACCTCGTCGGTGAAGTGCTGGCCCAGCGTGAAATCGAGGACGAAGTAGCGTTCCGGCTGGCCGGGGTAGATGCCCACGTGGCCGAGCTTGAGCGCCTTGAGGAAGACCTCGTCGGTCAGCTGGCTCTTGTCCTCGACGCCGAAGACCTTCTTGAGGTGCTCGTCCTTGATCGCGTTGCAATGGAAGTGGCGGTACTCCTGCGGACTGGTGCCTTCCTGGTCCAGTTCCTCGGCGATCATTTCGCGGACCTGGTCCACGAGTTCGGGCAGGAAGCGCAAGCGGTAGTCAACTTTATGCATGGCCGCTTCATCGAAATGGTCATGCGCGTTGACGTTCAGGTCAAGCTCCACGGTCTGGCCCGCCAGCTCATGCGTGGCGGTGAGATTATGCTCCCGTCCGTGGTTGAGCTCGACCTCTCCGAAGTGCTTGCTCGCTACCTTGTTCATATCTTCAACATAGTCCTGAAAACCGGACCATTCCAGCGTTGAAGAGTTTTCCCTACCGGAGCAATATCCGGTACCGGACCGGCGGACGGCCGCATGACTGTACATTGATCGGATGCAGCATGTAATCTCACCCGTCGGCCGTGCCCGGGCCGCGTTCGAGGCCGGGACCACCCGCCCGCTCGCCTGGCGGTTGGATCAGCTGCGCCGGCTTCGGCGCATGCTCGCGGAGCGGCACGCGGACTTCGCCGAAGCCCTCGCCCGCGACCTGGGCAAGCACCACACCGAGGCGCAGCTCGCGGAGATCGGGTTCGTGGACGCCGAGGCGGCGCACCTGGAGCGGCACCTCGAAGGCTGGCTGCGGCCCCGCCGCGTGCCGGTGCCGCTGGCAGTGCGGCCGGCCCGCGCCTGGACCGAACTCACCCCGCTGGGCGTGGTGCTGGTGATCGGGCCGTGGAACTACCCGCTGCAACTGCTGCTCGCCCCGCTCGCCGGCGCCCTGGCCGCGGGAAACACCGTGGTCCTCAAGCCGAGCGAACATGCCCCGGCCACGTCGGCCGTACTGGCCCGCTGGATTCCCGAATACCTGGCCGGCGCCGCCGAAGTGGTTGAGGGCGGCATCCCGGAGACCACCGCCCTCCTGGCCGAACGCTTCGACCACATCTTCTTCACCGGGGGAGAAGCCGCGGCCAAGGTGGTCATGCGCGCGGCGGCCGAGCACCTGACCCCGGTGACGCTGGAGCTCGGCGGCAAGTCCCCGGCCTACGTCGATGCATCCACGGACCTGGCCACGGCGGCCAAACGCATCGCCTGGGGCCGGTTCATGAACGCCGGGCAGACGTGCGTCGCACCCGACTACGTCCTGGCCCGGGAGGAGATCCTGGAGCCGCTGCAGGCCGAGCTGATCAAGGCCGTTACGGCGCTCTTCGGACCGGACCCGGCGGCGAGCCCGTCGTACGGCCGGATAGTCGATGACCGCCACTTCGCACGGCTCGCGGCCCTCGCCGACGCCAGCACGGTGGTGCACGGCGGACAGCGCGACGCCGCCAGCCGCTACTTTGCGCCGACCCTGCTGCGCCCGGCGCCCGGCGACGCCGTCATGGCGGAAGAAATCTTCGGACCGCTGCTGCCACTGGTGCCCGTGGACGGGCTCGACGAGGCCATCGAGGAGGTCAACGGGCGCGCCAAGCCGCTGGCACTCTACGTCTTCAGCAACGATCCGCAGACGCGCCGCGCCTTCGCCGGGCGGACCTCGTCGGGGGCCCTGTGCTTCGACGTTCCGGCGGCCCACCTGTCCGTCCCCGGGCTGCCGTTCGGCGGGGTCGGCGGCAGCGGCATGGGGGCCTATCACGGGGAACATTCGGTGCGGACGTTCTCGCATGAGCGCCCCACCCTGGACAAGCCGCTGTGGCCGGACACGCTGGAACTGATCTATCCGCCGTACACCCGGACCAAGCACCGGATCATCGGCGCGCTGGTGGCGCCGGTCGGGAAGCGGGCCAGGAAGCGCTGAACGCCCGCCGGGCTAACGGGGCTTCAGCTCAGTCCTTTCGCGCGGTCCCGGACCGGTGCATCGTCTCGGCCAGCAGCTCCACGAAGAGCTGGACCTGGGCCGTCCGTTTCTCGTTGATCAGCAGGGCGAAAACATTCCGTGCCAGCCGGATCTCCGGCACATCGAGGACCACCACCCCGGCAGGCCGGTGCCGCAAGGCCAGGTCGGGGACCAAGGCGGCGCCGAGCCCGGCGGCGGCCATCTCCAGGCTCGCGTGGAAGTCATCGCTGTAGGCCACCACGCGGGGGTGCAGGTTGCAGCTCGCGAAGAGCCGTTCAATCACCGTGGCGTCGGACGTGCCGGGGTGGTGCATGATCCACGGCATGTCCGATAGGTGCGGCGCGGCCACCTTGGAATCCGTGCCGATGCCCCAGGCCGCCGGCAGCACCACGCGGAAGTCGTCGTCGCCGATCCACTGCCGGTCCACGGTGTGCGGCCAGGCGAGGCCGGACTGTCCCACCTGGTACACCAGGGCGACGTCGAGTTCGCCGCCGGTCCGCAGCCCCTGGATGGTCTGGGCCGGTTCCGCGACCGAGACCCGCAGGTCGATGCCGAGCTTCTTCCAGGCCGGGTTCCGCAGGATCGGCGGCAGCACATAGGTGGCGAGGCTCGGGAAGATGCCCAGCCGCAGCTCCTGGCTGGGACTCTCCTGCGCCCGGGAGGCGGCGGCCATCAGCGTCTCGATGTCCGTCAGGACCTTGGCGGCGTGCCGGGTCATGACGACGGCGGCTTCGGTCGGCTGGATGCTGCGGGCCGCGCGCTGGAACAAGGTGACGCCGGTGTCGCGTTCCAGTGCCGACATTTGCTGGGAGACGGCCGAAGCCGTGTAGCCCAACCGGGTGGCGGCGGCCGCAAACGAGCCAAGCCGGATCACTTCCACAAGGGTCCGGAGATGGACGGGGTTGATCAAGGGCTGCCCTTCGCCTGGTTGCGGGTCCACGGAGACGGGACCGGAATTCCCGCTTCATTGTGGCATATCCGGACCTCCGGCGGCCGTGCCGGTCTGCGTGCTGATGTGTCTGCCGGAATGTCCGCACGGAAAGTCTGCGCTGCGCGGCCGGGCCCATGCAGGAGAATCCGAGGAACCCAGCTCACGTGGCAGATGACGGCGTCACTGGCGACGGTCTGACAGCAGAACTGAAAAATTCCACATTCATACTCATCCGGCCGCCCGACAGCCTCGAATTGCCCATAAGAGACTTCGGGCCAGACAACAGGAGCAGATCAGTGTCGCAAGCAGCAGGGATTCCGGCAGGCCGGCGCGTCGCCGTCATCGGCAGCGGAGTGGCGGGGCTGACCGCCGCGTACGTGCTGAACGGGCAGGACCGGGTAACGCTCTTCGAGGCCGACTCCCGGCTCGGCGGCCACGCCCACACCCACGATGTGCCGCAGCAGAACGGACCCACGCTGGGCGTGGACACCGGCTTCATCGTCCACAACGAACGGACGTATCCCACGCTCCTGCGCCTGTTCGCCGAGCTCGGCGTCGAAACCCAGGACTCCGAAATGAGCATGTCCGTCCGCTGCGACGGCTGCGGGCTGGAATACGCCGGTGCACGGGCCAAGGGGCGCGGAATCATTCCCCGGCCATCCACCCTGCTGCGTGGCCGCTACCTGCGGATGCTGCTGGAAGTCACCCGGTTCCACCGCCGTGCCCGCGCCCTGCTGGCCGAATCCGCCGCAGGCACAGGCACGGCAGTCGCCGGACACGAGCTCACCCTGGGTGAGTTCCTGGCCCAGGAGAAGTTCAGCAGCTATTTCATCTCGCACTTCATGACCCCCGTGGTCAGCGCCGTTTGGTCCTGCGACCCCACCACCGCGCTGGCCTACCCGGCGCGCTACCTGTTCACCTTCCTGGGCCACCACGGCCTGCTCGGCGTCAAGGGCTCCCCTCAATGGCGGACCGTCACCGGCGGCTCGCGCAGCTACGTCGACAAGGTCGCCGCGACCCTGCCGGACATCCGGCTCGCCAGCCCGGTCACCACGGTGCACCGGCACGCCGACGGCGTCGACGTCACGTCCGCGCTCGGTGCCGGGACCGTGCGCGAGACCTTTGACGCCGTCGTCATCGCCACCCACCCGGCGCAGGCCCTGCGCATGCTCACCGACGCCTCGGCTGCCGAGAGGGCCGCCCTTGGCGGCATGCCGTATTCGGTGAACCAGACGCTCTTCCACCGTGACGAGGCCGTGCTGCCGGCCAGCCCCAACGCCCAGGCCTCCTGGAACTACCGGCTGCCGTCCTGCGACGCCCGGCCGGACAAGGTCCTGGTCAGCTACGACATGACCCGGCTGCAACGGCTGGAACCCGTCGACGGCGGCCGGTACATCGTCAGCCTCGGCGAATCCGAGCTGATCGACGACGCCACGGTCCTGGACCGGATGGTCTACGAGCACCCGCAGTACACTCCGGAGTCGCTGGCGGCGCAGCAGCGGATCCTCGGACTCGGCGACGGGCGGCTGGCCTTCGCCGGCGCGTACCACGGCTGGGGATTCCACGAGGACGGCGCCCTGTCCGGCCTCAAGGCCGCCGCCCGGCTCGGCCGCGACTGGGACCCGGTCAACAGCGACGCTGTTAACATCGGCACGGTCAACATCGGCGCAGGGGCCGCGGACCCGGACCTCGAACCGGCCGCAGTCCAGCCGGCCACAGCTCAGCCAGCCACGGTGGAGGTGCCATGAGCGCGCCGGCCACCATCCATCCGGCCGCCCTCCACGGCGCGGCCATCTACCGCACCGCCATCGCCCATGTGCGGCGGACGCCGCTGCGCAACGCGTTCACCTACCGCAGCTACAGCTGGTATGTCGACGTCGACCATCTCCCGCAGCTGCCGCGCCTGCTGCGGCCGCTGGCGGGATTCCGGGTGGAGGACCACCTCGGCGATCCGGACGGCACCCTGCGCGGCAACGTGGAAAGCTACCTTGCCACCCAGGGGATAAAGCTCGACGGCGGACGCATCACCATGCTTGCCAGCGCCCGGGTGTTCGGGCACGTGTTCAACCCGTTGAGCGTGTTCTGGTGCCATAGCGCCTCCGGTGAGTTGCGCGGCGTCGTCGCCGAGGTCCACAACACGTACGGGGAGCGGCACTGCTACCTCCTCGAAACCGACGCCACGGGCAGGGCGAGCGTCCCGAAGGCGTTCTACGTCTCGCCGTTCAACGACGTCGACGGCGAGTACCGCATGAAGCTCCCCGAACCCGGCGAACGGCTCGCCGTATCGATCGTCCTGGAACGGGAGGGACAGCAGCCCTTCATCGCCACCATGGACGGCGTCCGGCACGAAGCAAGCGTGCGGAACATCGTGTCCGCGGCGCTCGCCGTACCCGCGGCCCCGCTGCGTGTCGCGGCACAGATCCGCTGGCAGGGCATCAAACTGTGGGCGCGCCGCCTGCCCATCATCAAAAAACCACACCACCCCTCACAGGAGGCAGTTCAGTGACAATGACCGAAGCGACCGGATCCGGTACGGGACGGGCACAGGGCACCACGCACAGCAGCGCAGTAAACGGCAGCGCCGTCAACAGCGGGCTCGTCACCGGCAGGGTGCCGTACACCGTTCCCCAGCCTCCCGCCACCATCGACGCCGCCATCTGGCCCAGCATCGCCACGGTGCCCTCGAGCCTCAAGGCCCGTGTGGCCGGACGCGCTGCGGACGCCATCTTCAAGGCGGCCGTGCGCAGGCTGCCGCTGGAAGTCCGGTACCCGGACGGCACAGTATTGGGCAAAGGTCCCTCTGGCGAGGCTGCCGCCGGCTATCCCGTCATGACCATCAACCGACCCGTTGCCTTCGCCACCCGCCTCGGCGACGGCGGCCTGATCGGCCTGGGCGAGTCCTTCATGGCCGGCGACTGGGACGCCGATGACCTCACCGCCGTCATGGAGGTGTTTGCCTCCCGCGTCGGCACGCTCGTTCCCGAGCCGCTGCAGAAGCTGCGCGGCCTGTACCTGCCGCGCCAGCCGCGCAGGGAACGGAACACGGAGAAGAACACCCGCTCCAACATCTCCCGGCACTACGACCTCTCCAACGAGCTCTTCGCCTCGTTCCTGGACAGCACCATGACGTACTCCAGCGCCCTCTTCCCGGAAAGCGGCGACGCCCTGCGGAACGTGGCCTGGGACGGGCTGGCCACCGCGCAGCAGGCCAAGATTGACCGGCTGCTGGACAAGGCCGGCGTGAAGGAAGGCACCCGGGTCCTGGAAATCGGCACCGGCTGGGGAGAGCTTGCCCTGCGCGCCGCCGCCCGCGGCGCCACCGTCTACTCCGTGACGCTCTCCAGCGAGCAGCAGGAACTGGCCCGCCAGCGCGTGGCCGAGGCCGGCTACGCCGACGCCGTCACGATCGAGCTCAAGGACTATCGCGCCGTGGAGGGCGAGTACGACGCCGTCGTCTCGGTCGAAATGATCGAGGCCGTCGGCTTCGAATACTGGGCCACCTACTTCCAGACCATCGAGCGGGTCCTGGCCCCGGGCGGCAAGGTGGCCATCCAGGCCATCACGATCGCCCACGACCGGCTCATGGCCACCCGCACCAGCTACACCTGGGTGCACAAGTACATCTTCCCGGGCGGGGTCATTCCGTCCGTCCGCGCCATCGAGGACATCACGGCGAAGCAGACCGGACTGCGCGTCCGCGAACGCCTCGCCATGGGTGAGCATTACGCCCAGACGCTGCGGCTCTGGGAAGAGCGGTTCATGGCCTGCGAGGACGAGGTGGGGGCCATGGGCTTCGATGCGGTCTTCCAGCGGATGTGGCTGTTCTACCTCTGCTACTCCCGGGCCGGGTTTGAAACGGGCTACCTCGACGTGCAGCAGATCGTGCTCGACTCCGCCTCCTAGCGCCGGTGTTAGAACAATCACGAATCGCTTGAGGCGGGCACCACGGTGCCCGCCTCTTTCGTGTGCCCGGACACCAGATGTAGTGGCCGGCGCCACCACTCCGGGTCCCCGCGGCGGCGCGCGACACGCCGTCTGGGGTGCGACACGCGGGCGTGATTAATGTGGCTAACTACTCCACAGGGTGTGGATTTCGTCCGCCAAAATGGCGGAAATCCGGACATTTGGAGGCCCCCCTCCTGTGGATTAAAGGTGGGTTAAATGACATACTTGTAATACATCATCTTGGGGTCCACATGAGGCTCTTGCACTACATGTAGTATCGACATACAGTTCCAGCAGAGCATCAGCGCGGGACATCCGGAGCCGGGATTGCGCTCCACAGAAGACTTCAACAAAGGGGACAGGACCATGACCGTTACGGTTTACACGAAGCCGGCCTGCGTTCAGTGCAACGCGACCTACCGCGCGCTGGACAAGAAGGGCATCGCCTACCAGAGCGTCGACATTTCCCAGGACGCGGAAGCCCTTGAGCGCCTGAAGTCCCTGGGCTACATGCAGGCCCCCGTTGTCGTCACCGACCAGGACCACTGGTCAGGTTTCCGCCCGGACAAGATCGAAGAACTGGCGCAGGCTGCCGCCGTCGCTGTAGCCTGAAACGCCCTGTCGCCTGAAAGGCCCAGGACGCCGCCACCAGGCAAGAATTCACGGTAGATGAGGTGACCACCGTGGTTGTAACAACTGAAGATCGGGTGGCTGCCACGGCTGACGGCGGGGAAGCGGTCAGCACGGCAGCACCGGCCACCACCACACATTGCCGGCTCATCTACTTTTCCTCCACCTCCGAAAACACGGCACGCTTCGTTGCGAAGCTGGGCGTCGACGCCGCCAGGATCCCCCTTTACCCGAGGGACGCTCCGCTGGTGGCCCGGGAGCCCTACGTTTTGTTGCTCCCGACCTATGGCGGCACCGGGGGAGAGGGATCTGTTCCAAAGCAGGTCATCAGGTTTTTGAACGATCCGGGCAACCGGAAGCTGATCCGCGGAGTGATCGGCGCAGGAAACACCAATTTCGGGGACAACTACTGCATGGCAGGCGACATCATCGCCGCCAAGTGCAAGGTCCCGCACCTATATCGCTTCGAACTCATGGGGACGCCGGAAGACGTCAACCGCGTACAACAAGGATTGGAAGAGTTTTGGACACGACTGTCGCAGACAAAGCAGTAACTGAAGGCGCAGGCCTGCACACGGGCACCGCCGCCGCCGCTGTTGAGAAGAAGCACGAGATGCCGGCCGCCTACAAGGGCCTGGGCTACCACGAGCTGAACGCCATGCTGAACCTCTACGGCCCCAACGGAGAAATCCAGTTCGAGGCCGACCGCGAGGCCGCGCACCAGTACTTCCTGCAGCACGTGAACAACAACACCGTGTTCTTCCACGACCTCGAGGAAAAGCTCGACTACCTCGTCAAGAACGAGTACTACGAGCGCGAAACCCTCGACCAGTACACGATGAACTTCATCCGCGAGCTCTACAACCGCGCATACAAGAAGAAGTTCCGCTTCGAGACCTTCCTCGGCGCGTTCAAGTTCTACACCTCCTACACGCTGAAGACGTTCGACGGAAAGCGCTTCCTGGAGCGCTACGAGGACCGCGTCTGCATGGTGGCCCTGCACCTGGCCCGCGGCGACGAGAAGCTCGCCACCCAGATGGTGGACGAGATCATCGAAGGCCGCTTCCAGCCGGCCACCCCGACGTTCCTGAACGCCGGCAAGCGCCAGCGCGGCGAGCTGGTCTCCTGCTTCCTGCTCCGCATCGAAGACAACATGGAATCGATCGGCCGGTCCATCAACTCCGCCCTGCAGCTCTCCAAGCGCGGCGGCGGCGTCGCCTTCGCGCTGACCAACATCCGCGAGGTCGGCGCGCCGATCAAGCAGATCGAGAACCAGTCCTCCGGTGTCATCCCCGTGATGAAGCTCCTCGAGGACAGCTTCTCCTACGCCAACCAGCTCGGTGCCCGCCAGGGTGCCGGTGCGGTGTACCTGCACGCGCACCACCCGGACATCTACCGCTTCCTGGACACCAAGCGCGAGAACGCGGACGAGAAGATCCGCATCAAGACCCTCTCGCTCGGCGTCGTCATCCCGGACATCACCTTCGAGCTCGCCAAGCGTGACGAGGACATGTACCTGTTCTCCCCGTACGACGTCGAAAAGGTCTACGGCATGCCGTTCTCCGACGTCTCGGTCACCGAGAAGTACTACGAGATGGTGGACGATTCCCGGATCAAGAAGACCAAGATCAAGGCGCGCGAGTTCTTCCAGACCCTCGCCGAGATCCAGTTCGAATCCGGCTACCCGTACATCATGTTCGAGGACACCGTGAACCGGGAAAACCCGATCGACGGCAAGATCATCATGTCCAACCTGTGCTCCGAGATCCTCCAGGTCTCGCAGCCCACCACGTACCACGATGACCTGTCCTACGACCAGACCGGCAAGGACATCTCCTGCAACCTGGGTTCGCTGAACATCGCCAAGACCATGGACTCGCCGGACTTCGGCCTGACCATCGAGACGGCCATCCGGTCCCTCTCGGCAGTCTCGGACATGTCCAACATCACCTCGGTGCCCTCGATTGCCCGCGGCAACGACCAGAGCCACGCGATCGGTCTCGGCCAGATGAACCTGCACGGCTACCTGGCCCGCGAGCGGGTCCACTACGGTTCCGAAGAGGGCCTGGACTTCACCAACATCTACTTCTACTCGGTGGTGTTCCACGCGGTCCGCGCCTCCAACCTGCTGGCCATCCAGACCGGCCAGACCTTCGGCGGCTTCGAGAAGTCCAAGTACGCCTCCGGCGAGTTCTTCGACAAATACACCGAGCAGGAATGGGTCCCGCAGACCGAGAAGGTCGCCGAGCTGTTCAAGAACATCCACATCCCCACCCAGGATGACTGGCGCGAGCTGAAGGCCTCCGTCATGGAGCACGGCATCTACAACCAGAACCTGCAGGCTGTGCCGCCCACCGGCTCGATCTCCTACATCAACAACTCCACCTCCTCGATCCACCCGGTGGCGTCCAAGATCGAGATCCGCAAGGAAGGCAAGCTGGGCCGTGTGTACTACCCGGCGCCGTACCTGACGAACGACAACCTGGAGTACTACCAGGACGCGTACGAGATCGGCTACGAGAAGGTCATTGACACCTACGCCGCCGCCACGCAGCACGTGGACCAGGGCTTGTCCCTGACGCTGTTCTTCAAGGACACCGCCACCACGCGCGATATCAACAAGGCCCAGATCTATGCCTGGAAGAAGGGCATCAAGACCATCTACTACATCCGTCTCCGCCAGCTCGCGCTGGAAGGGACCGAGGTAGAGGGCTGCGTCAGCTGCATGCTGTAGCTTCAACTAAATCGTGACAGTACGACGGCGGGCGCCCGCCCGCCGTCGTACGCTTTTACTAAGAACTAAACCCAACATTTAGGGGATGACATGACCGAGAAGGTCAAGCTGCTTAGCCACGTCGAGGCGATCAACTGGAACCGCATCCAGGACGACAAGGACGTGGATGTCTGGAACCGTCTGGTCAACAACTTCTGGCTGCCGGAGAAGGTGCCGCTGTCCAACGACGTGCAGTCGTGGGCGACGCTGACCCCGGACGAGCAGCAGCTCACCATGCGCGTGTTCACGGGCCTGACCCTGCTGGACACCATCCAGGGCACCGTCGGCGCCGTCTCCCTGATTCCGGACGCCCTCACCCCGCACGAAGAGGCCGTCTACACGAACATCGCGTTCATGGAGTCCGTGCACGCCAAGAGCTACTCCTCCATCTTCTCCACGCTGGCCTCCACCAAGGAGATCGACGAGGCGTTCCGCTGGTCCACCGAGAACGAGAACCTTCAGAAGAAGGCCCAGATCGTCATGGACTACTACCAGGGCGATGACCCCCTGAAGCGCAAGGTGGCCTCCACGCTGCTGGAGAGCTTCCTGTTCTACTCCGGCTTCTACCTGCCGATGTACTGGTCCTCCCGGGCCAAGCTGACGAACACGGCCGACCTGATCCGCCTCATCATCCGCGATGAAGCCGTCCACGGCTACTACATCGGCTACAAGTTCCAGAAGGGCCTGGAAGGCCTGTCCGAGGAGCGCAAGCAGGAGATCAAGGACTACACCTTCGAGCTGCTCTTCGAGCTGTACGAGAACGAGGTCCAGTACACGCACGATCTGTACGACTCCGTCGGCCTGGCCGAGGACGTCAAGAAGTTCCTGCACTACAACGCCAACAAGGCGCTCATGAACCTGGGCTACGAAGCCATGTTCCCGGCTTCCGTCACCGACGTGAACCCGGCCATCCTTTCGGCCCTGTCGCCCAACGCGGACGAGAACCACGACTTCTTCTCGGGCTCGGGTTCGTCTTATGTGATTGGCAAGGCTGTCAACACTGAGGATGATGACTGGGACTTCTAGTTCTCTTCCTGTCGTCCTTGTGAGGTCCCACAGTACTTGGCCATTTTCCTGTGAGTTGACGACATAGTTGGCACAACGGACAAGTTAGTTGGCACTGTGACAGACAGTATGGCGCGGTGCCAACTATCTTGGCCGACCATCGCTGACCGGCCAATTTGACTCATAACAAATGCGTTTCTTTGGGGTGCCCCGAGAGTCCCCAAGATTGTGGGGCTGACACAGACCGTCAGCGGGATCTGTGAGGCTCGGGGCCAGTTGGCGGTCGACCAATAGCTAACGAAATGGAATTGGAGCTTCGGTGAAAACTGGCCCTGACGCTGGTTACCGACATCTGAATATCTTTATGGGATTTTGGCAGCGCAGTCCGTGAGCTATCGCGACCCCTGTATAGGCCCTTCAACGGCATTGCGTGGTGATGGTGGGCCGCTTGGAGCCGAGGGACCGAGCTCGATGCGGTCATCGAGTCCGAGGGCCTGCGCGCGGACGAGACCAGCACATGTCTCGGTACCGCTATCCCGGACGGCAGCCTTCGGACGCAAGGCACAGCATCACGAGGGTACTGTCTCCGGGGCCCGATTCTCCACCAAGGGTGGTCATGGCTGGAACGAGCAGTGCGTGCTCGCTACTTTGGGGCCCTCTTTGAGCGATTTTACGGGCTATGCGGAGGAGAACGGCAGTAGTGAGAGATGGATTAGGGCCGGGTGAGCGCCAAACACGCGTGATCGAGGCGCTGGAGCCCCGAAGTCCAAAACTCGCGGGCATGTATAGAACGGCACAAGAGATACTAGTCACCACGGCCAGTCCTGGCTGCGAGAGTGCGCGAATCTCGACCATCTGTCACTGCATGCGCGAGTTGATGAGCGGACTCCCAGCCGTGATGTCTGACTTTGCTATTCCCCGGCCCAACCCGTCGTCAGCATCCTTGATGAAGCAACTTCCCGGGCTACTGACAGCGCACCCCGATGCCGATTTGGGACTCGATCAAGACCTTGTGCCCGTCCCGCGTGCGGTTGCCCGGGTGCTTGCGTCTCTAGTCAGCGCAGTTACCCAGGAAGAAGGACGTAACCGTGCCAATACTGCAGCACTTGTGACGGGAGAGTCAGATGCCGACCACCCGGCAATCGCCCAATGGTTGGACGCGTACCAGTTTTTTCTGAGTTGGACACACTTAGACCGTAATCACGAACAGCAGAGACCCCTCCCCAATAATGAAGCCCTTCAAGCGAAGATTCGTGTTGTGGAGGATGTCATCGAAGTTCGGAGTGCCCTCTTCTTCGAGAACCTGCGTGCGATCGAGGACCTACTGGCTGAGATCAACGATTTCGACGAGGAGAGTGCGTGATGGCAGGCGCTAAACGACCCACCCCTGAGCAGGTAAACGAGGCCTTGCGCCGGATCCCTACGCCGCCACTGCGTCGCGCATTCTTTGAGGGGCTGAAGCATCCCCTATGGGTAGAACCGTTGGCAAAGGCCGGAATCTTTGGTGACCCACCGGAGCCCGAGAGAACCAGCGAGGGTCTCGTTCGAGACCATTACTGGCCCGAGATTGCCTATCTGATCCGGGTCGCGCCGGCGGCACCGAAAGCAGTCGTTGATGTTCTGCTAAAACTCTCCGACAGCAACAACGCTTGGGTCCGGAGAGCGGTTTTTACAATCGGTGCCTCGATCCCAGCGGACGAAGCGGCAAGGCTAAAGCCGATGATCAAATCGTGGGTCGAAACTGGCTTTGGTTTGCGGAGCGACCCTCGTGACATGGTTGGCTTCGCCGTCAACCTACTCCAAGGCGGGCAGTCCAAAGCTGGCAAGTGGATGGCTAATCTCCTGTTTCGACCCAGCGCATCCGAGAACCCGCACAAGCCGAACCTAGCCCTTGACGAATACTGGTACCACGATGGCCTGCCACGCGTAGTTGAGGCACTCAGTGAAGATGGCCTCAAGACCGTCCTGCCTTGGTTGGAAGAATATGAGCGTCAATCGAAGCGCTTTACGGATACGTTCGATATGACAGACATGTCGCGCGAATCGATCCGCGACAAAGCTGACTACCACCCATCTATTGAACACTCGCTCATCGACACAGTCCGGGACCTGGCCTCCAATGCGATGGCACGTGATCCTAAAGCCGCAGCCGCAGTTATGGCTAAGAGTCCTATGAATCTGGCGCGAAAAATTACGCTATATGCGGTCACAGAGGCGCTCCGTAGCAGCAGTGCTCGGCCGCCCGCAGAGGCCGAGCATCTGCTGGCTGTCACGGCGCGGCTTGTGGCGGGCGAGGAGTTTTACGATGACTCCTGTCGGATCGAGTTTGGCGAGCTTGCCCGTGAAGTGGCGAGGCACTCCCCGTCCGCACTAGAACCGCTTACTGATTTCATCACCGCGGGACCTCAACTAGACAGAGAGCAGTTGAGGGACCGTCTACGCACGGATGAGGATGACACTCCTGAAAATCTCGATGAACGAGTCCAGGCGGTAGTTGATACTTGGAGGCATAGGTGGCTTTCCGCTGTTGGCAGTGAGGCGTTACCGTCCGCTCTCAAGAGAGTACTTGAGGAACTCGACGCAGGGCGGGGTGTAATCGAATCACCGCTTGCAGCTCTCAACAAAGTGACAAGCTGGAGCGGGCCAAATAGCCCAATCTCCCATGATGAGATGTCCGTCATGAGTCCTACGGAGCTCGTGGCACATCTTGAAAGTTGGCACGACACCGGCAATGGCTGGGGGCCCGGGCTATCGCACGAAGGCCAAGGACGGGAGCTCTCGTCGCTCATCACCACGAACCCGAGGGCACTCGATGGCATTGAAGGCCTAGCCGATAGGTTACGACCTACTTACCTGCGCGCGGTTCTGCAGGGATGGGAAGCGGCCGTAAAGGCGGGCATTGAACTCGAGTGGCGTTATGTAGCGGACATGACTCAGAAAATACTCGCCCACGGTGACACATCCCTCTTCCCTCAAGAAGGCCGCGACTTCGATGACGACGCTGACTTCCGCGGGACAAAGAAAGCTGCCGTGAACCTGCTCGAGGAACTCGCCCAACAGCGAGAGACTCCAGCAATCCCGGCTGAGTCGGAGAAAGTCTTTGCTGACCTATTGATCGGGGAGGCCGACAGCGAATCCGCCTGGAAGGCTTATGACTCGGACGAGTCCGAGAGTGGTTTGGACCCCCTTACTCTCTCGCTCAACTGGCAATGGCCGACTCGGGTACGCGGTCTGCTCAATCTAATTTCGCACGGCAAAACCACCCCCTGGTATGAGGCGGCGTGCTCAGCTCTAGAGCGTGACATCGAGCGACTCGATAGGCGTGGTGCCTCGCGAGCGGTTATAGGTCAGGCGCTCGGCCGATTGGTGACCGTCGACCCCGACTGGCTCACGCCGAGGATGGAGGAACTATTTGGGTCAGCCGACGGGTTGTCACGCTCCCAGCAAATCGCATTGACGACCGCCATGGCAGTTCATCGTTATCACGTGGCAATCTACGACCTTCTAACCCCATCCATGATCGCAGCCATCCGGTCAGGCGAGCCTCTCGTTGCAGGCTGGCAGGGCCAGTCTGATCCGCTACAGCGCATTGGGGAGTGGGTCGTCAATGCAATCATCCGCGGCCACAAGACGTTTGAAGATCCCGTCGCTGAAGCATTCTTTGCCACGGCAGAACCTAAAGTTCGTGGAGCAGCTATCGGTCGCATCGCCTGGTCATTCATACATGCCGAATCCGTTGAAGAGGCGATTCGTGATCGGTTTGCAGATCTCTGGGATGCGCGAGTGAAGCACGTGCGCTCACGTCCTGAGGACAAACTAGAGCTGAACGAGTTCTACTGGTTTGTCCGGAGTGGCAAGTTCGATGCCTCGTGGTGGCTTCCTCGATTGAAAGAAGCGGTTGAGCTTGATCCGGAACTCGCAAGCCAGCGCTCTATGATCACTAAGCAAATCGCAAGCTGCGCAGATGCTGACCCACGCGGTGCGTTTGAGGTGGCCCGAGCGCTCCTCACGAATCGCGCGCAAGAGGGCATGTCACTCTGGGATCTCAGCCAGAATGCAGTGCCGTTGGTCATCGCTAGAGCAATCGGCTCTGGCGATGAACAGCTCAAGCAGGATGCTGTGCTGTTCATGAACAAGCTGGGGGAGAATGGCAACTCAGGTCTCGAGAAGGAAGTCCAAGAAGTGCTGGACGGCAAAATCACCCAGGAGGACGTGAGCGACTAGGCGCACTTCATCCTTCAACACATCCGTCCGGCCGACGCCTGATCTGAACGGACTGCGGAAGGCTGTGTTCTTTGGTGGCGCGCGAAGACCAAACGAAGGACGTCAAGTTCAAGGTCTAGCCTGAATCACTTGTCAGGAGGAATAGCTGGCGGTGTCGTAGCTGCCTCCGACCCGCCTGGCGATGTCGGAATGGTCAACCCTTCTTGTGCTCCACGGCGGCCGTGGTCCTGCATCCTGGCCCACATGGCATGGTGCGCGGGCAGAGGCTTATTCCCGTCGCCCATGGGGCGGGTGAAACTAACGAAGAAGTCAGAATGAGCACTAGAGGCGAAGCATCTCCGGCTATGACGTATGCGTGCTCTGCTCAAAATTCTCCACAAATCGTCGCATAGCTCGACTTACAGGCGGATTGAGCCCCACTGTCCCGTACTCCTCTGCTACCTTCCTCCATAGCAGCCAAGCCGGGCCCCTTCGACCACCGCCCCTTTGCACGGGATGCACCCACATCCACTCCACCGCAGTCCCCGCTGCTGTTGTGGTGACCTCCACTGCGCCACAAACCAACGAATAATTTCGCAGGATCTTGGAAGCTGTCACCAGCCAGACGTCTCCGCTGTCTCCAAACGAAGGGGTCCCGAGGTCAAATCCCATCTCGGCCGCGAACTGCCGATACATCCTTTCCACGGCCGGCCATTCGTCTTTGCCAGCACGAAAAACCCTCTCGGCTCGTTTCGCCACCGGGATCATAGTGACAGTGACGTTCAGGTCATCGAAGTCGAGCTCAAAGAGGTCCTCGTCACGTCCAAATCCGTACTCCACTCTGTCCCCTGACCGCCCGCTTGATTAGTCTCCCGCCAAACTATCACCGTGTCTTTGAAGAGTGAGGAGGAGCACCCGCCAATTGGCACCCGGTCAACAGGCTTCACCGAGGGGATCGCGCGGTCGAGGAGGGGCTGATCTTCGGAGACATTGGACTTGTTGAAGCTGATCTCGGATCAGGCTATCCGTTGAAAGTGGGTCGCGGTCCAGCGGGCACGCATCGATTGGATCGACGTTGCGCTCTGGAAGGGCGGTGACTCGGCCCCTTGACGTCTGGCGCAAGCCTGCGGGGCAGCCGAAGCGCCCGTGGAATACCCACTAAACTCGAACGGTGATAACAGGCGAAGTTAAATCTCAGGTAGACAAGGTCTGGAACGCGTTCTGGACCGGCGGCATCTCCAATCCTCTGGAAGTAATCGAACAGATTACTTATCTACTCTTCCTGAAGCGCCTGGACGAGAACCAGACGCGCGCGGAGAACAAGGCCAGCCGCACCGGCAAACCGGTCGAGAGCCCTGTCTTCCCCAGCGGTCTGGATGAGAAGGGCCGCTCCTACCAGGACTTCCGCTGGAGCAAGTTCAAGAACTTCTCCCGCGACGAGATGTACACGGTTTTCGCAGAGCACATCTTCCCGTTTCTGCGCACCGGGCTGGTCCAGCTGGCCAACGGAGAGGAGTCTTCCTACGCCCAGCACATGAAGGACGCCCGCTTCACCATCCCTAACGCTGGGCTGCTGGAAAAAGTCGTCGACATCATCGACGAAATCCCGATGGACGAGCGCGACACCAAGGGTGACCTCTACGAATACATGCTCGGCAAGATCGCCTCCGCCGGCACCAACGGCCAGTTCCGCACGCCCCGCCACATCATCGACCTCATGGTAAAGATGACAGCACCCCAGCCGCTCGAGGCCATCTGCGACCCGGCCGCCGGCACCGCAGGTTTCCTCGTTCAGGCTGGCGAATACCTTCGGCAGCACAATCCCAGCCTGCTGACCACCCCCGAGCAGAGCCGATTTTTCCACAACAGCCAGTTCCACGGGTACGACTTCGACAACACCATGCTTCGCATCGGTTCCATGAACATGCTCCTGCACGGCGTGGAAAACCCCGACATCACGTACCGGGACTCTCTGGCTGACCTCCACGGGACCGAGGAGGAAAAATACGACGTCATCCTCGCCAACCCGCCCTTCGCGGGCAGCCTCGACTACGAGAACGTCGCCAAGGACCTGCTCTCCCTGGTCAAGACGAAAAAGACCGAACTGCTCTTCCTGGCCCTGTTCCTCCGACTGCTTAAGCCCGGCGGCCGGGCAGCAGTGATCGTGCCCGACGGCGTGATGTTCGGCTCGTCCGCGGCGCACAAGGCGCTGCGAAAGATGCTCGTCGAAGACCACAAACTCGACGGCGTCGTCAAACTCCCCTCCGGGGTTTTCAAACCGTACGCGGGAGTCTCCACCGCGATCCTGTTCTTCACCAAGACAAACTCCGGCGGCACCGACAACGTCTGGTTCTACGACGTGACATCGGACGGCTTCAGCCTCGACGACAAACGCACCCGGCTGGAAACCTCCGATCTTGATGACGTCCTGGGCCGCTGGCAGCAGCGGACGACGACGGAAGTAGGCCGGGCGCGCACCGACCGGTCCTTCCTCGTCCCCAAAGCCGAGATCGTCGACAACGGCTACAATCTCTCGCTCAGTAAGTACAAGAAAGTGGAACACGACGAGGTTGATCACAAGGAACCAGCCGAGATCGTCGCCGAGTTGGAAAAGTTGGAAGCTGAAATCACCGCCAGCTTGGCTGATTTGAAGGGACTCCTGAGTTGAGTCGATCTGCGTTTCTCGAGGTCTTCACCGATGCCACGGGTGGGAACCCAAAACTCCAGACGTCTGGTTATTTGCCGCAGGGTGCATTCCCAGTAATTGACCAAGGAAAGGCCGAGATCGCTGGCTATTCTGATGACGCATCATTACTCGCAAGAGTTGAACCTCCTGTCATAATTTTTGGCGACCATACTCGCGTCATCAAATATGTCGACCATCCGTTCATCTTAGGAGCCGATGGTACGAAGGTATTGCGGCCCATAAACGGTTCAGATCCCCGATACCTTTTCCACTATCTGCGTTCGCTGGAGATCCCGAGTGCAGGTTACAGCAGGCACTACAAATTCTTAAAGGAGGTCTCAATTCCAGTCCCCCTCCTTAATGAGCAGCGGAGGATTGCGGCCATCCTGGATAAGGCGGACGAGGTCCGCACCAAACGCCGCCACGCCCTGGCCCACCTCGACGTCCTTGCCCACTCCATCTTCCATAGCATGTTCGGCGATCCCATCAGCAATCCCATGGGGTGGCCGATAGTAAGGGTGGGCGATGCTTTGGAATCAGCAAAGTATGGATCGAGCGAAAAAGCGGCCCTCGTCGGGACCACACCTGTGTTGCGAATGAACAATCTCACATACGGTGGCCAGATTGATCTTAGTCAGATGAAGTATCTGCCCGGTGATGTCGATGAGAGATTTCTGGTCAAGCCAGGTGATGTCTTGTTTAACCGGACGAACAGTGCAGAACTTGTTGGCAAAACTGCGGTCTTTATGGGTCCAGAACCCATGGCCTATGCCGGTTATCTCGTGCGCTTGAGGACCAGTGCATCATGTCGCCCCCATTTCCTTGGGACGTTCATGAACCTGCCTTCAACGAAGAAAACTCTGCGAAATATGTGTAAAAGCATAGTCGGCATGGCAAATATCAACGCAAAGGAGGTTCAAACGATCAAAATGCCATTGCCGCCTGTGGAAAAGCAGAACGACTTCGAGGCCCGTCTAATGGTTATCAGTCAGTTGAAGGATCGGCATCGCGCGCAGCTTGGCGAACTGGACGCACTGTTCGCCTCACTCCAACACCGAGCCTTCCGCGGAGAGCTCTCATGAGCGAGATGGCTTCTTCCACCGTCCACTCGGAAGTGCCGATTTGGCCCCTCTTTGTGGCCCATGTGCTCCGGGTCCTGTCCGCAGGCGAAACGTTGCATCGCCGGGACATCGTCAGCCGCGCCATTGACTCTGCTCGGCTGTCCGACGCCGCACGTGCGGAGACCCTGAATACGGGCGGCCTTCGATGCGAACAGCGGCTCGGTTGGGCAATCAGCAACCTTCTGAAAGCCGGCTGGATTGAAAGGCCGGTGCGGGCCAACTACCGAATCACCGGGGCAGGGCGGGAGTGGTACTCCGGCCACCCGGAAGGGATCAGCGACTTTTCCACGGCACGCTTGCTGTTTGCACCCTTCTGGCCGAAGTCGGACGCCCCGAAACCCATGCTGTCCGTCGTCGACGAAACCCTCGTGGAGGATATTGATCCGATTGAGCAGATCGAATCCGGGATCAACCGCATCCACTCCGACGTGGCTGTCGCACTCCTCACGCGTCTCCGGGAGAGTCACCCCGATTTCTTCGAGCAGGCGGTCGTCGATTTGCTTCTCAGGATGGGCTATGGCGGGGCCGAGCAGCGGGGGAAGCGTATCGGCGGCAGCAACGACGGCGGCGTCGACGGGGTGATTGATCAGGACGCGCTGGGCCTGGACCGGATCTATGTGCAGGCCAAGCGGTACGCCGATGCGAATACTGTGGGCCGGGAAGCTATTCAGGCCTTCGTCGGTGTGCTGCACGGTGTCGGTGCCTCGCGCGGCGTTTTCATCACGACGAGCGCTTTTACCTCTGGGGCACGGGATTACGTGAAGGCGGTCCCGTCGCGGGTCATCCTGATCGATGGTGCTCGGCTCGTGGGGCTGATGATCAAGTACCGCGTGGGAGTCCAGGTGAAGCAGAGCTACGACATTGTCGAACTCGACGAGGACTTCTTTGAGTAGCCGCAGCCGATAGAACCAATCCGCATCGCCGGAGGTTTGAGCTGAAACCAGTGTTGCCCTGCCTCGAGCAGGTCAACATCATCTAGGCTCCATGGAGAAGATCAACAGAGGAGTGGCCTTGGGGGATGTGAACAGCAACTTCGCCGTACTGCAGGCGGAGTGGCCAGAAATTGCGAAGGAAGCGCGGCTGGCCGAGCTGTATGCCCGGCGTGACCCGCGCTCCTCCTTGCTTTATGCCCGGCGGTCCATCGAAGCGCTGCTGGCCTGGCTTTACGACGCTGACGATTCGCTTGCGTTGCCTTACAGGGGCGATCTCAACGCGCTGATGTCGGAGCCGACGTTCAAGCGGCTCGCGGGCGAGACGATCGTCAGTAAGTTCCATCTCATCCGCAGAGTGGCGAACAGCGCCATCCACACCAATGCTGTCATCAACGTCCAGCACTCTGAGCAAACCATTCGGGAACTCTTCCACGTCTGCATCTGGCTTGCGCTTCGCTATTCCCGGGATCCCGTCAACCGCCCCGACTCCACACTGGCGTTCAATGGCGAGTTCCTTAGCCCGCCACCGAAGCCGGGCGTTCCGGCGCCTGCGGAGAAGCCCCGCACCGCGGATCAAACGGCGAAACTCGCCGAAGAACTGGCCACCAAGGATGCAGCGCTGGCCGCGCAGAAGCAAGACAACGAGCAGCTGCACGCCCAGCTTGCGGCGCTGCGAGCGGAGATCGCCCGGGCGAAGGAAGAAAACAAGAAGCTTCCGGACAGCCACGACTACTCCGAAGCCGAAACCCGCGTCTACATCGACCTGTACCTGGGCGAGGCCGGTTGGGCGCTCGACAAGCCGGAGTACCGGGAATTCGAAGTCCACCACATGCCCACCCACGCCGGCCCCACCACCGGAACCGGGTTCGTGGATTACGTCCTTTGGGGATCCGACGGCAGGCCACTCGCCGTCGTCGAAGCCAAACGGTCAGCCAAGTCACCCTACGAGGGCCAGCAGCAGGCCAAACTCTACGCCGACGCCCTGGAGGCGGAGAAGGGTCAACGCCCCGTCATCTACTACAGCAACGGCTACGAGCACTGGATCTGGGACGACGCCTCTGGCTATCCGCCGAGGCCGGTCCAGGGCTTCCACACCCGGGACCAGCTCCAGCTCATGGTGGACCGCCGCACCACCCGGAAACCCCTGGCGACGGCGCCCATCGATACTGAGATCGCCGGCCGCAGCTATCAACAGGCCGCCATCAGGGCCGTCACAGATGCCCTAGAAACGGACAAGGAACGCAAGGCTCTGCTCGTCATGGCGACCGGCTCCGGCAAGACGCGCACCGTCGTCGCCCTCTCCAGTCTGCTGATGCAGGCGAACTGGGCCAAACGCGTACTGTTCCTGGCCGACCGCGTCGCTTTGGTAGACCAGGCCGCCCGCGCCTTCAAAACCAATCTCCCTGGATCATCCCCAGTGTTGCTGGGCCGCGATGTGGAGGCGGACAGCCGCATCCACGTCGCCACCTATCCGACGATGATGAACCTGATCAACGAACGGACCGACGACGGCACGGTCCTGAAGCAGCGGTTCGGGATTGGCCACTACGACTTGATCATCATCGATGAGGCCCACCGTTCCGTGTATCAGAAGTACCGGGCCATCTTTGACTACTTTGATGCGTATCTGTTGGGTCTGACCGCCACCCCACAGTCCGAAGTGGACCGCAACACTTACTCCTTGTTCGACATCGAGGACCACGTCCCCACGTTCGCTTACGAGCTGACGCAGGCCATCTCCGACGGTTACCTCGTACCGCCCCGGACCGTATCAATTCCGCTGAAGTTCCCCGTCGAAGGAATCCGCTACGAGGAACTCTCGGACGAGGAAAAGGAGGAGTGGGACTCCGCTGAATGGGATGAGGACGGGGAGATCCCCGACGCCGTGGATCCGGCCATCCTGAACACGTGGCTGTTCAACTCCAACACCGTGGACAAGGCACTCGAGGTGCTGATGACACGCGGCCACAAGGTCGCCGGCGGAGACCGGCTCGGGAAGACGATCGTTTTCGCCAAGAACCAGAAGCATGCCGAATTCATCGCCGAGCGGTTCAACATCAACTACCCCCAGTACGGGGGCACTTTCGCGAAGATCATCACGCACAGCGTCAACTACGCCTCCACCCTCATCGACGCCTTCGCCCGCGCGGAGGACAGCCCGCACATCGCCGTATCCGTGGACATGCTGGACACCGGAATCGACGTGCCCGAGGTGGTCAACCTGCTCTTTTTCAAGGTGGTGCGTTCCAAGACTAAGTTCTGGCAGATGGTGGGCCGCGGCACCCGGCTCAGGCCGGAACTGTACGGACCGGGTGCAGACAAGCAGGACTTCTTCATCTTCGACGTCTGCCAGAACGTTGAATACTTCAACGCCGAACTGCCGGGGTCTGAGGGGTCCCTTGGCCAGTCTTTGGCGCACCGCAGCTTCGCCGTCCGGACACAGTTGCTTGCCGAAGCCCGCACCGCCGGCCTCGACGGCGACTACGTGCCGGCACTTCAAACCGGCCTGGTGGGACAAGTGGCGGGGCTGCCCCGGGAGAACTTCCTGGTGCGTCCGCAGTTGGAGTGGGTGGAGAAGTTCTCGAAGCCCGCTTCGTGGGGCAGCCTTGGAACGCAGGATCTAACTGACCTGCAGACCAAGCTGGCCCCCTTGGCAACGCTGGCTTCCGCCGCTGACACGGAGGAAGCCAAGCGCTTCGACCTGCTGATGTACCAGGCGCAGCTGGCTTCGCTGACCTCTGCGGCCGCCGTCGAGCCGTACCGCAAGAAGATTGTCGAGATTGCGTCCGCCCTGCAGGACCAGCCGAACATCCCCGCCATCGCAGCCCAGATGGGCCTAATCCTGTCGATTCTGGAGGGTGAGGTATGGGGCCAGGTCTCGCCGCAGTGGCTTGAGCTGATCCGCGTTCGGCTCCGGGTCTTGGTCCACCTGATCGAGAAGAAGCGCCGCAAGGTGGTCTACACGAACTTCGAAGACACCCTCGGCGAGATCGTGGAAGGTGAGCTGAAGGGGACCGTGACCGGGTCGATAGATCTGTCCCGGTACCGCGAGAAGGCCCGGATGTACCTCCAGGGCTTCCTGGACCACATGGCCATCCACCGCCTCCGCCGCGGGCTGCCACTGACCGAGACGGATCTCGGTGAACTTGAGCGAATGTTGATCGAGAGCGGCGCCGGTTCACCCGAGGAACTTGAAGCGGCCACTGTACAAGCCGAGGGTCTAGGCCTGTTTGTCAGGTCCCTGGTGGGCATGGACCGCCAGGCGGCATTGGATTCCTTGTCCGAGTTCGTGGGGGACAAGACCCTCAATGCCAACCAGCTGCACTTCGTCGACATGATCGTCCAGCAACTCACCGAGAACGGCGTCGTGGACGTGGGCGCGCTGTACGAATCGCCCTACAGCGACGCTGCCCCTGCCGGGCCGGAGAGCTTGTTCCCGGAAGCGGACGTGGATCTGTTGGCCGAGGCGCTGAACCGGGTACGGGTTTCGGCGATGGTGGGGTAAATGCGGTCGGTGGTTAGCCTGAGCTGTGCACGTTGACACGCTACATACGACG
This sequence comes from Arthrobacter humicola, assembly GCF_022803015.1. GTDB lineage: Bacteria > Actinomycetota > Actinomycetes > Actinomycetales > Micrococcaceae > Arthrobacter > Arthrobacter humicola_A. The sequence goes on from NZ_JAFKON010000001.1 coordinate 258,365, forward strand.
ATCCGGTTGTTGGCCAGCTCGTCGGATCTCCACTGGTCCCAAGGACCTCAGAAGACCTGAGGAATAGCCGTCGGACTGCCTATGCGGCTAACCAGTCAAGACGGAGTCAATTAGGTCGATCTCTCCGTCCGAGAGCCCAACGAAACAGTCGGGCTCCACAAGTTGGAGATCGGAGATCTTTGGCTGGCTGGCTCGCATTTCCTTATGGACTTCGTTGGCCTAGAAGAAGAAGGCATCATCGTCGACCCAGGCCAGCCGAATGGCTTCGGTCTGAGTCGCAAGGAAGCGCTCAACAGCGGGTTTTTTCCACGGGCGCTGGCTCCGGCCCCAGTCGAAGACTTCGCCCGGGTTCGGGTCGTAGAAGATTGGCAGCAGCGGCAGACCGACTTGATCGAGCCATTTTGTCCGCCAACCCCATGACGAGAGCCAGCGGACGTCTGCCCCGGACGAGACCCATCGGTTGACCGCCTCGATGATGGCTGGTCGGATAGTCACGTTGCCCGAGGCACGTGGTGGAATGGCAATCCGGTGGCTGACTTCGTCGCAGGCGGGGGTGACTTTGCGGTGCTTCATGGGCACCACGACACCGTCAACGTCAAGGAGGAGGGGAGCAATGGCGCTTGGTTCCGTGAGGGCCGCTCGCGCTGATAGACGGCTCCTGCCTGACAGGTGAGCGGGTCGCAGCGACGGGTTCTGCTCGACGGCGCGGACCGAAAGTTGTATTCGCACTGGGGGTTGATCCTCACCCGCCGGCGGTGTCCGGCTCCTTCCTGACAACACCGGCGGCCCTGCTGTCACGAGGAAATAGGCTCAGCCGCCCCGTCGACACCGGACATCTGCTTGTTTCCGGCGAGAATGACCAAGCCCCTAAAGAGCCCGCTTGGTCATGGACAGGAATTACGACGGGCCCACTGCGGTTCGAGCACTATGCGGAAAAGTAGCGATCAACACGGTGATGGAGGGGCGGCAAAATCATTCCTTGTCAAACGGTCCAGCCTATCCGGGAGTGGAACGTCACCGGCCGTTGGGATTAGTCCGCCTGGAGCGTCGCTTGCCGAGTTCCCATCCAATGATGTCTACAGCTCGCAGCGGAGTGATCGCTGGTCCCGGAGCTATAGCTGCAAGCTATTCCCAGAGATCGTGATGCTTGTCGAGATCGTGCTGAACTGCCGCAAGCCGGGCCAGACGGTGGTCGTGCTTACTGCGGCCTTTTTGGTCTTGACGGGCGCGTCCGCGGAAGGTGAAGCAGTGTTTGATCTTGGTTGACCACACCCACATCGGCTACGCCGAAGTCCTCCCCGACGAGAAGGGCGCCACAGCCGCAGGGTTCCTCACCCGCGCCGAAGCCTACTTCGCCGACCCCGGCATCGGCCGGATCGAACCCGTCATCACCGACAACGTCCTCGCCTACCGTAGGTCCGCCACGTTCGGCCAGGCCGTGGCCGACCTCGGCGCAGTCCAGCGCTTCATCAAGCCACACTGCCCTTGGACCAACGGCAAAGCAGAACGCTTCAACCGCACCCTGCAAACCGAATGGGCCTACCGGCAGGTCTGCACCAGCAGCAACCACCGTCAAGCCGCCCTTGCGCTTTGGCTCCAGCACTACAACACCGAACGAATCCACTCCGGCATCGGAACCACAGCCGTCAACCGAGTGTCACCAACCTAATGGCCCAGTACACCTGATATGTAAGGGTTCTTTGTCAAGAGGTCAAGGGTGAGCGGTCCAAGGCTGGGTTGTCTTGGACCGCTCTTCTTGTGTCCGTTCGCTGTCTGGTCGCGGTGACTGGCGCGGCATGATCGACGGCGCTGTCAGACTGATATGCGCGGGTTGGGTACCGCAGGACGAGGTGTTCGGCTGGAGGGGTGCCGCTGGTCTAGCGATGTCGGGCGTCACCGGTGTTTCGCCGGTTGCCCATAGGTGTTTCGCGGGTCTCCTCCACGCTGCCAAGCCGCCGGGATCGGTAGGAACGGCCACGTCTATTCATCGGTCCATGGGTGCTCCTGTTGGATGGGGGCTGCGAGGGACCAGCACCAGCCGGCCAATTCCCGGGCGACGGCGACGTTCGCGATAACCCGGCGTTTGTGCCTGACTTCGAACTGTTCCCATTTCCGGTGCAGACGGTGGTTGCCCTGGTGGCCGCGGACCCGGGAGGCCTCATCGGCTGCGTCCCAGCGGGAGCGCATCTCCTGGCTGACGTGGGTGTAGGGCCGGCGGTGGTGCCATGCGGCCTCGACCAGCAGGCGGCGGGCGTGAGTGTTCCCGGTCTTGGTGATCGCACCCTGGGACCGGGAAGTACCGGAAAAATGTTCGGAGGGAACCAGCCCCAGATAGGCGCCGATAGTGGAGCCGGTGAAGCGGGTCCAATCACCGATCTCCACTGCCAGGCCAAACGCGGTGAGCACTGAGATTCCGCGCAAACACATCAGCGCATGGACCACCGGCGCATAGCGGTCGGTTGCGGCGAGGGCCGTGATCTTCGCGTCCAAACGGTTTCTGCGCTCCAGCGTCAGTTCGGCCGCTTCAAGGCTGGATTCGTAGGCGGCCTGCAGGGCAGGATCATCGAACCCTTGCCGGTGCAGCCAAGTGTGGTGGGCATTGGTCCAGGCCTGTCCGCCCGAGTAGACCAGGCCGTGGCGCAGCAGGAGCTTCGAGATCCGATGCCTGGCCCGCATCAGATCCGCGCGGACGTCCTCGCGGGCACGCACCAGATCCCGGGCAGCCTCATCCGCCAGGCTTGGGACCCGAACCGGGGCTATCTGCCCCAGCAGGGCCAACCGGGCCAGATGCTCGGCATCCCGGGCATCGGTCTTGACCCGGTCTCCGGACGGCCGTTGAAGCTTCGACGGCGCCGCGACCACGCACTCAATCCCCGAAGCGGCCAGGCACCGGGCCAGACCGAATCCTGTCGGACCTGCCTCATACACAACCAGGGCCGGACCCGGCAGCGCGGCGCCCCATTCGGTGATCCCGGCATCGTTGGCGGCGAGGCTCTGGCGCAGGATCTCGCCGGTTTCGTGGTCAATCGCGCAGCCCTTCACGCGGCGCGCATGCACATCCAAACCGATGTAAGTACGCTTATTCATGACTGGAACCTCCAGACGTTCAAATGTGGCTCTACCAGTCCACACCCCGCACCAGATTGCGGAACAGGCCGTGGACGGGCAATCCACGAATCTCTTTGAACCCGGGGTTCCAGTCCTACGTCAGGCGAGCACCACAGTTCATATCGTCTAGACATCGGGCATTCCGTAGCTTCACTGTGCTTACTCCAGGAGCCGGACAGGCTGTCTACCGGAAAAATAAACTGAAATTTCTAGCATGCCTGCCAGGTCGGATGCGCGCCACGCAGTCGGCTGTTGTCCGCTGCACCGGGCGGGAGGACGCACCCTCCTACTGTTGGCTGTAGCCCCCGCCCCACAATACTTGTTGAGTCCACTTGTTTGGAAACCCCACACCGTCTTTTGGACTCATATCGGGAATTTCTGGAAACGATTGTATCTTCGTCCTCAAAACCGGGGGCAGTCCCGAATTCCAATCTCCATCCTTAGCGAAAAGATAGATAACCGGCGGCAATGACCCGGAACTCGGTGTAGCTTTCCTTATAAGCGTACTTAGACGTAGTCCGCGAGAACACAACCCACCTCGGGCGCCTTCAGGTAGGCGGATGCCTGATGACAGTAGCGCATCTCTATATCTATCGATACGTCCCTTTCAACACCTGAGTAAACAGACATAAGCTTCCCAACGGCTGCGACGACATCACCAGGGTGATAGACGTTTAACCATCTCTTGACCCCGGCTGGTTTGGTCAGATCGGATGCCGGACCCGGAGTCAATCGAGGGATGAAAAGACCCGGGATGCCTAGGGGCGAACCAATGGTAAGAAGCAGCTCTATCTCGGACTTCGGGCTGGCGTGCAGCGCTTCGTACGCTACAACTGAGCCAAGGGAATGTGCTATCAAAACGCGCGGCCTAAGCTGCGAAATTTCGTTTATGAGCACGGCCTGAATCTTTTGTCGAAGGCTGGCCGCCCGCAAATATTGGCTCACTTGCGACGCTGCCGATCGCATCATGCCTTCAATAACCCACGGAGGAACTCTGTGCAAACGGGAAGCTATTGCATCCGCCGCCTGTCCAATCCACGCCTCGACTCGGCCTTGAGGAGTTGCATCAAGAGGCGAGCTGCGAAGCCAGCTTGCGAGCAGTTCACTTTCATCTTCAGAGAGTGGGGCGTTAAGTCCCTGGGCTGCTAACCGCTCGGAAAAGAGATGGGCGTAATAGACGACTGGAACACTCAACTCACCGTGCTCGAGTCCATGCGCTTCTAAGCCCGTCCCAATGGCTTTCGACCACTCCTGTCCTAGCGCATTGGGGGTTGAGGACTGCTGATTGATTCCGTGTATACCGAGGACCGGGCTTTTTTGGGGCGTCAACTAACTCTCAATTCCATCGTGAGCGGCCCGTTGCCGTCGAGAAGTACAACGGTATTAGCATCCATGCTTATATCCGCTGCCGCGCACGGTACGAACGTCGCAGTCTTATCGAGGATCGTGCGAAGATATTCGTCCAGCAGGGCGATTACCCCGTCGGCGAAGACGCACACAACGGATGTACCACCAAGCATTCCTATCGACACAACTCGATGCTCGGAAAAGCGTGCGCTCAGGCTCTCAGCTTCTAAATCAGAAGCGCCGATCCTGTGTATGAAACCCCCGTCATCCCCTAACCAAATGCGCGGCTTGGATTGGTCAACGTAGATACTGGTGATCTCGTTGCCGGACTCGGTCCGCCATAGCAGGCGGTTCTCCTTCGTTTCTCGGAACCAGGCCCAAAGTTCACCGCCGTCAGATGTGTAGAGACACCTGTCTTCACCCATCCACGCCAGTGGACGATTTGTCGCATCAGCAGCTTGTTCGGCCACCCAGGAAAAGCTCCCGTCGGTTTCCCAAACGCCCACCTTGGTCCGACTACCCACGACAAGCAGATCCCCACTTCCAGCGATGCCCGTGATGGCATCCCTTACGTTGAGATCAGCTGAAGGCTCCCACGCGTCACCCGAAAATCTCGATATGGTTCCCTCAACTCTGGACCACCAAATTAACCTTCCGTCGTGGTCGCCAGTTACCCAGTGGTTACCTTTAGGAGAGGCCGCTGTAAACTTCCCCCCATACCGTTGTCTGCTCCAAAAATCAGTGGGTGGCACTTTCGTGTCGGAACGATGAGCCACAGTTTTGGACGGGACAGCACAAGAATTGAACCAATATGTGGATATTTGCTGGCCGGTCCCAAGCTTGTAACAGCTTCCGCCGCGAGACCCGCCCACTACGAGGACTCTTCGCGTTCTGTCGTTCAACACCACCGATAATCCAGGTTCACCCATAGCGGCGATCAGCGTCTCTGATGATTCGCCAGGATAAAGATCAAGAAACAAACGGTTCTTATCTTCATCATGGGCCTCTATGGTTATCCCGTTGCTCTGAACTTCTAAATAGCGTACGGAGCTTACTAGGTCCATGATAGGGTCTCCCACCATAACCAAGTTATTGAGGTCCCAGCGGCGTATTGAACCATCTGCCGATCCCGAAACTAGCATTCGTTCGTCGGGCGTCAGCGCGAGGGTCGTCACCGTGCTGACGCTGCCGTTCAGCACTCCCTTTCGTTTCCAGTCGGAACGCAAATCCCAGCGTTGGATGGATCGGTCTGTTGCCGCAACGAAGACGTTCCGATTTATTTTAGATGCCGTAAGCGCAGTTAGTCCCACATCGTTAAGGAGCAGCTGTTCATGGACGAGCTCACGGGTATCAACCCTCCAAAGCCTCATCCAACCCTCGATGTCGGTGGTGACAATCAAGTGTTCTTGGTCCAGGGGAACAATGCCGGTGATTCTCTTTCGATGCAGATGGGGGAAATCCTGCACTACATTGTGGACCCAATCCCAAATCGCGAGCCGCCCATCGTATCCACCGATAGCGACGGAACCTATTGACTCGAGTACGCCCAAACTCATGATGCTACTGGGGAGTACCGGAGGCCGACCCTCCACGCTCTTATCCTCGGTTTCGACGACGAGTTGGCCGCGTATGTCTCCTGTGAATTTCAGCGTGCGGTCGCTGTTGAATGCCGTCACGCTGGCATTGGTAGAAAGCACGGTCACTGGAAACTTTTCTGTCGTTGCAGGTCGTATCGCAAGCGGTTCCATACCCCAGGCAGGCCAGTAAGCTAGCTCATCCTGAGCCAAAAACAGGTCGTCGTTCAGTTTATCTGCGGCCTCATCCGAGGCCTTGGCATTCTGTATCGCAACCAGCAGGGCCACTTCGGAAGGCGTCATCTCATCTGATAATGGAGCCCTCCGGTAGAGCTCCCAGCTTCCGTACTGACTACTGTGTCTCGGCGGTGGATAGCGTCTGGCAACGGAGGGGGTCGCCCACATCATGAATTCGGCGCTCGACCAGATGTCCGCGAGGGCCCGACTCTGATTTCCAATTCGCGTGTCGGCAAGGGCATCCACATCAGCCGCATGCTCCACTGCGTGACGGCGTAGGTACGGCTCCGCGCCGCTCCAGTCGTAGGAATGCGGCTCTGCTTGAAGCAGGACGCTCAAGGAGACCTCGCGGTGAGCTCCGCTACTCTTGAGTGCATCCGTGACTTCTTGATGAAACAGGCGGTAAAGAACACTTCCGTCTGCATCCGCGCTCGTCCTGAGATAAAACGAAAGCTCGTCACTCAGGATGTCTTTGCATCTAGCGATGGAAAGGTCGACTTGGCCCTGAGCAGAGGCAAGTCTGCGAATGATCTCCAACGGAGCCCCACTACCTTTAGCTACGGCAACGGCTGAAAGCACTGCCTGGAGTTCCTCACTGGCCGGCCGGCGTTCTATATCAAATTGCAGCAACTCGGTGATGTCTTGGGGCGCCGTAGCCGCCAGATCAAGAAGCGCCTGCGAGATTTGGGGATGACGGAAGCTCGACATAACTGATGCGATGAAAAGAGACACAGCCAGAAATGAGCCTAGCTTGGGCGCCTCTGAGGCTCCACGTGAAGGAGCAAGGCGGGCAGCTAAGGCTGTAGAAAACGTCGCGATTTGGGAAGCGCTCCACTGCACCCCGCCGGCCCACAAACGCCTCTCGGCAAATCCCTGCAGCTCGGCGCGTAGCCTGTCATCGGGCACCCTGTCGAGATCAATGACCGTATGTGGCATTGTCAGTCGCTGGGCGAGACGAACGCCTCCTACCCATCGTCGAGCTCCAACAATGACAAATGCAACTGGTTTCCCGTCGCTGCGCACTGAAGTAGTCAACGGCACCAAGAGGGAGTCCACGATGTCGCTGTGGCTGGGCCGGCCGTTCGCGGACAATCCACCAATTCTCGCCTCATCTAACGCATCGATGATTAGCAGCGGTGGGACGACGAGCTGCGCAAGTTCTTGGATGAGCTCGCCTGGCCCACTGATCTGTGGCTTTAGCTGTAATTGATCCGATAGGGACTGAAGAATGTCTTGGATAGATTGTTGCCGCGCGTGAACAGCGGCAAACGATGTAACTACGCCCGGGAGGTACTCTCTTTGGTCCTCCCAGAGATGGCTAGTTGACAGATGAAGATCAGCGTGGGCGTTGCAAACGAGCTGGCCCAGAATTGCTGACTTACCGGATCCGGGTGAGCCGGTAAGAAGGAGGAGGCCGGGTCCAGTCCGCTGGCAGAAGTCGGCGATTTGCCGCAGTTCAGGGCTCCGGCCTGTGAAGGCCGCCACCAAATCACCAGAACGACTGGCTTCCTCTACCCCTGAGGCTCTAAGGCGCCAGTGTTTCTGATCGAAGGCTGTTGAATCGAGAAAGGCTACAAGCTCCCTTGGCGGTTCCTGGATACCTGGAGACAGGGGTATGTAGGCAGGATTATCAAAAAATGGAAATGACCCTGGATCATCCATTTCCACGGGGGTTACCCGGAGAATTTGCTTAGCTGAATATCCGGTAAGGTGCTTGATTTCATGGCGCAGCTCTCGAGCTAACTGCATGTAGGGAATGTGCGGCCAGCTGGACTCAATATCCAGCTCTCCCTTGGCGATGCGGGCAAGGACCCTGACAAAGGCCTCACTCAGACGACCGTTGAAAGCAGCCTGACCACTTGTGGCTGCTGCGATGACCCAACGTGAATTGGGTTCACCCTGAGCACCATGGAGTAATTGTTGCATGATCGTAGTGCCGGCAGAACAGCAGTCCAATATGAACAGGGTGGGTGTGCGTAAGTGCGCCTCTTGCTGCTGCAATAGACTGGATGGCTCCCGCGTCCACTGGTTTACAGGTTCGCTGAAGGAACCATCACTTCCCACAATCAGCAGATCATTTTTGTCGTCGAGCCCGTGCCCGATGATATAGAGGACGCGGGCTGTAGACTCATCCTCCAATGCTTCACGTATGGTGGCATTTATCGTGGCTGCCGAGGGGTTAGCAGACAAATTCACCTGGTAACCAAACGGTGCCCGCGCGAGCATCCCCGTGAGAGCGTCCGATAAACTGGTTACGAAGGGAAGCGGTCCGAACCGCTCTGGTTCCTCAGCGTTTTTATGGGCCACCTTTTGAATAGCGAGGGCCAGTACCGCCTTGTTCTTGCTCGTCATAGAACGTCCCACGAAGACGCTTTCCGCACGCCGAGGAGGTTCCTGCTTTCCATACCAGCAGACACTACATTGCAGACCCCATGGCCGCACCGCTGTCAGGAAACTTTGAGTTCGGGTGCGGAGCGAGCACAACTACTCGAAGCACTGGGGGCACCTTCAAAGGTGGCCAGAATTCGAGCAAGGAGTCCCTTGCCGGTCGTGCCGGCGGCAGTCACGGAACAGCTTGTGCACGCGCTTCAAGATCGGATTCTCAGCGGCATGGCCTGTGGCCTTCCGTCTTCTGCCCAGTCGACAAGAACGATGTTCCCGCTCCATGACCCCTCGTGAGCGGACGTGGTGCTGCGGTCGCCCCTTAGAAGCTCTTGCTAAGTCCTGATGGATTCCCGCCTCCAGGATCTTGTCGGTCAGCATCGACGGTGACAGGTCGGGCTGGAAAGTCAGCGTTGAGGCTGTCGGGGCTGAAGGGAACGAGGGCTCGTCGGCAAACGCGTACTTTGTCTGTTCGGGGCTTGCCAGCCTCGACGAAGCAGAGCCCGCCCGCCTGAATCTCATCCGTCTCCTGTCCGACTCGCCCTCGATTTACGCCGTCCGCTGGAAGGACTCGGTCTCTGGCTTTGCTAGGGAGCATTCACATTAGGGCGAAAAGGCCGGGAGAACGCGAAGGTGGTGTGGATCCTAAACATGTCCTTGGAGGTAATCGAGTCAACCAACCATCTCGGGACTGGGATCCAGGACTTTCAAGGGCTCCTCACGATCGAATCCGATCCCCGGGCGTGGGAGGCAAGGCAGCAGGGAATTGCCAGGGACTTTGGATCTCAAGCTAGGCACCACCATGCCACAGCCCCACCCCGACCAGAACGCTGTTCCGCCGGAAGGCTTCGAGCCGCCCGCCGCGCCGCCGTACCAAGGCATTCAGAAGTCAAAGGACGCAGCGCCCATAGTTGCAGCAGGACTAGGAGGGGCGGGTTTGATCGGCTTTGCCAGCAAAGTGTTTCAGGAGGAGGAAGCGACCGAAGAAAGCTGAGCGACAGCCCGCCGCGCTGCACGTGGCATCCGCGACGCATCGACGTCCAGTTCGATCTGGCCCGTCAGTTACGCAACCCAATCCGTCGCCCCGTGAGTGCGGCCCAAGGTGCTGGCCGGTCGACTTCGAAGAAAAAAGGTCAACTAGCTTGGAGCAGCGACTTCTTCGAGAGACCGAAAACGTGCAGAAACACTGGGGTCAACTATGCAGAATGGTCCAGATTGAACGGAATCTCACAGTAACCCGAAACGGCCCCGCACGCAGACGCGTGCGGGGTCGTTTTATTCAAAGGTCATTTATTGTGTGCTCATGAGGCGGATCTGCCGCGTAGTTCCTCTCGGGCGCCGCTTGGTCTTACCACCTCGCCACCGGCCTGCATGTCGGCCTCACCTGGAAGTGACCGTGATCGGGCCGCTCGCACCTGCGTGGGTACGAGCGACCGCGATCCTCGGTCCGACCGTCAGGTGTAGCTCAGGCTGACCAGCAGTGCTTTGAGTTGGGTGTATTGGTTTGTCGCCATCCAGGCTTTCGCGGCCTCCCTCTTCGGGAACCCCGGGTCGCCGAAAAGGACCCGGGTGAACAGTCCGCCGTTGGCGGTGGAGACGAGATTGCACCATGATGCGACGCCCTCGCCCTCCTTCAGAGACCGGGGATCAGTGAGCCCCATGAAGTAGGCATCGCCATCACCAGAGGATTCCACAGCGAATCCGAAGACGGGCTTCTTGCCGTCCGGCGCCGTCATTCCGGAAACTGCCTTGTGATCGAACACGTGACGCGTCACGGGACCGCCAGCACACCCTGCAGTGACGCCGTTGGCCAGGAAGAGCAGATCGTTTCCCGCACCGTCAGCAACGGTGACCTCAACGCCGGGAAGGCCGGCGGGCGGGAGCACGGTTCGCACGGTCCACGTCTCCGGATAGGCGAACGAGATGTGTCCGTCCGGGAACGTGAAGGTCTTCAGCGCGGGAGACCCGTGCTTAGCCGCTGAGGCGGGAACCTCCGACGCCGGTACCGCCTTGGCGGCAGGTGCCGCCGGTCCTGCAGTGGAAGCAGGTGGGAAAGTTAACGTCGCCGTGCGGTCTGCCATGGTACTCACGACAAGGCTCGAAGTGGCGGCGGGAGCCCCTGGCTGTGGCCCACAGCCGGCAAGGGCGAGGCCGATGGAAGAACCTGCGATGGTGACGGCAGTGAAGAGTCTGGCGCGATGTGAATGCATTGTGTAGCCCCCAATTCTTATAACGGCGGGCCGAATGTCCCGCTTGAAAGCAAAGTTTCCGGGGCGCGGCCAGTAATTACAGCCAGGGCAAGTTATTTATGCCTTCCGATCGCCCACACGCCTCAGATGGCCGCCGCCTGTCTCCCTGTCGGCACCCGTGACAGGAAGTCCTCCACCACCGCGGCGAACTCGTCGGGCCGTTCGATCTGCGGCATGTGCCCCGTCTTCGAGAATGTGTGCGACTCGGCGTGTGGCAGCGCTGCCACTGCCGCCTCGAGGTGGCTGAACGGGAGGATGTGGTCGTGGTCGCCCCAGACCACGAGCGTGGGAGTCTCCGACTGCGCCAACGCCCAGAGGAGGGCTCTCCGCCACCCTGCCCTGACGCCAAAGATGGTTCCGAGGTCGCGAGCGATGTCGAGGAGGGTTTGGCGGTGGGACGCCCGCTGCGACAAAGCGAATGCGTGGTCAACGCGGGCTTCGGTCACCAGTGCTTTGTCGTAGAAGATCGACTGGACGGTGCGGCGCGAAGCCACTGGATCCGGACGCAGCAGCAACGCCGCGAGCGGCCCGACCGCGAGCAGGCGCAATACCAGTGCAACCTCCTTGCCGAACCCGGCACTGTTCGCAAGAACCAGCGCCGAGACACGGTCCGGGTGTTCGGCAGCCAGTTTCATGGCGACGGCCCCGCCCAGCGAGTTTCCCATCACGGGGAGCGGCTCGTGCACCCCGACGGCGTCGAGGAAAGCCGGCAAGACGTCGGCCAGCTTCGCCAAAGTCGCCGGCCCGGAAGGCCGTTCCGAGTATGCAAATCCGGGCAGGTCCACGCTGTAAACGGCGTGTCGTGCCGAGAGCCGCTCGTGCTGCCCGTTCCAGTCCTCCAGGCTCTGGCCGATCCCGTGCAGGACCAGCACGGGGTCGCCGCTGCCGGTCTTCCGGTAGCGCAACCGCGTGCCTGCGACGTCGACGTATCCCGTTCCCGGGAGCGCCAGGGGATCCCGGAGCACAGATGGCGCCCCGCCGGACACCCGCACCCGTTGTCCGCGCCGACCGAAACGGACCCGGTCGGTCAACCTGCCGGCCCTCAGGAGGGCGAAGTCTCGGAAGTAGTTCTGGTGCAGCCGCCACGGTGAACCGGCACCCTGCCGGGGCAGCTGATCGGCCCCGCGGAAAATGTAGCCGGCCTTCAGGTCAATCAGGGTGGACAGCTCACCGTTGGCGACATCGGCAGGCGCCGCGGGCACCACCCAATGCAGTCCCCGCCGGTCAAGGTGCTTCAGCAGCCGGCAGACGTAGCCTGCGACCAGATCCGCCTTCAGGGTCCACGATGCGTTGGTGTACCCGATGGTGAGCGCAAAGTTGGGCACGCCGTCGAGCATCATGCCCTTGTAGGTCAGGGTCTTGCCCACGTCCACGGGATCGCCGTCGACGGTGAGCGCCATCCCGCCAATCACCAGCAGATTCAATCCCGTCGCCGTGACGATGACGTCGGCCGGGATCGACCCGCCCGAGACCAGGTCAATCCCGTCCGGCGTGATCCGGGAGATCCTGTCGGTGACGATGTCGGCAGTGCCTGCGCTGATCGCGCGGTAGAGGTCCCCGTTGGGGATCGCGCAGACCCGCTGGTCCCACGGCTGATACGACGGCGCCAGGTGCGTGTCAACCGCAAAGCCCTGCGGCAGCTTGGCGACCGCAGATTTGCGCAGGATCGCTTTCATGGTCTCCGGCCGCCGTCGGCTGAGCTGGTACGTGAACATCGAAAAGAGAATGTTCTTGACCCGGACGACGTCGTACGCCAGTTGCGCGGGCAGCTTGCCCCGGAGGCGGTCGGCCAGGTGGTCGCGGGACGGCACGGGGGCGATGTACGTGGGGGAGCGCTGCAGCATCGTCACCTTCGCGGCCGCCTTTGCCATGGACGGCACAAGTGTCACCGCGGTGGCCCCGCTGCCGATGATCACCACCTGCTTGCCCTCGTAATCGAGGTCGGCCGGCCAGTGCTGCGGGTGGACGATCGATCCGGTGAAGGTGTCGGCGCCGTCAATGGCAGGGGTAAACCCCTCGTCATAGCGGTAATAGCCCGAGCACACAGACAGGAAAGAGCATGTGTACGTGACCGCCTCGGCGGTGCCGGGTCCCGGGTCGCCGTGCCGGTATTCGCCCTCGGATGTGCGGACGGCCGTCACCGTCCACAGCGCGGTGTCGCTGGACCAGTCGGCAGAGACCACCCGGGTGTTCAGCCGGATCTGCGGGGACAGGCCCTCGTCCGCAATGGTCGCCTCGATGTAGTCGCGGATCGCATCGCCGTCGGCAATCGCCTTGGCACCGGCCCAGGGCCGGAAGGAATAGCCGAGGGTGTACATGTCGCTGTCGGAGCGGACGCCCGGGTATCGGAAGAGATCCCAGGTGCCGCCCACCGTGCCCCGGGACTCCAGGATCGCGAACGTCTTCCCTGGTGTTTCGCGTTTCAGCCGGCTCGCGAAACCTATGCCGCTCAGCCCGGCTCCGACAATCAACACATCCACGTGCGCGCTCATCACGCCACGCTATCGACTTAAAGTCGAGAGAGTCAACACCGTGTTGATACCTCGCGTTAGGATGGGCGCATGGCTCCACGTGGAAGACGTACAGCACGGGTCTCGGGGGATGAACGCCAGGACGCGATCCTCACCACCGCCGAGGCGCTCCTTGGCGAGCGGTCCTTCGACGACGTTTCGATCGAGGAGCTGGCCCGCGGCGCCGGCATCTCGCGCCCCACCTTCTACTTCTACTTCTCGTCCAAGGATGAGATGCTGCTGGCCCTTCTGGACCGGGTGATCTCCGAGGTGGAACACCGGGTCAGCGAGTTGCCGCGAAATTTCGAAAGTGACCCCGCGGGAGCCTGGACGCGCTCCATTGGCATGTTCGTTGAGGTGTTCGTGGCCCATCGCGGCGTCGCCACCGCGGCGATTGCAGCGCGGGCCCGCAACGACGAGGTGCGCGCCCTCTGGTCCAAATCGATGCAGTCCTGGGTCGATTTCTCGAGCGATGTCATCGCGTCCGAGCAAGCCCGAGGGGCTGCGCCGGACGGCATCGACGCCCATGACCTGGCCGTGAGCCTCAATCTCATGAACGAGCGGGTGATCACCGCCGTCCTCAACCGGGAGATTCCCGCGATCGCGGAGTCCCATGCCCTGGACGTGTTATCCACCATCTGGATCCGCAGTATCTACGGGTCCGTCAACCCCGGCCGTTCCTAGCGCCGGGTGGAAAGGAAGAACCCGCATGCCCCGCCAGATCAAGACCCTGACCGTGCTCGGCACCGGAGTGCTCGGTTCCCAGATCGCCTATCAGGCCGCCTTCCACGGATTCGCTGTCACCGCCTACGACGTCGACGGCGACGCCCTGGAGAAGGCCCGGGCGCGCTTCGCCCGGCTTGTCGGCATCTACCGGGCGGCCAACGTCGGCGGTGCCGGAGAGAGCAAAGCCGAGGCAGCTCTTGAAAACCTCCGCCTCACCGCCAACCTCGGGGACGCCGTCGCCGATGCAGACCTCGTGATCGAGGCCGTTCCTGAGCTGCTCGAGGTGAAGCGGGACGTCTACCGCACGCTCGCAGATCTGGCCCCCGCCAAGACCATCTTCGCCACGAACTCATCAACTTTGCTGCCCAGTGATCTTAAAGATTCCACCGGCCGCCCCGACCGCTTCCTCGCCATCCATTACGCCAACAACATCTGGGCGCAGAACATCGCCGAGGTGATGGGCACCGCCGAAACCGATCCCGCAGTCTTCGACGCCGTCGTCGACTTCGCGCGAAACAGCGGGCTGGAGCCGATCGAGATCAGGAAGGAGAAGGCCGGCTACGTGCTGAACTCCCTGCTGGTCCCGCTCCTGAACGCGGCCGCCGGCCTGCTGCTGCAAGGCGTCGCCAGCCCGGAAACGATCGACAAGACGTGGCGCATTGCCACCGGAGCGCCGAGCGGTCCGTTCCAGATCTACGACGTCGTCGGGCTGGGAACCGCCTACAACATTGCCGCCTCATCGCCAGAGCCCGGATCCCAGGTCTTCGCTCGGTACCTCAAGGACAACTACATCGACCAGGGCAAACTCGGCGTCGAGACGGGCGAGGGTTTTTACACCTACTGAGTCTTCCCATAGGCGGACGGACAGTCTAGCGAAGGGGAAGGGCTGCGCAACCGCTTTTTACGCGGACCCGTCAGCCCTTATGGTTCGCGTCCAGGACGGTGACGTTCAGGGGCATGCGCTTGGCTCGACGGAGGCGTCCGGCCAGGGCGTTGCGCACCCCGCGGGTCACCATGGTCGTCTTGGTCAGATACCGGAACTCGGCGGCGTCCGACGTTACGAGGTCCAGGAGAGGGCGAGCGGCGTCGTCAGGGGTCTGCCCCCACAGTCCGACGACGACCTGCAAGCCGCCCAGCCGATGCTCGTACCCGGGCTGGGACGTGACGTGCCCCAGCATGTCCGTCATCACCAGGCCAGGGTTCATGCCATGCACCCGGACGCCGGTGCCCTTGGTCTCCAGCCGCAACGACTCGGTGAACTGGCGGACCCAGCGCTTGCTCGACGCATACGCGTTCTGCAGCGCCACCGGCCCCTGGTCGCCTCGGCCGTAGACGTTTACGAGATCGCCGCGGCCCTGGTCGAGGAACACGGGCAACGCCACCCTCGACCCGTGGAACGTGCCGAGGATGTTCGTGCGCACCACCCGGGTGAAGTCGTCGACCGGCGTGGACGCCGTCGGCCCGAAGACACCGGAAGCTCCGGCGTTGTTGACCCAGATGCCGAGCGTCCCGCGGCTAAGGGCCTCGTCGCGCAGGGCCTCGACGTCGGCCAGTTCACCGGTGTCGCACTGACGCCCGGATGCCGCGATCCCTTCCGCGTGCAGCCGCTCGACGGCGGCCTCGACGTCGGCGTCCGACCTGGACGCCAGCACCACCGTCGCACCGTGATGCCCCAGCAACCGGGCCATGGCCAACCCCAGGCCGCGCGTCGAGCCAGTCACGACTGCCACGCGACCGCGGAGCACATCTCGTCGCGAACCCATGCTTCTCTCATACGCGCAGCGGCCGGGGAGAGCAAGAGGGCAGGCATGGTGACAGTTCCGAGGTGGTTGTCCGCCGGGTGGTTCCCCGGCGGCGCTGTTCCATCGCATCGGGGCAATTATCGAGGGTCTGTCGGGACGTCGCGGACGGATTTAGACTGAATCATTCCGCGACGCCGGCGGCGTCTGCCTCGGGCGGGGAGGAAGATCAGCGGCCGCCTTGTCGCACGTAGTCGGCGGGATCGTAGTGGATCCGGAGTGTCGAGATCTTGCCGTTGTCGAAGCGGAAGAACTCTGCGAGTCGGACAAGCCCGGCCGGCATGCGGGCGTCGTAGAGTATCGCGGAGCCATCTGCGCCGTGGACCTCTTGGATGATCTCGAGGTCCGACACTGTGGCGATGAAGCCTTTTACGCCTTGGCAGAATCCGGCGGCCCCTGTGCGCTTCCCTGCGATCGGACCTTCAAATTCGAGGTCGTCGACGAGCAAAGTGCGCAGCTCGCCGTCGGGGTCGAACGCTTCTATGCCGGCGGCCAGGATCCGGTAGTAGCGTTGGAGTACGTCTGGCGCAGCCTTGCTCAGCGGGGACATCGGCAGCTCCTCCTTAAGATTGAAAACTTCAAGCTCTGCACATCGATGAGGCGGTGAACGCGGTTCAATTTGGACCGGATCGTCGCCGGTCAGGTTATATCCGTTGAGTACAGAAGTCACGACGTCGAGGAAGGCTTTCGCCGGGGCGTGGTACTCGCCGTCGTTTCAGCGGCGTGGCGGGGCTACAGTCCCCGGAGCCGTTCAGGCGTTCTGCTGGTTCGCGGCCGTCAGCGTCTTGCCTAGAACTGGGTAGTGCCGCGCAGTCGGCGCGGGCGGCCGTCTGGGTCCATGAGAAGACGGCTCATCGGATCTGCCCAGAGGCGTTGGCGGGCCGACACCGGCTCTGGAGTGTGGTGGCGCGCGTGTCCGGCGGGGCGGGTGGAACGGCGGCCGGCTTCATGCCAGCGGTCGAGAGCGTCCGCGGTGGTGTTCCAAAGTTTGAGCCCGGCCGCCGGGTCGACGAGCTGGGGATCGTTCTGCTCCAGGCCCAGGTGTTCGGCCCAGAGTTGGAGCCGGAGCTCGTGGGCCAAAGGCCGGAAAGTGTCGCGGCTGTTGTCTGTGCCGGACGCCTCCCGGTTGTCGACAGTCGTGTCGAGTACGGCGCAGGTGAGCTCGCTGTCGTTGGTCCAGGACCGGCGGTTGAAGTTGTCTGAGCCGCAGGTGAACCAGGTGTCGTCGATGATGCAGATCTTGGCGTGGACATAGATCGGAGTTCCCGCGCGGTTCTCCAGGTCGAACACGCCGACCCTGTTGGGCGCAACCCTACGCAGCATGCTGATGGCATGCAGTTGCCCGATCCGGGCCGCCGGCCCTGCGAGAGGCCCGTCAGCGTCGGGGTAACGGGGTACGACGGCGATCACCTTCAGGTCGGGATTCCGGTCGAGGGCCTCCGCGATTCCGGCTGCGACCTCTTTCGACCACAGGTACTGGTCCTCGACGTAGATCAGCGAGCGGGCGTGGGCGAAAGCTTTCGTGTAGGCGCGGGCAATGCTGCGCTCCCCAACAGGCGCGAACGGAAACGGGGGACGCCTAACGCCGTAAGTGCGCAGCAGCTGCACGGAATGAGGACCCGCCGGTGGTGGCGGCGGAGCAGTGGCCGGGAGCGGTTCGGGGTGCCTGGGCATACGGGCCAGTCGTTGCAGCAGCATCCGGTAGGGGGTGTGACGGTCCAAGGGATGGGGGTCATTCCACCGTTCAGCGAACACTGCCAGCACATCTGCCACCACGGGGCCGCGCAGTTCGAGGGCGGCATCGTGCCATGGCGGTCGTTTACCGTACCGGGAATCCATGCTCACCGCTTGCGGGTCTCCCGCGTGGTCGGCGTCGTCCCGACGGCTGTGGGAAAGGTCGATCCCGCCAACGAACGCGACATCCAGCGACGGATTGTGACGACGGCGAATGACGAAGAGCTTCTGATGATGGGAGCCGAACACGCGTACACGCTGATCCAGCAGCACCTCTCCGCCGGCGTCGTTGACCTGACGGCTTAGGAGCTCATTGGAACGGCCGCTGATCGGGGCCGATACGCGCTCTCCATGGGATCTCCAGACAAGCCCCCGCACTTCCACTCCCTCACCGGCCAAGCCCGCGAGCACCTCGCCGATCGACGGTCCGTCCGCCAGCAGCCGCTCGTCGGCGTCGCCACGCCAGTCGGTGAACCACACGCGGTCTCCCGCCTGGAGCGCCGTCAACTCCTCATGCAGCCGGGCGAAGTAGGTCGCACCATGAACCAGGGGCCGCACGAGATTGCCCTCCGACCACGGCGGCGATCCGGCACCGCCCGCGTGTACGTCTGTGGCCAAATTTCCCCGCTCAGCGCGGCTCAGAAACCACGTACCAGCATCACTGTCCACTCAGTCCTTCTTTCGGCGCCCGAACCCAGGGCACTAGTGTCCGGTCTTCAACGTAGCGACTGTGATGCCTAATGTCACCGACCGGGTCGTAAGCACCGGATCAAACCCGCTCTCCGGCCCTACCGGGATGACGCTGGACGGCCTATCGTGGTCCTGACATAGCCCGAGGGAAAGGAACGACGATGTTCACCCTGCAGATTAGCTATCCGGTCCGGGACTACGAGGCCTTTAAGAAGGTCTTCGACACCGATCCCGCAGGCCGAGCCGCCTCCGGCGCCCGGGCAGTCCGCTTGTTCCGGGACACAGAGGACCAGAACAGTGTGGCCGTGCTCCTTGATTTCGACACCAGGGACGCCGCGACCGGCTTTCTGGAAAAGTTGCGCAGCCAGGTGTGGGACAAACCTGAGGTGATCGGGCAGCTAATGACGGCAGCGCCGACAGCCAGGATTCTGGAAGAAGTGGCCCGCGAGGGGCAGGGCGCGGGCTGACCGCTGAGAATCCTGCTCGCCTCGCGGTGGAACAAGAAACCGCTGCATCCCGTGGGTGCCAATGTTGGCTCTCGGGCAGGTTTGGGCGCTAAAAGAGCGTCGAGTTCAAAGCCCACCTAATGCCGGCCTGGAGCCCGCGTTATGCCTGCCGGGAGTATGAGGAACCCGAGGCCGTCCGTTCCAAGAGTCCGAAGTCGATCATGTAGCGGCGCAGCATTACGACGTCATCGCTATAACTGAGCAGTCGTTCATTAACCTGCTTTTCCGTTAGGTGTTCGCCCGGCTCTATAGTTTCGCTGACGATCCACGCCAGGAGCTCCCGCCGTTCCGTCATGTTGGCTGGATACCTCTCGATCCTCCCCAAGCGCATGAAGCGGGCCAATCCGGTCTGCGGCTGCCGCCGGGGTTGCTGCCTGAGGAGGTCGCGGAAGATCGCCTCGGGTGCCTCAAGGTCACTGGCGGCATTGCGTTCCACGAGTCCTGACTCAAGGAGGGCAGCGATAGCCCGGTTTCGCCGGTGGTCATTCAGGTCAGCAAGCACGTCGGGGAGCTCGGCGCCGAGCACTATTTGCGCGTAGGCGGTCCGAGCGTCCGTGTTAGCGAGGGCTGCCACTACACGCCGCCAGTGCGGTCCACTCACCATCGTCGTTACCGTCACAGCGTTTTCCTCACTCTGCATTTGCCCCCGCCTGTGCTGGTCACGGCAATTGGTCAACAGGCAAAATCGTAGTCCTGCGCGGGTGTGGCGGACAGGGCCTACAGACGGCAGGCTGATGGCCCGGACATTGACGGTTGGCTTTTCATGTGGGTTGAAGCAGGCGGTATTCCGGCACTGCGTCGGGAAATTGGTGTCCGGCCGTGAATGGGTGCCCGGCGGTGAATTGGTGCCAGTCCGGGAACGGGTCCGGGGGCAGGCCTGCGTCCGGATCCGCGGGCTGGCCTTGATCGGGGCCTGTGTCGGGGTCGGGTTCCGGGCGTGTGTCCGTGGCCTGGATGTGGGGCAGCCAGTCCTCGGGCCAGTGGGGTGGTTCCCAGTCCTGGTGTTCGCTGGGATAGTAGCGTCCGGACGGGGAGGTCCAGCCCGGCGGGTGGTCCCTGCTGGCCCGGTCCGGTGTCCAGGCGGAGGCGTGTTTAAGCCGGTGGTGTTTCGGGCAGGGCTGGCCGAGGTTCGAGATGCCGGTGGTGCCGCCGTCGGCCCAGGCCAGGAGGTGGTCTGCCTCGTTGTCCAGGGAGTGGTTGCCGCAGCCGGGGAACGGGCACCGGCCGTCGCGGAGCCGGAGCCAGTGGCGCTGGGCCGTCGTCAGCCGGTAGTTGGTCCGGCCGATTTCCAGCGGGGCACCGTCCCGCGGGTCGGTCAGGACCCGGGAGAAGGAACCGGCGCCGTCGGCGATCAGGCGGCGGGCCATCGACGGTGGGATCGGACCGTACCCGTCCAGGACGGCCGGTTCGTCGGTGGCGCCGAGCAGGGACAGGACCGGGACGGTGACCAGGACCTGCGCACGCGGGACCGGAACAAGCCCACCTGCACCCGCCCCCGTGCCGCCGTCTGACTGTCCGCCGGTGGTGCCGCGGTCGGCCGTTCCGCCGTTTGTTCCGCCGCCGGGCGTGCCGTTGCTGAGGAGCCAGGTGGCGGTGATGTCGGCGCGGAGCTGGGCGAGGGTCCGGGCCTCGTGCGGGCCCTGGAGGGCGCGGGCGGCGGCGGTGGTCCGGTCCCAGATCCCGGCGGCGGTGTCGGCCGGGAGGTGGGCGGAGAGCCAGGCCATGCCGTCCCGGTCCGGGGTGTACTCGATCCGCCGGTCCGCGACGCTCCTGGTGTGGCGTTCCTCGATGCTGGCGGGGTGGTGGCGTTCGCGCCAGGCGCGGGCCTTGGCCCGGAACCGGGACGGAACGAGGTCCCCCGCGAGGCAGCCGCGGGCAGGGTTGGGCGCTTCGGGGTCCAGGAAGTGCGCCTCGAGCCCGGCCGTACCGGCCGCATCCAGGCTGCTGGTTTCGTCCACGATGGTCCGGGCGTGCTGCCAGGAGATCGTGCCGGCCTGCAGGGCGGCCAGGGTCAGCGGCAGCGCCGTCGTCAGGGCCCGGGATTCGGACAGCAGCGCCCCGGCGGCGCGTTCGCTGACGGTCAGGACACAGGCGACCTCGGCCACCAGTGCCATCGCTTGGGCGGCGCGGTCCCGCGGGGACGGCGCCGGCGGCGCCAGGAACCTGGTTGCCTGCGCGTAGTCGGCGGTCAGCCGCACCCTCAGCGCCGCGGTCCGGGCCTCCAGCCGGGCGACCTCGGCGAGCCCGTCCAGGCAACCGTCCGCCAGCCGCCGCAGCGGATCCGCGTCCGGCGAAGAATCGACGACCGCAGGATTGGCGTCGCTAGCGGCCGATCCGGCCAAGGCGGCAAGAGCGGCAACCGACGCCGCGACGGCTTCCACGGTCGCCCCGCTCTCCGCACTCAACACTGTCCTGCTCTCCACACTCAGATCATCTCAGGAGCCACCGACAATTTTTGATGAAACTGAAGTGACCGAGCACCCGACAGTCCACTTCTGACAGCTGCCGGAAGAGCATCCAATGCCATCGGCGCGAGTGTTGAGTGTCGCACGTCTGCGTAGTAGCGTGACAAGAACCGTCAATACGCGTAACACGGACTCGGGAGCGATCATGGCATATATGACACGGGGGCTGGTGGCTGTCACGGCGGCCCTGGCATTGAGCGTGACGGGTGGCGCCGTCGCCGCCCCTGCGCACGCCGATCCGCGGGAGACCGCAAAGACGTCAACCGCCACCGGCTACGGCGGAGCGGTGAGCACCGTGGATCCGGAGGCATCCGCAGCGGCGATCGAGGTCCTCCGCAAGGGCGGCAACGCAGCGGATGCCGCCGTCGCCGCAGCCGCGACCCTTGGCGTGACTGAGCCGTACAGTGCCGGGATTGGCGGCGGAGGCTACTTCGTGTTCTACGACGCGAAGACCGGCAAGGTGGGCACGATCGACGGCCGCGAGACCGCACCGGCCAGAATGCCGCACGACGCGTTCATCGACCCAGCGACCGGCAAGCCCTTCAATTTCACGCCCGAGCTCGTCACAAGCGGCGTCTCCGTTGGCGTCCCCGGCACCCCGGCTACCTGGGCGCGTGCCCTGGACCGGTGGGGCACGTTGAGCCTCGGCGATGCCCTCAAGCCTGCCATCAAGGTGGCCACCCGTGGATTCGTGGTCGATAAGACGTTCCGCCAGCAGACCCTCGACAACAAAGCCCGGTTCGAGGCGTTTCCCTCGACCAGCAGCCTCTACCTCCCGGGCGGTGACGCCCCCGCCGTCGGCAGTGTCTTCCAGAACCACGACCTCGCCGAGACATACCGGCTCCTCGCGAAAAAGGGCACGGACGGCTTCTACGGCGGGCCGCTTGCGGCCGAGATCGCGGCCACGGTGCAGGCTCCGCCCAAGACTTCCAACACAAAGCTGCCCGTTCCGGCAGGCCACCTGACGACGGCGGATCTCGCCGCATACCGCGCCCTGGATCAGGCGCCCACGCACGTGGACTACCGCGACCTGGACGTCTACGGCATGGCGCCCTCCAGCAGCGGCGGCACCACGGTGGGCGAGGCGCTGAACATCCTGGAGCCGTCCAACCTGTCCGGGATGTCCACGCCGGGCGCCCTGCACCACTACCTCGAGGCCAGCGCGCTTGCCTTCGCGGACCGTGGCAAGTACGTGGGGGACCCCGCGTTCGTGAGCGTTCCCACCGCCGCGCTCACGGACCCGGTGTTCGGCAAGGAGCGCGCCTGCCAGATTGATCCGCTGCACGCGGCAGCGAAGCCGGTTGCGCCGGGGAACGTGTCCGCATACGACGGCGCGTGCCCGGCCGCGGCCGTCGCGCCCGCCGACGAGAAGGACACCGAAAACATCTCGACGACCAACCTGACCGTCGCGGACAAGTGGGGGAACGTGGTCGACTACACGCTCACGATCGAGCAGACCGGAGGGTCCGGCATGGTGGTCCCCGGCCGCGGCTTCCTGCTCAACAACGAGCTGACCGACTTCTCGACCGTCTACGACCCGGCCGACCCGAACCGGATCGAGCCGGGGAAGCGCCCGCGCTCGTCCATGTCGCCGACCATCATCCTCAAGGAGGGCAAGCCGTTCCTCGCCCTCGGCTCGCCCGGCGGATCGACCATCATCACAACCGTCCTGCAGACCATCCTGAACCGGGTGGACCTTGGCATGACCATCTCCGGGGCGATCGCTGCACCGCGTGCCTCGCAACGGAATACGGCCAAGGTCACGGCCGAACCGGAGTTCATCGCCAAGTACGGCAGCCAGCTGGCACCGTTTGGCCATCAGTTCACCCCGTCTGGGGATGCGTTCACCTCGGCAGCGGAGATCGGCGCCGCGACCGCCATCGAGTTCCTGCCTGACGGCGGCATGGTCGCAGCCGCCGAGCCCGTGAGGCGCGGCGGGGGATCGGCGATGGCCGTTAGGGCGTCGCGGAGGTAGGGCGGATGCCGCCTGGCGCGGGTGTCGCGCCAAGCCGGAAGTTCCTCACCACTACCGGAGGGTGCTCCTCGGCGCGAGGTGGGAATGCGTGGGGGCCGGTCCTGGGATCACTTGAGTTTTCGCTGCTGCTGGCTGTGGCATCCCCGGGCGGTCGCCTTTGCGCAGCCAGTCGTCAAAGAACGCGCCGAGCTGCTGGCCGGACGCGTTTTCCATCACGGCTTCGAAGTCTTCCGTCGTCGCCGTCGAGTCGTTGTAGCGGCTCAACCACGTCCGGGTGCCGCTGAGGAATGCCGCGTCGCCGATCTTCGCGCGCAGCGCGTAGAGGGCAGCCGCCCCGCGGAGGTAGACCTGGCCCGCGAACAAGTTGTCACGGCCCGGGTCTGCGATGTTGAGCGCCCAGCGGTTGTTCGCGTCGAGGTATGCCACCGCGTCTCCGAACTGTTCCGGCATCGTGGCCGCGCCTTGGTGCTCGGCCCACAGCCACTCGATGTACGTCGCCCAGCCCTCGTTCAGCCAGATGTCCTGCCAGTCGGACGGGCTCACCGCGTCGCCGAACCACTGGTGCCCGAGTTCGTGCACCACCGTGTATTCGTCCGCAACCTCCGAGTAGACCGGCCGCGTCTGCGTCTCCAGCGCATAGTCGACCGTGTCGTCGTCGACAATTGCGCCGAAGGCCTCGAATGGGTACCGCCCGAACTGGCCGTCAAGGAATGCGATCATCTGCGGCTGCAACGCAAGCGACGCCTTCGTCTCGGCCAGTGCCGCTCCCGTCACGTCCGCGTCGATCGCATTGATGATGGGCAGCCCGTGCGGACCGACGTCGTACGACAGGGCAAAGTCGCCGACGTTCGCCGTCGACAGATAGCTGGCCATCGGGTCCGAGGCCTTCCACGTCCATGTGGTCCATCCCGTCTTCGTCGCCGGCCGGCCGACGGGCAGGCCGTTCGCCACGGCCGTCTTCCCCGCCGGCACCGTAATGCGGAACGTATAGGTCGCCTTGTCTTCAGGGTCGTCATTCACGGGATACCAGGTCGCCGCGCCCTCGGGCTCGTTGACGACCATCGCGCCGTCAGCGGTGGTGACCCAACCGTAGAGCGCTCCGGTGGTGTCGAGCGGCCGGCCGGTGGTTCCGCCGTACTCGATCACGATCGACGTCGTCTGTCCGGCCTTCAGCTTCGGCCGCAGCCCGACCGTGAGTTCCCAGATCCGGTCCGCGTCGTTCTGCACCTGGGACCACTTGGCTGCCTTGCCGTCGACCTGGACCGACGTGACGCCGAGGCCGCGCAGGTCGAAGTTGAGCGACTCCAGGTTCTGCTTCGCACGGACGGTGACAGTCGCGACCCCGCTGAGGCGGCCTGCGAGCACCGCGGGATTGGTCGGTGGCGTATAGCGGAGGGCGAGGTCGTAGTGCAGGACGTCATAGCCGCCGTTGCCGGCGAACGGGAAATACGCGTCCCCGCTGCCGGGAGCGCCCGCCGTGTAATGGGGGTTGTCGTGGCTGGGCGCGGCCTGCGCGGCCCCGCTGATTGCGCCGACGCCGGCCACCGCCAGGACGAGGATGACCGCTGTCCATCGCAGGAGCCCTCTGAAGTGCTGCCTCATCACCCATTTCCTCCATCCAGGTCTCGGGATGTCCATTTGGGTGAAACAGCAGAACCGTCGTCCCGAACGGAAACCGCCTCGGTCTGAGAAGTCATGACCGCGCCCCCAATGCAGTTGTGGAATGTCGCCCATGATCCCCACCGCAACTTGGGAAAACCTTTATACCTGTCCAAGTTGAGGCCGTCAGGCCCACGGAAGCCTGCCGATGCGCTGGACTCGGACTATGCACTGAGTGTGCTGCAGGTGCTGATGTGCGACTACGGCCTCTTCCACATCGAGGCTGACCTGCGCTGGATCGAGCTGACCAGTGCCCGGCTGACCCAACTCAAAAAGGAGCTCCAGAGCGCATGGGCACGATCGACACCACTGCACCCATCCTCAGCGCCCGCGGTGTCCGCCACGCGTTCGGACAGACCGAGGCGCTGCGCGGTATCGACGTCGACGTTCACGCCGGTGAGGTACTCGCGGTCATGGGCCCGTCGGGGTCGGGTAAGTCCACCCTGCTGCACTGCCTGGCCGGCATCCTTGCCCTGGACGGCACCTTCGTCGCCGTCGTCATCGCCGGCATTTCGCTGGCCGTGTCCACGGCTGCCGCGATGCTGGACCGAAAACGCGTGCTGGGCCTGATGCGGCTGATGGGCATGCCCGTTGAAGTTGTTCGCGGGGTCATCGCAAGAGAGGCCGCGGTTCCCCTTGTGGCAGTGCTTCTGCTGTCAGCCGGGCTCGGATTCGTCGTGGCCTGGCTGATGGTTATCTCATTTGGCGGGGGCCGGACCATCACCTGGCCCGGCCCCGTATACTACGCCGCCCTGTCCTTCAGCATCCTGCTCGCACTGGCCGCAGTGACAGCTGCCTTCGGACTGGTCCGTTCCAGCACCGCTATCCCGGCCACCCGATTCGAGTAGGACCATAGACCTGGCTTTGGGCCTTCCCGCTTTTAGCCCTCGCAGTCCGTGCAGTAGATATCGGTGCCGGACTGCCGGGCGATCTGGGAACGGTGCCGGACCAGGAAACAGGAACTGCAGGTGAACTCGTCGTCGGCCTGCGGGATGACCTGGACAATCAGCTCTTCGGCGATGAACTCGCCGCCGGGGACTCCGGCCCCGTCCAGCCCGTCGGCCTCGTCCAGTTCCTGGACGACGCTGCGGGCGTCCGGTGCGTTGGCGGACTGGAGTGCTTCCAGGGAGTTTTCCTGGGTTTCCTTAACGTCCGAGCGGACTTCGTCGTAATCGGTTGCCACGTGGCTTGTTCTCTTTCTCGAGTCTTTACTAGGCTAAGTGCAACGTACGGCACCCCGCGGTTGTTCCGCAGGCGGGGCCAGAATCCACGCCGTGCGGCATTGCCGGCCACACCATGGGCGCGGTGCCGGGCGCCGCCGCAGTTCGGGCCTAGGATCAACGGCATGATGCAGGGACCAATCGACGCCGCCGACGGGAAGAACTCGCTCAGCGTCGATGCTGGGATACTCGAGAGCGTCTGGCGCCCGGGTTCCTTTGTGGACGCCGAAGATGCCAGGGACGCCATGCTTGCCGTGGACCGGATCAGTGGCGGGACGCCGATGCCAATGCTCTCCGAGATGACCGACATGGTGTTCAGCGCGGCGGCCAGATACCAATTCGCACAGAGCAGGGGCGTGGTGGCCATCGCGGTCCTCGGATCCAGCACAGTCGACAGGGTGATCGCTTCCGCCACGAGCCGGGAGACCAAGTACCCGCACGAGTTCTTTACATCCAGGACCGACGCAATCGCATGGCTGAAGGAAGTCATCCAGAGCCGCGATTAGGAATTGCCACAGGGCCTGGCGCCGCATTCAAATCTGTCCCCGATCCGAGACAGACCGGTCTTTCCCGTTGTAAAGTGTCTTCACGGTTTTCCGCCCCGCTGGCTCCAGGAAGGTATGCAGGGCTCTCGGGATCGTGGCCGGTTGAAGGGGCGGCGGAAACGCCCGCACAGCCCTCGACATCAGGCGCCGGACGGTCGCCCGGGCGCCGTTCAGCCGCCCGTCAACCCCTGCTGCATCATCGTCCCATCGAGCGCGTGCGCTATGGCCGCGCGGACGCGGGCGTGCTCGGAGGCCTTTCCGGGGAGGGAGCCTAGACCGGGCGGCCAGCTCGACAGGCTCAGGGTTCGCGTCGATT
This sequence comes from Arthrobacter humicola, assembly GCF_022803015.1. GTDB lineage: Bacteria > Actinomycetota > Actinomycetes > Actinomycetales > Micrococcaceae > Arthrobacter > Arthrobacter humicola_A. The sequence goes on from NZ_JAFKON010000001.1 coordinate 285,407, forward strand.
CGCGGCAGCCCGGCTCCGCGGCAACAGGAATCCGACGGCAACAAGCCAGAGCAGGCCGCCGAACCGCCCGACGGGCAGCAGGAACTGGAGCGGCTCGATCACCATGGAGAGGAAACTCAGTTCGGACAGGGCGGCGATGACCAGGCCGGCCCAGGCCAGCCAGCGCGGCACGAAGCGCAGGATGAGGGCGGGGACGGCGATTCCGGCGATGAGGAGTCCCAAGCCGACCACATAGGCGACGCCGCCCGTGATGAATGCGAGAAACGACAATGCATGGGTCAATGGCACATCGGTGGTGATTTCCGGGCGGCTCAGGACCCACCCCACGGCGGCCGAGAGCATGAGGAACACCGAGGCGGCAATGCCGCCAAAGAAGCCGATTGCGGGCCCGGGGACGCGCACGCCAAGCCGGAGCTGCCGGGCGTAAACGGTGGCCGCAAAGATGCCGAGCGGGACCGCTGAGCCGAATTGGAACAGGCTGGCGAGCCGCACGGCGTCGGTGTTCCCGTGAAAATATGCCGCGACCTGGCCGGCGGGGGAGAAGGGCGAGACGTAGGCCTGCCCGTTGGTGAGGATCGCGCTGCTGAGCAGGGCCGCGATCGTGAGTCCCAGACTCACGGCCGCCAGGATGCCCGGGTTGGGGCCGCCGGATCGGGTCGAGGGAGCAGTGTGGTGGGAGGACAGGTCAGTCATGATGGCTTCTTTCCGATAATTACGTCACAACTAAAATGATTCACCTGTTGAATGATTCTGTCAATGGCGTAATATTGGGGCATGGACTCACCGGATCCGCCGCGGCCGAAACGAACCGCTTTCCTGCTGTCCCAGCTCGGGGCGCTGGCATCGGCACGCTTCGCCGAGCGCACGCGCGAACTCGGCCTGACCCCAAGCGACGCGGGTGTCCTCCGCCTGCTCGGCCGCAGCCCCGGACTGAGCCAGCGGTCCCTGGCCGACCGCCTGGGGGCGGTGCCGAGCCGCGTGGTTCCCCTCATCGACTCGCTGGAAACGCGAGGGCTGGTGGCCCGCGTGCGCAGCAGCGCCGACCGGCGGAACTACGAGCTCCGGCTGACGGCCGAGGGCACGAAGGTTCTCGGGGCACTGCGCGGAATCGCCGAACGGCACGAGGCCGAACTCCTGGCCCCGCTCACCAGCGAACAGTCTGCGCAGCTGGGTATCCTGCTGGCCAGGTTGGCCAGCGCCCATGCCCTCGACACGGACCTGCATCGGGACACGAGGCCGGAATGAACCCGGCGTGCCGGCCGGTTCTTCGGCGCAATAGCCGTCCTTTTCAGCCGGCGGGCAGTGTGGGATCATCCCGGTATGGGCGAAAATACTGAACCGCGGGTGAGCTTGCCCTCCGGCCCCGAGCGCCTGAAGGGCACGCATCACCGCGACGTTGATGGCTACGGAAATCCGATCACGCAGCAGCTGCGCATCATCGGTCAGCGGCGCCGCGAAGCCGAAGAAAAGCTCGACCGGCACCTGCAGGACGCACGCAAGAGCCACTGAGCGCGGCATGGGCGATGGAAAAGGCAGGCGCCCGTCGGGCGCCTGCCTGTCCTTTCCGTGCCCGTCTACTTGGCGGCCACGGCGAACGCCGGCGCCTCCTCGGGTGCAGCCACGTGCCCTGCCGCGGCCTCGGACTTGCGCTCCTTGAGGAAGTAGACAAGGCCGGCGGCGATTGTCGATGCCGCTGCGAGGGCGAAGAGCCCCGGGATGACGCTGCCGGTCTGCTCCTTGATGATGCCGAAACCAAACGGCGCCACGAAGCCACCGAGGTTGCCCAGGGAGTTGATGATGGCAATGGCCGGCGCGAGGATGAGGGGGTGCAGGCCTGACTGGGGGATGGTCCAGAACAACGGTGACGCGCTCTTGAATCCCATGGCGGCGATGGCCAGGAACACGAGGGCCAGGACCGGGGAGGCGACGGCGGCTGCGAGCGTGCCGACGGCGGCGACCAGGAGCGCAGCGACGAGGAGGGGCCGCTTGGACTTGGCCTTGTCCTGCCACTTGGCGGCGAAGTACATGGCAATCACGGCGCAGACCCAGGGGATGGCGGAGAGGAATCCGACGCTCAGGTCCGTGGTCCCCGGGATCTGCTTGACGATGCTGGGCAGCCAGAACGTGTTGGCGTAGATGGAGAGCTGCACGGAGAAATAGATGCCGCAAAGGAGGAGGATCTGGGGGTTCAGGAGCATCTTCCAGCGGTTGATCTTCCCGCTGGGATTCCCGCCTGAGGCGGGGGCGTGCTGGGCGTCCTCGTCCGCAATCGCCCCGGTGAGGGCAAACTTCTCGCCCGCTGTCAGCCATGTTGCGTCCGCTATCTTGGCGTCAAGGACAAAGAACACCGCAATGCCGACAACCACGGAAAGCAACCCCTCGAAGCCGAACAGCCACTGCCAGCCGCGGTATCCCAGGACGTCGTTGAGGCTGAGCAGCATTCCGGCGATCGGGCCGGAGAGCGCCGCGGCGACCGAGGAACCGGCGATGAAGATCGCTGTTGCTTTGCCCCGTTGCCCGGCCGGCACCCAGCGGGCGAAGTAGAAGATGACGGCGGGGAAGAAGCCGGCTTCTGCGGCGCCGAGGAGGAACCGCAGGGCATAGAACATGGTCTCGTTCTGCACGAACACCATCAGAAAAGAGACGATGCCCCAGCTGATCATGATCCTGGCCAGCCAGACCTTGGCGCCGTACCTCTCCATCATCACGTTGCTGGGCAGTTCGAAGATTGCGTATGCGATGAAGAACAGCCCGGCCCCGAACCCGTAGGCGGCGGCGCCGATGCCGACATCCGCGTGCAGATGCTCCTGGGCATAGCCGATGTTGGACCGGTTGAGCTGGTTGCAGACCAACATGACGAGCATGATGGGCAGCACCCGCTTGAAGAACTTTTTCGTGGCCAAGGCCACGTCCGTGACAGCGTTGTCGACAGACTGCATGGAGATTTCCTTTGAATTGGCGAAGCTGGTCGGCCGGGGCGGGCAGTTTATTGTGGCCCTTGCCACAGCGATTCTTCACTTTATTCGGCGGCGGTAATGCCCGTCCAACACATTAATTGCATCGATGGATACCTTGAGGGACTGGAAGTCCCCGCCCGATGTCCGGGCCCTGGGGTCAGCCGTGGCCGGGAGCGGCGGCGCGCAGCCGCCGTCGGGAATTTGCCAGATGGCTCCGCATCGCCGCTGACGACGACGGTCCGTCGCCCTCCGCGATGGCGGCGACGATTGATTCGTGTTCCTGCACCACTTGGTCGAAATGCCCGCGCGCATCAGGCTCGCCGCTGCCCACGAGCCGGCCGCGGGGCATCGCGATCATGGTCGGCCCCAGGGATGCGAGGCAGTCGGAGTAAAAGGGGTTTCCGGAGGCTGCGGCAATGGCCCGGTGGAACTCGTAGTCAGCCTTCATGGCGTGTCCCGGGTGGGCCGCGCTGTCCACGAAGTCTTCAAAAGCCTTCCGGACAGCGTTCAGCTGCCGGTCTGTGTGGTTCCGGGCGGCGAGGGCCGCAGCCTCGGACTCCACCGCGATGCGGAACTCCAGCTGCCACAGGCGGTCTTCCAGGCTGGCCACGGGGCGGCTGCCGGCCGCCTGCTGCGGGCCGTCCGGCGGCGGGGTCAGCGCGAAGCTGCCCCGCCCGCGTTCGGTTTCCACGAGCCCCTCAGCCTGCAGCCGGGTCAGTGCCGAACGGACCACGGTCCGGCTGACGCCGAATTCGCTGATCAAGGTGTTTTCGCTGGGCAGCTTCGCGCCCGGCGCAATGACGCCGTCGACGATGCGGCGTCGAAGATCGCTCGCGAGGTCCGCGGTCAGGTTCCGGCTCATGGCTTCAAGGTTACTTGCCGAATTCCACAGATTCTGTGGTCCAGGCGCGCGCCTGCTCGCTGAGGGAGATGCCCAGCCCGGGGCGGTCCGGGACCAGCATGCGGCCGTTCTTGGTTTCGAGGCGCTCGTTGAACAGCGGATCGAGCCAGTCGAAGTGTTCCACCCAGGGCTCGCGCGGGTAGGCGGCGGCGAGGTGGAGGTGGATTTCCATGGCGAAGTGCGGGGCGAGGCCGAGTCCGCGCTCGTCGGCCAGGGCGGCCAGGCGCAGGAATTGGGTGATACCGCCGACGCGCGGGGCATCAGGCTGGATGATGTCACAGCCGTTGGCGCTGATCAGGCCCTTGTGCTCCGCGACCGAGGCCAGCATCTCGCCCGTGGCGATGGGGGTGTCCAGGGCGCGGGCGAGGTCCGCGTGGCCTTCGAAGTCGTACGCGTCAAGCGGTTCCTCGATCCAGACGAGGTTGAATTCTTCCAGCCGGCGGCCCATCCGCAGTGCGGTGGCGCGGTCCCACTGCTGGTTGGCGTCCACCATGAGTGGGACGTCCCAGCCAATGTGCTCGCGGATGCCGGCGACGCGGCGCAGGTCCTCGGCGGTGTCTGGAAGGCCGACCTTGATCTTGATGCCGCCGATGCCTTCGTCCAGCAGGACGGTGGCGCGGGCCTTGACCTCGGCCAGGGAGGCGTTGAGGAAGCCGCCTGACGTGTTGTAGGTCTGCACGGAGTCACGGTAGGCGCCCAGGAACTTGGCCAGCGGCAGGCCGGCGCGCTTGGCCTTGAGGTCGTAGAGCGCGATGTCGATTGCGGCCAGCGCCTGGGTGGCCACTCCGGAGCGGCCCACGGACGCACCGGCCCAGAGAAGTTTGGTGTAGAGCCGGCCGATGTCGTTCGGGTCCTCGCCGATGATGCCTTCGGCGACTTCCTTGGCGTGGGCGTACTGAGCCGGCCCGCCGGCGCGCTTGGAGTAGCTGAACCCGATTCCGCTGTGGCCCTGTTCGGTGGTGATTTCGGCGAAAAGGAACACGACCTCGGTCATCGGCTTCTGGCGTCCGGTGAACACTTTCGCGTCACTGATCGGAACGGCGAGTGGAAGCCTGGCCGTGGACAGCTTTACATGGCGGATGAGATCAACGCTGGTCATGGTTCTCCCTGAAGTTCCTGCGAGGCAACTCCGCCTCGCTCAACTTAGGCTACAAGTTACTTACTTGTATAACAAGTGCTGGGAGAGTGTTTCGCCTCAGTCAGCCAAGCAGCCAGGCGATGACCAGCAAAGAGCCGGCGCAGAGCAGGGTGGTGCACAGGATGACGTCCCGGGCAACGATCACGCCGCGCTGGTACGGGGAGGCGAAGAGGAAGACATTCTGGGCCGTGGGCAGCGCGCCCATGATCACGATGGCCAGCAGGTGCTGCCCCTCGAGGCCGAAGACGAAGCGGCCCAGCGCCCAGACGATCACGGGCATGCCTGCGATCTTCAGGAAGGTGGCGACGAGCGATTCAGTGCGCCCGTCGCCCTTTTGCAGCGGGGCCTTGCCGGCCAGGGACAGTCCGAAGGCCAGCAGCACCATGGGGACGGCGCCGCCGGCGAGCATGTCGACGGGTTTCAGCAGCAGTTCCGGAACTCTCCAGCCGGTCAGTGCGACCGCCGCGCCCAGGCCGGAGGCGATGATCGTGGGGTTGGCTAAGGGCTGCAGCAGCATTTTCCGCCAAGAGATCCTGGACCCCGATGCGACACCCAGCAGGGTCAAATAGACCGGCGCCAGGACGAGTATCTGTGCCAACAGGACGGGAGCCACGTGCTGGGCCGTTCCCACGGCGTAGAGGGAGACGGGGATCCCGATGTTGTTGGCGTTCGCGTAGCTGCTGGCCATCGCGCCGACGGCTGTCTCTGCCACCGGCCGGCGGAAGAACAGGACACTCAGCAGGGAATAGAGCAGCCCCACGGCCGCCGCGGAAAGCAGCGCCAGCGGGGCATCAGTTCCGAGCGCGGCCCGGATATCGCTGCCGGCCACCACCGTGAACAGCAGTGCCGGGTTGGTGATGTAATACGCCGTGCGGGTCAGGGCGCCCTGGACTTCCGGTCCGAGGATCCGCAGCCGGGCCGAGAGATATCCGACGGCGATGACGGAGGCGACGATCAGTATGCCGGTGAGAACGCCGCCCAAGATTGGTCCTTCGTGTCGGGTGCCTGCGACCAGGGGAGCCGGAAGCGGGATGCCGCACGGCCGAACCCTCTCCTGCGCAAGGAGAGCCGGCCGTGCGGCAGCGGTGGGGATCCGCCTCAGGGATGCTGCCCGGCGGACAGTCCCTAGCGAACAGACCCTAGTGAGCAGTCCCTATCGAGCAGTCTCTATCGAATCAGGCAGGGCCGTTTGGGGTCGAAGGACCAGCCGTCAATGTAGTACTGCATGCCGATGCTGTCGTCGCGGGCGTCGAGGCCGTGTTCCAGGTACAGCTGGTGTGCCTTGTCCAGAGCGGCGCGGTCCAGCTCGATTCCGAGGCCCGGAGCGTCCGGAACCCTGATCGCACCTTCCTTGATCTGCAGTGGTTCCTTGGTGAGCCCCTGGCCGTCCTGCCAGATCCAATGCGTGTCCAGCGCCGTGATTTCTCCCGGGGCGGCCGCCCCGGTGTGGGTGAACATGGCGAGCGAGATGTCGAAGTGGTTGTTCGAGTGCGATCCCCAGGTCAGGCCGAATTCGGCGCACATCTGGGCCACCCGGACGGAACCGTGCATGGTCCAGAAATGCGGGTCCGCGAGGGGGATGTCCACGGCGTTGCTGCGGATGGCATGGGACATTTCGCGCCAGTCCGTCGCGATCATGTTCGTCGCGGTCTTCAGCCCGGTGGCGCGGCGGAATTCGGCCATGACCTCGCGTCCGGAGAAGCGGCCTTCCGCGCCGCAGGGGTCCTCGGCGTAGGCCACAATGCCCTGCATGCGTTGGCCCAGCCGGACGGCCTCCTCCAGGAGCCAGGCGCCGTTGGGATCAAGGGTGATCCTGGCCTCCGGGAAACGCCTGGCCAAGGCCGTCACCACATCCACCTCGGCGTCGCCGGAGAGCACGCCGCCCTTGAGCTTGAAGTCGCTGAATCCGTAGCGTTCCTGGGCGGCTTCGGCCAGGGCCACCACGGCCTCCGGTGTCATGGCCTCCTGCCGGCGGAGCTTTTCCCACCGGTCCGCCGGCGCGTCCTCCACCAGGTACGGCAAATCCGTTCGGCCGGGGTCGCCGATGAAGAACAGATAACCGAGCATGGGCACCGAGCTGCGCTGCTGGCCGTCGCCGAGCAGTTCCGCGACGGGGACGCCGAGGAACTGACCGTGCAGGTCAAGGAGGGCGGATTCGATCGCGGTGACGGCATGGACGGTGGTGCGCAGGTCAAAGGTCTGCAGGCCGCGGCCGCCGGCGTCGCGGTCGGCGAACTTCGCCGCGACGTCCCGGAGCAGGGAGCGGTAGCGGGCCACCGGCTGGCCGGCCAGGAAGATGCCGGCTTCCTCGATGGTGGCGCGGATCTTTTCCCCGCCCGGCACTTCGCCGAGTCCGGTGCGGCCATTCGAATCGGTGATAAGAACGATGTTGCGGGTGAAGAACGGGCCGTGCGCGCCGCTGAGGTTCATCAGCATGCTGTCGTGCCCGGCAACGGGGACCACTTCAACGTGGGCAATGGTGGGCCGCGTGCTCACGCGTTGACCTCTGCTTTCTCTGTTGCTGCCTCTTCTGCTGCGGAGGCTTGAACGACGCCGTCGATCCGGCGGTTCAGCCGCCACGGGTTGGGGTCCTGCAGCGGCGCCGGGAGCAGTTCCTGTGGCAGGTTCTGGTAGGCGACGGGGCGCAGGAACCGGCTGATTGCCAATGTACCCACGGACGTGGTCCGGGTGTCGGATGTGGCGGGGAACGGGCCGCCGTGCACCATGGCGTGGCCAACTTCGACGCCGGTCGGCCAGCCGTTGACGATGATCCGGCCGACCTTTTGCTCCAACACCGGGATGAGGGGGGCAGCGGCGCGGTAGTCCGACTCGGTCAGTTGCAGGGAGGCCGTGAGCTGGCCTTCGAGCCGCTGGGCGGCGTCAACGAGCTCCTCGGTGGTGGAGTAGCGGATCATCAGGCTGGCGGCGCCGAAGATTTCCTGGTGCAGGACGGGGTTGGCCACGAACTCGGCGACAGACGTGCCGAAGATGGCCGGAGCTGGGGCGTTCTTCGTCGCCCCGTCGGCGCCCTGGCCGACGACGCTGACGTTCCCGGCGGAACCCAGTGCATCGGCTCCGGCGTGCCAGGACCCGGCGATGCCTTCGGTCAGCATGGTCTGCCCGGCGCATGAGGACACGGCCCGGCCGACGGCGGCGCCAAAGGCGTCGCCGGCCGCGCCGGCGGGGGCGAACAGGAGGCCGGGGGAGGTGCACAGCTGCCCGGAGCTGCCGGTGACGGCGGCAACGTACTGCCGCGCGAGAACGCTGATTTCTTCGGCGTTGCCGTCGAGGGCGCCGGGGAAGACGAACACCGGGTTGAGCGAGGACATTTCCGCATAGACGGGAATGGGTTCGGGCCGGGCGGCGGCGGTGCGCATCAGGGCGATGCCGGCGGACTGCGATCCGGTGAAGCCGACGGCCTTGATGGCTGGATCGGCGACGAGCGCCTGGCCGATGCTGGTGCCCGGACCGTAGATCAGCGAGAACACGCCCGGGTGCAGCCCGGTGTCGCGGACGGCCTTGGCGATGGCCTGGCCGACGAGTTCGCCGGTGCCCGGATGCGCATTGTGGGCCTTGAAGACCACGGGGCAGCCGGCGGCGAGGGCGGAGGCGGTGTCGCCGCCCGCCGTCGAGAAGGCCAGCGGGAAGTTGCTCGCACCAAAAACGGCGACGGGACCAAGCGGGATCTGCCGCTGCCGGATGTCCGCCCGCGGCAGCGGAGCGCGGTCAGGCAGCGCCGGGTCGATCCGGACCCCGCGGTAATCCCCTTGGCGTACGACGCCGGCGAAGAGCCGGAGCTGGCCGGTGGTGCGCGCCCGCTCGCCCTGGAGCCTGGCGGCCGGTAGTCCGGTCTCGAGGCCCGCTCGGGTGATGAGTTCCTCGCCAATCGCCTCGATGTTCCCGGCAATGGCCTCAAGGAACCGGGCGTGGGTTTCCGGGTCGAGCGTGCTGAAGGAGGGGTAGGCCGCGGCGGCCGCTGCGGTGGCGTCCTTCAGCTGTTCCCCGGTGAGCAGCGTGTAGCCGGGTTCGAGCCGTTCGTTCGTGGCGGGATTGAAGGCGTACGCCGTCGCGCCGTCCCCGGCGACGGCCTGGCCGGCAATGAGTGAGCGTCCGGTGAGTGTCACGGTGCATCCTCCTAGGAAACGGTGGCGATAAGGGACTTGAGGTCTGCGAGGTCCTGGGGCGCCAGGTTCTGCAGCGGCGGGCGGACCCCGCCGGCGGAGCGGCCAATCGCGGCCAATCCGCCCTTGACGATCGAGACGGAGTAGCCCTTCACCCGGTCGCGGATGTCCAGGTAGGGGATCACGAACTCGTTCAGCTTCTTGTTCACGGCCACCCGGTCGTGGTTGCGGACATCCTGGTAGAAGTCCAGCGCAAACTGCGGCACGAAGTTGTACATGGCGCTGGAATAGGTGCTCATGCCCAGCTGCAGCAGCGGGAGGGCGAACGTCTCGGCCGTGGGGAGGCCGCCGAGGTAGAACAGGCGGTCGCCGAGCTTGGCGTAGACCCGGGCGTCGTGTTCGAGGTCTCCGACTCCATCCTTGAAGCCGATCAGGTTCTGGTGGCGGTCGGCCAGGGTGGCGACGGTGGTGTCCTTGTAGATCGCGTTCGCACGGTTGTAGATGATGACACCGAGGGAGGTGGACCGGCAGATGGCGCTGACGTGGTCGATCAGGCCGCCCTGGTCCGCCTCGGTGAGGTAGGGCGGGAGCAGCAGGATGCCGTCGGCGCCGGCGGCCTCGGCGGCGCGGGCGTTTTCGATGGCCTGGGCGGTGGAGCCGCCGGCGGAGGCCAGGACCGGGACGATGCTGCCGACTTCCCCGACGGCGGCGCGGACGACGCGCTCGGACTCGGCCGGGGTCAGTGAGAAGCCCTCCCCGGTTCCGCCGGCCGCGAAGAGTCCGGCGACCGGGAAGCTGGCCTGCCAGGCGAGGTGTTTGCGGTAGTTCTCTTCGTCGAACTGGAGCTGTTCGTCGAACGAGGTGACGGGGAAGGAGAGCAGGCCGTCCTTGAGGACGTTGGCCAGTTCCTGGGGTGCGTATTTTGCCACGGTGGGGTCCTCCGGGTATGCGCCGAGTCGGCGGGGAAGTGCGGTTCCCCTTCAGACTAGGTTTGCCGCCTCATGCCTGTCCAAGTGCATTATTGAATGCATTGATACCTTCAGTGCATTGTGGCGACCTTAGTCCAGCTGGAAGTCCAGGGCGCCGAGCAGCCGCGACAGGGCGGGATTGCTCACTTTACGGCTCCAGATGGCATGGAGCTCCACGGGTTCGCCGTGGCTGCTGGCCAGCGGGAGGAATTCGACCCCCTGGATGCCCAGCGCTGTGGCGGACCGGGGCACAAAGGCGACTCCGCGTTTGGCCGCCACCAGCGAGACCATGGTGAGGATCTGGCTGACCGTGTGGACCACGTTGCCGTGCTGCACCGGCAGCATGCGGATCACGAGGTCGTAGAAGTACCGGGCCTGCAGTGGCGAATGCATGATGAGGGCCTCGTCCTTGAGGTCCTCGTTCCCGACAATGCCGCCGCGGCGGGCCAGGGGATGGCCGGCCGGAACGGCCACCATCATGGATTCGCGGTAAAGAAGCCGCGAATCAAAAACGTCTTTGTCGAAGGGCGGACGTGCCAGCCCCAGGTCCAGTTCTCCCGTTTCCAGGGCCTGGATCTGTTCACCGGTCACCATTTCCTGCAGGTCGACGTCGACGTCGGGAAGGATCGCCGAAATCTCCTCCAGCAGGGGCCCCAAGATACTGAACCCGCTGGCCGCGGTGAAACCGATTCGCAGAAGGCCGGAGCGGCCCGATGCGATCCGGCGGGCGGTGACAGGGGCGCGTTCGGCGAGGGCCAGCAACCGCCTGGCTTCCTCCAGGAAGGCGGTTCCCGCCGGGGTCAGCTGGACCTTCCGGTTGTCCCGTTCCAGCAGCTCGGCGCCGACGGCCTTCTCCAGCTTTTGGATCTGCCGGCTCAGCGGAGGCTGGGTCATGTTCAGGCGTTCCGCCGCGCGGCCGAAGTGAAGCTCTTCTGCCACCGCGATGAATCCGGCCAGCTGGTCAAAGGTAAACATGATGCCTTCCCGGTATCACTCGATGCATATTTGGGCTTAGACATGCATCATAGCCGCTCCCTACACTCGACACAGCGAACCGGCAGTGACGCGGTTCACATGCTTCCGGGGCGCTGGCCCTGATCATCAATGAGGAGTTTCAATGATGCACTTCCCTTCGCGCCGCACCGTACTTGGAGCGGCATCCGCCGTCACGCTCTTGGCGCTGACGGCCTGCGGCAATGTTGCCGGCGGCAGTACCGATTCTTCAAAATATCCGAACGGGCCCGTAAGCCTCACCGTGGGCCAGGCCGCCGGCGGCAGCACCGACTTGATTGCCCGCGCCATCTCCGAGGGCGCTTCCAAAACCCTCGGCGCCCCGATGCCTGTGGTGAACAAGCCAGGGGCCAACGGCGCCTTGGCCACAAAGGAAGTTGCCGGCAAGCCCGCCGACGGCCAGAACCTCCTTCTGGTCACCGCGTCCCTGATCACGATCACCCCGCTTGCGGTCACCGCGGATGAGGCCGTCAGCATCGACGACCTGGACATCATTGCCGGCCTGTCGCAGGACGACTACGTGCTGGTCGCCAGCAAGGCCTCCGGCTTCAACAGCATCAAGGACCTGACCGGAGCAGGGCGCAATATCACGTTCGGCACCACCGGCGTGGGCACCGGCAGCCAGCTGGCACAGACCGTCCTGTTCAAGCAGGCCGGCATCAAGGGCACCGATGTACCGTTCGACAGCGGCAAGCCAGCCCTCACCGCGGTCCTCGGCAACCAGGTAGAAGTGTCCACCATCCAGCTCGGCGAAGCCATGCCGCAGATCAAGGCCGGAAAGGTCACACCGCTGCTCGTCTTTTCGGAGGAGCGGAACTCCTTCCTCCCGGATGTGCCTACGGCCAAGGAATCCGGTTACGACGTTCCCGTGGCGCAGTATCGCGCCGTCGCCGCTCCCAAAGGAACGCCCAAGGACGTGAAGGACAAGCTGCTCGCTGCCATCAAGGAGACCTTCAAGTCCGATTCCTACAAGGAATTCAACAAGAAGAACATGCTGACCCCGAAGGAAATCTCCGGCGAGGAAGTTGTCACCCAGTGGAAGGACTACGCCGCCAAGTACAAGTCGCTGGTGGAGAAGTACGACATCAGCCTCAGCGGAACGAAGTGATCCAAGTGTCGTCTTCACCTTCTTCAGTGCCCGCCGGAGGGGGAAGCCGCCCCGCGGCCCCCTCCGGCGGGAACGCCCCCGAAGCTCCCGGGGACGACGTTCTGGAGGACCTCACGCCGGAGCAACTCGCCGCGCAGTGGGAGGAAGAGAAGCCGCCCGCCGCCGGAGCGCTGGCAAATGCGGCATCCTCCTTAGTGGTTCTCGGCGTCGGCACCGGCGCCCTGGTCCTGTCCGTTGCCATGGGCCTCGGCACTCCGGCAGCGCCGGAGCCCGGGCTGTGGCCGTTCATGATCAGCTGCGTCATGGTGGTCCTGGGCCTCTTCCAGTTGACCGTCGGGCGGCACAACCGGGACGCGGAGAAGTTCACCCGCATGTCCTCCGCACCCCTGACAGGGCTCGTCACCCTCGCCGCCATGGTCGCGCTGATGCCGGCCATCGGTTTTGAATTGCCCGCCCTCGTCCTGTGCATCATCTGGATGCGCTTCCTCGGCGGCGAAACGTGGCGCTCCACCCTGCTGGTAAGCGCGATCGTCGTGGCGGCGTTCTACGGAATCTTCGTCCTTGCGCTCAACACCTCCATTCCCCACCTCTTCTAGGAGAACCCCGTGGATTTTCTAAATCCCGTGATCAACGGATTCGCCGTTGTCCTGGAGCCGAGCAACCTCCTCTACTGCCTGATCGGCGTCGTCATCGGCATGTTGATCGGTGTCCTGCCCGGTCTGGGGCCCGCGGCAACCATCGCCATCCTGCTGCCGCTGACCTACAACGTCGAACCCGTCACCGCCATCATCATGCTCGCGGGCATCTTTTACGGCGCACAGTACGGCGGCACCATCACCTCCGTGCTCCTGCGGCTTCCCGGCGAAGCCTCGTCCGTGGTGACCGTCTTCGACGGCTACCAGATGTCCAAACAGGGGAAGGCCGGTACCGCACTTGGCCTGGCGTCCATCGGCTCGTTCATCGGCGGAACCGCCTCAATCGTTGGCTTGACCTTCTTGGCGCCCGTCGTGGCGAGCTTTGCCCTCGACTTCGGCCCGGCCGAATACTCGGCGCTCGCACTGCTCGGCATCCTGTTGGTCGCCACCATCAGCAACGGTGCCAAGACCAAGGCACTCATCGCCGCCGCCGTCGGCTTGCTGCTGGCAACGGTCGGCCGGGACATCTTCACCGGCGAAAGCCGCTTCACCTTCGGCAACCTGGAACTGGCCGACGGAATTGATTTCGTGCCGATCGCCATGGGCATCTTCGGCCTGGGCGAAATCCTCTACAACCTCGAAGAGCGGCACCGCGCCGCCAAGGCGCCGTCCAAGGTCACGAACGTCTGGCCATCACGGACGGATCTCGCGCAGGCCTCCGGCGCGATCGCCCGCGGTTCTGTCCTCGGGTTCTTCCTCGGCATTTTGCCCGGTGGCGGTGCCACCATCGCATCGATGGCCTCCTATGCGATGGAGAAGAAGCGCGCCAAGCAGCCGGAACGGTTCGGTAAAGGGGCCCCGGAGGGCGTCGCTGGACCGGAAACCGCCAACAACGCCGCAGCAACGTCGTCGTTCATCCCGCTGCTGACCCTCGGAATCCCGGCTAACGCCACCATGGCCCTGATGTTCGGTGCCCTGCTGATCCAGGGTGTGACGCCGGGCCCGCAGTTGGTGGAGCAGGACCCCGGGCTGTTCTGGGGCGTGGTCAACTCCATGTACATCGGCAACATCCTGCTGCTGATCATGAGCCTGCCCCTCGTCGGAATCTTCGTGAAAATCCTCCGCGTCCGCGCCGCGATCCTGGCCCCGGTCACCGCCCTCATCACGCTGCTTGGTGCCTACACCATCAACAACAGCATGTTCGATGTGACGCTTGTCGTGGTGTTTGGGATCGTGGGATACCTGATGAAGAAGTTCGGCTTTGAACCCGGTCCGCTGGTCCTGGCGTTCGTCCTCGGGTCCCTGCTGGAGAGCTCACTGCGCCGTTCACTTCTCGTGTTCGGCGGCGATCCCACGGGCTTCTTCACCCGCCCCATCTCCGCGACGCTGCTCATCGTGTTCGTCCTGGTAGCCGTGCTCCCGGGCATCCGGACTCTCCTGGCGAAGTGGACGACGGCGCCAAGCGAACAGCCCATCACCACGAAAATCAAGGAGAAGGTATGAGCATCATCGTCGGATTCGTCCCCACACCGGCAGGGGAGGCCGCGCTGACCGCCGGCATTGCCGAAGCCATGCTCAGGAACGAAGACCTGGTGATCGTCAACTCCGCCCGCGAAGGCGCCCTGGTGGACAAAGCCGTTGCCGGCTCCGACATCCTGGAGGAGGCCGGCCGCCGGGCCACGGAGGCCGGAATCAGGGCAACGGTGATCCAGCCGCCGTACCGTGACGACCTCGCCGATGAATTCCTGGACGTCGCCCGCGAGGTCAACGCATCCCTGATTGTCATTGGCCTGCGGCACCGCTCACAGGTCGGCAAATTCATCCTGGGCAGCCACGCCCAGCGCATCCTCATGCAGGCCGACCGGCCCGTCCTTGCCGTGAAGGCGGACGGGGCCCTCTCCTAGAAAGCTCTCGCGGCTCTCAAAGGGTGGACGGGCCGGCCCCCCTAGGTGGGGTCCGGCCCGTTTGCTTGAGCGCGGGCGCGCAGCCACCACGGGCCATGGCAGTCGCCTGCCGGCCCAGCTGGTCGGACACGTCTCGGAGCTCGCGCCATGCATTTCCGGAATTTCACCCGCAGCGGGTGAGGCCCATGCCGGACCTAATGCAAACAATGGTCATACCCTCCAAAGGTAGGGCTGAGGGACATGCCGTCCCGGAAACGAGAACGCATCTTTGAGAGCAGGAAAAGCAAATGAGTTTCCGGGAAGACTATTGGGATATTTTGACGGAACCAAGAGCCGGGTGCTGGTCTGACGGCGTTCGTGCCTTGAAGTACGTTTAGGCAGCCGTGCGCGGATCCTTCCAGGACGCTGAAACTTTTGCCTTGCTCCTGCTGGCGGCCCACATACTACTCGTGACCGTCGCAGCTGTCCTGGTGTCGATGAATCGCCGTCCATCCTCTGCTATTGCCTGGGTGCTCGCCATAATTTTCATACCGATCCTTGGTGCCGTCGCATATTTCTTTGTTGGTTACTCGAAACTGCCCAAGGCGCGCAGGGACAAGCAGCGCGAAGTCAACGCTCTGGTCCTGGCCCGGACTGAAGGCAGTCCGTTCATAAGCCGCGGCCTTGATTGGCCGGAATGGCTGCATTCGGCGGTGGTGTTGAACAGCAACCTTGGGGCGCTCCCAATGGTCGCGGGCAACAGTGCGACCCTGTTGGGCGACTACAACGGAGCTTTCGATGCCATGATCGCTGATATTGATTCGGCCACAAGTTATGTGCACGTGGAGTTTTACATCCTCGTGCTGGACGCAACGACAGAGCCGTATTTTCAGTCGCTGGCCCGGGCACGACGGCGCGGCGTTGACGTGCGGGTTCTGTCCGATCACCTGGCTGGCCTGAAGTTCCCCGGCCGGAAAGAAACCTTGGAGTTCCTCCAGGAGATAGGGGCGGAATATCGCCCCATGCTGCCGGTGCGGCCTTGGCGTGGCGAATGGCAGAGGCCGGACCTGCGCAATCACCGGAAGATCTGCGTCGTCGATGGCCGCGTGGGATTCACGGGGTCCCAGAACCTCATCGACGCGAGCTACGACACGAAGGGCAACCTGAAGCGCGGGCTTCAGTGGCACGAACTGATGATGCGCGTTGAGGGACCAGTGGTCCGGGAGCTGGATGCGGTCTTCGCGACGGACTGGTACAGCGAAGCGGGTGTGATACTGCCACTGGATTCCAGCGCCATCGGCGTCAGCCATCATTCTGCGCTCGTCGACGCGCAAGTCCTGCCCAGTGGCCCCAGCTTCGACAACGACAACAATTTGAAGCTCTACGCGACGCTTATCCACAAAGCTGAGCGACGCGTCAGCATCACCAGTCCATACTTTGTCCCGGACGAATCCATCCTGATGGCTATTGTCACGGCAGCTGCGCGGGGGCTAAGCGTCGAGCTCTTTGTTTCCGAAGTCGGTGACCAGAGCATGGTCTATCACGCGCAGCGTTCGTACTACGAAGCACTGCTCCGCGCGGGCGTCAGGATTTACCTTTACCGGGCACCGAAGGTGCTGCACTCCAAGCACTTCACTATTGACGAGGAAGTTGCGGTGATTGGGTCCAGTAACATGGATGTGCGTTCCTTCAGCCTCAACATGGAGGTATCCGTACTTGTGCACGGGCGCGATTTTGTGGACGCCATTCGCGGGATCGAAGACGGGTACCGCGTGGAAAGCCGCGAGCTGCAGCTCGAAGACTGGATCCGGCGGCCCGTAGCCCAAAAAGTATTCGACAATCTGGCGCGCCTGACCGCGTCTCTTCAATAGGGAACGGTCAGGTCCCAGTCCTTCCCTGTCGTCGGCCCGGTATGTGACGGCGCACCGTGACGCTACCCGGAGGGCCGGTATTCCTGGGCCGTAAGGTGCCAGACGGCTCCATTAGTGCTGACTATCAGCGCGTATGTCCCCGGAGCCAGGCTGATGCCGATCGCCCCGGCGCCGGCCATGGCCAGGGACAGCACGGTGAGGGCAGGTCCATTCACGGGTTGGAGATAGGCAATGGCGGCCCCGGTGAAGGTGTACTCAATGTGAAGCCTGCCGGTGAGGGTTACGAGTGGGGCCGGGGGTTTCGTGCCGGAGGCCTCCGCGACGGTGACCCATTCTTTCACCGGGGGCGGCGGGGCCGGATGCAGCACTGCGTTCATCGCGGCAACTGTGGCGGTCACAGTCCCGGTGACGGGGGCGGCGCTGACGCAGACCAACGCACCGGCGAGGGTGACGACCAGGACAGTCGAGGCCAGACGCAGGCCCCGTCGCAGGGAGTTGGTCCC
Source organism: Arthrobacter humicola (assembly GCF_022803015.1). GTDB lineage: Bacteria > Actinomycetota > Actinomycetes > Actinomycetales > Micrococcaceae > Arthrobacter > Arthrobacter humicola_A. The sequence continues at coordinate 302,503 of NZ_JAFKON010000001.1, forward strand.
GGCCAACGGCATGGATGCCCCGTCGGCGGCGTACTCATTGGTGATCCGGAACAGGTCAATGAGCCACCAGATGCCGGCGCCGCCCAGCGTCAACAGCTTCAAGGTGCCGGTAACCGGCTTGTGGAGGTAGAACCTGTCCGCTCCGCTGAAGCCCAGAAACAATGCCAGCAGCCACGCCGTGCGCAGGGAACGCATCGGCGGCAGGTCACCGTCGAAGACAAGCCCGTACTGCTCGGTCCTGGGCACATTCCCGATTCTGGAACAGCCACGTCCGGATGTCCACAGGCATCCGGTGTGCGCTCGGTCAGTCCCTTAGGATCCACACGCGGAGAATGCGCCGAGCCGACGGCTCTTCATGAACGGATGTCCTCGGGTCGAAGCTTATGAAGGCCCAGTCACCATCAGAGCTTCAAGGGCGCTGGAAAGTTCGTCACGCAGTCCTGTCAGGTCCGGGCACGCCCCGGGATCGGCGATAGTGGTGATGGTCAGCGTGCCGGCGTAGGAGAGGACTGCAAAGGCAACCGTTACGTTGCCGCTGATCGCTCCGAGTGGAATGATCCCGGTTACCGGCCTGCCCGCGACCACCAAGGTGCGTTCGGGTCCCCGCAGGTTCGTGACAAATGTATGGACAAGGTGTTGGTGGTCTATGACGAAGCGGTAGGCGCCAAGGTGCGCTGCGACCCGGGATATGGGGCCGATGATTGCAGTGGAGGCCCCGGGAGGCCGCTGCTTGACACTCCTCATCGTTGCGGCAACGGCTGCCACCCTTCCCTTGGCCGGACCGACCGCGGGAACGGTCACCGGGATGATGCCGCTCCGGTTCCCCAGATAGGTGATTGTCGTGTGGCGGCGTGCAGAAAACAGCACGGAGATGACAAACTCTTCAACATATTCGCCCCGTGCCAGGAGCAGGCGGTGCAGGGCTGTCGCGACGGCGGTGAGGATGAGATCGTTGACCGTCGCTCCCTGCATGTGCGCGGCGGTTCTGACTGCCTCCATGTCGCAGCGGAGGACGGCAAGCGTCCGTTGCGGACCTGTCGGGCGGTTGAGTGAGGTGCGGGCAGCCCGGGGTTTGCCCGTCTGCCGCAGTTCGGAGGCTCCGGCGGCTGCGGTCCGCAGTGCGGCCGGGAGCCCGGCCAGTGCGTTGACTCGGCTCCTTGCAGCATCAATGGCCAGATGCAGCGCCGAGTATGGAATCTCTGGCTCCCGGCGACCGTCCCACCCGGCTTCCGCGGCTGCCAGGGCATCCAGGACGGCGAGACCTCCAATTCCATCTGTGAGGACATGATGAAAGACGAAAACAAGCGCTGACAGGTCCGGGCTTACGCCGGTGATGAGCTTGGCTGACCAGAGAGGACGGTCGCGGGACAGCGGCGCAGCGAGCATTTCGGCCGCAATGTTCAGCACCGCTTCCTCACCGCCGGGCGCCGGACAGGCGATCACGCCCAGATGGTGTGCCGGATCAAAGCCGGAATCATCCGCCCAAATGGGCCGCCCGCAGCCGAAGGGGACAGAGACCAGCCGCTGGCGCAGCCGGGGGACAGTGCCGAGCCGACGCGCCAGTGCTTCCAGGAGGGGTGCCGAATCTTCGCTGCCTTCCGTGCTGAGCATGAGGATGGCCCCGACTTGCATTGGCGCTGAGCCGATGTCCGCGTCCAAGGACATCATGTCCTCGGCGCTCACCCTGTCAACATGTTGTCTTGGCGTCATTTTCGGTCCCCGGAACCAGATCTCTGAATTCTCTGCACTCCTGGGAGGGAAGAAGACAGCAACCCACAAGTTCTTGAGCAGAGACAGCCGGCGACCCGACGTGGTCGTCATGTCCTCACTGTTGGGCGTACGGGGCCCAGAGGCTAGGGCAGAACGTCCCGCTTGCCCGCCATAGCCGAAGAGCCACCAGCGGCGCTGAATGATTTGGAACAACGACGGGGGCAAGCTCCCGCCGCTAGGACGCTTTCGCGCTGGTGGTACCGGGGCCGGCGTTGACTGCTGCCGCCACCAGGCGGTCGAAGCTGGCGGTTCCGTTGTCCGGAGGCACAACCGTGAACACCGCAACCCATTTCTCGGGGGCATGTTTCTCCAGAGTTGACGCCCGGGCCACATGCAGGTTCAGCCCGGGTACGCCGCTGACAAGGAGCGGAAGCTGCTCGCCGGTCTTGGTCATGTGCCGGAATTGCCTGACCGACAATTGGTCACCCGGGCTGCTCGTGACCTCTGCGAGGGTGTCATTGATCCTCTTGGTCAGCCCCCGCATGAAGCGCTGCTGGGCCATGACCGTGCGCACCGTCAGAAGCGCGGCGAAGAAGAGGGTGAACAAAACCAGGGCACCGAAACTTCTGAGGAAGGGCAGAAAGATCATCAGGAACAGGCACACGATCAGCCCCAAAATACTCGACATGACGAACTTGAAGACGGGGTTTTCGCCCGGTTTCTTTGACCAGCGAACGAGGGCGACGATGTCCTTCCGGGGCTGATCGCGCCGTGAAATTTCCATGATTAGTACCCCTTCACTTCCATGAGCGCTTCGGCCAGGATGATTGCCTCGCGTGCTTCCTTGAGATCGCCCAGCAACCCCATATCGGGAATGGCTCCTTTGGCCGCGGTGGAGCCGGCGATTTCGGAAAAGATGCTGCTCAACTTTTCGCGGTCCTGTGACAGCATCCGGGACGACGTCAGCTTAATTCTGCTCAGCTCAAGCTCCAGCAATGACTTGTCGATGGCCTCACGACGCCCTTGCATGACCGCCAGCTTCTCGGTGACACGCTGGACACGGCCCCGGAGCATTGCTTCCATCTTTCCTGCCACGACGTGGAGCTCGCACAGCGCGGTGTAGGACTGCGGGGACCCCGAGTGAACGGCGAGCTGCTCACCGACGTAATGGCGCCGTCGTTCCCATTTCCGAACGGCGGACTCAGATGGTCCCAAGAGGAGGGAAACGGCTGCCAGTGCTTTGTCCAGCGACGCGGCCCGGGTGCTCAGGCTGCTGGTGGCGGCGTCCAGCCTCGACAGGAACGCGTCGTAGTTGTCGTGAGGCTGGGCGCTATCGGGATTCATGAGCCACCCGCGCGCGGTGGCGCGATTCCCCTCGCCGGAAATTGGCCCCGTCTCCCATGGCAAGAGGATAGAGGCTCCGGGCCCCGTTGGCATAGAGCGCGGCATTGGATCCAGAGCATTTCGGGCCAGTGTCAGCGACACAACGCACTATTAAAACCGGGGAAGCACGGCGTGCGGGTCGTAGGGGGCGTGCGGCTCGCGGAGGGCGTCCGGGTCATGGACTCCGGCGGCGCCGGGAAGGGGGCGGTGGGGTAGTACCCGGCGACCTGCAGCATGTAGTTCGCCCACTGCGGGCCGGCGAGCATGTACCCGTCAATGGCCTTGTAGAACTTGCCGTTGACGGTGATGTTCTGCCCGGGCCGCTTCTGGCCCTCCAAGGCGTCGCCGAAGAAGGAAGCCGTCGCGAGGCCGCTTGTGTAGCCCACCACCCAGGTGGCGCCATTGGTATTGGACGTGCCCGTCTTGGCCGCGACCGGGAACCGCTCCTGGACCTTGGGCTTGATGTAAACGCCGGACCCGCGTTTCAGCACGTCCTGCAGCACGGCGTTCACGCCGCGGGCGACCTCGGGCTTGATCGCCCTGTGACAGGCGCTGGTCTCGGCCGGCAGTTTCTGTCCCGCCGCGTCGTTCACTGCCGAAATGGCAATCGGTGCGCAGTAGTTTCCGTCGTTGGCGAAGGTGGCAAACGCGTTGGCCAGATGGAGCGGCGCCACGCCGATGGCGCCCAGCAGGTTGCCCAGCTGGTGCATGTTCACCCGGGCGTTGTCCACGCCGCTGTGGATCCCTGCGGCGTCCACCATCTTCTGGATGCCGCAGAAATCTAGCTGAGTGGCCTCGGCGAAGGTGGCGGTGTTGATGGAGTTGTAGAGACCGTAGTTGACGGGCATCCTGCGGTAGTACCCGGGGTCGTTGTTCTGCAGGTCATCCGCGGCGCCGAGCTGTTTTTGGCTGGTGCTGTAGGCGCCGAGCACCCTGCCGCAGCTGGACCTCCATGGAAACCCGAGGGGATAGGACCGCCTGGAGGCGTCCACCATGGCGGTCAGGGATTTGCCCTCGTTGAGCCATTCGGCAAACGTGAACGGTTTCATGGTGGAACCGGGCTGGAATCCGCCGGCGCCGTTGAGATCGTTGCCGTTGGCGTCCTTGGAATCGACGTTGAAGTTCAGTTGCGTGTCGAATTTGCCAGGTGCCGGGAGAAACACGGTGTTTTGCGCCATCGCCAGGATCTTGCCGGTGCCGGGTGCGATGGAGACCATCGCGGCGCCCCATTTGTCCGGGTTCGCCCCGGCCGTGGCATCGACCTGCGCCTGCGCGGCCAATTGGAGCCGGCTGTCCAGGGTGGTGGTGATGGTCAGGCCGCCGCGGAACAGCTTCCGCTCGCGTTCGCCAATATCCGCGCCGTAGGCCGGGTTGTTGAGAATGAGGTGGGAAACGTAGTCGCAGAAGTACGGTGCCATTTCCGCGCCGGCGCACCCCTGCCTCCCGGGGGTGATCTTGAGATCCACCGGGGCGGCCACGGCCGCATCGTGCTGCGCTTGGGTGATGGCGCCATAGCTGAGCATCTTGGCGAGAACCTGGTTGCGCCGCTGGACGGCGCTTTCCGGATGGACGTCAGGATTGTAGAAACTGGGGCTGTTCACGAGGCCTGCCAGCAGGGCAGCCTGCGGCAGGGTGAGATCCTTGGCAGTGGTGTTGAAGAAGTAGCGGGACGCGGCTTCGATGCCGTAGGCGTCACGGGCGAAAAACACGATGTTCAGGTACCCCTCCAGGATCTGATCCTTGGTGTATTTCTTTTCCAGTTCGACGGCGAGCTTCATCTCGCGGATCTTGTCGGCCATGCTCTTTTGCCCGTTGAGGACAATCTGGTCGCCCTTGTCCGCCGACACGAGGGATTCGTTGAGCACGTTGGTGACGTACTGCTGGGTCAGGGTGGAGGCACCCTGCCTGCCGCCGTCGGTCAGGTTGGACACCAGCGCCCGGAGAATCCCCTGGGGGTCAATGCCGGCATGTTCGTAGAAGCGGCGGTCCTCGATCGCGACGATCGCGTCCTTGATGTACGGGGACATCTGGTCGAGCCGGACCTTCACGCGGTTTTCAGCATAGAAGGTGGCGATCGGTTTCCCGTCGGCGGTGAGCACCCTGGTCGATTCCGACGGCGGATCAACTGTCAGTTCCGAGGGGAGGCTGTTGAACAATTTGATCGAGTCGCTGACGGCGACGCCGGTCGCGGCCACCGTGGGGACCAGAAGGCTGGCGGCCAGGACGCCGCAAACCGCGCTCGCCGTCAGGAAGCCGAACAGCCTCCACAGGGTCGCGGCTACTAGGGATCCGGTGCTTTTCCTGGGCGACATGGTGCCTGGACAGGCTAGGTCAAGGAGTCGATGGCGACGGTGATCGCCAGGAGGAGCGGGACGTCCTCGCCGCCCGCGATTTCGACGCCGTAGGACTCGCGCACGCGGAACCACTTCTTGGAGATCGTGGCGACCGTATGGCCGTCGCGCTCGATCTCGTACTCGTGGTCGACGATGTTGCCGTGTGCCTTCATGTCGGGGCCGCCTTGAACGTCGATCGAGAAGCGGTCCCGGAACCCTACCAGGGCCTTGTGCACCGTCGCGGCGGTGTCGCCGCCGCGTTCGATGGCCACCTTGTCCCGGACCGAGAGCTTGCGCTCCTGGATGCGCGCCACCTCGTTTCCCGAGGCGTCCTCCAAAACGAACGTGTCCCGGATTCGGACCGCCTTGCCGTTGACCTTGTAGGCGCGTTGGCCGTGGCTGTCTTCGATCCAGAAGTCGTCCCCGATCGACAGCAGTTTCTCGCGCATCTGAAACCGCTCGCCCATGGGTTCGTCATGCCGGTGCCGCAATAGTCCCATGCCCTGACCATAGGACCGCTCCGCCGGCCGGCACCTCACCCGAACCGGATGGTCCGGGCCGCTGAAGTGTTCTCGCTGGTAACCTGAACATCATTGTTTGAGTAGTCGAAGGGGCTGGGAGGGCCGGTGCCGGAAGTGCAGAAAGAACGCACCAAGCGGGCGGACGCCGTCCGGAACAAAGATGCCATCATTGACGCCGCGTTGACACGCCTCAGTGACAATCCCGGGGCAAGCATGGCTGAAATTGCTCGGGTTGCGGGGGTGGGCAGGGTGACCCTCTACGGGCACTTCGCAGACCGGAAGGACCTGGTTGGCGCCGTGTTCGAGAGGGCCATGGACCGCGCCGAGGCCGAACTCGCCGCTGTAGACATCGAGCAAGACACCTGGAACTCCCTGCAGGAGATCGTCCAGTCATCCTGGCGGGTCCTCCATCAATTCAACGCGCTTTTGGCGGCGGCCGAACCATACCTCTCAGCCGACCAAATCAGGGCTCACCACGACAAGCCGCTGGCCCGGGTGGTGTCGGTACTGGAAAAGGGCAGGAGTGAGGGGATCTTCCGTACCGATCATTCCCTCACGTGGCAGGCCGCCTGCTTCTACGCCATCCTCCACAGCGCGGCGGCCGAAATCCGGGCGGAACGACTGGATGAGGTGGCGGCGGCAAAGATCCTTCCGTCAACGATCCGGGCCCTCCTGGTCCCGCCGGACCTGCCGACCGATAAATCTCTCCACTAGATCTACTGGGTGCCGCCGTGGCGCAGGAACTCGGTGATCTTCTTTGCCATGGCCTTGGACTGCGTCCAGTGCAGGTAGTGCTCGCCCCCAAGGACCACCAGCTCGTGGCGCCGTACGTTGGCCAGCTGCCGTTCGTGCGCGCCGTACCAGTCCGGCTGCTGGTTCATCGTGTCCTGTGACAGGAAGTAGAGCACCGGAAGGGCGTCGGGGTAGCGGAGATCCTGGAGCTTGGCGGCATTCTCGCCCATCCGGAGAGTTTCATCAGTGACTGCCGGGTTGCCGAAGTTCCAGCTCGCTATCTGACGCATTTGTTGGCGTTCAGCTGCCGTGAAGCTGCCGCCGCCGGGTTCTCCAAAACCCAGCGCCGTGGCCCAGCGGACCAGGCCTGTGGTCGAGGGTGCATGCGCCCACCAGTAGTCCGCTGCAGGCACCTCGGCGTGGTCGGTGGTTCCGCCCGTAGACATCCTGCTGGCCGGGACGGTGGGGTCGATGCCGATAACGGCGGACACCTCCGCTGGATACTTGTTCGCGTAGTACAGCGTGGAAAAGCCGGCGATCGAGTGGCCCATGAGAGTGTAGGGCGCCCTGATGCCGAGCTTTGACAGCACTTCATGAAGTTCTTCGGCGATGTTTTCTACGGTCCTTGGCCGGGCAGTCATGTCGCTTAAGCCGTAGCCGAATCCCTCAACAATCACTGTTCGGAAGCCGCGCATTTCCCGGACCAAGGGGGCAAAATCGAGCCCCGGGGCAGGGGTCCCGAGTCCACTGAGCAGCACGACCGTCGGCCCGGTCTCGCCGGTGCGGATGACATTGATGGTTCCCTCAATGAGGTGAACCTTTTCGCCGTATGCGACCGTGTGGGACTTTTCGATCTGTTCCAGGATGATATTGGCCGACGTCGAGGCGGCGAGCAAGCCGGCAACGCTCAGCGCCACCACCCCCGCCATGCGCAGGCCCCGCCTCCACCGACGCCTGCGGGGCGGATTGTCCAGGGCTGGGCGGGTAGGGCGCGGCATCATGGCAAGACTCCAGAACGAAGGAACTGAGGTAGGCGGTGCGACGTCTCCGCGCTGGGACCGGTCCGGTCAGGCACTTTTGTTGACCAAAATAAATTATACAGCGCTGTTTGAGATAAAGCTCTGGTTGATCATGCCCAAGCTTTTTACAACCCCCGCCCACACGCCATGAGAATCAATTCTGCCCGCGCAGCCGTAAGCCCCTGATCCTCACGGCCGGCTGGTTGGCGGTGGGCCTCCCGGCACCAGCCCGGCCATCGACCGCGCCGGAACGAGCCTGTCCGCCGTCGACCTCGCCGGAAGTCCCGTGCCCCAGGACGGGGACTGCAACGGGACGGCCGCTGCCGATTCGGGGGCCTACGAGTTCGACTCGCCCAGCTGCTGACCTACGTTGTGCCAGCATCGGCTCAGCTGGTGCCGGCGTGGCTCCAGCGCTGCTCGATCCGGCCAAATTTCCAGACGGCGAGCGCGATCAGCCAGATGATGACGAAGAGGCCGACGATGATGTACCCGACGTTTTCGAGGTCCAGCGAACCGATGGCGGCCGCCGGCCCCGATTCGAGTCCCAACTTGTCCGCCACGAGCCCAAGCAGCACGGTGACACCGACCACCAGGGCCACAATCACCGAGAGCACCGTGACTGTGAGGTTGTAGAAGACCTTGCGGACCGGCTTCAGGAACGCCCACCCATAAGCCCTCGACATGAACACGCCGTCGGCGGTGTCGAAAATGCTCATTCCGGAGGCGAACAGCACCGGCAGGACCAGGATGGCGTACCAGGGCAGGGAGAAGGCCGCGGAACCGGCGGCGAGCACGAGCAGGGCTACCTGGGAGGCAGTGTCGAATCCCAGGCCCATCAGCAGACCGACGGGATAGATGTGCCATGGCTTGGTGATCCGCCGGATGGTTCCGCCGAGGAGCCTTGCCAGGAAGCCCCGGTTGTTGAGCTGGTGCTCAAGCTCAGCCTCGTCCAGTTCCCCGGTCCGCATTCCGCGGAACACCCGGGCGATGCCGACCACCGAGACGAGGTTCATCAGGCCGATCAGGATCAGGAACGTTCCAGCCACGACGCTTCCCACCAGTCCAAGCGTCTGCATCAGCGCCGAGTCCCCGTCCTGCACGGTGCCGGCCATGGCCCTCGCGCCGAGGGCCAGGAGCAGCGCCGCGCCGAACACCACGGTGGAGTGGCCCAGCGAGAACCAGAAGCCCACCCCCAGCGCGGCCTTTCCCTCGCCGACCAGCTTGCGGGTGGTGTTGTCGATGACGGCGATGTGGTCGGCGTCGAACGCGTGCCGCACCCCCAGCAGAAAGGCGGTAACGCCCAGCCCCACCCCGTACACGCCGGAGCGGCCCAGCGCGAAGTTCTGCGGAGCCACGGCCAGGGTCAGCACACTCCAGCCGACCACATTGAGCAGGAAGACGAAGCCGGTGATGCCGGCGAGATGGAACTTGTCCCGGCGTTCCCAGCGACTGGACGTCGCCCGAACCGGCTGCGCTACAGGCAACAAGTTGCTCATAATCCGTAAGGGTAGGCGCGGGGGTCGCCGCTGCCAAGACCTGGCGGACTGCGGAACTGCGCGTGGCCGTGTTGCCCCCGGCACCGTCTCGGCTTGCGCGGTTGGCACGGCGATGCCCGGCCCTATCCGCCGGTGCGGCCTCCATGCAAGCATGGGGATCACCGATCATGCACAGCACTCCGATCATGCACAGGGAGGGGACGCGATGAAATCCAATGAACTGCTGCTGGATGCCTTCGGCCGGATCCGTGAGACGGTGGACGCGGCCCTGGCCGGGGTGGATGATGCCACCCTGCTCCGACGGCCCGGAGGCAACGGGAATTCAATGGCCTGGCTCATCTGGCACCTCAGCAGGGTCGAGGACGCGCAAGTCGCCTCCGCCGCGGGCCTGGACCAGGTGTGGACCTCCGAGGGGTTTGCCGCCCGCTTCGGCCTGCCGCTCTCCAAACGGGACACCGGCTACGGCCATACGAGCGGCCAAGTAGACGCGGTGCAGGCACCGCCGGAACTGTTGCTCGAATACTACGAAGCCGTCCACCGGCAGACCGTGAACTTCCTGGAGAACCTCGGCGACGACGACCTCGACCGGATCGTCGATACCCGCTGGGACCCGCCCGTCACCCTCGGGGTGCGGCTGGTCAGCACGGTTGCCGACTGCCTCCAGCACGTGGGGCAGGCGGCCTACGCAAAGGGCCTGGACTCCGCGCGCGGGCACGGCTAGGAGGTCCCTGCCATGCAGGCGGCCGATATTCGCGGACTCTTCCCGGGCCTGCAGGAGACCATCTATCTCAACACCGCCTCGATGAACGTCGGCTGTGCACCCGCCCGCGAGGCCTACGAACTGGCCGTCGCGCGCTGGTCCGCCGGCAGGTTCGACTGGATGGATGCCGAGCGGGCAGGGGAGGAGGCACGCACCATATTCGCGGAGATCGTCGGGGCAACGGCGGGGGAGATCGCGATCGTCCCGGCCGTGAGCACAGCCGCCGGGATAGTAGCCGCCAACCTGCCGCCGGCGAAGCGCGGCGAGAACGTCGTGGTTGCCGGGAACGAATTCGCCTCGAACTATTACCCCTGGCTCCTGCTCCGCAACCGCGGCTACGAGGTCCGGGCCGTGGCACCGGGCGGTGACGGCATGACGGCCAAGGAATTTGGCCAGGCGGCCGACGGCGGCACCCGTCTCATCGCAGTGAGTGCCGTCCATTCGGCCAACGGCTACCGGGCGGACCTGGCCGCACTCAGCCAGGTTGCGGCCCGCTCCGGCGCCTGGTTCTTCGTCGACGCCTGCCAGGCCGCGGGCGCGGTGCCCCTGGATGTCGTGCGCGACGGCGTGGATTTCCTGGCCGCCGCGAGCCACAAGTTCCTGCTCGGCTCCAGGGGCATGGGCTACCTCTATGTCCGCAGCGGGCTGCTTGACCGGATCCAGCCCGTCGGTCCCGGCTGGAAGGCCGCGCGCAACCCGGCCGAGAGCTTCTACGGACCGGCCATGGACCTCTCACCCACGGCCTCGAAGCTCGACGCCTCCTTGGCCTGGTTTCCAGCCCTGGCCGAGCAGGCGGCGCTCGGCATCTTCCGCAGGTTCGGCATCGGGGCCCTGCTCGATCGCAACGTCCGGCTCACCCTGCGTCTTCAGGATGCCCTGGCGGCGCAGGGTTCCGCGTTCAGGCCGTTCGCCGAGCAGCACCGCTCCACGATCTTCTCCGTGCCGGTGACAGACACCGAGGCGGTCCTGGCGCGGTTCCGCCAGGCCAACGTGGTGGCATCGGTCCGGGAGGGCAGAATCCGGCTGGCGGTACATTTCTACAATCTGGATGAAGAACTCGATCGCGTGGCCGGGCTGATCGGGAGAGGGTGAGCGGCGGCGGTGCCTCTCATGGAAACTGGGGCCGCCCCAGCACCGGTACTAGGCGCGCCCGTGGTCCTTGTCGTCGCTGGCGTACGCGAGGCCGATCTGGCGCCGAACTTCGTCCATGGCCTCCATGACCTGAACGCTCTGCCGGGGCGGCAGGATGTCGGTGGCCATGGAGCCGGCCGCAATGAGCCGCTCCATTTCCTGCGCCTGGTATTGCATGCCGCGGCCGGTGACGGGTTCATCGAATCGCTCGACGACGTTTCCGTCGGCGTCGTATCTGGTGAAGGCCGACGGCGTGTACCAGACTGACGGGATCTCGATCCGGCCTTCGGTTCCGATGATCGAGGCCTGGTTTGGTCCTGCCGTGTCCAGCGCGCAGTGCAGCACGGCCTGCTGCCCGCCACCGTATTCGAAGATCATCGCGGTCTGCCGGTCAACTCCGGTTTCAGTCATGCTGGCCGCTGCCCGAATCCCGGTCGGCGCCCCGAAGACGTCGAAGGCGAAGGAGACGGGGTAGATGCCCAGGTCCAGGAGCGCTCCGCCGCCCAGCGCCGGGTCGTTGAGGCGGTGCGTCGGATCCTTGGGCAGATTCTGGTTGTGGTCAGCGATCACTGTGCGGACCTCGCCCAGGGCGCCGGACCGAATCAGCTCACGGATGCGGACCATGTGCGGAAGGTAGCGGGTCCACATGGCCTCAAGGGCGATCAGCCCTTTCGTCTCGGCGAGCTCCACGATCTCACGGGCCTGCCAGGCGTTCATGGCGAAGGGCTTTTCGATCAGCACGTGTTTACCGGCGTCAAGGGCCAACAGCGCATTCTCGTGGTGGAACGGGTGCGGCGTCGAAACGTAGACAACGTCGACGTCCGGGTCGGCCACGAGGTCCGCGTAGCTTCCATGGGACGTGGGGATCTGAAACCGGGCCGCGAACTCGGTCGCGGATGCCATGGTCCTGGAGCCGACGGCCTGGACCACCGAGCCGTTGTCGATCAGGTCCGGCGTTTGCAGCCCGGCGATGAACCCGGTGCCGAGAATTCCCCATCTGGCCCGGGGCGTGGAGAGACCTGCGGTGCCGGGTGTGGCCTGCTCTGACATGCGTTTGGGTTCCCTTCGACCATGCGCTCACGAAAGCATCGTGCGGCTCGTGGAGCGTCCACGGCTTCGCGGGACGTGTTCGTATCCTAATCCCGATGCCGGAACTCACGGTGTGAGCGGACCCCGAAGCACACGCAGGGCCGCGGCGGCGTCACCTTCAATGACGGCGTTCTCTGCCAGGTTGGATCGACCCCAAAGACCCAGATACATGACCGGCACTGGGGCGGAAATCAAGGCCACGGCGGCACCAGGTCCCAGTGTCCAGCTGGCGGCCCCTGGCACCTGGAAGGTCACAGCTTTGTCCGGGGGCGCCATCCGGTCCAGCCGCAGCTGCCGCGGCGCGAACATCGCCAGGACCTCGTCGACACCGTCGAGCATGAAGTTGTCGGCCAGCGCGGGGATCTCCAGGCCAAGCGCCTGGCAGGCGTCGACCAGGTGGATGGCATGTTCGTGGGCCTGTCGCCGAAGCCAGAACCGGGCGGTGCGCGGCGGCGGGCCAAAGGTCCAGCATTCGCTCTCGGGATCAAGGCCCGTCATTGTCTCGAGGAAGGGTGCGGTGCCCGCCAGAAACCAGGCCGCGGCGCCCTCGGCCGGCGGTGCAGGTTCCTGGACAAAGCTGCCCGTCCGGACCACCCCGGCTGCCCACCTCTCGATTGAGCCGAGATGCCCGAAGAGCTGCTCGAGCGTCCAGGCGGGGCACGCCGGAACGGCGCCGGCAAGCGTGCCCCGCGGCTGCCGGGCGAGCGTGCCGAGGTGGTCCAGGGAGTGGGCCAGTTCGGCAAGGAATCGATCGGGCGACATGGGGGGAGCCTAACGCGACGCCGGGGCAGTCCGCGGCCCGGGCCGGAATGCTGGGGCGATTCCGCGGCCCGGGCCGGAATGCTGGGGCGATTCCGCGGCCCGGCAAGTAGTCACTCGGGCGCGCCCGCCGACGGTGCAAGTAGCACTCGGAAGAAAACGGGAATCGCCGTCGAAAAGTCGAGTAGCCTCCACTCGCGCGCTCATCACACCCCGCTTCTAGGCTCCAAAGTACTGGGTTAATAAAGTCAATGTAGTGGTCAGAAACGGGTCTCAGCCATGCATGATCAAACAGAATCTTGGGTGTCGTCCGGCCAATTCCAGGGCCGACTGCGCGGTGGACATACGGGTGGGGCACCGCATCTCCGGCGGCAGCAGGCGGCCGGGATCCACGCCACTGAGCCCCGACGACGCGGGTGGTCCCGCGGCGCGTGGGCGTCCCTGCTGACGGCGACGCTCGCCCTCGCCGGGCTGTCCGTCGGTGGGACCGCCGTCGCGGACGTGGGGACCATCGCCCACGATTCGTTGAGGACCGGATGGGACCAGGACGAGGCCGGACTCTCGCCGTCGGCTGTCGCATCCTCAAATTTCGGCAAACTGTTCTCCGCAAAAGTGGACGGGCAGGTCTACGCCCAGCCTCTCGTGGTTGGCACGACCGTGATTGCCGCGACGGAAAACAATGCCGTCTACGGTCTGGACAGCGCGACGGGTGCGGCCAAGTGGTCGCGCAAACTCGGACCGTCGTGGCCGGCGTCGACGGTGCGCTGCAGTGACCTCACGCCCAACATCGGAATCACGTCCACCCCCGTTTACGACCCGGCTACGAAGAGTGTCTTCCTGCTGTCGAAGGCCAACGACGGGGCGACGGCCCAGCTCCCGCACTGGTACATGCATTCCCTCGATGTGGCCACCGGGGTGGAGAAGCCCGGCTTCCCCGTCGTCATCGATGGCGCGCCGACGAACGACCCCAGCCGCCCGTTCAATGCCATGACCGCGATGCAGCGCCCCGGGCTGCTGCTCATGAACGGGGTCGTGTATGCGGGATTTGCCAGCCATTGCGACTACACGCCCTTCGTCGGCTACGTCGTCGGCGTATCTACCGCGGGCCGGCAGACCACAATGTGGGCGACCGAATCCGGCAACGCCAATGCGGAGGGTGGGATCTGGCAATCCGGCGGAGGACTCGTGTCCGACGGTCCCGGTCAAATCCTGTTCACCACGGGAAACGGAATTTCACCCAATCCTGGCCCGGGATCGAAGCCGCCCACCACCTTGGCGGAGGCGGTGGTCCGGCTCCGGGTCGGCAGTGACGGCAACCTGAAAGCCACCGACTTCTTCAGCCCGGCCGACAACGCGAAACTGAACCGCAACGACGCCGATCTGGGGTCCGGCGCTCCCGTCGGGATCCCGGACGGCTATGGCACCGCAGCGCACCCGCACCTGATGGCCCAAATCGGCAAAGACGGCCACATGTACCTTCTGGACCGGGACAACCTGGGCGGCATGGCGCAGGGGCCTGGCGGAACCGACGCCGTCCTGGACAAGGCCGGTCCGTACAGCGGAGTGTGGGGAAAGCCCGCGTTTCTCGGGACAAGCAACGGTGGCTACCTCTATGTCGTCGAAAACAACGGGTACCTTCGCGCCTTCAAGATCGTCCCAGGCGCTTCGGGCGGGGTCAGCCTCGCCGCCGTCGGGACCTCCGCCGGCACGTTCGGGTTCAGCTCCGGTTCGCCGGTGGTGACGTCCTCCGGCAAGGACGGGTCCTCCGCCCTGGTCTGGGTGGTTTATGTCAGCGGAGGCACCGGAGCCGGCGCCGAACTGCGCGCCTACCGCGCGATACCGGACAACACCGGGAACCTCAAGGAAGTGTTCAGCGCCCCCCTGGGCATAGGGGCCAAGTTCTCCGCGGTGGCCACTGATAAGGGCCGCGTCTACGTGGGCACCCGGGACGGGCAGGTCTTGGGTTTCGGCGCCCCGACAACATCAGCGGTAGGGGCAAAGAACACCGACCTCGGCAACGTCGCGGTGGGGAAGACCGTGACCGGGAACGTGACGATCACCGCGTCACGGGCGGTAACGGTGAGCTCCATCACAACAAGCGCCCCGTTCAAGATCGGAACCACGCTCACGCTGCCCCGGAACCTGGCCAAGGGCGCAAGCATGACGGTACCCGTGAGCTTCTCGCCGACCGTTCCAGGCCAGGCGGACGGCACCCTGACGGTCAAAACGGCCGACGGCGAAACCGACCTCCTCGGCGTCCACGGCGTCGGCACGAAGGAGGGCCTGGGCGCGACTCCGGCCACGGTGCAGTTCACCGACGTCCCGACAAAAACGATCAGCCGGCAGACCGTCAACATCGTCAACACCGGCACAACCGTCGCCAGGATCACCGGGGTCACGCTGCCGGCCAACGCACAGCTCCGCGTCGACCCCGCCACGGTGCCGGGCGTGGGGCAGACCATCCAGCCCCTCGCGTCGGTGGCAGTGTCCATGACGTTCAGTCCCACGTCAACGAGTCCCGTGACCGACACGCTCGTCGTCACCAGTGACCGCGGGTCGGTAACCGTGAAGGTGACCGCGACCGCCGTCTCGGGCGCGGCGCACCTGCAGATGCCACGCACTCTGGACTTTGGTGACGTCCCCGTGGGGACCTCCGCCACCAGGGCATTCCAGATCACCAACACCGGTAACGTACCCATGACGATCACCAAGGCGAAAGCGCCGTTGGGGGTCTTTTCAACCACCACCCCCATTGCCGAGGGATTGAAGATTCCTGCGGGCGAATCCGCCTTCCAGAGCGTAACTTTCACGCCGACGGCCTTTGGGCAGGCGGGAACTTCGGAAACCTACTACCTGATCACGGCGGACGACGGCCAGGGTGCGTTGAAGGTGATGCTCACCGGGAAGGGCACCGACGACCCCATCGCCGCCTACGCGTGGAAAATCGGTGCGGGCGACCCGCGGTCGAACCTTGGCCGGTCGCTGACTTTGGAGTATCCCGTTGCTGGAGGGAAGTGCCAGGACTATGTGAAGGGTGTGATCTGCTGGTCCCCGGCGACCGGGGCACATTCGGTACGTGGAGAGGTTTACAAACGCTACAAGGCTGCGGGCGCTGCCGCGGGCGTGCTCGGCTTCCCGACGACCGACGAGAAGGGCTCGACGGACGGAGTGGGAAGGTACAACCACTTCTCCGGGGCGGGCGGGTCCTCGATTTACTGGACCCCGACGACCGGGGCCCACTTTGTCCTCGGTGCGATCCGGGCCAAATGGACGGCGCTGGGCGCGGAGACAGGGGCCCTGGGCTATCCGATCACGGATGAGAAGCGCAGTCCGGACGGGGTGGGGCGGTACAGCGACTTTTCCGGTTCGGGCGGGTCCTCGATTTACTGGTCGAAATCGACCCAGGCACACGCAATTGTAGGTGCGATCCGGGCCAAGTGGGCGGCAGTGGGCGCGGAGACGGGCCTGGGTTATCCGACCACAGACGAAAGAGGCTCCTCTGACGGCGTGGGGAGGTACCAGCACTTTTCCGGCGGAGGTGGAAACTCGATTTTCTGGTCGCCGAAGACCGGGGCGCACTATGTGCTCGGTGCGATCCGGGCCAAGTGGGCGGCCGTGGGCTGGGAGACGGGCCTGGGCTACCCGACCACAGACGAGAGGGGCGCCGCTGATGGCGTGGGGCAGTACCAGCACTTTTCCGGCGGAGGTGGAAACTCGATTTTCTGGTCGCCGAAGTCAGGGGCGCACTATGTGCTGGGTGCGATCCGGGCGAGGTGGGCCTCCCTCGGCTGGGAGAGGAGCCGGCTGGGCTATCCGACCCGGGACGAGTATGCCGTTTCTGTCGGCCGGGCCTCGGACTTTCAACGCGGCCGCCTGACATGGAATTCGAGCACCTACAAGGTTACTGGCTAGCGGTGCCCGCGTCAGTTCAGGAATTCCCGGACCGATTGGCGCCTGGACCTCACCGGTCTGGGCCCGATCGGTCCGGACCTGTGCGGCCAGACCTAGTCGGTCGGGAACCGGGCGACGGCGGAGGCGTAGATTGACGATGCGGGCTGGCCGGATCCCGGCCCTAGTGGGGGCCCGTTAATGGGGCTGTGCATGAAACAGAGCACGAGCTCCGCCACACCGAGGAGTGATCACGTCAGCCAATATATCCAACGCCTGCTTGCTGCGTTCAATGTCCACGACCTTGAGGCAGCGGCCGCGTTGTTCCATGAGTCGTACCAAAGCGTGCAGCCGGTCCACCCGGGCAGGGCATTTGTGGGACGGGCGCAGATGCACGCGAACTGGGCAGCGATGTTCGCTGGCGTTCCCGATTTTCACGCAGAAGTGCTCCGCTCCGTGGACGACGGTAATACCACGTGGAGTGAATGGACCTGGGCCGGCACCCGGACTGATGGGCGGCCCTTCGACATGCGCGGGGTGACGATCTTCGAGATCGAGGACGGCCTCATTACGAGCGGAAGACTCTACATGCAAGAGATCGAACGAGGGGATGAGGGCATCGCAGAGGCAGTCCAGACGCTGTCGGGGCGCCGGCCTGCCCGGCCCCCGGAACCCGAGGACTGAAATGGCTGGCCTCAGGCGGCTGGGAGAAGGCTGCGCGCGCGTTTGACCGTTGTGGCCTCGTGCCGGGGCTGCGTCGAGGCGTCGTCGTCATTGTTGGCAAGTGGCGCCGTCGGGCCGGCCTGTGCAGGCCCCTTGCCGGACATCTGACTTCGGAGGAGGATGATCGGCACACTGAGGAGGCCCGCCATGACCCAGCTTGGCAAGTTTGAGAAGTACCTGATTGAGGAATTCTTCGACGACTACCGCTCCGGCGCCATGAGCCAGCACACGTTCACGCGCCGGGTGGCGTTCATCACCGGCAGCATGGCGGCGGCCTCGGCAGCGATGCTCCTGGTGGGCTGCACGCCCGAGGAGGTTCCCCGCAGTACCGACCCCATGCCGACGCCGACTTCGTCCGCGCCGGGGTCCGGCACCGCGTCCGCGGGCGCGGTGCCGGGGGCCAAGAGCCCGTTGTCGGTCCCGGAGGGCGCGGCCGGACTCACGACGGCGACCGTGCAATTCGCCTCGGGCGGCACCGACATCAGCGGCTATCTCGCACGGCCCGACCATGGGGCCGCCGGGCCGGCCGTGCTGGTCTGCCACGAGAACCGCGGGCTGACACCGCATATCCAGGATGTGGCGCGCCGCTTCGCCAAAGCCGGATACGCCGCACTGGCCCTGGACCTGCTGAGCAGGGAAGGCGGTACCGCAGGTATGGATCCGGACGCTGTCCCGGGAGCACTGACCCAGGCCGGGGCGCAGCGTCACGTTTCCGACTTCACGGCCGGCTTTGACTACCTGAACGCCCAGGACTTCGTTGATCACGGGCGGATCGCCATGAACGGCTTCTGCTTCGGTGGCGGCATCACGTGGCAGTCGGCGACGGCGATCCCGGGCCTGTTGGCGACCTCGGCGTTCTACGGACCCGCGCCTGACCTGGACAAGGTCCCGGCCATCAAGGCGGCCGTCTTCGGCGTCTACGCCGAACTTGACCAGCGGATCACCGGCGCCATGCCGGCGCTCCGGGATGCCTTGGCCAAAACTGATGTCCGGAACGAGCTCAAGATCTATCCCGGCGTGGACCACGCCTTCCACAATGACACCGGGCCGCGCTACAACCAGGAGCAGGCCACGGCCGCATGGAACGACACGCTCGCCTGGTTTGGCAATTACGTGTAAGGGCGGGGCCGCCGGAGACACCTCCCGACCGGATGGAGACGCGATGTTCGCAAACCGCAGGACCGCGGCGTTGGGCGCTGCAGGCGCCTTGGCCCTTGCCGGGTGTGGTGCCGCACCAGCGTCCAGGGAGCGGGCGCCGGCGATAGACCGTGCGGCCGCCGTGACCCCCGGGACGCAGGCCGCCGTCTCCGACGGGACGCAGGCCGCCGTCGGCCACGGCTGGGGACCGGTGGTGGCGGGCGACGAATTTAATTATGCAGGGCCGCCTGACCCCGCGAAATGGACTGTCTACGCGGGCCCTGGGCACGCGGGCAAGGGGATCCGGAGTCCGGATGCGCTGGGTGTAGGCGGCGGGGTCTTGACTGTCAGCGGCGACGCCGCGGGCACCACTGGCGGCATGTCCGCCAGGTTTGCCCAGCAGCGGTACGGCCGCTGGGAGGCCAGGATGAAAATTGGACAGCGGGATCTGCAATATCACCCTGTCCTGATCCTGTGGCCGAACAACAACATCTCGTCCACGTGCGCCGAGATTGACTACGCAGAGGGGAGCGTTAACACCGCCCAAATCAAGTTCTTCCTGCACTACGCCTGCGGTGGCCCGAACTTCCAGACCACCGCGGCCAAGACGATCGACACGACGCAATGGCACAACTATGCAGTCGAGTGGACCCCCGCCGGAATTACCGGATACCTCGATGGGTCCTTGTGGTTTGTGGACACGAACCCGACGCATCAGCCCACGGTAGGCATGCACCAAACGGTGCAACTGGACTGGTTTCCCAACGGGACGCCCACCAAACCCAGCCAGATGCAGGTCGACTGGATCCGCGTTTACAAGTAAGCGTTGCGCTTACTCGCCCGAGGCAAATTCCGGCCGGAACGGGCCGCCAGCCTCCGACGCCCCTTCGCGGTGCCCGTCCAATGCCTTCAACGCCGCAAGGTGCTCCAGCAGCGCCCGTTCCGGATGTCCGGGATGGGCAGCCAGCTGCTGGCGCAGCAGTTCCCGTGCGCGGGCTTGTTCCGGGGCGCTGTCGTCGAGGACGGCGTCAATGATTCTGGCGGCCTGATGTCGGATTCCGGCGGCAGATGCGGCATGTTCCGCACCGGATACCAGGTTCTCGGGATCCTGTTCTTCGAGGCGTCCTGGAGTGGACGACGGCTCCACCGACATGGCTGTTCCTTTGGTCATCGTTCCGGCTGAGTCCGGAACCGGCCTGCCGCCTTCCCCCAATCCCCGGGTACTGTACCCGGGTCCTAAGACGGGCCACCGTGACAAACGTACAACGACGCCGGGCCGCCAACCCCACACGGAAGCGAAGTTTTCGCCAAGTTTCATGCACAAGGCGCCGTGCCGCTGCCCGCGGAATGCTAACGGCGGCCGGCGCCACGGGGCGTATCCGCTGCAGCGCTTGTGTTGGTCATCTGCCCGAAAAGACGCGGAAATACTCGCCGGGTAGCCTCGAACCAACGAATCCGTTCGAAAGGTAGTACGCCATGCGTGTTGGACTGATCCGGGTGATGACGACGTCGGACCGACGCCTGCTCCACGCCCACGGGAAACTCCTCCAGGAAGCATTCGGATTTACCGTCACATCCCGCTGTATTCCGGACCAGCCGTCCGGCGTCTACGACCAGGCGTCGCTCGAATCTGCGGCCCCCAAGGTTGTCCGGCTGGCGAGGGTCATGGCGGGGGATGCTGACGCCCTGATTATCAGCTGCGCCTCCGACCCCGGGCTGGCCGCCACCCGGGCAGCCGTGGATATCCCGGTCATCGGGGCGGGCTCCGCAGCCGCGGCCGCGGCTCTGACCTTCGGCGGCCGGATTGGAGTTTTGGGTCTCGGCGCACACGTACCGGGCCCGATCTCGGATGCACTGGGCGAACGCATGCTGCTCATTGACGGGCAGGGAAGGATCGAAACACCCGACGCGTTCCTCATGCCTGCCGGGATTTTCGACGCCCTCGCCGCGGCCCACATGCTGGTTGACGCCGGCGCCGACATGATCGTCCAGGCCAGCACGGGCCTGAGCAGCATCGGCATGGCGGACGTGCTCCGCCGCCGGCTCGGGGTTCCGGTGATCGACGCCGTGACGGCGGCCGGGTCAATGCTGGTCTCAGCGGTAGCCGCCGGGAACTTCAAGGGGTTTGAGTCCTGCCGCCTGTAGCGGCGCGTCCTCGGCCAACACCAAGGCAGCCCCGCGCCGCAATACGGCGCGGGGCTGCCTGGCGATTTGCCGGTCCTACTTGTAGACGCGGACCCAGTCGACCTGCATCTGTGAAGGCTTGGTGGCCGACCCGTCGGGGAACCAGTCCAGCTGCAGTGTCTGGTGCATGCCCACGGAGGGCAGGTGCGCGGGGTTCGTGTCGGAGAAGGTCTTCACGCCGTCGATGTAACCGGTGATGCCGGCCGGGGTCCACTCGACTGCATAGTTGTGCCATTGCGTCGTGTCGATCGTCTTGGCCGCCGTGGTCTGGAAGTTCGAGCCGCCGCAGGCATAGTGCAGGAAGAACTTGATCTGTGCGGTGTTGGTGCTGCCCTCGGCGTAGTCGATCTCGGCACAGTTGGGGGAGGTGTTGTTGTTGGGCCACAGGATCAGCACGGGGTGGTACTCCGGGTCCCGGGCGTTGGTCCGCATGCGCGTCTCCCACTTGCCGTATTTCTGCTGGGCAAATTTGGCCGACATGCCGCCCGTGGTGCCGGCCGAGTCGCCGCTGACCGTGGCCACGCCATTGGCAACCGACCAGGCCTGCGGGCTCCTGACACCGTTGCCGGCATGTCCGGATCCCTTGAAGACGCTCCACTTGGTGGAGTCGGGGGCGCCGGCCTTGGAGAACTCGTCACCCGCGACAACCGCACCCCAGCCCCGTGCCGTGGCGGCCTGGGAACCGTCGCCGGTCGCGGCGACGGCGGCCTGGGCAGCGACGGGCGCCGTTACCGCCGTCGGCGCCGGAGCGGCTGCCGCTTGGGCGCCAGCTGCCGGAGCAACAGGCGCGGCGGCCCGTGCAGGTGCCGCATCGGCTCCGGGAGCCGCATCGGCTCCGGGAGCCGCAGGTGGGCCGGCGGTACCAGTGGCAGGCTTGGGGGCCGAGGGGACCGCCGGCTTCGGCGCTGCGGCCACCGGGGCCGTGGCCTTCGCGGCAGGATGCGCGGCCTGGGTTGCCGCCGAGGACGTGGAGTCCGCAGCGGAATGCGCGGCCCCGGTGGCCGGTGAAACTGCTGCGGCGCCCGTCGCGGGTCCGGCGCTGCAGCCGGTCAGGGACAGTGCGCCCAGGCTCAGAGCAATCGCTACTTTGTTTAGCTGTGGTGCCGTGGAGCGTGCCTTCGGCCGTGCATCTTTGAACGTTGATTTATTGAACAGCGGTGTTTTATTGAACAACGGACCCCTCCGGGCTTTCGTGGCTGGCACGCACAACCGACGCTGCCAGGGCGGCGGATAATGCGGGAAGTTTCATCCGGCCCCTGCAGCAATGCAGGGGCGAGCAGACGCCGAACGGCGCAACGGGGCCCTGCAAAGGGGCGGTCCGGGGCCCTGCATTCGGGCCGGGCCTCGCGGCCAGCGGCCAACGTTACCGGACCGTTACCTCGGCCCGCAAACCTCCCGGATGCATGACGTTCCGCACGCCGCCTCCGCCCGGGGTGCCGCGCTACACGCAGCTGGGCTGATATGCCGGGTTGCCCGGGCGGCCGGCCGGCTGACGAAGAGCGTCGGACACGAGACGCTGGGTGACGGGGTCGTTGGGCGCCTGGTCATGGTCAATCACGTCTGCCGGGCACTTGTCCTGGATGGTGATATTGGTGACCTGCTGGGCCGGGCCGGCGAGGAACTGGCTGGGGTAGGGCGTCACCACCTCGTCGTGCGTTGTGGAGATCACCGTGTAGGCCGGACCGGGAACCGTGTCGCCAATGGAGTTGAGCTCGGTGAGGAACGGAGAACCAGCCTGCTGGTCGGCGCAGGCCTGGCAATTCGACCCTCCCACTGAGGTGGCCGGCGGAACGGCGTCCGGTGTCGGCGTGATGAGCCCGCGGGTTCCGTGGTTGGACGGGGCGATGCCCACAAGGTGGTTCACCTTGTCCGCGCCTCCAAGGAATCCGAGGTAGTAGCGCGGCATCATGCCGCCCTGGCTGTGGCCCACGAGATCAACTTTCCTGGCACCCGTCGAGGCCAGTACCTTCTCGACAAACGGGGCGAGCTGACGGGCTGAGTCTGCCACCGGGCCCGTGGCGTCGACGCCGTTGGTCGCACCGTAGTTCAGCGCGAAAACGCAGTAGCCCTGGCTCTTTAGCGCCGGCGACATCGTCGCCCAGTTCTTCGCCATGTTCTCGAAGGTTCCCGGCACCAGGACCACCGGGTAGGGGTGGGCTGCCGAGGGCTTGCAGGACCAGTCATTCGCGCCGGGCGGCGAAACGTCAATGGTGTCGGCCTGGGCCGCCGGCACACCCATCGGGGATGCGCCAAGCAGCGCCAAGGTCGCAGCTGCCAGCGTTGCGAATGCTGCGGGCGTTTTCGGGCATGGCACGGATTACCTCTTCGGTTGGACGCGTCATCTGTGACGGTCTGTGGGAATGGAAGTGAGGTAGGGATCAGCCCCCGTTGTGATCCGACTCACGTCTCTCAATTCACGCTAGGGAAGGTGCTCCGCGGATCGCTCCAACATGCACGTTTGTGCATGCATTTTTCGACGGCAATGGTAAATGGTGACAGTTGGGGTCGCGTGGGGAGACTGCTGCACAGTTGTGCAGGTACGGGCATGCCGCCCGCCGTCGCCTCCGGCCACCTCACTCTCCGGTCACCTCACTCTCCGGGCGGGAAATCGTAGGAGGCGTGGATCGTCGCCGGCGCGGTGCCGTAGGACAGGACGATCTCGTCGTGCGCCTTGAACGGGAGGTCCCGGATCCCGGCGTCGAACTTCCGGCCGTTCACGTAAACGGTCCAGCCTTCCAGCGAACCCCCACCGGTGCCGGGGGCGCCGGTGCCACCGAGGACGCCCCACTCCGTCAGGAGCTGCCCGAGGGTGAAGGCCTGGCCGGCGGTGGGTGACTCGATGTGGACCACGCCCGTGGTGTCGTGGGTGTGCAGTGCTGAGATGCCGTTGGCCCTGTGGTCAGCTCCGGCGGTGATGCCGATATTTGCCGGCACCGCGATGGGCTTGCCTTCCTTCAGCACGTCCAGATGTGCGTGATAGTGGTCCACGTTGCCCTCCGCCGTCAGCACCGTGAGGCCGGCCTGGGTGATCCGGCCGGGCGCCCCCGTGATGTCTAAAGCAAAATCAGGGGCCGGCGCCGCGGATGCCGCAGGTGACTCAGGCGACGGTGCGGTAGATGGCGCAGGGGCGGCGCACCCTGCCACCCCCAGCGTCATGGCGGAAAGTGCGATGGCGAGTGTCAGCTTGGTGTGCATGGTTGCGTAAACCGCTTTCGATCGGAGGCTTGCCAGTTCAGTCTAGGCAGATGGTCCGGGCCCGCCGCCCAGGACGGCTTGGCACCGCGTTTCCGCCGGGAGCCGCGAGGGGAAAGAATGGGCAGGTGAGTGATGCCGGCGAATTCATCGACCTCTCGCTGCAGCGCGAAGCTTCCTGGCGCCGCGCTGAGCAGCTTCAGGCGCGGCTGGAAACGGAGCCGGCGGGCAGCGGCCTCCGGTTCTACGGCACGTCCGTGGGCGCCGTGCGCGGCACGGTCCGGGATGCCGGCCGCCGCTATCCCGGGCTGTCCCGCGATGAGGTCACTTTGCTGAGTTCCGAACTGTGGGGCTCCGGGCCCGGAGGCTCCGGCCGGGGGCCTGCGCCGGTTTTCGAGCGCCGGCTGGCCGCCGTGGTCCTGCTCCAGGCCAACGTGAAGCTGCTGACCAACTCCGACCTCACCCGGCTGGAGGGCTTCATCCGGCAGGCGCGGGTGCGGGACCTTGTGGATCCGCTCGCCGTCGACGTCGTCGGACCCCTGGTGGACGGACTCGATGTTCTGGCCAGGGTGCGGGCCGACAGCGTGCTGGACCGGTGGGTGCGCGAGCCCGATGCCTGGCTGCGCCGGGCCGCGCTTCTCTCGCCGTTGCTGGCGCTGCGCGCGGGCGCGGGGGACTGGGACAGGTTCGTCCGGCACGCCAACGCGGTGCTCGGCGAACCGGGCGGCATGTTCGACGCCGACGGCACGGCTGTCCGGGATGCCGTCTCCCGGGTCCTGGCAGAGATGGCAAAGCGGAGGCCGGAGCTGCAATTCACATCCGTTGGAGAATGACGATCCGAACCTTCGCCGCCGGCTCGGCTTTGGTCCGGGCATGTAGACATTCGGACTGTCAGGCCGTCGGACCCCCCGGATCGCCCTGCTCGACGGCGCTGCCGGAATTTCCGGACTTGCCGCCAGCATTTGCCGGGACCGCGAAAGTCCTCGCCGCCCGTGACCCGGCGACTGCGCTCGCGGCTATGGTGACAAGCGCTCCCACCAGCAGGGCCGCGGCCTCGCCTGGGAGCAGGACCTGAAGCTGCGTGCCGATGCTCGCCGCAGCCACCGGTACGCCAAGCTGCGCCGCTGACAACACCCCCAGCGACAGCGGGAGTCCCAGGAAAGCCAGGTCGGCGTGCGCCAGCAGGGCCCCGGCCCCCAGCAACAGGCCGAGGGCCATCATGTCCGGGTGCCCGGCCAGGTCCTTGAGCGTCAGCGATGCACCCAGCCACACGAAGAAGAGCGGACCCAGGAAGCCGTCGCTGAGCGCGAACAGTTGCCGGGCCAGCCGCCGCGGTTCGCCGACCGCAGCCATCACCAGGCCGAAAGAAAAGCCTGCCATCATCACAGACACATTGCTCCACGTCGCGACACCGGCCAGGGTGAAGAGCACGGCCAGCTGGATCCGTAGCTCCAGGGCAAACTTGCGGCTTTCCGAGAGCCGGTGCACGCGCCGACGGATTCCTTGGCGCTCCAGCCAGCGCAAGCCGACAAAGAGCACTACCGCGCACCCGGTCACCGCGAGGACACCCAGCGCCGCCTGGACTGCGTGGGGCGGATCCACCAGGAGCGGCAACGCCACAATGCAGGCTGTGTCGGCAATTGCCACCTGCGCTGTCATAGCGACGACATCTGGCCCGCCGAGGCGCAGGGAATCGACGATTGGAAGCACCAGGGCTGCCGACGAGGACGCCAGCAGCACGACGTAGAGGGGAGCATGTCCAGTCCCGAACAGCAGACCGATGCCGGTTCCGACCACCACCGCTGCCGCTGCGGCCACCATCGCCCGGCGGGAGCCTTTGCCGAGGGCGCCACGGATGTGCGGATCCCGCACGGGAACGTGGGTGCCTGCCACGAACATCATCAGCGCAAACCCGATATTGGCCAGCAGGGTGAACGTCGGGTCCGCGGGGTCCACCAGGGCCAGGCCTGAGCGCCCGATCGCGATGCCGGCCAGCAGCTCACCCAGCATGACAGGCAAGTGCCAGCGCGCCGGCAGGGCCAGCAGGGGGCCGGCCAGGGCGATGACGGCGATCAGCGCCAGGGACAGGAAGGTCACGGTTCTCGGCGGCCGGCCGGCGCCGGGCCTGACCGCCGTTCCACCACCGCGTAGGCCTTGCCGTCCAGGAAGGCCCAGTCGTTGACAACCATGTACCCGAGCGCGTCCACCCGGTCATTGAGGATGTGCTCGTCGAAACCCCCGTCACGCGGTTCCGCGTCCCAGGTGCTCACGTGGACGTCCCCGCCGTCGAGGATCAGCAGCTCGGTGTTGACGTCGAAATCCTCTTGGGGCTGAGTGCTCAACTGGCAGATGGCGACACAATGGCTGTTCATTTTCGGGCCTCCGCTTCCGGTGGTGCTGATGGCATCATCCTATGTTCGGAAACGGCGCCGCCCTATGGGCAAAATTGCGGCCCGGCATCATGGCTCCGTTACCTGAATGTGACTTTCGGGTGCGGTTCGCGCTACGGTTGATGAGTGCCTGTTGTCTCCGATACGGGCGCTCCCCAGCCGATTGCCTAACTCTGCCGCGGCCCGGGGGTAACTCGCATCAACGTCCGGCAGAGACGGGGAAACCACTTTCGACCTGCTGATATGCAGGTCTTGGGGTGAAGCCGCACAGTGCCCGCAACGACGGGCCCGGGAGTGCGGCCGGGTGCCTCCCATCCGAATCCGACAGCTCACCTCGCAGGCATTGGGAGAGGCTACATTTTTCATGACTTCAGTCAATACTTTTGCGCGCCATGCCGCCGTCCTCGCCGCCGCATCCGGCCTGGTCCTGACCAGCGGAATGGCGGCCAACGCCGCCACCGCCCCCGTGCAGCGTGACTCTGCTCCGGCGTCGAACGTCGACATCGCCGGACAGGTCAGTGCCCCCGTCAGTGCCGATTCAAACGTCAAGATCAGCTTCGAGCGCCCCGCAGTGGATTCTGTTGCCGCGCCGGTCATCGAACAGCCCGTCGCGCCGGCTCCGGCTCCCACTGCAGCCCCGGCGGCGGCGGCCAAGGCTCCGGCCAAGCCGGTCATCCAGGTGCAGGCCGCTCCGGCAGCAGCTCCGGCAGCAGCGCCGGCCGCGGCGCCCGCGGGCGGACGCAACGCCATCATGCTCTCGGCCGCCTACAGCCAGGTGGGCATCACCCAGGACTGCACTGCCATGGTGGAAAAGGCCCTTGGCGCCGCGGGTAAGCCCGTTGGCGACATCGGTCCCCGCGCGTTCCTTGGCCTTGGAACCGTTGTAGCGACGCCGCAGCCCGGTGACATGGTGGTCCAGTCCGGCCACGTCGGCATTTACGCCGGCAACGGCCAGGTGGTCAGTGGCGGCATGAACGGCAAGAACCAGACCATGGTCCACCCGCTGTCCTGGCTCACCGCGACCGGCGGCGTGACGTTCGTCCGCGCCTAAGCCGCACGGCCCCGACCCGGGGCCAGACAGTCCGGAAAGACCGGCGGTCGAGTTCCCTTGGGGGCAACTCGACCGCCGGTCTTTCCTGTCTCCGCATTCGGAGGTCCGGGATCCCGATGGCATAGCTTTCCCCGGCGCAGGGTCCTCAGGGATTCCCGCTGCCCATGAGCGGAAGCGTCAATTTCATGACGGTTCCCTCGCCGCCCGTCGCGGCCACCTCGACGGTGCCCCCGGCCGCGACGGCAATCTCACGGACCAGGGCCAGGCCGATGCCAAAGCTCCGCTGTCCCTGTGAGGTGCCGGTGCCGGCCGTCCGCACGAACCGGTCAAAGATCCGGGCCTGATCGACGCCGGTGATTCCGGTCCCGGAGTCCGCCACCGTGATCACGGCGCGCTTCTGCTCGATTGAGGTCGTGATGGACACGCGGCCGCCCGGAGGCGTGTGGGCCAGCGCGTTGTCCGCCAGGGCCAGCACGGCACGCCGCAGCGCATTCTTCTCGATCCGGGCCAGCGGCCGGGCAGCGGCATGGAATTCCAGGCGCACCTGCCGCTGCTCTGCCACCTGCTGGAGGCTGCCGGCGACGCTGGCGGCAGCGTCGGCGAGGTCGGCAGGGGGCGCGGAGCGGTCCGGGGCCCCCGCGGTTGCCGCGAGGAGCAGTTCGTTGACAATCCCTGTCAGCGTCGCGGCGTCCTCCCGGATCCGGGCCAGGTCGTGGCTTTGCCTGGAGCCGGGCACAGTGTTGCGCTGGGCCAGCTGGATCCTGGTGTCCAGGATGGTCAATGGCGTGCGCAATTCGTGGCTGGCGTCCTGGACGAAACGCCGCTCCCTTGCCAGGGCATCACTGAGGGGACGAATCGCGCTGCGCGCGCTGAGCCACCCGACGATGCCGGCCAGCAGGATCCCCGCTACCCCGGCGATGATCATGGCTTCGAGGACATCCTTGGAATCCAGGTAGGTGTAGGCCGTCCCGGCCGTCGCCGAGCCCGGCACTTCAGGATGGGCCAGTTGGTTCGTGAGGTACAGCGCCGTGGCGGCGAGCAGCCCGAGAACCATGACCGCGCACGCAGCACTGATCCGCACCGCGACCTTGAGGGAAGCCTTGCGCAGGATGGAGTGGTCCGGATTTCCGCCGGGCCGCCAGCCGTCACTCATGGGCTTCGCCGATCTGGTATCCGAGGCCGTGCACCGTGCGGATCACGGCTTTGGAGATCTTCCGGCGCAGGTGATGAACATAGGTATCGATCACGCCGGGCTGTTCCGAGGCGTGGAAGCACGCCGCGAGGAGCTCATCCCGGGTGAAGACGCGGTCCGGTTCCGCGGCAAGGGCTGCCAGCAGCTGGCCTTCCTTTGCGGTCAGTGACACCGTTTGCCCGTAGACGGAACGGACGGAGCGCTGCGTTGGATCCAGTTCCCAGTCCCCGATCGCCACCGGTGCCGGGGCCGGGGGAGTGAAAGTCCGCGTCAGTGCGCGCAGGCGTGCTGCCAGTTCGCCGGCGTCGAACGGCTTGGTCACGTAATCGTTGGCGCCGGCGTCCAGGCCCCTGACCTTTTCGTCGGCATCGCCCAGCGCGGTCAGGATCAGGATGGGCGTGGCAATGCCTTTCGACCGCAAAGCCGTGATGAGGGCGATGCCGTCCATGGCGGGCAGCCCGCGGTCCACCACCATGACGTCCCAGCTCCCGGTCAGCCCCTGGTGGAGGCCGTCGCGGCCGTTGGTGACCAACTGGACCCGGTAGTCCGGGTCCAGGAGCTCGGCGATGAGCGGTCCCAGGACGGCGTCGTCCTCGACGAGCAGCAGGGACGGAAGGTCAGCGGAGGTCATGTCAGCTATTCTTCCGCGGCCATTTCCTCAGTCCGCAGTCCGGCCCCGGGTTCTTCCGCCGTGTCGCCGGCGACTTTGTCTGCGGCTGCGCCTGCGCCGCGGGAGTTCCGGCGGCGTTTGAGGAGCTGCACCACCCCCGGCACGACGGAGACGAGCACCATGGCCACGACGATGGCGTCGATGTTCCTGGCGATGATGTCAAAATGCCCCAGCCAGGTGCCAAGCATCGTCACGGAGGCCGCCCAGGCGACGGCGCCGGTGATATTCCACAGGGTGAAGGATTTGTAGTCATAACGCGCGGTCCCGGCGGTCAGCGGAGCAAACGTCCGGACCATGGGGACGAAGCGGGCCAGCACGACGGCGGCCCCGCCGTGGCGGCGGAAGAAGTCCTCCGTGGTGGTCAGGTGCGCTGTCTTCAGGATCCGGGCGTCGTCCTTGAACCATCGCCGGCCAAATTTCCGTCCGAGCATGTAGCCGACCTGGTCCCCGGCGACCGCGGCCGCCGTGACGACGCCGATCAGCACAGGCAACGCCAGTTGCAGCTGCTGGTGCAGAAGTCCTGCGGTGAACAACAGGGAGTCGCCGGGCAGGAAGGGAAAGAGCACGCCCGATTCGATGAAGACCATCACGGCGATCACACCCAGTGCGGCCGGGCCCAACCCGGCGAGCAGGCTTGCCGGGTCCAGCAGGGACAATGTTCCGGCGGCGTGGACGGCCGGAAGGGAGGCAAAAACGTCCAGGACGGGCATTCTCATTTCTCCTCGGCGCCCAGCGGCCGGCTGCCCGAACGGGCCCGGATCCGCGCCGCTATCCGTGGCGCGAGAAGGTTCCACAGTCCCGCGAGCAGGACCACGGCTGCGCTCGAGGCCAGGAACGACGCCGCGACATCCGTGGGGTAGTGGACGCCGATGTACAGCCGTGACCAGGCTACGACGAGGGCCATCACCGCCGCCGCGACGGCCGTGACCTTGGCCCAGCGGGTACCACGGGCCAGGAAGTACACTGCGAATCCCAGTGCCACCGCAAAGGACACGTGGCCGCTCGGGAAGCTGTTGGAACCCGTTTCCGGAGCCAGGGGATCGAACAGCAGGGCAGGGCTGGGCCGCTGGCGGGCCACGAGGAGCTTGAAGAATTCACTTGCCACCCAGCCGGATGATGCCACGAGGCCGAAGGCAATCGCCTTGGCCAGGCCGCCGCGGAACAGCCAGATGTACAGCGCCGCGGCGCCGATCAGCGCGAGGCCCGCCACCGGGCCAAACACGACATTCAGCGCCATCGCGACGGCGGTCAGGGCGGCGGCGTGGTGCTGGCTCAGGTCCTGATCGACCCCGAGCTCGGCGGCACTGAAGCCGGGTGTCAGCTGCGCCGCCAGGCCCAATGCCACGACGGCGGCCGACAGCAGGACGCCCAGCACTAGCCAGTGGCGGACCCGGGGGAGGGCCCACAGCCGGGGACCCGCGGCGGGGCGCACGGCGTCGGGACGGTTTGGTGCTCCACTTCGGCTGAGTGCTCCAGCACCGCCCAGCGGCGCATCGCTCTTAACAGGGGCAGGTCCAGTCATGGGATCCTCCGGCTCGGGACAAGGGCGCCCGGACAGGCGACGACTCCCACTCTTCCGCCAGCCCGTTAAGAAACGCTTAAGAAAGTGTCGCGGCGCCGGCCGAGGGGCTACGTCTGGATGATCCGTGCCGGCTACGCGGCGTAGCGCAACAGCGCCACCCCGTTGCCGAAGGCACGCGTCTCCAGCAGCCGGAGCTGGGCTATGCTGTCCGCAGCCTTGAACAGGGGCCGGCCCCGTCCGATCAGGACCGGATGGACATACAGCCAGTATTCGTCGAGCAGCCCGAGCCGCCGGAAGGTGTCGGCCAGTTCTGCCCCGCCCAGGGCCAGGTCCCCGCCCGACTGCTCTTTCAGGGCCAGCACTTCTTCCGGCACCACATCCCGGACCACGGTGGTGTTCCAGGCGGCAGATGTCAGCGTCCGGGAGTAGACGATCTTGGGCATGTCCCGCCAGATCCGGGCGAACTCGGCCATCACTGCGCCGGCGGCCGGGTCCTGGTCCGCGGTGGGCCAGAACCCTTCCATCAGCTCGTACGTGACGCGGCCGTCAAGGAAGGCGCCCATCGTGCTGAGCTGTTGGTTGAAATGGCGGTGCAGCTCGTCGTCGACCATGTGCCAGCTGATGTCGCGGTCCGGGCCCTCGAAGAATCCGTCGAGGGACACCTGCATGGCCAGGATGATTTTGCGCATCGCCGCTCCTTACGTTTTCACCAGCGTACGCCGCTGCTTCGGATGGCAGACCCACTTTTTCCCGGAGCCGTACCCTTGCGCGGGAAGCCGCCAGGGGGAAGAATGCTGGAAGTCTATGGCCCCACCGCGGTCAGTCACCTTCGGGGAAGCATGATGCCTGCGAACGATTCGAACAACAGCACGGGGCCGGTCCCGAAGCCTGAACCGGCGCCGCGCCACTACCGCTCCGGCGGGCACCGGGCCAACGACGGTTCCCGGCCCGGTCCGCGGTCCCTCGCCCGGCGTGCGGGGAGGACCCGGCGACAGTATCTGACGGCGGCCGCCGTCGCACTTGCCCTTGTGGCTGCCGGCGTCTATGCAGGCGTCCAGGCGGCGCTACCCGTTGACCCGCCGGCCGCTGCAGCGACGCCAACGGCGCCGGTCACGGATGCCGGCCGGACCGTTCCGCCGGCATCTGACCTGCCCGCAACTGCTTCGCCTACTACTGCTTCGCCCGCGGCCGGCGCCGTCTCGGCGGCCGCCGGGAAGCCCGCTGAGATCCCCGCCGTGCCTGCCGTCGCGGTCCCGGCCATTGACCCGGAACTGGACAGCCAGATCAACGGGATCATCGCGGCCAACAGTGCCTATGCCCTGGGGGTGTCCTTGATCGATGTCTCCGACGGCGTGGTCCACGGCTATGGGATCCAGGACAAGTTTGTGGCCGCCAGCACGGCAAAGATTCTGGCCGCGTCGGCGTATTACCACCTCGTTGAGACCGGCCGCGCCTCGCTGACCGCCCCCATGGGCAACTCGACGGCCGGCACCCAGATCCGCCGGATGGTCCAGCAGAGCAACAACGACTCGTGGGCGCTGATCCTGCGGGCGGTCGGCGCGCGGGGCATCACGGATTACGCCGCCTCGATCGGGATCACCTACGACCGCACGGTCAACCTGCTGACGCCCACAGAAATGGCCAGGACCCTCCAGCTGCTCTACACGGGACAGCTGCTCAATGCCCGCAACACCGCCCAGCTCCTGTCCTATATGCAGAACACCAACTTTGAGACACTGATCCCGCCGGCGGTTCCGCCCGGAGTAGGGGTTCACCACAAGTATGGGCTGCTGTTCGGAAACCTGCATGACGCGGCCGTCCTGGACAAGGACGGCCGGGCCTTCGTGTTCGTCGTGTACACCCGCGGCAGGAATTACTCCGATATGGGCCCCCGCACCCAGATCATTCAGCAGCTCACCCGGACCGTGACCGCCGCCCTTTTCTGATGGTTGAGGTTCTGACGCCTGCCGCTGTTAGACGGACACCGGCCCGGCGGCAGCGCGTTCCTTCTCCCTGGTCTTCCTGGACTTGGCGAACCGGAGATAGAGCGAGGGCACGATGAACAGATTGAGCAAGGTGGAGGTGACCAGGCCGCCCAGGATAACCACGGCCATGGGGTGTTCAATTTCATGGCCCGGGATGTTGCCCATGACAACCAGGGGTACCAGGGCAAGCCCGGTGGCCAAGGTGGTCATGAGGATGGGCGAGAGCCGCTCCGCCGCCCCGCGCATCACCAGGTCGCGGCCGAAAGTTTGGCCTTCAAAGGTTTCCAGATGCTGGCAGTGGTTGATCAGCAGGATGCCGTTGCGCGCGGCGATCCCCATCACCGTGAGGAAGCCAACGAGGGACCCGAGGGACAGGACGCCGCCGGTCATGTAGGCGGCAATGACCCCGCCCACCAGGGCTACCGGCAGCGTCAGCAGCGACAGGACGGCCAGCCGCCAGCTGCGGAAGGACGCCTGCAGCAGCAGGAGGATCAGGACAAGTGCCGCCGCGGAGTAGATCATCAGGCGGTTCGTTGCCGCCTCGCGTTCGGTGTATTCGCCGAGCAGCTGCACGCTGTAGCCGGTGGGGAGCTCCAGGCTCTCCAGACGCGATTTCAACTCACCGACCACTGTTCCCATATCCGCTCCGTTGGCCAGGAAGGATCCCACCTCGACGCGGCGGGATCCGTTGGTGCGGTCGATCTGGTTCGGCGTCGCCTGCAGGCTCACGTCCGCGACATCGGCGAGGCGCACCCGCGCTCCGCTGGGCGTATCGATGGGCAGATCCTCGATGCTGGTGACGGAGGAGCGGGTGGCCGGGGTGCTCCAGACCTGGACGTCGTAGGCCCGGCCGTCCCGGAAGACGTCGCCGACCTCCTCGCCTGCCACGAGTGTCGCGGCCGCGCGCCGGACATCGCCCGGTTTGAGGCCGTACTTCTGCGCCGCGGCCAGATTAACCGTCACGGCAATCTGGGGGACTTCCACCTCGAGGGACACATGCGGGTCCTCGGTGCCCTCAATCGAGTCCATGATGGTCTTGACCCGTTGCGCCTGTTCCCGGAGCACATTGAGGTCGTCTCCGTAGACCCGGACCAGGATGGGTTCGCTGGCGCCGGTGATGACCTCTTCAATCCGCTCCTTCAGATAAGTCTGGACGTCACGGTGCAGCCCCGGGTAGCCGTTGACCACGTCCTCCACGGCGGCCACTGTCGCGTCGTAGTCGGCGTGGCGGTCGATGCTGATCCAGTGTTCGCCGGCATTGACACCGACGATCTCGTCCGCGGCAAATGCCTGCCCGATGTGCGTGCCGCAGTTCAGGACGCCGGGGACCTTGAGGAATTCCTCACAGCCGCGCTGGGAAATCCTGAATTCTTCGGCGGCAGACGTACCCGGTTCGGAGATCCAGTGCATCAGGAAGTCCCGTTCCTTGAACGTGGGGAACAGGGAAGAACCCATCAGGGGAGCGAGGACCAAACCCACCACCGCCAGCACGCCAAAGCCCGCGTAGCCGAACCGGGGCCGGTTCATGGCCTTGGACAGGGCGGCGTGGTAGCCGCGTTTGAGCACCCGGACCAGCGGCGCATCGCGTTCTTCGAGTTTGGCGTTGCCCAGCAGAATTAGGGCAAGAGCCGGCGTCACTGTCAGCGCCACGAACATCGAGGCCAGGACAGCCAGGGTGTAGGAGACGGCCAGCGGCCGGAAGAAGACGCCGGTCAGACCGTCCAGGAAGAAGATCGGTACGGCGGCGACCACAATGATCAGGGTCGCGTAAACGATCGGGCTGCGCATCTCCAGGGAGGCTTTCAAGACCACCGATGCCGCAGATTCGTCACTGCCCCGGGCGCGTCGCTGCCGCAGGCGGCGCATGATGTTCTCGACGTCGATGATCGCGTCATCGACCACGACGCCCACCGCAATGACCAGCCCCGCAAGGACCATCGTGTTGATGGAGCTGGACGTGAAGTAAAGCACCAGTGCGGCTGTAAGCAGGGACAACGGAATGGCGATGATGCTGATCAAGGCCGTGCGCCACTGGAAGAGGAACGCGACGAGGATCATGACCACCAGCAGGCAGCCCAGCAACAGCGCGATGCTGAGGTTGGAGATCGCCTCCTCGACGAAGCTGGCGGGCCGGAAGATCGTGGTGTCGAAGTTGATACCGCTCAGGCCCGGCTGCAGCTCGTGGAGGGCCTCCTCCACGCCTTTGGTCACGTCCAGTGTGTTGCCCCAAGGCAGCTTCTCGACGATCAGCATGAGCCCGTGACCGTTGTTGATCACGGCGTCACCAATCAGCGGCTGATGGTCCTCGACAACCTGGGCAACGTCGCCCAGGTGCAGCGCCACGCCGTCCTTTTCCCGAATCGTCACCTGGGCCAGATCCGCGGGCGTCTGGATCGGCTGGACGTGGCGGACGCCCATCCTCTGGGTCGGACTGTCAATGAAGCCGCCGGTGCCGATGAAGCGTCCCGGCGAGTACTTCAGCAGCCCGGCGTCGAGGGCGCCGGCGGTGACTTCCATGACCTGGTTGAGGGAGACGTTCTGGGCCTTGAGCTTGTCAGGCTCCACCTGGACCTGCAGCATCTGGAGCCGCTCGCCCCAGATGGCCACGTTGGCCACCCCGGGGACCCGCAGCAGACGGGCCCGGATGGTCCAGTAAGACAGCATGGACATTTCGATGAGCGAATGTTCCGACGACGTCATCCCGATCTTCATCACGCGGCTGGTCGCGGACAGCGGCTGCAGCATCACCGGCGGGGCCGCCCACGTCGGCAGCGCCGCGGTCACCGACGCCATCCGTTCCGAGACGAGCTGACGGGCGTTGAGCAGGTCAGTGCCTTGATGGAAGAGCAG
Organism: Arthrobacter humicola; assembly: GCF_022803015.1. Lineage (GTDB taxonomy): Bacteria > Actinomycetota > Actinomycetes > Actinomycetales > Micrococcaceae > Arthrobacter > Arthrobacter humicola_A. The sequence goes on from NZ_JAFKON010000001.1 coordinate 338,220, forward strand.
CACGATCGAGGACAGCTGGGGCACGGACTTGGACCGTATCTCGTCCAGGCCCGGCATGCCGCTCACGGCGGCCTCGATCGGCACACTGACGAGCTCTTCGACTTCCTGGGCGGTCAACCCGAGGCATGCGGTCTGGATTTCGACGCGCGGCGGGGCGAATTCCGGGAAGACATCCACGGATGCGGCGCCCAACTGCAGGGAACCGAGCAGCATCACGGCGCACGCGAGGGCGACAACAACCGTCTTGAAACGGAGGCTGATCCCGATGAGCCAGCGCATGTCACTCGGCCGTATCGAATTCGGTCCCGAGAAGTTCCTCGGCACCTGTCGTGACGACGACGGTCCCTGCCGGCGGCCCGTCCGTCAGGACGGCAACGTCGCCGTTGATGCGCTGGACCGTGATCGCTTGGCGGACATAGACGCGGGGCTCAGGGTTGGTGTAGACCCACGCCTTGCCCGAGCTGTCGTACAGGATGGCCCCGTAGGGGGCAGTGAGCTTCCCGGTCTTGGGATCCACTGCAATCACCGCTGTCGCGATCCCAACCCGTTCGACGGCGTGGTCGGTGAGGGTGAGCCGGTGAAGGTCCGTGCCCGGGACTTCAGCGATCGCCGCCGGTTCGCCTTCGGACGGTGCGGCCTCCGGTGCCTGGGCGCAACCTGTAGCGGAGAGCGCCGTGAACGCCGTCACGATCAATGCAGTGATGAAAACCGCGACCTTGTTGCCCCGCGGCGAAGGTGTGGAGTTCATGACGCACCCCGGCTTTCAGTTGGTGCAGCGGTGCCCTGGCCGGCGGGCGCGCCGGGTGCCTGCTGCGGCTCGAACCGAAGCAGCACAGCGGGCACGACAAACAGGGTGAAGAAGGAAGTCGTCAGCAGGCCGCCCCAGATGATCACGGCCAGCGGCAGGATGATTTCCGCTCCGACGACGCCGCCCAGCAGGACCAGGGGCAACAGCACCAGGGCCGTGATCACGGTGGACATCAGGACGGGTCCCAGCCTCTCCCTGCTTCCGCGGACCACCAGCGCGGGCCAGGGCGCTTCAGCATCGGTTGCCCGCAGGTCCCGTACGTGGCTTGCCAGCAGGAGGGCGCCGCGGACGGCGATACCCAGGACTGCGGCGAAGGCGACCAGGGCGACCAGGGCGTTGACGCCCCCGGTGGCCTGGGCGGCCAGCACGCCGCCGGACAGTGCCAGGATCAGGCCCAGGAAGAGCGGGGCGGCGAGCCGCCAACTCCCCGTCGCCGTTTGCAGCAGCACCAGGATGCCGGCTGCGGCGACCGCAGCGAGCAGCCAGAGCCACTGGTAATTACTTTGCTGCTGGGCGTACTGGGTGAGGATCTCGGCGTGGTAGGACATCGGGAACTGCATCTGCTGCAGGGACGCGTTGATGTCACGCTGGATGTCGCCCAGCGGGCGACCCTGGATGTCAGCCTTCACGTCAATGCGGCGCGAGGTGTCATCGTGCAGGATCACGGATTCATTCCCGACCATGGTCACCTGCGCGACGTCGCCGAGGCGGGCGTGCCCGCCGTTGGGGGTGTCGATGATCAGGTTGCGGACGCTGTCCAGGCTGCTGCGGGTGGCCGCGGCGCCCTTGACGATGACGGAGAAGACTTTCTGCTCTTCGTACAGGTTGCCGACTTCAATGCCCTGCAGGAGGGCGGCTGCCGCGCGCCGGACGTCGCCGGGGACGACGCCGGCCTTTTGGGCCGCGGCGAGGTTCACCTTGACTTCGGCGATGGGCTGTTCGGCGGGCAGGTCGACGTGGGGATTAGCCACCCCGGCCGTGTGCTCCAGGATTGTTTTGACCTCCGCCGCCTTCTGCCGCAGGATCGCCGGGTCGAGTCCGAACACCCGGACGGCAAAGCCGCTGTCGGCTTCTTCCCGGATCTGGTCGATGCGTTCCTGCGGGTAGGTGGAGACCTTGCTGGTCAGGCCCGCATAACCGGCGATCACGCGGTCGACGGCGGCGGCCGTGTCGGCGTAGGCCGCCTCGGGGGCCACGGTCACCCACAGCTCGCCGGAGCTGACGTCGCCGACCTGATCGGAGGTGATTGCGCGCCCGATGTGTCCGCCAACGTTGGCCACGCCCGGCAACGTGCGCAGTTCGTCGGCCGCCGCCTCGGTGATCCGGCTCATTTCCTGGTCCGAGGTTCCGGCGATCGCGCTCCAGTGCACCACCAGGGTCTTGTCCGCCAGGACGGGCACCACGGGATGGGTTCCGGCCAGCTGTGGTGCGAGTGCCAGTCCGGCCAGCGCCACAACGGCGGCGGCGGCGAACACCCACCGGGTTTTCCCTGCCAGTCGCTTCACGTAGCCGCCGTAGGCGCCTTCAAGCCGCCTGAGGGACCGCCTCTCCGGGGCCTTGGAACCCGCGGGAAGGACGAACGCGAGGGCGGCCGTGACGGTGAGGGCGACGATCATCGAGACAACCAGGGCGATCAGGTAGCTCTGCACCAAGGGTCCGAACAGGGCGCCGTTCTCACCCGGGATGAACAGTGCGGGCGCGAGGGCCAAAGCCATGATCAGCAGTGAGTAGAGCATTGGCGTGCGGGCTGCCCGCAGGGCGCCCGGGATCACTGAATCACGTGGCTGCCCATCCTGTGCCGGCGTGGACTCAGTCCCGCCGTCGGCCGTTTCGCGGCGGGACTTGGCCTCGGCCCTTCGTGCCCGGGCGATGCCGCTGAGGTCTTCCGCGACGTCTCCGACGATGACCGCCAGTGCCAGCACCAGGCCGGCCATGACCATGGTGTTCATCCCGGTGCCGCGCCAGTCGATCACCAGCGCCGCCGCGGTCAGCGACACCGGGATCGTGATCAGGCTGATCAAGGCGGTGCGCCAGGAGCGGAAGAAGGCCCCAAACAGGGCGACAATGAGCAGCAGTGTCACGAGCAGGGCGGCGCCGAGCGTCCCGATTTCTTCGTCGATAAAGGACGCCTGCCGGTAGACGCTTGTATCTATCGCGACCCCGGGCAGGCCGGGCTGGAGTGCGTGCAGGGCCTCGTCAACGCCCCGGGTCACGTCCATCGTGTTGGTCTCCGGGAACTTCTCGATGACCAGCAACAACTCGGCTTCCTTGCTCAGCAGGGCATCGCCGATCAGCGGCTGGTGGTCTGTTGACACCGTGGCCACGTCTTTGAGCAGGAGATTGCCTGGCGCACCCTGGACGGGGACCTGGCCCAGGTCCTCCGGCGTGGTGATCGGCAGGACATGCTGGACACCGATCCGCTGGTGTCCCGTCTCGAAGAAGCCGCCGGTGCCGGGTGTGGACGCCTCCAGGTAGCTCAGTGGCGAGACCCACACGGAGTTGCCGGTCGTCTTGATGATTTCATCCAGCGTGACGCCCTTGGCTTCGAGCTGCGCCGGGTCCACCAGGACCTGGAGTTGCTGGTCGCGCTGGCCCCAGATCGCCACGTTGGCGACGCCTGGCACGGCCAGGAGCCCGGGTTTCATGGTCCAGCGGGCCAGGACGGACATGTCGATGGCCGACATGTCCTTGGAGGTCAGCCGGATCATCATGACCCGGCTGGTCGAGGACAGCGGTTGCATCAGCACGGGCGCCGCCGAAACATTGGGCAGTGCGCGAGCCTGGGTCAGCCGCTCCGAGACCAGCTGGCGTGCGCGGAGGAGGTCGGTCCCCGGCTTAAAGACCATCTGGATCGAGGACAGGCCAGGGACGGATTTGGACCTGATGGCCTCCACCCAGGCGACGCCGTTCAGCAGGTCGGCTTCCATGGGTGAGGTGATGAGCTGCTCAACCTCGGCGGCCGACAGTCCCAGGGCTTCGGTCTGGATCTCCACCTGCGGCGGGGCAAATTCCGGGAAGGCGTCCACGGACATGCTCGGCAGGCTGGTGAGCCCGAAGGCCAGGATTCCCGCGGCTGCTGCCAGGACCAGGAGCCTGAACTGCAGCGTCCAGCGCACGATTGCCCGCATCATGGCCGGTACCCCGCAAGCCCCACAGGAGTGTGCACGTCAAGGTCGGTGAAGCTTCGGCGTCGTCGGCAGCCCGGGCCGTCGGGATGGGCGGAGGGACGGAGCCGGTCGTGGAGCGGTCCTGCCGCGAAACCGATCACCGGGAAAAGGGTGCTGACTGCTTTTCCTGCTTGGCCAACTGCACATTTACGGTTCACGGCGCGGCTCCTCAACCTCAGGCCATAGCGCCCCCCAGCCGATAAGAGCCATAATGATCTTCGGGCACACAGGCGTCAATAGAGATACAGGTGATCGCCATGAAAGCAGTCGCAGGGGACCGCATCGTCATCCGGGGGACCACGGTCGAATCCACGGACCGGCACGGTCTGATCCTTGAAGTGAAGGGTGCCGACGGTGCGCCGCCGTACCTGGTCCGGTTCGACGACGGCCACGAGACGATCATGTTCCCCGGTGGAGATTTCGCCGTCGAAAAGGCCGCGAGCGGGCCCTAAGTCCGTTAGCGCGCCCTAGAAACTCGACGAACTTCCGGACCCGGAAAAGCTTCCGCCGCTGGACCCGTACCCGGTGGTGGTGCCGCCGCCGCGCGCGCTGCTGACGCTGCTGACGCCGCTGCTGAAGCCGGTGTTGAAGCTCGGGACAGAGAAGAAGTAGTAGGACGGGTACACCGTTCCGAGGATGCTCGGCTCGTACGTGCGGCCGTATCTTGCCTTCGTTCCCGCCTGCGCGCTGTCCATTTCCTCGCGCATGAGCCCGGCTTCCTTCTCATTGCGGGCAAAGGCCTGGATCAGGGTGTCGGCGTGACTTTTCAACAACTCCGAGAGGTGGGTCCGGGCGTCACGCAACCGGTCCAGCGCCGTTTCGGGTGTGATGGAGCCATCCGCCAGTTCCGTCGACCAGCGCTCCATGTTACGCCGGCTTTCATCGCGGAAGGACCGCAGTGCCACCGCCGTCGCTGAGGTTCCCTCGGCCCGGCGCTGGCTGAGCAGGTCTTCCACGCCGTCCAGATCGTTGCGGAACGGCGCGAGCTGGCGGTCCCAGGCGGCCGGCCAGGACGAGCCCCGGTTGAGCAGGGCATTGGTATCGGCGATCACGTCGTCCAGGGCGTCGAGTTCGGCCGCGGCGTCGGCGTAACTCCGGACCAGTTTGAGGTTGGGCCGGCGGCTCAGGTCCCGGCTGCCAAGGGCGTGTACCTGGTTGGAAAGTTCGGTGGCCGTGCCGTAGCGGTTCATGAACGTGCGGTGTTTTTCCAGCACCGTGCTCCCGTACCGGGAGGACTCGGGAATGGTGCTGGCGTTGAGCTCGGTCACCTGCAGGTCCATGCTGACACTGGCGTAGCTGGCGTCGCCCCGGGCCAGTTCCTTCCGGCTGGACACCCGGGTCCGCCACCGCGCGATCAGCCACGCCGCGGCTGCGCAGACCGCGGCTGCCACCGCCGCCCAGGCTGTGACGAGGAAGGCTGTGGAACGGTACCACGGCTGATTGATGAGTTCGGCGCCGCGGCGGATCCCGGCAATGGTGCCCTCGGTCCACTGCGCATCGCGAAGCAGCTCTTTGGCGGCGTTCTGGATGTCCTCGCGCTGTTCGGGCGAGACCTTCCGGTCCTCACCCATGTACGTCCCCACATGCCGGCCCACCGGATCCAGGGCTAAGATGAACAGTCCGTCTGCCCACTTCTGCCCGTCAGCACTGATCCATTCGGGATGTTCGGTGCGGGCGAACCGCAGGACTTCTTCGTTCAGATTGTCGGCGGCAGTGCCGTTATAGGTGTACACCGCAACTTTGGTGGGCTCATAAAAGTCGGTGGCCTGTACCGCCGGCAGCAGCGTCCGCTGGTCCAACACCCCGGCGCGGTCTTCGACGACGACGGCGGTCGGCGTCGTGGCGAGCGCGGCCGGGGCGCCGCCGAGAAGGCCGGCCATCAGTACAACAGCAGCGGCGAGGGCGTTGCGCATGATTCCCATTTTCCGAGCGTAGTGGCTGGCTTCGGCCGCGTCGACGCGGACGCCGCGGAAAGGGGACGAAAGACATCGTGACCGTGCGCTGGACGGCGTCCATACTTTGGCCATGAGGCCGCCGCCTGAAGGACCGCCGGAGGAGCCCGGCCCGGAAAAGCCGGGGGAGGCGGGGGAGCCGCGCCGCACCAGGCCTGGCCGGACCCTGCTGGCCATCATGGCCGCGATCGCGGTGATCGTGATCATCGCGCTGGCAGTGGTCTTCACCCGCGGGGAGCCCGCGCCCCTGGCCGAGTCAACGCCCGCCGGCGTCGCGCAGCGCTATGCCGCAGCCGTCATTGCCGGGGATGAGACGGCCGCCTCCGCCTACCTGACGCCGGCCGCCCGGAGCAAGTGCACAACCGGGGCCCGCCCTTCGGCCCGGAACCTGCGAGTCACGCTGGTGTCCACCACCGAGCGGCCGGAATCCGCGGACGTGAGGGTGCTCATCACTGTGTCCGAGCCGGGCGGTCCCTTCGGCAGCGCCGAATACCAGGTGGAGGACGCGTTCGATCTCGTTCGGGCGGGCAATGGCTGGCTGATCGACACCGTGCCCTGGCCGCTGGCAGTGTGCACCGGCGAGGCGAAGCAATGAGCGCCCAAGGGACAGTGCGCCGGCTCATCACCTACGCGCTGCTGTTCGCACTGGTGGTGACAACCGCCGTCGGGCTCAGCGGACTGCTGGGCCGCCTGCTGGTGGCGGGGACAGAGCTGGCCCCGGACGACGTCGCCGGGCTCGCGCGCTCGCTGGCGTTCGCCCTGATTGGCGGGCCGCTCGCGGCCCTTTTGTGGTGGGCGGTGTGGCGGCGGCTCGAGGACCCGGTGGAGCGGTCCGCCATCGGCTGGGGTCTCTACCTGGCAGGCGCCTACCTGCTCGCCCTGCTCATCGCGGCCACCAATGTGCTGAACGCTCTGTCCTCGCTGATCGGCGGGCAGGGCCTTCAGTGGCGGCTGTCCCTGGCCACCGGTCTGGTGTGGGCTGCGGTCTGGGCCTGGCACCGGTGGATGTGGCGTGACCCCCGGAAGAATCCGACAGACCTCTCCGGGGTCCCTACGGTGCTCGGCTCGGTGCTGGGGCTCGTGCTGGGCGTGGGCGGCGCCGTCGCAGCCTTATCCACCTTGCTGGATGCCGCCCTGCGGGGAGCCGCGACGGAAGTGTCGGTGGGCAAACCGTGGTGGGTGTCGGCGCTGCAATCCCTGGTCTGGGCCGTCGGCGGAACCATTATCTGGTGGCGGCATTGGAATCACGACGGCGGCCGGAGGCTGCGGACCGGGCTGGCCGACGTCGCGCTCATCACGGTCGGGGTGCTTGGCGCGGGCGTTCTGACCTTGGGCGGAGCCGGCGTGGCGCTCTTCGTGGTGCTTCGCCTGCTAGTTGACCGTTCCGAACCGCTGGAGCTCCTGCTGGAGCCCCTCGCGCCGGCTGTGTCCGCGGCCGCCATCGGCTGCCTCGTCTGGGTCTACCACCGCAACGTCGCGCGCGGCCGCTCAGAGGCCACGCTTCAGGGCGGCAGGCTGGTGACCTCCGGCGTCGCCCTGGTCGCGGCAGCGTCCGGGATAGGCGTGATCGTCAACTCGGTCCTCGCCATGACGGCGACGCCGCTGGCCGGCGCCGGGGCGCGGACGCTGCTCCTTGCGGGAATCAGCTCGCTCCTGGTTGGCGGGCCGGTCTGGTGGCTTGCGTGGCGGCGCGTGGAGCAGTCGGCGGCGACCGGCGCCGGCCTGAACGCGCGCCGTATCTACCTGGTGGCCGTGTTCGGCCTGAGCGCGGTGGTGGCGGTGGTCACGCTGCTGGTGATCGGGTTCCGGATGTTCGAGTTCGTCCTGGGCGAGGTCAGCGGGGGAAGCCTCGTGGACCGGATCCGCGCACCCCTGGGGCTCCTGGTCGCCACGGGACTCGTGTTCGGGTACCACTTTGCCGTGTGGCGGCAGGACCGCGCCGTGCTCGCCGCGGCCGGTCCGGTCCGTCCGCGAACCATCGGCCACGTGTTCCTCGTGGCGGGATCGGACCCCGCACCGCTGCGGCGCGTCATCGGCGAGGTCACCGGGGCCGGCGTCACGGTCTGGAAACGGGCCGACGGCGGAGCCGGCGCCGCCGGTTTTGCCGGTGCTGGTGTTGCCGGCGTTGCCGGCGTTGCCGGTGGGGACGTCGCGGGCGATGCCGGGGCCCAGGAGAAGCGGTTGGCGGCCGCACTGGAGGGTGTGGCGGCGCCCCGGGTTCTGGTCGTTGCCTATCAGCACGGGGGAATTGACGTCATCCCGCTGCAGGGCTGACCGGCCTGTCCTGAGCCTGGTCGGGCCAGGCAACCGAAGGACTCTGGTCAGCCGGTTGCGGCGGCGCTAATCTGATCCGTGCCGGCTCCCCGGCCGGCCACAACAACGGAGAAATCAGGGATGCACCATGGCTGGCAAGTATGAGGTCTACAAAGACAAGTCCGGCGGATTCCGGTTCCGGCTTAAGGCCTCCAACGGCGAGGTGATCGCCTCCTCGGAGAGCTACAAGACCAAGGCGAGTGCCATGGGCGGGGTCGAGTCCGTCAAGAAGAACGCGGCCTCGCCGGTGGTCGATCTGACGGAGGCAACCGCTGAGAAGGGGTGAACCCGCAGGGCACGCGTCCGGTTGGGCCGGTCACCGCCTAGGATTGCCGCATGTCTACTTATGAAGTTACCCGCAGCGCAGTCATTCCAGCCCCGGCGCAGGACATCTTTCCGCTGGTCAACAGCTTCCACGAATGGACCAAATGGTCCCCTTGGGAGGCCGTTGATCCGGCCATGGAACGGAGCTACTCCGGCAGCGACTCCGGCGTCGGTGCCAAGTACACCTGGAGCGGAAACCGCAAGGCCGGCTCCGGCACCATGGAAATCGTGGACACGGCCGAGCCGCGCAACATCAAGATCCGTCTGGAATTCACCAAGCCCTTCAAAGCGGTCAACCCCACCTCCTTCACGTTCACGCCCTCCGGTGACGGGACCCAGGTCACCTGGACGATGACCGGGGAGAACAAGGGCATCGGCAAAGTGTTCGCCCTGTTCATGAACATGGACAAAATGGTCGGCGCCGACTTCGAAAAGGGCCTGGCCGCGCTGGCCGGCGCCGTGAAACAGCGACAGGCCTGAACGGGGGGGGACGCCGCCGGGCGGGCCGGGCGGCTCGTCATTCCCGGCACGCTGGCCGGTGTGCTGCTGCCGTTCAGGCCTGCCCGGTGGTCCGGACCAGTTCCGGGTGATGAATCCGGGCGACCTCGGGGTGGGCCCGCAGCCAGCCTTTGAGCACGTTTGCGCCGTAGGACGCGAGCATCGGATTGTCCGGATCATCGGTGACCCCCCGGGACCGGGCCGCGAGTGCGGGAGGCAGGGGCACTGGCTCAATGACGGCGTCGAGCCGGGGCGAGAAGAAGAAGGGGACCGTGTAGCGGTCGACGCCGGCCGGGGGCGCCTCGACGCGGTGGATGGTGGCGGCCAGGTAACCCTGAGTCGCGACTTCGAGCATTTCGCCCAGGTTGATGACCAGGGCCCCTGGAATGGGTTCGACCGGAATCCAGCTGTCCGTGCCCGGCGGGAGTACCTGCAGGCCGCCGACCTGGTCCTGGAGCAACAAGGTGACGAAGCCGTAGTCCGCGTGCGCGCCGACACCCTGCGGACCGGCATCAGCGACGACGCCGCCGACGTAGTGGACCAACTTGGCCATCCAGGCAGGTGAGTCCCGGAAGGGTTCATCGAAGTATCCTTCGGGCAGTTCCAGCGACACGGCGATGGCGCTGAGCAATTCGGCCCCGACGCCGGACATCCGTTCCGCCCAGGCCATGCACACGGTGCGCAGCTCGGGCAACGCCCGGTCCGGCATCAGGTTCGGCCCTTGGACCAGCCAGTACGGCTGATCCGGCGGGTAGTCCTCGACGGCGGGGCGCTCCGGTCCAAAATCCAGCTGCTCCCGCGCGTCCGGCCGCCCCTGGGTGATTTCGTGGCCCAGCCGCGTGTAACCGCGGAAATGGGGCGAGAGCCGGTTGTCCAGTTCCAGCCGTGATTCAAGCGGAAGCTCGAAAAAGCGCCGCGTGACGTCGAAGAGCTCATCCACCTCGGCGGCAGGGGCCCCGTAACCCGTCAGCTGGAAGAAGCCCACCCGGTGCGTGGCGTCGCGCAGTGCATCAATAAACGCCGGGTCAAACGTGCCGTCCAGCCCCCTGGCGGTACTCAGGTCCAGGAGCGGAATGGAATCCGATGGTGCGCCCATGAGTGCAAACTACCACCACAGCATTCACTACTGAACTCATTCCCAGCAACTGTGCAGGGTCCTCGCGGGTATTCTTGACCGCGGTGTGAAAGAGTGCAGACACCGAAGCCGCCAAGGCCACGCTGACAGGTCAATCAGAAAGCCGGAATCCATGAGCCGGACTGCCACGATAAATCATCGACGAATCGCCGCGCGTCTGCTTGTTGCAGCAGTCCTGGTGGCATCGGCGGCGGCGTGCGAGCCGGGGCCGCCGGGCGGCAATCCGGGTCCCACTGCCGGGGGCACTGCCACCACGGGGGCGCCGTCGAAGCCCGGGCACGTGTTCGTCATCAATCTCGAGAACAAGGGCTACAACAAGGTGTGGGGCGCAGGCTCGGAGGCCCCCTACCTGTCGCAGACGCTCCGCAGCCAGGGTGTCCTGCTTTCCAAGTACTACGGGATCGCCCACAATTCGAACCCGAATTACCTGGCCCAGATCTCCGGCCAGCCGTCCAACGCCATGACGCGGGAGGACTGCCCCACCTACGCGGCGTTTGAGCTGACGGGGACGGGCGCGCTCGGCCTGGCGGAGGGCGCCGGCTGCGTCTATCCGGCCTCGGTCCCCACGGTCGCCGGGCAGCTCAGTGCCGCAGGCAAGACCTGGAAGGGCTACATGGAAGACATGGGCACGCCGTGCCGTCATCCCGACCTCGGCGGGCAGGACACCAGCCAGGGCGCCAAGGTGGGTGACCAGTACGCAACGCGGCACAACCCGTTCGTGTATTTCCAGGCCATCACCTCGTCGCCGGACTGCCAGAGCAACGTGGTGGACTTCAGCGAACTCCGCGGTGACCTCCAGTCCGTAGCCACCACCCCCAACCTGTCCTACATCTCACCCAATCTTTGCAATGACGGCCACGACAACCCCTGCGTCGACGGCAGTGCAGGCGGACTGGCCACCGCCGACACTTGGCTGAGCCAGCAGGTCCCGGCCATCCTGGACTCCCCGGCCTTCAAACAGGACGGGATGCTGGTGATCACCTTCGACGAGTCCGAGGGCAAGACAGTTGGGCCCTCAGGGCTGCTGCCCGGAGGAACGGCCGGCGGCAGGATTGGTGCACTGGTCCTCTCGCCGCTCACCAAGGGCGGCACGACGTCGGACCGGCCGTACAACCACTTCAGCCTCCTGGCCAGCATCGAAGACGCCTTCTCGCTCCCGCGCCTCGGATACGCCGGGGCGCCGGGCCTGGACAGTTTCGGCGGGGACGTCTTCAATGCGGGGTCCTAGCGCGTCACCTATCTCCTAGCGGCAGCGCCGGCGGTCAGCACCGACCCGGCAGGACCGGCCGCTAATGCTCCGCAGGTCCCGAACCGTTGGGGGGCGCCTCCTGGCCGTATTCGGCCGAGATCAGGATGGGCAGGTGGTCCGAGGCGCCGCGGGGCAGCGTCTCCACGCTTTCGATCTCCAGCCCCTGGGAAGTGGCAAAATCAAAATGGCCCTTGAAGACCTTGTACCGGGTATAGGTCCGGCGGTCACTCATCGTGAGGTCGTAGCCGGCGTCCTTCATCTTCTCGGTCAGGGACTTGGTGAAGAACGGATAGTTGAAGTCGCCCACCATCAGTGACATCAGCCCGCCACCCATGCTGAGCAGCTCGGCGTGGGCGGCATGGATCTGGTTCCGCCGCAGAGAGTTCGACGCCGTCAGCGGCGCCGCGTGGAAGGACGCGATGACGAGTTCGTGGTCGGTCTCGTTGTCGGTCACACGAGTGCCGATGAGCCGCTCGTGCGCGGGGGAGAGGACACGGTCGTGCATGGACTTCTTAAGGGCGAAGGTCTTGGTCTCGTAGGCCGTGAAACGGCTCATGCGGTAATAGATCGCCAGGCCCAGCCGGTTGCCCTTGGTGGAATCGGCCAGGTGCAGATCCCCGATGGTCTCCGGCAGATCGTCCGTATCGCACTCCTGGAGGCACAAAGCATCAATCTCGAAATCACGTGCCAGATCGACCAGCTCGCCGCTGGCCGCGTGCTTGCGGAGGTTGTAGCTGATGACTCTAAGCAGGGGGAGCACCTCTTCGGTGAATAGTCGTTAAAACCTCACCCGAGTCTACCCAGTCCGAGCGGATCGGTTGGGAACAAGCGCAGCGCGCGTCCGGGGTCCGCGCCGGATCGGAGCCGGAAACACAGCGGCCGGGATCACGGAAAGCGCAGCAGGATAGTGTGTTCTGGAATCACCAGCCATGCGAAAGGGCGGACGTTGACTGCTGCACTACCGGAACTTGCCGAGGGCGATTTCTACTACGAGGCCCTGGGGGACGGGCGGTTCCGCTCCACCATCCACGCCCAAGGCGCCTGGAACGAACACGAGCAGCACATGGCCCCCGCGTCCGGCATCATGGCCGACCGCCTGGCCCGGCACGAGCCCCGCGAAGATATGCGCATGGCGCGGCTCAGCTACGAAATCCTCGGGCTGATCCCCGGCGGTGAGTTCGAGATCGTGACCTCCACCCTGCGCCCGGGCCGGACCATCGAACTGGTGCAGGCCGAGCTCGTTTCCGGCGGGCGCACGGCCATTCGCGCCACGGCCTGGCGGATGATCACCTCTGACACGTCCGCCATCGCGGCCTTCGAGGATCCCAGGATTCCGGCGCCGGAGGACTGCGAGCCGTACGACGCCGCGGCCGTCTGGCCCGGCGGCTACATCGCCTCCCTGCACATGCGGATCGCCGAGGGCCACCGGGCGGGCTCGGGAACCGTCTGGCTGCGCACCGACTACCCGCTGACAGACCGGGCGGACAGCGGCGACCTCGCCCGGCTGGTCGGCCTCGTGGACACGGCGAACGGCATTGCCGCCCGGGTCCCGCCGGGCAAGGGCAGCTACGCCTTCCCCAACCTGGACCTGCAGATCCATATGTACCGGCAGCCGGAGGGGGAGTGGCTGGGGCTGGACAACGAAGTCACGTTCGGTACGGACGGGATCGGGCTCACCTCCACGGTGCTGCATGACCTCACAGGCCCGTTCGGACGCGCGGAACAGATCCTGACGCTGCGCAGGTCCTAGCTCAGTGGAAGACGAGCCAGCCGGCCAACGTGGCCAGCGCCGTCAACACGGCACCCCACAGGATGTCCACGACGATTAGCTGCCACGGCCACGTCTTGAGCGTGGCGGCATTTGTCAGATCGTAGGTGGCGTAGCCAAACACGCCCAGCGCGGCACCGTAGCCCACAGCGCTGAGCCAGCTGCCGCCGTCGAGCGCTGGCGTCAGGGCAAAGAACACGATCCCGGCAATGTAGATCACGTAGAACACCACCGCGTAACCTAGATTGGGCTTGTCGGCCATCAGGTCACCAATCTGGCGGCGGTAGAACGGGTTCATCGTCTTGAGCCAGATGGCGTCGATGACGGCGAATGCGGCGGCTACGACGAGGAATTGCAGAATGACCATAAGGGAGCATAACAACATGCCGCAGGCGCCAGCCGGGTCCCGGACACTGACGGTGGTGCGGCAGCAGGAATCACTTGGCGCCGCGGCCGACCTCGACTTCGCGCTCGGGCTCCTCCAGAAGGTCAAGACCGGCTCACTCGGTCCCACCTTGCGGCTGTACCGGCCGGTCCCCACGGTCGCCTTCGGCCAGCGCGACACGCACCTGCCCGGCTTCGCGGCCGCCGCCAACGCCTGCCGGCAGCTGGGCTTCGAGCCGCTGGTCCGCAAGGCCGGAGGCCGCGCGGCGGCCTACCACGAACGAACGCTCGTCATCGACCACCTGGAACCCGATGCGGACGCGATTGCCGGGGCCAAGGGGAGGTTTTCGCGGTTCGGCGAGCTGCTCGCCGGGGCACTGCGCGACGCCGGCGTGGATGCCGGCGTCGGCGAGATCCCGGGGGAGTACTGCCCCGGGGAGTTCAGCGTGCACGGCAGCGACCCGGAGGTCCCCGAACACCGAATCAAGCTGGTCGGCACCGCCCAGCGGGTGGTCGCCGGCGGCTGGCTCTTCAGCTCCGTGATCGTGGTGGCGGACTCCGCCCCGATCCGCGCGGTCCTGGAGGCCAGTTACACCGCCCTCGGCCTCGAATGGGACCCCGCGACGGCCGGCGCGGCCGATGACCTGGTGCCGGGCCTCGACGTCGATGCGGTCGAGGCCGCGGTGATCGCCGCCTACGGACGCTACGCCCCGCTCAGCTACGCGGAGTTCTCGAGCCTGCTCTGAGCCTCATCCAGCGGTGACCCCGCCGGGGGGCGTCCCGCCACTGGCGCAAGGACGCTGCCCAGATTGCGGTACTTCGCCAGACGCCCGGGGAGCAGTTCGTCGACTCCTGCGGTGGAGAGCATGGCGAGTTCGTATTCAATGGCCCGGCCGAGGCGCTGGCAGAAGGCCTGCGCCTCGTCGGCGGCATCGGGCCGTTCGTCCACGATGTGCTCCACAAGTCCGTTGGCGTGCAGCGACGCGACGTTGACGCCCTGGGCCTCGGACATGGCCGCGGCGAAGCCCGTGCTCCGGTGGACGATCGCGCTCGCGCCTTCCGGCGGCAAAGGAGAGAGCCAGGCGTGCTGGGCGGCGATGGTGCGGTCCGCGGGCAAGAGGGCCAGTGCCCCGCCGCCGGATCCCTGTCCGAGCAGTACGGACACCGTGGGTGCGTTGAGTCCGATGAGGTCGTGCAGGGAGCGGGCGATCTCGCCGGCCAGGCCGCCTTCCTCGGCCTCCTGGGACAGGGCGGCACCGGCGGTGTCGATGATGGTGACCAGCGGGAGCCCGAGTTCCTCGGCGAGGCGCATGCCACGCCGGGCCTCCCGGAGGGACGCCGGCCCCATCGCGGTCTGTCCCATGCCCGTCGGCCGCGTCGCCCGGGGCCGGGTGTGGCCGATCACGACGCAGGGTTCCCTGCCGAAACGGGCCAGGGCCAGTTGGAGGCCGGGGTCCTTTTCGCCCTGGCCGGTGCCGTTGAGCGGAAGCACGTCCCGGGCCCCGTGCGCCAGCAGTTGCCGGACATCCGGCCGGCGGGGGTCGCGGGAAATGCCGATCGATTCCCAGGCGCCGGCGCCGGACGGCTTCACGGACAGCGTGGCGGGCGCGGCGACCGGCGGGCGGGGGCCGGTGACCAGGATGCCCAAGGCGCGGTCGACGACGTCGGACAGCTGCCAGGGAGGGACCACCGCGTCAATCAGCCCTTTGTCGAAAAGGTTCTCGGCCGTCTGAACGTTCTCCGGGAACGGGGTGGCGTGGAGGGCCTCGTAGACCCGGGGTCCGAGGAAGCCGAGCAGGGCGCCGGGCTCGGCGGCGGTGATATGGCCGAGGGACCCCCACGAGGCCATGACGCCTCCCGTGGTGGGATGACGCAGGTAGACCAGGTAGGGCAGTCCGGCCTTGCGGTGGGTGCGGACGGCGGCGCTGATCTTGACCATGGAGAGGAACGCGATGGTCCCTTCCTGCATGCGGGTCCCGCCCGACGCGGGGCCGGCGAGGAGGGGCAGGCCTTCGCGGGTGGCCCGTTCGACGGCGGTGACGATCCGTTCCGCGGCGGCCTGGCCGATGGAGCCGGCGAGAAACCGGAACTCGCTGACGATGACGGCCACCCGGCGGCCCCGGATCAGGCCTTCGCCGGTAAGGACGGATTCGTCCACGCCGGTCCTGGCCCGTGCGGCGGCCAGTTCCTGCCGGTACTCGGGGCCGGGATCGGGGTCCACCACGGGCGCGTCCCAGCTGCGGTAGGACCCGGGATCGAGGACCGCGGCGATGAGTTCGGTGGCGTCCAGGTGCCGGACCTTCTGCCGGGTCAGCATGCCCGGGGGCCTTCCTGGCCGGCGACTGTGGCCGCGCCTGCTCGGGCGCCGGCTGGGGTGCCGGGTGTCAGCCCCAGCCACCGCCGGACCTGCTCCCCATCCTGGTCCAGCAGCGGCGGTGCGGCGTGGGACGTCAGCGTGGTTTCGTTGGTGCCGGCGGCGCTGAAGAACCGCAGCGGCGGGCCGGGCAGGCTCACGGTGCCGAGGATCTTATGCTCGACGTCGATCACCAGACCCTGCGAGTGGACCTGTTCCCATTCGTAGACTTCGTCCAGGGTTCTGACCTTGCCGGCCGGGATGCCGGCGTCGTTGAGTTTGGTGAGCAGCGGCTCGGCCTCGAAATCGGAGAACACCTGCTCCACTTCTTCGATGACTTTCTCGCGGTTGCGCACGCGGTCCGCATTGGTGGCGAACTCCGGCCGCGCGGCGTCGATCCCGAACGTCGAGGCGAACGTCTTCCAGAGCTTCTCGCTTCCCACGCTGATCTGCACCCTGCCCTGCCGGCAGTGGAACAGTCCGTAGGGGGCAATGGACGGGTGGTGGTTGCCCTGCGCCTGCGGCACTTCGCCCGCAACCGTGGCCCGGGTGCCCTGGAAGGCATGGACCCCGATCAGGGCCGCGAGCAATGAGGTGCGGACGATCTGGCCCTGGCCGGACCGCTCACGCTGGAGCAGCGCCGCGAGGGTGCCGAACGCCCCGTACATGCCAGAGAGGAGGTCGGCGATGGGGACCCCGACCCGCTGCGGATCGTCCGGCCCGGATCCGGTCAGGGACATCAGCCCGGCCTCGCCCTGGAGGATCTGGTCGTAGCCGCTGCGCTGGGATTCGGGCCCGTCGTGCCCGAATCCTGTGATGGAGAGGACCACCAGTGCCGGATTCAGGGTGTGCATCTGCGCGGCGGAGAATCCGAGCCGGTCCAGGACGCCGGGACGGAAGTTCTCGATGACCACGTCGGCGCGTTCCAGCAGCTCCCGCAGCACTGCCCGCCCGTCGTCGCTCTTCAAGTCCAGGGCAATGGATTCCTTGTTGCGGTTGCAGGACAGGAAATACGTGGCCTGCGGATCATCCTCGGGGCCCACGAATGGCGGCCCCCAGCCGCGGGTGTCGTCGCCGGTGCCGGGGTTCTCCACCTTGATGACCCGCGCGCCGAGGTCAGCCAGCATCATCCCGGCATGCGGGCCGGCGAGGGCGCGGCTCAGGTCTACTACGAGATAGCCGGTGAGGGGGCCTTCGGCGTCGGGCATGGGTTCGGTGCTCATGGACGTGTTCCTTCTTTGGTCGGTCGTGGCGGGCGCGCGGTGGGCTTGCGGGGTTGGTTGATTTGTCGGCTACATCCAGCGGTCACATCCAGCCCGGGACTACCATGACCAGCCAGGCGACGGCCGGTCCGACGGCGACGACGATGCCGCTGTAGGCCAGGATCTGCTTGTAGAACCTGTCCTTGTCCACGTCCTCGGGCGCGTTGGCCAGGACCAGGGCGCCGTTGGTGGAGAACGGTGACACATCCACGATCGTGGAGGCCACGGCCAGGGCGGCGATCACGCCGACGGCGCCGACCTCGCCGGTGGCCAGAAACGGCACCGCCAATGGAATGAGGGCCGCGAGGATGGCAGTGGAGGAGGCGAAGGCCGAGACGAGGGCACCGATGTAGCAGATCAGCAGGGCGGCGAGCAGGGGCATGCCGAGATCCGCCACTCCGCCGGACACGAATGCGATGGTGCCGGCTTCTTCGAGGACTCCCACGAACGTGAGCATGCCGCAGATAAGCAGGACCGTGGACCAGCTGATCTTGTTGACGGCGCCCTTCTGCGCTGCGGGAGACACCAGGGCGAGGACGATCGCGATGGTGATTGAAACAAAGCCGACGTCCACCTTGAATCCGAGCGAGATGACGGCCAGGGCGATCAGGCCAAGGATGGTGATGAGCTGGGGCATGGATGCACGGGCGCCGCTGGCCGGAGGTGCGCCGGCCGGGGCGGGACCGGCGGCCGAGGATGTTCCAGAGCCTGAGGTGCCCTTGGCCGAGACGCCGGCGGCGGAGATGTCGGATCCGGATCCCTGCAGCGTGACGCCGGCCGCGCGGGCACCCACGCTGACGGACAGGCGCTTTTCTGCGGCCTGTTCCACCAGCCGCCCGCCCGGGGTGGACAGCAGTTTGCCACCGCCGAGGACGACAAACAGCACCAGCGCGATGGCCAGGTTGAAGAGGAAACTCGCCAGGAAGATCGCCATCGGGTTGGCGTCCAGCTCCGTCCTGGCAATGATGCTGTTGACGGTGACGCCATAAACGGCGATGGGGGAGAAGCCGCCGGCCTGCGCGCCGTGGATCACCATCATGCCCATCATGAGCGGATTGATTTTGTGTTTGGCGGCGAAGCTGAGGGCGATCGGCGCGATGATGGCCACGGCGGCCGGGGAGAGGGCGCCGACGGCGGTAATCACCGCGGTGATGGCGAACATGACCCACGGGATCAGGGCGACCTTGCTGCCGACCAGCCGGACGGCGCCCCGGACCAGCAGGTCGATGGTGCCGTTGTTTTGCGCGATGGCGAACAGGTAGGTAACCCCGACGATGGTCAGGAACAGGCCGCCGGGGAAGTTGGCCAGGATGTCGTTGGTGGACATCCCCAGCACCACGGAGCCCAGCAGGAAGGCGCCGACGAAGGCCAAGGCACCCATGTTGAGTGGCAGCACCGTGGCCAGAAGGAACATCACCGCCAGGATGATGATGGACAGGACGGGAGCGGACATCGTTGTTCCTCCGGATCGAAGTGGGTCGTTACTGGCTTAGTGGCCTAGCCTCCTAGACACTAGGTGTCTTTGTCAATAGTTCTCCGGTAGTCTTAGGGGTCAGGACAGGCTGGAAGGACGCGCATGGCAAAGCAGGCGGCAACGCATCAGATTTCCCGCGTTTCGCGGCCCCGGCTTTACGAGCAGCTGGTGGAGCAGATCATGGACTTCATCGAGTCCGCCCAGCTGGGCCCCGGGGACACATTGCCGGCCGAACGGGAACTTGCCGAGCGGTTGGGTGTTTCGCGTGCCACTCTGGCGCAGGCCCTGGTGGCCCTCGAGGTGCTTGGCGTGATCGACGTCCAGCACGGCACCGGAGCGGTGCTGGTCTACCGGCCGAACGTTCCATCCGTGATCAAAGGCCTCCGCGAACACCGGAGCCGTCTGCCCGAGATCGTTGAGGCGCGGAGCACGCTGGAGGTCAAGCTGGCCGAACTGGCCGCGGCCCGCCGCACGGAGCAGGACATGGACGCGATCGATCACGCCCTTGAAGCCATGGCGGCAGAGGTCGCCTCGGGAGACCGCGGCGCACGCGGCGACGAGCTGTTCCACCAGGCCGTCACCGCCGCGGCCCACTCGGCGGTCCTGGCCCAGCTCATGACCTTCATTGCCGGCATGGTCCTGGAAACGCGCCTCGAATCGCTCGGACAGCCCGGCCGGCCGGAGCAGTCGCTCGCCTCCCACCGCAAGATCGCCGACGCGATCAGGTCCGGGGACTCGGCGGCCGCCGCGGCGGCGATGCTGGAGCACATTGATCTTGTCTCCGACGTTGCCCTCCTGAAGAACAGCTAGACCGGAACAAACGTGAACCTTTCCTTCGATCCGCCGTGTGGCCCGATCACCGGATGGCGCGACGGCGCCGTCGTGCGTGCCGCCGGCATTCCCTACGCCACCGCGGAACGCTTTCAGCCGCCCGCGCCGGCACCCGACTGGTCCGAGACTCTCGAGGCGACATCCCTGTCTCCGGCGTGCCCGCAGGCGCCGGTGCCCTTCCTGGATGACGTGCTCGGCACCCGCTACGGCGAACTTCCGGGCAGCGAGGATTGCCAGCGCCTGACCATCACCCTGCCGGCCGATCTCCACGACGGTGAACGGCTGCCGGTAATGGTGTGGCTGCACGGCGGGTCCTACACGTCCGGTTCCGGGGATCTGGCGATCTTCGACCCCGCAGCGCTGGTTGCCGAAACCCGGGTGATCGTCGTTTCGGTGACCTACCGGCTGGGCCTCTTCGGATATTTGTCCACCAGCACCGGCCGTCCCGCCAACCTCGGCCTGCTCGACCAGATCGAGGCGTTCCGGTGGGTGCAGCGCAACATCGCATCCTTCGGCGGCGATCCGGGCCGCGTCACCGCGTTCGGGCAATCCGCGGGCGGAGACGCCGTCGCGCACCTCATGGCGACCCCTGACGCGGCGTCACTCTTCCAGCGCGCCATCATTCAAAGTGCGCCGCTGGGCATTACCCGGGGGCGGGAAAGGATGACCGCCGCCATGGGGGTGGCCGCGGAGGCGGTTACCGCCGCGACTCCGGCGATGGACGTCGTCGCTATTGAAGAAGACGTGGCGCGGGCGGCGAGGAAGTTCGGTCTGATGGCTGCCATGCCGTTCGGGATCCAGTACGGGCATTCACCCCTGCCCGAGGAATCCGGGCTTGACCGGGCCTGGAATGCCGCTGCCCCGGCGATCGACATCCTGATCGGCTACACAGCGGAGGAAGCCCGGCTGTTTCTGCCGCGCAGCCCGCGCCTGGGCCGGGTGGCGAGGATTCCCGTGGTCGGCAGCGCAGTGCTCAAGACGGTCACATGGGTGGTTACGGAATTGGTGTACGGCAAAGCGGCCAGGCAATTTGCCAGGCGGCATGTCCGGGCGGGCGGGCGGGCCCACAGCTACGTGCTGTCCTGGCGCGCACCGGGAAATCTCTATGGCGCCGCGCACACCGTTGACCTGCCCCTGCTCTTCGGCCACCAGCGCACGTGGGAAGGTGCCGGACTCCTGGCGGGGGCGACGTGGGACGAGGTCAATGCCCACGGCCGGGCGATGCGGGCGCTGTGGGCACGGTTCGCCTACGGGGAAGGCCTCGGATCCCGGGGAGAGATTCCCGGCTCGCTCCGGTACCGCTCGGTCTGAACTCCTGAGGCCTCACCGGCGTGCGCTTTCGGAGGGACTTGCCTGCCAGTCCAGGATCATTGGCTGTGGCCTGGCCCGTGACCAGTCGAAGATGAAGTTCATGAGGGCCCGGCCGGTGCCGGCCAGCCGCGAGTCTGGGTCTACAAAGACGTCATGGACCCGGCCCGTCGTGAAGTCAGCCCGCAGGCCTGGCCCGAAATCCTGAGCGAGGCCATAGCCGAGCAGCCTGGTGCGTGCCAGAGCCACCGGGAGGCACCATGAGGCGTCGGCCAGGAACCGGGCGAAACGGCTATCGAAAACCTCCGGCGGAACCTCCTGTGCGGCTGGAGTGAAGGCAATGGACAACCGGCGCACCTCGGCCGCGTCTTCCGGCCTCGCTGCGCGCACCACCAGCCTTATCTGCGTCACGTGGGCACTTTCCCTTGAATCATCGACGACATTTGATCAATCCTGTGGACGGAAATGGGGTCGTGGCTCTGCCGCGTCAATGGCCGGGGCCTCTGCGCGAAGCTGTGCGATCCGCAGCCTCAGATACGTGTTCAGCCGGAATACGGTTCGCGCCAGGACGAATACCGCCGCCACCGGAAAGGCCCAGTAAAGAACCGCAACAAGCAGACCAAGGTCCAATTTCAAACCCCCAGAGTTGATGACGCGTTTGCGACTCAGCGCAGCATAGAGGCTGCAGCGACTATTGACGTAGTCAACTTCAGCTGTGGTGACCCGGCCGAAATACGGGAGTGCTTACTCAGTGAGTTCGGCCAGCACTTCTGCGGCGTCCGTATTGCCGGCAGCTGCCAGACGCCGAAGCTCATCCAGATCTTCCTTCTCAGCTGCGAGTTCAACCAGCTGATCCTCAGCGTCGCGGCTGCCGCCGTCGGCAAGTTTTCGCAGCTCCTCGAAATCTTCCCGCTCCGCAGCCAGCTCGATGAGCTCGCCGATGGCGTCGTTGTCACCGCGGGCAGCCCGCTCCCGGAGTGCCGAAAGATCAGATTCTGACATTGCGTGGACCTTTCCAGAAAACGGTTCCGTTCGGCCGGCCCGGTCCGCAGCGGTCGACGTGGCCGGTGGAGGTCGACACGGTGTTAATGCAGGGTACCGCGCTGACGGAATCGACCCTAGTGTGATGTCTGCCAGGAGTTCCAAGGGCTAGCCCATTTACGGAGATGCGGAGGAGGGCCGTGGAAGAAACGCCTCGGCCCGGCCGGCGTCCGATGTGGCCCTGGGTGTGTGCCATCTTGTTGGTGATCGCCGTCGACGCCTTGCTTCTCGGCTTTCGGACAGGCGAGTGCATCGACTACACGGCGGAATCCGGCGCCGCCAGCACCTGCACGAGCGGCCCGGCCCTTGGATCCGCGGGCACGTGGCTCCTCGCCGCAGCCAGCGTCCTCGTCATCGGCTACCTTGCCCGCCGCCTCGCGCGCGCCGCCCGGCCCCGGTGACCGCAGTTGATAGATTCTGGACCATGACCACTCCGGACATCAGTGTCAGGGCCGCAACCGTGCACGACGCCGCACGGCTGGCCGAGATCCACATCGCGGCCTGGCGGGCCACTTACCGCGGCGTCCTGACCGATGATTACCTGGACGGCCTTGACGTCGACCGCGCGGCATCCGCCTGGCGCCGAAACATCCTTGAACCCAGGCAAGGGACCATTCACCTCGTCGTCCAAAGCGCCGATGCGGTTGCCGGGTTCGCCATCCTCGGCCCTGCTGCCGGCGACCCGGACCCGGGAACCGGTCAGCTCCACGCGATCAACGTGCATCCGGACTGGTGGGCGCAGGGCGTAGGTTCCGTCCTGTTCGCGGCCGCGCAACAACAGTTGATCGAACTCGGCTATGAACGGGCATTTCTCTGGGTGGAGAAGGGCAACGATCGGGCTATCAGCTTCTACACCAACCGCCGTTGGCTCGACGACGGAGGGGCTCTGGAAGATACGAGATTCGATCCGGCGGTGGCCGAGAAGCGCCACAGCCGGATCCTCCCCGCCGGGCGCTAGCCGAGGACTCCCCGGCGTCAGGCTCCCGTCCAGCGCCGTGTTCAGAGCCAGCGCCTCAACCTGACGAGTCTTTACTCCCCGATTCTTTACTCCCCGATCTGGGCCAACGTTTCCGTCAGCTTCTTGAGGATCTGTCCGCGCCAGCCGCCACCCATAATGCGGTGAGCGATCACATGACTCGGCTCTTCCGGGTCGAATCCTTCGTGGATGAGGAACAGTCGTGTCCCTGCCCCCTCGGGGACCAGGGTCCATGTGACTGTGCTGTTCAGGTTGTTGCCCGCTTCTGCGTCCCGCCAGGAGATCCGCAGGAGCCGTTCGGGGTCAATTTCAAGAACTTCACTGGCGACAAGACCGCTGAAGCCTACGGCCGGGACAGGAGTCCCGCGCATGGTGTAGCGGTGCCCAATGACGGGTTCAAAGTCGTTTTCCATCAGCCACGCCGCGATCAGGGCCGGTTCCGTGAGCGCCCTCCACACCTTTGCGGGCGGGTGGGGGAGAAATTCGTCGAGCTCTATGGCCGTCAACGTCAATGACATCAGGTGTCCTTCAGGTTTTCGAGAGTATGGTTCAGGTCTTTTAGGCGGGCGCGCCAGAACTTCTCGAAAGGCGACAGCCACGAGGCAACGTCGGCAAGAGGCTCGGGTGTCAGTAAATATCGAATTGTCCGTCCCCTCCGCTCCTCCGAGACGAGGTTCCGATCGAGCAGCACCCTCAAATGCTCGGACACGCTTGGTCGGGCCATGTCATATCGTTCGGCAATCTCGCCAGCGGTTCGTGGCCCCTCCAGCAGGAGCGTCAGAATGTCCCGCCTGGTGGGGTTAGCCAACGCTCCGAAGAGAAGGTCAGCGGGAGAATCCTTCGTTCTGACTGGCACGGACCAATAATAGGTAGGATATTTCCTACGGGTCAAGTTTTCTGGCTGCCTGTCAGCCTGCCGGGTCCGCTGGTGCTGGGGTCCGGAAGATCGGGCCGTGGAGTTCGCCGGGTTCCGCTGGGCCCGGCGGCCTGCGGGCACCGGTGACTGCCGCCATCATGCGAAGAGACCTTCGCCGATGAAGCCTCCCGCCCGGATGCCAGGCGGAACCGCGAACAGGCCCGAGCCGGTGTGCTTGAGGTATTCCAGGGCCAGCGTGTCCTCCTTGGCCATGGCCAGCTGCATGGGCACATAGTGGGTCCTGGGGTCCGTGACGAACGCGATGAAGAACAGTCCGGCGTCGAGGTGCCCCAGGCCGTCCGAGCCGTCGGCGTAGTTGTAGCCGCGCCGGAGCATCTTGACGCCGTCGTTCTGGCTCGAGTGCGCGAGCCTGACGTGGGCGTCCATCGGGATCAGCGGTTCCCCGCCGTGACCCTGGATCTGGAAGTCGGGAGCGGTGAATTCCTCGCCGCCGGAGAGCGGGGCCCCTGCGCCCTTGGTGCGCCCGATCAACGCCTCCTGTTCCCGCAGTGAGGTGCGGTCCCAGATTTCGATGTGCATCCGGACCCGGCGCGCCACAAGGTACGTGCCGCCGGCCATCCAGCCCTCTTCCGGGCGCGTTCCCTGGCCTGCCCACACATGCTCCTCGAGCAAAGCGGTGTCCTCGGCCTTGAGGTTGTTGGTGCCGTCCTTGAAGCCGAAAAGGTTCCGCGGGGTGGCCTGTGACCTCGACGTGGACGACGTCCGCCCGAAGCCGAGTTGGGACCAGCGGACGCGCGTCTGCCCGAAGCCGATGCGGGCCAGGTTGCGGATCGCGTGGACGGCCACTTGAGGGTCGTCGGCGCAGGCCTGCACCACGATGTCGCCGCCGGTGCGTCCGGGCTGGAGGTCGTCGCCTGGGAAGTGCGGCAGGTCGATCAGGGCGTCCGGGCGGCGCCCCTCGAGTCCAAAGCGGGCGTTGCCGTCCTTCTCGAACAGGCCGGGGCCGAACCCGAAGGTGAGGGTGAGTCTGTCGGCCCCGAGGTCCAGGGCCTCACCTGTGTCCTCGGGCGGGGCGTCGTAGGGGCCATCGACGGCGCCGCTGCTGCCCGTGCTGCGCCCCTGGGTCATCGCCGCGGCGGCGTCCGTCCAGTCTTTCAGGAGCCGGATGAGCTCTGCACGGTCCTCCGTGACCAGGTCGAAGGCTGCAATGTGAAGACGGTCCTGGGCCGGCGTGACGATGCCGGCCTGCCGGACACCGTGGAAGGCGATGATGTCGCCGGGCTCTGCCACTGGGGCGGCCGCGGCCTCGACGGCGTCGTGGCTGAGGAAGCCAGCGGCCAGACCGGCGACGGCGCCCGCGCCGCCGGCTCCTGCCAGGGACAGGAGCCCGCGGCGGGACAGCCGGCCCTTTCCCGAACCGGGGGCTGCCGGCGGCGCGGGCATGGCGGCGGCTCCCGATGCCCTGGCTGGTTCCGGTGCGCTAGCTGATTCGGGGGCGCCGCCGCCGTCGGGGGCCCGGCGGGGGTTGGCGCCGAAGGGGCAGCCGGTCACGGGGCTACTGCCGAAGTGAGCTTGGCCAGGGGCTCGCCCAGGGCATCAACCAGGGAGGCGAGCTGCTGCACCTGGTCCTGGCTGAGGTCGTTGTAGTAGGCGAAGCCTGCGCCGGTGGAATGCTGCTTGAGCCCGGCCTGCAAGGCAGCGAACTTGGCCTCGAGCGCTTCGCCCAGGTCCGGGTCCTTCTGCTGCAGCGCAGGCAACAGGCTCTCGAAGGCGGTCCGGGCTCCGTCAACGTTGGCCTGGAAGTCCCAGAGATCGGTGTGGGACCAGATTTCTTCCTCCCCGGTAACTTTGCCGGTGGCCACCTCGTCCAGGAGCTCCTTGGCGCCGTTGCCGATCTTGTCCGCGGAGAGTTCCACAGTGCGGGTCCGCTGGGCCAGGTCCTCGGTGTCGGCAACAAGCTGCGTGGCGATGGTGGCACGCTCCGCCGGTGCGAGGGGCGTGTAGCCGGCCGGCGGGAACAGGTCCTTCTCGGCCCGGTGCCAGCCGGTCCATTCCTGGCCGGGTTCGAGGTCGGCTTCACGGGCATCGAGCTTGGGGTCCAGGTCCCCGAACGACTCGGCGACCGGCTCGATGCGCTCCCAGTGCATGCGCGTGGCGGCATAGAGCCCGCGGGCCTTCGTCGCATCCCCGGCGGCGTAAGCCGCCGCGAATGCCCTCGTGCCGGTAACCAGCTGATCCGTCTGATCCACGACGAAAGCGGAGTATTGCCGGGTGCCGGTGTCCAGCAGGCCCTGAAGGTGGGCGTCGACGGCGGGACTGCTCGTGACCTGGATGGGTCCGGCGGCGCCCGGGTCCTTTGGGTTGCCCATGCAGCCGGCCAGGGCCAGCGGAACGGCGGTTGCCGCGGCCAACAGGGCAAGCGTCTTCCGGAACCGGGGGGCGTTTTTGGGCAGGGGGATGCTGGGCATGGTGTTTCCTTGGATCGGTGGGGGTGGAGCAGTGCGGTGTGGGGGAGCGGAGGCAGGGGTCCGGGACCGTGTGGGCTGTCCCGGCAACATCGCCGAGGCAGGCCCGACTTAGGTACACCTAAGTAAGGAGGATACCGATTCGCGGCGATTACGCAAACCTTTCGTACCCTAATTTGGATTAGGTAAGCCTAATCTAATAACATCGTCCGGGTGACCACGCAGCTTGACTTGATGCGGGTGCCCTTTGCCGCCGATCTTGCGAGCTACGGGGACAGCCCAGCCATCCTTACTGACACCCTGGCAATGACGTACCGGGAGCTGGCGGAGCGGGTCGATGCCTTCGCCCTCCGGCTTGGCGCCACGCGGCGCCTCGTGGCGCTCGCCGCAGCCAACGACGTCGACTCTCTGGTGGTCTATCTGGCGGCCCTGGCCGGCGGCCACCCGCTGATCCTCCTGCCGGAGGACAAGCCGGCCGCCCTGGAATCCCTCGTTGCGGCCTACGACCCCGACGTCGTTGTCCAATCCGGCAACGGTCAGCTCCTGCTGGACGAACGCCGGACCGGCACCCGCCATGAGCTTCACCCGGACCTCGCGCTCCTGCTCAGCACGTCCGGATCCACGGGCTCGCCCAAGCTCGTGCGGCTCTCGCATGCGAACCTGCAGGCCAACGCCGAGTCGATTGCCCAGTACCTGAACATCGGGCCCGACGACCGGGCCGTGACGACTTTGCCGATGTCCTACTGTTACGGGCTGTCCGTGATCAACAGCCACCTGCTCCGGGGCGCCGGGCTGGTCCTGACCGGCCTTTCCGTGGTTGATCCGTGCTTCTGGGAGCTCTTCCGACGCCGGGGAGCCACGTCCTTCGCGGCCGTTCCATACACCTTTGAACTGCTGGAACGGGTCGGGTTTGCGGACATGGATCTGCCCGGCCTGCGCTACGTCACCCAGGCCGGGGGCCGGCTGGGGCCGGATTCGGTGCGGAAATACGCCGAACTTGGCCGCCGCAGCGGCTGGGAATTTTTCGTGATGTACGGCCAGACCGAAGCGACGGCACGGATGGCATATCTGCCTCCTGAACTGGCGGCCGAGGTGCCGGGCGCGGTGGGTATCCCGGTGCCCGGCGGCTCGTTCCGGATCGACCCCGTGCCGGGGCTGGAGCACGGCGAACTTGTCTACAGCGGCGCCAACGTCATGCTTGGCTATGCCGAATGCCCGGCGGACCTCGCCGCGGGCCGGACCGTTACGGAGCTCCGCACCGGCGACCTTGCCAGGCTGCACCCGACGGGCGTCTACGAAGTGGTGGGCCGGCGCAGCCGGTTCGTCAAGATCGTCGGGCTGCGCGTTGACCTGGGGCAGGTGGAGCGGCTCCTGGCGGACCTCGGTGTGCAGGCGGCCAGCGCCGGGACGGACGACGGCGTCGTCGTCGCCGTTGAAGGCGACCACGACGCGCACCTGCTGGGCAAGGTCCTCGCCCAGGGCATGGGGCTGCCGCGAGCCGCCCTCGAGGTCCACGCCGTCGAACATCTCCCGCGCCTGGCCACGGGCAAGCTCGACTACAGGGGCGTCCTGGCCCTGTCCGCGCCGAAACCAGGGCCAGCACCCGCCCCCGCGACGGAAACCGGCGCGCCGGACAATAATGCTCCGGACAGCGTTCGGAAGATTTTCCAGGACGTGCTGGAGTGCGCCGACATCGCGGACAGCGACACGTTCGTGTCCCTGGGCGGGGACTCACTGTCCTACGTGGCCGCATCGGTACGGCTGGAACAGGCGCTGGGCCATCTCCCGCCGGATTGGCACGTGACCCCGGTCCGGGCCCTGGTGCCGCCGCGAACTGCACCGGGCCGGACGCGTCGACGCTTCTTTGCGCCCGTGGAAACGAGCATCGTGCTGCGGGCCGTCGGGATCGTCCTGATCGTCAGCACGCACGTTGGGCTGTTCAGCTGGCAGGGTGCGGCCCACGTGCTCATGGCGGTGGCAGGCTACAACTTCGCACGCTTCCAGCTCTCTGGGACGCGGTTCCCGCGGCTGCGGAGGCAGCTGTCCAGCGTGGCAAGAATCATCGTGCCGAGCATGGCGTTCATCGCGGTGGCCTTCCTGATCACCGACAACTACGCGCCCGCCAATATCGTGCTGCTCAACGCCGTCCTCGGGCCGGAGGGGGTGAGCACCCAGTGGCACTTCTGGTTCATCGAAATTCTCGTCTACCTGCTTCTCGCGGCGACGGCGCTTCTGGCCATTCCGTGGGCGGACCGGGCCGAGCGGCGGTTCCCGCTGCTCTTTCCGCTGGCGCTGACCGGCGTGGGGCTCCTGACCCGGTATGAGCTGGTCAACCCGGGCGTGCCGCACACGGCGCCCGCGCTCTGGCTCTTCGCATTGGGCTGGGCTATCGCACGGTCCCGGACCGTCGCACAGCGTTGCCTGGTCTCGGTCATTGCAGTCCTGACCATTCCAGGATTCTTCGAGAACCCCGGCCGGGAGGCCACGCTCCTCGCCGGGATCCTGCTGCTCATCTGGCTCCCCAGCATTACGGTGCCGCAGGTCCTCCGCCGACTCATGGTGGTACTCGCCAGCGCCTCCCTCTACGCATACCTTGTCCACTGGGTGGTCTATCCGCCGCTGGCCGGGATCAGCCCCGCCTTGGCCGTGGCAGGCTCGCTGGCCGCGGGGGTAGCCTACTGGGCGCTCTGCCTGCGCTTGATGGGGGCGGTCAACCGCCGGCGGGCAGGCGCCGGCAACGATCCGGGCACGAATTCAGCACAACAGTAGGCGCCGACTGCTGTACCAGCGACACTGACGGCATGGTTTTCTGTCTGAAAGACAGCGGGCGACGCTCCACGATCCGTGCCACGGTTGGCGCATTGGTACTGGCTGCCTCGCTATCGGGGTGCTCGTCCTCCACGGGCGGGGAGCCGCCATGCTTTCCGCCCGCCTATTCGCTGACCCCGACGACGGCCGCACCGGGGCAAAGCGTGACGGTGGCAGCCCCGGACGCTGGCTGCAACCCCCGCTACGGCAACAACGCGCGCATCCAGGTAAGCGTCACCGACGCAACCGGGGTGGAAGTCGTGAATACCACCAGCGCCATGAACGACGCCGGCGGGTTCACTTACACGTTTGTCGTGCCCGCCCGGACAGCCGCGGGGGATGCCGCCGTAACCGCGGTGCCCTACAACATTGACTGGTGCGATGACACCGGCAGGAACAACCGCGTGGCGGGCGCTGGCGACGTCCGCCTCGAACGGGTGTCCTGCGTGATGCCGATGAAGCCGCTGACCGTCACCCGCTGAAGTGCATTTTCCGGGCGACGGTCGGCAGGGGCTTACCCGCCGAGGTCCCGGGTGAGGATCTTGGCAGAGCAGCTCCTGCTGGTCCTCAACGGCACGCTGTCAACGGCCGCCGTGCTGGGGGCTGAAGGCCCGGCCAGGCAGGGCCTCGCCCTGGCGCGGCAGTTGATCGCCGCCGCGTGCAGCTAGCCCGTCGGCTGCCCGGCCAGGGGCAAGGACGCCGTCGATGTCTACCGGGAGGTGGGAGGGGCCGCGCAGGAACGGGCTCGGCCGGTACGGCGGTGGGTCCGATACCAGCCGCGGGTTCTCCAGCCTGGTGGCGAATTCGGTGAGTGCGATCTGCGCTTCCAGCCGGGCCAGGGGCGCCCCGAAGCAAAGATGAACGCCGCCCCCAAAACCGAGGTGCTGGTTGTTGGCCCGGTCAGGGATGAAGAGCCCGGGGTCAGCGACGTGGGCGGGGTCGCGGTTGCCCGCAGCAAGGACCAGGGTGAGCGAGGCGCCGGCTGGGATGGTGGTGCCGGCGATGTCGATGTCGTCGAGGGCGGTGCGGAACGGGACGAAATGCACGGGCGGCTCGTAGCGGAGCAGCTCCTCGACCATCGGGATGGCCAGGCCGGGGTCAGCGCGCAGCCTCTGGAGCTCGTCTGGGTGGCGGAGCAACGTCAGGACGCCGTTGGAGATGAGGTTTACTG
This sequence comes from Arthrobacter humicola, assembly GCF_022803015.1. Classification (GTDB taxonomy): domain Bacteria; phylum Actinomycetota; class Actinomycetes; order Actinomycetales; family Micrococcaceae; genus Arthrobacter; species Arthrobacter humicola_A. The sequence continues at coordinate 368,384 of NZ_JAFKON010000001.1, forward strand.
TGGTTTCATGTCCGGCGATGAGCAGGAGAAGCCCGGTGCTCACCAGTTGTTCGTCCGGCATGCGGCCCTCCGGGCCATCATCGGTGGCCATCGCTGAAAGCAGGTCAGTCCCCGGGGCCTGCCGGTGGGCGTCGACCAGCTCTTGCATGAACGCGCGCAGTTCCGTGCCGGCCTCAATCCTCTTCTTTTGCTGGGTTTCGGGATCGAGTCCGGGATCGGTGGACTGCAGGGCCAGGTCCACCCAGACCCGGAAGCGCTGTTCATCTCCGGGGGGCACACCGAGAAGTTCGCAGATCACCGTGACGGGCAGGGGATACGCCAGATCATCGACGACGTCGATCCGGCTGCGGTCCGCCATGTTGTCGACCAGATCGGTGACAATTTCCGCCATCCGCGCCTCCATCCCGGCCACCCTGCCAGGCGTCGTGGGCGGGCCGAAGTGCCGCATGGTGATCCGCCGGAACTTGTCGTGATCCGGGGGATCCATGCTGAGGAAAGTCGGCGTCATGCCGGCGCCGTCCCCGTCCTCACCAATCGTGGCGCCCGCCGCGGCGGCAGCCGGGTTGCGGGTTATGTCGGAGCTGACCCGTGGATCGTGCAACAGGGCGGCGATCTCCGCGTAGGTGCTCACTAGATAGCTTCCGTCCGGAAGGCGTCTCACGGGGGTTTTGCGGAGTTCGTCGTAGAACGGGTAGGGGTTAGCCCGGTTGGTGTAGTCGAGGATCTGCTCCCAGGTGCTGGACTCGGCCATGGCGAAGGCTCCTTGGGTCGTGGGCCGGTCGCTGCCGGTCTCCGGTGCGGCGCATTACGGGAGGCGGCGGTCAGTCAATCTGGCGCGCCGCTCATTGGGATAGTGGCCGGTCACGACGACGGTCGCATCCTGGGTGGGGCTGGCGGCAGGCTGGAACCCGGCCGGCACGGGCTGCGCATCGTCCGGCTCGTCAATATGGTGGAAAGTCGGCGGGAAGGACGCCGCTTGGTCAATCAGCGGTTCATAGAAGTCAAGCCATTTGTTCTGGTTGAACGCCACTGCAGCCACGATGCGGCCCTTGTAGCCGTAAACGGCCAGGAACCGCCGGGATCCGACCGATCCTTGCACGATGGCGACCTCATCGGCGACCGAGGGCACGCCCACGCTCTTAATTTCGGTGCCGAACTGGACGGACCAGAATTTGGGCACAGCCAGGTGCGGCCACCGTGCCGTTTCGCCGCTGACCATGTTGTGCGCTGCAACCTCGGCCTGGGAGACCGCGTTGCCCCAGTGCTCGACGGCGAGGAACTGGTAGCCGAACATCGGCTGCGGGGCGCGGGAAACGTCGCCGGCGACGAAGACGTCATCGGTGACCAGCCCGTTGACGTCGAAAGCCCGGCAGCCGGCGTCGCACGCGACACCCCACACGCCGCTCGCCAATCCGGAGCCTGCGAGCCAGTCACCGTTACGAACGGTCCCGAGCGCGGTGACCGCGATGTCCACGTCAAGTGTTGTGCCATCGGAGAGGCGGGCGCGGCGCAGCTGTCCGCCGGCATCGCCTTCCAGTGAAACGACCCTGACGCCGCAGCGCAGATCCACGCCGTTCTCGATCTGCAGCTCTCCGGCAATTGCACCGATCACGCTGCCGAGCGCCGCGCCAAGCGGTGCCGGGCCTGCCTCCGCCACGGTGACCGGCAGGCCAAGTTCGCGGCACACCGAAGCGACCTCGCAGCCGATGAACCCGGCGCCAATGACCAGGACCCGGCGAGGGCGAGGGCATGCGGCCAGGAGCTGCCGAAGCGTTGCCGCGTCCTCCCGGGTCCGCAATGTCAGCACGCCTGCCAGCGCCGCCTCCGCCGCGTTTGGCCAGGACCGGGCCCGCACGCCAGTGGCGATCAACAACTTGTCGAATCCGATCCGGCCACCGTCGGCGAGGTGCACCTGCCTGGCGGCGAGATCCAGACCCGTGGCCGCGACGCCCAGGCGCCAGTCGGCGTCGATTCCCCGGCGGCGCGGCAGCGACGTGTCAGCGGACCGCACCGACCCGACCAGGACCTGTTTCGAGAGCGGCGGCCGGTCATACGGCTCGTGCGCTTCCTCACCAATGAGAGTCAGCGAGCCCGTGAACCCTTCCTCGCGCAGCCGCTCCGCCGCGCGCAGCCCGGTCAGTGACGTGCCCACGATGACAATCCTGCCGGATCGAAGGAACGTGCCCCCGTTGCCTCCGGCGGCAGCGGCCGTTCCCGGGGCTTCTTCGGGAGGCCGCGGCCTCTGCGGCTCTTCAAGCTGGTCGAGGCGGATGGCCTGGACCGGGCAGGCCGCGGCGGCCCGCCGGATCCTCGTGCGCTGCGCCTCGTCAGGGGCCGGATCGTAGGTAAGTGCCTCGTCCCCCTGGATCGTGAAGACCTCCGGGGCGAGGAAGGCGCATTGTGCGTAACCCTGACACTTAGTGAGATCGACGACGAGCCTCATGCCGAACTTCTCCCTGTTTGCTCAAGCCAATCGAGTCTAAGCCTCGCGGGCTGGCCGCGGAAGAGGCCTGGGGCCGGGTACGGCGAGGCTGCGGACGCCCTCCAGAGCGGAGCGTGGGGGGTCTTGCGGCGGAGGCGGACCTTCGCCATGCGGCCGCGCTCGGGGCGGCGGCAGGAGTGCAGGTGACACTTAGCCATCGCTCCGGCCGAGTTGCCCCTCGGTGAGGGAACGTGAGCGCCGGGTGTCCTGTATCCGGCGTCCGGTGTCCGGTGTGGCTGTAGGGTGGACGCCGATGACTCTTTCTGAAGAACTTCTTGTGGCGTACGACCAGCAACTCCGGACAGCTGCCGAGACGCCCGGTGCCAGCGGCGTTGAACGGCTGGGTCCGCTGCGGCTGGTGACCTTCGCAGGCGGCAGGGGCTTCGTGACCTATCAGAACCTCGATGGGGCCAACGCCCGGACGATCGCGCAGTGGGTGGCCGAAGCGCTCGCGTTTTACCGCAGCGATCCCGCGATCGTGCGGGTCGAGTGGAAAACCCGCGGCCACGATCATGCACCCGGACTCCACGGGGCACTGCTCGACAACGGATTTGAGCCCGATGAGACCGAGTCGATCATGATCGGACCGGCAAACGCGTTGAATGCGGACGTGCAGCTCCCGCCCGGCGTCAGCCTGCGGCCGGTGAGCGCAGAACGGGACATCCGCGCCATGAGCGCGATGCAGGACGAGGTTTTCGGCGTTGACGTCTCCGACGGCAACGCCGACGCAATCCTGCAACGCATGGCGCGCGATGACGGCATGGAACTGTGGGTGGCCGAACACGAAGGACTGATCGTGAGCGCGGGCCGCCTCGAGCCGGTGCCGGGTACGGAATTCGCGGGCATCTGGGGCGGGGCGACGCGTCCAGAATGGCGTGGCCAGGGTATCTACCGGGCCCTCACCGCCGCCCGGGCCCGGGCCGCGCTGGCGCTCGGGAAGAAACTCATCCACAGTGACTCGACTGAATATTCGCGACCGATCCTGGAACGCTATGGATTGCTGCGAGTCTCAACGACCACCCCGTACCGGTGGCGGCGCTGAGGGCCCAATTGCACTGGCGCGGTGCGTCCTAGCCCCCGGGATGGAAGGCCGCCGGCGGTCCGGGGAACGGTCCGCCCATGCCCTCAGAGCCGTCTCCGGCGCCGCTGCCGAGGAGGCTTCGGGTGAGCGCGGCGCTGTCGGCCATCAGGTCATCCACAGCCTTCTGAAGATGATGGTCCGCCACCGGCGCGCCGTCCAATGCGCCGGCAACGACCGCGCGGCGGACGAGTTCGCGTGCGAACGAGGCGGTGGTTCCTTCGGTGCGGGCGGCGGCGTCTTCAATCGAGCTCGGGCTGAGGGGAATACTGCGGGCATACAGTGTGATCAGCGCAACCCGCTCCGCCCGGGCAGGCATAGGAATTTCCACGGCCAGGTCCACACGGCCGGGACGCTGGGCCAAGGCGCGTTCCAACATGTCCACGCGGTTGGTGGTGAGGACGAACGCCACGTCCGCGTCGCTGGCCAAACCGTCCATGGCGTCCAGCACCTCGAATAGCAGCGGCTGTGGTCCGTGCCCGAAGCTGCGGTCCTCGGCGATGAGGTCGCAGTCCTCAAGGACGACGATGGAGGGCTGCAGCGCCCTGGCCATGGTGGCGGCTTCTGAGATCCTGGCGAGCGATCCTCCCGAAAGAAGGATTGCTGTGACACCTTCGCTCCGGCTCAACAAATACCGTACCGTGTGGGTCTTGCCCGTCCCCGGCCTGCCGTAGAGCAGGACGCCGCGTTTGAGGTGCTGGCCGTACCTGATCAGAGACTCACGGTGCTCGGCGATACCTAAGGCGTGGTCCGACACTCTCTCCAGCAGGCCATCCGGCAGGATGACATCCGACGCGGCAAGGACGGGCCGTGCATGGAACGTCACCCCGGCCGCGCTGGGACCATACTCGCCCATCACCAGGGAAATGACCTGTCCCTTGAGCACGCTGCGGTGCTGCATCCGATTGCGGAACTCCGAGAGGAAGCGTGCGGCCTTATCTGTAGCGCCGGCCAAAACCTCAAGGGAAGCTGACTGCCGGCCGTACCGGGGGTTGGCGTCCCGCTGCAGCACGGCGATCGGACTGCCTCCATGGCTGAATAGCCAGAGCCCCAGTGCCACGGCCTGCCGTTGTTCGTCCGGCCCGACAGCCAAGTTGGCGTAGTCCGGCTGGGACAGGGGGAACTGCGGATATAGCTGGGACTGCTGCAGCATGTCGCTCAGCGAGTGATGGTGGCGTTGGTCGCCGCCGCCGATGCCCACGAGCCGGAACTCAGGATCCTCTGCGGCGAGCTCTTCCATGAGGATGTCTGCGTCCACGAATCGGTGCGGCGGAATCTCCTCAACCACTACTGACACTGATTCGGCCCGGACCGCCAAATGCTCGGTGAGCGCAGTCAGCAGCTGGGTACCCGGTTGCCCCCGACGCTGCCCGGACTGCGCAAGCTCCACGAGCCGCGCGAAATCGTCGATGAACTTCCCCAAAATTTCATCCATGGGCTGACCCTACCAGCGCCGCAAATCGGTGTGGCGCTCATGCTCTCCAGCAAGCGTCAGCCGGTAGTTGCGCTGACCGCGATGGTGCCGCCCTGGGGGTCCCTGATCACGGCGCTGCGAAATCCCGGCGAGTCCATGGGCGCCATCAAGATGCTGCCACCCAGTGTTAGGGCCTGCCGGGCAATGGCGTCCGCGTCGCGGACGGCGAAATTGACGCTCCAATGCGGCGGGACCGCGACGCCGTCCGTGGCTGCCACCACTGCCACTACCCGGCCGGAGCGGAGCCACCGCGAGAAGGGGGCGTCCGGGACGGGTTCGAGTTCCCAGTCGAACATTGCACCGTAGAACGCCTGGGCCCGCCCGAGATCTGTGGTGTGCAGCGAGCTCATGGCCCAGGAATTCGGCTCATTGGCCAGCTGGGCGCCGTCGTTCCCTCCTGCTTGCCGCAGGCAGAACGGGATGCCGGTGGCATCGGCGAGCACAGCAATACGGTTATCCGGGCCGGCACCAAACGGCCCCAGGCGCTTGCCCCCCGCCCGCTCGGCACGAGCCAAGGCTTCCCCGACGTTTACGACACGCACGTGGGTGATCCACCCCGGCGGCGATTGCGGCGGCGCCTGTCCGATTCCGGCAACCAGCCGACCGCGGAGGCGCGCAGCGTAATAGTCGCCGTCGAAACCGGACGGCATCGGCGTCGGGTCGTCGAAAGTCCACCCGAAGAGCGGACCGTAGAAGTCCTTGGCCGTCTGGGGGTCGGGCTGCCAGGTGTCGACCCAGCACGGAGCACCGACTGAGGAGGTATCCCGCGCTGTCATTGAAACCCTTTCTCCGGGGCCCATTATTCCGCGAACATTGTTTCCCAGGACCGCGGAGTGGATCAAGACCCATCTGCGATTCCGGCGAGGCAAACTGCCGAACCTCCATGACCGAGCGGAAAACACCGTCGCTCGGGAAACCTGGCACCTGTGCGGTAGGCTCGCCAACATATTTCTGGCCAATTGGGGAACCATGAATAGAGGAATGAAAACTCGCCAGGCTGAACGATCCGAATGACTTCTGCTACCGAACGATGGGACCGTGGAACAGCACCCGGTCCTCGGACGAGGAAGTCCGGAGCATGATGTCCGTTGAGCGAATGGTGAGGGCCGGCAAGACCGTTCAGGAGATCCAGCGCTACTACCCGGAATACGCCCCGTCCACGAAATGACGGCCAGCGCACCGGCCGGTTGACCTCATCCGCATCCCACATCTTTCCGGACGGTGGTCCTTACAAACACCGGGGCCTGGAGACGGTGAGCCGGACCACGGGATATCGGCCGGAATAACAGCATATCAATTGTTACTCGCTTTTCCTTTTGCAAGGCAAATGCAATTGCTATTCTGAATTTGGTCAGGCAGAGGCTGCAATCTTCGTTGCGGGAGTTCCTATCTCATGGCCACCAGAGTCGTTGTCCCCGGCAGTGCCGTAGTCCAGTTCACGGCGTTGGCCTTTAGATCGGGCACGACTTCCGGCTGGCCTGCTTCCTTGCGCGCCCCCGCTGTGGTGTCTGAGCTGATCGGGGCGCGATTACGCGGCCGGCACGCGGGACCAGAGCCTGAACCCGGGCTTCCCTAGACCAGCGCGGATGCGGCCCTGTGAAAACCAATCGGGGGTGGCCGCATCCGCGCTCACCAGCACCCATTGTTCAATGCCGCTCTTTTGGTTCAGAACATTGACCCGGGAGGCCGGTGCCGTCAGGTGCGCGCAGCGAGGATCTGCTCGCGCAGAATGTCCGCGTGGCCGCAGTGCTGGGCGAGTTCCCTGAGCATGTGCAGGTAGACCCACCGCAGCGGCAGCGGGCCGCGCCGGTTGCCTCGGACAAGGTCGTCAAGGCCGAGCGAAGCGGCCCGACGCCGTGAGTCCCCGCAGGCCTGGAGGTAGGCGGCCTGGAGGTCCGCGATGGTGTCGTCATCCGCCAGGATGAACGATTCGTCGGGGGTGGCCGGAATGCCGATCTCCGCCCGGGGCCGGCACGTGATGGCCTCGTCAAACCAGACCTTCTCCACGAAGGCGGCGTGCTTCACCAGCCCGAGGAGGGTGGTCCGCGACGGCACCAGCGAGGCCCGGGCCTCTTCTTCGGTGAGCCCGTCCAGGCAGGCGTGCAGGTCCGCGCGATGCTCATCGAGGAATGCATCGAACTGGGTACGCAGGTCCGCGGCCAGTGTTGCCGGATCCATGCTGGTGCGAGAGCTCATGGCCCCACATCCTATGGCTGAAAGGCCCGGTCCGGAAGCGGTGGGCCGGGCCTTTCCGCGGACGCGGTCAGTGGCCGCGGGCGATCCATTCCTCAAGGTGCGGTGCTTCGGCGCCGATCGTTGTGGGATCCCCGTGGCCGGTCCGGACCGTCGTGTCGGCCGGGAGCGGCAGGAGCCGGGTCCGGATGGACTCGATGATGGTCGGGAAGTCGCTGAAGGAACGGCCCGTCGCCCCGGGGCCACCCTGGAACAGCGTGTCCCCGCTGAACACTGTTTTTTCGCTGAGCACGGTGCCTTCGCTTTCGAGAAGGAAGCACACGGACCCGGGCGAGTGGCCGGGGGTGTGCAGTGCCACGAGCCTTGCCCCTGCGACGTCGAATGTGTCGCCGTCGGCAATGGCGTGGTCCGGCTCGGTGCCGGGGAACACCCGCTCCCACAGCATCCAGTCGGCCCGGTGCAGGTACACGGGCGCGTTCACGAGCATCCGGAGGGCTCCGACTGCGCCGATGTGGTCATCGTGGCCGTGCGTGAGCAGGATTGCCGTGACCTTCCTGCCCGAGACGGCCGCGGCCACGGCAGCGGGATCGTGGGCCGGATCGATGATGACGCATTCGGCGTCGTCCCCGAGGATCCAGACGTTGTTCTCAACATCCCAGGTGCCCCCATCGAGGGAAAACGTCCCGGAGGTCACCAGCCGGTCGATCCGGATGCTTACAGGGCCGGCGTTCACAGTTCCACCACCGAGCGCAGCACAGCGCCGGCGTGCATCTTCGTGAAGGCTTCCTCGATCTGGTCGATCGTGATCCGCTCCGTCACGAAGGCGTCCAGGTCCAGCTTGCCCTGCCGGTAGAGGCTGATGAGCGTGGGGAAGTCACGCGAAGGCAGGCAGTCGCCGTACCAGGAGGACTTCAGCGAGCCGCCGCGGCCGAACACATCCAGCAGCGGCAGTTCCAGGGTCATCTCCGGGCTCGGCACACCCACCAGGACCACCGTGCCGGCGAGGTCCCGGGCGTAGAAGGCCTGCTTGTATGTTTCCGGGCGGCCGACGGCGTCGATCACCACATCGGCGCCGAAACCGCCGGTCAGTTCGCGGATCGCTTCGACGGGGTCGACGGCGGAGGAGTCCACCGTGTGGGTGGCGCCGAGCTCCGTGGCGCGCTGGAGCTTTTTGGCGTCGATGTCGACGGCGATCACGGTGGTGGCGCCGGCGAGCGCTGCGCCGGCGACGGCCGCCGTGCCGACTCCGCCGCAGCCGATCACGGCGACCGAATCGCCGCGTTGGACGTTTCCGGTGTTGATCGCCGCGCCGATGCCTGCCATGACGCCGCAGCCGAGCAGGCCGACGGCGGCGGGATCGGCGTCGTCGTCCACCTTGGTGCACTGGCCTGCCGCTACGAGGGTCTTTTCGGCGAAGGCGCCGATGCCCAGCGCGGCCGTCAGCTCGGTGCCGTCCTCAAGCGTCATTTTCTGGGTGGCGTTGTGGGTATTGAAGCAGTACTGCGGCTGGCCCCGGCGGCAGGCGCGGCACTCGCCGCAGACGGCCCGCCAGTTCAGCACCACGCGGTCCCCGGGGGCGACCTCGGTGACATCCGGTCCCACGGCACTGACAACGCCGGTGGCCTCGTGGCCGAGCAGGAAGGGGAAGTCGTCGTTGATGGCACCCTGCTTGTAGTGCAGATCGGTGTGGCAGACACCGCAGGTGAGGATGTCCACGAGGGCCTCGCCGGGGCCCGGGTCCGGCACCAGGATCGTCTCCAGGGTGACGTCGGCATTTTTGGAACGGACTACTGCGGCTTTGACTTTATGGACCATGAAACAAGCTCCTCTGTTCTGGAACGCGGATTGCTGGCACGACTTACTGGTTACTGGCACAACGGGCGGCGGCGCGGCCCTTGGGAGGCCGCGCCGTCGTGGTTTGGTGGTGTCCTTGGATGCAGGAAGGGCCTAGGCGGCGAGGCGGCTCTTGACCTCAGCTGCGGAGGGGTTGGTGGCGGCGGTGCCGTCCGGGAACAGCACGGTGGGGACGGTGCGGTTGCCTCCGTTGAGCTGCTCGACGAGATCGGCCGTGCCTTCGACTTCCTCGATGTTGATCTCGGTGTACCCGATGCCCTGTGCGTCCAGCTGCTTCTTCAGCCGGTTGCAGTAGCCGCACCACGTGGTCGAAAACATGGTGATGGTGCCGGATTCCGGGGTGAAGTCCACGAAGTTCTCCTCAAGTAAGTGGTGGGGCCGGCGTATCGGGCCGGCCCCACTGAAGTCGTACGTCACTGTCATCAACCGTACCCCGCAGCCCGCTATTCCCGCAGAGAAGGCTGCCCCCTACTCCGTCGGACGCGAATTCGCGGTAAAGATGCGAAGTCGCCGGAAAGTTCCGGCGAGTTCGCACGTTGCCGGCGACCTCGGCGGGCTCAAAATGGTCTTCCCGCAGGGTGCGCGACGGCGGCTGGGCGGATGACATGGGATGGGTGCGGTGGCATGCTGGTGCCATGTGTGGACGCTACGTGATGGCCCGGGCCGTCGGAGACCTGCTGGCCGAATTCGATGCCGGGCTGGAGGATGAGATCGCGATTCCGCCGTCGTGGAACGTGGCCCCGACGGCGGATGTGCCGATCCTGCTCGAACGGCTGGTGGAGGGAGAACCGGTCCGCCAACTGCACATTGCGCGGTGGGGCCTGGTGCCGTCCTGGGCCAAGGACCCGGGCATCGGGTCGAAGATGATCAATGCCCGCAGCGAGACCGTGCTGGAGAAGCCCGCCTTCCGGAAAGCGACCCGCGCCCGTCGCTGCGCCGTCCCGGCTGACGGCTACTACGAGTGGAAGGGTGAGGGCCGCACCAAGCAGCCCTACTACGTCCATCCCAAGGACGGGCGCCCCATTGTCTTCGCGGGACTCTATGAATGGTGGCGGGACCCGTCCAAGGAAGAGGGCGACCCGGAGCGCTGGATGCTCTCGACCTCGATCATGACCACCGACTCGCCGCCGGAGGGCTACGCCGGGGGAATGCTGGCCGAGCTGACCGCGCTGCATGACAGGGTTCCGCTGCCCATGAACCGCGAGACCATGCAGACGTGGCTGGACCCGCAGGCCGATGACGCGGCCGGGCTCGTGGATCTGGTCCGGGCCGGGGCGCACGACGTCGCGGAAGGCTGGACGATCGACGCCGTCGGAACCGCCGTCGGGAACGTCAGGAATGACTCACCGGAACTCATCCAGCCGGTGGGGAGCCTGTTCTAGCGGGTACGCCGCCCTGTCAAGGTGCCCGGCGGCTGCCGAGGCACGGGGCGGTACTGGTCACCTGAGGTCAGAGCGTTACTTTGCCGTCGCCGTCGACCGACCAGTCGGGGTTGAAGGCGACCTCCCAGCGGTAGCCGTCGGGTCGGCGAAGTAGCCGGTGTAGCCGCCCCAGGGCTGGGTCTTCGGTGCCGCAACGATGCGGGCTCCCGCGGTCCCGGCTTCGGCCATCACCCGGTCGACGTCCGCCGTGCCGGCCAGGTTGTGGCTGAGCGTGATGCAGGCAATGCCGGCAGGGGGATCGGTGGCCGCCTCGGACTGCATTTGACCCGCGTCCCAGAGCGAGAGGATGAGGCCGTGGTTGACCTGGATGAAGAGCACTTCCCCGGGGACTTCCCGGTGGACCGGCCATCCGAGGCCATCGACGTAGAAGCGGCGTGAGGCGTCAACACTGCGGACACCTAGCGATATGAAGTCGACTCGTGGCTGCATCTTTCGATACTGTCATGCACATGCCCACAAATCACGCAGACGACAAGGCCGCCCAGGCCGACCGCGAACAGCTCGCCGCCGTGCGGGTGGCTGTTGACGAGGTGGACGAGCAGATCGTGTCCTTGATCGGGCGCCGGGAACGGCTGATCCGGATCGCCGGGACCCTCAAGGCGGACAGCGCCGAGGTCCGTGCGCCCGGGCGTGTGGAGCGGGTCATCGAACACGTCCGCGCCACAGCGGAAAAGAAGGACATCGACGTCGAGCTTGTCGAGAAGACCTACCGGGCGATGATCGATGCCTTCATCACGCTCGAGCTGGAAGTGTACAAGTCCAGCTCCTAGAAGGTGCCTAGAGGGCTTCTTCGACAGGCACGTTGGCCTGGTAGTCCCGGCCGTCACAATCGCTGAAGGCCGTCATGAGATGGCCCTTGGGCAGGCCAAGCACAGTCGCGATGGGGAAGTTTCCCGTGATGGTGTTTCCTGAGTGTTCCACGCCTTTGAGGTCGAAGTTCTCTTCCGTGCCGTCATGGTTGAAGTAGTAGAAGGACACGGCCTCGCCGTTCATGAACTCAATGCCCAGTCTGCGCTGATGGGAGTAGTCCGGCCCGGCTGCCAGCAGGCCCACCACGTAGGCGCCTTGCCCCGGGATATTTCCGTCTATATCGAAGGTCGCCACCAAGGTTGAATTCTTGGCGGCGATCTTTACGTGCTTCAGGAGTGCGATATGGGAGCTCATGGCTCAATCCTGCTACCTGTGCAATCGTCCGTCCACCCCCGATCTGGGTTTTGTCGGCTCCGCGACGTAGACTGTATTTATTCGAAGATATGTTCGAATAAATAAAGGGCGTGAAACAGAAGGCGCTGAAACAGAGGGCGCTGAAACAGAAGGCGTCGGAAGCGGAATGGACGTAGGAAGTCGAAGCGGGGACTGGGCCGGCTCCAGCCCGGACTGGGTCGGGAGGCAACGTGGGTATTTTCAGCGAGTCCGTGGATGTCATCTGCACGCCCTCCGGCCAGCCCCTGCGCCTCGACTGGGCCGGCCGGCGCTACACGGTCTGCGCTGACCCCGTCCGCTGGTACGAACGCCGCCAGTGGTGGGCCGAGGAACGCCGGGCGCCACTCGGAAGCGGGCCGGGCCTGGTGGATCATGAGATCTGGCGGGTACAGGTGCGTGCGGCCGGGGATCACGCCGCGGATTCCACCCTCACCCTTGACCTGACCCGGCATGTCGGCAGCGGCCGGTGGCGGCTCCTGAAGATCCACGACGCCCTCCAGCCCCTCCGGAAGCCCGAATCAGCATGAGCTTTACCCACCTGCACGTCTCCACCGCGTTCAGCGCCCACTATGGCGTCTCCTGGCCGGATGAACTTGCCGCCGCGGCCGCCGCTGACGGCGCCACCGCGCTGGCCTGCACGGACCGAGACGGCCTGTATGGAACCGTCAAGCACCTGAAGGCGTGCATGGCAGCCGGGCTGGATGCAATCGTCGGGGTGGACCTTGCGGTCTTTGACGACGACGGCGACCACCGCACCCAGCTCGGGGGACGCGTCGTCGTGCTGGCGCACGGACACAACAACGGTGCCGGCTACCGGGCGCTGTGCCGGCTGATCTCCGACGCCCACGCCCGCACCACGGGCAAGGCGCAGGGAATAGTGCCGGTGGCCGTCACCCGGGCGGAACTGGCTTCCCGCACCCTGCACCCGGACACCCTGAAGCCGGTCCTGACAGTGCTGATCGGCCCGGACTCCGACGTCGGCCGGGCCATGGGCGGCCGGCGCTACCTGCGGCCCCGCACCCTGTTCAAACGCTGGCTGGACGCCATGCCCCCCGGAACGCTGGCGGCAGAGGTTGTGTCCCAGCTCAGCCCGCCCGGGGAACCGCTGAGCACCGCCCACGCGGTGCGCATGCTCAAACTCGCCGCAGAACACGGGGTGCCCGCCGTGCTGAGCAACGCCGTGAGGTACGTGGCTGAGGACGGCGCGGCCACCGCCGATGTGCTGGACTCGGCCCGGACGCTGAAATCCCTCCCCGAGCTCTCCGCCGCCCCGCTGCTGCAGCCCAACGGGCAGGGCTGGCTCAAATCGGCGGCCCGGATGCTGCAGCTGGGCAAGGAGATCATCCACGCCGCCGGCTACGGCACAGCGGACCTCAAGCGGCTCCTGGCCCAGACCGAGGCGCTCGCGGACCGCTGCCGCATTGATCCGGAAGCTGATATGGGCTGGAAACAGCCCGTGGTCCCGGAGGCATCCGTGATCGGGATCGACGGCGACGCGCTCGCCGAACTGACCCTGCGGTGTGAGGCCGGCATCGGCCGCCGCTTCCCGGGCATTTCCGGGCAGCGGGAACAGCAGCTGCGGACCAGGCTAGAGCACGAGCTCCGGATCATCGACTCGCTGGGCTTCGCCTCGTACTTCCTGACCGTCGCAGAGGTCTCCCGGATGATCCTGGCCCTGGGCGTCCGGGCGGCCGCGCGCGGTTCGGGCGCCTCCAGCCTGGTGAACTACCTGATCGACATCAGCCAGGTGAACCCGCTCCAGCACGACCTCATCTTTGAACGCTTCCTCTCCCGCGACCGTGCCACCCTGCCGGACATCGACATCGACGTCGAAAGCGCCGAACGGCACAACGTTTACCGGAAGATCTTTGAGCGCTTCGGCGCCGAACGCGTCACGCTGATGAGCATGCAGAACGGTTACCGCGCTCGCGGTGCCGTGCGCGACGCCGGCCTGGCCCTGGGCATGGACGACGGCGAGGTCGGGGAAATCGCCAAGCAGCTGTGGCGGTTCTCGGCCCGGCACTTCCGCGAAGCCCTCGTGGAGAAACCCGAGCTGAAGGAATTCGCGGACCGGGTGGAGCAGCGCGGCTTCTCCGAGAACCAGCAGCTGGACCTGCTGGTGGACCTCACGGAGCGGCTGGACCGGCTGCCCCGCCATATCTCCATGCACCCCTGCGGCGTCATCCTCGGCGACGCCACCCTGCTGGACCGCACTCCCGTTCAGCCCAGCGGCCTGGGCCTGCCCATGAGCCAGTTCGACAAGCACGACATGGACCCCATGGGCATGCTGAAACTCGACGTCCTTGGCGTCCGGATGCAGAGCGCTATGGCCTTCGCCGTCCGGGAAGTGATCCGTCTGCATCCCTCCAAGGCCGAGGTGGTGGCCGCCGGCGCGCATCCGGCCGGCCCGGACGGGACGGGCCCGGATTACATCTCAGGGGACGGGCACATCGACCTCAACGCGGTCCCGCTCGATGACGAGCCCACCTATGAGCTGATCAGGAGCACCCACACCCTGGGCTGCTTCCAGATCGAATCCCCGGGCCAGCGCGAACTGATAGGCAAGTTGGCCCCCCGGGAATTCAACGATCTCATCATTGATATCTCGCTGTTCCGCCCGGGTCCGATGAAATCCGACATGGTCCGGCCCTTCCTGGAGCACCGGCACGGCTTCGCCCCCGAGGTCTACCCGCATCCCGACCTCAAGCCTGTCCTGAAAGAGACCCACGGGGTCACGGTCTTCCACGAACAAATCCTCAAGACCTTCGACGTCATGACCGGGTGCGGGCTGGCGCGGGCCGACGAATTCCGCCGTGCCCTCGGCAATGACGTGCTTGAAGCCAGGGTGGAGGAGTTCTTCCGGAAGGAGGCGCGTGCCCGGAACTACAGTCCCGAGGTGGTGGACAAGGTCTGGGGCACGCTCAAGGCCTTTGGCAGCTTCGGGTTCTGCAAGGCCCACGGAGCCGCCTTCGCCGTGCCCACCTACCAGTCTGCCTGGCTGAAGGCACACCACCCGGAGGCGTTCCTCGCCGGGCTCTGGGAACACGACCCCGGAATGTACCCCAAACGCCTGCTCGTGGCCGAGGCCCGCCGGCTGGGGATCCCCATCCTTCCCCTCGACATCAACCGGAGCCAGGCCGAGTACCGGGTGGAGCGGGTGGAATCCGGGCCGGACCGGGGCAGGCTGGGCATCCGGCTGAGCCTGAACGGCATCTTCGGGCTCTCCGGCGCCGAGCTGAAACGGATTGTGGCCGGCCAGCCCTACGACTCCCTGGCGGACCTGCGGGCCAGGTCGCGGCTCAGCCGGCCCAGCATCCAGCGCCTGGCCCAGCTGGGCGCCTTCGATTCGCTGCACCGGGCGTCCGGGGGAGACGCCAACCGGGCGGACCTGGTCCAGCACCTGCAGAAACTCCAGGCCCGCCCCCTCAGGAAGGGCGTGGAAGTCATTGAGGGCCAGCTGGCGTTGCCGCTGGGGGACGTGGAGCTGACGAACCTCAAGGCGGCACTGCCCGCACCCAGCATGGTGGATAACGTCCGGGCGGAACTGGACCTGATGGCCGTGGACGTCAGCGAGCACCTCATGACCAGCCACCGCCCGCTGCTGGACCGGCTGGGCGTCACCACCGCGGACAAGCTGCTGGGACTGCGCAACGGCACGGAAGTGCTGGTTGCCGGGGTCCGGGTGGCCACCCAGACCCCGCCCATGAGGGGCGGCCGGCGGGTGGTGTTCATCAGCGTCGACGACGGCACGGGCTGCGTGGATTCGGTGTTCTTCCACGAGGCGCAGGAGCAGTCCGGACCCTTGCTGTTCGGCACCCGCCTGCTCCTGATCCGCGGCACCACCCGCCGGACCGGGCCGCGGGGGATCAGCATCAGCGCCTCCATGGCCTGGGACCTCAGCCGCCCGGAGACCCTCCCGTTCCCGGCATCGGCTCCCGGCGCCGCCGGCCGGCAGGAGCCTTACCTGTCCGGCCCCCTGGACGGGATCAGCAGGAACCTCGCCATCACCGGGCTGGGCGGCTGACCGGCCGGCGGTGCGGCTCGCTCGTGGCGCGTTGGTTGGCCTCTGGAGAAACCGATAGCATGGACGAGGCTGGCTGTGGTCCCCGTACGCCACAAGCTACGAAGCCTTAACTTTGAATAGGAGACACCCGTGTCAGATGCCCAGCAGATCACCCTTCTCGTCGACGGCGAAGAGACCAAGGTGACTACCGGGACCACCGGCGCGGAACTCTTCTTTGAGCGCCGCGACGTCGTTGTGGCCCGCGTTAACGGCGAGTTGAAGGACCTGGACCAGCCCCTTCCCGAGGACGCCAATGTCGAGGCCGTCACCATTGATTCCCCGGACGGGCTCAACGTCCTGCGCCACTCCACGGCCCACGTCATGGCCCAGGCCGTGCAGCAGCTGCGCCCCGACGCCAAGCTCGGCATCGGCCCCTACATCACGGACGGCTTCTACTTCGACTTCGACGTCGCGGAACCGTTCACCCCGGAAGACCTCCGCCAGCTCGAAAAGATGATGCAGAAGATCATCAACCAGAACCAGAAGTTCGTTCGCCGCGTGGTGTCCGAGGACGAGGCCCGCGAAGCGATGAAGGACGAGCCCTACAAGCTCGAACTGCTGGGCAGGAAGAATGACGCCGCCGAGGCCGGCGAGGGCGTCAACGTCGAGGTCGGCGCCGGCGACATCACCATTTACGACAACGTGGACCGCAAGAGCGGCGACAGCATCTGGTGCGATCTGTGCCGCGGCCCGCACCTGCCGAACACCAAGCTGATCTCCAACGCCTTTGCCCTGACCCGTTCCTCGGCCGCCTACTGGCTGGGCAACCAGAACAACCAGCAGCTGCAGCGCATCTACGGCACCGCCTGGCCCACCAAGGACGCGCTCAAGGCCTACCAGGAGCGCATTGCCGAGGCCGAGCGCCGCGACCACCGCAAGCTCGGCGCGGAACTGGACCTGTTCTCCTTCCCGGACGAGCTCGGCTCCGGTCTGCCGGTCTTCCACCCCAAGGGCGGCATTATCCGCAAGGCCATGGAGGACTACTCCCGCCAGCGCCACGTCGATGCCGGCTACGACTTCGTCTACACCCCGCACATCACCAAGGGCCATCTCTACGAGGTCTCCGGCCACCTGGACTGGTACCGCGAGGGCATGTTCCCGGCGATGCACATCGACGCGGAACTGAACGAGGACGGCACCGTGCGCAAGCCCGGCCAGGACTACTACCTCAAGCCGATGAACTGCCCCATGCACAACTTGATCTTCCGGTCCCGCGGCCGCTCCTACCGCGAACTGCCGCTGCGGCTCTTCGAGTTCGGCTCGGTCTACCGCTACGAGAAGTCCGGCGTGGTGCACGGCCTGACCCGCGTCCGGGGCATGACCCAGGACGACGCCCACATCTACTGCACCCGCGAGCAGATGAAGGATGAGCTCACCAGCACGCTGAACTTCGTCCTGGGCCTGCTCAAGGACTACGGCCTGGACGACTTCTACCTCGAGCTTTCCACCAAGAACGAGGACAAGTTTGTCGGCGACGACGCCACATGGGACGAAGCCACCCGCACCCTCGCCGAGGTGGCCGAAGCCTCCGGGCTCGAGCTCATCCCGGATCCGGGCGGAGCCGCATTCTACGGCCCCAAGATTTCCGTCCAGGCCAAGGATGCGCTCGGCCGGACCTGGCAGATGTCCACCATCCAGCTGGACTTCAACCTGCCCGAGAGGTTCGAACTCGAGTTCCAGGCCGCCGACGGCACCCGGCAGCGGCCCGTGATGATCCACCGCGCCCTGTTCGGCTCGGTGGAGCGCTTCATGGGCGTGCTCACCGAGCACTACGCCGGTGCCTTCCCCGCCTGGCTGGCACCGGTCCAGGTGGTGGGCATCCCGGTGGCGGAGGCATTCAACGACTACATGTTCGACGTCGTGGACCAGCTCAAGGCGGCCGGTATCCGCGCCGAGGTGGACATCTCCTCGGACCGTTTCCCGAAGAAGATCCGCACGGCCAGCAAGGACAAGATCCCGTTCGTGCTGATCGCCGGCGGGGACGACGCCGAGGCCGGTGCCGTGTCCTTCCGCTTCCGCGACGGCAGCCAGGACAACGGCGTGCCCGTGTCCGAGGCCGTGCAGCGGATCGTCGACGCTGTCCGAAACCGGACCAGCTAGGAAGACGGAAGGGCAGCGCGTGCAGGAAACCACAGGGGCCGGGCCGGAGTATCCGGGCGACCACGCCGTGACGGACGACTTCAGCCTGGCCGGGGTCCCGGACGCTTTCCAGCGCCTGTGGACCCCGCACCGGATGGCGTACATCAAGGGCGGCCAGCACCAGTTCAAGAACCCGGACGACTGCCCGTTCTGCGCCGCGCCCGAGCGGGGCGATGAGGACTCCCTGATCGTCTACCGGGGAAGGACGAGCTACGTTGTGCTGAACCTCTTTCCGTACAACCCGGGCCACCTGCTGGTCTGCCCATACCGGCACATCCCGGACTACACGGACCTCACAGTCGAGGAAACGGCGGAATTTGCCGAACTGACCCAGACGGCCATGCGGGTGCTGCGCAAAGTCGCCAACCCTTCCGGTTTCAACCTGGGCATGAACCAGGGCGTCACCGGCGGGGCGGGCATCGCCGGCCACCTGCACCAGCACGTGGTGCCGCGCTGGGGCGGTGACGGAAATTTCTTCCCCATCATTGCCCAGACCAAGGCGGTCACGCAGACCCTCGGTGAGGTCCGTCAGCAGGTCGCCGACGCATGGCCGCAGGAAATGCCCGCGCCGCAGCACACAGCCGGGGAGAAGGATGCTTAACAGGCACGCCCGGGGCTTCTTCACCGCCCTGTTTTCCCCGGTTGCCCGCTGGCTGCTGAGGATCGGGGTCTCTCCCGACGCAGTGACCGTGGTCGGCACGCTCGGCGTCGTGATCGGCGCTCTCGTGTTCTACCCGCTCGGGCAGCTCTTCTGGGGGACCGTGTTCATCACGGCGTTCATTTTCTCCGACGTCATTGACGGCATCATGGCCCGGATGCAGCAGCGCGGCGGCCGGTGGGGCAATTTCCTGGACTCCACCCTTGACCGCGTGGCCGACGGCGCCCTGTTCGCCGGCGTCGCCGTCTGGTTCTTCACAGGCGGCGCCAACCCGGCCATCGCCGTCGCCGCCATTCTCTGCCTGGTGCTCGGCATGGTGGTCTCCTATGCGCGGGCCAAGGCCGAGGCCCTGGGCTTCCACGCCAACGTGGGCATCGCCGAGCGCGCCGAGCGCCTCGTGTCCGTGCTGGTGGTCACGGGGCTCACCGGACTGGGCCTGACCCCGGTGGTGCTCTTCGTGACGCTGTGCCTGCTCGCGACAGCGAGCCTGGTGACGGTGATCCAGCGCATCGTGACAGTGCACCGCCAGTCGCTGGCGGAACCCGAAGGTACCGCCACGGAACGTCCCGCCTGACGGCGCCACACGGCACCCCGGCGGCCGCGCCGAATCCCAGTCCCCGCGCGAGATTCGACTGCTGTAACCCGAATTCTGCCGCGCCCCGGCCGGGGGATAGTATTAGCTTTACCGGCCAATGGATCCGGTAATCCGGTGTGTGCGAGACACGGCTTGAACGTGCCGTCCGTGCCCCGGCGAGGTCATCTATCTACCCATAGGGGTTTTTGTGTCTACACCTGATGTAAGCAGCGAAGCCGGCGCGTCCGCGAAGAACGTCACGGGCAGCAGCCGCGTCAAGCGCGGCATGGCTGAGATGCTCAAGGGCGGCGTCATCATGGACGTCGTCAACGCCGAGCAGGCCCGCATCGCCGAAGACGCCGGTGCCGTGGCCGTGATGGCGCTGGAACGCGTTCCGGCCGATATCCGCGCCCAGGGCGGCGTGTCCCGCATGTCCGATCCCGACATGATCGACAAGATCATTGCGGCCGTGTCGGTGCCCGTCATGGCCAAGGCCCGGATCGGGCACTTCGTCGAGGCGCAGGTGCTGCAGTCCCTCGGCGTGGACTACATCGACGAGTCCGAGGTCCTGACCCCGGCGGACTACACCAACCACATCGACAAGTGGAACTTCACCGTTCCGTTCGTCTGCGGTGCGACCAACCTGGGCGAGGCCCTGCGCCGGATCAACGAGGGCGCGGCGATGATCCGGTCCAAGGGCGAGGCCGGCACCGGGGACGTCTCCAACGCCACCACGCACATGCGCCAGATCCGCGCCGAGATCAAGAAGCTCGCCGGCATGGCCGAGGACGAGCTCTACGTCGCGGCCAAGGAGCTGCAGGCCCCGTACGAACTGGTCAAGGAAGTTGCCGCGACCGGCAAGCTCCCGGTGGTGCTGTTCACCGCCGGCGGCATCGCCACCCCGGCCGACGCCGCGATGATGATGCAGCTCGGCGCCGACGGCGTGTTTGTCGGCTCCGGCATCTTCAAGTCCGGCAACCCGGCCCAGCGTGCCGCCGCCGTCGTGAAGGCCACCACCTTCTACGACGACCCGGACGAGATCGCCAAGGCCTCCCGCGGCCTGGGCGAGGCCATGGTCGGCATCAACGTCGACGAAATCCCGCAGCCGCACCGCCTCGCCGAGCGCGGCTGGTAACGTTCGACTGCTTCTCCACAGGCTCGGCGCCAAGGCGCCTAGTCCATGGAGCCTCTGCAGTCTCTCTTATTAAGCCAAGAGAGTCGGGCGCAATTGTCGCCGAAGTATTAAGTACGACGGCGGCCGGTCACCTCCTTAGGTGGCCGGCCGCCGTCGCTTTTTTGTGTGAAGAATCAGTCGAGGCCGCGGCGCTTCAGCAGCGGCGCGAGATCCGAGTCCCGGCCGCGGAATGCGCGGAAGGACTCCAGCGGGTCCCGGCTGTTGCCGCGGGAAAGCAATTCGGCGCGGAAGAAATTGCCGTTGGCGCGGCTGAGGCCGCCGTTTTCCTTGAACCATTCCACGGTGTCAGCGTCCAGGACCTCGCTCCAGATGTAGGAGTAGTAGCCGGCGGCATACCAGCCTCCCGCGAAGATGTGCTGGAAGTAGCCGGTCCGGTAGCGGGGCGGGATCAGGCTGTGCGCCACGCCGGCCGCGGCCAGCGCCTTCGCTTCAAACTCGACGGCGTCATCCGGGATGTCGGAGCCGTCCAGGACATGCCACGCCAGGTCCAGCAGGGCAGCGCCGAGGTATTCCGTGGTGCCGAAGCCTTCGCCCCAGAGCTGGGCGGCGTTGAGCTTGTCCACGGTCTCCTGCGGCAGGGGCTCACCGGTGGCGTGGTGCCGGGCATAGTTGGCCAGGACCTCGGGCCACATGATCCACATTTCGTTGACCTGCGAAGGGTATTCCACAAAGTCCCGCGGTACGTTCGTGCCGGAAAACCGAGGATAGGTGACGGCGGAAAACAGGCCGTGCAGGGCGTGGCCGAACTCGTGGAAGGTGGTGCGGAGCTCGTCCAGCGTCAGTAGGGTGGGCTCGCCGGCCGGCGGCTTGGAGATGTTGAGGTTGTTGATCACCACGGGTCGGGTGTTCAAGAGCCCTGACTGCTCCACGAGGGAATTCATCCACGCGCCCCCGCGCTTCGTCTCCCGCGTGTAGTAATCGCCGAGGAAAAGGCCCAGGTCCGTGCCGTCGGAATTCTTCACCTCCCAGACGCGCACGTCCGGGTGGTAGCCGGCGAGGTCGGCGCGTTCGTGGAAGGTGACGCCGTACAGGGCGTTCGCCGCGAAGAACACACCATCATTCAAAACCCGGTCCAGCTCGAAGTACGGGCGCAGGGCCTGTTCGTCAACGGCATACCGCTCCCGCTTGACCTTGGCCGAGTAATACGCCCAGTCCCAGGCCTCGAGGGGGTGGCCGGCGGCCTCGGCCAGCGCCTCGGCCTCTGCGTCGGCATTGCGGACGGCGGCCGGGGCCAGCCGGCTCATCATTGCCTGAACGGCCTGGAAGTCCGGTGCCGTCTGCCGGTCCACGCTGAGTTCGGCGAAGTTCGCGAACCCGAGAAGGCTGGCCTTCTCGGCGCGGAGCCGGACCATGTCCTTGACCAAGTCGAGCACATCGAAGCTGCCGCCGTCGCTGCCGCGGCCGATGGAGGCCTCGTAGAGGCGACGGCGGATTTCCCGGTTCGCCAGCGCGGCCATGGCAGGCTGGTTGCTCGGCTGGATCAGGGTCAGCAGGAACTTTCCCTCGTGCCCGGCGGTCCGGGCGGCCTCGGCGGCGCTGGCGACGTCGTCGGCGGGCAGGCCCGCGAGGTCGGCGGCGTCATCCAGCAGCAGGGCAGCGGACTTCATGCCCTCCTTGACGCGCTGGCCGAACTCGGTGCCGAGCCGGGACAGCTCGGCGTTGACCTCCTTGAGGCGCTCCTGGCCGGCGTCGTCGAGCTGGATGCCGGAGGCCCGGAACTCCTTGAGGTATTCCCCCACGAGCCGGGCGGATTCCGCGTCCAGGACCGTTGCGTCCAGCGCCGCGAAGCGCTCGTAGAGCCCGCGGTTGAGGTAGACGGCGTCCTGGTGGGCGGCAAAGAGCGGGGACAGGCGGGTCTCGAGGTGCCGGATGGTGTCCGAGGCGTCCGCGGAAACCAGAGTGAAAAAGGACGCGGCGGCCCGGTCCAGGAGCCGGCCGGAGCGTTCCATGGCGAGGGCCGTGTTTTCGAAGGTCGGGGCCGCCGGGGTGTCCACGATGGCCTGGATTTCGGCAAGGTGCTCGGCCAGGCCGGCCTCGACGGCCTCGGCGTAGTGCGCGTCGTCGATATCCGCAAACGGCGGCAGTCCATAGGGCAGGGTGCTGGGGCTCAGGAGGGGATTGGTCATGAAATGACTCTTTCATGCAGGCGGGCGCTTCTCAACGATCGCCTCCGTGTGTTGTGATGCCGCCCACCATAGGATGAGCGGCATGGAGAACACGACCGCGAGGCCGCGGGGCCGGATCCTGACCGCAGCAATGGCCGTTGTTCTCGGGTCGATGCTGGCATCCTGCGGGCTCCTCGCCGGGCCGGATAACCCCCCGGGTCCCACGGCCGGCGGTACCGGCGGAACATCCGACGTTGCCCAGCCGCCGTCGGGCACCCCGACGCCCACACCGACACCGACACCGACGCCGACGCCCGGGAAGGGTCCAGGCTGTGCGGCCGCCCGGTGCACCTCCGTCCTGGTCACCGGGGACATGCTGGTCCATCCCCAGCTCTGGCAGCAGGCCCGCGAGGACGCCCGTGCGGCCGGCGCCGCGGGGCTGGACTTCGCGCCGTTGCTGGAGGGCCAGCGGCGCTACATCGCGCAGAGCGACGTGGCGATCTGCCACCTGGAGACCCCGGTGGCGGGCCCGGACGGACCCTTCTCCGGGTATCCCTCCTTCAACGTTCCGCCGCAGATCATCACCGCCGTGCGCGGCGTGGGCTATCAGGCCTGCACGACGGCCAGCAATCACACCGTTGACCGCGGCACCGCGGGGCTCATCCGCACCCTGGACGCCCTCGACGCCGCCGGACTCCGGCACACGGGCTCGTACCGGACCGAGGCGGAGTCGCAGGGGATACTGATCCTGCAGACCGCCGCGGCCAGGATCGCCGTCATTGATGCCGCATACGGCCTCAACGGGCTGCGCGCCGAGCAGCCCTGGCAGGTCGACCTGCTCGATCCCGATGCCATGATTTCCAAGGCACGCAAGGCTAGGGCTTTGGGCGCGGACATTGTGCTGGGGGTCATGCACGCCGGGGAGGAGTACTCAGCCGAGCCCAACACCCAGCAGCGCGACGTCGCGCATGCGCTCGTGGACA
Organism: Arthrobacter humicola; assembly: GCF_022803015.1. Taxonomy (GTDB): domain Bacteria; phylum Actinomycetota; class Actinomycetes; order Actinomycetales; family Micrococcaceae; genus Arthrobacter; species Arthrobacter humicola_A. Next base: position 391,827 of record NZ_JAFKON010000001.1, read on the forward strand.
GCGGCTTGTTCAGCCTGATCTACGGCCACCACAGCCATTCGGTGCTGCCGATCGAGAAGTACAAGGGAACCTGGATTGTGTACGGGCTCGGCAACGGCATCACCGAGCTCTCGCCGTCGTTCGTGGTCAACAACGAGGGCCTGTTGGTCCGGGTGCAGTTCAGCCAGGACGCGGCCGGGTCCTGGGCCGCCTCGGACCTGGCCTGGGCGCCGTCGGTGATGGTCCGCGGACCCTACCGCTGGTGTTCGGTGGCGGCCGACGCGCCGCAGGGCCGTTGCGCCGGAACGGCGGCGGACGCGGCCACGCGCCGGCGCACGACGGCCGTGCTGGAGTCGATGGGCGCCGCGGCGGCGGGCGCCCATGAGCTTATTCTCACCCCGGGGCCCTAAGCTTGGGCGGCATGGAGATGATCAACGAACGGCGGAGCACCGTCGCGTCCAGCGGGGCCGAGCTTGCCGTGTTCGAGTATGGCAGGGAGCCGGGACCCGAAGTGCCGACGCTGCTGCTGGTACACGGCTATCCGGACGATCATCAGGTCTTCCTGCCGGCCATCCGTGATCTGGCCCGAAGCCACCACGTGGTCGCTTACGACACCCGGAACGCGGGCGCGTCCGCCGTCATGGGCCTCCCCGGGGACTTCACCCTGAAGACGCTCGTGGATGACATGTTTGCCGTGCTGGCCGCCGTCGGATCCGTGGATGTCCATCTTGTGGGCCATGACTGGGGCTCGATCCAGGGCTGGGCCGCCGTCCAGGACCCCAGGGCCGCGGGCCTGATCGGCCGGTACACGTCCATCTCGGGCCCGGACCTGCGGCACTTCGCACGCTGGGTGCGGAGCCGGTATGCACGTCCCCGGGCGTGGCCGCAGCTGGCCGGACAATTGGCCCGCAGCTGGTACATCGCCGCCTTCCTTGTGCCGAAGTTGCCGGAGGCCGCCTGGCGCCTCTTCCTCACGAAACGCTATGGGCAGGCGGCCAAGCGCGACGTCGGCGATGATCCCATCCGCGGCCTGGCCCTTTACCGCGCAAATTTCTTCTCGGCGGTGAACTGGCCGGCCGGCGGCCGCGTGACGCTGCCCGTCCAGGTGGTGGTGCCGCTGAGGGATTCCTTCCTGTCGCCGGACCTCGTGGACGGACTGGATTCCTGGGTGGATGTCCTCACGGTGATCCGGGTGGACAGCGGCCACTGGTGGCCGGCATCCCGGCCGGCGGAGTTCGCGGAGCTGCTCCGGCAGCCGCAGCCGCTGCCGACGCCGACGACGCAGATAACACCGTAGGCCGGCGGCATCATGGCCCGGGCAAACCGGCGGGATCGGGAATCCAGGAGCGGGACGTTCAGCAATGGGATGGAATACCTGACGTGGGGCCGGGGCCCGAAGACGCTCTTGTTCGTCCAGGGAGGACCGGGGAGCTTCGTGCCCCAGGGGGTGCTGCGCGGACTGTTCCGGCGGGAGTTTGCCGCCTATCAGGAGGCCGGGTACGCGATCTGGATTGTCACCCGCCGGCGGAACATGCCGGCGTCGCACACCAGCGCCGACATGGCGGACGACTACGCCCGGCTGATCGCCGAGGAGTTCGGCGGCCGGGTCGGCGTGGTGGTGGCCGAGTCATTCGGCGGGATGATCGGGCAGTATCTGGCCGCCCGCCATCCCCAGTCCTTCGGGCACATCGCGATGGTGGTCACGGCGGCCGAACTGAGCGCGTGGGGCAAGGACGTGGACGAGCGGATGGCCGCCGCCGTTGCTGCCGGAGACCCAGGCCGCGCCGGGACGGTCCTGGCCGAGTACCTCTTACCGGGTCCGCGGACCCGGTGGCTGCGGGAACTGCTGGGACCTGTCGTCGGCCGCCGCGTGCTGGACCCCTCCGGATGCCCCGCCGCGGACGTCCTGACGGAGGCGCGGGCCGAGTTCGCATTCGATGCGCGGGCGGTACTGCCGCTCATTCGTCCGCCCGTCCTGCTGCTCTGCGGCGGCCGGGACGCGTTCTTCCCGAGGGCGGTTGCGGAGGAGACCGCGCAATTGATTCCAGACTGCACCCTGATCGTCTACGAGCGATGGGGCCATATCCGGGCAGGATCGAGCAGGCGGGTGCCGCGCGACGTCCTGGCCTTCGTCCGGAGCCGATAAGGGCAGGCGGGGTCCATGGAAAGCTGCCCGGCAGCTACCCGGCGTCCAGGAGCAGGGACATGAAGACGCTGTTGGGGTCGGCTTCGTAGCCGGCAAATGGCGGGCAGTCCGTGAAGCCGTGCCGCTCGTACAGCCGCCGCGCGGGAACGAAGAACTCCTGGCTCCCCGTCTCCAGGAACAAGCGTTCGTAGCCGCTGTGCCGGGCCTCGGCCAGGAGGTGGCGGAGCAGCGCCGACGCAACGCCGCGCCCGCGGGCTGCATTCGCGGTGCGCATCGACTTGATCTCGGCGTCGCCGGGAGCCAGGTGTTTCAGCGCCGCGCAGCCCAGGAGCCGTGAGTCCTGCCGGGCGGTCCAGAAGCTGATGCCGGGTCCGGCCAGCGCGGCGGGATCAAGGGCGTGGACGCTTTCCGGCGGGGAGGTCGCGTACATGTCGGCGAGGTGTTCGCCAAGGAGCTGCAGGACGTCCTCGCGCTCCGGGGTGTCGCGCGCAATCCGGACCGTGCCGCCCTCGGCGCCTGCCACCTGAGTCAGCGTGGCCGGCGGGCGGCGTGTTCCCGCGCCAGCACCGCGTAGGAGTCATCCGGCGTGCCCGGGGTGAAGCTGCCGTATCTACGTTCGACGGCGGTCCGGATCAGGAAATCCGCGAGAGCCGGGTTCTTGGGCAGCAGCGAGCCGTGCAGGTAGCTCGCCACGATGTTGCGGTAGCGGGCTCCCTCCTGGCCATCCGTGCTGTTGTTGCCGGTGCCTTTGGCCGTCGTCCCGAGCGGTTCGACGCCCGGTCCCAGAGTGGTCTGGCCGCTGTGGTTTTCGTAGCCGAGGATGCTGCCGAATTCGGGGGAGGAGACCGCGACGTTGCCGATCAGGCGCTCGTCAGTGCCGTGGGTTTCCACGTCCAGGATGCCGATGCCCGGAAGGACGGACCCGAGCCGGGTCTTGAAGAATTTTCCGAACAGCTGGTACAGCCCGCAGATCACGAGCATCGGGGTGCCGTCGTCGGCCATCTGCTTCAGGGTGGACTCGCGCGAGAGGAGGTCGTCCTGGATGACGAGCTGTCCGCTGTCCTGTCCGCCGCCACCGACGATCAGGTCCACGTCCGCAGGGAACGGGTCACCAACGTTGTACTCGAGCAGTTCCGGCGTGTAGCCGTGCCAGCGCAGGCGCTGCGCGAGGACCAGGGCGTTGCCCCAGTCGCCGTAAATGTTCATGTCCCGCGGGTAGAGCTGCAGGACCCGGATGGTTCCCTTGCTGGGGGCCGCGGAATCTTCGGGCGGAAGTTCGTGCCCAAAGGACAGCTCGTGCGGGGTTTCGGGGGAACCGGGGGTCATGAGACCACCTCCACTGTGGTGATTTTGGACAGCTCGCGGCGGATGGCCAGCATGGCCGTGTAGGTGCAGAAGATCCTCTTCGGCTTGCCTTCGCCGCCGCGGATGAAGGCTGCCAGTGCCGGCGCAATCTCCGTGTCGACGGCGCCGATCGCGACGTCGTCGTACTGCAGCCGCAGCGCCATGTCATACGCGCGCGAGCCCGTGAGCTGGTCCACGCCGCTGTCGCGGAGCGTGTCGAATTCGACGTCCCACAGCCAGGACATGTCCCGGCCGTCTGCGTAGTTGTCGTTGATCGCGATCATCGTGGCGTACCCGGCGGCGGGGAACGACTTGAGGCCGAGCCGGAAACCGCTGGGGTTCTTGACCAGGACCAGTTCCAGCGGCAGGCCATCGACCACGAGGCTTTCGCCGCGGCCGAACGCCGGCGCCACCTTGGACAGCGCCGTGAGCAGGCCGGCCTGGTCGGTCCCGGTGCCGCGGGCGCCGGAGACGCCGCGGGCCAGGGTCAGCGCGGCGGCGGCATTGAAGATGTTGTAGACGCCGCGCAGTTTCATCCCCGTGGTGACCGTCGCGCCGTCGTACTCGAAATCGGCGTCGTCGGCGCCCACGCGGCGCAACACCACGTCGGCGGCGGGCCGGGCGGGGGCGGCCGGCACCGGGCTGCCCGGGGCGGCGCGCATGTCGTCGTCGTTGGGGAAGGTGCTCAGCAGGGAATCGTCGAGGCCGAAGTAGAGCACCTCCGGCCCGTCCAGGGTCTGGGCGATCCGGGCGACGCGCGGGTCTTCCCGGTTCAGGACCACGGTCCCGGTGGTCTTGGACGCGATGTGCTGGAGCAGTTCGGCGGTCTTGTCGATCTCGCCGAACCGGTCCAGCTGGTCGCGGAGGACGTTGAGCAGGAGGCTGTACCGCGGCGGGACCTTGTTGACGAAGTGGACGGCATGCGCCTCATCCAGTTCCAGGACCGCGACGTCGGCATCGAGCCGGCCCCGCCAGTCGACCTCGCCCAGGAGGGCCGCGGCCACGCCCCGGGTGAAGTTGCTGCCGGTGCGGTTGGTGAAGACTTTCAGTCCCTGGCTCTCGAGCAGTTCCACGACCATCTTTGTGGTGGTGGTCTTCCCGTTCGTGCCACTGACGACGGCGACCCCCAGCGGCAGCGTGGACAGCGTCCGCCGCATGAAATCGGGGTCGATTTTTTCGACCACAAGCCCGGGGAGGGCCGAGCCTCCGCCCCTGAGCCGGGAGACCCGGCGGACGAACTTGCCGAGCGGAACGCTGAAGTAAAGCATGCTCTGTAATATATCCCAGCAGCGGCATGGAACCCGGACGCCCGCGGCCGCTGCATGCGTCTTCCATGCGTACCGTGCCGCGCTGAGCATTATGCTGTGGGGATGACCACCCCCTCTATTTCCCTTGAATCCCGCGTGGGAACGGGGCTCCGGATCGGCGTCCTGGCGCTGCAGGGCGATTTCCGGGAGCATCTGCATGCCGTGGAAGCCGCCGGTGCCGCCGGCGTCGGGATCCGGCGTCCCGCCGAACTCGACGGCCTGGACGGGCTCATCATCCCCGGCGGCGAATCGACCACGATCGACAAGCTATCCCGGATCTTCGGGCTCCGGGGTCCGCTGCGCGAACGCATCCAGGCCGGCCTGCCCGTCTACGGCTCGTGCGCCGGGATGATCCTGCTGGCGGACGAGATCGCGGACCCGGCGAAGGACCTCGCCGGAAACCCGCAGCAGACGTTCGGCGGACTCGACATCACCGTGCGCCGCAACGCCTTCGGCCGGCAGCGCGAGTCCTTCGAGACGGACCTGGACTTCAGGGGGCTCGGGTTCAGCGACATCGGCTCCGGCGTGGCTCCCGTCCATGCCGTGTTCATCCGAGGCCCATGGGTGGAGCGCGTGGGTCCAGGGGTGGAGGTCCTGGCGCAGGCGGAACCCGCGGACCCGGAGCATGCCTCGCATGCCGCTGTACTGGACGGGACGGCTAGAATTGTTGCAGTGCGTTCCGGCAAGCTGCTGGCCACCTCCTTCCACCCGGAAGTGACGGGGGAGAAGCGCGTGCATGAACTGTTTATTCGAATGATCAGAGGAGAAGCGTAAAGCATGTCAGGCCACTCCAAATGGGCGACGACCAAGCATAAGAAGGCCATCCTTGACAGCCGCCGGGCCAAGTCGTTCGCCAAGCTGATCAAGAACATCGAAGTCGCCGCGCGCATGGGCGGCCCCGACCTCTCCGGCAACCCCAGCCTGGAACTGGCCGTCACCAAGGCGAAAAAGACGTCGGTGCCCGCTGACAATATCGACCGCGCCATCAAGCGCGGCGCCGGGCTCACCGGCGAGGTCGTCGATTACACCGAAATCATGTACGAGTGCCGCGGCCCGCAGGGTTCCGCGCTGCTGATCGAGTGCCTAACGGACAACAAGAACCGTGCCGCCTCCGAGGTCCGGCTCGCCATCTCCCGCAACGGCGGCACGATCGCCGATCCCGGCTCCGTCAGCTACCTCTTCTCCCGCAAGGGCGTCGTCTCGCTGCCGAAGAACGGCCTGACCGAGGACGACGTCCTGATGGCCGTGCTTGATGCCGGGGCCGAGGAAGTCAAGGACAACGGCGACAGCTTCGAGATCCACTCCGAGCCGACCGACCTCCAGGCCATTCGCGATGCCCTCACGGAAGCCGGAATTGAGTACGACACCGACGAGGCCGAGTTTGTGCCGTCCATGCAGGTGCCGCTGGACCTTGATGCCGCCAAGAAGTTCATGAAGCTGGTGGACGCCCTGGAAGAGCTCGACGACGTCCAGAACGTGTACAGCAACGCCGACCTCAGCGACGAAGTGCAGGCCGCACTGGAAGCCGAGTGACCCGCTCACCCAAACGTGACTTTGGGGCCCGGTCTTGACGGCCCAACCGTGACGCTGCGCGTGTTGGGGGTTGACCCGGGCCTCACCCGTTGCGGGATAGGCGTTGTCGACGTCGAGCGGAACCGGCGGGCCACTTTGGTGGCCTTCGGCGTTGTGGGCACCTCTCCCGAGGAGAGCCTGGACCAGCGGCTGCTGGTCATCGCCACGTCCATCGACGAGTGGCTGGACCGCTACGAACCCCAGGTGCTCGCCGTGGAGCGGGTCTTTTCCCAGCTCAACGTCAGCACGGTCATGGGGGTGGCGCAGGCCTCCGGGGTGGTCATTGCGGCCGCCGCGCGCCGTGGCATCCCGGTGGCGCTGCACACCCCGTCCGAGGTCAAGGCAGCCGTGACGGGAAGCGGGACCTCGAACAAGGATGCGGTCACCAAGCTGGTGACCAAGATCCTCCGGCTGAACGCGCCTCCGCGCCCGGCCGACGCCGCCGACGCCCTTGCGTTGGCCATCACCCACGCTTGGCGGGCCGGCAGCGGGGCCGCCGTAGCCACGACTGGGCCGGGCAGCCAGTCCCTCACTCCGGCGCAGCGGGCGTGGGCGGACGCGGAGGCAAAAGCGCGCCGTGCGCGCTGAATGTCCGGCTGTGACGCAGCGGGGCTTGGTAGGGTATTCGTAGATATGTTCGGATAGTCGGCGTGCCCGGCTGTACGTTCTTTCATCACCCAGTTGTAGACGCCAGTTAGACCAGGAGCCCGGCCTTGATCAGTTTTCTTCGCGGAACCGTTGCGCATGTTGGCCTGTCCTCCGCCGTGATCGACCTCAACGGCGCCGGCATGAGCGTCAACGCCACACCCCAGACCCTCAGCGGCCTTCGGGTGGGTGAGGAGGGAAAGCTGTTCACGTCCCTGATCGTGCGGGAAGACTCGCTGACCCTGTTCGGCTTCGCCAGCGATGACGAACGCGAGGTGTTTGATGTGCTCCTCAGCGTCAGCGGCGTCGGTCCCCGCCTCGCCCTGGCGGTGCTGGCCGTCCACGAGCCCGAAGCCATCCGGGTGGCCGCCCACTCCGGCGACGGCAAGGCCTTCACGAAGGTCCCCGGCATCGGACCGAAGGTGGCTGGCCGGATCGTGCTCGAACTCGCCGGCAAGCTTGTGCCGCACGGCACCGCCGGCGCGCCTGTCGCGGCCGTGTCCGCGGAATCCGTCTGGAAGCCGCAGGTGGTGGCCGCGATGACCAGCCTGGGCTGGTCCGAAAAGGATGCCACGGCCAGCATCGACAAGTCCCTGGCCGATTCCCCGGACCTCGCGGCGAACGGCAATGTAGCGGAGATTCTCCGCGCGACGCTGCGCTGGCTGGGCCAGGACGGCGCCCGCGCCGGGAACCGGGTAGGCGCGCGTGGCTGAGCCGTCGATCGTCGCCGGGGGAGAGGAACCGGAGGAGCGGGTCATCGAAGCCGCCCTGCGGCCCAAGAACCTGCACGACTTCGTGGGCCAGCACCGGGTCCGCAAGCAGCTCTCCCTCGTGTTGGAGGCCTCGCGCATGCGTGGGCGCAGCGCGGACCACGTGCTGCTCTCGGGCCCTCCCGGCCTGGGCAAGACCACGCTGTCCATGATCATCGCCGCCGAAATGAACGTCCCGCTGCGGATCAGCAGCGGCCCGGCCATCCAGCACGCGGGCGACCTTGCGGCCATCCTGTCCTCGCTCTCGGAGGGCGAGGTCCTGTTCCTGGATGAAATCCACCGCATGTCCCGGCCGGCCGAGGAAATGCTGTACATGGCGATGGAAGATTTCCGCGTCGATATCGTCGTCGGCAAGGGCGCCGGCGCCACGGCCATTCCGCTGGAGCTGCCGCCCTTCACCCTGGTCGGCGCCACCACGCGGGCCGGCCTCCTTCCCGGCCCGCTGCGGGACCGGTTCGGTTTCACCGGCCACCTCGAGTTTTACTCCGTTGAGGAGCTGGAACTGGTCCTGCGCCGCTCCGCCGGCCTGCTGGACCTGAAGGTCAACTCCGCCGGGTTCAGCGAGATTGCCGGCCGGTCCCGGGGCACGCCACGCATCGCCAACCGGCTCCTGCGCCGCGTCCGGGACTGGGCGCTCGTGCATGGCATCGAGCAAATCGACTCGCGGGCGGCCTCCGCGGCCCTGGACATGTACGAGGTGGACAAGCGGGGCCTGGACCGGCTGGACCGTTCCGTTCTCGAGGCCCTCATCACCAAGTTCGGCGGCGGGCCGGTAGGCCTGTCCACGCTCGCGATCGCCGTCGGCGAGGAAACGGAGACCGTGGAAACGGTCGCCGAGCCCTATCTGGTGCGTGAAGGACTCCTGGGCCGGACGCCGCGCGGCCGGATAGCCCTGGCGCCGGCATGGACACACCTGGGCTTCGCCATTCCGGCCGGTGCCTTCGGCCAGGACCCGCTGGAACTGTTCCAGGCCGACGAGCTGGGCGAGAGCCCGATCGGCGGGTCCGGCGGGGATCCCGGCGAAGAAACCGATCCTCAGTGGATACGAAACAGCCGCTAGCACCGTTCTTTCAGCTTTTCCCTTTAGACTGGTATGACGCTCGGCACGTCCGGGTTTTGTTTCCGTGGGCGGAGAGCAGGTAGCCGCCGGCGGTCTGGGGGACGGTCTCGCTGCCAGTTTGCTGCGCAGACCCCTGCCCGCGCCGTCAGGAACAAACGGACGTTGCTGAAAAACAGCTATGCAAGTAAAGAACGGAACTTTCCCCTTGGATCTAATGACAATTCTCCTGTTCGTGATGCTTGGCGTGTTCGTCTTCATGATGTTCCGCCGCAACAAGAAAACGCAGCAGCAGCAGGCGCAGCTCCAGTCGAAGTTCGGCCCCGGCGTCGAGGTCATGACGAGCTTCGGGTTGTTTGGCCGGATCATCGACATCGATGAGGCCGAGAACAAGGTCACGCTGGAGCTCTCCCCGGGGAACACCGCCACCGTGCACCGCCAGGCCGTCACCAAAATTGTGGAGCCGGTTGTCGCCGCCGAGGAGCCCACGGTCGTTCCCGACGACGCGTCCTCGCTGACCACCGAGAAGCTGGGTGCTGAGGGGACCGACGCCAGCGCCCCCGTCCACGATGCGCCGCGCACCGAAACGCCCGAGGAAACCCTGCGCCGCCTCAACGATGAAGGCAAAAAAGACAGCTAGTCTGCCTACCTGAGCTATCCCGCGAAGCAACGGTTGCGGGTATCCGTCGGCGGGGCCCAGAGCCCGCGCCGGCGGATCCGCCGTAAATAATAGAAAGATCGACAATGGCACGAACTGGCCCCAAAAACTCAGCCATCAGGATGCTGGTCTGGCTTGGCGTAATCATCGCCGCCATGACGGCTGTACTGGCGGGCGGCACGATGGCCGGCCAGGCGGGCTGGGCTCCAAAGCTCGCACTGGACCTTGAAGGTGGCACCCAGATGATCCTGGCGCCCAAGGTTGAGGGCGGTTCGGGTATCACCGAAGACCAGCTCAACCAGGCCGTGGCGATCATTCGCCAGCGCGTGGACGGCTCGGGCGTCGCGGAAGCGGAAATTAGCACGCAGTCCGGCCGCAACGTCGTCGTCAGCCTCCCAGGAACCCCTGCCAAGGAAACCCGTGCGCTGATCCAGGCTTCCGCCGACATGAACTTCCGCCCGGTCATCCAGACCGGCCCCGGCGCAGCAGTCCCCGCCGCCTCCAGGACCCCGGATGCCCAGCTGCCGAAGCCGACAGCCGCGCCCGCCAACAGCAGCGACGAGAACTGGATTACCCCCGAGGTCTACAAGCAGTTTGAGGCCCTCGACTGCGACAACCCCTCCCAGGACAAGCAGCAGCGCTCCGACCCGACCAAGCCGCTGGTGACCTGCGAGCCGGCCTCGGCCAACTCGCCGGCCATCAAGTACATCCTCGGTCCGGTGGAGGTGAAGGGCTCGAACATCAAGTCCTCCTCCTTCCAGCTGCAGCGCGGCGCACAGGGTGCCGTGACCAATGAATGGGCCGTCAACATCCAGTTCGATGACGCGGGCACCACCAAGTTCAAGGAAATCACCGAGCGCCTGTACCAGTTCTACGCCGCCGGCGGCGGCCAGACCGGCTCGGATCCGAAATCCCAGTTCGCGATCGTCCTGGACGACCAGGTCATCTCCGCCCCGCGCTCCCTCGCCGTCATCACCGACGGCCGGCCGCAGATCACCGGTGGATTCACCGAGGAGTCGGCCAAGGCCCTCTCCGACCAGCTCCGTTTCGGTGCCCTGCCGATCAGCTTCGAAATCCAGAGCGAACAGCAGATCTCGGCAACCCTCGGCGGTGAGCAGCTTCGCATGGGTATGCTCGCCGGCGTGATCGGCCTCCTGTTGGTGTTTGTCTACTCGCTGTTCCAGTACCGGGCCCTTGGCCTCGTGACCGTGGCCTCCCTCGTGATCGCCGGGGTGCTGACGTTCCTGGCCATCGCCATCCTCGGCTGGACCGAAAACTACCGGCTTTCGCTCGCCGGCGTCGCGGGCCTGATCGTGGCCATCGGCCAGACAGCCGACTCGTTCATCGTCTACTTCGAACGCATCCGCGATGAGCTCCGCGAAGGCCGCGGCCTGGTCTCGGCCGTCGAAAACGGCTGGAAGCGGGCCAAGCGCACCATTCTCGCGTCCAAGGCCGTGAACCTTCTCGCGGCCGTCGTGCTGTTCTTCGTGGCAGTGGGCAACGTCCGCGGCTTCGCGTTCACCCTCGGCCTCACCGCGATCGCCGACCTCATTGTCGTCTTCATGTTCACCCACCCCACCCTGCAGCTGCTGGCCCGCACCAAGTTCTTCGGCGAAGGCCACCGGTTCTCGGGCCTGGACCCGAAGCGCCTCGGCGCCGTCCCGCTGTACCGCGGTGCCGGCCGGGTCCGTACCCCGGAGGACAAGCCCGTGGCAGTGGTGCGCGCGAAGAACACCGGCGCCGCCGCCGAGGCAGAACGCCGGATGACCATTGCAGAACGCCGCCTCGCCGAAAAGCAGGATCAGGCACAACAGGCACAGCTCGCCGGTACCTCCAAGAGCGCGTCCAAGGAGGGCAAGTAAATGGTCAACTTCTCAACATTCGGCAATGAGCTGTACACGGGCAAGCGCTCGTACGACTTCGTCGGCTACAGGAAGCTGTGGTTCCTGATCGCCGGGATCGCCGTCGCCCTCTCCATCCTGATCCCGGTCGCCAAGGGTGGGTTCAACCTCGGCATCGAGTTCCGCGGCGGCTCCGAGTTCACGGTCTCCAACGTCAAGACCACCGAGGCCTCCCTCGGCGAGAAGGCCGTCAAGGACGTCGTGGCGGGGTCCGTGCCGCGCGTGGCTAACGTCGCCGGCACCACCATGCGCATCCAGACGGACAAGCTCTCCGACGACGAGACGCTGCAGATCAAGGAAGGCCTCACCAAGGCCTACGGCGTGACGGATAACGAAGTTACCTCGACCTTCGTCGGCCCCACCTGGGGTGCGGACGTCACGAAGCAGGCGCTGATGGGCCTGGCAATCTTTGTGGGCCTGGCCGCCGTCCTGATGGCGCTCTACTTCCGGACCTGGAAGATGTCGCTCTCGGCACTTGTCGGCATGGCCGTCACGATGTTCGTGACCGCCGGTGTTTACGGCCTCAGCGACTTCGAAGTGACGCCGTCGGCCATCATCGGCTTCCTCACGGTGCTCAGCTACTCGCTGTACGACACCGTGGTGGTGTTCGACAAGATCCGGGAGAACACCTCCGACATGCAGGCCTCCACCCGGCGGACCTTCGCAGAAGAGGTCAACCTCGCCATCAACCAGACCCTGGTCCGGTCCATTAACACCATGGTGGTGGCCATCCTGCCGGTCGGCGCGATCCTCTTCATCGGTGCCGGGCTGCTCGGTGCCGGAACCCTGCGGGACCTGTCCCTGGCGCTGTTCGTGGGCATCCTGGTGGGTACTGCCGCCACGATCTTCATCGCGGCTCCGCTGTACGCCGCGCTGCGGCAGGGCGAACCCGACCTGGTCAAGCAGGCCAAACGGGTGGAACAGAGGCGTGTTGACGCGGCAGCCAAAGCCGAGTCCCCGGCTTCGCCCGCCACCGCCTGAACCGTCCCACGCGGCCACAAATGGGCCGGAGACCGTCGTTTTCGACGGCCTCCGGCCCGTCGCCGTATCCCCGCCGGTTATCGAAGTATCCTGCTGCGGGAATACACTTGAATAATTAACCGGTCGCGAGAGGTGCTCCATTGGAAGAACGTTCGACGCCGGTGCCGGAGGCACCTGCGGACAAGGGCCAAGGCCAGGGTTCACAGACTGGCCTGGTGGTTCCCGGACGCCCCGATGTTCCCGTGCCGGTGGACAACTCCGGTGCCCGGCCCACTTTTCCCGGCCGGCGCGAGCGCACGAGGTCCCGCCTTGCCCGGCTGACGGGCCGTGGTACTCCGGCCTACTCGCCGATTTTGGAGCCGTTGCTGCGCACTGTGCGCGCCAACAACCCCAAAGAGGATTTCGATCTCATCCAGCGCGCCTTCGTGGTCGCCGAGCGCTGCCACCGGGGCCAGAAGCGCAAGAGCGGCGACCCGTACATCACCCACCCCGTCGCAGTGGCCACCATCCTCGCCGAACTCGGCCTCAGCGGCACCACGCTGGCCGCGGCCCTGCTGCATGACACCGTCGAAGACACGTCCTACACCCTCGCCGACCTGAAGACCGAGTTCGGTCCGGAAGTGGCCATGCTGGTGGACGGCGTCACGAAGCTGGACAAGGTCAGCTTCGGCGAGGCGGCCCAGTCCGAGACCGTGCGCAAAATGGTCGTCGCCATGGCCAAGGACATCCGCGTCCTGATGATCAAACTCGCCGACCGGCTCCACAATGCCCGCACGTGGCGTTTTGTCTCGGCTGAGTCCTCGGCCCGCAAGGCCCGGGAAACGCTGGAAATCTTCGCGCCGCTGGCCCACCGGCTTGGCATGAACACGATCAAGTGGGAGCTGGAGGACCTGTCCTTCGCTGCCCTCTATCCGAAGGTGTACGAGGAAATCGTGCGCATGGTGGGGGACCGGACCCCGGAACGCGAAAAGAACCTGGGGGTCATCCGCAACCAGATCACCGAGGACCTCAGGGCCGCGAAGATCAAGGCCACGATCACCGGGCGGCCAAAGCACTACTACTCGATTTATCAGAAGATGATCGTCCGCGACAAAGACTTCGACGACATCAACGACCTCATGGGCGTGCGCGTTCTGGTCGATTCTGTCCGGGACTGTTACGCGGCCCTGGGCGCGATGCACTCGCGCTGGAACCCCCTGCCCGGGCGGTTCAAGGACTACATCGCGATGCCCAAGTTCAACATGTACCAGTCGCTGCACACCACGGTGATCGGTCCCGGCGGCAAGCCGGTCGAAATCCAGATCCGCACCCACGAGATGCACCGCCGGGCCGAGTACGGCGTCGCCGCGCACTGGAAGTACAAGGACCAGCCGAACCGGACGGCGGCCGGCCCCGGCAGCCCGCGCGACGGCGACATGGGCTGGCTGCGTTCCCTCGTGGACTGGCAGCAGGAAACGTCGGACCCCGGCGAATTCCTCGACTCCCTCCGCTTTGAAATCAACGCCCGGGAAGTGTTCGTCTTCACCCCCAAGGGCGAGGTCATGGCCCTCCCCGCCGGGTCCACACCCGTCGACTTCGCGTACGCCGTGCACACCGAGGTGGGCCACCGGACTATCGGCGCACGCGTCAACGGCAAGCTCGTTCCGCTCAACAGCGAACTGAACCACGGCGACTGGGTCGAGATCTTCACCTCGAAGGCCGAAGGAGCCGGCCCCAGCCAGGACTGGCAGCACTTCGTCAAGAGTGCCCGGGCCCGGAACAAGATCAGGCAATGGTTCAGCAAGGAACGCCGCGAGGAAGCGATTGACCGCGGCAAGGACCTGCTGACCAAAGCGATGCGGAAGCAAAACCTCCCGCTGCAGCGGCTCATGACCCACGACGCCCTCGCGGCGATCGCCGAGGACTTCAAATACGCTGACATCTCCGGGCTCTACGCTGGCGTGGGCGACGGCCACACCTCCGCCCAGTCCGTGATGGAACGCCTGGTGGAGAGCCTGGGCGGGAACGAGCACCCGGACGATGCCCTCACCGAGGTCTCCATCCCCACCCAGGTCAGCAAGGCCCGGTTCTCCGATTCCGGCGTCGTTGTCCGCGGCGTGGACGACGTCTGGGTCAAGCTCGCCCGGTGCTGCACGCCGGTCCCGCCGGATCCGATCCTGGGCTTCGTCACGCGTGGCTCCGGGGTCTCCGTGCACCGGACCGACTGCACCAACGTGAGCGGCCTGATGGACCAGCCGGACAGGATCGTGGAGGTGGACTGGGCCCCCACACAGTCCAGCGTGTTCCTGGTGGAAATCCAGGTCGAGGCGCTGGACCGCAAATCGTTGCTCTCCGACGTCACCCGGGTGCTCTCGGAAAACCACGTCAACATCCTGGCGGCGAGCGTGCACACGTCCACTGACCGGGTGGCAATCTCCAAGTTTGCCTTCGAGATGGGCGACCCGAAGTACCTCAGCCACGTGCTCAGCGCGGTCCGCAGGATCGACGGCGTCTTCGACGTGTACCGCACCACCGGAAACCGCCGCCGTAGCTGACCCGGCAGTTCAGGCCGCGGTCCACCGCTTACTGCCCGGGATCAATCTGGCGCCGCCGGCTCTGCCGTGAGGGCGGCGAGCTTCGCCAGGGCCGCCCGCTTATGCGGAACGCGCGGACTCGCCTCCACGGCGAGCCTGAGCAGCCGCAGGCGGACGCCCAGCCCGGGACGAGCCAACAGCGCCCTGAGGGCCGGCACGGCCCGCTCCACGTCCACGTGCATCGCGACGTCCACGGCCGTGCGCAGCGGGCTGGACACCATCAGGCCTCCCATGCTCACGACGTCGAACGGCCCCAGGCGAACTTCGTGGAAGGTGCAGCCGCGCACGGACCGCAGACTGGAGATCCGCCGGTTGGCGTCAACCAGCAGCGCCAGGCGGTCCGGCTCCGTGGCACACCCATAGATCCATGCCGCGGTCATCCGGCCCGCCACGACCCGCTGCCGGATCGCCGGGGCCAACACCAGGGACGCGGCCCGCGCGCGAAGCTGCGGACTGGCGTGGGACCCGGGCGGCAGGTAGCCGCGCTGATACAGCTGCGTCAGCACGCCGTCGGCGGCCATGGCCTGCAGCTCCGGCCAGGAGAACAGCGCGCCGGGGGAGTAGAGCTCGCAGTGTTCCGGCCCCGCACCTGGACTTGGAGTCCCCGGCACCGGAGGTCCCGGCACCAGGGCGTGCCGGCCCGGAACCGGCGGAGCGGTGGGAGCGCGGGGCATGATTACCATTCCGCCATCGTTCCCGGTTCCCCGGACATAGAACAGGCCCCGTGCCGGTCATGTGGATAACCGAAACGGGGCCTGGACTGACCTGCTGGTGTACTTCGTACGGAGGTGCCGCGTGCCTAGGAGAGTTCGCTCGCTGAGCGCTCGAGCTGCTCCAGCCAGGCCTGGCGTGCCTCGAGGGCTTCCCGGGCGGCCTTGATCTTGCGCTCGTCGCCGGCCTTCTCCGCCTTGGCCAGATCTTCCTTGAGGCCGGCAATGGCGGCCTCGAGCTGGGTGAGGGCGCTGTTGGTGCGCGCCTTCGTCTCCGGGTTGGAGCGCTTCCAGTTTTCGTCCTCGGCGTGGCGGACAGCGTCCTCCACCTTCCGCAGACCGGCTTCGATGCGGCCCATGTCGGCACGCGGCACCTTGCCGGCTTCTTCCCAGCGGTCCCGGATGGACTGCAGTGCCTTCTTGGCTGCCGCGAGATCCTTGATCGGCAGGAGCTCGTTGGCTTCCACCAGGAGCGCTTCCTTTACCACCAGGTTCGCACCGTATTCCTGGTCGATCTCGTCGTTGGCTGCCTGGCGGTTGGTGAAGAAGACGTCCTGTGCGGCGCGGAAGCGGGCCCACAGCGCGTCGTCGTCCTTGCGGCTGGCGCGGGGAGAGGCTTTCCACTCATCCATCAGGCGGCGGTATTCGCCGGCGGCAAAACCCCAGTCGGTCGAGGACGAAAGGGCCTCGGCCTCGGTGATGAGCTTCTCCTTTGCGGCCTTGGCCGCCGAATTGTTGCTGTCCAGCTGGGAGAAGTACGCGCGGCGGTGCCGGTCAAACACCGTGCGGGCGGCGCGGAACCGCTTCCACAGTGCGTCCTCATTGCTGCGGCCGAGCCGGACGCCGCTCTTCTGGGCGGTCTTCCAGCTCTCGAAGAGTTCGTTCATCCGCGCGCTGGAGGTCTTCCACTGGATCTGCGCGGGATCGTGGCCGGCAATTTCCTCGGCCTCGGCCACGATCGCCTCGCGGGCGGCAAGCTCAGCGGCGCGGACAGCGTCGTGCTCGGCCTTCTCAGCCTTTTCCAGCTCGCCGATCTGTGTCACCAGAGCGTCCAGCCGGGCCTCGGCGGAGCGGATGTCGCCCACCATGTTCCGCTCGGCGAGCTGCTCGCGCAGGTGCGTGACGGTCTTCTGCATGTCCGCGGTGGGCGCCTTGGAACTCACCCGCTGTTCCAGCAGGACGATCTGGGCCACGACGTCCTCGAACTTCCGGGCGAAGTAGCCCAGGGCCTCGTCCTCGCTGACCCCCGGGTACTGGCCTACGGGGTATTCCGTGCCGTCAACGGTCAGGAAGACGTGGCCGTCGCCTTCAACACGGCCCCAGCGGGCCGCTTCGGCCAGTGAGGCTGCGGAGGACACGGCCGCCGGGGCCGGAGCCGGTGCGGCCGCAGACGGCTTGGCCTTCGGCCGGCCGGCAAATGCTGCCGGGCTCGGTGCAGGACGCGCGGCCGGCGCGGGACCCGGCGTCGGAACCGGGGCGGCGGTGGCTTCGGCTTGGTCAACAGGCTCGGCCGTCTCCGCCGGCTCGGCGGGTTCTGCCGGAACGGCCGTCGCCGCCGGCTCGGCGGGTTCTGCCGGAACGGCGGGCACAGTGGGCTCGGATGCCTCGGTAAGTTCCTCGCCGGCTGCGGCGGGTTCCTCGCCGGCCGCGGCTGGTGCCTCGGGTGCCGCAGTCTCGCCGTCGGAGTCTACGGCAGCGCCTGCACTCTCGGCGGGGGTTGCCTCGGTTTCGGTTTCGTTGGCAGCTGCTGTTGCCAATGTTTCGTCGGATTTCTGACTGTCTGTCACCGCTAGAAGTCTTTCGCTTGGAGGGAAATACCGGGACCAGGGCCTTGAGGGCCGCGGCTGGTTACTTCAGTGAGAACGAGTCTATCGTGACTGGTTCCACAGGTGCGCCGTCGGTGGCGTTGTCGCCGGGCTTCAGTCCGGCGGCGGCAATACCGCCCACCACGTCGAGTCCAGAGGTCACCTTGCCCACCACCGTATAGCCCCCGGCGGCATCCGCTGGAATGACGGTGTCCTTGTACACAATGAAGAATTGGGTGCCGTTGCCGTTGGCGTTCCCGCCGGTCCGGGCCACTGCGATGGTTCCGGCGGGATACTTGTTGTCCTGCGGGGTGTTTTCCAGCGGGCCCCAGGTGTAGCCCGGGTCGCTGCTGCCGTCGCCGGCCTTGGAACCGCACTGGAGGACGCCGAAGTTCTCGGCCGTGGTCAGCCGGTGGCAGCTGACGCCGTCGTAGAACTTTTGGTCAGCAAGGGATTTGAAGACCGCCGCGGCCTGGGGGGCCTTCGTGCCGTCGAGTTCGACGCCGAGCGTGCCGCGGTTCAGCTTGAGCTCGCCCGTGAACGTCTTGCCCGCGGCGGTCTCCGGCTTGGGGATGTTCGCGCCGTTCGTCGGGGCCGCTGTGGGTGAGGCGGATGCCGACGGGCTGTTGAGTCCCTCCTGCGCGGCCGCGAATTCCTCTTCGGTCGGGTTTGAGGCGAAGGCGGTCAGCTGAAGCACCAAAGCCAGGCCAATTGCTGCCGTGCCGGCGCTGATGGCGAAGACGTTGTCGCGCTTGCGGCGCTTGTCCTGGTCCCGGCGCAGGCCGCGCCTGGCCTCCATCTGCTGGACGCGCCGCTTCGCCTCGCGTGCGCTGCGTGAACTGGCCGCCAAAGGTCCTCCTGGTTGTATGGCCGCCACCATGACGGGGCCGTAGGCGCCGTCGCGGTAGCAGCAGCAAGCTGCCGGCAGTCCCGCCGGGTCCGGCTCCGTTGGAAGAAGCAGGCGCCGAACGCATAAACTGACTGCCGCACACAGTTTATGCACGACTGGCCGGTCTGCCGCTTATCTTCGTTACGTTTCGATAGAGAGAATGCCGCCTGACGCCCGCGCCCGAAGATACTGCAGTAGCAACGAGATACCGCAGTGGTAACCAGAGGAGAAAATTTCACCATGGCACGCACAGCCTCCCTGTCAGGATTCCCCGAGTGGCTTCCCGAGGAGCGGCTGGTGGAACTCCATGTGCTGGACACGCTGCGCCGGACCTTCGAACTCCATGGTTTCTCCTCGATCGAGACCCGCGCCGTGGAGACGGTGGGCCAGTTGCTGCGCAAGGGGGAAATCGACAAAGAGGTCTATGGTCTCAGCCGGCTCCAGGACGATGAGGACTCCGCGGCCAAGTTCGACCCCCATGCCCTTGCCCTGCACTTCGACCTCACCGTGCCCTTCGCCCGGTACGTCGTGGAAAACGCTGGCTACCTGGCGTTCCCGTTCCGCCGCTACCAGATCCAGAAGGTCTGGCGCGGCGAACGTCCCCAGGAGGGACGGGCCCGCGAGTTCACCCAGGCGGACATCGACGTCGTCGGCGATGGCGAACTGCCGTTCCGGTACGACGTCGAAATCGCGTTGGTGATTGCGGAGGCGCTCAACGCGCTGCCCATCCCCGATTTCCTGCTGCGGATCAACAACCGCAAGCTGGCCGAGGGCTTCTACACAGGGATCGGCCTCACGGACACCGCGGGCGTCCTGCGCAGCATCGACAAACTCGAGAAGGTCGGGCCGGCGAAGGTGGCCGAGTTGCTCAAGGAGGAACTCGGCGCCACTGACGATCAGGCGCAGGCTGCCCTGAAGCTCGCGGGCATCCGCACCAAGGACACGTCCTTTGTGGAGCAGGTCCGGGCGCTGGGCGTCACCAACGAGCTGTTGGAGGAAGGCCTGAACGAGCTGGAGCAGGTCATTGCGGCCGCTGTCCAGCACGCGCCGGGTCGGGTCGTCGCCGATCTCAGCATCGCCCGCGGCCTCGACTACTACACCGGCACCGTGGTGGAAACCGTCCTGGTGGGGCACGAGCAGCTGGGCTCGATCTGCTCCGGTGGCCGCTACGACGCCCTGGCGAGCAAGGGCAACCGCAAGTTCCCCGGCGTCGGCCTCTCCATCGGCGTCACCCGGCTGGTGTCGCGGATCCTGAGCCAGGACCTGGCCAAGGCCACGCGCTCCGTGCCGACCGCCGTGCTGGTGACGCTGAACAACGACGACAGCTGGGCCGCGGCGCAGGATGTCGCCGCGCAGCTGCGCAGCCGGGGCATCGCCACGGAGGTCGCCGCGAAGGCCGAGAAGTTCGGCAAGCAGATCAAGTTCGCCGACCGTCGCGGCATTCCGTTTGTCTGGTTCACTGACGACGACGGCAAGCACCAGGTCAAAGACATCCGCACGGGCGAGCAGTACGACGCCGACCCGGCCTCGTGGACGCCCTCCAAGGAGGACCTGCACGTGCGCGTAATCGCCGCGAGCTAGGACTTCCCGGCAGGCCCGCTAGCGTCCCGCGTCCGGCGCAGCAGCAGGACGAGGAACCGCCCGGCCACCCCTGCCGCCAGCACCGCCGCCATGAACAGCACGGAGGCCGGCGGCAGGGTGACGGCCAGGACCAGGCAGCCGAGGAAACCCAGCACGTTGAGCCAGCGCGGGGCATGCCAGGGGCGACCGGCCAGCGTGAAAGCCGCGGCGTTCGTCACGGCGTAATAGACCAGCACGCCGAAGCTGGAAAATCCGACCACGGTCATCACGTCAGTGCTCAGCAGCAGGACAACGACGGCGGCCGCGACGGCCAGTTCCGCCGTGAACGGGACAGTGCGGGCGCGGCCCACACTGGCCAGCGGGGCGGGCAGGTCCCGTTCCCGCGCCATCGCCAACGTGGTCCGGCCGACCCCGGTGATCAGGGCCAGCAGCGCGCCGAGGCAGGCCGCTGCCGCTCCGGCCTGGACGAACGGGACGCCGGCGCCGAGGCGGGAGACGGCCACCGCGTCCAGCAGGGGCGCCGTCGAACCAGCCAGCTGCTGCGGGGGCAGGTGCCACTGCAGCAGCGCGGCCAGGCCAAGGTAGATCACGAAGGCCCCGGCCAGTGCGGCCAGGATGGCCCGCGGGATGGTACGGGCGGGATCCTTGACCTCCTCGCCGAGGGTGGCGATCCGCGCATAACCCGCGAAGGCGAAGAACATCAGCCCCGCCGCGGGAAGGACGCCCCAGCCGCCGGAGGGCGGCGCGGGATAGGCCGGCGCCGCCGACACGGCAGGGGCGCCCGCCGGGTGCGGACCGAGCAGGGACGCAACGGCGACGAAGACGAGCGTGGCCAACACGACGGCCAGCAGGATCCTGGTCAGCAGTGCGGTCCGCGTGATGCCGAGCAGATTAACTCCCGTGAGGACGACGACGCCGGCGACCGCCAGCGGCGTGGCATAAGCCGGCGCCACGTAGTGCCCGAACGTCAGCGCCATCGCCGCGCAGGACGCCGTCTTACCCGTGATGAAACCCCAGCCCGCAATGAAGCCCGGCCACTGGCCGAGCTGCCGGCGCCCGTACACGTAAGTTCCCCCGCTGTCGGGGTACCTCGCCGCCAACTGCGCCGACGCGACGGCATTGCAGTAGGCGATGACGCCGGCCACGGCCACGGCAAGCGTCAGCAGCGGCCCGGCCAGGGCTGCAGCGGGGGAGAACACGACGAACACGCCGGCGCCCAGCATCGAACCCAGGCCAATCGCCGTGGAATCGAACACGCCGAGGCGGCGCTGCAGCCGCTGAGGTGGCCGCTGCGGGCCAGGCCGGCCGTCGGGCTGATCGCGGGGCTGACGCGGGGGCTGGTCACCGGGCTGGCTTCCGTTGTGCCGGGTTGCCATGGCAAAAGGGGCCTTTCCAACGGGTAAACTCGAACGGGATCGTTCCCGTAGCGATCCTATTAGAACGTCATTGTTTTGATATCGCTTTTGATTTTCCCTCTGTCTTCTTCAGAAAGGCGTGCTGTGCTGCGCACACATGACCTCGGATCACTTCGCTCCGAGCACATTGGACAAACCGTAACCCTCGCCGGCTGGGTCGGCCGGCGTCGTGACCACGGTGGTGTCGCATTCGTTGACCTGCGCGACGCGTCCGGCGTCGCCCAGGTTGTGGTCCGCGAAGAAGAGGTCTTCCACGGACTGCGCAACGAGTATGTGCTGCAGATCGTCGGCACCGTCTCCCAGCGTCCCGAAGGCAACGAGAACCCGGCGCTTCCCACCGGCGAGATCGAGGTCATGGCCGAGAAGGTCACGATCCTCAACACCTCGGACCCGCTGCCGTTCCAGATCGACGAACACGTTGAGGTGGGCGAGGAAGCACGCCTGAAGCACCGCTACCTGGACCTGCGCCGCCCCGGCCCCGCCCGTAACCTGCGCCTGCGTTCGGAAGCCAACCGGGTGGCCCGCGAACTGCTTCACCAGGACGGCTACGTGGAGATCGAAACCCCCACGCTGACCCGTTCGACGCCGGAAGGTGCCCGCGACTTTGTGGTCCCCGCCCGCCTGGCGCCGGGTTCCTGGTACGCGCTGCCGCAGTCCCCGCAGCTGTTCAAGCAGCTCCTTCAGGTGGGCGGCTTCGAAAAGTACTACCAGATCGCCCGTTGCTACCGCGATGAGGACTTCCGCGCAGACCGCCAGCCGGAATTCACCCAGCTGGACATCGAGGCCAGCTTCGTGGAACAGGACGACATCATCCGACTGGGCGAGAACATCGTCAAGGCCCTGTGGAAGCTGATCGACGTCGAGATCCCGACGCCGATCCAGCGCATCACCTACCACGACGCCATGGCCCGCTACGGCTCGGACAAGCCGGACCTGCGCTTCGGCCAGGAGCTCACCGAGCTGACCGAATTCTTCAAGGACACCAACTTCGGTGTCTTCAAGGCGCCTTACGTCGGCGCCGTCGTCATGCCCGGCGGCGCCTCCCAGGCCCGCCGGGCCCTCGACGCCTGGCAGGAGTGGGCCAAGCAGCGCGGCGCCAAGGGCCTGGCGTACGTCCTGTACAAGGAGGACGGCGAACTCGCCGGTCCCGTCGCCAAGAACCTCACCGAGACCGAGCGGGCGGGCCTCGCCGACGCCGTCGGCGCCAAGCCCGGTGACTGCATCTTCTTCGCAGCCGGCGAGAAGACCCCGTCCCGCGCGCTCCTCGGCGCTGCCCGCGTCGAGATCGGCCACCGCACCGGGCTCATCAACCCCGCTGACTGGGCCTTCTGCTGGGTCGTGGACGCGCCGATGTTCGAGCCGGCCGCCGCCGCGGTCGCCTCCGGCGACGTCGCCGTCGGCGCAGGCAAGTGGACCGCCGTCCACCACGCGTTCACCTCGCCCAAGCCCGAGTTCATGGACTCCTTCGACACCGATCCCGAATCGGCGCTGTCCTACGCCTACGACATCGTCTGCAACGGTAACGAAATTGGTGGCGGCTCGATCCGTATCCACGAGCGCGACGTCCAGGAACGCGTCTTCGAGCTCATGGGCCTGGACAAGGAAGACGCCCAGACCAAGTTCGGCTTCCTGCTGGAGGGCTTCAAGTTCGGAGCGCCTCCGCACGGCGGCATCGCCTTCGGCTGGGACCGCGTGGTTGCCCTGCTGGCCGGCGTGGAGTCCATCCGCGATGTCATCGCGTTCCCGAAGTCCGGCGGCGGCTTCGATCCGCTGACCCAGGCTCCCGCTCCCATCACGGCGCAGCAGCGCAAGGAAGCCGGCGTCGACTTCAAGCCGCAGCCCAAGAAACCTGAGGACGGTAGAGACTAGCCTGCGAACTTCAGCCGCAGGGGCTCCCCGGGCAACCGGGGAGCCCCTGCCGTCTGTCATTTGTAGCCCGCATTCGTCCCGGACGGAGTAGCTCGATGAACCTGGACCCGCGCCCCGGGATGATTCCTGGATCCATCCCCGGGCTGGAGACGCTGATGGATGCAGCGTGGCCTGCCGCGGAGCGCGAGGAATCCGGCGGGTGGGTGCTGCGGGCGGCGTCAGGGGTGACCCAGCGGGCGAACTCGGTCTGGCTGAGGGACCCCGGCGAGGATCCGCACCGGCAGCTCGCCGCAGTCCGCGACGCCCGGCTTTGGTACCGCAGCCGGCGGCTTCCGCTCATCTTCCAAATTTTTGACGGCCCACGCCACGCGGCGCTCAACGCGGTGCTCGACGCCGAAGGGTTCACCCGGCAGTCCGAAACTCTGGTGCTCGTCCATGTTCCCGGTGCTGAGTCCGGACAGGAGTCCGGCGCGGGCTCCGGCGGCCCCGAACCTGCCGTGGAAATTTCGGCCCAGCCGTCGGCGGAATGGCTGGAACTGTGGTGGAGCGTCGACGGCCGCGGGGGAGCGGACGAGCTCGCCGTGGCCCGCGGCATTCTCGAAGGGTGCCCCTCGCTGTACGCTCTGGTGCGGGACGACGGCGGCGCGCCGGCCGCCGTCGCACGCCTCGCCTTGCCCCATCCCGGCCCGTCCGGGCCCGGATGGGGCGGGCTGTACTGCATGGCAACGCGTCTGGATGCGCGGCGTAGGGGCTATGGCGGCCGGGTGGTCCGGGCGCTGCTGCACGAGGGCCGGGCCCGCGGCCTGGCGGGGTACTGGCTGCTGGTCATGGCCTCCAACGCCGGTGCCCGTGGGCTTTACGCCGGCGCCGGCTTCCGCGAAGCCGGCCGCTACCTCTACCGTCAGGACAGGCCCAAGCGGCATTTGACCGGCTGCTAAAACGGCTTCTGCGGCACCCGAGCGAATCGGGCACCGCAGACGCCGACGGGCCTTTAGGCGAAGCACGGGACTCTACATGTCTTCGGTTTCGAAGTGCAGGCCGAGCCACGGCGAGGCAGTCAGTTGACCATTGGAGGTCCGAGGTGCGGCCGGCGGTACCTCGCCGTGTGCAGCCGGTGCCACGCACGGCATGGGTCTCTGTGTGCTGGATCCCTGCAGTCCCAAGGTCCGGGGCCCGGTCACGTGAATGGGCCAGCGGTGCGGGAATGCGCTGCGGGGGCTGGTTCTGGACATGAGGGTCTCCTCGGGGTCGGGGCGGTTCAGGGAAGCCGCATGGCCGGCAGAGCCTGCTGCCCGGTGAGATTTTCCCCGGCAAGCAGTTCTCGGCGCCGGGCGGTCCCGGCCAGGTAGGGGCCGCCCAGATCCTGAATCGGGGTCTTGTACGTCTCACGGCAGAAGTACACCGAGACGGCGGCGATCAGCATGCAGACCGTGCCGAAGACGGCCACGGGAACCCAGCCGGCGACGCCCGGGGTCAGGAGCATGCCGGCGATCATTGGGCCGAAGCCGGCCAAGACCAGACCCAGCTGATTGCCCATCGCCATGCCCGTATAGCGCACCGGGGCGGCGAACTGCTCGGCGAAGAACGAGGGCCAGATGCCGTTGAAGCCGGAGTAGAGCACCGTCATGTTCAGGAACGCGGCTAGGAAGACCAGCACAATGTTGCCCGAGGACAGGGCCAGGAAGTACAGGAAAATCGTGAGGGAGCAGCCGATCGCGGCGGTCAGCAGCACCGGGCGCCGGCCGATCCGGTCCGAGAGCTTCGCGGCCAGCGGCATGGCGAACATCGACAAGCCGATGGCCACGGCGTTGACGGTCAGGATGGAGGCCCGGTCAAAACCGGCCGTGGAGGTGGCGTACGCCAGTCCGAAGACCGTGAAGATGGTCTGCATGACGGACATGATGGACATTCCCATCACACGCAGGACATCGGCGCCCTGGAACTTGAGGACGTCCTTGACCGGCATCGGGGCGACGTGCCGGTGCTCCTGGGCCTCCTCGAAGACCGGAGTTTCGTCGAGGTGGGTCCGCACCCAGTAGGCGATGCCCAGGACCACGATCGAGAACCAGAACGGGACGCGCCAGCCCCAGCTCATCATGGCTTCCTGCGGCATGGACGTGACTGGAATGAAGACGAGCGTGGCTAGGACCATGCCGGAGGCGTAGCCGGTCATCACGAAGCTGGTGAAGAAGCCGCGTTTGCCGTCCGGGGAGTGTTCAAGCGTGAGCGTGGACGCGCCCGCCGACTCGGCACCCGCGGAGAAGCCCTGGGCGAGCCGGCCCGCCACGAGCAGGATCGGGGCCAAGACGCCGACCTGTTCATAGGTCGGCAGGAAACCGATGCCGAGCGAGGCCAGGCCCATGATGCCCAGGGTGAGCAGCAGGATCTTCTTGCGTCCCAGCTTGTCGCCGAAGTGGCCCATGACCAGCCCGCCCACCGGCCGTGCCACGTAGGCGACGCCGAACGTGGCGAAGGCGCCGATCAGTCCGATGGCAGGGTCGGCGGACGGGAAGAACAGGTGCGGGAACACCAGCGCAGCGGCAGTCCCGTAGATGAAGAAGTCGTAGTAC
The DNA here is from genome assembly GCF_022803015.1 of Arthrobacter humicola. Taxonomy (GTDB): domain Bacteria; phylum Actinomycetota; class Actinomycetes; order Actinomycetales; family Micrococcaceae; genus Arthrobacter; species Arthrobacter humicola_A. Next base: position 417,599 of record NZ_JAFKON010000001.1, read on the forward strand.
TCCAGGGTGCTGCCCAGGAAGGATGCCAGGGCAGCCTTCCGCGGAGTTTTGCGAGCGGCCAGGCGTGGGGCGGATGCAGTGTGCATGGTGATCTCCTTAAGACGACGATGTCTCAGTGGACGCCGGCTTCGTAGCCTCAAGATGGAAGTCCACCGCGAGGATCTGCTGGCTGTTGGGAAACGAGTACGCCTTGAGCGGCTCGTGAAGCGGATGCGTGTTGTATACCGCGATGTCCTCGACCTTTTCGAAGTCCGCCACGATGGCGTAGTCGAAGGAGCGCTCGGTGCTGAGCAGGTCCGGGCCGTGGGTCAGGCTGAGCATGCCGGGGATGTTCCCGGTCATCCTGTTGAGTCCTGTGATCCATGCCTGCTTGTCGGCGGGCGGGAAGTCCGGTTTGAACTTGAAGAGGACGGTGTGGCGGATCATCTCAGGCTTCTATCAGTTCGGCGGGGACCGAGGAACCGGAGACGAACTCGGGGTCCTGTCCGGCGATGGTGCGGCCGGCGAGGTAGCCCATGGTCATGATCGGGCCGAGCGTCGCGCCGGCACCCGGGTACCCTGCGGCGTAGGCGTTTTCGGTGGTGTTGCCGGCGGCATAGAGGCCCTCGATGGGGCGGTTGTCCACGTCCAGGACCCGGGCCCGGCCATCGGTGGCGACGCCGCCGTTCGTGCCGAACGCGCCGTTGACCACTTCCATGGCGTAGAACGGTCCGGTCTGCAGCGGACCGAGGGACGGGTTCGGGTAGGGGTTCTCGTCGTCGCCCCAGTATTTGTCGTACGCGCTTTCGCCCCGGCCGAAATCGGGGTCCTCGCCCTTGACGGCGAACTCGTTGAACCTGGCCATCGTGGCGGCCAGGCTTTCGGCCGGGACGCCGATTTTCGCCGCGAGCTCCTCCAGCGTCGGAGCCTCGATCAGGTAGGCGGGGGTGGGCTGGCCTGCGCGGTGTGCCAAGATGCCGTAGCGCTCCATGTAGGCGTGGTCCACGATCACATGCGCGGGGGTGTTGAGGCTCTGGTTCCTGGCGGAATCCCAGGACTGCAGGCTGCGGGCGAGGTCGTTGTAGTTTTGGGATTCGTTGGCGAAGCGACGGCCGTGGCGGTTGACCATGAGCGAGCCCGGGCCCTGGCGTTCGAAGCGGAGCAGGGTCCCGATCGGCTGCCCGTCGCGGGTGTCGCCGGTAATGGACATTGGCGCCCACCAGGCTTCACGGGTGCCGCGGGTCTGGCCGCCGATCCGCTGGGACATCCGCAGGCCGTCGCCGGTGTTCGAGGGCGGCGAGCACATTGTGTACAGCCGTGAGGCAAGCATGGAGTCGGCCAGTGCCTTGTCCCATTCGAAGCCGCCGGTGGCCAGCACCACGCCGTCGTTCGCCTGGAAGATGTCGCCGGATTCGAGTTCGACCCCGGTCACCCGGCCGCCGTCCGTGAGCAGCCGGTGGCCGCGGGCACCCGTGACGAGGGCGGCGCCGTCGCGGACCAGACTAGCCAGGAGCATGGACACGAGGGCCTGGCCCTTGGCCACGAGCCCGTCGGCCTGGCGCTGGCCGAGGTCATCCCAGGGGAACTTGGTGAACGCTCCCCAGTTTTCATATTCCTGCATCGTGAACGGGGCGCGGCCGTCGGTGCGGACATGGGAGGTGAGCGCGCCGAGGGCTTCCTTGCTGTTGAACAGTTCGGGCTCCACCGTGCGGCCACCCTCCATTGCGCCGGGCAGGTCCTGGCGGTAGTCCGGGAAGTTGTTGAGGAAAATGAAGCGGACGCCGCATTCCTCTTCGACGAAGCGGAGCATCGTGCCGCCGTAGTTCAGGGCGGCGTCCAGGAGCTCTTCCCGCCCACGGCCCCGCGCCACGGCGCGGACATACTCGGCGGCCGCTTCCTTCGAATCGGCGATCCCGGCTTCCCGGGCGTAGTGGTTGTCGGCGACCCAGAGCATGCCGCCGGAGACGGCAGAGGTGCCGCCCAGCAGGGCGCTCTTTTCCAGGACGACGACGGACTTGCCGGCACGTGCGGCGGTGGCAGCCGCGGTGAGGGCGCCGGCGCCGGAGCCGACGACGACGACGTCGTAGCGGTCCAGGTCGGTTCCATGGACGAATTTCATAGGTGATGCCTTTCAGGGAATGAAGAAGTTCCTGCGCGGCCGGTAAGCCGCTCCGGGAAACTGGGGCAAGGGCGGCAGGTCAGGGGTGGAGAGGTCAGACGGCGGTGTAGCCGCCGTCGATCACGAGTTCCGAACCCGTAGTGAAGCGGGATTCGTCCGAGGCCAGGTACAGGACGCCGTAGGCGATTTCGTCCGGTTCGCCCTGCCGGGGCAGCGGATTGGAGCCGACGAGCTGCTTGTAATACTGTTCCGCGCCGATCTCGGACTGTTCGGCGGAGCGGCGGCTCATCCGGGTGTTCATGGAACCTGGATGGATGGAGTTCACCCGGATGCCGTGGCTGCCGTAGGCTGCCGCATCGGACTTGCTCAGCAGCCGGACGGCGCCCTTCGTGGCGTGGTAGAGCGGCACGTTCCGGCCGCCCGTGATGCCATGGATGGACGAAAAGTTGATGATGCTGCCGGCGCCCTTCTCGATCATTCCCGGGACCACGTGCTTGGTCATCAGCCAGACGCCCTTGACGTTGACGTCGAAGATCGTGTCGAAGTCAGAGACGGTGGCGGTGTGGGACGCGCCGGCCGGGCCGATGATGCCGGCGGCGTTGACCAGGATGTCGGGGGCGCCGAGGTCGTCGGTGACGCGGCGGATCGTCTCGGCGACGCTGTCCTCGCTGGTGACGTCGACGTCGTACTCGCTGATGTTTTCGTGAGTGGCGCCGGCCGGGATGCCGGCAACGTCGAGGCTGGCGACCTTCGCGCCGTGCTCGGCCAGCAGGGCGGCGGTGGCGCCGCCCAGATCTCCGCGGCCGCCGGTGACGATGGCGGTCTTTCCGGCCACGCGGCTCTGTGTGGGGTTCATGTGGTGCTCCTCGTGCTCCTGCAGCATCTTCGCTGCGACTAAGCCAGAGTGACAGTGAGTCTGTGACGGCAACCACGCGATTCCCGATGAACGGAAATGGAATGCCTTAGTGGCTTTGGCGGAGGGTTCCCTTGAGTTCTCCCTGCCAGCCGAGGGCCCGCGAAATGCCCCGCGCGGCAGCCATCAGGACGGGTACGCGGGCGGCCGCGTTCTCCTCGTTGCGCGGCACCACCACGCTGAGTGCGGCGCGGATGGTGTTGTCCGGGCCGAAGACGGGGACCGCGATGCCGCTGGACTCCGGCACGATCACGCCGGGCATGGCAGCGAAGCCGCGTTGCCTGATCTCGGCCAGGTGCCGGCGCAGCAAAGCGGGATCGGTCAGGGTGGTTTCGGTGAACTTCGTCAGGGGCCGGGCAAGGATGCGGTCCTGGTAGGCGGCGGGGGAGTGGGCCAGCAGGACCAGTCCGGAGGACGTCGCATGGACGGGGAGGCGGCCGGCGATCTTGGTGATGTCCACAATGGTCTTGTCGGAGCCCAGCCGCTCGATATACAGGACCTCGTCTGAATCAAGGATGCCCAGGGTGGTGGAGTGCTGCACCACGGCCTGGACGTCCTCCATGAACGGCAAGGCGGCCTCCCGCAGCCCCAGCATCTTGGACCCTCGGGAAACGAGTTCCCACATCCGCGTTCCGATATGGATGTCACCTCCAGGTTCGCGCTCAAGAAGCCGCTCGAGGAGGAGTTCGTTAACGAGGCGGTAGGTGGTGGTCACCGGCAGTCCGGTGCGGCGACCCAGTTCGGCGACGCTCATGGAGGTGTGGCTGTCGTCGAAGGCGCTGACGATTCTGACGAATCGTCCGATGATCGACTCGCCCGATGGGGAATTCGCCACACGCCCTCCTCAGGGAACCATATTCCCGCTCAATGGTAATCCTGCTCACGGGGCTGGCCGTCACCGGCTCTACTGGGGGACTAGCATTCAACCCCGGCTGCCGCAGCGAAGCGCGCGGCCGACTGAACGGAGCAAAACCATGAATATACCCGTCCTCTGTGATGTCCTCGTCATCGGCTCCGGTGCGGCCGGAATGGCCGCAGCGTTGAAGGCCGCCTCGCAAGGCCTGAACGTGATTGTGGCCGAGAAGGAGCAGTATTTCGGCGGCACGACGGCGATCTCCGCGGGCTGGGCGTGGGTCCCCGGCAACAAGCAGGGCGTAGAGCAGGGCGATACCCGCGAGGCAGCGGAGACCTACTTGCGAAGCCTGGCGCCGGAGACGTTCAACCAGACCGGCGTCCGTGACTTCCTGGATACCGTGCCGGAGGCCATCGCCTTCTTCGAGAACGAGACCGACGTGAAGTTCACCTACCCGGAGAAGTCGCCGGACTACAAGATGGACCTGCCCGGCGCGAAACTCTCAGGGCGGGCAATACTGCCGCAGGATGTCGACGCACGCGTGCTGGGGGACAAGCGGCTCCTGATGCAGCCCTACATGAGTTCCTACACTGTCTTTGGCTACATGCCACAGGTGGGTCCGGACATCAACGAGTTCTTCCACGTCAACCAGTCGGTCAAGTCGTTCGTCTACGTGGCGAAGAAGTTGTTGCGCACCTGGGCCGATGCCGCCCGCTATAAGCGGCCGGTCCTGCGTTCCAACGGCAACGCGCTGATGACCCGCATGGTCAAGAGCGCCGATGACTTGGGAGTGCGACTCTGGAATTCATCTCCTGTCCTCTCCCTGACCAGGGACGACGCCGGCACTATCACCGGAGCGGTCATTGGGGGAGACCACGCCGCGACTGTGGCCGCACGGCTCGGCGTTATCCTCGCTGCCGGTGGTTTCTCCGGCAACAAGGAACTGCGGAAGCGGTACTTCCCGCACGACGCCGACGGTGACGACCACTTCACCCCGACCGTGGGCCACGGCGGTGACGCTGCCACCCTGGCAATCAGCGTGGGCGGGCACATCGACAACTCGGTGTTCAGTGTGGGGTCCTGGGCGCCGGTAACTGTCTTCAAGTACCTCAGCGGTAAAGAGCGCCTCTTCCCGCACCTGCGGGCCATCGGGCTGCCGGGACTGATCGCCGTCGACCGTCACGGCAAGCGCTTCGGGAACGAAGCCCTGAGCTATCACGACTTCGGCGGGGCCATGATCGAGCACAACAAGGACGAGGACAAGACGTTCGGGTATGTGATTGGTGACGCCAGGACGATGCACAAGTACGGCATCGGCTATGCCAAGCCCTGGCCGATGCCGCGCGGCTACTTCTACAAAACGGCCTACCTGGTCAAGGGGGACACCCTGGCGGAGCTGGCAGGCAAGCTCGGCATCGACGCCGCGGGTTTGAAGGAGACTGTGGCCGGGTTCAATCCGGCAGCGGAACGCGGCGAGGACCCGGCGTTCGGCCGTGGCTCCACCCTGTACAACCACTTCCGCGGCGATATGGAACACAAGCCGAACCCCAATCTGGCCCCTGTCGGCAGGGGCCCGTACTATGCGGCCAAGATCCAGATTGGCGACCTGGGCACATTCGCCGGCATCGGCGTCAACGAACGCTCCGAGGTAGTTACCGAGGAGGGAACCGCCGTTCCCGGCCTGATCGCCGTCGGTGCGGCAGCGGTCAGCGTCTTCGGCGGCGGCTACCCTGGCTACGGCTCCCACATCGGCCCGGCCCTGGTGTTCGGCTACCGGGCGGGACGCGACGTCGCCAAACTCGCCGCCGATCGCGGTGTAACCCGCGCGGCCGGCGTCTGACGCCGAACGGCCGGGGGAGTCCATCATGGCGAATTCGCCCTCGACGGCGTCACCGTCACTCTGGCGCCGGAAGAGTAGCCGCGGCGTCCGGTAGCCGGATAGCGAAGAGGCCGTCATTCCATCTGTATACATTGGGGGATGGAACGGCGGATTATCCTACGCCTGCGGATCCGTCACCAGGATCCGCACCGCGCACAGGTCCGCGGCCGCCTTCTTCAGCACTGCGGCGCGCGGATCCGGGACGTCGAGGACCGCCAGCCTCGGCCGTGCCGCGTACTGCTTCAGAACCGGTTCGGCGAGGACCTGCTCGGCAAGGGTCCGGTCGCCGCCGGGAGCCAGATACTCGATCGGGTGCTCCGCGAAAATCCGCCCGGCGTGCTCGGCGACGGCCTCCACCAGGGCATCGGCCTGGTTGGCGCGCCGCCGGGCAAAACGTTGCTGGGACCAGCCGCCGGCAGCCGTCCGCGACTGGACGTGGCGCGTGCCGGTCTTGGACGCCAGCACGGTGCCGGCGCTGACCACAGCCACCGAATATCCGCCGCGGCGGACCAGCACGGTGCCGATGCTCCGCGACTGGGACGCCAGGGAAGCGAGGCGGGCGACGGCGTCGCCGCCGCGCCCAGGACGGCCGTCCGCCGGCCACGGCGCCTGGAGCAGGGCTACGGCGCCGTCGGCGGCGCGCAGCTGCAGACCGGCGTCGAGCTCCTCCTCCACCAGTGCGCCGTGGCTCGCGGCGAAGCGGTCCACCCAGCCCGGCAGCCGCGCCCCGGAGACGAACGCCACACGGGTGTCGGGTGTTGTCATGGCGCGGGTCTCCGTTACGAGGTTGTCTGGGCAGGCGGGAACTAGAAGTAGCCTATCTATGTGGATGATCTCTTTGGCGCAGGGCGGGACGGCGGCGCCGCTATCGAGGATGAGGGCGACGCTGACCAGACCGGCGAGAGCCGCCGGGTCTCCCCGCGCAGCCCGCTCGCCGTCCGGATGCGGCCTCGGACACTTGATGACGTGGTGGGCCAGCAGCACCTCCTCGGCCACGGCTCGCCGCTGCGCCAGCTCGCCGCAGGCACGGACGCCACCGGCCCCGCGGGTCCCAGTTCGCTGATCCTCTGGGGCCCTCCGGGTACCGGCAAAACCACGCTCGCGCACGTCATCGCCAAGGGCCCAGGGCGGAAGTTCGTCGAGCTCTCCGCCATCACTGCCGGCGTCAAGGACGTCCGCCGCGTCATGGACGAAGCCCTCACCGCCCGTGACCTGTTCAAAACCACCACTGTGTTGTTCCTGGATGAGATCCACCGCTTCAACAAGGCCCAGCAGGACGCCCTATTGCCCGGCGTCGAAAACCGCTGGGTGGTCCTGGTCGCCGCGACCACCGAAAACCCCTCCTTCTCCGTCGTTTCCCCGCTGCTATCGCGCTCCCTGCTGTTGACGCTCAAACCGCTCACCGACGCCGATGTCGAGGGCCTTCTCCTGCGGGCCGCAACGGATGACCGCGGGCTCGGCGGCAAAGTGGAACTCAGCGACGAGGCCCTGGCACACCTCGTCCGGCTCTCCGGCGGGGATGCCCGCCGTGCGCTGACCGCGCTTGAGGCGGCGGCCGGCGTCGCGTTCGGGGACGCGGACGACGCCGACGCAGTCGTAGCCGGCACAGCCAGCGGGGCGCCCGAGGCGGCCCCGGTGAAGATCGAGCTCAAACACACCGAACGCGCCCTGGATGTTGCTTCCGTCCGCTACGACCGGGCCGGGGACCAGCATTACGACGTCGCCAGCGCGTTCATCAAGTCGATCCGGGGTTCCGACGTCGACGCCGCGCTGCACTACCTGGCCCGGATGCTGGAGGCGGGCGAGGACCCCCGGTTCGTGGCCCGCAGGATCGTGATCTCGGCGGCTGAGGACGTCGGCATGGCTGACCCGACTGCGCTGCAGACCGCCGTCGCGGCGGCCCAGGCCGTACAGCTGATCGGCATGCCGGAAGGCCGCATCATCCTCGCCGAAGCCGTGGTGCATCTGGCCACCGCGCCGAAGTCCAACGCCGCGTACATGGGCATTAACCAGGCGATCGCCGACGTCCGCGCCGGGCTCGGGAACGGCATCCCCGCCCACCTTCGCGACGCCCACTACCCGGGCTCGAAACAGCTCGGCCACGGCAAGGGCTACAAATACGCCCACGATGCCCCGCACGCCGTCGCCACGCAGCAATACCCGCCGGACGACCTCGTCGGGCGCAACTACTACGAACCCACCGGCAACGGGGCCGAACGCGACATCGCCACCCGGCTCGAGCGGCTTCGGAGGATCATCCGCGGCACCTGAAAGGCACGTGGGCGGCAAGTGAACGCCCGTGACCTGCGGCTGGTCGGCGGCGCCCGGTGGCGCCGGAATCCGCCGTTGACATAGGGGCCAAGAGGTCTAACGTGGAATTACGGCGGCATGGATCTGCTGACCGTCCGTGCGGCGCAGGGGACAGCGCGGTCACATCGCTGGCTCCCTCGTTCCGGACCCCGGAACGGCAGCCGGCTTCGCTCCATCCCAGCTCATCCAGCGCGAGCGTTCCCGTCCCGTCCCCGGCAGGTGTCCCATGAGTATCAACTTCGTTACAGCCATGGCAGTGAAGTCCTTCGATGTGCCGGACAAGAAACGGTGCCCGGACAAGGCCGAATTCGACCTCTGCACAGTGAACGACTACTCGGTGGCCCGGCTGATCCTGGGCCCGGGCTGGCGGTGGTCGGAGAACACCAGACCCTACGAGCGGACCGACGTCTGCCTGCACCACCATCTCGGCTTCTGCATCTCCGGTGAAATGGAAGTCGAAACGGCCGAAGGGCTGCGCTCCACGATCCACGCCAACGACACCTACGCGATTCCGCCGGGACACGACGAATGGGTGGTGGGCCCGAAACCGTTCGTGGCCGTGGAATTCCTGGGCGCGGCGTCCTTCGGGCGCAGCGGTGTCCGGGGAGCGCACGCCAGAATCTGACTTCGGTCCGCCGGCCGGATCTGGTAGGCTGGACCGTTGTCTGGCAAGGCACGGACGCACAATCCATGGAAACTTCGGTTCGATGAGGGTTGCCCTGTGCCCAGTAGCAAAAGGCAGCGGTTGGCCGATGCTCTCCATCGTGGAGGCCAGTAACACTGACACACCGCAGATATTGGAAGGACACAAGTGGCTAACAACACTCGTGCTCGCCGTACCGCACGCCTTTCGCGTGCACTCGGCATCGCTCTGACCCCCAAGGCCGCCAAGTACATGGAGCGCCGCCCGTACGGCCCCGGTGAGCATGGCCGTGCCCGCAAGAAGCAGGACTCCGACTACGCCGTACGTCTGCGCGAAAAGCAGCGTCTGCGCGCCCAGTACGGCATCCGCGAAGCCCAGATGACCCGTGCCTTCGAAGAAGCACGCCGCACCAAGGGTCTGACCGGTGAAAACCTGATCGAACTGCTCGAAATGCGTCTCGACGCCCTCGTGCTGCGTGCCGGCTTCGCCCGCACCATCGCCCAGGCCCGCCAGCTGGTTGTGCACCGCCACATCCTCGTTGACGGCATCCGCGTTGACCGCCCGTCTTTCCGCGTCGGCGAGGGCCAGCTGGTCCACGTTCACAGCCGCAGCGAGACCATGCCTCCGTTCCAGGTTGCAGCAGCCGGCGCTCACCGCGACGTCCTGCCGATCGTTCCGGCTTACCTGGACGTCAAGCTTGACGCCCTGCAGGCCCGCCTGGTGCGTCGCCCCAAGCGCTCCGAGATCCCCGTGACCTGCGAAGAGCAGCTCGTCGTGGAATTCTACGCACGCTAATTCAAAAGGCATCACCTACAAAGAAGCCCGTGGCAAGCGCCGCGGGCTTCTTTGTATGTAAGGTACTTGGGGGAGTTCCCCGGGAGCCGGTTCCGCCCGGCGGTCGAAACCGTCGGAGCCCGACGCAACAAGCAGGTATCCACTGCAGTTCAAGGAGATGAGTGTCTATGTCTGGTGGCGATATTGCCGGCCTGATCGCGGCTGGAGTGTTTGCACTGCTGGTCCTGCTGCTCGCCGTGCCGATCCTGAAGCTCGGGGGAGTGTTCGACGAAATGCGGACCACCATCCGCTCCATCAGCGACGGCGCCACCCCGCTCATGGACGAGGTCACCGCCACGGTGACCACCACTAACGAGCAGCTGAAGAAGGTTGACGGCATCTCCTCGAACGTCTCGGACGCCTCCGCCAACATCTCGGCGTTGTCCTCGCTCATGGCCGCCACCGTGGGCTCGCCGCTGATCAAGGTGGCAGCCTTCAGCTACGGCGTGCGCTCCGCCTTCAGCACCCGCAAAAAGCCCGCCACCGGCCGCCGCAGCCGCTAAACCCTCCGGGAGCACCTGACATGAACAGAATCATCTGGATGGGAATCGGCGTCGCGATCGGCGTCATCGCCTTCCGCAAAGTCACCGAAGCGCAGTCCGCCCTCGGCCCCGAAGGCCTGAACCGGGCCGTCGGACGGCTGGCGGACGGCCTGCTCGACTTCGCCGATGCCGTCCGCGATGGCATGGGCGAGCGGGAGTCAGAACTCCGCACGGCCCTCGGGATCGAGACGGCAACGGACCTCGCTGCCGGCGGCACTGTCGCCCGCAGGGATGCGGTCCGGCGCTAGCCGGGAGAGAATTAGTAAGTAAGGTGCCCGTCACCGGGGGCGACGGTGCGCCGACGCCCCCGGTGACGGGCACCAGATTGACGGGCCCGGATCAGTGCCGGTCCTCAGCTTGTCCCGCGCAGCACAGACGCGGGCCACCTAACGCAGTGAATATTGAAGGGTAAGAAAACAGCTCATGAAGTCGCAGGAGATCACCAAGCGCTGGATCGACTTTTTTGTCAGCAAGGGGCACACCGCCGTGCCCTCCGCCTCCCTGGTCTCCAGCGACCCGTCCCTGCTGTTTACGGTGGCCGGCATGGTCCCGTTCATCCCGTACCTGACCGCCCGTGAGGAGGCCCCCTACCAGCGGGCCACCAGTGTGCAGAAGTGCATCCGGACCGGTGACATCGAGGAAGTGGGCAAAACCGCCCGCCACGGCACGTTCTTCCAGATGTGCGGCAACTTCTCCTTTGGCGACTACTTCAAGGAAGACGCCATCAAGTTCGCGTGGGAGCTCCTGACCACCAGCGTGGACGACGGCGGGTACGGACTGCCGCCGGAGCGGCTCTGGGTCACCGTCTATGAAGAGGACGACGAGGCCGAGCAGCTGTGGCTGAAGAACACCGGCATGCCGGCCGAGCGGATCCAGCGCATGGGCAAGTCCGACAACTACTGGTCCACCGGCCAGCCCGGCCCCGCCGGTCCCTGCTCGGAGATCTACTACGACCGCGGCCCGTCCTACGGCGTCGAGGGCGGCCCCATCGCCGATGAAAACCGCTACGTCGAGATCTGGAACCTCGTGTTCATGCAGTACCAGATCGACAACGTCCGCTCGAAGGTGGATTTCGACATCACCGGAGAGCTGCCCAAGAAGAACATCGACACGGGCCTGGGCATGGAGCGCCTCGCGATGATCCTCCAGGACGTCGAGAACATGTACGAAACGGACCAGGTCCGCCCCGTGATCGACCGGGCCGCGGCACTCTCCGGCCGGGAGTACACCTCCGCGGAGTCCGCCGAGGACCCGCACCACACGGACGACGTCCGCATGCGCGTCGTTGCCGACCACATCCGCTCGGCCCTCATGCTGATCGCCGACGGCGTGACCCCCTCCAACGAGGGCCGCGGCTACGTGCTGCGCCGCCTGATCCGCCGGGCCGTCCGCTCCATGCGCCTGCTCGGCGTCGAAAAGGCGTGCCTGCCGGAACTGCTGCCCGCCTCGCGGGACGCCATGAAGGGTGTCTACCCGATCGTAGAGACCGACTTCGAACGCATCAGCCGGATTGCCTACGCCGAAGAGAAGGCGTTCCTGCGCACCATCGCCTCCGGCACCGCCCGCCTCGAGGACGCCGTCAAGGAATCCAAGGCCGCCAACCAGCCGCTCTCCGGCGCCGACGCCTTTGCCCTGCATGACACCTACGGCTTCCCGATCGACCTGACCCTGGAAATGGCCGAAGAGGCCGGGCTGAAAGTCGACGAGCCCGAGTTCCGCAAGCTCATGCTCGAGCAGCGCCAGCGCGCCCAGGCCGACGCCAAGGGCAAGAAGGGGTCGCACGCTGACCTCAGCGCGTTCCAGGAGCTGCTGTCCGCCGGCGAGACAGTCTTCACCGGCTACACCGAGCTCCAGGGCGAGTCCAAGGTCCGCGGCATCCTCTCCGGCGGCCGGAAGGTCGCCCAGGCCTCCACCGGCGATGAAATCGAACTGGTCCTGGCCGAGACGCCGTTCTACGCCGAAGCCGGCGGCCAGGCTGCCGACACCGGGCTGATCACCGGCGACGGCTTCGTCGTCGAGGTCCTGGATGTCCAGCGCCCCGTCAAGGGCCTCAGTGTCCACAAGGCAATCGTCCGCGAAGGCGAAATCGGTGCCGACTCGCTGGTTCAGGCCGCCGTGGACCGGGAACGCCGCCACGCTGCGGAGCAGGCCCACACCGGCACGCACATTGTGCACGCTGCCCTGCACCAGATCCTCGGCCCGGAAGCCCTGCAGCGCGGCTCCTTCAACAAGGCCGGCTACCTCCGCTTCGACTTCGCCTGGGGTGAGGGCCTGAGCGCCGCCACCCGGTCCGAGATCGAGGAAGTCTCCAACATCGCCATCCGCAACAACTTCCGTGTGGAGACCAAGATCATGGGGCTCGCCGAGGCCAAGGCGCTCGGCGCCATGGCACTGTTCGGCGAGAATTACGGCAACGAGGTCCGCGTCGTGGAAATCGACGGCGCCTGGTCCCGGGAACTCTGCGGCGGCACCCACGTCGGGAACACCTCGCTGATCGGCAGCCTGTCCCTGCTCGGCGAACAGTCGGTCGGCTCAGGAAACCGCCGCGTTGAAGCCTTCGTGGGCATGGACGCGTTCCGGCACCTGGCCGCAGAGCGGGCGCTCGTCACCGAGCTCACGGAAATGCTGAAAGTTCCCTCCGGGCTGCTCGCGGACCGGATTTCCAGCACCCTGACCAAGCTCAAGACGGCCGAGAAGGAACTTGAGCGGCTGCGCAAAGAGCAGCTCACGGCCGCCGCAGCCCAGCTGGTCGGCACCGCCCAGGATGCCGCCGGCGTCAAGGTCATCGCGCACGACGCCGGCCAGGTCAGCGGCGCGGACGACCTGCGCGGCCTGGCCCTGGACCTGCGGACGCGTCTCGGGTCCGAGCCCGCCGCCGTCGCGGTGGCCGGTGTCAGCAACGACCGTCCCGTGATCCTGATCGCCACCAACGAAGCCGCCCGGGCGGCCGGAGTCAAGGCCGGTGCCCTGGTGCGCCTCGCCGCAGGCATCCTCGGCGGCGGCGGTGGCGGCAAGGACGACGTCGCCCAGGGCGGCGGGACCGACGCTGCCAAGGTCGGTGCTGCCCTCGGCGCCGTCGTGGACGCCATTACCAGGCGATAGCGGATCCCACGTGTCTGAAGCTGCTGTGGCCGGCGTCTACCCCCGGGGCGTGAAGCTCGGGGTGGACGTCGGCACCGTCCGTGTGGGGGTGGCCGTCTGCGACCCCGACGGAATCCTGGCGACGCCGCTGCGCACGCTGGCGCGGAACGTGAAAAAGAACACTGACGTGCGAATCCTGGCTGCCCTGGCCGCGGAGCTGGACGCCGTGGAGATTTTCGTGGGACTGCCGCGCACCATGAAGGGCGAAGAGCACGCCTCCGCCAGGATGGCGACCGAGTACGCACAGCTGCTGGTACTGGCCCTGCAGGACGCCGGATCCGAGGTGCCCGTGCGCCTGGTTGACGAGCGGCTCAGCACCGTGAGCGCCCACCGCAACCTGCACGAAGCTGGCATGAGCAGCAGGAATCACCGTACAGTTGTTGATCAGGTTGCGGCGGCAGGTATTCTGCAACATGCGATTGATATGCAAAAGGCCAGGGGAACGGAGGTCGGAAACCGCGTGTACGCGGAGTCTGCGCCGGGGCCGACCGGAGGCGGCGCACAGACCGGCCCGGCAGTACAGACGCACTCTTCAGAAAATGGAAGGCTACAGTGAGCCCGGTCAACAGTGATGACTCCTCCGGTGACGCCCTTGGTGGCGCCGGCCGACCGCTGACGCGCAAAGAAATCCGGGCCCGGGAAAAGCTTCTGGCCACCCAGGGCCACAACGTGATCCCGCCGCAGGCTTTTGAGACGGGACCGGACGTTCCGACGCCGGCAACGGCACCGGCACAGGAACAGGCACAAGACAGCGAACTGCCGCAGGCCGCACCGGAACTTCCCGACGCGGCACCGACAGTGCACGAAGAAGCCATTCGTGAAGAGCCCGTGCACGAAGAAGCCGTGCGTGAAGAGCCCGTGCACGAAGAAGCCGTGCGTGAAGAAGCCGTGCGTGAAGAGTCCGTGCGCGAAGAAGCCGTGCACGAAGACTTCACGCAGCTGATCCCTGTCCGTGATGTACCAGTCCACGAAGTACCTTCCCGCGACGAGCCCGTCCGCGAAGACGCTGGCCACGAGGACGTCGTCTATGCGTCAGCGGGCCGGCTCGGCCACGGGGCCAGCCACGATGCGGCTGCCCATGACGCCGGCGTCCACGATGGCTACGCTCCGCACCCCCACGACGCGGCCCACCATCTCTACGACAGCTCCGTTGACCCCCAGGCACAGCCGCACCCGGAGGCCGAGTACCACGGCGACCCGGGCGAGGAGCTGATGGCCGGAGCGGTCCGCTACGACAAGGGACCGTCCAAGAAGGTCCGCCGGCGGCGCCGCTTCCTGGCACTGGTGCTGACCCTGACGGTCTTCGTCGTCGCAATCGCCGTCGGCGCACAGTTCCTCAAGCCCCTCCTGGGCGGGGACACCATGGCCGACTACCCAGGCCCCGGAACCGGTGAGGTCACCATCACGGTCGAACCCGGCGCCGGAACGCGGTCCGTGGCCACCGAACTTCAGTCGAAGAAGGTCGTGGCCAACGCGGACACCTTCCTCAAGGAGTTCACCGCATCCGGCGGTGCCCTGAACCCCGGCACGTTCTCGATGCGCCAGGAAATGAAGAACTCCGATGCCGTGGATGTCCTGCTCAACAAGGGCCAGAGCAAGGTCATGTACTTTGCGCTCAGCGCCGGGCTGCGGATCGGCGAATCCCTGCAGGCGATTTCCGAGGGCACCGGGATTCCTGTTCAGGATCTGAAAGCGCTCAGCGATGCGCCCGCGCAGTTCGGCGTCCCGGCCAAAGCCAAGAACCTCGAGGGCTACCTGGCGCCGGGGGAGTACCGCTTCCCGTTGGGCTCCTCCGCCAAAGACATTTTGCAGAAGCTCGTCGGCAGCACCCAGGATGAACTCAAGGCCCAGGGCGTTACCGATCCCGCGAAACAGTACGACGTCGTGACCGTGGCCAGCATCGTCCAGGCCGAAGGCGGCCAAGCCGAATATGGTGACGTCGCCGGCGCCATCTACAACCGCCTCAAGCCCAACAACACCGAGACCAACGGGCTCATCCAGTCCGATGCCACCGTCACCTACGGCCTGGGCATCCGCAGCTTCCACATCGACGAGGCCCAGAAGGCTGACAAGTCGAACCCGTACAACACCTACGCCAACCAGGGGCTGCCCGCCGGCCCCATCGGTTCCCCCGGCAAGACGGCCATTGACGCCGCCGCCAAGCCCAAGTCCAACAGCTTCCTCTACTGGGTCACCATCAACCTGGACACCAAGGAGACCAAGTTCTCCAAGACGCTCGCGGAACACAACGGCTACGTGGCGCAGTACAACGCCTGGTGCGAGGCCAACCCGGGACGCTGCGTATGACGCTGCGGGCGGCCGTCCTCGGGCATCCCATCAGCCATTCGAAGTCGCCCGCGCTGCACCGGGCCGCGTACGCCCACCTGGGCGTGGATATCGCCTACTCCGCCATTGACGTGACCGAGGCCGCCCTGCCCGATTTTATGAGGCAGGTCAGGGACGAGGTGCGCGCTGACGGTTCCTGGCGCGGCTTGTCGGTCACCATGCCACTCAAATCGGCCATGGTGGCGGAAGTGGACGAGGTCCGGGGCGTGGGGCGCGCACTCGGGGTCGTCAACACGGTTGCGTTCGAATCAGACGGCGGCAGTGCCGGCCACACGCGACTGGTCGCGTACAACACCGACGTCACCGGGATCGTCAACGCGCTCCGGCACGCGGGGGCAGCCTCGGCGCCCACCGCCGTGATCCTCGGCGGGGGCGGGACCGCGGCAGCAGCCATCGCGGCGCTCAAGGAACTGGGGGCGGTGTCCGCCGAAGTGTTCGTCCGCGATGTCAGCCGCGCGGCGGAGGCCCGCGCGGCCTCCGCCGCCGTCGGCGTCCCCGTCCGGGTGCTTCCCCTCGCCGGGGCGGCAGCCGCCGTCGCCGCGGCCGACGTGGTCATCTCCACGCTGCCGCCCCGCGCTGCAGACGCACTGGCCGGTGAACTGGCCGAAGAGCTGGCGGCGAAACGTCCAGGAGAACTGCCTCCGCATGGCAGCCCGGGCGTCCTCCTGGACGTCGCCTATGATCCATGGCCCAGCCGGATCGCCGCGGTCTGGCAGGAAGCCGGCGGAACGGTGGTCCCCGGCCTGGAAATGCTGATCTACCAGGCGGTGGAGCAGGTACGGCACTTCACCGGGCTGGGCGGGGCCCTCCCTGCCGGTGTCACAGATGTGATGTGTGACGCAGTCGGGGCGCCCCGACGGGTGTTCTAACCGCCCGACATGGCAGGATGGAATGTATGTTGCGTTGGTTGACTGCCGGAGAATCCCATGGCCCGGCACTGGTCGGAATAATTGAAGGCGTGCCCGCCGGTGTGGAACTCACCAGCGCCCACATCAGCGAGGCGCTGGCCCGCCGCCGGCTCGGCTATGGCCGCGGCGCCCGGATGAAATTCGAGCAGGACGTGGTCACGATCCTCGGCGGAGTCCGCCACGGCCTGACCCAGGGCGGCCCCGTCGCCATCCAGGTCGGCAACACCGAATGGCCCAAGTGGGAACAGATCATGTCCTCCGATCCCGTGGAGCCCGAAATCCTGGCCGACCAGGCCCGGAACGCCCCGCTGACGCGCCCGCGGCCCGGCCACGCAGACTTCACCGGCATGCAGAAATACGGCTTCGACGAGGCCCGCCCGGTCCTGGAGCGCGCCAGCGCCCGCGAGACGGCCACGAGGGTGGCACTCGGCACGGTCGCCGCGGCCTTCCTCAAGCAGCTCGGCATCGAGCTCGTCTCCCACACCGTATCCATCGCCAGCGTCGCCGTGCCGGAGGGCCGGCCGCTGCCGGTGCCGGGCAACGTGCTCGCCCTGGATGCCGACC
This sequence comes from Arthrobacter humicola, assembly GCF_022803015.1. Taxonomy (GTDB): domain Bacteria; phylum Actinomycetota; class Actinomycetes; order Actinomycetales; family Micrococcaceae; genus Arthrobacter; species Arthrobacter humicola_A. The sequence goes on from NZ_JAFKON010000001.1 coordinate 434,630, forward strand.
CGCTGCGCTGCTTCGACCGCGAAACCTCGGACGCCATGGTGGCCGAGGTCGACGTCGCGCACAAGGAAGGCGAAACCCTCGGCGGCGTCGTCGAAGTGCTTGCCTACGGACTCCCCCCGGGACTCGGCAGCTACGTGCACTGGGACCGGCGCCTCGACTCGCGTCTGGCGGCCGCCCTCATGGGCATCCAGGCCATCAAGGGCGTTGAAGTCGGCGACGGCTTCCTGACCGCCGCGCGCCGCGGCTCCGCCGCCCACGACGAGATCGTCAAAGACGCGGACGGCAAGATCATCCGTACCTCCAACCGCGCAGGCGGGATCGAGGGCGGCATGAGCATTGGCGATGTCCTGCGCGTCCGTGCCGCCATGAAACCGATCGCCACCGTGCCCCGTGCGCTCAGGACGGTCGACGTCAGCACGGGGGAGGCCGCCAAGGCCCACCACCAGCGCTCCGACGTCTGTGCCGTGCCGGCCGCCGGTGTGGTGGCCGAGGCCATGGTGGCCCTCGTGATCGCCGAAGCGGTCGCGGAAAAATTCGGCGGTGACTCCGTGCAGGAGACCGCCCGCAACATCAAGGGTTACCTGGACAGCATTCCGGCGTCCCTGGACTCGATCGGCCACTAGTGCCGGCCGGGAAAACCGACGGGCCCTCCGTCGCGGCGGCGCCCGCGGCAAATATCGTTGGCCCGGTGGTCCTGATCGGACCGATGGCCGTGGGCAAATCGGCGATCGGACAGCAGCTCGCCGAGCACTTGGGGTGCGCCTTCATGGACACCGACGCCCTCGTGGTGGCCCAGCACGGGACGATCGCCGAGATCTTCGCCAGCCGCGGCGAGCACGCCTTCCGCGAAATGGAGGCCCGGGCCGTGGCCCAGGCCATCGAAGAGGCACAGGGCGGCACCGCCGTCATTTCGCTCGGCGGTGGGGCCGTCCTTGATTCCGGTACCCAGCAGCTCCTGGGCCGCTGTACCGTTGTTTACCTCGAATGCGACGCCGAGACTGTAGCGGAACGCATCGCCAGAAATTCGGGCCGGCCGCTCCTGGCCGGCGACGCCATGGGCCGGTGGCGGACCTTGTTCGCCACCCGGCAGCCGGTCTACGAACGGCTCGCCGACCTCGTCCTCGATGTCCGGCGCGGCAGCGTTCCGGAGCTGGCTCACCGGCTGGAAGATGCGCTGGGGGAGCGCGCCGCGGCTAAGGCCGCGGCGGTGCCCACTCCGGCGTCGACAAAGGAAGTTGAATAGTGAGTACCGAATCAACCGTCATCAAAGTCACCGGACAAACGCCGGGTGAGAACTACGACGTCGTAGTGGGCCGCGGCCTCTTGGCAAGCCTGCCGGGCCTGCTGGGTGAGCGCGTCAAGCGCGTGCTGGTCATCCACCCCCGTGCGCTGCGGTTGACCGGGGACACCGTCCGGGAAGAGCTGGCCGCCGCCGGGTTCACCGCGCTGACCGCAGAAATCCCCGACGCCGAAGAGGGCAAACACATCGAGGTCGCCTCGTTCTGCTGGCAGGTGCTGGGGCAGAACGACTTCACCCGCTCCGATGCCATCGTCGCCGTCGGCGGTGGCGCCGTCACCGACCTGGCCGGCTTTGTCGCCGCGACCTGGCTGCGCGGCGTGAAGGTCATCCACATGCCCACGAGCCTGCTGGGCATGGTGGATGCCTCGGTCGGCGGCAAGACCGGCATCAACACCGCCGAGGGCAAGAACCTGGTGGGCGCGTTCCACCCGCCGGCCGGTGTCCTCGCGGACCTCGACACGCTGGAGACGCTGCCGAAGAACGAGATCATCTCCGGCATGGCCGAGGTCATCAAGTGTGGCTTCATCGCCGACCCGGCCATCCTGGACCTGATCGAGAAGGACCCGTCCGCTGTCTCCGATCCGCGCTCGGACGTCCTGCGCGAACTGATCGAACGCGCCATCAGCGTCAAGGCCCGGGTGGTGTCCGAGGACCTGAAGGAAACCGGCCAGCGCGAGATCCTGAACTACGGCCACACCCTGGGCCACGCGATCGAACTCGCCGAGCGTTACTCCTGGCGGCACGGCGCCGCCGTCTCCGTGGGCATGATGTTCGCCGCCGAGCTCGCCCGCAGCGTCGGCCGGCTCAGCGACGCCGACGCCGACAGGCACCGCAGCATCCTGGAAAGCCTCGGGCTTCCCATCACCTACCGCCGCGACCGCTGGCAGGCCCTCCTGGACGGCATGCGCCGGGACAAGAAATCCCGCGGTGACCTGCTGCGGTTCGTGGTGCTCGACGGCGTCGGCCGGCCCGGCATCCTCGATGTCCCGGACACGTCCCTGCTGTTTGCCGCCTACCAGGAGATTGCCTCCTGATGCACATGGTCAAGGGCGGAACGAGCGAGTGGCCGGACGCGGGATTTCCCGGGATCCGGATCAACCCGCAGTCCCTGATGCCCCAGATCGTCAATGACGATGTCATGGCCGAGGCCCTGGCGGCCTCGACAGACCCCGGGGACCTGATCCTGGTCCGGCTCGTCGAAGGGCACGCGGCCGAAGCCGCCGAGCTCCTCGCCGAGGCCCGCTACAAGGACCCCGGCTCGCTCCGGCTGCGGATCTTCGAGGCGGACGTGCTCCGGGTCTCGAACCGGTTCGACCGGGCGGTGGAGGTGTTCCGCCAACTCCTCGCCGAGACCCAGGGCACCCTGGAGGAGGCCGCCGTCCGCCAGCACCTCGGCAGGGCCTACTTCGCCGGCGGGAACATTGGCGCCGCCGTCGAATCCTTCGCCAAGGCACTGGATCTGCGCGTCGCCGGGTCCGCCGACGCGGCCCTCATCTACGCCTCCACGGTGGCGCTGCAGCGCGCCCGGGACGTGCTGGAACAGCAGTCCTGAGCCCGCGTCAGCCAGCTGTCCTCCGGAACCGGTAGAATAGAACTTGGATTTTTGACAAACACGCGTTGGCGGCCACTTGGCATGCCGGCCCGGCATAAGCGTCCGACCGCTAGCACCGGTCGAATGGAACCATCGAGAAACTAAGAGGATACTGTGGCAACCACTAACGACATCAAGAACGGAACCGTCCTTAAGCTTGAGGGCCAGCTTTGGAACATCATCGAGTTCCAGCACGTCAAGCCCGGCAAGGGTGGCGCGTTCGTGCGCACCAAGATGCGCAACGTGATGTCCGGCAAGGTGGTCGACAAGACCTTCAACGCCGGACTGAAGATTGAGACCGCCACGGTGGACCGCCGCGACTACCAGTACCTGTACCAGGACGGCGCCGACTTCGTCTTCATGGACACCTCGGACTTCGACCAGCTCACCGTTTCCGCCGCCACCGTCGGCGACGCCACCAACTTCATGCTCGAGAACCAGATGGTCAACATCGCCATCCACGAGGGCAACCCGCTCTACATCGAGCTGCCCCCGAGCGTCGTCCTCGAAATCACCTACACCGAGCCGGGCCTGCAGGGCGACCGCTCCTCGGCCGGCACCAAGCCCGCCACCCTCGAAACCGGATACGAGATCCAGGTGCCGCTGTTCGTCGAGAACAACACCAAGGTCAAGGTCGACACCCGCGACGGCAGCTACCTCGGCCGGGTCAACGACTAGTGAGTGCGCGCGGTAAGGCCCGGAACCGGGCCCTCGATGTGCTCTTTGAGGCCGAGCAGCGCTCAGCCTCCGCGTTCGACGTGCTGAAGTCCCGCCGCGAGCAGACAGACCAGATCGTCAACCCCTACACCCTCGAAATCGTCGAAGGCGTGGTCTCGCACCAGGTGGCCATCGACGAATTCCTGGAGACCTATTCGCAGGGCTGGACCCTGGAGCGCATGCCCTCCGTGGACCGCATCATCCTGCGGATCGGCACGTGGGAACTGCTCTACAACGACGACGTCCCGGACGGCGTGGCGGTCAGCGAGGCCGTGGCCTTGGCCAAGACGCTCTCCACGGACGAGTCGCCGTCGTTCATCAACGGCCTGCTGGGCCGGCTGCAGCAGCTCAAGCCCTCGCTGCTGGCGTAAGCTCTCAGCGCCCCGAAGAACCCCGGCCAGGACATCCTGGCCGGGGTTCTTTCTTTTCCCCGGTTGCCCCGGTCCCTAACCGACGACGGCGGCCCGGAGCGCGGCGATCTCGGCGAGCTGGTGCTGCTCATCGCGCTGGTGTGCCGGCACGTCCCGGCCGCTGAGAATCCGTTGCCGGGTGAGGGCGAGCTGGGTGGCTGCATCGAGCAGCGCCTTCATCTGCACGCCCCGCCCGGTGGACCTGGCCCAGCGCAGCGCGGAACGGCGGCCGGCGGCAGTGGACAGCATGTCCACCTCGGCCGCGGTAAACCAGCCCGCGGCCGCGTATTCGGTCAGCCGCTGGCGCGTGAGCCTGCGCTCAGCCACCCGCAGCAGCACGATCACCAGCACCGCCAGCAGGAAGATCGGCACCTGCACCATCACATACCGGCCCAGGAAGTCCCGGCCCATGCTGTTCCAGGCGCTGTGCAGCAGCATCGCGGGGACGAGGCCGGCGAAGAACGCCAGCACGGACAGCCCGGTGCTCCCGCGGCCGGCGGCGAAGCCCATCACCAGACCGGTCGTACCCGTGAAAATGGCGTGGGCGAAGGGTGAGAGGACCCCGCGGAGAAAGAAGACCACCGCGAGGTCCGTGCCGGGGTCGCTGGATTCGGCGATGGCGCGGCCGAAGTAGAGGATGTTCTCGGTAAATGCGAAGCCCGCCGCGATGGTGAAGGCGAACACCACACCGTCGACCGGTCCGTTGAAGTGTTTCGGGGCAAAGAGCACGAGCAACAGCAGCCCCAGGGACTTGGCGAATTCCTCCACCACCGGTGCCTGGACCGTCACGGCGAACGTCGTATAGTCCAGTCCCGAGGCAGGCCCGGCCACCAGTGAGAAATAGGGCTGGATCAGCATCGTCACCGCGATCGAGACGACGGCTCCCCAGGCAAACGCGAAAAGCAGCAGGGGTTTCGGCTCGGGTTCCCAGCGGTCGATGAAGCGCACCGTCAGCAACACGGTCCCCAGGGGAACCAGCGAGGCCACGAAACCAATGGCAAAGCCGGTGATTCCGGTCCTTTCCAGCAGGAAGGGCACCACCAGGAAGAGGCAGAGGACCGCCAGGAATCCGCCGGCCATCACCAGGCCAAAAACACCGGAACCGCGGCCGTTCTTCCAGCCCGGTCTGCCTCCCGCCGGCCCGGCGGGAGGCAGCGCCGGCCGCAACTGGCCGCCGTCGTTGGCAGGAGCCTGCTGGTAGTTCGCCGGCTGGACACGCCCCAGCCACGTCGGGTTGGCCTGCCGGGGCAGCGGCCCCTGGCGCGGGCCGCCGGGGTGTTCATGCCCCGGCCGCGGTCCGTTCATCGTCATGGAACCGAGCCTATGTCCGTGTGAGGTTAAACGCATTCCGGCGGCGACGGGGCGACGGTGCCGTTGTGGTAATTTGAAAGAGCAAATAATCCTTTTTTAATTCCGTCCCGTGAGGCGGGGAAAGGGGAGACGAGCTTTGACTTCCGTGCCTTCAGCACCGGGTCCGGCGCAGGTGGTGCTCACCCGGGTTGTCCTCAACCAGGCTGACATCGACCGCGCGCTCACTCGTATCGCCCATGAAATTCTTGAGGCCAACAAGGGCTCCCAGGACCTCGTCCTGCTGGGCATCCCGCGCCGGGGCTATCCCCTCGCCGTCCGCCTCGCCGCCAAGATCGCCGCCGCGGATCCCACCGTGGACGCCGCCGCCATCGTCGGTCAACTGGACGTCACGATGTTCCGCGACGACCTCTCGCACCAGCCCACCAGGCCGCCGTACCCCACCCAGCTGCCGCGCACCGGCATCGACAACAAAGTTGTGGTGCTGATCGACGACGTGCTCTATTCCGGGCGCACCATCCGGGCAGCACTGGACGCCCTCATCGATCTCGGCCGGCCGCGGATTGTCCGCCTCGCGGTGCTGATCGACCGCGGCCACCGGGAACTGCCCATCCGCGCCGACCATGTCGGCAAGAACCTGCCCACCTCCTCATCGGAGAAGGTCCGGGTCCGGCTCGAGGAAACCGATTCTGCCGGAGGCGGGGCAACAGACGGCGCCCCCGACGGCGCCCCCGTCAATGAAGTCGTCATCGAGGCCACCGCATGAGGCACCTGCTCTCCACCGAAGACCTGAGCCTGCACAACGCCATCCGCATCCTGGACACCGCCGAGGAAATGGCTGCGGTGGGGGAGCGCGAGGTCAAAAAGCTCCCCGCCCTGCGGGGGCGCACCGTGGTCAACCTCTTCTTCGAGGACTCCACCCGCACCCGGATCTCCTTCGAAGCCGCCGCCAAGCGGCTCTCCGCCGACGTCATCAACTTCGCCGCGAAGGGCTCGTCCGTCTCCAAGGGCGAGTCGCTGAAGGACACCGCCCAGACCCTCGCCGCGATGGGCGCCGACGCCGTGGTCATCCGGCACTGGGCCTCCGGCGCCCCGCACCGGCTCGCCGCGACCGACTGGATCGACGCCGCCGTCATCAACGCCGGCGACGGCACCCACGAACACCCCACCCAGGCGTTGCTGGACGCGTTCACGATGCGCCGGCACTGGTCGAAGCTCGCCGGCACGCCGTCTGCCGGCGCCGACCTCAAAGGCATGCGCGTCGCCATCGCCGGTGACGTCCTGCACTCGCGCGTTGCCCGCTCCAACGTCTGGCTGCTGCGCACCCTCGGCGCCGAGGTCACCCTCGTCGCGCCGCCCACGCTGCTCCCCATCGGCGTCGAAAAATGGCCGTGCGCCGTCAGCTTTGACCTCGACGAGACCCTCGCGCAAGGCGTGGACGCCATGATGATGCTCCGCGTCCAGGGCGAACGGATGAATGCCTCGTTCTTCCCCACCACGCGCGAATACTCGCGGCGCTGGGGCTTCGACGACAACCGGCTCCGTGCCCTCGACAGCCTGGGGCTCAAGGACACCATCATCATGCACCCCGGCCCCATGAACCGCGGCCTGGAAATCTCCGCGGCCGCGGCCGACTCGCCCCGCTCCACCGTGCTGGCGCAGGTGCGCAACGGCGTCTCTGTCCGGATGGCGGCTCTGTACCTGCTGCTGTCCGGGGAAAACCGCGAGCCCGCCGTCGCACCAGTTTCTGCCCCTGCTTCTGCCTCTGCGGCCGCGTCCGCGGCGCACGCCGCCATTCCGAACCTCACTTATTCCCACCAGGAGAGCCACTGATGGCCGATCAGCACCAGAACGCAGACAACAGCGGCGCCTACCTCATCCGGGGGGCCTCGATCCTGGGCGGAGCAGCCGGGGACATCCTGATCCGGGACGGCGTGATCGCCGCCCGCGGCCGTCAGCTGGACGCCGACGGCGCCGGGGTGCGGGACGCAACAGTAATTGACGCCGCGGGCCTTGTCGCGCTCCCGGGCATGGTGGACATCCACACCCACCTGCGCGAACCCGGCCGCGAAGACGCCGAAACCGTCGAAACCGGCACCCGGGCCGCCGCCCTGGGCGGCTACACGGCCGTGCACGCCATGGCCAACAGCACCCCGGTGGCGGACACCGCCGGCGTCGTGGAGCAAGTCCTCACCCTTGGCCGGACCGCCGGCTGGGTGGACGTCCGCCCGGTGGGAGCAGTCACCGTGGGCCTCGCGGGGGAGCAGCTCGCCGAGCTCGGCGCCATGGCCGACTCCCGCGCCCACGTGCGGGTGTTCTCCGACGACGGCATCTGCGTCCACGATCCGGTGCTGATGCGCCGCGCGCTCGAATACGTCAAGGCATTCGACGGCGTCGTGGCCCAGCACGCGCAGGAACCCCGCCTCACCGCCGGCGCCCAGATGAACGAGGGGGAGGTCTCCGCCGTCCTCGGCCTGGCCGGCTGGCCGGCCGTCGCCGAAGAGAGCATCATCGCCCGGGACGTGCTGCTGGCCCAGCACGTCGGGTCCCGCCTGCACGTCTGCCACGTCTCCACGGCCGGGTCCGTGGAGATCATCCGCTGGGCCAAGTCCCGCGGCGTCAACGTCACGGCCGAGGTCACCCCGCACCACCTCTGGCTCACGGATGAGCTCGCCCGCAGCTACGACCCCGTCTACAAGGTCAACCCGCCGCTGCGCACGGACGCCGATGTCCAGGCCCTCCGGGCCGCCCTGGCCGACGGCACGATCGACGTCGTCGGCACCGACCATGCACCGCACCCGAGCGAACACAAGGAATGCGAGTGGGCGCAGGCAGCCATGGGCATGACCGGGCTGGAAACCGCGCTCTCCGTGGTCCAGCACACCATGATCGAAACAGGCCTGATGGGCTGGGAGGATTTTGCCCGCGTGACCTCCACGGCGCCGGCCGCCATTGGTCGGGTCCAGGACCAGGGCCGCCCGCTCGAGGCCGGGGAGCCTGCCAACGTCATACTCGTGGACCCGGCTGCGCGCTGGACCGTGGACCCTTCTAAGATGGCAACCATGGGCCGTAACTCTCCGTTTGCCGGCCGGGAACTGCCGGGGAAGGTAGTGGCGACGTTCTTCAAGGGCCACCCGACCGTTCTCGACGGAAAACTCAACACCCCGTACCGGTGGCCGGCCGAAGCGCTCGACGCAGGACCGGCGGGCCGCCGCCCGTGAGTGTCAAGGACCTCTCCCTGCTCTTCACGCTCGTCCTGATTGGCGTCGCGCTTGCCCTCATCGCCGTCGGCTGGCGTAACCGCCTGCGCCGCCAGTCCGACGTCGAGCCCCTCCCCGAGGTTCCCGCCGAACTCGGCGCCCCGCTGGCCGCCGCCGACGGCCAGTACGTCGCCTCCACCACCGCCGGCGACTGGCTGGACCGGATCGCCGTGCACAATCTGGGCATCCGCACCAACGCCAAGCTCTCCGTGCACCCGGAAGGCGTGCTGTTCGAGCGCGCGGGCGCCGGCCCGGTGTTCATCCCGGCCGGACGCCTGACCGGTGTGCGGCAGGAAAGCGGCATGGCCGGAAAGTTCGTGGAAAAGGACGGCCTGCTGGTGCTCAGCTGGATGCTCGGTTCCCACGAACTCGACACCGGCTACCGGACGCGCCGCGCCGAGGACAAAGCCGTGCTCCTCACCACCCTCCAAGATTTGATCTCCGCAGCCCCTCAGGCAGAAGCCGATAGTGGAAAGTAACGACGTGACGGACCCCAACGAAGTGACAGCAACAGCAGTGTCAGAAAAATCAGTGACAGAAGCTGCAGAGCCAGCAAAGGCCGCCGCTGCAGCATCCACCCCCGCGGTCCTCGTGCTCGAGGACGGCCGGATTTTCCGCGGCACCAGCTACGGCGCCACCGGAACGGCCCTCGGCGAAGCAGTCTTCGCGACCGGCATGACCGGCTACCAGGAGACCATCACCGACCCCTCCTACGCACGCCAGCTCGTGGTCCAGACCGCGCCGCACATTGGCAACACCGGCGTCAACACCGACGACGCCGAGTCCCGCCGCATCTGGGTGGCCGGCTACATCGTCCGCGACGCCGCGCGCCGGCCCTCCAACTGGCGTTCCGAACGCCCCCTCGACGACGAGCTCGTCGAGCAGGGGATCGTCGGCATCCAGGGCGTCGACACCCGCGCCATCACCCGCCACCTGCGCGAACACAAGACCATGCGCGCCGGCATCTTCTCCGGCGACGCCGCCCGCGCCACGGACAAGGAACTCATCGACGCCGTCCTGGCCAGCGCGCCGATGGAAGGCTCACGGCTCGCCGAGGAAGTCAGCGTGGACGCCGCCTACACGGTGGAGCCCAAGGACTTCGGCTGGGACGGCGAGCCGCGGTTCAGCATTGCCGCTATCGACTTGGGCATCAAGCGCATGACCCCCGTCCGGTTCGCCGAGCGCGGGGTGCGGGTGCACGTGCTGCCCGCCACGGCAACCCTCGCCGACGTCCAGGCCGTCAACCCGGACGGCTTCTTCATGTCCAACGGCCCCGGCGACCCCGCCACCGCGGACAACCAGGTGGCGCTGCTGCGCTCCGTGCTCGATGAGAAGATCCCGTACTTCGGTATCTGCTTCGGCAACCAGATCCTCGGCCGGGCCCTCGGGTTCGGCACCTACAAGCTCCGCTACGGCCACCGCGGCCTGAACCAGCCCGTGATGGACCGCCGCACCGGCAAGGTCGAAATTACTTCGCAGAACCACGGCTTCGCCGTCGACGCCCCGCTCAACGGCGCCACCCAAGCCCCCGAGGAACGCTTCGGCCGCGTCGAGGTCAGCCACGTGAGCCTCAACGACGACGTCGTCGAAGGACTGTCCTGCCTAGACATTCCGGCCTTCTCCGTGCAGTACCACCCCGAAGCGGCCGCCGGCCCGCACGACGCCGCCTACCTCTTCGACCGCTTCATCGAACTGATGGCGGACGCTTCTTCAAAGACAGAGACCGGCACAAAGACTGCCACCGATTCCAAGACTGAGGACACGAAGTAATGCCCAAGAGAACTGACCTCAAGAGCGTCATGGTCATCGGGTCCGGCCCGATCGTGATCGGCCAGGCGGCCGAATTCGATTACTCCGGCACCCAGGCTCTGCGCGTCCTCAAGGAGGAAGGCCTGCGGGTCATCCTCGTCAACTCCAACCCGGCCACCATCATGACGGACCCCGAGTTCGCGGACGCGACCTACATCGAGCCGATCACCCCCGAAGTGGTGGAGAAAATCATCGCCAAGGAGCGCCCCGACGCGCTCCTGCCGACCCTCGGCGGCCAGACGGCCCTCAACACGGCCATCGCGCTGGACAAGAACGGCGTCCTGGAGAAGTACAACGTCGAGCTGATCGGCGCCAACATTGCCGCGATTGAGCTGGGCGAGGACCGCGAGAAGTTCAAGGGCGTCGTCGAGCGCTGCGGCGCCGAGTCGGCCCGCAGCCACATCATCCACACCATGGACGAGGCACTCGCCGCGGCCGGTGACCTCGGTTACCCGATGGTCGTCCGGCCCTCCTTCACCATGGGCGGCCTGGGCTCCGGGCTGGCCTACGACGAGGGGGACCTGCGCCGGATTGTCGGCCAGGGCCTGCAGTACAGCCCCACGTCCGAGGTGCTGCTCGAAGAGAGCATCCTCGGCTGGAAGGAGTACGAGCTCGAGATGATGCGGGACAAGAACGACAACGTCGTGGTGGTCTGCTCCATCGAGAACTTCGACCCGGTCGGCGTGCACACGGGCGACTCGATAACTGTCGCCCCGGCCCTGACCCTGACGGACCGCGAATACCAGCGGCTGCGCGACATCTCCATCGCGGTCATCCGCGAGGTCGGCGTCGACACCGGCGGCTGCAACATCCAGTTTGCCGTCGAGCCGGACACCGGCCGCGTCGTCGTGATCGAAATGAACCCCCGCGTCTCCCGTTCCTCCGCCCTGGCGTCCAAGGCCACCGGCTTCGCGATCGCCAAGATCGCCACGAAGCTGTCCCTTGGCTACACCCTGGACGAGATCCCGAACGACATCACCCAGAAGACCCCGGCGTCCTTCGAACCGACCCTGGACTACGTGGTGGTGAAGGTCCCGCGCTTCGCGTTCGAGAAGTTCCCGGCGGCGGACCCCACCCTGACCACCACCATGAAGTCGGTGGGCGAGGCCATGGCCATGGGCCGGAACTTCACCGAGGCGCTGCAGAAGGCCTTGCGCTCCCTGGAGCAGAAGGGCTCCCAGCTGGACTTCAGCCACGTCCCGGAATGGGAAGTCGCGGAGCTGATCGAGAAGGCCAAGCGTCCCACCACCGAGCGCCTGCACCAGGTGCAGCGGGCCTTGCTCGGCGGCGCCACCGCGGAACAGCTCTTCGAGGCGACCAAGATCGACCCCTGGTACCTGGACCAGCTCCAGCTGCTGAACGAGATCTCGCTCGAAATCCGCCAGGCCGCGGCGCTGACGCCGGAGATGCTGACCCGCGCCAAGCGCCACGGCTTCTCCGACGAACAGATCGGTGCGCTGACCCACAACTCCGAGGACGTCGTCCGCGGGGTCCGGCAGGCCCTGGGCATCCGTCCCGTCTACAAGACCGTGGACACCTGCGCGGCCGAGTTCGCCGCCTACACCCCGTACCACTACTCCTCCTATGACGAGGAGGACGAGGTTGCGCTGCACGCCAAGCCGTCCATCATCATCCTCGGGTCCGGCCCCAACCGGATCGGCCAGGGTATCGAGTTCGACTACTCCTGCGTGCACGCCTCGATGGCGCTGCGCAAGGCCGGCTACGAGACCGTGATGGTCAACTGCAACCCGGAAACCGTCTCCACCGACTACGACGTCTCCACCCGGCTCTACTTCGAACCGCTCACCCTGGAGGACGTCCTTGAGGTCATCGCGGCCGAGGAGCGCACCGGCGGGGTCATGGGCGTCTTCGTCCAGCTCGGCGGCCAGACCCCGCTCAAGCTCGCCCAGCAGCTCGCAGACGCCGGCGTGCCGATCCTCGGCACCTCGCCGGAGGCAATCGACCTCGCCGAACACCGCGGCGCCTTCTCCCGCGTCCTCGACAAGGCCGGGCTCGTCTCGCCGAAGAACGGCACCGCCGTGTCCTTCGAGGACGCCAAGAAGATCGCCGACGAGATCGGCTACCCGGTCCTGGTCCGGCCCTCCTACGTCCTCGGCGGACGTGGCATGGAGATCGTCTACGACGAGCCCAACCTCTCCCGCTACATCGCCAACGCCACCGAGATCACCCCCGACCACCCGGTGCTGATCGACCGCTTCCTCGAGGACGCCGTCGAGATCGACGTCGATGCCCTCTACGACGGCACGGAGATGTACCTCGGCGGCATCATGGAACACATCGAGGAGGCCGGCATCCACTCCGGCGACTCGGCCTGCGTCCTGCCGCCCATCACCCTGGGCGGCAACGTGCTGGAACGGGTGCGGACCGCCACCCTGGCGATCGCCGAGGGCGTGGGCGTCCGCGGCCTGATCAACATCCAGTTCGCCCTGGCCTCCGACGTGCTCTACGTCCTCGAAGCCAACCCGCGCGCGTCCCGCACCGTCCCGTTCGTCTCCAAGGCCACGGGTGTCCAGATGGCGAAAGCCGCGGCCCTGATCGGCACCGGCGTCACCATCAACCAGCTCCGCAGCGCCTACAAGATGCTGCCGGAGAGCGGCGACGGCTCCACCCTGCCGCTGGACGCGCCGGTCTCGGTCAAGGAAGCCGTGCTGCCGTTCAGCCGCTTCCGCACCCCGGAGGGCAAAGTGGTCGACTCCCTGCTCGGCCCGGAAATGCGCTCCACGGGCGAGGTCATGGGCATCGACAAGCACTTCGACACGGCCTTCGCCAAGAGCCAGGCGGCCGCGAACAACGCCCTGCCCACCGAGGGCAAGATCTTCGTCTCGGTGGCCAACCGGGACAAGCGCTCGGTCATCATGGGCGTCAAGCGGCTCTCGGACCTCGGCTTCGAGATCGTCTCCACCGGCGGCACGGCCGACGTGCTCCGCCGCAACGGGATCCAGGCCACCCCGGTCCGGAAGGTCGCCGAAGGCTCCAGCGCCGAAGGCGAAGGCACCATCGCCGACCTCATCATCGCCGGCGAGATCGACATGGTCTTCAACACCCCCTCCGGCGGCGAGGCCCGCAGCGACGGCTACGAACTCCGTGCCGCCGCGACCTCGATCGGGATCCCGTGCATCACCACCGTGGCCGAGTTCAACGCCGCCGTCCAGGCCATCGAGGCGCTGCGCACCTACGAATGGTCGGTCACGAGCCTGCAGGAACACGCCGCGAACCTGAAGGCGCTCCAGGATGCCTGAGGCATCCACCGCCCCGGCGGCCGGCCGGGAAACCTTCGGCTCCCGGCTGGGGCGGGCCATGGCGGACCGCGGCCCGCTGTGCGTCGGCATCGACCCGCACCCGGCGCTGCTGCAGCGCTGGGGGCTCACTGACGACGCCGCCGGGCTGGAACGCTTCTCGCTGACCGTGCTGGAGGCAGTGGGCTCCCTCGCTGCCGCGGTGAAACCGCAGGTGGCCCTGTACGAGCGCCACGGATCGGCTGGAATCGCCGTGCTCGAACGCACCCTGGCCGCGGCGGCGGAAGCGTCCGTGCTGACCATCGCGGACGCCAAACGCGGCGACATCGGCTCCACCATGGCCGCCTACGCGGATGCCTGGCTGCGGGACGGCTCGGCCCTGGCCGCGGATTCGGTGACGTTGAGCCCGTACCTGGGCTTTGAGTCGCTCCGGCCCGCCCTGGACCTGGCGGCCGGGACCGGGCGCGGGGTGTTCGTCCTCGCGCTGACCTCGAACCCGGAGGGCGCCTCGGTCCAGCACGTCGGCGGGGCGGATTCCGTCGCACGGCGGATCACCGAAGCGGCCGCGGTGGAGAACCAGCGCTATGACGGTTCGCTCGGTTCCGTGGGCCTGGTGGTCGGTGCCACGGTGGGCTCGGCCCTTTCCGCACTCGATATCGATCTGGCGGCGGTCCGCGGGCCGATCCTGGCCCCGGGGCTGGGCGCTCAGGGCGCCACGGCCGCGGACCTGCGCCGCACGTTCGGTGCGGCCTATCCCCAGGTCCTGGGGACCTCGAGCCGGGACATTCTCGGCGCCGGACCGCAGCTGCAGTCCCTCCGGGATGCCGCGCGGCGCACCCTCGACGAACTCCTCGCGGCTTAGCGGCAGCCGCCTCGCCGGCCCGGGACCGGAGCTGCCGGACCCGGGCCGGGGGCTGTCCCGTTCGGGATTGCGCTTTTCCCGTTCCCGAACTGGCCGGCGCGCAGATTTCCATTGATTTCTGCCGCCGCCTGACGGTAGGTTCGGGGCAAGGGCATGAGTGCCCCGTCCCGCCATGCAGGGAGGCCTTCCGTGAGTTTGAGACCACTCACTCCTCAGGAGCGTTCCGACGCCCTTCGCAAGGCCGCTGCCGCAAGAGCCACCAGGGCCGAGGCAAAGGAGCGGCTCAAGACGGGCGAGCTGACCATCGCCAATGTCATCAGTGCAGGCGAATCCGACGACGCCATTGCCCGCATGAGAATCGTGGAGCTGCTCGAGGCCCTGCCCGGGATCGGCCGGGTCCGGGCGGCGGCCATCATGGACCAGCTCGGCATCGCACAATCCCGACGGGTCCGCGGCCTGGGAATCCACCAGCGCCGGGCGCTGGTAGATTTTATTGACGACAAGTAGCCCGGTCCGCCGAGCTGCCCACCACCGCCCAAAGGAATATGTGAGCAAGAAACCGGGACTGACAGTCCTCGCCGGCCCGACGGCTGTTGGCAAAGGCACCGTGTCCACCTACATCCGGGACAACTACCCCGGCGTCTGGCTCTCCGTGTCGGCCACTACGCGTCCGCCGCGGCCGGGGGAGCAGGACGGGATCCACTACTTCTTCAAATCGGCCGAGGAATTCGATTCCCTGGTCGAAAACGGCGAACTGCTCGAGTGGGCCGTCGTCCATGGCCGGAACCGCTACGGCACGCTGCGGAGCACGGTTGACGCCGCCATTGCCGAGGGCCGCTCGGTGCTGCTGGAGATCGATCTGCAGGGCGCCCGGCAGGTCAAGCAGGCCGTCCCGGATGCCCAGTTTGTGTTCCTGGCGCCCCCGAGCTGGGACGAAATGGTCCGCCGGCTGGTCGGCCGCGGCACGGAAAGCGCCGAAGAACAGCAGCAGAGGCTGGAAACCGCTAAACTAGAACTTGCCGCTGAACCGGAGTTCGACCACACCGTCATCAATGATGACGTTCGTCGGGCAGCGGACGAGCTTGTTTCACTCATGGGGCTGACCCCGAACCCGCGCTAGGCGCCGGGACGTACCGGCCCGTTAGAATTTGGAGAATTCGTGTCCACGAACCTTGAAGGCATCATCAACCCGCCGATCGACGAGCTGCTGAAGGCCGCCGACTCGAAGTACGGACTGGTGATTTTTGGTGCCAAGCGCGCACGCCAGATCAACGCGTACTACGCCCAGCTGCATGAGGGCCTGTTTGAGTACGTTGGCCCGCTGGTCGACACCAAGCTGAACGAGAAGTCCCTGTCGATCGCCCTGCGCGAGATCAACGAAGGCAAGCTCGTCTCCACGCCGATCGAAACCGCAGAGTAATTCCCCCCGCGGGAAGAGCCAAGTAAACAGACTGCCTGTTGACGGAGATCACGTGCGCATAGTCCTCGGAGTCGGGGGAGGGATTGCCGCCTACAAGGTGGCATCGCTCCTCCGGCTTTTTACTGAAGCCGGGCATGACGTCACGGTCATCCCCACCGAGGCGGCCACCCGCTTCGTCGGCGTCGCCACGTGGGAGGCCCTGTCCGGGCACCCGGTGAGCAACAGCGTGTTCGACGCCGTCCACACGGTCAACCATGTCCGGCTCGGCCACGAGGCCGAACTGATCGTCGTTGCCCCGGCCACGGCCGATCTCCTGGCCCGTGCGGCCAGCGGCCAGGCCGATGACCTCCTCACCAATACCCTGCTGATGGCCGGCGACTGCCCTGTGCTCATGGCCCCGGCCATGCACACCGAAATGTGGCAACACCCCGCCACCGAAGCCAACGTCGAAACCCTGCGCAGCCGCGGCGTCACGGTGCTGGAACCCGCGAGCGGGCGGCTGACCGGCGCCGACTCCGGGCCCGGCCGCCTGCCCGAGCCCGAGGCGATCTTCACCGCCGCCATGGCCCTCGCCGGCGCCGGCACGGCTGCCGCTTTTGAGGCGAGGCCGGCCGTTGACGCGGACGCGACCACTGACATGGCCGCCGCGCCGGCAGCGGCGCAGCCGGCGGTGACGCCGTTGGCCGGACTGACGGTGACCATCAGCGCCGGCGGCACCCGGGAACCGCTGGACCCCGTACGGTTCCTCGGCAACCGCTCCTCCGGCAAGCAGGGCGTGGCCCTGGCCGCGGCCGCCCGCGCAGCCGGCGCCCGCGTCCGCCTGCTGGCCGCCCACATGGAAGTCCCGGCGCCCGCCGGCGTCGAACTCGTCCCGGTCGAAACTGCCCTGGAACTGCGGGAGGCGGCGCTGCACGCGGCCGCCGACTCCGACGTCGTCATCATGGCTGCCGCGGTCGCGGACTTCCGGCCGGCGGACGTCGCCGGGACCAAGATCAAGAAACGCGACGACGTCGCCGATCCCGTGATCAACCTGGTGCGCAACCCCGACATCCTGCGCGAACTCGTCGAGGTCCGCGACGCCGCGTCCCGGAATCAGCTGATCGTCGGCTTCGCCGCCGAGACGGGCGATGCCGACGGTGATGTCCTGGACTATGCCCGGGCCAAGCTGCACCGGAAAGCCTGCGACCTGCTGGTCGTCAACCAGGTGGGCCGGGACTTGGTCTTTGGCGAGGACACGAACACAGTAGTCATCCTTTCCCGTGACGGCTCCGAACCCCAAGAGGCGTCGGGTTCCAAATCCGACGTCGCGGCTGCCGTGATCGACCGGATCAGCGCCGAGCTGAGCCGGGCTGTACCGCCGGCGTAGCCCGGCGTAACCAACATCTCCTTAGCACGGGGACACACGCCGCCGGACGTCCGTTATCCAACCAGTAAGGTAGTTGAGTGACTTTACCGCTGCACATCCCCGCCTTCCACGGGTCCACGCCCGCCGCGCTCCGGCTCTTCACGTCCGAGTCCGTGACGGAGGGCCACCCCGATAAGATCTGTGACCAGATCAGCGATGCGATCCTCGACGCCCTGCTCGACAAAGACCCCGAGTCCCGGGTAGCCGTGGAGACGCTGGCCACCACCGGGCTGGTCCACGTCGCGGGCGAGGTCACCACAGACGCCTACGTCGAGATCCCCCAGATTGTCCGGGAGACCATCCTGGGCATCGGGTACGATTCTTCGGCCAACGGCTTCGACGGCGCCCGGTGCGGCGTCTCGGTATCCATCGGCCAGCAGTCCAACGACATCGCCGGCGGCGTGTTCAACTCCCTCGAAGCGCGTGAGGGCCGCCAGGAGGACGACTACGACCTCCAGGGCGCCGGCGACCAGGGACTCATGTTCGGCTACGCCAGCGACGAAACGCCGTCCTACATGCCCGTGCCGATCTGGCTCGCGCACCGTCTCTCCGAGCGCCTGACCGAGGTCCGCAAGAACGGCGAACTCGCCTACCTGCGCCCGGACGGCAAGACCCAGGTCACCGTAGGCTACGACGGCGACCGCCCGGTCTCGGTCGAAACCGTCGTCATCTCCAGCCAGCACGCCGAAGGCACCAGCCTGGACCAGCTCCGGGCCGACCTCGCCGAGCTCGTGGTGGGACCGGTCATGGCACTGTCCAACCTGGACACCTCACGGACCCGCAACATCCTCAACCCCGCAGGCGCCTTTGTGATTGGCGGCCCGGTGGGGGACGCCGGCCTCACCGGCCGCAAGATCATCGTCGACACCTACGGCGGCATGGCCCGCCACGGCGGCGGCGCGTTCTCCGGCAAGGACCCGTCGAAGGTGGACCGCTCGGCCGCCTACGCAATGCGCTGGGTCGCCAAGAACGTGGTGGCCGCCGGCCTCGCCAAGCGTGCCGAAATCCAGATCGCCTACGCGATCGGCCAGGCCCGCCCAGTGGGAACCTACGTTGAGACGTTCGGAACCGAAACCGTGGACCCGGCCCGCATCAGCGCCGCGATCGCCGAGATCTTCGACCTGCGCCCGCGGGCCATCATCGACGCCCTCGACCTCAAGCGCCCGATCTACGCCAAGACCGCCGCCCACGGACACTTCGGCCGCGAAGACCCGGACTTCACGTGGGAACGCCTGGACCGGGTGGACGAGCTGAAGGCGTTCTTTAACGCCTAAGGCCCGGGACCGCACCGGCGTTCTGGGGCGTTTTGTCAGTGCCTCGTGATCTGCTGTAGCCAGGCCGCCTCCCGGTGGCCTGGCTACACGCTTTTTGAGTGCACTGCTTTTAGGGCCTGAATTTGAGTACCCGGTCAGTAGGTCGTTGTCGAAACAATCCGGAGGGGAGGTGCGAGCCGTGAGTCCCAATCCTGCCGGCGGCGCGCCCGGTGAACCCCAGCAGCTGTCCCTGCTCCAGGGTTTTCCCGCCTCCGCCGCGGAAGCGTCCGGGCCTGCCCTTGCGGCCCACCTGCCGGTGGCGCGGGTGCTGATCGAGTCCTCGCTGCCCCACCTGGACAGGCCTTTCGACTACAGCGTCCCCGCCGCCCTCGACGCCGACGCCATGCCCGGAGTCCGGGTCAAGGTCAAATTCAACGGGCAGGAACTGGCCGGATACCTGCTGGAGCGCACCGCCGGATCCGACGCCGGCCACCCCCTGGTGCCGCTGCACAAGGTGCTCTCCGCTGTCCCGGTCCTGACCCCCGCTGTAGCCGAGCTCGCCGGCCGGATCGCCTCGCGCTACGCCGGAACGGTCAGCGATGTCCTGCGCGTTGCCGTGCCGCCGCGCATGGCCAAGCTGGAAAAGGAATTCGCCCCGGACGGCCGGCTCGATCCCGCGCTGTTCGGCACCGAAACGTTCGGTCTGGCGACCGACGTGTCGCTTCCGTCGCCGGCTGCCGGCAGCGTCTGGACCCGGTACCGCAACGGTGCGGCATTCCTCGCCCACCTCGCCGCGGGGGAGTCGCCCCGGGCCGTGCTGACCGCCCTGCAGGGGTACGGGCCCGCCGGCTGGCCGCGGATGATCGCCGAAGCGGTGGCCGCGGTACGGATCTCCGGCCGCGGCGCCGTCGTGGTGGTGCCCGACTACCGGGACCTTGACCGCGTGGAATCTGCGCTGCTGGAACTGCTTCCCGGCGGCGACGTCGCCCGGCTCACCGCGGACGACGGCCAGACGCCGCGCTACCGCAGCTTCCTGCGCGTGCTCAGCGGCGCCGCCGGGGTCGCCGTGGGCACGCGGTCCGCGGCCTACGCACCGGTGCCGAACCTCGGGCTCGTCATCTGCTGGGACGACGGCGACGACCTCCACATCGAGCAGCGCTCCCCGTACGCGCACACCCGCGAAGTCCTCCTGCTCCGGGCCGGCCAGGAAGGGGCCGCGTGCCTGCTCGCGGCCCATTCGCGCAGCACCGAAACGGAGCGGCTGGTCGCCTCCGGCTGGGCCCAGGCCGTGGAAGCTGACCGGGCCGTCGTGCGGCGGACGGTCCCGCGGGTCCTGAACACAGCCGACAGCTACGAACTCGAGCATGACCCGCTCGCCCGGATCGCCAGGCTCCCCGGTGCGGCCTGGCGGGCCGCCAAGGAAGGCCTGGAACGGGGTCCGGTCCTGGTCCAGGTGGCCCGCGCCGGCTACGCCCCCTCGCTGGTGTGCGACACCTGTCGTGAACCGGCCCGCTGCACCGCCTGCAGCGGCCCCCTGGCGATCGCCGGCCCGGCCGGGAGCAGCGCCGTGCCGCAATGCCGCTGGTGCTCGGCCCCTGCCCCGGCCTGGCGCTGCGGCACGTGCAACGGCGCCAGGCTAAGGCGCGGCGCCACGGGAGCCCTCCGCACCGCGGAGGAGCTGGGCCGTGCGTTTCCGGGAAAACCGGTCATCACCTCCTCCGGGGACCAGATCAAGGCCACTGTTGCGGGGACCGCGGCCCTCGTGGTGGCCACCGTCGGTGCCGAACCCGTGGCTTTCGGCGGGTACGCCGCAGCCCTGCTGCTCGACGGCGACTCGCTGCTGCGCCGGGAAAACCTGAGGGCGGGGGAGGACGCGGTCCGCCGCTGGTTCAACGCCGCGGCCCTGGTGCGGCCCGCTTCCGAGGGCGGCCTGGTAGTCATCACGGCCGACGACGCCGCCGGGGTTGGCGCCCTGCTGCGCTGGGATCCCGCCGGATACGCCAGCCGGGAACTGGCACTGCGGCAGGAGCTGCAGCTGCCGCCCGCCGTGCGGGTCGCCTCCGTCACCGGCGGCAGGACCGCCGTCGGCCATTTCACGGATGCCATTCAGCAGCGGCTGGCGGCGCAGGGAACCGTCCTCCGGACGGCCGGGCCCGCGCCCGTCATTCTGCCGGCGGCCGCGGGGGCAGGCCGCACGCCGCCGCGGGATGCTGTGCCCCGGGATGCTGTGCCCCGGGACTCCGGCGAGGAGGTCCGGACCCTGCTGTTCATCCCCTACGCCCAGGCCGCGGCTGCCACGGCCGTCATGCGGGCCGTCAAGGCGGCGGCCGCAGCCAAGCGCAGCGACGACCCGGTGCAACTGCGCCTGGACGGCGTCGACGTCCTGTAGGACATTCCATTGCGTCCCCGCGGCTCACGTGGCCCCACCGGCACGGCGGTCCCTCTGTACAACGGGCGCGCATGCCGGCGGCCATTCGCCACAGACGGCCGGAATGAGGGTCCGTATTGCGGCCCTCTGCGGCAAATGGGTGGTCGGGGCCCGCAACACCGGCGTCATCCCGGCCTCGCTGCGGGTGGGGCGCGGAGTGGATCTCCGCGACGGCCACTTACAGCCGTTCCGGCTATTTCCGGTCGCGGGGCCGGTTCCGGAGCGCGACGGCCTCTTCGGCGACGGCCACGAGCCGCCGCGCCGACTCATCCCAGCTGAAGTCTGCGGCCCGCTCCACTGAACGGCGGGACCGTGCCTTCCACAGGGCGGGGTCCTCGAGCGTGCGCACCGCCTCGGCAAACTCCGCCGGGGAGTCCGGATGCACGTAGCTGACGGCGTCGTCACCAACCTCGCGGAAGATCGGGATGTCGCTGGCAATCACCGGCGTGCCGTGGGACATGGCCTCGACGAGCGGCAGTCCGTAGCCCTCGGCCCGGGACAGGCTGACCAGGGCGGTGGTGCGTGCCAAAAGGGCCTCATACTCGGCGTCGGTCACCCCGTTGTGGAAAACGATGCTTGCGCCCTCCGGAGCCAGGGCCTCGAGTTCGGCCCGCCGCTCGGGCGTGATGCGGCTGAGCAGATGCAGGGTCATGTCGGGGAGTTCCGCCATGCCGCGGACCATGGTCTCCACGTTCTTGTAGGGCATGAATGAACCCATGTAGAGCAGCGTCTTGTCGGCCCCCGCCCCGGGATCGCGCGGGGTGTGGCCGTGCTGGGGGGCGTTGCCGACAATCCTGACCGGACGCCGGGTGAGCCGGTACTTCGCCATCAGGGCCGCCGTGGTGGAGCTGATCGTCGCCACGATGTCCGCCCGGTTCAGCAGGAGCCGCTGGGGCCAGAAGGCCTTGTGGTACAGGCGCCACAGGACCCTGACGGGGGCCGGCAGGAATCCGGGAGGGGTGGGGTGCTCGTAGTAGATGAGGTCGTGCAGGGTCAGCACAAGGGCGTACTTCCGGCCCCAGCTGCCCATGGTCTGCATGGGGCATACCACCACGTCGGCGCCCAGCTTGTTGACCTTGGCCGCCACGAAGAGTTCGGCCGGGGAGAGCGGGCTGTTGATCAGGGTGTACGGAACGTCGGGCAGGAGCGCGAGCTGGCGGGTGTCGCTGATCAGCATCGAGACGTCGGCGATCCTGGCGGCCGCCGCGATCAGGCTGGCGCCGTAGCGGCTGATGCCGTCGTGGTGGTCCAACCGGGTGAAGCGGGCATCAATAAGAATTTTCACGCGGCGTGGTCCTTTAGGAAGCGTCGGATGTAGCGGGCAGCGGGCTCGGGGGTTTCGTAGTGGATCAGGTGCCCGACGCCGGGAATGACCTCCAGCTTCCCGTCCGGCAGCCGCGCCGCGAGTTTGTACTGGTCCGCCAGCATGGCGATCTCGTCCTTCTCTCCCGCGATCAGCAGCACCGGCAGCGTCAGGTCGCCGGCCACCTCGGTGACGTTGCTGCCCACCGAGGCCTTGAAGGCCTGAAGCAGGCTCTCCCGGTCCGCGAAGGAGGAAAAATAGGCACTGTGCTGGGCGTGCACGAACCGGCGGATGTCCTTGTCCCCGGTCTTGGCCATGGTCACGCTCATCACCCGCACGATCGCCTGGCTGCGCAGCAGAGCCAGCCCGAGCCGCTGGGGAAGGCATGCGGCGGCCTCGTAGTAGAGCACCGCAAGCTTCGTCATCAGGCCCTTGGGCCCTTCGAGGGCGGGCGCCGCGATGGGATTGACCAGGATCAGCTCGGCCACGGCACCCGGGTTGGCCGCCACGAAATGGCTGGCGATGATCGAACCGAACGAATGCCCCAGCAGGACCGTGTCCGCGCCCAGTCCCAGAGCAGCCATGAAACCGCCAAGGAACTGGCTGTAGCCGGCAACGCTGTGCCCGGTTCCCGCGAAGGCGGCCGAGCTGCCGAAGCCCGGCAGGTCCGGCATGATCAGGCGCATGTCCGTCAGCTGGTCGGCTACCCGGAGCAGGCCGTGGTGGTCGCCGCGGAACCCGTGCACCACCAGGATGGTGCGCGTTTCGGTGGTGACCTCGGCGGGTTCGTAGACCCAGTACGCGATCCGGGCCCCGTCAACCTCAACGGACGCGGCCCGGGTGCGGGCGTCGAGTCCGCCGCTGAAGAGGGGCGTGCGTGAGGACCCGGTATCCACTTGTTCCATTTGTTCGAATCCTATGCGACGTTGTCGGGGTGGGAGCCGGTCCGGAAGCCGCGTTCGAGGCCGCCGACCTCCGTCATATCCAGCGGGGAGAGCTCAAAGTCGAAGACCTCGAAGTTCTCGCGGATCCGGCCGGACGAGCTGGCCTTGGGGATGGCGATATTGCCCAGCTGGAGGTGCCAGCGCAGGATGATCTGTGCCGGGGTGCGGTCGTGTTCGGCCGCCAGGGCCAGGATCACCGGGTCCTTCAGGACCTGGCCGCGGCCCAAAGGACTCCACGCCTCGGTGCGGATGCCCAGCAGCTCATGCTTTTCCCGCAGTTCATCCTGCTGCAGCCAGGGATGAAGTTCGATCTGGTTCACGGCGGGCACCACCTCCGCCGTTTCCAGGAGCCGGTCCAGGTGCTGCGGCTGGAAGTTGGAGACGCCGATTGCGCGGACCTTGCCCTCGCGGTACAGCGTCTCCAAGGCCCGGTACGTTTCCGGGAACAGGCCACGGCGCGCGCACGGCCAATGGATCAGGTAGAGGTCGATGTATTCCAGGCCGAGGTTGGACATGGAGGTGTCGAACGCACGCATGGTGGCGTCGTAGCCGTGGTCGTCATTCCAGACCTTGGTGGTGATGAAGAGGTCCTCGCGGGAGACGTAGGGTGCGGTTTCCCCGGGCCCGCCTCCGGTGCCCTCAAATCCGGACAGGGCACCGATTCCCTTGCCGACGCCGGTCTCGTTGCCGTACATGGCGGCGGTGTCGAAGTGCCGGTAGCCGGTCTCGACCGCCATGGTCACCAGGCTGGCGGCGTCGCCCGGGGGGACCTTGTACAGCCCGAACCCCAGCCGGTCGATCAATACTCCGTTGTTCAGGGTCAGCCGGGGGGAGAGTCTCATGACAAAGACTTTACCCACTGGCGCTGGAGAGTGCCGGACCGCCGTTGCCGCCAGCCGCACCGGTCATGCTGCCCCGCAGCCGCTCAGCCCAGTCCGTCGAACCGGACGAGCCTGCGGGCGCTGGCCTCGTCCAGGATCAGGTCGGTGGCCAGTCCTGCCGCCAGCGCGCCCCTGAGCCCGTTGATTTTGGAAGCACCGGACACCACGCAGATGCGGCGCCGGACCTGGCGGAGCTGGGCCAGGTCCGGGCCGGTGGAGCGCGCGTTGAGAGTGATGCCGTCCGAGGACCCGTCGGCGCGGAAGAACACCGTGGCAACATCGCCCACCACATCGGAGTTCGCCAGGACGTTCAAGTCGTCTTCATCGAGGTAGCCGCCGGCGTAGACGTGGCTGGGGTAGTCGGCGTCGACCGATCCGACACCAAAGATCGCGATGCTCATCCGGGCCTGCAGCTCCAGGATCCGCTGAACACTCCGCTCATTCCACATGGCCTTTTTGGTCGCGGCGTGGTCGAAGAAGGCCGGCACGGGAAACTGTTCCACCCGTGCTCCGTAGGCGCTGCCGAACCGCCGCATGATGTCCGAGGCATAGGTGATACCGGTGGTCTGCATATTCCCGGCGCCGTTGAGCTGGACGATCACGCTGTCGTGGGTGATCTTGCGCGTCAGGTGCCGGCTCACGGCGCTCAGGGTGGAGCCCCATGCGACGCCGATGATGGCGTTGGAGTCCACCAGCGGTCCGATCGTCCGGGCGGCCTGCATGGCCACGCGGTCCAGTGTTTCCGCCTCATTGAGGGTGTCCACCACCGGAACGACATGGACATCCACCTTGTATTCGGCGCGGATCATGCCCTCGAGTTCGGGCCCGGTGTCCAGCGGGCTGCGGATCTGGATCTGCACCAGACCCGAATCGCGCGCCGCGGACAACAGCCGGGAAACCGTGGACCGGGACGTCCGGAGCTCGCGGGCGATGGCGTCCATGGTCAGGTCCTGCAGGTAATACAGCTGGGCCGCGCGGAGGGCGTCGGACTGGCGTGATTGCATCATGACATTTCCCATCTGCACGTTTGTGCATAGTGCTTGACTCCATTTTCCATTAGTCCAAAGAATAGTGTTGAACGGCGCCGCGCCACGGGCGCGCCGCACAGAATCAAACCCAAGGGAGCAATTTTGGGACAGAAGGACTCAGTCGGCGCACCGGCGAACGATCGCGCCTCGGTGCAGAAGCTGCGGACGCGGCGGCACGCGCAGGTTCTGATCATCGGAGGCGGAATCAACGGGGTCGGAACGTTCCGTGACCTTGCGCTGCAGGGCGTGGATGTGGCGCTCGTTGAGCGCGGCGATTACTGCCAGGGTGCCAGCGGCGCCTCTTCCCACATGATCCACGGCGGCATCCGGTACCTCGAAAACGGCGAGTTCCGCCTTGTCCAGGAGTCGGTGACCGAACGCAACAGGCTTCTGCGGATCGCGCCGCACTACGTCAAGCCGCTGCAGACCACGATCCCGATCTTCAGCACCTTCTCCGGGGTCCTGGCCGCCCCCATGCGCTTCCTGACCCACAAGCAGGGCAAGCACACCGAACGCGGGGCGTTCCTGATCAAGCTCGGCCTGAGCATGTACGACTTCTTCTCCCGCGACGGCGGCACGGTTCCGCGCCACCAGTTCCGCGGACGCAAGCGCGCGCTGGCCGAGCTGCCCCGCCTGCACCCCGGGATCAAGTACGCGGCCACTTACTTCGACGCCTCCGTCCACAACCCCGAGCGCCTCACCCTCGACGTGCTCCAGGACGGCGAGAAGGCCGGCGGCGCGGACAGCCACGCCCGCGCCAGCAATTACGTCTCCCTGGTCTCGCTGGGCGGCTCCGGAACCCCCGGCACCCCAGGAACCCCCGGCACTCCAGGAACTACTGTCCAGCTGCGCGATGAACTGACCGGCGAGGTGTTCGACTTCACTGCCGACGTCGTCGTGAACACCGCCGGCGCCTGGGTCGACCTGACCAACGAGGCCATGGGGGCGGCGTCGTCGTTCATGGGCGGAACCAAGGGTTCGCACATCGTGCTGGACCATCCGGAGCTGCTCGCGGCGTGCAACGGCCGCGAAATCTTCTTCGAGCACACCGACGGCCGGATCGTGCTGATCTACCCGATGGGGGACCGCGTCCTGGTCGGCACCACCGACGTCGACGCCGACATGGCCCAGGACGCCGTGTGCACCGAGGCGGAAATCGACTACTTCTTTGACCTGATCGGCCACGTGTTCCCGGACATCCCGGTGGGCCGCGACCAGATTGTCTACTCGTTCTCCGGTGTTCGCCCGCTTCCGAAGCACGACGCGACCCAGCCCGGCTTCGTCAGCAGGGACTATCGGATCGAACGCCGTGCGGCGGCGGACGGCGCCGTCCTCAGCCTCGTCGGCGGCAAGTGGACCACGTTCCGGGCCCTCGCCGAGCACCTGAGCAACGACGTCCTGGCCGAACTCGGTATGGAACGGAAGGTTTCGACGGCGAAGCTCGCCATCGGCGGCGGCGCCGGCTTCCCGGACAGCGAGGACGGCGTCCAGCGCTGGATCAAGGCCCACATGTCGGCCGGCCGCGACGCCGCCCGCGTCACCGGGCTGCTGACCCGCTACGGGACCCGCGCCGAAGAAGTCATCCGCTTCCTGGACGGGGCCGCGGCCGGCGAGCAGGACAGGCTGCTGCATTCCACCCGCGAGCTGAGCACCCGGGAACTGGAGTTCATGGCCGCCCATGAGCAGATCGGGCACCTCGTGGACGTCCTCATCCGCCGCACGTCCCTGGCCTTTCGCGGCCTGGTGACAGGGGAACTGCTCAACGAAGTCGCGGACATCCTTTCCGGACCGCTCGGCTGGGACGCGGCGCGCCGGGCCTCAGAGATCAGCCACGCACAGGAGGTGCTACAGCGGTTCCACGGTGTCCGGGTCCACAGCCTGGTCGCCTGATATTGCTTGCGTGCCCGGGCAGGGAAGCCCGGGTGCAAGCACTGCGCGGTCCGCCCTGGCGGCCGGCGCAGTGGCTGGCCGGCAGCACGAACATGCTGCCGGCCCCACGGCTTCCAAACTCGCGGACGCCGACAACAGAAAATAGAGGAGTCAAAGATGTCTCTTGGAATAGTTTTCCTATCCGAATTATTCGGTACCGCCATGCTGACCCTGCTGGGTTGCGGCGTGGTGGCCAACGTTGCGCTCAAAGGCACCAAGGGCAACAACGGCGGGTTCCTGATGGTGACCTGGGGATGGGGCATTGCCGTCTTCTCCGGTGTCTATGTTGCCGCCATCTCAGGTGCGCACCTGAACCCTGCCGTGACTTTTGGCCTGCTGGTCAACGGCAAGAAGTTGTACGCTCCCGGCGTTCCGGTCGACTTCGCCTCAACCCTGACCTACTTCGGTGGGGAACTGACCGGCGCCTTCCTCGGCGCCGTCGTGATGTGGCTGGCCCACAAGCAGCACTTTGATCTCGAGCAGGAGCCCGCCAGCCAGCTGGCCGTCTTCTCCACCGGCCCGGCGATCCGCTCCAACCAGTGGAACCTGATCACCGAGATCATCGGCACCTTTGTCCTCGTGTTCGTCATCCTGACCTTCGGCGGGACGCCATCCGGACTCGGCCCGCTGTCTGTGGCCCTGCTGGTCGTCGGCATCGGTGTTTCGCTCGGCGGCCCCACCGGCTACGCCATCAACCCCGCCCGTGACCTGGGCCCCCGCATCGCGCACGCATTGCTCCCCATCAAGGGCAAGGGCTCCAGCGACTGGAGCTACTCCTGGATCCCGGTCGTCGGTCCCCTCATCGGGGGCGCCCTGGGCGGCCTCGTGGCAGCTGTCGTGCCGATCATCATCCCCGTCATCCCTCACTAACCGCCCGTTCAACCGTCAGTACAACTGCCACGCCAAACAGACAAGGACGTCAATATGAACCAGTACGTAGTTGCAATCGACCAGGGCACCACGAGCACCCGAGCCATCGTGTTTGACCACAGCGGCAGCATCGTCTCCTCCGGCCAGATGGAGCATGAGCAGATCTTCCCCCAGCCCGGCTGGGTGGAGCACAACCCCGCTGAAATCTGGAACAACACCCGCGAAGTGATCGGCTCGGCCCTGTCCAAGGCGAACCTGACCCGGCACGACATCGCCGCCGTCGGCATCACCAACCAGCGCGAAACAGCGGTGGTGTGGGACAAGACCACCGGCGAGGCGATCTACAACGCCATCGTGTGGCAGGACACCCGTACCCAGCCGATCGTGGACGAACTCGCCAAGGACGGCGGCGTAGAACGCTTCAAGCAGAAGGTGGGCCTGCCGCTGGCGACCTACTTCTCGGGCACCAAGATCAAGTGGATCCTGGACAACGTCGAGGGCGCCCGGGCCAAGGCGGAGGCCGGCGACCTCGTCTTCGGCAACACCGACTGCTGGGTGCTCTGGAACCTGACCGGCGGGACCGACGGCGGAGTGCACGTCACCGACGTGACCAACGCCTCACGGACCATGTTCATGGACCTTGAGACGCTGTCGTGGGACCAGGAGATTCTGGACGCGTTCGGCGTCCCGGCCTCCATGATGCCGACCATCAAGTCCTCCTCCGAGGTCTACGGCACAGTCCACACCTCGCAGCTGCTGCGCGAGGTTCCTGTGGCCGGCATCCTGGGCGACCAGCAGGCGGCCACGTTCGGGCAGGCGGCGTTCGATGCCGGGGAAGCCAAGAACACCTACGGCACGGGCTGTTTCCTGATCTTCAACACGGCCGAGGAGATTATCCACTCCAAGAACGGGCTGCTGACCACCGTCGGCTACAAGCTCGGCGACGCGGCGCCGCACTACGCGCTGGAGGGCTCCATTGCCGTCACCGGTTCCTTGATCCAGTGGTTGCGGGACAACCTCGGCATGATCGGCAGCGCCCCGGAGGTCGAGACCCTCGCGGCCTCGGTGGCGGACAACGGCGGCGTGTACATTGTGCCGGCGTTCTCCGGCCTCTTCGCGCCGTACTGGCGCTCGGACGCCCGTGGCGCCATTGTGGGCCTGACCCGCTTTGTGACCAAGGCCCATATCGCCCGCGCGGCGCTGGAGGCCACCGCCTTCCAGACCCGTGAGGTGCTGGACGCCGTCAACGCCGACTCCGGCGTACCGCTGACGGAGCTGAAGGTCGACGGCGGCATGGTCGCCAACGACGCCCTGATGCAGTTCCAGGCGGACATCCTCGGCGTGCCGGTCATCCGTCCGAAGGTGGTCGAGACGACGGCGCTGGGAGCAGCCTACGCGGCCGGCCTGGCGGTCGGATTCTGGAAGGACCTGGGCGAGTGCTCGGCCAACTGGGCCGAGGACAAGCGGTGGGAGCCGCAAATGGACCAGGGCGAGCGGGAACGCCAGATGCGTCTCTGGAAGAAGGCCGTCACCAAGTCGATGGACTGGGTTGACGACGACGTGAAGTAGGCGCCCACAAAGGAGCCCCGGCCGGGAAGATCCCGGCCGGGGCTCCTTTGTCTATTGCACGGGTGCGGCAGGGCCGTTAGTGGTAGTGGTGGCCATCGTAGCCACGTGCCACCTCAGCGCGCGGCGTCTTCGCGTAGACGTCCTTGCTGACCGTGTAGCCCCGGCGGTCGATCTGCAGTGCCTGCTCGTTGACGCTCTTCAGCTCGGAGCGGCTGAGCTTCTTGATCTTGACGAGATTCAGGAACTCCTGGTCCTCTCCGCCCACGGCCGTGACCTTGATCAGACCCGTGTGCTTGGAATAGAACTTTCGCTGGTGGCCGGCGCTTGGCGGGTCCAGCGGGTTGAACTCATCGATGACCAGCACATCGCTGTAGCAACCAGTGGCGACGCAGACGCGTTGGTCCTTCGCGAACACATCACCGCAGTCCAGGAAGTCCACGCTGGGTGCGTAGGCCTGGGGGTAGGCGGGGGTCTTCAGGCGCGGGTGGCTCTGCATGGCGATGCCCGCCTGGGCCTTGTCGATGCCGCTGATGAACGTACTTGGCGCGCCCACAAGCTTCCCGTTCTCGTACTCCTCCGGATATTCGCCGAAGAGCCACACGTCTCCCTTCCGTGTCTCGGCGAAGAAGGCAAGTTCCGATTCCGCGAGCTCACCGTCGGAGTAGTCCCGGTCCCAAATCGCGATGGTCTTCACCCCGTCGATCACCTTGGTCAGCCCCGTGACCGTGCTGACAACCTTGCGGGTGGTTGTCCCGTCCGGGGAGACTACTTTGCCGGTGGTGGTGTACTGCATGCCGGGTTCGAGGGGGAACCACTTGTTGTCAATCTCCGGCCTGGACGGGAAGGCGCCGCGGTTGAATTTGATCGCCGAGCCGGGGCCGCACAGTTCCTGGGAACGGGCGACCGCCGGCGCGGTGGCTGCCGTCGCCGCGGCCGCCGTCGCCGCCGTCAGCGACGCCACCACCAGCAAGACCGCGGAGCCGTAAGCGGTAAATCTCTTAGATAGTGGAGTCATCTGACTGGCCTCTCATTGTTGGTAGTTTTTGCTATACGGCTGATACAGGTTCCGGCTCGCGGGGCTGACGGTCATGACGTGCCGGACCCTTCTTGGCGAACCGCAGGTAGAGCGATGGAACGATGAACAGGTTGACCAGTGTCGATGTCACCAGTCCACCCAGGATCACCACGGCCATGGGGTGCTCGATCTCATGGCCGGGGCGGTTGCCCATCACCACCAGTGGGACCAGGGCGAGTGCGGTGGCGAGCGTGGTCATCAGGATTGGTGACAGGCGCTCGGCTGCGCCCCGCAGGACCAGGTCCCGGCCGAACGGCACGCCTTCGAACTGCTCCAGGTGCTGGCAGTGGTTGATGAGCAGGATGCCGTTGCGAGCGGCGATGCCCATCACTGTCAGGAACCCGACCAGCGACCCGAGGGACAGGATTCCGCCGCTCATGTGCGCGGCGATCACCCCGCCCACCAGTGCCACCGGCAGCGTCAGGATGCCCAGAACGGCAAGCCGCCAGCTCCGGAATGCCGCCTGGAGCAGGAGGAACACCACAACCAGTGCGCCCATCGCGAAGAGGAGAAGCCGCTGCGAGGCGGCCTGCCGCTCCGCGTATTCGCCCAGGATCTCGGCGCTGTATCCGGTGGGGAACTCCACGGACTTGAGATCGGATTCGAGTTTTTCGACGACTTTGGCCAGATCGCCTTCCTTGACGTTGGCGCTGACATCGAGGCGGCGGGACCCTTCCGAACGCTCAATGACGTTGGGAGTGGGCTTTACCGTGATCTTGGCGACATCGGCCACCCGGATCTTCTGCCCGCTGGGAGTGTCCAGCGGCAGGTTCTCGATGCTTGTGACGCTGGTCCGGATCGCCGGAGGACTCCAGACCTGGACGTCATAGGCCTTGCCGTCCCGGTAGACGTCGCCGACCTCCTCGCCGGATACCAGGGTGGCTGCGGCACGGCGGACGTCACCGGGCTTCAGGCCGTAGCGGTTGGCGGCGTCCAGGTTCACCTCGACGTCCACCTGCGGAACGTTGACCTGGAGTGCGACTTTGGCTCCGATGGCACCCTCGATGCCGGCCAGGGCAGTCTTGACCTTGTCCGCCTGCTTCTTCAGCGTGTCCAGGTCATCGCCGTACACGCGGACCACGATCGAGTAGCCCGTACCGGTGAGCACCTCGCGGACACGTTCCTTGAGGTAGGTCTGGACGTCCCGGTGAATGCCGGGATACCCGTCCACGACCTGCTGGATGGAGGCCAGGGTCTTGTCGTAGTCGACCGAGGGGTCAACGCTGATCCAGTTCTCGCCAAAGTTGACTCCCACCACCTCATCGGCGGCGAAGGCCTGACCGATGTGGGACCCGCAGTTGTTGACGCCTGGAATGGTCATCAGCTCCTGGCAGGCCAGTTGGCTGACGCGCACTTCCTCGGCGTTGGAGGTGCCGGGTTGCGTGACCCAGTGCATGAGGAAGTCACGTTCCTTGAACGAGGGCAACAGTGACTGGCCCAGGAGCGGGGCCGCTATGATTCCGACGACGCCGAGTGCCGCCACCGCGAGGTAGCCCGGGAGCGGGCGTTTCACAATGGGACGCAGGGCGGCGCCGTACCAGCGCTTGAGGACCCGGACCACCGGCGGATCGCGGTCTTCGAGTTTGGCATTGCGCAGGAAGATGTACGCCATGGCCGGCGTGACCGTGAGGGCCACCAGCATGGACGCCATCACCGCCAGGGTGTAGGCGGTCGCCAGGGGCCGGAAGAAGGCGCCCGTCAGGCCGTCCAGGAAGAAGATCGGCACCGTGGCGGCAACGATAATCAGTGTGGCGTAGACGATGGGGCCGCGGACTTCCAGAGAGGCGTTGACGACCACGCGGGCGGTGCTTTCGGTCCCGCCGCTGGCGCGGTGGTGCCGGAGCCGCCTGACGATGTTCTCGACGTCGATGATGGCATCGTCCACCACGACCCCGACGGCAATCACCAGCCCCGCAAGCACCATCGTATTAATCGTTCCCCCGGTCCAATACAGCACCAGGGCCGCTGCCATCAGCGACAACGGGATCGCCGTCACGCTCACCAGGGCTGTCCGCCATTGGAACAGGAAGACGCTCAGCACCAGGACCACCAGGAAGCAGCCCAGCAGCAGCGCGAGGCTCAGGTTGCCGAGCGATTCCTCGATGAACGAGGCGGGCCGGAACAGGGTGGTGTCGACTGCGATTCCGGTCAGGCCGGGCTGCAGTTCCTTGAGCGCTTCCTCGACCCCGCGGGTGACTTCGAGGGTGTTGCCCCACGGCAGCTTTTCGACGATCAGCATCAGTCCGGGGCCGCCATTGATGACCGCGTCACCGATCAGTTGCTGGTGGTCCTCCACGACGGTTGCCACGTCGGCGAGCTTCAGGGGAGGCAGTCCTTCGCGTTCCTCCAGTGGCACCTGGGCAAGGTCCGCCGGAGACGTGATGGGTTGTACGTGCCTGATGGACATGCTCTGGCTGGGTGTTTCCAGCGCCCCTCCGGTGCCGATCAAGGCACCGGGGGAGTACTTGAGCAGGCCGGCGTCCAAGGCGTCGGACGTGGAGTTCATGACGTTTTCCAGCGTCACGTTGTTGGCTGCCAGTTTGGTCGGATCAACCTGGACCTGAAGCATCTGGAGGCGTTCGCCCCAGATCGCCACGTTCGCCACGCCCGGCACCCGCAGCAGATGTGCCCGGATGTTCCAGTAGGAAACCATGGACATTTCGATCAGGGAGCGGGTCTCGGAGGAGAGTCCGATCTTCATGACACGGCTGGTGGAGGACAGCGGCTGGAGCATCACCGGCGGCGCGGCCCAGGTCGGCAGGGTCGGTATGACCGTTGCCATCCGCTCCGACACCAGCTGCCGGGCGGTGAGCAGATCGGTCCCGGGCTTGAACTCCATCACGATGGCGGACAGCTGCGACACAGACTTCGACCGCATCTGGTCCAGGCCGTCTATGCCGTTGAAGGCCTGCTCCATTGGAACCGTTACGAGTTCCTCGACTTCGGAGGCAGTGAGACCCAGACATGCCGTCTGGACCTCGACACGGGGCGGTGCAAACTCCGGGAAAACATCCACCGAAGCGCTGCTGAGTTGCGCGCCGCCCACGATCATGAGGGCGGCCGCCATCGCAATGATGATCGACCGGAACCTCAGGCTTGCAGCGACAATCCGGCGCATGTCAGTGCGCCGTATCGAATTCAGCGCCGAAGAGTTCAGCCGCGCCGACGGTCACGATTGCGGTGCCCACCGCGGGCCCGGCCGAGGCCGTGACCACTCCGTCCTCCACCTTGGCTACCGTGACCGGCTGCCGCTGGTAGACCCGCGGGGCCGGGTTGGTGTACACCCAGGTTTTTCCGCTGGCGTCGTAGAGCAGGGCGGAGTAGGGCACGACGACGTCCTTACCCTTTCCGGCCTTGACGGTGTCGGTCTTCAGGTCGAGGCGTTCGATTCCCTTCTCCGTCAACGTCAGTTTCGCGATGCCCGTCGCGGCATTCTTCTCCACCTTGGCGGGTTCGTTGGCCGAAACGGCGGCGGGGGCCGCCGCCGTCGTCTGGGCACATGCGGGCAGCGCGAACAGAAGTGCTGCGCATACAGCGGCCGCCAGGGGCAGGCGCCGCGAGGGCTGTTGGCTGGTCATTTTGCTTCCACCTTTTCCTGCGTAACGGGCTGGACGGGAACTTCGGCCTCGTACACTTCGGCCCACTCTTCCGGGGCGGAACCGGGTCCGAACCAGAGTGCGAGCAGAGGGAGTACGAAGATCCCGATGAGAGTTGTCGTGATGAGTCCGCAGACGATGATCAGGGCCATCGGGCCCAGGAAGGACCCGCCGACGGCGCCGCCGAAGAGTCCCGGCGGGATCAGGATCGCCACCGTGATCAGGGCTGCCTTCAGAATGGGCGAGACCCGGTCCCGGGCCGCCATCATGATGATCTTGTCAGGGGATTCGTGCGGGGCGGCCCGCCACAGTTCATCCGTCCGGGCGGAGAGCAGCGCCGCGTTGCGGGCGGCAACGGCCAGCACCGCGGCAAAGGCCGTGAGCGCCAGCACAGTGATGGCGCCTCCCGCGATCCAGGCTGCCACGGCGGCTCCGGCCAGCGCGGCCGGCAGGGACAGGAAGATGGCAAGCGCCAGCTTCCAGCTCCGCACCGCTGTCTGGAGAAGGAGCAGGATTCCCAGGAGGGCAGCCGCGCCGATCCACAGAACCATGGCGTCCCCGGCGAGCTGTTCACTGTACTTCGTGGGGATTTCGGCGTGGTATTCCAGCGGGAACTGGATCTGCTCGATCGCCGCGTTGATGTCGCGCTGGATATCCGCGAGCGGACGTCCGCTGACCTCGGCCACCACGTCGATCCGGCGTGAGGTGTCATCGTGCAGGATCACGACTTCATTGGGAACGAGCCGGATGTCGGCGATTTGGCCCAGCTGGACCTGGCCGCCGCTGGGCGTGTCCAGCAGGAGCTCACGGATGCTGGTCAGGTCATCCCGGACGTCCACCGCGCCGCGCACCACCACTTCGAAGACCTTCTGCTGTTCGAAGAGGTTGCCGACGACGATGCCTTGCATCAGGGCGGCAGCGGCGCGGCGTGCGTCGCCGGGTTTGATACCGACCTTCTGCGCCGCTTCGAGGTTGACCTCGACTTCGACGATGGGCGTCATGGCGCTGGCGTTGATCGTCGGGTTCTTCACGCCGTCGACCTTTTCGATGGCCCGGCGGACCTCTTCAGCCTT
Organism: Arthrobacter humicola; assembly: GCF_022803015.1. Taxonomy (GTDB): domain Bacteria; phylum Actinomycetota; class Actinomycetes; order Actinomycetales; family Micrococcaceae; genus Arthrobacter; species Arthrobacter humicola_A. The sequence goes on from NZ_JAFKON010000001.1 coordinate 469,918, forward strand.
CTCGCGCAGGACGGGCAAGTCTGTTCCGTAGACGCGGACGGCGAATCCGGGATCCATGCTGCTGCGCTCCTGGCCGATCTGCTGCTGGGAGTAGTTCACCACGTTGTGGGCGATGCCGGGGTAGCCCTGGACGACGTCACGGACCGCCTGCTCCGTTTCGCTGAAGTCGGCGTCCGGGGTGATGGACACCCAGAGTTCCGCGGAACTGTTCCCGACAACCTGGTCGGAGGAAATGGCGCGGCCGATGTGGCCGCCAACTCCCGAGACACCCGGCAGGGTCCGCAGTTCGTCGGACGCTTTGGACGCCACCCGACGCACCTCGTCGTTGGACGTGCCTGCCATCGAGTCCCACTGCACCAGGAGTGTCCGGTCCGGAATCGTCGGCACGACCGCCCGGTTCCCGACCAGCTGCGATGCCGCGGCGAGCCCCAGCAGTCCAACGACGGCGACAGCGACAATGCCGAGGGTGCGGCGGGAACGTGCCCCCTCGAGTGCCCTGTCGTAGGTGGACCTGGCCCGGACAACACCGGGCGAGTCCGCCCGCCGGGTTTTCTCACCGGGAAGCAGGAGGTACGCCAGGACCGGTGTCACGGACAAACCCACCAGCATTGACACGGCAAGCGCCAACGCCAGGGACCAGAAGAGGGGCTGGAAGAACGCACCGCCGACTCCTGTGACGAACAGCGTCGGTACGAGCGCGAGGGCCATGATGAGGGACCCGTGGAACAGCGGTGTGCGGACGCTGCGGACAAGCTGGACCATGCGGAACCTGATGGTGGCATCTGTCTCGGTCTCGGTGGTCCGCAACGGCCGGCGCCGCTGCGCCTGCACATCCTCCACAATGTCTCCGACAATCACAGACACGCCCAGCAAGATGCCGGCGAGGATCGAGATGTTCAGTGTGGAGTCGAGCAAGTAGAGCACCACTCCCGACGCCATGACGGTGGTGCTGATCGCCACGAGGGCGATCACGGCCACCCGCCAGGAACGGAACAGGGCCCAGAAGAGCAGGACGGCGATCAGGAGGCTCACGAGCAGCGCCAGGCCGAGTCCGTCCACGGCATCCTGCAGGAACGAGGCGGGCCGGAAGACGGATGTGTCCATCTGGATCCCGGAAAGCCCGGGCTGCATGTCGTTCAGCGCAGCCTCGAGGTCCTTGGTGACCTGCAGCGTGCTGGCTCCGGGGAACTTCTCCACGACCAGCAGGAGGCCCGCATCCTGGCCGACGACGGCATCGCCGATCAGCGGCTGGTGGTCCTCCTTCACCTGGGCAATGTCACCCAGGAGCATGGGAGATCCGGCGTCTTCGACACTGACCTTGGCCAGGTCCTCCGGCGTTCGGATGGGCAGCACGTGCTGGATGCCCAGGCGTTGGCTCGGCGACTCCACGAACCCGCCCGTGCCGGGGGTGGACGCCTCAAGGAAGCTCAGCGGCGACACCCAGACTGCGTTGCCGGTGGTCTTGATGACCTGTTCGAGCGTGATGCCCTTGTCACGCAGCTGCGTGGGGGTCACCTCTACCTGGAGCTGCTGCTCGCGCTGTCCCCAAATGGAAACGTTGGCGACCCCGGGAATGCCGATCAGCCGCGGCTTGATCTTCCACCGGGCCAGGACCGACATTTCGATCCCGGACAGCTCTTTGGAGCTCATCCGGACCATAAGGACGCGGCTGGTGGACGACAACGGCTGCATGATCAGCGGCGGCGCCGAGACGTTCGGCAGCGCGTGGGCCTGGGTCATGCGTTCGGCCACGAGCTGGCGCGCGCGCAGGAGGTCGGTGCCCGGCTCGAACACGAGCTCGATCGAGGACAGGCCGGGAACGGATTTGGACCGGATTTCATCGAGCCACGCCACCCCGTTAAGGAGGTCGGCTTCCATCGGAGCAGTGATGAGCTGTTCAACTTCGGCAGCTGAGAGGCCCAGGGCCTCGGTCTGGATCTCGACGTGGGCCGGGGCGAACTCGGGCATGCTGTCGATGGCGACGTGGGGGACATTCACTACCCCGAAGGCAATGAGTCCGGCCGCCACAGCGAGAACCAGGATGCGGAACTGCATACTGAAACGGGTGATCCAGCCGAACATGGCTAGCCCCGTTCCAGGGAGCCGGCGTCGCGGGTGCGGGCGGCGGCGGATTTCGGCAAGTGCACGGAAGAATTGCGCAAGTGATACATGACAGGCTCCTCAACCCGAGACCATTTGCGAATCCCCCCAAGAGATCCCATTTCTTGCTGATCTTTATCGAATAGTGTTCCCATTTGAATCGTTTGGCAAGATCAAAATTTTAGGCCTGCGTCCCGGCTTTTCACGGGTTTCTCCCAGCTTGGAGGCTCACAATGCGCTCTCCAAACAAACTTCGTGGAAGGGCCCGGGCGCCCGCGGCGGGCCACCCGGGTGTTTGTTGTCTTTCTACCTGTCTTCCGCGCCGAGCTACCCGAATTTCTGTCGTAGTTACGTGCCAGATACGTCGGGCAATTGGCAGTAAGTACCGCTATTCCATAGGTATGTCGTTTGTAACAATTGCGGACATAACAGCCCGCGCAGGGCGCCGGAGCGCGAGTCGACTGCGACTACCGGGACGCGAGCGGCCCGTTGGTTCAGCGCGAACCAGCCCGAGGGGCTAAAGTGGTCCTATGCGCGCCGTGCTCCTGCTTAGCTAGCCGCCCGGCATCCCGGCGAGACCTCGATTCCGAAGAGTCCCCGGATTGCCGAGCGGCGGCCCCTCCATGTCGAGGGGCTTTTGTGTGTCCGGGGTACATTCCGGTCCGCAACGCACGAGGTAACAGCAGGAGTACCACGTACGGACAGTATGGAGTCAGGGCCGGGCAGCCGGCGGTGACAGTGCAGACTTGATGGTGAACAGGCCTGGCGGCAGGCAGGCCTGAAGGTAGACAGGCCTGGGTAACAGGCCGCACAGAACAGAAGAGGCCAGCAGTGAGCGTTCAGCCGGAAACACAGACCGGATCGCCAGCAACCGCGGCGGAGGGGCCTGAGGAAGGTACCTACAGCTTCGCGGCAATGGAAGCCAAGTGGCCGCAGGTTTGGGAAGACCTGAAGGTCTTCACGCCGCTCGACGACGGCTCAAAGGAACGCCGCTACGTGCTGGACATGTTCCCGTATCCGTCCGGTGACCTTCACATGGGCCACGCCGAGGCGTTCGCGATGGGCGACGTTGTGGCGCGCTACCTGCGCCAGCAGGGCTACGACGTGCTGCACCCGATCGGCTGGGACTCCTTCGGCCTGCCCGCGGAAAACGCGGCGATCAAACGCAACGCGCACCCAAGTGAGTGGACGTACGCCAACATCGACACCCAGGCGGCGTCGTTCAAGCGCTACGCAATCTCCGCGGACTGGTCCCGCCGGCTGCACACCTCGGACCCGGAGTACTACCGCTGGACCCAGTGGCTGTTCACGCGGTTCTACGAGCGTGGACTGGCCTACCGCAAGAATTCGCCGGTCAACTGGTGCCCCAAGGACCAGACCGTGCTGGCCAACGAACAGGTGGTCAACGGCGCCTGCGAGCGGTGCGGCACTCCCGTGACCAAGAAGTCCCTGAACCAGTGGTACTTCAAGATCACCGACTACGCCGACCGGCTGCTCGATGACATGGACGAACTGCGCGGGCACTGGCCCGAACGCGTCCTCGCGATGCAGAAGAACTGGATCGGCCGTTCCGAGGGCGCCCACGTCAACTTCGTGATCGAAGCCGACGGCGGCAAAGCCGCCAAGGACGTCACAGTCTTCACGACGCGCCCGGACACCCTCTACGGCGCCACGTTCTTCGTCGTCGCCGCCGACGCGCCGCTCGCCGTCGAACTGGTCACCGACGAGCACGCCGCCGCCCTGGACGCCTACCGGGAGCAGGTCAAGGCGCTTTCCGAAATCGAGCGCCAGTCCACCGAGCGCGAAAAGACCGGCGTCTTCACCGGGCGCTACGCGACCAACCCGCTTAACGGCGAAAAGCTGCCCGTCTGGGCCGCCGACTATGTCCTGGCCGACTATGGCACAGGCGCCATCATGGCCGTCCCGGCCCATGACCAGCGCGACCTCGACTTCGCCAAGACCTTTGACCTGCCCGTCCGGGCAGTCCTGGACACGGGCGAGGAAGACCCCGCTGCCACGGGCATCGCCACCACCGGCGAGGGGACCCTGATCAACTCCGGCGGCCTCGACGGGCTGCCGAAGGCCGAGGCCATCCCGGCGGCCATCGAAATCCTGCGCGAGTTGGGCACGGGCGAGAAGTTCGTGAACTTCCGGCTGCGTGACTGGCTGCTCAGCCGGCAGCGGTTCTGGGGCACACCGATCCCCATCATCCACTGCCCGGCCTGCGGGGAGGTCCCGGTCCCGGACGATCAGCTGCCCGTGACCCTGCCGGCGGACCTGCGCGGCGAGGACCTGTCCCCGAAGGGCACGTCACCGCTCGCCGCGGTCGAAAGCTGGGTCAATGTCGAGTGCCCCAATTGCCAGGGCCCGGCCAAGCGGGACACGGACACGATGGACACCTTCGTGGATTCCTCCTGGTACTTCCTGCGCTTCGTCTCTCCGCAGTACACCGGCGGTCCGTTCGATCCGGAGAAGATCAACGACTGGATGCCGGTTGGTCAGTACGTGGGCGGCGTGGAGCACGCCATCCTGCACCTGCTCTATGCGCGGTTCTTCACCAAGGTCATCCACGACCTCGGCATGATTGAGGCGGACGAGCCGTTCAGCGCACTGCTGAACCAGGGGCAGGTGCTCAACGGCGGCAAGGCCATGAGCAAGTCCCTGGGCAACGGCGTCGACCTCGGCGAGCAGTTGGACAAGTTCGGCGTGGACGCCGTCCGCCTGACCATGATCTTCGCCTCCCCGCCGGAGGACGACGTCGACTGGGCGGACGTATCGCCGGCGGGCTCCGCGAAGTTCCTGGCCCGGGCCTGGCGCCTCGGCCAGGACGTCACAAGCGCACCCGGCGTCGATGCCGCCACCGGAGACCGTGCGCTGCGCACCGTCACCCACCGCACGATCGCCGATGCGCAGGCCCTGTTGGACAACAACAAGTTCAACGTGGTTGTGGCGAAGCTGATGGAACTGGTCAACGCCACCCGCAAGACCATAGATGCGGCCAGCGGTGCCGGCGGTGCGGACCCAGCAGTCCGCGAGGCCGTGGAGGCCGTAGCCGTCATCCTGAGCCTGTTTGCGCCGTATACCGCCGAGGATCTGTGGAACGTCCTGGGGCACCCTGCATCGGTCGCCAACGCAGGCTGGCCCACGCACGACGACGCACTGCTCGTGGAGGACACGGTCACTGCCGTCGTCCAGGTGCAGGGCAAGGTGCGGGACCGGCTGGAGGTTTCCCCGGACATCTCCGAGGAGGACCTGCGCGAACTGGCGCTGGCATCGGATAATGTCCAGCGCGCCCTCGACGGCCGTGGCCTTCGCACGGTGATCGTGCGGGCGCCTAAACTGGTCAACATCGTCCCGGCCTAGCCGGACGAACCAGCCTGCACTGGCCGCCGGCTGATCCCGGCGCCCAGTGCAGACAACCAGTGCAGACAACCGGTGCAGACAATGGGACGGGCACAAGTGCCCCCGCCGGAGAAGTAAGTCCACGCGTCCCCACAGCAGGAGGTCCTCCGTGCCACACCGCGAGCCGTCAGGCTGGCCATGGCTGCGCGAGCGGCTTGTTCGCCTGCGGCAGGGTTCCCGGGACAGCATCCCCGAAGCGGCTCCCGCCGCCGTCGTGCAGGTTGCGGTGGTCACGGACTCTGCCGCCGCGCTGCCCGCGGACTGGGTCCGGGCTTTCGCTGCCGACGGCCGGCTCACCGTGGTCCCAATGCCCGTGATGGTCGGCGCCGAAATCTACGGCGAGGGTGAGGACGACATTGCGGAGACCATCGCCGTTGCCCTGGCCAGCGGCAAACCCGTCAAGACTTCGCGTCCGTCACCGGGGCAGTTTGAACACGCCTACCGGGAGGCCAGCGAGCGTGGCTTCCAGTCCGTGGTCTCCATTCACATCTCCGCGGGGCTGTCCGGGACAGCCGACGCCGCCCGCCTGGCAGCCCAACGGGTCGGCATACCCGTAGAGGTCCTCGACTCCCGGACGGTCGGAATGGCCCAGGGGATGGGCGTGCAGGGCGCGGTGGTCGCGGCCGCCGACGGCAGGAGCGCGGCCGACGTCTTGGCCTTCGCGCAGGACCGGCTGGACCGCACCAAAGTGTACTTCTATGTCCCGACCCTGGAACAGTTGCGCCGGGGCGGCCGGATCGGGGCGGCGGCCTCGCTCTGGGGGACCATGTTCTCCATCAAACCCATCCTGGCGGTGGAAGACGGCCGGATCATCCCGCTGGAAAAAGTCCGGTCAGCGGCGAAGGCCATCGCACGCCTGGAAGAAATCGTGGCCGCGGACGCCTCCGGCCGCCCTGCCGGTCAGGCGCGGCTGGCTGTGCACCACTTTGGCAACCAGGCCGAGGCTGAGGACCTTTCCCGGCGCCTGGCCGTGGCATTGCCGGCATGTCCGCCGGCCCAGATCAGCGCTCTCCCGGCAGTCCTGGCGGCCCACGCCGGGCTCGGTGTGCTCGCCGTGATCGTGGGGGAGGGCAGCACACCCGCAGCAGCGAAACCCGATGCCTTCGCCGGGGACGTCGCCAGCCCGGACGGCGGGGAAGCGCGCCCTGGCAGGGCGGCGGCCGAAGCGACGGAAGCCGGCGACTAGCGCGGCGGGTCCATGTGCTCTATCTGCGCGGGCGCTGGACTCTGGCCGTGAACGGGCGGCGGCGGTAAAGTCACTCCACCGAACCCAGAGAACCAGCGAACCCGGAGGCCGCCATGGCAATGCAGGTGCACCACGTAGCCCAGCTCGATCGCGACGTTGCCGAAGAGGTGACCAAGTGGCTGAAATACCTCAAAGGCCAAGTGACCAGCGTTCAATTCCTCACCACCACGGTCCCGGATCCCAAGGCCGCGGACAAATGGCGGGTTCAGTACGAGGCATACATCACCTACCAGAAGTGAACCCCCGACTGCAGCTGCGTTTCAGGGGGTAGGCACGGGCGTTGTCCGTCCGGGCGTCGGCGATGCTGTAAGCGCGGGAGTGGCTGGTTCCGTTGGCGCTGTCTCTGGCGTTGTCGCTGGCACGGTGGTTGGTGGGGCGGTCGTTGGCGGGACGGACGGCACGGACGTTGGCGGGGCGGGCGTTTCCGGGACCGTCGGTGGGGCGGCCGGCTCGGACGTTGGCGGGGCGGGCGTTTCCGGGACCGTCGGTGGGGCGGCCGGCTCGGACGTTGGCGGGGCGGGTGTTTCCGGGACCGTCGGTGGGGCGGCCGGCTCGGACGTTGGCGGGGCGGGTGTTTCCGGGACCGTCGGCACGGTGACTTGCGCGGACGTTGGCACGGTGGTCGTTTCCGGGACCGTCGGCACGGTGACTGGCGCGGACGTTGGCACGGTGGTCGGTATGACGGTTGGCGTCGTGGGCGCGGGTGGCGACGCTGACGTTGGTGGGGTGGTTGGCGTTAGGGAGGCCGGCGGGGCCGTTGGAGGCGGAGTCGTTGGCGGCGGCGTTGGCCCGGGGTCTGGCTGATTCGGCCCGATAGTGTAGCTGGGCTGCTGGCCTGAGCCGTTGACCCACAGGGCGGCCTGCACCCTGCGGGCACTTCCGGGCTCCAGCCACCAGAGCACCTGCACGTTGCAGTGGTAGACAATCGTGACATTGGCGACGGCGCCCTGCGGCGGAACTGCGTGGATCGAGGTGGCGGCCGTTTGGGTGGTCCAGATGAAATTCTGGTCGGCAGTCATTCCCGCCGTGCCGTCGACCGAAACATGCGCTATGCCGTACAGACCGTACTGGGGGCAGAAACTGCTTTCCAGAGAAAACTTGACCACCTGGGTTGAGGTGGCTTGCGTTGTGTCTGCCACGACCGGCGGGGCTGGCAGCATGGTGCCGCCAAGCGCCAGCACCGCCGCGGGCCCAAACAACCACTTCATTGCACACCAGCTTTCGACGCCTGATATTTACATCCAGGCGATCAGGGTTGCCCCCAGCCGGCAAAGTTTTCTCGATTGGATGCAGACGTTACCACCGGGTCCGGGCGGGCACCAGCGTAGGGAATACTTGCCTGATGCCGCGGATCTACGCGTATTACTCAGGTATTTCCACATACGCCCGGTCTCCGGTATCAGCGGGGGTGAGGGCTGCCTAGAGTCGTTCCATGCCGCGCCGCAACCCGGGAACTGAATCCGCCACAGGCGTCAGGGTTGCCCGTGAACGCCTGGCAGCGACGCGCTGGGCTGCCCGGGGTGCGGAAGATGCCGCGGATCCGGGCGAATCCCCGGATCCGGGCCGGGGACCAGGCGACTCAACGGGGCTGCTGGAGTTGCAGGTTCCGGCGCCAGGCAGCCCTGTCCCGGTCCGGGCAGCTGATGCGGTACCCGCTGCTGGACGGCGCGTAGGTGGCGGCACTTCACACCATGCTGATGAAAGCCGCGGGTACCGCCGGGCAGGGAGACAGGCGCTGGCTTTGCGATTTCGGGCCAGGACAGGGGTTAAGGCTGCTGCCCTGCTGGGCGTCCTTGCCGTGGTCCTGGGCGGCTGCTTCTGGTGGCAGGCCGGGACCGGCGGCGCGCAGGTGGTGGCTCTCAGCGACTCCGCCCCCGCGGCCGGGGAAGAACCACGTCCGGCGGCCGGCGAGACCCTCGCACCGCCGGGAGAAGATCTTATTGAGGAGCCGGAAAGCATCGAGGTCCACGTTGCCGGTGCCGTGGCCACCCCGGGGGTGGTTCAACTGCCGGCGGGAAGCCGGCTGCATGAGGCAATTGCAGCGGCGGGCGGACCCACGGTTCTCGGGGATCCGGACCGGCTCAACCTGGCCGCCGTGCTGGAGGATGGGCAGAAGGTCCTGGTGCCCATTCGCGGCGAACCCGGTCAGGCCGATGCGCCCACGGACGGCTCACCTGCGCCCGGTTCCGGTACGGGCGGCACGGGGCCAGTCGGCGGGAGCGGGAAGGTCAACCTCAACACCGCCGGCCTCGAGGAACTCGGGACCCTCCCGCGCGTCGGGCCAGTGCTGGCGCAGCGGATCGTGGATTGGCGCCAGCAGCACGGGCGGTTCAAGTCAGTGCAGGAGCTCGACGCCGTCGACGGGATCGGTCCGAAGTTGCTTGAGGCCCTGCTCCCGTTGGTGGGTATCTGACGTGGCAAATCCTGAGATCGAAAAGCCCTGCCCTGCACAGCCCGGCGCTGCACAGCCTGGCACTGCACGGCGTGGCGTGGGCCGGACCGGCCCGCTGGGTTCTGTGGCGGTCCCGCAGAGCCGCTGGCAGCGCTACGTCGATGCGGCCGTCGATTCTCCGCCGCGTGCCGAGCACGGGGACCCGGTGGCCTCCGGCCGGATCCGCGGATCCGGCAAACCCGCGCGCGACACCGCCGCGCGTCAGCGCCCGATCGAGCGGACACGGCGGACGGACCTTCGCCTGGTGCTCCCGGCACTCCTTGTCTGGGGGACCGTCGTTGCCGGAAACTGGCTGTCCCCTGCAGGGCTGGCCGGTCTCTGCACGGCGCTGGCGGCGGCCGGAGGCATGCTCGTCGTGGCCGGTCGCGTCATCCTCGGCCCTTCTGGGCTCCGCCCGTCGAGGGAGCGGGGCGCCAGGAGTGGGCGGTGTGGCGCCGGGCGCGGCCGCAGTGCCGGGCAGACGGTTCCGCGCAGCATTCGCGCCACGGTGGCCGTGGCGCTGTTGCTGTCCCTCGCGGCAGGCTCGCACACCGCCGTCGAGGCCTCCCGGCGGCACGACGGCGCCATCGCTGAAGCTGTGGCCGCCCGCGCGGCCGTCGTCGCGGAACTGGAGATTGCAGGCGCCCCGCGGCGGCTCAGGATTCCCGGTGCCGGTGGCCTGCCGGACCGCTGGGCAGTTCCCGTGATCCTGACGGCGATGACCTTCGGCGGCCACAGGGTCGCCGGGGACGCGCGGTTCGTCGTCATGGGCGGGGCCACGTGGGGAGACGCCGTTCCGGGCCAGCTCCTGCGCGCCACGGGCAAACTCCGTCCCTCCGCGCCAGGGGAGCCGGAGGCAGGACTCCTGTCAGCGACGTCGGCCCCAACCCTGTTGCGGGGACCAGGGCCCTGGCAGCAGGGCCCCGGGGAGCTTCGCCTCGCCTTCACCGCCGCGGCGGCACGGTTCGGGGGCGACGCCGGCGGCCTGCTGCCCGGCATGGTCACCGGCGACACCAGCGCCCTGGACCCCGAGCTGGAAGCCGCCATGAAGACCGTCGGGATGACGCACCTGACCGCCGTCAGCGGGGCCAACTGCAGCCTGATCCTCGGGACGCTGCTGCTCGCCGCCCGCACGCTCCGCCTTCCGCGCGCGGCAGCCGCCGCGGCCAGTCTCGCGGGGCTGGCGCTGTTCGTCCTCATGGTGGGACCGGATCCGAGTGTGCTGCGGGCCGCCCTCATGGGCAGCATCGGCCTCGCTTCCGTAGCTCTTGGCCGGGCGGGGCGCGGACTCAGCCTGCTCTGTGTTGCCGTCATCGGCCTGCTGCTGGCGCAGCCGGTCCTGGCTGCCAGCTTCGGATTCCTGCTCTCGGTCCTGGCCACGCTGGGAATCGTGGTCGCCGGACGCCGCATCATGGACTGGCTGCCACCTTCGGTGCCGCGCTGGGCGGCAGCCGGCGTCGCCGTACCCCTGTCCGCCCAGCTCTTTTGCGCCCCGGCGATCGTGTTGTTGCAGCCGCAGTTCGGCGCCTACACGCTGCCCGCGAATGTGGCCGCTGCAGCGCTCGTGGCGCCAGTTACGCTCCTCGGCACGGCCGCCGTGGTTCTCCTGCCCGCTCTCCCGGCCGCCGCGGGCCTCCTCATGGCCGCAGCTGCTGTCTTCGCAGGCGCGGTGGCGGGGGTCGCCCGGCTGTTCGCGGCACTCCCGGGCGCCGCCTTGCCATGGCCGGAAGGAGTCTTCGGTGCAGCCACCATGGGAATCTTGTCCGCGTCTGTGCTGGCGGCGGCGTGGCTCGGCCTGCACCCTGCCGCGGTCGCCCGTGGCGTCCTCGCGGCACACGCGCGGGTGGTGGCCGTCCTCGACGGACGGTCGCATGCGGCGGCACGGTCAGCCGTCCGGCGGGCCGTCAGCCGCGGCTTGGAGCACCGGTCCGGGCGTGGGACGCTTAGAGTCCGCAAACCAACTTCCGGGAGGAATCACGAGTGGCTGCTGCCCAGACCCAACGGCCCAGGACATCGGCGTCGAACACCGCCACCTGGCGTGATGTGACACCTGCTGCCGTCGTCCTGGTGGGCGGTCCGGAAGACTACATAGGTGCCCGGGCCATGGACCGTATCCGCGCGCAGGTCCGCGCGGTGGCGCCCGACGTCGAAATTACGCGGCTCAATGCCGGCAGCTACACGGCCGGCTCCCTGGCCATGAACGTCAGTCCTTCGCTGTTCGGCGAACAAAAGCTCATCGAGGTCGACGGGCTCGAGGCGATGAACGATGCCTTCCTCGCCGATGCCCTGAAGTATGTGGTCCAGCCGGAACCGGAGGCCTTCCTGGTGCTCCGCCACGGCGGGGGAGTCCGCGGCAAGAAGCTGCTGGACGCCATCAAGGCCGCGGGCTGGCCCGTTGTCGACTGCCAGCCGCTCAAGAAAGACGCCGAGAAGATTGCCTTCGTCACGGCCGAGTTCCGGGCGGCCTCCCGGCGTATCGACCCTGACGCCGTGCACGCCCTGGTTAATGCGGTTGGCGCGCAGCTCGCGGAACTCGCCGCCGCCTGCAGCCAGCTGATCGCTGACGCCACCACCGGCGTGGACGCGGCCATGGTGGACAAGTACTACGGCGGCCGGGTCGAGGCAACAGGTTTCAAGGTCGCCGACGCCGCGATGGCCGGCAACGGCCCGCTGGCCCTCTCCACCCTTCGCCACGCCCTGGCCACCGGCGCGGACCCCGTGCCGATCGTGGCTGCCCTGGCGTCGAAGTTGCGCTCCCTGGCCAAGGTGGCCGGCGCGCAGGGGTCGTCCTCGCAGATCGCCAAGCAACTGGGTATGCAGCCGTGGCTCGTCGAACAGGCCCAGCGGGAAGTCCGGCGCTGGACGCCCGAGGGGCTGGTCCGCTCCATCCAGGTCACCGCCGAGGCCGACGCCCAGGTCAAGGGCCTCTCCCGGGATCCTGTCTATGCGGTGGAACATGCGGTAACGGTGATTGCCACCTCGGCCAGGAGTTCCTGACACCCGCGTTCGAACCCAGAGGCCCGGCGTGTCGTCCCTGCGGGTCCGGCCGGACCGGGACCTGCGTGTCGGCCCTGCCGGCGCGGACCCGGCTGCGGGCAGCCGACGGCGTACCGGAGTCGTACCAGAACGGGTGCGGAGTCGGCCCATTGCGGAACCGGCTTAACTGGATGTGGCCGGCACCCATGGGGTGCCGGCCACAATCATCAGTTCAAGTGAACTGGAAACCTTAGAGCGCGTTGACCTTCTTGGAGATGGCCGACTTGCGGTTTGCAGCGTTGTTCTTGTGGAGAACACCCTTGCTGACGGCCTTGTCCAGCTTGCGGCTGGCAGAAAGCAGTGCAACAGCCGCAGCATCCTTGTCGGTGGACTCAACGGCGGTGTTGACGGCGCGGATGGCCGTCTTCAGCTCGGACTTGACTGCGTTGTTGCGCAGGCGAGCCTTTTCGTTGGTCAGGATGCGCTTCTTCTGGGACTTGATATTAGCCACGTGTGAACTCTCTTTTTCAATGCGGAAAATGGTCTAGAGGGCTTTCAGATTGGCCATTGACTGAGCGGCGTGGGGATACCTATGGCGACCAACCATCTGTGGCCGTCGACCTGCACGGACACACAGCTGTAAATAATAGCAGAGATCAACGTGCAGGCACGAGTGCGGGTGGCGATCCGCCGCCGCGCACGGCGTCCGCCGGGTCAGCTCCAGCCGTGCCGCTGCCGCAGCGCGGCCGCGATGTCGTTGAAGCGGCCTGCGTCCAGGATCGCTCCTTCGCGCCGGATGTCCTTCGCGTTGATCTGCAGAACCCGGTCCAGCTTCGCTTCGCTGGGCCGCCACTGGCGGTCCCAGGGTCCCGTGCCGATGTCCACGTAGTCATCCGACCGGCGGGAGTCGCCGTCGTGGTCCTTGCTCGTCAGCATCAGGCCCAACAAATACCGGCCGCTGGTGCCCACCAGCAGCACCGGACGGTCCTTGCCCTGGGAGTAGTCCTCTTCGTAGGGCACCCAGGTCCAGACGATCTCGCCGGGCTCGGGCAGGCCGTTGGGTGCGGGGGCATAGCGGACGGCAGCCCGCCCCCGGAAGTCGCCGGGATATGTCCCGGTCAGTCCGGCGGCGGGGGTGCCGCCTGTGGAGCGGGCCGGGGTGCCGGGACGCGTCTGGCGCGGCCGCCGCGTCGCCGCAGGCTTTCGGGCGGGTTTTGCCGCCGGCCCACGGGTGGTTCCCGGTGCGGAGCCGCCAAGTTTATCCAGGAAGCGCAGGGCGTCGCGGACCGCGCCGCTGATCGATCGTAAATTCCAAGCCATGGGGAAACCATACCGGCAACCCCGCAGAGAAGGCGGCGGGGAAAGGGAGTGGAAGAGGTGGAACAGAGGGTGGCCGACAGTCGGCTGGCGGCGAGGCGGGGGCGGTCCCAGGCACGGCGCTGCGCGCAGTCAGATCCGGGGGCCAGCCGCAGCCGAATCGAGGCCAGATCGGTGGGCGGAATCCCGCCGAGAGTCCACCGGACCCGGGGCAGCGCGCAACGCAACGCAGGGATGCACTGCCACTGGCCCGGACGTGGGAGACTATAGGGACAGAAATGCGCCACGTCGCAGGATGGCATACGAGCATCCGCACCGAGCCGTGGAAAAGCCAACAGTAATGCCAACAGTAAGGACCCTGCGTGTCTCCCATGGCCCGCACCGCCCCGGTGCCCGCCGCAACAGATCCGGCCATCATCCGGAACTTCTGCATCATTGCGCACATTGACCACGGCAAATCCACACTGGCCGACCGGATGCTCCAGTTCACCGGTGTTGTCCAGTCCCGTGACATGAAGGCCCAGTACCTGGACCGCATGGACATTGAGCGCGAACGCGGCATCACCATCAAATCCCAGGCCGTCCGCATGCCCTGGGAACTCGACGGCACCAGCTACGCGCTGAACATGATCGACACCCCCGGGCACGTCGACTTCACGTACGAGGTCTCCCGCTCGCTCGCGGCCTGCGAAGGCGCGATCCTGCTGGTGGACGCGGCCCAGGGCATCGAGGCCCAGACCCTCGCCAACCTCTACCTGGCGATGGAAAACAACCTCACCATCATTCCGGTCCTGAACAAGATCGACCTCCCGGCAGCCCAGCCGGAGAAATACGCGGCGGAACTCGCCAACCTGATCGGCGGCGACCCCGACGACGTGCTCCGCGTCTCCGGCAAGACCGGCATGGGCGTCGAGGTCCTGCTGGACAAGATCGTCCGCGACCTGCCGGCACCGGTGGGCGACCCGAACGCCCCCGCCCGGGCCATGATCTTCGACTCGGTCTACGACACCTACCGCGGTGTGGTCACCTACGTCCGCGTCGTCGACGGCATGCTGCACCCGCGTGAACGCATCCAGATGATGTCCACCCGTGCCACGCACGAGCTCCTTGAGATTGGTGTGAGCTCCCCGGAACCCACCCCCTCCAAGGGCCTTGGCGTTGGCGAGGTCGGCTACCTCATCACCGGTGTGAAGGACGTCCGCCTGTCCAAGGTGGGCGACACCGTCACCAACCTGGCCAAGCCGGCCACGGAGTCCCTCCCCGGCTACGCGGACGCCAAGCCGATGGTCTTCTCCGGCCTGTATCCGCTCGACGGCACGGACTATCCGGTGCTCCGCGATGCGCTGGAGAAGCTGATGCTCAACGACGCCGCACTGGTGTACGAGCCCGAAACGTCCGCCGCGCTGGGCTTCGGCTTCCGCGTGGGATTCCTGGGCCTGCTGCACCTGGAAATCACCCGCGAGCGGCTCGAACGCGAATACAACCTGGACCTCATTTCCACCGCGCCCAACGTCGAATACGAGGTCACGCTGGAGGACAAGAAGGTCGTCCACGTCACCAACCCCAGCGAATACCCCACCGGCAAGATCGCTGAGGTCCGTGAGCCGATGGTGTCCGCCACCATCCTTGCGCCAAACGAGTTTGTCGGCGCCATCATGGAGCTGTGCCAGAGCCGGCGCGGCGTCATGGGCGGCATGGACTACCTCTCCGAGGACCGGGTGGAAATCCGCTACCGCCTGCCGCTGGCCGAAATCGTCTTCGATTTCTTCGACATCCTCAAATCCAAGACCCGCGGCTACGGGTCACTGGACTGGAAGGCCGACGGCGAGCAGGTGGCCGACCTGGTCAAGGTGGACATCATGCTCCAGGGCGAACAGGTTGATGCGTTCTCCGCCATCACCCACCGCGACAAGGCCTACGCCTACGGCGTGATGATGACCGGCAAGCTGCGCGAACTCATCCCGCGCCAGCAGTTCGAGGTGCCCATCCAGGCCGCCATCGGCTCCAGGATCATCGCCCGCGAAAGCATCCGCGCCATCCGCAAGGACGTCCTTGCCAAGTGCTACGGCGGTGACATCACCCGAAAGCGCAAGCTGCTGGAAAAGCAGAAGGAAGGCAAGAAGCGCATGAAGATGGTGGGCCGCGTCGAGGTGCCGCAGGAGGCTTTCATCGCCGCGCTGACAACGGACGAGTCCAAGGACAAGGCCAAGAAGTAACGGTGCAGGTAATGACTGTTGCTGCAGTATCGGCAGGCCGGGCCCGTGCCTAGCGTTCTTCCCCTCGGCGATCCGGCGCCGGCGGACGGGCTGCTGCCCGCCCAGGCGGGCGAGGGCGCCGATCAGCGCGCTTTTGGGCTGTACGTGCACATCCCGTTCTGCGCGGTCCGCTGCGGGTACTGCGATTTCAACACCTACACCGCCACCGAGCTGGGCGGCGGGGCCTCCCAGGACGCCTACGCCGCCACCGCGATCGCGGAAGTGGAGTTCGCCGCCGCGGCCCTGAAGGGCAGCGGCCTGCCCGACCGTCCCCTCAGCACGGTCTTCTTCGGCGGCGGAACCCCCACGCTGCTGCCGGCGGAGGACCTGGCGCGCATCCTCACCGCCGCGATCGACGCCTGGGGACTGCAGCCCGGCGCCGAGGTGACCACCGAGGCGAACCCCGATTCCGTCACGCCCGCATCCCTGCAGCTGCTGGCCGACGCCGGGTTCACCCGCGTTTCGTTCGGCATGCAGTCGGCCGTGCCGCACGTCCTGAAAGTCCTGGACCGCACCCACACGCCCAGCCGGGTGCCCGAGGTGGTGCAGTGGGCGCGTAATGCCGGGCTCTCGGTCAGCCTCGACCTCATATACGGGACGCCGGGGGAGTCGCTGGAGGACTGGCGCTACTCGCTCGAGACCGCACTGTCCTACGCCCCCGACCACATCAGCGCCTATGCCCTGATCGTTGAAGACGGCACCAAGCTTGCCGTGCAGATCCGCCGTGGCGAAGTGCCGGAAATCGACGACGACGACCACGCCGCCAAGTACGAACTCGCCGACGAACTGATTTCCGCCGCCGGGCTCAACTGGTACGAGGTCAGCAACTGGTCCCGCACCCCCGAACAGGCCTGCCGGCACAACCTCGCCTACTGGCGCGGGGACGACTGGTGGGGCATCGGGCCCGGGGCACACTCGCACGTGGGCGGCGTCCGCTGGTGGAACGTCAAGCACCCCACCGCCTACGCCAACCGCCTCGGCGCCGGCGCTTCACCCGCCGCCGGACGCGAAACGCTGGACTCCGAAACCCGCAACGTGGAACGGGTCATGCTCGAGGCCCGGCTCAATTCCGGACTCGACATCCCAAGCCTCGGCGGCCTGGGGGACACCGGCAGGCACGCTGTCGCAGGGCTGATCGCGGACGGCCTCGTGGACCCCGCGGCGGCTTTCAAAGGCCGGCTCATTCTCACGCTTAAGGGCCGGCTGCTGGCTGACGCCGTCGTCCGCAGGATCCTGCCGGACTAGTCTGCCCGGCAAAGCCTCCACTAGTTGGCTGCCGCATCAGCGGCCACAACACCCTGCCGCACAAAAGAGAGCCGGCCGCTGCCCCTGACGGGCGGCGGCCGGCTCTCTTGCTTGGTCCGGGCCGGCTATTTGATCCAGCGCAGGTTGAACTCGTAACGGTGCGGCTGGCCGCGGTTGACGTGGATGCCGGCCGCCACCGAGAAGCACGTCACGGCGATCCAGATCACCGTGGCGAGCACGGCGAAGAGGTTGCCCACCACCGGGATGAAGACCAGCAGATTGGCCAGCACTGCGGCGAGCGTCGGCGGCAGCGTGAAATTGAGGGCTTCCTTGGATTCCTGTGCCGTGAACGGGCCGCGGTCCTTGAAGATGAGGTAGATCAGCAGCGACGGCACGCAGCCCAGGATGCCGCCAAAGTGCGCGAGCGTGGCCCACTGGCGGTCCTCGCTGGCCGTCAGCGGCAGCGCGTTTGCCGGAACGCCATGGTACGGGGGCTGGCCATGGCCAGCCTGATTGCCCGTGTGTTCGCGTGCGTTATCTGCCACGGTGTAGCCCTTCGGATTGCGGTGATGCGTTGCTGCCTGGGTTGTGCCTGAAATAGCCGGGACCGCACTAGAAGCGCGGCCGCCGTTTCAAGAATACTTGCTCGGGCCCGGAAATGGAGATCAGGGGCGGCCGCCGCGGCGGACTAGGGCACGGTGAGGAAGTCAATGACCTCTTCCACGCGGCCGAGCAACGACGCCTCCAGATCAGCGTAGCTGCGGACAGCCCCCAGAAGTTTCTGCCAGCCGAGGCCGATGTCCTCCTTTGTGGAGTGGGGCCAGCCGAAAGCCATCAGGATCCCGGTCTTCCAGTCCGTGCCGCGGGGGATCACGGGCCACTGCTCGATCCCCAGGACCGCGGGCCGGATGGCCTGCCACACGTCCACGTAAGGGTGCCCCACAATCAGGACGTTGCCGGCGGCGCCCGGTGAGGCCATGACGGCGTCGGCGATCCGCGACTCCTTGGAGTCGGCCACGAGGTGGTCTACCAGCACGCCGAGGCGCCGGCCAGGGCCCGGGCCGAAGTCCGCCACGGCGGCCGCGAGGTCGTCAATGCCGTGCAGGGGCTCGACGACAATGCCCTCCACCCGGAGGTCATCGCCCCACACTTTCTCCACCAGCTCGGCGTCGTGCTTTCCTTCCACCCAGATGCGGCTGGCCTTGGCCACCTGTGCGCGCTGCCCCGCCACCCGCACCGAGCCCGACGCCGTACGGCCGGCCCCGGCGGCCGGTGCCGTCTTCTTCGGGGCCGGCGGCATCAGGCGGATGGGCTGGCCGTCCAAGAGGAAGCCGAAGCCGAGGCGGAAGGACCGCGACTTGCCCCGCCGGTCCTCCAGCGCCACCACGTGCATGCCGCCGGACTTCTCCACCCGGGTGACGGCGCCCACCCAACCGGACTGGACCTCCTCGAGGACCATCCCGCGTTCCACCGGGACTTCCGGCAACTGGGTCTTGGCGGGGGCGGACAGGTCCTGGGGTCCCCAGTTCTGGTACGACATCTCTACACGCTAACTTTGCACTCGGAATGTACGGGCGGTCGGTGGAACTCTCCGGGGGCCGGAACCGGACCGCGACGACGCGGCAACGGCAGCGGCTGCCACGGTCTCGGCGCCGGCGTGACGGGAATCGCGTTCCCGCGGGCCACGCCTGGAGCGAATCCAATGCTAACAACGCGGCGACTCATATTAGACTGGTTAGCACTTAGGCATGTCGAGTGCTAACCCTTGTCCTGTGGCGGGCCGTCCGTGCACCATTTGTGGACCCGGACGGGCGAGGGGAGTGGCACCGGCTGCGGGACAGTCGACAGGAGGTGGAGCGTGAGCGAACCGCGCAAACTCGAAGTGCTGCGCGCCATCGTGGAGGACTACGTCCATTCGCGTGAGCCCGTTGGTTCCAAAGCGCTCGTTGAACGGCACCATCTCGGCGTCTCGAGCGCCACGATCCGAAATGACATGGCGGCGCTGGAAGACGAGGGCCTGATCACGGCACCGCACACGAGCGCCGGCCGGATCCCCACCGACAAGGGCTACCGGCTGTTCGTCGACCAGATCTCAGCGGTGAAGCCGTTGTCGCCGGCCGAGCGCCGGGCCATCCAGGCGCTGCTGGAAGGATCCGAGGACCTCGACGACATCCTTGACCGGACCGTGAGGCTCCTCTCGCACCTGACCAACCAGGTCGCCGTCGTGCAGTATCCGCTGCGCAGCCGCGCCCGGGTGCGGCACATCGAGTTCGTGCTGCTGGCGCCCCGGAAAGTGCTGGCGGTCCTGATCGCGGACACCGGCAAAGTGGAGCAGCGCGTGATCGACGTCGGGCAGGACATTCCCGACGACGCGCTGGCGGAATTGCGGACCAGCTTTCTGGCCAGCCTGTCCGGTACACCGCTGAGCCTGATGCCGCAGCTGCTGCCCGCCGTCGTTGCCGACGGCCCGCCCGCGCGGCGCGGAGCAGCCCAGGCGCTGGCCCGCGGCCTTGAGGCCCTGGCCACGAGCAGCCGTGAAGAGCGCATGGTCATGGCCGGCACCGCCAACCTGGCCCGCTCCAATGTGGACTTCCCGCTCAGCATCGGCCCCGTGCTGGAGGCCCTCGAGGAACAGGTGGTCATGCTCCGCCTGCTCAGCGAAATGGCCGAAGACCCGCGCGGTGTGACCGTCAGCATCGGCCGGGAAAACCCCTACGACGGTCTCGCCGAGGCCTCGGTCGTGGCCACCGCCTACGGGCCGGACGCCACGGCCAAGGTCGGCGTGCTTGGGCCCACCCGGATGGACTATCCCACCACCATGGCCGCCGTCCGAGCGGTGGCCCGCTACCTTTCGAGGATCCTGGGCCCCTGACAGGCCCGGGACCGAATACGACTTCTTGCCCCACAGGCAGTGCCCCACAGGCAGTACAACAAGGAAGAGATACACACTTTGAGCAGCCACTACGACGTTCTTGGAGTCTCCCGCGACGCATCGGGGGAGGAGATCAAGAAGGCCTACCGGAAACTGGCCCGGACCCTGCACCCGGACGTGAACCCCGGGGAGGACGCCTCGGACAGGTTCAAGGCCGTCACGCACGCCTACGAGGTCCTCTCCGATCCGCAGAAGCGCCGGGTCTATGACACCACGGGCAACGAGAACGGTACCGACAACGGGTTCGGCGGCGGCAGCTACTCGGGCCAGGGCTTCGCCTTCCAGGACATCTTCGAGACCTTCTTCGGCGCCGGTGGCGGCCAGGGCGGCCCGTCGTCCCGGGTCCGCCGCGGCCAGGACGCGCTGATCAGCGTCCGGATCGACCTCCGCGATGCGGTGTTCGGCGTGAACAAAAAGCTCGAGGTCGACACGGCCGTCATCTGCCCCACCTGCGAGGGGTCCTGCTGCCGGGAAGGCACCCACCCGGTCCGCTGCGACATCTGTGGCGGCAGCGGTCAGGTCCAGCGCGCCGTGCGGTCCATCCTGGGCCAGGTCATGACGTCCGCCCCCTGCGGGTCTTGCGAGGGCTTCGGCACCGTCATCAAGGACCCGTGCAACGAATGCAGCGGCCAGGGCCGGATCCGCAGCCGCCGCTCCCTCACCGTCAAGGTCCCGGCCGGCGTGGCCACCGGCACCCGCATCCAGCTGTCCGGCCAGGGCGAGGCAGGCCCCGCCGGCGGCCCCGCCGGGGACCTGTACGTGGAGATCCGGGTCAACAACGACGCCACTTACGTGCGCGAGGGCGATGACCTCCACGCGAGCCTCAACATTCCCATGACGGCGGCCGCGCTCGGCACCGAAATATCCCTCGACACCTTCGACGGACAGCAGGAGATCGATGTCAAGGCCGGCACCCAGTCCGGCGAGATCATCACCCTTCGCGGTCTCGGCGTCACGCACCTGCGCGGCCACGGCCGCGGTGATCTGAAGGTGCACCTGCAGGTGGAAACACCGGTCAAGCTCGATCACGTCCAGGAAGAACTTCTCCGTCAGCTGGCCAAGCACCGCGGCGAGCACCTCACGGAAGGAAAGCTCGCGGCCAGCGGCGGCGTCTTCGCCAAACTGCGGGACCGGCTCGGTAACCTGTAGCGGTGAGCAACCCGGTCTTCTTCACCGCCCCAGGCACCCTGGACCAGCAGGTCCCCGGCTCGGCCTTCGTCCTCGGGGGCACCGAGGCCCGCCACGCCGTCACAGTCAAACGGATCGGCGTCGGCGAAGCCGTCGACATCGCGGACGGCGCCGGCAAGCGCCTGACCGGCACCGTGACAGCCGTCGCTGCCGGGGAGCTGACCGTCGAATGCGTGGGCCTGGCTGAGGAACTACGGCCCGGAACACGGCTGGTCCTGGTCCAGGCCCTTGCCAAGGGCGACCGCGATGAACTGGCGGCCGAGACCGCGACCGAGTTGGGCATCGACGCCGTCATTCCCTGGCAGGCCGAGCGGTCCATTGTGCGGTGGAAGGCGGAGCGGGCCGCGAAGGCGCATGCCAAGTGGCAGTCGGTGGTGACAGCAGCTGCCAAGCAGGCGCGCCGGGCGTGGATTCCCGAGGTCCGGGCCGCCGTCGACGGCGCCGGGCTGCAGACGGCGGTAGCGGCGGCAGACCTCGCCGTTATCCTGCATGAAGACGCCGTGCGCCCGCTGCGGCAGGTACTCGAGGCCTGGCTGGAAAGTGTTGGTCCCGGCGAGGTTGTGGCAGACGCTGCCGGATCCCGTGAGGTCCTGCTGATCGTGGGTCCGGAAGGCGGCATCAGCCCGCGGGAGGTGACCCGGCTTTGCGACGCCGGCGCAGTTACGGCCCTTTTGGGGCACCATGTGCTGCGTTCGTCCACGGCCGGGCCCGCCGCCACCGTGCTGGCCAGCGACATCCTCGGCCGCTGGTGACCTGCGGCAGCCGTCGCCGCAGGTGACGTGATGCCTTGTTGAGGTGACGGCTATTTGACCGTAAACCCGCGGGTGTCCTGGAATACTTCCTTGGCGCTGTCGGATGCGTCCACCTGGGACACCCGGACCTCGTAATTGCCCGGGCCGAGGTTCACGGACAAGGTGAACAGCCCGGGCCGGGCTGCATCGGCGGAGGCCGTCGCGCTGCCGTTGAGATACGCGGTCTTGGCGTTGTCGCCGTCGCCGTCAACCTTGAGGATCGCCCAGCGGAGCTTCCCGCCCTGGACGGTGCTGCGGCCACTGATCTTGACCGAACCGTCGGCCACGGACGTGCCCTCCTGCGGATCAATGATCCACACTGGTGCCACCATCCCGGCGCTGCGGGACGTCGGCTCGCCCAGGCGGACATGGTTGAAGGCGACGTAGTCGGTGTGACCGTCCACCAGCACAACCACCTGGACCTGCTGTCCGGCATCGATGAGGCCGGCGCTGGCCGCGGCAGCTGTCGCCGTGTAGACGAGCTGCTGGATGGCGCGCTCGGCCATGGCCGCATCCACGTTGCTGTTGAAGGCATCAGCGGAGACATCCACCGTGATGACGTTCTTGCCGGAAATCGACGTCGCCAGCTTCTTCGGATTTTGCCAGGGCGTGAAAAAATCCGGGTCCAAGGGCTTCTGCGACATCATGACCCGCAGGGCGCGGGTGACGGGATTGTCCTGATCCGGAACGTCGCGGAACTCGCGGTAGAGAAATGCGTTGTCATTGGCCCGGCCGATCCAATACACCGGAGCCTTGTTCGACGTCTGGGCAGTCTCGAGCGGTGCGCTCGTGGTGGGGGCGCCCGACGCCGGGGCGGGAATTAGCTCAGATGGGCTGCTGGAATTTGTGATGCCGCTCTGCGGCGTCGCCACACAGCCGGACAGGACGAGCACGGCAGGCAGCGCCAACGCCAGCGCGACGCGGCGGACGCGCCCCGCCGATGGCTGCTGAACTCCACGCTTCCTGATGCCGCTGTCCCTTCGTCTTACGCCCCGCGTTCCGCGGTGATGATCCGTTTGTAGCCGTAGCCGGCCGCTGACGGCCGCCCGATCGCTCACCGGCCGGAGGCCGGTCCGGCGATCCCGGGACAGCCGGATTCCAGCATGGCACACGGGCGCGGCGCGGCAGCCGGGTTTGGGCCCTGGCGCCGGAACTGCAACGGGAACGATATGAGGCCGATACAAAGTTGATACCTAATGGCGTCCGCTTGTGGTTCCTTGCACTGACGTGGTCCGGGCGAGGGGACGCAGCACCAGGCGTATCAGTCCATGGGCCTGCCCATCGCGGAGGCGGGGTCGTTTCCCCGCCGTTGCGGGGAGGTCTGCGTAGGGCGTCAGGGCCAGGAGTTCGACGCTTTCCAGATCGTCGGCCTTTGCGCCCAACGTTGTCCGCACCCGGTCTCCAAACATTTCGGTACGCAGCAGCGCCGGGCACGGGAGGGCACGTTGACGACGGCGAGTCCGGCCAGGCTTGGTGGAGAGCCGATGCCTGCAAGGGATGTTTAGGGCACACTGGTGCCGTGAGCGGAATCCCTTGGGTGCTGCACGTCGATCTCGACCAGTTCATCGCGGCGGTCGAAGTGCTCCGGCGGCCGGAGCTTGCTGGCAAGCCGATCATTGTCGGCGGTCGGGGCGACCCCACGGAACGCGCCGTGGTGTCGACGGCGTCCTACGAAGCGAGGGCGTTTGGCGTGGGTTCCGGAATGCCCTTACGCATTGCCGCCCGGAAAGTGCCCGACGCTGTGATCCTGCCCGTCGATCAGGAGGCTTACCTCGCGGCGTCTGAAACGGTCATGGCTACCCTGCGCGCGCAGCCCGGCGCCACCGTGCAAGTGCTGGGGTGGGATGAAGCTTTCGTAGGCACCGAGACAGAGAATCCGGAAGCCTACGCCCGGCAGGTGCAGGCCGCTGTCCTGGAGCGAACGCAGCTGCACTGCAGCGTGGGGATCGGCGACACCCTGGTACGAGCCAAGGTCGCCACCGGTTTCGGCAAGCCGGCCGGCGTCTTCCGTCTCACTGCCGCGAACTGGCTCGACGTCATGGGCAGTCGGCCCACCAAGGAGCTCTGGGGCGTCGGAACCAAGGTGTCGGGCAGGTTGGCCAAACTCGGCATCAACACAGTGGCCGAGTTAGCCGCGTCCGACCCCCAGGACCTGGTCCCGGAGTTCGGCCCCAGGATGGGACCTTGGTACGCGGAGCTCGGACGCGGGGACGGCGCCAGCGTTGTGGACGACACCCCGTGGGTTGCCCGCGGGCATAGCCGGGAGACCACCTTCCAGCGCGACCTGACCGAGCCCGCCCAGGTCGACGACGCCGTGAGGGAGTTGACAGCGCGCGTCCTGGAGGACGTTGTGGCCGAAGGTCGCCCCGTGATTGGGCTGACGCTCAAGGTCCGGTACGCGCCGTTCGTCACCAAGACCCACGCGAGGAAGCTTCCCGAGACATTCGACCGGGACGAAATCCTCGCGCAGGCGTTGGACCTCGCAGCCGGAATCGAAGCAGACCGTCCGATCCGGCTCCTAGGCCTGCGGGCCGAAATGGCAATGCCCGACGATGCCCGAAAGGGACATACGCCGACGCGCGGCGGCTGGTGACGGCGTCGCCTCCCTACCGGGCGTGGCCTTCTGCGGGCCGGCCCTAGTGGGAGGAACTACCTGAAATACGGATGGTCCGCTCCGATATTTAGCCGGGCAGGTGCCACGCTGAACGTCGACTGAGGAAGTACCCTACTTTGGCGGTGCGCCCGCAAAAGTACCCGTCCGTTAGAGTCGGACAAATGAAACGGGCTGTGATCCTTGGAGGCACTGGCGTTCTCGGCCGCGCGATTGCGTGGCGGCTGATCCGTGCCGGCTGGGCCGTGGACATGACGGGCCGGGACCGGACCAAGATGCCGGCTGACCTGGCCGCCGCCGGTGCCCGATTTATCGCCGCCGAACGTCGTGACGACGCCGCACTGGCCGGGGTGATGGACGGTGGTGCCGATCTCCTCGTGGACGCGGTGTGCTACACCGACGCCGACGCCCGGCAACTCCTGCCGCACCTGGCCGCGGTGACCTCGGCCGTCATGCTCTCGAGCAAGGCTGTGTACGTTGACGCCGCAGGCAACCACGTCAATTCCGATGTACCGCCCCGCTTTGATGCGCCGATCCTCGAGAACAGTCCGACCATGCGGCCGGGAACCGGGGACTACCAATCCCGGGAAGGCTATGGCGCCAACAAGGTGGCTGCAGAGAACACCCTCCTGGGCAGCGGCCATCCCGTGACGGTGATCCGGGCATCGAAGGTACATGGTGAGGGCGCGGCCCTGCCCCGGGAATGGATGTTCGTCAAACGGGTCCTCGACCGGCGCCCGGCCGTGTTCCTGGCCCATGCGGGGCAGGGCGCGGACCACACGACGGCAGCGGTGAACACGGCGGCCCTCGTGGAACGGGTTGCCGCCGTGCCCGCGGCACGGATCCTCAACAGCGCCGATCCAGATGCGCCGAATGCCCGGCAGATCGCCGCAGCAATTGCCCGCTACCTGGGCCACCACTGGGAAGAGGTGCTTCTGGATGACAGCGCACCCGCGGGCCTCGGTGACCATCCGTGGGATTTCCGGCCTCCGCTGGTACTGAGCACCAAGGCCTCCCTTGACCTCGCCTATGAACCTGTGGGGACATACGCTCAGACCATCCCGCTTCAGGTGGACTGGCTGGTGAAGGCGGCAGCGGCCGGAGCCATGCCGGGAACCGGCGATCCGTCCCTCAAGCACTATCTCGACTACTCCCGTGAAGAGCAGTTCACCGCTGGTTCGGCCCTGCGAACACGCCAACGTCCCCTATGAAGGACTAAGTGTTGAAGCCACGAAGGGTTTGTCGACGAGGATGGCGGCCTGTGGATGTTTTTCCTTGGCCCTCGGTGAACGCACCAGCTGCGCGCGCATCACAAAGCCCAGTTCGGTGAACCGGAGCGCCACCTCCTCGGGTGCGTGCAGTTCCGCCCGGAGCTCGACGTCGTGTCCGTAAGCACGGTCAATCGTGCGGTGGCCGCTGCCGGCGTGGAAGGCGACGAGCGCCGAACCGCCAGGGCGGAGCGCCCTCCAGAACTCGCGAGCAATCGCCGGCAGCGCCGTCGGGGGAGAGTGGATGATCGAATACCAGGCGAGGACACCGTCCGCAGCTGCGTCCGCCTGGGGCAGGTCCGTCAGCTCTCCCAGCTCGAACAACAGCCCGGGCTGCAGTTGTTGCGCGATCCGGACCATTTCGGGCGACAGGTCGACACCGCTGACGTTCAGCCCCGCCTGGCCGAGATAACTGCTCATTCGTCCGGCACCGCATCCGACGTCGATCACCGTCCGGTCCGCCGTCCCGCGCATGTGGGCGATGAAGTGGTCCACCATGGCCATATCCAGCGGGGCCTCGAAGCTGGTATCCGGGATCACCGCTGAATAGGTCTCGGCGACTGTGTCGTACGCGGATCTGACGTCCATCAAATTTTCCTGGTTTGCCATCAACCGAGCCTAACGGCCATGGCCGGCGAACTCCCGGTGCCGAATTCTTACGTCATGCAACGGGTCCGTGACGCGTTGTGTCGTTGCGCGACTGTGCGTTGCAGCCGGGCTTGGGAACCCGAGCCTGCAGTGGTTGATTGGGGTTACCAGCGCTCGAAAGGACCCGCCATGACGGAACATTCTGACCTCAGCCCGAAGGCACTCCGCCACATTCTCGGGCACTTCGCCACCGGCCTGACGGTGATCACCGCAGCAACCCGGCACGGGCCGGCCGGTTTCACCTGCCAGTCCTTCGCCTCCCTGTCCCTGGAGCCGGCACTGGTCACTTTCAGCCCCGCACGGACATCGAGCACCTGGCCGCTGCTGCGTGCGGCGGGACGGTTTACCGTGAACATCCTGGCCGCAGAGCACCAGCATCTGGCCGGGCAGTTCGCGCGCTCGGGGACGGACAAGTTCGCCGGCGTCGGCCATTCTCCCTCGCCGCTGGGCAACCCCGTCCTGGATAACGCCCTGGCCTGGGTGGATTGCGAACTCCACCAGGAGTACGACGGCGGCGACCACACGATCGTCGTCGGCGCCGTCCGCGCCCTGGGCGCCCGCCCCGACGCTGAGCCCCTGCTCTTTTACAAGGGACGCTACGCGGGCGTCGGGTCCCGCGCCGGCGCGCTCGAGAGCGCGGCCTGACCGTGTCGGAACCGGAACGGGAACCGAAGCCGGAGCGGGAGCCGGGACCCCGCAAAGCGGAACAGCCGTGCCCGGCAACAGGCGCCCACTGGCTGGAGGGGTGGGTCGTCTTCGGAAACGCCTACCCGTAACGGACGGCGCCGGATCCCCTCCGGCGTCGGCCGCGCCGCGCTGGCGTAAGATGGAAGCACCCGTAGACCCTGGCCGCGGGCGGTGCGAACCGCCGTCGGTACGGATCACGGCGACAGACCATATTCATACTGGAGGGGACCAGAGGCCCGCGGGCCAACACCATGACTGAAGCAGCGAACGGCAAGGGCCGGTTCAGCGCCCGAGAACGCACCGCAGGGGAATTTCCCCACTCCCTACCAGGGCTGCGGACGGAGGTGGTCTTGTTCGACGACTCAGAGCAGATGGTCCAGTCGCTGGGCAGCCATGACGAAGCCCTAAGGTTTATCGAAAACCAGTTCCCCGCCGTCGATTTCCATGTCCGGGGGAACGAGCTCGCGATCAGCGGTCCTGCCGCCGACGTGCCGCGCATCATGCGCCTGCTCAACGAGGTGCGCGGGCTGGTGGCCCGAGGCACCGTCATCACTCCGGCCGTGCTGCAGCAGCTCGTCTCCCTGCTGCGCAGCCAGTCGCTGCAGAACCCCGTGGAAGTGCTGACCACCAACATCCTCTCCACCCGCGGGAAGACCATCCGGCCCAAGACGCTGAACCAGAAGAACTATGTGGACGCGATCGACGCCAACACCGTGATCTTCGGGATCGGTCCGGCCGGTACCGGCAAGACCTACCTGGCAATGGCCAAGGCCGTCCAGGCCCTGCAGCAAAAGGAAGTCAGCCGCATCATCCTGACCCGTCCTGCCGTCGAGGCGGGGGAGCGGCTCGGCTTCCTGCCAGGCACCCTGAGCGACAAGATCGACCCCTACCTGCGGCCCCTGTACGACGCCCTGCACGACATGATGGACCCCGAATCCATTCCCCGACTCATGGCCGCCGGTACCATCGAAGTCGCCCCGCTGGCCTACATGCGAGGCCGCACGCTTAACGATGCCTTCATCATCCTCGACGAGGCGCAGAACACCACGCCGGAACAGATGAAGATGTTCCTGACCCGTCTGGGCTTCGGCTCCAAGATGGTGGTCACCGGCGACATCACCCAGGTGGACCTGCCCTTCGGCACCCGCTCCGGGCTCAGGATTGTCGAGGAGATCCTGCAGGGGATCGAGGACGTCAACTTCTCGATCCTGGACGCCTCCGACGTCGTCCGGCACCGCCTGGTGGGGGATATCGTCAACGCCTACAGCATCTGGGACGAAGTCCAAAGGAACCGGGTCAAGCACTCCGTTGCCCGGGAAACGCGGGGAGAACACGCATGAGCATTGAGGTCAACAACGAATCCGGCGTCGTCGTCGACGAGGCCGGGCTCGTGGCGCTGTCGCGTTTCATCTTCGAAAGCCTTTACATCCACCCGCAGGCGGAGCTGTCCATCCTGCTCGTGGACGAACCGGCCATGGAAAAGCTGCACCTCGAACTGATGGACGAGCCAGGCTCCACCGACGTCCTCTCCGTCCCCATGGACGAGCTGACCCCGGGCACGCCGGACAAGCCGACGCCGCAGGGCATGCTCGGCGACATCGCCATCTGCCCCCAGGTGGCCGAGGTCCAGGCCCGCAACGCCGGCCACTCCACCCAGGACGAGATGCTGCTGCTGACCACGCACGGCATCCTGCACCTGCTGGGCTATGACCACGCCGAGCCGGAAGAGAAGGAAGAGATGTTCGGGCTGCAGCGCGAACTCCTGACCGCCTTCACCGGCAAAGCGGCCCCGTCCGAGACGGTTCAGTGACCCCACTGATCCTCGCCGGCATGGCGCTGGTGTTCCTTAGCTTTGCCGCAGTGCTGACCGCTGCCGAGTACGCGTTCAACTTCCTGCCCCGGCACGACGCTGAGCAGGCGGTCCTGAACAGCAGGGGCACCTCGCTCAAACGCATCCTGGCCCAGCCCGTGGGGCACATGCGCGCCCTGCGGTTCTGGCGGGTCTGGTTCGAGATGGCCGCCGCCGTCGCCGTGACCGTGCTCCTTTACAGCATGCTGGACAACGTCTGGCTGGCCGGGCTGGCGGCCACCGGCATCATGGCGCTGGTCGGCTTCGTGATCGTGGGGGTGTCCCCGCGGCAGCTCGGCCGGGTCCACTCCGCCGCCCTGGTCCGGTTCAGCGCCCCGCTGGTCCGGTCCCTGTACGCCGTGCTCGGCCCGATTCCGGGCTGGCTGGTGCGGCTCGGCAGCGTCGTAGCTCCCGGCGCGCCGGCCGACAGCGAGGCGTTCTTCAGCGAGGAAGAATTCCGCGAACTCGTGGACCGGGCCACCGAGTCCGACGTAATCGAGGACAACGAGGCCGAACTGATCCAGTCGGTCTTCGACTTCGGGGACACCCTGGTCCGCTCCGTCATGGTGCCCAGGACCGACATCCTCACGATCGACTCCGGATCCAGCCTGCACCGGGCGATGTCGCTGTTCCTGCGCTCCGGGTACTCGCGGATCCCGGTCATCGGCGAAAACACGGACCAGATCCTGGGCATTGTGTACCTGAAGGACGTTGCCGCCTCGCTCCACAACCTCGGCCCGGACGAGGAACCCCCGGTCGTGGACGAGGTGGCCCGCGAGGTCCGCTACGTGCCGGACTCGAAGCTCGTCAGCGACCTGCTCCGTGAACTCCAGAAGGAATCCACACACGTCGCGATCGTCATCGACGAATACGGCGGAACGGCGGGGCTGGTCACGCTCGAGGACCTCATCGAGGAGATCGTCGGCGAAATCGTGGACGAATACGACACCGAAAGCGCCGAGGCCGTGGCCCTGGGGGACGGAAGCTACCGGGTCAGCGCCCGCATGAGCATCGATGACCTCGGCGAACTCTTCGACCTAGAGCTCGACGACGACGAAGTAGACACCGTGGGCGGCCTGCTCGCCAAGGCCCTCGGGCGGGTGCCGATTGTCGGCAGCACCGTCCAGGTCCACGGACTGTCCCTCCGCGCCGACAGGCTGGAGGGCCGGCGGAACCGCGTCAGCCACATCATTGCGGCCGCCGTAGCAAAAGAACAAACTGACCTTGAAGACCTTCTCGACGAGGCCGCACCAATCCAACAGGGAGTCTCACGTGAGCAAGCAGAATAAGTCCGACGGCGACGCAGCCTACGGCGGCTACCGCGCCGGTTTCTCGGTGCTGGTCGGACGGCCCAATGCGGGCAAGTCCACCCTCACCAACGCCCTGGTCGGCCAAAAAGTCGCGATCACCTCGGCCAAGCCCCAGACCACGCGCCACACAATCCGTGGCATCGTGCACCGGGACGACGCCCAGTTGATCCTCGTTGACACCCCGGGCCTGCACCGCCCGCGCACGCTGCTGGGGAAGCGGCTGAACGAACTGGTCGCCGATACCCTCGCCGAGGTCGACGCGATCGGCTTCTGCCTGCCGGCCAACGAGAAAATCGGCCCGGGAGACAAGTTCATTGCCGCCCAGCTCGCCGCCATCCCCAACAAGCCCATCATCGCGATCGTGACCAAGGCCGACACCGTCGACCGCCAGGCCCTCACCGAGCAGCTGCTCGCCGTCGCCGCCCTGGGCCGAGAGGTCCTCGGCGAGGACGGCTGGAAGGACATCGTCCCGGTCTCCGCCACGGACGGCTTCCAGGTCGACACCCTTGCCGACGTCCTGATCGGTCACATGCCGGCGTCGCCGCCGCTGTACCCGGACGGTCACCTGACGGACGAACCGGAAGCGGTGATGATCGCCGAACTCATCCGGGAAGCAGCCCTCGAAGGCGTCCGCGACGAATTGCCGCACTCCCTGGCCGTCGTCGTCGATGAAATCGTTCCGCGGGAAGGCCGGCCCGAGGACCGCCCGTTCCTGGACGTCCGCGTCAACCTGTACGTCGAGCGGCCCTCCCAGAAGGCCATCATCATCGGCAAGGGCGGTGCCCGGCTCCGCGAGGTCGGCACCAACGCGCGCAAGGCGATCGAGGCGCTGCTCGGTGCCCGGATCTACCTTGACCTGCACGTCAAGGTCGCCAAGGACTGGCAGCGCGACCCGAAGCAGCTCGTCAAACTGGGCTTCTGAGACGCGCTGTTCTTAGGCCGCTATTGTGTCCGTTGGCCCTTCCCGCCGCTCCCAAGAGAGGGCCATCGGCGTTTTCTCAGATTCGGACTCTAAAATGGGCTGACTCCCCGTTCGTTTAGGAAGGCTCAACAAGTGGTTCGACCCCGTGACAACCGTGCCGACGGATCCGCCCCGCCGGCCCGGTCAACAGCCGCTGCCCGGCACACGGCCGATCCCGCCGTTGGTCCGGCCCGCCACCTCGGCTCCGCCCGCCGGACCCCCGCCTGGCTGAAAGTCTTCACGGGCGTGGTGGCCGTGCTCTTGGTCGGCGTGATCGCCTTTGGCGCCTACTGGACCATCCGGCTTCAGGGCAACCTCACCAAGGCCCCACTCAGCGCCGGCAGCATCAAGACCGAGGGTGCAGTGAACGATTCGACGGACCGGATGCAGATCCTGATCCTCGGCTCGGACACGCGCGACGGGAAGAACTCGCAGTACGGCACCAGCGATGACGCGACCGGCTATGGGCACTCGGATGTGATGATGCTGATGGACATCTCCGCGGACAACAAGCGGGTCAACGTCGTCAGCTTCCCCCGCGACCTGCTGGTCGACATCCCCAAGTGCAAGGATCCGAAAACCAACAAAGAGTACCCGGCCCAGACCGGCGTCATGATCAACTCGGCGATGTCCGAGGCCGGCATCGGCTGCGCCGTGGACACCGTCAACAAGCTCACTGGCCTGGAGATCGACCACTTCATGATGGCCGACTTCAACGCCGTCAAGGAACTCTCCAACGCCGTGGGCGGCGTGTCAGTGTGTGTCAGCGACGCCGTGTATGACCCCGACTCGAAGCTGCGCCTGCCCAAGGGCACCTCCACCGTCCAGGGCGAGCAGGCCTTGTCGTTCGTGCGCACCCGGCACGCCTTCGGCGACGGCGGCGACCTCGGCCGGATCAAGGCCCAGCAGGGCTTCCTGTCCGCGCTGACCCGGAAAATCAAGGACGACGGCACCCTGACCAACCCGGCCCGGATGCTCGGCATCGCGGATGCGATCACCAAGAACCTGACCATCGACGACGGCCTGGCCTCTGTGCCGACGCTGCTGACCGTGGGCAACCGGCTCAAGAACATCGACGTCGGCAAGGTAGCCTTCGTGGCCACGCCGACAGTCCCGGCCGAAACGGACATCAACCGGCTGCAGCTGGCCGAGCCCGCGGCATCCCAGCTGTTCGCCGCCATGCGCAACGACGTGGACCTGACGGATCCGACCGCGAAGCCGAGCGCTTCCCCGAGTGCCAGCGCCACGCCGACGCCCAGCCCCACCACCCCGGCCTATGACAAGACGCAGCAGCCCGTGACCGTGGCCAACGGCTCGGGTGTTCCGGCCCGGACCCAGGGGATCATGCAGGCCATCAAGGGCGCCGGTTTCACCCAGGTGGGCCAGTTGACTGCTCCGCCTGTCGCCGCGACGGCGGTCTACTACGGTGCGGACTACGCTGACGTGGCCGGGGACGTCGCGGCCCTGCTCGGTGTGGCGCCGGACCGGGTGCTCCCGGCCGCCGGAGTCGCCGGCGTCCAGGTCTACCTGGGCAGTGACTTCGCCAACGGGACGCCGACCGCCGCCGCCGCTGCCCCGCAGCTGCCCAAGGACATCGTCAACCAGACAGCCGGCGACACCGTGTGCCAGCAGGCCAACCCGGCACTGATCACCCGCTGACCCGGCAACCAGGAAGGCCCCCGTTCAGATTTTACTGAACGGGGGCCTTCTTTTTGTCATGGGTGCTGGACGGCGGCCTTTGGAGGCTCTTCCACGTCCTGCGGCGTCGTGGAACACGGTGTCGACCTCAACGGCGCACCCGATAGCGCACGTGAAGCACGCGGTTGCCCTGAATCACCACGTCAGGATCCTCCAACAGGTGCTGGGCGTGGACCGACCCGAAGTAGCGCTTGCCGGACCCGAACACGACAGGTACGACGTCCATGCGCACCTCGTCGACCAGGCCCGCGGCAAGCATCTGGCCACCGACGTCACCAGCTGCGACCTCGACGATGCGGTCACCCGCAAGCTCCTGCGCCTTGGCCATGGCTGCCTCGACACCGTCGACGAAGTGAAACGGCGCCTCCGAGTCCCAGCCCTCGGGCTGCGGCCGGTGCGTCACGACGACCACGTGGTCGATCCCGCTCGGAGGTTTCCCGTCCCAGCCGTCCGTCAGGTCGAAGACGTGGCGGCCGACGAGTGTCGCCCCGATTTGGTCCCAGTACGGCCGGGTGTAGTCATAGGACGTCTGCGACACCCTCACCTCGCCGCTCTCGTCCAAGGGGACATCACCGTTGGACAACCAGTCGAACACCGGTCCGGGCTGGTCATTCTCGTCCGCGACGAAGCCGTCCACCGACACCGAGCCGTACATGACCACCTTGCCCACGGGGCTCTCCTCTGCTTTGGGGTGCCCCCACATTAGCGTGTCGTGCGCTGTCGCTCTAGTAAGAAATCAATCGGCCGGCAGCGCTGATGAACTCCTTGAACCCTGTGCCGGATGAGTGCTGCTGACGCCGGGCTTAGGTAACCGGAAGCACTACCGACTACTCATGCTGCCCATCGGCGGCGGCCTGTCCCACCCCCACCTCAGGTAGGACGAGCGCCTTTGGAGGTGTTGAATCGGCACCGCATCCGTCACAGCAGGCCGGCTCTGTGGCCGTCGGAAGACTGTCTGCCGCCGTGTGGGGGACCGTGCAGCAGATGTCGCCGCGCCAGGCGTTGATGCCCTCCCGGAGGGCGATCGCGGCGATGACCAGCGCCGCGCCGGCATCGGCCCACCACCAGCCAAGGGTGCTGTTCAGCACCAAACCCGCGAGCAGGACTGCCGACAGATACGTGCAGAGCAGGGTCTGTTTGGAGTCAGCGACCGCCGTGCGTGATCCGAGCTCCCGGCCGGCCCGGCGCTGGAGCCAGGACAGGACCGGCATGATCACCAAACTCAGTGCGGCAATCACGATGCCCGGGGTCGAGTGCTGTGCCTCGCCGGCGCCGAGAAGTGACCGGACCGCCTCGGCGGAGACAAAGGCTGCCAGCGCGAAGAATGAGACGGCGATAATCCGCAAGGTGAGGTATTCACGCCGCTCAGGGTCCTTGCTGGAAAACTGCCACGACAGCGCCAGCGCCGACCCGACCTCAATGATGGAATCCAAGCCAAAGCCGAGGAGCGCCGACGAGTCGGCCGCACCCCCGGCCCACAAAGCCACAACGGCCTCGATGAGGTTATAGCTGATGGTGGCCGCCGCGAACAAGCGGATCCGGCGGCTGAGGACGGCGCGGCGGCCCGGGCTCGGCGACATTAGGACGGAAGTCATCACAGCGTGCACGTCCCGTCGGGTGCGCAGCAGGCCGGGTCCACCGCCAGCACGACGCCCAGAAGATCCTTGAGGGCATGGCCGAGGCGCTGATCGGCGAGCTCATAGCGGGTCCTTCGCCCCTCCGGCACGGCAACGACCAGCCCGCATCCCCGCAGGCACGTCAGGTGGTTCGACATGCTCTGCCGGGATACGCCGAGGGAATCCGCCAGCTCAGACGGATAGGACGGCGCTGCCGTGAGGGCAAGCAGGATTTCTGCCCGTGTCGGGTCTGACACGGCATAACCGAACCGTGCCAGCACCGGGGCATGCGTAAGAGTCTCCACAAATCGAAAGTACAGCTGTCGATGTATTCACGCAAGCGTGTACGCACAGCCCTCCCGGCTGGGTCGGTGCCAGTGACCGGGCCCCCGGGTCACCAGATGCTGACGCGCTCCTGCGGTGCCATCCACATGCCGTCCTGGTCCGTGACGCCGAATGCTGCGTGGAAGGCGTCGAGGTTCCTGGCGATGGCGTTCGTGCGGAACTCGTTCGGGGAGTGCGGATCCGTCGCCAGCCGGCGGATGGCCTCTTCGGTCCGGATGACCTGCCGCCACCCCGCGGCCCAGGACGCGAAGAAGCGCTGCACCCCGGTCAGGCCATCGAGCACCGGCGGTTCCTGCCCGTCGAGGCTGATCAGGTAGGCCTTGTAGCCGATGGTGAGCCCGCCCAGGTCGCCGATGTTCTCGCCCAGGGTCAGCTTGCCGTTGACCGTGTGGCCGGGGGCTGCCGTGGGGGAGAGGGCATCGAACTGCGCCACGAGCCGGGCGGCCAGAGCCTCGAACGCGGTGCGGTCATCCTCCGTCCACCAGTTGCGCAGCAGGCCGCTGCCGTCGTACTGCGAGCCCTGGTCATCGAAGCCGTGGCCGATTTCATGGCCGATCACGGCACCGATGCCGCCGTAGTTCACGGCGTCATCGGCGTCGGCAGTGAAGAACGGGGGCTGCAGCATGGCCGCAGGGAACACGATCTCGTTCAGGAGCGGATGGTAGTAGGCGTTGACCGTCTGGGGCGTCATCAGCCACTTCTCGCGGTCCACGGGCTTGCCGACCTCGTCAAGGTGGCGGTCGACGTCGGCGCTGTGCGCGCGTTCCACGTTCCCCAGCAGATCGGCGGGGTCGATCTCCACGGCGGAGTAGTCGATCCACTTATCCGGGAAGCCGATCTTGGCGCGGAAGGAGTCCAGTTTCTTCAGGGCCTCGAGCTTGGTTGCCTCGCCCATCCAGGTCAGCCCGGTGATGGACTCGCGGTACGCCTCGATCAGGTTGGCCACGAGGGTCTGCATGCGCGCCTTGTGCCCCTCCGGGAAATGTTCGGCCACGTAGATCTGCCCGACCGCCTCACCGAGGGCCGCCTCGACCACCGCGACGCCGCGCTTCCAACGGTCCTTGATCCGCGGCGTACCGCTCAGGATGGTGCCATAGAACGCGAAGTTCGCGTCCACGAACTCGGAAGACAGGTACGGGGCGGCCGCGCTGACCACGCGCATGGCGAGCCATTCCTGCCAGGTCGCCAACGGTTCGGAATCCAGCAGGGAGGCCGCGCCGGAGAAGAAGTCGGGGGTGCTCACCACCAGCTCGGCACGCTTCTCCGGCTCGATGCCGGCCGCGTCGAACCAGTCCGCCAGCAGGGGGAACAGTTCCGCCGCTTCTGCGGCGGACTTCAAGTTGTACGTCTTTTGCGGATTCCGCAATGTCACGTTGTCCCAGTGGTGCGAAGCCAGCGCAGTTTCAAGCGCCACCACGCGTCCGGCCGCCCCCTCAGGGTCGGCAACCTCCGCGAGGCCCAGCATGGCCCCCACGTGTGCACGGTAGGCCTGGACCATCGGGGCGAACTTCGCTTCCCGGTAATAGGACTCATCGGGCAAGCCCAGGCCGCCCTGGCCTGTGTAGAGCAGGACACGGTCCGGGTTTCCGGCATCCGGCGCGGGGTAGATATAAAAGAGCCCGGACACATCGGCGCGGAACAGCCGTCCGGCCAGCGCCACGAGTCCGGGCACCGACGTCGTCGCGAACACCTGCGCCAGCCGCGCACGGAGCGGGTCCAGGCCCTTGGCCTCGACCGCCGCTTCGTCCATGAAGCTGTTGTACAGGTCCCCGATCTTGCGCTCGATGCCGCTAGCCTCCGCACCGCGTGCGGCGGCCTGCCCGATGATCTCTTTCACCGCGAGCTCCGATGCGTCGCGCAGGGCGGTGAAGGTGCCCTCCAGCGGCCGGTCGTCCGGGATGACCGTGGTGTTGAGCCAGCCGCCATTCACATGCTGGTACAGGTCATCCTGCGGGCGGACGCTGGCGTCGATGGTGGACAGATCGATCCCCGAAAGTGGCACGGATGCTCCTTTGAGAGGCAGTCCGGCCCGGAGCGTTTGCCGGCGCACGGTCTGCATGGTGGACGTTACGGTGGTCTGGCTCCTTCATCTTACGCACCCGTGTTACTGTGAAAAGGTGCGCGCAGAACTGCTCCTCCTTAGCTGCCGCGGCGAGGCCTCAGACGCGATCTAGCGCAAGGCCCACCCTCGCTGCGGAGTTTGTGTTGCCCGGCCACCCTTTCACCAAGAATCACAGAAAAGGCCCCGATTGTAATGCGAAACGCACAGAAGCCCTCAGGAATGCCGGTCCACCGCTACATCCCGTTCCAGGACCAGATCACCGTTGAACTGCCGGACCGCACCTGGCCGGACAAAGTCATCACCAAGGCCCCGCGCTGGTGCGCCGTGGACCTGCGCGACGGCAACCAGGCCCTCATCGATCCCATGAGCCCGGCCCGCAAGCTGAAGATGTTCGACCTGCTGGTCCGGATGGGCTACAAGGAGATCGAGGTCGGGTTCCCCTCGGCATCGCAGACGGACTTCGACTTCGTCCGGCAGCTGATCGAGGGCAATCACATCCCGGACGACGTCACGATCCAGGTGCTGACCCAGGCCCGCGAACACCTGATCGAGCGGACCTATGAGTCCCTGGTCGGCGCGAAGCAGGCAATCGTCCACCTCTACAACTCCACGTCCGTCCTGCAGCGCCGCGTGGTCTTCAACCAGGACGAGGACGGCATCCTCGACATCGCCCTGCAGGGTGCGCGGCTGTGCAAGAAGTACGAGGAAACTCTCGCCGATACGCACATCACCTACGAATACTCGCCCGAGTCCTTCACCGGCACCGAGCTGGAGTACGCCATCCGGGTCTGCAACGCGATCGCCGACGTCTTCGAGGCCTCGGCTGACCGTCAGGTCATCATCAACCTGCCCGCCACGGTGGAAATGGCCACCCCCAATGTCTACGCCGACTCCATCGAGTGGATGAGCCGGAACCTGCACCCGCGCGAAGGCATCATCCTGTCCCTGCACCCGCACAACGACCGCGGCACCGGCGTCGCCGCCGCCGAGCTGGGCTACCTGGCCGGGGCAGACCGGATCGAGGGCTGCCTCTTCGGCAACGGCGAGCGGACCGGCAACGTGGACCTGGTGACCCTGGGCCTGAACATGTTCGTCCAGGGCATCGACCCGATGATCGACTTCTCCGACATCGACGAAATCCGCCGCACGGTGGAGTACTGCAACCAGCT
The DNA here is from genome assembly GCF_022803015.1 of Arthrobacter humicola. Classification (GTDB taxonomy): domain Bacteria; phylum Actinomycetota; class Actinomycetes; order Actinomycetales; family Micrococcaceae; genus Arthrobacter; species Arthrobacter humicola_A. The sequence goes on from NZ_JAFKON010000001.1 coordinate 508,025, forward strand.
GCCGGTGGCCGAGCGGTCCCCGTACGGCGGAGACCTCGTCTTCACGGCGTTCTCCGGTTCGCACCAGGACGCGATCAAGAAGGGCCTGGAGGCCCTCGAAAAGGACGCTGCCGCGGCGGGCAAGGACGTGGCCGACTACACCTGGCAGGTCCCGTACCTGCCGGTGGACCCGAAGGACCTCGGCCGGAGCTACGAGGCGGTCATCCGGGTCAACTCGCAGTCCGGCAAGGGCGGAGTCGCCTACCTGCTCAAGAACGAGCACAGCCTGGACCTGCCGCGCCGCGCCCAGATCGAGTTCTCCGGCGTCATCCAGAAACGGACCGACACGGTCGGCGGAGAAGTCAGCGGACCCCAGCTGTGGCAGGTCTTCCAGGACGAATACCTGCCCTCGGGCTCTGCCGACACCCAGTGGGGCCGCTACGCCCTCGGTTCGATCAGCACGGAGACGGACGAAGACGGCGACATGACCCTGACCGCCGCCCTGAAGATCGACGGGACCCAGGTCCGCCGGACCGGGACCGGGAACGGCCCCATCGCGGCCCTGCTGAGCATCCTGCGCGAGGACGGTGTGGACGTCCGGGTCCTGGATTACAGCGAACACGCACTCTCCGAGGGCGGCAGCGCCCTGGCCGCCGCGTATGTCGAATGCGCCGTGGGGGAGCGCGTGCTCTGGGGCGTAGGGATCGACGCCAACACGAGCACGTCAGCCCTCAAGGCCGTCATCTCGGCCGTGAACCGCGCCATCCGGGACGCCCGCGCCTGATCTGTCCCTGTCTGATGCCTCCGAGGACGGGCAGGCACTGTCAAACAACGCATAACTGCGCCGCCGGAAACACTCCGGCGGCGCAGTATTTTGCCTCCGTCTTTTACCTCCTTCTTTTACCGTTCTACCTCGGCGGCCCTGCCCATGCCGTGATTCCGTAAAGACAATGCGAAGATTAACTGTGGTCCAACAATCCTTTGCTGCGCGTGCCTACCGTGATGACGCCGTCGTGCTGCGCACCCATAAGCTGGGCGAGGCCGACCGGATCATCACCCTGCTGACCAAGCACCACGGCCAGGTGCGGGCGGTGGCCAAGGGGGTACGTCGCACCAGCAGCCGGTTCGGCGCCAGGCTGGAACCGTTTATGGTGGCCGATCTCCAGCTGATTTCCGGGCGCACCCTGGACGTCGTCACGCAGGCCGTGGCCAAGGGCGCCTACGGCGGGAACATCGCCGCGGACTATGGCCGGTACACGGTGGCGGCCGCCATGACCGAGACGGCGGAGAAGCTCACCGACGTCGACGGTGAAGCCGGGACCGCCCAGTACAACCTGCTGGTGGGGGCCCTCGCGTCCCTGAGCCGGGGCGACCACGCCCCCGAACTCATCTTGGATTCCTACCTGCTCCGCGCCCTCGCGACCGGCGGCTGGGCGCCCAGCTTCACCGACTGCGCCCGGTGCGGTGCGTCCGGGCCGCACACCGCCTTTTCCGCGCCGCTCGGCGGCATGGTCTGCCACGGGTGCCGGCCGCCGGGATCGCCCGCGCCGGCCCCGGAGACGGTGCTCCTCATGGGTGCCCTGCTCACCGGAAACTGGACGACGGCGGATGCCTCAGCCTCCGTCCACCGCCGGGAAGCGGCCGGACTGGTAGCCAGCTACCTCCAGTGGCACCTGGAACGAGTCCTGAAATCCCTCAAACATGTGGAGCGAACGTAAAAGTGGCATTGGGAAGAAGCCTGGGAAAGAACCTGGAGAAAAGCCAGGCGAAACAGTCCAACGGCCGGCGGCGGACCACCCCGGTGGTGGCTCCCTATCCGCACCCGTCCGGCGCTGTTCCGCCCGCGATTCCCGCGGAGTTCATCCCGCGGCATGTGGCGATCGTCATGGACGGCAACGGGCGCTGGGCGAACCAGCGCGGCCTGCCACGGATCGAGGGCCACAAGGCGGGGGAGCCTGCCCTGCTGGACGTCATGGCCGGCGCGATCGAGCTGGGGATCGAATACGTCAGCGTGTACGCCTTCTCCACCGAGAACTGGCGGCGGTCCCCTGAGGAGGTGCGCTTCCTGATGGGCTTCAACAAGGACGTCCTGCGCCGGCAACGGAACCAGCTCGATGAATGGGGGGTCCGGATCCGCTGGTCCGGGCGGCGCCCGAAGCTGTGGGGCTCCGTGATCCGCGAACTCGAAGAGGCCGAGGACTACACCCGGGGAAACAGCACCTGCACCCTGAACATGTGCGTCAACTACGGCGGACGGGCCGAGCTCGCCGACGCCGTCTCCGCGATCGCGGAGGAAGTGGCCCAGGGCCGGCTGAAGCCGGGGGCCATCACCGAGCGGACCATCCAGAAGTTCCTCGACGAGCCGGACCTGCCGGACGTGGACCTGTTCCTGCGCAGTTCCGGGGAACAGCGGCTGTCCAACTTCATGCTCTGGCAGTCGGCCTATGCCGAGTTCGTGTTCATGGACACCCTGTGGCCGGACGTGGACCGGCGGACGCTGTGGGACGCCGTCGAGATCTATGCACAGCGGGACCGCCGCTACGGTGGAGCCATCGACGCCGCTCCCGCCGCGGGCGGCCAGGTCAGCTGATCCGCGTCAGTCGTAGACGTACGCCCTGATCCACCGGGACAGCCGGGCATAGGCGTCCGCGCGGACCCGCGGGGCGGAGAGGAAGACGTCATGCAGGGCGCCGTCAATCCGCTCCAACGTCACGGTGCGGCCCAGGCTGAGCGCGCGGAGGGCGATTGTGTTCACGTCCAGGACCGCGTCCGTGCTGCGCATGGACTCCTTCCAGAACATCCCGTTGGCGCTGGCGCCCGAGATGAGCACCAGGATGGGCACATCGATGTTCAGCCCACGCGCCACCCTGGACTGCCCGGCGAGCACGGCGCTGAGCCAGCCGGCGCGGACCGGAAAGGCGTGCGGCGGACGGTAGGCATCGTCCAGGGCCCATTCGCCTTCCGCGGCGCTGCTGATGCTGCGCCAGTAGAAGGCCCGCTCGGGCAGCCGGATCACAGATTCCGGCCAGAACCGGGCGAACGGCTCCACCATGGTCCGCGCGGCCCTGCGCAGGGCGGGGCTGCCATGGACTTCCAGCCATGGGCTGTCCAGGACCAGCTGTGACACCATCCCCGGATGCCGGTCGGCCCACAGCGCCGCGATCAGGCCGCCGGTGGAGTGTCCCATCAGCGTCACCCGCCGCGGCGTGGCGCCCGGCCTGAGCGAACCGATGATCCCGAGCGCTGCAGTGATTTCGGCGTCGTAGTTGTCCAGGTCCGCGACGTAGCCGCCGTGGGTGCCCGGGCGCAGGCTACGGCCATGGTTGTGCATGTCGAGGGCGAAAAACTCAAACCCCTGCCCCGCCCAGAATTCCGCGAGCTCCTCATTGAAGAAGTAGTCACTCCAGCCGTGCAGGAACAGCACAGCCCGGGCCGGCAGCACTGATGGTGCCGGCGGGAGCGGGGTATGGCGGACCAGGGTGGCAGTGCGCAGCACACCGTCAGGGCTGACGGCCTCAAAGGTGCACGCCTGGAAATCATCCCCGAGAATGTCGGTCCGCCACTGCATCGACTTTCCTCCTGTGTAACTGAGTGCCTGCCCGGACTAGGCCGCGGACGCAGCGGCCCGGCCCGCGGAACGTCCGGAGAAGAGGCATCCGCCCAGGAACGTTCCCTCGAGTGCCCGGTAGCCGTGGATTCCGCCGCCGCCAAACCCTGCGGCTTCACCGGCCGCGAACAGCCCGGGCACGGGCTGTCCGGTGGCATCCAGGACCCGCGACTGCAGATCCGTCTGCACACCGCCAAGGCTCTTGCGCGTCAGGACCGAGAGCCGGACGGCGAGCAGGGGACCGTGCCGCGGATCCAGCAGCCGGTGCGGCGGGGCGACCCGCATGATCTTGTCGGTGGCGAAACGCCGCGCTGCCCGGATCGCCGCCAGCTGCGGATCCTTGCCCATCCCGCTGGCAAACTGCCGGTCCCGGTCGCGGATCAGCTGCTCCAGGGCCGCGGGGTCGATGAGCTGCCCGCCCGTCAGATCGTTCATCTGCCCGGCGAGCCCGGCGGGGTCCGCTGCCTGCAGGAAGTCCACCCCGCGGTCCAGGAACCGCTGCAGCGGTGTATCGCTGCCGGGCTTCAGCCGTGAGACCAGCCGCCGGACGTCCTTGCCCGTGAGATCCGGGTTCTGCTCGGATCCTGACAGCGCGAACTCCTTCAGCGCGATGCTGCGGTTCAGGACGAACCATGAATGGGCATGTCCCGTGGCCAGGATGTGGCGCAGGGCGCCGAGCGAATCGAAGCCCGGAAACAGCGGAGGCGGGAGCATCCGCCCCGTCGCGTCCAGCCACAGGGCCGACGGTCCGGGCAGGATCCGGATGCCGTGCCGCGGCCAGACCGGGGCATGGTTGTGGATACCCTCCGGGTAATGCCACATCCGGTCCCCGTTGATGAGGAGTCCGCCGGCGCGGCCCACGGCCGGGAGGAAGTCCCCGTCCACGGATGCCGGCACGCCACTCAGCATCCGCTCCGGCGCCGCGCCGCCTGGCCACTGCTTGCGGACCACATTGTGGTTGCCGCCGATGCCGCCGCTTGTCACCACCACGGCCGCGGCCGCAGCCTCGAAAGTGCCGGCCGGGCGTCGTGAAGAGCTTTCGCCCCGGCCTGCGCCGCTGGCTTCGAGCAATTCGCCGCGCACGCCGCTCACCCGGCCCGCGGTTTTCACGAGCCCGGTGGCGCGGTGGCGGAAATGGAAGGACACGCGGCCGGCGGCTTCGCCTTCGCGCAGCTTGGCAAGGAAGGGGGCCACCAGCGCCGGTCCCGTGCCCCACGCGACATGGAAGCGCGGGACAGTGTTGCCGTGGCCGTCCGGGCCGTAGCCGCCGCGTTCGGCCCACTGCACCAGGGGAAACAGCCCGACGCCCAGCGCGGCGAGCCAGCCACGCTTCTCACCGGCGGCGAAGTTCACGTACGCCGCCGCCCACTCCTTCGCCAGGGCGTCCTCCGGCCGGTCGAATCCCGCCGACGCATGCCAGTCGGCGAGGGCCAGCTCTTCACTGTCCCGCACCCCGAGCCGCCGCTGCTCCGGAGTGTTGACCATGAAGAGGCCGCCGAAGGACCAGTGCGCCTGGCCACCGACGGAAGCCTCGGGTTCCTGATCGAGCACCGCCACCCGGCGGCCGGCGGCATAGGCCTGGGCCGCGGCCACGAGCCCTGCCAGGCCGGCGCCGACCACCACAACATCGGCCTCGATCCCGCGACCCGAAGCCCCACGGCCGGCCGTTCCGACACCCTCATTGCTGGTCATGGCTTCATGCTAACTCGCGCCGGCGCACTTCCGCCGCCGGGCCCGGGCGCGGGGGCGCCGCAGTCACAACGACAGTCACAACGGGCAGTCACAACCGTGCCGGCGGGTGCGCTGGTTTGGTCTGCGCGGCCCGAACCGGAAAACTAGAGGCATGCGCGTATATCCCACATTTTTCCGGCTGGCCTTCACATGGATGGACGCCGAACGCGCCCATAAGATCGGGTTCAAGGCCATCCGCCTCGCCCACAGCTGCGGTGCCGGGCGGTTGCTGCAGAAGTTCACCGCCCCCGCGGCGTCGCTGCAGACCCAGGCGTTTGGCCTGACCTTCCCGTCCCCATTCGGCCTGGCTGCCGGCTTCGACAAGGAAGGCCACGGCATCGAGGCGCTGGCGGAGCTCGGCTTCGGCCATGTGGAGGTCGGCACCATCACCGGCCAGGCCCAGCCCGGGAACCCGGCGCCGCGGCTGTTCCGCCTCGTGGAGGACAGGGCCGTCGTCAACCGCATGGGGTTCAACAACGACGGCGCCGCGGCGGTGGCCCCGCGCCTGAAGTCCGCCCGCGCCGCCCTGCAGCGCCAGCACCCCGGCGTCCGGCCCGTGATCGGGGTGAACATCGGCAAGAGCAAGGTGGTCGGGCTCGAGGATGCGGTGTCCGATTACCTGATCAGCGCGCGCAGCCTGGCCCCCGCTGCGGACTATCTCGTGGTGAACGTCAGCTCGCCCAACACCCCCGGTCTTCGGCTGCTGCAGGACGTGGAGACCCTGCGCCCGCTGCTGGCCGCAGTGGGGGAGGAGGCGGACAAGGCCGCCGGCCGCCACGTTCCCCTCCTGGTCAAGATCGCGCCCGACCTCAGTGATGAGGACATCGACGACGTCGCGCGCCTGGCGCTTGACCTGAAGCTGGACGGCATCATCGCCACCAACACCACGATCGCCCGCACCGGGCTCGCCTCCAGCCCCGACAAGGTTGAGGCGTGCGGAGCAGGAGGTCTTTCCGGGGCGCCCCTGAAGAAACGGTCCCTGGAGGTCCTGGCCCGGCTCAAGTCCGTCACCGGCGGAGCGCTGACCCTGGTCTCGGTGGGGGGCGTCGAAACGGCACAGGACGTGCAGGAACGGCTGGACGCCGGCGCCACCCTCGTCCAGGGCTACACGGCGTTCCTTTACGAGGGACCTTTCTGGGCCGCCCGCATCAACCGGCTGCTGGCCACCCACCCGAGCCGGCGCTAGCCCTTGCGCTGCGATCGGGCCGGACCGGTCGCAGCAACCAAGAAGCCCCCGACAGGTGACTGCCGGGGGCTTCTTGGTTAAGAATCGTGGAAGGGAAATGTCAGGCGGGGAACTCGCCGCGCCGGACCTGGGGCTTGGGCAGGCGCAGGCGGCGGAACTGCAGGGAGCGCATGGAGCCGTACCAGACGGTGCCGCGCTCGACGTCGCCGAACTTTTCGCCGAGCCGTTTCTTGAGCTTGCGGGAGAGGATAAAGACGTCCACGAAGACCGCGAGGAACATGACCCAGAAGGCGCCCAGGACGTAGACCATCTGTGCGCTGGAGGCCGGCACGAGCAAGGAGATGATGACAAACAGCAGGGCGCCGAACATGAGGAACTCGCCAAGGCTGAAGCGGGCATCGACAAAATCACGGGCGAACCGCTTCTGCGGACCCTTGTCCCGCAGCGGCAGGAACTTATCGTCACCGGTGTCCATGGCCTGCCGCATCTTGAGCCGCTGCTCCGTGACGGCGGCGCGCTCGGCAGCCTTGGAAGCCTTGCGGTCCTCCGGCACGAGGGGCCGCTTGCGGGCCGCCTCCTGGGCGCTGCGCTTGGGCGTGGGTGTGCCCTTGCCGGTCACGGCGCTACGGGCTGCTGCCTCGGATGCCTGCTGGTCAACTACGTCCTGCGCCGATGGCGCTTCCTTTTTACGTCCAAACACCCCTAAAGAATACCCCGCAGACACAGGCCCGAGACCCAGCCCACACGGCGCAGGCCCGGGCGTGACGCTGTTTGTAGTGATTCAGAGCACGGGTAGTGTTTTGGCCATGACTTCATCTACCGCGGGGAACCCGCAGACCACCATGGACCACGAGGGCACCATCGATGCCGAGGCCCTCCGCCAGGCCGTTGCCGAATCGTTCGACGAGACGATCGGCCAGCTGACGGAACTTGTTGCCATTCCGGGCATCGCCTGGCCCAGCTTTGATCCCGCCCCGTTGAACCGCAGCGCCGACGCCGTCGCCAGCCTCGTGCGGGCCAGCGGCTTCGACGACGTCCGGATCCTCCGCTGCGACAAGGAAGACGGGACGCCCGGCGGGCCCGCCGTCGTCGCCCGCCGCCCGGCCGCGGAGGGCAAGCCGACAGTCCTGCTGTACGCCCACCACGACGTCCAGCCCACCGGCGACCTGGCACTGTGGGAAACCGACCCCTTTACCGCCGTCGAGCGCGACGGCAGGCTCTTCGGCCGCGGTGCCGCCGATGACAAGGCCGGCATCCTGGCGCACATCGCCGCCTACTCTGCGGTCACGCGCGTGCTCGGTGACGAACTGGGCCTGGGCGTGACGTTCTTCTTCGAGGGCGAAGAGGAGGCCGGCTCGCCAACGTTCCGGCAGTTCCTGGAAACCCACCGCGAGCTGCTCCGCGCCGACGTGATCGTCGTGGCCGACTCCAGCAACTGGAAGGTCGGCATTCCAGCCCTGACCACCAGCCTGCGCGGCCTGGTGGACGGCACCATCGAGGTCAAGGTCCTGGACCACGCCGTGCACTCGGGCATGTTCGGCGGCCCCGTGCTCGACGCCCCGACCCTGCTGGCCCGCCTGATCGCGACCCTCCACGACGACGAGGGCAGTGTCGCGATCAAGGGCCTGGTGAGCCGCGATGACGTGGTTGTCGACCTCACCGAGGAGGAGTACCGCGCCGACGCCTCCGTGCTCGACGGCGTGAAGCTCGCCGGGACCGGCAGCATTGCCTCACGCATGTGGACCAAGCCCGCCCTGTCCATCATCGGCTTTGACGCCCCGGCCGTGGACGTGGCCTCCAACACCCTGCTGCCGCGGGCCCGGGCCAAGTTCAGCCTGCGCCTGGCCCCGGGGCAGGACCCGGCAGCCGCCATGGAGGCTGTCCGCCAGCACGTCGAAACCCACGCCCCGTTCGGCGCTGAGGTGGTGTTCACCCCGGGGGAGAGCGGCAACTCCTTCCTGACGGACACGAGCTCGAAGGCCGCGTCCGTGGCCATGTGGGCCCTGGGCGAGGCCTGGGGCGTGCCCGCCGTCGAAATGGGGATCGGCGGATCGATCCCCTTCATCGCGGACCTCACCGAGCTCTACCCGGACGTGCAGATCCTGGTCACCGGCGTCGAGGATCCCGATTCCCGAGCCCACAGCGCCAACGAATCGCTGCACCTGGGTGACTTCCGGAACGCAATTGTCGCCGAGGCCCTGCTGCTCGCGCGCCTGAACAACGAAGGCGCGCTCTAGCCCCCGCGCCTGGCGCGTCCCGGGGAACATCCAGCCGTCTCCCACGGTTACGTCAGAAGTTAGAGCTACAGGGCTGCGCGAAGTAGCATGTAGCTATAGCCCATACCGTTTAAGTAGGGGCGGGCACCGTGTGAGCGGGGCCGCCACCACCGTTGCAAGAAGGTAGGCCATGAGCACTACAACCAATGAAAACAGCGCCGGCAACTCTGCCGCCGAGGCCGGCGAGCTGGCCACGCACGAGGTCATGCTGACCGACGTCGCGGCCGGAAAGGTCCGCAGCCTGCTGGAGCAGGAAGGGCGCACCGATCTGCGCCTCCGCGTTGCCGTGCAGCCCGGCGGTTGCTCCGGCCTGATTTACCAGCTGTACTTCGACGAGCGGCTGCTCGACGGGGATGCAGTGCGCGACTACGACGGGGTCGAAGTCGTCGTCGACAAGATGAGCGTTCCTTACCTCAGCGGTGCCAGCATCGATTTCGAGGACACCATCGCCAAGCAGGGCTTCACGATCGACAACCCGAATGCCGGCGGGTCCTGCGCCTGCGGAGATTCTTTCCACTAATTCCTTCCACTAAGGCCGGGCATTTTGCCCGGCCTTAGTGCCGCAGGGTCCTCAACGAGCGGCGCCTACAAAAAGCTCCCGACGCACGGTGCGGACATGTGGGCGAAAACTCCCGGGGAGCGGTAAGCTCTACACCGAGTAGTAAAACTTTTCGTTTGCCCTGCCCGTAATTTGCGGGGCAACAGCAACAAGTAGGAAGGGCCGTCTGTGAGTTCGCAGAACCGAACCGGCAGCCGACGCAAACAGATCACTACGATCACTGGCTTGGCACTAGCCGGCGCGTTGGCTTTGACTGGATGTTCACCAGAGGTACAGAAGGGCTGGTTGCCCACCGAGCGTGGCACCACCAATCACACTGACCTCATCATGGACCTCTGGGTCAACTCATGGATTGCCGCGCTGGTCGTCGGCATCATCACCTGGGGCCTGATGATCTGGTGCATCGTCGCTTACCGGCGCCGCAAGGGCACCGTGGGCTTCCCGCGCCAGAACAGCTTCAACCTTCCGCTTGAAGTGTTCTACCTGACGATCCCGCTGTTCATGGTCCTGGTGTTCTTCTACTTCACCGACCGCGACCAGCAGTCGATCGATGACCGCTCAACGCCGGCCGACGTCGTCGTCGACGTCCGCGGCAAGCAGTGGGCGTGGGACTTCAACTACTTGAAGGGCAACGTCGTCACCGAGGACGTGCACGAAGCCGGCGTCCAGGCGCACCTGACCGGTAACGACGTGGACAAGAACAAGCTGCCCACCCTGTACCTCCCGGTTAACAAGTCGGTTGACCTCGAGCTCAACGCGCGCGACGTCATCCACTCTTTCTGGGTTCCTGCCTTCCTGCAGAAGCGCGACATGATTCCCGGCAAGACTAACTACATCCGGTTGACGCCCACCAGGGAGGGCACCTACGACGGTAAGTGCGCCGAACTCTGTGGCGAGTACCACTCCGAAATGCTGTTCCGCGTGAAGGTTGTCTCCGAGTCGGAGTTCCAGGCGCACATGAACCAGCTGCGCCAGGACGGGAACACCGGCCTGCTCGGTGAAGAGTACGACCGCAACCCGGCCCCGGCCGAAACCAAGTAAGGGGAGCGACGTGGCAACTTACACTCAATCCGCCGGGATCCTCGAGGCTCCCGTAGTACCGAAGTCCAAGGGACGCATCGTCGTCAACTGGATCACCTCGACCGACCACAAAACGATCGGGTACATGTACCTGATCGCGTCGTTCATCTTCTTCTGCTTCGGCGGCATCATGGCGCTGCTGATCCGTGCCGAGCTCTTCGAGCCCGGCATGCAGATCCTGCAGACCAAAGAGCAGTACAACCAGCTCTTCACCATGCACGGCACCGTCATGCTGCTGATGTTCGCGACGCCGCTGTTCGCCGGCTTCACCAACGTCATCATGCCGCTGCAGATCGGTGCCCCCGACGTCGCCTTCCCGCGACTGAACGCACTGGCCTTCTGGTTCTTCCTCTTCGGCTCCACGATCGCCGTCTCCGGGTTCATCACCCCGCAGGGTGCCGCGTCGTTCGGCTGGTTCGCGTACGCGCCCCTGTCCAACACGACGTTCAGCCCCGGCGTGGGCGGCGACCTCTGGGTCTTCGGCCTGGCGCTCTCCGGCTTCGGCACCATCCTCGGCGCCGTCAACTTCATCACCACCATCATCTGCATGCGCGCCCCGGGCATGACCATGTGGCGGATGCCGATCTTCACCTGGAACGCCCTCGTGACCTCCATCCTGGTCCTGATGGCCTTCCCGCCGCTGGCCGCCGCGCTGTTTGCCCTCGGCGCCGACCGCCGCTTCGGTGCGCACATCTTCGATCCCGAGAACGGCGGTGCCGTCCTCTGGCAGCACCTGTTCTGGTTCTTCGGCCACCCTGAGGTGTACATCATCGCGCTGCCGTTCTTCGGCATCGTCTCCGAGATCTTCCCGGTCTTCAGCCGCAAGCCGATCTTCGGCTACAAGGGCCTGGTCTACGCGACCATCTCCATCGCCGCCCTGTCCGTGACTGTGTGGGCCCACCACATGTACGTCACCGGCTCGGTCCTGCTGCCGTTCTTCTCCTTCATGACGATGCTCATCGCCGTTCCGACCGGTGTGAAGTTCTTCAACTGGATCGGCACCATGTGGCGCGGTTCCATCACGTTCGAGACCCCCATGCTGTGGAGCATCGGCTTCCTGGCGACGTTCCTCTTCGGCGGCCTCACCGGCATCATCCTGGCCTCGCCGCCGCTGGACTTCCACGTCTCGGACTCCTACTTCGTGGTGGCGCACTTCCACTACGTGGTCTTCGGCACCGTCGTGTTCGCCATGTTCGCCGGGTTCTACTTCTGGTGGCCCAAGTGGACCGGCAAGATGCTCAACGAGCGCCTCGGCAAGATCCACTTCTGGATGCTGTTCCTGGGCTTCCACGGCACCTTCCTGATCCAGCACTGGCTCGGCGTCGAGGGCATGCCCCGCCGCTACGCCGACTACATGCCGCAGGACAACTTCACGTGGATGAACCAGTTCTCCACCATCGCCTCGTTCGTCCTCGGCGCCTCGCTGATTCCGTTCTTCTGGAACGTCTACATCACCTGGCGCAGCAACGAGCGTGTGGAAGTTGACGACCCGTGGGGCTTCGGTGCCTCGCTGGAATGGGCCACGTCTTGCCCGCCGCCGCGTCACAACTTCACCTCCCTGCCCCGCATCCGCTCCGAGCGTCCTGCCCTGGACCTGCACCACCCGGAGCTCTCCCAGTCCTACACCGCGGATTCGCCTGCTCCGGCAGCAGCGGCTCTCGGTAACGCCGACCAGAAGGACACCGCCAAGTGAAAATCGAATCAAGGATCTTTGGCTTCGGCGTCTTTTTCTTCGTGCCCGTTGCATTCATCTACGGATACCTGACCAACTGGACTGAATGGGTGGGCGCACTGGCCATCCTGCTGGTTGGCGGACTCGCCGGCATGATCGGCGCTTACCTCGGCTTCACCGGCCGCCGCGTGGGCATGCGCCCCGAGGACCGCAACGACGCAGAGATCCACGAAGGCGCCGGCGAACAGGGACACTTCAGCCCCTGGAGCTGGTGGCCGCTGATGCTGGGCCTGTCCTGCGCCGCAGGGTTCCTCGGCCTGGCCGTGGGTTGGTGGATCGTCTTCATCGCCGGCGGGATGGCAGTGGTCGCACTGGTCGGCTGGGTCTACGAGTACAGCCGCGGTGACCACGCGCACTAGCGCCCACCCGGAATAGTAGTTAAGAACGCACGACGGCGGGCCCCACCAATGGTGGGGCCCGCCGTCGTTTGTCTTGGTTCCTGCGTTCCTGCCGGCCGGGTGCAGCGCGTCCCCGCACGCCCAGCCCGCCTGCGCAGCGTCCCGCCTGCGCAGCGTCCCGCCTGGAGGGCGGCACCGCACTGCGGGCCGCCGAATGGGAGCGGGGAGGCCCTCAGGCGGCCGCTGCCGATTCCAAGAGGAACCGGAGTTCCTCCAGCGCACCCTCGGCCTCTGCGGGGCTGCAGGATGCCGGGAGGGCGTCCGCAGCGACGGCCAGCTCCACCTCACAGCCGCACTCGAAGTCCTCGGTCATGACCTCCAGCAGCGAGCGGGCGTCGACGCCTGGCCTGCCGTCCTTGCTGATGGTCACCGGGAGGCCGGTCGCCGTGACCGCCCGGACAAATACTGCCGCCGGCCGGGCGTGGAGGCCGATGGCGGCCGTGACGATTGCCTTGCGAACTGGCAACGGGACTCCCTCATGCTGGTGTTGTTCTGTACGTGTTGCTGCTGCACGGGCTGGCCACGCGACCGGTGACCCAGATGGAGGGCGTCCGGCAGGCAGTCCGTCAGACCGGGCGGGCGGCATTGCCCCGGCCACGGCCTGTACCTACAAGGGTAGCGGCGGGGGAGTACCCGGCACGACTTGAGTCGGCGGCGTGGTCTAGACCTGCCGCGTCACGGGCTTACCCTTGAGATATGAGTGTATTTCCCGCGCCGGGCCGCAACCGGAGGGTGGACCATGGCGTCCACTAACGCGTCCAAGATGATTGGCGAGATCGACCGTCAGAGCGGGGTGCCGATCTACGTGCAGTTGCGCGAGATCCTCCGCGCGCACATCGCCGCCGCGTGCCCGCCCGGATCTGCGCTGCCCTCCGAACGGGACCTCGCCCAGCGCTTCGGCCTCGCCCGGATGACCGTGCGCCAAGCCATCGATGCCCTCGTAGGTGAGGAAGTGATTGAACGCGTCGTGGGCCTGGGTACGTTTGTGCGCAAACCCAAATTGGATCTCCAGGTAAAGCTGACTTCCTACAGCGAAGAGATGCAGCGCCGCGGCATGGTCCCGGCCGCCAAGGTCCTGAGCTTCGAGCAGATTGGCGCCAGCGCTTTCCTGGCCCGTGAGCTGCAGTTGGAGGAGGGGACACCCCTGGTCCGGTTCCGGCGCCTCCTGCTGGCCGACAACGAACCGATGAGCGTGGATGAAAACTTCATCCCGGCCCACCGGGTTCCCGGCCTGCTGGACGGCGAACCGCCCACATCGCTCTACAACGTGCTGAGCGAACGCTACGGGCTGGTGATGGAATGGGGTGAGGACATGATCGAGGCGACGGCTGCGTCGCCGTCCACGGCCCGTCTCCTGAACGTCGAGGTCGGAACCCCGCTGCTCAAGATCCAGCGCCACGCGTTCGTGGCCCGCGCGATGGTGGACTACTCCGTGTCCTACTACCGGGCTGACCGCTACAAGCTCTGGGTGCCCCTGCAGCGCCCTGGCGTCCGGCCCACCCGGAACTACGCCTCGGGGTACCGCCCCTGACCACAGCAACGCGGGGCACTCCGCGCCCGTCCCGCCGAGGGGGTTAGGGCGCGAAGTGCCCCGCGTTGCAGTCGTTTCTGTCGTTTCCGGGGAAGCAGGAAGGCCCGGTCCCCAAGGGGACCGGGCCTTCCTGCGTGGTGCTTGGTGCCGCCTAGTGGCTCAGCGACTTCGACTCAGCGGTTTCAATCGCTTCGTGGGCGCCGTGGTGGCCGTGAGCGGCCTCCAGCTCTGCCGGAGTGGCCGGGGCAACCCGGTCCTCGAAGAACCAGCGGGACAGCTTCGCGCGGCGCTTTTCCTTGCGGTCCACGACGCCGTGCTCGTTCGGCACCGCAGGCAGCGGGGCCGGTGACTCGAACCCGACCAGCTTGTAGCGCTTGTATTCATCCAGCGGGGCGTGGACCTCGATGAACTCGCCGTGCGGCAGGCGCACGATGCGGCCGGTTTCACGGCCGTGCAGGGCAATCTCGCGGTCCTTGCGCTGGAGCGCCAGGGCGACCCGCTTCGTGACGATGAACGCGATAACCGGGCCGATGAAGAACAGTGCGCGCAGCCAGTAGGTGACATCGTTCAGGGCCACGTGGAAGTGGGTGGCGATGAGGTCCGAGCCGGCCGCTGCCCACATGACGCAGTACCAGACGAAACCGGCCATGCCGATTGCCGTACGGGTAGGAGCATTGCGGGGGCGGTCCAGGACGTGGTGCTCGCGGTTGTCCTTGGTGATCCAGCGTTCAATCCACGGGTAGGCGAACATGACCGTGAAGAGTATGCCCGCCGGGACGAGTGCCGGCAGCAGCACGTTGAACGTGAACATGTGGCCGAACCAGATCTGCTCGACCTTCCAGTCACCGATCGTGCCCGGCATCAGGCGGAGGGCGCCGTCAACGAAGCCGATGTACCAGTCAGGCTGGGTGCCTGCAGAAACCGGGGAGGGGTCGTACGGGCCGTAGTTCCAGATCGGGTTAATGGTGAAGAACGCCGCCATGATGGCAACGACACCGAACACGATGAAGAAGAAGCCGCCGGCCTTCGCCGCGTAAACCGGTCCCAGGGGGTAGCCGACGACGTTGCCGTCGTTGCGGCCCGGGCCGGGGTACTGCGTGTGCTTGTGCACAACCACCATGAAGAGGTGCATCACGATCATCAGCAGGATGAGCGCGGGAACCAGGAGGATGTGGAGCATGTACAGGCGGCTGATGATCATGGTGCCCGGGAATTCGCCGCCGAAGAGGAAGAACGAGGTGTAGGTGCCGATGACCGGGATGGACTTGATGACGCCGTCGATGATGCGCAGGCCGTTGCCGGAGAGCAGGTCATCGGGGAGCGAGTAGCCGGTGAAGCCTGCGGCCATGGAGAGGATGAGCAGGACGCTGCCCACCACCCAGTTCAGTTCGCGGGGCTTGCGGAATGCGCCGGTGAAGAACACGCGGAGCATGTGTACGGAGACAGATGCGACGAACAGAAGGGCTGCCCAGTGGTGTACCTGGCGCATGAACAAGCCGCCGCGGACATCGAAGGAGATGTTCAGGGAGGAGCTGTAGGCCACCGACATTTCAACGTTCTTCAGCGGCGTGTACGAGCCCGCATAATGCGTCTCCGCCATGGACGGATCGAAGAAGAACGTCAGGAACGTGCCCGAGAGCAGCAGGATGACGAAGGAGTACAGCGCCACTTCGCCGAACATGAACGACCAGTGGTCCGGGAAGACCTTCCGGCCGAATTCACGGAGGATTCCGGAGCCGCCAACACGCTGGTCGACGAAATCGGTGATGCGGCCGCCTGTAGTTTTGGCGACGAAGACAGGGGCATCAGGCGTTGTTGTTGAGGACATGCTGCTCACGCTCCCAGTAGGTCGGTCCAACGGGTTCATGGAAGTCGCTCGTGGCGACGAGGTAGCCCTCAGCGTCGACTGCGATAGGCAGCTGGGGGAGAGGGCGGCTGGCCGGGCCGAAGATAACCTTGCACTGCTGGGTCAGGTCGAAGGTTGACTGGTGGCACGGGCACAGCAGGTGGTGGGTCTGCTGTTCGTACAGGGCAACAGGGCAGCCAACGTGGGTGCAGATCTTGGAGTATGCAACGATTCCGTTGTAGGCCCAATCAGCGCGCTCGGGGGAGGGGTTGAGCAGTGCGGGGTCCAGGCGCATGAGCAGAACGACCGATTTGGCCTTCTCGTTCAGCTTTCCTTCGCTCAGCTCGTTCAGCCCTTCGGGGATGACGTGGAACGCGGAGCCCATGGTGACATCCGCGGCCTTGATGGGGGTGCCATCCGGGTCGCGGGCCAGCCGCTTGAGCCTGCCGTCCGGGGCCGGGGCCCACAGAGTGTGGGCCAGCTTGTCGTCCGGCCGGGGGCCGAGGTCACCGAAGATGGCCAGGGCCGGCAGGGGGGCGAGGGCGACGGCGCCGAGCAGGGTGTTGCGGATCAGTGGCCGGCGCTTAATGCCGGTTTCCTCGACGATGTCATCGACGATGCGCACGGCAGCCTGGCGGTCTTCCTCAGTGCGGATCGCGTGGCGCTCTTCCGAGACCTCGTGGTCCGGCATAAGGGCCTTGGCCCAGTGGACGATACCGGTGCCGATGCCCAGCATCGCGAAAGCGGTGCCGATGCCCAGCAGGGCATTCTGGAGGCGGATCGTAGCGATCGCCGAGTCTTGCCCCAGATCGATCGCGAAATACGCCACCAGGAATATCAAGGTGCCAACGACCGAGATGCCGAACAGAAGGGCTACCTGCCGTTCTGCCTTTTTTGCGGCCTTCGGGTCCGTGTCAGCCAGGCGCAAACGGTGCGGGGGAATTCCAGGATCCTGGAACTTCTCCACCTCATTCTGACCAGCCGTAGCTACGGTGCCCGAGTCGTTCGGACCGCCGTCACTATGGTTGCCCATAATTCGCCTCATCCTTCTCTCGTCTCGGCGAGTGCCGAGTTAGGTTTCAATTCAAACTGCTGACGGGTCAGCAGAAAATTCTTACAGGTGCAAGGTCCGCTTATGAAGTGCGGGAAGTCAGCCAAATGGTGAACGCGATGATGACGCCCAGCCCGGCGATCCAGACAAAGAGACCTTCGGAGACCGGTCCCAAAGCACCAAGATCGGCGCCGCCGGGTGAACCGTTGGCCTCAATCTGCTTCAGGTAGGTGATGATGTCGCGCTTTCCCTCGGGGGAGATGTTCGCGTCACTGAAAACCGGCATGTTCTGGGGGCCGGTGACCATTGCTTCGTAGATGTGCTGCCCGGAGACACCCGCGAGGGCAGGGGCAAACTTGCCCCGGGTCAGTGCGCCGCCTGCAGCGGCGGCGTTGTGGCACATGGCGCAGTTGGTGCGGAACAGCTCTCCACCGTTGGCGGCGTCGCCCTTCTCATCGAGCACGCCTGCCTCGGGGATGGCCGGGCCGGGGCCGAGGGAGGCAACATAAGCAGCCAGCTGCTTGGTCTGTTCCTCGTTGAACTGGGCGGGCTTCTTGTAGGCCTGCGGGCCGTTCATCTGCATGGGCATGCGGCCGGTGCCGACCTGGAAGTCAACAGCGGCGGCGCCGACGCCCACAAGGGACGGCCCGGCCTGCGAACCGCTGGCACCCATGCCGTGGCAGGTGGCGCAGTTGGCGGCAAAGAGCTTGCCGCCTTCCTCTACGTCGCTTGCGCTATAGGTGGTGGTGTCGGCCTTGGCCTGGTTGACGGTGGTGGCAACGGCGTACAGCCCACCCGTGACCAAGAGGCCCATCAGCAGCAGTGCAATTGCTGCCAGTGGGTGACGTCGCTTCTGCGAGAGTGCCTTCACGTGGTGGTTCCTTTATTCGATCCTGCGGTGGCTCCGGGAGCCGCTTCTTGAAATTCTGCCTCTTGTAGAAAAAGAGTCAAGTCTGACTACTTGAGGACGTAGATGACCAGGAAGAGGCCAATCCAGACGACGTCCACGAAGTGCCAGTAGTACGAGGTGACGATCGCTGAAGTTGCCTCAAAGTGTCCGAACTTCTTCGCGGCGAAGGAGCGGCCCATGATGAGCAGGAAGGCAATCAGACCGCCGATGACGTGCAGGCCGTGGAAGCCCGTCGTTATGTAGAAGGCCGAACCGTAGGCGTTGGAAGACAGCGAGACATGCTCGGAAACAAGCATGGCGTACTCGGTCGCCTGGCCGGCGACGAAGAAGGAACCCATGAGGAACGTCAGGATGAACCATCCGTTCATCCCCCACTGGGTGAAGCTGAAGCGTCCGCCGGTTCGGCGCGGCTGGAGCCGCTCGGCAGCGAAGACGCCCATCTGGCAAGTAAAGGAACTTGCCACAAGGACGATCGTGTTAACGAGCGCAAACGGGAAGTTGAGCTTGGCTGTCTCTTCGGCCCACATCAGTCCGGAAGTCGAACGGAGTGTGAAGTACATGGCGAAGAGACCGGCGAAGAACATCAACTCACTGGACAGCCACACAACGGTTCCAACAGAAACCATGTTCGGGCGGTTCAGCGTCGGGTGCGCCGGGGTACTGGGGGCATGGGTCGCAGATGTCACATAGACATTATGTCTATAAAAGTCCGTCCTGCCCAACGCAAACCGCGTTTTCGGAGGACTTTTTCTACAAAGACGCGAATTCGCGCGGAAAAGTTCCCGGCGGGGTTCACATTGGTCTTTGCGGGGCCGACCTCGATAGCATCGGGAGGTGACTTCACAGGCATCTGCACAGGCGGCAGGCAACACCTGGCCGCGGCTCATCAACGCACTCATCAGCGGTGCCGACCTCACTGCCGGGAGCACTGAGTGGGCCATGAATTCCATCATGTCCGGTGAGGCGACGCCGGCCCAGGTGGCGGGTTTCCTGGTGGCGCTGCGTGCCAAGGGCGAGACCGTGGATGAGCTGGCCGGCCTGGTGGAGGCAATGATCGCCAACGCCAACCCCATTGACATTGCCGGTGAGAAGCTGGACATCGTGGGCACGGGCGGCGACCAGCAGAACACGGTCAACATCTCCACGATGGCCGCCCTCATCGCCGCGGGAGCGGGGGCCAGGGTGGTCAAGCACGGCAACCGGGCATCGTCGTCCTCGTCGGGATCCGCCGATGTCCTGGAGGCCCTCGGCGTCCGGCTGGATCTCCCCATTCCCCGCGTGGCACTCAACGCCGAAGAGGCGGGAATCACGTTTTGCTTCGCCCAGGTGTTCCACCCCTCCATGCGGCATGCCGCCGTCGCCCGCCGCGAACTCGGCGTGCCGACGGCGTTCAACTTCCTGGGCCCCATGATCAACCCGGCACATGTCCAGGCGTCGGCGGTGGGCGTCGCCAATGAGCAAATGGCCCCGCTGGTGGCCGGAGTGCTGGCCAAGCGAGGCAGCCGCGGCCTGGTTTTCCGCGGCAATGACGGCCTGGATGAGCTCACCACCACCGGCCCGTCGCGGGTGTGGGAGATCCGCAACGGTGAGGTAACTGAAGAGATGTTTGATCCACGCGATCTGGGCATCCGGACGGCCACGCTGGAGGAGCTGCGCGGCGGGGACGCGGTGGCCAATGCCGCCGTCGTCCGGGCTGTCCTCGGCGGTGCGCCGGGGCCGGCCCGCGATGCGGCGCTGCTCAACGCCGCGGCCGGGCTGGTGGCGTTCGACCTCGACGCCGTGGGTCCGCTGGCGGAGCGCATGGCCGCCGCGTTCAACCGCGCCGAGCAGTCCATTGAATCCGGCGCCGCGGCCGCGGTGCTGGACAGGTGGGTCGCCCTGTCGCAGACCGCCTAAAGAACACATGAGACGGGCCCGGCAGATTTCTGCCGGGCCCGTCTCATGTGAGCTGGTCGCAATTCGGTTGTTCGCTACTGCTCGAATCCGAGGGCAAACGCCGCATCGAGGTCGTGCTGGGAGTAAGCGCGGAACGCGATCTGCGTAGTGGTGTGCGCGACGCCGGGAACCTTCGAGAGCTTGTCCGCGATGACGTCCGCCAGGTCCTCGTGCTTGGCGACCCGGGCGATGGCGATCAGGTCCCACTCGCCCGTTACGGAATAGACCTCGCTGATGCCGGCGATGGCGGAGATTTCCTCGGCGGTCTCCGGGATGCGTGAAGCGTTTGTCTTGATCAGGACGAATGCGGTGACCACGTGTGAACCTTTCCGGATCGGTTGCGCCGTTTGCGGGCCTGTCGGCGGCCCTTGCACGGGCGCTGCCATCTTCTGCAAGCCTAGTGCATTAGGCCTGGCGGCGGCGTGAACGCAACCGCCGAACGCCCGCGGCCACAAGGCGGTAACCCAGGAGGAAAACGGCCAGGCTCAGCAGGGCCACGATGATGAAGGGCAGCACCACCGTCTGCCCGGTGAGGGCCCGCAGGATCATCCCGACGCCGACGGTTCCCAGCCAGACAGCGACGCCGGCGGGCCACACCCGCAGGGGGTCATGCCACAGCCGCAGGACCAGCCATGCCAGTGCCGCGCCTGCCAGGAACGGCCACGCCGTCGCAAAGACGCCGGTGACAATTTCCCCGCGTTGGTGCGCGTCGCGCCCGATCGCCGCGAAGAGCAGAATCAGGAGTGCATCCGCGCATGCGGCCAGGGCTGCTGTCTGCGCGGGCCGGAGGCCGGAATGGGGAACGTCCGGGGCGGACGGGCGGGGGCGTCTGGGGGTTGGAGAAGGCATACATCCAAGCCTAGTCCCGTCAGGATGGGCTCCGGGCGGGCACCGTTGTGTGTGAAGTCACCTCCGGGCTAGGCTCGGCCCCATGCCGCTGATCGCCGCCGGAGTCTGCCGGCGGCACGGCAAACGCAAGGGGAGCGCTGTGAGCGAAAAGATCACCACCTGCCTGTGGTTCGACAGTCAGGCCGAGGAAGCCGCCGAGTACTACGTCTCCATCTTCGACGGCGGCAAAATCCTCGATGTCTCGCGGTATGGCGACGGCGGTCCCGGGCCCGCCGGCCAGGCCATCACCGTTCAGTTCCTGCTTGACGGGCGCACCTTCACGGCATTGAACGGGGGTCCGGCCTTTACTTTCAATGAGGCAGTGTCTTTTGTGATCGACTGCGCGTCGCAGGAGGAAGTGGACCGCTACTGGTCGGCCCTGACCGACGGCGGCCAGGAAAGCCAGTGCGGCTGGCTCAAGGACCGGTACGGGGTCTCGTGGCAGGTGGTTCCGGCCGTGCTGGGACAACTGCTCGCCGGCCCCGACCCCGACGGCGCCCAGCGTGCCATGCAGGCAATGCTCGCCATGCGCAAGCTGGACATCGCCGCCCTGCAGGAGGCCTACGACGGCGCATGACGCCCCTGGTCCGCGTGGCCCCGGGGGGACCCCCGTCCGTGATCCCGGTCGGCGTGGCCCCCCGACCCAGGGGCTGTCCGCACATATGATCGTGGCATGAGTAGCGACGCCGTTCCGGAGGCTGGTGTTCCGGTGCAGCTGGATCCTCAGTTGGACGGCCAGCTGAGTATTAACGACATCCTGCTCGAACTTGGCCAGGCTCCCGTGGTGCACCCCTCGCCGGATGCTGCGAGTGAGCTGCATTTCTTTTAGGCCCGCCGCTTCCGGTTCCGCCATCCCGCGCCGGCTCCGCACTTCCTTCTGCTGACCCCGCACAGTGGCGCTCCCGCGCTGAATTCGGGCCCTTTGGTCCTAACGGCGTACGGCCCGGGGGGCTAGTTTGGCGCTTAAGGATGCCAGCAGGGCGTCCTCAGAACGGAAGGATGGCTCCCGTGGAGCAATTCTGGAACTTCATTTGGCTGTTCTTTTGGTCATTCGCGTTCATCGCGTATCTTTTCGCGCTGTTTGCAGTTATCTCGGATATTTTCCGGGACCACGAACTCAGCGGTTGGCTCAAGGCTGTGTGGATCATCTTCCTGGTCTTTGTGCCGTTCCTCACGGTTCTCGTGTACCTGATCGCGCGGGGCCGCAGCATGGCCGAGCGCCAGGCCCGCAGTGCCCAGCGGGCCGAAGCCGCAACAACGGAATACATCCGCTCCGTGGCCAAGTCGTCCCCCTCCCAGGAAATCGCAAAGGCCAAGGAACTCCTCGACGCCGGCACCCTGACCCAGGCCGAATTCGACGCCGTCAAGGCCAAGGCGCTGAGCCAGGCCTGACCGTCCCGCTGCGTCCTATAGGTGCATTTCTCGCCATCGGACCAGCAGTCAGTTCGGCCGCCGGTAGCTGGCCAGGCCATGTTCGTAGGCGAAGATGACGGCGTGCACACGGTCGCGCAGCCCGAGTTTCATGAGGATGCGGCCCACGTGGGTTTTGACTGTTGATTCCGCCACAGTCAGTGGTTCCCCGATCTCGGTGTTTGTAAGTCCCAGGGCAATGGCCGAGAGTATTTCCCGTTCCCTCTGTGTCAGTGATGCCACCGCTTCATCACCCGCGGCCGGGGGGCCGGAGGGAAGCCTTTGGCTGAAGAGGTCCAGCATCCGGCGTCTGACCCGGGAGGAAATGGCGGCGTCTCCTCCGGCGACGGCCCGAAGGGAAACGAGCAACTCAGCTGGCCCCACATCCTTGAGCAGAAAACCACTGGCACCGGCCCGGAGGGCCGCGAAGGCATACTCGTCGAGATCGAACCTCGTGAGGACAATGACCCGTGAGTTCGGGCACTCCTCCACAATGCGCCGGGTCGCGGCAATCCCATCCGTGCCGGGCATTCGCACATCCATCAGCACGACGTCCGGTGCCAGAGCTCGACACATGTCGACGCCACTGCTGCCGTCAGCGGCTTCACCGGCGACTTCCACGCCGTCCTGGGCTTCCAGGACCATGCGGAAGCCCGTCCGGACAAGTGTTGGTCATCGACGAGCAGCACCCGGATCGGCCGCGTGGACGAGGCAGCTACGGCTTCCAACACCGGCACGAGATCAGTGGAGTGCGATGACCAGGTAGAGGGCTGCAAGGGCGATCGTGGTGGGGGTCATGACGAAGCGTTCGGGTTTGCTCCGGGAGATTGCGTTCATAAGGACTCCGAGCACGAAGTATGCCGTCAGCACCCACACGGTGATCGCAGTAAATGATTCGCTGACCAACAGCGGGACAAAGCCGGACTTGGCCAGCGCCGCATAAGCGAAGAGGGCATACAGGGGAATGGATGCTGCGCTCCCGATTCTGAGTTTGGCCGGGAGGACGCGGTGTTGTCCGCCCCACGCCATTCTCCCCAGCGGTGCTCCGGCGATCAGCGCCACCTGGAAAACAGCCAGGCCGGCCAAGAGTGCGCAGGCGAGTATTGCGGAAAGCTGGTCCAACAGCATCTGGATCCATCCCCTTGTCGAGTCCTAGGCAGCAACGCGTGTTGCGCCGTGCGATGCACGCCGTGTTGTGGTGGCTGTGGAGAGCATATTCGTGAACCCGGTGCAATTACGGGACCCGCAATCCGCGCCTTTCACCCACCACGTTGAAGAGGCCGACGGCGATCGTCGGCCGGAACCAGGGGAGGAGGGCGTTGAGTCCGACGGGAATATCCGAGGCGGCGAAGGACTGGTCAGGTATCTGGGCTGCCGCCGCCCCCTGCCACCCCGGGTAATTCATCAGCCGACCGACTCGCTCTGCTTCGGCCGTGCCGGCCAGGTCCTCCAAGACTTTCAGGGCGCCGGGGATGCCGGAGGTTACACCGGCCGTGGTGGTGGTCCTGCCGTCCTGAACGAATCGCCGGCCTCCCATCCATTGGACCTGGGGGTGGCTCCGCTTGAGCGCACCCAGGCGGGACCAGTGGCTCGTAGCCTTACGCCCGTCCAGCCCTCCGGCTTCGGCCCCGTCGACGGCGGCAGGGACGGCCCGCGCCGCGATTGTATAGACCGAAAAATCCGGGGAACTGGCAAACACTTCGTACGGGGCCAGAACGTCACTTCCCACGGTGCCTGACGATCCCAGGACAACGGCGACAACTATCGCGCCGGATGAGGAGAGCCGGTTCGTGGGCAGGTCCGTCGGCTCCTGTGCGGCGGGGCGGACGTGACGTTGCGCGTCCGCCACCACCGCGCCCGCGAAAGCCATCGCGATCACAGCTAAGAGGGACAGGCCAACCGAGAGAGCGGCGTGAATGAGTCGTCTAGAGAGGGGAGCCATGAGTGAGTCTCGATTCCGGGATTCCGGGCATCAACTGTAGGGCGCGCCGTTGATCCACGGCCTGTGCGCAGCAGGAATCAGGGGTACTCTGAGCCGCATGGAGATGCGCCTCGAGGTAGTACAAGTACCCGTCAGTGACGTGGACAAGGCCAAGTCGTTCTATACGGACCGACTCGGGTTCGTTCTGGACCACGACGTCGAATACATCCCGGGAATGAGGGTCGTGCAACTCACGCCACCGGGCTCCGCCGCCTCTATCGTCGTCGGCACCGGAATGACCAGCATGCCGCCGGGCAGCCTGGAGGGCCTGCAACTGGTGGTCCCCGATATGGCGTCCACGCGGGCTGAGCTGCTTCGGCGGGGAGCGGAAATCAGCGAAGTCCAGGACATGGGTGGAATCGCCTTCGCCTACTTCAGCGACCCGGATGGCAACCGCTGGGTGCTGCAGGAAGCCACGCGGCCGGACATGAGGGAAGCCGGCTCCTAGGGCTGGACGATCAAGGGCAGCGCGCCCCGCCGAGGGGTTTTCCTAAGCACGCGTCGCGTTATTCATGCTTAGCCCCTAAAATCTAAATAGTAGGGTGACTATTTAGACTTCCGGAGGATCCATGACCCGCTGGCCCGCGCACGGCAGCAAGATGATGCCCTGGAAGTCGTCCGGGCGGCCGCCGCGCGAAGACCGGGAATTCACCGAGGTGGTGGTCTCGCTGCCACCCTTGATCGCCGGGAGCTGGTTCGATCCGGGGCGTGAGACCATCGTCGCCCTGGAAGAGGCCGCCGTCGCCATCGCGTCCCTGGACGTCACTGCCGGTACGCGGATGGCCGCCATTAGCGGGTTCCTGCTCCGCAGCGAGGCGGTCTCCTCCTCCAAAATCGAGCACGTCAACGCCAACCGCGATGACTACGCCAGGGCCATGATCGGGCTCAAGGCCAGTGATGACGCCCGCTCCATGGTGGCTGCCGCCGACGCCGTACAAGGGATGATCGACGACGCCGGGCGAACCGGCGAGATCCGGCTGGAGGCAATGCTGGCCGCCCATCACACGCTCATGAAGAACGACCCGATGGACGGCCCACACGCCGGCCGGTTCAGGGAGGTTCAGAACTGGATCGGCGGCAGTGACCATTCACCGCGGGGCGCCATCCACGTCCCGCCCCCGCCGGAGCTCGTGCCGGACCTGATGGAAGACCTGATCGTCTTCTGCAACCGCAGCGACGTGCCGATCATGGCGCAGGCGGCGGTCGCGCACGCCCACTTCGAGTCCATCCACCCGTTCACCGACGGCAACGGCCGGATCGGGAGGGCACTCATCGGGGCGATTTCCCGGCGTCGTGGGCTCACCAGGAACACCGTCACCCCAATCGCGTCGGCGATGGTTGCCGACGTCGACACCTACTTCAGCCTGCTCAACAACTACCGCTCCGGTGATGCCGATCCGTTCGTGCTCTACCTGGCCCGTTCCGCCATCCGCGCCTCGGATGCCGCCCGCGAATCCGTCGCCGCCCTCGATGCGCTGCCGGCGATGTGGCTGGAGCTGGCCAGGCCACGCAGAGGATCCGCGGACGAGAAGATCATTCCGTGGCTGCTGGAGCGACCCGTATTCGAGGCCCACAGCGCAGCCCACATTGCCGGCGTCGCCGAAAGCTCCGTGTACGCCGCACTGCAGCGGCTCTCCACCGCCGGGGTCATTACCCCCGTCACCCAGTCCAAGCGCAGCCGTGCCTGGGCGGCGACCGAAGTCCTCGACGAGGTGGACCGGCTGAACAACCGGCTGGCCGACGTCGGGAAGACTGGCTGACCGGACCGGCCAGCCGGGCCAGTAGGTTCTTGATCCTCACGCGGGGTGAGGATCTACGGTTGTTCACATGACAGAGACGAGCGGTGCCGCAGGTCAATGGAGCATCGGCGAACTTGCCAAAGCGTGCGGCGTCACGGTCCGGGCGCTCCATCACTACGACGAGATTGGGTTGCTGTCGGCAGGCCGGCGGACGGCTTCCGGCCACCGCCGCTACACCGAGGAAGATGTCCGGCGGCTCTACCGGATCCGGTCGCTGCAGATGCTCGGCCTCCCGCTGGCCGAAATCGGCGTTGCACTGGGAACCCCTGCCGATGACATTGGCTCGCTGCGCACGCTCCTGGAAAGGCAGTTGCTGCATCTTAGCCAGCACGCCGAGCAGGTCCAGGCGGTCCAGGACCGGATACGCGACCTGCTTTCACGTATCGACGGGGCCACCATGCCGGTGCCGGAACAGTTCATGGCAACTTTGGAGATGATCACCATGCTCGAAAACTACTTCACACCAGAACAGCGCCAGGAACTGGCCGGCCGCAGAGCCGAACTTGGCAGCGACAGCATCGAGGCCGCCAAAGTCCGGTGGGCCGCATTGGTCGAGGAGGGTCTCAAGCATGTCGAAAACGGGACGCGGGTATCCGATCCGTCCATCCGGGAATGGGCCACGGCATGGGACGAAATCGGATCCATGTTCCACGCAGGCGAAGAGACCAAAGCCGCTGCCCGTTCCATGTGGCAGGACAATAAGACTGCCCTCAGCGCCGATCTGCCCTGGACCCCGGAGCAACTGGCCGGACTCATGGCCTACCTGCAAAAGGCCAGGACGCAGCCCTGATGGCCCGTGCTCTCTGTCGGAGCTTTTCAGCGGTGCTTTTTGATGGTGGCGGATGCAGAATGGAAAGAAGCCGGGCTGATTTCTCAGCCCCCTCCAGCGTTGAGGACGGCACATCATGACGAGCAACAAGACACGGACTGCACTTGTGTTGGCAACGGTACTGATCGGGCTGAGCGGCTGTGCCGGAGGCGGCGGAACGCAGGCGTCGGCCCCTGCCACGACCGCCGGGACCTCGCCCAGCATGTCGATGGAACCGTCTGCCCCGGCCGGCTCCACTTCGGGGCCGGGAAGCGGGGCGGCGAACGCCGCCGCCGCGACAATCACGATCAGCAACTTCGCCTACGAGATCCCGGGTGCGGTGGCTCCCGGGGCGGAGGTGAAGGTGATCAACATGGACACCGCAGAGCACACGGTAACCGCGGACCAGAATGCGACCCTCTTTGATGTCGAGGTCAAGGAAAACGGCGGCACGGCCACATTCAAGGCACCTTCCGAACCGGGGACTTACGCCTTTCACTGCAACTACCACCCCAACATGCACGGCTCATTGACGGTCAAATGAGCGCGGCGCCGCCGGCCGGCGCGCGTCCTCGACGATCTCGAACGAGAAAGGTGCCGTGGCGTGGCTTTCCGGACCCCCGCACCGTCGCTTGACCCATCCGCCGTCGATGGCCTGGGTTCGGCGCTCCGGGGCCGGCTGTTCCGGCCCGGAGACGCCGGCTACGACGACGCCCGGAAGGTCTTCAATGCGATGATTGACCGCCGTCCGGACGTCATTGTCCGCCCTGCCGACGCCGAGGATATTCGCCGTGCCGTGAACTTCGCCCGGGAAAATGATCTCCCTGTCTCCATCAAGGGCGGCGGCCACAACGTGGCAGGGAACGCCGTCGGCGCCCGCGGGCTCATGCTGGATTGCTCCGGCATGAAGAACGTTCAGGTCGACGCCGAACGGCGCGTCGCCTTGGCTGGAGCGGGTGCGCTCCTGGTCGACCTTGACGTCGCCACCCAGGCGCACGGCCTGGCCACGCCGCTCGGAGTTGTGTCGGTTACCGGCATCGCCGGTTTGACCCTCGGAGGTGGCATCGGCTGGCTCAACGGCAAACACGGGCTTGCTTGCGACAACGTGCTGGCCGCCGACATCGTGACTTCGGATGGCAGGTTGTTGACGGCGAGCCCCGACCAACACACAGACCTCTATTGGGCCATCCGCGGAGGCGGCGGCAACTTCGGTGTTGTCACGTCCTTCACCTATCGTTTGCATCCCGTCGGACAGGTTCTTGCCGGAGCGCTCTCATTCCCGGCCGAACGGACAAGGGAGGTCCTGGGCTTTTATCCCGGATTCGCCGCTTCGTGCCCCGACGAACTCTCGATGTCGGCCAGTCTGGGGTGTGACACCTCAGGACGCCCTGTCTTCGGCATCGGCGTCTGCTGGAGCGGCGCGCATGATGAGGCGGAGCTGGCGCTCCGGCCCCTGCGCGACCTCGGCCCAGATGTGGACGCGGTGGTGCCCACCGATTATGGCGTTTGGCAAAGCGCCCACGACGGCGGCTTTCCGCCGGGCCGGCACCACTATTGGAAATCGAGCTTTTTGACTGACCTCACCGCCGACGCCATCGATGTCCTGCTCCAGTTTGCGGCCGAGATGCCTTCAGCGGCAAGCGGCATCGGAATGCAACAACTGCACGGTGTGGCCGCTCGGGTTCCCCCGGCGGCGACGGCATTTCCGCATCGCCGGTCCCAGAGCGAACTCCTCATCCTGGGCCAGTGGTCCAAGCCGGCAGAAACGGAGCGCCACGTCGGCTGGGCCCGCGCCTTCTTCGAAGCGATGCAGCCCTTTGCCGCTAGCGGGGTGTACGTCAACGATCTTGGCCAGGAAGGGGAGGAACGGGTGAGGGCAGCCTACGGCGCCAACTACGACCGGCTGGCCGCCGTCAAAGCCGCATATGACCCCATCAACCTCTTCCGATCAAATCAGAACGTGCGTCCGACCGCATAGGAAATGAAGATGACCCGACGTGTGCTCCTGGCACTGCCTGCCACGATCAGGCATAGCTGGCTGTAACCGTCCTGGCTTCGCCGTCGAGTTGGATTCGACCGCCGTAGGGGAGGATCCACTGCGGGCGGGTGTGCCCGAAGGGAACCCCGATGCAAACGACGGCGGCCGGGCTGTATCGGGCGATTTCGGTGCTGACCACATCGCATTGTGCGGCGCGGAGCCGAGCCCGTTCGGCGGCAGACGGAACCTGTCCGTGGCTGCTGACTGGAGGCCTGGCGACCAGCACGCCGTCGACCGCCCCCAGGACACCACGCTCGCCGAGCGCTCGAACCCATCGCTTGACCCAATCTGCGGGAGCCAGCAGTTCGCTGGTTTCGAGGATCAGGATTGTGCCCCGGAGCGCGTCGACGGAGGGCAGCCTGTCGGCGATGGCGAGCTGGTCGAGGACTTCGATGCAGCCACCCCAGGTGTAACCGGAGACCGTGCGTCCGGGACCTGTCCACATCCAGGGTTCGGTGGGTTCGCGGTCGCCGTATTCGACGAGTGCCCGCGGCTCGAGCCAATCCGGCCCGAAGTCCTCCGACTCCCCGGGATCGGTGATCTCGAGCTCGCCTCCAGTGAGCAGCGCGGCCCGCAGGGAAGCGAGGTGGACGTCGTCAGCACCCGGCCCGGCGCCGAGGTGGACCTGGGTCGACCCTCCGTGATATCCGCGTATCCCGAGTGACCACAGCCAGTTCAGCAGGTTGGTGTTGTCGCTGTATCCGACGAAGATCTTTGGATTCGACCGCACGGTCGCCTCGTCGAGATGAGGTACGACCGTGATCTGGTCGTCGCCGCCGATGGTGGCGAGAATCGCGCGGATGCTGGGATCGGCGAACGCCGCATTGATGTCCGCCGCCCGTTCCCCGGGACTGGAACCGAGCTTGCGCGTCGTCGGGAATTCCACAGGGATCAAACCCGTGGCCGATGTGAGCCGCCGCATCGCCTGCTCATGCACGGCCGGGGCGAATCCGGGGGCGGCGAACGACGGGGAGAGAACCGCGACTCGATCGCCCGCATTGAGCTTCGGGGCGGACAGTTTCAGCTGCGAATGATCCATGCACTCATCGAACCAGACGGGGCGTGGTTCGAGGCAACCCGACGACCCGACGTGCCGGTGCAGGATCCTC
This sequence comes from Arthrobacter humicola, assembly GCF_022803015.1. Lineage (GTDB taxonomy): Bacteria > Actinomycetota > Actinomycetes > Actinomycetales > Micrococcaceae > Arthrobacter > Arthrobacter humicola_A. The sequence continues at coordinate 537,879 of NZ_JAFKON010000001.1, forward strand.
CAACGTGCTGCGGAGGAGGCGAAGACCAAATAGCGGTGCCGATGAGAAATCTTGTGGGTCAACGCCGTATCTGGCGCGCATCCATTTTCGGTATTTGGTGCAGCCAGTGCGGTAGGCTCCGATTCGAACCTTGGGGGACTGATGCTGAACTACTTTCGCGAAACGCAAGAGGCGAGATTTGCAACCCGTGCACGCCGGATCTATGGCTACGTCTCCGTCGGCTTCGTTGTTGCTGTCGGGGTCTTGGTGATTGCCGGCCTTGCACCGGTTTGGACTTCCTGGACGATCCTCGGCGTTTCTTGCGTTCTGGACGCTTTCCTGACCCGAAAGTGGATCAGAGAAGACGCACTCAGGGCTTATCGAAGCGACCGGGCCGGCTGACATCGCCTCGGCGGTGGGCAACGGGCAATGCATTACCGGCGGCTGCAACGGCCACGACTGAGACTAAACGGGGGAAGTTATGGACAAACGTCCGTCAAGCCGCAATGGAAAGCCGTCAGTCGGGTCCCTCGTCCAGCTGGCCCTCAGTCTCTGCGCGTTGGTGGCAACCAGTGTCGCGGCCATCCTGTGGAATCCGATCGACGCAGACTTCATCAATCGCGCCGACAATGCAGGGTGGGACGAATCTATGCTTCTCCCGCACCAAATGGAACTCTCGCTCGTCCTCAACGCGTCAGTTCTGGCAACGTTTGTCGTCGTCGTGACCGCAATCATTGGCGTGCTGGCCTCACGCCGGCGGCCCAACGCCACGCAGCCCGCGAATCCGTCCGCTATTGCCTGATCCGTCCCGCCCAGGGTTCCCGGCCCGATATTCCGAAGGTCTCAATGGACTCGTGAACGGTGGCCCGAAAGTTGGAGCCGCAATTTCGCGTGGCTCTAGCCTGCGGCTTTTTGGTCATTGGCAGTCCAGAATTCACCATGTAGTTTCGAGCCGGCGGAGGTCGGCGTCTGACTGATTTCAGATGGCTGGAATACTGGGGAAATGACTCTCGCTGAACTGGAACTGCCTGGCGGCCCATTCACCATCAGGAAAGCTCAATCATGTGATGTGGCTTCGATTGTTGGGCTTCTGGCTGCCGACCAGCTCCGGGCCTCTGTCGACTCGATTGCAATCGAGCACCGGCATCCCTACGATCTTGCTTTCCAGGCAATTGATGAGGACCCCGCGCAGCTTCTTCTCGCAGTGGTCTCACCCGAAAATGAAGTGGTTGCGACCATGCAACTGACATTCATCCCCGGCCTCGCCCGAGGCGGAGCTACACGACTGCAGATCGAGGCAGTGCGGGTCCGGTCTAATCTTCGGAGCAACGGCCTTGGAGGGGCGATGATTACGTGGGCGATCGCTGAAGGGCGCCGGCGTGGCGCAAGGCTGGTTCAGCTTACGTCTGACGAGTCCAGGGTCGCAGCCCACCGGTTCTATGAGCGTCTTGGCTTCGAAGCGTCGCACGTGGGCTTCAAACTGTCCCTCTGAGATTTGCGTCGCGACGGTAGGCGGCGCAGTTGTGCCGTGGGTAGTGGCCGAGGGGAGGGCTCCCGAACGGCCTCACTCGTCCCGCTCCAATCCTCGGCACATGGGGGCGCCCCGATGCTATTGGGGGATGCATCGGGGCGCCTCCCACCACCATAGGCGGAGGCTTGTTCAAGTTCAAAAGTGACGGCGGCGGCCGCCGCGAACTCACTGGGATCGCCATGGCGGACAGTCCAGGCCGGGGGTCTGTGCCGGCGCCCCCCAAAAAATGCGCGCCGACACAGCCGCTCTTCGAGCGGAGTCCCCAATGGATCCGAGACAAGAATAGATGACCACTCACCCTAAAACAAGGCGGTCATCCGGTTTATGTGAGGCGGACTCGCAGAAAATCTCGACGATGGCAAGCAAGGCACCACCTGCCCGGGGGCTGCAGCCCTCGCTGGCCGTGCGAGGCTGTCACGGTGATGGTGGGGTAGGACTCCGCGGCGGGTTGGGGCTTCCAGCGGAAACCAGTCCGGAGAGAGCATGGGGGTCACCATTGAAATCGTCATGCATGATCCCCGGCAGCACAATTTCCCACATCTCTTCGATCCGTTGCATGACGTCCGCGCGGTCGGTGAGTACTCCGGAGACCATCTGAACCCCGGTGAACGAAGCAACAAGGTATCGGGCAAATGTCCCGGCGTCGACGGAGGGCCGGACCTGCAATTCTGCCTTGGCCCGTTCGGTAAGCTGCTGCATTACGGCGACCCAGTCCTCGTAAGGGCCGCGCACGGGCGGACCAAAAGCCGTCGCCTCAAACGTCAATCGGATGCCGGCCCTGACAACTGGCTCGTGCACCAGTTGAAGACCGAAAGCGCGGCACAGCAGGATCATTGCCGTCAGGCCTGGCCAGTCCCCGGCAAGGATGCTCTCGCTTTCGGCCACGACGATCCGATGCTGCTCCTCGATGACCGCCCTGGCGAGATCTTCCTTGGACTGAAAGTGGAAATAGAGGGCGCCCTTGGTCACCCTGGCCGCCTCAGAGACCTGGGTCAAGCTGGCACTGCCGTAGCCGTGCTCCTCAAAGACCGCAGCGGCGCCGACGACAATGGCACCGCGGGTGGCCTTCGCGCGATCCTGAATGACCATCTGTGAACCTCAACTTCAACTCTGGGACGTGGAAGCAGGATCGTCACCCACCCGCTGCGCGAGTTGATCGGGAGTTCCGCTGGCCTTCTCTGAAGCACCCTGTCGCGTCGCAATTCCGGGATCCAGCAGTCGCCCACTGAAAGGGAGACGAAAGACTGGTCCGATCCTAGCAAAACGGTCAACCGTCTTGTATCGGGATAAGTGCCTCTCCTGGAACCGTGATCCCACGCGTCATCCTTGACAGGTATTTGGTCCTCGCTATAGGAGTTGCAGAACGCAACACTGCTAGGAAGAGGAGATGATGGGCCGCATCGACCATTGGATGAATGTCTCCACCGACCCGCGGGTCGAGCAGGTTCCGGGGGACAACTACGCCACCCGCGATGTAAACGAGGCCAGCCCGTGTTGAGGCAGGTCGCGGAGGGTGTGCTGATCCACGAGAGCGAGTTCTGCCAGAGCAATGCCGTTGTTGTAAGGGGCCGGGCTGGTGTGTTGCTCATCGACCCCGGGGTGCACGGCTACGAAATGGAATGCCTCGCGAAGGATTTGTCTGATTCGGGCCAGACGGTTGTGGCAGGCTTCTCGACGCATCCTCATTGGGATCACCTGCTTTGGCCCGCCGGGCTCGGCGCGGTTCCCCGTTACGGCACCGCGCGCTGCGCGGCTACCGCCCGGGATCGGCTGTCGGGCGGAGTGGAGGCGGTCGCAAAGGCGGCCGGCATCCCCGAACAGGTACCGCTGGATCTCCTCGGCCTTATTACCGGCCTGCCCGTCGGGACGGCGGAGATTCCTTGGGATGGGCCCCAAGTCCGCATCCTCGAGCATCGAGCACATGCCCCGGGCCACGCCGCGCTGTTGATTGAGGAACGAGGGGTTCTCGTCGCCGGCGACATGCTTTCTGATCTCTTGATCCCGATGCTCGACTTGAACGACACCGCTGACCCGATCGAGGACTACCTCGCCGCGCTGCGGCTGCTCGAGGGCGTGGCGCGCGACGTCGATGTCCTCGTCCCCGGCCACGGGTCCGTCGGCGGAGCTGATCAGGTACGCGCACGGATCGACCAGGATCGGGCGTACGTGCACGCCTTGCGTGACGCCCATGATCCCAGCGACCCGCGGGTCGGCCCATCGGCCGCTCCAGGGTGGGACTGGGTGAGCGGCGTGCATGCATGGCAACTCCAGCGCCTCGCCCAAAAGCAGTAGGGAAAACTCGACGCATTAGCGTTGACCGAGATCGGCGGTTCGTTGTTCCCCTTTGGCGTTGTCAGGCATTGTCCGTTCGGGGACGCCGTTAGTTCAACCCCGACCAGGCCGGGCTTATAGGAGTCGCAGGTATCTTTCGGGGGAGTCCAGGAATGATCGCCAGTTGGAAACCAGATCGAGGTCCGGCCATTCCTGCTGACGAAGTCCCCACGGGCCGACTTCGAGAATCTGCGCGCCTGGAAGCGCTGCAAGAACGGGGGAGTGAGTGGACATGATGACTTGCGAGGAGCCGTCGGCGAGGAGATCTTTCAAGACCGCCAGGAGGCTGAGGCATCCCGCGAAGGACAGCGCTGATTCCGGTTCATCGAGCACCCACAATCCGCGTCCCCGGAAACGATCCACTGCCAGTTCCAGGAACGATTCGCCGTGTGACATGTCGTGGAACGAGATGTCCGGACCCACGGTGCTCGGGTTCTTCTCGAGATAGGTGAAGAAGCCGTGCATGGTTTCCGCGCGCAGGAAGTAGCCGCGTCTTGTGCCGCCGGCGTTGCGGACAAGCTGCAGGTGATCGGCAAGTATGGACTCCGTGGATCGGGTGCTGTGGCGGGCCCCTGTAGATCCGCCTTCTGGAGACAAGCCATAAGCCTGTGCAATGGCTTCCACGAGAGTGGATTTTCCCGACCCATTTTCGCCTACGAAGATTGTGGCCGGGGTCAGGTCGAGCCCTTGGTCCAGAACCTGTGCGACAGGGGGAAGGTTACCTGGCCACCGACGGCGGTCGAGGACGTGGGCCGGGTCTTCGGCCAACCGTCTGATCGGAAAACTATGCGGGGGCATGCCCCATTCTTACAGGCTGAGTTGTTCGCAGCGGCCAGGACGAAAGGTCCTGGGAAATACCAGTCATTTCGAACTGAAACTCCGGGACTACCGAAATAGAGCGAAGACACGCACGGGTTCCGGGGCGAAGTTTGACCCCTCCATAAAGCCCATGGCTTCGTAGAAGGCGCGTTGCCCTGGTTCATTGTCAGTGATGAGCACTGTTTGCCGGACATGCGCGTATCGTGCCGTGACCTGCTCCACCAGAGCCCGGCCTACGCCCGCGCCTTGGAAAGGCGGCCGTACAAGGATGTCCTGCAGATAGCAGATGGTCGCATCGTCCGACACAACCCTCGCGAGGCCAACAAGCTCACCATTCGCGTTCCGGGCCGTCACGACAAACGAGGAACTTCGGATCGCTCTGGTGAGCAGTTCTGGAAACCGGGTATAGGCGGCCCACCCCACAGATTCGTACAACGAGAGAACTTCGGCATCGGAAAACTCGTTGGATGTGAAGATGCTGAACGCCGGCATCCGACCAGTGTTGCATGGCCTTGCCATTTGTTCATGGACACCCTGGGCTCCCGGAGCGGGACGGGTCAACTGGTCGGCGAAATCCATCGTTATTTGGGTTGCGGATCCGCGGTCAGGTGACGGTTGCGTGCCTCGATGAGCCTGCGGAGGTAGCGGGCCAGGACGAGCTTCTCGGCTACGCGCCCGACTGGACCGAATGGGGCTGCGAACTCGATCCGGTCAACCATTCTGGTTCCCTCCGCGTCCTCGCTGAACTCATGGACGTGCCTGAACCGCCGGAACGGACCCTTGATCTGCTCGTCGACGAAATACCCCGGCGCCTCCATCTGAGTGATCCGGCTCGTCATCCGGAATGGGATCCCGAAGTGCCAGGCCCGCCAGGTGACCTCTTCTCCTAAGGAGATGAGACCGGACCTGACGCCGGCGACGGCATCCTCCCGTGACCCCGCCATCGAGTCCTTGTGAACGTCGATGCTGCGGGCAAGATCAAACAATTCCGACCTGGGCGTGCTTGTCCGCGTTGTGCATTCGAAGTAGACGGCCATCGCCAAAGTATGTCAGCCCGCCGCGACTCCGCCTGGGGTTTGGCCCCCAATTCCCGGCAGCGGCCGCAGGACCACCCACGGTGGGGAACCGGGAAAGGCAGTTTGAAATTGATCGCCTGCTCGCCGCTGTCCGAGGTGCGGACGAGGATTGCCGTAGATCGTGTTGCCGAGGTGGCGCTGCGCTGACCAGAAGCTTCTCGTAGCCGCCCCAGGCGCAATTTACGAGCAGATCGAGGATGCCGTCTTCGGACCGGATCGTTTCAAAAACGTGCGCCGTCTCATCGTCTTTGAGACGGTCGCAGCGCAGCCGCCGTATTTCCCCCGGCAGGTCCGACTGATCGACCGAGCGGCCTGAGCCGGAAACTCGGAACCCGGCGCACGCATCCCGATTCGCGCCGTTCGGCCTTCCGCCGAGGCGTGCTGGCCCTGTCGGAGACGAAGGCCGGTGTCTATTCTGTTCTGTAAAGACCGTTGCGACATGCGGTCTGCAGGTCCCGGCACCTCCCGGGAAGCCTTCCCGCTCCGGGGCCGTCTCGATGAGGAGGCATCGATGTCCAGTCCCGATGTGCCAACACGCGGGCCGGCCAGATCCGGTCCATATGTCATCACCGGAATCCTTTTGACCATCGCCATTGTGGTTCCGCTGTTTGTGCCCGCGTATTCGGTCGATGAGCCGCGCTGGGTGGGTATGCCGTTTTTCTACTGGTACCAGATGATGTGGATTCCGATCACCTCGGCCCTGGTCGGGGTCTCCTACTGGCTAGTGATCAAGGAGGATCGCCGCAGGCGCGAATCGGTGCGCGGCCTGACCAGTCCCGGGGAGGAGCGATGAGCGGGATGGCCCTTCCGCTGGCCGCTCCGGACCGGCCCGTTAACGTCGTGGCACTCACTATTGTGATTATTCTTTTCGTCCTGGTGGCCGTTTTGGGGTTTGTTGCCGCGCGGTGGCGCCGGGGCGAGGAAACGGGGCTGCACAGCCTCGATGAGTGGGGCCTCGGCGGCCGCGGGTTTGGGACCTGGGTGACCTGGTTCCTTCTCGGGGGTGACCTGTATACGGCCTATACCTTTGTGGCCGTTCCCGCTGCGATGTGGGCCACCGGGGCCGTGACCGGCTTCTTCGCGGTGCCGTACACAATCGTTCTGTACCCAATCGTATTCCTCCTGATGAGCCGGTTGTGGTCCGTCTCGCATCGACATGGGTTCGTCACGCCGGCCGACTTCATTGGCGGCCGCTATGGCAGCAGGTCCCTGACCATTGCCGTCGCCATCACCGGCATCGTCGCGACCATGCCGTACATCGCGCTGCAGTTGGTCGGCATCAAGGCTGTGCTCACTGTGCTGGGATTGGGCAGTTCGGAGAACGTTCTGCTGACGGACCTGCCGCTGATCATCGCGTTCGTGGTCCTGGCCGCTTACACCTATACGTCGGGCCTGCGGGCTCCGGCCCTGATCGCCGTTGTGAAGGATCTTTTGATTTACCTGGCAGTGATCGTTGCGGTCATCTACCTGCCGATCAAGTTCGGCGGCTGGGACCCCATCTTCAACTCCGCCGAGGCGAAACTGGGTGCGACCAACCCGGCCACCGGCAAACCCACCGGCGTGTTCATCCCCGGCGCCGCCAGCTACTCCGCCTACTGGACATTGGCCCTGGGCTCTGCCTTGGCGCTGTTTATGTACCCGCACTCCATCACCGGCGTCTTGGCAACCAAGAGCAGGAACACGATCCGTAAGAATGCCGCTGTGCTCCCGCTGTACTCATTGATGCTGGGGCTTTTGGCACTGCTGGGCTACGCGGCCATATTTGCCGGTACCGTGCCGGTCGACCTGAACGGTGCCATCAACCCGCAACTGGTGGTGCCGCAGCTGTTTTTGGACCAGTTCCCTGCGTGGTTTGCCGGCATCGCACTGGCCGCTATCGCCATCGGTGCTCTTGTCCCGGCCGCGATCATGTCAATAGCAGCGGCAAACCTGTTCACCCGCAACATTTACGTCGATCTCATCAGGCCCGATGCCACACCCCGGCAGGAGGCACACGTCTCTAAGATCGCGTCGCTCGTGGTGAAATTCGGTGCCCTGGTATTCGTCATTGCCATGGACCAGTCGGCGGCAATTAACATGCAGCTGCTCGGCGGTATCTGGATCCTGCAGACCTTTCCGGCGATCGTTGCCGGGCTCTACACGCGCTGGTTCCACCGGTGGGCGCTTTTCGGCGGCTGGGCAGCCGGAATCACCTACGGCACCATCGCGGCGTACAACGTGGTCAACCCCGTCACGAAAGCCCACTTTGGCGGCTCAATCGCGGCCATTCCCGGCACGGACACGCAGGTCTACATCGCCGTCACAGCGTTTGCGATCAACCTGATCGTCGCCGCCGGTCTGTCTCTTCTCTTCCACGCAATGAAGCTCCCCGACGGGAAGGACATCACACGCAACTCCGACTACGGCGCCGACGAGAACGATCCGAAGGTCGCCCAGATCGAGCGCGAGCACCCGCTCGGCGAGTCCGGAGCATCCACATTCTGATTCGCTGGAACCCTCGGCGCTGAGAGGCACCCGGTGGCAGACTTTTTGCCATGGAGCCCATGGATTGCCTGGTCATCTACGTCCCCACCGACGCTGCGCCCGCGGTCCGGCAGGCCATTGGCGACGCCGGGGCGGGCAGGCTCGGCAATTACTCCCACTGCTCGTTCAGCCTCGACGGCACCGGGCGTTTTACCCCGTTACCCGGCGCGACCCCGTTCGTCGGCGTCGTCGGTTCCTCCGAGGAGGTGCCGGAAACCCGGATCGAGGCAATCTTCCCCCGATCCCGGCGTAACGCCGTCGTCAATGCCGCGTTGTCCGTCCATCCGTATGAGACGCCGGCGTTCATGACCTACCCGGTAGATGCCAGCCGGCCGGACTGAGCAACACCGGGGGTGCAGCGCGGCGGAAACTGTGAGGTCACCCGCGCCGGGTGGCACGCACGACGACGTCGTGCAGCGGCAACGCACGGTCACCGGGTCCGGGGAGTGTCCGCGTGATCTCCTCGGCACTCGTGATGCTCCATACGGCAGCGTCGAGACCCCCGGTGATGTCCGCGAGGGTGACAGTCGCTTCCGGGGGAGGGCGGTGCCCGTGCCCCGGGGAGGCGGGAGCGTGCAGGTGCCCGACGATCAACAGCGTGCCGCCGGGGGCTACCCAATCCGAGATGCGTTCGTAGAAGGCAAGCTGCGGCATCGCCGGGTGAGCGTAGTGGGTGGTCACAAGGTCGAACCGGCCTCCCGGCGCCCATGACGTCAGGTCCGCCTCGACCCAGGTCACCGTGCCGGACACAGACTGCCCTTCGGCACGCTCGGCCGCTTGGGCGAGGGCAGCGCCTGAAATGTCGGCGCCGGTGACCTGCCAGCCGTGCGCGGCGAGCCAGGTCGCCTCTGCCCCTGTCCCGCACCCGGCATCCAGCGCTGTTCCCGGTGCGAGTCCGCTGGTTTCGCGGATGAGATGCGGGTTCGGGGCAGCCCCTCCCGAATCTGCCTTGGCGGGACCGTGGGCCTGTTCCCAGTGCTGTTGCCAGTAGTCCTTGTCGAAGCTGTGCGTCATCGCGTCACCGTCGCGTCCGCCCGCTGCTTCCCCTGGCGATGTCTCTGCCGTCCCGGCCATGTGGAACCCCTTACGATCTGATGTGCCTTCAGATTTCATGCTCCCGGGCTGGCAGGTGGATGTGCAAGCGGTATTGCCGAATGGCAAAATAGCCCTCATGAACGACGATCTCGACCACACACTCAGCGCCGTCGGGCCGCGTCTCAAGCGCCTGCGACTCCGCCGGGACGTCACCCTCGCAGACCTCGCCGAGCAGACAGGCATCTCCGCCAGCACGCTCTCCAGACTCGAAGCAGGCCTCCGGCGGCCCACTCTCGAGCAGCTCCTCCCCCTGGCCCGCGTGCACGGGGTAACCCTCGACGAACTCGTCGATGCGCCGCCGACCGGCGACCCCCGGCTCAATCTGCGTCCCGTCGCAGGTCCGGACGGGTCGACGATCTTGCCTCTCACGCGCCGCCCGGGCGGCATTCAGGCCTACAAGTTCATCCTCCCCAAGGGCAGGGATGGGCAGGAGCCTCAGCTGCGCACCCACGAAGGCCACGACTGGGCCTATGTCCTCAATGGCACCTTGCGCCTGGTCCTCGGTGAACATGACCTGATCCTGAGGCCCGGCGAAGCCGTGGAGTTCGACACCCGAACCCCGCACTGGTTCGGCGCAACCAGCGCCGGTCCGGTCGGATTCCTCAGCCTTATCGGCAAACAAGGTCACCGCACCCATGTCCGGGCGGCACCCAAGCGCGATAGCTAGGCGCATCCTCTGATGTGCTCTCCTTAGGACCCTGCCGGCGCCATTCGGAGGGCCAGCATCCCGCCTTCAAGGAGTTCAAGTTCGACGATCCGCAGTGTGTACCGGGTTCCGTCCTCCGGCAGCATTTTCCTGCCACGCCCGAGCACGATGGGGGACACCAGCAGGACGTACTCGTCCACGAGGTTCTCCTCCATGAGCGTCTTGGTCAGCGTCGGGCTTCCCCACACGAGCACGTTCTCCCGCTCGCGAAGCTCGCGGACCTGGCCGGGTATGTCGTCGGCGATAATCGTGCTGTTGTTCCAGCCGGCGTGGTCCAGTGTGGTCGACACGACATACTTCGGTATCGCGTTGAAAGTGTCGGCGGTGAAGTCGCCCGACCGCGACGGCCACGAGGCGGCGAAGCCGTCATAGGTGACCCGGCCGAGCAGCATCGAATCCGCCCCGGCCAGAACTTGTTCGTTGTAGGCCACGGTGGCGTCGCTGAAGAACGGGCCCGTCCAGAGCTGGGGCTCCTCGGCGATGTTGTCCAGAGTGGAAAAAGCAGTCACTGTCAGCTTGCCCATGAAGATCTCCTTCAGGTTGTGGCGCCTGGCTGTTATCCGCGGTTTCTGAGCCGGAGTGTTCGTGCCTCGTGGATGGCGGCCAGGGCAACTGCGCTGGCGGCGAGCCTGACGGCGTGGACCCTGTACCACCGCTTCAGCAGGGGGTTGCGGCGCGTCTCACTGAGCGGTTGTGGGCTGAAGAACAGGTCTGGGTTGATGGACCGGAGCAGATAGGCGGTGGCGGCCGCACCCGTCGTCGAGCTGGCCGCAGCAACTAGCAGCCATGGCCTGCTGTCGGCATGATTCCAGCCTGCCACGAGGGCAGCGATCGCCGCCGGCGCATTGATCGGTGCAATCGGTGCGTAATAACGGCCCGGGCTTCCCGCTCCAAAGGGCGAGCGGGGCAGTTCACGGCTTGCTTCAGCGGCCGCGACGCGGTGCGGGATTTTGACGAGGACCTCATAGAGATTGCCGAAAAACCAATGCGCGTGGCTGAACTCCGCCACGCCCAAGATCCGATCAGCGAGAAAATCCCGGCGGCCCGAGGAAGTCTGTCCCATGCCCACAATCTACCGCCGATGCCCATCGCCAGGCCATGGTGACCAGCTCGCGCGCTCCGGGGCGGGAGAATGCAGAACCCCGCGCTGCTGCCGTCAGTGCTGCACCCGCTGACGATAGTCCCGGGGGGTTTCGCCTGCGTCATTGCGGAAATGCCGGTTGAAGTTGGACAGGTTCGTGAAACCCACTTCGTAGCAGATGTCCGAGATCGATTTGTCGCTCCGCTCCAGCAGGCGGCGGGCGTGGGCCAGCCGAAGTTTGCGCACCAGATCACTGAAATTCTGGCCGGTCGCGCGCTTGAAATACTTCGAAAATGTCGGTTCCGACATACCCACCAGCGCCGCCGCCTCGGACATCCTGACGCTGCCGGCGTGGTTGCTGAAGACATACTCGAGGACGAGGTCCACCACCGCCGCGGCCTGCCCGTCCAGTTGCGGCCTGAACCATTCGTCGGCGAGGTAGCGCCGTTCGGTCTCTGGCGCACGCGAAAGAATCGCCAACACGTCAAAGAGATGCTGAACCCGCTGCAATCCGGTGGAGGTCCCCATCGCCTCCAGGGAAACGGCGGCGGCCCGGGCTGATCGTCCGAGGAACTCGATCCCACGCGAGGACTGTTCCAGCAAGGGTTTAACCTCGGCCATTTCCGGCAGAATCGAGGCGGCCCTCTCGACCCATTTTCCGTCGAACTGAATGAGGACGTCCCTGCCTTGAAGCACTTCTCCGGGTCTCAGGTCGCTGACCCAGTCGTGCGGCAGCCCCGAACCTACCAGGGCCAGGTGTCCGGCCTCGAAAGTGCCGATGTGGTCTCCCACGATGAACTTTCCGGTGCCTTTCCGGATCAGGTGCAGCTCGTATTCAGGATGGTAGTTCCAACGTGCGACCGGGCTGGGGTAGTCGTGCTCGTGCCAGCGCACGGAATGGTTGGGGTCTTCCGGAATCACCTCACGGTTGGCCCGCATCCCCAGGAGTCTTTCGGCAAGCCTGGCCGCTGCGCCGTCATTGATGGCCGAGCCGCCGCCTGGGTCCGCCGCGCTCATCGTGGTTCTCCCTGCGTTCGGATCATGACAAATGTGCGGCATCTGTGCCGGCTCTTCCCAGAATAGCGCCCGGATGGGGCCGCCCCCGGAAAATTAGTATCAGAATTCAGCAAGCATCGCGCTAGTTGTGCCCTATGCCACAAGCCTAATCTTGAGGAACACCAGCGAGGCACCCGGCATTGAGGCCCTCGACCCGCTCACCGCCCCGCACCCCGACACAGCAATCGGAGTAGGGCAGCATCGCACCCCCTGACGAACAAAGGAGTCCTTAATGCGCGCAAAAACACGCGTCGCCATGGCGGCAGGCGCCCTGTGCGTGGCACTCAGCGCCTCGGCCTGTGCAGGCGCCGGCGGCGGCAATTCCGCAGGCGACCCGAACAGCATCAATGTCCTGATGGTCAATAACCCCCAAATGGAGGACCTGCAGCGGCTCACCGCTGATAACTTCACGAAGGAAACCGGCATCCGGGTCAACTACACCGTCTTGCCGGAAAACGACGTCCGCGCCAAGATCAGCCAGGAGTTCTCAAGCCAGGCCGGCCAGTACGACATTGCGTCACTGTCCAACTACGAGATCCCGTTCTATTCCGCCAACGGCTGGCTGGCGCCGCTGGACAACGTGGCCAGGGACGCCGAGTTCAACCAGGCGGACATCCTGCCGGCCTACACGGCGTCGTTGACCGGCACGGACGGCAAACTCTACGGCGAACCTTTCTACGGGGAATCCTCCTTCCTGATGTACCGGAAGGACATCTTCGACGCCAAAGGGCTGACCATGCCGGAGAAGCCGACCTGGGACCAGGTCGCCGACCTCGCCGCCAAGGCTGACGGGGCGGCGCCAGGGATGAAGGGCATATGCCTGCGCGGCCAGCCCGGCTGGGGCCAGGTCTTCGCACCACTGACCACCGTGGTGAACACCTTCGGCGGGACCTGGTTCGACAAGGACTGGAATGCGAAGGTCAACGCCCCCGAATTCACCGCAGCCACGGAGTTCTACACCAATCTGGTGCGGGAGCACGGTGAAGCGGGCGCCGCCCAGGCAGGGTTCACCGAATGCCTGAACAACATGAGTCAAAGCAAGGTCGCCATGTGGTACGACGCCACCTCCGCGGCCGGAGCCCTGGAAGCCGAGGCCTCTCCCGTGAAGGGAAAGATCGGTTATGCCCAGGCGCCCGTGAAAGAGACCAAGTCCTCCGGCTGGCTGTGGACCTGGTCCTGGGCGATGCAGGCGGCCTCCAAGAAACAGGAAGCTGCCGCCAAATTTATCGCCTGGGCCAGCTCGAAGAAGTACGAGGAACTGGTCGCGTCCAAGCTCGGCTGGTCCAAGGTCCCATCCGGCAAGCGCATTTCCACGTACGAGAACACCGAGTTCCAGCAGGCCGCGCCGTTCTTCAAGGCCGAACGCTTCGCCATTGAGAACGCGGATCCGACCAACCCCGGTGTCCAGCCGCGGCCGGCGGTCGGCATCCAGTTCGTCGGTATTCCCGAGTTCGCGGCCCTGGGCACCCGGGTGTCCCAAGGTGTGAGCTCCGCCATCGCCGGCCAGGGCTCCGTTGCCGATGCGGTGGCCAAGGGCCAGGAAGCCGCACAAAAAGTCGGCGACAAGTACAAGAAGTAACAACCCAACCGCAGGAGAACATTATGACTACCGCAACGGCGCGCGTCTCCCGGCAAGGGAGCAGCACAGCCAAACCATCCAGGAACGCCAGGGCGCGGGAACGCGCAGTGGCTTGGGCACGGCGGGCACCGCTGCTGCCGGCCCTGGTCTTCCTCATCATCGTCACCCAGCTTCCATTCGTGGTGACCCTGATCATTTCGTTCATGAACTGGAACAGCCTGAGCCCGGACAAGACCGGATTCGCCGGGTTCGAGAACTACATCCAGGTGGTCACCGACCCGTACATGCTCCAGGCAATCCTCACCACCATCGTCGAGACCGTCTCGGTGGTCCTGGTCAGCCTCGGCCTCGGCCTCGGCCTGGCCCTGCTCCTGGACAAAAAGTTCATTGGCCGGGGCCTGGCCCGGACTCTGCTGATCGCACCCTTCCTCATCGTTCCGGTCGCGGCTGCACTCATCTGGAAGCACGCCATCCTCAACCCGGTCTACGGTCTGATCAACGGCTCCCTCACCTGGATCTGGTCGCTCTTCGGCTCCGACGCCCCGCCGCAGCCGGACCTGCTGTCGTCGGCACCCCTGATGGCCATCATCGTCTCCCTGGTCTGGCAGTGGACCCCGTTCATGATGCTCATCCTGCTCGCCGGCCTGCAGTCCCGCCCCATGGACACCGTTGAAGCTGCCCAGATGGACGGTGCCACTCCCTGGGCAATTTTCCGCCACCTCACCCTCCCGCACCTGCGCCAGTATCTGGAACTCGGTGGACTGCTCGGGGCCATCTACATCGTGCAGAACTTCGACGCCACCTTCGTCATCACCTCCGGCGGCCTCGGCACGGCCAACCTGCCCTACGCCATCTACGAGACGTTCTATTACGCCAACGAATACGGCCTGGCCTCAGCGGCCGGCGTCGTGGTGGTCATCGGCACCATCTTCGTGGCGACCTTCGCACTCCGCACCGTATTCTCGCTCTTCAAGAAGGAGGCAGCACGATGAGCACCCTCACCCCCGCCGGGCCCAGGTCATCAGTCCCCACCCCGTCCACCTCGACCACGGGATCACGACGCCGGGGCAAGTCACGCATGGACCCCACCCGCAACAACACCGCCGCCGGCATTGCCGCCTGGCTGCTGGCCCTGCTGTTCGCGGTGCCGGTCCTGTGGATGATCCTTACCTCGTTCCATTCCGAAATTGACGCAGCCACCAACCCGCCGTCGATCGCCGCCGACCTTAACCTGGACGCCTACAAGGAGTTCTTCGGCGCAACTTCCGGCGTCAGCCCCTGGCCGTCGCTGATTAACTCCGCCACCGCCTCGATCTTCTCCACCATCCTCGTCCTGCTGCTGGCCATCCCCGCCGCGTACGCCCTGTCAATCCGGCCGGTTAAAAAGTGGACCGACGTTCTGTTCTTCTTTCTCTCCACGAAGATGATGCCCGTCGTCGCCGCAGTCCTGCCGCTCTACCTCTTCGCCAAAACCGCCGGCGCGCTGGATAACATCTGGTTCCTGGTCCTGATGTACACCTCGATGAACCTGCCCATCGCCGTGTGGATGATGCGGTCCTTCCTTGCCGAAGTGCCCGTCGAAATGCTTGAGGCCGCCCAGATCGACGGCGCCACCCTGCTGCTCACGCTCCGAAAGGTCATCGCCCCGGTGGCAATGCCCGGCATCGCCGCCACCGCGCTGATCTGCTTCATCTTCAGCTGGAACGAACTCCTCCTGGCGCGGGTCCTCACCGGCGTCGTGGCCGGCACCGCCCCGGTCTTCCTCACCGGCTTTGTCTCGGGCCAGGGCCTGTTCATTGCCAAGGTCTGCGCCGCCGCCGTCGTGATTTCCCTGCCGGTGCTGTTCGCAGGGTTCGCCGCCCAGGACAAACTCGTCCAGGGTCTCTCCCTTGGTGCAGTGAAATAGCGCCGTCAAATAGCCCGCCACCGCCTCTTCAAACCGCAAAGGATCCCTTCGATGACCACATCAACCGCACAGTCCCGCACCCCCGGACATCCGGAAGTGCCCGCCACCATGCGCGCCGCCGTGCTCAAGCGCCAGGGCGACATGGCCATGGAAACACTGTCCGTCCCGGAGCTGGACGCGGACCAGGTCCTGGTGCAGGTCGCCGCCGTCGGTGTGTGCGGCAGCGACGTCCATTACTATGAGCACGGCCGGATCGGCGACTACGTCGTGGACCACCCGCTGATCCTGGGCCACGAGCTCTCCGGGCGCATCGCCGCCGTCGGCAGCGACGTGGACCCGTCCCGCGTTGGCCGGCGGGTCGCCGTCGAACCCCAGCGGCCCTGCCGCACCTGCAAGCAGTGCAAGGCCGGACGGTACAACCTGTGCCCGGACATCGAGTTCTACGCCACCCCGCCGATCGACGGAGCTTTCACCGAATACGTGAGGATCCAGGACGACTTCGCTTACGACATCCCAGACAGCGTCAGCGACGAGGCGGCAGCCCTCATCGAACCACTCTCCGTCGGCCTCTGGGCCTGCGAACGCGCCCAGATCAAGCCCGGCAGCCGGGTCCTGATCGCCGGAGCCGGCCCCATCGGCATCATCGCCGCCCAAGCCGCCCGCGCTTACGGGGCGACCGAAATTTACATCACGGACATTGCAGAAGAAAGGCTCGCTTTCGCCCTGGAACACGGCGCCACCCATGCCTTGAACGCCTTGACGGACAGTGCCGAAGGGCTCGACGTCGATGCCTTCATTGACGCCTCCGGCGCCCCGCAGGCTGTCCGTTCCGGCATCAAAGCCGTTGGACCGGCCGGCCGGGTCATCCTGGTCGGGCTCGGAGCCGACGACGTCGAACTCCCCGTCTCCTACATCCAGAACCGCGAAATCTGGCTCTCGGGCGTCTTCCGCTACACCAACACCTGGCCGCTGGCCATCCAGCTGATCGCGGACGGAAAAGTAGATCTGGACATCCTGGTGACCGGCAAGTTTGCGCTGGCCGACTCGGAAGAAGCACTCAAAGCGGGCAAGCAGGCCGGTCAGCTCAAAACTGTCGTCTATCCGGGCCGCTGATGCGCATCACCGACGCCACCGCGGCGCCCCGCCTCCCCGCGGGGGACGGTGTCCTGACGGTCATTGGCGAATCCCTTGTCGACATCATCCGCGACCCCCGCGGTCCTGCCGGCGGCCAGGCCCACCCCGGGGGCAGCCCCCTCAACGTGGCAGTGGGGGCTGCACGCCTCGACCTCAGGACAATCCTGGTGACCCACTATGGCCTTGACCCGCACGGACTCCGGCTCGAAGAGCATCTGCAAACGAACGGCGTCCAGGTGGTCAACGGCGGAAGCGCGGCCACGTCTACGGCCCTCGCCACCCTGGGATCTGACGGTGCCGCCGAATACGCCTTCTCGATCACCTGGGCAATCAGTGGGGCGTCGCTGCCGGCCCTCGCTGCCGTCAAAGGTTCCACCCACGTCCACACGGGATCTATCGCTACGGTGCTCCCGCCGGGGGAGCAGGCCACCCTTGCCCTGGTAGAGGCCGCCCGGGAACACGCGACGACCAGTTTCGATCCCAATTGCCGGCCCGCGATCAGCCCCGATGCGGCTGCGGCACGCCGGCAGGCGGAAGTGTTCGTGGCGGCGAGCGACATTGTTAAAGCCAGCGACGAAGACCTGCGCTGGCTCTACCCGGACCGGGCACCGGAAGTATCCCTGCGGGCCTGGCTGGAACTGGGGCCGGCGGTTGTGGCCCTGACGCGCGGAGCCTCAGGCCCGGTCATCCTGTCCGGAAACGGGCGGGCCGAGATGGCAGCTGAACCGATCCGAGTGTCAGATACTGTGGGCGCCGGTGATTCCTTCATGGCGGGGCTTATTTCCGGACTCGCCAAACTTGGAGCGCTCGGGGCGGAGGGAAGACGGCAACTGCAGACCCTGACCCTGGATCAGCTCCACGCAGTCGCCTCGTACGCGAACCGTGCAGCGGCGATCACCTGCTCCCGAAAGGGCGCCAATCCTCCGTGGTCGGCGGAACTCGGGGAACTGTCCTGATGACGCGGTCAGTCTGCGACCGTGACGGTGCCGGCGTCGCCGTCAACGCGGATCCGTTGGCCGCTGGTGAGCCGCTGGGTGGCCACGCCTGTGCCAAGCACGGCCGGGATGCCGTACTCGCGGGCCACGATCGAGCTGTGGCTCAACGGCCCGCCGACGTCGGTCACCACGGCGGAGGCCATCGCGAACAGCGAGGTCCAGGCCGGGGTGGTGATGCGGGCTACCAGGACGTCCCCGGGCTCCATCAGGCCGAAATCCTGTGGGCCCCTCAGGACGCGGGCCGGGGCGGTGACCCGGCCCGCGCTGGCGCCTACGCCCTTGATGACGTCGCCGAGCTGATCCTGTGGGCCTGCCGGCATCATTGAGCCGAAGGCCCGCTCCATCCACCGGCTCTCCGGCAACAGCTGCGGGGCAGCGGCCTTGGCCTGGCCCCGCCACAGCATCTTGCGCTCCTCGACGGCGCCGGCGCGGACGGGCCGGTCTGCCCCGGTAATTGCCACGGCTGCCGGTGTGCCCGACCCGGCAAGTCCGAACTCGACGGCGCTGCGCAACTCCCGGTGGCGCAGCCAGAAGACGTCGGCGGGCTCGGCGATGACTGCGGAGCCGACGAGCCGTCGGCCCAGCTCGAACAGCATCCGCCGCAGCAGCGGCCACGCCAGCCCGACGTCGGCCAGGGCGTCCTCGCGGATCGGGGCTGCGTTTTGCGCCCACCGGAGCAGCCGGAGGAATGCGGCCCGGCGCCTCGGCCCGAGCCGGGCGACGATTCGGCGGGTTTCATCCTCGCGGCGGGCGGCCGAGAGCCGCTGGCGCTCGTAAGGGTCATTGCCCTGTCCCCGCAGGTAAAACTTCACCGTCTCCAGCAGCGGCGAGGGATCGTCGGCAGGCACCGGACTGACGAAGTCCAGGTTATAGACCGCATGGCCGAACCGGCCGAGGTGCTCCTGGAAGCGGGCCTGCCATTGCTGCCAGGGTGCCGGGTCCACTCCGGCAGGCGGGAACCCGGTGCGTTGCGGCCCGGCCAGCGCGGCGGTGGGTTCGTTGAGGATCGCCGGAGCCAGCCCCGGGACGTCCCGGGCCCAGGCTGCGAGGTCGTACAGCGACTTCTCTGCGCGGATGGGTTCGCTGTCGTAACCGAGGAGGAAAGTCTGGGCGGGGGGATCGCCGTCGCGCCGAACGAACTTGTCGTAGTAGGCCCGGAAGGAGATTTCTTGTTGCGGCGATCGGAATGATGGACTGCACGGCCGTGTAGTACACCGTGCCGGCGTCAAGCAGCGTCTGCACACCCGCCAGCAGTTCCTCTCCGGAGAGCTCCCCGACGGGCTTCGCGGACCAGTCCTTGATCACCTGCTCGTAGCGGGGATGCGAAAATTCCCGCCAGCCCGCCACTCCCATATGCGCCTTGCCGCGGGCCAGCGCACGCATCGCCGTCAGCGATTTGCCCATCACCCGCCACATTCCCGAGTTGCGGTAATAGTAGTAGGCGTAGCCGTTGATAGTGGGCAGCCCGACGTCGTCCTCGCGGATGACCTCCTTGCCGACGGCGCCGGCCATCAGGGCCCTCAGCGACCGTGACACCGAGCCGTCAATGAGGTCGGCGAACAGCGGCGAGAGGGGGTCGGGCAGCTGCTCAACGATGCTTGCCCGGAAGTAGAGCCCGTGCCGGTAGGGCACCGGCCAGGTGTCCGGGATGTCGGCTGCCGGGTCGGGCAGCGCGGTGATGGGCCGGGATTGCAGGATGAAGAACTCGCCACCGGCGCGTGCCCACTCGATATCCTGCGGCGTCCCGAAATGCTCCGTAATCCGTGTTCCGTAACCGGCCAGCTCGGCCGCCGCCCGGTCGTCCAATACGGCCTGCCGGCGGCGCGTCGCCGGCACCGGCTGCTCCAGGGTGCCGCGCTCCGCGTTGACGGTCATGACCTCCTTGTCAGCTGTCCGGCGGGACAGCACACGGCCCGTCCCGGCTTCGACGACGACGTCGTCCGTGGTGACCGATCCGCTGACAACGGACTCGCCCAGGCCCCACGCGGCACTGATCACCGTCTGGTCGCGGCGCCCGTTGGCCGGATTGGCGGTGAACATCACCCCGGCCGCCTCGGCGTCGACCATCTGCTGGACCACGACGGCGAGGCGCACCGTGTCCGGGTCGATGCCTTCACGGGCGCGGTAGGCCATGGCACGCGCTGTCCACAGGGAGGCCCAGCACTCAATCACGGCCGCGGCCACAGCCTCCGTCCCCCGGACGTTGAGGTAGGTTTCCTGTTGCCCGGCGAAGCTGGCTGAGGCGAGGTCCTCGGCCGTGGCGGAGGAGCGCACCGCCACGGCTGTGTCTGCGTCGCCTAGCCTCCCGTAGGCGCCGCCGAGTTCCGCCGCGATGGCGTGTGGCATGGTGCCGCCGGTGAAAAGGGCGCGGATCCGTTTCGAGGCTTCCTCGTAGTCCTGTGGCGCCGCGTGCGGCGACAGAACAGCCAGTTCATGGATGCCGGCCTCGAGATGGTTGGCAGCCACATAATCCGCGTAGGCTGCGGTGTTCAACACGAACCCCGGCGGGACCGGCAGTCCTCCCTGGCTGAGGCCGCCCAGACCGACGCCCTTGCCGCCTACCGCGGCGACGTCGCCGCGCCCCACATCGTCGAAGTTGTTGATGTAGGTCATGACCTCGAGTCCTTTCCGCCCGGAGCCAGGCTCCGTGGTTCAGCCTGATTCCCAACATACTGGCACTGCCGCAGGCGAGAGGCCATAGCCGTACCGGTGGGCAGGGGATCCCAATAGCCCCGCCGGCGGAGGGGTGCGGCCGGGGGCCACCAATCGCTCGCACCCCCGTTCCGACAACAAGATGCCCGGGGCTATGGGTCGCAGCCCTTGCCCGGGGCATCTAAACAATCCGCATGTTCAGCCGCGGCCGGCGTCGGTGCCCTCGGTGCCCTCGCTGTCCTCGCCGCTTTCGCCGTCAAAGTGTTCCTTGTGGACCTTCTCACGGATGGTGACTTCATCTGCGACCGTTTCAGTAACGATGCGGACCCGTTCAACCGGGACGGTCTCCTTGGTCACTATGACGCGCTCTTCGTGAAGGATTACCTCGTCGTCGCTGGCCGGTCGGTTCGAGACCTCGCCGCGGTCTTCCTCGGCAATCGGTTCCCGCTCGATTCGAACCTCTTCGCGTTGCACTGGCACCGTCCTGGTGACGGTTTCCGTCGTGACGTATTTGCGCAGGCGCCCCCGGCCCGTGGCGTCGCGGGTTCCGGCGCGGTCGATTCCGGTGGTGTCCTGCCGTGTCGTGGGTGGCGTTGCGGCGTCGGTGGTGGGTGTCGCTGTGCCGTATCCGGCTGTGCCCGTGGCGTCGGGGGTCTCGGCGCGGTTCGTATCAGCGGCGTCGCGGGTTTGGGCGCGGTGGGTTCCGGTGGTGTCCTGTCGTGTCGTGGGTGGCGTTGCGGCGTCGGTGGTGGGTGTCGCTGTGCCGTATCCGGCTGTGCCCGTGGCGTCGCGGGTCTCGGCGCGGTCGGTATCAGTGGCGTCGCGGGTTTGGGCGCGGTCGGTTCCGGAGGCGTCCTGTCGTGTCGTGGGTGGCGTCGCGGCGTCGGTGGTGGGTGTCGCTGTGCCGTATCCGGCTGTGCCCGTGGCGTCGCGGGTCTCGGCGCGCTCGGTTCCGGAGGCGTCCTGTCGTGTGGCGGATGCTGCGTCAGCTGTATCCGCGTCCGTGTAGGTGCGTCCGCTGTCCATCCGGTAATGCTGGTAGAGCCGGTCTTCCTCGGCAGGCTCCAGAGGCCGATCGGCGTCGATCCTTGGCGCGTCCTTGACCTGATTTTTGTTGTACGGGACGACGATGTCATTGCCCTCCAGCCGAGCACCCTCGAGGGGAACAAATGATTCCGACATCCCGAACAGGCCCGTACGAACGGTTACCCAGCTGGGCTGGCCGGCTTCGTTGTCTACGAAGACCTGGCCGATGGAGCCGATCTTTTCTCCGTCTCCCGACAGGACATTTGCGCCTTGGCTGAGCAGACGGTCAATTTGTTCGGTGGTGAGCATGACCTCTCCTTGGATCTCTTCGGTTGAAATAGTGGCTCCGGTCAGGAGCCCTTGATGGACCGCCCGACCGGTACCGGACAGGACCCTTTGGTGCTGTCCGGTGCTTGGGAAGCGTCCGCGGCACTGCGAACTCCGGGAGGGGCGATGATCAGCCGGCAGTGTGCTCAGCTGAGAACTTCCGAGGCCGACCCGCAGTTCTGGCACCGTCAGGGTCCTGCGCGAGACCTTCGCGAGCGGCGGCCTGAAGCCGAAAGAGAGCGGAGACTGGGGATGAACGTTGTCGCCACCGCCAGTCCGGCTTGGAGCCGGTGGGAAATGTCCAATGGAATGCGCCGCCATTCGATTAGGAGCTGGGACCGGTCCCGTTGCGCAGGGAGTTCTCCCGCGCCGTTTTTCGTGTTATATCACGAGCCCGGTTAGATTAGGAAGCCCCCTTATGAATAGGTGGGCTCCCGGCGGCTGGGCTCCGCCGGAGGGCACGCTGGGAAGCCCGGCGCCCACGAGACGGGCCGGTGAGGACACCCGTGGCGGGCATTCCAGGCCGTACAGGTGGGGTCCTTGCGCGAGGCGATGGCGGAGAGAGAATGGTGAACTGGACCAGGTCTAGTCTTGGTCCAGTTCGTCGAGCAGGGACTTCGCTGCGGCGGCGATGTCATCGTAGTTATTCTGGGCGGCCCGGCTCTGGATGGCGAGAATCGCGCACCGATGCAGCCGGCGGAAATCACCGAAGGGAAAGCTGTAGCGCCCCTTCGTGTCGTGCGTCTTCTCGGCGTCTTCGCCCAGATGCCACGTGCCGTACTCCTTGTACCCGTGCTTGTCGATAAATGCGTTTTCTGCCTCGGCGTCGGGCGCGTGCTCGCTCCAATCGTCACGGGTATCCCGGGCAAACCTCGAGTCCTTGACGAGCTGCCGAGCATGACGCAGCGCCGCGTCGTTGATCTTGATAGTCATGAGGTGGTTTCCGCTCTGTCTCAAATTTCCGGGGCGGGGGCTGCGGAGGCGTGGCGAGGCTGGGCGCCAGTGCACCAAGACCGGCCGCCCCCTTTGCCATGCCAGAAGGCGCACGCGGTCGCCGGTGGGTGCCGGGTGAGTCATGTGCCGGAAAAGCCGTTCAGGTCACGAAGTTCTCCGGTGCTTCCGGTGACTGGTTTCCACCGCGGGAGACGTGGACTTTCGTGGCGGACGGTCCGGACTGCTCCGGGATTTGGGCGCGGATTTCCAAGACACCGTCGATGTAGCTGGCCTCGACGGTGTCAGGGTCCGCGCCGCGGGGCAGCGGGACGCTTCGCGAATATTCGCCGTACCGAACTTCGCTTCGGTAACCCGGTTGATCCTTGTGCGCGGGCTCGGTGCGCCGGGCAGCGATATTCAGGCTGCCCTCGGTGACGGTGATATCGATGTCCTTGTCCGGGTCGATGCCGGGGATGTCGGTTCTGACCACCAAGGTGTTTCCGTCCCGGTATTCTTCGACCCTGAGCCAGGTGTCCGTCTCGCCTTGCAGGAAGCGCCGGACTGGTTCGGGCACGTCGATGCCCGTGCGGCGGAATAGGTTGTCCATGTCTATCTCCTTGCTGTTTAGCATCTCTGGTCTCACGGTGCCGGATGCGCGCGGAGCAATGACTCCTGCAGCTTTAGCGACTACTACTTACGACGGCGACGCCGGAACCGGCCGCCGGAGCTGCGCTCGGAGGCTTTCAAAGCTTGTTCTCGGCGAGGCGTTGCGGGCGGTCGCCCGGCATGAGGTGAAACGTCATGAGGTTGGACTCGGCGGCGCGGGCCGAGAAACGCCGGGAGTTTCCTCCCGGGGTGTTCCAGAACCGGCCCGCAACCGTCTGACAGAAGTCGCAAGGCGTCCTCAGCGGCAGCCCTGCATCCGGAGGTTCGAGGCTGCTACGCCCTGGTCCTACGACCGGCAAGAGCCCCATAGATCAGGAGCACAATAACGGCCCCGAGGATGGAGAGGAGCCAGGTCCGCAGGTCAAAGAAGTCAGCGAGCCCTCCGCCGAAGATCAACGAGCCGATCCAACCTCCGAGGATTGCGCCCACGACGCCAACAACGAGTGTGATCAGCCAGCCGCCTCCTTGACGGCCGGGAAGGACCGCCTTGGCGATAGCTCCGGCGATAAGGCCGAGAATGAGAAAAGCGAGAATTCCCATCTTTGTACTTCCTTTCGGTAGACCGGTCGTGGAATGCGGCCGTACCGGCGATTTAATCAGCATGCATAGTAACGCGCAATACCCGGCTCAGCGGCCTTCTGTCTTGCTCGCCCCTTGCCGGTCCGAACTGCATTGGAAGCGGCGACTGGCCGTGGCGCCGGGCGGGGGAGGCTCAGTGGCAACCAGCCGCGGGAGGCTAGTTCATTGGCGCCGGAGGCCGTCCTTGGGCGGGGAGGGCACGTCGAGCCTGGGGTGCCGGGCCGTGGAGCCTGGGGTGCCGGGCCGTGGAGTCTGAAAGAAATCCACAAACCGGGCGAGTTGCTCAGACAGTGCCTCCCACCCGTCGAAGTCGGCGGGAACGGCCGCACGCTCAGCCCTGGAGGCCGCTTGCAGTGCCGCGCGGCCGGCGTCGGTAATCTCAACCTGAAATTGGCGCCGATCCTCAGGGTTTCGCGTCCTCGTGACCAGCCCCGCGTCCTCGAGCCGGGCAAGGACGCGGCCGAGCGTTTGGCTTTGGACATGAACTCTTGCGGCGAGCTGTTCCTGGTACATCGGGCGGGGTGCCACGGCTTCCAGCGCGATGACGGCGGCACGCGTCAACCCCAGTGGCGCCAAGGCATCGTCGTGGAGGCGTTGCACTAAACGGGCCGCTGAGGTTAGAAGCCGGTAACCGTCCCGGGCGTTGGGCTCACGGGCGAGTATCACGAAGAAGACCTTCCTGATTGGGTGGCAACGAAAGTCACGCTGCCTGCGACGTCGGCACGAAGCGCCGACGCTGGATACCCACCCTATGCATGCCGGGCTCCCTTTTGGCAAGTATGCTTACTATTTTTCACGCGCGGCCCACAGGGCGGGCGGCGATTCACCCGACGGGCGGAAGGTGGACCGTCCGATTTTCGTTCGAGGCCTTGCGCGACATATAGCAAGTGTGCTTAGTATCTAGTTAGTAACCGTGCTTACTAATTTCATCCGGTAGCGCTAGTCACGATCCCAAGCGGACCATTCCTGAAAGAGAGCAACGATGACACAGAACCCATGGGCCCAGGCAGCACCCGAAGCTTCCCCGGACCGGTACGCCGGTGTTGGAGTTGTACCCCCGCAAGGCACGGGACGTGCTGACTCCAAACAGGAAGCGGCCAAGGACGAAGCTGCGGACGTAACGCGGCACGCGGCAGACGCTGCCCAGAACGTCGCCGGGACGGCCAAGGCGGAGGCAGCCAACGTTGCCGCCGAGGTCAAGACCAATGCCCGGGACCTGCTGCACCAGGCAAAGTCCGATCTCACCGAGCAGGCAGGAACCCAGCAGCAGAAGGTCGCCGAAGGTCTGCGGTCCGTCGCCGGCGAATTGCATTCCATGGCTGCCGCCTCTGACCAGCCCGGCGTGGCCACTGACCTCGTCCGCCAAGCTGCCGAGCGGTCCTCCGCTGTTGCGTCCTGGCTCGATGGCCGGGATCCGGGTTCGCTTCTGACCGAGGTCAAGTCCTTTGCCCGGCAGCGCCCGGGCACCTTCCTCCTGCTCGCGGCTGGAGCCGGTGTCCTGGCTGGGCGTCTCAGCCGCAGCTTGAGCGCCGGCGCCCCCGAAGCGACGGGCGCTACCGCTACCGGCACGTCCACTGCTGGCCGGATCCCCGATACCGGGGTAGCGGTTCCGCCGCCGCCGGTACAGATGCCCGCTCCGCAAACCACGACGGCGGGCCTCGCTGACACCTATCCGCCGAATCCGCTGGACTCCGATTTGGGAACCCCCGATCCGCTCCGCGACGCCGGGCAGGGCCGCCGGTCCTCAGAGTCCGTGGCTGGTGAGCCATTGCAGCAGGCTGATCCGCTGCGCGATGACCCCTTTGATGGTGGCCGTCGATGAGCAGCGAAATGCCTCCCACGGCCGCGCAGGCAAAGGCTGAATCGACGTCCCTGGGTGACCTCCTCGGTGAGGTCACACGGGACATGTCCACCCTGATGCGACAGGAAGTGGAACTGGCCAAGGTCGAACTCAAGCAGTCCGCCACCCGGGCAGGCAAAGGCACCGGCATGCTCGCCGGCGCCGGCGTCGCTGGCCATTTCGTGCTCCTGTTCCTGTCTTTGGCGCTCTGGTGGGCGCTGGGGATCGTGATGGGACTGGGCTGGTCCGGCGTTGTTGTCGCCGTCATCTGGGCAGTTGTCGCCGCCGTTCTGGCAGCCATGGGCCGCAAGGAACTGAACGCGATCAAGGGCATGCCGAGGACGGCTGAAACCCTCCAGGAAATCCCGCCCACCCTAAAACCCAACTCCTAAGATTCAGCGAGGAAACACGATGAGCGAAAACCCGGATGTCATCCGAGCAGATATTGAAGCAACCCGTGCCCGCCTGGGCACAAACGTGGACGCCGTCGCTGACAAAGTCACGCCGTCGCATATCGTCCAGCGGCAGACGGATAGAGTCAAAGAGAACGTCAAAGACGCCGTCTTCGGAGTAAAGGATAAAGTCATGGGAGCCGCAGACCATACCGCCGACCACGTCCACTCCACCACCGGAAGCGTCGGCTCGCATGTGAGCGACGCGGGCTCCGCAGTTGCGGGCGCGCCGGGCCAGCTGAAGAACAGGACACAGGGGAACCCATTGGCTGCCGGGTTGATCGCCTTTGGTGCCGGCCTGCTCGTTTCCTCCCTGATCCCGGCCAGTCAGAAGGAGCGTGAAGCCGCTGATGCCCTCAAATCGGCAGCCGAGCCACTCACCACGGAACTGACGGACGCCGCCAAGCAGGTAGCCGAAGGGCTCAAGGCGCCCGCCCAGGAAGCTGTGGAGAACGTCAAGGCCACTGCCGCGGACGCAACCGATCACCTCAAGGCAGACGGGCACGCCGCTGTGGAGGACGTCAAGGATCGGACTGCCGAAGCCAAGGACAACGTTCAGCAGGCCTGAGGCCGCGTCTGAATAAGGCCGGCTGCCCTCGCTGATGCGCTGGGCGGCCGGCCATTTCCCTTAACCCCACGAAGGAATTTCCAATGGCCAAGAACCCAACCAAGGCAGAAAATGAATCCATGACCGACGCCGAAACGGACGAGAGCAGCACCGCCAAGGCCCGCACGGCACCTGCCCCGGACGACTCCCGTAAACCGGACAGCCCGGCCGACGTCACTAAGCCCTCGTGGAAGTACATCGCCAAAAAGACCCTGCGTGAATTCACTAAGGACCAGTGCCCGGATCTCGCCGCAGCACTGACCTATTACGCGGTGCTTTCTATTTTCCCGGCGCTGTTGGCCCTCGTGTCGTTGCTGGGCATTTTCGGGGACGCCAAGAAGACCACATCCGCTCTCATGGAGATCGTTCAAGGATTCGCGCCCGGTGACACCGTTGACGCGATCCGCCAGCCAATCGAGCAGCTCAGCAGTTCCTCCGCTGCCGGCCTCACCCTGGTACTCGGCATCCTCACCGCCCTCTGGTCCGCCTCCGGTTATGTCGGAGCCTTTGGCCGGGCAATGAACCGGATCTACGAAATTGACGAGGGCCGGCCGTTCATCAAACTTCGGGGCACGATGCTCGCCGTCACCATTGCCGCCGTGCTGATCGTCCTCGTGCTTTCAGCCATGCTAGTGCTGAGCGGGCCGGTGGCGGACGCTGTCGGCAACTCGATCGGCCTGGGCGGGGCCGTCCTGACGGCGTGGAACATTCTCAAGTGGCCGGTGATTCTGTTGCTCGTGATTCTGGTGATCGCCATCCTCTACTACGCTACGCCGAACGTAAAGCAGCCCAAGTTCCGCTGGATGAGCCTGGGTTCCGCTATCGCCTTGGTCATCTTCCTGCTGGCGTCCTTGGCCTTCGCTTTCTATGTGGCCAACTTCAATAGCTACGAGAAGACCTATGGTGCGATCGGCGGCGTCATCATCTCGCTGCTGTGGCTCTGGATCCTGAACATGTCGTTGCTGTTCGGTGCCGAGTTCGACGCCGAGATGGAGCGTGGACGCCAACTCCAGGCCGGCATTGAGGCCGAAGAGACCATCCAATTGCCGCCACGGGACACGAAACAGAGCGACAAGCTCCAGGCCCGCGAAGAAGAGGACATTCGCCGCGGGCGCGAGCTCCGGGAACAGCACGGGATCCAGCCTGAACGGCAGGAAGGCAATACCCAACCCCGCGACACGGACGGAGTGGGGCGCCCCTAACCCGCGGAAATGTCAGGCATCACTGATGGCGGCGAGTTTGACGTTGTCCTTCTGACCTTCCCATGTGCCGGTCAGCGCGAGCGGGCCGGCCGGTTGCTCATCCAGGTCCAGCCGCCGGATAACAAGCAGGTGAAGGTCAGCAGTCTCGATGGCGGTGCCGGCGTCGGTGGCGCGCGGTGCCGCTGAAGAGACGTCAGGGACTGAATCGAGTTTCGGCCCGGTGCTTCGCACGAAGACCGTCTGGGCCAGGAGTTCCAGGTTTTCCCCTTTTTGGAGGTATTGCTCTGCCTGCGGCCGGCCCAGCATGATGCTCGCCGCCAGCGCTGCCACGTAGATTGGATCGGCGCAGGCATCGTAAACCCACCTCGGGCCGAGAACCGAGTGCTGCATGGTTCCGACCAACCAGGATTCCGCGCCGGCCAAGGGTTGGGCCCTGTACGTGAGTGGGACGTGAAAAGTGGAGTTACCCACCGACACGATGATGGTTTCTATGCCGACCTCGCCGGCGGTGTCGTCGAACCGGTAGGCGCCAACTTTGTGCAGCGCTGCCGTGCCGGGTTCCGTGAACCAGGGCTGGCGGGGCAGCCACTCTGCGAGAAGCTCAAGTTTCGTCGGCTGCAGTTCTGCCTGATGGATGATCGCCATGACTGTAAGCCTAACCGCGCACTGGCGACACGTTGATCAAATAACTAGAGGAAAGGTACTGACCACTGGTTGGCGATCGCCCGGCCGAGTGTCGTTGTTCCAGATCCAGTGGCGCCCATGATGAAGCGTTGAGGGTGTTCAGCATCGTCGCAGACTACCTCTTCACGCCCCCTGCGGTCTTGAGCACGGCGGGGTGCGGATAGCAGAGCAGCGCGTTAGGTCTCCCGGTCGATCTGCAGGTAGCTGAGTCCGCTGACATCGAGCCAGAATTTGGTCGGAGTCTCTACGAGACGCAGCAGGACGCCCCCGCAGGAACTGCAGCGCACAACCATTCCCGGGGCATCGGCATAGACCGCTGCTTCCCCGAAGACCCTGACAGCGCCACAATTCTTGCACCGACCGATCGCTGCAATGATGTCGATGCGGAACAGTTCCCACAGGGGTCCTGCTGCCGCGTTCCCGTCAAGATGAGGTATCGGATTGCCTGCGGTCCCGGCGATATCCTGGTCCTCGAGGCGCGGGTCCTCAGCACCAGGGGAAGCGGAGCCGTTGTTGCCAGTCACCGTGTTCCTCCCGTTCCGCCAAAGCGTTCGGTCTTGATCGAGGCGGCAGGATAGCCCGCCTGCACCATCCACACTGTGACCGTTTCGACAAACATCGTCTGACCGCAGATGAAGATGTCGGGTGCCATGTCCGCCGGCAGGATGCTTGCCAACAGTGTTTCGGCGGTGAGTCGCTTCGGGGCCATTGGCCAGCCCTCCGGAACTTTGCGTGTATAGACATAGTCGACCGTCAGCTTGGGAGATCCCTGGTTCAAGGTGAGCAGCTCCTCCCGATAGAACCCTGCCTCGGGCGATTTCAGCGAGTACAGCAACCGGAACTGTGAAGGATTCACGGATGCCTCGTGGGCGCGGATCATGGACATGAGCGGGACAATGCCGGATCCCCCGGCGATCAGCTGAACCGGGTTGGGGTCGGTCGGAAGCCAGACGAACCAGCCGCCGACGGGCCCCCGGATCTCCAACTGGTCCCCGACCATCAGGTCTCTGACCAGATAGGGGGAGACCTCCCCGTTGGCCAGTTCGTCGACCGTGATCTCCAGGAGTTCGTCCATGCCGGCTGTGGCTACTGAGTAGGACCGCACTGCCGTGTATCCGTCGTCCGCCGTGAGCCGGATATCGATGTGCTGTCCGGCAAGGTTGCCGTTCAGCCCGTCCACGCGCAGGCCGATGGTTCTGGAGGATTCCGTTTCAGGAACGCCGCGGATCACCTCGGCGACGCGCCACAGGGTGCTCATCTGTCCTGCCTCATGAGTAGCGCTCCTCGCGCCAGGGGTCGCCGTAGATGTGGTACCCGTTCGATTCCCAGAAGCCGGGAACATCGTGCGGCATCAGCTCGATGCCATTGATCCACTTCGCACTCTTCCAAAAGTACAAGTGGGGTATCAGCAGGCGGGCGGGGCCACCGTGGGCCCGTTCCAGAGGCTCACCGTCGAATTGCCACGCCACCCATGCCTGGCCGTCCAGCAGGTCCTGCAACGGGACATTGGTCGTATAGCCGCCGTAGGAGTGAGCCGTAGTGAACTCGGACGTTGTTTCCACATCCGCGAACAAGGTGTCCAGGGACACCCCGCGCCACGAGGTGCCCAGCTTGGACCAGCTGGTCACGCAATGAATATCGGTCCGGATGTCGACCTGCGGTAGTGCCAAGAGCTCATCCCAGGACCAGGCGCGGCGCTGCCCAGTCTCCGTAGTAATGAAGAATTCCCAGTCAGCCCGGGCGATATAAGGTGCAGGGCCCGCCGTCAGTACGGGAAAGCTTGGCGTCTCGTATTGGCCGGGTGGTAACGCTGGATTGCCGGTGCGCCGTTTTCCATGAAAACCAGACGAGATGATTCCCATCATGTACCTCCGATGCGGAGCTCCGCCGGTCGAATGTAATCGGTGCCCCAACGATAGGGCAACGGCGGGACAGAGACCAGACATAAAAATATACTCCGGCGACGGGCTGAACGTCCTTCCATATGTGAGTCCGGCAACCGCCGGGGCGGGTGTAGCTTGAAGGATGGGTTCCCTACCGTCGGCGCGTACGCAGAGGCTCGTGCTGTGGATCGCGATTCTCGCTTCCTTTGTGTCGTTTCTCGACGGCAGCGTCATCAACGTAGCGCTGCCGGCCATTTCCCGTGAACTGGGCGGCGGACTGACAACGCAGCAATGGGTTGTCGATGCCTACCTGATCACCCTGGGGTCACTGATCCTGGTCGCCGGTTCGCTCTCTGATTTGTTGGGCCGGGTTGTCATTCTCCGGGCAGGCCTGATCGGGTTCGGCGCGACATCAGTGATGTGTGCGCTGGCACCCACAGCGGACTGGCTGGTCCTTGCCAGGGCGCTTCAAGGCGTGGCGGGCGCCTTGCTGGTGCCCAGCTCTCTGGCTCTGATCACATCAAACTTCGACGAAGCGCCCCGGGCGAAGGCAATCGGCCAGTGGACTGCTGGTACAACCGTGGCTTTCATCGCGGGACCCCTGCTTGGTGGAGTGCTCGTTGATTCGGTGGGCTGGCGCTGGATCTTCGGAATCAACGTCCTGCCCATTGCCGTGACCTTGTACTTGCTAGCCGTGCTGCGGGTCAAGGATGTTCGCAAGGAGGGCGTGCGGATCGACTACGCGGGTGCCGTGCTCTGTGTGCTCGGGTTGGCGGGGCCGGTCTACGCGCTGATCGAACAGGGCAACTACGGCTGGGGGAGCCCACTCATTCTGATGCCCCTCGTCCTCGGCATCCTGTGCCTCGCCGGGTTCATTTGGCGGGAAAAGACCGCGAAGCACCCGCTCCTGCCGCTCAGCCTCTTCGCCGTCCGAAACTTTGCCGTCGGCAACGTGGCTACGGCCTTCGTCTACGCCGCGCTTTCGATCGGCGGGTTCATCATCGTGCTTTTCCTGCAGCAGGTTGCCGGTTTTCCGGCGACGTCGGCCGCTCTGGCCTTGCTTCCCGTCAGCCTCGTCAACATTCTCCTGGCTTCATGGTTTGGCTCACTGGCCGGGCGGTTCGGCCCGCGGTGGTTCATGGCATTCGGACCTGTTCTCGCCGGAGTTGGCTACCTCCTGATGCTCGCGTCGGAAATCCCGGTCAACTACTGGACCCAGCTGATGCCCGGGATCCTCCTGTTCGCGGTCGGGCTATCGGCGACAGTCGCACCGCTCACCGCCGCCATTCTCGGTTC
Source organism: Arthrobacter humicola (assembly GCF_022803015.1). Lineage (GTDB taxonomy): Bacteria > Actinomycetota > Actinomycetes > Actinomycetales > Micrococcaceae > Arthrobacter > Arthrobacter humicola_A. Next base: position 569,837 of record NZ_JAFKON010000001.1, read on the forward strand.
GATCTCGGAACAGCAGGCCGGCATCGGCTCGGCAGCGAATAACGCCGTCAGCAGGGTTGCCGGTCTGATCGGCATCTCGCTGGTCGGCCTCGTCATGGGCGGCAAACTTGATCTCGACGGATTTCACCGGGTGGTGACCGTGACGGCGGTGCTGCTCATCCTCGGGGGCATTGTTTCCGCCGTCGGTATCCAGAACCCACGCGAGCGGCCTGCAGTCCGGGCAAGACAGAAAGTCCCATCCCAAATCACCCGGAACTACCGTATTTTCAGACCGGGCAGATAGGGCTAAGGGATTCCATCGGACCGACCGAACCTACCGGCCGAGGTCCTCGGGTTCTGTGCCCTCCCGAGCAGGGAGTATGTAACAGCTGTTACTTACCTTGTTGTAGCAGTATATGATTGATGCATGGATTGGTTGGTTCTTGTTGTCCGGTTGACTGGTGAGACCTCACGGACGAGGGTCGGTGTGTGGCGGGAGCTCCGGAGGATCGGTGCTGCGCCAGTGGCCTCGGGGGTGTGGACCGTTCCAGACACGCCGTTCTTCTCGGAGGCCGTGCCTAGGGTCGTGGAGCTGGCCGGCCGCGGAACCGGCAGCGTCCTCGTCCTGGCAACGCCGGGTAGCGGCGATGCGGGAGTGGAAGGCCTGCGCTCGGCATTCAAGGAGCTCAGGTTGGATGAGTGGAAGGAATTCACCGGCGATTGCGGGGCGTTCGAGGACGAAATCGCCAAGGAAACCCGAAACGCCAAGTTCACTCTGGCGGAGCTGGAAGAGGAAGAGCAGAGCCTGGACCGCTTGCGGCGCTGGTACCGTGATCTGAAAAGCCGTGACGTTCTGGAACTGCCGGAAGCGCAGGCCGCCGACGAGCGACTGCGCGAGTGTTCCGCTGTATTCGACGAGTACGCCGAGAAGGTCTACGCGACTCTGCATGCCCCGTCAGGCCATGGCCTGCCTGAGGCCGGGGAGTAGGGGCCGTGCAGTGGTGGCACGCGGCGCTGGGGATCTTGGCCGGGCTGGTAGCTGTCTACGCGGTTCTTCTGCTGGGGTTGTGGGTCTATGCGAGGTCCCATCCGGAGACGGTGGGTATGCGGGAAGCGTTGCGGCTGCTGCCGGATGTGTTGCGCGTGCTGAGGCGTTTGGCGGCCGACCCTGCGGTATCCCGCGGCGCCCGGATCAAGCTGTTCCTTTTGTTGGGATATCTGCTCTTGCCGCTGGATCTTGTCCCGGACTTCCTCCCGCTGATTGGCTATGCCGATGACGTGATCGTCATGGCCTTGGTTCTTCGTTCCGTGATCCGCTCCGCAGGCCCGGAGTCTTTGCGGCGGCATTGGCCGGGCACCCCGGCCGGGCTTGCCGTCATCGAACGGCTGGCCGGCCTGCCGGCACCCATCGCCGGAAACGCCGGGGGCGCCGGGAAAGAGGGCACGGATGCTGCCTGAAATGTTGACGCGCCCTGAGATCGCGCGCCTGAGACGTCGCGGGTTCATCCTTGAGGGCATCACGCTGGGCTGGAACGTCGTCGGAGTGGCAGTTCTTGCCGTCGCTTCCATCACGGCCGGATCGGTGGCGCTGGCCGGCTTCGGCCTGGACAGCCTGATCGAGATCGGTGCCAGCACCGTGGTGATCTGGGAACTCTCGGGGGCCGGGGAACGGCGTCAACGGTTCGCGTTGAGGCTGATCGCCGGGGCGTTCGTTGCCCTGGCTCTCTATCTGCTCGTCCAGTCCGGACTTGCCTTGGCAGCCGGGCACCACGCACGGCCGAGCCCCACCGGAATTATCTGGACGGCTGTCACGGCAGTGGTCATGTTCGCCCTCTCAGCCGGAAAGGCCCGCACGGGCAAGGCGCTGGGCAATCCCGTTCTCACAGCAGAGGGCAAGGTGACGTTTATCGACGGTCTTCTGGCAGCCGCCGTGCTGGCCGGCATCTTGCTGGACACCTTTGCCGGTTGGTGGTGGGCCGACCCCGTGGCCGGTATGGTCATCGTCTACTACGCGGTCCGCGAAGCCGTGGCCATCTTCCGCCACGATCACTGATCGTTCGGAAACAGCCACCTGGGTGGCTTAGGCTTTCCGTATGGGACTAATAATCACACTACTTATTATTTGGCTTATTCTTTCGATCCTGGGCTTCGCCGTGAAGGGCCTGCTCTGGTTGGCCATCATCGGCCTGGTGCTCCTGGTGGCTACGGCTGTATGGGGCTGGGTGAAGCGAAAGGCCAAGGCCTGATGCAACCCTGATCTTCATTCGGCGGCGGTCGGTCCTCTTCAGGACCGGCCGCCGTTTTCGTGAAATTCGCGGAGTCAATGTGCCAACTGAAGGTCCAGAGGAGGGAGACGAATAACCAGCTCGGCTCTTGAGTGGGTTGGCATTCTGCCGGATAGGGAACTGCACCTGTCCGTCGAGGTCCGGCGCGCCGCTACGAGCTGGTGCTGGATGCCAGTACGCCCAGGCCGAGCGCGGCGATGATGCCGCTGCTGCCGCGTTCGAGCCAACTGCTCACCCGGGGGCGCTGCAGCCAGGCCATTGCCTTCGCTGCCGCGACGGCTACAGCCGCCAGGTAAAGGAATCCAATGGCGCTTTCGATGGCACCGAGCACCATGGCGGTGTCCAGGGTGTTGCCGCCGTGCGGAATGAACTGCGGCACGACGGCGAGGTAGAACAGGCCGACCTTGGGGTTGAGCAGTGTGGAGAACGCGCCGGCACCGAAGCCGGTCCTTCGGCTGTAGCTCCGGCGGGGAGCGTGCCCGGCCGCCGGGGATGCAGTTGTGCGGCGCGCCCGGATCAGCGACGAGATTCCCAGATACAGCAAGTACAACCCGCCTGCGATCTTCAGCCAACGGAACACTTCCGCCGAGTCCTCCAGCACGGCGGCGAGCCCCACTCCCACCAGCGCGGCCCAGACCAGGGATGCCAGAGCTGAGCCCAGCGCCGCCGCCAGGCCGGCCCCGGCACTTTGCAACGAGATCCTCAGCACCAGGAAGGTATCCGGGCCGGGGGTGACGGAAAGCAGCAGGCACAGCCCGGCAAAGGCCAGGAGGGTCACGACGGTCATGGGCACCATTGTCCTTTTGCTGGCAGCCCGACTGCAATCCGTCGCGATGGTTTGCTGCTTACCGTGCATTACATGACGCCGGTTGGACGCCGCGGACGGATCGTCTTGCCTTTGTTCGGCGGAGCCATAACACAGGGATCCGCCCGCATGCGGGCGCCACTGCCCACTAGGTTTTGTCGTCTGATGCCACGCGCACGCGCATGAGCCAGTCGGCGACAAGGGCTCGCACGAGGTTGGGTTGCTCATGGATCAAGGCATGGCCGGCGCGGTCGAGTACGGCCAACGTAGCGCGTGGGTAGTGCCGGATCAGCTCCGACGGTCCTGTGTGCCCGGCGGTGGCATCCTGTCGCCCGGCAACGACCAACACCGGATGAGGATAGGCTTTCGCGGCTTCCGGCCGATCCCGCAACTCCCAGTGCGAAAAGATCCGCATCAGGCTCGACTCGTCAGCCAGGGACGTTGCGGGAGCCACATACTCCTGGAACCGACGCAGCGTTTCAGGCGTCTGCACAACGAAGTAGCTGCGGTAAGTGGCCTCGAGATCCGAGTCGAGTGCACCGGTCAAATCGACCGACGAAACAAGGACCTCGTGCTGAGGCACGTCGCGCGTCTGCGGGCCAACGGGGCAGATCAGCGCCAGCCCGACGGCCTGATCAGGTCGCAGGTTCGCAATCGCACGGGCCAGGTAGCCGCCGTAGGACTGACCCATCATAAGAAACGGTTCGTCACCAATAGTGCTGGCGACAAGGCCGAGCAGAATGTCCACGACGTCGTCATTGCTCGTGATCGTCTCGGGCGCCGGGGTCCGGCCCATCCCGGGCAGGTCCGGATACAGGCGCCGGTAGCCAGGAACGTCGTCGAAAATCGGTTCAAGGGCACTGGCGATCTCGCGATGATCCACACCGGCGCCGTGGAGAGCGAGAACCGGCGTGCCGCTGCCGTACTCGGCGTAATGCACAGGCACTCCGCTAACCGTGGTGTCCATCCCGCAATGGTAGAACGCGTCGCGGCGATACCCGCCATCATCGACGGCACCCGGGACCGCTCCAGGTAAAGCTGCGCTCTGGTGGGAGGATGATTTGATGACGCCAAGTGTGGACGCATTTCTGCGGGGGCCCCGAGGGCGCCGTCTGTGCCTTGAACTGGCGATGCAGCTGGATCCGGACGTCAAAACGGCGGTCTTCTGGTGGGGATACGAACTTGATGGTGGACCGGGGACCTCGCGGGTCCAGCTGGGCGCTGCTGCCTCCCGGGAGGCCTCGACGCCGGCCTTTGCCGCGTCACCAGAACAGCTGGCTGCCAGGCTCGCCTCCCTGGACTTCACCGGACTTGACAGCGACCTGGTGCAGGCGGCCCTCGAGCGGTCAGTGGACACGGCAAGGTACTGGCAGGCACCCGATGGAGAGGACGTGCTCGCGGATCTCCCGAGTGTGACGGCGGCCCTGTCGCCCGTCGCGGAACAGGTCATGGCGCTGCCCGACAGCCAGTGGTTCTGGCAGCCTCGCCGGGCGGAGCAGTGGGCCATCGGCTTGCGATCGACAAACGGCCAGGCACCGCTGCCGAAGAATCCGCGACAAACACTGGCTGGGTGGGGCCGAGACGAACGAGCCGGGGAACTGCGGGCCGCGCGCGAACGCCCGGGCGATCCTCGCGCCAACTGGTCAGGAACTTGGTGGTCGATCCCGCACGGGCTGCTCCACACCGTTGGGCAGGTCCCGGCCGCACTGAGCCTCGTGGAAGATTCCCTGGGGTGGGAGCAGGCGACCACGGTTCCGGTTCGGGGAGCGGGCCGGACTCTTGAGATCGGCACAGCAGAAGACTGGATAACGCTGTGCCGCAGGTTCCCACTAGAGGTCACTGCATCCCGGCGACACGACTGGTTCCGCCTGACCGGACGCGACGGCCGATGGGTCATCCCGGATTGGGAACAAGTGGCAGGGGAGTGGGACGCCGCGCACCTCTCCGTCCTGGGTTACCTCAACGGCGCGACGCGCCCACTAACGGTCGACGCCGAAACGGCGACGGTCATCGCCGGATGGGCCCCGGACAGCACCATCTGGCTGACAGATGTCGCGCACGAAACGGGCGGCCCGCGGCAGACATGGCACCGCGCCTCGCACGGAGACCCCTGGACTCTCGCGCCGTAACAGTCGAACACCGACAGGTTTCAGCCATCACCGCCAGATTTCGGCGACCTGTTCCGCGAGGGCTCTGCCCTGGCTGTAACCAGCTCGAGCCGCAGGCGGACGCAGAGACAGATCCATCGCGTTGGCGCCGAACATGTGCTCGGCGGCGCTATCCGGGAAGACTGTTTGGACCCTGCTGCCCCCGGCGCGCAGTTCGTCGATTTGGGCGGCGAGATCCATGCCCCACTCGAGCGGCATCCGCGTCCTGCCGCCGAAGGGTGACAGCACCAGCACCCGCCCGTATCCAGCGGCCAGGTCGGCGTTCTCACTGCGTCGATAGCCGCCGTTGATGTACCGGGTCCCGCCGATGCGGTAGCCGTTGCTGGTGCTGGCGGCGACGGCGTCCACCAGATCGATTCCGCTGTGGCGGTCGAACACGACCGGGTCCCCGGTATCCGCATCAACAGCCGTGATCAGCACGGGCTGTTGCGGCCAGTGCCGGCTGGGAAGCCGGGCCGCGACGATGTCGCGCCAGCGCATCTGGGCAGAGCCGTCCGAAGCTTCCATCTCGAGTGCCGCGGCGCCCATCCTGCGGCGCATGTCGGAGGCATCCGCAGCAGAACCAATGATTCCGTTGGACCACTCCAGGTAGGTTTGCCCCGAGAGATTCGGAGCGCGTCCCCTGTCCGGTCCGGAGTGGCCGGCTTGTGGCCGAGGCACCTCGGCGAGGATGGCGGCATACAGTTCGGCCGGCCGAGTCCCGCTGGTGATCTGGGCAGCCACTGTTGATCCTGCCGATGTCCCGATGATGAGGTCGGCCTCGGTGACATCGATGCGGGCATCGGACAGGCCGGCGATGAGACCGAGCTCCCACGCATTGCCTGCCGCTCCGGCGCCGGCGAGCACCAAGGCCCGCTTGTGTGAGTTGTCGGTCTGTCGTGCGGCGTGGGCCTGTTGGCCGGGAACGGGCCAATTTCCGGGCTGTGGTGTCCGTGTCACTGCAATGGCACCGGAGGCGGTCGTCGAATGGATGCGCGGAGTTGAAGAAGGTGTTGTGTTCATGGGAGTCGCCTTTCGCGAATTTGCCTTGCGGCACTCCCGGAGACGACTACTTCAGTCGCGCGACCGTGGACTTCGGGGGAGCGCCCATTACGGATACTGCGTTCATGGGTCTCACCTCCTGAAGATTGATCACGATCACCGGAAAGCTATCACGCCGGCAAGGCGGGGCACAACGGGCATCCAGCCGCCAGAGCGCGCACCGGCTGAGTCGCCACACGCACAGTCAGCAAGTCTTGCCGGCGCGAGGGCGATGTGCTCACCACCCGGCCGTGCCCGGGCCGCCTTTGAACGGACCAACGATCTGCGTGGTGATCCAACCGCCGTAGAAGTCACCTTCCTGGAAGGTCACCTGCTCGCCGTTGACTTGGCAGGAGTCCATGTGAGCCGGGTAGAGGGCCACTCGGGTGCTGAGCGCCCCGAAACCCCGGGTGGGTTCGGGGTAGGTCCACCCGCCACGGGGAACGACGATGCCGCCGGCAACGACGTCGAAGTAGTGCGCTTCTCCCTTGAACTCGCAGAAGCTGGTGCCCCCGACCGGGACGAGTACACCGGCAGGGAATGAGTCCAATGGCAAGTAGTAGACAGGCGGGTGACTTGTCTCCAGGACGCGCACTGCATCGGTGGTGTCGGCAATCACCTGCCCGCCAAGCCGCACGGTAACCCGTTCGGATCGGGGCTCGACCCTCGGCGGCCGCGGGTAGTCCCACACCGATTCTTGGCCCGCCTTGGGTTTGATGGGCTGGGGACGCCGGAAAAGGCCGGAAGAACCGTGTGCAGGAGTCATGTCCCCATGTTGCCATCTTCTGCTGGGATCCCACCGTGAGCGTGACGCATCCGTGCGATCGCTCTTCCGCCGACCGCGAGCCGGCCGCTAGTCGCCGGCGGCTTCGCGGCCGCGGCGTACGATCAGCCGGTCGGGGCTGTGGACCACGGATGTGTCCTTGTCCTCGTAGTCGAATTGGTTGAGGAAGTAGCGCATGGCGTTGATCCGACCCCGCTTCTTGTCATTGAACTTGATGGTGATCCACGGCGCATGGTCGGTGTCGGTCCGCAGGAATGTCTCCTCCTTGGCGGCCGTGTACTCCTCCCACCGGTCCAGGGAGGCGAGATCGATGGGCGAGAGTTTCCAGCGCCGCACCGGGTCTATCTGCCGGATCGCAAAACGGGTGCGCTGCTCGTGGCGGGTCACCGAGAACCAGAACTTGGTCAGGTGGATCCCGGAGTCCACGAGCATCCGCTCGAAGAGCGGGGCCTGAACCATAAAGGTGTCGAACTCCTGCTCCGTGCAGAAGCCCATGACCCGCTCCACATTTGCCCGGTTGTACCAGGAGCGGTCGAACATCACGATCTCCCCGGCCGTGGGCAGGTGCTGGATGTAGCGCTGGAAATACCACTGGCCCAGTTCACGGTCAGAGGGTTTACTCAATGCCACTGCCCGGGCCGAGCGGGGATTCAGGTGCTCAGTGAAGCGCTTGATTGTTCCGCCCTTGCCGGCAGCATCCCGGCCCTCAAAGACGATCACGTGCCTGAGCTCCTGGTCCTGGCCCCAGTACTGGAACTTCAGCAGTTCAACCTGCAGCCGGTATTTCTCCAGCTCGTACTCTTCGCGGGACATCCGTTGCTCGTAGGGGTAGTCTTCCCGCCACGTCTGCACGGCCGAGCCGCCGGGGTGAATCAGTTCCGGATCTTCGCCTTGCCCCCCACGCACCGTGTACCCCATCTCCACCAGATGGTCGATGGCCTCACGCAGGTTTTCCCGGAGCCAGCCCTGGTCCTCGGGTGTCCACGTCCTGTCCGCCGGCGTCATCCCGGCCTCCTTCCGGCCCCCTCGAACCAGCTGCCGGACTTCCAGATGCCGGCGGTGTTCGATGCTCAACTGCGTTCATAGAATGCGACCAGCCTAAGCCGACAAGTGGAGCTCACGATAGGGACGGGCTGGGGGATACTTTGCGTCACCTGACCCGCCGGGCGGGACTACCTACCCGTGGGTGCCGGTGGGGTCGGTTCGATGCTTCGCTTCAGAAGAGCGTGATGCCGGTGAGTTCGGCGAGTTTGTCGGTGAGCTTGTCCTGGAAATCAGCGTCGGTGACCTCCGGAGCCGGCTTCCGCGGCCGGCGGTGATGCCAGTACATTCCTGAGACCTGGATGGCGGGGTCAGGGCTGACGGCGAGCCAGCCCTGGGTGTCCTGGCCCATGGCGAGGTCGTCGGGGGCGCCGGCGCCGCCCATCTTGGTGGGCACCCAGCCGGGGTCAACGGAGTTGCTGAGCACGTCGGTCCACTGCCGGGCGACGGCAGTGGAGAGCGCGGAAACGTAGAGCTTGCTCTCGGAGTAGGCCGCGCTGGCGTCCCAGCGCCGTCGGGTCCAATCGATGTCCTGGAGGTTGCTGCTGGCCGCGCGGTGCATCCCGCTGCTGAGGTAGATCAGCCGGTGCGGCCGCTCGATCAGCGCGGTGAGAATGTAGGGCGCCAGAACGTTGACGGCCAGGGTGCGGGAGTGTCCCTCCGGGGTCGCGACTCGCCCCGGCGAGAGGTAGACGCCTGCGTTATGGATGACGGCGTCCATCCGCCCGTAAGCGTTCACCTGCGCCGCCAGTTCCCGGGTTTCGGAGGCCCTGCTGAGGTCACCGATCACGATGCCGATGGCAAGCGGCGCGAGTTCATCGAGGGAGGAGGCGCGTTCCCTGGAGCGGGCGTGCAGCAGGACCTCGTCGCCGCCGTTCAGGAGCGTCCGGGCGGTGGCGAGGCCAAGTCCGTCGGTAGAGCCTGTGATGAAAATGCGAGCCATGAGGATGGTCCTTTCTTCACCGTTACCTTCCAGAAGCCGCGCATCATTCTGGTTTGATGCGCCCTGGTGGAACATCAGGGGGACGTTCTTCTTGGCTTTGGGCAAGAAGGACGCGATGTTCCCTTGCACATGAAGGTTGGTGCTTGCCACTTGATGGCTTCAGCTACGGACGGGCACACTCAAGAATGAACGCCCTGCGCCTTCATCTAGGCGGATTCGAGAACGTTCTTGAGATTGGTCAACTGAGCGACCTCGGCCTTCATGGTGCGGACAATCACCGGGCCCACGAGCTTCATGAGTCCCTTGGGCTCCAGGTCCAGGCTGAAACGAACAGTCGTTCCGCCCGGCGCTTCACTGAGCCGGTATGCACCGGCCGGACGGGCCGGACCGGCCACCACCTGGAAGCCCAGGAGCTTTCCGGGGTCCGCCGCGGTGATTTCGTAGTCCCCGACGATCGGCCGGCCACCGGGGCCCGAGAGAGTCTGGCTGTACACGGCACCGAGGTCCCCGGGTGTTCCACTCTTCAGTGTTATGTCCTGAACCCCGGAGCGCCATGCGCGGTTATTCAGTCCATCCGCGAGGAACGCATAGACGTCCTCCGGAGATCGGTTGATGGTGGTCTCGTTCTCGGCGTGAGCCATTGCTACCCCTACTGGTTTTAGTCCGGACGCATCCAGGCCGGTCGATCGATGTTGTCCATAGTCCGTCGTGCGCCGGTATTTAGCGGATTGCTTCTTCAGGCTCTTCAGCCATGGGGCTCAGGGTCATCCGGGTGGTGACCAGGAGAGATCCGAGCAGGGATCGGGCGGCCGCGAGCAGGACATTAACCTCAGGGCTGGCCAGTTCATAGAACAACCTGCCCTCGCGCCGTGAGGGGACAATCAGGCGCTGGCGGCGGAGAATGCTCAAATGTTGGGAGAGGTTTGACGGCTCAAGGCCCGTGTTGTCGCGCAGCCGGCTTACGGCTACTGGTCCGTCGGCGAGCATTTCCAGCAACTGGATTCGGGCAGGGTGGCCCATGGCCTTGAACAGTTCTGCCTTCACATCGGTCTGGACCGGACTTGCAGGAAGATCATCCGGCATTGGGGCCTCCCTCCTTCACATTCAACTATTCTGAACCGCGCGTCTGTGCAGACCCCGGCGACAGGAAAACTAGCACGAGCAAGACAGAAAAGTCTGTCTTGCACACCCATGATTTGGTCAGCCCGCTTACATATCGTAGCGCCGGACCGCTGCAGTGTCGTTGCCGCCGCCAGACAGGGTGGTACCTCTTGCGCAGGTGAGTTGCATAGTTCAGACTTTCATGAATTCATCAATTCGATTCGGCCGGTACGAGTGACTGGCATCGTTCGGGTGGATTCAGGCTGTTCCCGGTGACAACGGCGTCGCCGGGAACAATCGGGTCCCGGCTTCCAGGAGGGTTCTATGACAGGCATGTTCGAACTGTTCACCGATACCGACAGGTCCTACCGATTTCGACTGACGGCCCCGGACGGGACCGTCATGGCCCTCTCCAGGCCCTTTCCAGACCTGCCGGCGGCGGTGGCTGGGATCGCAGCAGTGCGGGAGTACGCCGGCATGGGGCTGGTCTCGGAAATTTCGGCGCCGCGGGATGACGCGCTGCTCCAGTCCGCGGCCGAGGGCATTCCCGTGGAACCCAGCGCGCAGAGGCGCGGAGTTCACGAGGCGCACGTGCAGGGCCGGCGCGCCCGGGCGAGACCGGCCCGTGGCGGGGCGCCCAGGTCTCCTGAAGGGCCGCCGCGCCTCCGCATCCCGTCCGCAGCGCGCTTCTTGGCCCGACTCGCAGGGACCCGGAACCAGCAGCTGATCGTGCGGTGGCGGCAGGCACTGGAGGCGCGGACTGCGCAGGTTGGGCTCAGCTCGTGCTGACCGTGTCCCGGGACAGGGCGCCCGCCGGCGGGCCGGGCAGGCAGGCCCGGCCATGACGGAGTTGAAGGCGTTGCAGGCCTATTCCAGCGCGCTGGCTACCGAGGACTGCCTCGCCGGGACCTTTCGCTACGATGTGGCCTCGGGGGAGCTGCAGTGGTCCGAGCAGATTTACCAGATCCACGGCTATCAGCGCGGCGAGGTGGTGCCCACGGTGGGTGTTCTTATGCAGCACGTGCATCCTGACGACCGGACGCCGTGCAGGGAAATCTTTGAGGATGTGTGCCGTGGCGGAGGTTTTTTCGCCAATTATCATCGTCTCTTCGACGCACGCCGGCGTGAACGGCGAGTCCTGACGGCGGGGGAGGGCGTGCTGGACAGTGACGGGAAGCTGTCGTTCGTCGACGGGTTCATCCTGGACCTCACCAGAACAGTTCAAGTTGAAACGGACCGGTCCGCCCGCGAGGCCGTCGCCGGAGCCATCGGCACCCGAGGCCTTATCGAACAGGCCAAGGGCATCCTGATGGGGATACTCCATATCGGTTCCGACGACGCCTTCGAACGGCTTTCCGCCTACAGCCAGCATCACAACATCAAGTTGGCCCACACGGCTTCGGCCATCGTCCGGCTGGCCAACAGCACGCACGAGTCAGCGACCCTCCGCAGCTTCGTCCACGCACTGGACAGTCGGTTCTCACAACGCCGGGATGGCAGCCGGGTTCTCCATCCCTAGGTGGAGGTAGGGCGCCGGAAGGGCCCTTCGCCGGCCCGCCCGGCGTCGTGCGAGCGTGTTACGCGCCGAAAGCGCCGGGGGGGAAAATCCGGGGGAGACTGATAGCACACTCCGAGGCAGACCGGTCTGTACGCCTCGGTCCGGTGTAAAATTTTTTTATCATGACTGTCAACGACGCCGAGGGTCCTCCGCTGCTGCCCGCCACAGCCATGGCCGGCCGCGACGAGCCGGTGGACCGCATTCTCGCCACCGCCTACGAGTTGTTCTCCCGCCGCGGCATCCGCGGAGTAGGGGTCAATGAGCTGATCAGCAGTTCAGGGGTTTCCAAAGCAACCTTCTACCGGCACTTTCCGTCCAAGGACGCACTGGTGCTGGCCTTCCTGGAACTCCGCGACCAGGTGTGGACCGTGGACCTGATCGTGGCCGAGGCCAGCCGGCGAGGCAACACCCCCGAGGAGAGGCTGCTCGCCGTCTTTGACGTGTTCGGTGACTGGTTCCAGCGCGAGGATTTCGAGGCGTGTTCCTTCATCAACGTGCTGCTGGAAATGGGCGCCGGGCACCCGCTGGGCAAGGCGAGCATCGATTACCTCAGCCGCATCCGCGGGCATATCCAGGCACTGGCCGAGGAAGCCGGGCTGGACCGCCCCGAGGAATTTGCCCGATCCTGGCACATCCTGATGAAAGGCTCCATCATTTCCGCCACCGAAGGGGACGCGCTGGCCTCCAAGCGCGCCCAGCAGATGGCGCGATGGCTCATCGAGCACCACCGGGGCCTCTAGCCGCTGCGCCCGGGGGTTCTCCGTCTTGGCTACCGGCATCTCTTTAGCCCGGCACGCGCCATAGCGCCCTGACAAACCCTTCCGAAACAGCTGCGCCATGCCCGGGCTGCGATCCGCCGCGATCCGCAAGGGTGGAGGTGTTCAGTCGCCGCGGCTTTGAAGGCACCATCGACATGGGCTTCGCCGATCTGCCCGCGCCCGACACGCCCTTGTTCGTCCTGCTGGTCCGGCTCGACGTTCTGGGCCAGGACTGCCGGAGCCGCGTCGGGAACGCAACATTCGGCCATATCCTGCGAATTTTCTTCGTGCGCGGACTGCGGCGGCGCGGTGCCGGCCCCGTCATGCACAGTCACCGCGCGTCAGCATGACTTCACAGTGACCGTCCGATGGGGCGCGGACATGTCCCGGAATGGCCGCAGATGACGGCCTGAGTCTGCCCTGTTGCGGACTGCTTCCCAATGCGACCTCCCGGGTAGCGATTGTGCCCCGCGGCTGATTTCGTCGCCGGATTACGCACGGTTTCCTCGGGAGTCGAGGCGCCTGCGGAACGAATTCGATTCTGCTCTGATGGTGGGCACGGTCCGGTAGCCCCGGGCCGCACCATCGAATCCAGAAAGAATCCGCTATGAAAAACCGACACTTACCCGCAGGACTTTTCTCCACCTTGGGCGTTGCTGCCGCCGTGGCGGTCTCGCTGGTGGTCTCCGGTTGCGGCGGCCCTGCGAGCGCCCAGTCCCCTGCCGGAAATACCCCCGGGGCACCCGAAGTGACCGAACTCCGCTACGAGGGCTCGGCCAACAACGTGAGCCTGCCGGAGCTGGCCGAGGACCTCGGCTACCTCGGCGACGTCAAGCTGAACTGGGTGGGCAACACCATCAGCGGGCCGGCGAGCATCCAATCAGCCGCGACAGGAGCCACCGACTTCGGCGGCGCCTTCTCCGGCGCCGTGGTCAAGCTCATCGAAGCCGGCGCGCCGGTCACTGCGGTGATCAACTACTACGGCGAGGACGAGAAGACGTTCAACGGCTTCTACGTCACCCAGGACAGTCCGATCCGGACGCCGCGGGATCTGATCGGCAAGAAGATCGCCGTCAACACCCTGGGCGCCCATGCGGACGCCGTGATCAACAGCTACCTGAAGAAGAATGGACTGTCGCAGGAGGAAATCAGGCAGGTACAGCTCGTCGTCGTTCCGCCCAACGACACCGAGGAGGCCATCCGCCGCGGCCAAGTCGACGTCGGGGCGCTCGGCGGAGTGCTGCAGGATAACGCTGTCGCCACGGGCGGCCTGCGGTCCCTGTTCAGCGACTTCGAACTCTTTGGAACCTTCGCCGGCGGCCAGTACGTCCTGCGCAAGGACTTCATCGAGAAAAACCCGGAAACCACGAAGATCTTCACCACCGGTGTGGCCAAGGCCATCGAATGGGAACGCACCACCCCCCGCGACGAGGTGATCGCGCGGTTTACGAACATCATCAACAAGCGTCAGCGCTCCGAAAGCACCGCGGCGTTGAAGTACTGGAAGAGCGTCGGAGTCCCGTCCAAGGGGGCCATCAGCGACCAGGACTTCACCCGCTGGTCAGCATGGCTGAACGACACCGGCATCGTCAGCGGCGGGATCACCCCGTCCAAGTACTACACCAACGATTTCAACGGACTGCTGAACGGGGCGGCATCATGACCCGCGGTGCCGGACCGACGCCGAAAATCAGCCTCCGCAACGTCGGGAAACAGTTCACCGTCCGGCCCAGCAAGGACCAGCCCGAGGGCTCCACCCTGACGGCGCTGGAGGGCATCACCCTGGACGTCGCCGCGGGCGAGTTCATTACTCTGGTCGGGCCGAGCGGCTCCGGCAAAACCACCCTCCTGGACCTCCTCGCCGGGCTCACCCGGCCGGACGCCGGCCAGGTGCTCGTGGACGGCAAGGAGGTGACCGGGCCCGGCCGCGACCGTGCAGTCGTCTTCCAGCAGTACGCCCTTTTCCCATGGCGCACCGCGGCCGCCAACGTCGCCTTCGGCCTCGAAGGAACCGGCAGCGACGGGCGCCGCCTGAGCCGGAGGGAACGTGCCGACAAGGCCCGCCACTACCTTGAGCTCGTCGGCCTCTCCGGTTTCGAGGACCGGTATCCCCATGAGCTTTCCGGCGGCATGAAGCAGCGGGTTGCCATCGCACGGAGCCTCGCGTACGAGCCGGACGTCCTGCTCATGGATGAACCGTTCGCAGCGCTGGATGCCCAGACCCGGGAACAGCTCCAGGAGGAACTCCTGCGCATCTGGCGCTCCACGGGCAAGACCATCATCTTCATCACCCACGGCATCGACGAGGCTGTGTACCTGGGCCAGCGGGTCGCCGTGCTCAGCTCCCGACCAGGCCGGCTCAAGCAGATTGTCGACATTGACCTGGGGGAGCGGAGCGGTGACCGGGACGTCCGCTCCGACGCTGTCTTCATCGAACACCGCCACAAAGTCTGGTCGCTGCTGCACGACGAGGTCCGGAAAGCCCAGGAAGCCGGGCATGCCAAGATCCGGCCCGACGGGTCCGCGCCCGACGAGGCACCGCAGCTCAGCAAGAGACAGCCCAGCAAGGGACAGCTCAGCAAGGGAAGGGCCGCCTGATGACCGCACCAACACTGACCAAAGACCTGACTGCGCCCGCTACAGCCGCTACTGGGCGGCCCCCACAGCCCGCCGCAACCCGACGCCTTCCCGCCGTGGCCCGTTCCGGAGCCCGCAGGGCCGGGCGCGGGATCTGGGCCTCGGGCGCAATTGTGCTGTTCCTCTTGCTCTGGGAACTGGGCCCAACCTACCTCGCCACGGCCTCGACCAGGGTCTTCCTCCCGCCGCTGCACGAGGTCCTGCGGGCACTGGGATCACTCATCGCCAAGGGCCAACTGCAGAACCATCTGGCAGCCAGCCTGACCCGCTCCGCCAGCGGCTTCGGTATCGCCGTGGTCTTCGCCGTCGCCCTTGGCCTGCTGGTCGCCTGGTACCGGTCCCTTGACCGGTTCCTCAACCCACTGCTGGAGGTCTTCCGGAACACCGCGGCGCTGGCGCTGCTCCCGGTCTTCACCCTCCTGCTGGGGATCGGGGAGACTTCCAAGATCAGCATCGTGGCTTACGCCGCGTTCTTCCCCGTGCTGCTGAACACCATCGCCGGCGTCAGGACCGTAGACCCGCTGCTCGTCCGGGCCGCCCGCTCGCTGGGACTCTCCAACTTCCGGCTGTTCCTGAAGGTCATCCTTCCCTCGGCGGTGCCGACCATTTTCACCGGAATCCGGATGGCCGGAACGTCCTCGATCCTGGTGCTCATTGCGGCGGAGATGGTCGGTGCCAAGGCGGGCCTCGGGTACCTGATCGTCAACGCCCAGTCCAGTTTCCTGATCCCGGACATGTATGCCGGAATCCTCACCGTCTCGCTGCTCGGCCTGCTGGTCAACTACCTGCTGGTCGCCGTCGAACGGCACTTCTCCCGGTGGCGGACCGCCGTCGGATCCCAGTCTAACTAACCCCCGCAGACCAAAGGAGTCCACCATGTCCATAACCACCCAAACCCGCCTCGAATTCCGGAAACTCAGCGCCCGCATCGGTGCCGAGATCCGCGGCCTGGACCTCAGCAGCGACTTCAGCGACGCCACAATCGCCCAGATCCGTGAAGCCCTGAACACGCACAAGGCCCTGGTCTTCCGGGACGCCAACGTCCGCGACGACGAAGCCCAGGTCCGCTTCGCCGCCCGCTTCGGCCCGCTCACCCAGGCCCACCCCACGGTGGCCTCCGTCGAGGGAAAACCTGCCGTCCTGCCGGTGGACAGCGAAAACGGCAGCGCGAACAACTGGCACACCGACGTCACGTTCGTCGTGAACCCGCCGCAGGCCTCCACCCTGCGCAGCATCACCTTGCCGGCCTACGGCGGGGAGACCCTGATCGCCTCGGCCGCCGGAGCCTACGCCGATCTGCCGGACGAGCTGCGGAACTTCGCCGATACCCTGTGGGCCGTCCACACCAATGATTACGACTACTCCGTGCCGAAAAACCTCGAGCACGCCAGCGCCGGTGAGCGGCGGAAGGAATTCACCCGGATCCACTTCGAGACTGCCCACCCCGTGGTCCGGGTCCACCCACTGACCGGGGAGCGCGGCCTCTTCATCGGCGGCTTCGCCCAAAGGCTGCGCATCGTGGGACTGTCCAACACCGAATCCAAGGACATCCTGCGGCTGCTCCAGGCCTACGTCACCCGCCCCGAGAACGTGGTCCGCGTCAACTGGGAACCGGACCAGCTGGTGCTGTTCGACAACCGCATCACCCAGCACTACGCCCCGGACAACTATGACGGCCAGCCCCGGCAGCTGAACCGGGTCACGGTGGCCGGCGACGTACCCAAGGGCGTCGACGGACGCAGCAGCACGTCCATCCAGGGCGATTCCTCCACCTATTCCGAGACGGTCGAACTGCGCGCCGGCGTTCCCGGAGTTCAGCTGTGAGCGGGGCACGGCAGCTGCACCTGAACGCGTTCCTCATGAGCACCGGTCACCACGAGGCCTCGTGGCGGCTGCCGGAAAGCGACAGTTTCGCGGGGACGGACGTCGCGCATTTCCAGCGGCTGGCCCGAACGGCGGAACGCGGGACGTTCGATTCGATCTTCTTCGCGGACTCACCGGTGCTTCACGGCGACGTCGGCCAGCGGCCCTACGGCACACTCGAGCCGACCGTCCTGCTCGCCGCCATCGCCGCCGTCACCGACCGCATCGGGCTGATCGCCACGGCGTCCACCACCTACAACGACCCCTACAACCTGGCCCGCCGGTTTGCCTCCGTGGACCACATCAGCGGCGGCAGGACCGGGTGGAACGTGGTCACCACCGCCGGAGACGCCGCCGCGAGGAACTTCTCCCTGCGGGACCAGCCGGCCCACGCGCTGCGGTACGAGCGGGCCGCGGAATTCCTCGACGTGGCCCGCAAGCTTTGGGACAGCTGGGAGGACGACGCCGCCCTCGGCGACAAGGAAGCCGGGACCTGGGGAGACAACACCAGGGTCCACCCGGTCAACCACGCCGGCACGTTCTTCAGCGTCCAGGGGCCGCTGGACGTGCCACGCTCCGTCCAGGGCCACCCGGTGATTGTCCAGGCCGGCTCCTCGGAGGACGGCAAGGACTTCGCCGCCCGCTACGCCGAAGCGGTGTTCACAGCCCAGCAGACGCTGCCCGACGCACAGCGCTTCTATGCCGACCTGAAACGGCGAACCGCCGCCGCCGGCCGTGACCCGGGAACGATCAAGGTGCTCCCGGGCATCGTTCCCGTCATCGGCTCCACCGAGGCCGAGGCGCGGCGGCTGGAGCAAGACCTCGACGAGCTGATCCACCCGGAGCACGCCAAAAGGCAGCTCGCCGGGGTGCTGCGGGTCCCCGCAGCATCCCTGGCCCTCGACGCCGAGCTGCCGGACGACCTGCGCTCCGAGGACGAGATCGAAGGGGCCAAGAGCAGGTACACGCTGATCGTGGACCTCGCCCGGCGGGAACGGCTGACCGTGCGCCAGCTCATCGGCAGGCTCGGCGGCGGCCGCGGCCACCGTACTTTCTCTGGCACCCCTGAGCAGGTGGCCGACGCGATCGAGGAATGGTTTGTGGCCGGGGCGGCGGACGGCTTCAACATCATGCCCCCCGTGCTTCCGTCCGGCCTGGACGCCTTCGTGGACCACGTCATCCCGATCCTGCGGGACCGCGGACTCTTCCGGCGCGCATACAGTGGACGGACGCTCCGGGAACACTACGGGCTGCCCCGGCCGGCCAACACCTTCGTCTCGGCTGCCCGCAGGAGTCCGGCGGGCCCGGACCCGGCGGGGTCCCAGGACCCCGCGCCGGTGCCGGCCGACGCGGTCGCGGGACTCCGTTCGGCCTGAAGGACTTGGTTCACATGAGGCGGCGGCGCGCGCAATGGTGTACGTTGGCTTCCCGTCAGAACTAAACACAGGAATGAGAGTCACCCCCGTGGCAACCGATTACGACGAAGTCCGATCCGACGTCAAGGAGTCGCAGGATAATTCCCTGCAGGCGCTGCAATCCGCCAACGCCCCGGATGCCCGCAGCGTTGTCCGAGAACTGGATGAAGCCGACGCTTTTGACGATGCGATCAGCCCGGGCGGGGAAATTGTCGCCGAGGAACTCGTCGTGCAGGTCATCCCGCAGGCGCAGGACGAATTCACCTGCTACTCCTGCTTCCTGGTCCGGCACCGGTCCCAGGTTGCACGCGAAAAGAACGGCCACGCTTACTGCGTCGAGTGCGTTGGCTAGGGCCCTGGCCTCCCGCGTGTCCGGCGCCGGCGCGGCTTTCCGTGCCGCGCCGGACACGCGGGTCAGTACCGTCCCCGGCCGGCCCGTTTAGTCCATGCTCCGTCTGAAACGCCTTGCCGTACTCGGCCTGTTCGTATTTTTCGTCATCACCGGGTTCTTGTTTTGGGCCTTCCGGTTCTCCGGGGCGGAGACCCGCGTGGCCCTGCCCGCGCCGCCGCGGGCAGAGGCGAAGCTCGAATCGCTGTCCGCCGGCATCACCTCCGCCGTGAACATCACCCGGAGCGCGGACGCCGAGTGGCTCACCCATGCCGCCGCGCAGACCGGCATCCCCGCCCGGGCCCTCCAGGCCTACGTGGCCGCGGCCAGTGCGGCCAACACATCGGCCCCGACGTGCGGGATCGGCTGGAATACGGTGGCAGCGGTGGGCTTCGTCGAATCCGGCCACGGAACGTACGGCGGCGGCAGTCTGACCGCCACAGGCCAGGCGAGCGGGCCAATTGTCGGTCCGAGCCTCAATGGCGACGGCTTCGCCGCGATCCCTGATTCGGACGCCGGCGCCCTGGACGGCGACGCCCGGTGGGACCACGCCGTCGGACCCATGCAGTTCATTCCCTCCACGTGGCAGCTCGCAGGCCGGGACGGGAACGGCGACGGAACAGCCGACCCGTTCAACATCGATGACGCCGCGCTAAGTGCCGCCTCGTACCTGTGCGCCCACGGCGGTGACCTGACCACCGCCGCCGGCTGGGCCGACGCGATTTACTCCTATAACCAGTCTGGTCCGTACGTGGACCACGTACGCGACCGTGCCACTGCCTACGCCGCACAGTCGGGTACTCCCGGATAGCGCCACCGTGCAACTCGACTTAGTTTCCGGACACCCTTGCCGACTCCAATAGTGATTGGCAGCGGCCGGGCCGCGTTCCGGCCAGGCCCCTATGCCCGTGCCCTGGCAACCAGGTCTCCTGTAGGGCCGAGAATGAAGTCCACATTGAGGGATGCGCTGGGCCCCTCACCCATAGAGATCTTCTCGTCGAAAGACCCAAAGGTGGCTGGCAAGAAGTACCCCACGTTGTCCCAGTAATACTGGAAGACATACAGGAGGGGATCTTCGATCGTATCCAGGTCCTCCCCAAGGCGGTACACAACAACGGCCTTCTGGCGGACCTCTTTCGAATTCGAGCACCAGGGCAGAATCAGCCCTCCCGCATTAGCCATATTTCCAGGCGGAACCTGATCCGTGTCCCTCGGAATGATCCCCGAGGGATCGCCCGGGCCAAGGAGGGGATTCCACTCAAGGTCCTCGTAGAACAGGTTCACGCCCACATCGGCTGGCTGTCCTGGCAGACGAGTTCGGTTGGTGAGCCTTTCCAGGCCTGAATTCCACAGAAGTGGTCCTCTGCGGTCCTGCGCACCGTACGAAACCTTCTTCCGCGACGGGGAAGTGGACGCCAGCGCCGCGTCTTTGGTGGCCCTGGCCGCAGTTACCGTCTTTGGGCCTGGGGGCGGTTGCTCGAGATCCATCCTTACTTCTCCTGTCCAAGAGGTGACCGGAGCGCTCCCGTTGTTGACCGCAAGCGGCTCCGCCTGGGAGGGGCTCAAGGGATGCAATATGCTCCGCCGTGCAGCGGTTGTTGCGGCATGAGGGCTGGGCCCCGGACGGCTATCGGCCATCTGAGGAATGACTCTCGTGTGAACTTTGCGTCCGGTGCTTGCCATGCGTCAAGGGACTATGCGAAGTGGCGGTGTTTTGTGATCGCTCTTGTCGCATTTGCCGATGACGAGGATGCTCGCGGCGGCTCCGATGACGTCGTCGGTGAGGGTTTCGAGCTGGTTGATTTGAGGACGCGGGTGATCTGGTACGTGGGTCCCGCGCTCCCAGGCCGGCGCCTCTGTCATCGCCAGCCTGCCGTCAGGGCAGAATGGAAGGCATGACCTCTACGACGTTCGCCCTCATCCGCCATGGCCAGACAGACTGGAATGCACAGCGCCGGCTGCAGGGATCCACCGACATTCCTCTGAACGACATCGGCCGCGGTCAGGCTCGCGACGCCGTCGTCGTCCTGTCCGGCTATGAATGGGACGCGATCGTGTCCTCGCCGCTGAGCCGTGCCGCTGAAACCGCCGATCTCATCGCCGCCGGGCTCGGGCTCAGCGTGGCCCGGCGCGTTCCTGAGCTCGCCGAGCGCAGCTTCGGACCCGCGGAGGGCCTGCAGGACGGTCCTGAACTGGACGCACTGCGCATTCCTCATGGGTTCCGCGGAGCGGAAAGCGAGGACGAGGCCGCCGGCCGGGGGTTAGCCGCGCTTGAGGCGCTGGCCGAGGAGTTCCGTGGCCGCCGCGTCCTGGCCGTCGCCCATGGCACGCTCCTGCGCGTGAGTCTCAGCCGCGCCGTCGGCCGCACCCTGGACAGCATCGACAACGCCGTGCTCAACCTGGCCCACCACCATGCCGTCGACGGCTGGCAGCTCGAATACTTCAACGGCGAGCGGGCCATGGCTGCCGTTTAGGACTGCCGCTCAAGGATATGTCGGTATCGCGATGTACTGGTTGATGTTCGTTGACTGGAAGGTCGCAAAAGCCAGCGTGGTGTGGCCACCCTCCGGATCACCCACCACGACCGTTTGGTCGGAGGGATTCAGACCCAGCAATGCGTAGGAATGGTCGGAGACCAGCTCGCCGTCGGAGTTGGACGTCCCAAAGGTCACGAGGCCCTTCGCGAAATCCTGCTGCATCTGCTCAAAGCTCACTCCCGTCATGGGGCCGCCGGGGTTGCGGTCGACGCCCACTTCGCCGGTGATGGCATAGAGGGCGTTGTGCACATCATGATCCTGGGCGTTGCTGAGGTCGGTGCCATCGATGCCGCTGTAGCTGTTGCCGTTCGCGGCAGCCCACCCTTTCTCGATAATCGCGGCCCATGACACGTTTTTGCCATCGATATTTTCGATGCTGTTTTCAAAGGGCTTGCCGCGGCGGTATGGAAGATCACCGTTGACCGTGACCGTCACCGGATTGGACACCCCGTCGTACTTGCTGTGGAAAGAAATGGTGTAGGTGCCGTTGCCGTTGTCATGAACCATGTTCAAGACGGTCGCGGGGGCCCGGGAGGCCACTGTCATCAACGCTGCGAGGAAATAGCAATCGCCGGCGTCACCCTGCTTGATATTCGTCAAGTCTCCGGAGAGATCCGGGTTTCCGGAATCATCAAGCGCAAACAGAACTTGATTCGGGACCTTCTGGAAAGTCGCCCGTCCCGATACCGAAGGATTACTCACCGGGGCCCCGGACGCTCCCGGAGGCGGCGTGACCGGTGACCGGGTAGTCACGATCCACGCAATTCCAAGAATTACCATCACCGCCACCACTGAGAAAATGACGGCGGCGCGAATTTTTGCCGGCCTGGATCCTGCACGTTCCATGTTCCGAGCCCTCCCGTCCTGCGGGGTTCCAGCCCCGCAACGGCACCGCCGCGGCAACCTTCCGGGGGCTGCCGCCGTCGGGTCTCTCCCGGTTGATCAATTCATCAGCTGATCAACAGCTTGCCGCAGGCAACCAGTCTGGGGCAAGGGGCAGCGGGCGATTCACAGGTGAGCACCGGACGCTCACCGGCGTGCGCGGCCACGGTGCAGTCGTCTGTTTTCGTCGCCAAGCCGCTTATCGCCGCGGGCGGCCGAACCGCCGACGTATGCTGAATCGCACAAGCAACGGACAGGAGGCCGAGGTGGCCCAGACGACGGAAACCGGAACGACGGCGGCCGAGGTGATGGCCGAGCTGGCCGACCTCGAGGACCCGAGGATCCGGGACGTGAACGCCAAGCACGGTGACGACCACGGGGTGAACCTCGGCAAGCTGCGGGCGTTGGCCAAGCGGCTCAAGACGCAGCAGGAGCTGGCCGGTGAGCTGTGGGGGACCGGTGATACCGCGGCGCGGCTCCTGGCGCTCCTGATCTGCCGTCCGAAGGCGTTCGATCGTGATGAGTTGGACGTCATGTTGCGCCAGGCGCACACTCCCAAGGTGCAGGACTGGCTCGTCAACTATGTGGTGAAGAAGAACCCGCATGCCGAGGAACTGCGCGTGGCCTGGTTCGCCGATCCGGACCCGCTGGTGGCAAGTGCCGCCTGGGCGCTGACCACCGACCGCGTTGCGAAGAAGCCGGAGGGCCTCGACCTGCCAGGACTGCTCGACATCATCGAGGCGCAGATGAAGGACGCCCCGGACCGCCTGCAGTGGGCGATGAACCACTGCCTGGCCCAGATCGGGATTGAGCACCCCGAACACCGCGCCCGCGCGATCGGCATCGGCGAGCGCCTGGAGGTGCTCAAGGATTACCCGACGCCGCCGAACTGCACCTCTCCGTTCGCGCCGATCTGGATCGCCGAAATGGTGAACCGACAGGACGCCAACTAGGACTCAGGGCGAGGCCCTTCGCCCGTCCCCACCCTCATCGAGCCGCCGCACCAACCTGCGGATCACCCGTGACACCACGAAGGCTTGACGTGACACCACCGTGGTGTCACTATGGTGCCATGGAACTCGGACAATACGTCAACGACCTACAGCGGCAGCTAGTGGATGCCGCGGAGAACGGCTCGGAGGACACCCGCGCCGTGGCCGAGCGGCTCGCCGCCGGACTGGACGCCGCGACCCGGCTCGTGCTCCTCGACGTTCTCTCGGCTGCAGCCGGCGAGATCACCCGCGACCTCGCACCCGGATCAGTCGACATGCGGCTGCGCGGACGCGACGTCGAGTTCGTGGTGACCCAGCCGAACCCGGAATCTGACACCGACGAGCGGCCGGCCGCACCCCTCGACCTCGACGACGCCAGCACCTCGCGCACGACGCTCCGCCTGCCGGATGCCCTCAAGACGCGGGTGGACGAGGCCGCGGCTGCAGACGGCCTGTCCGTCAACACCTGGCTGGTCCGCGCGGTCGCAGCCGCTCTCCAGCCCAAGCAGCGACGATCCGCGCAGCGCACGCTGCGCACCGGCGACAACTTCGCCGGCTGGGCGCGCTAAACCGCCCACCGCACCACACGACACCCACCAACCACGCGGACCCGCGGGGTCGATCAAACACACCCAAAAGGAAGGCCCCAGCATGCCCACCTTCGACACCCCCACCCCCATCGACCTCGCCATCAAACTGCAGGTCGGCGCGATCGAAATCATCGCCACTGACCGCGACGACACGGTCGTGACCGTCTCGCCGACGAACCCCGCGAAGGCGGTCGACCGGCGGGGCGCGGAAGAGACCAGGGTCGACGTCGACGGCCAGCGGCTCATCATCACCGGCCCCCGGCCCCGCATCAGCTGGATCGGCCCCACCGAGTCGGTCGATGTGAAGGTCGAGCTGCCGGCCGGGTCGCGGCTCACCGCCGAGATAGGGGTCGGCGGCGTGCGCACCGTCGGACGCCTCGGCGCTACCCGGATCAAGAGTTCGATGGGCCGCGTCGATCTCGACTCCACCGGCGACCTGTGGCTGCGCGCCTCGCACGGCAACGCGACCCTCGGCACCGCCGAGGGCGGGATCGAGATCACGGCCGATCACGGTCAGATCCGGATCGGCAAAGTCACCGGCGACGCGATCCTCAAGGCGTCGCACGGCACCATCCTGATCGGGGAGTCCGGCGGCGACCTAGAAGCGAAGCTCTCCTACGGCGACCTTGAGATCTCGAAGGCACTCGGCTCCGTCGCGGCGAAGACCGCCTACGGCAGCATCCAGCTCGCAGAGGTCTCGAGTGGTTCCATCCAGGTCGAGAGCGGCTTCGGCCAGGTCACCATCGGCGTGCGGCCCGGCGTTCCCGCCTGGCTCGATCTGTCCTCGAAAGAGGGGCACGTCCGCAACCAGCTGGACAGCGACCGCGCTCCCGACGCGTCCGAACAGACCGTCGCAGTGCGTGCACGCACCCAGCACGGCGACATCAGCATCCAGCGCGCCCAATGACTCCGGGCCACCAACAGAAGGGAACGAAGCACATGAACACGCCAGCAATCGAAGTCCGCGGGCTGCGGAAGTCCTACGGCGCAAAGGCAGTGCTCGACGACGTCGACCTCACCGTGGACGCGGGCACCGTCACCGCGCTGCTCGGCCCGAACGGCGCCGGCAAGACGACGACCGTGCACATCCTGTCCACCCTGGTGCGGCCCGACGGCGGCACGGCACTGGTGAACGGATGCGACGTCGTGCGCAACCCCGACGGCGTCCGCGCCGCGATCGGCCTCACCGGCCAGTTCTCCGCGGTGGACAGGCTGCTCACCGGCGAGGAGAACCTGCTGCTGATGGCCCGGCTGCGCCATCTTGGAGCGAAGCGCTCGAAGACCCGGGTGGCCGAGCTGCTGGAGCAGTTCGACCTCGTCGAGGCCGCCCGCAAGCCGCTCGCCACCTACTCGGGCGGGATGCAGCGCCGCCTCGACCTCGCCATGACCCTCGTCTCGGCGCCCAGCGTCATCTTCCTGGACGAGCCCACCACGGGCCTGGACCCGCGCAGCCGCCACACCATGTGGGACATCGTCCGCAGCCTGGTCGCGGACGGCACCACCGTGCTGCTCACCACCCAGTACCTGGACGAGGCTGACGAGCTCGCGGACCGCATTGCGGTGCTCGACGGCGGTCGGCTCGTCGCCGAGGGGACGCCGGACGAGCTCAAGCGCCTGGTGCCGGGCGGACATATCCGGCTCCGGTTCGCCGATGCCGCGCGGCTCGACGCCGCCTCCCGGCTGCTCGGCGAATCCGCCCGCGACGACGCCGGGCTCTCGCTCACCGTGCCGAGCGACGGCGGTGTCGGCACGCTGCGCACCGTGCTGGACCGCCTCGACACGGCCAACCTGGAGGTCGACGACCTCAGCATCCACACCCCGGACCTCGATGACGTGTTTTTCGCGCTCACCGGCCGGGTCGAGACGAAGGGAACCGAATCATGACCACCATCGCCGCCAAGCGCCGGACGGCCCCGGGCACCGGCCAGCAATCGCACGTCATTGCCGACTCCGTGACGATGCTGCGCCGCAACCTGCTGCACATGCTGCGCTATCCGGGCCTGTCTGTGTTCACCATCGTGGGGCCGGTAGTCCTGCTGCTGTTCTTCGTGTTCGTGTTCGGCGGCACGCTCGGGGCCGGCCTGCCCGGCGCTGATCCGGCCGGCGGGCGCGAGGCGTATGTCGCCTACGTCATGCCGGGCATCCTGCTGTTGACCATCGCCGGCAGCGCAGGCGGCATCGCGACGACCGTGTCGATGGACATGACCGAGGGCATCACCGCGCGGTTCCGGACGATGGCGATCTCGCGGGCCGCGGTGCTCGCCGGGCACGTGCTCGGCAATACCATCCAGGCGATTATCGCCGTCGTGCTCGTGCTTGGCGTCGGCCTCCTGATTGGCTTCCGCCCGACCGCCGGGTTTGTCGAATGGATCTCCGCCGCAGGTCTGATCGTGCTCATCGCCTACGCGATCAGTTGGCTCGGGGTGGCCATGGGCATGCAGGCGAAGTCGGCCGAGACCGCCAGCAACCTGCCCCTCGTGCTGACCTTCCTGCCCTTTCTCAGCAGCGGCTTTGTGCCGACCGAGTCGATGCCGGAATGGCTGCAGTGGTTCGCGCAGTACCAGCCCTTCACGCCGTTCATTGAGGCCATCCGCGGGCTGCTGCTCGGCACCCCGCTCGGCTGGAGCCCGGTGCTGGCAATCGGGTGGTGCGTCGTGCTTGTGGTCGCGGGGTACGCCTGGTCGATGGCGATCTACGAGCGCAAGTCGGTGCGCTAAGCCCAGGGTGCACCCGGTCGCTGCGGGCGGTCGCGAGCGCATCGCGGCCGCCCGTCCTGTGCCTCAGCCGAGGTGGCGTCCGGCGTCAAGGCTGCCGCGCTGGTGAGTGCCGGCTGGACCGGCGTCGTCGCACTGGCGTTGCAATGCTGGACCCCGCAAGTGTCGACGGCGCGGCGCCCGGGGAATCTGTCACGAGGGGTCAGCGCCAGCCGAGCTGCGGCGCCACATACTTCAGGATCGACTCGATGACGTGGGCGTTGTAGTCGACACCGAGCTGGTTCGGGACCGTGAGGAGCAGGGTGTCTGCCGCGGCGATCGCCTCGTCCTCGGCCAGCTTTGCGGCCAGCTCGTCCGGTGCACCGGCGTAGGAGCGGCCAAAGACCGCGCGTGTTTTCTCGTCGATGTTGCCCACCTGGTCGGAGCTGTGGCGGTCGCGGGCGAAGTGTTGCCAGTCGCGCTCGTCCGTCAGCGCGAAGATGCTGCGGCTGACCGAGACGCGCGGCTCCCGCTCGTGCCCCGCCTCCTTCCAGGCCTGCCGGTAGAGCTCGATCTGCTCGGCCTGCTGGACGTGGAAGGGCTTGCCGCTCTCATCATCCTTGAGCGTGGAGCTCTGCAGGTTCATGCCGAGCTTCGCCGCCCAGATGGCCGTGGCGTTCGAGCCGGAGCCCCACCAGATGCGCTCGCGCAGCCCCCTTGAGTGCGGCTCCACGCGCAGCATGCCCGGAGGGTTCGGGAACATCGGGCGGGGGTTCGGCGCCGCAAAACCCTTGCCAGTGAGGACCTCGAGCAGACGCTCGGCGTGCCTGCGGCCCATGTCGGCGTCCGACTCGCCCTCGGCGGGGGCGAAGCCGAAGTAACGCCATCCGTCGATGACCTGCTCGGGTGAACCCCTGCTGATGCCCAGCTGCAGCCGGCCGCCCGCGATCAGGTCGGCCGCGCCAGCGTCCTCCGCCATGTAGAGCGGGTTCTCGTAGCGCATGTCGATCACGCCGGTGCCGATCTCGATGCGGCTTGTCCGGGCCCCGATCGCAGCGAGCAGCGGGAACGGGGAGGCGTATTGCTGCGCGAAGTGGTGGACTCGGAAGTAGGCGCCGTCCGCACCCAGCTCCTCGGCCGCGACCGCGAGGTCGATCGCCTGCAACAGCGCGTCCGACGCGGTGCGCGTGCCGGAATCCGGGTGGTCGGTCCAATGGCCGAAGGACAGGAATCCGATGTTCTTCACACCGGAAACCAACATGGTGGCGGCGGTTCTTATTCCCCCCGGGCCCTCAGCCTCGCACCCCTCCCGCGGGCCCCTCCCGCGGCACGCCTGGCGCCCCTTAGGCGGGACCGCGGGCTCAGCCGGCCTCGTAGGGGGTCCGGAAGAGGGTGATTCCCCATTCCGGGTTGTGCAGCACGATTCCAGTCTCCCGTTGTGCAAACTGAAGCGGAGCTTGAAGGTATCGTTTCATCCGCGACTGTTCCTGGTCCCACGGGAAGTTGCACGTGCCCAGGGAACTTTCCAGTGTCCCCGGATCCGGCGTGATCGTTTCGGTGGCAATGCTGACCGTGACCGCATACGAAGCACAGGGGATGCGCACGGTCATTAACGTGCGGCCGCCAACGCTGCCGAACCGTATCGCGTAGTCGCCGGAGCTCATTCCCGGATCACGGGGCACAGAAGCCGGCGTCATGGAACCGGCTGTGAAGTACTGGCAATCCAGCGCTCCGCTGGCTACGGCGTTCTCTGCACGCTGTGGCAGGCATTCATCTAAACCCTGCCGGGGGGCAGGCGGAATCGGCGGAGCCGGGGCGAGGGTCATGCCCGGTGACAGTCCGGCGCCCGTCGACGGTGCGGCCTTGGCGGCGGGCGGTTTGGTGACGGTTTGCTCGCCGGCCGGCATGCTTTGTGGGGGAGTAGATGCGCAGGCCGCGGTTAACGCGACAACGGCGAGGCTCACTACGGATAGCAGTGTCGGCGTCGTGTGCATTCCATAACGAGCGGGTCCCCCGGGCGCGGCCATGATCCGAACCCTAGGGGTTCGGGGCTTGTCCGTGCAACAACCCCCAGGCTAGGCGACCGGGGCCGGTGAGCTTTGCTGCACGTGCTGGTCCAGGATGTCCCGGGCGGTTGTCCACGTCCGGCTCCCGTACCGGTCGTTGCTGACGTAGTTCAGGGTCGCGTCGCCGCTGAACATGCTGGCGAAGTACTGCATGCCCTGCCACGGCGGGAACGGCTTGTCAGAGGCCGGCATGAAGGCTTTGACTGCCCGGCTCATAGCAGTCAAGGAACCGACGCTGCCCGCGTAGAGGAGCCGGAATGGCGTTCCGGTCAGGTCGGACATGGTGGTTGCCAGGGTCCTTGCCGTGACCTGGTCTCCGGCGATCTGGAGGACGCGGGGAGTCCGCTGGTCGAGGGCGGCAGCGGCGGTGTAGGAGGCAGTGTCATCCTTCGTGGTGAAGTCGAGCACCTGGTCGGCGTCGGACCAGAAGAGCACACGACGCCGGGAAAAGAGGATCATGGGTGCCTGCCCGGAGAGCATGTCGGTGAAGGCGCCATTGAGGATGGAAGTGGCCCGGATTTCGGTGGCATCCAGCCGCTGTGCGAAGTCTCGGCGGAACTGCAAGTTCCGGTTGCTTCGGGGGCGGATTCCACGGTAATCGATGGAGTAATCGGAAGGGATGAAACGCGGTACGCCCACCGCGGCCGCCGCCTCCAGCAAGCGCGATTGGGCGTCGAAAATTGCGCTGTCCACGCCGTTGATCGCGGAGACTATGCAGTCAACATCCGCGCAGGCCCTTCGGAGGCCCGCGGGATCGTCGTAGCCCGCCTGGATCACTTCGACGCCTTGGGCGCGGAGCTGCGCAATGCGCTCCGTGCTGGTTCCTGGCCGTGTCAGGACCCGAACGGTGGCCCCCAGGGCGACCAAATTCTGCAGGATACGCCCGCCGAGATCGCCGGTGGCGCCGGCAAGAAGGACAGTGCCCGGAGTGGGAGTCGTCGGGATCATGGTTCGCACCTCAAGTGTCGGGCGGAAAGGGATAGTGGGCTAAACACTACCAACGGCAGGGCAGCCGCGATTCCCGGGTGTGACTCGATACATCCCCGGGCCGGACTGATCAGCGGAACCGTTGGACGTCGGTTCGCGGGCCGGCTCTACTGCCAGCGGTGGGATTCCAGCGCGCGAAACAGGGGAGCGCCGCCGCTTTTCAGATGGTCAACGGGGCGGGACCCGCCGAGTTCCCGGCAGGGTGTAACCATCCAGACCGCGAAGTAGTTGTGCGGAACCTTCAGTTCTATGGCGCGCTGGAATAGTCCGACGACGGTCGGGTGGAGGTGGCCGCCGGCGACGAATTGGAATCCCGGGCAGAACGTGCCGTCGTCGATGAAGACGCGGACGAGCTGCTGCACTACAGGGTCGGGGTCGTCCATCAGTTCGGCGAGTCGGCGGCGGACCTGTTCCAGGGCGGGCAGCGTGAATTCTGCCCTGATCCCCGCCCAGGTCTGGTCATTGATCGGCTGACGGTTCAGTGTCACCGTTGCCTAGCCGCCATCGCTGATGTCGTCCAGAAGCCACTGGACGGAGCGTGGATTCCGGCGCAGCGTGAAGGTGTGCAGCGCTGAATTCGACCCCAGCCGGGCCTCGACACGCCAGTATTCGATACCGGCCGGGTTGGCGCCGCCAGCGGCGGCCGTGCATCGGGTGCCCCGCCCGGCGTCACCGCCGATCCAGTGCCGGGATTCGGTGGCCGGATCGACAAGCCAGATCCGTCCGTCGTGCCGGATGGCAAGGGGCTTGCCTGCCGGGTCGAGCCGGACTTGAAGGTCAAGGGTTCGTGTGGGGTTTTCGGTGCTGAGGGTCATGGGGTGGTCTTTCGTGGTGCGGTGCTGCGGGGTGTGGTGGCGTTAGGCGGCTTTGACGAGGGGGAGTTCGTCCCAATGGGTGGTGTAGCGGGGGGAGAGCATGTCCCGTTTCATGGTCCAGTCCGGGCCGCCCCGAATGCCGGCGTGGCCGAGGCCGATGGAGCCGCGCCCGTATCGGCGGGTCACATCTTCCAGGAGGGTTCCGATGTGGCGTTCCTCGTGCGGGTTCTGGAACAGGGCCAGCGGTGCCTGGTTTCCGGTGGGCCGCAGGTCGGTGACCATGATGCCCGCCCGGGCGTATTTGATGCCTTCCTGGATGTGGGGCAGGAGGGCGTGGGCGGCCCGGGTGAGTAGGACGGGATCGGCGGTGGGCATTGGCAGCGGCACGCACACCGAGGGGTAGGAGGTGTCGTTCGGGTTGAAGTGCGAGGTGCCGGCGAAGGCGGTGAGGACCTTGGCCTGGAGGCCGTGTTTGGCCAGCCGTGCTGAAGCCTGCTGGCCGTAGACGGACAGGACTTGCCGCATGCCGGCGGCGGTGGTGATGGGGGTGGCGAAGGAGCGCGAGAAGATGAGCTGGTCCCGTCCGATCCGTTCTTCTTCCATCGGGATGCACGGGGTCCCCTGCAGTTCCAGGACGGTGCGCATCACGACCACGGAGAAACGGTCCCGGATCATCACCGGGTCGGCCCGGGACAGGTCAAGGATGGACCGGAGCCCTAAGGCGTTGAGGCGTTTGGTCAGCCGCGTCGCGACGCCCCAGATTTCGATCACGGACAGCCGGCCCATCAGCGCTTCCCGGTCCCCGGCGGGCACCGAGTCCCAGTGGCAGACCCCGTCGAAGGCCGGGTTGTGCTTGGCCCATTTGTTGGCGAGTTTCGCCAGGGTCTTGGTTCCGGCGATCCCGACGCAGACCGGAACCCCGACGTTGCGCCGCACGGCTGCCTTCATGGTCTGGCCCAGGATCAGCAGGTCCTCCGGCGCGCCTTTGACGCCCAGGAAGGCCTCGTCGATGCTGTAAACCTCCAACCAAGCGCTGTAGCGGCCCAGCAGTTCCATCACCCGGGCGCTGATGTCCCCGTAGAGCTCGTAGTTGCTCGAGAGGGCAACAAGTCCCCACTCCTTGGCCCGCGGGGCGAGTTTGAACCATGGTTCACCGAGGCCGATCCCGAGAGCCTTGGCTTCCGGGGACCGGGTGACGGCGCACCCGTCGTTGTTGGACAGGACGACGACGGGCCGGCCTTCGAGGGACGGGTCGAATGCCCGCTCGGCCGAGGCGTAGAAGCAGTTCACATCCACGTGCGCGATCTGCGGCATCCGCCGCATCGGGGAGGGCTTAGACATGGTGTGCCTCAAACATGGTGCAGGCAGCGGGTCGCGACGCCCCAGATGACCAGATCAGACATGGACGGAACCCGGATGTCCGGGTAGGACGGATTCTCCGCCTGCAGCACGACGCCGGCGGCCGTGATTCGCAGCCGCTTGATGGTCAATTCTCCGTCCAGGACGGCTATGACTACGGACCCGTCCTTGGGTTCCAGGGCCCGGTTGACGATCAGTTCATCCCCGTCGCTGATGCCGGCGCGTTCCATCGAGTCTCCGGAGACCCGCACGACGTACGTGCTGGTGATGTCCTTGATCAGATGCTCGTTCAGGTCAATCCGCCCATCAAAGTAGTCCTGGGCCGGCGAGGGGTACCCGGCCGCGACGGGGACCGGAGAGATCAGCACCGACAGCAACGACATGCCCGCATCTATCACGCGGGGACCGACAACAACGCCCACAACACACCCTTATTCGAATATATGTTCGATACATTCAGTGTAGCCGGACGTACCGACAAAAGTTGGACTCTGCCCATATCCCTCGGCTGCGTAAGCAGCGCGGTTTCTCCTCAACATCGCAACAACTGACTGAAGGGGTGCTGCTTATGGGACGCTCGCCGCGTCGTTTGCGGAAGATGGGGCCTGCGGGCTTGGTTGAGCGTAGGCGCTGCTATCGGCGTTTGGGCAGCGAGTTCTTGGTGACAGTTGCTCCGTCGCTACCTTAAGATCCATGCCGTCGTGACACAGCCTGCGAAGCCCGTAGCCGCAATTCCCTTAGAACAGCGGCCAGGGCACCGCCGACATCTCACCGCTCGGAGCCGGAAACCGCCCTGCCAAGCGCAACCGTGCGCAGCGCGCGGCGAGCGATGCGATTTCTTCGGCGCTGAGCAAGTCCGCCAGGTTCCGGCCCAGCCCACCGTGCAGTCCTTCGCTGACACGATCGATGCCGTCGCGTTCCTCGGCGGTCAGCGCGTCTCCCAGCCATCCCCACAGCACCGTGCGCAGCTTGTGGTCACGGTGAAAGGTGAGCCCATGGTCCACGCCGTGCCGGTGTCCGTCCGTCATGGCAAGAATGTGGTCGCCTTTGCGGTCGGCGTTGTTGACGACCATGTCGAACACCGCCATGCGTCTGAGCGCTGGCGAGTCTTCGTGAACGAGGGCGACCATCCGTCCGTTCTCATCCCGTCCCTCGAGAACATGTTTCCAGCCCGTCTCCGGCACCTGGTCCGTCGCGACCAGGTTCACGGCGCATCGGGCGGGGTCTTGCTCCTGCCAGAGCTGCACCATTCCTTCGCCCAAAGGACCATCGCGCAGCCAGGTGTGCGGCACGACGTCCCAGCCTAAGACCTGCGAGACCAGGTAGGCGGCCACCTCCCGGTGAGCCAGGGTGCCGTGGGGAAAATCCCACAGCGGACTTTCGCCTGCTATCGGCTTATAGACGACCACCACGTCGCCGATGCTGCCCAGAAATGTAGCGTTTGAAGCCGTCGTGATGCGGCCGGTGAGCGTCAGCTCGGCGGCCACTAGGTCCGGCGCTGGCATCAGACCTCGGGAAGGGTGCAGATGTGCCCGTCGGCGTCTATGGGGTAACCGCAGAGCGGGCACGTCGGACGCCCGGCGCCCACGATCTCACGGGTGCGCTTGGCGAATGCGCGGGCGGTGCCGACCGGCATTCGCACCAGCAGCATTTCGGACTCGTTAGCGCCGCCCTCATCAAGCGGTTCGTCGTTGTCATCAGCATCGACATCGGCGATGGGGTAGGCCTCTATTACGACCTGGGCCGTGGTTGGGTCCCAACCTAAGCTCATGGCGCCGGTGCGAAACTGCTCCTGAACGGCCTCGAGCTGGTCATTGTCGACAAGTTCAATGGGAGTGCTCGTGGGAACGCTGAAGGGGTTGCCCTCGACGGTGATGAGCTGGTCGAGAATTTCGTCGATCTTCTCCGCGAGCAGAGCCGACTGCTGCTTCTCCAGGGCAATACTCACGATCTGCGTCCCTGCGCGCACCTGCAGGTAGAACGTGCGCGCCCCTGGAAGGCCAATGGTGCCGACGACGATTCGATCAGGCCAGGCAAACTCGTGAACACGTGTAGGCATGTCAGTATTTTAGGCACATGAGGTTCATGGCGCCTTTTGCCCTGCACCGCCGCCCACCGGCGCATCGCCAGAGTGGATGCCGTTCGACAGCCACGACAGGTCACCCGCGTCGGTGTTGGTCGCGTAGACGCTCGGCCGACTAGCGCCGTAGCGCACGATCGATACGGAGGCGGGGCCCACGTTAATACGCTGGAACAGGTCAAGGTGCATGCCGAGCGCGTCGGCGAGGATTGACTTGATGATGTCACCGTGACTCACCGCCACCCACACGGCCCCTGGCCCGTACTCGGCTTCGAAGGCTGCATCGTGGCGTCGAATCGCTGCCACGGACCGAGCCTGCATCGCGGCCATGGACTCACCGCCGGGAAAGACGACGGCGGACGGTTGCGACTGCACAACCGGCCACAAATCCTCGGTCGCGAGATCACTGAGGGTGCGGCCCTGCCACTGGCCGTAATCGCACTCGGTGAGATCGAGATCGACCGGCGCGTACGGCGTGCCAGCCTGGCGATCGAGGATGAGCTGGGCGGTCTGCTGACAACGCTCAAGAGGGCTCGACACCACCCCGACTACGGGCACGGCCGCGAGCCGGTCTCCGGTCAGAGCCGCCTGGTCGCGCCCGATCTGGTCCAGGCTGACGCCGACGGCCCGGCCGGCCAGCAGTCCAGTGGCATTGGCTGTGGTACGGCCGTGCCGCACGAGAATAACTGTGGCCATCCACCCAGCCTAACCACCCGGTCGACGGCGGTGTGAACCGTACCGGGTCGCGCGCCGAACAGGCAGATAAAGCCCTGGCGGAACCCTTCAGGCGCGCCGACGCGCTCAAAGCCGCCCAGACGGAGCGCAGGCACCCTCCCTGCGGTTGCTGATTTGAGCCGAATTGGGATGGGTTTCTTCACTGGATACCGTCAAGTAGCGCGGTCAGATGGTTCGCGGTTGCTCACTTCAACAGCATGGAACCGTTGATCGGGGTGCTCCGGCATTCTGATTCTGGTAATAGCGCCGTCGACGTCATCAGCTGATGGCTGGTCCGATCCGCCGTCAGGCTTGCAGAGGAATCCCTGGGTGAACAGTGCGTCGGTGTTCACCCTGCGGATCTTGACCTCGTCGATGGTGATGCCTGTGCGATCACCCATTGAGAGCGCCCTTCAAGCTGTGTAGGCGCAGTAATCCACGGAGACCTTGGCCCCGCTCGCGACCGAGGTGAGCTGCCTGGCTAGACCTAGATCAGGATTCTGTTCACGGGCGGCATTTTCTCAAGAAGTTATGGGCCAAGGCAACACAGTGGACACCGGCCTGAGGCCAGATCCTCCGCGGTTTCCCTGGCTCTGGCCGGCCCCTGCAGTGATCGTCATCGTCGGCACGGTCATAACAGGCGTGATCAGCTACCCGTCGATGCCCGACGCGCTCGCGGTCCACCAGGGCGCGAACGGCGCGCCCAACCGGCTGGCAGCCAAGTCGGTGGACTCCGCGTTCTCTCAGGTGTTCGTGCAACCCGGTGTGACCGGGTTGCTAGTGGGTCTCGCGGCGGCCACCTTCCACAGCCGGCCCGACCTCGACCCGGCGCGCCCGCTGGCCTCGGCGCGCTGGTACCGGCAGTACATGTCACTGGGCGTCAAAGCGCTCGTCGGGCTGGTCGCGATGATCGACGTGGGGATGCTGGGCTCGTCGCCGTTGATGTGGACCGGGACGGTCACGCCGTGGGCAGTGGGCGGGACTGGTGGTCACGCTCCCGATCCCGGCCGCCGTCGTGGTTGGAGTCGTGGTCCTGGCCAGGAACAACCGCGAGCGCGATGAGGGTGAGAAGGACACAGTGCTGACCCACCGGGACGACGACAAGTACTGGCGCGGTGGCCTGGTCTACATCAACCTCGAAGACCACTCGCTGATGGTTCCGCGACGGTTCGGACTGGGGTGGACGCGCAACTTCGGCAATCCAAGGTCAGCGATGCTTCTGGACGGCGCCGCGGGCGCCCCAGCGTCCGGCGAGTGACCTCCGAGGACTAAGGGTCGGCCTGTCAGCGGATTACCCGATAGCGCACGTGCGTGACGAGGCTGGAACCGCTCACGTCCGTCGGCTCAAGCTTGAGGTCCGTCACGCCGTCCAGCAACCGCTCACCCGCTCCCAAAACTATGGGCGCAATGTGGAGCCGCAGCTCGTCGATCAGCCCCGCCGAAAGGAACTGTCGGGCGGTCTGCGCTCCTCCGGCTATGGCCACGTCCTTGCCGCCAGCGGCCTTCCGCGCCTGGGCCAAAGCCGACTCGATCCCATCGGCCACGAAGTTGAACGTTGTGCCGCCCTCCATCTCCAAGGGCTCGCGGGGGTGATGGGTGAGAACGAACACAGGTGCGTGATACGGCGGTTCCTCCCCCCACCATCCCCGCCACTGCTCATCCCATGCCCCTGGACCGGCGTACATGTTCCGGCCCATGATGTAGGCGCCGGCGGCGAGGATGCGTTCGAGCTCGGCTGCGTTGGACTCGGCTTCTTCGAACATCCACCTGTGGAGGAGTTCTCCACCCCGGCCCAGGGGTTCCGTCATGCTTTGGTTTGGGCCCGCAACGAATCCGTCAAGGGAAATAGTCAGATCGCATGTGACTCTGCTCATGCGCCCATCATGCCAGCACTCGGCGGGGCCCTGGCATATCAAGGCGCAGGCGTGCTAGCGGATTTGGAGTTGGCGGGTCAGCCGATCCGCTCGGCCAGGGACACGATAATCCCCTCCGGACCGCGCACATAGGCCATGCGCCAGATGTGCTCGTACTGGCCGATGTTGCCGACCAGCCCGTAGCCGTCCGCGGCCAGCCGGTCGACGACCGTCTGGAGGTCGTCGACCTCGAAGGCGACGTTGCGCAGCCCCAACTCATTGGCCATCGCCGCGGGCGATCCAGGCTGGTGGTCGGGCCGGACAAAGCTCGAAAGCTCCAGCCGGGTACCTCCGTCGGGCGGCCGCAGCATCACGATCTCGGTACGGGAGTCGGGGATGCCGATCACCGTGTCGAGGAACTCGCCCTCGACGAACATCGGCGTGCCCTCGACCTCGAAACCCAGCCCGACGAAGAACGCCGTCACCTCTTTGAGATCGGCAACGGTGATACCAACATGATCGAAACGCCGTACCTGTGACATGAGATCAATCCTCCGTTGTTCATCTTATCGATCCATCGGAATTGCGGAGCCGACGGGGATTCTCAGCACAATCATCGGCGAAATCCTTCAGAGCCGCATCGCCGTCGTCCTCTGCGATGAAGCACTGACCGTTGATGAAGCACTGACCGTTGATGAAGCACTGACCGTTGGGGAGGAATCCGTCCAGGTAGCGGGGTCCCGTTTCCGTCGTGAGGGGAACATACTGGGGTGGTGAGCATCGACGCCCGGTCAGGGGCAGAGGGGAGGCGGCGGCCCGGGGCCGGCACGAGCCCGTATCCGCCGATCGCCGACTATGGGTTTTTGTCTGACTGTGAGGCCAACTGCTTGATTGCATCGAGCGGGCAGGTCGAGTGGATGTGCGTGCCACGTCACGACTCACCGAGTGTGTTCTCCACTATCCTCGACCGCGCCGCGGGTGGCTTCAAGGTGGCGCCGTACGGCGTCCGGGAGCCCACTGCGCGCCGCTATCTCCCCGGCAGCTTGATCCTGGAGACCACGTGGCAGACCAGGACGGGCTGGCTGATCGTGAGGGATGCCCTGGTGATGGGTCCGTGGCACCACACCGACGAGAGGGCCGGCCGGTACCGCCGCCCGCCGACGAACTACGAGGCCGAGCATTGCCTGCTGCGCACCGTCCGGTGCGTCAACGGTGCGGTTGAGCTGTCCGTGCTGTGCGAGCCGGTCTTCGGCTACGGCCAGCGCCGGGCACGGTGGGAGTTCGCCAGCCCCGGATACGGAGAGGCCGTGACCGTCAGTGGCAATGAGGGGGAGCCCGTGCTGCATCTGACTACCGACCGCCGGCTGGGCATCGAGGACTCCATCGCGGTCATCCGCAGCCGGATGACCGAGGGCGAGCAGGCCTTTGTCGCGCTCTCCTGGGGGTCGCTGCCCCCGCCGCGGACCTGGGAAGAAGCCACGCGCAAGCAGTGGCAGACCACTGAGTTCTGGAGGCAATGGATCACCGGGGGCGAGTTCCCCGACCACCCGTGGCGGGAGCAGCTGCAGCGCAGCGCGCTGACGTTGAAGGGCCTCACCTATGCGCCGACTGGAGCTCTGGTCGCGGCGCCCACCACCTCGCTGCCCGAGACGCCCGGGGGAGAGCGGAACTGGGACTACCGGTACACATGGGTGCGCGATTCCACGTTCGCGCTCTGGGCCCTCTACACCCTCGGCCTGGACCGGGAAGCCGACGACTTCTTCGCTTTCATCCGCGACGTCGCCGCCGAGGACGACCTGCAGATCATGTATGGCATCGACGGCGAAAGGGACCTTCCCGAGGTCACTGTTGAGGGACTCGGCGGCTACGACGGCGCCCGCCCCGTCCGGATCGGCAACGCTGCCGCCCACCAGCGCCAGCTCGACGTCTGGGGCATGATGCTGGACTCCGTCTACCTCCACGCCAAATCCCGTGACCAGCTTCCCGAGCCGCTCTGGCCCGTCCTGCTCCGCCAGGTCGAGCAAGCCGCCGCGCACTGGCGGGACCCCGACCACGGCATCTGGGAGGTCCGTGGCGACCCGAAGCACTTCACCTCCTCAAAGCTCATGTGCTGGGTCGCCCTGGATCGTGGTGCCCGGCTGGCGCGCCTGCACGGTCAGGCTGATTACGCCCGCAAGTGGGACGCCGTCGCCACGGAGATTCACGAGGACATCTGCCGCAATGGTGTCGACGACCGAGGCGTATTCGTCCAGTCCTACGGCACGATGAACCTCGATGCCTCGCTTCTCCTTGTTCCGCTCGTCCGGTTCCTGCCCATCAGCGATCCACGCGTGCGCGCCACGGTCTTGGCCATCGCCGATGAACTCACCCGGGACGGACTCGTCCTGCGCTACCGCCCCGAGCAGACCGACGACGGTCTCACCGGCGACGAAGGGACCTTCACGACCTGCTCGTTCTGGCTCGTCTCAGCCCTGGTCGAGATCGGAGAGGTGGTACGCGCCAAGGCACTGTGCGAACGTCTGCTGTCCCTTGCCAGTCCCTTAGGCCTCTACGCTGAGGAGCTGGATCCGGTGAGCGGCCGTCACCTCGGCAACTTCCCACAGGCGTTCACCCACCTGGCCCTCATCAACGCGCTCGTGCACCTCATCCGCGCCGAAGAAACCAACCGCGCGGCGCAGTTCGCCCCGGCCCACCGCACGCCCTGATACGCAGACGAAGGTCAAGGTATGGATTGCAACGACGGGCTCACGCTTCCACGGGAAGCCGCCCTGACGCGGGTCCCGGAACCGGATGTTCTGCCCCGCCGCAGCCGTGCGGAGAGGTGACCGATCCGGAGAGGCAAGGAGCAGCCCATGTGGAGTGACGTGCAGGAATCCGGGCCCTCCGTTGTTGATTGCTTCCTTGGTTTTCCTGATGCGGACATGGGTAGGTCAAAGAAACGGACCGCCGTGAGGCGGTCCGCCAAGTGTGAATGGGATGGTTACTCGGCCTTGAAGGTGAGCGAATCTTCGCCGCTCGACCAGAGCAGCTTGCCGCTTTCATACGTCATTGCAATGGGCCGCTTCAGGAATTCCTGAACCCAGAGTCGCTGGTAACCCTCAGCGCCTACACATCCCTCAGCGCCTGTCGCAATCTTCCCGGCGACGGTGAGGATGTTGCCCTTGATGACCACCGGGGCGCCCAGGGGCCCGCATGGGGTCCGCACGGTCAGCAGCAGCTCACCGTTGATGGACGTGAGCTGAGCCTTGACGGCTCCGTTCGCCGCCCACGGGAGGGCTTTACCGTTCGATGCGGCTGAGACGCTGTCGTAGGTGGTGCACGGCGCTCCGGGCAGGAATGGGGCGCACGTTTGCTGCGGCTGGGATGTGGTGGCCGGGAGGGGAGTGGGTGCACTTTTGTCAGCTTGAGCGGATGTCGAGAGGGGCGTCGGCGTGGACTGCCCGCCAGGTGGCGTCGCTGCACATGAGGTCATGAGCAGTGAAGCCAGTAGAACGGAAATTTTGAGTGGCAGATGCCGAGCACGATCCATTATTCCCCCTAGGAATGAACGCTGAACCTGACCATAGACGTAGGACCTCTGATTGTCATTAGGTTTGGGTGACCAATTTTTGGGGCCCCTTCTTGCATGGGTAAGCGGGGAGGGGGACGAATAATTGACCACGCATTAGCCGAGCAACCCAACGGCAAATATCCGCCCCCAGCCCTGGGGTGGGAGGGACAATGAAGCCATGACCACACCCCAGGCAGCATTCGCGGCCTTCATGATCGCAGCCCTCATCTCAACCGCGATCTACTTCACCGTCACCTACCGACGCACGACCAAGAGGATCGCAGACAACGCCAACACCCAGGGGGAGGCGGCAATCGCCGTCGGCACCGACCAGCCGCGAAAGCCTGGTCTGGCAGCCAAGCTGAACTACCTCCTCTTCACGGACAAGCACCCGCACTTTGACGCGCGCGACAGCCACAACCACACCGCACCTCACAACGGGAGCACCAACCCGACCTCCACGGCCGCCAATCACTGAATCAGCGGCAGCGGCGGGTCATGACGCCACCCCAGCTACTCCACCACTCGCGCGGAACGGATCGGACAAGGAACCATGGACACAACACAAGCAGTAATCACAGCCCTCATCATCACGGCATTGATCGCAACGGTCGTCTACTTCGTCGTCCGCAAGAAGGTGGGCGCCGGTAACAAGCACCCTCACTTCGAACCGCGCGCTACCCGCGACCGCGAACTGGGCAATGACGGCCGCTATTACCCGAACGCCACCCGGGTCAACGGAGGCTACAACGGCGGCGGCAGCCTCCCAGGCTGACGCCAACCCAGCTACTCGCAGCGGAAACCCCCGGAAATCACTGGATTCCCGGGGGTTTCCGCTTTGCGCACCCTCTGCATAACACTACAAAAACGCGGGGGAGTAGGACCCGAAAAGCCCATGGCGTAGGTTGAGCCCATGAACACCCGCCGCCGCCGACAGGCCACCCTGTGGACCCTGGCCATCCTGGCATCCCTCCTACTCACCGCCGCGGGCCTGGCCATGACATTCTCACTCATCCGCACCCCAGGGGAAGGCCCTGGCCACGCCCTAATCTTCGCCGGAACTGCCGCCTCGGCCGCTGCAGCCGCCTGGGCACGCCTGAGGGATCTTGGATGGCCGATAGTCCTGGCCGTCGCGGCACCGGCCCTGCTGGTCGGCTGGCCGGATGCCGTCATGCCCGACAGCTTCATTCCGCACCTCGGGGCCGTGCTAGCTCTACCGGCAGCGCTCATCGGGCTCATCATCGGGCTGGTGGCGGGCGGGCGGCCGGAGAGCGGCCACCAGGAGCAGGGTCTACCTCCCGGGGGCCATCCGGCAGGCGGGGGATGATGGCGGCATGGATGCATTACTGAGCTGGATGCGAAAGTCGCTCGAACGGTTCCGCACCCGGAAGGGGTATGTGTGGATCGTCCAGCATGACGAGTCGCCGCACGACACGATCCTTGACGTGTTCGGCGACGAGCAAAGCGCCAGTGACTACGCCGACGTGATGGGCTTCCAATTCACCAAGGGCGTGATCTGGGGGAAGTACAAAATCGGGTCTCGGGTTGACTCCAGAGGGGAGCGGTATCACGACTGAACCAAGCCCCTTCTGTAGCGTTATACATAGTTACCTTACATAATGCTGATTATCGGCGTTTAGATCTTGTGCGGTGGGAGGCCTTGGACGGGGCCTTGAGGCGGAGGAAGCTGGTCGAAATGTTGCTCTGGGCGGCGGCATCTTCGTCACCGAGCTCTGACCTCTTTGCGGGAGGAAAGAAATCCCGAGCCGGCAGTATGAGCCCGGTCAACGAAAGAGCGATGAAGACGACCTGGTGGATATGGTCAGTACCCGGCGGAAGCTGACCAATCAGGTGGGCGGCCCAGAACAGCGGGTAGAACCAAAGTGCGTACCACGCCCAGGGTTCGCCTCGTCGATATGGCACGAGCACGATAAGACCGCCAAAAAGTCCCAGCCCGAACGAGGCGAGACCGTTCGCCCGATACAGCCCCACGTTTGCGCCCATCGGAACCGCAGCGACAATCGCGCCGAATGCCAGGAGGCCCGCGCTGACAATTGCGAGGCAGATCCGGCCGATCAGTAAGGGCCACTTTCTCTCATGCACGAGGTCAGACTAACTGCCGCAGGTGAGTGCTCGCGCTCAGTCGTTGTTTTTAGCCGTGCGGGTACGCCCGTTCGCAGGTTGACGTAACTTGCGGCGTGGTGAAGTGGCGTGGCTCCGAGGCGTCACCCAGCCTCCTGCGGGTCGGCCAAGCCAGCGCCAGGACTCGATCAGCGGCAAACAGGCAAACAGGCCATCTTCCGTAGGGTGCCGACGGGCTTACTCCCCCGCCGGCTCTCACTGAGGCCGCTTCGCCGCAGCTTCTGGCCGGGGCCAAGGGTGGTAGGCTGGCCCCAAATTCACCACTTTCACCACTTTCACCTACTTTCACCCTGGAGGTCCCGGTGCGGAACCCGTTCAAGCCCACCGCAGGAGCCACACCACCGGACTTGATTGGGCGGGCGGGGCTCTTGGATGAATTCGAGTACGGCCTGCAGCAAGGCTCGGGAGCACCCGGGCTTTTGACCATCATCACCGGATCCAGAGGCATCGGCAAGACAGTCATGCTGAGCGCCGCGGAACGGATCGCGGGGACTCACGGCTGGGCGGTAATCTCCCGAACAGCAAACCCCGGTTTCCTCGCCGGAATCGGCGACGACATGCTCCGTCTTGTCGAGGAACTCGGAGACGGGCCCCCAACACGGAAAATCACAGCGTTCTCGGCGGCAGGATTCGGACTAACAACGCAACTACCCCAGGAACGGAGTGCCGACTGGCGACGGACCGGGAACGAACTTCTGCGGCTGTTGGACGCAAAAGGTACCGGACTCGTGATCACCATCGACGAGATACATGCGGTGGACCGCACAGAAATTTCCCAACTGGCCGCTGAAGTGCAGCATTTCATCCGCGACGGACTGCCCATCGGCCTCATCTTCGCCGGCCTGCCATCCGCAGTCTCCGACCTCCTCAACGAGGGAGTGGCGACCTTCCTGCGACGCGCCGACAGGATCAATCTCCACGAGGCAGCCATCGCCGAAGTCACCGCGTCCTACAGCGAGCTCTTCAGTGAGGGAGGGATAGACGTCTCCCCCGGCCTCGTCAGTGAAGCCGCGGAGGCTACGGAGGGCTACCCCTTCCTTATTCAGCTTGTGGGCTACTACCTCTGGCTGGAGGCCGGAAAGGCCGACTGGAAACTGGATGAGCGCAGCGTGCACAGCGCCATCAGCGCCGCTCAACGACGAAACACACTAGTAGTCGTCGAGTCAGCGCTATCGGATATCTCGGACAAGGACCGCGAGTTCCTCGACGCCATGGCCCTTCAGGATGGATCATCGGCAGCGGGCCTGATCGGAAACATCATGACGGCCAAGCCCAACGTGGTTTCCAAGTACCGAAAGAGACTCATCGCCGCGGGCCTGATCGAGTCAGCCGGCTACGGCAGGGTGGACTTCGCAATCCCCGGACTCCGCCAATACCTCCGCGAAACAGCGTCGGCCTGATGCAGTGACGGAACGTCAGCGGAGCTCCTCGACCAGCCCGATGATGATTCCGGCGGGGCCGCGGACGTAGCACAGCTTAGGAGGCCGGAAATTCTCGCCGTTGACGAATACCGTGCGTCGACAACATCCAGGAATCGGCGGAAAGTCCGTACTGGATCATGACGGAAGAAGCTCCGGGCCGGCTCCTTGAGGAAGCCGGCCCGGAGCTCGTAACGGGTCACCCAATGACGGCGCCCGGCCCGGAGCCCGGATCAGGCGGAAATCTTGTCCGCCATGCCGGAGTGTGCCGCGCGGGCCGCCGGCACGCCGTCGCCGTCCTGGCCGTACAGCCAGTCGTTGTACCGGAAATCGTTGTCCATCCGGCTCTTGAAGAGCAGGTTGCGCAGCGTCCGGGCCAGCCCGGAGACGTGCCAGGAGTCGCCCCAGACGCGGGCGGTGCGCTGGACCCTGGCGGTGCGGCCGGCGCGGAGGCTGTTGAATTCCTTGATCGCGCCGTCCCAGGCTGCGGGGTTGACGCCGTCGGCAGTGAACACGGTGCCGTTGGTGACGTCCTGCAGCACTGCTGCGTCCTCGAGCGCCTGGCAGGCGCCCTGGGCCAGGTACTGCAGCATCGGGTGCGCGGCGTCGCCCATCAGCACCATCCGGCCGGCCACCCAGTTTTCGATCGGATCGCGGTCGTAC
Source organism: Arthrobacter humicola (assembly GCF_022803015.1). Taxonomy (GTDB): domain Bacteria; phylum Actinomycetota; class Actinomycetes; order Actinomycetales; family Micrococcaceae; genus Arthrobacter; species Arthrobacter humicola_A. Next base: position 613,923 of record NZ_JAFKON010000001.1, read on the forward strand.
ATGGGCCAGCGCATGCTGGTGCCCAGGTTTTTCAGCGCAGCCTGGACGGCGGGTACGCAGTCCTTGTACGCGGCCTCGAGCTCGTCGACTCCCCCGTACTGCTCCTCGCCGCGCTCAAAGGAGGCGGACTTGAAAACGGCCACGGTGTTCAGCAGCTCGCCCTTGCGCAGCGGGTACTGCACCAGGTGGCAGTCCGGTCCGAGGTAGACAATGACGTCCTCCAGGTCCGCTTTGGGTGTGTGTTCGGTTATGGGCACGGTGCCGCGGTAGGCGACGTAGGCCGAGGGGACCGGCTCGTCGCCGGCAACGAGCGGGCGCAGGGTGGACTTGAGCCCGTCGGCGCCGATGACGACGTCGGCCTCGTAGTCCACGCCGGCGGCCGTGTGGGCCACTCCCCTGCCGTTCACGGTCTCCACGCTCTCGACCATGACATCGTTGACCAGTTTCACGCCCGCCGCTTCGCAGCCCTCGAGCAGGACCCGGTGCAGGTCGCTGCGGTGGATCACCACGTAGGGCGCACCGTAGCGTTCCTCGAATTCCCCGCCGAGGCTCTGGCGCGTGAGCTCCTCGCCGGTGACGGCGTCGCGGAAGACCAGGTGCTTGGGCTGGACGCCAATCTCCAGGGCCTTGTCCAGCAGGCCCCAGCGCTTCAGGACGCGGGAGGCGTTGGGCGCCATCTGCAGCCCAGCGCCGACCTCGCCGAATTCGGGGGCCCGCTCCACGAGGGTGACGTTGGCGCCGCTTTCCCGCAGCGCGAGGGCTCCGGCCAATCCGGCCATTCCCCCTCCGATGACGAGGACATCAGTGGACAGTCCGTCGGTGGACAGGAAACTGGTGGACGGGACGTGCTCAGACATTGCTTGCTCCTGTTAGTGAAGGGGAGGTTGAGAGTTTTGATTTGAGTTTGAGCCCGACGGCGGCCAGCAGGACCGCTGCTATCGCGGCTGCACCGGCGAAGGCCAGGAAATTGGAATTGACGCCCAGTCCGGCAGCCAGCAGGAGGCCACCGATCTGGGGTGCGGCGACGGCGCCGATGCGGCCCGTCCCCAGCGCCCAGCCCAGCGCGGTCCCCCGCAGGTGCCCGGGATAGTGGCTCGCGACGGCGGCGATGATGAGGCACTGGGTGCCGTGGGTGCCGACGCCGGCGAGGACCAGCATGAGGTAGACGACCGTCACGGGCGGTCCCGTAACCAGGACCACGAGCGCGCCGGCGGCGACGGCGGCCGCGGCGATCGCCGTCGGGATCGGGCCGAACCGGGTCCCGGCCCAGGCCGTGATGACCGAGCCGGCCACCGCACCCAGGTTGAGGGCCAGGGCGAAGGTCAGGGCTGAGCCCAGGTTGTACCCGGCCAGCTGCATGAGGTTGGGCAGCCAGGTTCCCAGCCCGTACCAGGCGAACAGGGTAGCGATTGTCGCGAGGGCGAACAGCAGGCTCACCCCCAGGTAAGGGGCGCGGAGCAGGGACTTGAAGCCGATCGGCTCTTTGAGGTTGCGAGTTCGCCTGTCCTCGGCGCTGACCGGGGCCAGCGTCTCGGGCAGGTATTTCAGTCCGAGAGGCACCACGATCATCAGTGCGAGCACGGCCACGAGGAACATGGACTCCCAGCCGAAAGCAGGGATCAGTTGGATGCCGACGAGGGCGGCGATGGACCCGCCGATCGGGACGCCGGACATCATCAGGGTGGCGATGGTGGACCGCCACTTAGTGGGGACCAGTTCGGCAACGAGGGCGTTCGCCGAGGGCACCAGGCCACCGAGCCCAATGCCCGCCAAGAGCCGCAGCCCCCCGAAGACGGCTGCGTTGGGGGCGAAGGCGCAGAGGATGGTGAAAATCGAGAAGACGATGGCACAGCCCAGGATGGTGCGGCGGCGGCCCCACGAGTCGGCCATCCGGCCGGCGAAGATCGCCCCGATCATCATGCCGACGAAAGCCATGGAACCAATGGTCCCGGCGGTGGCCTTGGTCAGCCCCCAACCGGTCTCGGAGATCAGGGAGGACTGGACCGTGCCGTAGACGATCAGGTCGTAGCCATCGAAGACCACCAACAGCCAGCAGACCAGGACGGCGGCTGCCGAGCCTTTGGAGAACCGTGATGCAGGCCCACCAACGGTAGAGGGGGAAGGGGCCCCCGGCGAAGACCGTTGCGGCACTGCAACAGATTGTGTGTGATTCATGCCACTCACTGTCCTAGCCGCCGCAGGTGAACCACAATACAATTCTGATGTGCAGAACAACCCATCCGGCAGAGCGGCCCGGAAGCCCGTCCAGAAACGGCCCACCTATTCCATCGAGGCGGTGGACAACGCGCTGCAGCTCCTCCAGCTGCTCCGCGACGGCGGAGCACTCCGGCTCAAGGACGCCGCCGAGGAGCTGGACGTGGCGCCCTCCACCGCCCACCGCCTGCTGGCGATGCTGGTCTACCGGGGTTTCGCCGTGCAGGATGAAAACCGCCGCTATGTCCCCGGCCCGGCAATGGGCGTCGGGCCGGCCGGCCTGAGCTGGACCCGGCTGCTCCGGTCACTGGCCCAGCCGCACATGGAGCTTCTCTCTGCACGGCTCAACGAGACGGTGAACCTCATGGTGCGGGTGGGGACGAAAGTGCGCTTCCTGGCGACGGTGGAAGGGAGCAATGTGCTGCGGGTTGGTGACCGGCAGGGGACGGTGATGGCCGCCAACAAAACGTCGGGAGGCAAGGCCATGCTCGCCGAACTGGAACAGCCGATGATCGACCAGCTCTTTCGCAGCAACAATGCCGAGATTGGCGGGGACACCATTGCGGCCGCGGAGTACCCGGCGTTCCTGCGCGAGCTTGAATCCGTCCGCAGCAACGGATTCGCGGCCAATTTCGAAGGCACGGAAGAGGGCGTGAGCGCGCTCGGGATGGCCCTTCACAACCGGCACGGGCACGTGGTCGGCGCACTCAGCGTCGCCACTCCGGCGACCCGCTTCCGCCGCGTGTTTGACGCCGGACTGGTCCCCGCCCTGCGGGAAACCTGCCGGCAGCTGGAGATCGATATCGCGGCCAACCCGGCCGAGCCGGACTGAGCACCGCGGCCGCCCGGTTCCGGGAATTCTGACCAGCAGAATATGTTGGGGGTCACACACCGGCATCCGTAGAGTCGAACTACGCCAAAGAACTGTTCTGACCTACCGAGGAGGCCCACGTGTCCATCAGCGCCGAGAACACGACTCACGAATCAGTGGCCGCGGGGCACACTGCTCCGGAGCCGACGCCCGAAGAAGCTGCCCAGCTCAAAGAGCTGTACCGGGATTTTGACCGCGAAAACCTGATCCCGCTGTGGACCGAGATCGCAGACCTCATGCCGATGGTCCCGACCCCCAAGGCGGTCCCCCACGTCTGGCGGTGGAGCGACCTGTACCCGCTGGCTGCCCGTGCCGGCGATCTGGTCCCGGTGGGCCGGGGCGGGGAACGCCGGGCCATTGCCCTGGCCAATCCAGGCCTGGCCGGGACGCCGTACGCCACCCCCACGCTGTGGGCGGCCATCCAGTACCTCGGCGCCCGGGAAACGGCTCCGGAGCACCGGCACTCGCAGAACGCGTTCCGCTTCGTCGTCGAGGGCGAAGGGGTCTGGACTGTGGTGAACGGGGACCCGGTGCGGATGTCCCGCGGCGATTTCCTGCTGACCCCGGGGTGGAACTTCCACGGGCACCACAACGACACCGATGAGCCGATGGCCTGGATCGACGGCCTGGACATCCCGTTCGTGCACTACGCTGACGCCGGCTTCTTCGAATTCGGCACCGAGCGCGTCACCGACGAGGCCACTCCGGACATCTCCCGCTCCGAGCGGCTCTGGGCGCACCCGGGCCTGCGCCCGCTGTCGGGCCTGGATGACACCACGAGCTCCCCCATTGCGGCCTACCGCTGGGAACATACGGACCGTGCCCTGTCCGAGCAGCTGCTGCTCGAGGACGAGGGCCACCCGGCCACTGTGTCCCAGGGCCACGCCGCCGTCCGCTACACCAACCCCACCACCGGCGGGGACGTGATGCCGACCATCCGGGCCGAATTCCACCGCTTGCGCGGCGGGGCCAGCACCGAGGCCGTCCGCGAGGTCGGTTCCAGCGTCTGGCAGGTCTTCGAAGGCTCCGGCTCCGTGGTCCTCAACGGCGAAACCAGGACCCTGGCCAAGGGCGACCTCTTCGTGGTCCCGTCCTGGCAGGAATGGTCGCTGCAGGCCGGAACCCAGTTTGATCTGTTCCGCTTCAGTGACGCCCCCATTTTTGAACGGCTGAACTTCAACCGCACCTACATCGAAGGACGCAACAAGTAATGAGACTCCTCACCCTCCGCACCTCTGTTGGAGACAAGACAGTAACTAAGGCCGTCCGCCAGGACGGCGACACCCTGACCGAGATCGACGGCTTCGCCGACGTCGGAGAACTGCTCCGTACCCAGGGCTGGGAAGCGACGGCGAAGGCGGCGAACGGCGCCACGTACCCGGCCGAGGGCGCCGACCTGGACGCCGTGGTCCCCTCCCCCGGCAAGATCATCTGCGTGGGCCACAACTACCGCAACCACATCAAGGAAATGGGCCGGGAGGTCCCCGAGTTCCCCACCCTGTTCGCCAAGTACCAGGAATCACTGATCGGCCCCAACGATGACCTGGCCCTGCCGCAGGAATCCGACGCCGTCGACTGGGAAGCCGAACTCGCCGTCGTGATCGGCAAAAAAGGCCGCCGGATCAGCGAAGCCAACGCCGCGGACCACATCGCCGGCTACGCCGTCCTGAACGATGTGTCCATGCGCGACTACCAGTTCCGCACCATCCAGTGGCTGCAGGGCAAGACCTGGGAGAAGTCCACCCCGTTCGGCCCGGCCCTGGTCACCAAAGACGAGTTCACCGCCGGGCCGCTGATGACCTCCGCGGTCGACGGCGAAGTCCAGCAGAGCACCCCGACAGGGGATCTCGTGTTCACCCCGGAGTTCCTGGTCTCCTACATTTCCACGATCATCACGCTGAACCCGGGCGACGTGATCGCGACCGGCACCCCGGGCGGGGTGGGCCACGCCCAGGACCCGAAGCGCTACCTGCAGGAAGGCCAGATCCTGGTCACCACCATCGAGGGACTGGGCCAGCTGAAGAACCGCGTCATCAAGGAAGCCTGATGGTTGCCCGCCAGGACCAGACGACGGACCCGGAACTGCTCGCGGCGCTGCTGCAGGCCCGGCGCGGCACGGCGTTCTTCGCCCGCAAGCTCAACGAGCTCTCCGACACGGAGCTGGACGGCGACTCGCTGCTGCCGGGCTGGACCCGCCGCCACATCACGGCGCACATCGGCTACAACGCCCGGGCGATCGCCCGGCTCATCGAGTGGGCGGCCACCGGAGTGGAGACCCCGATGTACGCCTCCACTGCGGTCCGGGACCACGAGATCGACTTCGGCGCCACGCTGAGCCCGATCGCGCTCCGGCACCTCTTCGACCACTCGGCCGTGCACCTGAACGTCGAATGGCGCGACCTGCCCGGGGACGCCTGGCACCACAAAGTCCGCACCATCCAGGGCCGGGAAGTGCCCGCCACGGAAACGGTGTGGATGCGCAGCCGCGAAGTCTGGATGCACGCCGTCGACCTCGCCAACGGCGCGAGCTTCGCCGACATCCCGGCACCGGTGCTGGAACGGCTGCTGGCGGACATCACCGGCGCCTGGCACACCCGCGGCACCGACAAAGGCCTCGTGGTTAAGGTCCCCGACCGCGACCTCACGTTCGGGGACACGACGTCGGCGACCCCCACCGTGGTCTCCGGACCGCTGGCCGCCGTCGTCGAATGGGCCGCCGGCCGCGGCAATGGCGGCGTCACAGCTACCGGGCCCGGCACTGAAGCGAAAGACGGGACGGTTCCAGCCGCCCCGAAGTGGATTTGAGCACTGGCTCAACGGTCGTGAAAGCGGAAGGCCCCCTCGGCGAGGGGGCCTTCCGCTTTTCGTGCCTGGTTGCGTCAGCCCAGGTGCACGACTGGAGTATCGCCAGCTGATCCGGTGAACGTCTCGCGGTCGATGTTAATGAGCAGCAGGGCTACCGGGGCAATCAGGATCGCGACGCCTGCGGCCCAAAGGAACACCAAGGCATAACCTGCAGAGAGGGCCGCCAGCGTCACGCCACCGGCCGTGGCTGCTGCGGCGATGGTGCTGAACAAGGCGATGCCGAGGGAGCCGCCGATCTGCTGCGAGGCGTTGACCAACGCACTGGCCACACCGGAGTCATCCTTGTCCACGCCGAACAGGGCAAGGTTCTGCATGGGCACGAACACCATGCCCAGCCCGATGCCTAGGAGAAGCAGGGCGGGGAGCATGTTGACGAAGTAGCTGCCCTCGGCGCTGACCTGGGTGAGCCACAGCATCGCAGCCGCCATGAAGACCGGCCCCACGGCGGTCGGGATTTTGGCCCCCAGTTTCGGCAGGTTCTTCGCGACGAGCGCTGCCGTGATGATTACCGCAACCGTCATCGGCAGCGAAGCCAGCCCGGCGAGGAACGGAGCGAAGCCCAGCACGATCTGGATGTAGAAGTTGATGAACAGGATGCCGCCAATGAGGACAGCGCCGGAAAGGAACGACGCCAGGAAGGCGGCCGCGCGGTTTCGTTCGGTGGCCACGCGCAGAGGCAGGAGCGGATGCCTGACTTTGGTCTCGACCAGGACGAAGACTGCCAGGAGAACTGCACCGGCGGCAATGAAGCCCCAGGCTTCGGGGGCATCCCAGCCGTGCTCGGCGTTGGTGAAGCCGTAGACGAGGGATCCCAGGCCGAGGGCTGCCAGAATAACCCCGGGCCAGTCGTACTTGGTGGACCCTTGGGCCCTGCTGTCACTGACCAGGGACCACACGCCGAAGAGGGCGATGGCGGCAATCGGCACATTCACGAAGAAGCACCAGCGCCAGCTCACGTGTTCGGTCAAAAACCCGCCCAGCAGGACACCGGCGGCCGCGCCGACGCCGGTGATGGAGCCGAAAATCGCAAACGCCGTGCCGCGGTCCTTTCCGCCCGGAAAGGCGACGGTCAGCAGCGCCAAGGCAGCAGGGGCCAGCAGCGCAGCGAACACGCCCTGCAGCGCGCGGGCGCCGATCAGCTCCCAGGGCTGCTGTGCGATGCCGCCGACCAGGGACGCGGCGGCGAAGCCGACGGCGGCCACAAGGAACGTCCGCTTGCGGCCCCAGAAGTCTGCAATGCGTCCGCCGAGCAGCAGGAACGCGCCGAAGGCCAGCGCGTAGGCGGTGACCACCCAGGACCGCGTCGCGTCGCTGATCCCCATCTCGAGCTGGAGACGCGGCAGCGCCAGGTTCACGATCGTGCCGTCCAGCACCACCATGAACTGCGCGAGGGCGAGGAACCCCAGCGCCCACCAGCGGTTCCCTGGCCTGCTCCCCCGCCGGACGACTGCCTCTTCCAACTGTGTTGCCATACCCATGTCCCATCCTCCAAAGTAGTAATACTTATAAAAGTATAACTATCGAGGACGACGGATCACGACCCTGGAAGGGGGTGATGTGGGTTACTCGGGTTCGGACAGTATCGAGGCGAGGCGCTGCAGGGCCGGGAGGCTGGCGGCAATTTGCTCGCGCTCTTCAGGCAGCAACCGGGAACTGGCCGACACCAGCGCCCCCGCCCAGGCACCCTCGAGGAGCGCCTTGATCCGCTGGGATTCGGCCGTGGGGTGGAGGGCGACGTAGCGCTTGTCCGCGGCGTCGCGGATCCTGGTGACGAGGCCTGCGGCGACCAGCTCACGCAGCTGGACGCTGACGTTGCTGAACTGCCGGCCCAGACGGGAAGCGACTTCCGCGACGGTGATGCCGGGGTTGCTTTCGATGACGCGGAGGATTTCCAGCACGCCGTTGGACAGCGGCCGGACGCCGGTGTCATTGTGTGACTTCCGCCGGACGTCGGCGGAAATGTCGATCACGGCGACGGCCAGGGCCCGGTGGTCGACGGCCTTGTCCAGCGCTTCGCCTGCGCCAATGCTTTCCATTCCATAAGCATAGGCGTCCATCTGCGAGGGCAGGCTTAGCCTTCGTCGCAGAGCAGGTGATACCAGTTATCGGCGAGCACCTCGAGTGCGTGTTCCCGGTTTGGTTCAAACTTCCGTCGGGTCCAGAGCGTGGCCACGTAGTCGAGCGAGGTGAAGGCAAGGGTGCCCCGAATGTGGTGCGTCTCCTCCGGGAAGCGCCCTGCCAGCTCCATTCCGCGCACGAGGTCCGAAATGACCTCCTCATGCCATCCCTCGACCAAGGCGCGCACTTCGCGATCGATGGCTGCGGCCTCCTCGAGCACGTCTAGGTACGGGCGGAAGACCGGCCAGAGCGCCGCCCGCGACTCCAGCCAGGCCAGGATGCCCGCCAGCTCGCCCGCCCGCACGACGTCGACGAGCTCGGCCGCGGTCGATCCCCGTTCGGGGCCGGCCGCGCGATCCAGGACGGCATTGACGCGGGCCATGAAGTCCCGCATCAGGTCGCTGCGCGTGGGGTAATAGGCGTAAAAAGTCACCCGGGTGGTGCCGGCCGCAGCGGCGATCTCATCGATCGTCGTCGCGGCGTACCCCTTCTCGGTGAAGAGCTCCAGCGCCCGTTCGACGATCACGTCGCGGGTCAGCTGCTTCTGGGCTTCTCGCAACGACGACATGGATCAATCCTAACGGTGTTGTGCGGCGTCAGGTTCGAGCGGGCGCCGCCGCACGCAGCGCGGCCGGACCGACGTCGGCGAACCGGCGCAGCTTGGGGACGGGGATCCGGTAGTTGAGCGCGGCGGCGGTGCCGAAACCGTCCGTGTTGTCCCAGCGAAGCAGCATCGAGTCCTCGGCCCCGCCGGGCTCGCAGTAGTCGGGAGGCCCGACAGCCGGCGCGAAGCCCGCCGACTTGAGCGAGAGGCCGAAGCCCTCCGTCCAGAAGTACGGCTGGAAGTCGAACTCGGGCGCCGCGTCACCCTTGAGGAGGCCGACGCCGGCGATCCTGGCCTGGTCGATGGCGCTGGTCCACAGGGGCACCCGTTCCACCCCGCGGCGGGTCGGGAAGGACGCCACATCGCCGGCGGCGACGATGTCCGGCCGGAGCCTGCCGCGGGAATCGACCCGCAGCTGTCCGTCGATGAGAAGGTTCGAGCCGGCGAGCCAGCCGATGTTCGGCGCGTCCCCGATGGCGGTGACCACCAGGTCGGCCTCCAGCGCGGTGCCGTTGGCCAGGACGACCTTTGCCCCGGCACCGTGATCGACAAGCCGGGCCTTCCCGCCGCCGACCACGCGCAGTCCGCGCCGGATGGCGGCGGCGGTGAAGATATCCGCCAGATGGTCGCCGAGCTGACGCGCCAGGGGCTTGCCGTCGGAGACGAGGGTGACCTCGCAGCCCGCGTGCACGCAACCGGACGCGACCTCCATGCCCAGCGCTCCACCGCCGAGCACGATAACCGACGGGCGCGATGCGACGCGTTCCTTGAGGAGGATCGCATCCTCGATGGTGCGCAGGGTGAGTTCCCGGTGGGAGCCGTCCCGTTGCGGTCCGGCTGCTCCCTTCTTCTGCGTCTTTTGCGCACCCGCCCCGAGTCGCTTTGCCCGGGAACCCGAAGCGATGACGAGGCCGTCATACGGCAGCTCCCCTCCCCCGTCCAGGCGCACCAGCCGGGCCTCGACGTCCAGGCCTGTGGCGCTGACTCCGAGCAGGTCCGTTGCCTCGTGGGTCGGCTCGGGGAGCACATGGGGTTGGAGTCCGCCGTCGCTGTTCCCGCCGACAGTGTTGTCATCGACAGCGTGCAGCAGCGCCTTGGAGAGGGCCGGCCGGCTGTAAGGCTGGTGGCGCTCAGCGCCCACAACAGTGAGCTCGCCGTCGAAGCCGGCCGAGCGCAGCGAGTCGCAGGCCGTGAGTCCGGCGATGCCGTTGCCGACCACCACGATCTTTCGCATCGTCATGCCGCGGCCAATCGCAGTGCGGCAACCGGGCAGACCCTTACCGCCGCCTTCGCGGCGTCCAGGTCAGCGCCTTCCACGTCGGGTACGTCGAGTACCAGCTCGCCGTCATCGTCGAGGTGCATCAGCCGGGGCGCGGCTTCTTCGCAGAGGCCGTGTCCCTCGCAGCGCGGCCGGTCGAGTTGGATCCTCATGCTGCCACCACCTTGGCGACCTGGAGCGACTCGAGGCTCCGCGTGATGTTGCTCGGCTCCCGGACCTCGTCGGAGACCGTCAGCGTTTTCACCCTGCGGGCAAGCGCCTCAATAATCGCATGCGCTTCCAGTTTCGCCAGGCCCTGGCCGGCGCAGCCGTGCGGTCCGTAGCCGAAGGACAGGTGGTCGACCGGGTTCCGCATCACGTCGAAGGTGTCGGGATCCCCGTAGTGCCGCGGGTCGCGGTTGCCGGCCCCAAAGAGGATGCCCACCTGGGCACCTGCGGGAATCGTGACGCCCTCGATCTCCACGTCGCGCATTGCCTTGCGGCCCCAGATGTGAACCGGGGCCCAGTAGCGCAGCACTTCGGCGAACGCTGCGGGGACCAGGTCCGGGTTCTTCCGGACCAGTTCGAACTGCTCCGGGTGGCGGCCGAACAGCGCGATGATGTTCCCGATTGACGCGATTGTCGTATCAACGCCGGCTCCCAGGTACTGATGGATGATGTGCCCCGCAGAGCCCTGGGGAATGTCGCCGCGTGTCTCGGCATCGAAAATACCTCGGCCGATTGAGCCGGGTGTGAGGTCTTCTGCGGTGACCGACGAGCACCAGCCGTAGAGCTCGCCGGCGATCGGGAAGCTCTCCTGGGTGCGCTGGTTCAGCGGGCCGATGACCTGCATCGCGGCCTGGCCCCAGCGCAGCATGTTGTCCTTGACGTGTCCGCTGAAGCCAATGAGGTCGGCAACGATTTCGATCGGGAAGGCCCGGGCCAGGGAATCGATGGCATCGAAGCTGCCGCTGGCGGCGAGCTCGGCGACGAGCTTGTCCGCCTTTTCGTCGATGACGACTTTCAGGCCGCGGAGCGCCCGGGGGGTGAGGTTCTGTGACAGCGTGGCGCGGAGCTGCGTGTGGATGGGCGGGTCGGAGGCGAGGGAGGTGCCCTGAAGCGCTTCGTTCACCATGGGGTTGAAGCCGATGCTGGTGGACGAGAAGGTCTCCGGGTCGCCGAGCGCATCGCGGATGACGTCGTAGCGCGTCAGGACGTAGAGGCTGTTCTTGGGGAGGTGGACCACTGCGGCCTGCTCGCGGAGCGCGGCGTAGGTGGGGTAAGGGTCGACCAGGATGTCGTCGTCCCAGATGTCGATGACGGATTCGGTGGGTGCAGTCACAGTGTTCTCCTTGTGGATGGTAGGTGGTCAGCCCGGGGCCGGAAGCCGTCAGGCTTGGACGATCGCTTCGGCATTGGAATCAGTGGTTGTCGAGGTTTCCGTGATGGCCTCGGGCGCGGGCGCCGAGGACCGGGCAGAGATGAAGAGGGTGAGAGTGGCGGAGAGGATCGCCGCGATGCCCGCGGTGAGGTATACAGCCTGGAATCCCTGGCCCAGTGAGGTCCCTGCCACGCCCTGGATTTGCGGCTGTGCGGCGTTGAGGGCCTGGACCATACCGTCGACCGCCGGGGTGGGCGCGCCGCCGGCCAGTGCCTGGCCGGAGAACTGGGCGATGACCCCGTCCCAGCCGGCGAGGAAGCCCAGCGGCGGCACGTTCGCCAGCCCGCTGACGGCCTCTGCGGGCAGTCCCGCCCCGCCGAGGATCCCGGCAAGGGGACCCGCGAAGGCCGTGGCTCCGATGCCGAAGGCGATGGCTGAGCCTACAACGGGGCCGAGGGCGAAGCCGAAGTCGCGTAGGAGGTTCGTTGTCGCCGAAGCCATGCCGATCTGCTGGGGCGGGACGGTGTTGATGGCAACAGCGGTGACGGAACCGACGGTGAGCGCGAATCCGATACCCAACAGCAGGAGCGGCGGAATGAAGGCCGTCCAAGGGGTGCCGCCGAAGGCCTCCGGAGTGCCGAGGGCGAATGTCGAGAGCCAGAAACCGGAAACTGCCATGAGGACGAAGCCCGCGGTGAGCACCCAGCGCGGTGCTACGTGGTGGATGAGCCACCCCACCACCGGGATGAAGGCGAATGCCGGGCCCTGAATGAAGACGAACAGCACACCGACCTTCCAGGTCTCGGCCAGCGCGAGTCCACTGACGGCGACGCTGGTGCTGAAGCAGATCGCGAGGAAGGCGAACATGCCGGTGACCGCCACAATGCCGGTGATCGAGAAGGCGCTGTTCTTGAACAGCGACAGGTGAATCAGTGGCTGCGCGGTGCGTGATTCGATGACGATGAAGGAGACCAGGAGGATTCCGCCGGCGACGTAGCTTGCAATCACCTGGGCGCTGCCGAAGCCGGCATCAACCGCTGTCACCGTGGCGTAGAGGACGGCGATAAGTCCGAGCGCGAGCGTAATCTGGCCGGGGATGTCCAACTTGCGCCCCTCGGCTGCTGCGGAGTCCTTCGCCCGGAGCGCGACGAGGAGTACGAGCACGGCAATGGCGGCCGCAACCAGGTAGGCCGCCCGCCAGCCGCTGAACTCGTTCCGCGCACCCGGCGCAGCACCCGGCACTGTGAAGAATTGCGCGGTGAAGCCAGCGAGCACTGGGGAGATGACCGCGCCGAGGGACAGGAACCCGGCCCACGTGGCGATGACCTTCGCCCGTGCGCGGTGATCCGGCGTAATCGCGGCGATCATGGACAGCGAGATGGGGAACAGGATGCCCGCCCCGATGCCGCCGACGGCTTGGGCGGCGATCATCATCTCGGTTGTCGGTGCCAGCGCTGCCAGGACGGAGCCGACGATGCTGACCCCGGCTCCGATGTACAGAAGCTTCTTGCGTCCGAACAGGTCACCCAGGAGGCCCCAGCTGAGCTCGAACACGACAATACCCATCAAGAACATGCCCGCGATCCAGGTCAGGCCCGCGCCTGAAGTATGGAATTCCGCGGCGAACGTGCCGCTGAGGGCGCCCGGCAGCGCGTTCGTGATCTGGGCCAGTGTGACTGCGCTGTAGGCGGCCACGAACGTCGCTCGTACCGAGCCGCGGCTCGGTACCGAAATGGTCTGACTCATCGATGAAACTCCTTTGTTTCCGGTCGATTCTCCGGTGACGCGCCATGACTGGTGCCCTGCCGGAGCAAGAGCCGGCAGGCGGAGGGTGGATGTGGCGCTCACCACAGTCTGATGTCAATCTTTACAAGCTGTCAAGAAAATGTACTTAACGTTGGCTTCATGAACGCGTCGACAGCTCGGAGCCGTGTACGGCTCGTATGTTTTCTTGACACGATGTAAAGAAAGGTGTGATGCTGGCTACACCGCAACGGGGCTACGGCACGGTCAGGCACCGCGGCGCCCCTGTATTCAGCACCCGATCTTCAAGGGAGAAGCCAAGTGAGTCACACCACACCCGTCGATAGCGGGGACGCGTTCCACGCCCCCACCGGGCAAACCGTCAATACCGTATTGGGCCCCGTCCCTGCCGCGGAGCTGGGCGTTGTCGCGCTCCATGAGGCCTTGTTGTCAGTGGTCCCGGGCGCCCAGTACGCCCCTGAGATCTCCATGGACCGGGCGGAGATCTTCGAGGCCCTGGCGGCCAAGCTCGCGGACTTCCGCGAGCACGGCGGGCAGACGATCGTCGACAGCACGGGCATGTTCCACGGCCGCGACCTCAAGCTCTACGAGGCGTTGTCCCGCACCACCGGCGTCCACATCGTCGCCTCCACGGGCCTGGGCCCGGAGGAAGAACTCGGCGGATACTTCCTGACGCCGCAGACCAACCCGCCCACCCCGTGGCCGGCTGACAAGTTCGCCGATCTCTTCGGCAAGGAAGTCACTGAGGGGATGGTGGTTCCCCGGGTGGAGCGCCGCGCCGCCGCCGGCATCGTCGCGACCATTGCCGACCGCGCCGGCATGACCCCGACCGAGGAAAGCCTGTTCCGCGGCTCCGCCCGCGCCGCCAGGAACACCGGCGTCCCGGTCTCCATCCGTTTCGGCGCCGATGTCCTGCACGATCTGGACATCGTCCTGGACGAGCAGATCCGAGCCGACCGGGTACTCGTCGGCGACCTGGACCGCAAGGACGCTGCCGGCTCCGCCATCGAGGTGGCCGGCCGGGGCGCCTTCGTCGGCATTGACCACGTGGGCCTGAACGACCACGCGGACTACCTCACCGACCATGACCGCGCCGAACTGGTGCTCGGGCTCGTCAAGGCAGGCCATGCCGACAGGATCATCCTCTCGGGCAACTCGATCGGCGTTGCCAAAGGTCTGCCAGAGTACAACCTGCCCTACAGCCACGTCCTGACGACGTTCGTGCCGTTCCTCAAGGCCCACGGACTGAGCGACGAAGACGCCCGGCGCATCCTCGTGGATAACCCGCGCAACCTGCTGACCGTGCACTAAGCACGCCCCGGCCCACCCACAACAAGCTTTCGAAACCATGAGGTGAACGAATGACCAAGGTCAACACCGTGCTGGGAACCATCCCGGCCGAAGAACTGGAAATCGTGGCGGTCCACGAACACATCGGCTACGGCATGCCCGGGTCCGAACTGGACACCAAATGGTGGAAGTCGCCGGAGCAGGCTTACGAGGAAACCGTGCCGAAGCTGCGGAAGTTCCGCGAATACGGCGGCGGCACCTTCGTGGACGCCACGGGCATCTGCAACGGCCGCGACGTCGACTACTACAAGTCCCTGTCCCGGAAGACGGGCGTGCACATCGTTGCCTGCACCGGCTTCGTCGGCGGCGACACCGCCCTGCCGCACTTCTCCCGCGCGAGCGTGGACTACCTCACGAAGGTCTTCATCCACGAGATCACCGTCGGCATCGGCAACACGGGCGCCAAGGCCGGCGTCATCAAGGTCGGCGTCAGCCGCGGCGGACGCATGACGGACCTGGACAAGCGCATTTACCGGGCCGCGGCCCGCGCCGCCGTCGTCACCGGCGCTCCGGTCCTGACCCACCTGGCCATCGACCCGGAACCGGCCGTGACCATCTTCAACGAAGAGGGCCTCCCGCTGGACCGCGTGCTCTTCGGCCACGCCGACGACGGCCTCAACGCTCCGATCACCCCGCACGATTGGATCTACGAGCAGGGCGGCCGCATCGGCTTCGACACGTTCGGCTACGACCTCGAGCTGCCGGATCCACCGTTTTGGGGCCGCAAACGTGCCGAACGCATGGAGCACTTCGTCAACCTCGTGAACAAGGGCTATGCGGACAAGCTCCTCGTCTCGGCCGACGCAAACTGCAGCCCGCTGGGCTGGCCGGGCGTGAAGGGCCACACCATCAACTACATCTTCGAGGACATGATCCCCGACATGCGCACCGCCGGCATCGACGACGCCACCATCAAACGCCTGCTCGAGGACAACCCGGCCGACTTCCTGTCCCTTCACGCCTGATCCCGGACAGACCACCACAACTTGCCCGTTCCGCCACACATGGCCCGGGCCCAGAAAGAGTCAAGAAAGAGATGAAACCATGAAGGCTGAAGACATCAAGAACCTCAAAATCGCCATCGTCGGCGCAGGGTACGGCGGCGCAGCGGCGGCCAAGGCCCTAAGCCTGCTCGGTGCCGACGTCAGCGTGTACGAACAGGCATCCCAGATGCGGGAGGTCGGCGCCGGCATCGGGCTGCGTCCTGCCACCATGCACCGGTTCAGCCAGTGGGGCATCTTCGACACGATCGCGAACGTAAGCTCCCCGAGCGACTACTTCGAAATCCTCACCGCCACAGGTGAGCCGATCATGAAGGACACCTGGCCTGAGTTCGGCGAGCAGAGCCAGACCCACCTCATCCACCGCGGCGACTTCATCGATGCCCTCCTGAGCGTGCTGCCGCAGGGCATGGTGCACCTTGGCCACAAGCTCGAGACCATCGAGGACAAGGGCAGCCGCTCCGTCCTGACCTTCACCAACGGCAAGACGGTCGAGGCGGACCTGGTGGTCGGCGCCGACGGCATCAAGTCAGTCGTGCGCGAGCAGCTCTTCAGCGGCAAGGCCCCCGTGTTCTCCGGCGAACACGCCTACCGCGCTGTGATCTCCGCCGACGACGCCCACGGCATGGTGGTGGACGACAACCTGCGGATGTACATGGGCAGGGGCACGAAGGTCTACCTGCTGCCCCTGCGCCACCGCAACCAGATGTCCTTCGATATCACCGCACTGTGCCCGGACAGCACCTGGGCCCCCACCATCACGAAGGATGACCTCGTGGCGACGGTGGAGGGCTTCGACGAGCGGATCGTCAACATCGCCCGCGGCCTCGACATGGACACCGTCAACATCCGCGCCGTCTACGACATCGACCCGGTCGACACATGGCACACGGACTCCGTCGTGCTCATGGGCGATGCGGCCCACTCGATGCTGCACCACCAGGGCCAGGGCGCCAACTCGGCCATCGAGGATGCCGGCGCGCTCGCCGATGCCTTGGCGGAGGCCGGCACGGTCAAGGATGCACTGGCCCTGTTCCAGGCAACCCGCAAGCCGGTAACGGACGAGCTGCAGCGCATCTCGCGTCAAGGGTGGACCGAGGACGAGGTCAATGACGTCTTCCCGGGGCAAAAGCCCACGTCCCAGAAGCCCGCCGCCGTCAACGCACCAGCAGAGTCGAAGGCCTGACCCATGACCATCCATCCCGAAATTGCCAAGATCCTCAGCACCCTGCCGGCGCCCGACGGGTCGCCGCTGAACCCCGGGGCCATGCGCGCCGGCGAGGCCGCGCAAATTCCCGCCTTGGCCGACCGTATGCCGCTGCACTCGGTCGAGGACGCCACCGCAGTGACGCCATCGGGCGAGGTGCCCGTGCGGATCTACACGCCGGCCGGGGCCGACGCTCATGGGCTTCTGGTGTACCTCCACGGCGGGGCGTTCTTCCTCGGCAGCCTGGACACGCACGACCACGTTGCCCGGGCCCTGGCCAAGGAGACCGGTCATAAGGTCATCTCTGTCGGCTACCGCCTGGCGCCTGAGGCCGCTTTCCCTGCCGGCCTCGACGACTGCTACGGGGTGGTCCGTTGGGCCGCCGAGCAGGGTACGAGCCTGGGCTGGGACGGGAAGAACCTCGCCATCGCCGGCGACAGTTCGGGCGGCAACTTCGCCGCCGCCGTCGCCGCGAAGGCCCACGACGACGGGTTTGACCGGATCACGCATCAGGTCCTCTTCTACCCGTCCCTGGACCTGGACTTCGACGTCGACCGCTACGCCTCGCTGCGGGAGAACGCCGAAGGATTCGGGCTGGAGACGGCGGGCCTCAAGCCGTTCAACTCCTTTTACCTTGAGAACGGGGCGGACCCGGCGGACCCGCTCGTCTCCCCCATCAAGCGCGATGACCTCGCAGGCCTGCCGGCGGCCCTCATCCTCACCGCCGAGCACGACCCCCTGCGCGATGAGGGCGAACTTTACGGCCAGCGGCTGGCGGAGGCCGGCGTCGTGGCGACCGTCAGCCGCTACGCGGGGGCCAACCACGGCTTCGTCCAGAACTTTTCCTGGATCCCGGAATTCTACCGGGCCTTCGAGGAGGCAGGCGACTTCCTGAACGCGGGGGCCGGGCAATGACGGGGCCAGTCGCTGTTCATCCCCTGGTCTCGCCGTGGGGCCGGTTCGGACTCTACAGCTTCTTCATCGACGCTCCCGAGCCCGCCATCGTCGACACCGGGATCGCGTCTTCGCCTGCCGAAGGCATGATCCCGGCACTGGAGGCGATCGGCCGCCGGATCGAGGATGTGCGCTGGATCCTGCTGACCCACGGCCACATCGACCACCTCGGCGGTGCGCACGCCCTGTGGGAGCTCACCGGACGGCGCGCGAAGGTCGTGATCCACGAGGCCGACGCGCCTCTGCTGCGCTCCCGGCGCGCGCACGTCGACCAGTACGTGGACGTGCGCCAGCAGTACATCGACAATCCGAATGCCGTCGAGGAGCAGACGAAAGCCGCGAACCACGTCATCTCCGGCGAGATGGAGCCGACCATGCTGGTTAAGGGCGGCGAGACCCTCGCCCTGGGCGGTGACGTCACCGTCTCGGTCCACCACATCCCCGGCCACACGGCCGGGTCCGTCGCCTACGTCGTGGACGGGCAGCAGTCGGTCTTCGTCGGCGACGCCGTGCAGATCCACGGAGCGGCCAACGGCTTCCCCGGCTACGAGGATCCGGCCGCCTACCGCTCAAGCCTGCAGCACCTGCGCGACGACGTCCGCCCGCAACACCTGTACCTGGGCCACCCGTACCGGGGCGCTGACGGCGTGCCGTACGGCGTTGAACTGGACCGTGACGCGGCCCGGAACGCCCTGCAGGGAAGCCTGGACCTCGAGGCCCGAATCGACGACGCCGCCCGCCGGTACCTTCGCGACGGCCTCCAGGAGACGGACTCGCCATACTCGCCCTTCGCCCGCGTCGCCGCGGAACTCGGCTACGCGGGCGACCCCAGCCTCGAGCCGTCCCCGTTCTTCACGACGCTCCACGGCTACCGCACGGCCTTTGACCGCCTGACCAAAGATGAGGAGCTTCGCACCCATGGATGACCTGAAGATGTTGGATGCCGGCGGAGAGAAAATCGCCGTCCGCAAGGACCTCCGGGTCCCGATGCGGGACGGCGTCGAGCTCGCCGCGGACGCCTATCACGGTACCGGGGACAAACCGCGCCCCGCCCTCGTGGCCCTGAGCCCCTACGGCAAAGAATTGCAGGCGCTGGCCCTCACAACCCCGCCACAGCGGCGCCCCAGCCCGATGTGGGACGGCTGCATCGAGGCCGGCGACATCGCCCGCATCGTCAAAGAGGACTACGTCCACGTCATCGGCGACCTGCGCGGCTCGGGCCACTCCGGCGGCGAACATATCGGCAACTACAACGCCGGTGGCGTGTCGCTTGGCCAGGACGCCTACGACTTCATCGAGTGGGTCGCCGGGCAGCCGTGGTGCGACGGCAACGTCGGCATGGTCGGCATCTCCTATTTCGGCTCCATGCAGGTGCTGGCAGCGGCCGAGCGGCCGCCGCACCTGAAGGCGATCTTTGTCTCCGGCGGCCACTACGACTTCTACGAGACCACCTACCA
Organism: Arthrobacter humicola; assembly: GCF_022803015.1. Classification (GTDB taxonomy): domain Bacteria; phylum Actinomycetota; class Actinomycetes; order Actinomycetales; family Micrococcaceae; genus Arthrobacter; species Arthrobacter humicola_A. Next base: position 632,967 of record NZ_JAFKON010000001.1, read on the forward strand.
CGGCGGCATCATGTGGTTCATGCCGCGTGCCGCACGCGAGGGCCGCGGCGGCGACTCCGGCTGGGCGTTCACCGACAACGTCAAGTCCCGCATGATCGAGAAGTACTCCCCCGCGGAATTGAAGAAGCTCGTCGCCGCGCGCCTGGAGGATCCCGACGTGGCCGCCTGGCCGAACCTGGTCCATGTCCTGAACTACCCGAAGAACCACGAGGCCTGGTTCGACATTGTGATGAACGAGCTCGACGGGGACTGGTACGAGGAGCGCAACCCCATCACGCTGGCCCCGAACATCGACATCCCGGTCTACCTGCAGATCGACCAGGGCCGCGGCTGGACGATGGACGGCACGATTGAGCTGTTCAACGAGCTGAAGGGCCCCAAGAAGCTGGACATCGGCCCGTACCCGCCTATGCAGTCGCGTCCCTTCAGCGAAGAACACGACAAGATGTTCCGGTGGTACGACTACTGGATCAAGGGCATCGACAACGGCGTCATGGACGAGCCGGCCGTGAGCGTCTTCGTGGAGGGCTCGCGTGAGCTGGTGACTGCGGAGGCGTGGCCGCCGAAGGACGTCGAGTACAGTTCCCTCTATCTGCGCCCGCGGCACAAACTGTCGACCGAGCCCGAGCTGATGGGCGCGGAGTACGCCGCCCCGGACGGCTTCTACCAGGCGCCGCTGACAGTGACCGACAAGGTGGAGATCATCAGCTGGTCCACCCCTGCCTTCGAGGAGGACACGGAGATGATCGGCACCGGTGCCGCGCACATCTTCGCCGAAATCGACCAGCCGGACACCAACTTCATCCTCCGCCTGTGGGACTACGCGCCCACCGGCGCGCGCCAGCTGATCACCAGCGGATACCTGAAGGCCTCGCACCGCGAACTTGACGACCGCAGCACCGAGGGCAACCCGCACCACCCGCACACCCGCACTGTGCCGGTGGAGCCGGGGACGATCGAGGAGTACGTCCTGCGCCTCTATCCGTTCGCGAACACCTTCAAGCCGGGCCACAAGCTCACCGCAGAGCTCTCCAACGGGGAGCCGCTGGCCGACGAGCACAACGCGCTGCTGCCGCCGGACGCCTTCCACCTGCCGGTGGGCCGGCCCGTCACCCACAAGATCTACCGCGACGCCGCCCACCAGTCCAGGCTGGTCCTGCCGTTCACCTCCCGCCAGACGGCGGATGGCCAGACGGCGGACCTCCAGGCGCACTGATGCCGTGCGGCAGCTGACAACGCCGGGGCGCAGCCAACAGGCTGCGCCCCGGCGTTGCCGGCTCACTCAGCCAGCAGGAAGCACCAGTTCTCGACCATCAGATCCAGTGAAGTATCGCGGTCCACGGTCCAGCCGAGCCGCATCCAGCGCCGGGAAAAGAACTCCAGTTCGCCGAAGGCCAGCGCGCACCGGACCCGGCGGCTGGCCGGGTCAAAACGCCCGGCGCTGTCGAGGCCCGCCTGCATGTCATCGATCGCCGTGTCGAACCACTGGTCCAAAGCCGCCTGGATGTCCGGTTCGCTGGCCGCGGCCTGGTGAGCCGCCACCACATAGGGGCGGATGTCGGCCCACTGGTCAAATTTCCGGGCCAGCCAGACCCTGATCAGCTCACGGTCCCCGGACTCCACCACCGAATGCAGCGGCGGGACATCGGCCTCCGTCAGCATCGCGTTGGACCGCTCGACGAGCGAGCGCATGAGCTGGGCTTTGGACGGAAAATGCGAATAGAAGGTTGCCCTGGTGGTGCCCACGGCAGCGGAAATGTCATCCACCGTGGTGGCGGCGAACCCTTTCTCCTCGAAAAGCTCCAGCCCCTTGTCGAGGAAAAGCCGGCGGGTCATCTGCTTTTGAGCGTCTCGAATGCTTGCCACGCCCCCAGATTAGTCCCCCGATTCACCGCATTCGTTCACTTGATGCCGTTTTCAGCCACTGAACCGACGTAGGCCGCCAGGTGCTCGCCGGTGAGGGTGGAGCGGGCGGCCACAAGGCTGCCGGGCGTGCCCTCGAAAACGATCCGGCCGCCGTCGTGCCCGGCGCCGGGACCAAGGTCGATGATCCAGTCGGCGTGCGCCATGACCGCCTGGTGGTGCTCGATGACGATGACCGATTTGCCGGAGTCGACGAGCCGGTCCAGGAGTCCCAACAGGTTCTGGACGTCGGCGAGATGCAGGCCGGTGGTGGGCTCGTCGAGGACGTAGACGTCACCCTTCTCCGCCATCTGGGTGGCGAGCTTGACGCGCTGCCGCTCGCCACCGGACAGCGTGGTGAGCGGCTGGCCCAAGGTGAGGTAGCCGAGCCCGACGTCGACGAGCCGGTCGAGGATCTTGTGGGCCGCCGGGGTGCGGGCCTCCCCTTCGCTGAAGAACACCTCGGCCTCGGTCATAGACATGGCCAGCACCTCGGAAATATTCCGGCCACCCAACGTGTACTCCAGAACTGCTGCCTGGAACCGCCGTCCCTCGCAGTCCTCGCACGTGGATTCGACGGTGGCCATGACACCGAGCTCGGTGAAGATGACACCCGCGCCGTTGCAGGTGGGGCATGCACCCTCCGAATTGGAGCTGAACAGCGCCGGCTTCACGCCGTTGGCCTTCGCGAACGCCTTGCGGATCGGCTCGAGGAGGCCCGTGTACGTCGCAGGGTTGCTGCGCCGCGAACCCTTGATGGCGCCCTGGTCGATCACTACCACACCGTCCCGGCCGTCCACCGAACCGTGGATCAGCGAGCTCTTGCCCGAACCTGCAACACCCGTGACGACGCAGAGCACGCCGAGCGGGACGTCGACGTCCACATCCTTGAGGTTGTGCGTCGAGGCGCCCCGCACCTCGAGCGTGCCGGACGGGGTGCGCACGGAGTCCTTCAACCTGGCCCGGTCGTCGAGGTGCCGCCCGGTGATGGTGTCGCTCGCCCGCAGGCCTCCCACGGTTCCCTCGAAGCACACGCTGCCGCCCGCGGTACCCGCGCCGGGGCCAAGGTCAATGACGTGGTCGGCGATGGCGATGGTCTCCGGCTTGTGCTCGACGACGAGTACGGTGTTGCCCTTGTCCCGCAGCTGCAGCAGCAGCTGGTTCATCCGTTCGATGTCATGCGGGTGCAGGCCGATCGTCGGCTCGTCAAAGACGTAGGTGATGTCTGTGAGGGACGAGCCCAGGTGCCGGATCATTTTGGTGCGCTGGGCCTCGCCGCCGGACAGGGTGCCCGCCGGCCGGTCCAGCGAGAGGTAACCCAGCCCGATTTCTGCGAACGAGTCGAGCAGGTGCTGCAGGCCTTTCAGCAGGGGTGCGACGGAAGGGGCGTCAAGCTCGCGGATCCATGCGGCGAGGTCGCTGATCTGCATCTCGCAGAGGTCCGCGATGTTCTTGCCCTGGATCTTCGCGGACCTGGCCTCCGGGCTCAGCCGGGTGCCGTCGCACTCGGGGCAGGTCTGGAACGTGATGGCGCGCTCCACGAAGGCCCGGATGTGCGGCTGCATGGCGTCGACGTCCTTGGAGAGCATCGACTTTTGGATCTTCGGGATCACGCCCTCGTAGGTCAGATTGATGCCTTCGACCTTGATCTTGGTGGGCTCCTTGTAGAGGAGGTCGTGCATTTCCTTCTTGGTGAACTTCGCGATCGGCTTGTCCATGTCGAAGCCGGCGCCGCTGAAGATCCGGCCGTACCAGCCGTCCATGCTGTAGCCGGGGATCGTCAGGGCACCCTCGCTGAGCGACTTGCTGTCGTCGTACAACGCGGTGAGGTCGAAGTCCGAAACCGCGCCCATCCCCTCGCAGCGTGCGCACATGCCGCCAAGGTAGACCACATCGCGCACCACGCTCCGCTCGACCCGGCCGCCGGCTTTCTCGGTACTCATCACCCCGCTCGCCTTGCGCGTCGGGACGTTGAAGGAAAAGGCAGTCGGTGGCCCGATGCGGGGCATGCCCAGGCGGCTGAAGAGGATCCGGAGCATGGCGTTCGCGTCGGTGGCGGTGCCGACGGTGGATCGGGGGTTGGCGCCCATCCGCTCCTGGTCAACGATGATCGCCGTCGTCAGCCCCTCGAGGAGGTCCACCTCGGGCCGTGCCAGGTTGGGCATGAAGCCCTGCACAAACGCACTGTAGGTCTCGTTGATCATCCGCTGCGACTCGGCGGCGATGGTGGCGAACACCAGCGAGCTCTTGCCCGAGCCGGACACGCCGGTGAACACCGTCAAGCGGCGCTTCGGGATCTCGACGCTGATGTCCTTGAGGTTGTTCTCCCGTGCGCCCTGCACGCGGATCAGGTCGTGGCTGTCCGCTTCATGCAGCTCGGGCGGCTGCGTGTCCGTGCTCGTGGCAATGCTCATCGTGTCTCCATCTGTTGGGCGGGGCAGCCCCACGCGTCCCCGTCGTCGTCGACTGGCTCTATCTAACCAGCTGGCGGCTGGTCCGGCGGTGGCCGGCGGCCACCTTAGATCGGCTGCTGGATGCGGATCAGGTTGCCCGCGGGATCGCGGAAGGCGCAGTCGCGCACCCCGTAGGCCTGCTCTGTCGGTTCCTGGACCACCTCGGCGCCGCTGGCCTGCAGCCGCTCGAAGGTGGCGTCGACGTCCTTGGTGGCCAGGAGGATGCGCGCATAGGTGCCCTTGGCCATCATCTCGTCGATGGTGCCGCGCTCTTCGTCGGTGACGCCGGGATCGGCGGCCGGCGGTTCCAGCACGATGGATGTGTCCGGCTGGCCGGCCGGGCCGACCGTGATCCAGCGCATCCCGCCGTAGCCGACGTCGTTGCGGACCTCGAAGCCGAGGGTGTCCCGGTAGAAGGCCAAAGCGGCGTCGGGATCGTTGTGTGGGAGGAAACTCGCGTGAATGTTGATGTCCATGGACTTCATGCTAGTTGCGGTTCGGGGGCCGGGACTTCTCGATTCCTGACCGGTCTGGTGACCTGTTTCGCGACGCACGAGGGCATCCCCGCGGTCGCCCTCGCAGCCTCGCGCCGATAGACGCTGGGCGGCACGCCAACCAGTTCGTTGAAGCGGGTGCTGAAGGTGCCCAGCGACGAGCAGCCGACCGTAAAGCAGACCTCGGTGACGCTCAGGTCGCCGCGGCGCAGCAGGGCCATCGCGCGTTCTATGCGCCGTGTCATGAGATAGCTGTACGGCGACTCGCCGTACGCCAGGCGGAACTCGCGGCTGAGGTGCCCGGCGGACATGTGGGCGCCGCGGGCGAGGGCCTCGACATCCAGCGGCTGTGCGTATTCCCGGTCCATTCGGTCGCGGACGCGGCGTAACAGCGCGAGGTCGCGCAAGCGCTGCGCCCGGTCGGGTTTGCTGGTCACAAGTGCGATCGTGCTACGTCGTGCCGGAGTTGTCCAGCCCGAAGGTGTTCCTGAATCTCCGGCCGTTCCATTGTCTTTGGCGGCAGGCTCGCTGAGAATGAACCATGACGGTCTACCTGAGGTCTCTGGAAACTGCAGTCCCGCCAACCATCCTGGTCCAGCCCGAGGCCAGGGCCGTGTTCGCCGCCCAGCCGGGCCTCACCCGGCTCGGATCCCGGCTCGTCAACACGTGCTTTGACTCCGCAGCCATCGACACCCGGCACACGGCGGTGGAGGAACTCACCGCGGACAGCCAGGCGGAAAACCCCCAGTTCTTCGACCCCGCCACCGGCTTGGTGCTCAGCCCCAGCACCAAAACCCGGAACGGCATCTTCGCCACGGAAGCGACCAAGCTTTTCATTGAAGCAGCCCAAAAAGCCCTCGATGCCTGCCCGGGCGTCGAGGCGCGGGACATCACCCACCTGATCACGGTTTCCTGCACCGGATTCTTCAATCCCGGCCCGGACTACAAGATTGTCCGGGCCGTCGGCCTGAATCCGGCTGTCCAGCGGTACCACCTCGGCTTTATGGGCTGCTATGCAGCCTTCCCGGCGCTGCGGGCGGCGAAGTCCTTTTGCGAGGCGGATCCGGAGGCAACGGTGCTGGTGGTCTGCGCCGAACTCTGTTCCCTTCACGTCCGGACCTCCAATGATCCGGACACCATCATGGGGTCGGCCTTGTTCGCCGACGGCGCTGCCGCGGCCATCATCACAGCGCGGGACATCCCCGGGGAAGCGCCCCTGCTGCGGCTGGACCACTTCGAAACCGTCCTGACGCCCGTCGGGGAGGACTCGATGGCCTGGAACATCGGCGACGAGGGCTTCGAGATGGTGCTGGGCAACTATGTCCCGCACATCATCGACGACCACATCATTGGCGCGCTGGAACCGCTGCTATCCCGCGACGGCTCGCTGCAGGGGCTCCCCTACCGGGAGATCGAGCACTGGGGCATCCACCCGGGCGGCCGGAGCATTCTGGACAAGGTCCAGTCCCGGCTGGAGCTCAGCGACGAGCAGCTGGTCCCGGCCCGCGAAACCCTCCGGAACTTCGGCAACATGAGCAGCGCCACCGTCCTGTTCGTCCTCAAGCACATCCTCGAACTGCCGGCAGCAGACGACGCCGCGGACGACGGCTGGGCCGGCCCGGGCGCGGAACGGATCTGCTCCATGGCCTTCGGCCCGGGCCTGACGGTCGAGACGGCGCTCTTCACCCGGGTGGCTGCCCCGCGGCCCGCCGCGGATCCGCGGCAGGAGCCGGCGGCGGAACCGGCGGCGGAACCGGCGGAGCCGGCGCAGTCCGTAGCGGTACGGGTCTGAAAGCGGCCACGCTGAAACCGTTCAGCGCGAAGCGGGGCATGGAACACCTTCGGGCGGCCCTCCTGCGGGACCGCGCATCCGACGCCGTCGAGGAAATGGACCTGCCGGGCTGCGACCCCGGCCGCCTGGAGCGCACGTATGCCCAGTTTGCGCTCGTCAACCGTGCCGTCGCCGGCTGGCGCGGCATCTACCGGTCCCGGATCAGGCCCCGGCTGTCCACTGCTTCCGCCACCTCCCTGCTGGATATCGGGTGCGGCGGGGGCGACGTTTCCGTGCTGTTGGCCCGGTGGGCGGCCCGGGACGGACTGCGTCTCGAGGTCACCGCTATTGACCCGGATCCGCGGGCGATCCTGTTCGCCCGCGCCCGCCACGCGACGGCGGACGTGACGTTCCGCCAGGCGGCCAGCGCGGAGCTGCTCGAAGAGGGCAACCGGTACGACCTCGTGGTGTCCAACCATGTCCTGCACCACCTTGACGGGCTGGAAGAGTTTCTCGCCGAGTCGGCCCGGTTGTCCCGCGGCACGGTGGTCCACAACGACATCCGCCGCAGCCCCGCCGCCTACGCGCTGTTCTCTGCCGGCTCCTGGGTGCTCACCGGCTCCTACATCCGGCGGGACGGGCTGACCTCCATCCGCCGAAGCTACACCGCCGCGGAGCTGACCGCCGCCGCTCCCCCGGGCTGGACCGTCGCCCGCCACGCCCCCTTCCGGAACCTGCTGCTGCACGGCACTCCCGACGGCCTCTACCAGTCAGGGCCCGGTGCCAGTGGCTGAGGTTCTGATCATCGGTGCCGGTCCGGTGGGGCTGTTCATGGCCGCGCTGCTGCTGCAGGACGGCGTGGATGTTCAGGTCCTGGAACAGCGGGGCGCACCGGAGCCGCAGTCGCGCGCCATCGGCATCCATCCGCCGGCGCTGGCCGCGCTCGCGGGAACCGGAGTTGCCGAGGCCATGATTGCCGAGGGGGTCCAGATCCGCCGAGGTATGGCAATGGCCGGCGGAAAATGCCTCGCCCGGATGTCCTTTGCCGGCGTCTCGGACCGCTTTCCGTTCGTCCTGTCCCTGCCCCAGGCCCGTACTGAGGCGCACCTGGAACGGCGGGTCAACGAGCTCGGCGACGGCGCCCTGCACCGCGGCGTCCGCCTCACCGGACTGTCCGACGACGGCGGCCGGGTCAGCGTGGAAGCCGACTCCAAGAGTGGCACCCTGCGCTATTCGGCGCCGCTGGTCATTGCCGCCGACGGCGTGCGTTCCACGGTGCGGGCGCTGCAGGGCGCCGACGTGCGCGTGAAAGAGTACCCGGACAGTTACCTGATGGGTGACTTCGCGGACGGCACCGGGTTCGGTCCGGACGCGGCACTGTTCCTCTCCGGCGCCGGCATCGTGGAGTCGTTCCCCTTGCCCGGCCAGCTCCGCCGCTGGGTGGTCCGGCTGGGTACCGGCGACGCCCCGGCCGGCGGACCAGCAGCCGGCGGACCAGCAGCCGGCGGACCCGCAGCCGGCGCTCCCGGCGTCGACGCCCGGTGGCTCATGGGCTGCGTGCGCGAACGGACGGGGCTCGCCATCGACGCCGGGACCAACAGCATGCTCAGCCGCTTCGGCGTCCGCACGCGCCTGGTCCCCCGGATGGTGGCCGGCCGGGTGGTGATGATCGGGGATGCGGCCCACGAGGTGAGCCCCATCGGCGGGCAGGGCATGAACCTCGGCTGGCTGGATGCGGCGGCGTTGGCACCGATCGTCTCGGCGGCCGTGCGCGGCCAGGATGTCGCGGATCGCCTCCGGACCTTTGAGCGGACCCGGTTGCGGGCGGCGGCGAGGGCCGCACGCCAGGCGGAAATAAACATGGCCCTGGGCCGGCCCCTCACGGACCGACTCCTGGCGCTGCGGAACCGTGGCATCGCAGGCGTCGCCGCGGTTCCGCCGGTGAATTCCCTGATCGCCCGCCGTTTCACGATGCATTAGGCAGCGCATTGGTACGGGTTTGCCCCGGAATAGACTGTGCGCATGGACGGACTTCCCGTGATGCGCGGCGCCGCATCGTATTGGGTGTTGCGGGCAGTGGCCGCCACGGTGCTGCTCGGCGCGGCGGCGGCATGCAGCTCCGGAACCGCCGGCGGCACCGCCTCCCCGGCAAGCACGACGGCGTCGGCGACCCCGATCCCCACAGGCCCCGTGACCGCGGAAATCAGCCAGTTCCGCGACAACTACAGCAAGCAAATCATCGAAATCCAGCTCACGAACACCACCGGCCATGCCCTGACGGTCCTCGGCGCGGAACTGACCAGCCCTCTCTTCGCAGCCCCGATCATCTGGTCCGCCCGCACCGGCGGGATCGAGCTTCCGCCCGGACAGCCCAAGAGCCTGCCGGCGCCGCTGCCCGCCCCGGATTGCGGCAGCCCGGCCGGCCCGGCAGCCGGACCGGGAGCCACCTCCGGGGCTGCGGGCGACGCCCAGGTATCCCTGCGGCTGGCCACGCCGGAAGGTGCCGTGCCGGTCCCGGCCATGGCCCCGGCAACAGACCCGTTCGGCGTCCTCGCGCGGAACAATTCGGAGCTGTGCCTGGCCCGGGAAGCCTCGGCCGTCGCCACGATCGCGCTGGATCCCGAGCTCGAGGTCGCCGCGGACGGTCAGACCGCCGTCGTTCGTCTGCTGCTGCAACCGCGCGCCGCCGGCGGCGGCGGTGAACTGGTGATAGACCGGATCGAGGAAACCACGCTGCTGGCGGAGGCCTCACAAGCCCCGTGGCCCCGGTCGGTGACGGTCCGCGCCGGCGGTGCCCCGGCCCAAGTGCGCCTCGGCATCAGGCCCTCCCGCTGCGATCCCCATGCAGTGGCCGAAGACAAAGTGGGCACACTCCTTCCCCTGCAGGTCAGGGTGGCGGGCCGCGAAGGAATTGTGAAGATCGACGCCGGCAGCCAACTTCGCGCCCGCATCTACGACTTTGTTACAAAGGCGTGCGGGCGCCAGTAGTGTGGGGGCATGCCCTTTGACGCCAGGCCCACTGACTACAGCGCCGCCCGGATGAGCGAGACCGTCCAGGAGATCCTGAGCGCCGGCATCCTCCCGCCGATTGTCCAGGCCGGACACCCGGTGCTCCGGCACGTGGCGGCGCCGTACGATGGCCAGTTGACTGATGCCGACCTCGGGCACCTCATCGACCTCATGCGCAGCGTGATGCACAAGGCCCCAGGCGTGGGCCTGGCGGCCCCGCAGCTGGGGATTCCGCTGCAGATCGCTGTCCTGGAGGACCAGTTCGACGTCGATCCCGACGTCGCTGCCGTCCGCGGGCGGGAGGCGCTGCCGTTCTTTGCCATGCTGAACCCGAGCTATCGTCCCCTGGGCGCGAAGTCCGCGGCGTTCTACGAAGGCTGCCTCTCCATTGGCGGCCTGCAGGCGGCGGTCGTGCGGCCGGAATCAGTCCAGCTCGATTTCACGGCGCCGGACGGCACGAAACTCCAGCAGACTTTCTCCGGCTGGCAGGCCCGGATTGTCCAGCATGAAACCGACCACCTCCAAGGGATCCTCTTCCTGGACCGGGCCGAGCTGCGCTCCATCAGCAACAATGCCGAATACTCCGCCCGCTGGGCCCAGCCGGACATCAGCCGCGCCCGGCAGGAACTCGGGTTCCTGCCGGACCCGGCCGCGGACTAAGCCTGCGGGCCAGGGCCAGGGCCAGGGCTAGGGCTGCGGCGCCGGATTCGATGCGGACGGCAGGTAGCGGGCCCACCACTTCAGGATTTCATCGAACCGCTGCTTCCGGTGGTGCGGCGTGCCGGAGCGGGACAGCTCATGGTTCTCGCCGGGGAAGACCAGGAATCCGGTCTCGACCCCCTGTTGCTTGAGGGCGGTGAAGTACCGCTGGCCCTGCTCCACGGGACACCGGAGGTCCTCCTCGCTGTGGATCACCAGCGACGGCGTCCGTACGTGCTGCACGCGCGCCATGGGACTCTGGGCCGCCATTTGCTCCGCCGCCGGGCCGGTGTATTCGCCACCGAAGAACCAGCCGATGTCGGACGAACCGGTGAAGCTCACGGGGTCCAGGAAACCACGCTCGACTATGGCGGCCCGGAAACGGTGGTCGTGGCTGATGGTCCACGCCGTCAGGTAGCCGCCGTAGGATCCGCCCATGATGCCGACATTGGCGGCGTCCAGATCCTCGAACTTCCCCACAGCCCCGTCCAGGAACGCCAGGACGTCCTGCATGTCCACGGTTCCCATCCGCTCCTTGATGGACCGGCCATGTGCCTGGCCGTAACCGGCCGAACCCCGCGGATTGCACATCAGCACGGCGTAACCGGCCCCGGCATAGACCTGCGCTTCGTCGAACAACGCCACCCCGAACTGGGCAAACGGGCCACCATGGATGTTCAGCAGCACCGGGTGCGGTCCCGGGCCCGCAGGCTTCACGAGCCAGCCGTGGACCGGGTACCCGTCGGCCGAGGCCAATGTCAGTTCCTGCGGCTCGCTGATCCCCGCCACGCTCCGCAGCTGGGCGGAGAAGTCCGTCAGGCGGCGCACCTGCCCGCGCTCGAGCACGGCAACATCACCGGCCGTCGTCGAATCGCTGAAACTCACCACGAGCGTTCCGCCACCCTCCGCGGCGCCGGTCACCACCCGGTTGCCTTCCAGGAGGACGGTGTGGCCGCCCGTCGCAACGAATTCGTGCAGCTCCACGGTTCCCCGCGCATTGTTCAGCACCATGGCGCCCGCGCCGCCGCGCAGCTCCAGCCGGCTGCCGCCGGACAGGTCCAGCGCCTCGGCATCGCTGAGCGCCGTGGCGTGTCCGCCGGCGGCAGGCATCGCATAGAGGGCGGTGTTCCTGGCCACGAAGTCCAGCCCGGATGCGCCCAGGTCCTGGGCCAGGAAGAAGAGCCACTGCCCATCGGCGGATTGGCGCACGGCGCTGATGCTCTGCCGTCCGGCGTTGGCCGGCACCACGGCCTGCGGCTGCCCTCCGGTAACAGGCAGCGCGTAGATTCCGCTGACGAGGTCAGTGTCCCGCCCATCGTGCAGGGCTGCGGTGAAGAAGATGGTGCCGCCGTCGGCGCTGAAGCCGGCGCCGTTGTGGTCCGCTGGTGCGGTGGTGAGTTGTTTGGCGGCCGGCAGCAGCCCGGCAGCATTCTCCGCGGGATCGGCCGCGGTGCCGAGGGCCTTCAGGGCGCGTCCGGCCGGCGCCACCTTCGGTTCGGCGTCAAGCTGCGGCACCTCGAGGATGAACAGCTGAAGCGGCTTGTCAGCGGTGTAGCCAACACCGTTCATCCGGTACTGGAAATCCGTGATCAGCCGGGCGTCCTCGCTGCCCGCACTCACGCCGTCGACGCTGCCATACCGGCCCTCGTCAGGCGTCCTGGCGCTGAAGAGAATGCTGCGGGAATCAGGCGACCACGTGAAGGAGCTGACCCCCAGTGGGGCCTCCGTCAACAGCTGGGGTTCGCCGCCGGCGGCTTCCACCACGAACAGCTGCGGCTTTCCGTCCGCTGCCGCACGCAGGAACCCAAGGGCACGGCCGTCTGGTGAAAAGTCCGGTGCCGTGTCGCGGAAGCCCCGGGTCAGCCGGCGTGGCCTCTGGTCCGGGTCGTTGAAGTCCGGGTGGGTCAGGTCCTGACCCAGGGGCACGGTCCACAGCTGGCCCACGTAGGCATCGGCATCGAAGTCCGGGCGGAGCACGGAGACCACGGCGCGGGAAGCGTCGGGGTGCACGGCAGGGGCGGACACGGAATTGAGCAGCGGAAGATGTTCAGATTTCACGATTGCGAGCCTAGCCCGTGGCGCGCCCGCTGTGAAACACCTCACGTTGCGCCGGTGCGGCGAGGCGCGCCGCGGTGTGCCCGGTGCGCGGCGCCCCTGTAGCCAGTGCCCCGGCCGCGCGGCGGGCCGGGGATCCGCGCATAGGATGAAAACTATGCCCGCCGCCGATCTCCCCCTCCTGTGCCCGGTGTGCCGCCAGGGCCTCCGCTTCACTGGCGGCGCCCGCACCTTGGTGTGCGGAGCCGGACACAGCTTTGACGCGGCCAGGCAGGGCTACTTCAACTTCTTGGTCGGCAAGGGGACGGTTTTTGAAGCCGACAGCGCAGACATGGTGGCGGCCCGCTTCGACTTCCTCTCCGCGGGGCATTACCAGCCGCTGGCCGATGCCGTGGCCGGGCTCGCCACACCGGCGCTCCGGGAAGCCCCCGCCGGCCGGCCCCTCGTGCTCGACGCCGGGACGGGCACCGGCCACTACCTCAGGGCCGTACTGGACCGGGCCGCGGACAGCGGTCCTGCCGCGGCAATCGGCCTGGACATTTCCAAGTTCGCCCTGCGCCGCGCAGCGAGGCTGAACCCCGAGGCTTTGAACGTCGTCGGGGACGTCTGGCAGCCGTTGCCGGTCGCGGAGAACGCCGTCGACGTCGTCACCGTGGTCTTTGCGCCGCGCAACGCGCCCGAGTTCGCCCGGGTTCTCCGCCCCGGCGGCCGCCTGGTCGTGGTCACACCGCGGCCCGGTCACCTGGCGGAGGTTGCCGGGCCGGCCGGGATGCTGGGGATCGAGCCGGCCAAGGACGAGCGGCTCGCCGCGTCCCTGGGCCAGCACTTCGCGCCCGTCGCAGCATCTGATCTGGACCTGGCACTGGCCCTTGGCCCGCGCGACGTCGCCAACCTGGCCTACATGGGACCGGCCGGCCACCACCTGGACCGCGCCGCACTGGCAGCCCTCGAATCCGCGCTTCCGGAGCGGACCTCCGTCTCGGCCCGCTTCCGGATCAGCGTCTTTCAACCCATCCGCTGACCATTCCCGCTCCCGCCGGTTCGCGGGTGCCGTCCGGCATGCCCCGAAAACCACCCCCGGGAGGGGAACCGGGGCGGAAGGCCAGGCCGGGGAATCGACCCGCGAAATAACGACTTGGCCACTTTGGCCATCAATTCCCTACCGCCGGTCCCAGCTATTGCCGTTCCGCTTAGGATGGAATCACAGTTACTGGGGACCTGTGCCTGCAGCTCCCGGAACTCAAGGGGGAATTGATGTCTGAATGGCTGATCGAGAATTGGTGGGCGTTGTGGCTCACGCTCTTTCTCCTGTTTGCCGTGGTCGAGATGATCACACTCGACCTGTTCTTCATCATGCTCGGCGGCGGCGCCCTCGCCGGGCTGGTGGCGGACTTCGCCGGCGCCGATCCGTGGCTGCAGATTATCGCCTTCTGCGTGGTGTCCCTGCTCATGATCGGCTTCGTCCGGCCGGTGGCCCTCAAGCATCTCCACCGGGGACCGGCGGATCAGCGCACCAACATTGAACGCCTCATCGGCGAATCCGCCGTCGTCATGGAGGCTGTGAGCGAAAACGGCGGGCTCGTCAAGATTGGCGGGGACGTCTGGAGTGCGCGGTCCGAATCGGGAGTGCTGGCGCCCGGACAGCAGGCTGTGGTCAGTGCCATCGAAGGGGCCACCGCGATCGTGGCCCCGCAACCGGAATCCGCCGTCCAATAAGGGGCGCTGTCCGGCGGGCACTGCTGTCCGCCGGTGCGGCGCTGCCGGCGCGAGACTAAAACAAAACAACTGGGGAATAGGTGATGTATGAATATCGCAGTCGCAATTGTGCTGCTGGTACTAATTGTGTTTGTAATTATTGTGCTGGTCCGGTCAGTCCGGATCATTCCACAGGCCCGTGCCGGCGTCGTTGAACGGCTGGGTAAATACCAACGCACCCTGAATCCCGGACTTACCCTGCTGATCCCGTTTGTGGACCGCTTGCTGCCATTGCTCGACCTGCGGGAGCAGGTGGTGTCCTTCCCGCCGCAGCCGGTCATCACCGAGGACAACCTGGTGGTCTCGATCGACACCGTGGTCTATTTCCAGGTCACGGACGCCCGGGCCGCCACCTACGAGATCGCCAACTACATCCAGGCAGTGGAACAGCTGACCACCACCACCCTGCGCAACGTGGTTGGCGGCCTCAACCTGGAGGAAGCGCTCACCTCGCGCGACCAGATCAATGGCCAGCTCCGCGGCGTCCTGGACGAGGCGACCGGTCGCTGGGGCATCCGGGTCTCCCGGGTCGAGCTCAAGGCGATCGATCCGCCCCACTCGATCCAGGACTCGATGGAAAAGCAGATGCGGGCCGAACGTGACCGCCGCGCCGCCATCCTGACGGCCGAGGGCACCAAGCAGTCCGCGATCCTCACCGCCGAAGGCCAGCGCCAGTCCTCCATCCTGAAGGCCGAAGGCGACGCGAAGGCGGCCATCCTGCGGGCCGACGGCGAGGCCCAGGCCATCCAGAAGGTCTTCGACGCGATCCACAAGGGCAACCCGGACCAGAAACTGCTGGCTTACCAGTACCTCCAGACCCTCCCGAAGATTGCCGAGGGATCCTCAAACAAGCTGTGGATCATTCCCAGCGAGGTTGGCGAGGCGCTCAAAGGGATCGGCAGCGTACTGGGTGCAGGCGCGGTGCAGGAGCAGACGGCCTCAACGCCGGACGTGGCTCCGTACTCACCGCCCGCCGCAGCCGACGGCCAAGGGAACCGGCCCTGAGCCTGCTCCCGCACTGGATCGGTCGGATCGGATAGCTCCGTCCTGGCCCCCGCGGACCGGCCATTTCGGCCGGCTGCGGGGGCCAGCCGGCTTAAGGCCGGACCGGTCGGGTACAGGATACGCAGTTCATGCCGCGGGGCTACTCGCTTTACCGCGCCCGCACCACTCCCGTATACTTGAATATTTGTCCGGTCAGTTCAGCCGTCCGGAACAAAAACGCTCCGCACAGCGTTGATTCCAATGACGTTCCAAAGAGTTTTGTCCACTGGTGACTGTCATCTGGCCGGGCCACACCGGGCCAGTTACGGTACAGCGCGGTGCAACCAGAAGTCCGGCGCCTGACGGTCCCCGGACAACGCAGGGCTTGACCCTGCGAACCGAATAGAGGGAGAAAAGATGAGCGATCGCAGCCTGCGGGGTATGCGCCTTGGCGCACAGAGCATGGAGACCGAATCCGGCGTCGAACCGGCTCCGCGCCAGCGGGTTGAATACCGTTGCGAGGATGGCGAGCAGGTGTTCGTGACATTCTCCTCGGAAGCCGAAATCCCCCCGGTCTGGGTTTCGAAGACGGGCAAGGAGGCGTTGCTTGTGGATGGCGAACGCCCTGTCAACAGCAACGAGAAGGCAGTGCGCACGCACTGGGACATGCTGCTGGAGCGCCGCTCGCTTCCCGAACTTGAGCAGATCCTCGAAGATCGCCTCACCATCCTGCGCGAACGCCGCGGCGAACGCCGCTCGGCCTAGTCCCCAGCGCACCGGCTACGGCAAGGGCCGGGCCCGCATCATTCGATGCGGGCCCGGCCCTTTTTCTGTTCTTCCACGCTCTGCGGCTCCTCTGCGCCTCCTGCGGCTGCATCGCCTGGACGCGCGCAGGAGCCGGGATACTGCGTCAGCCGGGGGTGAGGACGCAGAACTCGTTGCCCTCCGAGTCGGCGAGGCAGACCCAGGGCACATCGCCTTGGCCGACGTCGGCGTCAGTGGCGCCCAGAGTCCGCAGCCGGGCCACCTCCGCCGCCTGATCATCACCCGGGTATGGCATCAGGTCGAGATGGACACGGCCCCACACGGCAGGCACGCCGGGCGTACGAAGGAACTCAAGGTACGGCCCGACACCCTTGGCCGAACGCAGCCTCGCGTGATCGTCGTCCACCTCGTGCAGGGTCCAGTCCGTCGCCCCGGCCCAGAACCCGGCCATGGCCCGTGGGTCTGCACAGCTGACCACCACCGCGGCGATCGGCCCGGTGTCCTGGTAGATCGGGCGGGGCTCCAGCACGCGGAACAGGTTGCCCTCCGGGTCGGCCAGAACCGTCCACGGCTCAGCACCCTGGCCGACGTCGGCGGGCGTCGCGCCGAGCCCCAAGAGATGCGCCACCAGCTCCGCCTGGTGGGCCGCAGAGGTGGTGGCGAGATCGAGGCGCGCCCGGTACCCCACCGTCTCGGGGTCCGGGACGGTGACGACATCGACGCAGACGGCGGCGGGGTCCGGCCAGACGAAACCCAGGGGTTCAACATTGGTCACACCGGGTCCCTCGCTGGACACACCCCAGCCGAGTGCCTCCGCCCAAAACCGGCCGAGCGTTGAGTCATCCCGAGCCTTGAAATTCACCTGAACAAGTTGCAGCGCCATACCGCCCGACCCTATACCCCGGTGATGCCCGGACCGGGAGACACGCCTTAGGCGTCCTGCCTGCTGTCCTGCTTGCCCCGGAGCTTGTTCCAGCGGGCCGTGAGTCCCCATTTGGTGACGTTGATCATGGCTTCGACGACGATGTTGCCGCTCATCTTCGAAGCGCCGAGCTCGCGCTCCACGAACGTAATGGGCCGTTCCACGATGGTCAGGCCGAGCTTGGCCACGCGCCAGGCAAGATCCACCTGGAAGCCATAGCCTACCGAGTCGACCGCATCCAGGTTCAGCTTCTCCAGCGTGGTCCGCCGGAAGGCGCGGAAGCCGCCGGTGACGTCCTTGATCCTTACTCCGAGCATGATCCGCGCGTACGTGCTGCCGACGCGGCTGATGGCCTGGCGGTAGAGCGGCCAGTTGACCACACGGCCGCCGGGAACCCAGCGGGAGCCCATGGCGAGGTCCGCGCCCTGCTCCACGGCCTCGATCAGCTGCGGCAGCTGCTCGGGCTGGTGCGAGCCGTCAGCGTCCATCTCCACGAGGATGTCGTAGCCGGCGTCCAGGCCCCACTTGAAGCCCGCGATGTACGCCGCTCCCAGGCCGGCCTTTCCGGCGCGGTGCAGGACGTGGACCTGTCCGTCTTCTGCGGCCATGCGGTCCGCCAGCTGCCCCGTGCCGTCAGGGCTGTTGTCGTCGACAACCAGCACGTCGGAGGCGGGCACGGCTGTGCGCAGGCGACCGAGGGTCTTGGGCAACGATTCCAGCTCGTTATAGGTCGGGATGATGGTGAGGACACGCACAGCGAGGCCTTTCCTTGAAGGGAGCGGTCGGTGCGCCGAAAGTCAATGGTTCCGGATATTCAGGCGCAACTTCCCATTATAGGGAGTTGCGCGCCCGTGGGGCGCCCGCGAGGCGGCCGTGCGGCCGCCCGGGCAGGTCCACCCGCTTCGGGCCAGTTCCGGCAGGCCACGAATTGCGGCGCCGGAACCGTTTTCTGCTGCGAAGTAGACCCGCCCCCTGGGGGTGCCCGTGGTCATGACCAAGTAAAGCTCCCGCGGGTGCGGCAACCTGGGAAGGACCGTGGACTGCCGGAGTCTGCGCGGTACGCAACCCTCCGTTGCCCCTCAATGCTACGGGGGCGGGCCGATCTGTCAACCGAGCCGTGACCTGCCGTTTCGTCTGTCGGCGCAGTTCAGGGCGGGGTCGCGGGTGGAAATGTTTCCGCTCCGTCCGCTGGATGACGGGCCGGATCAGGCGCCAGGTGTTCAGGCGTGGAGGGCGCCGCTGGCATAGAGTTCCTGGCCGTCCCGTACCGTCAGGAGGCAGGCCGGATCGCTGCCGGTGTCGAGCGCCGGCAGCAGCGGGGTACGGGCGCGCGGGTCGGTGCTCCACGACTGCACGCGCCCGTCGGCCACCTGGACCATGAGCTCCTCGACCCCCCAGACCGCAAAGCTGGCCGGAGCGCCCGGCACCAGTTGCCCGGCCATGGGGTTGGGGTAGCGGGCTGCCCGCCAGCCGGCCCGCGTGTGGCCGAGGAACGCGGCGCGGGCGGAGATCTGTTCGGCGGGATTGGTGTGCTGCAGGCACGCGCGCACGCTGGACCACGGCCGGAGCGGCGTCACCGGACTGTCGCTGCCGAAGCAGATCGGCACACCGGCCGCGTAGAGGCTGCCAAAGGCATTCATTCCCAGCCGGCGGGAGCCGAGCCGCTGCTGGTACAGTCGGTCCCCGCCACCCCACAGGGCGTCGAAGACCGGCTGCGCGCTGACGCTGACCGAATAGCGGGCCAGCCGGCTGATGGCCGCGGCATCCGCGAGTTCGACGTGCTCGAACCGGTGCCCCGCGGCACGGACGCGCTGCTCCCCCACCTCAGCCGCGGCGAGGTCGAGGGCGTCGAGGGCCGCGTCCAGGCCGGCGTCGCCGATCACGTGGAAACCCGCCTGGAGCCCCAGGAGGGAGCACGCCGCGAGGTGGGCGGCTGCCTCGGCCACGGAGAGGTACAGGCTGCCGCGCTCTCCGGGCGCGTCGGTGTAGTCCGCACGCAGGGCGGCAGTCCGTGAGCCGATCGAGCCGTCGATGTTCAGGTCGCCGGCCAGGCCCAGCACGGGCAGGCCCAATTCGTCCAGGATGGACTGGGCATGTTCGGCGGATCCGGCGAGCTCGCCCCAGTACGGCAGGATCTCCGGCACTGCCACGCCGTCCACCCCGTTCGGTCCGCCGCCGGAGGTGCTGTTCCAGGCCACCGCGAGCCGCAGGTCCTCGATGCTTCCGATATGCGGCGCGGCCATCTCGGCGAGGGCCACGTAGCCGTTGGCCGCTGCCTCGGCGAGGGCGCGCTGCTGGTATGCGCGCAGGGCGTCCGCCGGCAGCCGGCGGGCCGCCAGGCGGGCCGCGGTGTGGGCGTCGCGTTTGACCTGGCTTCCGGCGCCGCCGCCGTCGAGCCCGTCCAGTCCGGCCGATGCGGCCAGGGAGTTCGATATCAGGGCCGAGTGGACATCCACGCGGGACAGGTAGACCTGGCGGCCGCCGGCCGCGCGTTCGATTTCGTCCCGGGAGGGCAGGGCGGGATCGGCCCAGGTGGTCTCGTCCCAGCCGTGGCCCAGGACGGGACCGCCCGCGCTGGACGCGGAGGCGGCGGCGACGGCGTCGAGGAGTTCAGCGGAGGAGCGCACCCCGGTCAGCTGGAGGCCCTCCAGCGCGATTCCGGTTTCCGTCAGGTGGATGTGGGAGTCCACGAAGCCGGGGGCCAGGAGCGCGCCCTGCAGATCGATCACCTCCATGGAGGCATCGGCGATGGACGTGGCGGCCTGCTCGGAACCAACCCAGGCGACGGTGTCGCCGTCGACCAGCATCGCAGTCGCAAAGGGATCGGCAGCTGTGTAGACCGAGCCGTTGCGGTACAGCGTGACGTTGCGGGGGGCGGGGGCGGCCGGCGAATCGGTCATGGGGCGGGAACTCCTTGTTGCTGGGGGCCGGCCGAGGGCCGGCGGGTTCGAAAATCTGCGAGGCCGCGGTAGCGGGCCAGCGAGTGGTCCAGGGAGCGGGCCGGTCCGGCCCGCGCCCTAGGCCACGGAGGAATAGGCGACGACGCCGCGTTTGATGAGCTTGATGGCCTCCGCGCACAGCCGCGCAATCCGGGGGTCGAGGTTCGGGATGTCGGCGAGCTGGTCCAGGAGGTCGATCACCTGTTTGACCCAGCGGACAAAGTCGCCCGCGGCCAGGTCGGTGCCGCTCAGCACGTCCTGGAGGTGCCGGCCCTTGGCCCATTTGTAGATCGGCCACACAAGGCCGAGCTCGGGCTCGCCAGTGAGGGGCAGCTTGTTGGCTTCCTCGACGTCCTCCAGCGCGGACCATTCGCGCACCACGGTGTCTACCGCGGATTCCAGGGACACGCTCGGCATCTTGGGCCGCAGGCCGCGGTCCTCACGCTTGGCCTGGTAGACGAGGACACTGGCCAGCGCGGCGATCTCGGCGGCGTCGAGGTCGTTGAAGGCCCCCATCCGCAGTGACTGCGAAATCAGCAGGTCCTTTTCGCCGTAGATCCGCCGCAGGCGTTGCCCGTCCGGGCTGATGGACAGCGCGCCCGTGTCCGAGGTTTCCAGGTAGCCGTAGCCCGTCAGGACGCCGCAGACACGGTCGAACGTCTTGGCGATGGTGTTGGTCCGGCCCTGGATCTGGCGGATGAGCCCATCCGTTTCCTGGCGGAGTTTCCACCAGCGTTCGGACCACCGGGCATGGTCCTCGCGTTCGCTGCAGCCGTGGCACGGATGGGCGCGCAGTTCCCGGCGCAGCTCGGCGATCCGCTTCTCCTGGTTGGGCGCAGCGGAGGCCCGGCCGAAGTCGTCGTCGCGGCGCGGCGGCGCCGGCGGCCGATGCTCGCGGATGGCGTTGCGCACCGAGGACGCCAGGTCGCGGCGGGACTTGGGAACCTTGGCGTTGAAGGTCTTGGGAATCCTGATCCGGGTGATCGGCGACAACGGCCCTTCGACGTCGTGCAGGCCAATCCGGCGGAGCTGGTTGTCCAGCGTCATGACGGCGGGGCGGGGCTCGCGGGATTCGTGGTCGGAGCTGAGCACCACCGCGAGCCCCGGCGACTTCCCGGCCGGAACATCCACCACGTCCCCCGGAAGCAGCCTGCTCAGGGAGTCCTCGGTCAAGGACTTCCTGGCTCGGGACGTGCTCCGGGAGGCCATGGTTTCGGCATCGCCCAGGGCCCGCCGCAGCCGCGCGTATTCGGTAAAGTCGCCCAGGTGGCAGGTCATGGCCTTGCTGAACCCGGCAATGGATTCTTCCCGGCTCCTGACCTGCCGGGCCAGTCCCACCACGGATCGGTCCGCCTGGAACTGGGCAAAGGATGATTCGAGGATCTCCCGGGCGCGCGGCCGGCCGAACTGCGCCAAAAGGTTGATCGACATGTTGTACGTGGGCCGGAAGCTGGAGTTCAGCGGGTAGGTTCGCCGTGAGGCCAGGCCGGCGACGGCGGCCGGATCCGTTCCGGGCTGCCACAGCACTACGGCGTGGCCCTCGACGTCGATGCCGCGGCGGCCGGCGCGGCCCGTCAGCTGGGTGTACTCCCCCGCCGTGATGTTGACGTGGGCCTCGCCGTTGAACTTGTCGAGCTTTTCGAGCACGACGCAGCGGGCCGGCATGTTGACGCCCAGGGCGAGTGTTTCGGTGGCGAAGACGGCCTTGACCAGCCCGTCGACGAACAGCTTCTCCACAACCTCCTTGAAGGTCGGCAGCATGCCGGCGTGGTGCGCGGCGAGCCCGCGGAGCAGGCCGTCCCGCCAGCTCCAGAAGCCGAGCACATCGAGGTCATCCGAGGGGATGTCCTGGGCGGCCTCGTCGACGCGCCGGGCGATGATCTGCTGTTCGGCCTCGCTGGTCAGCCAGAGTCCGGCCGCGACGCACTGGGCCACGGCGGCATCGCAGCCGGCGCGCGAGAAGATGAATGTGATGGCCGGCAAGAGGTCCTGCCGGTCCAGGCTGGCGATGACCTGCGGCCGGCTGGCCTTCCGCACCGGGCTGCGCTGGGCGCCCTGCGGTTCGTCCCGCTGGCTGCGTTGCTGGCGGCGCTGGTTCCGGCCGCCGTGGCCGAAGCGGCCACGGAAATTCATCTGGCTCTCGGCCCGGGCCATGGACAGCAGTTCCGGGTTGACCTCGAAGCCGGCCCGCCCTGGCACTTCCGAGGTGACGGCGGCCGCCGGGCCGCCGACAACAGCATCGGCTACGGCGGATGCCTCCCCGGCAGTTGCCTCACTGGCAGTTGCCCCAACAGGCAGGGCGATCTCGTCAAAGCTCGTGTCGCCGGCAAACAGGTCCACGATCTTCCGCCCCACCATGACGTGCTGCCACAGCGGCACCGGGCGGTGCTCGGAGACGATCACATCGGTCTGCCCGCGGACGGTGTCGAGCCACGCACCGAACTCCTCGGCGTTGGAGACCGTGGCACTCAGGGACGCCACCTGGACCTCGCTGGGCAGATGGATGATGACTTCCTCCCACACAGCGCCGCGGAAGCGGTCGGCGAGGTAGTGGACTTCGTCCATGACCACGAAGCCGAGATCATCCAGGGTGTCCGAATCCGCGTAGAGCATGTTGCGGAGCACTTCGGTGGTCATGACCACCACCGGGGCGTCGCCGTTGATGCTGGTATCTCCGGTGAGCAGGCCCACCTGGGCGGCGCCGTACTTGGCGGCCAGTTCGGAGTACTTCTGGTTGCTCAGGGCTTTGATGGGGGTGGTGTAGAACGCCTTGAGCCCACGCTGGAGGGCCAGATAGATGGCGAACTCCCCCACAATCGTCTTCCCGGCGCCGGTGGGGGCGGCCACCAGCACGCCCCGGCCGGCCTGCAGGGACAGGCATGCTTCGCGCTGGAAGTCATCGAGTTCAAATTCGAGCGAGCGGATGAACCCGCCCAGATAGGTCTTGGCTTCAGCAGCCCGCTCGACGCTGGCGCGGTAACGTTCGGACGGTGATTCCGGCCCGGGGTGTGAGGACATGTTTCCAGCCTAGTGCGCGAAAGGCTAGAGATTCTCCAGCTCGGAGCTGGGGGTGGCGTGGTCGGCGGTGGCTTCGGTCTCGGCGTCGCGTTTGACGGCGCGCCGCTCGCGCCGGCGATCGTTGAGCAGGCACAGCCCGATCGCGGCGAAGAACAGCGCCAGCATGGGTCCGGCCAGGTAGAACATGCTCATGGCGTCGGCGCCGGGAGCGGCCATCGCGGCGAACAGGCAGACCAGGAAGACTGTAATCCGCCAGCTCTTGAGCAGCTGCTGGCCCTTGATGAGTCCGGCCAGGTTCAGCCCGAACAGGACCACCGGGAGGAGGAAGGCGATGCCGAAGGCGAGCAGCAGCCGCAGCACGAAGGACAGGTACACCTGGGCGCTGATGAAGTTGGAGCCGCCCGACGGCGTGAAGTCGGTCAGGACGCGGACCGCGTTGGGCAGCACGAGCCAGGCCAGCAGGACGCCGCCGACGAAGAGCGGCACGGCCGCCGCCACGAAGGACAGGGCCAGGCGGCGTTCCCTCTTATGCAGCCCCGGCACGATGAAGGCCCAGAGCTGGTAGAGCCAGACGGGGCTGGCGATAATCAGGCCCAGGAACACGGAGACCTGGATCATGAGGTCGAACGAGCTCGCGACGCCGTCGAAATTTAGAGTGGCCTGGCGGCCTTCATGTTCGTTCAGGTCGCGGATCGGCTTGATCAGCGCCGCCAGCATTGGCTGGTAGACAAGGAAACCCACTACCGTCCCAAGGACGACGGCGATTGCCGCCTTAAAGAGCCGGTTGCGCAGCTCTTTGAGGTGGTCGAGGAGCGCCATCCTCCCCTCGGGGTTCGATCGACGGCTCATGGTTACTGCCATGCGGTCTTAGGCGCGGGTCGACGGCGGAACGTCGGTTCCGTCGCCCGTGCGGCTTTCCGGTGCGCCGGTCTGCGGGTGGTTGATGACCCGTCCTTCAACCGGCTCGGAGCCATCCTTGGCATCGGTGGTGCCGTCCTTCTTCATTTCCCGGACTTCCGACTTGAAAATGCGCATCGACTGGCCCAGGCTGCGGGCCATACCCGGCAGCTTCGGCGCAGCGAACAGCACCAGTGCCAGAACGATGATGATGATGAGATGCCAGCCTTCAAGCCTCATGGGGAGAGGTCCTTTCGTTTGAATACATCCTATGTCTAACGCGTTTCGATGTCGCGCAGCGCCTGGGGTTGCCCGCGGTCCTTCTTGCGTTGGATGCGGCGCAGCCGGCGGGCGTTTTGCCGGGCGAGCTTGGATGCGTGGTAATCATGTCGCATCCGCGCGGGCGAGGCAAAAATGGCGTCGCCGGGCACCGGCCGAAGGGATTCGTCCGCGCTGCCCGGGTCACCGGCGCCGGCCGCTGTCGAACCAGCCGCTGAAACGGTGCCGGTGCCCGCTGGTGAAGGCAGGGTGGAAAAGCGGTCCGCGGCTTCACCCAATTCGGTGAGCGTCGTTGTGGCTTGCCGGAACAGCCGGAAGCCGAGCACGCCGAAGAACAACAGCGACAACGCGACAAGCGCTATCCAAATAACGATCCAGGACCACCAAGGCATGCTGATCAGTCTATCGGGCGATCTGAGAAGGCTTCGTATTGCGTCAGGGCCGCGGCGAGCCACTCCCGCGACGCGGCCGCGAGGGCCTCTGGCTGCAGGATCCGCACCATCCCGCCGTGCTGGGCCACGAACATCGGCAGCCAGTCCGTGCTGCCAAACCGGATTTCGGCGAGCATGCCGCCGCCTGGCAGAGCCGCGGTCCGCTCGGCGTAATAGTCATCAGCGAGGCCGGTGCCGCGGGGCGCGAGTTCCACGACGACCACCGTGTCGTCGTCGTTCGGGGTGAACAGTTTCACCGGAAAGCTGTCCGCCGGCTTTGCCGGCGCGGCCGCCCGCCGGCCGTTGGGCTCAAGGGCTTCGATCCTGTCCAGCCGGAAGTTGCGGAGGCCCTGGGCGGAGTGGCAGTACGCCTCGAGGTACCACGTGTTGTCCAGCGAATAGAGCCGCAGGGGGTCCACGTCGCGTTCGGACACGGCGTCGCGCTGCGCCGAGAAGTACCTCAGGTGCAGTTGCGCGCCGGATTCGAGGGCGGCGCGGGCGGTGTCGAGGATGGCGGAATCACCGGGTGCCACCTCGGGGCCGGAGAGCGCGGCCGCTTTGACGCCTTCCTCCCCCGCCGCGGCCATGAGTTTGAGCGTCACCGATTCCAGGGCGCCGCCTTCGGCGAGCTCGGGCAGGCTGTTGAGCGTCTCCAGGCCGGTCAGGAGCGCACAGGCCTCGTCCACGGTGAACCGTACGGGGCGGGTCAGGTCCAGGGCCTGGGTGATGAATACGTGGTCATCGTCCCACTGGATGTCCAGCAGATCGTCGGGGTAGCCCTCCGGCAGGCCCGAGCAGATCAGGATCCGCAGGTCGTCCTCGAGTGCCTTGCGGGTGATGCCAAACCTGGCGGCGACCTCGCTGATGTGCAGTCCCTGGTTGTGGACAAGGAACGGGACCAGTTGCAGCATCCGCTTGAGCTGGTCCTCCGAGGTTCGTTTACGGGTACGGCCGGCGCGGCCCGCCGCCGGGAAGGCGACGTCCGGCAGGGGCCTGTCGGCGAACTCGGCGGCCGCCGTGAGGCGGCGGTGGACGGCGCCGGCGAGTTCGGGGGGTGAAATCACGGTGACGCGGGGACCGTAGGAGGCCAGCTCCTCGCCCAGGGTCTCCGCATCGCGGAAGGGCACCGCGAGGCGGTCCGTCCCGGCCGGGTGCCCCGGTGTTCGGGCTTCCGGCGCTGCGGCTTCCGGCGCTGCGTCCGGAAGCGGCCGGGCGCGTTTGCGGAGGCCCAGGAGCCGCCCGTGTTCGACGTCGACCACAGCGCTCTGCACCGGCAGCTCGGCCAGGCCGGCCAGCTCCGCGCGGACGTTGAACCCGGCCGGCGGCGTGAAGCTCTCCTTCTCCAGGACGGTCACGGCGGACGTCAGGCGGGACAGGCGGAAGAACCGTTTGTCCCCCCGGCCCCGGTCGTGGCCCACGAGGTACCACTGGCCGAAGCGGCTGCCCAGGCCCCAGGGCTCCACCAGGCGTTCCTGCTCCTGGCCGGTGCTGCCGGCGAGGTAGCTGAACCGGACCGGGTGCTGGGCGTGTATCGCGGCGACCAGGTCCTCGAAGGCCTGGCCGGCGGGGCGGATGCGCGGCTGGACGCCGGTGGGGAGTTCGGCGTCGACCAGGCCGCCGGCGGCCTGCAGCTTCCGGACCGCGTCGACGGCGGCGGAGCCGAGGGCGGCGTGCTCCCAGAGCTGGGCCGCGAGGATCAGGACCGTGCACTCTTCGGGGGTGAGGCTGACGTCGGGCAGCCGGTTCGATTCCTTGCCGATCCGGTAGCGGGTGGTTGCCGGGTCGTCGGAGCCCCAGCCCGTGTCCGTCACGGCCTCGACGTCGAAGCCAAACTGGCGCAGCTCGCCTTTGTCGCGTTCGAACATGCGGCCGAAGGCGACGTCACTGCTCGTGGTGTCGTGGTAGACCTTTTCGCGCAGCTCGCTGCGGCGCAGGCCGTACTTGGTGTTGAGCAGGGCGATGAGCAGGTTCAGGAGGCGTTCTGTACGTGAGGCGGACACCCCGCAAGGGTACTAAAGCCGGTCCCGGAAAATGACGAAAGCGCGGCAACAGCCGGAAGAACTTTTCCGATTGTTACCGCGCTTCGTTCCCCGGGGGGCGGGTGGGGACTAGCGGACGGCGACGAGGTCCACGACGAAGATCAGGGCCTCGTTGGGGCCGATCGCCCCGCCGGCGCCACGGGAGCCGTAGGCAAGCTCGGACGGGATCTCGAGCCGGCGGCGGCCGCCGACCTTCATGCCCAGCAGGCCCTGGTCCCAGCCCTGGATGACCTGGCCGACGCCGACCCGGAAGTCCAGCGGCGCGCCGCGGCCCCAGGAAGCGTCGAATTCTTCACCGGTGGACCAGGCGACGCCCACGTAGTGGGTGGAAACGGTGTCGCCGGCTTTGGCCTCGGCGCCGTCCCCTTCGATCAGTTCGGTGATGACCAGTTCGGTGGGGACGTCTCCTACGGGGAAGTCAATTTCCGGCTTCTCGCGGTCGAGGTTGCGCTGTCCAAATGACATGGTTGCTCCTTTGAGGTGACGTGTAGTGGTTGCAGTTGTAGCGGTGGGTTACTTGACGCCGAGGATATCGACGACGAAGACGAGGTCGCCCTTCGCGTCGCCCTGGCCCTGATCCCCGTAGGCGAGGTCCTTCGGGACGACCAGAAGGACTCGGGAGCCGACCGTCTTGCCGGTCAGGCCCTGGGTCCAGCCCTTGATGACGCCGGTCAACGGGAAGGTGGCCTTCTTGCCACTCTCGAAGCTGGAGTCGAAGACCTTGCCGGTGGCGAGGGCGACGCCCACGTAGTTCACGGTAATGGTGTCGGTCTCCTTGAGGGCCTGGCCCTTGCCGGTGATGAGGTCCTGGGAGACCAACGCGGTCGGCGCCTTGACGCCGGCGACGGAGATCTCCGGGACGCCCTTGTCGTTTTCCTTCACGGTCGGCAGTCCGGCCGGCGGGGTGACGGCGTCGCCCTCAGGCTTGTCCAGGACCGGCGGAGCGTCCTTGGCGGAGAGCACCTTGACGATCAGGAGCTGGGTCGGCTTGGCCGCGGTACCCTCGGCTGCGGCCTGGCCGGGAACGGCGAGGGCGAGGTGCGAGCCGATCTTGGCGCCCACGAACGCGTTGTAGATGACGGGGCTGCTGCCCTTGAGCTCGTCGTTTAGCTCCAGCGGCTCGGGATCGTTCGGGAACGTGTCTTCGAGGGTGGAACCGTCGGTGCCGTTGAAGGCCACGATCGAAATGTTGGCGATCTGGTTGGCCTTGACCCGCTCGCCACCGCCCTCGGTGACCACCTTGACGGTGGGTTCCTTGACGTCGAGCGGCTTGGTGAAGTCGACGCCTGGGGCCTTCTTGTCACCGTTCTCAGTCAATTTGACCGAGTCCAGCTTGGCGGTCTCACCCGCGGACTGGCTGGTGGGTTCCGGAGCCGGAGGCGCTTCGCTGCCGCCGCAGGCGGTCAGCAGCAGCAGTCCGGGAAGAAGAATTGCTAGTAGTCGGCGCAATTGGAAACTTTCGTCGAGGCAGGGTGGACTCAATGCCGTTCGGTTTCCCGTGGCAAAGAAAGCGGCGGCCGCAGGGCGGCCCTACCCCAGAATAACGTGCGAAGCTGGGTATCAGCCCATCGAGTCCAGCAGCGCATCCACCCGTTCGTCCACGCTCCGGAAGGGATCCTTGCACAGAATGGTCTGGTGGGCGCGGTCGTTCAGCTTCAGATGGACCCAGTCCACGGTGTAGTCGCGGCCGAGTTCCTGGGCGCGCCGGACGAAGTCGCCGCGGAGTTTGGCGCGCGTGGTCTGCGGCGGGGCATCCACCGCGTCCTTGACCGCGGTGTCGTCCACCACCCGGCGCACGGCCCCGCGGGCCTGGAGCAGGTAGAAGAGGCCGCGGCCACGGGAAATGTCGTGGTAGGTCAGGTCCAGCTGCGCAATCCTTGGAGCGTCAAGGCCCAGCCCGTGCCGTACCCGGTAGTTGTCCATGAGCTTCTTCTTGATGGCCCAGTCCACTTCGGTATCGATCGTGCTCGTGTCGCCGCTTTCGATGGCGTCCAGCGTGCGCTCCCAGAGGTCCAGGATCAGCGGCACGTGGGGGTTGTGCGCGCCGTGTTCGGCCACGAACGCGGTCACCTTGCCCAGGTATTCGCGCTGGATTTCCAGAGCCGTGAGCTGCCGGCCGTTGGCGAGCCGGACCAGTGCCCGGCCGCTGAGGTCGTGGGAGATTTCCCGGATGCTGCGGATCGGGTTCTCCATCCGCATGTCGCGCATGATCACCCCGGCCTCGATCATCCGCAGGATCAGGTCCACCGTGCCGATCTTGAGCAGCGCCGTTGTTTCGGACATGTTGGAGTCGCCCACGATCACGTGCAGACGCCGGTAGAACTCGGCGTCCGCATGCGGCTCGTCCCGGGTGTTGATGATGGGCCTGGAGCGGGTGGTGGCGGAGGAAACGCCTTCCCAGATGTGGTCGGCCCGCTGGGAGAACGCGAAGGTCGCCCCGTGCGGGGTCTTGAGGATCTTGCCGGCCCCGGCGATCAACTGGCGGGTCACAAGGAACGGGATGAGGATTTCCGCGAGCCGGGAAAATTCCCCGCGCCGCGGGATGAGGTAGTTTTCGTGGCTGCCGTAGGAGTTCCCGGCCGAGTCTGTGTTGTTCTTGAACAGGTATACGGTGCCGTTGAATCCCTCCGCCGCCAGCCGTTCCTGGGCTTCGTCCACGAGGTCGCACAGGATCAGCTCCCCGGCACGATCATGGGCTATCAGCTGGGCGAGGTCGTCGCACTCGGCGGTGGCGTATTCCGGGTGCGACCCGACGTCCAGGTAAAGGCGCGAGCCGTTGGTCAGGAAGACGTTGGAGGACCGTCCCCAGCTGACCACCTTGCGGAAGAGGTAGCGGGCTACTTCCTCCGGTGCCAGCGGCCGGGACTCCGGGCTTGAATAGGAAATTCCGAATTCGGTTTCGATGCCGAATATGCGCTTGTCCATCTCACTTCTCCTCAGCCAGCAATGCCACGATGTCCGGGTCCTCGAGCCGGCGGAACGCCCGGCGGGTGCCGCGGCCGCTTTCCGATGCCCGGTCCAGTACCGCAACTTCAAGTGCGGATACGGGCAGGGTGGTGGTTTCCTTGTCCGCCACGAGCCCGGCGAGGGCCAGCCGGATGGCGCCCGCGAAGTCGAGTTCGCCCTGCCAGCCCGCCGCGACAGCCTCGGAGACCTTGTCCGCCTGGCCACCCATCACAATAAAGCCGTGCTCGTCGGCGATGGACCCGTCAAAGGTCAGCCGGTACAGATGGTCCGCCTCCTGAGCCTGGCCGACTTCGGCCACGGCCAGTTCGACCTCGAAGGGTTTCTGTTCGGCCGTAAACACCGCGCCGAGGCTCTGTGCGTACACGCTGGCGAGGCCGCGGGCTGTGACGTCCTCGCGGTCGTAGGAATAGCCCCGGACATCGGCATATCGCACCCCGGCTTGCCGCAGGCTCTCAAACTCGTTGTACTTCCCGACGGCCGCGAACGCGATTTTGTCGTAGATCTCGCCGATCTTGTGCAGCGACGGGGACGCGTTCTCCGCCACGAGGGCGATCCCGTCCCGGCAACTGATGACCACCACCGAACGTCCGCGGGCGATGCCCTTCCGTGCGAAATCCGCACGGTCCTTCATCAGTTGTTCGGGAGATACATAGAACTGCTGGGTCATCTCAGGCCTCCCGCTGGGCGACGGTGCGGGATTCGATGACGCGGCCGGCCACGGCGGCAAGGTCGCGGTCCGGGATCCGGAAGGCGCCTGTCCGGTTCACGATGTACACCACCGGCCATAGCTGCCGGACGGGGTCCGGCCCGCCCGTGGCGGAGTCGTCGTCGGCGGCGTCGTACAGGGCCTCGACGGCGACCGCCACGGCGTCCTGCTCCGAGAGGCCGGGACGCCAGAGTTTCTTCAGCGCGCCGCGGGCGAACATCGAACCGGATCCCACCGCGTGGTGCTCCTGTTCCTCGTAGCGGCCGCCCGTGACGTCGTAGGAGAAGAGCCGGCCGAAACCTGCGGGCCGGTCGAATCCCGCGAACAGGGGCACGACGGCGAGGCCCTGCATGGCCATGGGCAGGTTGCCGCGGACCATGGCGCCGAGCCGGTTCGCTTTCCCGTCCAGGCTCAGGAGGGTGCCCTCGATCTTCTCGTAGTGTTCGAGTTCAACCTGGAACAGCCTGGTGATGTCCAGGGCGATGCCGGCGGTCCCGGCAATGCCCAGCACTGAATACTGGTCGGCGGGAAAGACCTTCTCGATGTGCCGGCTCGCGATCACGTTGCCCATGGTGGCGCGGCGGTCCCCGGCCATCAGCACGCCCCCGGCGTAGGTCATCGCCACGATCGTGGTCCCGTGCGGGGCCTGCAGCGGTGCTCCTGGCTGGCTGGCGTGCCCGCCGGCGGGCAACTGGTTGAAAGGCACTTGGCCGAAGGGCATCAAATCGGGCCGTTCGCGCTGCAGATGCTCGGTGAATGAGGACGTCGCGTTGGCTGCTACTCGGTTGGCTGTTGTTTCCTGCACTAACGCTCTCCCTCAACGTGGTGGATCAACGACTCTTCCGGCCCTTAGCCCCTCCCGCCGCCCTCATCCGGCGGCCGGCGGCGCTCCTACTGGCCGCCCTTTTGGACGAATGCGCGCACGAATTCCTCGGCGTTGGACTCCAGCACGCCGTCGATCTCATCGAGGAGATCATCGACGCCCTGGGTGGCTGCCGACGCCTGGGCGTCCGCCGGGGCCGGCGGCGCGGCGGGGACGTCCTCGTCAACCTCGGTGTCCCGCGACTGCGGCTGCTGCTGCTCCTGGCCTGCCATTGTTTTCTCCTTCATGTCCGTCCCTTTTCTCCTAAGGGACATCCTGTAGCAATAGTGCCACGCCCGGGGCGCCCGCGGGGGGCTTTGTTTTCAGGAACCGGGGCTGAGTCCGAGCAGTTCTGCCAGGAACGTCCCGGCCTCCCGGTGCCGGGCAAACAGGCCGCCGGTGAGGGCTTCGGTCCCGCGCAGCGGCTCGCGGGTTGGGACCCGCTGGAGCCTGCCGCGGCCGGGGACATCGAAGATCACCGAGTCCCAGCTGGCCCCCGCGAGGTCTGCACCGAACCTGCTGACGCAGCGCCCGCGGAAGTACGCCCGCGTGTCCGACGGCGGTTCGGTCACCGCACGGGCGATCGCGGCGTCGTCGACGATCCGGCGCATCCGGTCGCGGGCCAGCAGCCGGTAGTAGAGCCCTTTTTCGGGGCGGATGTCGGCCCACTGCAGGTCCACGAGGCCCAGCCGTGCGTTGTCCCAGCCCAGGCCGTCACGCTGGCGGTAGCCCTCGAGTAGGGACAGTTTGGCGAGCCACTCGACTGAAGAAGCGGCCGCCGCCCGGTCACCGCCGAGTTCGCTCAGCGTGGCGGACCACCGCTCCAGGACCTCGTGGGTGTGGCCGTCACCGTCCACGGCGTCCGCGACGCCGGTGTCCTGCGCGTGCTTGGAGGCGGCCTCGAAATAGATCCACTGGAGGTCCAGGGCGCTGATCCGCCGGCCGTCGCCCAGGCGCAGCAGCCCGGTGAGCGAGGTGTCGTGGCTGACGGCCTGCAGCGCGGCGACGGGCTCATGGACTTCGATCCGCGGCGCCAGCCCGGCCTCGATCAGGCTCAGGACCATCGCGGTGGTGCCGAACTTGAGGAAGTTGGAGGCCTGGCTGAGGTTGGCGTCGCCGATGATGACGTGCAGCCTGCGGTATTTGTCCGCGGTGGCGTGGGGCTCGTCCCGGGTGTTGATGATGGGGCGGCGGATGGTGGTTTCCAGGCCCACCTCGGTTTCGAAGAAGTCAGCGCGCTGGCTGATCTGGTAGCCGGCCCGGGCGCTGTCCTGCCCGAGGCCCACCCGCCCGGCACCGCAAATGATCTGCCGGGTGACGAAAAACGGCGTGAGGCCGCGCACGATTTCGCCGAAGGGCACCGAGCGGGGCATCAGGTAGTTCTCGTGCGAGCCGTAGGAGACCGATTTGTTGTCCGTGTTGTTCTTGTACAGGTTGATCGGCGGCAGTTCGGGATCCGCGGCGAGGCGCCGGACCGCGGCCAGTGCCACGAGGTCGCCGGCGGCGTCCCACGTGACGGCGGCGCGGGGGTTGGTCACCTCGGGGCTGGAATACTCCGGATGGGCGTGGTCCACATACAACCGTGCGCCGTTGCCCAGCACCATGTTCATCAGCAGCGTGCCGGACTCGTCCTCGCCGTCGGCCTCGAGTTCCTGCCGCCCGTAGGCGAGGGCGATCGCCTCGGCGTCGAGAACGGGAGGCTGGTCGGTGAGTTGTTCCGGGTCCGCGCTGCTGCGCTCCAAGGTCCAGCCGCGGGCGTCGTGCAGCGGTTCCTCGTCCGTGTAGTCCCACCGGGTCTCGGCGCCGCCGGCGGCGCGCTGCCGGGTCACCTGGGCATACGCCTGAATGACCCGGGCTGACATCATCGTGGCGTTGGCTCCCGGGGCCGAGGGCGCGTGGATGCCGTATTCGGTCTCCGATCCCATGACCCGCATCGCCCCGCCGACCGGCAGCCCGCCCGCAGTGTCGGCGGGCTTGCCTGGGACAACAGCCGTCACAGGTACTGGCCTGTGCTGGGCATCGTCTCGATGGACTTCCCGGGCTCCTGGCCGGCCTTGCCCTGGACGATGGTGCGGATGTACGTGATGCGCTCGCCCTTCTTGCCGGAGATGCGTGCCCAATCGTCCGGGTTGGTGGTGTTGGGCATGTCCTCGTGTTCACGGAACTCGTCCACGACCGCCCGGAGCAGGTGGTCGATCCGCAGGCCCTTCTGGCCGATGGTCAACAGGTCCTTGATGGCGTACTTCTTGGCCCGGTCCACGACGTTCTGCACCACGGCGCCGGAGTTGAAGTCCTTGAAGTAGAGCATTTCGGTGTCGCCGTTGGCGTAGGTGACCTCGAGGTATTCGTTGGACTTCTCGGTGGAGTACATCGCCTCGACGGTGCGTTGGACCATGGCGTCCACGGTCGCCTGCACGTCGCCGTTGTGCTCGCCGAGGTCGGACTCGTGGAAGGGCAGGTCCGTGGTGATGTACTTGTTGAAGATGTCGGCCGCGGCCTCGGCGTCGGGGCGCTGGATCTTCACCTTCACGTCCAGGCGGCCCGGGCGCAGGATCGCCGGATCGATCATGTCTTCCCGGTTCGAGGCGCCGATCACGATCACGTTGTCCAGCCGTTCGACGCCGTCGATCTCGCTGAGCAGCTGCGGGACGATGGTGGTTTCGACGTCGGAGGAAATGCCGGTGCCACGGGTGCGGAACAGCGAGTCCATTTCGTCGAAGAACACCACCACCGGGCTGCCCTCGGACGCCTTTTCCCGGGCGCGCGCGAAGATCAGGCGGATGTGGCGTTCGGTCTCGCCGACGTACTTATCGAGCAGCTCGGGTCCCTTGATGTTCAGGAAGTAGCTCTTCATGTCCGTCTTGCCGGCGCGCTCGGCAGCCCGGGCGGCCAGCGAGTTGGCCACGGCCTTCGCGATCAGGGTCTTGCCGCAGCCGGGCGGGCCGTACAGCAGGATGCCCTTGGGCGCCTTGAGCCCGTGCTCCCGGTACAGGTCCGGGTGCAGGAAGGGCAGTTCGACGGCGTCGCGGATCTGTTCGATCTGCGGGCCCAGTCCGCCGATGTCCTGGTAGGTGATGTCCGGGACTTCCTCGAGCACGAGGTTCTCCACCTCGGAGCGCGGGATCTTTTCCAGCGCGTACCCGGTCCGGGAATCAATCGAGAGCGCGTCGCCGACCCTGAGCCGCTGGGCGAGCAGGGCGCCGGAGAGCCGGATGACCCGCTCCTCGTCGGCGCGGCCCACTACCAGGGCACGGTCGGGCCCCAGCATTTCCTTGAGCGTGACGAGGTCCCCGGCCCGCTCGTAGCCGAGTCCGGCGACCACCATCAGGGCTTCGTTGAGCAGGACTTCCTGCCCGACGGCGAGCTGGCTGATGTTGACCAGCGGGCTGATTCCCACGCGCATCTTGCGGCCGGCGTTGAAGATGTCCACGGATTCCTCCGTGGCCGCCTGGCCGCTGTTCCCGGCCGTCGGCTGCCGTTTCGGGTTGAGCTGGAGGATGGTGCCGAAGCTGTACGGCGGCTGTCCCTCCTGGTCGAGGGCGTTTTTCAGCCGCAGGATCTCGGCCTTGGCCGTTTCCAGCATGCTGACCAGTTTGGAGTTGTTCTGCGTCGCGGCGGCGAGCTGGCGGTCAATGTGGCGGAGCTTGTCCCGGAGGATGTTGACCTGCCGCTCGGCGACGGACAGTTCATTGGTGGCATACCGGTCACCCTCGCCGTCTGCGGCGCGGGCCGCATCCGTGCGGGCGGCAGCATCCGCTGCGTCCTCGGCCGGTGTGCGGCCCGGGTCAGTATTCGGAGTCTCCATCGTGCATCAGCCCCTTCCTGCTCTTCTGTTAAGACCATAGCCCTAAGAAGGCGGGTGCCGCTGGAGACATCCGAAATATGCTGCCTAGTTCGTTATCTCCGGGGCGTCGACGACGTTCGTTCCGGCGATTGCGTCGCGGGCGGCGCGGCGCAGCTTTTTGTCCGAGACCGCACGCTCGCCCACAGCGCCCGGGGTCCAGGCGTTGACGTCTTCTTCGTTAAAGTCGGTCTTGGAGGGGCGGCGCTTTACCGAAATTCCCGTGACGCCGTCGGCGAGGCGGCGGGTTACCAGCAGGAAGCCCGTGTGGGCGACCATGCGGTGGTCCGGGCGGACGGCCAGGCCTTCGAGATGCCAGCCGCGGACCATGGATTCCCACGCGTCGGGTTCGGTGAAGCGTCCGTCCGCGCGGATGGCTTCGGCTGTCCGCGAAAGCTGCGTCACAGTCGCGACATAATTGATCCATACGCCGCCGGGGGCCAGGACGGTGGCGACGGCGTCGAGGCACTCCCACGGCGCGAGCATGTCCAGGACCACGCGGTCCACGGAGCCTGGTTCCTCGGTGCGCACCACTTCCTCCTGGAAGTCGCCAAGGGAGATCTTCCAGGCCGGGTGCGGTCCGCCGAAGATGGTCTCGACGTTGCCGCGGGCGATGTCCGCGAACTCCTGGCGGCGTTCGAAGGAATGCAGGTAGCCGTTGTCCCCCACCGCGCGCAGCAGGGAGATGGACAGGGCGCCCGAGCCGACGCCGGCTTCGACGACGCGTGCGCCCGGGAAGATGTCCGCCATGGTCACGATCTGGCCGGCGTCCTTCGGGTAGACCACGGCCGCGCCGCGGGGCATCGAGAGCACGAAGTCCGAGAGCAGCGGACGCAGGGTCTGGTACTGCTGTCCGACGTTGTTGACCACGACTGAGCCGTCGGGCTTGCCGATGATCTCGTCATGGTTCAGGAAGCCCCGGTGGGTGTGGAAAGCCCCGCCGACTTCGAGGGTGATCGTGTTCATGCGGCCACGCTCGTCCGTGAGCTGGACGCGTTCGCCTTCACGGAAGGGTCCGCGGCGGCGCGCCGCGCCGGTGGCACCATTCGCGCCGGCGGCACTGCTGGCCCCGGCGGTGGGAGTGTCAGTGCCTGCGGCGGCGGTGGTGTTGGCAGTGTTAGTGCCTGCGGCGGTGTCGCTGCTCATGAAGATGTTCCTCGCTCCTGTAAAGCTGTGTGGCCGCGGACATGCCGGCGGGCACCGGTCCTTGCGCGTGGGGGCCGGAAATTCACGACCGCCCAGTAACTCTACCGGTTCTGCCCCTGGTTCTGGCGTTCGTTCCGGTACTTGCCCGTTATGGCCCGGACGACGGCGGACTGGCGCAGCAGCCCGGTGACGGCGCCCTCGCGGTTCACCACCGCGTACTCCTGGCCCTCAAGCTGGGCCAGGTACTGGACGAGCTCCTGGCCCTTGGACCATTCGGGGACATAGGCGCCCGCGCCAAGGGGGTAGGAGACCGCGGTAAGGGCGGTCGCTGCGGCCAGTCCGGCCGGCACGCTGGCGGCGGCGCCGGCGTCGACGATGGCCACCGGACGGCCGTCCCGGTCGCACAGCACCACGGCGGGCTTTCCGCCCGGCGCCCGGTCCAGGAGGTCCGCGACCGTCGCGGTTTCCGGAAGGCCGAGGGCGGGTTCGGCGAGGGCCGCGGCGTCGACGAGGTGCAGCCGGCCCCGCAGGCGGGCCTGCTGGATCGAGGCAGACGCCCCCATCCACAGGAAGCTGCCCACGAGGGCGGTGATGAGAGTGAAGGAAATATCCGGCCGCGCGCCGCTGACCAGCGGCAGGACAATGAACCACAGGGCGAGGGCGATCACGATGATGCGGCCCGCCCAGCCTGCCGCAATTGTGCCCTTCTCCTGGCTGCCGGTGGCTTTCCACACGGCGGATTCGACCAGCCGGCCGCCGTCCAGCGGAAGGCCGGGAAGGACGTTGAAGATGCCGATCAGCAGGTTGGCCCAGACGAAGATGTTGGCCAGGATGTCGGCCACGCCGTTCAGGTCGCCGTAGGCAAGCGGGAGCCAGCCTGCGCCGGCAAGGACGAAGTTCGCGGCCGGGCCGGCCATCGCCACCAGGACGGAGCGGCCGGGTGAGGCCGTGAAGCTCTGGAACTGGGTGTGGCCGCCCCAGAGGTTGAGGACAATTTTCTCCGTGGGCCAGTGGAACAGCTTCGCGGTCAGCGCGTGCGCGAGTTCATGGGCCAGCACGGAAATCAGGAGCAGCAGCGCGTAGGCGAAGGCGACGAAGAAGGCGGTGACGCCGAGGCGCGGATTGTTGCTCTGCAGGACCGGCCCGTAGGCGATCACCGTGAAGGCCGCGATGATGAACCAGGAATACGCCAGAAATACCGGAATGCCGGCGATCCGGCCCAGCGGGATCCCTTCCCGGCGGTTAGCCGGAGTCTTTCCGCGTTGCCCCTGGCTGCCGGTGTCAGCCACGGGAGTGGCCCGCGGTCGAGAGCGTGGTCGAGACTGTGGTCGAGACCGTACTTAAGCGGCCGGTTGGGTCCGCGGCGGCGCCGAAGGTGGCGTCGGGGAAGTCGTGCCGCAGGGCCACGAGCTCCTCCAGGTCAGCGACTGTCCGGCCTTCCAGGGTGTTCCAGGTGGCGCGGCGGGGATCGTGCGGGAGGGGCAGGATGTGCGGGATGGCGACCGTGACGACGCCGGAGGCCACGGCGGCGGCGACACCCGGCACAGAATCTTCCAGGGCCACGCAGTGATGCAGGCCGAGCTCGGGATCCTGCTGCTGCAGGAGCTCGACGGCCGTGAGGTAAGCCTCCGGGTGCGGCTTGCCCTGGGTCACAGTGTCTCCCGTGACGAGGAACTCGAAGTAGGGCTCGGGCAGGCTCGCAACGATCTCCCGGGCCAGCGGGGCCTCGGACATGGTGACGAGGGCGCAACGGACGCCGGCGTTGTAGAGTTCGTCGAGCAGTTCGCGGGCCCCGGGGCGCCAAGGAATGGAACTCCGGACCTGGCTGATCACGTGGCCCGTGAGGGTGTCGATGATCTCGCGCCGTTCCAGGGCCACGCCGGCTTCCTGCAGGATTCCCGCGGAAAACATCAGGGACTGTCCCACGAGCTGCATGGCCTGTTCGTGGGACCATTGTCCGCCGTGGGCTTCGACGAGTGCGTGCTCGGCTGCGATCCAGTAGGGCTCGGTGTCGACAATGGTGCCATCCATGTCCCAGAGCGCTGCTTTAAGGAGGGGCCGGGAAGCTGAGGATCGCATGCCTTCCAGTCTACGGGGAAGCCCGCGGCCGGGCGCCCGCGCTACGCCTACGGCGAATTCCACGCGCCCGACCGTGGGATTCCGGGCGGAAATTGCGGTTCCTTGGCGCGCGATTGCCTGCGCTCGGCGGGTTCTTGGACGTAGGGTGATGGCATGAACAGCTTCGAGGCAGACCCCACCGAACCAGGCGCCGTCTCCGAGCCGGAGCGGCTGTTGCAGCCAGTCCCCGAGGGCCGGCGCATCACCGTCATGCTCGCGGCCTTCGAAGGCTGGAACGACGCCGGAGAGGCCGCCAGCGATGCCCTGCGCTACCTGAACAAGCTCTGGGGCGGCAAGAAGGTCGGGGCGATCGACGCCGACGAGTACTACGACTTCCAGTTCACCCGGCCCACGATCCGGCGGACAGCGGCCGGTGAGCGGAAGATCAAGTGGCCGTCCACGCGGATCTTCAAGGCCAGCGTCCCCGACTCGAACGTGGACGTCATCTTCGTCCAGGGCACCGAGCCGTCCTACAAGTGGCGTGCCTACACCGCGGAACTGCTGGTGCACGCCGAGGCCCTGCATGTCGACTACGTCATCCTGGTCGGTGCGCTGCTGGCTGACGTGCCGCACAGCCGGCCCATTCCGGTCAGCACCTCCACGGACGACGCCGCACTGCGTGAGCGGATGGACCTGGAGGCCTCGCAGTACGAGGGCCCGGTAGGGATTGTGGGCGTGCTCGGCGAGGTGGCCCTGCTGGCCGGGCTCCCGACCGTGTCGCTCTGGGCGGCCGTGCCGCACTATGTAGCCCAGGCCCCGTCGCCGAAGGCTCAGCTGGCCCTGCTGCACCGGGTCGAGGAGCTGCTCCAGGTCCCGCTGGACACCACGGAACTCGTGGAGGAGGCCGACGCGTGGGAACGCGGCGTGGACGAGCTCGCTACAGAGGATCCGGAAATTGCGGCGTATGTGCGCCAGCTCGAGGAGGCCAAGGACACCGCCGACCTCCCGGAGGCCAGCGGCGAATCGATAGCCCGAGAATTTGAGCGCTACCTCAAGCGCCGGGGCAAGGACAAGCCCTAGCCCGCGTCCCGCTTTCCCCGGACCAGAGTCTTATGACCCTGACGGCGGGCGCCTGTCGCGGCGAGAGTTGGACCTGGCCGCGACGCCGGCCAACACCGAGTGGAGGGCACACCATGACAGATCACAACTACATCTTGTTCGTGTCGTCGTACGCCGACGAGGGCTCGGCGGAAGAGGATTTCAAGGCGATCAAGGGCATGGACGACGCGGCCGTCGCGGCTGCCGTCGTCCTGTCGCGTGACTCCTCGGGCAAGACCGAGGTCAAGGAGCACGGCGGCGGACTGGTCGCCGGCGGCACCAAGGCCGGCGCAGTCGGCGGCCTGGTGGTCGGACTGTTCGCTCCGCCACTGCTGCTGTCCGGCGTGATCGGTGCCGGGATCGGCGCTGGTGTGGGTGCCATCAGGAAGCGGCATGAGGAAAAGTCCATCGGCGTCAACGCGGAGGAGTTTCTGCCGCCGGGCTCCTCGGCGATCGTTGCCATCGTCGATGACCTCTACCTGGACCGCGTCGACAAGGCGATCAGCAAGGCCACCAAAAAGGTCAGCAAGGCTGTCGAAAGTGGTGACTACGACGCCGTCGTCAAAGCCGTGAACGAGGGCGACGAGAAAATCATCGAGGCCGCTTCGTCCTGACCGGCCGACGCAGCCACCGTGGAGACGGCCGCTGGGTTTTGGGATCTTCTCCGGCCGGGGCCGATCGAAATCCGGTTAGAGTTCGACGCCGAGCAGGGCGTTGACGGCGTCGCTCACCAGCGCGGCGTCCGTGGCAGAGGCCTCCCCCGGGGCTGCCAGGGCGGCCTTGGCCCAGGAATCGACAGCGGCGAGTGCGCCGGGCGCGTTCAGGTCGTTGGCCAGTTCGGTCCGCAGCCTGCCAAGCAGGGCCGCGGCGGAGCCTTCCGGCGCCACGGCGAGGGCCTCGCGCCACGTGCGGAGCCGGTCTTTGGCCTCCGCGAATCCGGCGGCGGTCCAGGACCAGTCCGTGCGGTAGTGGTGGGCCAGGATCGCGAGGCGGATCGCGGCAGGTTCTTCCCCGTCAGCCCGGAGCCTGGAAACCAGGACAAGGTTGCCCTTGGACTTGCTCATCTTTTCCCCGTCGA
Source organism: Arthrobacter humicola (assembly GCF_022803015.1). Classification (GTDB taxonomy): domain Bacteria; phylum Actinomycetota; class Actinomycetes; order Actinomycetales; family Micrococcaceae; genus Arthrobacter; species Arthrobacter humicola_A. The sequence continues at coordinate 673,135 of NZ_JAFKON010000001.1, forward strand.
GGCCCACCATGCCCGCGTGCGCGAAGTGGCGGGCCAGCGGCACGCCCGCCAGCGAGTACGCGTGGCCGGCGCCCATTTCGTGGTGCGGGAAAATAAGGTCCGAGCCGCCGCCCTGAACGGTAAATGGCCTGGGCAGGTACTCCTGGGCGATCACGGTGCATTCGACGTGCCAGCCGGGCCGGCCCTCCCCCAGCTCGCCACCGGGCCAGCTGGGCTCGCCTTCGCGGGCAACCCGCCAGAGCAGCGGATCCAGCGCCTGGCGCTTCCCGGCCCGGCCAGGGTCGCCGCCGCGTTCGGCGAAGAGTTCCAGCATTTCGGCGTCGGAGAGTCCGGAAATGGATCCCAGGGTCCAGGCGTCGACGTCGTCCGTCGAGTGCTTCCCGGCGGCTTCGACGTCGTAGTAGACGTCGCCGTCGGGCTCGCCGCCGGTGCCGGGGACGCGGTACGCGAGTCCGTTGCGCAGCAGGCGCTCGATGGCGGGAACGATCAGGGGAACGGCCTCGACGGCACCAATGTAGTGGTCCGGGGCGAGGACGTTCAGGGCCTCCATGTCGGTCTGGAACAGCTCGATTTGGCTCGCGGCGAGATCGCGCCAGTCGACGCCGGTGGCCGTGGCGCGCTCCAGGAGGGGATCGTCGACGTCGGTCACGTTCTGGACGTAGGCGACGTGCTGGCCTCCGTCCCGCCACGCGCGGTTGAGGAGGTCGAAGGCGACATAACTGGCCGCGTGGCCCATGTGCGTGGCGTCATAAGGGGTGATGCCGCAGACATACATGGACTGCTCACCCGTGGCCTCCAGGGTGACAATTCCGCCCTTGGCGGTATCGAAGAGGCTCAGGGCGGGCATGCTGCCGGGGAGCTGGGCAACAGGGCGGGAGGTCCAGGATTTCACAGACCAAGCCTAGTGCTAGGCGCTGATGACATTGAAACCGAGCAGCAGGAACAGCGACATTCCCAGGATGATCCGGTACCAGACGAAGAGCCGGTAGCCGCGGGTGGAGACGTATTTCAGGAACCAGCCGATGATGACGTAACCCACAATGAAGGCGATCACGGTGGCCAAGGCAGTTTCCGGGAGCCCGTACGGGCCGGTGATGCCTTCCTTGGAGACCACTTTGTACAACTGGTACAGGCCGCTGCCGAACACGGCGGGGATGGCCAGCAGGAAGGAGTAGCGGGCCGCCGCCTCACGGGTGTAGCCCATCAGGAGCCCGGCGCTGATCGTGCCGCCGGAGCGGGACACACCGGGGAACAGCGCCAGGGCCTGCGCCAGTCCGTAAAAGAGGCCATGTTTGTAGGTCAGCTGCGTCAGTTCACGGTCCTGCCGGCCGATGGTGTCGGCCACCGCGAGGACCATGCCGAAGATGATCAGCATGGTCGCGACGCCCCACAGGCTGCGGAGTACCGATTCGATCTGGTCCTGGAACAGCAGGCCCAGGACGATGATCGGGATGCTGCCCAGGATCACCAGCCAGCCCATGCGCGCATCCGGGTCCTGCCGGGAGACTTTGCCGGTCAGCGAACCGGACCAGGCACGGATGATCCGCAGGATGTCGCGCCAGAAATAGACGATCACCGCCGTCTCGGTGCCCAGCTGCGTGATGGCCGTGAAGGCGGCGCCGGGATCGGACGCTTCCGGGAGGAAGGCGCCGACAATCCGCAGATGGGCGCTCGAGGAAATCGGGAGGAACTCGGTCAGCCCCTGTACCAGGCCCAACAGAGCCGCTTGTATCCAGTTCACGTTTATAGACCCTACGTTACGAAGCAGCCCGACCCCGTAAGCTAGCTGACATGCAGCAGCGTTATGTCGGCAACAGTGGGTTGCGCGTGTCCGCCCTATCCCTCGGCACCATGTCCTGGGCCAGGGAAACCGAGGAACAGGATGCCGCCGCCCTGGTGCGCACCTTCGTCGATGCCGGCGGAACCCTGATCGATACGGCGGCGTCCTACGCCGACGGGCAGGCCGAGGCGATGCTCGGCGGAATACTGGGCGACGTCGTGGCGCGCTCCGAAGTGGTGATCTCCACGAAGGCCGGACTGACGACGGCGGACGGTCGCCGCAGCGTCGACACATCCCGCAACGGCATGCTCTCCGGGCTGGACGCGAGCCTGGCCCGGATGGGAACCGATTACGTGGATCTCTGGTTCGCGCACGCCTGGGATCCGAATGTTCCGCTGGAGGAAACCCTGTCAGCGCTGGACCACGCGGTGCGGTCCGGCCGGGCGCGTTACGCCGGCGTCTCCAATTTCAACGGCTGGCAGACTGCAAAGGCCGCCGCAATCGCGGGCTTCCCCCTCGTGGCCAACCAGTCCGAATACTCGCTCCTGCAGCGCAACGCGGAGATTGAGCTCATTCCGGCCATCGAGGACGCGGGGCTGGGCCTGATGGCCTGGGCTCCGATGGGACGCGGCGTCCTGAGCGGCAAATACCGCGGCCACATCCCGGCTGATTCCCGGGCCGCCAACCAGCGGTTGGCGACGTACGTGGAACCCTATCTCGAGGGACCGGCGTCCAGCGTGGTGGAAGCCGTCGCCATGGCGGCGAAGGGGCTCGGCCGGACTGCCCTGGATGTGTCGCTGAGCTGGCTGTTGTCCCAACAGGGGGTGGCAACCGCCGTCGTCGGCCCCCGGACACCGGTTCAGCTCAAGGAGATCCTGGATTCGGCGCTCGCGCCGCTGCCGCCGGAGATCGCGCAGGCGCTCGAAGACGTGTCCGACCCCGGCTGAGGCCGCGGAGATCCGCAGGTCCCCCTAGTTCTCGGAATTCTCGAGGATCTCGAGGTCCTCTTCGTCGTCGACATCGTCTTCGTCGCCGTCTTCGTCGCCGTCGATCACTTCGAGCGGCGTCACTTCCCCGTACGCCTCATACAGGGCATCGTCGTAGACTTCAAAGGCATCGGCAACGGCGAAGAACGCCGCCTCGACCGCGGGATCCCCGTCACTTCTGCGGGCGGAGGCCGCCGCCAGGTGTTCTTCCAGTGCAGAGGTCAGGGACTGAAGCGCGACACGCGGATCGATGCTCATGACTTCACGTTAGTCGGAAAAAGACGAAAATGGAGAGCAATGAAAGAACATTTTCTGAGCAGCTCGGTCCGGCGGGAACGGGACTATGTCAAGCAGTACGAGTACCTCGTTCTGACGGTCGGTCCTGAGGATTCGCTCCCCGAGGCCCGCCGCCGGCTCGTGGAGCATTCCGAGTACGGCAAATGGGAACTGGAACGCAGCCGCCTCTACGTGGGCGGTGGGCGGCGTTTCTGGCTGCGCCGGAAAGTCATCCAGGTCCAGCGCACCGTCTAGGCCGCACACGGATCCCGGCCGCGCATCGGCCGGGATCGGCAGCCGCGAACGCCGCGGGGAGTCCTGGGCCCCTAGGATGTCTCCAGCGGGCCCAGCCAGGCGTTCGCCACGGTATTGTGCGCCGATTCGTCATCTGATGGGTGGAACATGCCGGCGAGCACGTCCCGGTACAGCCGCTCGAGCTCGGAGCCGCGGAAGTAGCTGGAGCCGCCGGATACCCGGATGGCGAGGTCCACCACGATGCGGGCCGTCTCCGTGGCCCGGACTTTGAGCCCCACGAGCCGGGGGAACCATTGGCTGCCGTGGTCCGCGAGGCCGTCGACGTCGGCCGCTACGGAGGACAGCTGCGGGTAGAGCGCATCCATGGCCATCGCCGCTTCCGCCACCTTCCAGCGGATGTCCGGGTCCTGGGCGTAGCTGCGGCCGCCGTTCTTGAACGATGTCCGGCGCTGCACCGCTTCCACCCCGAGCGTGAGGGCCCGTTCGCCGATTCCGGTGTACACCGCGGCGAGGAGGGTCTCGAAGCAGGCGAAGATCGCGAAGATCAGCGGGTCGGCGTTCGGGCCCACCGGCAGTTTCCGGAAAATCCGTTCGGCCGGGACGACGGCGCCCTCCAGGAGGGTCGTGTTGGACTGGCTGGCCCGCATGCCCAGCGTGTCCCAGTCGGGCAAAATCTCGTAGCCGGGGGTATCCCGGGTGATGAACCCGTGGACCAGTTCCCCGGCGCCGTCCGCGGCGTTGGCGTCCTTCCCGAAGATGCCCAGCCGTGTCCACGCCGGTGACAGGCTGGTGAAGATCTTGCGGCCCGTGAAGCTGTAGCCGCCGCCGGGCAGCGGGACGGCCTCCGTGCGGGAATCGAACAGCACGGAGTCGTTGCCTGCCTCCGAATTGCCGAAGGCGAAGACCTCACCCTGGGCCGCTTCCTGAAGGATGAAATCCAACGAGGAGTCACCGCGGGCGGCAAGGACGTGGGCGACGCCGGTCCACACCAGGTGCATGTTGACGGCCAGGGCCGTGGCCGGCGCCGCGGTCGCCAGCCTGCGTTGCAGCTGCGCCGCTTCCGCCAGCCCGAGTCCGAGCCCGCCGTCGATCACCGGGACGAAAATTTTCAGGTAGCCGGCCGCCGTGAGATCCGCGAGGTCCTCGTGGAAGAAGGCGTTGTCGCGGTCGTAGCCGGCGGCGCGGCCGCGGATCCGTTCCAGCAGCGGCCCGCTCAGGATGTCCTCGGGCGTCATGGCAGGCAGTGTCCGCTCAGTAGTTGGTGAGCAGGGTGTCCAGCACCCGTGCGCCGAATTTCAGGGAATCCGCCGGGACCCGCTCATCGACGCCGTGGAACATGCCGGTGAAGTCGAGCTCGTCCGGCAGCATCAACGGGGCGAAGCCGTAGCCGGTGATGCCGAGCCGGCTCAGGGACTTGTTGTCGGTCCCGCCGGAGAGCGTGTACGGCAGCACCTTGGCGCCCGGATCCTCGGAATGCAGGGCATCGATCATCGAATCGACGAGGTTGCCGGCGAACGGCACCTCCAGCGAGACGTCGTTGTGCACGTAGCTGATGTCCACTCCGGTGCCGGCGAGTTCGCGCACGATTTCCAGCACCTGCTGTTCCTGCCCGGGCAGGGTCCGGCAGTCGATGAGGGCCTCGGCCGATTCCGGAATGACGTTGTGCTTGTAGCCGCCTTTGAGCAGGGTGGGGTTGGTGGTGTTCTGCAGTGTGGCGCCAACAAAGCGGGCCACCGTACCGAGTTCCTTCAGGATCTTCTCCGGGTCATCGGGATCGAATTCGACCCCGGTGAGTTCGGTGACGCCGTCGAGGAACTGCCGGGTGGTCGGCGTGAGCTCGATCGGCCAGTTGTAGGCACCAATCCGGGAGACCGCTCCGGCAAGCCTGGTCACGGCGTTGTCGGTGTTGATCTGGGAGCCGTGGCCCGCGCGGCCGTGGGCCACCAGGCGGAGCCAGGAGAGGCCCTTTTCCGCCGTCTGGAGCAGATAGGTGCGCTGGCCGCCGATGGTGGCGGAGAAGCCGCCGACTTCGGAGATCGCCTCCGTGGCGCCCTCAAAGAGTTCGGGCCGCTTCTCGACGGCGTAGCGGGCGCCGTAGGTGCCGCCGGCTTCCTCGTCGGCGAAGAACGCGAAGATGAGGTCGCGCTTGGGTTTGCGTCCCGTGCGGGCGAAGTTGCGCAGCACGGACAGGATCATGGCGTCCATGTCTTTCATGTCCACGGCGCCGCGTCCCCAGATCAGGCCGTCCTTCAGTTCGGCGCCGAAGGGGTCAACCGACCACTGTTCGCGCAGGGCCGGGACGACGTCCAGGTGGCCGTGGACCACCAGGGCGCTGGCGGAGGGGTCCTCCCCCGCCAGCCGGGTGACTACGCTGGCTCGGCCGGGCGCTGCTTGGAAAATTTCGGCGTCCAGCCCGACTTCTGCCATGAGCCCGGCGGTGTATTCGGCGGCCGCGCGTTCACCGGGGCCGGAGCCGTCGCCGTAGTTGGACGTGTCGATCCGGATCAGCTCCTGGCAGATCCTGACGACCTCATCCTCTGGCCTGGTTTCGGTCCGGTTGTCGGTCATAGCGGCTCCTCGTGGCGGGTGGCTCAATTGCTTGCTTCAGCCTACCCACACCACCCCCGCGGACCCCGATTATTTGTTTCCGGAAAAGTCGTGCTAGAGTCTTTCTCGCTGCTTCCGAGAAAAGCAAAACGCTGAAAGGCGAAACGAACTCGGAATTACCACCTGCGCGGGTGGCGGAATGGCAGACGCGCTAGCTTGAGGTGCTAGTCCTCGAAAGGGGGTGGGGGTTCAAGTCCCCCTCCGCGCACAAGGGAAAACCCCTGGAATCCACGGATTCCAGGGGTTTTTTTCTGCTTCCCCGCAGACGGGCTACGGCTTCGCCCGCGCTGCCGCTGAATACCAATACCCGCCACCCCGGCCAGTAGCCCACCCGACGTGCCCACCAAAGGATGGCCGCACAACGTTCTCGCCTCGTGGCCGCCGGCGTAGAGTCTGCGCAAGAGACTTGCAAGCGGATCGAGGGATGACAAATGACAGTTAAAGGCTGGAACCCGCTGGTGCTTTTGCCCGTCGCGTTCATCGTCGTCTTCATGGTTTGGGCAGCTCGACGCGCCCGAGGCCGGACGTCCAAGGACTAACGACCCGCAGACCGGGGAGCGCATCGTCTCCCGCGGCGGCCGCCGCCGTCGACAGGAACACTGGGACCTCACCCCGCGGCCGGGCCACCAAAAGACCGCATCCCTGCCGGCCCCCCAAAAGCTCCTGCAGGAATGCGGCCGTCGTGGCGTCAGCCGGAGCGCGGCTCCCCTGACGGGCAACCCTTAGGCTGCGTGCCTCCACTATGGAGGCGGTACCGGAGGCGTGGCCCGGTACCCCTCCGGTGCAGAAATAGACATGTCCAATTCTGTTTTCAGAGGGTAATGCAAAATTATTGGACATGTCCAATCGGATGATATCGTCTTCTGGATCCACCCTTCGACCGCAGAAAAGGAGCCGCGCGATGAACGACGCGTCAGTCGATTCCGGGCCGGGCGCTGCACTCGCAAGGAAGCTGAACCTTCTCCTTGATTCCTCGGAAGCCGCCGGGAAGAAGATCACCTTCAACGACGTCAGCGCCGCCATGAAGACGGCGGGCACCCCGATCTCCCGCGCCCGCTGGCACTACATGCGCACCGGGTCCGGGCCCGAGGTGAAGAAGACCGAGCTCCTGCAGAACCTCGCAAAGTTTTTCGGCGTGAACCGCGACTACCTGCTGCACGACCAGGACGAGCTGCCCCAGAAAGTCGAAGCCCAACTCGACCTCCTGGCCAGCATGCGGGCCAACAAGGTCCGCAATTTCGCTGCCCGGCAACTCGGCGGCCTGTCACCCGAGACGCTCCTTCAGATCCGGGACCTCATCGACGAGCAGCTGGCGGAGACGAACGTCACTTCTTCCGACACGCCGGGCGCCGGAAAGGCCCCTGAACAGGGCTGATACGCTCCTCCTTGGAGTCGGAGGGACTCCGGCCCCTTATCGGACCATCCCAAGGATCAGCTCCATGGATTACAGCGTCGCCCGAGCGCGGGCCCGGACTGCGGAAGAAGGCCTGCGGCTGCAGGAACCGGTCTCCATGAGTTCCATCCAGACCCAACTGGAGACCGCGAGCGGGCGTCCGATTGTCATCAAGCCGATCGGCAACACCCCCACCGACAAGGTCTGTGGCCTGTGGTTCGGCATGGACGGCCTGGACCTCATCCTCCACGCCAAGGCGGCGTCAGAGGTGCACCGCCAGCAGATCGTCCTGCACGAGTTCGCCCACATGATCCTCCGCCACGAGCAGGAAGTCCTCTCGCACGACTACGCCCAGGTCTTCTTCCCGGACCTCGACCCGGAGCGCGTCGTCTCGGCCCTGAAACGCACCGACTTCGCCGACGAGCTCGAGGTAACGGCCGAACTCCTTGCCGACCGGCTTGCCTCCCGCATCCGCCGCTCCTACCAGCAGCCGGACGCGGAGCCGGGCAACTTCGGGGCGGTCTTCGGATGATGCAGTTCCTGATGGCCGCGGCGCTGTTCCTGTTGGCCGGTGCCCGCATTCCCGCCCTGCTTCGCAGCCGGAGCGACCTGGTGTTCACCTGTGCCGTGTACGGAGGCGTGGGCTCTTTGCTCATGTCCCCGGTTGTCTACGTCCCCGTCGATACGGCCCTGGGCGGCATGAACCTGGTCAAACTGGTCCTGAACTCCCTGATGATTGTCTCTCTCTGGTATCTGCGCCTCGCCGCATACGCCGCCATCGCCCCGGAAGCCGGCGGCCGCCGGTCCTGGTGGACACGCACACTTCCGTTGACGCTCACGCTGAGCCTGCAGACCGCGTTCTTCCTCCTCACAGGACCCACCGTCACGACCCCCGCCTGGGGCATCTACGAGGACCGTTTCCCGGCTCTCCTGTTCTCACTGATGCTCACCCTCTTCATCTGTTCGATGAGCGCGGAAATTGCCGTGATCTGCTTCCGCTACGTCCCGGGGATGAGCCGCCCGTTCCGCGTCGGTTTCTCCATGCTGGGCGCCGGCTGCATCATGGGCTTCCTGGTGATGGCCGAGATGTGTCTGTCCCTCTTGGCCCGGCACCTGACATTCCTGGCCGTACTGGTCAGACCTGACTTCCCGTACCATCAGCTGGAACTGGTCGCGACCGTCCTGGCCGGCGCCGGACTCACGATCCCGGCGGTTGCCGGCAGGGCTGCCCGCAAAAACCTGCACCGCCGGAACACCGAAACCCTCGCACGCGTCGAGGCCATCTGGTCCAAGGCGCTGCAGAGCACGTCGCTTGACCGGACCCTTGAGGCCGACCCCCAGGCGCCGGTACAGGACAGGCTGCACCGGATGGTTGTCGAAATTCGGGACGCTGAACTCGCTGCGGGCACTTCGGCGGCCTTCCTGACCGCGGAGGAGCGCAGCTACCTGCTCTGCGTTGAAGCAAAGCTCCATAACTCCCCTGCCCCGGCATAGCCTGCGACAGCTACGGAAAGCCCCCATGCAACTCCTCACGCACCCGACCCGCCGAACACGCCCGAGCGGTACGGACATGTACGGGATCTACCGGAACATGGTCCTCTTCGATTTCAAGTCTGAAATCCATTCGGGCTTCTTCGTCGCCTACTACCGCAACTTCGCCATCCCCTCCACAGCAAGGACCCTGGCGGCGACCGGGGAGATGAAATCCCGGCCGATGAAGCGCTCCTACGACACCGGCATCGTCCTCCACGAGATCATCGCCAACGGGTTCGAGCACGAACGCAGCCAGGCCATGATCAACCTGCTCCGCCGGGTCCACAAGGGGGTGCCCGGTACCCCGGACGACTTCGTCTACGTCCTCATGACCTTGCTTGTGCTGCCGCTGCGCTGGACCGAACGTCACGGCTGGCGCCGGCTGACGGAGCTGGAGAAGCGGGCCGCCACGGACTTCTACGCCGAACTGGGCCGGCAGATGGGGCTCGAGGGCATCCCGGCCACCTTCGCGGAGGCGGAGCGGTTCCTGGACGAATACGAGGACCGGAACATGGGCCCGAGCCCCGAGGGTTCGATGCTGTTCAATGCGACCGTCGCGGCCTTCGCCAGCCGTATCCCCGCCCTGCTTCGCCGGTTCACCCCGACCATCCTGGCGCTGATGATGGACAAAACCCAGGTCGCTGTGGCCCTGGGCCTGAAACCTGCCCCGGCAGTGCTGCGCGTGCCGTTCAATGCGGTGCTGCGGTTCCGCTCCCTCAAGGCCAGGCTGCGTCCGTTGCCGACGGAGCCCATATTTGTGCCGGGAAAGATGAACGTCGTGGCATACCCGGACGGATACACCCTGGACCAGATCGGCCCGTGGGGGAAATCAGCCAACGTCTGAGGCCCGGGTACCGGGTGTGAGAGCAGATACGGGTCGCAGGACACGGAGAGCCCCGCCGGAATCTGAACTGCTCAAATCCCGGCGGGGCTGATTGTTGTGGTGAGAGTTCGCCTTGCCTAGCCCACGTGGATGGCGGGCCGGAGTGCCTGGTCGGGCTCTGTCTCGCGGAGGATTTCGCGCACCAGCGGCGCGGTGTCGCCCTCACCCAGGAACAGGTACCGCATGAGGTGGCCGACGGGGTTGCCCTCGGACCACTCGAAGTAGCACTGGGGCTTCGTGCCGGTCGAGTCGCGCATGGCCAGCAGGACCGCCGCGATCGCGTTCGGCACGGCCGGGGACTTCACCCGCAGGACCCGGTAGCCCTCCACTTCGATGCCTTCGACCCGGAGCGTGTGGCTGAACGCCGAAGGATCGGAGATTTCCACTTCCAGGAAGATGACATCCGCCGGGCCCGGGACGGGATTCAGCCCGCGCTGTTCGTACTCTTTGTCCGCGTACTCAGCCTTGTCACCGGCCTGGCGTTTGTTGGCGATGACGTTCAGTTGCCCGTCGAAGGCAATCGAATCGGTGATGAACTGCCGGGCCGCCTCGTCGAACTCGATGGTTTCCAGCCGCAGTTCGGTGGTGCGCTGGACCCGGGAGATGAGCGAGACGACGATGATGCCGGCGATGAAGAAAGCCGAGATCGCAATGCCGTCGGGCTTTTCGATGACATTGGCGGCCAGCGCGTACAGCAGGACCAGGGTCAGCGCACCGAAGCCGATGGTGCCGGCGCGGCTGTGCCGGCGGATCGCGGAGACTGTCACGGCGACGGCTCCGGAAACCATCATGGCCAGGATGCCGGTGGCGTAGGCACCTGCCTGGGCGTTGACGTCGGCGTTGAAGGCGATGGTGATGCCGACGCTCAGCACGGTGTAGACGATCACGACCGGGCGGACGGCCCGGCCCCATTCCGGCGCCATGCCGTAGGCCGGCAGGTACCGGGGCACGATGTTGATGAGCCCGGCCATGGCGGAGGCTCCGGCGAACCAGAGGATCAGGGCGCTGGAAATGTCGTATACGGTGCCGAACCCGGCGCCGAACAGGTCGTGGGCGAGGAACGCCAGGGCGCGGCCGTTGGCCTGTCCGCCCTCCTCGAACTCCTTGGCCGGGATCATGACCGTGGTGAGGAAGCTGGTGGACATCAGGTAGACGCTCATGATGGCCGCCGCCGTGGTGAGCAGCTTGCGGGTGTTCCTGACCCGGGACGCCATGACCTGCTCGGGGCTGTCGCCGGTGGCCTTGATCAGCGGCATCATCGAGACGCCGGTCTCGAACCCGGACAGGCCCAGGACCAGCAAGGGGAAGGCGATGACGGCCGGGCCGATCAGGTCCATGGGGCCGCCGCCGGCGCTGGCGAGCAGCCGGTCGGTCCAGCCGGCGATCAGGGACGGATTGGAGAAGACGTGCATGAACCCGGCGGCGACGACGACGGCGTTCAGGAGCAGGTAGACGGCCACAAGCGGAATGGCGACGCCCACGGCCTCATTGAAGCCGAGCAGGAACACCCCGCCCAGGATCAGCAGCAGGATCACCGTGATGATCACGGCACTGCCTTTCAATCCCGCCGGGACGATCGGGTTCTCGAGCAGGTGCACCGTCGCGTCGGCTCCGGAGAGGGTGATGGTGATGATCCACGAGGTCGCCACGAACCCGAGCAGCAGCAGCACGAAGAACTTGCCGCGCCAGAACGGAAGCAGCTTCTCCAGCATGGCAACCGAGCCCTGCCCGTGCGGGCTCTCCTGCGCGACCCGGCGGTACATGGGCAGCATGCCCAGCAGGGTCAGGGCCACAATGAGCAGGGTGGCCAGCGGCGACAGGGCACCGGCGGCCAGGGCGGCGATACCGGGAAGGTAGGACAGGGTTGAGAAATAGTCGACGCCGGTCAGGCACATGACTTTCCACCAGGCGTTGGGCTTGTGATCTTCCTCGGCTTCGGGGCCGGCGGGTGCGACCTGGTTGGCCAGTAGCCAGCGGACCAGGGGCTTGCGGTCCGGGCGGTCGGCCTGCTTCAGGTCAACTTGCGCCGGGACGGCGTGGTCAGAAGTGGTCTGCATCGGATCTTTCTGTTGGTGGCCGGGCGTGTGCCGGGCAGGAGCAAGTCCTGGGAACCGGTCAATTGTAGTGCCGGGCCCCCTTTGCGGCGGCCAGCTGCAGGCCGCGTCCGGAACGGCGAGCCTACCGCGGCTCCGGTCCGGGCAGCTCCGGTCCGGACATCTCAGGTCCGGCCAGCTCCGGACCGGGCGGCTCAAGTCCGGGCAGCGGGTCCTTGCCGGTCCATGTCTTCACGACCGTCCACGTGACGGCGGTGATCGGCACGGCCAGCAGCGCGCCGACAATGCCGGCCAGTATGGTGCCGGCAGCCAGGACGAGCAGTATCGCCAGGCCGTGGATGCTGAGGACCCTGCCCATCAGGACCGGCTGCAGGAAGTGGTGTTCGAGCTGGTTCACGCCGATGACCACGGCCACAACAATGAGCGCCTGGACCAGTCCGTTGGAGACCAGCGCGACGACAATGGCGAGGGTGCCAGCGACGGTAGCGCCGACGATCGGGATGAATCCGCCGATGAAGATGAACACTCCCAGCGGCAGGGCCAGCGGCACTCCCATGATGGCGAGGGTGATCCCGACGACGAGACCGTCAACCGCGGCCACCATGGCCGTGCCGCGGACATACCCGCCCAGGACGACGGTACTGCGATCCGCCGCCAGCCGTGCCTTGGCGCGCTGGTCGGCCGGCAGCATGCCAATGAGAAAGTCCCGGATTTCGGGCCCGTCCTTGAGGAAGAAGAACAGGGTGACGGCCATCAGCACCGCGCCGGTGAAGATTTCCACCGCGGTGCGGGCACCGGTGAGGGCTTCTGCACTGAACGTGCTCGAGGTGAAGAACTCCCGCACCGAGTCCATGACGGCGGTGATCTGTTGGTCGCTGACAGGGACAGGTCCGTGGTTCAGGAATGAGTGCAGTTGTTCGACTCCCGCAGCGGCCCGGGCCGTGAGCTCGCCCCACTGGTTGGAGACCAGAATGACGATGCCGGCGATGACGCTGCCGAAAACGGCGAGAATGGCCACGAACGAGGCAACCACCGCGAGGGCGCGCGGCCACGCGTGCCCGGTGAGCCAGCGGACCAGCGGGGAGATCGCTGCGGCCAGGATAACGGCGATGAGGACGGGGATGATGACGAGCGGGATGCGGCTGGCGGCCCAGATGATCGCCCATGCGAGGGCGGACACGGCGAGGACCTGCACGGAGCGGATGCTGGCGCGGCCCAGTCCGTCCGACCAGATGGCCGGCATTGCGCTGCGGGGTTCGATCATAGGGGTTCTCCCGGCGTTCGGACGCGGTGGCTAGGCCCAGCGCAGGGGTTTCGGCCTGGACTGTTGCCACGCATAGTAGAACCGCAAGCGGGCTTCGTTGCCGCGCTGCTGCTCAAGGGCGTGCAGGCGCCCGAAGGTAAATCCGGCGCCGGGGCCAGCCGCGGCCTGCCCCGCCAGCACCAGTAGGGTTTCCCGGGTGACGACGCTGTCCTGGAAGTCTCCGAGGATCTCCTGGATGCCCTCCGCGGCCCGGGCAACGTTCGTTGCTTGAGTGCCGAAAATGGGGGCAGCCGCCTCTGCGGCATAGCGCAGCCGCTTCGCAGCCTTCCGAACTTCATGCAATGCGGCATCTTGCGGTGTCCCGCCTGCGCCGCCGTCAAGGGACCGGACCGCCGCCTTGAGGCGTTTTCGTTCCGCGGAGACGAGCCGTCCAACCGTCCCCGGCGCATCGTTGCCTGCCCCGCCGCTCAGCGGAGGTACCGCAAGGAAGGCATCGAGGGCATCGAGGAGGCGGAAGTAGCGGGTGCTGTCCATCGCGGCCAGGCCGGTGGCAAGGCCCTGTTGCTGGACGGTGCCGAGGTGCTCCTGGATCTGCTGCGCGACTGGTCCGATTAACAGCTCCGGAGGTTCGGCACTGATCATGTCCTTTAGCCGGGCACGGATGACCTCGGCGTCCCGGGCCTGGCCCACGTTGCCGGCGAGCCACTGGAGCTCGCCCCTAAGAAACCTGGCCGACGTCGTATCTGTGAGCGTTCGAAAGGTTGCCAGTGCCGACCGCAACCGGCGGGCGGCCACCCGGAATTGATGCACGGCATCGGGCGCATTGACCCGGACGCGAGGATCATTCAGCTTCACGGCGCGTACCTGTTGGGATACGTACGAGAGCATGACGTCCGAGGCCGGACCGTCCCGGCTCGGCTTTGGAGCCGTGGCCGGATTCTCCGGATAGTCCGGTCCGAGCGCCCGGGCGAGCTTGGACGGGTGCGTGGCGATGGTGACTCCCTCTGCGGCGCACAGAGCGTCAGCGTCCTGGAGCAGCCGACGGGGGCCGTCGGCGAGTTCCAGTTCCCATTCCCGCCACCGCGACGGTCCCGCGCGGGTTAGCAGGGATTGGGCCTCGACACGGTCGTCACTGAAGTTGGCAAGGACTGCGCCGTCGGCGGCGTATAACGGCGTCAACCTCCGGCTGGTCCGGATGTGTGCAACCGGAATCAGCGGGTGGCAGCGGGTGTGGACGAGGACCAGCTGCCGTAAATTTTCCGGCACGGCATCCTGATCGCCGCCAAGCGGCTCCTGTATAGCCCGGCGCTCCCCCACGGCGACCGGCAGTTTGAGGTGCCATCCTGGATCCGGACCGGCGGACCGCCGGCACAGGGTGATCCGTTGCCTGGCCAATGCCAGTGCTTTGGTATCAAAGCAGACGGCGTCCAGCATTTCGTTGACGGGCTGCCCGGCGCGATCTACCCCTGGGATGGATGCCAGTGGCGGGAGGGCGTCGGATTCCGAAGGGCTGTACTTGCGTTCCACCTCGATCGCGTCGGCGGCCATGCTTCATTTTAGGAACTCCTGCACGCGCCGGGCGTGTGCCCAAAGGCCCCTATCGGAGGAGATTGTCACGGGAACCGGGTGCTGGGGACGGGTGGCCGCGCAGTTCAGGGCCACGGCCCTGCGGAAGGCGCACAGACGCGGCGGTATGAGGCTGGAAAAATGACTTGCCCGGGCATGCGGCGGCGAGTAACTTTCGGAGCAGTGGGCCGGCGGACCGCTGGCCCCTGCGAGAGGACCGCCATGCCAACCATAATCGGCCACCACGATGTCAAGGACAAGGATCATTGGCTTGCCTCGCCGAAGCGCGAAGAGGTGTTCGGCCCACTGGGGATCACCAACATTCGTACGTTCGTCAACCCCGAGAACCCGACGCAAGTCGCAGTGATGATGGATGTCCCTGACGTGGATGCCCTGATGGCCGCGATGCAAAATGACGTAATGGGCGAGGCGATGGCCTACGACGGCGTACTGCCCGAGACCCTGGTCATCCTGGTCGAGGCCAAGCCCTAGCTTCACCGGGGCGGACACCGCCGGCGGTGCAGGCGGATGTGGCGAAGCTCCGGTCAAATAGCGGTTGACCGGAGCTTCGGGTCCATTATGGGCAGTGGTTCCTGTGTATTGGCCGGGAATAGGCTGACCGCTAGTGGTTCAGCAATTCGCCCATGAGGGGCGCATTGCGGACATCGTCGGTCAGGGGGCTCAGCCCCCACACGTCCTCGATGGTGTGCAGCAAGGAATAGTGCGAGTAGGCGGCGTTGGATGTGAAGTGCTTCCGCGCTGCCGGGCCGGCAAAAACCGTAGCCACCCGGTTGTCGTCTTTGCTGCCTTCATCCCACGTGAGCACCAGCAGGGAGTTCTGCGTCGTGAAGGCCGGGGATCCCAGGATCCTGGGCACTTCGCGGGCGAGCCAGTCGTCTCCGGTGCCGATGGAGCAGTCGTGGGTGTCGTGGCACATGTCCGGGCTGATGAAAGCGTAGTCCGGCAGGGTCGACGGCGACTGCAGGTCCTGCCCCAGCCGGTCATACGGAACAACATGGTCCGAGCAGGAGGCCACGTCGTCCGTCACGGCAGGGTAATACATGAACGGATTATGCTTCACCGCATACCGGAGGGAGTCATGCGCGGCGCAGGGCGCGGGCATGCCCTCGGCATACATTTTCCAGGTCCGTCCGGATTGGGTGATCTCATCGGCGATCGAACGCACATCGGCGGTGCACGAGTCCGGTTTGCAGTCGCTGGTGATCCCCGCGCTCGTTCCGCTCGTGAGGGCGAGATAGTTGGGCAGGCTCGGGTGGGTGATGGCCCGGTAGTTGGCGGCCACCGAGAATTCCGCCGCAAGCTTGTTGAAGTAGCCCGCTTCGCTGGCGCCCATGATCTGCGAGGCCGCCTTGTTCTCCTGGACGATGACCACAATGTGCGCGATTCCGCTGCTGGCCTGCCCGCCAGGGGCGGGGTGCGGGGCCGGCTGCGCGAAATACGGGGATGGTGGTGGGGCCGCGGCGGTCGGGTCCTGGCCGGGGGACGCGGGCGGCGATTCGGTCCCGGCCGGCCCGGCAGGCAGGGACCCGGCCGGTGGGGACTCGGCAGATGGGGACTGAGAAGGCGGGCCGGCCTGGAAGGGGTGCACCGACGTGCACCCCGCCAGCAGCATCGCCAGCGCCCATCCGCCGGCCAGGGAGAGTCGGCCGATCCGCGTCATCGGTCCATGCTAGCGGCCGGTATTGGTGCGGCCAATGCTGTCTGCATTCCCGGCCTCAGGCCAGGCTCAGGTCAAGAAACTGCCCGCACCCGGTCCAGGGCCCGGTCCCCCGTGTCCGGTCACCCTCCGGGATGCAGCGCGCCGCGGACGGTGCCCAGCAGGGACAGGAACCGCTCGTTGTCCGGCAGGTCATCGATCAGCACCACACCCTCGGGAGCGGCCAGCGGAATGCGCCAGTTCGGGTATTCGGTGCTGGTGCCCGGCTGGTTCTGGGTCCGGGTCTCCCCCACGGCGTCGACCAACGCCACCCCCAGCAGCGCTGACGGGGCCAGCGCCGTGTAGGCGTACAGCGCCTCCACCGCGGTCCGGACGTCCGTGCCGTTTTCTGCCAGCAGGCCGCGTGCCCGGACCCGGGCCAGCACGGCCTCCTGCTCGGCCGCGGCCTCGGCGCGTTCTTCCGCCACGGGCCGCCGCAACAGCCCGAGCGATTCGCGCAAGGTGACGTGTTCACCGGCGAGGTAGCCCGCCGTCGGGGGGAGATCGTGGGTGTTGACGCTGGTCAGGCACTGCTCGCGGTAGTGCTCCGGCGGAATCGGGCCATCGGCGTCGTGTTCGAACCAGAGAATCGACGTGCCGAATATCCCCCGCTCGGCCAGGTAGCCGCGGACCCACGGCTCGAACACCCCCAGGTCTTCGCCAATCACGATCGCCCCGGCCCGTTGCGCCTCGAGGGCAAGGATGCCGATGAGCGCCTCGTGGTCGTAGTGCACATAGGTGCCGCTCTCCGGCCCCCCGCCCTCGGGGATCCACCACAACCGGAACAGGCCGAGGATATGGTCCACCCGGATGCCGCCGGCGTGCCGCAACACGGTGCGGAGCATGTCCCGGTAGGCGGCATAGCCGGATTCGGCGAGCCGGCCCGGATGCCATGGCGGCTGCGACCAGTTCTGGCCCAGCTGGTTGAACATGTCCGGGGGCGCACCAACGCTCACGCCCCGGGCAAGAACGCCGGAGAGAGTCCAGGCGTCGGCACCGCCGGGTTTTACCCCGACAGCGAGGTCATGGACGACTCCGATCCCCATCCCCGACTGGCGTGCCGAACGCTGGGCCGCCTCGAGCTGCTGGTCGCAGAGCCACTGCAGCCAGCAGTGGAATTCGATCCGGGCTGCCAGCCTCGGCCGCTGCTCGACACAGTACGGCGACGCCGGGGATGCAGCCGCTCCGGCCCATTCCGGCGCCGACGGCGGCAGCTCTTCGGCGAGCGCAGACCACAGCGCAAAGTCCTCTAGCCCCTGCCCCTGCTCGGCGCGGAAGTCGGCGAACTGCCGGGTGCGCGCCGGCCCGCGGCGGACCGCAAACACGCGTTCCAGCGCCGAGAGCTTTGCCGCGTAACTGGCGTTGCGGTCCAGGAGGTCCCGGGAACGGTTGGCCGCCTGCTGGCCTTCGGCCAGGCGTGCCACCTCGGCCCGGCCGGCTGCGTCCAGGTAACCGTATTCCGGGATTTCCTCCACCCGCAGGTAGAGCGGGTTGAAGAAGCGCCGTGTGGTGGGCAGGTACGGGGAGTCCTCGACCGGCGGCACTGGTTCGGCGGCATGCAGCGGATTGACCAGCACAAAGCCGGCCCCCTGCTCCCCGGCAACCTCGGCGAGGTCCCCGAGATCGGCGAAGTCGCCAATCCCCCAGGACCGGGAGGACCGCACGGAGTACAGCTGGGCCGTCAGTCCCCAGGTGCGGCGTTCCTTGAGCAGGGCCGAGGCCCGGAGCCGGCCGGGCGTAACTACCAGCGGACACTGCGCCGCCGTGCCCGCGGCGTCGGCTCTCAACGTGTGCCAGCCGAGACCGAGGCTGCCGGGTATGGCGAACGTGGCACGTCCCGTGAGGACGCCGTCGACGTCGACCGGCTGGTCCCAGTTCTCCCGCTGGGCGGCCTCATAGCTGCTGCCGTCTTCGGCGTCGATCCAGACGCGGACTTCGCTTCCGTGCGGGACGTGGACCTCGACGCGGGACTCCTGTCCCTCCCTCACTACAAGGACCGGGGGCAGGATGCGCCGCCAGTGTGCCAGCCGGGACTCGGCCAGGGAGCGTTGCTGCTCCTGGGGCCCGTTGGCGGGGACCCCGAGGGCCGACAGCACGTCCTGCAGGGTCCCGGCGGCCACGGAACGCTGCACTCCGTCCCAGCCCCAGTAGCTGGTGTCGACGCCATAGGCTGCGGCGAGTTCGCGCAGGAGCGTGTCGGCCGTATCAGTGTCCCCGGTCTGCCCGGGACTTCCGGGGGCCGCGGCGTTGCCGGCGTCTGCAGGATGATTGGGGTTTGGACGGTCCTCGGGGTTTGCGGGGGTCTCGGGGTGCGTCTGGTCCACCATGCGCCCACTCTAGACGCTGCCCCTACCGCCCGCCGCCCTTTCCGTGGATGTGGGAGTCATCTACCAGTTCGTTGAGTCCTTGGCCGGTTCCCGGCGCGGACGGCTCCTTCGGCCCGTTTAGGCGCCGCTACAGCGGCCGCGCTAGCCTTGAAGCCTATGGTTGACGTCGAACGGTTCCGGATCCTCCTGCGCGAGGAACGTGACCGGAAGCTTGCCCTCCTGCCCGCCCTCCGCCGGGACATCACCTCGGTCAATGCCGCCCGCCTCGACTCCAACGTCGACGACGAACACGACCCCGAGGGCACGACGATCGCCTTCGAACTATCCCAGGCCTCCGCGCTCCTGGAACAGAGCAGGGCTTCCCTGCTGCAGATCGATGCCGCCCTTGCGCGGATGGACGAGGGCACCTACGGAATCTGCGCTGTATGCGCCACCCCGGTCCCCGAGGACCGGCTGGAGGCCAGGCCCTGGACCGCGTACTGCATCGCGCATGCCTCGGGCAAGGCATGAGTCCGCCCGGCCTGCTGGGGGAACCGAACCTCGCCCTGACATGGTGGGAGCGGATCGTTGCCGGATTCACCCACGCCCCCAGCCCGCACGTGAGCAGTATTGAGCTCGTGGCGGTGATCCTGCTGGCAGTGGCCGTCTCCCTGCCCCGCCTGTCCTGGCGCTACTTTGGCCTGCTCGCCACCGTGACCCACGAACTCGGCCACGCGTTTGCCGCCCTCACCACCGGCCAGCGGCTCGGCGGCATCCGGCTGGGCCTGGACCACTCCGGCACCACCACGACGTACAGCAGGAGCCGCCTCTCCGCCGCCTGGTCGACGTTCTGGGGCTACCCCGTGCCCGCCGTCGTCGGGGCGGCGATGGTCTGGTGCGGTTTCAACGGCTGGGGGCCGGCCGCGATGTCGGTGGGCACGCTCATCCTCCTGGCGTCCTTCCTGTTCCTCCGCAACGGCGTGGGCCTCCTCATCACGGCCGCCGCCGTACTGGCCGCGGCGCTCCTGGTGCTGTTCGTGCCGCCGGTGTTCAACGGCCACGTGATGATCGTGCTGGGCCTGGCGCTGCTGGTCGCTGCCGTCAGGGACCTCGGCAAACTGGCCAACGTCCATTTGCGGCACCGGGACAGGCTCCCGACGTCGGACGCGTACCTGCTGGCCAGGGCCACCTCCATCCCCGCCGCGGTGTGGATTGCCCTCTTCGCCGTGGTTGTGGCCGGGGCATGGTGGTTTGCCTGGCAGCCGATGGCCCCTGTGTTCGCAGCCGCGTTCGGGCCGTTCCCTTCCCGGCCTTAGGCTGGGACCATGAGCCTGAGTACCCACACCGACGATCCGGGATTCAGCACCAAGGGCGCGTATGTGACCGGCGGCGAGGAATTCACCCGGGATACCAACTACATTGAGGACCGGATCACCCGGGACGGTGCCACGGGCGCCCACGGCGAGCCCGGCTGGCCCGTGGAACCTGGCCGCTACCGCCTCATCGCTGCGCGCGCCTGCCCGTGGGCCAACCGCACGGTGATCGTGCGCCGGCTCCTCGGCCTGGAGGCGGTCATCTCGCTCGGCCAGCCCGGCCCCGCCCATGACGCCAGGTCCTGGACGTTCGATCTCGACCCGGACGGCAGGGATCCCGTCCTCGGAATCGAACGCATCCAGGACGCCTACTTCCGCCGCTTCCCCGACTACCCCCGCGGGATTACCGTCCCGGCAATCGTGGACGTCCCCAGCGGGCAGGTAGTCACCAACAATTTCCCCCAGATCACGCTCGACTTTTCCACGGAGTGGACCCAGTACCACCGCGCCGGCGCGCCGGAGCTGTACCCGGAGCACCTCAGGGAAGAAATCGACGCCGTCAACAGGCGTGTCTTCACCGAGGTGAACAACGGCGTCTACCGCTGCGGCTTTGCCGGTTCCCAGGAGGCCTACAACGCTGCCTACGATCGGCTCTGGACGGCCCTGGACTGGCTCGAGGAACGCCTGGCGGGCCAGCGGTACCTGGTGGGCGACACGATCACGGAGGCCGACGTCCGCCTGTTCACCACACTGGCCCGCTTCGACGCCGTGTACCACGGCCATTTCAAATGCAACCGGCAAAAGCTCAGCGAGATGCCGGTCCTGTGGGCCTACGCGCGCGACTTGTTCCAGACGCCAGGGTTCGGCGACACCACCGACTTTGTGCAGATCAAGCAGCACTACTACATCGTGCATGAGGACATCAATCCCACCGGAGTGGTCCCGCGCGGACCGGAACTGGGCAACTGGCTCTCGGAGCACGGCCGCGAATCCCTCGGCGGCCGGCCGTTCGGCGACGGAACGCCGCCCGGACCGGTCCGGGCCGGCGAAGAGGTCGCCCCGGGACACGGCGCAGCCTGATGCCGACAGCGGCCGGTGCGGCTCGCTTTGCCGCGCCCGGATTTGCGGGTGTGCGTGAGCTCTTCGACTCTTTCCTTTCCGAGGATCCGGGCTACAGCGCGCAGCTGTCGGCCTACCACCACGGCACCAAGGTGCTGGACCTCTGCGGCGGACCGGGATTCGTCCCCGGCGACATCACGGGCACCTACTCCTGTTCCAAGGGAGTCGCCGCCTTCGTCATCGCCCTCCTCGTCCAGGACGGCCGGCTCGACCTTGACCGGACCGTCGCGTCCTACTGGCCCGAGTTCGGCGTCCACGGCAAGGACCGGCTCACGGTGCGGCAGGCCCTATCCCATCAGGCGGGGCTGCCCGGCGTCGCCGGCGGGTTTCCCCTGGCGGAGTTCGCCACCCCGGCCGCGGCGCGGCGTCTCGCGGCCTCGGCGCCGTTGTGGCGCCCGGGCACGGCCTTCGGCTACCACGCCCTGACCATAGGGATCCTGATGGAGGAGCTCTGCCGCCGCGTCACGGGGATGACGCTGCAGGGGCTCTACGACGAACGCATCCGCCGCCCGTGGGGCATCGACTTCTTCCTGGGCCTGCCCGAGGACCAGGAACCCCGGTACCGCGAGGTGCTCTACGACCCTGACCCGGCCCAGCCGTGGCTGGACCCGCTCAGCCTCGACGGGCTGAACAGCAACGCGCCGGTCAGCACCATCATGGAACTGCCCAACCACCGCTTGGTGCGCGCCTCGGGTATGAGCAGCGCAGGTGGTGTGGGGTCAGCCGAGGGGCTGGCCAGGCTCTACGCCGCCGCCACCACCGGAGTGGACGGCGTTCCCGCTTTCCTGAACCCCGCCACCATCGAGCTCATGGCCGCTGAGCAGGTCTGGGGACTGGACCGGTGCTCCGGGCAGGACAACGCCTTTGCCGTCGTGTTCATGAAACCCCAGCCTGGGCGGAACTTCGGCAGCCAGCTGGCCTTCGGGCACGAGGGAGCGAACGCGGCCCTCGGCTTCGCGGATCCCGGCTACGGCCTCGGGTTCGGGTATGTGCCCCGCCGCAGCGAGGAAGGCCGGACCGAGGGGCGGGCCCAGCGGCTGTCCGCGGCGGTGCGGCGGGCCGCCCACGCGGCGTCCTGACCGGCCCCGTTTCGGCTTGGGCGGCCCGCTCCGGGGTTCGTCCAGTTGTCGCACGAGCCTCCCGGCCATAGGGTGAGCCGAATGGCCATTCCAGAAAAGCAAGCCGGCAACCCGCCCTCCCTGCTGCGCCGATGGACCCGCACCGCGGGCAGCGCTGTCGCCGCGGCGGTGCTGTGGCCCCGGCTGCAGCTGGCCCTGAAAGCCGGGCTGGCCGCGGGCGTCGCCTTCGCGATCGCACCCTTCATGCCGGGCTCAGCGGCCGACTATCCGTACTACGCCCCGCTGGGCGCCTTGGTGGCCATGTACGAGAACGTTGCCGGCTCCATGCGGCAGGGCGTCCAGACGCTCGTCGGACTGGCGATCGGGGTGGGCCTTGCGTTCATGCTGTTCAGCCTCGGCTCGCCGTCGCCGTGGACGGTCGCGGTGGTCATGGGACTGGGCGTTATCCTCGCCGGCCTACCCAAGATCGGTTCGGGCCGGGACTGGATCCCGACGGCGGCGCTCCTGGTGCTGTTGGTCGGCGGCCATAATCCGGACACGTTCTCCTTCGGATACCTGTTCCAGATGGGCGTCGGCGTCACGGTGGGCATCGTCGTGAACCTGCTGGTCTTCCCGCCGCTGCACTTCCGGGCGGCAGAGCTAAGTATCGCGGAACTGCGCCAGGCCCTCGCCCAGCAACTCTGGGACATGGGCAAGGCGCTGAAGGAAAGCTGGCCGCCGGAGCATGTTGACTGGTCCCGCCGCTCGGAAGCGCTCGCAGCCCACGCCCGCTCCGTGCGGCTCGCCGTCGAAAAAGCCGACGCCAGCCGCCAGGCAAATCCCCGACGCCACCTGCATCCGCGCGACCTGAACCTCGACTACCGGAACCTGCGGGATCTCGAGCGCCTGACCTTCCACGTCCAGGACGTGACCCAAGTGCTCTCGGATGTCATCTGGGCCGAGGACACCCCCTTTGTGGTGCCCGACGAATACGCAGTGCCCCTCGGGGACGCCATGGCTTCCGTCGGCGACGTGCTGCGGGCTCTGGAAGAGGAACAGCCCGAACGCCAGACCGAGCTGGCGGCTGCCGCCGATGCGGCGATCAGCGAACTGACCGCCCGGATTGGCTCCGAGCAGCACAGCACGGACGCCCCGAGCGCGGTCGAATCCATCCTCTTGAGCCTGCACCGCATGCTGCGCGTGGCCACGCCCGGGCGGCCGGAGGCCAAACCGGCCACGGCGCCGGCAGACTAGGAAATACTTTCCGTCTGCCGGCGGGGCGGGCCGGTCTGACCCGGTCGGTCTGTCTGTCCTGCCCGGCTGTGGCAGCGCCGGCTATGGCAGCGCCGCGACAGAGCCGCTGAAGTGCCGGCGCCCGGACAGCGGGTTCCATGCCACGTAGGCCGAGCGCTCCCACCCGCCGCCGTCCGCCTGCACGGTGCTGATGTCGAGCGCCACGCGGGCCGGCAGGAACACGGGGGCCTCGAAGGCCACCTCCCAGGTGAACGAATCCCCCCGGACGGCACCGACGTCGGCCAGCGCCCGGGACGCCAGGTACATGCCGTGGGCAAGGGACCGCCGCTGCCCGAGGGCCTTGGCGGTCAGGACGCTCAGGTGGATGGGGTTGAAGTCCCCGGACACAGCCGCGTAGGCACGCCCGGTATCGACGCCCAGCTGCCACAGGGCCGTGGGATCCGGCACGGAGAATGGCGGCGGCGGCACGGCCACCGAGGCCTTGTCGATCCCCGGAAGGAACACCCCCTTGGCCAGGTAGGTCGAGACCCCACGCCAGCGGACTTCATCTTGGCCGGCGGCACGGACCTCCGCGACGACATCGAGCTGCGTGCCGGCGCGGTGCCCGCGCAGGTTCTCCACCCGGGCCCGGATATCCAGGGCCTGGGTGAACAGGACCGGCGCGGACTGCACCACGGTGTTCGTCAGATGGATCATGCCCAGCAGGGGCAGCGGAAAATCGTCCCGGTTCATCACGCTCATGGCCAGCGGAAACGCCAGGGCATGGATGAAGCCGGCGGGGAGGACATCGCTCGCGCTCTCGCCGATCAGGTGCTGGAAGGCCGTCAGGTTGGCGACGTCGGCCTTCACGCCACGGACCTCGTGGGTGTAGGCCGGCAGTTCGGTGCCGCCGTGGGTGCCCAGGACCCGGCGCCGTGCCGCGGCGGCCGCTGCGTTGACGTAGAGCTTGGACAGTGCGGGCATCTCGCCCAGGATGACGGTCTGGGGTCCGCTCATGCGCCGACCAGGTTCTGCCCGCAGACGCGCAGCACCTCCCCGGAAATCCCACCCGCGGCGTCGCTGGCCAGGAACGCGATGGCCTCGGCGACGTCGCCCGGCCGGCCGCCCTGCTGCAGGGAGTTGAGCCGGCGCGCCACTTCGCGGGTGGCGAACGGGATCCTGGCGGTCATCTCCGTTTCAATGAAGCCGGGCGCAACGGCGTTGATGGACCCGCCGCGTTCGCCGATCAGCGCCGCCGTGGCGCGGACCATGCCTATCACGCCGGCCTTGGACGCGGCATAGTTGGTCTGGCCGCGGTTCCCGGCGATCCCGCTGGTGGAGGCCACGGACACGATCCTGGGCGAGTCGCGGAAGTGCTCCGAGGCCAGCAGGGCCTCATTGATCCGCAGCTGCGCGGCGATGTTGACCGCGAGCACGGAGTTCCAGCGGCCGGCGTCCATGTTGGCCAGGAGCTTGTCCCGGGTGATCCCTGCGTTGTGGATCATGATGTCCAGCCGGCCATGCCGTGCCGCGGCGTGGTCGATGATCCGCTGGCCGGCGTCGTCGCGGCTGATGTCCAGCTGCAGGGCCGTCCCATGGACCTCGTTGGCCACTGCCGCCAGATGCTCTCCCGCCGCCGGAATGTCCACGAGGATGAGTGTGGCGCCGTCGCGGTAGAGGGTGCGGGCAATTGCGGCCCCGATGCCGCGCGCTGCGCCGGTCACCACGGCCACCTTGCCGGCCAGCGGCTTCTCGACGTCGTCGGGCAGCTGGCCGGCGCCGGAGCTGACGGTCAGGAACTGCCCGTCTACGAACGCCGAGCGGCCCGAGAGGAAGAACCTCAGCGCCCCCAGTGCTGCCGGGCTCGTGGTCCGGGCGCCGCCGGCGAGCAGGATGCCGTTGCCGGTGGCGCCGGCACGGAGTTCCTTCGCCAAAGACCGCAGGAGACCGTCCACGCCCTGCCTGGCAGCCGCCGTTGCCGGTTCCGTGGCCGAGCCCGCCGTGCGGGACATAGTGATGACGCGGGCGTTCGGGGCGAGGTCACGCAGCGAGGCGGCGGCGGTGAGGACCGGCTTCTCAAGATCGCCGGGGTGGGCCAGCTCGTCCAGCACCAGGATGATGGCGCCGAGCTTCTCCTTGGGTATCGCGTGTCGACGGACATCGAGGTTCCAGTCCAGCAGGGTGGCGGCGAGCTCGTCGGCGCCGCCGGTTGATCCCTGGACCAGGACCGGTCCGTCGATGAGGGGGCGGCCGGGCTCGTGCCGCCGGAGGACCACTGGCTGCGGGAGGCCGAGCCGCTTGGCGAGGTCTTTGCCGATTCCGTGGCTGACCAGCCGGGTGTACTTGTCGCTCATCCGGTTCTCCCTAGAGTGCTTCGAGGATTGCGACGACGCCCTGGCCGCCGGCGGCGCAAATGGACACGAGGCCGCGGGCCGGACGCCCGTTGACGTCTCCCTTTTCGTGCAGCATTTTGGCCAGCGAGGCCACGATCCTGCCGCCCGTGGCCGCAAACGGGTGTCCGGCGGCCAGCGAGGAGCCGTTGACGTTCAACTTGGCCCGGTCGATGCTGCCGAAGGCGCCGTCCAGGCCCAGGCGGGTGCGGCCGAATTCGTCGTCCTCCCACGCCGCGAGGGTACTGAGCACCGTGCCGGCGAAAGCCTCGTGGATCTCGAAGAAGTCGATGTCCGCGAGGCTGAGATTGTGGCGTGCGAGAAGCCGCGGCACCGCGAAGGCCGGGGCCATGAGCAGCCCGTCTTTGCCGTGGACAAAGTCGACGGCGGCAGCCTCGCCGTCGATCACCGCGGCGAGCTTGGGGAGGTCGTGGGCGTCGGCCCATTCCTCGGACGCCAGCAGAACGGTGGAGGCGCCATCGGTCAGCGGGGTGGAATTGCCGGCCGTCATGGTCGCCTCGGCGCCCAGGTTCTTGCCGAAAACGGGCTTGAGGGTGGCCAGTTTCTCCGGGCTCGTGTCGGCGCGCAGGTTGGAGTCGCGGCTCAGTCCCCGGTAGGGGGTCAGGAGGTCATCGAAGAAGCCTGCGTCGTAGGCCGCGGCCAGGTTCCGGTGGCTGTTGAAGGCCAGTTCGTCCTGGGCCTCGCGGGTGATCTTCCACTGCGCCGTGGTCAGCGCCTGGTGCTCGCCCATCGACAGGCCGGTGCGCGGCTCCCCCGTGTTCGGGGCGTCGGGCGCCAGATCCTTGGGACGGAGCCGGCTGAGGACCTGCAGTTTCCGGGACATCGTCTTGGCGCGGTTGAGGTCAAGGAGCACCTCGCGGAGTCCCTCGCTGACGGCGATGGGGGCGTCAGAGGCGGAGTCGACGCCGCCGGCGATCGCGGAATCGATCTGGCCCAGCTTGATCTTGTTCGCCAGGCCGAGCACCGTTTCCAGGCCGGTGGCGCAGGCCTGCTGGAGGTCATACGCCGGGGTCTCGGCGGAGAGGGCCGAGCCGAGCACCGCTTCCCGGGTGAGGTTGAAATCCCGGGAGTGCTTGAGGACCGCCCCCGCAGCCACTTCCCCGATCCGTTCGTCCTGCAGGCCGAAGCGGGCGATCAGGCCATCAAGGGCGGCCGTGAGCATGTCCTGGTTGGAGGACTTCGTGTACGCGCCTCCGGTCCGGGCGAACGGGATGCGGTTGCCGCCCACGACCACGGCCTTGCGGAGTTGTGCCGGGCCTGCGCCGGCGTGCTGTGTCTTCCCGGCGGCGGATGCGGCGGCTGGCTGGGGGCGGGGCACTGACTGTCCGTTGACGGACATGGGCTGTCTCCTTCGATCAAAGCGATTACCGATACCCAGCGTACCTGATACGCTGGGTATCGTGAACATCCCCAAAGCCACCGTGCCCGCCGGGCAGGCCGCCGTCGACGGCCGCGCTTCCCGCTGGCAGTCCCACCGCGAGGAACGGCGGCGGGAGCTGATCAAGTCGGCCCGGAAAGCGGTGCATGCCCTCGGCAGCGATGCGTCCATGGAGGACATTGCCGCAGCCGCGGGAACGTCGAAGTCCGTGTTTTACCGCTATTTCGGCGACAAAGCCGGACTCCAGCAGGCCGTGGGCGAGGTGGTCCTGAGCCAGATGCAGCGGCGCATCCAGGAGGCGGCCCAGAGCGCCCAGACGCCCCGCGAAGGCCTGTTCGCCATGGTGTCCGCGTACCTCCAAATGGCCGAGACCAGCCCGAATGTCTACACGTTCGTCACGCGCCATGCTTCCGGCGAGCCCGAAACGGCCGGCCCGTCCATGTCCACTGCGGGAGCCTTGAGCCACTTCTTCGCCGCCATCAGCGACATGATTGCCCGGCCGATGCGCAGCCATCTGGGCGGCGGCCAGGACAAGGAAGCCGTGATCGGCTACTGGCCCAACGCCGCGATCGGCCTGGTCCGGAATGCCGGCGAACAGTGGCTCGCCAGCCCGCCCGGACCGGCGAAGCCCGGCCAGGAGGCCATGGCGCGGCAGATCACGGATTGGCTCTGCTTCGGCATCGCCCCCGAGCTGCAGGCACCTCGTCCCGAAGAAGAAGCAGCACAAACGGAAGCAACAGACCCGGCAGGCCAGGGCGCGCCGTAGCAGCGGCACACCGGCCCACGTCCGCGACCTGAACTGTCAGCACCAAAGATTGTCAGAACCACAGAAGGAAACGACATGACTGAACTAGCCGACCGCACTACCGGCAACGCACCCCGCCGGCCGCAACCACAACAGCC
This sequence comes from Arthrobacter humicola, assembly GCF_022803015.1. GTDB lineage: Bacteria > Actinomycetota > Actinomycetes > Actinomycetales > Micrococcaceae > Arthrobacter > Arthrobacter humicola_A. The sequence continues at coordinate 701,170 of NZ_JAFKON010000001.1, forward strand.
GGCGGCAACCACGGCAGCCGGCCGTTCCGGCCAGCCCGGTTCCCCTGGGGCCCCCGCCGTCGACGTCGCGGCCCTTGGCGAACAGCTGCTCGGCAAGTGGGCCGACATCCGGCTGAAGTCCAGGGGCCTCGCCGGCCGCCCGGAACTGCACAAGATCGAGGGCCAGACCCACACAGAACACCGCCAACGCGTCTTCGGGCAGCTCAGGATCCTGGTGGACAATGGCGCCGTCCACCGCGCATTTCCGGAGTCCGTGGGCGGCTCCGATGACCACGGCGGCAACGTGGCCGGCTTCCAGGAACTGGTCATCGCCGACCCGTCGCTGCAGATCAAGGCCGGCGTGCAGTGGGGCCTGTTCGGCTCCGCAGTGAACCACCTCGGCACCGCGGAACACCACGAGAAATGGCTGCCCGGCATCATGAGCCTGGAGATCCCAGGCTGCTTCGCCATGACCGAGACCGGGCACGGCTCGGACGTGGCCAGCATTGCCACCACCGCCACCTACGACCCCGCCGCCGGAGAGTTCGTGGTCCACACACCGTTCCGGGCAGCGTGGAAAGACTACATCGGCAACGCCGCCACCGATGGCCTGGCCGCCGTCGTGTTCGCCCAACTGGTGACAAAGGGCGTCAACCACGGCGTGCACGCGTTCTACATGGACCTCCGGGACCCCGGGACCAAGGAGTTCCTGCCGGGCATCGGGGGCGAGGACGATGGTGTCAAGGGCGGCCTGAACGGCATCGACAACGGCCGGCTGCACTTCACGAACGTCCGGATCCCCCGCACCAACCTCCTGAACCGCTATGGCGACGTCGACCCCGAGGGCAACTACACGTCCCCCATCGCCAGCCCGGGCCGCCGCTTCTTCACCATGCTCGGCACGCTGGTCCAGGGCCGGGTCTCCCTCGACGGCGCCGCCGTGACGGCGTCGAAGCTGGCCCTGAAAACCGCCATCCAGTACGCCACCGAACGCCGGCAGTTCAATGCCTCCTCGCAGACCGACGAGGAAGTGCTGCTGGACTACCAGCGGCACCAGCGCCGGCTCTTCACCCGGCTGGCCACCACGTACGCCGCCAGCTTCGCCAGCGAGCAGCTGCTGCAGAAATTCGACGACGTCTTCTCCGGCCGCCACGACACCGACCAGGACCGCCAGGACCTCGAAACCCTGGCCGCGGCCCTGAAGCCGCTGAGCACCTGGCACGCCCTGGATACGCTGCAGGAATGCCGCGAGGCCTGCGGTGGTGCGGGATTCCTGATCGAAAACCGGTTCGCCTCCCTCCGCGCCGACCTCGACGTGTACGCCACGTTCGAAGGCGACAACACGGTCCTGCTGCAGCTGGTCGCCAAGCGCCTGCTGGCGGACTACGCCAAGGAATTCCGCACCGTCAACGTCGGCGTGCTGGCCCGCTATGTCGTGGGCCAGGCCACCGGTGCTGCGATCCACCGCACCGGACTGCGCGGCGTCGCCCAGTTCGTGGCCGACACCGGATCAGTACAGAAGGCAGCGCTGGCGATCAAGGACGAAGCAAGCCAGCGGACTCTGCTCACGGACCGCGTCCAGACCATGGTCGCGGAGGTGGCCACGGCCCTCAAGGGCGCGAACAAGCTCCCGCAGCAGCAGGGCGCCGCCTTGTTCAACGCCCACCAGCACGAACTCATCGAAGCCGCCCAGGCCCATGCGGAACTGCTGCAGTGGGAGGCCTTTACCGAGGCCCTCGGCAAGGTGACAGACCCGGGCACGCACAAAGTCCTGACGTGGCTGCGCGATCTCTTCGGCCTGTCCCTGATCGAGAAGAACCTGTCCTGGTACCTCATGAACGGCAGGCTGTCGATGCAGCGCGGACGCACTGTGGGCGAATACATCAACCGCCTGCTCGTGAAGATCCGCCCGCACGCCCTGGACCTGGTGGACGCGTTCGGGTATGGCCCGGAGCACCTCCGCGCTGAGATCTCCACCGGCGCGGAGAAGGTCCGCCAGGACGAGGCCCGGGACTACTTCCGCAAGCAGCGGGCCAGCGGCCAGGCGCCCCTGGACGAAAAGATCCTGCTTGCCCGCGCCGTTCACGGCACAAAAGCTCACGGCACCAAGGCCCAGGGCACCAAAGCCCGCAGCTGACCCAGCCGAAATGCGACGACGGCGCCGCCCCCTCAGCCGGGGCGGCGCCGTCGTCGAAGTGCAGTGACGCTGAAGTGCAGTGACGCTGAAGTGCAGTGACGCTGTGGTGCTGTTCCGTCGCGGGGTCAGGAGCCCTGCTGGAGCACCGCGCGGTAGACCTCGAGCGTGGTCTCCGTGATGGATTCCCAGGAGAAGTGCTCCTCGGCCCTGCGCCGGCCGGCTTCGCCCATGGCGCGCGCCCGGGCAGGATCAGACACCACTTCGATGAGGGCCTCGGCAAAGTCGGTGACGAACTTCTCCGGGTCCAGAGGGATTCCCGTGCCGTCCGTGACCTGCTCGATCGGAACAAGCAGTCCGGTCTTGCCGTGCTCGACGACCTCCGGGATACCGCCGGTGGCGCTGGCCACCACAGCGGCACCGCACGCCATCGCCTCAAGGTTGACGATGCCCAGCGGTTCGTAGATGGACGGGCACGCGAACGCCGTCGCGTGGCTGAGCACCTGGATGACCTCGTTGCGGGGCAGCATCCGCTCGATCAGGATCACGCCGCTGCGCTGGCTCTGCAGCTCCTCGATCAGGCGTGCCGTCTCGGCCGCCAGTTCCGGGGTGTCCGCGGCACCGAGGCACAGCACCAGCTGGACGTCGGCCGGGAGCTTGGCGGCGGCCCGCAACAGGTACGGCACGCCCTTCTGCCGGGTGTTCCGGCCCACAAAAACAACGCTGGGGCGCTCCGGATCGATTCCGAGCGGACGGATGATGTCATCAGCCTCGTCCCGGTTCCACTGGCTGACGTCAATGCCGTTGTGGACCACCTTGACCTTGGTCGGGTCAACGTCCGGATAGCTGCGCAGGATGTCCTGGCGCATGCCTTCCGAAACGGCGATGATGGCGGCGGCGGCCTCGTAGGCGGTCTTTTCCACCCAGGAGGACACCGCGTAGCCGCCACCAAGCTGCTCGGCCTTCCACGGGCGCAGCGGCTCCAGGCTGTGCGCGCTCAGTACATGCGGGATGCCGTGAAGCAGCGACGCGATGTGTCCGGCCATGTTGGCGTACCAGGTGTGGGAGTGGACCAGGTCCGCGCCGGCGATGTCCGGAACGATCCTCAGGTCCACCCCGAGGGTCTGGATGGCGGCGTTTGCGGAGCCCAGGTCTTCGGGCACGGAATACGACGTGACAGTCGCTCCGTGGTACCCGGGCTCGCGGGGCGCGCCGAAGGCACGCACCTGAAGGTCCACGCGTTGGGCCAGCACTCGGCTGAGCTCGGCCACATGGACACCGGCGCCGCCATAAATTTCCGGCGGGAATTCTTTGGTCACAATATCTATTCGCACATGCACCAAGGTAGTCGTTACGGTGGAACTGATCTAGTGTGAAGACGTTCGGGCATGCCGGACTGTATTGGGGAGTAACGAAGGCGTTCAGGAGCTATCACCATGCCGCATCAAAAGAGAGTTTTGGCAATTGTCCTCGCAGGTGGCGAGGGAAACCGGCTCATGCCGTTGACGGCGGACCGGGCCAAGCCTGGTGTCCCGTTTGCCGGAAGCTACCGGCTCATTGACTTTGCCCTTTCAAATCTTGTGAATTCCCGCTATCTGCAAATTGTGGTGTTGACGCAATACAAGTCCCACAGCCTTGACCGGCACATTTCCGAAACGTGGCGGATGTCCACCCAGCTGGGCAACTATGTGGCCTCGGTTCCGGCTCAGCAGCGCGTCGGCAAGAGCTGGTTCCTCGGCAGCGCCAACGCCATTTATCAGTCGCTGAATCTCATTCACGACGCCAACCCCGACATCGTGGTCGTGGTCGGCGCAGACCACGTCTACCGGATGGACTTCTCCCAGATGGTGGAGCAGCACGTCGCGAGCGGGGCCAAGGCCACGGTCGCCGCGGTCCGCCAGCCGCTGCACATGGCGGACCAGTTCGGCGTGATCGAAACCGATGCGGACAACCCGGAGAAGATTGCCGCGTTCGTGGAGAAGCCGTCGTCAACACCGGGCCTCGCGGCCGACCCCAGCCAGTTCCTGGCCTCCATGGGCAACTACGTCTTCGACGCCGATGCCCTTATCGAAGCCCTCCACGTTGACGCCGAGCGCCTCGATACCAAGCACGACATGGGCGGGGACATCATCCCGTACTTCGTCAACCAGGGCGACGCCGGCGTCTACGACTTCACCCTTAACGACATTCCGGGCTCCACCGAACGGGACCGCACCTACTGGCGCGACGTCGGCACCATCGATTCTTTCTACGACGCCCACATGGACCTGATCTCCCCTGTTCCGGTCTTCAACCTCTACAACTCCGAGTGGCCGATCTACACCCGCCAGACCATCTCCCCGCCGGCCAAGTTTGTCCGCGGGAAGTCCAACACCGTGGGCACGGCACTGGATTCCATCGTGGCCAGCGGCGTCGTCGTCTCCGGCGGCATCGTGGAAGGCTCCGTGCTCTCCAACGACGTCTACGTCGGCACCTCGAGCCGGGTCCTGGACTCGGTCCTGATGGACAAGGTCAACGTCGGGGAAGGCGCAGTCATCAAACGCGCCATCATCGACAAGAACGTCAAGGTGCCGGCCGGGGCCGCGATCGGACTCGACCCCGAACTGGACCGCGCCCGCGGCTTCAAGGTCACGGACTCCGGAATCACGGTCCTGTCCAAGGGCCAGCACGTCCCGGACCCCAGCGATGCGGAACGGGCGCTCTCCGCGGCCAACCTGCGCCTGGTGCCCGACGCCGTCCGCACCGCCACTGAGAACTGGCCCGAACTGCGCGACTCCGTGGACAAGGTGGCCGACGTCCAGGCCGCCGCTGTGGGCGCGGACGCACCGGTCAAGCAATCACCCACGGCATAGGCAGGCGGGGGCCCGGCAGGCACGTCCGGCCGGGCTCCCCGCACCCTGTAAAATTAGGGCAATGAGCTCCCCCGATCTGTCCTCCGACTTTCCCTCTGCCGAGCTTGGTCTTGCCGATCTTGGTCTCGCCGAGCTGACCCCGGAGGAAATCCAGGCCTGCCTGAAGGTACTGAACACGATCCACGCCTATGACGAGGAGCACCCGGACTACGTCTCAGTGCGCCGCGCCACCGGGAAAATGTTCAAGGCCGTCAAGCGCCACCGGCGGGTCAGCAAGCGTGATGAGATCGCCGAGGCGGACCGCGCCGTGATCGCACAGACGGCGACGGCGGCCCCCGACAGGATCGACGACGAGACGCGCGGCAACAAGCTCGCCACGTCCGCCACCGGGGAAATCGCCGGCCACCTGATCAGGTCCCGGCCGTGCTACATCTGCAAGCAGCACTACACCCAGGTGGATGCCTTCTACCACCAGCTGTGCCCCGAGTGCGCCCTGTTCAGCCACAGCAAGCGCGACGCCCGCACCGATCTGACCGGCCGCAGGGCCTTGCTGACCGGCGGCCGGGCGAAGATCGGCATGTACATCGCGCTCCGGCTCCTCCGGGACGGCGCGCACACCACCATCACCACCCGGTTCCCGAAGGACGCCGCCCGCCGCTTCGCTGCGATGGAGGACAGCGCCGACTGGCTGCACCGGCTCCGGATCGTGGGCATCGACCTCCGCGACCCGTCCCAGGTGATGGCCCTGACGGATTCCCTGGATGCCGCAGGACCGCTGGACATCATCATCAACAACGCGGCCCAGACGGTGCGGCGCTCCGGCAACGCCTACAAGCCGCTCGTGGACGCCGAGGACGAGCCGCTGCCCGCCGCCCTTCAGGCTGCCAATGGGGGCCCGGAGCTCGTCACGTTCGGCCACGCCCACGACAAGCACCCGCTTGCCCTCGCCAGCAGCGTGCTCGACCATCCAGTGCTGGCCGGTGACGCGATCACGTCCCTGGCCCTGTCCACCGGGTCGGCGTCGCTGGAGCGGATTGCCTCCGGCACCGCGATCGATGCGGGCGGACTGGTCCCGGACCTCGCCAGCATCAACAGCTGGACCCAGGTGCTGGACGAGGTGGACCCGCTGGAGATGCTCGAAGTGCAGTTGTGCAACGTGACGGCTCCGTTCCTGCTGGTCAGCCGGCTGCGTGGCGCCATGAAACGCTCCACCGCGCGGCGGAAGTACATCGTCAATGTCAGTGCCATGGAAGGCCAGTTCTCCCGCGCCTACAAGGGCCCCGGACACCCGCACACGAACATGGCCAAGGCTGCGCTGAACATGATGACGCGAACGAGCGCCCAGGAAATGCTCGACGCCGACGGCATCCTCATGACGGCCGTGGACACCGGCTGGATCACGGACGAGCGCCCGCACTACACCAAAGTCCGCCTCATGGAAGAGGGCTTCCACGCGCCCCTGGACCTAGTTGACGGCGCCGCCCGCGTGTACGACCCCATCGTGATGGGCGAATCCGGCGAGGACCAGTACGGAGTGTTCCTCAAGGACTACAAGCCCAGTCCGTGGTGACCCCCAGTCCCTGGTGACCGGCGCCGGCGGGCCGCGGCATCCGTCACATACGTGTCCGCCGCGGGACCTATGGCCCTAATGGGGGTTACGGGGCGGCCCGTATCGTGGCTCGACATGGACTCAACCACGCCCTCGCCGGAATACTCGCTGACCATGGACCAGTGCTGGGCGCTGCTCGATACCGAAGTCGTGGGGCGCGTGGCGCTGATCGTAGACAACCATCCGGAAATCTTCCCGGTAAATTTCGTCCTCGAACGGCGGGCGATTGCCTTCCGCACCGCCGGCGGCACGAAGCTGTGGGGCGCGATCACAGGCAAGCCGGTTGCATTCGAGATCGACGGCTACGAGGCCCGCGACGAGACGGCCTGGAGCGTGATGGCGCGCGGGGAAGCCGAGGTCATCGAGAGCCAGGAGGAGAAGGACGAAATTGACTCCCTGCTCCTGGAGCCCTGGCAGCCCGGCGAGAAGGCCTACTACGTGCGTGTGGCTCCCAAAGCCCTGACCGGACGACGCTTCAAGGTCAACCGGCCCGATGTGTGGAGCACCCGGCTCTCGGATCCGCGCCGGGCCACGTTCGAATAGAATCCTCCGGCAGGATTGCGGCGTCAGCCGTGTTCTGGCGAGTGGACCACCAGCACCGGGCAATGCGCATGTGCCACACAGGCGGAACTCACCGATCCGAGCAACAGCCCACCGAATCCGCCGTGGCCGCGGCGGCCCAGCACGAGCATGTCCGCGGCTTTGCTCTCCTCGATCAGCACGCGGCGGGGGTGCCCCTGGATGAGGCGGGCCTCGACGTTGTCCGGGGTGTCCGGGCCGAAGGCCTTCGCCACCGCCTCGGCCAGGATTTCGCCGGCCCGGACATCGAAGTCGTCGATGCCGACGGCGACATAGCCGTCGTACACCGGCGGGTAGTCCCAGCACGCCAGCGCGACCACCTTGGCGGCCAGAGGCACCGCGAGGCCCTGCGCATGCCGCAGCGCGGACACCGAAGCGTCCGAGCCGTCAACACCTACCACGATCGTGCGGACGTCCCTGACTTCGTTCATTGCCATCCTTGCCTCGTACCGGCCGAGTTTCCCGCGCCAGATGGCGACGCTCCCATGATTGCCTTCGCCCGGCCAGGCGCCTAGGGCCAAAAGGCATGCACGCACCCCGGCCGGCGGGCGACCCGGAAACGCTCCGGGCAACGGGCCGGAGGCGGCCTGTTGGGCACTATGACCCTTGTCCGCGCCGCCCCGGTGCACAAGAATGGCAGAGGCTGGGGTCAGCAGATGAAATACAGCATCTCGTTACAAGAATCAGCGTGTTACTAAGAGCATCGAGCGGCCCCGCAAGCGGCCGGACGGGAGAATCATGATTGCCTGGGCAGACGCAGGTCTCACTGCACCTGATGGCGGGCAGGCGGTGATCCGAGTCTTTATCCTTGATGACCACGAACTTGTCAGGCGCGGGCTGCAGGAGCTTCTCGAAGGCGAGGGGTTTGCCGTCGTCGGCAGTTCCGGATCCGCGGTGGAGGCGACCCGGCGGATTCCCGCACTGCATCCTGATGTCTGTGTGCTGGACGCCCGCCTGCCGGACGGGACCGGCATCGAGGTCTGCCGGGACGTGAGGTCGGTGGACCCGTCCTTGAACTGCATCATCCTGACGAGCTTCGACGACGAACAGGCCCTGCGCGGCGCCGTCCTGGCCGGGGCAAGCGGATACGTGCTGAAGGAGATCGGCGGCACGGACCTGATCGGCGCCCTGCGGCGGGCAGCAGCGGGCGAGTCCCTCTTCGAGGAAGGCGTGGCCGCCGGCGTCGTGGACAGCCTGGTGGAGGCCGAAGAGGTCGACCCGCGCACGTCCTCCCTCACGCCCCAGGAACGCAAGGTCCTGGAGCTGGTGGGCGGCGGACTGACCAACCGGCAGATTGCCGCCGAAATGTTCCTGGCGGAAAAGACCGTCAAGAACTATGTGTCGTCCCTGCTGGCCAAGCTTGGATTCGAACGCCGCACGCAGGCCGCCGTCTTCATCGCCAGCCCGGCATTTCCGGCGGCCGCCGTCGGGAGAACCGGCGAAGTAATCCGGCCCCGCAGCGTCGGGTAGGCTCCGCGGAAACCGGACCTTCGGGCGTGCTGGCTAAAGCGGCACCGACCATTCCAGGCTGGTACCGGAGTCGGGCGCGCTCGTGATGGTGCATTCGCCGTCGAGCATGCGCGCCCGGTCCTCGAGGTTGCTTAGCCCGTTGCGTTTTGAGGGTTGGGCGAATCCGGCGCCGTTGTCGCTGATCACCACCGTCACCCGGCCCCTGACGACCGCAACCGAGACCGAGATTGTATCCGCCCCGGAGTGCCGGATGGCGTTGCTGAGCCCCTCGGAAACCACGGCCACGACATTGTCGGCCTTGTCAGGTGTCACGGCATCCACGGGTCCCGTAATGGTCAGGCGCGGCGGGAACGGCATGGACTTCGACGAACTGCGCGTGACACGACGGATCCGGCCGCTCAGCAGTTCGATCTCGCCTGTGTTGCTCTTGAGCGAGTAGATGGTGTCGCGCAGACTGCGGATCGCCTCGTCGAGTTCGCCGGTGATGTTGCGGATGCGCTCCAGCGCCAGATCCTCCTTGGTGAAACGGGTCAGGCTCTGCACGCTCAGCCCGGCGGCGAACAGCCGTTGAATGACGAGGTCATGCAGGTCCCGGGCGATCCTGTCGCGGTCGGTGAAGACCAGAAGCTCCTCGCGCAGCCGGTGCACCCGGGCCAGTTCCAAGGCGAGGGCCACGTGGGAGCCGAAGACGGCCCCCATTTCGATGTCGGTCCGGGCGTAGCGCACCGACTCCTTGTCCCGTGCCAGCAGCAGGAGGCCATGGTGGGCACCCTGGGTACTCAGCGCCACTGCCAGCAGCGGGCCGGTGACTGCGCCGTCGACCTCCCCCAACACTTCGCATGCGTCGTCGAACAGCACCGGCTCGCCGCCTTCGAGGACACCTTCCAGGAGCTCTGAGTCCAGATGCAGTGACCGCCCCGAAAACGCGGTGCCACGCTCACCGGCAACGCCGATCACCACGTGGGCCACGCCATTGGCGGCGGGTGCCACCAGCAGGGCGAGTGAGGACGCTGACTCCTGGAGCGCCCGGCCGGCTATCGGGTCCAGGCCGCCCGAGGTGTAGTCGCGGTCCGTGCTCAGCATCAGCCCGGAGACGTCCATGCAGGCCTCCAGCCAGCGTGCCCGGCGGCGGGCGTCGTCGTAGAGCCGGGCATTTTCGATGGCGACGCCGGCCGCCGCCGCCAAGGCGACGGCCAGGGCCTCGTCTTCGGCGGAAAAGTCCTCCCCGCCTTCTTTTTCCGTGAGGTAGAGGTTGCCGAACACCACGTCCCGGACGCGGACCGGGACACCCAGGAAGGACTGCATGGGAGGGTGGTGCGCGGGGAATCCGTAGGCCTCGGGGTGCTTGCTCAGTTCATGCAGCCGGAGCGGCAACGGGTCCGTAATAAGGAGGCCAAGGACTCCGTGGCCGGTCGGCAGCGGACCGATTTGCCGTGCCAGATTGCCATCGATGCCCACAGTGATGAAGTGGCTTAACGCGTGGTCATCACCGATGACGCCAAGGGCGCCGAACCGGGCATGCAACAACCGGCACGCTGATTCGACCACGCGCTCCAGGACAGCATCCAGGCTCAGGTCCTCGGCCAGGGCGACGACGGCTTCCAGCAGGCCGGCCATGCGTTCCTTGGATTGAAGCAGCTCTTCCGCCCGTGCGCCGAACCCCTTCAGTAGCTCCTCAACTACGGGATTTGGCTCGGACACGGTATGGCCTGAGCCCTCACCCGTTGAATGCATGTCATTGCCCCCAGTTCGCTCCGGCCAATGTAGACGCTGACGGCCCTCTGCCAGAATAGCGCGAACGACTCAGGAAAGCCTCAGAATTCGGAGATTAACCCGGCGGCTGGGTCCATTTGCCCTAGCCGCCGTCAGCCCGGCCGCGTACGCTCGCCGGCATGAGCACTGAATCGAGCCCGGGCCGTCACGAGCCGAAGGACCAGACCCACGCTGTCGAAGACCTCGACCACCACGAATGCTGGCGGCTGTTGCGCAGCGTCTCCGTCGGCAGGCTGGCGGTCTGGGTGGACGACCACCCCGATATCTTCCCGATCAACTACAAAGTGGACCACGGCACGCTGGTGTTCCGGACAGCGGAGGGCACCAAGCTGCAGGCGGCCACCGGCGGCACGCCTGTGGCGCTGGAGGCCGACGGCATCAACGCGGACACCGGAGTCGCGTGGAGCGTCGTCATCAAGGGCCAGGCCGCGCCGGTGCAGAACCCCCAGGAAGTCATGGACACCGTGGGTCTGTTGCTGTTCCCGTGGCAGGCCGGAAAGAAGGAACATTTCGTCCGGATTACGCCGGAGACCGTCACGGGCCGGCGGTTCAAGGTGGTGCCGCCCCAGACCTGGTGGACGCCGTTGGACGACGCCACGCGCTCCGGTCTCGAATAACCCGCGCCCCTCAAAAAAACACCTCTTGCGCTTTCAGATCGGGCTGCCCTGAGGGCTTTAGGGCAGCCCGATCTGACAGCGCAACGTGGGGCGCAGCGTGCGGTCAGGCGACGCGCGTGATCTCCACGCTGACGCTGAGGGCCGATCCCCCGCCGCCGGACAGGATGCCCTTGAGCGGCGGCACGTCGCGGTAGTCGCGGCCCCGGGCCACGGTGACGTGGAAGTCCCCCGCGGGTTTGTGGTTGGTCGGGTCCCAGCTGCGCCATTCGCCGTCCCACCACTCGAGCCACGCATGCGACTGGCCGGCGACCGTCTCGCCGAGCTCCGCCGTCGAACGCGGGTGAAGGTAACCGGACACGTAGCGGGCCGGGATACCGCAGCTGCGCAGTGACCCGATGGCGAGGTGTGCCAGGTCCTGGCAGACGCCCTGCCGCTGGTTCCAGGCCTGTTCGGCGTTGGTGGTGACGCCGGTGGAGCCCTTCATGTAGGTCATTTCACCGCGCATCCAGGCAAAGACCGCCATGGCGGCCTCGTGCGGCGATTTCCCCTCGACGACGCCGGGAATGATGGCGAGCACCTCGGAGCCGGGACCTGTGAGCTGGGACTGGGGAATCCAGTCGCTGAACTGGTCTAGGCGTTCCGGTGCGGCCAGGACGTCCCAGCCGACGATGTCGGCCTCGGTTGCGATCTTCTCGACCCGGTGCACCTCGACGGTGGTGGTGGACAGCACCTCGAGGTGCTCGTGCGGCATCTGCATGTCGAAGGCGGTCACCCGGGTGCCCCAGTAGTCGCGGTAGCTGCTCAGGGCCGCCTGCGAGGGGGAAACCTTCATGGAGGATTCCAGTACCACCTGCTGCGGGTCCGTCAGCGGGGTCATCCGGGCCTCGTTGTAGGACAGGGTGACGCGTTTGTTGTACTTGTAGGCCGTCTTGTGGACGATGTTCAGCCGGGTCATGAAACTTCTCCCACCCAGGCCAGTTCGTCTGCCTGATTGAAGTACTTACGGGAAATGGCGTCCGAGGCCTGCGACACGGCCTTTTGCACACGCTCCATGTGCTCCGGCAGCTCCGACATGAGGTCATCGGTGCGGTGGAACTCCAGGAAGGTGCGGGCCTGCCCGACGATCCGGCGGGCGTCGTTGATGAAGCCGACGCGCTGGGCCGAGGGGTCGAGCTTCGCCAGGCACTCGTCGGCGTCGCGCAGCGCGTAGACGATGGACCGCGGGAACAGCCGGTCCAGCAGCAGGAATTCGGCCGCGTGCTGGTCCCCGAACGCCGCCCGGCGGGTCCGCAGGAAGGATTCGTAGGCCCCGGCGCAGCGGAGCATGTTCACCCAGGACATGCCGGCCGAGAGGACATCGCGGGTGGACAGCATGCGCGCGGTCATGTCCGCACGCTCCAGCGACCGGCCCAGGACCAGGAACTGCCAGCTCTCGTCGTGGCTGACGGTGGTGTCGGCGAGGCCGCTGACCATGGCGGTGCGCTCCAGGACCCAGTTGCAGAACCGGTAGGTGCCCACCACGTCCTTGCGGTGCTGGTTGAGCCCGTAGTAGGTCGTGTTGAGGCTTTCCCAGAGCCCGGAGGAGACGGTCTCGCGGGCGCGGCGGGCGTTTTCCCGGGCGGCTCCGAGGGAACCGGCAATGGAGGTGGCACTCTGCTTGTCGTAGGCGAGGGCGTTGAGCAGTTCGGGCAGGCCGAAATCGTCACTTTGCGCGCGGGCACCCATGACGGCGAGGAGTTCCTGCGCCACGCTGCGCTGTTCCTCCATGGGCAGATGGTTGAGCCGTTCGAGGTGGACGTCGAGGATCCGGGCGGTGCCGTCGGCCCGTTCCACGTAGCGGCCGATCCAAAACAGTGACTCGGCAATACGGCTAAGCATTCGCGGTTACCTCCTGCGCGTCAGAAATCTGCTGCTGCTGTTGCTGCTCTTTCTGGCTGTCGCGCCAGTTGCTCTCCACCGGCCAGACCGAAACCCGCTCGCGGACTGCGATGGTGGGCCGCGGGATCACTTCGACGGGGACCTGCGGGGAGTCGGCCAGGACCCAGGTGTCCTTGGAACCGCCGCCCTGGCTGGAATTGACGATCAGCGAGCCCTCCTTGAGCGCCACACGGGTCAGTCCGCCGGGGAGAACCCAGACGTCCTCGCCGTCATTGACGGCGAAGGGGCGCAGGTCCACGTGCCGGGGGCCGAACTTGTCGCCGCTGAGCGTCGGCACCGTGGACAGCTGCAGGACTGGCTGGGCGATCCATCCGCGGGGGTCGGCGATGATCCGCTTGCGCAGGGCGTCGAGTTCGTCCCTGGACGCGTCCGGGCCGATCACGAGGCCCTTGCCGCCCGAGCCGTCCACCGGTTTGACCACGAGCTCGTCCAGGCGGTCCAGTACGTGTTCCCGGGCCTCCTTCTCTTCGAGCCGGAAGGTGTCCACGTTGGCGATCACGGGCTCTTCGTTGAGGTAGTACCGGATGAGGTCGGGCACGTAGCTGTAGACCAGCTTGTCATCGGCGACGCCGTTGCCCACGGCGTTGGCGATCGTGACGCCGCCGGCGCGGGCGGCGTTGACCAGGCCGGGGCAGCCGAGCATGGAATCGGCACGGAACTGCAGCGGGTCCAGGAATTCGTCGTCGATGCGTTTGTAGATGACATCCACGCGCTGCTCGCCCGCCGTGGTGCGCATGTAGACCCGGTTGCCGCGGCAGATGAGGTCGCGGCCCTCGACGAGTTCGACACCCATGAGTCCGGCGAGCAGGGTGTGCTCGAAGTAGGCGCTGTTGAACACGCCGGGGGTCAGGACCACCACGGTGGGATCGTCGACGCCGGAGGGTGCCGTCTTCCGCAGGGCGGACAGGAGCCGGCGGGGGTACTCCTCGACCGGACGGATGAGCTGCTGGCCGAAAGCCTCCGGCAGGCCCTTGGCCATGGCCCGGCGGTTCTCGAGGACGTAGCTGACGCCCGAGGGCACGCGCACGTTGTCCTCCAGGACCCGGAACGTGCCCTCGGCGTCGCGGACGACGTCGATTCCGGAAATGTGGACCCGGACGCCGCCGGCCGGCTCAAAGCCGTGCACCTGGCGGTGGAAGTGCGCGCTCGTCGTGACGAGCTGGCGCGGGATGACGCCGTCGGAGACCACGGTCATCTTGTCGTAGACGTCATTGAGGAAGGCTTCAAGGGCGCGGACGCGCTGGGCCACACCGCGTTCCAGGACGCTCCACTCATCGGCGGGGATCACGCGGGGGACGATGTCCAGGGGGAAGGGCCGTTCCTCACCCGCGAAGTCGAAGGTCACGCCGCGGTCCAGGAAGGTCCGGGCCATGGAATCGGCGCGGGCGCTGACGTCAGCCAACGAGAGTTCGCGCAGGGCCAGGGCCACCTGCCCGTAGGATCTCCGGGCCTGCTGGCCGGGGGCAAACATCTCGTCGTAGGCGCCGGTGCGGCCGGCGGCCTCGGAGTATTCCTGGAATAGGTCAGACATGGTCACTAGCCAACCACTTTTTTGTTCTGAAATCATTTCGGCGGCCCGCGGCGCGGCGCTCAGTGCTGGCCGCGCAGTCCGGGCCGCCTGCCGGGACGGCTGCGGTTACGGCTTTTCCGGCCGGGTACGGCAATGTAGGGGCGTGCCCCTGAAGAGATCCGCCACCGCCTCAGCCCTGAGAGAGGCCGCGCCAGGCCTGGCCGGCGCCGCGGCGGCCGTCGCCGTCGCCGTCGCCGCCCACCTGCTCCTTCCCGCGCTGCCGGCGATGACAATGGCCGTGCTCCTCGGGCTGCTGGCGGCCAACCTGCCGGGCGTGTCTGGCTGGACCGCCGGGCCGGCGCGGCCCGGGCTGGACTTCGCCGGCAAGCACCTCATGCGGGCCGGGATCGTGCTGCTGGGCCTGAAAGTCAGCCTCGGCGATGTCCTGGGCCTGGGCTGGGCCGCGCTGCTGCTCGTGACCGCCGTGGTGCTGGCCGCTTTCGCCGGGACGTACGGGATCAGCAGGCTCTTCCGGCTGCCGCCCCGCGTGGCGCTGCTGGTGGCCACGGGATTCGCCATCTGCGGGGCGTCAGCGATCGGGGCGATGGCCGCCGTGCGCAGAATCCGGCAGGAGGAAACCGTGCTGCCGGTGGCGCTCGTGACCTTGTGCGGCACGCTGGCGATCGGTGTGCTGCCGTTGCTCGCGCGGCCGCTGGGCCTGGGTCCGGAGATCTTCGGGGCGTGGACCGGCGCCTCCGTGCACGACGTCGGGCAGGTGGTCGCCACCGCCCAGACCGCCGGTACCGCGGCGCTGGCCGTCGCCGTCGTCGTCAAACTCACCCGGGTGATCCTGCTGGCGCCGATGGTCGCCGCCGCGGGCTTCCATCACCGGCTGGGCACCGCAGCCGACGGCGCCAAGCGCCCCCCGGTGGTCCCGCTGTTCGTCATCGGATTCGTGGCCCTGGCGGGCCTGCGCACCACCGGGTGGCTCTCCCCCGCGGCCCTGGACGCGGCCGCCACCGTCCAGGACCTGCTGCTCGGCATGGCGCTCTTCGGGCTGGGCTCCGCCGTCCGGGTGGGCCAGCTGCTGCACACCGGCGCACGCGCGCTGCTGGCCGCGCTGGCGTCCTGGCTGCTGATCGCCCTGCTCGGGCTGGCGGCCGCCTTCCTGATGTTCCCGCCGGCGTGACCGGGCACACACGCTCCCGTGATTAGATAGCGGGGTGTCAAACCAGAATCTGAGCCGCGACGAGGCCGCGGACCGCGCCGCCCTCATCACCACTCACAGCTATGATGTCTCCCTTGACGTCCGGCAGGCGGCCGACCCGAACGTCGCCGGCTACACGAGCCGCAGCATCATCTCCTTCTCGGCCAGCGAACCCGGGGCGACGACCTTCGTGGATTTCATCGCCGGCAGCGTGCACAGCGTCTTCCTCAACGGCAAGGGACTCGCCGTCGCCGACGTCGTGGACGGTTCCCGGATCCGGCTCGAGAACCTGCAGCCGGAGAACCAGGTCACCATCACGGGAACGGCCCTGTACAGCACCTCCGGTGAGGGCATGCACCGCTTCGTCGATCCCGCCGACGGCCAGTGCTACCTCTACACGCAGTATGAACCCGCCGACGCCCGCCGGGTGTTCGCGAACTTCGAACAGCCGGACCTGAAGGCCGAGTTCACCTTCCACGTCATGGCCCCTTCCGACTGGCAGGTGTCCTCCAACGGCGCCGAGGTGCTGCGCACCCAACTGACGAGTGATCCCGCCACGAGCCGCTGGGACTTCGCGCCCACCAAGGCGATGTCCACCTACATCACCACCGTCCTCGCCGGACCGTACTTCAAGGCCGAGGACGCCTGGCGCGGCACGCTCGCCGACGGCACCGTTCTGGACGTACCGCTGGCGCTCTACTGCCGCGCCTCCATGGCCGCATCCTTCGACACCGACGCCCTGTTCCGCCTCACCAGGAACGGGCTGTCCTTCTTCAACGAACTCTTTGATTTCCCCTACCCGTGGGGCAAATACGAGCAGGCGTTCGTCCCCGAGTACAACCTCGGCGCCATGGAAAACCCGGGCCTGGTGACCTTCACCGAAAGCTACGTCTTCACCTCCCGGGCCGCCGATTCGCAGTACCAGGCCCGCGCCAACACGCTCCTGCACGAGATGGCGCACATGTGGTTCGGGGACCTCGTCACCATGAAGTGGTGGGATGATTTGTGGCTCAAGGAATCCTTCGCGGATTACATGGGCACCCTCGGCGTGGACCGGACCACGGACTGGGACACGGCCTGGGTGAACTTCGCCAACAACCGCAAGGCGTGGGCGTACGTCCAGGACCAGCTGCCCACCACCCACCCGATCGTCGCCGATATCCCGGACCTGGAAGCCGCGAAGCAGAACTTTGACGGCATCACCTACGCCAAGGGCGCTTCGGTGCTTAAGCAGCTGGTGGCCTACGTCGGGTTCGAGGCCTTCATCGCCGGGTCCCGCCAGTACTTCCGGGACCACGCCTACGGCAACACCACTCTCGCCGAACTGCTGGCCGCCCTGAGCGCGGCGTCCGGCCGCGACCTCAGCGAATGGGCCCGCCAATGGCTCCAGACCTCCGGCATCTCCACCCTGTCCAGCGAGATCACCGAATCCACCGAAGTCAGCAGCGCGCTCAGCTCCGTCACCGTCCTGCAGGATGCCGTGGATCCCACCACCGGCCGGCAGGAGCCCCGCCCGCACCGGCTGCGGATCGGCCTCTACGATTTCGACGACGCCGGCGCCCTGGTCCGCACGGACAGTGTCGAGACCGATGTGCGCGGCGCCCGGACCGACGTGACCGCGCTGGCCGGCAAACCGCGGCCTGCGCTGCTGCTGGTCAATGACGAGGACCTCAGCTACGCCAAGGTCCGGCTGGACCCGCATTCCGAGGCCACTGTCCGCGGCTCCCTGGACAAGCTGGAGGACCCCATGGCGCGGGCGCTGTGCTGGACGGCGCTGTGGGACTCGGCCCGGGATGCCGTCACACCGGCCGCACTCTATGTCGACGCCGTCGAGCGCTTCGGGCCCGCGGAGCCGGGCATCGGCGTCCTCCTCAACGTGCTGGGCAATGCCTCGACGGCGGTGGAACGCTACGTGCCCCGGGGCCAGCGCGATGCCGTGCGCCACGGCTTCCTCACAACGGCCGCCGAACAGCTGCAGACGGCAGCCCCGGGTTCCGACCAGCAATTGGCCTGGGCCCGGACCCTTGCCGCAACCAGCCGCTACGACGCCGGCCGGCTGGACCTGCTCCGGGGCATCCTGGACGGCAGCACGGTGATTGAAGGCCTCGCCGTGGACGCCGAACTGCGCTGGAATCTCTGGCATGCCCTGGCGGCCAACGGCCAGGCCTCGCAGGAGCAGCTCGACCAGGAACTCGCCCGGGACAACACCGCGGCAGGCAAGTCCGGGCACGCCACGGCCCTCGCCGCGCGCCCCGAGGCAGCCGTCAAGGCGGCCGCCTGGGATGCCGCCGTCCACGGCACCGGCCTGTCCAACCAGCTCCTCGGCGCCACGATTGCCGGGTTCAACACCGGCGCGGCCTCCCTGCTGGCCGGGTTCATCGACCCGTACTTCGAATCCCTCGAGGACGTCTGGGCGGACCGGAGCATCGAGATCGCCAGCCGGATTGTCCGCGGCTTCTACCCCGCGGCACAAGACCTGGACGGCGGAACGGCCGAAACCCACGCCGTGATCGTCCGCACCGACCAGTGGCTGGCCGCCCACCCTGATGCGCCGCGTGCCCTGCGCCGGATCATCATCGAACAGCGCAGCCAGCTGCACCGTTCCCTCAGGGCGCAGGCTCTGACGGCACCGGCCCAGGCACCATCGACCGCTCCGTAACGGCCCTTTTGACGGCCGAAAACGGCAGCTATAGAGCAATCGATGGGGTAGACCGGGCCGCTATGGAACTGGCCGTTAGGGGACCCGGTGCAGCCACTCCGCGGTGCCAAACTTGGTCTCCACGCGGCGGCGGGCGGCCTCCAGCTCGGCGTCGGTGAGGACGGACGGGGTCGCGCCGTAGCGTTCGGCGAAGACGTCCATCATCGCTGCAACGATTTCGGCGCGGGCCAGGCCGGTCTGGCGGCGGAGCGGATCCACGCGCTTCTTGGCGCTCCTGGTGCCCTTGTCGGACAGTTTCTCCTTGCCGATCCGCAGCACCTCCACCATCTTGTCGGCGTCGATGTCGTAGCTCATGGTGACATGGTGCAGCATGCCGCCGTTGGCGAGCCGCTTCTGCGCGGCGCCGCCGATCTTGCCGTGCTCGGTGGCGATGTCATTGAGCGGCACGTAGAAGGCGCTGATGCCGACCTTTTCCAGGGCCGCCATCACCCAGGCGTCGAGGAAGCGGTAGGAGTCCGCAAAGCTGATGCCGTCCACGAGGGTCTGCGGGAGGTACAGCGAGTAGGTGATGCAGTTCCCGGCCTCCATGAACATCGCTCCCCCGCCGCTGATCCGCCGGACCACGCTGATGCCGTGCCGGGCCACGCCCTCGGGGTGGAGTTCGTTGCGGACGGACTGGAAGCTGCCGATCACCACGGAGGGCTCCTCCCAGTCCCAGAACCGCAGGGTGGGATTGCGCCGCCCGGCGCCGACTTCCTCGGTGAGGACCTCATCCAGGGCGACGTTGACGTGGGTGGGGAGGACGGACGGGGCGATGATATTCCAGTGGTGGTCCGCCCAGCCGGTGGCCTTCGCCAGGGCGCGGCGGACGGCGACGGCGACGGCGTCGGCGGAAAACCCGAACAGCACGGTGCCTTCGGGCAGCGCCGCCGTCACGGCGTCCGCGATGTCCGCGGCGCTCGTCTCGATGGGCAGCCCGGTGAGCGCCCGGTTGATCTCCGGCAGCGCCTCGTCGGGTTCGAGGAAGAAGTCCCCGCTCAGGGAGACGTGGGCCAGGACGCCGTTGACGACGTCGAAGTCGGCGACCACGAGCTTGCCGCCCGGGACCTTGTACTCGCCGTGGTGACGGGCGCCGCCGTCGTCGTCGGGGCTGGGAGCGGTGGCCGCAGGATGGGATGTCATGACCTCCATCCTGCCGCATGCGTCGGGGAACCTGGGAACCCGGGTCACCCGGTCAGCGGAAGGGCAGCAGAGACGCAGAAAGCCCGCACCGTTGCCGGTGCGGGCTTTCCATAAGACCTTGGGGAAGAAAGTTACTTCTTGCCGCCGAAGCCCTTGAAGCGAGCGTTGAAGCGCTCGACGCGGCCTGCGGAGTCCATGATGCGCTGCTTGCCCGTGTAGAACGGGTGGGACTCAGAGGAGATTTCGACGTCGATGACCGGGTAGGTGTTGCCGTCTTCCCACTCGATGGTCTTCGAAGAAGACACGGTGGACTTGGTCAGGAACTTGACGCCGGAAGCCAGGTCGTTGAAAACAACAGCTTCGTACTTCGGGTGAGTATTAGACTTCATAATTGGACCTTTGTTCGCACAACTGGATTTTGCCAGTTGCCAGGTATGAGTGGGATGGCCGGCGGAAAGCACCGGACGGCCAGCTACCAATGATAGCCGATCCCCGGACCGCTGACGAACAGCATTGGCGCACGTCAGCGCGGCGCGGCCGCCGCACGATGCAGGGCGCCTCAGTCCTTCGGGCGGAGCTCCCAGAACGCCACCGCCGACGCCGCGGCGACGTTGAGCGAATCGACGCCCGGGCGCATCGGGATTTTCACGGCGAGGTCGACGGCGGCCAGGGTTCCTTCGCTCATTCCCGCGCCTTCCGTCCCAAGCACCAGGGCCAGCCGCTCCGGGCGGCGCGCCGCGAGCACGTCGAGGTCCACCGCGTCCTCCGTGAGCTCCATGGCCGCCACGGTGAAGCCTTGCTCCTGCAGCGCGGCCAAGCCTTCCGCCCAGTCCTCCAGCCGGGCCCACGGCACCTGGAACACGGTGCCCATGCTGACCCGCACGCTGCGGCGGTAGAGCGGATCCCCGCAGCGCGGCGAGACCAGGACGGCGTCCACGCCCAGGGCCGCGGCCGAGCGGAAAATGGCCCCGACGTTCGTGTGGTCCACGATGTCCTCCAGCACCGCAACCCGGCGGGCTCCGGCGAGCAGGTCCGCCAGCGGCACCGGGGCGGGCCGGTGCATGGCGGCCATGGCGCCGCGGTGCAGGTGGAAGCCGGTGATTTGCTCGAGCAGAGCCGCGGGGCCGATGTAGGCCGGCACCTCCGGGTACTGCTCGAAGACATCGGCGAGGTCCCCGGCCCACTTCTCGGCCAGGAAGAAGGACCGCGGCCGGTGCCCTGCGGCCAGGGCCCGGCGCAGGACGCGGGAGGACTCGGCGATGTACAGCCCCTCCGCGGGTTCCCGGATTTTGCGCAGGTGCACGTCCGTGAGCTGCGTGTAGTCCGCAACCCGCGGGTCGTCGGCGGATTCAAGAAAGTGAAAGGTCACGGGCAGGTCATTCCTGGGAGGCTGTTGGAAGGGCTATTTGAACAGGTTGGCGATCATGAACCCCAGCGCCACCAGGCCCAGGGTGAAGATGACCCCGCGCAGGACCGCCGGGGAGAGCCGGCGCCCCACCCTGGAGCCAATCACGCCGCCGATCAGGGAGCTCACGGCGATCAGCCCGACCACACCCCAGTCGATCCGGTCGAAGGCGAACAGGAGGTAGGAGGCGGCGGCCACCACGTTCACGCCCAGGACCAGGAAGTTCTTCATCGCGTTGGCGTTCTGGATGGTCCCGGTCATGAACACGCCCAGGATGCCGACTAACAGGATGCCCTGGGCCGCCACGAAGTAGCCGCCGTAGACGCCGGCGAGATACACCAGCACCACGAGCAGCACACCGTGGCGGCGGTCCCGGATCGCGTGCTCGGGGTTCTCCTCGCGGTTCCTCACCCACCGCTGCAACCGCGGCTGGAAGACCACCATCAGCAGGGCCAGCACGATCAGGACGGGGGCGGCGTAGTAGAAGACTTTCTCGGGCAGGTGCAACAGCAGATAGGCGCCGGTGACGGCACCCAGCAGCGAGGCCGGCAGAAGCCGGAGCAGCTGCTTGCCGCGGCCCTCGAGTTCTTTCCGGTAGCCCCAGGCGCCGGTGGCGTTGCCGGCCACGAGCCCCATGGCGTTGCTGATGGAGGCCGTGACGGGGGCGTAGCCCAAGGCGATCAGCACCGGGAACGTGACCAGGGTGCCGGATCCGACGACGCTGTTGATGGTGCCCGCCCACAGGCCGGCGAAGAATATGAGGGCACTATTGAAGAGCTCCACGCGCGGTCAGCGGCCCCGTCAGCGGCTGGCGGTCGCGGTGTACCGGCCCGCGTTGACGCTGACGTCCAACGGCAGGCCGAACGTTTCACTCAGGTTTTCCGCCGTGAGGACCTCCGGCAACGGGCCGGAAGCCACGACGCCGCCGTCGCGCATGAGCATCGCATGCGTGAAGCCCGGCGGCACTTCTTCGAGGTGGTGGGTGACCAGGACGATCGCCGGGGCGGCGTCGTCGCGGGCGAGTTCGCTCAGGCGCTGGACCAGGTCCTCGCGGCCGCCGAGGTCGAGCCCCGCGGCCGGCTCGTCCAGGAGCAGGAGCTCGGGATCGGTCATGAGGGCGCGGGCAATCTGGACGCGCTTGCGCTCCCCCTCGGAAAGCGAGGCGAAGGGGCGGTTGAGCAGTGGGCCCATCCCCCACTCGTTCAGCAGCCCGAAGGCGCGCCGCTCGTCGTCCTTCTCGTAGCCCTCGCGCCAGCGGCCGGTCACGCCGTACGCGGCGGTGACCACCACGTTGAGGACCTTCTCGTGCTCGGGGATCTGGCTGGCCAGCGCAGCGGAGGACAGCCCGATCCGGGGGCGGAGCTCGAAGACGTCGACGGCGCCGAGGACTTCCTCGAGGATGCCGGCCATTCCGGAGGTCGGGTGGATGCGGGCCGCGGCCAGCTGGAGGAGTGTGGTCTTACCGGCACCGTTGGGGCCCAGGATCACCCAGCGTTCGCCCTCTTTGACCTGCCAGTCGACCTTGTCCAGGAGCGTCTTCGCCCCACGTACAACACTGACCCCGGCCATTTCAAGAACATCACTCATAGGAGTAGACACTAGGACAAAAAAGCGGGCGACTGATAACCGGCGCCGCGCCCTGCCGTGGAGCGTCACGCGGCGCCTGCCCGGGCGCAACGAATTCGGGCCGCCCGCGGCCCGCTCGCTAGGATTGAGGCCATGAGTTCGAACGTGACCGCAGTGAGCTACGGCCTGAAACTGTCCCTTCCCGACATCCAGCGGCTGCGTTCGCTCCTGACGGCCGCCGGGCTGGGCGTCGGGGCGGAAACCCGGACCGGCGACGCCCGCTTCGAGGTGTACGCCGTCGACTGCGCCCTGGACAGCGTGCAGGGCGCCTCGCTGGACGCCTCCCGGGGCGCCTCCCAGGCCGGCGGAGCGGACAGCCGCCAAGACGCCGGACGGGACGGACGGACTGCCGACGCCGCCACAGCCGCCGCGGTTGCGGAAGCCCGTCTGGACAGTGCGCGCCGTGCGCTGGCGGCCGCCGGCATCGAGGGCGTCGACACGGCGCTGGTTCCGGCAACACTGCGCAGCGCGCCCCGGAAGTTCCTCATCATGGACGTGGACTCCACCCTCATCCAGCAGGAAGTGATCGAGCTCCTGGCCGCCTACGCCGGCAAACGCGAGGAAGTAACGGCGGTGACCGAGGCGGCCATGCGCGGCGAGCTGGACTTCGCCCAGAGCCTGCACGCCCGGGTGGCGGTCCTCGCGGGGCTGCCCGCGGACGTCGTCGAGTCTGTCCGCGCCGAGGTCAGGCTGACCGAGGGCGCCGCCGAGCTGGTGGCGGCGTTCCAGGCCGCCGGCCATGCCGTGGCGGTCGTGTCCGGCGGCTTCAACCAGATCCTCCGGCCGATCGCCGAAGACCTGGGGCTGCACTACTGGATCGCGAACGAACTCGAAATCGTCGACAGCGCCTTGACCGGCAAGGTGCTCGGCGACGTGATCGACCGGGCGGCCAAGGAGAAGTACCTGCGCGAATGGGCTGCGGCCGAGGGCATCCCGATGGAACACACGATCGCCGTGGGCGACGGCGCGAACGACCTCGACATGCTGGGCGCCGCCGGGATCGGCATCGCCTTCAACGCGAAGCCGGCCGTCCGCGCTGCCGCGGACGCCGCCGTCAACCTTCCCTATCTCGACGCCGTGCGGTACATCGCCGGAGTCTGATGCATTAACCGGGAAGGCACGTCCCGGCAATGTTTAGTCAAAACATTCCCGGGACGTGCCTTTTAGACGCGCCATCCCGGCGCGCGTGGCGGGCTGCGCCTAGCTGGAGCTCTTATCCGCTGCCTGGTCTGCGGTCTTACCGAAATAATCCGCACCGCCGACGTATTCCGTGTGGCCGGTTTCGACGTCGGCCGAGGCCATCTTGGCGACCTCCGCGGCAAACTCCTTGACCGAGTACAGCTTGCCGGCTTCTGCGCGGCGTGCCTCGATGGCGCCGGGGTTGGAGCGGTCAAGCAGGGTGGCCGTGACGGTGCCCTCGATCATGTCGCCGGAGACGACCACTAGCGTGATCCCCTTCTCGGCCAGGTTCGGGACCAGTGCCCGGAGTGCGTCCTCGCCGGCGCGCTTGCTGCGGGCCACGGGCTCGTACTCGGGCATGGTGGGCACCGTGTCGATGAAGTGGGCCTGGTGGCTGGTCACGAAGACCACGCGCGAGCCGTGGGGCATGAGCGCGACGGCGGCGTTGAGCATGTTCACCTGGGCGTCGCGGTTCAGCTTCAGCGCGTAGCCCTCTTCCATGCCGGTCTCCATGCCGCCGGAGGCGTTGAGGACCAGGAGGTCGAGCGAGCCGAAGTTCTCCATCGCGGCGCTGGCGAGGGCCTGGACGCCTTCCTGGGTGGTGAGGTCCGCCCCGATGGCCGCGGCACGGCCGCCGTCGGCTTCGATCTCGGCGACAACCTTGTTGGCGCGCGGCGCCTTCTGGCGGTAGTTGACGACGACGGCCGCACCCTCGGCGGCGAGGATTTTGGCCACTTCGGCGCCGATTCCGCGCGACGAACCGGTCACGATCGCAGTCTTGTTCTCCAGCAGTCCCATACGAGCTCCTTTGTTCCAAACGTCCAAATACTGTGGGTCTGCAATCCATCATGCCAGCGGACCGCGCCATTACAGTTGTTCAGCATCCACAAAGAAGCCCCGGCGGCGTAGTTCCGTCGTCCCGTGGCTTGGACGTGCCGGGGATGGGTCAGCCGCGGTCGATCCGGATCTTCGTCGTCGCTTCACCGGTCACAACCTTGGGCGCCGGTGCGCGGACTTCCAGGACACCGTCCTTGTAAGTGGCGGTGATGTCTTCTTCCCTCACCCCCGCGGGCAGCGCAATGCTCCGGGCGGCCCGGCCGTAGCGGAACTCCGAGCGGTAACCGTCCTTGCTCTTGTGCTCGGACGACTCCCGCCGCTCCACCGCAATATTCAGCACGCCCTCGCCGACCGAGACGTCGACGTCCCGGTCCGGGTCGATCCCCGGCGCTTCCGCCCGCACCACCAGGGTGGTGCCCTCCTGGAACTGTTCGATCTTGATCCCTGGCGCTATGGACAGATCACCGTCAAGGAAGCGGCGGACCGGTTCCAGCATGTCCGAGGGCGTCCATTTGCTGAGATCACTCATGATTTCCTCCTGAGTCCACGCCCCTGCCGCGGCATGGTCAGGGGCTGTGAGCCCATTACACTCTCCAGGAGCCCCGGAGCCAAGGGCAAAAAGGCCCGGCGCGGAACCCGGCGCGGAAAACTGTGCGTCTCCAGTGGCCCGGTCCGGTTGCAGCAAACAGCGGACGCAGAACAAGCCGACACAGAACAATCCGACACAGCACAGCGGACGACGGCGGAATCCGCCGTCGTCCGCTGTGCTCCGCAGGTTTCCCGCGTCGTCCTGCTGGTAGGGGCTAGTGGCCCATTCCGAGGCCGCCGTCGACCGGAATGACCG
The DNA here is from genome assembly GCF_022803015.1 of Arthrobacter humicola. Classification (GTDB taxonomy): domain Bacteria; phylum Actinomycetota; class Actinomycetes; order Actinomycetales; family Micrococcaceae; genus Arthrobacter; species Arthrobacter humicola_A. The sequence continues at coordinate 726,570 of NZ_JAFKON010000001.1, forward strand.
CACCGGAAATGTAGGACGCCTCGTCGCTGGCGATCCAGCGCACGACGTTGGCGACCTCGGAGGCCTCGGCGAAGCGGCCGGCGGGGACCTTGCTCAGGTAGTCCTTCTGCGTGGCCTCGGGCAGCTCGGCCGTCATGTCGGTGTTGATGAAGCCGGGCGCGACCACATTCGCGGTGATCCCGCGCGCGCCGAGCTCGCGGGTGAGCGACCGGGCGATGCCCACCAGGCCTGCCTTGGAGGCAGAGTAGTTGATCTGGCCCGGCGCGCCGTAGAGGCCGGAGACGGAGGAAATCAGCACCACGCGGCCCTTGCGCGCCCGGATCATGCCCTTGGATGCGCGCTTGATCACCCGGAAGGCGCCCGTGAGGTTCGTGTCGATCACCGAGGTGAAGTCGTCTTCGCTCATCCGCATCAGGAGCGTGTCCTTGGTGATGCCGGCATTGGCCACAAGGATTTCCACCGGGCCGTGGGCGGCTTCGACTTCCGCGAACGCCGCGTCCACCGACGCTTCGTCCGTGACGTCCGCCTTGACGCCGAGGATGCCCTCGGGCAGCGACGATTCGCTGCGGAAGGTAACGGCCACCTTGTCGCCGTTGGCCAGGAAGGACTCGGCGATGGCCAGGCCGATCCCGCGGTTTCCGCCGGTGATCAGAACGCTGCGGCCAGTGGTGGATGTGTCAGTCATATGGGGCTCCGGGATTCTGCGGCAGGGAGGGCCGCGCTGGGGGCTGGAATTTTCCTGCCTCCGATCTTAGCGCCCGGTGCGCTTCCGTTTGGGCGGCTCCGCCGATGGTGAGAGAATCGAAGTAAGCCTTGGGAGCGTGATCTGACAGCCGTGACACTCAAAAACCGACCCGGTGCGCATGTGCCCGGGAGGCCGGACTCCGAGTCCGGCGGTACCGAGGTGCACAGCATCACCGACGCCGCTGCTGCGCACTCGGACGAGATGCACCAGCGGATGGTGAAGTATGCCATCGCCATGGGCATCCGCATGGTCTGCCTGATCCTGATTTTTGTCGTGGATGGCTGGTTCAAGCTCCTTCCGATTGCCGGCGCCGTCTTCCTGCCCTGGGTGGCGGTGGTGATCGCCAACGGCAGCGACAAGGCGGAAATCCACAGTGACTCGCTCCTGGACTATGCTCCGCTCGCAGAGCTGGACGCACCGGACACCGCGGGCCCCGCCGGGCAGGATCCAAACGGGCAGGATCTGAGCGACGGCGCAGACGGTTCAGGGACGCTGCTGCAGGGTGAGCTGATCGAAGATGAGAACGACGACGACCACGGACGGGCAGCTTCATGAATCTCTTTGACCTGGCCGGGACCGGTGGGGACACGGCCGCGGCCCCGGGCACCGTCTGCTCGCGGAAAGCCTGCCGCGCGGCGGCGGAATGGCAGCTGCTGTGGAACAATCCCAAGATCCACACCCCGGAGCGGCGCAAGATCTGGCTGGCGTGCGGGGAGCACCGCGCCTGGCTTGAGGACTACCTCCAGACGCGCGGACTGTGGAAAGAGACTGTGGTCCTCGGCGAAGAGACCGTCCCCCTCCCGGCAGTGACCGCCCCTCTCGACCCGTCAGGCAGGATCGGCTGAATGTACCGCTTTCTCTTCTCCAGTAAATGGCTGGGGTACTTGTTGCTGGCCGCGATCTTCGCTGCCGGCTGCGTCGGGCTGGGCCGGTGGCAGATGGACCGCCGCGCCGAGACCCTGGCCGAAATCAACCGGGTGGTCTCCAACTACTCAGCCACCCCCGTGCCGTTCGCCGATGTCCGGGACCAGTTCAGCCGGCTGAATCCGGAGCGGGAGTGGACCCAGGTGGAACTGAAGGGCAGCTACGACGCCGCCGGACAGCGCATCGTCCGCAACCGCCCGCTCAACGGCCAGCCAGGCTACGAGGTGGTGGTTCCCTTCAAGCTCCAGTCCGGCGAAACCGTGGTGATCGACCGTGGCTGGCTGCCCATCGGCAACAGCACCCCGGGACGGCCCGACTCAGTGCCTGCCCCGCCGCAGGGGCCGGTGACGGTGGTTGCCCGCCTCAAGCCGGCCGAGCCCGAGCTGCAGCGCGGCGCCCCTGACGGACAGCTGGCCTCGATCGACCTCTCCGCCTATTCCGCGCAGCTGGGCTATCCGCTGCTGACGGGCGCCTACGGACAGCTGGCCTCCGAGTCGCCGTCGGTGCAGGACATGCCGTTCCCGTTCCCCAAGCCGACCACTGATGAAGGCACCCACCTGTCCTACTCCCTGCAATGGTTCGCGTTCGGCGTGCTGATGTTCGTCGGGTTCGGCTACGCGGCCAGGCAGCAGGCCCGCAACGCCGCGATCGACGCGGAGGACGCCGAAGCCGAGGCCGCCGAGGGCGTGTTCCTGCACTCCAGCGGCCCGGTGGCCCGCCGTCGTCCTGCCCCGCGGAAGCGCAAGAACGCGACGGCGGAAGAAGAGGAAGACGCCATCCTCGACGCCCAGGGGTTCTGAGCGATGAGCCCTGACGCTTTTCCCGGCCCGGTGGCCAACGTCAAGCGCGCCCTCACCGCCCTGGGCGCCCAGGACACCGTGACGGTGTTCGATGCGAAGGTGCCGACGGCGGCAGCGGCCGCCGCCGCGCTGGGCTGCGATGTCGCGGCGATCACCAACAGCCTGGTGTTCGAGCTCGAGGGCACCCCGCTGCTCATCCTGGCAAGCGGCGCGGCCAAGGTGGACGTCCGCAAGGTCGCGGACCGGCTGGGCGCGGGCAAGATCCGCCGCGCCTCCCCCGAGTTCGTCCTGGCCCACACCGGCCAGGAGGTCGGCGGCGTCGCCCCGGTAGGCCACCCGGAGAAGATCCGGACCCTGCTGGATGAGTCGTTGTCGGCCCACCGCGTGCTCTGGGCGGGGGCAGGGGACCACAACTCGATGTTCTCCATCAGCTACGCGGACCTGCACCGGATCACGGGCGCGGAAGAGATGCCGGTCCGCTGACCCGGCTGTGGGTCGCTTGGGTGGCTTACGCCAGCGTGATGAGGTCCAGGTAGTCTTCGTTCCAGTGGTCCTCGATGCCGTCGGGAAGCAGGACGACACGCTCCGGGTTGAGCGCCTCGACGGCGCCCTCATCGTGGCTCACGAGGACGACGGCGCCGGTGTAGTTGCTCAGGGCCCCGAGGATTTCGGCGCGGCTGGCGGGGTCCAGGTTGTTGGTGGGCTCGTCGAGGAGCAGCACGTTCGCGCTCGAGGCCACGATGGTGGCCAGCGCCAGCCGGGTCTTCTCGCCGCCGGAGAGCACACCGGCGGGCTTGTCGACGTCGTCGCCGGAGAACAGGAACGAGCCCAGGATGTTGCGGACTTCCGCGTCGTTCATGTCCGGGGCGGAGGAGCGCATGTTCTGCAGGACGCTGCGGTCCACGTCGAGCGTCTCGTGCTCCTGCGCGTAGTAGCCCACCTTCAGGCCGTGGCCCGCAACGACTTCGCCGGTGTCCGGCTTGTCGACGCCGGCCAGCATCCGCAACAGCGTGGTCTTGCCCGCGCCGTTGAGGCCCAGGATGACCACCTTGGACCCGCGGTCAATGGCAAGGTCGACATCGGTGAAGATCTCCAGCGAGCCGTAGGACTTGCTGAGGCCGTCCGCGGTGAGCGGGGTCTTGCCGCAGGGCGACGGGTCCGGGAAGCGCAGGGCTGCCACCTTGTCGTGCGCGCGCACTGCCTCGAGGCCGCCGAGCAGGCGCTCGGCACGCTTGGCCATATTCTGGGCGGCGACGGCCTTGGTGGCCTTGGCGCGCATCTTGTTGGCCTGGTCGATGAGGACCTGGGCCTTCTTCTCCGCGTTGGCCCGCTCACGCTTGCGGGCGCGCTCGTCCGTTTCGCGCTGGTTGAGGTAGCGCTTCCAGTCCATGTTGTAGAAGTCGATCTGGGCGCGGTTGGGATCGAGGAGGAAGACCTTGTTGACGGTCGCTTCGAGCAGTTCGGTGTCGTGGCTGATGACAATCAGCCCGCCCTGGTGGTTCTTGAGGAACTCACGGAGCCAGGAGATGGAATCGGCGTCGAGGTGGTTGGTGGGCTCATCGAGGAGCATGGTTTCGGCGTCCGAGTACAGGATGCGCGCAAGCTCCACGCGGCGCCGCTGTCCACCGGACAGGGTCTTGAGCGGCTGGTTCAGCAGCCGGTCCGGCAGGGCGAGGTTCGAGCAGATTGCTGCCGCCTCGGCTTCGGCGGCATAGCCGCCGGCGGCCAGGAATTCGGATTCCAGCCGGTCATAGCGGTTCATCGCCTTGCGCTGGACCGCGGGGTCCTCGCTGGCCATCTCTTCGTGCGCCAGGCGGAGCTTGCCGACGGCAATGTCCAGGCCGCGGACGGACAGGATCCGGTCCCGCGCGAGCTGCTCCATGTCCGGGGTGCGCGGATCCTGCGGCAGGTAGCCGATTTCGCCGGTGCGGGTTACCTTGCCGGCGGCGGGCAGGCCCTCGCCCGCGAGCACCCGGGTCAGCGTTGTCTTGCCTGCACCGTTACGGCCGACCAGACCGATCTTGTCTCCCTTGTCGATCCGGAAGCTCACCTGGTCCATGAGGAGGCGGGCGCCGGCGCGCAGTTCGAGATCCTGGACGGTAATCAATGCAGCTAAGGCCTTTCACAACAGGGAATGCCGCGGCACGACGGGTGGAGTCTGGGCGGGGCCGGGGCAGGGCGATGCGAGAGCACGGCCTCCACAAGTCTACCGGCACTGCCCCGGCTCCATGACATGGGTACCTGTGGCAGTGGCCGGCCGCCGTCGCCATGCTGGTCCCGCCTGCTGGCGGTGTTCGTTGGCGGCGTCCTCCAGCTTCCGGGCCGCCGGTTAGTGGGGCGCCTACAAAATACAGCCCCCGCCGCGACCGTACAGTCGATATCACAATCTATATTTCCGCCGCAGCACCCCGACAGGAACATCATGACGCAAACCCACCGTCCCGCCGCAGCCAGGACCCCGCGCCGCCGGGACCGCTGGAATGCCACCGACCTTGGCCTCATCGCCGTCTTCGCCGCCCTTGTGGCCGCTTCTGCCCTGATCGCCGCCATCCCCGTCGGCGGGCTCGGCGTGCCCATCACGCTGCAGACCCTTGCCGTCATGCTCACGGGGCTGGCGCTGGGCCCGGGCCGGGCCTTCGCCGCCGTCGGCCTCTACCTGCTTCTGGGCTTCGCGGGCCTGCCGATCTTCAGCGGCGGCCGCAGCGGCCTGGGCGTGCTCGCCGGCCCCTCCGCCGGCTACATCATCGGATTCCTGCTGGCCGCCACGGCGGTCGGCTGGCTGACCGTCGTCGTGCTCAAGTGGACCGCCAACCGCACCGGCAAGCTGCGCGCCATCCTCCTGTTCGCCGCCGCCATGGTGAGCAGCATCATCTTCATCCACGGCCTGGGCATCCTGGGCATGATGGTCAACGCCAAGCTGGACTTCTCCAAAGCCTTCCTCGCCGATCTCGCGTTCTACCCGGGCGACATCATCAAGAACGTCCTGGCCGTCAGCATCGCGTTGGCCCTGCACAAGGCCTTCCCGGACCTGCTGCTGCGCCGCATCCGGACGGTGGACACCCGCCCGTGAGCATCATCGTCCTGGACCGTGTTTCGGTGCGGGTTCCGGTTGATGGCCGCCCCGCTCCCAAGACGCTGCTCCAGGAGCTTTCGCTCGACCTCACGGAACGGCGGATTGGGGTTATCGGGGCCAACGGCTCGGGCAAGTCCACCCTCCTGCGGCTCCTGAACGGGCTCGTGGCACCCAGCGACGGCACCGTGCGGGTCGACGGTGCCGATACGGTCCGGGCCGTCCGGGAGGTCCGCCGCCGGGTGGGCTTTGTCTTCACCGATCCGCTCTCCCAGCTCGTCATGCCCACCGGACGCGAGGATGTGGAACTGTCCCTGCGCCGCTCCATCCGTAACGCCCCTGAGCGCCGGGCCCATGCGGAGTCGGTGCTGGAACGGTTCGGCCTCCTCCCGCTGGCGGACCAGAGCATCTACGAGCTCTCCGGCGGCGAACGCCAGCTCCTGGCGCTGGCCGCGGTCCTGGCCGTTAATCCGGAGGTGCTGGTCCTGGACGAGCCGTCCACGCTGCTGGACCTGCGCAACCGCGAACTCCTGCGGCGCACGCTCGCCGGGCTTCGCCAGCAGGTGATCCTGTCCACCCACGACCTCGAGCTGGCCCTGGACATGGACCGCGTCCTGGTGGTGGATGCCGGGAAGGTGGTGTTCGACGGCGAGCCGGCGGCCGCCGTCGCCCGTTACCGTGCCCTGAGCGCGGCGGCCCTGGAGCACGCCGTGCCGGAGCAGCCGTGGCGGGAGCAGGCGTGAGCGGCCACGGCTTCCTGCTGGCGGCGTATGTGCCGGGCTCGTCCCTGGTCCACCGCGCGCCGCTGTGGCTTAAGTTCCTGCTGGTCGTGGGGTGCGGGATGACGTCGTTCCTGATCGCAGACTGGGCCGTGTCCGCCGCTATGCTGGTGCTGCTCTGCGGACTGTTCCTGCTCAGCGGGGCCGGCCCGGCCCGGCTGTTCCGCGCGGTGCGTCCGGTCCTTCCGGTGCTCGTGGCGATCGGGCTTTTCCAGTGGTGGCAGCTGGGCGCACCGACCGCCGCCCGGATCGTGCTCAACGTCCTGGTCTGCGTCGTCGCTGCGTCCATCCTGACCGCCACCACTCCTGTGCAGGCACTCCTGGACGGCGTGGCGTCGCTTGCGCGGCCGTTCCGGCGCTTCGGTGCGGACCCGGAACGCTTCGCCCTGACCATCGCCATCATGCTCCGCAGCATCCCGTTCGTTGCCGGGGCCTACACGGACGTGCGCGACTCGGCCCGGGCGCGCGGACTCGAACGCAACCCGCGGGCCCTGGTGTTGCCCGTCTTCATCAGCACGGTGGCCTTTGCCCGGCAGACCGGCGAAGCCCTCGCCGCCCGTGGGCTGGGCGAGCCGGAGGACCCGGAGGATTAGCCCAGGTCGGACGGGCCGGGGCCCCTGTGCAGCTGGTTGGTGGACATGCCCTCCCCTAGCCGCGGCCAGTGGACATATGGCCCCAATGCCCACACGCGGGGCCCAAGAATGGACATGTCCCGCTTAGGTGGCCCGCGGAGTGGCCGCCCTCAGGTTCGGAAAATGGACATGCCCTCCCCTGGCAGTCCGCAGGCCGGCAATTGGCCGCTTCAGACGCCCCCGACTTAGCGGGCGGCCTCGCGGTTCCTTGTCCTCCCGTAGCCTGTGCGCTTCCTGACGGACACAGTCCGCAGTTGCGCCCGCAGCGTCAAAGTGCTGCTCCGGCTGACCACGATCACCGAGCACAAGCCGGTGAGCAGCACGATGGAGCCGCCGGCGGCCACCGACCAGCGCGCGCCGAATTCAGTGCCGATCCATCCCATCAGGGGCGCCCCGACGGCGGTCCCGCCCTGCAGGACCGCCAGGTACAGCGCCAGCACACGCCCCCGGAACTGCGGTTCCACCGAGAGCTGGATACTCGTATTGCAGCTGTTCAGGAAGGTCATTGATGCAAGGCCAACCGGAACCAGGACGGCTGCGTAGAGCCAAAACGAAGGGGTCACGCTGCCCACGAGCGTGAAAAACCCCAGGCCAAGGGCGCCGCCGAGCAGGAAGCGCAGCCGGGGCCGGGACCTGCGGGCTGCCAGCAACGCGCCAGCCAAAGTCCCCACAGCCATGATGGAGCCCAAGAGCCCGAACTCCCCCGGCCCCATCCCGAATTCTGCGGTGGACATCAGTGCGTTGGTGATGGCGAAATTCATGCCGAATGCTCCCAGGATCCCGACCATGACAAGTATGAGCAGCAGATCCGGGCGCCGCCATACGTACCCCAAGCCCTCCGCGACCGGATGCTTGCCATTGCCTGCCGGCACCGCCGCGAACAACCCGGACGGACGTATGCGCCATAGGGAGACGATGACCGCGGCGAAGCTGGCTGCGTTGAGCAGGAAAACGGGTCCCGTGCCCACCCAGGCAATGAGCACACCGGCAATGGCGGGTCCAGTGAGCCGGGCGGTGTTGAACGAGGCGGAGTTGAGCGCCACGGCATTTGAAATGTTGTTCTGCCCCACAAGTTCGGAGACGAAGGCCTGGCGCGCAGGTCCGTCTATTGCGCTGGCCACCCCAAGGCAGAGGGCCGCCACATATACCTGCCACAACTGCGCCGAACCGGTCAGGACCAGGAGCCCGACCAGCAGTCCGCACAGGCCCATGGCCGTCTGCGTCCACTTGAGGATCACGAGTTTGCGGTACCTGTCCGCAAGCACGCCCGCGTACGGGCCAAGGAGCAGCATCGGAAGGAACTGCAGTCCCGTTGTGATGCCGACGGCGGTACCGGAATGGTCGGTCAATACTGTCAGTACCAGCCAGTCCTGCGCCACCCTCTGCATCCATGTGCCGATGTTGGATACCAGGGCCCCGCCCGCCCACATCCGGTAGTTGCGGTTCCCCAGGGCCCGGAACATGACACTCATCTGGCGCTCAACTCCTGCATGATGCGGGCGGCGCGGCTCAGCGTCAGACGGTCCTCGTCACTCAGAGTCGCGACGCGCTGCGCCAGCCACGCTGTCCGCTGGCTGCGGGCCTCATTCAGGACGGCCTCACCGGCCGGAGTAATCCAGACGAGCACCTGACGGCCGTCCTCGGGATGGGCTGACCGCGACACGAAGCCCTGATCGGTCAGCGCGTTGACTATCCGGGTCATCGACGGCGCCTGAACATGCTCCCGCTCGGCCAGCTCGCGAAGGGTTTGGGAGCCGCTGCGAAGATGTGCCAGGACTGTGTACTGTCCCGGCGTAAGAACGTCACCGCTTGCCTCGATGCGGAGCCGGCGCGACGTGCGCATAACGGCGGTCCGAAGCTCGATCGCCAAAATGTCAGGCCGGATGCTGTCTCCTGCGTGACGGGAATCGCGGGTGGTGGTCATAACGCCTCCAAGACCTGCACGGCAGCAATAGTTAGCTGTGCTAATTAGCATTGCTAACTACTATTCTACCGGTCCATCCACGAAATTGCATGGCCGCCGGCGAGCAGGCCCAAGGCCGCCCTGACGGCCCATTTCCCTCGTGGTTCAGTGTGCGGCGGGCAGGCCCGGTGCCGCGCCGGTCCGCACCGTCGCGCTGGGTCACGTCACTGCCGTGGCGTTCGCAGGTGACCCGGTGCCGCCGGTGATGTTCAGCGGTTTGATGCTGACGAAGGCGTCCCAGGTTCCGGCCTTCTTCATGTGTCGGCTGAGGGGTCCCAGTTTCCAGAGTTCGCCGAGCGGCATGCCGAGTTTGGCCAGGAGCTGTTGGTGCATCATGCCGTGGTCGTTGGGCGCCGATAACAGAAAGGGGCTTTCGGGAATGACGGGCAGGCATTCGAGGGCGAAGTTGTCGGCGGCAATCAGCGCGAGGCGGTGGTCCCAGGCCCAGGCGACGAATTCCTGTGATTGGGCGATGCCGGTGGCGCGGCGGCTCTCCCGGGTCTGTTGCTTGTCTGCCATGGCCAGGGCCAGGAACCATTCACACCATCCGGTGTGGAGCATGAGGATGTCGCCGGGCTGGATGGTGAGGGATTGGGCCTGGATGGCTGCCTGGATCAGGTCAAGCCCGAGGGGCTCACCTGCTGCGTGGTCAATGGGAGTGCCTTCGCCGGTGCAGTAGCCGTCGAGGTCGACGAGCACTCCCCTGCCGACGATGGGTTTGTCAGCCCATTCCTGGATGCCGAGGTCCGGGGTGCCTTCCGTAATCCGGTCATCGGGGGTGCCGTTGTAGAAGCCTATGTCGTCTGCCCGGCGGTGCCGGAGCCCGTCGACCTGCGTGGATCCCTGGAGGTAATACCCGTCCAGGTAGTCGTCCCGGTGGGCCGGGTGGGAGGAGTAGATTGTGTGACGAGGGGCGCTGCGCTTGAGTGACATTCCGGGATCGAAGGCATCGGCCGGGTAGTCCAGGCCGAAGACCACGCCGGTCCTGATGCAGTTCCTGGCCTCCAGGGTCGTGTCCTGCGTGATGAAGGACGGCGTTCCGCGGTCAGGTTGGGGAAACAGCCCCCACGACGTCCCGGATAGCGCGCCCTGCCGTTCGAGAAGTTCGGCGAAGGACGGGTAGGTTCCGGATTCCCTGGTGTCGGTCATCGCGTCGCTGCCTTCTGGGGAGTCTGTTCTTTGTTCTCGTAGCGCTTGTAGTTGAGGAAGAACCCGGCGATCGCACAGATCGATGCCGCAAGGCACATCGGGGGCTTGACGGATTCGTTGAAGAATACGAGCCATTCGCTCTGGCCGGCGGCAAGGGCGATGGCCTGGCCCGTCACGAACAGGACTCCGCCGGCGAGGAGGGCGGCGAGGCTCAGGGCGAAGATGACTTCGATGGCTCGTCTGATCTTGTGCATGTCGCGGTTCCTTTAGATCGGCAGGATGCCGAGGATGATGAGCACGCCGATGCCCAGCAGGGGCAGGGCGTAGTGGGTGAGCAGTCGGGCGAAGGTTTTGATCGGGTCCACGTCCGCGATACCGCAGGCGACATACAGCGGCGCGCCTCCGGGGGGAACGGCGGCTTCGCAGGATGAGAAGACGAGCACGGCGACGGCGGCGGTGGTCGCCGGAACACCGGCGCTAACGAGTGTGGCGACACCGACGGTTCCGACGGCGGCCATGGTGGCCGTGGCGGAGAGGGGCGCGGCGACGGCGATGACGATCAACCCGATGAGGATGGCGAGGAGCCACAGGGGCAGGTTCATCCGGTTGAGCAGTGCCGTCATTTGCTGGGGCAGGCCGGTGGCGGCGAGGGCGTTGGCGCCGGCGAAGGCAAAGACGACAGTGATGCCGACGATCCCGAACCTCGGGGCGGACTCCTGCAGCAGGCTCCACCAGCCCCGGCCGCTGCGTGGGAGGTTTTTTCGGCCGAGGACGGCGCCGGTGATGATCAGGACCACCGGGATCCAGACGATGACGCTCAGGGACTTGGTGATGTCTCCGCCGGTCCAGTCCGACAGTGCGGTGGCGATGAAGGCGGAGGTGATGATCAGTGGGATGGCCACCACGACGAACAAAAGCAGGGTGGCCCAGCCGCGGCCGAACGCCGCCCGGACCGGCAACCGGTGCGCGGCATCCAAGGGTGTCATCCCGCTCTTGCGGATCAGCAGCCAGGTGACGATCAGCCGGTGCAGGAAGCACCACAGCCCGCCGATGAACAACGGAAGCACGAGTTCATTGACGTTCAGCAGGGGCCCGACTGTGGCGGAGCCGACCAGGACGAACATCGAGGCGCTGAACGGGAAAGTGATGCCCATTCCGGCGTTTCCCGCCACGAGGGTCGCGGCCGCGGGCTTGTCGAGCCGGGACTTTTCCATCCACGGGATGGTCACGGAACCCACGGTCGCGGCGATCGCCGCCTGGTTGTGGACCACACCGCCGAGGCCTGCCGACGCCACGGTGGACACCCAGGCGGGGCCTCCCTTGCTACCGCCGATCAGTGAGTTCAACAGGTCGATGAGCCGGTCCAGCACTCCGGTCTTGTCCAGCAGGTACCCCATGAAGACGAACGCCATGGTGGCGTAGACGATTTCATCAGTCACCGCCGTGTAAAGGGAGGACCAGCCGATCTGCGCCGCTGTGACCCCCGTGAAAGGCAGGACGACCAGGAATCCGAGGATCATGGCCTCTCCAACGCTGCGCTTGAGAAGGGTCGTCCACAGCAGGATGACGGCCAGATAGGCTGCCAGGGCCCAGATGCCGATCATGCTGCTGCTCCTGACGTGGTAGTGCTGGTTTGCGGATGGTTCATCATTGATTCCTGTAAACGATTCTGCCTGAGGTCGGGGTCAGCGCAAGGCCGGCGCCGCCTGTGCTGATTTCTCGGCGATGCGCGTAAGTGCCGCAGCGGAGGCTGTGGTCATTTCGGCGGGGACTCCGAGGTCGGTGAGGTAGCCGGCAGTGTCCTGCATCTCCTTGGAACGGCGCAGGGCGTGCTTGGCGGTGCCGGTGAGGAACCTGTCGATGACGGCCTGGCCGTCCCCCGCCAGTTGCCTGGCGATCTGACTCCTGATCCAATCTTCCAGTCCCGCGGCCCGTCCCGCCGTGACGGCTTCGACCACCACGGAGGCCAGGCCTTTCATCAAGACGCTGCGGAGCAGTTTGTGGGCCATCGCGGCTCCGGGCTCGCCGTCGGCGATTTCGACCTCGGCACCGAGCGGCGCCAGAAGATCGGCAACGGCCCGGGACCCCGGGCCACTGACCATCAGCGGGGTCTTCTCGCCCAGCGCGGCTACGGGCCCGAGGATGGCGACGTCAACGAAGAGTGCCGGACTGGGCAACTGCCCAAGTTCCCGCATGACGTGCGGTGAGGACGAGGTGAAGTCGGCATAGCAGCTGCCCTCCGGCAAGACGGGCAGGCATTCCTGGGCCACATTGCGGGCTGCGGCTGCTCCGGTGAGGACCAGGACAACGTCTGCGCCAAGGCACGCCTCGGCCGCGGTTGCTGCCCTGGTGACGCCGGCCGGGGTGGATGGTGCGACGGGATCAAATCCTGTGACGCTGTGGCCTGCCGCAATGAGTGCAGTCGCGTAGGTGGCTCCGGCTTCGCCGAGGCCGATGATGGTGCACGCGGTCATAGTTTTCTGTCTTTCTTGCTTTAGTGTCGGTCGGCGATGATGGCGGCCCGGCGGGTGGTTTCGTCGTCGAAGACTGCTTCGGCGGCTTCGGCGACAGCAATTGCCTGTTCCCTGGGGATGACGACGACGCCGTCGGAGTCGCCGATGATGATGTCCCCGGGCAGGACGGGGATCCCGCCGAAGGAGATGGGCGTGCCGAGACGGGAGGGCCCGTTCTTGTACGGTCCGGCCGGGGTGATGGCGCGGGCAAAGACGGGCATGCCGATCTCGCGGAGGGCTTCGGCGTCGCGGGCTGCCCCGTCCAGGGCGAAGCCGGCGAGGCCAAGATTGATGGCCCGTTCGCCGATGAGCTCGCCCAACAGTGCCCGGGATTCGTCTCCGCCGCCGGAGACGACGATCACGTCCCCGGCGCGGGCGAGCTGCAGTGCGCGGTGGATGCCCTGGTTGTCCCCGGGGCGTGTCCAGACGGTGAAGGCTGGTCCGGCGAGGCGGGCGCCGGGCCAGATTGCCTGAATGGCTGAGTCCGCGATTCCGAGGCGGTCCATGGCGTCGCCGATGTTGGCGGCGGGAAGTTTGGCAAGGCGGCCTATCAGGTCCCGGTCGGGGCGGACGAAGTTTGCGTCGATGTCCTCAAGGACTGGAGTTGTCATGGTGGATTCTTCCGTGGGTGGCGGCTGGTGGTTGGACTAGTCTTTTTTCTGGACCAGCGGGAGGACCTTCTTGAAGTCCTCTTCCTGTCCGGCCCAGAACTTCTCGTAGTCGGTGCCGGAGAGGTAGCTGGTCTGCAGGCCCAGGGCGCTCATCTTTTCCTTGACGGCAGGATCCTCGATGGCCTTTTGGAGGGCGGCTTCGAGCTTCTTGGCGACGGCGTCCGGCAGCCCGGCCGGTGCGGAGTAACCGCGGACGGTGCCGGCTTCCACCTCGTAGCCGGATTCCTGGAAGGTGGGAACGTCCGGCAGCGAGGGTGAGCGTTCGGCGGTCATGATGCCCAGGACCCGGGCCTTGCCCTGCTTGGTCAGGTCGGTCACGTCACTGACGTTGGCAACGAGGACGTCCACGTGCCGGCCAAGGAACGCGGTGGTGGCCTGGGAGGCGCCTTCGGAGAAGTGCACGGGGGCGAATTCGGAGCCGGTGGTTTCCTGGATCTGGGCCAGGGCGAAGTGTTCGCCGGTCTGCAGTCCGGTGGTGCTGGCGGTCATGGATTTCGGGTTTGCCTTGGCGGCGTCGAGGAGTTCCTTCAGCGTCTTGTACGGGCTGTCCGGCTGGACGGCAATGACGGCGGGGTCGATGACCTGCCGGCCGAGGGGCTGGAAGCTGGCGCGGGTGTATTTGGCGCCGCGGGCCGGGTCCAACGGTGAAACGACCACTGACGGCGAGCCGGTCGCGCCGATGGTGTACCCGTCGGGCTTGGCGCTGGTCAGTGCCGTGTAGCCGATCTGTCCGCCGGCGCCGGGCTTGTTGATGACCTCGACGTTGGTGCCGAGTTCCTTCTCCAGGATCGGCTGAACGAGGCGGGCTGCGGTGTCCACGGCTCCGCCGGAGGAGAAGGCGACAATCAGGTCGATGGACTTGCCCTTCTTGGGGAAGTCCTCCCCTGAGGTGTTGGAGGCGCTGGCGTTGGCGCCGCAGCCGGTGAGGGCGATGAGTGCTGCTGCTGCGAAGGCTGCGGTGATTTTATTGCGTGACAAGGGTCTTCTCCTTTGAAGAAATGCGTTGGTGGCTGTTGGGTGTTTGGACGGTGGATTAGGAGGGTCAGGCTTCGGGGTCCTCGGTGAGTGCCTTGGGTTTGCGGAACTTGAGCAGCGGGCTGCAGATGATCAGCACGCCAAGGCCGATCAGCACCGCGGAGATGGGGCGGTTGACGAACACGCTGAAGTCACCTTGGGAGATTTCCAGGGATTCGCGGAGTGATCGCTCCATCAGCGGGCCCAGCACCAGTGTGAGGACCATCGGTGCCAACGGGATGTCCAGGTTCCGCAGGGCCAGGCCGAGGAGACCGAACCCGATCATGACGAAGACGTCGAACACGCTGAAGTTGATGGTGTAGGCGCCGATGACCATGAACAGCAGGATCAGGGCGGTCAGGATCGGCGTGGGGACGCGCAGAATGGAGGTCCAGAGGCCGACCAGGGGGACGTTGAGCAGCAGCAGCAGCACGTTTCCGATGAAGAGGCTGGCGATGATGGCCCAGGCGATGTCGGAGTGTTCGGTGAAGAGGCTGGGTCCGGGAGTCAGGCCCTGCTGCAGGAACGCGCCCATCAGCACGGCGATGGTCGGGGATGCCGGGATGCCGAGGGTAAAGAGCGGGATCAGGGCGGCATTGGCGTGGGCGTTGTTGGCTGTTTCCGGACCGGCCACGCCTTCTACTGCACCCTTGCCGAGTTGATTGCGGAAGCGCGAAAACTTCTTTTCCGCGGCATAGGACAGCAGGGACGACACCGATCCGGTCATGCCGGGAATGAGGCCGAGTCCGAAACCGACTCCCGTGCCCCGGGCCATGGCGGGGGCGCTGCGGCGCCATTCCGTCCGGGTGGGGAGCAGTGAGCGGAGTCCGGGGGCATGAACCAACGGAGTCTCCGCGTTCTTGCGGTGGGACAGGATTTCGGAGAGCCCGAAGACGCCGACAATGACGGCCACGAAACTAACGCCGTCCAGGAGCCGGTCCATCCCGAAGGTGAAGCGCGGGGCACCCGCAACGGGGTCGATGCCGACCATGGAGATCAGCAGGCCCAGGGCTCCGGAGATCAGGGCCTTGACCATGGATTTGCCAGCCAGGGCGACCAGCAGGGAGATGCCGACGACCATGAGGGCGAAGAACTCCGGCGGACCGACGAGCAGGCCCAGTTCGCCAAGGGGCTTAGCAGCAGCGACCAGTCCGATGGTGGCGATGGTTCCGCCGACGAAGGAACCCACTGCGGCCAGGGTCAGCGCCGCACCGGCCCTGCCGACCTTGGTCATCGCGTAACCGTCGATGGTGGTGATCGCCGACGACGCCTCACCCGGAGTGTTCAAAAGAACGCTGGTGATGGTTCCGCCGTACTGGGTGCCGTAGAAAATGGCACACAGCATGATGATCGAACCGGTGGGGTCCAGGTTCAAAGTGAGCGGGATGAGCAGGGCTACACCGGCCACCGGGCCAACTCCGGGAAGGACCCCAATGATGGTGCCCAGCAGGCAGCCCAGGAAGGCGAAGATCAGATTTTGCCAGGTCATGGCGGCTGCGAAGCCGCCGAGCAGTTCGTTGAGTGTGTCCACGTCTAGAGTCCGATCAGTTCAGCGGAGCGAATGCCGAGACGGGGAGTGCGACGTTCAACCCGTAGTTGAAGGCATAGAACGCACCGACGCTTCCGGCAAGGGCGATGATCAGGGAGGACACCCACGTCCGGCGGCCCCGCAGTTTCAGGTGATAGAGCAGGAACAGGAACATGCTCAACTGAAAGCCCAGCAAATCCATGACGGACGCCAGGAGCACAAGGCTGACCACGACCGCGATCACCAGACCCCTGTCGATCCCCTCGGCCCTCTCGCTCGGCCGGCGCAGCTCCTGGACCAGCCAGAGCGCCGACATCGCGACCAGCACCCCTCCCATGGCGAACGGGAACAGGCCGGGACCTGGCCCCAACGACGTCCACAGGCCGAGGCCGACCGAACTGGCCAGAACATAGACGCCGACGGCGGCGAACGTGCCGATGCCCGCAAGCACCGACGGAGCGACGCGGATGGCGCGCTCGGGTTTAGTCAGTAGTGACTCCGTTGTCATCGTTTCCTTCTTACGTTGCGATATTCTATTTCATAGAATGAAAGAACATTTCGTCTGAAGAAATAGTGACAGGAGACACAAACGCTGTCAAGCGCAGTGCAGTTACATAGAATGAAACAATGACAGTGACTTCGACACATTCGGCCGGCTCCGCTGAAGAGGGCGGCCCCAAGGCCGGGAACATGCGCTCCCTGTCCAGGTCGATGGAGGTTTTCGCCGAACTCCAGCGTGCGGAGCGGCCCCAGCGCCTCAGTGACCTGGCCAGGACCTGCGGCATGAGCCTGCCGACGACGTTGCGGATCCTGCGGGTCCTTCAGGATTTCGGCATGGTCAGCCAGACGGACAAGTCCTACCGGATCGGCCCCGCGGTCCTGCCCGCGGCCCGGAGCTACTTGGAGAACGACCCCCTCGTGGTTGCCGCGCGGCCGATCCTCCAACAGGTGGCCTCCCAGACGGGACTCACGGCCTCGCTGTACACCAGGCTGGGCTTTGAAAGGATCCTCGTCGCACGTGTCGACGGCGACTCGCCCCTCCGCTATGACCTGCCGTTGGGTAAGCGTCTCCCCCTCACCGTCGGAGCGGCCGGGAAGATCCTGCTGGCCACCGTTTCCGATACGGAACTCGGGCAAGTGGTAGCCGCGGCCGTCGCATCCGGCCATGAGGAGAGTACATTTACTGCCGACGAGCTCCGCGCACGCCTGCCTGAGCCCGGCGTCGATTACGCGTATTCGGCTGATGAGCGTGCTACCGGCGTGCTGTCGGTCGCTGTCGCTGTGCCGAACGGAACCCGACGCCCCAGTGAGTCCATGGCACTAACCAGCCCCGTTGAGTCAGCCACCGAAGCCGGCCTCGAGGCCGGCGTTCCTGAACTCCGGCGCGCCGCCGGCCGACTCTCAGAACTCTTGGAAGGGTCCGTCTACTAGGCGGGGCCTCACCGCCGCCAGTGGACATGTGGCCCATATGTCCACTCTGCGCGGTCAAAAATGGGCATGTCCCCTCCCGGGGTCAGGTCAGGCGCGCGTACCCCAGCAGCGCGGCCGTGCCCATGCCGCCTGCGATGCTGATCATCGCCAGGGCAAGCTGCCCCGGCTCCGGGGACCTGCGGGCCTGTGCGAGCAGCCGGGTGACCAGTACCGCGCCCGAGGCTCCATAGGCGTGACCGAGGGCCAGGGCGCCGCCGTCGAGGTTTGCCTGGTCAGGGTCGATTCCCAGCTGGTCAAAGCACGCGAGCGTCTGGGCCGCGAAGGCCTCGTTGAATTCCACCAGGCCCACGTCCGCGGCACTCAGTCCGTGCGCCGCCAGGAGCCGTTCGGCCGCCGCGGCCGCGCCGATGCCCAGCAGCTGCGGCGCCACTCCGGCAGTGTCGGTTCCCAGGACGAGCAGCCCGTCGGCGGCGCCCAGCTGCCGGGCCCGCTCCATGGACGTGACAACGACGGCGGCGGCACCGTCGGCGTCGAAGCAGGAGTTACCGGCCGTGACCGTGCCGCCGCTGGCAAAAACGGGCGGAAAACGGGCCATCAGGGCCGGGCCAAGACTCGGCCGCGGCCCGTCGTCGGCTGCCGCGGACTCGCCGGAGCCGGCGGCGAGGGGCACGATTTCGGCGTCGAACGTCCCGGCGGCCGCGGCTGCCAGGGCACGTTGGTGGCTGCGGAGCGCGAAAGCGTCCTGGCGTTCCCGGCTGATGCCGAAGCGGGCGGCGACGTTTTCGGCCGCCACCCCCATGTCGGGGTCGCCGAAGCTCAGTGGAGCGAACTGGGCCCGGCTGTAAAAGTCCGGGCTGCCGTCGTCGTTGCGGTGGGCGCGGAGCGGAGCCGTGCTGATGCTCTCGACGCCGCCCGCGAGGTACAGGCCGCCGCCGCCCGCCGCGACCAGCCGGGAGGCCAGGACGATCGCGTCCAGACCGGAGCCGCATTGCCGGTCCACGGTGACGCCGGGGACGGTGACCGGCAGGCCTGCCTCCAGCGCGGCGAGCCGGGCCACGTTTCCGCCGCCGCCCACGGCGTTGCCGATCACGACGTCGGTCACGGATTCCCCGGTGCCGTCGCCGGCATCGGCGAGCAGGCTGCGGAGCACCGGAGCCAGGAGTTCGTGGGCGCGGAGCTTCTTCAGTGCCCCGTTGGCGCGGCACAGCGGCGTCCGGCGCGCGGCGATGATGACCGGCTGCCTGTCCTCAGGCAGCAGCCCCGGGAAAGACAGCCCGGGGAATGACGTTCCGCGGATCGGCCGCCCGGGTGCTGCCGGCCCGCTGCCCGCGCGCGGCTCAGCCAAGACGCCGGATCCTGGGATCGTTCCGCGCCACCCAGTCCAGCAGCAGCTGCCGGCTGATTTTGCCGCGGTCCGTCAGGGGCAGTTCCGTCAGCACGAAGTACTCCAGGGGGCGCTTGTTCCGGGCCAGCACATCGTCGATCCCGGACCGCAGCTGGGTGGCGGTGACCGCTCCGTGCGAGGGCACGACGCCGGCCACGACGCGCTGGCCGCGAAGATCGTCAAGCATGCCGGCCGCCACGGCCGCCGCGACGCCCGGGACGGAGGCCAGCGCCATCTCAACCTCATGCGGGTAGACGTTGGTGCCGGCGGTGATGATCATGTCGGAGCGGCGGCCCAGCATGTGCAGGGTCCCGTCGGAGAGGTGGCCCTGGTCCCCCACGGTGTACCAGCCGTCGAAACAGCGCAGCGCCTGGCCGTCGTCACCCCACAGGTAGCCGTTGCTGACCATGCCGCTGCGGACGCAGATGTTGCCGTCGCTGCCGTCCGGGAGTTCGGCGCCGTCGTCGTCGAGGATGCGGATTTCGACGCCGGGAAAGGGCTTCCCGATGCCGGTCCCGCCCGGCTCGACGGGCTCGCCCGGACGCAACCCGGCGCCCGAGACGAAGCTGAGCTCGGAGGCGCCGTAGTACTCGAAAATGGTCGCGTTGGGGGCCCAGCGCCGGGCCGCCTCCAGCGTCCGGGCGTCCAGCTTGGAACCGGCGCAGATGATGCTGCGGACGCCGGAGGCATCGACACCGCCGGCCAGGCCCCGCTCGCTGAGCAGCCGGAGCATGGTGGGCACCAGGACCAGTCGGGTGATGCCGTCGTGGCTGACGGCCGCGTGGGCGGCGCCGACGTCGAAGTGGTCCAGGCTGTGGAACTCGGCGCCGGCGTACAGGCATTCGGCGAGGGCGTAGAGGTTCAGGCTTGCCGCGAGCGGTCCGGGAGCCAGGGACTTGTCGTCCTGCGTCAGTGCGAAGAATTCAATGGAGGCCTCGAAGGATTCCTGCCAGGACCGCCGCGAGCGGGTGAACGCCTTGGGCACCGAGGTGGTGCCGGACGTCAGGCCGACCAGGAACGAGGTCTCCGGCGGCCCGTCGGCGAGCCCGGTCCCCAGCCCGGGAGCTGCACGCGCCGGACGCGTTTCCGACCCGGCGATGCGGGCGGTGATGCCGTCCTGGAGTTGCTGGGGCCAGGCGGGGTCCAACACGGCGCACTGCCGCTCGCCAGCGACGGCCGCGGCGAACGCTACGGCGAAGTGGGTTGAATTTTGTTCGGACAGCACGGTGATGGCCGGCGCCGAGGGCACCAGGGCCGCCGCTTTGTCCCGCAGGCCGGACCAGCTGAGGTGCTCGCCGGCCACGACGACGGCTGTCTCGTCGGGACGGTCATCGGCCCAGCGCTGGAGTCTGTCGAGAAAAGGCATCGAACCAACTTTAGCGTTGCCGGGCGCCGCGGCTGCGTGTGCGGGATATTGTGACTCCATGAGCTTTAACGACAACGCCCCGCTGGACCCGTCACAAGTCCAGGACCGTCGCGGGATGGGCCGCGGCCCGATGATCGGCGGCGGGATCGGCGGCGGCATCATCCTGCTGCTGGCAGCCCTCTTTGGCATCAATCCCCAGCTTCTCGAGGGTCTGGCCGGCACCGTCCAGGAGCCGCAGACGCAGAGCGAGGGCTCTGCCCCCGCCTGCCAGACCGGCGCCGACGCCGACGCCCGCCTCGACTGCAGGATCACCGGAACGGTCAACAGCCTGAACGCCTTCTGGCCGGCCTACCTGGCCCAGTACAACACCAAGTACCCGCGGCCGAAGGCGGTGATCTTCACCGGCGGAACCAACACCGGCTGCGGCGCCGCCACCTCGGACGTGGGGCCGTTCTACTGCCCTGTCGACACCACGGCGTACTTCGATCCCGGCTTCTTCCAGGAGTTGGTGGACCGGTTTGGCTCCTCCGGAGGCCCCCTGGCGCAGGAATATGTGGTGGCCCACGAATTCGGCCACCACGTCCAGAACCTGCTTGGCGACCTCGACCGGGCGCAACAGGATCCGCAGGGCCCCGGTTCCGGGGGTGTCCGGGTTGAGCTCCAGGCCGACTGCTACGCGGGGCTGTGGGCCCACTATGCAACAACGCAGGCGGATCCCAAGACCGGCCAGCCCTATCTCGACCCCTTCACTGACCAGGACGTGAAGGACGCTCTGTCGGCGGCCTCGGCCGTCGGTGATGACCGTATCCAGAAAGCCGCCACGGGCCGCGTCTCACCGGAGGCGTGGACCCACGGATCAAGTGCCCAGCGGCAGAAGTGGTTCTACCAGGGGTACACCACCGGGGACATCAACAAGTGCGACACATTCGCGGTGGCAACGCCTTAGCCCCAGCCCCCTGGTCCCAGCCCTCTGGTCCCGACTCTCCGGCCTACACCCGAGGCCTCACCCGCGCGGCCGGCGCCGGACCGGGACCTCGACATAGCTGAGGAATCCGGCGTGGCCCAGGTGCCGGTGCTTCGCGTGCCACACGGGCCGGTACTGGTGCCCGAAGGGGTCGGTCACCAGTACCGACTCCAGGCGGTCGTTTCCGGCCAGGAGGCGGTCGACGTCGGCCAGCGCATTGCGCCGCGTCGCCAGACCGTCGATGTCCAGGCTCCAAAGCCCCAGCTCGGCATCGGTTCCGCGTTCCAGCTGCAGCGTCTCGAACAGTCCGGCCACGAGCCCGGCGAGCCCGGCGGGGTCAACCCGCTGCAGCCGGTGGGACTCGGGATGCACGTCACGCGCCTCGGCGAGGGCCTGGCGCAGCCAGTGGAACTCCACCGATCCCAGGGGCGGTCCCATGCGCAGGCGGCGGTTCTCGTCCAGCTCCAGCCGGTACGTAGCGGCGCTGCGGTCCATGATGCACGGAGCTTCGCCGACATATTCGAAGTCGGCCAGCAGGGCTTCCCGGGACCGGTAGTAGGAGAAGTCGCCGCTGTCCTCGACAACCACGAAGTCCTTGCCGGCATCGGAGGGCCGCGGCGGTGGCGTGGCATCCATTCCCGTGTGCCTCCTGTTCGACGGCGTGCCCGGCCCGAAGCGCGTGGACCCGTTGTCTTTATCAGACCACCGCCGGGACGATATGGGAACGGCGGCGGGAATGCCGGAAGGAAATGACGGAGAGAAATAACGACGGCGGCCCCGCCTCAATGAGGTGGGGCCGCCGTCGTTCACGCCCGGGCCATGCCGGCCCGGACGTGCGGTAAAGCTGTGGTGCGGATCTAGATGTTGAAGCCCAGGGCGCGCATCTGGTCGCGGCCGTCCTCGGTGATCCGTTCCGGACCCCATGGCGGCATCCACACCCAGTTGAGCCGCCAATCGTCGACGATCCCGTCCAGGGCCTTGCCGACCTGCTCCTCGATCACGTCGGTGAGCGGGCATGCGGCGGTGGTGAGCGTCATGTCGATCAGCAGGGCGCCGTCGTCGTCGGAGTATTTCAGACCGTACAGCAGGCCCAGATCAACGATGTTCACCCCGAGTTCCGGGTCGATCACATCCTTGAGCGCCTCTTCGACATCCTCGAGGCCCGTGCGGGCCACATTGAGTTCGGTCATTGCGGAGTCCTAACTACGCCTGGGCTGCAGCCGAGGCGGCAGCGATGGTGGCCGCCCCTGCGCCGGTGGCGTAGCGGTCGTAGCCTTCGTCTTCGAGGCGGTCGGCGAGCTCCGGGCCGCCCTCTTCCACAACCTGGCCATCGACGAACACGTGCACGAAGTCCGGCTTGATGTAGCGCAGGATCCGGGTGTAGTGCGTGATGAGCAGGGTGCCCATGTTGCCTTCGCCGTGGGCGCGGTTGACGCCCTCGGAGACAACCTTGAGCGCGTCGACGTCCAGGCCGGAGTCCGTCTCGTCGAGGATGGCGAACTTCGGCTTGAAGAGCTCGAGCTGGAGGATCTCGACGCGCTTCTTCTCGCCGCCGGAAAAGCCTTCGTTGACGTTGCGCTGGGTGAAGTCGGCGTCGATGCGCAGCTGCGCCATCGCGGCCTTGACGTCCTTGGTCCACGTGCGCAGCTTGGGGGCTTCGCCGTCGATCGCGGTCTTGGCGGTGCGCAGGAAGTTGGTCATGCTCACGCCCGGGACCTCGACGGGGTACTGCATGGCCAGGAACAGGCCGGCGCGGGCGCGCTCGTCGACGCTCATGGCGAGGACGTCTTCACCGTCGAGGGTGATCGTGCCGGAGGTGACGTTGTAGCGCGGGTGCCCGGCGATGGTGGACGCCAGCGTGGACTTGCCGGAGCCGTTGGGGCCCATGATGGCGTGCGTCTCGCCGGTCCTGATGGTCAGGCTGACGCCCTTCAGGATTTCCTTGGTGCCCTGCTCGGTGTCAATGCTGACGTGCAGGTCCTTGATCTCAAGAGTCGACATGTGTCTTGTTCTCCTCTGCACCGTGCCCTCGGCACTGTGCGTTTTCTTGGCGATAAGTTTTCTTGTGCGGGATGCCGGCTGCAGGCAGCTAGCTGAAGGTGGGAGCCTCGGCGCCGTTCAGGACGTTGGTGAAGTCGACGTAGACCTCGTCATCCAGGACGGTCACGGCAAACACGGGAACGGGATCATAGGCCGGCAGCTGGAGCGGCTCGCCGCTGCGCAGGTCGAACTGGGAGCCGTGGCCCCAGCACTCGATCTTGCAGCCTTCGACTTCTCCTTCGGAGAGGGAGATGTCCGCGTGCGAGCAGGTGTCGCCGATGGCGTGGATCTCCCCCATCGAGTCCTTCACGATCGCTACCGGGTAGTCGTCGATCAGGATCCGCAGCGCCTGCTTGAGTTGGATCTCGCTGGCGTTGCAGACTAGCTCGCCCTTTGGCTGTTCAGTCATTGATGTCGTCCGTGTTCTCTCGTGCTGCGCACTAGTGGTTGGTTGCCGCGAGTTCGCGCTCGACGGCATCCGTGAGGCGCTCTTCGATGGCCGGAACGTTGATCTTCTGGATGATCTCGTTCAGGAACCCGCGGACCACCAGGCGGCGGGCCACTTCTTCCGGGATGCCACGGGCCATCAGGTAGAACAGGTGCTGATCATCGAATCGTCCGGTGGCGCTGGCGTGGCCGGCGCCGGCGATCAGGCCGGTCTCAATCTCAAGGTTCGGCACGGAATCGGCGCGGGCACCGTCGGTCAGGACCAGGTTGCGGTTGGCCTCGTAGGTGTCGGTGCCTTCTGCTTCCTTGCGGATCAGAACGTCACCGACCCATACGGTGTGCGCGTTGCGGCCCTGCAGGGCGCCCTTGTACAGGACGTTGGACTTGCAGTTGGCCACGGCGTGGTCCACGAACAGGCGCTGCTCGAGGTGCTGGCCGGCGTCGGCGAAGTACAGGCCGAACAGTTCCACTTCGGCGCCCGGGGCGGTGAAGCGTGCCGAGGGCGTGACGCGCACGAGGTCGCCGCCGAGGCTGACCACAATGTGCTTGAACTTCGCGTCGCGGCCGAGCTTCGCCTGCTGGGAGGAAGCGTGGACGGCGTCGTCGTTCCATTCCTGGAGCGAGATGACGGTCAGCTGCGCGCCCTCCTCAACGAGGATTTCGATGTTTTCCGAGACGACGGCGGTGCCCTGGTGGTCCAGGACGACGACCGACTTGGAGAACCGTTCCGCGACGATCACGACGTGCTGTGCGGAAGCTTCGGTGCCCTGGCCGGTCAGCAGCACGCTGACCTCGCCCTCCACCTCGACCTCGGACGGGACCGTGATGACAGTGGCCTCGGCGAAGTTCTCCCAGGCGTTCGCGGAGACGCGGTCCTCGGGGATGGCGGCGGAGCCGATCCGGCGGTCGTCACGGCCCACGGTCTCGACCCTGACGCTGTCCGGAGCGGTGACGCTCACGGCCGGCGCCGCACCGGTGAGGACCTCGGTGTGCAGGCCGCGGAGGCGCTTGAGCGGGGTGAAGCGCCAGTCCTCCTCCATGCCGGTCAGCGGTTTGAAGTCCGCCAGCTTGTAGGAGGTCAGGCGGCCGGCGCGTGAGCTGTCCGGTACGCCGACGCCGCCGCCGTGCGAGTGGCGTTTGACGGCCTCGCCGGCCAGCGGCGCCTTGGACTCCGCGGCGTTCAGCGGTGAGAGGCTTTCGCCTTCCTCGGTGAAGCCGTTGATGAACGGCTGGGCTGAGGGCGCGCCGATGCGGGCCTTTTCAGTAGTGATGTCAGTCATTAACCGACCGATCCTTCCATCTGCAGTTCAATCAGTCGGTTCAGCTCGAGGGCGTATTCCATCGGCAGTTCGCGGGCAATCGGCTCGATGAAGCCGCGGACGATCATCGCCATGGCCTCGTCTTCGCGCATGCCGCGGGACATCAGGTAGAACAACTGCTCTTCGCTGACCCGCGAGACCGTGGCCTCGTGGCCCATCGTGACGTCGTCCTCGCGGATGTCGATGTACGGGTAGGTATCCGACCGGCTGATGGTGTCCACCAGGAGGGCGTCGCAGCGGACCGTGTTGGCCGAGTGCTTGGCGCCTTCGCGGACCTGGACCAGGCCGCGGTAGGCAGCACGGCCGCCGCCGCGGGCCACGGACTTGGAGATGATCGAGCTCTTGGTGTTGGGCGCGATGTGGACCATCTTGGAGCCGGTGTCCTGGTGCTGGCCTTCGCCGGCGAACGCGATGGACAGGGTCTCGCCCTTGGCGCCTTCGCCCACGAGGTAGACGGCCGGGTACTTCATGGTGACCTTGGAGCCGATGTTGCCATCGATCCACTCCATGGTGGCGTTCTCTTCGCAGATGGCGCGCTTGGTCACCAGGTTGTACACGTTGGTGGACCAGTTCTGGATGGTCGTGTAGCGGACGCGGGCGCCCTTCTTCACGATGATTTCCACGACGGCGGAGTGCAGCGAGTCCGAGGTGTAGATCGGCGCGGTGCAGCCTTCGATGTAGTGGACGTAGGAGTCCTCGTCGGCGATGATCAGCGTGCGCTCGAACTGGCCCATGTTTTCCGTGTTGATGCGGAAGTAGGCCTGCAGCGGGATGTCCACGTGGACGCCCTTGGGCACGTACACGAAGGAACCGCCGGACCAGACGGCCGTGTTCAGCGACGCGAACTTGTTATCGCCCACCGGGATGATGGTGCCGAAGTACTCCTGGAAGATCTCCGGGTGCTCGCGCAGCGCGGTGTCGGTGTCCAGGAAGATGACGCCCTGGGCTTCCAGGTCCTCGCGGATCTGGTGGTAGACCACTTCAGACTCGTACTGGGCGGCGACGCCGGAGACGAGGCGGCTGCGCTCGGCTTCCGGGATGCCCAGCTTCTCGTAGGTGTTCCGGATGTCCTCGGGCAGGTCTTCCCAGGTGGCGGCCTGCTTCTCGGTGGAGCGCACGAAGTACTTGATGTTGTCGAAGTCGATGCCGGACAGGTCCGCGCCCCAGGTGGGCATGGGCTTGCGGTCGAAGTACTTCAGGCCCTTGAGCCGGAGGTCGAGCATCCATTCCGGCTCGTTCTTCTTGGCCGAAATATCGCGAACAACGTCTTCGTCGATGCCGCGGCGGGCGTTGGCCCCGACGTCGTTCTTGTCGGCCCAGCCGTACTCATAGGTGCCAATTCCGTGGAGCTCGGGATTCTTTTCCAGAATCTCCGAAATCACAGTAGAGCCAGCAACCTTCTTCTCTGATAGTTGGTCCGTCATCACGGCCTTTCTTGGAGATGGTTGGATACTTCGTCCGGGTTGACCGGTGCGGCGGGACTGGGAGTCCCGACGGCGGCCGGACGGCCCGTAGGTATGTGGGTGGTGCAGACGTGCCCGCCGCGCGCCAGGGTGGACAGCCGGCGCACATCGACGCCGACCAGCCGGGAGAACACGTCGGTCTCCACGTCGCAGAACACGGGGAACTGGGCAGCCAGGTGCTGGATGGGGCAGTGCCCCTGGCAGAGCTGGACGCTGGAGAGCGCCGCCGGGAGCGGGGCCTTGGCTTCGATCGACTGCGCCGAGGCGACGAACCCGTCGCGGCTCAGCGCCGCGGAGAGAGCCTGGGCGCGGGCCGTGATGTCCGGTCCTGCCTGCTCGATCTCCGGCGCGTAGCGGCGCTCCATGTCGGCGAACCGCTCGACGGCGAACTGCCGCACTGCCTCGGGGCCGGCCGCCTCGCCGAGCCGGCGCAGCGCCACGGAGGCGATGTCGAGGTAGTCGTTGCCCAGGTTCGACTGGCCCTGGGAGCTCAGGACGTAGCGGCGGGCGGGCCGTCCGGCGCCGGCACCGGCGCGGGCAACCCGCTTGACCTCAATCACGCCGGTGCGCGCGAGGTGGTCCAGGTGGCGGCGCACGGCGGCCGGAGTGAAGCCCAGAAGGTCGCCGAGTTCGGCTGCGCTGATTGGTCCGTGTTCCAGCACCGCGTTCAGGACGCGGTCGCGCGTGCGCTCTTCGGCGTCGTGCGCGTGGGTGCCGGCGGCCGCGGGAACGGCGTCCGGAACGGCAGCCACGTGTGCCCGGGCAGGCCTGACGCGCGCGGCGCCGCGCCCGGACGGGACTGCGGACGCAGCGGCTCCGGACACAGCGGCTCCGGACACCGTAGCTCCGGACACAGGGGCGCTCATGGAATACACAACACAATCATGTCGTAATTTAGTCCGGCATTCCAGTAAGGCATGGCTTGCCTGCGGGACCGCCCCGCCGGGAAGCCGACGTACTACATCGCGTAGAATGCTGTGGTGCGATCTCCCGAATCCCCCGTACTGACCATCAGCGGGCTTGTCAAGGATGTTGGTCCACTGCCCACCCTCGACGGCAAGATGCTGCGCGTGGTCAGCGGCCTTTCCCTCATCGCCGAACGCGGCCAAGTCACGGCCCTGCTCGGCGCCAATGGCGCGGGCAAGACCACCACCATCGAATGCGCCCAGGGGCTGCAAAAGCGCACCGCCGGCGCCATCAGCCTACTCGGCCACGATCCGGATTCGGCCGGCGCGGGCCTCCGTGCCCGGGTGGGCGTGATGCTGCAGGACGGCGGCCTGCCGCCGTCGGCCCGGCCCATCCCCCTGCTGCGGCACATCGCCGGCATGTACCAGGACCCGTGGCCGGTGGATGAACTCATCGGCCGCCTGGGCATCGACTCCTTCAGCCGCACCAACGTGCGGCGCCTGTCCGGCGGCCAGAAACAGCGCCTCGCCCTGGCCGCGGCGCTGGTCGGCAATCCGGAGGTCCTGTTCCTCGACGAGCCCAGCGCGGGCCTCGACCCGCAGTCCCGCCAAATGGTCTTCGATCTCATCTCCGAACTGCGGAACAGCGGCATGGGCATCATCCTGACGACGCACCTGATGGACGACGCCCAACGGCTGGCGGACTACGTCTACATCATCGACGCCGGCCGCAACGTCGCCGAGGGCACCGTCGCCCAGCTCCTGCGCCACCAGCTCCCGGCCGGCGACGCATCGCAGCACATCCGCACCTTGTTGTTCGAAACCGAACCCGGCCTGGACTTCGCCGGCGTGCTGCCCGACGGCGTCGACGTCACCGAGGCGCGGGCCGGCAGTTACGCCGTGACCGGAGCCCTGACCCCCGCCGACCTCGCCGCGATCACCGCGTGGTGGGCCCAGCGCGGGATCATGCCCAGCTCCCTGAGCCTTGAAGCGCGCAGCCTCGAGGACGTCTTCCTGGACATCTCCGGAAGGGAGATCCGATGACCCGCGTAACTGGTGGCGCCCCGCTGGAGAGCGCACGCCGTGCCGGCGCGCCCCCCGCCGCACATGGCAGCGCCCCCGCGTCCCTGCTGCGCCGCATCCTGCTGCAGGGGCAGTACGAGACAGTCACCATGCTCAGGAACGGCGAGCAGCTGATCCTCGCGATAGTGCTGCCGCTGCTGGCCATGGTCGGCCTGACCGTGACTCCCCTGCTGGACGGACTCGGTTCGAGCCGCATCAATGTCGCCGTCCCCGGCATCCTGGCACTGTGCGCCATGTCCACAGCCTTCACCGGGCAGGGCATCTCCACCGGCTTCGACCGCCGCTACGGCGTCCTGCGCTTTCTTTCCACGACACCCCTGGGCCGCACCGGCCTGATTGCGGGGAAGGTCCTGGCCGTCCTGGCGGTGCTGTTCCTGCAGGTGCTCATCGTGACCGCCGTGGCCCTGCTGCTGGGCTGGCAGCCCAATCCCGCGGGCTGGCTGCCCGGGCTGGCCATCCTGGTGCTCGGCGCCGCCGCTTTCACGGCACTCGGGCTGCTGGTCGCCGGGACAGTGCGGCCGGAGGCGACCCTGGCCATCACCAACCTGCTCTGGATCCTGCTTGGCGCGCTGGGCGGAATCGTGATTCCGGCCGAACGGATCCCGGCGCTGGCCCAGGCCGTGGTGCATTTCCTCCCCTCCGGCGCGCTGGGCCAGGCGCTGAGGGATGCTTTCCTGTACGGCAGCGTCAATGGTGCCGCCGTTCTTGTCCTGCTGCTCTGGACGGCGATCGCCGGCGGCGCAGCAACCCGTTGGTTTAAGTGGAATTGAGAAAACTGTGAGCACGGCGTCACGAACTCCCCGGATTGTCTCCGGAATCACCTCCCGGCTGCCAGTCCGCGTCGATAAGACGGTCAGGCGGCTGGCCGTGCTGTCCCTCATTGGCCAGATCGTCCTGGTGGTGACCGGCGGCGCCGTCCGCCTGACGGCCTCGGGCCTTGGCTGTCCCACGTGGCCGCGCTGCACGGAGGGATCCCTGGCGACCACCCCGGAAATGGGGATCCACGGAATCATCGAATTCGGCAACCGGCTCCTGACGTTTGCGCTGGCGGCCGTCGCCGTGATGATGCTGGTCTATCTGTGGAACCTCCGCAAGGAGCGCCGCGACCTCTTCCTGCTGGCCCTCGGCCTGCTCGCAAGCATCCCGGCCCAGGCCGTCATCGGCGGCATAACGGTGCTGACCCAGCTGAACCCGTGGGTCGTGGGCCTGCACTTCCTCGTGTCCATGGCCCTCGTGGTCCTCGCGACCCTTCTGGTGAACCGGGCCTACGACCGCACGGGCAAGGCCCGGACCGTGCAGCTTCCCGCCCTGCCGGGCGTTGCCCGCCCGGTGATGACCGCCGTCGCGGTCCTCTCGGCCGTCGCGGTCTGCCTCGGTGTGGTAGTGACCGGCGCCGGTCCGCATGCCGGGGACGCGAACGCCCCGCGCAACGACCTCGACTGGGACCTGTTCGCGCACATCCACGCCGTGCCCGCCTACCTGGTGACCGCCGGCGCGCTGTTCGCGTTGGTCCTGGTGGTCCGCGGCCGGATTCAGGGGCCGTTCCGCTCCTCGGTGTTCATGCTCCTGGGCGTCACGGTGCTGCAGGCCACAATCGGCTTCACGCAGTACTACAACGGCATCCCGGCGCTGCTCGTCGGCGCTCACATGCTGGCGGCGGCGCTGCTGATGAGCGCGGCGACCAACGCCGCAGACCTCGCCCGCTACAGCCCGGTGGATTAACCCGATGGACTAACCAGCCGCAGCACCCTGAACAAAAGCATCGCGGGGTCGCTTACGGCCCTTCCGGCACGCCCGGACGGGCCGTAAGTGGCCCCGCGTTTGCTGTCTGTTGCTGTCTGGGCACTCGTACGGGCGCTGCGGCAACAATGACCAGTACCGCATTCACCTCCCGGGGGCTGGCCTTGACGGGATTTCCGGGTGGACTATGGGATGGCATGGACATGGATCGTCGCGGCCGTGGGTTTTCCTCGTTCGTTCCCGTGACGCTGACCGGAAGGCCTTCTCTGATGCAAGCGACAGAACCGACCGTGCCTCCTTCACCCTCAGCCCGCCAGCGCGCGGCGAGCCTCAAAGAACGCGTGTACATCATCTTCACGAGCCTGGCCGTGGTGCTGGCGCTTCGGAGTCACGCGGACGAGACCACGCCGCTGGCAGCGGCGGCGACGCTCAGCATCGTGGTGATCGGCTCCCTGCTGGGGATTTTCGTCGCCGACCTCCTGAGCCACCTGACTGTTCATTCGAAGCTCCCCACCGGCGACGAGCTGCACCACATGATCACGGTCAGCGCGGGCGGCCTCGGCGTCCTGGTCACCCCGCTGCTCCTCCTCACGGCAGCCGGCCTTGGTCTGTGGTCGACGGCCGTTGCCCTCGGGTGGGCAGTCGCTGTTCTGGTTGTCTCGCTCGGCATCGTCGGGTTCCTCGCGATCCGCCGCCTCGAGATCCCGCTCCGTCACAAGGCCGCCATCATGTTCGCCGAAGTCGTGTTAAGCCTGCTTGTAATCGGGCTGGAGCTGGTGGCCCACAATCTCTAAAGAAGCCTTAAGGCCTCCCCCCTCGACGCCAGGTTACTGGCCAGTCACTTGTCCAAACGGGAAAGATTTCGGAATACTGGATGCTGTGGCCCCTTTTCGGGCCCGCCCTTTAGCTGGGCTACCGCAGAGCCGGGCAGCCACAGAGCCGGCGTCAGGTTTCGTCCAGCCAGGGCGGGAATACTTGGATAGGGCGCAGAACTGGCGCCGCAATCGCATCCATGGATAGACGGACGGCGCGGTTTTGCCTTGATGCAGCTGGAATCGGAACCGGCCAGACAGAGGCACCGGAGGATATGTGGCGTTACTAGTCCGCGAAAGGCCCGCACAGACGGTCCAACATACTGCAAAGCGCCCGCGGCTGGACGGCCTGGACGTTCTTCGCGGTGCCGCCGTGGGCGCGGTCCTGCTCGGACATTCCTGGCCCGGCATATTCCAGGGCGCCGGCATCGTGGGTGTCATTGCCTTCTTCGTGTTGAGCGGTTACCTGATCACCAACGTGCTGGTCGGCGATATCGAACGGCACCGAAAAATTCGTTACGGACGCTTCTATGCGCACAGGGCCTTCCGGCTGGTGCCGGCACTGGTCTCTCTCCTGGGCGTATACGCGATCGTCGAATTGGCCACCGACGTCCTCGGTGACCGGTCCAAGGGAATCGTGGGCTACACGGTCCTAGCCGGACTTGGCTACCTCAAAGACCTCCCCCTGCCGTTCGACGTCAGCATGGCGATCGGACCGCTCTGGACGCTGGCGGTGGAAGAACAGTTCTACCTGATCTGGCCCGCACTGCTGGTGCTCGCGCTGCGGCGCAACCGCCAGGGACGGCTGATTGGCTGGTCCGCCGCCGTCGCGCTGTTCCTCATGTCGGCCAGTGTGCTGGCAATGGTGACCCTGGCCCCGCAACTTCACTCGCTGGTCTACGCGCTGCCGACCACGTGGGGCCTGGGCCTGATCATCGGTTCGGCCCTGCGGTTGTACAGGGTCCATGTGTTCAACTGGTTCACCGGCCGCTGGCTCAGGCGTGCGGCCCTGCTCGGTTCCGTCACCGTCCTGGCCGCGCTGATCTACTTCCCGAAGGCCAACGAAACGCCGGCCTTCATGTTCATTGGCGGCCCGCTGGCCATGGCCGCCGCGGCCGTCCTGGTCGCACTGGCCGCCTCCCGAACCGCAGTGATGCCGAAGTGGACGCGCCCGGTGCAGCTGCTGGGCACCGTCTCCTACGCCGCGTACCTCTGGAACTACGCCGTCATTCTCTGGCTCAACGGCGGCTCCACGGCCGATCTGCCGCCGCTCATTGCGGTGTCGGCCATCGTGGTGACCCTGGTCATTGCGGTCATCAGCTGGCACACCGTCGAACGGCTCGGGCGGATCGCGCGGACCCGCTTCGACCAGCACTATTCTGCCCGCTATCATCCGGACCGGCAGCAGGCCGGCAGCGCCGCTTCCCGGCACGGTTAGTCGGCACGGTTAGTCGGCACGGTTAGTCGGCACGGTTAGTCGCCAGAGTTCAGTCGGCCCCCTTCAGTCGGCAGAGTTCAGTCGGCACCCTTCATTCGCTGCGCGGGTCGTTCTCCAGCGTGCAGGCGTCGGTGTTAGCCCCGCAGACGATCACCGCGACGCGTTCCCCTTCGGCGGGTGTGTAAGCCCCTGACGTGAGCGCCACGAACGCAGCCGCAGCCCCGTATTCGGCGGGGATCCGGTAATCGCTCCACAACTGTGACCGTGCGGCGACGATGGCGGCGTCGTCCACCAGCACAGAGGCCGGCGGGACGCGTGAGGCGATGCTGAAGGCGATCCCGCCCACACGTCTGGCCCCGAGGGAATCCGCGGCGACGCCCGAAACCGCCACATCGACCGGGCGGCCGGCGTCGAGGGCCGCGTGCAGCGTGGGGATGGTGAAGGGCTCGACCGCGACGACGCGGGCCCGGCCCTCTGCAGCTGCCGCCACGCCCGCATAGAGTCCGCCACCGCCGACGGCGACGACGATCGTGTCGATGCCGGGCTCGTCCTCAAGGATTTCCTCGGCCAGGGTGCCCGCGCCCGCCACGATTTCCAGCTGGTCGTACGCATGGCAGAACAGGGCGCCGGTATCTTCCACGTAGTGCATTGCGGCCGCGAACGCCTCCGCGTACTCGGCGCCGACCTGCCGGACCGTGGCGTTGTACGCGAGGAGACGCTCGACCTTTACCCGCGGGGCGTTCTCCGGGACGAACACCGTCGCCAGCACACCGAGGGCCGCGGCGGCGTACGCGTTCGCCAAACCCGCGTTGCCGCCTGACGCCGCCACCACGCCGACGGCCGGGTCCAGCTCCCCGCGCTCCCGGGCGGCGAGCTGGCGGTTGAAGGCGCCGCGGGCCTTGAAGACGCCCGTGTGCTGCAGGAACTCACATTTGAACCAGAGCGGGGCGGCAGCGGTACCCCCGCGGAGCAACGGTGTGCGCCGCACGTAACCCCTGATGCGGTCCTGCGCCTGAGGTACGTCGCTGCGGTTGATCACGGGCTCCCCCTGGGGTTGTGTCGCTTGGCCGGTTCGTAAGGATACCCCGGGACCGAAAAGGACCGTCCCCCTGATACAGCTGACGCTCCCCCACCAGTGGTGAGGGAGCGTCAGGCAGATGAACGGGGGGATCAGCCGCCCATGACGGCCGAGCCGACGAACGGGTCGACGGCCAGGGCAATGAAGAGCAGGGTCAGGTAGCTGATGGAGCCGTGGAAGACCTTCATGGCTCCCTTGTTGGAAACGTCGCCGGCCTGGGCGCGGTTGTACAGGGCGTGCGACTCGTACAGGAACCAGGCACCGGCGCCGACGGCGGTCACCGTGTAGACCCAGCCGGCACCACCGGCCGGGATCATCAGCAGCGAACACGCCACCATGGCCCAGGCGTAGAGGACCACCTGCACCGACACCACCTTCGCACCGGCGATGGCGCCCAGCATCGGCACGTTGGCGTTGCGGTAGTCCTCGCCGTAGCGCATCGACAGCGGCCAATAGTGCGGCGGGGTCCAGAGGAAAATCACCATGAACAGCACGACGGCGGGCCACTCGACGGTGTCGGTGACGGCGGCCCAGGCGATCAGGACCGGGAAGCACCCGGCGGCGCCGCCCCAAACAATGTTCTGGGCCGTGCGCCGCTTCAGGATCATGGTGTAGATGACCACGTAGAAGACGATGGCGCCGAGCCCGAGCCACGCGGCGAGCGGGTTGGCCCCGAACCAGAGGATGGCGATCGCCGCCGCGCCCAGCAGCCAGGAGAAGATGAGGGCTTCGCGGGGTGTGACCTCACCGGTGACCAGGGGCCGGTTCTCCGTGCGGTGCATGAGCTTGTCGATGTCGCGGTCGATGTAACAGTTGAAGGCGCCGGCGGAACCTGCCGCGAACGCGCCGCCCACCAGCGTCGCGAGGATCAGGCCGATCGACGGGAAGCCGCGTTCGGCATAGATCATGGTGGGCAGCGTGCTGACGAGCAGGAGCTCGATCACGCGGGGTTTCGTGAGCGCCAGGTAGGCCTTGGCTTTGCGGCCGAAGCCCATTCTTCCCGAGGCCGGGGAGGCGTTCAGCGGCGTATTAGTTGTGCTCACGGTGGCAGTCACTCTGTTCTGTCTGGCTGTGCAGTTCTGTCTGGCTGGGCAGCCCCGGGTGGATTTCGCAACGCACTGTGCTGCAGACCGGGCTCCGCGCTCGGCGCACACCCGTGTCCTTGCCCCAGTCGAAGGCCACCACCCATCATACCGTGGAGCTCCGGGCCGGACGGCCGCCGAACGCCGCGCCATGATTCCGGCGCGTTAACGCCGGCTCACCGGCGCCGCGGCGGACGGTGATTCATATAAGCGAAATCAGGTCCAATTGGTGAGATATACGCTGACCACAAAGTGGAATGGGACTAGGCTGTCATTAGATCAGCGCACACGGGCACGCATTTAGGCACTTGCCGGAACACGCGGCTCTGCATCTGCGTCTGAATGATAGATCAACGTTTCGATGGTGAACGGCTGGTACGAACCGCAGCGGGCACCGAACTGTGCCCGGGCGGGAAAAGAACGTACCGCCGGCCGTCAGCACAGAGAGGGGCCCGGTTTTCGTGCCACATTTGGAAGAGCAAGAACTGTCATGGACTGACTTGGACCAGCGCGCGGTGGACACCGTCCGGGTGCTGGCCGCGGATGCGGTGGAGAAGGTCGGAAACGGCCACCCGGGGACGGCGATGAGCCTGGCTCCGGCCGCTTATTTGTTGTTCCAGAAGCTGATGCGCCACGACCCGGCGAATCCGGACTGGCTGGGCCGCGACCGGTTCGTCCTGTCCCCCGGGCACACGTCCCTGACCCTGTACATCCAGCTGTTCCTCTCCGGCTACGGCCTGGAACTGAAGGACCTGGAGGCGCTGCGGACCTGGGGCTCGCTGACCCCGGGCCACCCGGAGTACAAGCACACCAAGGGCGTGGAGATCACCACCGGCCCGCTGGGCCAGGGCCTGGCGTCCGCGGTCGGCTTCGCCTATTCCCAGCGCCGGATGCGCGGCCTGTTCGACGCCGACGCTCCCGCCGGCACGAGCCCGTTCGACCACACCGTCTGGGTGATCGCCTCCGACGGCGACCTGCAGGAAGGCGTCACCTCCGAGGCGTCCTCACTCGCCGGTCACCAGGAACTGGGCAACCTCGTGGTGATCTACGACGAGAACCACATCTCGATCGAGGACGACACGGATGTGGCGTTCACCGAGGACGTCCTGGCCCGCTACGAGGCCTACGGCTGGCACACCCAGCGGGTCGACTGGACCCGGACCGGCGAATACGTCGAAGACGTCCAGGAATTGCACGCCGCACTGCTCGCCGCGAAGGCCGAAACCGGCAAGCCCTCCATCATCTCCCTGCGGACCATCATCGGGTACCCGGCGCCGAAGAAGCAGAACACCGGCAAGATCCACGGCTCCGCCCTCGGCGCTGAGGAAGTCGCAGCCCTGAAGAAGGTCCTGGGCTTCGACCCGGAACGCGCCTTCCAGGTCGACGAGGACGTCCTGGCCCACGCCCGTGCCGTGCAGGACCGCGGCGCGGCCGCCCGCGCCGACTGGCAGGCCTCGTTCGAGGCGTGGCAGGCCGGCAACCCCGAGTCCGCTGCACTGCTGGAACGCGTCGAAGCGAAGAAGCTCCCGGGCGACTTCGAAGCGGCCCTGCCGGTCTTCGAAGCCGGCAAGGACGTCTCCACCCGGGCCGCCTCCGGGAAGGTCCTGAACGCGATCGGCCCGGTCATGCCCGAACTCTGGGGCGGCTCCGCCGACCTCGCGGAGTCGAACAACACCACGATCGAGGGCTCGCCCTCATTCATCCCGACGTCCCGGTCCACCGCGGCGTGGAAGGGCAACCCCTACGGCCGGGTCCTGCACTTCGGCATCCGCGAGCACGCCGCGGCGTCGATCGTGAACGGCATCTCCCTGCACGGGCGCACCCGGGCTTTCTCCGGAACCTTCCTGATCTTCTCCGACTACCAGCGCCCCGCGATCCGGCTCGGCGCCCTCATGGGCGTCCCGTCGCTGTATGTCTGGACGCACGACTCGATCGGTCTGGGCGAGGACGGCCCCACGCACCAGCCCGTTGAGCAGCTCGCTTCCCTCCGCGCCATCCCGGGCCTGGACGTCGTCCGTCCGGGAGATGCAAACGAGGTCGCCGCGGCCTGGAAGGCCATGCTGGAAAACCACGAAAACCCCGCCGGCATCGTCCTGACCCGGCAGAACATCCCCACCTACGCCCGCGGCACCGGCGTCGCCGACGGCGACACCTTCGGCTCCACCGCCGGCGTCGAGAAGGGCGGCTACGTCCTTGCCGAGGCGTCGGAGGACGGCTCCACCGCCGAAGCCCAGGTCATCCTGATCGGCACCGGCTCCGAGGTCCAGCTCGCCGTCAACGCCCGCGAAGCGCTGCAGGCGGAGGGCATCCCCACCCGTGTGGTGTCCATGCCCTGCGTGGAATGGTTCAACAAGCAGGACGCCGCCTACCGCGACGCCGTGCTGCCCCCGGCCGTGAAGGCACGCGTCTCGGTCGAAGCCGGACTGGCCCTGGGCTGGAAGGAATTCGTCGGCGACGCCGGCCGTTCCATCTCCCTGGAGCACTTCGGCGCGTCCGCGGACTACAAGCGCCTCTTCCAGGAATTCGGCATCACGGCAGAAGCAGTCGCCGCCGCCGCGAAGGAATCCCTCGCCGGCCTCACCAACTGATCCACCACCACGGTTCCGGGGGACGCTGTGCCCCCGGAACCCATGATTTCCAGGAGTTATGAAATGACTACCCCCACCCAGCAGCTCTCCGACGCCGGCGTCTCGATCTGGCTCGACGACCTCTCCCGCGGCCGCCTGCAGACAGGCACCCTGCGCAAGCTGATCGAAGAGAAGAACGTCGTTGGTGTCACCACCAACCCGTCGATCTTCCACGCCGCCATCACCGCCGGCCACGACTACGACGCCGTGATCGCCGCCCAGGCCGCCGCCGGCGCCACCGTCGAAGAGACCGTCTTCGAAATCACGACCACCGACGTCGCCGACGCCTGCGACCTGTTCGCCCCGGTCGCCGCGGCCACCAAGGGCGTCGACGGCCGCGTCTCCATCGAGGTCGACCCCCGCCTGGCCTGGGACACCGCCGGCACCATCGCCGAAGCGAAGCACCTGTACAAGAAGGTCAACAAGGACAACGTCCTGATCAAGATCCCGGCCACCCTCGAAGGCCTCGAGGCGATCACCGCCACCCTGGCCGAGGGCATCAGCGTCAACGTGACCCTGATCTTCTCGCTGGAACGCTACCGCGCCGTGATCAACGCTTTCCAGTCCGGGCTCGAGCAGGCCAAGGACAACGGCCACGACCTGTCCACGATCCACTCGGTCGCGTCCTTCTTCGTCTCCCGCGTCGATGCCGAAATCGACAAGCGCCTCAACGCCATCGGCACCGAGGAAGCCAAGGCACTCAAGGGCAAGGCCGGCCTGGCCAACGCGCGTCTGGCCTACCAGGTCTACGAGGAGCTTTTCTCCACCGAACGCTGGGCACTGCTGGCCGAGGCCGGCGCCCTGCCGCAGCGCCCCCTGTGGGCCTCCACCGGCGTGAAGGACCCGGCCTACCCGGACACGCTCTACGTCACCGAACTCGTTGCCCCCGGCGTCGTCAACACCATGCCGGAGAAGACGCTCGACGCGACGTTCGACCACGGCACCGTCACGGGCGACACCGTCACCCGCGGCTACGACGACGCCAACGCCACGCTGAACTCCCTCGACGCGCTGGGGATTTCCTACAACGACGTCGTCGCCCTGCTCGAATCCGAAGGCCTGGACAAGTTCGTGGCCAGCTGGAAGGAACTGCTGGGCGACGTCGAAGGCGCCCTGGCCTCTGCACGGAAGGCTTCCTAACCCACCATGAGCACACTCAGCTACGACGCCACCGGCGCAGCCCACCAGGCACATGAGCAGCACCTCCCGGCACTGCTGGGAGACCGCATTGCCACCCGGATCTTCGCGAAGGACCACACCCTGTGGGGTCCGGAAGCAGAGCAGGAATCCGCTGTCCGGCTGGGCTGGGTCGAGGCGGCTTCCGTCTCCCAGCCGCTGGTCGGCGACATTCTCGAACTCCGCGACGCGCTGAAGGCCGAGGGCGTAACGCGGATCGTCCTCTGCGGGATGGGCGGTTCTTCGCTGGCGCCTGAAGTCATTGCGGGCACCGCTGGCGTCGAGCTGACTGTTCTGGACAGCACCGACCCCGAACAGGTCAGTGCCGCGGTGGCGGACCGGCTGGACGAAACCGCGATCGTGGTTTCGTCCAAGTCCGGCTCCACTGTGGAAACGGATTCGCAGCGCCGGATCTTCGAGCAGGCGTTCACCGATGCCGGGATCGATGCGAAGAGCCGCATCATCATCGTCACCGACCCGGGGTCGCCGCTGGACAAGGCGTCCCGGGAGGCGGGCTACCGCGCCGTCTTCAATGCAGATCCGAACGTCGGCGGCCGTTTCTCGGCCCTGACCGCCTTCGGGCTGGTCCCGTGCGGGCTGGCCGGCGTCGACATCCAGGCTTTCCTGGATGAGGCCGAAGAAGCCGCCGAGATCCTCA
Organism: Arthrobacter humicola; assembly: GCF_022803015.1. Classification (GTDB taxonomy): domain Bacteria; phylum Actinomycetota; class Actinomycetes; order Actinomycetales; family Micrococcaceae; genus Arthrobacter; species Arthrobacter humicola_A. The sequence continues at coordinate 765,371 of NZ_JAFKON010000001.1, forward strand.
ATGAGGACTCGGAGGACAACATCGGCCTCGCTCTCGGCACCGCCCTGGGCGGCACCAGCCCGCTGCGCAACAAGATCGTCATCGCGGAGGACGGATCCGGGATCGTGGGCTTCGCCGACTGGGCCGAGCAGCTCATCGCCGAATCCACGGGCAAGCTCGGCACAGGCGTGCTGCCGGTCGTCGCCGGTCCTGCCTCCCCGGAAGCCACTCTGGGCGCCCCCGATGTCCTGGTCATCAGGCTCGTCGCGGCGGATGCCGACGTGCAGCTCGGCGAGAACGAGGTCGCCATCGCCGGCGGCCTGGCCACGCAGATGATGGTGTGGGAATTCGCCACCGCCGTGGCCGGCCGCCTGCTCGGCATCAACCCGTTCGACCAGCCGGACGTCGAGGCAGCGAAGATCGCCGCCCGCGGCCTGCTGGACGCACAGCCCGCACCGACGCCGGCGAATTTCACCGACGGCGCGATCGAGGTCCGCGGCGGGGAATGGCTCGGTGACGCCGGCACCGCGGCTGAGGCTGTCAGCGCCCTGCTCAGCGAACTCGGCCCGGACAACTACCTCAGCGTCCAGGCCTATTTCGACCGGCTGGCCTATGCCAGCTTCGAAGGCGTCCGGGACGAACTGGCCGCGGTCAGCGGACGCCCGGTCACCTTTGGCTGGGGCCCGCGGTTCCTGCACTCCACCGGCCAGTTCCACAAGGGCGGACCCGCGATCGGCGTTTTCCTGCAGGTCACGGCCGCATCCGCGGCTGACCTGGCCATCCCGGACCGGCCGTTCACGTTCGGCGAGCTGATCTCGGCGCAGGCCGCGGGCGATGCCCAGGTCCTGTCCGAGCACGGCCGTCCGGTCCTCCGGCTGCACCTGGCCGACCGCGCCGCGGGTGTGAAGCAGCTCCAGGAGCTCGTCACCTCCCTTGCCGGCCAGGCAGTATCCTCCACTGAAAGCTAAGGCACCCACGCAACCATGCCAGAAACCTACATCGGCGGCAGGAACACGGCCGGCCGGGGGCGCAATCCGCTCCGGGACCCCCGTGACCGCCGTCTGAACCGTATTGCCGGACCGGCGTCGCTGGTCCTGTTCGGGGTGACCGGGGACCTCGCCCGCAAGAAGCTCATGCCCGCCGTGTATGACCTTGCCAACCGCGGGCTGTTGCCGCCGAGCTTCGCGCTGGTGGGCTTTGCCCGCCGCGAGTGGGAGAACGAGGACTTCGCCGCGGAGGTCAAGGAGTCCGTCAAGGCGTACGCCCGCACCCCGTTCGACGAAACGGTCTGGAAGCAGCTCTCCGAGGGCATCCGCTTCGTGCAGGGCGAGTTCGACGACGACGAGGCATTCAAGCGGCTCTCCGACACGATCGATGAGCTCGACGAACAGCGCGGGACGCGGGGAAACCACGCGTTCTACCTCTCGATCCCGCCGAAGGCCTTCGAGCAGGTCTGCCGTCAGCTCTCCAAGCACGGCCTGGCCCAGGCCGCGGGCGACAACTGGCGCCGCGTGGTGATCGAAAAGCCGTTCGGACACGACCTCGAGTCGGCCCGGCAGCTCAACGACATCGTCGAGTCGGTGTTCCCGCCGGACGCGGTGTTCCGGATCGACCACTACCTGGGCAAGGAGACGGTGCAGAACATCCTGGCACTGCGCTTCGCCAACCAGCTCTTCGAGCCGCTCTGGAACGCCAACTATGTGGACCACGTCCAGATCACCATGGCCGAGGACATCGGGACCGGAGGCCGGGCAGGCTACTACGACGGCGTGGGCGCGGCCCGCGACGTCATCCAGAACCACCTGCTGCAGCTGCTGGCCCTGACGGCGATGGAAGAACCGATCTCCTTCAACGCGGACGACCTGCGTGCCGAGAAGGAAAAGGTCCTCGCCGCCGTCCGGCTCCCCGAGGACCTCTCCTCCCACTCCGCCCGCGGGCAGTTCACCGGCGGCTGGCAGGGCGGCGAGGAAGTCCTCGGGTACCTGGAGGAGGAGGGCATCCCGGCCGATTCCAAGACCGAGACGTTCGCCGCGATCCGGGTGGACATCAACACCCGCCGCTGGTCCGGCGCGCCGTTCTACCTGCGCGCCGGCAAGCGGCTGGGGCGCCGGGTGACGGAGATCGCCGTCGTGTTCAAGCGCGCACCAAACCTGCTCTTCACGGACCACGGCGAGGACGACTTCGGCCAGAACGCCGTGGTGATCCGGGTCCAGCCTGACGAGGGCGCCACGATCCGGTTCGGTTCCAAGGTCCCGGGCACCCAGATGGAGGTCCGCGACGTCACCATGGACTTCGGCTACGGCCACTCTTTCACTGAGTCCAGTCCCGAAGCCTACGAACGCCTGATCCTGGATGTGCTCCTGGGCGAGCCGCCGCTGTTCCCCCGGCACCAGGAAGTTGAGCTGTCCTGGAAGATCCTGGATCCCTTCGAGGAATACTGGGCCGGCCTGGACGAACAGCCCCAGCCCTACGCTCCCGGCAGCTGGGGCCCTGCCTCGGCCGATGAGCTCCTTGCCCGCGACGGACGAACCTGGAGAAGGCCATGATCGTAGATCTTCCCGACACCACCACCTCCAAGATTTCCAAGAAGATTATGGCCCTGCGCGAGCAGGGTGGCGTGATCGCCCTTGGCCGGGTCCTGACCCTCGTGGTCGTCACCCGCTCCGGGCTGGAAGAGGAGGCCATCGAGGCCGCCAACGAGGCCAGCCGGGAACACCCGTGCCGGATCATCGTCCTCGCCGACGCCGGGGCCTCGGCCCCGACCCGGCTGGACGCCCAGATCCGCGTTGGCGGCGACGCCGGCGCCTCCGAGGTGATCCTGCTGCGCGGCTACGGCGAACTGGCCGAGGAAAGCGAATCCCTCGTCGCGGCCCTGCTGCTCCCGGACGCCCCGATCGTGGCCTGGTGGCCGCACGGCGCGCCCAGGAACGCGTGCCAGACCTCGGTCGGGGGCATCGCGCACCGCCGGATCACCGACTCGGCCAATGAAGCGGACCCGGTCGCGGCGCTGGAGAACATCCGCCGCACCTACAAGGCCGGCGACACGGACCTGGCTTGGACCCGGCTGACCAACTGGCGCATCCAGCTGGCCGCGGTCCTGGACCAGGTGGACGACTCGCCGGTGACGGCCGTGGCCGTCGAGGGCGCCTCGGACTCCCCCAGCACCGTGCTTCTCGCAGCCTGGCTCACCCTGGCCCTGGACGTTCCCGTGACGATTGTGGCGGATCCGGCCGGAACCGGCATCCGGCGCGTCCGGCTGACCCGGCCCGGCGGCGACATCCAGCTCTTCCGGCCCGGGCTCACCATCGCGGAACTGACCCAGCCCGGCCAGCCCGCCCAGCGGATCTCACTGCCCCGCCGCAGCCTCAAGGACTGCCTGGCCGAAGAACTCCGACGCCTGGATCCGGACGAAGTCTTCGGTGAAGTGATTACTATGGGACTGCCGCGTACCAATCTAAGGAGTGTCCGTCCCAGTGAGCGCTGACCCGAGAGTAAGCATCCATCCTGACTCGACCGTTCTGATGGCGGCCATCGCAGCCCGCCTGATTACCAAGCTGGTGGATATCCAGGACCGGCACGGCGAGGCCACGGTAGTGCTTACCGGGGGAACGATGGGCATCGGCTCGCTCAAGGCAGTGGCCGAATCGCCCGCGGCGCGGGCCGTCGACTGGTCCAAGGTGAACTTCTGGTGGGGTGACGAGCGCTTCATGGCGGCCGGCGACGCCGAGCGCAACGCCCGCCAGGCCCAGGACGCCCTCCTGTCCCACATCAATGTTGATCCGGCGCGCGTCCATGTGCCCGGTTCCACCGATGACTTCGACAGCCCGGACGACGCCGCGGCCGACTATGCCCGCCGGCTCGCCGAGGCGGCGGCCGCCGAGCACGCCGCTGACATGTCCGACGACAGGCCGGAACAGCCTGCGCGGCTCCCCCGCCTGGACATCGTCCTCCTCGGCGTCGGGCCGGACGCACACGTCGCCTCGCTCTTCCCGGAGCAGGCCGGCATCCGGGAGAAAGAACTGACTGTCGTGGGCGTCCGCAACTCCCCCAAGCCGCCGCCGGCGCGGGTGTCGCTGACGTTGCCGGCGATCAACACGGCATCCGAGGTGTGGATGGTGGTGGCCGGTGACGACAAGGCCGGCGCCGTAGGGCTCGCCCTGGCCGGCGCCAATCCCGTGCAGGTGCCCGCCGCGGGGCCGCGCGGCCGCCGGGAAACGCTGTGGCTGATTGACGAGGACGCGGCCTCACGGGTCCCGGAGCAGCTCGTCCGGAAGGGTCCGTCCGGAGCGTAGACGCTCCAGCGCTCCAGCCAGCACGTCTTCGGCGTCCTGGCTGGAGCGCCGTTCTTTAACGTATTCCAGATGCGTCTTGAAGCCCTCTGTTGGCGTTTCCTCCAGGGCAAACTTTGATTCGTCGCGGGTTGCGGTGCCGCCGCAGCGCCGGCAGTCCCAAACTCCGGGGATCTGTTCCTCCGGCAGCTGTGCGAACACGAGCGAGGTTTCATGGCCCTTGGCGCACCGGAAAGCTACACGAATACGGGGCTGGCGTACGCCGGCCCCGTTCAGTGGTTCATGGCGGGGAGTGGCCCCCTCGGTGGCGCCCACACGGATTCCTTTGAATCCGGAAGCAGAATGCAGCATCGGGAACTCCTGGCTACTTAGCTGGTGGAAGTGCAAGACGACAGCCACAGTGTAGTTCGTGAGTTCCCGATGCCGGGAGGGCCATAAGGACCCCATATGAAGTTTTCGGACGGGCGTCCTAGGAATCGGCGCCTGTGCTGAACCGCATGAGCAGCCCGAGGGCGATGATCACCACTCCCCAGGTGATTCCCAGGATGACCGTGAACCGGTTGAGGTTCCGTTCCGCGACGCCGGAGGAGCTCAGGCCCGAGCTCATGCCGCCGCCGAACATGTCGGACAGGCCGCCTCCGCGTCCCTTATGGAGCAGGATGAGCAACGTCAGCAGGAGGCTGGTGATGCCCAGGAGGACCTGCAGAATGACATGAAGAACGTCCACGACGGCCTTTCAGAAGGATTGGATTGCGGGGGTCAGGCTGTGTCCGGACTAATCCGTCAACAGGTGACTCTCGAACCTGACAATATTAGCAAACTCGGCAGCGTCCAGGCTGGCACCGCCGACCAGCAAGCCGTCGACGTCGCGCTCCTTCAGGATCGATGCCGCGTTGTTGGCCTTGACCGAGCCGCCGTACAGCAGGCGGGTCTTGGCGGCGACGTCTGCTCCGAAGAGGGTGGACAGTTCGGCACGGATGGCGGCGCACATTTCCTGCGCGTCCTCCGGGCCTGCGACCTCGCCGGTGCCGATGGCCCACACGGGCTCGTAGGCAACTACGAGCCCGGCGGCCTGCTCCGGGGTGAGGCCTTCGACGCAGGCGCGCAGCTGGGCGAGGGTGTGGTCCACGTGGGTGCCGGCCTGCCGGATCTCCAGGCCTTCACCGACGCAGAGGACCGGGGTGATGCCGTGCCGGAAGGCGGCTTTGGTCTTGGCGTTGAGCACGGCGTCGGACTCGTTGTGGATGGTGCGGCGTTCGCTGTGGCCGACCAGGACGTAGCTGCAGGCAAGCTTGGCGAGGAACTGGCCGGAAATGTCGCCCGTGTAGGCGCCGGAGTCGAACTGGGAAAGGTCCTGGCCACCATAGACGACGGCGAGCTCGTCGCCCTGGACCAGGGTCTGGACGCCGCGGAGATCCGTGAACGGCGGGAAGACGGCGACCTCCACCCGGCTGTAGTCGTGCTTGGCGTCGGACAGGGTCCACGCGAGCTTCTGCAGGAGGGTGATGCCCTGGACGTGGTCCATGTTCATCTTCCAGTTGCCGGCGATGAAGGGCTTGCGGTCGAATTTACCGTTGGTTGACGTGGTCACGTGATCTCCAGGAGTTCTTGGTGTGTGGGAGCAGCCGGCAGGGCGCCCGGTTCCCTGCGGAGGGCGCCCTGCCGGCTCAAATGCCGGTGCTTTTAGCGGTCAGTGCTTCTAACGGTCCAGGACGCTCAGGCCGGGGAGTTCCTTGCCTTCAAGGTACTCCAGACTTGCGCCGCCGCCGGTGGAAATGTGGCCGAACGCCTCATCGGCGAAGCCGAGTGTCCGGACCGCTGCCGCCGAGTCGCCGCCGCCAACCACGGTGAACGCGTCCGTCTCGGTCAGGGCCTGGGCGATGGCCCGGGTACCGCCGGCGAAGGCCGCGAATTCGAACACGCCCATGGGCCCGTTCCAGAACACCGTCCGAGCGCCCTTGATCCGTTCCGCGAACGCCGCTGCCGAGACCGGCCCGATGTCCAGCCCGATGCCCTGGGCTCCGAAGCTGCCCGACTCGATGGCGTCGGCCGCAACGGTCTCGTGCTCGGCGTCGGCGGCGAACTTGCCCGCCACCACAACATCGGTGGGCACGACGAACTCGGTACCGGCGTCGGCGGCGCGCTTCAGGTAGTCCTGGACGACCGGGATCTGGTCCTCTTCGAGCAGGCTGCCCGCGACCTTGTGACCCGCGGCGGCGAGGAAGGTGAACAGCATGCCGCCGCCCACCAGGATCGTGTCCGCCTTGCCCAGGAGGTTGTCGATCACAGCGAGCTTGTCGGAGACCTTGGAACCGCCGAGGACAACGACGTAGGGCCGCTGGGTGTCCGTGGTGAGCTTGCGCAACACCTCGACCTCCGTGCGGACAAGGTCGCCCTGGTAGGACGGCAACCGCGTGGCGACGTCGTACACGCTGGCGTGCTTGCGGTGCACCGCACCGAAGGCATCATCGACGAAGGCGCCGTTGTCGCCGGTGAGGGCGACCAGCTCGTCCGCGAAGGCGCCGCGCTCGGCGTCGTCCTTGGAGGTCTCCCGCGCGTCGAAGCGCACGTTTTCCAGGACCAGCACTTCGCCGTCCTGCAGCGCCGCGGAGAGCTCCTTGGCCGACTCGCCGACGGTGTCGGCGGCAAGTGAGACCTTGAACCCGGCAAGCTCTGCCAGCCGTGCGGCTGCGGGCTTGAGGGAGTACTTCTCCTCCGGGGCGCCCTTGGGGCGGCCGAGGTGTGCTGTGACCAGCACGCGGGCACCGGCGTCCGTGAGCTTCGCCAGCACTGGCAGGGAGGCCTTGATGCGGCCGTCGTCAGTCACTGTAGAGCCGTCGAGCGGCACGTTCAGGTCACTTCTGACCAGAACGTACCGCCCGCGGACACCATCAGCGATCAGTTCGTTGAGGGTGTGAAATGTCATGAGTCTTACCCTAGCCCAGCTTGGACGCTACAAGCTCCGTGAGGTCCACGAGGCGGTTGGAGTAACCCCACTCGTTGTCATACCAGGACACAACCTTGACCTGGTCGCCGATCACCTTGGTCAGGCCGGAATCGAAGATGGACGATGCCGGGTCGCCGACGATGTCGGAGGAGACGATCGGCTCGTCGGTGTAGGTCAGCAGGCCCCTGAGCTCCTCGGTCTCCGATGCTGCCTTGAGGGCGGCGTTGACTTCGGCGACCGTGGTCTCGCGGGAAACCGTGACGGTCAGGTCCGTGGCGGAGCCGGTGGGAACGGGCACGCGGATGGCGTAGCCGTCGAGCTTGCCCTTGAGCTCCGGCAGGACCAGGCCGATTGCCTTGGCGGCACCGGTGGAGGTGGGCACCATGTTGATGGCGGCGGCGCGGGCGCGGCGGAGGTCCTTGTGCGGGCCGTCCTGCAGGTTCTGGTCGGCGGTGTAGGCGTGGATGGTGGTCATCAGGCCACGCTCGATGCCGAAGGCGTCATTGATGACCTTGGCCAGCGGGCCGAGGCAGTTGGTGGTGCAGGAGGCGTTGGAGATGATGTGGTGCGTGGCGTTGTCGTACAGGCCGTCATTGACACCCATCACGATCGTGATGTCCTCATCCGACGCGGGGGCGGAGATCAGGACCTTCTTGGCGCCGGCGTCGATGTGCTTCTGCGCATCGGCGGCCTTCGTGAAGAAGCCGGTGGACTCGATGACGATGTCGACGCCGAGCTCGCCCCAGGGCAGCTTCGCGGGGTCACGTTCGGCGAGGACCTTGATGATGTTGCCGTCGACGACGATGTTGCCGTCCTTGACCTCGATGGTTTCGGCCAGGCGGCCGCCCACGGAGTCGTACTTGAAGAGGTGAGCGAGGGCTTCCGGGCTGGTGAGGTCGTTGACCGCAACGATCTCAAGGTCTGCGCCCTGTGCGAGGGCGGCGCGGAAGTAGTTGCGGCCGATACGGCCAAAGCCGTTGATGCCAATACGGGTCGTCACGTTTTCAGTCTCCTTGGTGCTCTTGCGAGCACGACTAGTTGAGAAGGCGTTCAAGCCAACTAACAGATCCCGCACGCCATTGGGCAGAGATAATTACCAGATCGGAGGGCGACCAGCCACATTGCTGAAGGCTAACCGCCTTCCGTGATCCATCTTACGTTTAACCGGGACTGCCCCCGCAAGTGCAGGGGCAGTCCGTCCACATTTCGGGCCGAAGGGCCCGTAATGTGAGGTTTGTTACAAACAGAAGTCGATTCCGTCACCCTGTGCAGGGTATAGGGACCTGCCTAGAGGGTGATGAGACCCGTCGCGTTCTTGCGCGCGGCGTCGAAGCGCTTGGCGACGTCGGCCCAGTTCACGATGTTCCAGAAGGCCTTGACGTAGTCAGCCTTGACGTTGACGTAGTCCAGGTAGAAGGCGTGCTCCCACATGTCCAGCATCAGCAGCGGGGTGGTGCCGAGTGCGACGTTGCCCTGCTGATCGTAGAGCTGCTCGATGACCAGGTTGCCGCCGATGGGCTCGTAGGCCAGGAAGCCCCAGCCGGAGCCCTGCAGGCCCAATGCCGCGGCGCTGAACTGCGCACGGAACGCGTCGAACGAGCCGAAGGCGTCGTCAATGGCCGCCGCGAGCTCGCCCTCGGGCTTGTCGCCACCGTCCGGTGAGAGGTTCTTCCAGAAGACGGAGTGGTTGATGTGCCCGCCGGTGTGGAACGCGAGGTCCTTGGAGAGGCGGTTGATGTTGGCGAAGTCGCCCTTTTCGCGCGCCTCGGCCAGCTGGGCCAGAGCGTTGTTGGCGCCGGCCACATAGGCGGCGTGGTGCTTGCTGTGGTGCAGCTCCATGATCCTCGCGGAGATGTGCGGTTCCAGCGCTGCGTAGTCATAGTCGAGCTCGGGCAGTACGTACTCGGTCACAAATTCCTCCAATGTCGTGGACGGGTTGTCCGGTTCGGTAACTCTTTCGATCGTGCATCCGGATGCGGGGCATCCGGAAAATTGCGGTGGGTCCAACCGCGACAACCAGCCGCGGCTCCCGGATATTTCATTCCCCGGGATATTCCTGCTGTTGATTCTAGGGGCGGGCTAGTCGTCGAGCATTTCCGGCGTCACATTGGCTTCCGTGCCCGGGATGCCGAGGTCCTGGGCCCGTTTGTCCGCCATGGCCAGCAGCCGGCGGATCCGGCCGGCGATGGCGTCCTTGGTCATGACGGGGTCGGCGAGCCGGCCCAGCTCGTCCAGGCTGGCCTGTTTGTGCGCGACCCGGAGCTCACCGGCATACTTCAGGTGGTCCGGGACGTCGTCGCCCAGGATTTCCAGGGCGCGGTCCACCCGGGCACCGGCGGCCACGGCGGCCTGCGCGGAACGGCGCAGGTTCGCGTCATCGAAGTTGGCGAGCCGGTTGGCCGTGGCGCGGACTTCCTTGCGCATGCGGCGTTCTTCCCAGACCATCAGCGCGTCGTGGGCACCCATGCGCGTCAGTAGCGCGGCGATCGTGTCGCCGTCGCGGATCACCACGCGGTCCACTCCCCTGACCTCGCGGGCCTTGGCCTGAATACCCAGGCGGCGGGCGGCGCCGACGAGGGCCAGGGCCGATTCGGGGCCGGGGCAGGTGACTTCCATGGCCGAGGAGCGGCCGGGCTCGGTGAGCGAGCCGTGGACCAGGAACGCACCGCGCCAGACAGCTTCGGCGTCCGCGGCGGAGCCGTTCACCACTACCGACGGAAGGCCGCGCACGGGCCGCCCCCGCGCGTCCAGGAGTCCGGTCTGGCGGGCGAGGGCCTCACCGTCGCGCACCACCCGCACCACGTAGCGGCTGCCGCGGCGCAGGCCGCCGCCGGAGACGACGATGATCTCGCTCTGGTGGCCGTACACCTCGGCGATGGCGGCGCGCAGCCGCCGGGCGGTCGATGCGAGGTCGACTTCGGCCTCGATCACAATCCGGCCCGAGATGATGTGCAGCCCGCCGGCGAAGCGGAGCATCGCCGATACCTCGGCCTTGCGGACTGAGGACTTCTTGATATCCAGACGGGAAAGTTCTTCCTTGACTGATGCTGTCAGTGCCATGGCACCTTTCCTAACTATTCCCGAAAATATCGTGATACGCCGTCGCCAGCCGCAACGGATCGTGGACCGGACGGCGACCAGACGCCCCCACTTTACCCAAGACCACCTCGGCACCGAGCATTCCTGCCGCCGCCTCGAAGTCGGGCAGGTTCTGCACCGACGCCGGGTCGGCCAGGATGACGTCGATCGTGAACTCCGGCGCATATTCGCGCAGCACCCGGAGGTGGTCGGCGGCGGACATGCCGGCCGTCTCCTTGGTATCTGTGGCCAGGTTCATGGTCAGGCACCGGCGGGCAGCCGTGTTGGCGAGGGCCTCGCGCATTTCGGGCAGCAACAGGTGCGGCAGCACGGACGTGTACCAGGAGCCCGGCCCGAGGATCACCCAGTCGGCCAGCTCGATCGCCGTCAGAGCCTCGGTGCAGGCCGGAGCGTTCTCAGGCAAGAGCCGGACGTGCTCCAGGGACCCTGCCACCGCGCACTTGGCCTGGCCGGTGAGCGTCTGCAGTGCCGTGGCGCCGTCCGGGGCGGTGACCCGGACCTGGCCCTCGATGGTCAGCGGGACGCTGGACATCGGCAGGACTTCGCCGCGCGCGCCGAGCAGGGCGCCGGCCCACTTCAGGCCTGCGACGGTGTCGCCCAGGAGCTCCCAGAGCGTGACGATCAGGAGGTTGCCCATCGCGTGCTCATCGAGGGAGCCACCGCGGCCTTTGCCGGGGGCGAAGCGGTGCTGCATGACGTCGCGCCACGTGCGGCCCCAGTCGGTGTCGTCGCACAGCGCGGACAGGGCCATCCGGAGATCACCGGGCGGCAGGACGCCGTACTCTTCGCGGAGCCGGCCGGAGGATCCGCCGTCGTCCGCGACCGTGACGACCGCGGTGAGTTCGGAGGTCAGCAGGCGCAGGGCCGACAGCGAAGCGGAGAGGCCGTGGCCGCCGCCGAGCGCGACGACGGACGGGCCTTTGTCCTGCTGGCTGGCGAAGGCCGCGCTGGCGGGCGGGACAAGGGGCAGCGGGCCGGTCAGCAGCGCCATTACTCGCGGCCCAGGTCCCGGTGCGTCGTGGTCACCGTGACGCGCGGATACTGCGCCAGCCTCCGGGAGAGCTCGACGGCGACCGCCACGGAGCGGTGCTTGCCGCCGGTGCAGCCCACGGCGATGGTGGCGTAGTGCTTGTTCTCCCGCCGGTACCCGTCCAGGACAGGTTCAAGGGCCAGGACGTAGCGTTCCACGAAGTCGCTGACGCCCTGGGCCTCCAGCACATAGTCGCTGACGTCCTTGTCCAGTCCGGTGTGCGGGCGCAACTGCGGCACCCAGTGCGGGTTGGGGATGAAGCGGGCATCGGCCACGAAGTTGGCATCCACCGGCAGCCCGTACTTAAAGCCAAAGCTCATGACGTTCAGCCGCAGCGCCACCGGCCCGGTCTCGCTGAAGAGCTCGGTGATGGCGGTGGCGAGGCCATGGACGTTGAGGGAGGACGTGTCCAGGACGATGTCGGCGGTGTCCTTCAATTCACGGACCAGCTCGCGCTCGGCGGCGATGCCGTCCAGGATCCGGCCGCCGCCCTGGAGCGGGTGGGGCCTGCGGCCCTGCTCAAAGCGGCGCACCAGGACGTCGTCGTTGGCGTCGAGGAACAGCACGCGGAAGCTCACGCCGGTGGCTTCCAGGGCGCGGAGCGCCGCGCGCATGTCGACGAACAGTTCCTTGCTCCGGACGTCCATCACGACGGCGAGCTTGGACATGGAGTGCGGCGTCCGGGACACCAGTTCGGCGAGCGTGCCGAGCATCTGCGGCGGCAGGTTTTCCACGACATACCAGCCATGGTCCTCAAGGGCGTCCGAGGCGGTGCTGCGGCCGGCTCCCGACATTCCGGTCACCACGAGCAGTTCAGCCTCGACGGGTTTGACGGGTGTCATGCCGTCCGCATCCGTCTCGGATCCTGCCGTCGACTCTGCCATCAGTGAAGCCCCATCTCTGCCTGTGCGATTTGCTGTTTGTCAGGTTTGCGCGCCGGCCGCGGTGATGCCGCTGCCGTGCCGTACCCAAGTCTTTACCCTAGCTAAGTTTGGCGGCACTAGCTAAGCGTCGAGGATTTCGCCGGTGGTCATGTTGACGGCAGGAACCGGGGCGGCTTCCTCGACGCCGCCGCCAGCGAAGTGCCGGACGATCGCGGCGGCGAGGGAGGGGCCAATCCCCTTGGCGCCGGTGAGTTCGTCCTGCGTCGCGGCTTTGATCCCCTTGACGGAGCCGAACTCCGCCAGGAGGGCCTTGCGCTTGGATTCGCCCAGCCCGGGCACGCTGTCCAGGGCGGAGGCCGTCATGGCCTTGCCGCGCTTTTGCCGGTGGAAGGTGATGGCGAAGCGGTGGGCCTCATCGCGGATCCGCTGCAGCAGATACAGGCCGGCCGAGGCGCGTGGCAGGATCACCGGGAAATCGCTGTCCGGCAGCCACACCTCTTCGAGCCGTTTGGCCAGGCCGACCACATACACGTCCTCGATGCCGAGCTCTTCCAGCGCCCTTGCGGCGGCATTGACCTGCGGTTTGCCGCCGTCGACGACGACGAGGTTGGGCGGGTAGGCGAATTTGCTCCGCGGTGTTGGCGTCGTGGAGTCCGCGACCGCCGCGGCGGTTGCCGCGTCCAGGGCGGCCTGGTGCGCCGGTTTGGCCGCAGCCGCCGCCTGCTCGTCTTTTTCTTGAAGATAGTGCCGGAACCGCCGGGTCAGCACATCATGCATGGCCGCCGTGTCGTCGGTGGCCGCGGCCCCGGTCACGGCGAACTTCCGGTAGTCGGACTTTTTCGGCAGGCCGTCCTCGACCACCACCATGGAGCCGACCACGTTGGTGCCCTGGACGTGTGAGATGTCGAAGCACTCGATCCGCAGCAGCGCCACGGGAAGCTCGAGCGCTTCCTGGATTTCCTGCAGGGCCTGGGAGCGCATGGTGAGGTCGCCGGCGCGCCGGGACTTGTGAAGTTTGAGGGCGTGCTCGGCGTTTTCACGGACCGTGGACAGGAGGGCGGCCTTGTCTCCGCGCTGGGGCACGCGGATGTCCACCCGGGCCCCGCGCAGGCCGCTGAGCCATTGCGCCAGCTCCGGGGCGTTGCTGGGCTCGGCAGGCACCAGCACTTCCCGGGGCAACCTGCCCTGGAGCCCGGCTTCCTCGCCGTAGACCTGCTGGAGCAGGTGTTCGACCAGTTCCGGGGTGGTGGAGTCCTCGACTTTTTCCACCACCCAGCCGCGTTGGCCACGGATCCGTCCGCCCCGGACGTGGAAGACCTGCACGGCGGCCTCGAGCTCGTCTTCGTGCAGGGCGAAGACGTCGGCGTCCGTGCCCTCGGCCAGGACGACGGCGTTACGTTCGAAGACCTTCTTCAGCGCCACGATGTCGTCCCGCAGCCGGGCCGCGCGTTCGTAGTCGAGCTCGGCGACTGCCGCGGCCATCTCCCGTTCCAGCCGGTTGACGAAGGGCTTGGCTTCGCCGCCCATGAACGTGCAGAAATCCTCGGCCAGGGCGCGGTGGTCGGCCGCGGAGATCCGGCCGACGCACGGCGCGGAACATTTGTCGATGTAGCCGAGCAGGCAGGGCCGGCCGCTGGCTTCGGCGCGCTTCAGCACCCCGGCGCTGCAGCTGCGGACCGGGAACACGCGCAGCAGGGTGTCCATGGTGTCCCGGATCGCGCCGGCGGTGTACGGGCCGAAGTACCGGGTCCCCTTGCGCCGGTCGCCGCGCAGCACCTGGACGCGCGGGTACTTCTCCCCCATCGTCACGGCGAGGTACGGGTAGCTTTTGTCGTCCCTGAACATCACGTTGAAGCGGGGCGTGAATTCCTTGATCCAGGTGTATTCCAGCTGCAGCGACTCGAGTTCGCTGCCCACCACGGTCCATTCGACGCTGCTGGCCGTGTGGACCATCGCATAGGTTTTGGGCATGAGCCCGGCGGGATTGGCGAAATAGGTGTTCAGCCGGGCACGGAGGTTCTTGGCCTTGCCGACGTAGATGACCCGGCCGTGCGGATCGCGGAAGCGGTACACGCCCGGATTAGTCGGAATTTCACCCGTCTGGGGTCGGTAACTCGCTGGATCTGCCACACATCAAGTCTACTGAGCCGCCGGCGGTGCCGTTGCACGTGCACCGCAGCATGCCGGGAGCAGGAAGCTGCGCGCTATTCGGCTGACTTGCTCTGGTTGTAGCTGGTGGAGCGTTCCTGGCCGCTCAGGTCCGCGATTGCGTCCATGATGCGGTCCGTGACCTGGCGGCGGGCCGGCAGGGAATGGTCCGGTCCGGTTTTCTCGAAGTACAGCGGCTCGCCGACCTTCATGGTGAAGTGCTGCGGTTTGACGGACTTGCTGTCCGCGGGCTGCAGGTGTTCGGTGCCGATCAGGCCCACCGGGATTACGGGCGCGCCGGTGGTCAGGGCCAGCCAGCCGACGCCGGTGCGGCCGCGGTACAGGATGCCGTCGCGGGAACGGGTGCCTTCGGGATAGATGCCCACGCCCTTGCCGGAGTCGAGGATGTCCAGCAGCGTTTTCAGCGCCTGGACGCTCGCCGCCTGCTCGCCGCGTTCCACCGGAATGGAGCCCACAGCCTCGAAGAAGGACTTCATGGCCTTGCCTTTGATGCCGCCAGTGGTGAAGTACTCAGCCTTCGCGAAGAAGGCCACGGGCCGCGGCATGAGCGCCTGGACGATCACGCTGTCCAGGAACGAGAGGTGGTTCGGTGCCACGATGAACGGTCCGTCCTTGGGCACGTTTTCCAGGCCGATGACCGTGGGACGGCACGTGGTGGTTACCAGCCCCCGCGTGGTCCAGCGGATTGCGTCAAACATTGCCATCGGTGTGCACCTCGTTCAGGGCTGTGGTCCCCGGGCGTTCGGAGAGCCGGTTGATCGTCGCGTGAAGCGCCTCGGTGTTGTGCACGATCTCGACGGCACCGGCCGCGTGCAGTTCGCCGTCGGGCGCAAACCCCCAGCCTACGCCGATGCAGTCCAGTCCGTTCGCAGCGGCCCCGGCGACGTCCTGCGCCCGGTCCCCCACCATCACGGCCCGGCCGGCGGCCGCAGGGTCCGCGGCAGCGAGGTCCGAGAGCGCGGCGGCGACGATGCCGGCCTTGCCTTCGGGAACAGAGCCTTCGGGAACAGAGCCTGCGGGAACGGAGCCGTCGGGCACCGAGCCCGCTCCCGGGCTGGCGGCCTCGTCGGCGGCGGAGCCCCGGATGCTGTGGAAGAGTCCGGCGATGCCGTGGTGCGCCAGGACAGTGCGGGCAAGCCCTTCCGGCTTCTGGGTCGCGACGGCGATGGGCCGCCCCGCGGCCACGAAGTCCTCGAGGAGGCCGCGGATTCCCGGGTACAGCCTGCTCTGCGCTATTCCTGTGGATGCGTAGTGCGCGCGGTAGATGCGGATGGCGTCTTCCAGCTGTGCGGCCGGAACGCCGGCGATTTCCGTCAGGGAATGGCTGAGCTTGGGCCCAATCATGGCGTCCATCCGGGACTTGTCCGGAACCGGCAGGCCAAGCTCGATGAGGGCCGCGGCGATACCGTCGGTAATACCCCCGGCGGGATCGACAAGAGTGCCGTCAAGGTCGAAGATCACGGGCACTGTTGTATGCGTCACCGGCTTAGTTTCTCACGAGTGTGCTGTTGCCAGAAATTCGCATGCTCCTACGGGAATACATCGGGAATACATCACGCGATACATCAGCGGATACATCCGGTGAAAACCCTGCGGGGCGGGGACGCGCGCGGCGGAAGCTTACCTGCCCCGCCGCACGGTCCCTGGCGGCCGGTGTTCAGGCGAGGAGCTCGGCGAGGAACGCGGCCGTGTGGCTCTCGCTCGACTTGGCCACCTGCTCGGGGGTGCCGGAGGCGACCACACGGCCGCCACCGGACCCGCCGTCGGGGCCAAGGTCCACGATCCAGTCGGCGCTCTTGATGACGTCGAGGTTGTGTTCGATCGTGATCACCGTGTTGCCCTTCTCCACGAGGCCCTGGAGCACCATGAGGAGCTTGCGGATGTCCTCGAAGTGCAGGCCCGTGGTGGGCTCGTCCAGGACGTAGACGCTGCGGCCGTTGGAACGTTTCTGGAGCTCGGCTGCGAGCTTCACGCGCTGGGCCTCGCCGCCGGAGAGCGTGGTGGCGGGCTGGCCCAGCCGGACGTAGCCAAGGCCGACGTCGACGAGCGTGTTGAGGTGCCGTGCGATCGGCGAGAAGGCCGCGAAGAACTCGGCCCCTTCCTCGATGGGCATGTTCAGCACGTCCGCGATGGTCTTGCCCTTGTAGTGGACCTCCAGGGTTTCGCGGTTGTACCGGGCGCCGTGGCAGACCTCGCAGGGGACGTAGACGTCCGGCAGGAAGTTCATCTCGATCTTCAGGGTGCCGTCGCCGGAGCAGGCCTCGCAGCGGCCGCCCTTGACGTTGAAGGAGAACCGGCCCGGCAGGTAGCCGCGGACCTTGGCCTCGGTGGTTTCGGCGAAGAGCTTTCGGATGTTGTCGAACACGCCGGTGTACGTGGCCGGGTTCGAGCGCGGGGTGCGGCCGATGGGGCTCTGGTCGACGTGCACCACCTTGTCCAGGTGTTCGAGGCCCTGGACGGACTTGTGCCTGCCGGCCACCTGCTTGGCGCCGTTGAGCTTGTTGGCGAGGACCTTGTAGAGGATCTCGTTGACCAGGGTGGACTTGCCCGAGCCGCTGACGCCGGTGACGGCGGTGAAGAGGCCCAGCGGGAAACTGGCGTCGATGTTCAGGAGGTTGTTCTCCTTCGCCCCGACCACCTTGAGCTCGCGCTTCTTGTCGTATTTGCGCCGCTTCTTCGGGATCTCGATTTTCCGCCGGCCGGAGAGGTAATCGCCGGTGAGCGAATCCGTGTTTTCCAGCAGCTCCTGGTAGGACCCGGAATGGACCACCATGCCGCCGTGCTCGCCGGCGCCCGGTCCGATGTCCACCACCCAGTCGGCCTCGTGGATGGTGTCCTCGTCATGCTCCACGACGATCAGGGTGTTGCCGAGGTCCCGGAGCCGGGTGAGTGTCTCGATCAGGCGGCGGTTGTCCCGCTGGTGCAGGCCGATCGAGGGCTCGTCGAGGACGTACAGCACGCCCACGAGGCCGGAGCCGATCTGGGTGGCCAAACGGATGCGCTGGGCTTCGCCGCCGGACAGGGTGCCGGAGGGCCGCTCCAGGTTCAGGTACTCGAGTCCGACGTCGAGGAGGAAGGTCAGGCGGGCCTGGATTTCCTTGAGGACCTGGTGGGCGATCTGGGCCTCGCGGCCGGTGAGGACGAGGTTTTCGAGGAAGCCGGCGCATTCCCGCATGGGCAGCGCGGCGACCTCGGCGATTGACTTGCCGTTGATCAGCACCGAGAGCGACGCAGGGTTCAGCCGGGCACCGTTGCAGGCCGGGCACGGGACCTGGCGCATGTATTCCTCGTAGCGGTCGCGCGCATAGTCGGAATCGGTCTCGCCATGCTTGCGGTGGACGTACTGCACGACGCCCTCAAAGCCGGTGCTGTACTTGCGTTCACGGCCGAAGCGGTTGCGGTATTGCACCACCACCTTGTGGTCCTTGCCGTGCAGGACGGTCTGCCGGACGTCGGTGTCGAGCTTCTCCCACGCCGTCGTCATGGAGAAGCCGAGTTCCTCGGCCAGGCCGGCCAGCAGCCGGTTCCAGTACTCCGTGGTGGCGGTGCCCAGGGACCACGGCGCAATGGCCCCCTCGGAGAGCGAGAGCTCCGGGTTGGGGATGAGGAGTTCCTCGTCGACCTCCAGCTTGGTGCCGATGCCGCTGCACGCGCTGCAGGCGCCGAAAGGGTTGTTGAATGAGAAGGAACGGGGCTCGATCTCGTCGATCGCCAGGGGGTGCTCGTTGGGGCAGGCCAGGTGTTCTGAGAACGCCCTGATCCGCTCGGGATCGTCTGCTTCGAGGTCGACGAATTCGGCCAATATGCGGCCCTCCGCCAGTCCGAGGGCGGTTTCGACCGAGTCGGTCAGGCGCTGGCTGATGCCTTCCTTGACCACGAGGCGGTCCACCACGACTTCGATGGTGTGCTTGAACTGCTTGCCCAGCTTCGGCGGATCACTCAGGTGGACGAGCTCGCCGTCCACCCGGGCCCGCGAGTAGCCCTTGGCGGTGAGTTCCTTGAAGAGGTCCACGAATTCGCCCTTGCGGCCGCGGACGACGGGTGCCAGCACCTGGAAGCGGGTGCCGTCCGGGAGCTCGAGCAGCTGGTCGACGATCTGCTGCGGGGTCTGCTTGGTCACGGGCTCCCCGCAGACGGGGCAGTGCGGCCTGCCCACACGGGCCCAGAGCAGGCGCATGTAGTCGTAAATCTCGGTGATGGTTCCCACGGTCGAGCGCGGGTTCTTGGACGTGGACTTCTGGTCGATGGACACCGCCGGCGAGAGGCCTTCGATGAAGTCGACGTCGGGCTTGTCCACCTGGCCCAGGAACTGCCGGGCGTAGGCGGAGAGGGATTCGACGTAGCGGCGCTGGCCCTCGGCGAAGATGGTGTCGAACGCGAGGGAGGACTTTCCGGAGCCGGACAGGCCGGTGAAAACGATCATGGCATCACGCGGCAGGTCCAGGTCCACGTTGCGCAGGTTGTGCTCGCGGGCGCCCTTGACGACAAGGCGCGTCATGTCCGGACGCTTCAGGACGGGGCGGGACGGGGCCGCATCCCGGACTGCCAGCGGCTCGACGGCGGAATGGACTTCAACGGCTGGATCTTCAGCTACAGCTTTAGGCACGAATCTAATGCTAATCGAAAACTTCTTCGAAAAACTATTCCGCGCGGCACGGGCGGCGCCGGATGTGCTATTGGCGGTCGTAGGCGGCGGCCAGCAGCTGCACGGCCTCGGCGAAACTGGCGCCCTGGGCTTTGGCGGCCGCGGCGAACTCGGCGGCGGCGGCGGACAGCGAACTCCAGGCGGCATCGCGGGCACACACCACGGTCCCGTTGCGGCCCTTCGTCACTACGACGCCGGCGGCCTCGAGTTCCTTGTAGGCCCGCGCCACGGTGTGCGGGGCGACGCCCAGTTCGCCGGCGAGGCTCCGCACGGCCGGAAGCCTGGTGCCCGGCGCGAGTGTGCCGTTGTCGGCGCGTTCGATCACGTAGAGCCGCAGCTGTTCGAAGAGCGGGACGGAGCTGGCCGGATTGGTCCGCCAGGATCCGGGAAAACGCTCCCCCGCGGCGTCCGCGGGGCTCACTGTTCGGCCTCCTGGACGGCCGGGACCTGTTCGCGGCCGGCGAACTGGGCGTCGTACAAATCCTTGTAGAGCCCCTGCCGGGCCACCAGCTGCTGGTGGGTGCCGTGTTCAACGATTCGTCCGTGGTCCATGACGAGAATTAGATCAGCGTCCCGGACCGTGGACAAACGGTGCGCGATCACGAAGCTTGTGTGACCGTGCCGCAGCCGCTCCATGGCATGCCGGATCTGCACCTCAGTGCGGCTGTCGACGGAGCTCGTCGCCTCATCCAGCACCATGATGCTGCGCCCGGCGAGCTGCGCCCGTGCGATCGAGACGAGCTGGCGCTGGCCCCGGCTCAGGGAGTCGCCGTCGTTGCCGAGCATCGTGGCGTAGCCGGCCGGTAGGGACCGGACAAACTGGTCCACGTGGCTGGCGCGGGCCGCCGCGACGATATCGGCTTCGGTGGCGCCGGGCCGGCCGTATTCGATGTTCTCCCGGATGCTGCCGGTAAACAGCCAGGCATCCTGCAGGACGATTCCGAAGGCGCGCCGCAGCTCGTCCCGCGGGATGGTGGCGATGTCCGTCGAGTCCACCAGGATCCGGCCGGAGTCGAGTTCGTAGAAGCGCATCAGAAGGTTGACCAGAGTGGTCTTGCCGGCACCGGTGTGTCCCACGATCGCCACGGTCTGTCCCGGGTCCACCGTGAAGGAGAGGTCCTTCACCACGGGGGTGCCGGGGCTGTAGCTGAAGCTGACGCGCTCGAACGTGACCCGGCCCGCCACTGCGCCGGGATCCAGCAGGTCGCCGGGCGTGCCCGGGGCAGGGGCTTTGCGTCCGTTGGAGGATTTGCGCGGGACATGGAGCTTTCGCGCGGCCGTGGCGCCTTGCAGCTTGCCGGCGCCGTTGGCCGAAACGGCCGGCACGGCCGGCACGGCGCTGTCCGCAGGGATCTCCGGGGCGTCCAGCAGCTCAAACACCCGCTCCGCCGAGGCCAGGCAGGACTGCACGAGGGTCAGCATGCCGCCGATCTGGCTCACCGGCTGGCTAAAGAGACGGGAGAACTGGACGAAGGCCTGGATGCCGCCGATTGTCAAGAGCCCCGCGGTGACCTGCAGCGCCCCCACAACAGCAATCGCGATGTAGTTGAGGTTGGCGACAAACACCAGCAGCGGCTGCACGATGCCGGACAAATACTGGGCGCGGGTGCTCGATCGCGTGAGCTTCTCGTTGCGCTCCCGGAAGCTCGCCGCCGACTCTTCCTGCCGGCCGAAGGCCTTGACCACTTCATGCCCGGTGAAGAATTCCTCGAGTTGAGCGTGCAGTGCCCCCGTGCTGCTCCACTGCTCCTTGAAGTGCGCCTGGGAGTGCCGGGCCACGAGCACGGTGATCATCGTGGACACAGGCACCGAGAGGATCGCGATCAGAGCCAGCAGCGGCGAGAGCCACAGCATCATGGCGAGAGCGGCCGAGAGCATCAGGATGGCCATGATGAGCTGGTTGAGGAGCTGGTTGAGCGCCTGAGAGATATTGTCGACGTCGTTCGTTGCCCGGCTGAGCACGTCGCCGCGGCGCTGTTCCTCGAAATGGCTGGACGGCAGCACATGCAGTTTTTGTTCCACGGAGCCGCGGAGGCCGTAGCTGAGGCGCTGCACCGCGGTGGCGGTCAGGCTGCCCTGGATCCAGCTGAACAACGATGCCCCGACGTACATGGCCGAAACGGCCAGCAGCCGCTCGGCCAGCTGTTGCTCGTCGAGGGAGCCGCCCAGGAAGCCGTCGACGACGACGTCGGTGGCGTCGCCCAGCACCTTGGGCGCCGCCACGTTGAGTGTCACGAACGCGCAGGTCGCGGCGATGACGCCGGCCATCCGCCACTTCAGCGGCAGCAGCAGGCCAAGCAGCCGGGCGGCGGTGTGCCATTTGATGCGCTCCGGCACGCCGGGTCCCGCAACGGTCCCGGCGCGGTGTGCCCGCGCGCGGCTCATGGGGCTTCCTCCAGCACCAGCTGGGACGCGGCAATTTCCTGGTAGCTGGGCGAGGACTCCATGAGTTCGCTGTGCGTGCCCTGTGCGACGACCCGTCCGCCCTCCAGTACCAGGATCAGCCCGGCGTCCACGATTGTTGACACCCGCTCGGCCACGATCAGCACGGTCGCCGAGCGCAGCAGCGGCTCGATCGCCGCCCGGAGCCTGATGTCGGTGCCGTAGTCCAGAGCCGAGAAACTGTCGTCGAAGAGGTAGGCAGGGGCCCGCTTGAGCAGGGCCCGCGCGATGCACAGGCGCTGCCGTTCGCCGCCGGAGAAGTTGGTGCCGCCCTGGCTTACGGGCGTGTCGAGCCCGAGCGGCAGGGCGCGGACAAAGTCGGCGGCCTGGGCAGCTTCGAGCGCCTGCCATATTTCGGGCTCGTTCGCGGCGGGCGCCCCGAACCGGAGGTTCCCCGCGACCGTGTCCGCGAACAGGTAGGACTGCTGCGGGACTATTGTGATCAGGCCGCGCAGGACGTCCAGGGGCATCGACCGCACGTTCTCCCCGCCGATGCTGATCTCTCCGGCCGTCGTGTCGAGGAAACGGGGCAGCAGGTTCAGGAGTGTCGTCTTGCCGCTGCCGGTCGCGCCGATTATCGCCGTCGTGGTGCCGGCCCTGGCGGTGAAGGAGACGCCGTCCAGCACGGGTGCTTCGGCGCCGGGGTAGGCGAAGGACACGTTCCGGAACTCGACAGCGCCGGAGCGGCCCGGGGCGCCGGCGGTGCCCGCCACACCGGCCCCACCGGCTGGAATGGTGGCAGGGGCGGCCCCGGCGGGAACGGCCGGATCCGCGATGGCCGGTTCCGTGTCCAGCACCTCGCGGATCCGTTCCGCGCAGGCCGCCGCCCGGGGGGCGGTCATGAAGACGTACATTGCCATCATGATGGCAATCAGGATCTGCAGGATGTAGGCGATGAACGCCGTCAGCGCCCCCAGCCGCATTTCGCCGGCGTCGATGCGATGGCCGCCGAACCACACCACGAACACGGACGAGATGTTGACCACGAACATGATCATCGGCATCATCGCCGCCACCAAGAGGGCGGATTGCAGATTGTTCCGGGTGAGGTCCTTGTTGGCTTCATCGAACCGGCGGACCTCGTGGTCCTGCCGGACAAAGCCGCGAATGACATTCGCACCGATGATCTGCTCCCGCAGCACCCGGCCGATCCGGTCCAGGAGGCCCTGGCCCTGGCGGTACAGGGGAATCAGGCGGCGGACGATCACCGTCATGATCACCGTCAGGACCGGGATCACCACGACCACAATCCAGGACAGCACCACGTCCTGGTGCACGGCCAGCACGATGCCGCCGATGAAGATCGCCGGCGCGGCAATCAGCATGATGAATATTAGGACGGCGAGGTTTTGGATCTGCGCGACGTCGTTGGTGGCCCGGGTCACGAGGCTGGGCGCACCGAAAAGGCCCACCTCCTGGGAGGAGAAGGACTGCACCTTCGCGAAGAGCTCCCCGCGCAGCTGGCCGCCAATCTCCATGGCGACCACGGCGCCCAGATATCCGGCCGCGACGGCCGTGATCACCTGGACGGCAGCGATTCCGGCCATCCAGGCCCCGAGGTGGAGGATCTCCCCGGTGTCCCCGCCGATGATGCCGTCGTCAATGATCGCGGCATTCAGGGTGGGCAGGAGCAGGTTGGCGGTGGCTTGCACGAGCTGCAGCACGACGATGGCCAGCACGGTCCCCTTATGCGCGGACAACAGCCGCGACATCAGGCCTATAAGCACTGAACCTCCATTACTAGCCCAGGGCCCGGAATGGTGATCAGCTTAACGGCCGCCCCACACCGCCACGTCATTATAAGCCCCCTTCAGGAGTGCTTCGTGTCATGCGGCAGACACGCCGCCTACCCGGTTTTCTGCGCCACCGCGAACGTGCGGCGGAACGGGAAGACCGTCCCGTGCCGGCCTGCCGGATATGCGTCGTCCAGCCGTGCCGAATACTCGGCCTCGAACTCCCTGGCCTCGTCGTCGGGGAGGGCCGCGAGGACCGGCCTGAGTCCGGTACCGCGGACCCACTCCAAAACGGGGTCGGCGCCCGGGAGCAGCTGAAGGTACGTGGTCTCCCAGGCGTCGGCGGCACAACCGGCGTCGAGCATGATCTCCAGATATTCCGATGCCTCCCCCACCACGTCGTCGTGGCGGAGCACCCCGGCGAGCCGCCCCGCCCAGGCCGGGGAATCGGCCAGCTCCCGCATCAGGGTGTGCGACGGGGCGTTGAAGTTCCCCGGCACTTGCAGCGCGAACCAGGCGCCCGGCTTGAGGGCATCGAGCCATAGTGGCAGGAGCTTTCGGTGGCCGGGCACCCACTGCAGGGCCGCGTTGGTGACCACCACGTCCGTGTCCCCGGACGGCAGCCAGTGCTCAATGTCGGCAAGCTCGTAGGAAAGATTGGCCGCCGCGGCTGCGTGGTCCTTGGAAGTGGCCAGCATTTCCGGCGACGAATCCAGACCCACCACCTTCGCGCCCGGCCAGCGGTCCGCGAGCGTCGCGGTCAGGTTGCCGGGACCGCAGCCGAGGTCCACCACGTGCCGCGGGGCTTCGGCGTGAATCCGACCGGTCAGATCAAAAAATGGTCTGTCCCGGTAGTCCCCGAACTGCACATATTTCTCCGGATCCCACTTCATGGCTGCCTCCAGTTCCCGGCACATTGTCCTAACCGAAGCCTAGTCCCGGCCCGAGGGCCAGCCAAGGAAGCCGCCTGCGCTGCGGGCGGCTCACGGCGCGCGCCCTGCACTGCGTGCGGTGCCGCGGCTACCACACGGGCACTAAGCTGGACAGCAATGAAACTCGTTGATCAGCTCCCCGCCCCGGCCGCCCGTATCCCCGGCAGGACGGGCCTGGACCCGGACGAGCTCTACACCCGGTTTGTCGAGTGGACCGAGACCCGCGGCCTTGCCCTGTACACCGCCCAGGACGAGGCGATCATGGAGCTGGCCGCCGGCTCAAACGTCATCCTGGCCACCCCGACCGGGTCCGGGAAATCCCTCGTGGCCATCGCCGCGCACTTCCAGGCCATGGCCCGCGGGCAGCGGAGCTACTACACCGCCCCGATCAAGGCCCTCGTCTCGGAAAAGTTCTTCGCCCTCTGTGAGATCTTCGGCGCCGACAACGTTGGCATGATCACCGGCGACTCCGGCGTGAACCAGGACGCCCCGATCATCTGCTGCACGGCCGAGATCCTGGCCAACATCGCCCTGCGTGAAGGTTCTGCGGCGCAGCTCGGTGCCGTGATCATGGACGAGTTCCACTTCTACGCGGACCCGCAGCGCGGCTGGGCGTGGCAGGTGCCGCTGCTTGAACTGCCCCAGGCGCAGTTCCTGCTGATGTCGGCGACGCTCGGCGATGTCAGCCGGTTCGAGGACGGCCTCAGCGACCTGACCGGCCGCACGACGACGACCGTCAGTTCCGCGGAACGCCCCATCCCGCTGCACTACTACTACGAACAGACCCCGGTGCACGAGACCCTTGAGGAGCTGCTCGCCACCAAGCAGGTCCCGGTCTACGTGGTCCACTTCAGCCAGGTCGAGGCGATCGACCGGGCCCAGAACCTGATGAGCATCAACGTCTGCACCCGCGAGGAAAAAGACAAGATTGCCGAGCTCATTGCCGGGTTCCGCTTCGCAGCAGGCTTCGGCAAGACCCTCAACCGCCTGGTCCGGCACGGGATCGGCGTTCACCACGCCGGCATGCTGCCGAAGTACCGCCGGCTGGTCGAACAGCTTGCCCAGGCCGGCCTGCTGAAGGTCATCTGCGGCACGGATACGCTCGGGGTGGGCATCAACGTGCCCATCCGCACTGTGCTGCTCACAGCCCTGAGCAAATACGACGGCGTCCGCACCCGGCTGCTGAACTCCCGTGAGTTCCACCAGATCGCCGGCCGCGCCGGCCGCGCCGGCTATGACACCGCCGGAACCGTGGTGGTCCAGGCCCCGGAGCACGTGACGGAAAACGTGAAGGCGATGGCCAAAGCCACGGCCAAGTTCGGCGACGACCAGAAGAAGCTGCGCCAGGTGGTCAAGAAGAAGCCCCCGGAAGGCTTCGTGTCCTGGGGCGAACCGACGTACAAGCGGCTGGTCGAGTCCGTTCCCGATCCGCTGACCTCGAGTTTCACCGTGACGCATGCGATGCTGATGAACCTGATGGAACGCCCCGGCGACCCGTTCCAGGCCGCCCGCCGCCTGCTCACCGAAAACCACGAGACCCGTCCGGCCCAGCTGCGGCTCATGAAGAAGGCCCTGGGAATCTACCGCGAGCTGCTCGCGGCCGGCGTCGTGGAGCGGATCCCGGCCGCGGAGCAGGGTGCCGACGGCCGCACGGTCCGGCTCACGGTCCATCTGCAGGCAAACTTTGCCCTCAACCAGCCGCTGTCCCCGTTCGCGCTGGCGGCGCTGGAGCTGCTGGACCCGGAGTCGCCGTCGTACGCCCTGGACGTGGTGTCGGTGATCGAGGCCACCCTGGAGAAGCCGCGGCAGATCCTCTCGGCACAGCAGAAGAAGGCGCGCGGCGAGGCGATCGCGGCGATGAAGGCCGACGGCATCGAGTACGACCAGCGGATGGCGATGCTCGAGGAGGTCACCTACCCGCAGCCGCTCGCCGAGATCCTCGGCGAGGCCTTCGACGTCTACCGCAAGGCCGCGCCGTGGATCGGCGACTTCGAGCTCGCGCCCAAGTCCGTGGTCCGGGACATGTACGAGCGCGCCATGAACTTCGGCGAGTTCGTCCAGTTCTACGGCCTCGCCCGCTCGGAGGGGATCGTGCTGCGCTACCTCGCCGACGGTTTCAAGGCGCTCCGCCAGACGGTCCCGCAGGATGCCCTCCGCGAGGACCTGGAGGACCTCATCGCCTGGCTGGGCGAACTGGTCCGGCAGGTGGACTCCAGCCTGCTGGACGAATGGGAAGAGCTCACTTCCGGCGCGGCGCCCACACCGCATGACGCTCCCCCGCCCCCGCCGCCGTCGCTGACCTCCAACATCCGGGCCTTCCGGGTGATGGTGCGCAACGAGATGTTCCGCCGCGTGGAGCTGTTCGCCGATGAGGCCGCCACCGCCCTGGGCGAGCTCGACGCCGGCTCCGGCTGGGACGCCGAGCGCTGGGAAGATGCCCTCGATGACTACTTTGATGAGCACAACGACATCGGCACCGGACCGGATGCCCGCGGTCCCGGGCTGCTGATCATCACCGAGGAACCCGGGGTGTGGAAGGTGCGGCAGATCTTCGATGACCCCGCCCGCAACCACGACTGGGGCATCTCCGCCGACGTCGACCTGGCGGCCTCGGACGAGTCCGGGACCGCCGTCGTCCGCGTCACGGACGTCAACCGGCTCTAAGCGGGACGGCACGGGGCGGGACGGCACGGGGGCGGCCGTCGCCGGCGCCGGTACCCCAGCCTGGGCCATCGCGCCGCGGGTAAACTCGGACAATGAGTGTAATCCGGCCTGCCACGGCGCATGACGTTCCTGCCATCCTGCAGATGATCCACGAGCTCGCCCTCTACGAGAAGGAACCGGACGCCGTCCGGAACACCCCCGGGATGCTTACCGAGGTCCTCTTTGGCGAGCATCCCAAGGTCTTCGCCACCATGGCGGAGAACTCCGCGGGCGAGGTCCGCGGCTTCGCCCTCTGGTTCCTGAACTACTCCACGTGGGAGGGCGTCCACGGGATCTACCTCGAGGACCTCTACGTCCGGCCGGAGGCCCGCGGCGAGGGCCACGGCAAGGCACTGCTGCAGCACCTGGCGGGGACCGCCGTCGACCGGGGCTACGCGCGCGTCGAATGGAGTGTCCTGGACTGGAACGAGCCCTCCATCAACTTCTACAAGAAGCTCGGCGCCCTGCCGATGGAGGAATGGTCCACCTTCCGCCTCACCGGAGCGGCGCTGACGGCCTTCGGCAGCCGCCCGGCAGTTGCCGGCGCCGGCTCCAGCTCGGGTTCCCGCGAGGCGGCAACCCGTGGCTGATCTCCCAATGACGGGGCTCATGGGAGCCTCCCTGCTGGAGACTGCCTCCAGCGACGGGCGCAAAGTTCCGCACAGCGTCCGGGCGCGCCACACCTACCGGGGAATGCGGACCGCGGAACACTACTTCCAGGTCCCCCTGGACCACTTCAGCGAGGCGGGGCGCCGCGGCGAAACCATCTCCGTGTTCGCCCGCGAATACGTGTCCACCGAACACAGCGAGGCTGAGGCCGCCGGGCTTCCCTGGCTGCTTTTCCTGCAGGGCGGTCCCGGCGGGCGTGGAAACCGGTTCCCGTCGCTGGGTGGGTGGAGCAAGGCCGCCGCGAAGGACTTCCGGATCCTCATGCTGGACCAGCGCGGCACCGGCCTGTCCTCGCCCGTCGACCGCAATACGCTGCCGCTGCGCGGCACCGACGCGGAGCAGGCTGACTACCTGACGCACTTCCGCGCCGACTCGATCGTCGCCGACGCCGAGGCGATCAGGGCAGCCCTGGACTCCGCCCCCTGGACTATCTACGGCCAGAGCTACGGCGGATTCTGCGCGCTCAGCTACCTTTCCTTCGCCCCCGAGGGGCTGCGCGAGGTCCTCGTGACGGGCGGGCTGGCCCCGCTGGGCGGCTCCGCCGACCGTGTGTACCGGGCCACGTTCCAGCGGGTCGCGGCCCGGAACGCCGAATACTTTGACTGGTATCCCGAGGACCGGGCCATCGTCACCCGGATCGCCCGGCACCTGCGGGAAACGGAGGAGGTCCTGCCCGACGGCGGCCGGCTCACGGTCGAACGGTTCCAGATGGTGGGCTCGTTCCTGGGCGGCAACACCCGGGTGGACGCACTGCACCACCTGCTCGAGGACGCCTTCGTGGCCACACCGGGCGGCGACCGTCTCTCCGACGCCTTCCTGGAGCAGGTCAGGGGCCTCGTGTCCCGGGCCGCGAACCCGTTGTACGCGTTGATGCACGAATCCATTTACGGCCAGGACGGTGCCACGAACTGGGCCGCCTGGCGCGTGCTGGAGGAATTCCCCGAGTTCCGCCCCGACGCCGGCGAACCGCTTCTGACCGGGGAAATGGTGTACCCCTGGTATTTCGAGCAGGACCCGGCCCTGCACCCGCTGCAGGACGTGGCCCGGCTCCTGGCCGAAAAGGACGACTGGGCACCCCTCTACGACCCGGAGCGACTGGCGCTGAACACCGTGCCCGTCGCCGCGGCCGTCTACACCGACGACATCTACGTGGACCGGGAGCTGTCCCTGGAGACGGCGGCCGCGGTCCGGGGCCTGCAGGTCTGGGAAACCGGAGACTTCCACCACGACGGCATCGCGGACGACGGCGAGGCGATCTTCGGGCGCCTGCTGGGGATGGCCCGTTCCGCCCGACGGTGACCCGGCCGCAGCCAGGCACGGGGCCGATGGCGCCCGGCTTAGCAGGTACGGCTTAGACAGGTACGGCGCCGGACCCGTGAGGGTCCGGCGCCGTACTGCTATGCGCCGCGGGGTGTGTCCTGCACTCTCACCCCGGCAGTTTGGTACTAGTCGACGTCGCTCAGACTCTTGCGGGAGTCCTCTTCCAGCCGGGCATCCAGCTTCGACTTGGACGCCTTGGAGCTCATCAGGCTGGCGACCACCGCGACGACGATGGTGCCGATGATCACACCGAGCGAGACGTAGGTGGGGATCTCGGGCGCCCATTCGATGTGCTGGCCGCCGTTGATAAAGGGCAGCTCGTTGACGTGCATGGCGTGCAGGACGAGCTTCACACCGATGAACGCGAGGATCACGGACAGGGCGTGCTTGAGGTAGATGAGCCGGTTCATGAGGCCCCCGAGCAGGAAGTACAGCTGGCGCAGCCCCATGAGGGCAAAGATGTTGGCGGTGAAGACGATGAAGGCGCTCTGGGTGAGGCCGAAGATGGCCGGAATGGAGTCGACCGCGAAGAGCAGGTCCGTCATGCCGATGGTCACGAAGACGATCAGCATCGGGGTGAACACCTTCTTGCCGTCGACGACGGTGCGGAGCTTGCCGCCGTCGAACTTCTCGGACATCGGCAGGACCCGGCGGATCCGGGCGATCAGCGGGTTTTCCTTGTCTTCCTCGTCCTCGCCCTCGTCCTGGGCCTGCTTCCAGGCGGTCCAGAGCAGGAAGGCGCCGAAGATGTAGAAGACCCAGCTGAACTGCTCGATCACGATCGCGCCGAGCATGATGAAGATGCCGCGGAGGATCAGGGCAATGATGATGCCCACCATGAGCACTTCCTGCTGATACTTTCTCGGTACCGAGAAGCGCGCCATGATGATGATGAAGACGAACAGGTTGTCGATGCTCAGGCTGTATTCGGTCACCCAGCCGGCGATGAACTGGCCGCCGAATTCCGGGCCGGTGAAGGCGAACATGGCGCCGGCGAAGACCAGGGCCAGGGCCACGTAAAACGCGACCCACAGTCCGGCTTCTTTCATGGAGGGCTCATGCGGGCGTTTGAGGACCATCAGCAGGTCGATGGCCAGAATGACGCCGAGGACGACAAACGAGCCGATCTCGAACCACAGGGGAAGCTCGGGCACGGGGGAAATACCTTTCGTAGGGTACAGCTCAGCGGTGTAAGTCTCTCCGACCGCCGCCGCATAACGCTGCCTGGCTGCCCGCTACGCCCGGCGCGGCATCGTAGCCGTGCGTGTTGACGATCGTAGCGTTTGGGATACTCCCCTACGTTTGACCGAGTTTACCCTAGGCGTGCCCCGCGGATTGCATTTGCCGCAGTTCCTTCTTCAATTCCCCCACCTCGTCGCGCAACCGGGCGGCCAGTTCGAACTGCAGCTCCCCCGCTGCGGCGTGCATCTGTTCGGTCAGCTGTTCGATCAGCCCGACGAGGTCCTCGGCTGGCGCGGCGGCGAGCCCGTCCGCACGGATGAGCGCGGTGCCCTCGCCCTTCCCGCGGTTCTTCCCGGCCGCGGCCAGCAGCTCGCGGGTATCCGCGTCTTCCTTGGCCAGCTGGTCAGTGATGTCCGCGATCTTCTTCCGGAGCGGCTGGGGATCGATCCCGTTCTCCGTGTTGTACGCCACCTGGATGGCGCGGCGGCGGTTGGTCTCGTCGATGGCATGGGCCATCGAGTCGGTGATCCGGTCCGCGTACATGTGCACCTGGCCGGAGACGTTCCGGGCGGCACGCCCGATGGTCTGGATCAGGGACGTCGAGGAGCGCAGGAAGCCTTCCTTGTCCGCGTCCAGGATGCTGACCAGCGACACCTCCGGGAGGTCCAGGCCTTCACGGAGCAGGTTGATGCCGACGAGGACGTCGAAGACACCCATCCGCAGTTCGCGCAGGAGTTCTACGCGGCGGAGGGTGTCGACGTCGGAGTGCAGGTATTCCACCTTCACGCCATGGCCCAGCAGGTAGTCCGTCAGGTCCTCGGCCATCCGCTTGGTCAGGGTGGTGACCAGGACCCGTTCGTTCTTCGCGGTGCGGGTCCGGATTTCGCCCAGCAGGTCATCGATCTGCCCCTTCGTGGGCTTGACGACAACCTCGGGGTCGATCAGGCCGGTGGGGCGGATGATCTGCTGGACGAAGCCGTCGGACTTGCCGAGCTCGTACTTGCCCGGCGTCGCGGAGAGGTAGACCGTCTGGCCCACGCGGTCCTGGAACTCGTCCCATTTGAGCGGGCGGTTGTCCATCGCCGAGGGCAGCCGGAAGCCGTGGTCCACGAGGTTCCGTTTGCGGGACATGTCGCCCTCATACATGGCGCCGATCTGCGGCACGGTGACGTGGGACTCATCGATCACCAGGAGGAAGTCATCCGGGAAGTAGTCGATCAGGCAGTGCGGCGCGGTCCCGCGGGCCCGGCCGTCGATGTGCGAGGAATAGTTCTCGATGCCGTTGCAGAACCCCATCTGCTGCATCATTTCCAGGTCATAGGTGGTGCGCATCCGGAGCCGTTGGGCCTCGACCAGCTTGTTCTGGCTTTCCAGCACGGCGAGGCGCTCGGCCAGTTCGTCTTCGATCCGCTTGATCGCCCGGCCCATCCGTTCCGGACCGGCGACGTAGTGCGAGGCGGGGAAGACGTACATTTCGTTCTCGTCCCGGAGCACCTCGCCGGTCAGCGGGTGCAGGGTCTGGATATTTTCGATCTCGTCACCGAAAAACTCGATCCGGATCGCCAGTTCCTCGTACATCGGGATGATTTCCACGGTGTCCCCGCGGACCCGGAACGTGCCGCGGTGGAAGTCCATGTCGTTGCGGGTGTACTGCATGGAGACGAACTTCCGGAGCAGGTCGTCACGGTTCATCTCAGCCCCCTTGCGGAGGGTCACCATCCCGGCGATGTATTCTTCCGGGGTGCCGAGGCCGTAGATGCAGGAGACGGTGGCAACCACGATCACGTCGCGGCGGGTCAGCAGCGCGTTGGTCGCGGAGTGGCGGAGCCGTTCGACTTCCTCGTTGACGGAGGAGTCCTTCTCGATGAAGGTGTCCGTCTGGGCGACGTAGGCCTCCGGCTGGTAGTAGTCGTAGTAGGACACGAAGTATTCCACCGCGTTGTTCGGCAGCAGTTCACGGAATTCGTTGGCCAGTTGCGCGGCGAGGGTCTTGTTCTGCACCATCACCAGGGTGGGGCGCTGGACCTGCTCGATCAGCCAGGCTGTGGTCGCGCTCTTACCGGTACCGGTGGCGCCGAGCAGCACGACGTCTTTTTCACCGTTCTTGATGCGCTCGGTCAGTTCGGCGATGGCAGCCGGCTGGTCACCCGCCGGCTGGAACTCGCTGATGACCTCGAAGGGCGCCACGACACGGTTGATTTCCTGGGCAAGACTCATGTACCTAATCTACCGCCGGGCTGTGACAGGATGCCCTGATTCAGCTTTGGGCAGTACCGGGGTCGGCGGCAGGCGCCGTTGCGGTGGCGCCGCCCGCGGTGCTTTCACCGGCGTCGTCTGCTCCGGCGTCGTCCGCGTACGACGGCGGTTGCCATCCCGTGCGCTGCACCCACGCTTCCATCCGGGGCCAGGCATACTCGGTGAACCAGCCCTCCTTGTCGGCCGCGTAGCCGGCGGTGGACTTGTCGACGCCGTGCAGCCCGGCGACCCGTTGCTTTTCGGCGACATAGTCCGCCCGGGCTTCGGGATCGGCGCGCAGCCAGTCACGGAAGCACAGCGCGTACCGCCAGCCCGGCGAGCCGGCCGCGCGGAGGTGGAGATTCACCGGCCGGCCGGGGTCGGCGTTGCCGTGCAGCCTC
Source organism: Arthrobacter humicola (assembly GCF_022803015.1). GTDB lineage: Bacteria > Actinomycetota > Actinomycetes > Actinomycetales > Micrococcaceae > Arthrobacter > Arthrobacter humicola_A. Next base: position 798,030 of record NZ_JAFKON010000001.1, read on the forward strand.
TTGCCCCAGTCAGCAGGGTCCGGGTGCGAGGGCTTCGGGTTGTCGGCGATGATGCCGGGCCAGCGCGGGAATCCTGCGTCGGCCAACAGCGGCGCGATCCGGTCCGCGGCGTCGAGGTCCCGGACGCTGAGTTGGAGGTCGATCACATCTTTGGCGTCGAGGCCTGGGACGGCCGTGGACCCGAGGTGGTCGAGGGCCAGGACATCCTGCGGGACCGCTGCCCGCAGCCGGGCGATCAGCCGGGCGGCCTGCGCTGCCCAGGCCGGATCGGCCGGGGCGAGGACCGGCCCCGCCGTCCGCGGGGCGATCCTTTGCTCCTTGAGGTTCAGTGCGAACGGCCTCAGCCGCTCCTCCCACACCGCGTCGACCGTGTGCCGGAGGTCCTCCGGGGTGCCCGAGTTGTCCAGCACGACGTCCGCGGCGGCCAGCCGGTCCTCGCGGCCCGCCTGGGCTGCCATCCGGGCGCGCGCCTCGTCGGCGGTCATGTTGCGGTGTTCGGCCATGCGGCGGACCCGGACGTCGTCGGGGGCATCCACCACGACCACCAGATGGAAGTTCTTCCCTTGCCCGGTTTCGACCAGGAGCGGGATGTCCTGGACCACGACGGCGCCGGCCGGGGCGGCGGCGACCATCGCCGCGGCGCGCTCCCGCACCAAGGGGTGGACGATGCCGTTCAGCACGGCCAGGCGCTCCGGATCACCGAAGACCAGGGCACCGAGCCGGGCCCGGTCCAGCCGGCCTTCCGGGGTCAGGACGGCAACACCGAAGGTCTCCACCACACTGGCCAGCCCGGGCGTACCAGGTTCCACGACCTCCCGGGCCAACGCGTCGGCGTCGACAAGCACTGCTCCAAGGTCGCGCAGGCGCGCGGCAACCATGGACTTCCCTGAGGCGATTCCGCCGGTCAACCCGATCTTCAACACCTCACCAGACTAAACTGAACCGGTGGCAGATGCGGCGGAATCCCCCGAGAGCAGGACGGCCGTCTACACCACCCTTGCCGCAGGGCCCGGGTTTCGGCACGAAATCGAGGTCAAGCGGTCCCGTTTCATCACCGTGCTGGCCCGCACGGCGGACGAGGCCGCCGCCCGGGCCGTCCTGGGCAGCTTGCGCCGGGAATTCCATGACGCCCGGCATCACTGCTTCGCCTTCGTGCTCGGCCCCGACCGGGACATCCAGCGGTCCAACGACGACGGCGAGCCGTCCGGCACCGCGGGCATCCCCATGCTCGAGGCGCTGCTGAAGCGGGAGACCGCACCCGGCGTCGCCGATCTCAGCGACGTCGCCGTCGTCGTCGTGCGCTATTTCGGCGGCATTCTCCTGGGTGCCGGCGGCCTGGTGCGGGCCTATTCCGAATCGGTGTCCGGAGCGCTGGACCTCGCTCCCCTCGTCCGGCGCCGCCGGCTGCGCATTTGCTCTGTGCCCGTACAGCACGCCGTGGCCGGGCGGCTCGAGAACGATCTGCGCGCCGCGGGGTATGTCATGGCCGAAACCCGTTACGAGGCGCAGACTACTGTCCTGAGGCTGGCGCTGCCGGATGATCCGGAAGAACTGGCCCGGGCCGCGGACCGCGTGGCCGCCATGTCGGCCGGCAGCGCGTCGCTGCTGCCCGGAGAAACGGAGTGGATCGATGTGCCCATCAGCTGAGCCCGTGCCCGCGGTCGCGCTGCTTGACGTCAGCGAGGACGTGCTCGAACACCTCCTGGAACTTGCGCTCCGGGACGCCGACGCCGACGAGGTCACCCCGCCGCTGGGCACGACCGCCGGCTGGAACACCGACCGGATCAGCTGGTTCCGCGAATTCCACCGCGCCGCCGCAGCCGGCCTGGACGGTCCCGCGGGGCAGAAGACGTGGGCCATCAGCTGCGACGGGCAGATGGCAGGGTCCGTGCGCCTCAGGCGGATGGACCCTGAGCCGGCGGCAGCGGATGAGGGCTGGGCCGGTGGTGGCGCCGGGGCTGTTGGTGCCGCCGGGGCTGGGCCAGGTGGCGGCGGGGCTGGGCCAGGGGGTGGCGCTGGGGCTGTTGCGGGGGGTGGCGGCTACGCCGGGCCGAGTGATGGCGCCGAAGCTGGTGCAGGTGGCGGCCGGGCGCTGGAAACCGGCATCTGGCTCGCCCGGAGCTTCCGCGGCCGGGGTGTGGGCCGCGAGGCGCTGCGCCTCGTAAAGGCTCGCGCCGCGTCGGCCGGGGCAGCCGTCCTGGTGGCCGAGACGACGGCCGGCAACGTGGGAGCCCTCGCGTTACTGAAGTACGCGGGCGCCGAACTGGTGACCGGTGCCGCCTCGCAGACGCATACGGTGCCGGTCATAGCGAAGATCCCGCTGCGCTGACGGCATGGCATCCGGGGCCGGTTCCGGGCTCCCTCCCACCACTGGACATGCCCTCCGTCGTCAGCGCCTGGCTGCCGTCACGGAGCCTACATTCCATGGCGCGGCCCAGTGCCTGTCCTGACAAGCAGGAAGCGCGTGCAACGGCAGCCCGGTGCCCAGGGCCAGGAATGGGCATGTCCGGCGGCCAACGCACGATGCGGGCACCCGGCGCTGGACATGTCCCGCGCCCAGGGCCAGGACTGGGCCGAATCCGCAAATGTCCACGGCCCGGCTCGAAAAACGGGCATGTCCCCGGAGGGAGGGCTTCAATAATGGGCATGTCCGGTGGTCCGGGCAACCGCGGCTCATGTCCGGCGCCAGGGCATGGCGGGGCCTCCCCGCACTGGACATGTCCCGCGAACGGGGCCAGGACTGGGCACAATCCACAAATGTCCACGGCCCGGCTCTAAGAATGGGCATGTCCCCCGGAGGGAGGGCTTCAAGAATGGACATGTCCCCGGAGGGAAGGCTTCAAAAATGGGCATGTCCCCCCGGGGCACAAAGAAAGGTGGCCGCCCCCAAGGGGACGGCCACCTTCAAGCTACAAACTGCCTGGCCTCAGGGAGCGGACTCCTTGAGGATCACGGGCAATTAGTTGCCGGTCAGCTTCTCGCGCAGAGCGGCAAGAGCCTCGTCCGAAGCAAGCGTGCCTGCACCGGTCTCGGTTGCAGCCGGCTCGGAGGAGTAGCTGGTGGTGCCGGAATCGCTCTCGCCGGACGTTGCAGCTGCAGCGTCGTCGGCAGCGTGCTGGGCAACCTGCTTCTTGTGTGCTTCCCAGCGGGTCTGGGCGTCAGCGTACTGCTGCTCCCAGGCTGCGCGCTGGTTCTCGTAGCCTTCAAGCCACTCGTTGGACTCCGGGTCGAAGCCCTCCGGGTACTTGTAGTTGCCCTCTTCGTCGTACTCTGCGGCCATGCCGTAGAGAGCCGGATCGAATTCGGTGCTGTCGGCGTCGACGCCCTCGTTGGCCTGCTTGAGGGAGAGCGAGATGCGGCGGCGCTCGAGGTCGATGTCGATGACCTTGACGAACAGCTCGTCACCAACGGAGACAACCTGCTCGGCCAGCTCAACGTGGCGCACGGCGAGCTCGGAGATGTGGACCAGGCCTTCGATGCCGTCTTCAACGCGAACGAACGCGCCGAACGGAACGAGCTTGGTGACCTTACCCGGAACAACCTGGCCGAGGGCGTGGGTGCGGGCGAAGGTCTGCCACGGATCTTCCTGCGTAGCCTTGAGCGACAGGGAGACGCGCTCGCGGTCCAGGTCGACCTCGAGAACCTCGACGGTGACTTCCTGGCCAACTTCGACAACCTCGGACGGGTGGTCGATGTGCTTCCAGGACAGCTCGGAAACGTGAACCAGGCCGTCTACGCCGCCCAGGTCCACGAAGGCACCGAAGTTGACGATGGAGGAAACGACGCCGGGACGGACCTGGCCCTTTTCCAGCTTGTTGAGGAACGTGGAGCGGACCTCGGACTGGGTCTGCTCGAGCCATGCACGGCGGGACAGCACAACGTTGTTGCGGTTCTTGTCCAGCTCGATGATCTTGGCTTCGATCTGCTGACCGATGTACGGAGCGAGGTCGCGCACACGGCGCATCTCGACGAGGGATGCGGGCAGGAAGCCGCGCAGACCGATGTCGAGGATAAGACCACCCTTGACAACCTCGATGACGGTACCGGTGACAACACCGTCTTCTTCCTTGACCTTCTCGATGTCGCCCCAGGCACGCTCGTACTGAGCACGCTTCTTGGAGAGGATCAGGCGGCCTTCTTTGTCTTCCTTGGTGAGCACCAGGGCTTCGACCTGATCGCCAACGGAGACGACGTCTCCGGGGTCAACGTCGTGCTTGATGGAAAGCTCGCGGGAGGGAATGACACCTTCGGTCTTGTAACCGATGTCGAGCAGGACTTCGTCGCGGTCGACCTTGACGACGGTACCTTCGACGAGGTCTCCGTCGTTGAAGTACTTGATGGTGGCGTCGACAGCTGCGAGGAAGTCCTCAGCGGTACCGATGTCGTTAATGGCGACTACGGGGGTACCGGGCTTCTCGGTGGAGGTGATGGTCATGTAGTAGGGGCTCCGTTGTGGATAGTGAGTCGGTCAGGCAAACCGCTTCGCCGGCATTATGGAATGCAGGCCAAGAGCACGGCGTCACAGCAAGCGTTCCGCCGGGTCATCCTGATTTTGTGGATTGTAGATGCGCGCACGTAGTACGCGCCTGTTTAGTCTAGTCGTTTACGCGAACGCCGGTCAAAGCGCACGGGGCCGTCCGTGTCGCCCTCGGCGCCGGAATCGGACCAGAGGCCTAGAAGTGCGTGAGGCAGTGCGGTGAACGTTCGACGGCGAACATGAGCCGCGCTGTCAGCGCCGCCCCGGCCGTGTGCTCGGTGATCCGGCCGGCAGCTTTCAGGGTCACCGGACAAACGGCGCCCAGATAGATGGAGCCGAGGTCCGCGACATCAAGGGACAGGTCCGGCGCAGCCTCCGGAGCCGGCCTCACTGTGGCCTCTCCCCCGCAGACCGTGAGCGCGAAGGTGCCGGCCGCGAAGCCGAGACTGTCCCTGACCGCGAGAACGACCGTCCCGTCGGCCGAATACCGCCGGGCCCCCAGCACCCGGGCCGGGTCCAGGACCCGCAGCCACAGCATGTCGCGGTGGTCCGATGCCTCGACGCATCGCGGGTCCTCAAGCGCCCAGGTCAGGGGGTCGTCCACCGGTGCATCCTGCCAGCTGATCCGGTCCACGAGGTCGATGCTGCCCAGGAACTGCCAGAGTTCCAGGTAGGCGGCGTCATTCGCGGCCACGAGGTCCACGACCTCCATGGTGTACGGCTTGGCGTCCCACCCGGCGAACTTGTAGGACACGTAGCCGTCCACGGTTCCGGCGGCGTCGTAGTGCAGGGCGCAGCGGATTGCCTCGTCCTCGCTGCCGTCCCGGCCGAGCATGCCCGCGGACCGCAGCCGGTACGCTTCCTGCCGCGAGATCGATCCGGGCATGGACGCGTGGACCTGGCCAAAAACCTTGGGCGCCAGTTCCAGCAGGACCTTGCGGTCCGCAATCTCCACGGAGCCGGCGGGCGCATGGCCCAGCCGGAAGCGCGGCCCGGTGTCGACCTTGATGCTGCGCTCGAAGGTGGCCACGCCGTAACCGAACCGGCCATAGATCGAGGCTTCCGAGGCGGTCAGTGCCGCCAGCGCGACGCCGTCCGCCTTCGCCGCGGCGAGGTCCTCGGTCATCATCCGCCGCAGCAGCCCCTGCCGGCGGTGGGTCCCGCGCACGGTGACGGCCGTGACCAGCTGGGCTTCGAGCTGACGGCCGTAGCCGATGTTCAGGTCCTTGCGCAGGGTGGCGAAGGTCGCCACCGGGACGTCGGCCGCCAGCGAGTGGGGCGCGACGCCGTCGGCCTGGTAAACGCCGGTCATTTCACGGTTGTCCACGAGATACATGGCCAGGATCTTGTCCACGAAGTCGTCTTTGCGCGGCTCCTCGTAGAAGCCGATCCCGACCCCGCTCAGCCACGCCGTGCCTTGCGCGTAGTCCGCCTCGTCCTTCGCGACCGCGCGGAACCGCTTGAGCTCGTACTTATCTGCCACGTACTTTCTCCCCCTGAGAATCTCGGGTCCCGGCCGAGCCGGAACGAAAACTGCCGGACCGAAAACTGCCGGACCGAATAATACTTGCCGGACCGAAACCTTGCCGATACCGGTCCAGCGTTAGTGCCCCGCCTCGTACCAGCTGGAGCCGATGCCGATCTGGACGTCCAGCGGAACGCTGAGGTCCGCGGCCGAGCCCATTTGCTCGGTCACCAGCTTCTCCACGGCCTCGCGCTCACCCGCGGCGACTTCGAGGACAAGTTCATCATGGACCTGCAGGAGCATGCGCGATTTCAGGCCCCGTGCCGCCAGTTCCGCGTGCACACCCAGCATGGCGCGCTTGATGATGTCAGCCGCCGATCCCTGGATGGGCGAGTTCAGCGCGATGCGCTCCGCATTCTCACGCAGCTGGCGGTCGGTGCTGGTCAGGTCCGGGAGGTAGCGCCGGCGCCCCTCGATGGTGGCGGTGTAGCCGTCGATCCGGGCCTGGTCCACCACGCCGCGGAGGTAGTCACGGACGGCGCCGAACCGGTCAAAGTAGTCCTTCATGAGGGTCCGCGCCTCGTCAACGGAGATCTCCAGCTGCTTGGACAAACCGAACGAAGTCAGCCCGTACGCGAGGCCATAGGACATCGCCTTGACCTTGGACCGCATGGCGCTGGTCACCTCATCGGTGGGCACATGGAAGATGTTCGAGCCCACGAACCGGTGGAGGTCTTCGCCGTCCTTGTAGGCCTGGATCAGGCCGGCGTCGCCCGAGAGGTGCGCCATGATGCGCATTTCGATCTGAGAGTAGTCCGCGGAGAGCAGGCACTCGTAGCCCTCGCTGACCACAAAGATGCCACGGACGCGCCGGCCTTCCTCGCTGCGGATCGGGATGTTCTGCAGGTTGGGGTTGTTGGACGAGATCCGGCCCGTGGCTGCGACGTTCTGCGCGTACGTGGTGTGGATCCGGCCGTCTTCCGTGACGGACTTCTTCAGCGACTCCAGCATCTGGCGCAGCTTCGACGACTCCCGGTGCGCCATGAGCTGGACCAGGAATTCGTGCCCGGTCTTTTCCAGCAGGTTTTTGAGTGACGCGGCGTCGGTGGTGTAGCCGGACTTGATTTTCTTGGTCTTCGGCAACTGGAGTTCGTCGAACAGCACGGTCTGGAGCTGCTTCGGCGAACCAAGGTTGACCTCGTGGCCGATCGCGGCGAACGCCAGCTCCTGGGCGTTGTCGATCACCTTGGCGAGATCCGACAGCTGCTCGTCCATGCGGGGCATGTCGATGGCGATTCCCGCGAGTTCCATATCGGCGAGGACGAGGCTGACGGGCAGTTCCAGCGTGGTGAGCAGGTCCTGGGCTTTGCGTTCCGTCAGTTCTGATTCGAAGAAGCGGCTCAGGGCCTGGACGACGGCGGCCACGTGGACCAGCGCGCCGGCGGTGGCGGCGTCGTCGCCGTCGAACGCCAGCTCAAGCTGGCCTGCCTTGGCCGCCTCGGTCGACACCGAGATGTTCAGGTGGTGCTGCGCCAGCTCGGCGAGTTCATAGCTGCGGCGGTCGGGCTGGATGAGGTAGCCGGAGATGGAGGTGTCATCCACCACGCCTTCCAGTTCCAATCCGCGGGCGTGGAGGGCCTTCAGGGCAGCCTTGAACCCGTGCATCACCTTGGGCGCCTGGGCGTCCCGCAGCCACGCCGCCAGGACGTTTTCGGCGGCAGCGTCCTGGCTGGCCAGGTCGATATAGACGGCGGAGTCGTCGCGGACGATCGCCACCGCTGCGGCGTCCTCGCCGATCCGGCCTGGCACGAGATCGACCGCCACTGCGGAGCGCTTGCCGGCACCGGCCGCGAGGAACGCACTGAGCTCGGCTGCGTCGGACGGGACCACGAAACCGGGCGTTTCGAGGCTTTCCCGCTCGGCTTCGGCAACTTCACTGCCGTAGAGAGCAAAGAGCCGGGTCCGGATGGTCTTGAATTCCAGGGCGTCGAACAGCTCCTCGAGGGCGGCCTGGTCCGGCCGCGGGTCCGCGAGCTCGTCCAACGTAACTGGCAGGTCCAAGTCGGTGTGCAGCCTGTTGAGGCGCCGGTTGCGCTTGACGTCGTCAACGTATTCGCGCAGCGAGTCCCCCACCTTCCCGCCGATCGCGTCGACGTTCTCCAGGACCCCCTCCAGACCGCCGTAAAGGTTGATCCATTTCGCTGCCGTCTTGGGGCCGACGCCGGGAACGCCGGGGAGGTTGTCCGCGGATTCCCCCACCAGGGCGGCGAGGTCCGAGTACTGGGCCGGGCTGACGAAGTACTTCTCCTGGATGGCGTCCGCGTCCATGCGGGGAATGTCGCTGACACCCTTTTTGGGGTACAGGACGAAAACGTTGTCGGTGATGAGCTGGAAGGCGTCGCGGTCGCCTGAGACCAGCAGCACTTCGTAACCGGCCTTTTCCCCCATTGCGGCGAGGGTGGCCAGGATGTCGTCAGCTTCCCAACCGGGCATTTTGATGGTCTTGATGCCCCAGGCGCCCATGACCTTGTCGATGAGGTCGATCTGGCCGCTCATTTCCCGCGGGGTCTCGTTGCGTCCGCCCTTGTACTCGCTGTATTCGGCCTTGCGGTGCGTCGTGTCATCGGAGACGTCGAAGGCGACCGCCACGTGGGTGGGCTTTTGCTCCTTGATCAGGTTGATCAGCATGGACGTGAAGCCGTGGACGGCGTTCGTGTGCTGGCCCGTGGCGGTGGAGAACTTGTCCGCGGGCAGGGCGAAGAATGCCCGGAACGCCATGGAGTGCCCATCCAGTACGAGTAGCCGCGGCTGGTCCGTGATCGGAATCACGGGGGCCTCGGTGGCGGAAACCGACGCCGCGGCCCGGCTGGATTTTCCGGCACGCTTGGCCGCAACCCCTGAATCCGGCGCATCTGCCGGGAGAAGGTCTGCCGCGGTGTCCGCGGAAAGGGGGGCAGCATTTTGGGGGGCTGCATTCTCGAGGACAAGGGCCGGTTTGGTAGTTTCACTCACAGGTGCCAGCCTAGTTCCCATGAAGGACAATTTCACGCCCGGCCCCTACGCGACCGAGCTCGCAGCGGCCGGTGTTCCCGAGGAGATGCACGATTGGCTGGGCCAGTACGGCGTCGGAGCCCTTGTGGTGAAGATGGGGATCCGCTTCCTCGAGATGAGCCCGGAACGCACTGTGGCCACCATGCCGGTGGCGGGGAACACCCAGGTGGCAGGCATCCTGCACGGCGGGGCCCACGTGGTCCTGGCCGAAACCCTGGGTTCTTTCGCGGCGGGCATGCATGCCGGCCCCAACCGTCAGGCGCTGGGGATCGAGGTCGGCGCGACGCACCACCGGGCGATCTCGGAGGGCACCGTCACCGGCACGTGCACGGCCATCCACCTTGGCCGGACTCTCACCACCCACGAGATCGTGATGACCGACGAGCATGGCCGCCGGCTATCCACCGCCCGGATCACGAACCTTATCCGCGATATCGCGCCCTAGATCCGCGATATCGCGCTGGGCGACCGGCCCGGGCGTAGCCGGATCCGGCTACGCCCGGGCCGGGAAGCGGTAGCGCAGTTCCACGATGCCCCTGCCCAGGGTGCGGGAAGATGTCAACTCGAGCGGCGGCGTCGGGCCCGCCATGGGCAGCAACTGCTTGCCGCCGCCCAGGACCACCGGAATGACCGAGACAATCAGTTCGTCCAGCAGCCCGGCGTCAGCGAACTGCGCTGCGAGCACGCCTCCACCCACAACCCACACGTTCCGGCCGCCCGCCGCTTCTTTGAGGTCGTCCACGAACTCGCCTACGGCCCCGCGCACAAACGTGACATCCGCGCCCTTCGGGGCGGCGTGCTCGTGGCGGGTGAAGACCCAGGAGGGTGTGCCCGGATACGGCCAGGTGTCCGGTTCATGCTCCCGAAGCCACGCGTAGGTCTCGCCGCCCATGACGATGCAGCCGACGTCGGCCATGAACGCGTCATAGCTGTCCTGTCCGCCCTCAAAGCCGTCGAACTGCAGCAGCCAGGCCAGATTGTCGTCGGCAGTGGCGATGAACCCGTCGAGTGAGGACGCCACGAAGTACTGGAAGCTCACCATGGCCCCAGCCTAGCCACTGCGGTGGCCGGTGTCCCATCCCCTTGACGCACGGTCAGCCGACCCCCACGCGGCGGCCGGAAACGCACGGGCAACCGGACCCGGATGCGGGCAGCGGCTTACTTGTGGAAGTAAGGAATGATCAGGTAGAGCCCGAAGAGGATGGCGGCGCCGCACAAAGCGAAGCACGTGTAAGCGAGCGGTCGCGTCCAGGCCGCCGGGGAGGTCCGGGTGTCCCCCGCGATGGCCGTGAGCCGGACGCCGAGGGAGTAGAGAACTACCACGGTTACAGCGGACACAAGCGTGGCACTCGCCACGCTGAACAGTTCCAGCCATTTCATCGCTGGGCACCGCCGTTCTTGATCGACTTGGTGGCGGACTTTTTCTTGCGGAACTGCACGGCCTGGCCGACTTCCTCGATCTCGACGGCGTTGTTGCTGCCCACGGGCGACTTCCGTGAGCGCACAAACATATAGGCCACTGCGGCGGTGCCGGCAGTTGCCGCTATGATCACGCCTACGACCCCGGTCTGCACGAGCAGAGCCGTCAGCGCGCCCATGATTCCAGCGGCCGGCAGCGTGAACAGCCAGCCGATGGCAATCCGACCGGCGGTTCCCCACCGCACCGTAGTGCCGCGCCGTCCCATGCCGGAGCCCACGACCGAGCCGGAGGCCACCTGCGTGGTGGACAGGGCAAAGCCCAGGTGCGAGGACGCCAGGATGGCTGTGGCGGTGCTGGTCTCGGCGGCAAAGCCTTGGGCGGGCTTCACTTCGGTGAGTCCCGAGCCCATGGTGCGGATGATCCGCCACCCGCCGGAATACGTGCCGATCGCGATGGCGAAGGCACAGGCGGTGATAACCCACCACTCCGGACCAGAGCCGGCAGGCTGGAGGCCGGCGGAGATCAGGACCAGTGTGATGATGCCCATCGTCTTCTGGGCGTCGTTGGTGCCGTGGGCCAAAGCCACGAGGCTGGACGTGAAAACTTGACCGGTCCGGAATCCGCCGCGCTTCTGCGTGAGCTTGTCCCCGGTTTCGGGGTCATGGCGGGCGGTCAGGGCGTACGCCAGCCGTGTGCACAAGTAGGCTACGCCGCCCGCGATGACCGGGGCGAACACCGCGGGGAGAATAATCTTTTGGAGGATTGACTCGAAGTTGATCGCGTGGATGCCGATACCGGCAATCGCGGCCCCGATCAGGCCGCCGAACAGCGCGTGGGAGGAACTGGACGGCAGGCCCTTGAGCCAGGTGATCATGTTCCAGAGAATGGCGCCCATCAGCCCGGCGAAGATGATGTCTGGGGTGATCTGGACCCCGTCCGAGCCTTCCTTGATGATGCCGCCCGAGACGGTCTTGGCGACTTCCGTGGAAAGGAACGCTCCCACGAGGTTCAGCACCGCCGCGAGGGCAACTGCTGTTTTCGGTTTGATGGCGCCGGTTGCGATGGGGGTAGCCATGGCGTTCGCGGTGTCATGAAATCCGTTGGTGAAGTCGAAGAACAGCGCCAGCGATATCACTAGCGCCACCATTACGGTGATTTCCACCTGTTGCCCAATCTGAAGTGTTCACGGTCGGCAGTTCCACATCCCCGTTGCTGCATGGCCACCACGTCCATTCGATGCCTGATCAGATGAATTCGGTGGCGCTAACGCGATTTGAAACCTTATCGATGGTACGTGGGAAAGACGGCTGGGCAAAACATGCCAGAAGTCCCTAAATTTAGTCCTCCTGTGCGGCACGGGCCTTCACCGCGGCGGTGCGATGCCGGTCACAGCTGGCACCGCCCGGCTCCACCGGAAAAGGCCCAGCTCAGACGGCCCGGCGGACGTCAGGCGCCGGGCCCGCGCCGAGCATCGAAGCGATCCTGTCCTCCAGCGCCGCGAGCGTCGCCTCGGGCAGCACGATGAGCCCGTCGAGTTCCCGGCGGGCGCGGCGGTAGGCCGTCTGCCGCTCGGCGGGAGTTGCGGCCGCGTCCGATGCGATCCTCAGGAGCTTCCGGGCGGTCTCGAGCCGCTGGCGTTCGGGACCGGTGAACTTGCTGTCCCTAATCCGTTTGGCTTCCCGTTCGGCGACGTCGAATGCGAGCTCAAAGCTGGTCACGGCCGACCGGTACTCCGCAAGCCGCGCGGCAGTCCTGACTTCCGCCGGGGCGGCGGGGCGCAGCCCGTCGGCCTCGCGTTTGGCCCGGAGGAAGGCCACGGTGAGGGGCTCCCGGACATCCGTCATGACCGGGTAGTCGATCAGCTTCCCCACGTCGAGTTCGTAGTCCAGCCAGCGCTTGTTGACGGTATCGTGCGCCTTCATGAGGGCCAGCACGTCGGCCTGGCTGGCCTGCTCTGCCTGCGCCGCCTGGTTCTTGAGCGTGTAAAGCTCCACGCGCCGGCGGTGCCGGCGTTCGGCGGCTTTGGACCAGGACCGCGCCCACCCGCCGGCCAGTCCGCTCAGGGGAAAGACGAGCCACCAAAAGTGCGTGATGAAATTGAAGAAGGGGTCCACGGCATCATCCTCCCATCCGTTGGCGGCGCCGGAAAGCCCCCTCCAAAAGGGCGCTCTCCAGCCAGTTCCGGGACCTTGCCGGCAACGGGTTGCTCGCCGGGCGGTCAGTCCCCGTGCTTGACCTTATGCACCTTCGTGACGATGGTGGGGCACGGCACGTTCAGGAGCACAGCGTGCGCCGTGGAGCCGAGCACCGTCCGGGAGAAACCGCCACGTCCCCGACTTCCGATCACCAACTCCCTGGCGCCGGCGGCGATATCCACGAGGGCCTTGGCCGGTTCGGTGTTCGTCTCAAGGCGCTGATGGACCACCAGGTCGGGGTATTTGTCGCCGAGCCCGGCGACCGACTCGGCGAGAACAATCCGGTCCTCTTCGACGATGCTCTCGGCGAGACCACTGGTCGGCAGCTGCTTCTCGACCCACCGGGCAGGGCTCTTGAACGCGAGGACCACGGTGAGCTCGTCTCCACCCCAATCAGCTTCGGCGGCCGCGAAGGCGACGGCCTGCAGCGACTCCTCGGAGCCATCCACGCCGACCACGACGCCCTTTGCCCCCGTGGCCGGTTTCGCCGGCACGACGGCTACCGGGCATTCCGAGGCCGAGACAATCTGCAGGGCCCGGTCCGTCATGGGACCGCCGCCCATCCAATGTTTGTCATGGCCGCCAACCACGATCATGGCGGCCTCCTTGGAGACTTCCCGGAGCACCGAGCCGCCGCTGCCATGACGCAGCTGGATGTCCACAGTGACGTCCGGGGCCTGTTCACGGGCGGCCGTCTCAGCGTCCCGAAGCAGTTCCATCCCCGATTCCCGGATGATCTCGTGGTACTGAAAATCCGGTGACATCCACCTGTCGTCCACCGCGTGGACGACCGTGACCGGGAGCTTGTCCCGGGCGGCCCGGTCAAGGGCCCAGGCCAGGGCGGCGTTGCTGCCTGCGGACCCGTTGACGCCGACGATGATTGCTTTGCTCATGCTGATTCCTGCTTCCTGGAATGCACACCGGCCTAGAATCCGGTGGGCTCGGTCTCGAACTCCGGTTCGCGGGGCGGGCCTTCATGGTGCACCGGGCGCAGCGCTGCGGTGTGTTCCAGCCAGATGAGTGCGTCGTAGCGCTCCCCCATCCGGGTCGGAACGTAGTTTCCGGCGTCCCGTTCCGGGTGGTAGACGACGCCGATCGCCCGGTGTCCGAGCCGTGTCGAGAGCCACGGCCCGGTCCGGTCGTCGCCGAACACCAGCACTGAGGGCACCCCCAGGGCCTGATGCAGGAAGTCTTCGTGGCTGCCCGGGCGCGCTTCCGGAACCGTCAGGATGCGTTCGGGGCGGCCCCACCCGTCGGAGGCGAGCACGGAGCCGCGGTGGGCTGCGAAGCCGACCAGCAGCACACCTTCGCCCGCGTGGCGTTCGCGCAGCAGCTGCCCGACGTTGACCAGGCCGTCCTGCGCCATGTCGGTGGCCCGGGCATCGCCGATGTGTGTGTTGTGTTCCCAGATCAGTCCCTTCGACGCCGGACCGAGGTGCCTGCTGACCCGGTCGATGGTGTCGGCCATATGGTGGTCGCGGACGTTCCAGGACTGCCTGTCGCCGCGGACCATGATGCGGTAGTAGTGCTCGGCGTTGGCCGCGACTTCAGCGTTCTGGACGGCGTCGAAGGCGTCCTCCTCATGCCGGCCGGGGCTGAAGGCCCGGTTCCTGACCTCGGTCAGGAGGGCCACGACGTCGGGCTCGCAGGACTGCGGCACCAGCCGCGTGCTCCAGGCGTACTGGTGCGGGTCCTCGTGGTGGGGCAGGAAGCACTGCCAGGCGCGCTCCGCCGCGGGGACGGCGTCGGGAACGTTCGCCTGCAGCCAGCCGATGATTTCGCGCAGCGAATCCCAGAGCGAGTAGACATCCAGTCCGTAGAAGCCGACACGTTTGTCCAGCGGCCTGGCCAGGTTCCAGCTGCGCAGCCAGTCCAGGAACGCCGCGACTTCCTCGTTGGCCCACATCCAGGTTGGCCAGCGTTCGAAGCCGGCCAGCAGCGCGTGGACGCCCTGGTCCTTCCCCTCCAGGCCGCGGACCCAGCGGTTGATGCGCCAGCAGTCTGGCCAGTCCCCTTCCACCCCAATCCAGTTGTAGCCTTCCTCCGCGATGAGCCGCCTGCTGAGGGTGTCGCGCCAGGTGTAGAACTCGTGGGTGCCGTGGGAGGCCTCGCCGATGGCTACAAAACGGCAGTCGGCCGCGCGCCGCACGAGGCCGTTGAGGTCCCGATCGGTTTTCAGTGGCCGGGCGAGATCGTGGACCTCCTTCAACACGGTGGACCGGGTGACGGCCTCGGGGTTCATCGCGGATCCTCGACGTCGATCGTCTCCAGGTATTCGGGCACCCTCGCCCGCCAGCCGAGTTCGCGTTTGATCCTGACACGCAGGGCGTCCGACGCGTCCGGGTCACCGTGCGTGATGTAGGTCATGCGGGGCGCTGCTTCTGCCGTCCTCATCCACGCGATGATGGCGTCGCCGTCGGCGTGCGCGGACAGGCTTTCCATCTGGATAACCTCGGCCCGCACCTTGACGTCCTCCCCGTAGATGCGCAACTCGCGTTCACCGGCAGCAAGGGTGGCCCCCCGCGTGCCGCTGGCCTGGTAGCCGCTGAGGATGATGGCGTTTTTCGGGTCGGGGCCGTACGCCGCGACGTGGTGCAGGATCCGTCCGCCAGTCAGCATGCCGCTGGCCGAGATGATGATCATGGGGCCGCCGCGCAGGTTCAGCAACTTGGATTCGTCCACGGTGCGGGTGAGTTTGGCCAGTTTGTACATGTCCACGTACTCCTCCCGCTTGAGCCGGTGTTCTTCGGGGTGGCGCTGGTACATTTCGGAGGCGTCGATGGCCATGGGGCTGTTGAGGTAGACCGGGATGCGAGGAATCGCGCCCTTGCGCAAGAGCCGGGACAGGTACAGCATCAGCGTTTCGGCCCGGCCGACGGCGAACGCGGCAAACATGATGACCCCTCCGCGTTTCGCGACGCGGTTGATGATCTCTCCCAGCAGCTTCTCCGGATCCTCAGTGGAGTGTTTCCGGTTGCCGTAGGTTGATTCGGTCACCAGGATGCCGGTTTCGCCGAGCGGACGGGGCGGATACATGAACGGGTCATCGGCCCGGCCCAGGTCCCCGGTGAAGTGCACGGACTGGGAGCCAAGCCGGACGTGCACCTGGGCGGCCCCCAGGATGTGCCCGGCCGGCACGAACGTCAACTCCATGCCAGCGCCAAGGTCAAGGGGAACATCAAACTCGACGATTTTGAATCTGTTGAGGGACGCGACGGCGTCCGCAGCCGTGTAGAGGGGCAGGGCGGGATCATGCGCGGATGACCCCCGCTGCGAGGCATACCGGGCCTCCTCCTCCTGCAGGTGGCCGCTGTCCGGCAGGATGAGTTTGCACAGGTCTGTGGTGCCGGCCGTGGCGTACACGGGGCCGCCGAACCCGTCCCTGACCAGGGCAGGGACATATCCGGTGTGGTCCAGGTGCGCGTGGGTCAGCACCACGGCGTCGATGGACCGCGGCGGCACCGGAAAGGGCGCCCGGTTGCGCTCGCGGCTGCGCTTATAGCCCTGGAAGAGTCCGCAGTCCACCAGCACGCGCCCGCCGCCGGCGTCGATCAGGTAGCGTGAACCGGTCACGGTGTCGGTGGCACCAAGGAAGTTCAGGCTCGGCTGCTGGTACTTCATGGCGCCCCCGTGGACCTTCTTCTTGCGTAAATTGTGCGTTGATTGCGCGCGGACCTGTGACCTGCGCAAACCCGTGACCAGCGCGAACCTGTGTCCTGAACGACCCCAGAGAACTGCACGGACCCGCGGCTCGCGGTGTACGCCCCAGCTTCCGCCCGGGCCTGCCGGGTGCCAAGGGCCAAAAGTCACCTCCGGGCCGGCGCCGGCCGCCGCCGGGGCCTCCCCGGCACGCGCGTCCAGGCGGGGCCGCCCCGGTAGGATTTCTTGACGGGCCCGGCCGGGCCCGAGGCCGGCAGCCCGGCACCGCACAGCCCCGCACATCACAGCGCAGCCCAGTGGCAAGGACACACCATGAGCACCAAATCCGCAGGGCCCAAGCGTCCCGACCGCCCCTGGACCCGCCACTACAGCCCCGGGGTTCCCGCCAAACTCAAGCTCCCGGAAGGTTCCCTCGTCGACCTGATGGACTCGTCCGTCCGGCGCTACGGGAAGAAGACCGCCCTGGAATTCTTTGGAGCGCGCACCAGCTACCGGGACCTCGGCACCGCCATCAACAAGGCGGCCGCGGGCCTGAGGAAGCTCGGCGTCCGGGCCGGTGACCGGGTGGCGCTGGTCCTGCCGAACTGCCCGCAACACATCATCGCGTTCCACGCGGCACTGCGCCTGGGCGCCGTGGTCGTCGAACACAACCCCTTATATACGGACCGCGAGCTGCGCCACCAGTTCGAGGACCACGGCGCCACCATCGCCATTGTCTGGGACAAGGCCGTGGACAAGGTCCGCCAACTGCCGGCCGACGTCGGGCTGCAGAGCATCGTCTCCGTTGAACTGATTCCGGCGATGCCCCTGCTGCAACGGGTCGCGCTGCGGCTCCCCGTGCCGGCGGCCCGCGCCGCCCGTGCCGCCTTGACCGCCGGCAAGCACTCGCCCCGGCCCGTGGCGCAGCCGGCGCACCGGAGGGTGCTGGCGTGGAAAGACCTCCTTGGCGCGGGCGACCTGAAGAAAAAGCATCCGCGCCCGGCCGCCACAGACCTGGCTGTCATCCAATACACCAGCGGCACCACGGGCCGGCCCAAAGGCGCCATGCTGACCCATGCCAATCTGCAGGCCAATGCCGCGCAGGGCCGCGCCTGGGTGCCGGGACTCAAGGACGGCCGGGAAACCGTGTACGCGGTGCTGCCCATGTTCCACGCCTACGGCCTGACGCTCTGCATGACGTTCGCCCTGAGCATCGGCGCGAAACTGGTGCTGTTCCCTAAGTTCGACGTCGACCTGGTGCTGAAGGCGCACAGGAAGTCGCCTGCCACATTCCTGCCGGCGGTGCCGCCGATCTACGACCGCATCGCCGCCGCAGCCGCCGAGCGCGGTATCGCGCTGGACAGCATCCGCTTCTCCATCTCGGGGGCGATGAACCTGCCGACCGCGACGGTGGACGCGTGGGAGAAGGCGACCGGGGGCTACCTGATCGAGGGCTACGGGCTGACGGAAACCTCGCCCATCGCCCTGGGCAACCCCTTCGGTCCCAGCCGGAAACCGGGAACCGTAGGGGTCCCGTTTCCCCTGACGGACATTCGTGTGGTGGACCCGCGGAACGTCCTCCTGGACCGTGCCCCGGGAGAGGAGGGCGAGCTCCTGGTCCGCGGCCCGCAGGTCTTTGCCGGCTACTGGAACCGGCCGAAGGAGACCGAGGAGGCGCTGCTGGAGGGCGGCTGGTTCCGGACCGGTGACATCGTCTCGGTAGATAAGGATGATTTCGTGACCGTCCGGGACCGGATCAAGGAGCTGATCATCACGGGAGGATTCAACGTCTCCCCCACGGAAGTCGAAGATGTCCTCTCCGGGTACCCCGGTGTGCGGGACGTGTGTGTGGTGGGACTGCCCCGCCCGGGCGGCGGCGAAGACGTGGTTGCCGCCGTCGTCCCGTCCGCGGGCCCCGGCCTGGACCCGGAGGGGCTGCTGGCGTTTGCCCGGGAGAACCTGGCCGCCTACAAGGTGCCGCGCCGCGTTGCCGTGGTGGATGAGCTGCCGCGTTCGCTGATCGGCAAGGTCCTCCGCCGCGAGATCCGGGACACACTCGTGGCCGGCCGGTAGCTTGCCCCGGCCGGGCAATTGCTTGCGGCGCTCCGATCAAGCTGATAGGCCTGACGGTAAGGTGCAGAGTGGCAGATCAGCACGCCGCCCCATCCGGGTGGTGGTTGCAGAAGGGAAGTTCACGTGACTCGCAACACTCCTCATATCGAGGAACCGTCCGAAAAGGATCTCGTCGTCGGGGACGGGCCGAAAAGCTGGGCCGCCGGCGTCCCGGGCGTATACCACTCCATGAAGCCGGCCATCGAACAGATGGGACTGAACCGGACCCGCAAGACCGTCATGGCGATGAACCAGAAGGACGGCTTCGACTGTCCGAGCTGCGCGTGGCCGGATCCCCACCACCGCAAGGCATTCGAGTTCTGCGAGAACGGGGCCAAAGCGGTGACCTGGGAAGCGACCCCGGTGGTGGTTCCCGCAACTTTCTGGGCCGAGAATGCCGTCAGCGACCTGCGCAGCCAGACCGAGTACTGGCTTGGCATGCAGGGCCGCCTGACCGAACCGGTGTACAAGGCCGCCGGCGAGGACCACTACAAGGCGGTCAGCTGGGACGAGGCGCTCCGGCTCGTGGCCGACAAGCTCAAGGGCCTGGACTCCCCCGACCAGGCGGCATTCTACACGAGCGGCCGGACCTCGAACGAGGCTGCCTTCCTCTACCAGCTCATGGTCCGCGGCTACGGCACCAACAACTTGCCGGACTGCTCCAATATGTGCCACGAATCCTCCGGCTGGGCCATGGGCCAGACCATCGGCATCGGCAAGGCGACGGTCAGCTTCGACGACTACGCCAAAGCCGACCTGATCATCATCATGGGCCAGAACCCCGGCACCAACCACCCCCGGATGATGACCGAACTTGAGGCGTGCAAGCGCAACGGCGGCGAGATCGTGGCCGTCAACCCGCTCCCCGAAGCAGGCCTGCGCCGGTACAAGAACCCGCAGCAGGTCAACGGGGTCGTCGGTCACGGCGTCCAGATCGCGGACCAGTTCCTTCAGATCCGGATCGGCGGCGACATGGCGCTGCTGCAGGCCGTGTCCAAGCGCGTGCTCGACGCCGAGGCCAAGAACCCCGGGACAGTCCTGGACCACGCCTTCCTGGCGGAACACTGCGAGGGGCTCGAGGAGCTCAAGGAACACCTCGCCGGGCTGGATGAAGGCACAGTTCTTGAGGCCACGGGCCTGCACAGCGAGGACATCGATGAGCTGGCCGCCCGCTATCTCAAGGCCGAGAAAGTCATCATCACCTGGGCCATGGGCATCACCCAGCAGAAGAAGGGTGTTGCCACCATCAAGGAGATCATCAACCTCCTGCTGCTGCGCGGCAATATCGGCAAGCCGGGCGCCGGCGCCTCCCCCATCCGCGGGCACAGCAATGTGCAGGGCGACCGGACCATGGGCATCTGGGAGCAGATGCCGCAGTCCTTCATGGAGGCCCTCGGCGAGGAGTTCGACTTCGAGCCGCCCCGCGAACACGGCGCGGACGCCGTCGAGACCATCAACAAGATGCGCGCGGGCGAGATCAAGGTATTCGTCGCCCTGGGCGGCAACCTGGTGGGTGCCATCTCGGACACGAACGCCGCCGAGGCTGCGATGCAAAACACGGAGATGACGGTGCAGATCTCGACCAAGCTGAACCGCTCGCACACTGTGACGGGCCGCGAGGCCCTGATTCTCCCCACGATGGGCCGGACCGAGATCGATATCCAGGAATCCGGTCCCCAGTTCGTGTCGGTGGAGGACACCGTCTGCGCCGTGCACCCGTCCTGGGGCAGCGTCGAGCCGGTGTCTCACCATCTGCTCTCGGAGCCGGCCATCGTGAGCCGGCTGGGCAAACTCCTGGTGGGCGACAAGATCAAGGCCGACTGGGACGGCTATGAGAAGAACTACGACCTTATCCGGGACCACATTTCGCGCGTGGTGGGCGGCTGCAAGGACTACAACCAGAGGATCCGGCAGGAAGGCGGGTTTATTCTCGCCAACGGTCCCCGCGACTCCCGCACCTTCCCCACGCCCACCGGCAAGGCCGTGCTGACAGTCAATGATCTTGAACTTGTCGAACGGCCGCATGGAACCCTGATCCTGCAGAGCATGCGCTCCCACGACCAGTTCAACACCACCATCTACTCGCACAACGACCGCTACCGTGGCATCAAGAAGGGCCGCCATGTGGTGTTCGTGAACCCTGACGACATCGCCGAACTCGGCCTTGCGGACGGGCAGTACGTGGACGTCCACGGCGTGCACGACGACGGCGAGGAACGCGTGGTGCGCAAGTTCCGCGTGGTGTCGTACCCCACGGCACGGGGCTGCGCGGCGGCGTACTACCCCGAGGCCAACGTGCTGGTGCCGCTGAACCACACGGCCGAAGGCAGCAACACGCCAGTCTCGAAGGCAGTCATCGTCCGGCTCGAGCCGAGCCTGGACCAGACGCCCGACGGCGCGGCAACAGCCCCTGCCCGGGTGGCCTCACCCTAGGCACCCGCCAGCCGGGGCCGGGCCAGTCCGCACCACCGGACATGCCCCGCCCCGGCCCCGGCGAGTGGACATAACACCAACATGCCCGTCCCTGCGCCCCACCGCGGAGCATGTCCAGTGGCTGCGGACCGCGCGCATGGCGTGATCCCTGTGCATCAGGTCCGGCGTGCTTCCAGGGTGCTCGCGGGCCGGGCTACTGGGCCCTCTTGGCCCAGCCTTTCTCGTCAGGGCCGCCCGACTCGCCATGTTCGCAGAGCTCGATGACCTTGTTTGATGCGGCGTGCACGGCCTCCTGCGTGCCCTTGCGGCCCTTGGTGGACGCAGTACCCGCCGCGTAGCCCACGATGAACGCACTGATGGCGTCCGCATGCGGCCCGACGGCTTTGACCGATTCCTCTGCCACCTGGACGATCTTTTCGTGGTCGACTTCCAGGTCGAGGATCTGCAGCGCCTGGATCAGCCGGCTGCTCCAATGCCTCAGCGAGCTGTCTTCGTCTCGGGACAACGTCATTGCTACTCCTTCTCGCAGGGTGAATGGATCGTCTAACCCTCAAGGGGTAGCACCCGTCCCCGGCGTTGCGCAACGCGACACAGCGGCACAGCGGCAGCCGGCTCGGCGGCGGCCCCTCAGCTCCAGAGCGCCACGTGGAACTTGGACCCCCGCCGTTCCAGCCCTCGCGAACCGCCGGGGGCGACCATGGCCGCGGTGGCGTCGGCGGTTCCGGCAAACCGTTGGAGGGTCCGCGCCATGGTGGTGGCCCGGCCGCGGTCCAGGGTACTGGCCCACCAGAGTCCGGAGATCGGCGTTCCGGCTACCGGCACACGGACCAGGGAACCGCTGCGGATTTCAGCCCGGACAATATGCCCCAGCGCCAGCATGGTTCCCTCTCCGGCCCTGACGGCGGCCAGGGCCTCCGTCTCGCTGCTCAACCGGACGATCTCCGGCGCCACCGACTGGGCGGCCAGCCAGCGGCCCTCCTCGCTGGCCGCCTGGATGCCGGCGGGCCCGGCAAACCAGGGTCTGCGCACCAGCTCGGCCGGCGCGACCGGCCCGTGGAGGGCGGCGATCGGATGTCCGGCGGCCGCCACGACGATCCGCTGGTACCGCAGGAACGGGACGGAGTCGATGCCGACGGCGCCAGTGCCGTTGGCACGGGAGCCGTTGCGGACGGCGGGCCTGGCCCCCAAAGCGATGTCATAGACGCGTTCGAGCATCAGCGAGGCGATGTCCTCGGCTTCCTCCACCACCACATCGACGGAAGCCCCGGGAACCCGGCGGGTGAAAAGGTCCAGCAGGCGCCCCGCCGCGTGCTCGGCAAACGGCGCCGTCGCCACGATTTTCAGCCGCCCGGTCTCGGTCTGGGCATGTGCCACCTCCCACCGGGCCCGGTCCGCCAGTCCCACGATGTCCTGGGCATGTTCGGCGAGCGCCCGGCCGCCGGGAGTCAGCGCGATCCCGCCATGGGCGCGCACGAAGAGCGGGTCGCCCAGATCCTGCCTGAGTGCGGCGAGCGCCGTCGAGACTGCCGGTTCGCTGACTCCGAGTTGGACGGCGGCCGCATGGAGGGAACCCAGCTTGGCCACCAGGGCGAAGGTCCGCAACTGTCCCAATGTCATCGCCACGGCTTCATAACCTTTCGCTTATGACGATATTGACAGCCCCGCCAGGCCGCGGCAAGACTGACGTCAATCCGGCGCCAGGCAGCCGCTGCTCCACGCCGCCGGCCTTTCGGAGTGAGGTAGGGACTATGCAGATTCCGGCTCCATTTGACTACGTGCGCGCCACTACGGTGGAGAACGCCCTGGAACTTCTTGCCCGGTACGGACCCGACTCGCGGGTGGTGGCCGGGGGGCATAGCCTCCTGCCGATGATGAAGCTCCGCCTCTCCCGGCCCGAATGGCTGATCGACATCAATGACTTATACGAGCTCGATTTCATCCTCCGTGACGGCAACAAACTAAGGGTCGGCGCCCTGACGCGCCACACCACCCTGCTCGAGTCGGAGGAGGTGGCCGGGCTGTTCCCCATCGTGCGGGACGCCGAGCGGGTGATCGCCGACCCCGTGGTCCGCAACCGCGGCACCATTGGCGGCTCGCTTTGCCAGGCCGACCCGGCCGAGGACCTCTCCACGGTTTGCGGGGTCCTGGGCGCCGAGGCCGTGATCCGCGGACCAGGCGGCGAGCGCATCCTGTCCATGTCCGAGTTCCACCGCGGCCCCTATGAAACCGCGGTCGGGCACGATGAACTGCTCTGCGAACTCAGGTTCGGCATCCGCCCCCGGTCGGGCAGCGCCTATGAAAAGGTCGAACGCCGGGTCGGAGACTGGGCGGTCGGTGCCGCAGGTGCCGCCGTCACCCTCGCCGCGGACGGCACTGTCGACGACGCCGCCGTCGGGCTCACCGCCCTGGGCCTTGACCACCCCCTGGCCGGGGCCGCCGCCGTGCTCCGCGGCCGGCATCCGGACGAGGAGCTGTTCGCCGAGGCGGGCAGGCTGGCAGCGGAGGCCTGCGATCCGGTGGCTGACCAGCGCGGCCCGGTCGACTACAAGCGGCATCTCGCCGATGAGCTCACCCAACGGGTACTGCGGCGGGCCTGTGCCCGCGCCGCCCAGATGCAGGAAGGCTGAAGCCGATGCAGATCAGCATGACCGTGAACGGCGCCGACGTCACGAGCGAGATTGAGCCCCGGGTGCTCCTGGTCCACTACATCCGCGAGGTCCTGGGCCTCACCGGTACTCACTGGGGATGCGACACAAGCAACTGCGGGACGTGCGTGGTCCTGATGGACGGACAGCCCGTGAAGTCCTGCACCGTCCTGGCCGCCATGGCCGCGGGGCACGACATCCGCACCGTCGAGGGGCTGGCCAGCGGCGGCACCCTCGACCCCGTCCAGCAGGGCTTCATGGAAGAGCACGGGCTGCAGTGTGGCTTCTGCACCCCGGGGATGATGCTCACGGCCCGCGCGCTGCTGGATAAGAATCCGCACCCGGACGACGCCGAGATCCGGCAGGCCATTTCCGGGCAGATCTGCCGGTGCACGGGCTACGCGACGATTGTCCGCTCGGTGCAGTGGGCCGCCGCCCATCCGGCCGGCTCCGGCCTGGCCGACACGGCCGCCGCCGACACGGACACCGCCGTCCCGGATGTCGCGGCGGAGACAGAAGACACGGAGGTGAAGGCATGACCGTCATCCATGACCGGCAGTCAAACCCGGCCGCTGGCGACGAGGACCGCCCCATCGGCTATGGCCGCATCCAGCGGAAGGAAGACCCGCGCTTCGTGCGCGGCAAGGGCCACTACCTGGATGACATCGTGTTGCCGGGGATGCTGCACGGCGCCATCCTGCGCGCTCCGGTCGCGCACGCCCGGCTCGTGTCCATCGACACGACTAACGCCCTCGCGCATCCGAAAGTGGTCGCCGTCATTACCGGCAAGGACCTGTTGGGCCTGAAGCTCGCGTGGGCGCCGACGCTGTCGGCGGATGTCCAGGCCGTGCTGGTGACCGACAAAGTCCGGTTCCAGGGCCAGGAAGTCGCGTTTGTCGTGGCCGAGGACCGTTACGCCGCCCGGGACGCCCTGGAGCTGATCGACGTCGAATACGATGTCCTTCCCCCGCTGGTGGACGCCCGCAAGGCACTGGACGCAGACGCCCCGGTGATCCGCGATGAGATCGAGGGCCGGACGGACAACCGGATCTTCGACTGGGAGATGGGCGACAAGGCCGAAACGGATGCGGTGTTCGCCGCCGCGGATGTTGTGGTCAGCCAGGAGGTCGTCTACCCGCGGGTCCATCCCGCCCCGATGGAGACGTGCGGCGCCGTCGCCGATTTCGACGCCGTCAACGGCAAGCTGACGCTCTACGAGACCACCCAGGCACCGCACGCGCACCGGACCCTGTTCGCGATCGTCGCCGGCATCCCCGAGCACAAGATCCGGATCGTCTCCCCCGATATCGGCGGCGGCTTCGGCAACAAGGTCGGGATCTATCCCGGCTACATCCTCGCCGTCGTCGGTTCGATCGTCTCCGGCCGCCCGGTCAAATGGGTGGAGGACCGCTCCGAAAACCTGATGTCGACCTCGTTCGCCCGGGACTACATCATGCAGGGCGAAATCGCGGCGACCAGGGACGGCAAGATCCTCGCCCTGCGCACCCACGTGCTGGCCGACCACGGCGCGTTCAACGCCACCGCCCAGCCCACCAAGAACCCGGCCGGATTCTTCTCCATCTTCACCGGCAGCTACGACCTCGCGGCCGCCCACTGCTCCGTCACCGGCGTCTATACCAACAAGGCGCCCGGCGGGGTCGCGTACGCGTGCTCGTTCCGGGTCACCGAGGCCGTGTACCTCGTGGAGCGGATGGTCGACATCCTGGCCCGCAAGCTGGACATGGACCCGGCGGAGCTGCGGCTCAAGAACTTCATCAAGCCGGAACAATTCCCCTATGCCAATAAGACCGGCTGGGTCTACGACTCGGGCAACTACGAGGCCGCCATGCGCCTCTCGATGCAGCTCGCCGGATACGAGGACCTCCGCCGCGAGCAGGCCGAGAAACGCGAACGCGGGGAACTCATGGGCATCGGGGTTTCCTTCTTCACGGAAGTCGTCGGAGCCGGGCCCAGGAAACACTTCGACATTGTGGGCCTCGGCATGGCCGACGGCGCCGAACTGCGCGTCCACCCCACTGGCAAGGCCGTGGTGCGCATCTCGGTGCAGAGCCAGGGCCAGGGCCACGAGACCACCTTCGCCCAGATCGTGGCGGAAGAACTCGGCATCCCGCCGGAGGACATCGAGGTGGTGCACGGGGACACCGACCAGACCCCGTTCGGGTTGGGCACGTACGGCAGCCGTTCGACGCCGGTCAGCGGCGGCGCCGTGGCCCTTGTAGCCCGGAAGGTGCGCGAGAAGGCGAAACTGATCGCCGGGGCGATGCTGGAGACCCGCCCCGAGGACCTCGAATGGGAAAAGGGTCGCTGGTTCGTCAAAGGCGATCCGAGCGTCGGCAAGACCATGGCCGAGATCGCCATGGGCGCCCACGGCACGATTGCCTTGCCTGAGGGCGTTGACGGAAACCTCGACGCCGAGGTCACCTACGACCCGCCGAACCTGACCTTCCCGTTCGGCGCCTACATCTGCGTCGTCGACATCGATCCCGGCACCGGGGAGGTCAAAGTGCGGCGCTTCATCGCGGTGGATGACTGCGGCACCAGGATCAACCCGATGATCATCGAAGGCCAGGTGCATGGCGGGCTGACGGACGGTGTGGGCATGGCCCTGATGGAGATCATCGAATTCGACGAGGACGGCAACTGCCTCGCCGGGTCCTTCATGGACTACCTGATCCCCACGGCCATGGAGGTGCCGGACTGGGAAACCGGATTCACTGTCACGCCCTCCCCGCACCACCCGATCGGGGCGAAGGGCATCGGTGAGTCCGCCACAGTCGGCTCACCGCCGGCGATCGTCAACGCCGTCGTCGATGCCTTGGCGCCGTTCGGCGTCACGCATATGGACATGCCCTGCACCCCGGCCCGCGTCTGGGCTGCCATGCAGGGCCGGGCACGGCCGCCGATCTGATGGCTTCCACCGCAGGATCCCTGGCCGCCAGGGCAGATGAACTCGCCAGCCGCCGCGAGCCGTTCGTCCATGCCACGGTGGTCCGCGCCCAGCATCCGACGAGCGCCCACGCCGGGGACACCGCCCTGGTGCTGCCCAGCGGAGAGATCCACGGCTTTGTGGGCGGAAACTGCGTGGAGGAGTCGGTGCGCGAGTACAGCCGGCAGGTCCTGGCCACCCAGGAACCCCTCCTGCTGCGGGTGCTGCCCGGAGAACCGTCCCGCACCGCGGAGGAAGGCGCCGTCGAGGTCACCAACCCGTGCCTGAGCGGCGGGGCCATCGAGATCTTCCTACAGCCGCGGATTCCGGCGCCCCGGGTCGTGGTGGTGGGCACGACGCCGGTGGCGCAGGCCCTGGAAACGCTCGGCTCCGGCGTCGGCCTCGAAGTCGAACTGACGGACGGCGAATCCGCCGATCCCCGCGGGGATGACGCGGCATTGATTGTCGCCTCGCACGGCAAAGCGGAAGAGCGTGCCCTGGAAGCGGCCCTGCGGGCCGGTGTCCCCTACGTTGCCCTCGTGGCCAGTAGAACCCGCGGCGCCGCCGTCCTGGAATCCCTCGACGTCGACGACGCCCTGCGGCGGCGGGTTTTCACACCGGCCGGGCTGCAGCTCGGCGCCCGGACCCCCGGGGAGATCGCCCTGTCCATCCTCGCCCAGCTGGTCGGTGAACGGTCCAGGGCGCGGCGCGCGGCCCCGCCCCTGGCGTCCGCTGCCGCGCCGTCCCCAGCGTCCGCGGCCGCGGCCGCGGCCCCGAGCTTCGGCACGGAGCCAGTGCCATCCGAGCCTGCACCACCGGAGCCGGCGAGCGCGGTCGACCCGGTGTGCGGCATGTCCGTCCCGGCCCTCGAATCGTCCCTGCACCTGGTTCACGAAGGGGCCGCCGTCTACTTCTGCTCGCCCGGCTGCCGGGCCGCCTTCCGCAAAGATCCGGAACGCTATGCCGTTACGACCTGACCCGTTGCGGGCGGAAGGAAGCCCCGGACCCCGGACCGCCGGCATCATCCTGGCCGCGGGCGGTTCCCGGCGCCTGGGCCGGCCGAAGCAGATGCTGCCTTACGGCGGGGGCGTGCTGCTCGATGCCGTCCTGGCGACTGCCCGGGACTGCGCCTTCGGCCAGACGGTGCTGGCCCTGGGCGGCGCAGCGGCCGAGGTGGAGCGCACCGTGGACACCAGCGGCTGCGATGTGGTGCTCAACCCGGACTTCGGCGAAGGGTGCGCGTCCTCGATCGCCACGGCGCTCGCCGTCCTCCATCCGGACACCGGCGCCGTCGTCCTGCTGCTCGGCGATCAGCCCGGTGTCCGGGCCGCGAGCGTCCGGGCAGTGCTTGGCGCCCTGCAGCCCACTTCTGCGCGCGCTGCCGGCATCGCGGTGTGCCGCTACGACGACGGCGTGGGCCACCCGATGGCGTTTGCCCGGCGCCTGCTGCCGGACCTGGCCGCCCTGCACGGGGACAAAGCCGTCTGGAAGCTCCTGGCACAGCGGGCAGACGACGTCGTCGAGGTCCGTACACCCGGCCCCGTCCCCCCGGACGTCGACACCGAAGACGACTACCGGCGCCTCCTTGCCGGGCTGCTGGGGGCCCTATGACGGCGGCGGCGCGGGCCGGCGCGGAGGAGGACGTGCGGCGCCGGGTCCCGGATGTCGGATCGCTGATGGCCGCGCTGGACCGGACCAACTACCTGGCTGACGTCGGACTGGCGACGGCCCTGTTCCTGGCTGTCCGCCTGCCGCAGCCCATCCTGCTCGAGGGCGAGGCGGGAGTCGGGAAGACGGAGGCCGCGAAGGCGCTGGCCGAGCTCCTCAACACCCCGCTGTACCGGCTGCAGTGCTATGAGGGAATCGACGCCGGTGAGGCCCTCTATGAGTGGAACCACCAGCGCCAGCTGCTCGGCATCCGGCTGGCCGAAGTCCGCGACACCGAGGTCACGGAAACGGACCTGTTTGCCTCCCAGTACCTGCTGCGGCGCCCGCTCCTGCAGGCGCTGGAACATCCCGGCCCGCGGCCTGCCGTGCTCCTCCTGGACGAGATCGACCGCGCCGACGCCGAATTCGAGGCTTTCACCTTTGAACTGCTGGCCGAATCCGCCGTCACCATCCCGGAGCTGGGCACAATCCGCGCCACCCATCCCCCCATCGTGATCCTGACCTCCAACCGGACCCGGGACCTTCACGACGCCCTGACCCGCCGCTGCCTGTACCACTGGATCGACTACCCGGGACCCGCCCGGATCGCCGAGATCGTGCGCCGCCGGGTTCCTGCCAGCAGCGGCCCGCTGGCCCTCCAGGCCGCGGCCGTCATCACCCGGCTGCGCACCCTGGACCTCGCCAAGCCGCCCGGGATCTCCGAGGCAATCGACTGGGTCTCGGCCCTGGCCGTGCTGGGGGTGAAGCGGATCGACCCCGGCACCACCGAGCAGACGTGGGGCTCCATCGTCAAGAACCGCGATGACCTCGAACTCGTCGGCTCCCGCGGCGCGGCCTGGCTCGTGGACGGCACCGATGGTTGAAGACAACGGCCCCGCCCAAAACAACAGTGCCACCGATCAGCCACCTCAGCCGCCACTGGTCGAGGCGGCCGCCTTGTCCGCCGCGTTCGTCACGGCCATCCGGAGGGCCGGCCTGGCGACCTCGCCGGACCGGGCGGCGCGGCTGGCCGAGGCGCTCCACCTGATCCCCCCGGCCCGGCTTGAGCAGCTCTACTGGACCTGCCGCGTGGTGCTCGTGTCGGCCCGCGAAGAAGTGCCCGTGTTCGATGCCGTCTTCGCGGCCGTGTTCCGCGCGAACGCCGCCCCCGCCCAGCCGGGCAGCGTGCCCGGCGCGGCAGCGGCGCCTCCCGCACCGGCGCCTCCCGCACCGGCGCTCCGGACCAGGCCCGCAGCGCCAGGGAGCCAGACGCCGGGCCCGGCCCCCGGGACGCCGCAGTGGCCGCGCCTGGCCTTCCCCGGCCGGGACGGCTCCGCGGAGGACGGCCGCACGGACCGGGAGGCCGTCCTTGCCATGGTTTCCGCGGACGAACACCTGCAGGTGACATCCTTTGCCGAGCTTTCCGCCGAGGAAGTAGCGGAGGTACGGCGGCTGGCGGCGGCGCTGCAGCTCGCGACGCCGCTGCGCCTGAGCCGGCGCACGCGCACGTCGGCCCACAACACGGCGAGCCTGGACGTCCGGGCGACAGTGCGCGCCGCCCGGCGGTCCGGGACCGACGCCCCGGCGCTGCTCTATGCCCGCCGGCGCGAGCAGCGCCGCAAACTGGTGTTGCTCTGCGATGTTTCGGGATCGATGGAACCCTACTCCCGGGTCTTCGTATCCTTCCTGCAGGGCGCCGTGACCCAGGTCGGGGCGGAAGCCTTTGTCTTCTCCACCAGGCTGACCAGGCTGACACGGCAACTGGCCCTGCGTGATCCGGACCAGGCCCTGGCCCGCGCCGCTGTCTCCGCGCCGGACTGGGCCGGCGGAACCCGGATCGCCGAATGCCTCCGGCGCTTCGTCGACGAATACGGCCGCCGCGGACTGGCGCGGGGCGCTGTGGTGGTGGTGTTTTCCGACGGCTGGGCCTACGAGGATCCGGAACAGGTCGCGGCGCAGATGGCCCGCCTGCGCCGGCTCGCCCACCGGATCATCTGGGTGAATCCGCGCAAGGCAGCCCCGCAGTACCGGCCCCTCGTCGGCGGCATGGCGGCAGCCCTGCCCTACTGCGACGCCTTCGTCAGCGGCCACAGCTACCGGGCCTTTGCGCAGGTGGCTGCCGCCATTCGCGGCGAGGGGCCGCCTTCACAGGACACGCACGAACGAGCGAGAGGCAAGGAACCAGCCCATGCACATTGACAGCACGTTCTCGGTGGTCGCACCGATAAGCCAGGTGTGGGACACGCTGATGGACTTCGAACGGGTGGCCGGCTGCCTTCCGGGGGCCAGGATCCTGAACAAGCTCTCGGACGACGCCTACCAAGTGGGCATGACGGTAAAGCTCGGCCCGGTCACGATGCAATACAAGGGCCTGCTGAACGTCATTGAACGAAACGCCCCGGAACATCGTGCGGTCCTTGGCGGCAAGGCCCAGGAGACGCGCGGACAAGGCACTGCCGAGGCCACCGTCACCCTGGTGCTGGCCGAAGACGGAGCGGCCACACGGGGTTCCGTCAGCGCAGACCTGGCGCTGTCCGGCAAGGCAGCGGCCATGGGCAAGGGGGTGATCGGCAGCGTCACTGAGCAGATGATGTCGCTCTTCGCGAAAAATCTGCAGGCCATGCTCACAGAGGCAGCACCCCCTGCGGAGGAAGCCCCTGCCGGACCGACCCCTGCGGCGGTCCCCGGACCCACCCCGGCTCCGGTCCCCGCGTCGGCGCCGGAACCGGTCCCTGTGCCTGTCTCAGCGGCGGCTGCGCCCGACGGCAGCCTGGATGCGCTGAGCCTCGCCAAGGGAATCGCGGCGGAGCAATTGGCCAGCCCGGTGAAGGTCCTCGGCGTTATCGCCGTCGTGGCGTGCATCGCGTACTGGGCCGGCCGGCGTTCGGCGTTCCGGCTGCTCCGGCTGTGCGGCAGGCTCTGAGGAGCGCCGATGCGTGATGTCCTCGCGGCCATGTTGCCCGACTGGCGAAGCGGTGCCACGGCAGGCCTGGCCACCGTCGTGAGCACATTCCGATCTGCGCCCCGGCTCCCGGGGGCGGCGATGCTGGTGACGGCCGGCGGCGAGGCCGTGGGATCCGTCTCCGGCGGCTGCGTCGAGGGGGCCGTGTACGAGCTCGCCACCCAGGTCAAGGACGACGGCGTGCCGGCCCTGGTGCGCTACGGGATCAGCGATGACGATGCCTTTGCCGTGGGCCTGACCTGCGGTGGAATCATCGATATCTTCGTCGAACCTGTTTCCCGGCACCGCTTTGCCGAACTCGACGCCGTCGCGCAGGACATCACCGCCGGGCGCCGCGTGGGCGTCGCCACGATCATCGAACACCCGGATGCCGGCCGCGTGGGGCGGCACCTGGTTGTCAGGCCGGACGGTTGCGGGGGTGACCTGGGCTCGGACCGGACCAACCGCGCCGTCGGCGACGACACCCAGGGTCTTCTCGCCGCCGGCCGGACGGGCATCCTGAACTACGGTGTGGACGGCGAGCGGCTGGACACCGGCATGCGCGTCTTCTTTGCCAGCTATGCGCCGCCGCCGCGCATGCTCGTTTTCGGCGCCATTGACTTCGCCGCGGCGCTGGCGCGGCTGGGCGCGTTCCTGGGCTACCGGGTGACCGTCTGTGATGCGCGGTCCGTATTCGCGACGCCGGCGCGATTCCCCGACGCCGCCGAGGTGGTCAACGCGTGGCCACACCGGTACCTAAGCGAGCAGTTTGCCCAAGGCCTGCTGGATTCCAGGGCTGTGCTCTGCGTCCTGACCCACGACCCGAAGTTCGACATCCCCGTCCTTGAGGTGGCCCTGCGCGGCAGCCCCGTGGCCTTTATCGGCGCCATGGGATCCCGGCGCACGCACGAGGACAGGATGGCACGGCTTCGGCAGACGGGACTGACTGAGGCCGAGTTGTCCAGGCTTCACAGTCCTGTCGGCCTGGACCTGGGCGCCCGCACCCCGGAGGAAACGGCGGTGTCCATCGCGGCAGAGTTCATCGCCCAGCAGTGGAGCGGCAGCGGGGAGCCGTTGCGGCAGCTCGGCGAACGGATCCACCACGACGAGCAGTTGTGACTGTGTGGACATGACGGCGGACGAGGCCCTGCGCTGGACGCTGGCGGTGCTGCTGCTGGCGGCAACGGGCTACCCGGCCGGGCAAAGCCTGTGCGGAGCCGGGCCGGCGGGTCTGCTTTCATGTCCGCCGCCCAGGCCGCCTGACCGCCGCTCCCCCCGGTGCGTCTGATCCGACGCACCGGATTCCGGCTACCGCGCGGCGACCGACGCGGGAGCCAGCAGTTCTCGGTACCGGGCGGCGTGCCGGCCGAGTTCGTCGGCGTCCACCCGGGGTGCCGAATGCAGGATGAGTGGCTGGGCCATCTCCAGGCCGCACAAGTGCGCGGTCGCGTCGAGGGGGCGCAGGAGCTCCTCCATCGTGAAGCGGTTGTGTCCTGCCGGCGCGTAGGACGATTCAGGGCCGCCGGTCGACAGCACCAGCTGGAGCCGCTTTCCGTGGAGGGCGTCGCCTCCGGCGCCGTACGCGAAGCCGTAGGTGAGCACCTGGTCCATCCACTCCTTCAGGACCCCCGGGACGGAGTACCAGTGCCACGGGAACTGCCAGACGATGGTGTCGTGCCCGCGCAGCAATTCCTGTTCCCGGGCGGTGTCGAACCGCCGGTCCGGGTGGGCGGCGGAGAGGTCATGCACCGTCACGTGCTCCAAGTCCATGATGGCTGAGGTGAGGTGCGCGGTGATCCGCGAGCTTTCCAGGTCGGGGTGGGCAACAAGGACGAGCGTGCGCTGTGGGGTCATGGAAGGTTCGTGCTTCTTTCAGAGTCGGATTCGAGGCCGACCAGAGCCGAGCTGACCTGCCAGAGGCGGTCAATATCGGACTGGCTGTAGCTGCGTTTTGATGATTTCTTGGGAGTGCTGTTGGCAAAGTATTGGCCGGTGACGTTTTCGACCTCCGGCGCCGAGGCAAGGTAGATGGAGGTCCGGGCGCCCTGCTCCGGGGTTTTCATCCACCGCTGAACCAGCGGTGTCAGGAACTCTTGCAGCCGGCCCGGATCTTCGGCTCCGAACGCCGTCGCCACGACTCCGGGGTGGAGCACATTTGCGGTGACGTGGGTGTCGGAGAGACGTGCGGCGAGTCCGTAAGTGAACAAGACGTTGGCCAATTTCGACTGGTTGTACGCCCGCTGCCCCGAGTAGGACCGTTCGGCCAGCAGGTCCGCGAAGTCCATCCGGGCCATGGCCTGGGCGCCGGACGAGACCGTTACGATCCGCGCCGGTCCGCTCTCCTTCAACCGTTCAAGGAGAAGGTTGGTGAGCAGGAAAGGAGCAAGGTGGTTAAGGGCGAAGGTGTACTCAAGTCCATCCACGGTGACGCGGCGGGTGTTCCAGAATCCGCCCACATTGTTGACCAGCACATCGAGGCGGTCCAAGGTATTCAGCACCTCGTCGGCCAGCCTGCGGACTTCCCGTTGGGAGGAGAGATCGGCGGTGAACACCTCGACGGGGGCCGACGCCACAGCCCGGATCTCCTCAGCTGCCCGCGATGCCCTGTCAGCGTTGCGTCCAGTGATGGCAACCCGCGCACCCAGGGCGGCCAGACCCAGAGCCGTGGCCTTGCCGATCCCGCCGGTGCCTCCGGTGATCAGAACTGTCTTTCCTGCCATTGACAGCATTCGGTTCTCGCTCTCGGTGTTCGTTGCCGCAAACCTGCATGAGTGGGGTGTAGACAGGTTTGTCTACACCGGAATGAAAGTATCAGACAGAACTGTCTGTGCACAAGCAGCGGCCGGCCCCGCTCCGCCGCGGGACATTCGGGTCGGCTGACGGGCTCCGCTGTGGTCGTCCGGGCGGCCGCCGGGCGTATGCTCTTGGCATGGCGAGATACTTCGATGTGCACCCCGAGAACCCCCAGCCCCGTTCGATCCTCCAGGCGGTGGACATCGTGCGCTCAGGCGGCCTGATCGCTTACCCCACGGATTCCTGCTACGCGCTGGGCGCTCAGCTGGGTAACCGGGAGGCCCTGGACCGGATCCGGACCATCCGGCAGTTGGACGGCAAACATCATTTCACCCTCGTCTGCAAGGACTTCGCCCAGTTGGGCCAGTTCGTCCAGATCGACAACGATGTGTTCCGCAGCATCAAGGCCGTCACGCCCGGCAGCTATACCTTCATCCTGCCGGCGACCAGGGAGGTCCCGAAACGGCTGCTGCACCCGAAGAAAAAGACTGTTGGCGTGCGCATTCCGGACAACCACGTCGTGCAGGCGCTGCTCGCTGAGCTTGGCGAGCCGCTGCTGTCGAGCACTTTGCTGCTTCCCGATGAGGAAGAGCCACTCACTCAGGGGTGGGAGATCAAGGAACGCCTGGACCACGTGGTGGACGCCGTGATCGATTCCGGCGACTGTGGTGCCGAGCCAACCACTGTGATCGACTACTCCAGCGGCGTCGCAGAAATCGTCCGGCGCGGCATGGGTGATCCGTCGCGCTTCGAGTAACAGTCGCGCTTCGGTTGACAGAGGGCGCCGGCAGCGGCATGGCGCCGGCTGGCTGACCGGGCGCCGGGATGGACCGGGCGCCGGGATAGGCCAGGCGGGGCGGACTAGGCGGATTCCGCCGCGGCCGCCTGCCGGTTCCGCAGCCACCGGCGCACGAGGTCGATGGCGGCGACAAGCCCGGCCAGGGGCGAGAGCACCGCTGCGGCGTAGACGAACATCATCCACGTCAGGGTGGTCACCGGGCTTTGGCGGGTGCTTAGGAGGGACAGTCCGCCGAAGAGGCCCAGGACCCAGAACAGGATGACTCCGGACAGCACAGCGGCTGCGGGGAAGTACTCGTTCGTGACGACTTTCTTCAAGGTTTCCATGGGCCCTCCTCACGCCCGGCGGTGGGACTGCCCGCCGGGGATGTTCCCAGTATGAGGCCCGGCGCGGCGGAATTCCCCGAGAATCCCGGCCACGTGACGAAGCTAACGCCCGCGTCCCTGTGGCGGCCATCTCGGTCATCAATTCGGCGCCGCCGGTCCAACGGTGGCGGCCCCGCGGGGGTCAGACCGCGGCCCGGACGCGCTGGAGGAAGGAATCAAGCACCCGCCCGGCGTTCTCATGCATGCGCCGGGACTCCGCCGCCGGCAGCTGCCGGCTCTTGGGCCCGTTCAACCGCTCACCCAGATAGAGCAGCGCCGCCAGTACCTCGGAGAGTTCGGAGTTGCTTTCCGCGCGCTGCCGCAGTAGCCGCAGATGCGCTTCCTGCAGGGCCGGACCGGGGCTGCAGCCAAGGTCGCGGTCGAAGAGCCGCCGGCAGCGGTCATACGCCGCGAGGCCCTCCGCCGGCAGGCCTGCCTGTTCATAGGCGGTCACCAGCACCGTCCAGGCCCGCTCGTTCAGGGGCTCCGCGCGAATGGCAGCCTGGACCAGGTTGACGGCATCGTCTGGTTTGTCCAGCAGAGCCGCCGTTTCTGCCGCGAGGATCTGCAGCGCCACCTTCTCGGCTGCATGGCGTGCGCGCGCCTCTTCGGCCCAGTCGGAGGCAAGTTCGAACCCGAGCAGCGGCTCGGCGGAAATCTCCAGGGCCTCGAGCATCAGGGGGTAGGCCTCCGCCGGAGCCAGCTCACCGGCGTCGCGGACCAGGTCCCGGAACCGGAACAGATCGAGGTCCACGAGCGTAGGATCCAGGACGTAGCCACTGTTGGCCGTGCGGAGCGGGCCGGTCTTGGTCTGCCCCGGCTGGATGGCACGGCGGATACCGCTGATATAGCTCTCGAGGGTCGCAACGGAGCCGTCACTGGCTCCGGCGCCCCAGAGAAGATCGATCAGGCGGGTCTTGGACACGGGCGTGCCAAGGTTCAGGAGAAGGATTTCCAGTATGTGCCGGGGCTTGCATCCGCCCATGTCGGCGGCGGTGAGCGCCACGCCGTCCCGGCGCACTTCGAATGATCCGAAGAGGCGGACCGAAATGGAAGGTGCTGTTTCCTTTGGGCTATCCACGATGTTCTCCGATTTCCCCAGGTAAAACGAACTTAATCGTCTATGGAGAGCCGGATCAACATCGAAACCAGGCCGTACTGAGGCTCTGTTCCCTCCGGCTTTCCAATGACACCGTGACACGCCCGGCGGGGCGCAACAAGGCATGCCGCTACCCGATCTTTCGCCCAAAGAAAGACGCGTACAGGGGTCAGTACCGCTGAGTAAGCGCGCGGAGCGGAGGGCAGGTGATTGCGGCGCCAACCAAGTAATTCCGCGGGCCGCCGCTATGCGGACCCAAGTAG
Organism: Arthrobacter humicola; assembly: GCF_022803015.1. Taxonomy (GTDB): domain Bacteria; phylum Actinomycetota; class Actinomycetes; order Actinomycetales; family Micrococcaceae; genus Arthrobacter; species Arthrobacter humicola_A. The sequence goes on from NZ_JAFKON010000001.1 coordinate 834,321, forward strand.
TTTAGCCGGGCAGCGATTAGGCCCCCGGCGGGCAAATTCCAGCGGGTTGAAACCGCCGGTCCGGACCGGGTTTCCCTACTGGTTATCGGTCATCTCGGCGGGCACGGCCACCAGTCGCAGGTCCGCGCCGTCCCGGAGCACGGCAAGGTCCAGCGGCTCCCCGATCGCTTCGGCGAACAGCAGTTTCTGCAGGCTCTCGGCGTTGGACACATACATGTGTCCGACCTTCAGGAGGATGTCGCCGGTCCGTAGCCCGGCCCGCTCGGCGGGGGAATCCGGGAGGACTTCGACCACGAGCAGGCCCTCCCTGCGGCCCGTCCGGACGACGGCGCTCGGCTGCAACTGGATCGGTGTGTTGACCAGGCCCAGGTAGGCCCGGCGGACGCGGCCGTCCTTGAGCAGGGACGCGATGATCCGCCGGGACGTCGCGTTGATGGGAACGGCCAGCCCGAGCCCAACACCGGCCACGGCCGTATTGATGCCGACGATCCGCCCGCGGGCGTCTGCCAGCGCCCCGCCGGAGCTGCCGGGGTTGAGGGCCGCGTCGGTCTGGATGACGTCCTCGATCACGCGCCGGCTCCGTCCGGACCAGACCGGGATCGAACGGCCCAGCCCGCTGACCACGCCGGCGGTGACGGAGCCGGCGAGCCCGAGCGGATTGCCCACGGCGATGACCAGCTGGCCGACCCGGAGGGACTCGGCGTCGCCGAGTTCAGCCGGCGCCGCGGTGGGTGCCCTGCCGTGGACCACGGCAAGATCGGAGAGCGGGTCGGCGCCCACCACGTCAACGGCCGTGCTGGTGCCGTCGGCGAAGACTGCGTGGCCGGACTGGGCGCCACCCACCACGTGGGCATTCGTCAGCAGATATCCGTCCGTGGTGAACAGCACGGCCGAGCCCGCACCGACCCTCACCCTGCCGTTGCGCCCGTTGCCGGTCACCTCGAGCGCGGCGACGTGCTGGGTGACAGCCTCGGCCACGCGGATGACCGTTGCGGAATATGAATCCAACGGGTCTTCGGACACATCGGATCCGGAAACCCTGCTGATGGACGCGGCCACGGTGCACCTCCTGCTAAACGGTACTCATCCAAGTCAACCACCGCCGTCCCGGGAGTAGTCCTGGCGGGCCTACGCCGTCAGAGAAATACTTAGGATGAAGCGGCGGCGGTGCAACAGTTCAGCCCGGCGCGGATCCGCGGCTAGGCTCGGATGTAGATCCGCCCGACAGCCCAGGAGAACCCACGTGACACCAACGTCCGCCTCCCCCGCCCCGCTGCCCCTGCCGGGTCTGACCTGGGGTATCAAACGCAGCTTTATGGATTACATTTCGGGACTCCCGGACGGTGCTGTTTCCGCAGCCGACGGCGCCACGGTCACTGCGTCCGGAGAGTTCTGCTTCGCTCCCGCCGGCTCCGAGTACGATCCCGCCAGCGGCACCGGATTGCTGCGGTTCCGCGGCGATGTCCGCGTCGCCGGTCACCACGGAATGATGTTCGTCCGGCTGCTGGATCCATGGGTCGAGTTCGCGGCCGGGCACGGGGTCCTGTCCATCAGCACGGGCGACGGCGGCGGGACGGACCGCTCGGATGTCGGCACCCTGCGCACTGCCGCGCCCCGCAACATGGAGGGGTTTCTCGTCTGGGAGCGCGTCGAGGTCGCCGTCTCCCAGGCCGGTTCGGAACTTTTCGACGGCCAGTACGCCGACGGCCAGGCGATGGACCCCCTGGTCATCCGGGTGCCGGCGTAGTCAGGACGGCCCAAGGCGCGGACGCTAGCGTGGACGCACCGGACGCACCCTCACCGGCGCGATGATCCCGATCAGGGCCACGGCGGTCATGGAACCTGCCGCCATGATCGAGGCGAGCACGACGATCTGGAAGCGGCCCGCCTCCAAGGGTGAAAGGCCGCCGAAGATCGCACCCACAAACGCCCCGGGCAGGGTAACAAGTCCCGTCGTCTTAGTCTGGTCGGTCGAAGGGATGAGGGCGGAATAGACGGCGCGCCGGGCCAGCTCCAACGTCGACCGACGCCGCGTCGCCCCCAAAGCCAGCCACGCTTCAACCTCATCCCAACGTTCATTCACCGACTCGGCAAAGTGCCGGCCGGCCAGAGTGGCGATGGTCATCGCATTGCCGATCACGATCCCCCCAATTGCCAGCGCGTAGCGGGGCGTCAGGGCCATAGCGCCCGTGCCGAAAACGATCGCCAGGGTCACCAGGATGCCGGCGGCCATCGAGCCGCCCACTACCGCCAGGCGGCCCCAACTCCACCCCAGGCGTCGCGCGGCCGTCACTGCGGCCACCGAAAACATCACGAGAAGTGCGGCGCCGACCCAGACCGGACTGGTGATAACAGTGCCCAGTATGAGGCTGATGACAGCCAGTTGCACAGCCCCGCGCAGGATGGCCAGCGCCGGCGCGGTCCGGTGCGGGATCCGGAAAACCGCAAGCAACCCCACGGTGACCAGCATCAGGAGCCCTACGCCCAGCAGCGTGGGCAGGAGATCAGTCAAGGCGGTCATCACGCCAGCCTATAGACCTTCGCGGCAGCACCATTGGCGGCATCGGCTGTCGGCTGCCTTTCCTCGCCGGACACGGCTGCCGTGCTGGGCACCCGCGCGTCCTTCTGCAAGGATGTGAACGGTCGTCGCGCCGTCGGGGACTGAAACTGGTCAAAGGAGATGCTCCATGGTTGAACCCGCCCTTCTAGCCGACGGCGTCCACAGCGAGGCCCGCCGGCATGTGCTCCGGGCCTTGGCGGCGGGCACGGGGATCGGGTGGGACGGCGCGGACCGGGCCGTCTTCGAAGAGCGCTTCGACCGTCATTTCCCGGCCTTGTTCCGGCTGTTCCACGATCTCTACGGCGCACGGCCTGATTGGCTGGATCAGCTCACCGACCTAGTGATGCAGTCTGCCCGGTCGTGGGCCGAGAGGCCTGCGCCGCTCAAGGGCCTCGACGCCGAACGGGAACACAACAGCGGCTGGTTCCAGTCCAATACCATGCTCGGCGGCGTTTGCTACGTCGACAGATACGCCATGGACCTCGAAGGCGTCCGCGCCCGGATCCCCTATTTCAAGGAAATGGGCCTGACCTACCTGCACCTGATGCCGCTGTTCCTGGCCCCCGAACCGCACTCCGACGGCGGCTACGCCGTTTCCAGCTACCGGGACGTCAATCCCAGGCTGGGCACCATGGAGCAGCTGCGTGACCTCGCCGCCGAGCTGCGGGCGAACGGCATCAGCCTCGTGGTCGACTTCATCTTCAACCACACCTCCGACGAGCACGAATGGGCCCGGAAGGCGGCCGCGGGCGAGCCGGCCTACAGCGACTACTACTGGATCTTCCCGGACAGGTCCATGCCGGACGCGTTCGAGCAAACCGTGCGCGAAATCTTCCCGGACGACCACCCCGGCTCATTCGTCGACTTGCCGGACGGACGGTGGGTCTGGACCACGTTCCACACCTTCCAGTGGGACCTGAACTACTCCAACCCGGACGTCTTCCGTGCCATGGCGGGCGAGATGCTGTTCCTGGCCAACCAGGGCGTGGACATTCTCCGGATGGACGCCGTCGCCTTCATTTGGAAGCAGCTCGGCACGCCCTGTGAGAACCTTCCCGAAGCCCACACGCTGCTGCAGGCGTTCAATGCCGTGTGCCGGCTGGCGGCGCCGTCGCTGCTGTTCAAGTCCGAGGCGATCGTCCACCCCGACGAGGTGGCCCGTTACATTGACCCCGCCGAGTGCCAGCTCTCCTACAACCCCCTGCAGATGGCGCTGATCTGGGAGGCGCTGGCCACCCGCGACGTGTCCCTGCTCACCCAGGCCCTGGAGCGGCGCCACAATATTCCGGACGGCACGGCGTGGGTGAACTACGTCCGCAGCCATGACGACATCGGCTGGACATTTGCGGATGAGGATGCCGCCGAGCTTGGCATCAATGCCTTCGAGCACCGGCGATTCCTCAATTCCTTCTACGTCAACCGTTTCCCTGGCAGCTTCGCCCGCGGGGTGCCTTTTCAGGACAACCCCCGCACCGGCGACTGCCGGATTTCCGGCACAACGGCGTCGCTCTGCGGGCTGGAGGGCGGAACCGATGCGGCAGTGGACCGGATCCTGCTGGCCCACTCGGTGGCCTTCAGCACCGGGGGCATCCCGCTGCTCTACCTCGGTGACGAGGTCGGCCAGTTCAACGACTACGGGTACGCCGCCGAGGAAGGCCACGGAACGGACAGCCGCTGGGTGCACCGGCCGCACTACCCGGCCGCAGGGTACGCGCGGCGCGCGGAGCCGGAAACCCCCGCCGGGGCGGTCTTTGCCGGGCTGCGCCGGATGGTGTCCGTACGGTCCGCGACGCCGGAACTGGCCGGGACCCGGCTGGTCGGGTTCGCCACGAACAACCCGGGAGTCCTGGGGTACCAGCGTCCCGGAAATGGAACGCTGATCCTCGCCCTGGCTAACTTCAGCGACGGCCCCCAGGAGGTAACGGCGTTGACGCTCTCCGGCTTCGCGGCTGGCGCCGTCGACGTCCTGACCGGCGCCCACGTGTGCCTCGACGCGGGACTGGTCCTGGACGCCCGGCAGTTCGTCTGGCTCCGGGTGACGCCCCGGCCTTGAGGCGCTGGCCCGCTGCTCATCGGCAGGGAGTAAGGGAAGCGGCTGTTGTCGGCGCCTGCTGCGCCGCTTCGCCCGGTGCCGTGTCCGGCCGCACACTGGTTGAGGAGAGCGTGCGGCCGGAATCTGTGGACGAACGGCCCCGTGGCGGCCGGCGGCCGGTCTTCTGCGGCCTATTTCCACTCTCCCCCATCCCGCTGAGAAGAGACTGAGAGCAGCCTCTCTCCGTGGGGACGTGCGCGCAGGCGGGAGCGCTCCGGCCACCGCCGGGGCGCCGGCCGGGCGGGCGGCGCCGGCAAGGCGGCCGCGGTGGTTGTCCCGAACCGCGCATTGACGCATTCTTGGAGCATGGCACTGGGCAAACGGGCCCCCTCCGGCCCCGCCAGGGGCGAGATTCGATGGGGCGTGCGGAAGCGCTCGACGGCGGTCGCCGTCGGCGTCGTAGCCGTGGCGCTGCTGCTCGGCGGCCTCGTCCTTCTGGTCCTGCTGCAGGCGTCCCTGGCGCGGTCGAGCGACGCCGCAGCCCAGCAGAAGGCCCTGGACGTGATCGCCGAGATGGAGGACATGGACATCGAGGATGGCCGCGCCTACATCGTTGACACCGCGCATGCGGGCCAGTTCGTCCAGGTGCTGGATGCCGAAGGGTACGTCCTGGCCAGCTCGGACCCCGAGGTCGCCAACGCCCCCCTGTCAGCCCAGCGGCCCAGCCCGGGCCAGACCATGACCCAGGACGTCTCGAGCCTTCCGAGCATCGGGGACACCGACGACTACCACATCGTCACCGTGGGAGCACGGACCGGCACGTTGAGCTACACCGTGGTGGTGGCCCAGGCCTCACAGATACAGGCGGACACCATTTCCACCGTCGCGTGGTTCATGCTGGGAGCCACGCCGCTGCTGCTCGGGACCGTGGCCGTGTCCGTATGGCTCCTGGTGGGCCGTTCCCTCCGCCAGGTTGAGCGGATCCGTGGCCAGGTGGCCCGGATCAACGCCGAGCGGCTGGATGGGCGCGTCGACGTCCCGCCCACCAACGACGAAATCCACGCCCTGGCGCTGACCATGAACACCATGCTGGACCGGCTGCAGGCCTCGGACACCGAACAGCGCAGATTCGTCTCGGACGCCAGCCACGAGCTGCGCAGCCCGTTGGCCACGCTGAGGGCCGGAATCGAGATCGCGGCGGCGGACCCGACCGGGGCGATGTGGCTTCAGATGAAGGATGTCCTCTCCGAGGAGACGGCCCGCATGAGCTTCCTCGTGGAGGACCTGCTGACACTGGCCAAAGCCAATGACGGCGGCCTGCGCGTAGAGCAGAAGGACGTCGATCTTGACGACGTGCTGGACCAGGAGATCCGCCGGCTGCGGTCCACCAGCCGGAACCGGATCTCGGTGGAGCTCGTTCCGACCCGGATCCGCGGCGACGCCCGGCGGCTGGCGCAGGTCCTCCGGAACGTCCTGGACAACGCCGACCGCCACGCCCTGTCCCGGATCGCCGTGGACCTGCACACGGCCGGGGACCGGGTCATCCTCACTGTCGACAACGACGGCGACCCCATCCCGGAGGCGGACCGGGAGCGGATCTTCGAACGGTTCGTCCGGCTCGATGGCAGCCGTTCCCGGGAAGGCGGCGGCAGCGGACTGGGCCTGGCCATCGCGGCGGGAATTGTGGCCGCCCATCATGGGAGCATCCGTCCGACGGACGGACCGGCGGGTCACTGCCGCTTTGAGATCACACTTCCCCTTCCGGAACCTGTGGAGCCGGCCGACGTCACTCCTCGCGACTCCCGGCGGCACGGGGTTCAGGGGTCGGGTCGGCGCTGAGCAGATAGCCCATGCCGCGCACCGTGGTCAGGCTGTGGATCCCGAACGGGACATCAATCTTGCGCCGAAGGTAGCCGATGTACACCTCAACCACATTGTTCGCGCCCTCGAAAGCCGGATCCCAGACGTTTTGCAGGATTTCCGCCTTTGAGACGATCTGGTCATGCCGGCGCATCAGATAATGCAGGAGCCCGTACTCCCTGGCCGTGAGGCTGATGAGGGTGTCGCCGCGGCGCACACTGTGGCTGACGGGGTCCAGGGACAGCGTGCCAAGCGTCATGATGACAGGCCTGGCGGGCGCTCCGCGCCGGATCAACGCCCTGATCCGGGCCACCAGCACCAGGAAGCTGAACGGCTTGGTGAGGTAGTCATCAGCGCCCAGGTCGAAGGCATCGGTCTGGTCGTATTCGCCGTCCTTGGCCGTGAGCATCAGCACCGGAGTCCACACCTTGCGTTGCCGCAATTCCTTCAAGACGTCGTAGCCGTTCATCCGCGGCAGCATGAGGTCCAGCAGGATGGCATCGTACGCGTTCTCCAGCGCCGCCGCGAGTCCCCGCACGCCGTCGTGGGCGACGTCGACGACGAACCCCTCGTTCCTCAGCCCGCGGCGGACTGTCTCCGCCAGGGCGTCCTCATCCTCCACCATCAGGATCCGCAATCCAGCCCCCTCCCTTTGGGCCAGTATGGCCCTTCCGGGGCCGGGCTGGAAGGAACCTCGCGGGCCCAGTGGGAGGGGATGCCCGTCGCAGTTCGGTCAGGCCTGTTGGGGAGGACCGAACAGCCACCCCGAAACGTCGCTGCGCAGGACCACGTGCGGTCCGCCGGTGGAACTGACGCTTCCGTTGGGGACGTAGTAGCCGCGCCCGGCTCCGGGGCCGCCGGCGGCGCGGTCGATGGCGTCGGTCAGGCGACGGGTCAGGTGCCCGCTGGGGCCCAGGGACCGCAGTTCATTAAGTTCGTCCTGCGTGAGCCGTCCCAGCACTGCAGCAATATCGGCCATGGTGAATCCTCCCGACGGATGGTGCGGATGGTGCCCAAGGTGGATGGTGCCTAAAGAATCAGGCTAGGGCAGCCAAATTAACGGCACGTGACGCCCCGGTGACCAGTGGCGAACAAAGCAGGAAGGCCGGCGTCGCGGGCGTCCGCCTCCGGGTGTCATGAGCGTCACTGCCGCGACTGCCCCGGTCCCCAGCATTTACACGGCGTCATGCTGTACGGTTCAATCCCGGAGATCCGGAGATACAGAGATACGTAGATCCGGAGAGACTCCGAATCACACGCCCAGCAACTGAAATGAGTATCACCAGGTGGCAACCGATTATGACGAAGTACGCTCCGACGTCGCGGAATCCCGCAACGCTTCCCTGGAGGCGCTCCGTTCGGCGAATGCGCCTGACGCGCGAAGCGTTGTCCGCGAACTAGACGAGGCCGATACCTCCGAAGGCGTGGAACTGCCGGGGGCAGACCTGTCCGGCGAGGAACTGACCGTCACGGTCATCCCGCAAAAAGAAGACGAATTCACGTGCTATTCCTGTTTCCTGGTGCGGCACCGGTCCCAGTTGGCCAAGGAGAAGGCCGGCCACGCCTACTGCGCAGACTGCCTCAGCTAGAGCCCCCGGCAGGACCGGCTCAGCCGGTCCGGAAACGTACAGCCCGGCAGGTGTGGTTCCGGCACCGGACGCTGCCCGCCGGGCCGCCCGTCGAATACACTTCTGTCACATGCTTCACAATAGTGTCGGGAGGCGGAAGGACATGACCAGCCGGGGCACGTTCGGCTACGCTCCTGTTTGACGATGCGGCGACGGCCGGCACACGGCCGGAGGCTGATCATGCGTAAATCCACCAGCAGCTTGGCTGACCCTGCTGCTGCGCCGCCGTCGGCCGCCGACGCCAACGACGCCAATGGACCCGAACGATCCGACGGGCCGGCGGCCACCCGTACCCCCGGCACCGGCAAACCCGCCCGCGCAGGGAGCCTGCAGCGCGAATGGTCCAGGGCCTTCATCCTGGTGCTCCTTGCCCTGCTCGCCGGGGCCGCGGTAACCCTGGTCGGCGTCCGTTTTGTCACGGACCAAATCCAGCACGCTGCCGCACAGCACCGCGTCGAGTCGGAGGCCATCGCCGAGCTCCGGACCGGCATCGAGACCCACGAACAAGCCGGACTCCAGCTGTTGTCCGCCCCGGCAGATCCGGCCGCTTTTTTGCTGCAACAAAAGGACATCTGCGCCCAGTTCGATGCCACCGCCCGGATCCTGCCGGAGGCGTACGGCATGCGGGCCACAGTCCGCGAGGCCCGGGCCGCGTGGCAGGAGGGACTGTCCGCGCACAATCTCTGGGAAAGCCAGGTGGCCACTCTCCACGGCAACCGGGTGGCGGAGGCGCCGGCGTTCGCCGCGTCCAGCGCCAGGGCCCGCGCCCTGCTCGCCGACGTCCGTCGCGCTTCGCTCGACGCGCTGGACGACGGCGTCGCCCGTGGGGCCGGGCTTCAGCAGATGGTATCGACCGTCCGCACGGCCCTCTTTGCGCTGGCCGCGGGCGGGGTTTTCTTTTTCCGACGGCGGATGACCAAGTACCTGATGCGCCCCGTGGAGGGTCTGTACCGCGGGGTCCTGAAGCTGCAGTCCGGTGATTACAGCCACCGGATCAGCGTTGTCCGCAATGACGAACTTGGGCAGCTGGCCGAGGCCTTCAATTCCATGGCCGCCACCGTGCATGACAACCACCTGGAACTGACCTTCCGCGCCACCCACGACCCGCTCACGGGACTGGCCAACCGGGCAGTCCTCACCGAACGCCTCACCGCCGCGTTCGACCCCGAGGCAAAGAACCCGGAAGCAGCTGGCACCGAGGTCTGCGACGGGCATGAAGGCCTGCTGGTCATCGACGTCGACGACTTCAAAGACGTCAACGACTCGCTGGGCCATGAGGGCGGCGACGCGTTGCTCATTCAGCTGGCCCAACGGCTGCGGGGCTGCGTGCGCGGGCATGACCTCGTCGCCCGGCTGGGCGGCGACGAATTCGCGATCCTTGTGACGGATGAGGGCGGCACGGCGACGGACGACGTCGCACGGCGCATCCAGGACACGCTGCGGGACCCTTTCTGCATCGATGACGTCCGGCTGAAGGTAACCGTCAGCATGGGCGCCGCCCAGCGCAGCGCCGGCACTGCAGATCCGGCCGAGCTGATGCGGCAGGCGGACTTCGCCATGTACATGGCCAAGCACGGCGGCAAAGGCCGCTACCAGCTCTTCGATGCCCGGGGGTATGACGAAATGACCTACCGGGCCGCTCTCCGGGCGGACCTCGCCACAGCCGTGCAGGCCGGGCAGTTGCGCCTCGACTACCAGCCCGTGGTGAATCTCGGCACCGGTGAGATCGCCGGGGTGGAGGCCCTGGTCCGCTGGGAGCACCCGACCCTGGGCCGGCTGGGACCGGCCGACTTCATCTCCTTGGCCGAGGAAACCGGCGAGATAGGCCCCATCGGCTGCTGGGTACTGGACACCGCAAGCCGTCACGTCGCCGGCTGGCGCCGGTCCCCGGGCACTGCCGAAGACTTCTGGGTCTCAGTCAATCTTTCCACTCTTCAGCTTTCGAGCGACCGGAACCTGGCAGCCCTGGAGCGCATCCTGGCCCACCCCGCCTCGCAGGCCGACAAGGTGATCCTCGAGGTCACCGAATCGGCCCTGGCCACGAGCGCCGACGGCGGGGTCGCTGCCCTGAACCGGCTGAAGAGCTTCGGCGTCCGCATCGCAATCGACGACTTCGGGACCGGTTTCTCCTCGCTCAGCACGCTCGCTGCGCTGCCCGCGGACATTCTCAAGATCGACCGTGCCTTCCTGTCCGGGCTGCCTGGGGACGCCCCGGCCGCGGCGATGCTCGAGGGCATTCTGGAAGTGGCCCGGAAACTGGACCTGGCCGTCATCGCCGAGGGCATCGAGCACACCGGGCAGCTGGATCTCCTGCGCTCGCTCGGCTGCGACATGGGCCAGGGCTTCCTTCTGGCCAGTCCCAGCCCGTCTCCCGTTCTCGAGGCGCTGCTGGCCTCCGGGGCCCGCCTGCAGCCGCCGGCCGGCATGGACGCGACGGCGGCCGGCGCCTGAGCCAGCCGAAGGACCGGACAGGCGGTCGGCGTTGTGCTCAAACGGCGGGGAAGTCCAACGAGGGCTCGTCCGCGGTGGCGAGTGTCAGCACGGCCTCTTCCACGGTTTCGTGGTCCTCAAGTTCGCGTTCAACGCGGCGTAGGGCCACGGCGACGTCGTGTTCCCGGAGATCTCCCTGTATGTCCACGGCCGCCACGACGTAGAGCTTGCGCGGGCCGACGTATTCGAGATGCAGGTACGTGATGCGTTCGATCTCTGGGTGTTCGAGGAGGCGGCGGGCCATGCTGCCCTCGATATCGCCGGTCACGGCTTGTCCCACCAGGAAGCGCCGGTTCCGCTCGATCAGCACGACGGCAACCACGGCCAGGAGGATGCCCACCAGAATGGACCCCACGGCGTCCGGCACGGAGGACCCCGTGACCTGGTGCAGGAATATCCCGGCGAAGGCGATGAGCAGGCCAACGAGCGCGGCCCCGTCCTCGGCGAAGACGGCGCGCAGCGTGGGGTCGGAGCCCTTGAGGACCTGCTCGAGGGTGTTCCGGTCAAGCTCTCGCGCCGCCTTCCGGTTTTGCCGGAACGCCTGGATGAAGGACACGCCTTCAAGGACGAACGCGATGGTCAGCACCAGGTAGGCGATCCCATAGTCACCTGGCGGTTCCGGGGTGATCAGCTGCTGGATGCCGTGCATCACCGACACCACCGCGCCGGCCGTAAACAGGCCAAAGGCGGCGATCATTGACCATACGTAGGCCTCGCGCCCGTAACCCATGGGGTGGGCTTTGTCGCGTTTCCGCGCGGCTTTCCGTTCGGCGATGAGCAGGAAGACCTGGTTGCCGGTATCGGCCCAGGAGTGGGCCGCCTCGGCAGTCATGGACGCCGAGCCAGAGATGAGTGCGGCCACTGTTTTGGCTGCCGCGACGAGGACGTTCGCTGCAAAGGCAATCAGCACTGTGAGCGATGCTGACCAGGACTTCTTACGCTTCACGCAATTTTCCCTCCCTCGGCTGCAGGATGCATGCCAGTGACTACGCTATCTCCCCGGGCTCTCCCGGACCGGCGTTCGACGCCGACTGGTTCCATTCGTGCCGGTCAGGCGCACAATATAGCTAGTACCTTCATCCGCTCGTTTCCTCAAGCCGCTCGGGGTGGTGCGCAATGAATGCTCGTCGGAAGCTGTCGTCGCTATTGGTGCTCCTGATCTTGCTGGGCACCGGCGGGTGCGCCGGCGGCAGCGGATCGCCGGCGTCGACGTCGGCGCCCCCACCCGGCCCTGCCTACGGGGCCGGCCCGACGGCGGGCACCGCCGCCGCCACCATCACCATCAAGGACTTCGCCTACGGCGACCCGCTCACCGTGGCCCCCGGCGCGGCGGTCACCGTCACCAACATGGATGCCGCGGCGCACACGGTCACGGCTGACGAAGGTTCAGCGTTCGATGCCCAGGTCACGGGCGGCGGCACTGCCACTTTCACTGCGCCGACGAAGCCCGGATCCTACGCGTATCACTGCACCTACCATCCGGGCATGCACGGGACGCTGGTGGTCAAATGAGCGCCCAGAGCCCCGGACGGACCGTGCGGGTCCATACGGCCGGCATGACACTGCGAATCCTCACGGCCGTTGCCCTGTTCATTGACGCCGCCGTCCACATCCACCTGGCCCCGGGCTACCAGGCGGGGAACTCCGCGGGAATCGGCCAAGGGAACCTGTTCCTGCTGGAATCGGCTGCCGCTGTGCTGGCCGGGTTGTACGTGCTGCTGCGCGGCAGCAGGGCGGCCTTCGCCGTCGCATTCGTCGTCGCGCTGAGCGCCTTCGTGGCCGTGGTGGCCTACCGTTACGTGAATATTCCGGCGTTCGGGCCTTTCCCGGCCATGTACGAGCCCATCTGGTTCTTCGAGAAGTCCGTCAGCGCCGTGGCCGAAGGCGCCGGCGCCGTCCTGGCGGCCATCGGTTTCGTCCGGGCCGGACGGCGGACGAACGGGCAGGGCGCCCAGTCCAAGCACTGACCAACCCCGGGCCGCGGACTTGCTAGCATGTGGGCGGGGTGGTTCAGGCTGAAGTCGTTTGCAGTAGGCACGAAACAAGAGGACACGGCGTCTACAGGCACGGGATCAGCAAACGTGCCCGGAAGCCGGCCTGCAGAACCGATGAGGGCCACTGCTTCCCCGGCGCCAGGGCAGACCGGGCCAGGATCGGCAGCCGCCCGCCGTGCCGTGGCGGATGCCGGCACCGCCGTCGGCGCCTATCTTGTGGCCTGGGCCTGGGCCTGGGCCTGGTTCGGCGCGGCGGTCTTCAGGGATCCTGTTCCCTGGCTCCTGGCCCTGGCGGCGGGGGCCGCGGTGATCATCCGGGCCGCCGGCTCCGTTTTGCGACGGAAACCGCGTTTTTCCACCCGCGCGGACCGCGTCACCCTCGGCCGGGCCGGCATCGTGGCCTTTTGTGCCGCCGAAACGGTGGTGGGGTTGATCGCCGGAGCCGGACCAAGCCTTCTGGTGGTGGTCCTGGGCACGGCCGCGTTCCTGCTCGATGCCGTGGACGGACGGGTGGCCAGGTTCACGGGTTGTGCCACGGCCGAGGGTTCGCGCCTGGATTCGGATACGGACGCCGCGCTGGTCCTGGTGCTGTCCTGCGCGGCGGCGGGAAAGTTCGGCCTGTGGCCCCTGGGCATCGGCCTGATGTACTACGCGTTCCTCGCAGCGGCCTGGTTCCGGCCGTCCCTGAAGAACCCGCTGCCGTCCAGCACTGTCCGCAGGGTCATCGGAGCCGCCCAGCCGGCGGCCCTGCTGTTCGCCCTGTTGCCGGCGGTGACTCCGGCGCTGGGAGCCATGGTGCTCGGGCCGGCGCTTGGGCTGCTGGCCTTTTCATTCGGGCGGGACGTGGTCAAGCTGGAACGGCTCCGGGCGGGACGCGCTTCGGCCGCCGGCTTCCCCGCCACCCGGGCCGGTTCACCCGCAGGAACCTAACGCGGTGCGGGTCTCGGCGCCAGGTCCTTCGTCGCCGGGCCCTGGATGACGGCGCCGTCGGCGGCAAACCGCGAGCCGTGGCAGGGGCAGTCCCACGTCGAATCGTCCGCGTTGAACGCGACCGTGCAGCCCAGATGCGTGCAGATGGCCGAGACGGCGAGGAGGTCCCCGGCAGCGCCAGCGTAGACGGCGGTCATTTCGCCGTCGATCTCCACGACGGTGCCTTCGCCGGGTCGCAGCCCGGCGACGGCCGGTTGGGCCGGCAGCCGGTGTGGGGGCGGCTGGTCCGGTTGCTGCCGCACCCCGCCTGCCTGGCCGGCGGAAGGGCGGTTGGTATCGAAAACCGCGGCCCAGGGGTTGTGCCGGCCCGACAGGGTGTCGGCCAGGATCAGGGCGGCAGCGGTGCCGTTGGTCAGGCCCCATTTTCGCAGGCCGGTGATCACATGAAGGTGCGCCGCCGTCGGTGTCAAAGTCCCGGCGTAGGGCAACCCGTCGACGGGCATGTTGTCCTGCGTGGACCAGCGGAAGCTGGTCTCCCCGGTGCCGAGGCGTTCCCGGGAGAAAGCCGCGAGGCGGCGGTACCGCGCGGCGGCATCGCTGGCGTCGGCGGCACGGTGCCCCTCGCCGCCGGTGAGAACGAACCGGGCGCCCTCAATGTCGATCGCCAAGATGGAGCGCATCGGCTCGTCGACGCTGATGAAGGTCCCGTCCAGGGGCACGGCAGGTGCCAGGCTGGCAACGACGTAGGAACGGTGCAGGTAGCAGCGCCCGGCAAACAGCCCGGCGTCGCCAACGGGGACGTTGGTGGCAATGATCACCTCGCGCGCCCGGACGGTGCCGCTCCCGGTCTTGACGACGGCGGGCACCCCGTCGCGGACCGAGGTGACGCGCGAGTCCTCCAGTACGTGGCTTCCGCTCCCGTCCACGGCGCGGGCGAGGCCTTGGAGGTATTTCACCGCGTGGAGTTGTGCCTGGCCGTCGAACCGGACTGCGCCCCGGGTACCGAACGGCAGCGGCACCTCGGAGGTAAAGACAGCTGGCAGGCCGAGCCGTCCGGCCAGGGCCGCCTCGCCGCGGACCCTGGCGAGGGCGTCGTCGGATTCGGCGTAGGTGTAGTTGGACACCCTGCGGAAGTCGCAGTCGATGCCCTCCTCCGCGACGACACGCGCAATGTGCTCGATGGCGGCCTGGTTGGCCTGCCCGTACGTGCCCGCGACGTCCGGTCCGTGCCGGTCCGCGAGTTCGGTGTAGGCCAGCCGGTGCAGTGAGGTGACTTTGCCGGTGGTGTGCCCCGTAACGCCGGTGCCAATGCGGGCTGCCTCCAGGACCGCGACGGTGCTGCCGGCGCGTTTGAGGGCCAGCGCCGCCGTCAGGCCGGCGATCCCTCCCCCGACGACGGCGACGTCGACCTCAAGATCCGTGTCCAGGGAGGGATAGCGGGTGGTACCGGTTGTGGCGAGCCAGAGCGAAACCTGCCGTCCTTCGAGCCGTTCACCCACGGCGGCGCCTTCTACTGAACATCCGGAATCAGAGGCCCTCAGTGGCTTCCAGCCGCCCCGAGCGAACCGCATCGGCGAAGGCCTCGTAGTCCTTTTCGTTCTGGTCCGCGTACCGCTCGGAGAAGTCGGTGATGGAGCGTTCGAACTTGTCACTCTTACCGAGGTAGGACGCGATCGCGATGGGGTCGCCGGACCGGGCGTGGGCCCGCGCCAGCGTCCAGCCGCAGGCGCCGGCATAGAAGGTCATGCCGAGCGGCTTCATCCCTTCCACAATGGCTGAGCCCTTCATGTCACGCAGTTGGCGCCAATACAGGTACCGGTTGTCCTGTACCCCCTTGGTCCATCCCAGGAAGATGTCGCTCGCGGCCTGCATCATCCGCTGGCCCTGCACCACACGCTCGCCCGGCTGCTTGAACTTGCTCTTCGGTAAGTGGTCCTCGAGCACCGACCTCGTCGCCTCCTTGACCTGAAGAAACAGCGGATCCTGCTCATCCCGGCCCTGGAGCAAGGCGATGAACGCCCGCGTGCCGACACTGCCGACGCCCACGACCTTGCGGGCGACATCGATGACTTCGAAGCGCTCCAGCAAGATTCGTCGGTCGTCTGGCAGCGTGGCCCGGTAGGAACGGAGCTGCTCACGAACCGCTTTCTGAATCCCATCCGCAGACATGCCGAACGATTCACCCAGCTCCCGCGAGGGAATGACGATCGGCGGCTGGCTGACGATCCGGTACTCCCCGTCCACCCGCTCGGCGAGCTTGGAGAGTGCCTGCAGGCTGTCGCGGGTGTGGGCCTTGGCGACGTTCTGTTTCGCCGTCTTTTCCATGCCGTGGGCTGCCTTCTTGAGGGCCTTGCCCTTTTGGGTTGCCACGGCCAGCTCTATGGTTTCCATCAGCTGTTCCTCGGACAGACGGGCGTACCAGATGTCCAGGGTGCCCATCTGTGCGAACTCTGCCATCGCCTCGCGGTAAGCCCGAACGGCGGTGAGTGTCGCGTCGCGCGTTTCTTCCTTGGTGAACGCGTTGTTCCGCGCCGCGATGGTAAAGCTCGCGGCCATGCGTTTGACGTCGTACTCGAATGGGCCGGGCAGAGTTTCGTCGAAATCGTTGAGATCGAACAACAGGGTTCGCTCTGGTGAGGCGAAGACGCCAAAGTTGGATAAATGGGCGTCCCCGCACAGTTGGGACACCAGGCCGGCCCGGGGAGTGTCTTTCAGATCGGTTGCCATGATCTTGGCGGCGCCCCGGTAGAACGTGAACGGTGAGACCAGCATCCGGCCGTGCCTCACCGGAACGAGGTCCTGTTCGCGGGTGAGGTTCTGTTCCTCGAGCAGCGCGACCGGATCCGGGCGGTCGGACGCGGGGACCCAGCCTGCGTGGCTGGAGACGGGCGTCTTTTCCCGGCGCCCCTTGCCCTTCGCAGCACGCTCCTCGACGCTCGGATGCTTGACTTTTTTGGTCTCGGCCATGATCGGCGACCTCCCTATTAGGTCCGGAACCGCCACCGGCACTGCTTGCCTGGGTCAGTCCCCGCCGAGCGCGCCAATGCGTCTCGGCTCAAGCTACTGCGATTCTGGCCCCGAACCGGCCCATCGTCAACGCATCGCTGATGGATCCCGCAGCGCAGGCTCAAAACGCCATCTGTTCCGCAGCCGGGCGACTGACCAATCGATTCATGCGGTTCGGGTGATGCCACCCCTGGTCGTGGCGGGTTACGTTCATGACGAGTCGGGCCGATCCGCTCACGTCGCGTCACTCGGCGCACACCACTGAAACCAGATGGAGACATAACCATGGCCGAAGAAGAAGCACCTGTTCTCGCCGTCCTCGCCGACATCACCGCCGTTTCGCTCGAACGCTCCACCCTTGAGCCTCGCGAACTGATGCTGGCCCGGATTGCGGCGCTCGCGGCGGTCGACGCCCCGGGCGCCTCCTACCTGTTCAACGCCGGTACCGCCGTGGACGTCGGCATCACCTTGGAGGATGTCCGCGGCGTCCTGATCGCCGTTGCACCCATCGTCGGCACTCCCCGGATCGTGGCGGCGACCACCAATCTCGTCCAGGCGCTGGGCTTTGCCCTCGAAATGGCGGAGGAAGAACTCGAAGCAGGGACCCGGGACTAGTACCCTTACCTACGAACCGCACGTCACGGCGTCGGCAGTTCCTCGTTGCATCTGCCACGATGCCCTGATTAAAGGCGGCCCATGAACAAGAACCGGCTGGAGGCCTTCAGCGACGGGGTGCTGGCGATCGTCATCACCATCATGGTGCTGGAGCTTCACGTCCCAGCCGAACCGACCTGGCCGGCCCTGCTTCACGAGCTTCCAACCCTGCTCAGTTACCTGCTGAGCTTCATCTATGTCGGGATCTACTGGAACAACCACCACCACATGCTGCATCTGGCCGGGCGGATCAACGGTGGGGTGCTCTGGGCAAACCTGCATCTGCTGTTCTGGCTCTCCCTCATCCCCTTCACCACCCGGTGGATAAATGACACGGGCCTGGCCGAGGTACCCGTCCTCGTCTATGGGCTGGACCTGCTGTTCGCCGCCATTGCGTACTACATCCTGAAAACAACCCTGATCCGCCAGCAGGGACGCGGCGGCGCGCTGGACCGGGCCATGGGGCAGGACTGGAAGGGCAAGGGATCGCCCGCGCTCTACATCGCCGGGATGGGGCTCAGCCTGGTGAACCCGCTCTTGGGGATCGCCGCCTATTCGGTGGTCGCCGCGATCTGGCTCATCCCGGACCGGCGTGTGGAGCGGTTCATCGCGCACACGTGAGTCCAGAGGCGCATCTGTCCCGGGGCGGCTACTGCCGGACGCGTTGAGCCAGCGAGGCGCTCAGGAACCGCAGTTGAGCCGGGGCCGGCTTTACCACGTGGGCCGCGTAGCCGGGGTGCTTGCCCAGGAACTTCTTGATGTAGGGACACACCGGAACGATCGTGAGGCCCGCGGCGACAGTCTCATCGAGTGCCTGTGCGGCCAGCACCCCGGCCAGCCCGCGGCCGCCATATTCCTCGTTGATCTCCGTGTGGTAGAAAATCCGCTGGCCCGCCCCGACGTCGTCCACGTAAGCGGCCTGGCCGATCACGGTGCCGGCGTCGAGCACTTCGAAACGGCTGCGCTGCGGGTTGTTACTGATGGTGATCGTGGTCAATATGGTCTCCTTGAGCGGGCCGGATTGGCCCGGCAGTCGGGCTTACGGGTGCAGGGCCGGCTGGGCTTGCCAGTATGGGCCTGCCGGAATAGACAGGTCAGCCGCGGGGCCGGATGCGGGCATTCGGCAGGGCCGGGGCCGGGAGAGCTGCGGGGCCGCCGGGCGGGAACGGACCGAACCGCAGGTCGGATGCTCGGCCGCCGGAGCCCGCAGTGCCGGCGTCCTCAGTGCCGGCGTCCCCAGTGCCGTCGGAGCCCGCAGTGCCGGCGTCCTCAGTGCCGGCGTCCGCGCCGATCTCGGACTGCCACTGGGTCCTGTACGCGACGATCTCCTCATGGCTGCGGCCGACGAAGTTCCACCACATCACGATTTTTTCGCCCAGCGGCTCTCCGCCGATCAGGAGAACGCGGGCTCCCTCGCTGCCCGCGACCAGGGTCAGGGACCCGTGGCCGACGGGCAGGTACGCGAGGTTGTCCTTCGGGACCGGCTGCCCGTCCAGGGCAAGGTTGCCCGAGTCCACGAGCAGGCCGTGTTCGAAGGACGCATCTGTTGTGGGCGTCAGCTCCGTCCCCGCTTCGAGCAGGAGCTCGGCACCGAGCAGGGGCGTGTGGGTTGTGACGGGCGAGACGGACCCGGCGAGCGAGCCCAGGAAGACGCGCACGGTCCAGCCGTTTCCGCTGACCGGCTCCGGACGGTAGTGCTCAAAGGTGGGCGCCATGTGGCGTGCCGTGTCCGGCAGCGCCACCCACAGCTGCGCGCCGTGCAGGACGGTGGTGTCCGGGGTGGAAAATTCCGAGTGGCTGATGCCGCGGCCGGCGGTCATGAGGTTCACTTCACCGGGCCGCACCGCTGCGTGGAAACCGGCCGAATCCCGGTGTTCGATCTCGCCTGTGAACAGCCAGCTGACGGTTTGAAGCCCGGTGTGCGGGTGGCGCGGGACTTTCATGCCGCCGGAATCGCCGACCTGGTCCGGGCCGTAGTGGTCCAGGAAGCACCACGCCCCAATGAGGCTGCGCTGGCGCTGCGGAAGGGTGCGCCGCACATCCATCGCGCGCGGGCCGCCCAGCGGGACCTGCCGCGGAACCAGGAGTTCGACGCCGGCGAAGGTCCCGTTTGTTTCGCAGAGGATTTCCTGGGGCGCGACTTCGGTATTGCTCATGATGACAGCCTAGCTTCGCGCGGTCCGCGGGTCAGCCTTCGCACACGGCCTGACCTTCCAGGACCGGGCCTCACATCCAGGCCGAACGGCGCAATGGGGGTTCCGCGCCGCCCGGGCGCTGGACCAGGATCTGGTTCACGCCCGTGATGCCGGCCTCGAAGCCGAGTGCGCTCGCGGCCATGTAGAGCCGCCACACCCGGGCCCTTCCCAGCCCGGCCAAGCGCACGGCCTCGTCCCAGTGCTCCTCCAGGTTCCGCACCCACGCCCTGAGCGTCAGGGCATAGTGGGGCCGCAACGCCTCGACGTCGATGATCTCCAGGTCCGCCGATTCGAGTGCCGCGACCATCTCCGAGAGGCTGAGCATCTCGCCGTCCGGGAATACATAGCGGGGAATGAAGGAGTCAGGGTCCGGCGGGGTCGCGCCGGCGTTCCAGGAAATCGCGTGGTTAAGCAGCCGTCCTCCCGGCCGGAGCAGGCCTTGCAGGTGGGAAGAATAGTGCTGGATCTGCTCGCGCCCCACATGCTCTGACATGCCGATGGAGCTGATCGCGTCGAACGGCCCGTCCTCCACGTCCCGGTAGTCCTGCACCCGGATGTCCACCCGGTCCGTGAGTCCGGCGTCCGCCGCCCGCTTGCGGGCCAGGGCCGCCTGTTCGACCGAGAGCGTCACCCCGACGACGTCGGCCCCATAGTGTTGCGCGGCATGCAGCGCCAGGCTGCCCCAACCGCATCCCACGTCCAGCACCCGCATGCCCGGGCGGAGCCCCAACTTGCGGCAGACCAGATCGAGCTTGGCGCTCTGGGCGGCGTCAAGCCCGGTCTCCTCCGACTCCCAGACCGCGCACGAGTACACCATGGAAGGGCCCAGGACGAGGGCGTAAAAGTCGTTCCCGACGTCGTAATGGTGGGAAATGGCCGCGGCATCGCGCCCCTTGGAATGCCGCCGGCCGTGCCTGCTCACGCGCGCTTCCTCCGGCGGCGGCGCCGGGTTCGTTCCGAGCGCGCCGAGCCGGACTGCTGTTTTGACCAGCGCGAACACCTCGCCGGGTGTCGGCGGCCGGAACGGGCCGGGCTCGGCGAACTTTCCCGCCGCACTGATGGCCGCGAAGGCGGCGAAGATGTCGCCGGGTGCCTCGACATCGCCGGCCACGTAGGCACGGCTCAGTCCAAGCTGCCCTGGGGACCACAGCATCCGTCGAAGTGCCCGCCGGGACCGGAAAACGACGACTGGAGCGTCTTCCGGTCCCGCTTCCGAGCCGTCCCAGGCTTTCAGCCGCAGGGGGATGCCGTCGGTGCCAAGGATGATCGCCAGCGCGTCGGCCAGCCGTGAAGCCGCATTCGTGGATGCCGTCATGTCCAGTGCCTCAATTCCAGTGCTTCGTCTCCGGTGCTGCGGGCTGAGCCGCGCCAGTTCCAAATCTAAGGGCATGACACGCCCGGCAACCAGAGCTTTGGTTCCGATTCCTTTCCCCGTCCCCTCACCTCCTCCCCGCACACCACTCCTTCCCAAAGCATCAGCGGCGAACGGCTCTGGCGCGTGGGGGTGCTGTTGCCTATGGTGTGTCCTATGTCTGAGTCTTTCTCGTCCCTCGTGGACACGTTCAAGAATGTCGGTGTGTCCCGGGCCTACGGGCCCGCCGTGAACATCGCAGGAGAAGAGATCGTCCCGGTAGCGGTGGTGTCCTTCGGGTTCGGCGGAGGCAGCAGCCCGGAAGACGCCCAGCCCGGCAGCGGCGGAAGTGGAGGCGGGGGCGGCGGCTTCGTCTTGCCCCTGGGCGTCTACGCCAAGGGCTCCTCGGGCCGCATGACGTTCAGGCCCAACACCGTCGTCCTCCTGGTGGCGCTGGCCCCTCTGGTGTGCGCCGTTGGCGTTTCGATCCGCGGCATTCTTCGCACCGTCCGTTCCCACCGCTAGCACCGCGGCCGCAGGGCCAAGGATTCCCCAAGCCCGTCCGGGCATCGTTGGGTCTGGCAGCCTGGGTCTCGGGTAGCCCTGTGGTCGGGCGTCGGACGGACTTGATCGACGATGAACTTATTCAGAACTGCATGTGCAGCAAGCCTGGGCGCGGCGCTCCTGATGACGGGTTGCGGCGCTCCCCCGGCCATACCGGGCCCCACAACCACGGTGACGGCCCCGCCGTCGGTGGTGGTCTTCGATCCGCAGACCAGCGGCAAGGTTCTGGCCGAGCGGATCAAGGCCCGCGCCAAACCCACGGACCCTGGCGTCACGATCTCCGAAGTGGAGTGCAAGAACTTCCCGGATATCAAGGTCAACACGCATACCGATTGCCAGATGGTGGTTAACGGTGTCAAACGCGGGTACCGGGCCACGTTCACCGAACGGGACGGACACTACGAAATAAAGGCCCAGGAACTCACCTGGTAGGGGTCACGGCGTAGGACATGGCGGGTTCCCGGTCGTCGTCGGCGTCCACCCAGGCCGCGAAGTCCTTCAGCGACATGAAGCAGTAGTAGTCGCAATAGCGCAGGTTCTTCTTCTCCGACTTGCTCATGCCGGTAATTCGATGCGGGCGCGGTCACGGATGGGCCGGCGGCTGTTGCCTGTCCGCGCGGGCAGCCTCAGCCGCTGTTGCGCGCGCGGCTGGGTTGCACCCGCGGCGGTTCCCCGGGCATCTTCGGGAAGTCCGGCGGGAACGGCATCTCCCCCAGCCCGGCCTCGATATCCCTGTCCCACCATTCGAGGAGGAGATCGACGGTGCCCGCGCCGCCCGAATGCATGCCCTCCCACGGATCGCCGGTGGCTTTGAGCCGTTCCGGCACGGTGACGATCGTGAAGGTCGTCGGATCGGCGGACTCGAGCTCCTCCCAGCGGATTGGGCACGACACGGTGGCAGTGGCGAGTGCACGCGGGCTGTAGGCCCCCGCTATCGTACGGTCACGGTTCGCCTGGTTGAAGTCGGCGAAGATGCGGGCGCCGCGTTCTTCCTTCCACCAGGCGGTGGTTACCTGGTCGGGCAGGCGCCGCTCGAGTTCGCGCGCCGCCGCGATGACTGCATGCCTCACATCCAGGAACTCCCGGGTCGGCTCGATCGGTGCAAAGACATGGAGCCCCCGGTTTCCTGAGGTCTTGATGAACGCATCCAGCCCGGCCTCCGCGAGTAAGCGGCGTAGCTCCATCGCGACCGGAACGGCCTCGGCGAACCCGGTACCCGGCTGCGGGTCGAGGTCGATCCGCAACTCGTCCGGATTGTCCGGATTTCCGGCCCGGGAGGGCCAGGGGTGGAAGACCACCGTATTCATCTGCACCGCCCACACCGCGGCGGCGATTTCGTCAATGACAAGCTGGGGATGCGAGCGTCCGCTGGGATAGACGACGTCGACCGAACGGATGAAATCCGGCGCACCCTTGGGCGGGTTCTTGGAGAAGAACTGCTCGCCGTCCACCGTGTCCTTGAACCGCTGGAGGGTCACCGGCCGGTCCCCGTTCGCCGCCAGGAAGGCATCCCCGACGGCCACCATGTACCGGGCCAGGTCCAGCTTGGTCAGTCCCAGGCCGGGCCAGACGACCCTCGCCGGGCTCGACACCCGCAACTCCCGGTCGCCGTGCGGACCGCTGACGGTGAGATGGACTTCTTCCTTGGCCATGGGGACAACCTACCCCGGCGGCGGGGACAGTTGAAGAGCGGAACATCCTCCACCGGGCATGATGGACACATGACAACGCCCGAGCTCCCGATCACCCTTGACGTCGGCGACGCCGCAGTGTCGGGCGTCTTTGCCGGCCCCGAGGACTCCTTCGCAACCCTGGTTGTTGCCCACGGCGCCGGGGCGGGAATGGACCATCCCTTCCTTGTGGGCTTCACCCGCGCCCTGAACGAACTCGGCGTCGCCACCCTGCGCTTCAACTTCCCCTACCGCGAGGCAGGACGAAAATTCCCGGACCGGCCGCCGGCTGCCATCGCCACCTGGCGGGCGGCCATGGCCGCCGCCGCATCCCGTTCCGCGGGCCGGCCGTTGTGGGCCGCCGGGAAATCGTTCGGCGGGCGCATGGCCTCAATGGCCGTGGCGGAAGGCATGCCGGCTGCCGGGCTGGTCTATCTGGGCTACCCGCTGCACCCGCCGGGGAAACCGGAAAAGCTCCGCGACGAGCACCTCTATGGGCTGACGCTGCCGATGCTCTTCCTGCAGGGCACGCGGGACACGTTCGCCACCCCGGAACTGCTGGAGGCCGTGGCGACCAAAATCGGGCCGTCCGCGACCGTGGAGTGGCGCGAGGGCGGGGACCACTCCTTTGCCGTTGCCGGCGCGAAGCGCAGTGCCGACGAGGCGGGGGCGTCACTGGCGGCGACGGTCGCCGAATTCCTGAAGACACACGGCGATAATCCGGCGGCCGCGCTCCCCTGACCGGTCTGGCGTCACGGCCCGGCCTAACCGACGTCGCCGAACCGGCCCGCCCCGTGCTGCACGCGCGCCTCGATGGCGTCGGCGGCGGCCACGGCCCCTCCCGCGCTGCGGACAACATCACGCATCGCGGCCAGGTTGCGCCGGACCTGCGCGTCCGTATGGACCGCGGTGACCGCGGCCCGGAGCGCTTCGGACCCGACGTCCTCCGGCGCAAGGCGCAGGCCAAGACCCAGTTCTTCCAGCCGGCGGGCGGTGGCCGCCTGTTCCGGCTGCTGGGGCACGGCCACCATTGGGACGGCGTAATACAGCGCTTCCATGGTCGAATTCATGCCCGCGTGGGTGATGAAGACGGCGGTCCGGCGCAGTACCTGCAACTGCGGGAAGACCGGCCGGACCCGGATGTTCGGCGCAATCGTTCCGAGATCGGCCATGCTGGTCTGGTCCCCGACGGCCATCGCGACGTCCCACTCGCTTCCGCCGAAGGCGTCAAGGCACATCCGGAAGAAGTCCGGCCGGCGGTTCAGCGGGGTGGTGCCCAGCGAGATGAACAACAGCGGTCCCGTTCCCTCACGCTCCCATTCGCCGTCGGTGTCCCGGCCGCCGACGCTGGGACCCACAAACCGGAACCGGTCATCGAAGGTCGCCCCCATGGGCTGGAATTCGCGGGGTAGGAACACGATGTTGAACGGCGCAGGCGGACCATCGAACATCCGCGGTGTCCGCACGCCCTGCCCGGCCGCGAATTCCGCCAGCAATCGGCCCATGGCCAGGGCAACCTTGGCCATCTCATCGGCGCCGTCCGGTGGCGGGGCAGGCATCAGCGATCTCAGCGAGAAGTGCTCGTTGGTGGCATAGGTGGGCATGAGGGCAATGGCCGGGGCGCCGATCTTTTCCGCCGCCATGCTGCCGCTGAGCGTCATCGCGTCAAAGCAGATGGCGTCCGGCGGGTCCTGGCGGAGTTGATCGACCAGCGCCGGAAAGCTGGTTCTGAGGTCCTCGAACACGCGGTGCATGATCGGCAGCATGAGGTGCGCCTGCGCCCTCTGCCCGGGCCCCAAGGAAGGCATCGATGCCATCCAGTTCCCGCCGGACGCGTGAAAGTCCGCGCCGGCCTTGCGGATCAGCGGTTCAAAGTCGGCGGACGTGAAGTATGTGACCCTGTGCCCCCGGACCACGAGCTCCGCCACCAGCGGCAGGGTCGGGTTGACGTGTCCGTAGGCGGGAATGGAGACGAACGCAAGGTGCATGGCCATCACTCTTCATCGCGTGGCTGATTTTTTTGTTTGACGGGCAGGTTTGCCCGGCCCGGTTGACCGGCCTGTTTGCCCGTCGTCCCGCGGGTCCGGAGGCCCGCCGGCGTCGTGCTCCTTCATCATGCCCCTGTTGACCGCGCGGCGCGAGTGGTCAGTTGGCAGCGCCGGGCAGCTGGTCAGGCGTTAGTTCCGCGGCTTGGTCCGGGCCGTCGCGGGCGCGGTCCACGGGTCTTCAGGCCACGGATGCCGCGGATAGCGGCCGCGCATTTCGGCCCGGACCTGGGCGTAGGGCCCGGACCAGAAGGACGCGAGATCGTCCGTCACGGCCAGGGGCCGGCGGGCCGGCGAGAGCAGGTGGAACAGCACCGGCACGCGCCCGTCGGCCAGCCGCGGCGTCTCCGCCCAGCCAAAGCACTCCTGCAGCTTGACGGCCACCACGGGCCGGCCGGTGGCGTCTGCGGCGTCCGGGTAGTCGATCCGGATCCGGGATCCGCTGGGGACCGCCAGCGACTCGGGTGCCAGTTCGCCCAGCCGGGCCGCCTCGGGCCACGGCAGCAGCCGGCCCAGCGGGCCGGCGAGGTCGATCCCGCCCGTCGATGCCCCGCCGGCCAACGCCGCGAGCTCCGGGGCCAGCCAGTCCTGAAGCCGGGCCAGCAACGCGGGCTCGGAAACGTCGGGCCATGCCCCGCCCAGCTCCCGGTGCAGCAGGGCAAGACGGCGGCGCAAGCCGTCCGCCGCGTTCGACCATCCGATGGTGGCCAGCCCCTCGCTGGCCAGTGCGCGGGCCACAGCTGCGCGGCCCTCCTGCGCAGGAGGCCGTACCGGGGTGGACGAGAGCACGATCGCGCCCAGGCGGCGCTCCCGCCGGGCCGAGACCCGGCCCTGGCTAAACCGCGCCTGCAGCGTGTCGCTCAGGAGGTTGCCGGCGGCGGCCTCTGCGGTGTCCGCCGTCAGCGGCGCCGCAGAGCGGATGACGGCACCGGTCCCCGCGGCATCGCGCCCTTGTGCGCGGGACACTTCGGCCACTCCCAGCCATTCGTGCCCGGACAGGGCGCTGCCGGCCGGCAACCCGGCCCGGGTTCCGGAGGTCAGCAGGTATTGTGCCGGCCCCTGGCCCGGAACGCGGCGCGCCACCCGGTCCGGAAAGGCCAGGGCGACGACAAACCCGACGGCCTCCGCGGCACCAACGGCCCCAGCAGACGCAACCGGCGCGGCGCGGGATGGCTTCTGGTGCCCGCCACCGGTGGATTCCTGCCGGGCGATTGATTCCATCCGCCGGACGTCCTCCGACCAGCGCCGGGATCCGGGATCGCGGCCCGTCCGCAGCGCGGCAAGCAGTCTGGTGAGGTCTGCGCCCGGTGCGCGCTGGTCCCCCGACACCAGGGCGACGGCCTCGGCCGCCGTGCGGTAGCCCACCGTCGCGGCGCCGTCCAGCAGGGCGCGGGCAAGGCGGGGGTCAGTCGGGACCCGGGCCAGGGTCTTGCCCACCTCGGTTGCGTGACCGTCCGCGGTGACGGCGCCGAGTTCCCGCAGCACTTCGACGGCCTCGTCCATCGCGGCCCGGGGCGGCGTGTCCGGCAGCGCAAGTCCCCGGCCGCCGGGGGCTCCCCAGCAGGCCAGGACCAGGGCGGCGCCGGTCAGGTCAGCTGCCGCGATCTCCGGCGTCGGGTGCGCCGGCGCGGCACCAAAGGCCCTCTGGTCATAGCAGCGGATCACCGTGCCCGGGCCCTGGCGTGCGGCACGGCCGGCACGCTGGTCCGCGGACGCCCGGGAGCAGGACACCGTCACGAGGCCGGACATTCCGCGGCCGGCGTCGCGCCGCGGCTCGCGGGACAGCCCGGAATCGATGACCAGCCGGACGCCCGGAACAGTGAGGGAGGACTCGGCGAGTGCGGTGGAAACGATGATCCGGGCAGCCCCGCCGGGCTCACGCCCGGAGACGGCGCGGTCCTGCTCCGCCGCCGGGGCCTGGCCGTGGAGTTCCAGAACCTCGGCGCGGCTCCGGCCACGGAGCCGCGCCGCCACGTAGGAAACCTCCCACGCGCCGGGAACGAACACCAGGGCGTCCACGTCCCGTCCGCCAGCCAGCGCGGCCGCATGCCCGGCCGCTGCCGTGTCGGCCACATGGTCCAGGAAGGCCCGGGCCACGCCCCGCTCATCCAGCCGCGGCGCCGACGCGGGGGCCCATTCCACGTCCAGCGAAAAGAGCACGGACGGACAGTCAATGACCGGTGCCGGGCCGCCGCCGTCGTCGTTTCCGTCCGCCGCCTCACCGATCAGCGTGTCTCCGATCAAGGCGGCGAAGCGGGGGGCATCGAGGGTGGCCGACATAGCGATCAGGGCGAGGTCGCCGCGCAACTGGCGGACTTCGGCGAGCATGCCAACGAGGAGGTCGGTCTCCAGCCCGCGTTCGTGGACCTCATCGAGGATCACGGCGTCCGTGCCCTCGAGCCCCGGGTCCGCGAGGAGGCGGCGAAGCAGGATGCCGGGGGTAACGAACTCGATCACAGTACCGGGGCCGGTCTGGCGTTCCCCGCGGACCGTGTAGCCCACGCGGTCGCCGAGCCGGGTGCCGTCCAGGGCGGCCAGGCGCCGGGCGGCCGCACGGGCAGCGACGCGGCGCGGCTGGGTGACCACGATCCGCGGGCGCCGGCCCCTCCCGCCGGCGGCGATGTTTGCGAGCAGCGGCGGCACCAGCGTCGTTTTGCCTGTGCCGGGAGGCGCCTGCACCACCGCGGACGCCCCCGCACCACCGGCGTGCAATGCCGCCGCGAGGGCTCCCAGCGATTCCGCAAAAGCCAGGCCAGCCCCGATGGCGTCGAGGTCGAAGAGCCCCTTCGCGCAGGCTGGGTCCAGGGGTGTGTTCGCGGAAGTCACGCCTCCATTGTCCCTGCAATGGAGTCCTGGCCATCCATCCGGCGCCGCGCCGCTGATCCACCCGCCGGCGCCCCGCCGGCGCGGGCACGGGTGCGGCCCCGTTCGTGCACGCGGGTGTGCCGGCGCTACGGGTGCGCGGCCAGGAGCGTCTTGCCGCTCGCGACGGCACGGATTTCAATGCTGCGGATATCGGCTCTCGGGACAACTGTGGTGGCCGTCGGTGTCGCCACTGTCCCCGGCGTTGCTGTCCAGGTGGCCACCTGGGTGGTGGCGCCGCGGGAGTCGAGAATCACCAATCCGTACTCCTCCGGCGCGCGGAGACCGCCCGGCAGAGCATAGTCGGCCGGGGACGGCGTGTACGTGCACTGCCAGTCGATCTGCGTTCCCCACGGCTGCGTGGTCAGGGATCCGGTGGCCACCATGGCACTGTCGGCGACCGGGGTGAAGTTCAGGGCCGTCGCGGATGCGGCCTGGATCTGGGCAGCCGGGGGCGGGGAGGCCGTGACCTCAACGTAAACCGCGCCCGCGGCGGCAGCGGCGCCCAGCATGATCCCGGCGACAGCCAGGCGGGTGCGCCGGCGGCCGCGCTGGACCTTGCGCGCCAGTCCGGGCTGCAACGTCGGTGTCCGCCGTTCGCCGTCAGTCCGCCCGAGGGACTGGGCTTCCTCGGGTGAGAGTGCTGCCAGCAGCGACGGCAGTCCGGCAAGTTCGGCGACGGCGGCCCTGCAGCCAGCGCAGCCGGACAGGTGCTCCTCGAACTCGTGCCGCTCAGAGGAGACGAGGGATCCCAGCACGTACGCGGCATCCCAGCGCCGGTACTCATCGGTTCCGTTCCGGTTCATGGCGTCACGCCTCCCTCCTGAAGGGCCAGCCTCATCGCCCTCAGCGCGTAGTGCAGGCGCGACTTCACTGTTCCCTCGGCCAGTTGAAGATTTTGCGCGATCTCGGCGGTCGTCTCCCGCAAATAGTACGAATGAATGACGACGGCCCGGTGCTCGGCGGACAGCCCGGCGAGCGCATCCGAGACAAGCCACCCGTCCAGGATCCTGTCGACCCGGTCCGCCTCCGGAATCTCTGGCAGCTGGTCGGTTGCCGTTTCGTGCCGGCGGCGGGCGCTGCGCCGGTCATCGATGACGAGATTGCGGGCGACCGTGTAAAGCCAGGCCCGCACCGCCGGCTCCGGGCGCTGCAGAATCGCCGGGTGTTTCCACGCGCGGATCAGCGTCTCCTGCACGACGTCGTCCGCCAGGGCGCTGTCACGCGTCATTCCCATGACGAACCGCCATAGCGCCGGGCCGTAAGCCTCCTGCAGCGATCGCAGTAACTCGGCCTCCTGATCGGACATTTCCGCCTCCTTGGAGGTAGGACGACGCCGGGCGGCAAACAGTTCACTTGCGCCCGGCGCGGTCAATGGCCGCAGTCCGTGTTGAACCTGCAGGCTGCCGGAACCGTTGTAGGGACAGGTCCGGCCGCCCCTGGCCGGCCATCCCTAAGGAGAGCACAATGAGGATTCTTCGCCCGGCGACTGCCGCCGCGGCGTTGGGCGCCATCCTGCTGCTGGGGGCCTGCTTCGGCGGGCACACAGCGACGCCGGCACCGGCCCCCTACACAGTCCCGTCAGTTCCTGCGACGGGGAACCCCTCACCGTCGCCCAAGGACCCCGCCAGCAACGCGGCTCCGCCGTCGACCGTTGCCGCGCCCGTTGCGCCGGCGCCGCCACGGTATGTTGCCCCGCCCGTTGCGCCGGCCCCGCCACGGTACATTGCGCCGCCCGCCCCGGCGCCCATGATCCGGCCGCCGGCGCCCGCCCCGCGGCGCGTCGCTCCACCGGCGCCGCGGCCCATGGTTCCGCCGCCCGCCCGGGTGCCTGCCGGAAACGATCATGATGCCGACAACAACGGAGGACCGGACGACGGTGACGGCAACAAGTAGCAGCCACGGGGCGCTTGGGCCGGGCCCCGGCAGGGGGCTCCTGTTCGGGGTGCCGGCGGCGCTAGCGGCCTTGGCCCTCGGCGCGTGCGGCAGTCCGGCCGGGAACCAGACGGCGGCGCCTGCCTCCGGCCCCACCCCGTTCGCGTGGTTCCGTCCCGGACCGGCCCCGGCAGGATGGCAGCCGCTGGAGCTTCCGGACACGACAGCCGTGCTGGCCATCCCACCTGATGCCGCTCCCGTGCCGGGCGACCCCGGCAGCGTGTCCGCGACCGTCACCGCACCCGACGGGGACCTCCATATCTATCTCAATGCCACGCCGCAACAGGGCGACGAGTCGCTGGCCAATTGGCCCGAATTCCGGCTGGCCCATCTCAGAGGCGAGAACGCCGCATCCGCGAGCCGGCTGCAGTACCGCGCCGGAATGGGGTTCCGGGGAGGCACCGGTTCCTGCGTGGAAGACACCTATGTAACGCGGATCGGTGCCCACAATTACCGTGAAATAGCCTGCCTCGTTGCAGGAACCCGGGGAAGCAGCGTCCTGGTTGTGGCCACGCCGGCCGATTCCTGGGACCGCTTCAGCCCGGTGCTGCAGCAGGCGGTGGACGCGTATGCCCCCGAATAGGGGTACGCCCCCATCCCGATCGAGCAGGGTGGCCTGAACCGATGGAGGCAGCCGGCTGGCCGTGGCCGGTTGGTTTAGTCACAGCGAAGGCGGGAGACTGGATCAACTCGATCACGAAAGTGGGAACCACATGATCAATCTCAAGCAAGACGCCGAGGGGTTCATCCGCATGAACCGGCACTTCCCGGAAAAGTCGCTCATCAGCATCACGTTCACGGACGGCTCAGAACACGTCTATTCCGGGCACCGCCTCAACGGGATCTACGACGAGGCCCTGGCGGAGTACCGGGCGCAGAACCACCTGGATGCCAAGGGGTTCTCGCGGGCCCCCAAGAAAACGGTCCAGCCAGCGAACAAGATCGAGTTCGTTCCGGTGCACGCCGGAATGGACCCGTAGCGGCGCCCCTGGCCACCCAACGTCCGCGTGGGCCGGTCTGCCGCGGCCGGGTCGCCGTGCGCCCTGCCGGATCAGCCGACGCCTACCGCGCCCGGCCCGTGCGCCGGGCGGCGGAGGGCCCGGGCGCGGATCCGGAGGTCGTTGTCGTGCACCCGCCGGTCGACGCCGGGCACCGGCGCCGGAGTGCTTCTCGGCCGCGGTGCCGCCGGACTTGCCGGCGGCTCCGGGCACAGATCACTGATCAGCCCCATGCCGGCATACTCGCGCACCGCGGTGATGCCGGCAACCGCTGCCGGCTTGTCCGCGAAGCCCTTTGACACGGCCAGTACTGCCCCGTCCGGTGCCCTGAGCCGAAACCTGAAGCAGGCATCAGCGTCAACGAAGAGTTCAAATGTGCCGGCCATGACGATCCTCCCGGTTCGCGGGCTCCCCGTCCGGGCATCATTGCCACGGGGTGAAGGGGAAAGCGTCGCTGCTGCCCGCTGGATTGGTTTGTCCCTGAGGCTGAACGGATGATGTCAGCCCGTCATTAAAGTCTCGCTGCGGCCGTGGAACGCCCACAAGGCAAGTCACGTAAATCCCAGGTAAATAGAAGCCAACAGCCGTGCGCGGGCAACCGCCGTCTGGGTCCTCCGCGGGCAGGAACACTGCCGCCTCAGCGGTACCCCTACAGGGGCGGCCAATGGTCGCGGCAGTAGTCACCGCGGCTGACGCCGGGAGATCCTTGCGGGATGACGCGGTCCCAGGAGGGGCCGACGGCCTCGCTCCGCTCTGAAGGCTCGGCTGCCGCGGTGCGGCCTGCGTCGCCGGGAAGCCAGGTCATGACTGAATCGTTGGACAACGTACCCCCCATTGTTCTTGGCTGGAGGCGCACCGGCTCGCATTACGGACCGCCATGCGCCTCACGCAAGACTAGCCGGGAGTACTGACACCAAAACAGGGACTTTGGACCGTATCGGCGAATGGCCGCGGGCGCCTACCCCTGACCGCCCGCCGGCCGCCGCCAACGGCTTCCCGGCGCCCAACAGCCCGGAGCGACGGACAGAAGTGTTTCATCCATTGGAAATGGAGGTCGCCGCGGCGGAGAATCAGGGGCAGTCTTGGGGGCAGCCCGCGCTCCACAGACAGGAAAGAAGGATGCGATGTCCCTCAGCGTTGAGGAAATGAACAAAGAGCTCCCGTTGGCGAATGTGCTGCCGGGCGACGCCGTCCCGTACTACATGGCGTCGGGCGAAGGCGCCCGCTATGAGATCGCCGGCCAGCTGGTCACGGTGGTCGCCCGGGCGGCAGACACTGGCGGCATTTTCAGCGCCGCCTACATCTCCGGCGGCATGGGGGCCGAATCACCGTTTGTGAGCCACGCGGTGGAACACAAAACGCTGTACGTCTTCGACGGCATCCTGCACGTCTGGCTGCCGGGCGAAAGCCGCATCCTGACTCCCGGGGATTCCGTGGTGATCCCGCCGGGAACCCCGCACGCGTACCGGATGGCTAGCCACTACACCCGGTTCCTGAACTGGATGACACCGGGCGGCGCCGAGGCCTACTACGAACGCGTCGGCACACCCATCGATTCGCACGTCCCACCTGTCACCCCGGGCCGGAAGCCCAGCCTGCAGGAGTGCGCGGCGGTGGGCGCCGAATTCGGCATCACGTTCCCCGACGTCGAACGGGTGGCACCGTCTTTCCGGCAGGACGCCGGGCTGCCGGCGGCTCAGAGCCCGTACTTCCTCAGTGCGGGCGAGGGCGAGCGGATGGTCAGCTACCAGACCATGTTCACGTACCTGTCCCGGCCGGCGAACACGGGAGCGAACTACTTCGCCGTCCACACCAAGGGCGCCAAGTCCCCCTACATTCCGCTGCACTTCCACGAGCAGCACACGGAAAACTTCCTCTGCACCGAGGGCCGGATGTGGATCTACGCCAACGGCCGCGAAGTGCTGCTCACCAAGGGCGACTTCCTCCACGCCCCGGCCGGGACCATCCACTCCTTCGCCTTCGATTCCCACAACACCCAGATGGTCGGGTTCCTGACGCCGTCGGTCTTCAACGGCTTCTTCGAGTACTTCAACAAGCCCACGGAGGATTACATGTACACCGAGGGCGGCGAGCCCTACATGGACATGGAGGGCTTCGGCCGGGCCCAGGCCGAGATGGACCTGACCGTGGTGGGTCCCCCGCCGCAGCGCAGGGCTGCGCTGGACATCTAGGCGGACCTGGGCATCTGGCCCGGTTTTCCGGTCCGGCTGCAGGTCCCACACGAATGGCCCGGAACCCCCGCGGAGGGTTCCGGGCCATTCGCGTCGGTGGACGGCTTGTCAGCGGTTCATGACGCGTGTCCGTTCAGAGCCTGGCGCACCAGCTCGCGCCCGTAGTCGTTGCCGTTCGGGGTGCGCAGCACCGTGTGCATGTGGAACGGGGCCGGGGTGTCATTGCTGAGGAAGACGCCTGTGTGGTGGTCCAGTTCCATGACCAGCACGGGGCTCTGCAGGCGGAAGTAGAAGGCGTCCTGCGCCTCCCATCCGCCGATCCAGCAGAACCAGGTTTCGTCCCAGTGGGCCGCGATTTCCCGCAGGCGGACGGTCCGCGGCCCGTCGGGGAGGAACGCGATGAAGTCTGCCACGAGCTGGTCCAGGATCGCGCGTGCCGCGGCGGGCATCGCGCTGACCGGGATTCCCTCGTAGGGAATCACGCGGTTGTCCTGGAAGCAGCCGGCCAGGTGACGTTCGTCCCCGGGGTGCAGCCTGCCCTCCGGCATGGCCGGGTCCTGCATGTCCTCGAAAAGCGTGGCCTCGTCCCGCAGCGGCCCGGGCAGGGCTTGCATGAGGCGCCGCGCCAAGGCGATCCGCTCCTTGAAAACGGCCACGCCCTGGTGCGGGCCGGCGTCGATGACGTCCGGTTCGGCGCCGAGGAACACCGGCGAGACCACCAGCTGGGTCCCGGCCACCAGGGCGTTGAGCGCCACGTGGTGGCCGAAGAGTTGCCAGCCCCACGGGGACGTCTCCGACGGGTCACCGTAGAGGGCGAAGTTGTAGCTTAACTCGTTCATCAGCTCCGGCAGCTCCACCAGGTCGCCCAGGAATCCATTGATCCGCATCAGGTTACGGACCAGCCCGTAGCCGGCCGGACTCAGGCTCGCCGCCACGACGGCCAGGATCTGTTCGCGCACGTCCGGGTCCAGCTCGTCCAGGCGCAGGCCCGTGTCATGTTGCAGGAATTCCGGGTTGGCCCAGCTCTGCCATTCGTGCGCGTCCACCCCGTAGCGGAGCTGTTCGGCCTGGGCCGGCGTGAGTCGTGCCAGCAGGTCCCGGGCGGCGGCCGTCATGGCGGCCGCCGGCGCCTCCTCCCCCGCCGGCGCCGTCTCGAGGGGGTACAGCCCGTCCCGGCGGACCCCGTCGCTGGTCACCCCGGTGAAAGGCTCGGGGTATTGGGCGGCCCAGCCTTGGATCATGGGACCCGCGAAGGGATCGGTCTTTGCCGCCTCGGCATAGCCGCGGGCATCCAGGCCACGGATCTGCGCCACCCGCGGGTGGTCGGGCGGGTAGAGATAGTCACGGAAGGACGGCACGGACACGTGTTCTCCTGTCGGGGTCTTCGGATGGTGTTGCCAGCGGCCAGCCGGCGGCCACGCCAATGGCCGCGGCGGCCCCCACGGGGTCGGTCCCCCGCCAGGCGACGTGCTGGTCCGGGCGGACCAGCACCGCGGCGGCCTGCCAGTGCGTGGTCATCGGGGTTCCGTCCTGGTCGGGTCCGACGTCGACGACGGACAGCGGGATTTTGTGGATCGCGGCGGCGGCCAGGACCGCCGCGTAGGCCTGCCCGGCGGCCGCGCCGCCCAGGCTGTCGCGGTCCACCAGGAGGGTGAAGCCGCTGCCCAGCAGGTCGTAGAGCGACGTTGTCGCGTCGAGCCAGGCGTGTGGCAGCAGCGATCCCGGGCTGGCGGAGGGGACGTAGCTGACGGGGTCCTCGGCGGGGACGGACAGGCCGTCCGGGACCACCAGAGGCGAGGAGCCGTACGTGTAGCCCAGCACCAGTCCCAGCGAGTCGAACTCGCTTTGTTTGACGGCCAGCGCATCCTTGGCGACCCGCCGGGCTGCCTCGCCGTCCGCATCAGCCCGGCCCAGGGCCGGGTCCGCGAAGTGGTAGGCCAGCGACTTGCCGTTGGCGGCGGCGTCGCGGATGGTCCGGGCCGCGACGGGCCGGCGCTCCAGCTCATAGCTGCCGGGCAGGGCCGGGCCGGCCCAGCCCTCCAAGGCGGCGGCGATCTTCCAGGCCAGGTTGGCGGCGTCGCCGATGCACGTGTTGAACCCGTGCCCGCCCCAGGGCGGATTCAGGTGCGCCGCGTCCCCGATCAGGAACACGCCGTCGTGCCCGTATCCCGGGGCGAGCAGCATGCGCGCCGTCCAGGGGTCGGTGGCGATGACCTCGACGTCGACGTCGGCCCCGACGAGCGAACGGACCAGGTGTCCGGCGTCGGGTGATCCGCTGCCGTCCACGCCCTGGATGATGGCCCACCAGGTGCTGCCGAGGTCCAGCGGCCCCACCATGCCCGAAACCTCGGGTCCCAGGACCCAGTACTGGACGGCCGGGTCCAGGGTGATCGCGGCGGCGAGGGTGTCGGAACGGAACAGGACACTGATGTTGGAGAGCTCGGCGGAGCCCCCGGCGAGGCGGATGTTCAGCCGGCGGCGCACAGTGGAGGACCCGCCGTCGGCCGCGGCTACGAAGTTGCAGTCCACGGCCTTGCGCCGCCCGGTTGCGTCGGACACCGCCACGCGCGAGCCGAAGCGCGGCCGGCCTGGGCCCGGCGTGCCGCCGCCCTGGTTGATGTCCAGGTCTTCCACGCTCAGGCCGGTCAGCAGCGTGATGAGCGGGGATTCGGCGGCGGCCTCCCGGAGCACGGCCTCCATGACGGGCTGCGGGACCTGCTGCCCGCATTCCGGCTGGGGGCCATACCGGCCCGGGACGAGCTGGAAGGCCTGGCGGAACCGGGTGACTTCGTGGCCGGTGAGGGCGGAGCAGAAGATGACGTCCTGGGCGTAGGCGACCGGCAGCGGCGCGGCGTCGCGGAGTTTGTCGGCAAGCCCGAGGCGGCGCAGGTGCGTCATGGTGCGGGCGTTCGTGGTCTTGGCGCGCGGCCGGTCCTGGTCAATGGTGGTCCTCGGCTCGATGACGAGGCTGCGGATGCCGCGGTGCGCGAGGTCCAGGGCCAGGAAGAGCCCGCTGGGTCCTCCGCCGGCGATCAGCACCGGCACCCGGTCCGGGAGGTCGCCGAGGGCCGCGTTGTTGACGGCGGTCATCAGGCCCGGGCCCGCAGTGACGGCCCGCCGACGGGCGTGGTGAGCGTTCCCAGGGTGTCGATTTCCACTTCGACCGTGTCGCCGGGCTGCAGGAGCCACGGCGGGGTCCGGACGTAGCCGACCCCTTCCGGGGTTCCCGTGGCGATGACGTCACCGGGATGCAGGGTCATCGTCTGGCTGATCAGGGCGATGATGGCCGGGACGGAGAAGATCATGTCCCGGGTGTTGCCGTTCTGGACCTCGGTGCCGTTGACCCGGGTCCGGACCTGCAATCCCTCGCGAAGGTCCCCGGCCTCGTCGCGGCTGACCAGCGGGCCGAGGGGGCCGCTGAAGTCGCCGTTCTTGCCCAGGGTCCACTGGGCGGTGAGCTTTTGGGCCCGCCGCGCGGTGAGGTCGTTGAAGGTGGAGTAGCCGAAGACGGCTTCCGCGGCGGTGGCTTCGTCCGCGGATTCGACCCGCCGGCCCACGTAGGCGGCGACTTCGCCTTCCCAGTCCAGTCCGGCCTCGCCGGCGGGCACCGGCGCGGGGACGTTGCCGACCGACAGGGACGCGGTCCACCGGCCGAACAGCGTGGGGTACTCGGGCACGGAGAAGGAACCCTCGGCGGCGTGGGCGCGGTAGTTCAATCCCACGCAGATCACGCGGGCGGTGGGCGGGACCAGTGGGACTTCGGTGACGTCCGCGCGGGTCAGCGACGCGCCGCCGGCCGTCAGGGACAGGGACTTTTCCTGCCAGCCGGCGGCATCCGCCCAGAAATCCTGGACCGGAGCCAGCGGGTAGACCCGGCTGTCGGCCAGGGCCGCAACCCAGGCCGCGCCGTCGTGGGTGATGCCGATGTACTGCATGTGGAGGGCCTTTCAGGTTCCGCCCGGACGGGCGGGTGAGGGAACTGGTGATCGTGGAAAATTGGCAGGGCAAAGCTGCCCGGGTCAGACCGGGGCCCGCACTGGCTTCGCGGGGAGGGCTCTGTCAGGGGACTTGGGCCTGGCGGAGGAAGAAGTCGACGGTGGCGTCCATGGCCTTCTCCGCGGCGGCCGGGCTGTGATCGGGCAGTACCCACATGTGGTCCGCGTCCTCGATCAGGAGCAGTTCGACGTCGGTTCCGGCGGCTTCCAGCGCCGCCGCTAGGGACGTCGACTGGGCGGGCGGAACGAAGCGGTCGGCGGTTCCGTGGGCCAGGAAGAACGGCGGTGCCGAACGGCTGGCGTAGCTGATGGGGCTCGCCGCAGACGCCTTCGCCGGCTCGTCGGCCAGTACAGCACCGACAAGGAGTTCCTCCCTGGATCCGGGATCGTTGGCCCTGGCAACGGCGCCCGGCAGGCTCTGTTCGGCCATCCTGCCCAGGTCCGTGGGCGGGTACCAGGCTGCCACCGCGGCGACGGCATCGCCGGCATTGACGCCGTCGGCATTGGTGGTGAGACCCACCAGGCTGGCGAGATGGCCGCCCGCGGAGTCGCCCCACGCGTAGATCCGCTCCGGGTCCACGTTGTAGTCGGCGGCATGGTTCCGCAGCCAGCGGACGGCGGCTTTCGCGTCGTGCAGCTGGGCCGGGAAATGCGCCTCTTGGCTAAGCCGGTAGTCCGCCGATGCCACCACGAATCCTGTGTCAGTGAACGTTTGGAAGGCGCTGTTGCCGAATCCGTCCAGGACCGGGCCCAGGGAAGACCGCTCCCCCATGCGCCAGCCGCCCCCGTGGAAATGGACCACCGCCGGCCGGGGAGCCGCCCCGCCCTCAGGACCGGGAAGGTAGAGGTCCAGCAACAGCGGGCGGGAACCGTCGTCACCCGCGCGGGCGAATTCGATGCCGCTCAGCACGCGACCTTCCGTCATCGTCGACTCCATCCGTTTTCCTGCGCCGCTTGGCTTGTGCACGGGTTCCGTGATGCCCGGCGTCTCCCCTAAGACTGTCGGATCACCGGACCGGCGCAAACCGCGGATTTCAATCATTGAAAGGGCTTTGCCGAGGCCAGTTCCGCCGCAAGGAATGCCAGCCCCTGCTGCACGATCCCCAGCGCCGCCGAGTGGTTGAGGTACCCGTGCGTCGCCCCCGCTTCCAGCCGGAAGGACACCTGGACGCCGGCCGCGCGGAGCGATTCCCGGAAGAGCTCAGCCGACGGACGCAGGTCATCGTATTCGCAGGCGATGACCGCCACCGGGGGGAGCCCCGAAGGATCGGCACGGCCGGGCAGGGCATACGAGGACGCCATCCCGGCGGGGCCGCCGATGTAGTTCTCCACCATTGCCTGGCAGTCGTCCTCGGTGAAGCGCAGGATCCGCGGCAGGCTGGAAAGCACCCTGCCGTCGGACACCGCGGCCGGCTTCAGAGGGGGAAGCGCGGCGTGCAGGAACGGGTACGCCAGCAGCAGCTTGGCGGGCAGTGCGAGTCCGGCGTCCTTGAGATACATGGCGGCGCCGACGGCGAGGTTCCCGCCGGCGCTGGCCCCGCCAAGGCACAGGTTTCCCGGGGCCACGCCAAGGCCCTCGGCGTGGGCTGCCGCCCAGATCCACGCCGCGAGCGCGTCTTCGTGCGGGACCGGGAAGTGGACGCCGTCGCCGGCCAGCCGGTAGTCGACGGAGAACACCAGGCCGCCGGTCCGGTCAGCTAGTTCCCGGGCGACCTGGTCGGCCTCCCGCATGTCCAGCGTCCCTCCGGCGAACCCGCCGCCATGCAGCCACACCAGGCCGGGCAGGGCGGCCCCGGACGCATTCCCCGCCGCGGAACCCCGGTCACCGTCCAGCCGAAGGATGCCGGGGCCGTAGATCCGGATGGGCACGGGTCCGTTGGGCCCCGGCGCCTCCACCGAGCGGATCGGTACGGCAGGGGCCGTGTAGGGCAGATCCGCGCCGCTGAACGCCGCCAGCCGCTGCATCCCGGCAGGATCGGCGAGGAGATCGGCGAAGGAGCCGGCTTCAGCCACGTGGTGCATGAGGCCGGCCAGCTCCACATCCAGGCTCATGGCTGAAACACCGGCTCGCGGGCGCCCTCGGTTGCGGCTTCAGGAACTGCACAGCTGAACGAATGCGTCCCGGAACCGACCTCGACGCCGGTGGTCCCGCCGTCGGGCAGGTACACCGCGGCGGTACAGCCGGCCGGGACCGACACGGACAGCAAGAACACGTCGCCGTCCAGCTCCCACCGGACCACAGCCTCGCCGTAAGGGGTCTCGTGCCGGGCAGCGGCCCACGCCAGCCCCCCGCCGGGCCTAGGCCGGATGGCGAGTTTCCGATACCCGGGTTCAGCTGGTGCCAAGCCGGCCACAGTGCGGTGCATCCAATCGGCCACGGCACCCAGGGCGTAATGGTTGAAAGAAGTCATTTCGCCCTCATTGATGCTGCCGTCCGGGAGCATGGAGTCCCAGCGTTCCCAAATAGTGGTGGCGCCCATTGTCACGGGGTACAGCCATGACGGGCACTCGGTCTGGAGGAGCAGGCGGTATGCCGCCGTCGTGTGGCCTTCATCGCTGAGCGCGTCGCAGACCAGCGGAGTTCCCACGAACCCGGTGGCGATGCGGTAGCCGTCGGCTTCCACGATGTCGGCCAACCGGGCGGCCGCGGCAGGGTGTTCGGCCGGTTCGAGGAGTCCGAAGCGCAGTGCCACCGCGTAGGCCGTCTGCGTGGACGGCCGGAGCCGGCCTTCGTCATTAAGGTAGCGTTCCCGGAACACCGCCCGGGACCGGGCGGACAGCTCGCGCAACCGTTCCGATTCCGTGTCGTGGCCCAGCAGTCCGGCAGCCTCGCCCGCCACCGACCCCGAGTAAGCCAGGTAGGCCTGTGCCACGAGCTGCCAGGGGGTGCGGGCGTCGCCGGGCGAGTCCGGCGGTGCGGCCGGGTCCAGCCAGTCGCCGAACTGGAAGCCGTGCTCAAAGCGCAGCTCCGGGCCGGCGGCCTGGGCCGCGGCTTCCAGCCAGGCGATCATTCCCGGCAGCTGCCGGCGGAGGTACTCGAGGTCCCCCGTCCGCTGGTACAGCACCCAGGGAACAAGCACGGCTGCATCACCCCACGCGGCCATCACCGGGCGGTCCGGGAATGGCGGCTTTTCGGCCACCACTTCCGGGACCACCAGCGGCGGCGGCCCGTCAGTCCCCTGCTCTGCGGCGAGGTCCTTGAGCCAGGACGTGGTGAAGCCGGGGATCCGGTACAGGAAGGACGCGGTGGCGGCGAAGATCTGGAAGTCGCCGGTCCAGCCGAGGCGCTCGTTGCGCTGCGGGCAG
The DNA here is from genome assembly GCF_022803015.1 of Arthrobacter humicola. GTDB lineage: Bacteria > Actinomycetota > Actinomycetes > Actinomycetales > Micrococcaceae > Arthrobacter > Arthrobacter humicola_A. The sequence goes on from NZ_JAFKON010000001.1 coordinate 874,588, forward strand.
TCCGTGGGCACGTCGACAAAGTTCCCCCGCATCCCCCACACCACGTTCGAGTGGAGCTGGTTCAGCATCGGATCGGAGCATTCGAACGTGCCCGTTCGCCGCAGGTCCGAGTGGATCACGACGGCGGTGAACGCGTCCGGATCCACAACACCTGGCCAGCCGCTCACCTCCACGTAGCGGAACCCGTGGATGGTGAACTCCGGCTCCCAGCTCTCGCCGCCCGAATCGCCTCGCACGATGTAGCGGTCGGTCTGCTTGGCGACGCGCAGCGGCCTGACGCCGAGTTCGCCGTGCTCCAGAACCTCGGCGTGCCGCAGCACCACCTCGGTGCCGGCCGCACCGCTCACATTGAAACGCACCCGGCCCACCAGGTTCTGGCCAAAGTCCAGAATGGTCTTTCCGGACGGCGTTCCCAGCACGGCTTTGACCGGCAACTCGTCGGTGGCCCGGACGGGCGGACCGTCGGGTGCGACCAGGACTGCAGGATCGAAGCCGTCAACTACGACGGCGGGCTGAAGCAAGTCGGGGCCCGCGCCGGTCTCCGCTCCGGTCTCAGCCCAGCCACGGCTCCGGAGCCGCGCATCGAACGTTTCGCCGTCGTACAGGTCTGCCGACAGCACCGGCCCCCGCCCCGCCAGCCACGACGCATCCGAGCCAATCACGCTCACTGCCCCGCCGCCGTCGGTCATTTCCAGCTGGGCGATCACGGCGGTGCGGTTGCCGTACGTGTTGCGCTTCTCCTGGAAGCCCAGATTGCCGCGCCACCAGCCGTCCGCGAACTCAAGGCCGATCACGTTCGTGCCTGGCCGGAGATACTCAGTGACGTCGTAGCTCTGGTAGCGCAGGCGGTGGTGGTAGCTGGTCCAGCCCGGGGTCAGGATGTCCCGGCCCACGCGGCGGCCGTTGATGTGCGCCACGTAGACGCCGTGGGCGCTGGCGTAGAGCCGGGCGGACGCCACGGGCCCGGCCACTTCGAACGTCCGGCTCAGGCGCGCTGCCGGCTCGTTGGCGTCGCTGGCCTCGTCCCAGGCCGGGCGGATCATGGCTGCCTGCCAATCGGACGCGTTCAGTAATCCCGCCTCTACGTAGGCAACGGGGCTCCATTCGGAGGGCGCGCCGCCGCCGTTGCCCCAGACACGGACGCGGACGGCGACGCGCTGGCGGCTCTCCAGCGGCGGTGCGGGCCAGGGCTGCAGGAGCTGCTCCCTGGTCTCGGTGCGGCCGTAGCTTGTCAGGCCGGCCTCATCGGGGCCGAGCTGGAGTTCGTAGGCGGCCTGGACCCACCCGGTCCCGTCGGTGGTGACCTGCCAGGAGAGCCTGGGGCGGTCTTCGCCGATGCCGAAGGGCTCCTCGTGGTGTTCGAATCGGACGGCGGAGGGAACGGCGGTCCCCGCGCGGGCGTGGTCCTGGGACGGGAAACGAAGGGTGTTGGGAGTCAACGTCGGCTCGATTCATCAGTTGGAGGAAGCTCTAGGGCTTTCCCCAGCGTCCCGGGAACGGCAATGCGCCCGCTAGCGAAGTTTCATTGACTGGAAACCCTGTGCATGGAGTGCCTTGTTGGGCCTACCCGGCGGCTGCCGACGCCAACCGGGCGTGGCGAGTTGTTTAGTCCACGCAGAGGCAGAAGGGGTGGCTGGCCGGGTCGAGGAATACCCGGAAGCTGGTGCCCGGCTGCGAGTCGGCCTTGGTGGCCCCCAGCTCGACGGCGACCTTTTCGCCTTCATCCAGGTCCTGCACCATCAGGTCCAGGTGCATTTGCTGTGGCACTTCCTGGCCAGGCCATTCCGGGGCACGGTAGCCGTCCACCTGCTGGAACGAAATGCAGTTACTGCCGTCGTCAGGGCGGATTTCGGCCCAGTCACCGTCGACCTTCACCTGCCAGCCCAGCAGGGCGCCGTAAAAACCCGCGAGGACCGCGGCGTCGGGGCAATCAATGACGAGACCTGGGAAGCGTGCGATAGGCATAGCGGAATGCTACCGCCGGAAATTGAGCTTGTCGCTAAAGCTCGTGGGCGAAATATGCCACCGCTGAGCCGAGGATCCGGTCCAGCTGGCCTTCGGCGCCGAAAAAGCAGTGGTCACCGCCCCGGATGGTGATGAGTTCGTTGCGGACGTTCGCGTCATCGAGCGCGGCGGCGAGCAGTTGGCTTTGGGAGAGCGGAACCAGGCCGTCGCTGTCGCCGTGGACCAGCAGGAACGGCGGCGCGTCCGCGGTGACGTAGCCCAGCGGACTCGCTGCGGCCAGCAGGGCGGCGTCGGCGGTGCCGCCCACCAGCATGGGGCCGGGCTCGAGGGTCATGCCGTCCGGCACCGCCGCGCTCAACGGCCCGGTCATCATGCCCGGGGGAATGTTCATGGCCGGCATGTCCGGCAGCGAGGACACCCCGTAGAAGTCGATGACGGCGCTCACGGCGCTGGAGTGCCCTTGGACTCCGAGGCCACCCTCGAGGTCCTTCCTGGCGCCAGTCAGTCCCAGCAAGGCGGCAAGATGCCCGCCGGCCGACTCGCCCCACGCGCCGATCCGTCCGGCGTCGATCCCCAACATGTCTGCGTGTTCGCGGAGGTACCGGACGGCGGCCTTGAGGTCGTGCAGCTGCGCCGGCAACGGCGCCTCCAGGGCATGGCGGTAGTCCACGGTGGCGCACGCGATACCGGCTTCGTTCAGCAGGCGGAACACTGAGTCCGGGGCGAAGGTAGGCGGCAGCTCGCGGCGGTCTCCCAGCTGGAACGCGCCGCCGTGGATCCAGACAACCAGCGGCACCGGCGTCCCGGCAGCGTTGCGGGGCAGCCAGATATCCATGGCGAGCCGGCGGAAGCCGATAGCGATCGCGTAGCTGACTTCGCGGTGGACGGCAGAGTTTTCCGACACGACTTCGGCCGCGCCCGGGGGCAGGAACGCCGGGAAGGCCGGGGCCGGCAGCCCGGCCGGTGCCGCCTGACCTGTTTCGACGGGGGTGGTTTCCGTGGCTGTGGCTGCGTCCGGGGTCATGATGCACTCCTTGCAAGTTGGGGCTGGTGGTCATTGCCGCCGGCAGGGGCGGTGAAGGTATGGGTTCCGGGCCCGACGACGGCGTTCGGCCGGCCGGTGAGGCGGACTTCCGCTGTGGTGCCGGGCGGGACGGTCGCAATGAGGGTGATCTCGCCGTCGTCAATTGCCCAGCTGACCTCGATGGGGCCCTGCGGGCCCCGGTGCGACGTGGCCGCGGAGGTGATCCCGGCGCCGGGGCGGGGCTCGATGATGATCCGTTTGTAGGCCGCGTTCCCGGGTGCCTGGCGCAGGCCCGCCGTGTAGCGGTGCAGGAACGAGATCACGGCGCCCTTGCTGTAGTGGTTCAGCGACTGGCGCGTTGTTCCGTCCGCGCCTCTTCCGTCCCAGGCTTCCCACATGGTGGTGGCACCGCGGTCCACCATCACCAGCCAGGAGGGTTCGGAGTCCTGCATGAGCAGTTCATAGGCGAGGTCCGGCTGTCCGTTATCGGCGAGCACAGGCAGCAGGTAGGGGGTGGCCAGGAAGCCGGTGCCCAGGTGCGTGCCGGCGTCGCGAACGAGCGTGACCAAATGCTTGACCACCGCCGGCCGGCCGCCGTCCGGAACCAGGTCAAAGGCCAGCGCGCGCACGCAGTTGGCCTGCGTGCCACCGTCGACTGTTCCGTCGGCCCGCAGGTATTCCCGCTGCCACGCGCGGCGGACGTTACCGGAGAGCTCCCCAAGTTCCCGGGCTTTGTCCCCCTTGCCCAGGACGGCGGCAATCCTGGCCATGATGGCGGAGGAGTGCCGGTAGTAGGCGGTGGCCACGATGCCGTTGTCGGCAGACCGAGAGGCGAATAGGTCCGGCGCCGGGCCACCCGGTTCCATCCATTCCCCGAAATGGAAGCCGGTGTCCCAGAGATACTGCTCATGCGGGGCCGGCATGGCGTGGGCCTCTGCCCTGGCCGGGTGCCGGTTGCCCTCCGCGGCGCTGCGGATGAAGCCGAGCCAGCGTTCCATCGCCTCCCAGTTCTGTTCCAGGATGCCGGTGTCACCGGTGGCGAGATGGATCTCCCAAGGCACCATGACCACCGCATCCCCCCACCCTGAGGACCCATTCGTAAAGGCCATGAATTCGGCACTGGTTACCTCCGGTCCCGGCGAGGGAGAGATGTTGACCACCACTCCGTTGTCCCACTGATCGGTCCTCACGTCCCTGAGCCACTTCGCCGTAAAACCTGCCACGTCGAAGAGGTAGGCGGCGGTGGGTACAAACAGCTGCCAGTCGCCGGTCCAGCCTGCCTTTTCCCGCTGCGGGCAGTCGGTGGGAACTTCACAAGCGTTGCCGCGGAAGCTCCACTCCACAATGTCGTGCAGCCTGTTGAGCCGGTCGTCGCTGCAGTTGAAAGTCCCCAGGCGTTCCAGCTGGGTCTGGACCATGCAGCCCACGATGTCCGCCGGTTCCAGGTCTGCGTCCAGGCCCTGCACGGCGACGTACTGGAAGCCATGGGTGGTGTGGCGCGGCTCGAAGACCTCGCCCGGGGCGCCAGATGCCACCACGGAATCCACCTGTCCGGCGCCGAGGAACTGCCCCGGATTGCGGAAATCGTGGGGACGGAGGTGTTCCTGGGTGACGTCGCCGTCAGCGCCCAGGGCTTCGCCGTACACCATCGTGACAGTCTTCCCTGGGGCGCCAAGCCGGCTCAGGCGGATCCAGCCGTTGATGTTCTGGCCCAGGTCCACGATCTGGTTGCCGTTGGCCAGTCGCGTGATGGATACCGGGCTGAGTTCTTCCACGATGCGCGTGGGGGGCGCCACGGGGCCGGTGAGGGTGGTGAAGCTGCCGTCGCGGAGGACTGCGTGCCCGGTTGCCCCGTGGCCGCGGCGGAAATCTACTCGCTGGCCGGCCATGAGATCGGCGCTGACGATCTCCGTCGCGGAAACGTCCCACGAGCCGTCGGTGCCGACGACTGTCCGTTGTCCGCCGGACTCCAGCTCCAGCTGAGCCAGGAAGGCCGTCTGCGGTCCGTACATGTCGGCGTCGCGTGTGTACCCGAACGTGCCGCGGTACCAGCCGTCGGTGAGGACGGCCCGGACGGTGTTGGTACCGGGCCGGAGCATGCGGGCGATATCAAAGGCCTGGACCTGGAGCGTGCTGTGGTAACTCGTCGAGCCCGGTGTGAGCTGTTGGTCCCCCACCCGCACGCCGTTGATGAAGAGCTCGTAGATGCCGTGGGCTGTGGCGTAGCAGCGCGACTTTGCGGGGGCTGCGTCCAGCGTGAAGGTTTTTGACAGAGCATGTCCGGGACGCTCCCCCGGTTCCGGAACCGCCGGTTCGTCGGGGCCGATCCACTGCGCGGTCCAATCCTCCGGGTGCAGCAGGCCCAGTTCCACGGCCATCGGCTCGGACCAGGCGGACAGAACTTCGGTGCCGTCAGAGGCCACGTTCCAGGTCCGGACCGTCCAGTCGAAGCGGTCCCGGGAGCCGAGGGCGGGGCCGCCGTACGGCACGAAGCCGTGCGTGCCGCCGTCCACCCGGCCGGTGTCCCAGCCATTGCTGGCTGCCAGCTGGTAGGCAACCTGCCGGACCGTGCCCTGCGGCGGCGTCCAGCTGAATCCAGACAGCGTATTGGTGATCCCGAAGGATTCGCTGAGGTGGTCCGTCCGAAGGTGCGTGGGGTGGTTCATGCGGGGAAGCTCCCTGAAGTTGGGCTCAACTTGTTTGAGGCGGACCTGACGCTGGGCTGCGCGGGGTCAGGCGTAGTGGCAGGCGACGTCGGCGGCGCCCACCCGCCGAAGGGCCGGACGCTCGGCGGTGCAGAGTTCTGTGGCGAGCGGGCACCGCTGGCTGAAGGGACAGCCTCCCGGCGACCCCGCCACTGCAGCGGCCGTGCGGACGCCAAGGGATTCGCGCAGCATCCTCCGCTCGGCCTGTTCCGCGGGCCTCGGCACGGGCGAAGCAGCCACGAGGGCCTGGGTGAACGGATGCTTGGGCGACTCCGTGACGGCTGCCGCCGGCCCGCTTTCCATCACCTGGCCGCGGTAGAGGACGACAACGCGCTGCGCCAGGAACTGGACCACCGAGATGTCGTGGGCGATGAACAGGTAGCTCAGGCCAAGCTCGTCGCGGAGGTCGGCCAGGAGGTTGAGCACCTGGGCCTGGGTGGAGAGATCCAGGGCACTGACCGCCTCATCGCACACCACGAGCTTCGGTTCGCAGATCAGGGCACGGGCGACGGCGATCCGCTGGCGCTGGCCGCCGGAGAACTGGCTGGGGTAGCGGTCCACGGCCTCACGGGGCAGCCCCACGCGTTCGAGCATGGCTTCGGCTTTTTCGCGCGCCACTGCGGCCGTAACCCCGCGGATCCGCAGCGGCTCCGCCAGCGAAGCACCGATGCTCTGGCGCGGGTTCAGCGAGGAGTTGGGGTCCTGGAAGACCGCCCGCAGTTCACCGCCGAGGGCGCGGCGCTCTGCAGCACCGGCATAGGTGATGTCCTTGCCCTGGTAGCTGATGGTGCCGCCGGCGCTCTTCTGGAGGCCAAGGATCGCCTTGCCGATGGTGGATTTTCCGGAGCCGGATTCCCCCACCAGGCCTACGGTCTCGCCGGGACGGATGGAGAAGCTGACGCCGTCCACCGCTGCCGGGGCTGCTGCAGCTTTCCGGCCGCGGCCGTACCGGACCAGCAGGTCCTTGACCTCCAGCATGGGCTGCTCCGGCGCAACTGGCGCCGTGTCCTGCCGTTCTGCCGTCTCGATGCTCATGCCAGGTCCTTTTCGACGATTTTCAGTACTCGGTGAGTGGGCACTTCGGTGGCAAGCCATTCCAGGCCCTCCACCGCCAGTTCGTCCGCCTTGACGCAGCGGACCACTCCGTCTTCGGAGCCGGAAGGCAGCAGCGGCACCGGGGCGGCGCACGCGGAGCCGGCGAACTGGCAGCGCGCCATGAAGCGGCAGCCCGTGGGCCAGTCCTTTGGCTGCGGAACCTGGCCGCTGATGGTGGCCAGCCGTTCAGGCATGTCCGCCGCGGTGTTGGCGTGCGGGTCGGCGGCCAGAAGCGCCAAGGTGTAAGGGTGGCGGGGGTTGTCGAGAATATTGGCGGTCCCGCCGCTTTCCACCACCTGGCCGGCGTACATCACGGCGACGTTGTCGCAGATGTCCGCCACGACGCCGAGGTCGTGGGTGACCATCACCACGGACATCCCGGTGTCCTTCACCAGGGAGCGCAGCAGCGAGAGGATTTCGGCCTGCACGGTGACGTCCAGCGCTGTGGTGGGTTCGTCGGCCACCAGCAGCCTGGGCCGGCCGGACAGTGCCAGGGCGATGGCGACGCGCTGGGCCATGCCGCCGCTGATCTGGTGCGGGTAGGTCTTGAGGATGCGTTTGGCGTCCACAATGCCCACCTTTTCGAGCAAGCTGAGGGCTTCGGCATGTGCCTCGGCCTTGCCCACCTTCCGCAGCCGGCGGATGGCCGCGGTGAGCTGGTAGCCCACGGTGAACATGGGATCCAGGGCCCGCATGGGTTCCTGCGAGATCAGGGCGATGTCCCGGCCGCGGATGCCTTCCATCTCGCGCTCCGTGGCGGCGGCCAGGTTCTTGCCATTCCACAGGATCTGGCCGCCGGTGGCGGAGACCCCGGCGGGCAGCAGGCCCAGCAGCGATAGCGCGGTCATGGTCTTTCCGCAGCCGGATTCCCCCACCAGGCCCAACACGGTTCCCGGCCCGACGTCGAACGAGACGTCCGTGACCAGCGGAGTCCCGCCGTCGACCCCTACAGAGAGTCCGCGGACGCTCAGGTGGCCTTTGGCCGGGATGGCTCCCGCCTCGGCCACCGAGGCCGCGGCGCCCGCTGCAACAGAACGCTGGCCGCGCGCCGCTGCCGACGGCAGGTGCGAGACGCCAGTGTTCGGCGCCTTCCCCAGGGCGCTGCCGATCGCGTTGGCGGCCAGGACGGTCAGGGCAAGGACCGCACCGGTGGGAACCATCAGCCACGGGGCGTCGTAGACGTGCTGGGAAGCGCCCTGGATCATGCCGCCCCAGCTGGGTTGCGGGATGGGCGGGCCGAAGCCGATGAACGCCAGGCCGGCCTGGATCAGCATGCCGACAGCGAAGATGAGGGCGGACTGGACCACGATGGTGTTGGTCAGTCCGGGCAAAACGTGGCGGAGGCTGATCCCCAGGGTGCTGACGCCGTCCACCTTGGCCGCGTCCACGTACAGCTGGGACTGGAGCGACTTGGCCTGGCCCAGCATGACGCGGTAGATGCCGGCGGAAATGAGGACGCCCAAGATGGCCATGATCAGCGGGATGTTGGTTCCCACGGCACCGATAACTGCCAGGATGATGACGGTGCCGGGCAGCGACATCATGACCTCGGTGACGCGGCTGATCCCTCCTTCCGTCTGGCCTCTGCCGGCGGCCACCATGGCCAGGGCGGTTCCGAGCACGACGCCGACAATCACCGTGATCAGTGAGGTTCCCAGGGTGCCTGCGGCGGCAGCGAAGATGCGGCTGAGGAGGTCCCGGCCGAGTTCGTCGGTGCCGAGCCAGTGCGCGGCGGTGGGACCGGACAGGACAGCGGTGAAGTCCTGGTCCTCCGTTTTGTAGGGTAGCCACCACTGGGCAGTCAGCGAGGCAACCACCAGGGCTGCCAGCCATACGACGCCGGCCACGCCGCCGGGCGAGGCGAAGAGCCGGCTTGCGGAAATTTTGCTGAAGGCGGCCCGCTGGCCGGACTTGGGCTGCACAGCTGCGGCAGCCGTGGCTGGCGCACTGTCGGCAGGAGCGGGGGCGACGTTGGGGATCATGAGGCACGCAACTTCGGGTCGAGGAACTTGGTGGCGAGTTCCAGCACGAGATTCACGGCCACCACCACGACGGTGGCGATGACCACCACGCCCTGGACGGCGGGAGCGTCGTGGGTGCTGACGGAGGTCTGGACGGCCTGGCCCAGGCCGGGCATGGCGAAGAGCTGCTCCGCGATGACGGAGCCGCCGAACAGGCCGATGAACTGCAGCGCGATGCCGGCCACGATGGGGAGGCTGGCGTAGCGCAGGGCGTGGATGTAGAGGATTTTCCAGGTCGGTGTGGCCGTGGCACGCAGCGTCCGGATGTGCTCCTGCTGCAACGCCTCAAGCATCGAGGCCCTGGTCTGGCGGGCGATGAAGGCCGCGCCGCCTACGGCAAGCGTGATGACAGGAAGGGCCAGGGACATGCCCCAGTCCTGCGGTGAGACTTCGAACGGCACGTAGCCGGTGGCGGGAAAGACCGAGGACTGCACGGCGAACAGGTACACAAAGATGATGCCGATCCAGAAGGCAGGCAGGGCCACGGCCAGGCCGCAGATCCCGCCCACGATCCGGTCCACCAGGCCACCGCGGACCGCCGCGCTCACGCCCAGGCCGATCCCGAGGATCGCGCTCAGGACGGTGGCGCCAGCCGCGAGTGATGCCGTCACCGGAAGCCTGTTGCCCAGGTCCGCGCTAACCGAGCGGCCATCGATCAGGGACGTGCCGAGGTTGCCCTGGACGGCGTCGCCGAGCCAGCGGAAGAACTGGGCGAGGAGAGGATCGTTCCAGCCGAGCCGCCCGTTGACCTCGTCAATCGCTTCTTGGGAGGCACCGGCGCCGAGCGACACAGCGCCGGGGCTGCCGGGCATCGCGTGCACCAGCAGGAATGCCAGTACCGCGACCACCAGCACGGTGGCCAGCGCCATCAGCAGACGCTTGGTGATGAATAGTGCCATGGTGACCTCCATCGGTCAGGACCTGCCGGACGGCTGCCCGTTCCAGAGTCGGGGTGGCCGTCCGGCAGGTTCGGTGATCAGCTAGCCGGTGCGTAGGACGAGAGAAGCGGGTAGGCGTTCGAACCTGCGAACTTCACCTGCTGAACCTTCTTGGTGTTGTAACCCTGGTTGGTGAGTGACTCATAGAGCGGGATCATCCAGCCGGATTCCACCAGGCGGGTGTTGAGCTTGGTGAGGGCGGTCTTCTTGGCGGCGTCGTCCTTCGCGGCCGCGGCTTCGCCCGTAGCCGCAGTCAACTGCTCATCGGAGGCTTTCTGCACATTGGTGAAACCGTTCAGGACCACCCCGTACATCAGCCCCACCGGGTTGTCCCAGCCGAGTGCGGCGTAGCCGAGGGGCGTGGTCGCGACTGCCGCGAAGGCTTCATCGGTGGAGGACGCCATCTTAATGTTCATCTTGATTCCGACGGCGGCCAGATCCTTCTGGACGGCCTGCAGGTCCGTCTGGGTTTCAGCGCTGCCAACAATGGTGAACTCGAAGCCGTTGGCGTAGCCGGCCTCGGCCAGCAGGCTCTTGGCCTTCGCCGGGTCGTAGGCGAACTTGGTGTTCAGCTCATGGGTGAAGCCTGCGGAATCCTTGGGAAGTGCATTCCAGGCCGCGATGTCACCCTTGTGCAGTGCATCCACCAGTGACTGGCGGTTGATGGCGAACTGGAACGCCTGACGGACTTTCTCGCTGGCGAAGGCTGGAGCGGTCTTTCCGGTCTTGTCGAAGGAAACCATGGTGTGCAGCGTTCCACCGATCTGGGACACGCCGAGGCCCTTGGACTTTGCGAAGTCCACTGTGGGGGAAGTGAGCATGGCGACATCGGCCTGGCCGGAGACGAGAGCGTTGGCGCGCGCCTGGGGATCCTGGATGACGCTGAAGGTGATCTTCTGGTAGGCGTAGTTTGCGGCGTCGGCATTCTTGCCGTTCTTCACCATGACGTACTTGTTGCCCTTAACCGTGGAGGGGTCGAGCGTGTAGGGACCGGAGCCGTCCGGGGTTTTGGCGAGGCTGGCCGTATCGGCAACACCGCTCTTGCCGACAACCATGCCCATGGTGGAGGCGAGGTTCTTTTCGAACCCTGGCTGCGGCTTGGCGAACTTGATGGCCACCTGCGTGGGACTGACAACACTCACCGAAGTGATTTCCTGGGCTCCGCCCTTGGCGATTGCGGAGTAGGCGCTGAGTGCGGGGTCGCTGCGGCGGTCCAGGTTTGCCTTCACCAGAGCCGCATCCAGGGTAGCGCCGTCCGTGAAGATGACGCCTTCCTTGAGGGTCAGCGTAAGGACCGTGTTGTCCGCGCTGTAGCTGAACTCCTTGGCCAAGCCCGGCCCAACGGAACCGTCCGGTTGCAGGGTCATGAGGTTTTCGTAGAGGCCTTCAAAAAACTGCCGCTGCGCGTCGGCGACACGCAGCGGATCGAAGCCGAAGGAAGCGCTGTCGCTGTCGACGGCGATGGTCAATGTGTCTTTGTTGACGGCGGTTGCCGCCTGGGTCCCGCCGCCACAGGCGGTGAGCGAACTCATGAGAAGCGCCCCGGCCAGAACGGCCGCGCTCCGTCGTGCGGTGGAGTTCAGAAGTTTCATGTAGTGCGCCTTCGCATTCTTTCTCAGCAAACGGGGGTCAACATCCGTGGGGAGCCTGGCGGCCTGTATACCGATCGTCCGTGACCAGCTTCCGGGCCGTTGCGCCGGTGCCCCTCTCGTCAGATGGGTCTCGGCGACCGGCTCACTCAAGGATCACGGCGACGCCTCAAACGGAAACACGAGAATGTCATTGATTGGAAAAGTATTGTGGTGAGGGTCACTCCGGACGGGTCTCGAATGGACGCGCAATGTCCGCGGGACCAGCGATGAGTCTTTCAACCAATGAAAACGGCCGCCCTCCCCTGGCATTGACCGCGGAGGATGGACAGTCAGCCCATGCACAGTCGCTTGGCGCTCAGATCGAAAGGAACCAGATGACCGACTCTTTTGCCTTCCCGCACGATTTCCTGTGGGGCCTCGCCACGGCAGCCCACCAGGTCGAGGGAAACAATGTCAACAGTGACTGCTGGTTCCTGGAGAGGCTCCCCGGAACGATCTTCGCCGAACCGTCCGGGGACGCCGTCGACCACTACCACCGGTACCGCGAGGACATTGCCCTGATCGCCGGCCTGGGGTTCACGAGTTACCGCTTCTCCTTGGAGTGGGCCCGCATCGAGCCCGAGGAAGGCTACTTCTCGGTGGCGGAACTCAACCATTACCGCCGCGTGCTGGAGGCCTGCCATGAGCACGGGCTCATCCCGGTAGTCACCTTCCATCACTTCACGTCACCCAGGTGGCTCCTGGCGGCCGGCGGCTGGGAGGACCCGCAGACCCCCGAACGGTTCGCCCGCTACTGCGACCGGGCCATGAGGCACCTCGGCGATCTCATCGGCGTCGCCTGCACCCTCAACGAGCCCAACCTCCCGTGGCTCCTCAAGGAACTTGGCCTGGGCGGCGAGGCCCCCGAACGCAGGGCAGAGGTGCCGCTGTGGGCGGCCGCGGCAGACCGGCTCGGGATCGACGCAAGCCGCGTGGCACCCTTCCAGTTCACGGTCTCCGAGGCTGGCTTCGACATCAAGCTTGCTGCACACCGGCAGGGCCGGGCCGCCATCAAGGCGATCCGGCCGGAGCTCCCGGTCGGGTGGACCCTGGCCAACACCGACATCCAGGCAGCCGAAGGCGGCCAGGACCGGGCGGACAGGATCCGTCGAGAGGTCAACGAACGCTTCCTCGTGGCGTCCCGCGACGACGACTTCGTGGGGATCCAGACGTACGGCCGGACGGTCTTCGGTCCGGACGGGGTGATGCCGGCCCCCGAGGGAGCCGCGACGAACCAGATGGGCGAGGAAATTTACCCCGAGGCCCTCGAAGCGACCATTCGGGAGGCAGCCAGCGTCGCCGGCATCCCTGTCATCGTCACGGAGAACGGCCTGGCGACCGACGACGACTCTCAGCGACTGGCCTACCTCCGCACGGCGGTCGCCGGCGTGGCGTCCTGCCTGGCCGACGGCATCGATGTCCGCGGCTACATCGCCTGGACAGCCTTCGACAACTTCGAGTGGATCTTTGGCTACGGTCCGAAGTTTGGACTCATCGCGGTGGACCGGGCCACGCAGGAACGGACCCCGAAGGAGAGTGCCAAGTTCCTCGGCAGCCTTGCCGGGACGAGGGTGACTGCGTCCGTTTGAACCAGCGCCGGCGCAGTCGACGCCCCACCCCAACAGTGCCGCAGCCATGGAGTACCGGCTAGGAGTTTCATTGGGCGAAACACTATTGTGGTGGGGGTCACTGGCGACGAACTAGGAACGGTCTGAAATGACAGCAGCCCAGGAAAGGGATCCGGACAGCGCCGGGCCCGGAACCCCCGCTCCCGCGCGCGGCAAGCGGCCCAAACAGGGCGAACCGGTGATAGACCGGGCCCTGAGCCTGCTCGCCGTCTTCACGGACCGCCGCCGGGCGCTGACCCTGTCAGAGATGGCCCGTTTTGCGCAAATGCCCGCCCCGACGGCGTTGCGCCTCATTGCCCGGCTGGTCGCCTGGGGCGCTCTGGAACGGCTCGACGACGGACGCTACGTTGTGGGCGTCCGGCTGTGGGAAATAGCGTCCCTCTCCCCGAGGGGCCACGGGATCCGCGAAATCGCGTTGCCCTACCTTGAGGATCTCTTCGAGGTGACGCGCCATCACGTGTTGTTGGCCGTGCGGGATAAAGACCAGGCCGTCCTGATCGAACGGCTTTCCTCCAAGCAGGCCACGGAAGTCGCCTACCGGGTGGGCGGCCGGCTCCCCCTGCGCTCCACGGCCGTCGGCCTGGTCCTGATGGCCGGCTCGGACGCGGCATTCCAGGAAAAGATCCTCAGGGAACCCGCGGAAACTGAACCGGGCGTGGCTCCCATGCCGGAGGGCCAGCTGCGGCGCACCCTGTCCGACGTCCACCGGACGGGGATTGCCATGATCCGCCGGTCCGCGCCGTCGCTGACAGTGTCCGTGGCGGCGCCCGTCTTTGATGCCCAGGGCACGGTGGTGGCCGCACTGTCGATCGTGGTACCGGACGGGACCACCCCGCCCAACGTCCTGGCTCCGGCGGTGATGGCCACCGCGAGGGCAGTCTCACGAAACCTTGGCTACCGGGCTGCCCTGGCCGAGGACGTCCGGACCCTGTCGGACGGCTGACCGCGGACCTGCCAACCGCCGGCCCTGCCAACCAGCGGAAAGGCCGCCGCGGCGTTGGGATCAAGGCTCATCATGTTGAACTTGCGGGGCACGCCGGTCCCCGGAGCCCCGCCTGCTTCCGCGAGCCCTTGACACGCCCGGTGGCGGCGTCTAGGACTGGCCTTGTCCCGTCCAATCCACCAGCCTAGGAGTTGTTATGGCCACCACGCCCTACGGAATCGTGCACTTCTTCCCGGGAGGCACCAAGGAACAATACGAGGCGTCGCTTGCAGCCGTCCATCCGGGCGCGGGGCTCCTGCCCGAGGGTCAGATCTTCCACGCCGGCGGGGCATCCGAGGGTGGCTGGACGGTCATGGCAGTCCACGAATCGAAAGAAAGCTGGGAAAAATTCCGGGACACGATCCTCCTGCCCCGGATGCAGGCGGGTATTGAGGGCGGCTTCGCCGCTCCGCCCGAAGAGACGGTGATCGACCTCTACAAGGTTCTGCCCTAGCAGCAGGTAAACCGCACGCCACTTCAAACGGCGCGCCCGTACCAGTCGAGTACACGCAACGCGCGGAGGGTGTTCCACCGGCTGGACCGGCCGTCACCGTCATCAACCGGGAAATGGACGATCCCGGGATGCGTGTTTTCGAGCAACCAGGTCCCGTCGGGCTGCTCCTTTGACCGGAGCACCTCCACGGCTTCGGCCACGCGCGGGTCCGGAGGCTCTCCCGTCGAACGGAAGTACTCCAGGGCACGGAGCACGTCGTAGTGCCAGCGGGTCGGAAAGGAGAACGTCAGCCAAGCCGGGTCTATGACCGCGCCGGTGCTCTTGCGTCGGAACAGGCCCCGCTCCAGCAGATACTCCTCGCCCCGGCGCCGCGCGTCCACGGACTGCGCCGAGCCGCCCGTGACCCGTTCGTGGGCCAGGAGGCCCTCGAGGACGTTGATCGTCGTGGCGGCCGAGGACACCACGGCGCCGGACTCCGCCCAACAGTTCCACCCGCCGTCGCCCAGTTGCCCGCTGACGAGCCGGGAGACGACGCCGTCGACGTCCTGATCAAAGTACGCGCCGAGCGCCACTGTCATTCCGTTGATGCACGGCTCCACCTCGCCTTGGAAATACGGCTGGCCGCCCTCCTCCCAGCGGCATTTGTCCCTGACCAGCGCTATGGTCTGGCGCATCTGCTCACTTCGCGGGTCGATCCCGAAGTCACGCAGCAGGAGCAAGCTGTACGTTGTGGCGGTCCACGGCTGGGGCACGCGGTCCCAACCTGTGTCACCGCCGGCATCATCCGCACCGCCGCCCTCGGGACCGTCGCCCTCGGCACGGCCGCTCTCGGCACGGCCGCCGTCGGGGCGGTCGCCCTGGGCGGGGAAATATGCGCCATGCGCCCATTGGCCGTCCTCGTCCCGCAATGCCAGCAGGCGGGCACCCCAGCCTTCGGTCGCTACCCGCGCGCGCTCTGCGGTAACGGCCTCGGGCGCGGCGTTGCTGAGATCCTGCAACACCTGCCACCGAAGGGAAGGATCTGAATCCATCAGCCAGTCCAGGACGGTCATACGCCGATGGTAGCCCTCCCGGCTCGCTGGCATCGGACGCTCAGGAAGCCTTCGGCCGGATCACCAGGACAGGGCACGGAGAGTGGCTGGCCACCTGGGCGGAGACCGATCCGATGTGCAGCGCGGCGAAACCGCCGTGGCCGCGGGAGCCGACGATCACCAGGTCGGCTTCCCGTGCGGCCTCAAGTATTGCCGAGGCCGCTGAGTCGTTTTTGATGGACCGCGTCACGACATTGACACCCACTGCGGATTTCGCCGCCTCGGCGCCCAGCGCTTCGGCCTGCTGCTCCGGTGAGTCCTCCGCCACGATTTCGCCTGCCGCCGTTTCCAGCATCGCCGGATACCACGCCATTGGCGCCTTGTTCCAGACGGTCAGGACCCGGAGCTCCGCATTGCGGTACCGGGCCTCTTCAACACCCCACGCCAGGGCCTCATGTGATTGCTTCGAGCCGTCAAATCCGATCACGATCACAAAGGGATCAACTTTTTTCATGGTTCCAGACTTTCACTGCCGGTTTGCGGCGGCTAGGGGCCTCTGACCCCATCCGGGACCGGTGCCTCACCGCGAAGGCCATCAAGGCTGCCGCGGGGGTTCAGACGATGCCACGCTTGGCGGCCGTCTTGAGCGCGTCGCGCCTGCTTACCGCCCCGAGTTTGCGGTAAATGGACCGTTCGTGGGTCTTGACCGTGTTCACGGAAATGTACAACGCCTCGGCAATTTCAGCAGCGGTCATGATGGAGCGCATGTAGGAAAGGACTTCGCGTTCGCGCTCGGTCAGGTTCCAGTAGGACTGCGCACGAAGGCGGGTCTCACCCTGTGCCTCGCGTGCCATCAGCGCTGCGATGAACGACTCGTGCGCTGTGCCCCATACAGCGTGCTCCACGAGCAGATCCGCCAATTCCTCTCTCCGTTCGGCGAAAGGACGCAGGACGGTTTCAGGCTCGGCACGGAGGACAGCATGTTCAATCCGCTCGTGTGCCGCCGCGGCATCTCCGGCTCCATGGGCCATGATCGCCTCGGTCAGGCTCAGGCAGGTGTCGATATATGAGCTGCCGCGGCGTTCGGCCAGTGACTCGGCACAGCGTTGCGAAGCGGCGGTGTCACCTTCGCGACGCAGCAACTCCGCCAGCAGCGTATCCGCCAATGCGCCGTGCCCCCCGGCACCCAGTGGTTGGACGGTCCGCAAAGCTCCGTCCCGGTCGCCCCTGGCTTCGGCAATTTTCGCCACCGCGATGGTCTCCAGGGCATTCCATGACACGGCGTACCGTCCCCGCCCGTGAAAGGACTCCAGCGCCGCACCGGAGTCGGCCAGGCGGGGCAGGTCGCCGGCGGCGCAATCAACCAGGACCCGATAGATGGCGCTGAGCGGACCCGTCGGTAACAGCTCGCTGCCCAATCGCTGTGCTTTGGTAAGACAGGTCCGCGCAGCCTTCAGATCATCATTCCAGTAGCACGCGATGCCCCGGGCCAGCCAGGCCGGAGCCATCCGTTGCCGCGAATTCCAACCCAGCGCCTCTCCCCGTTCCAACGCCGCCGTGCCAAGTTCGTCGGCGCTCGCGAGGTTACCGGCGATGGCGTGAGCCAACGCGAGCTCGGCCTGGGCGCAGATTTCCACGGCTTCCAGCTGTTCCGGGTTGCCGGTGGCCGCCGTTGCCTGGAGCAGCGCCGTCGCAAGTTCGCCGGTGCGGTGCAGCCGGAACTCTGCCTGGGCCAGCAGGAAGAGTCCTGTCGAGAAGGAGCTGGAGCGCCCATCGCCTGAAATGTCCGTCGTCGACTGGCCGTCGTCCGTCTCGGTGTGCGGGTCCAGGCGGCCGTCGGCAGGCAGCGGCTCGTAGAGCGCCCGGTAACTCTCCAGTCTCCGGCGTCGAATTGCGTCCAGCGCGAAGGTCCGCGACAGCGCCCGGTCGGTGAGCTCGGCTGCGGCGGTGCCGTCGCCGGAAAGGGCACGGCAGACCGAACGGATCATCAGGATCTCCGGATCCTCGCCCCACGGTGCGGGGAGATCCAGGCACAGCCGTTCAAGGGTCTGCACGTCATTTCCGAGCAGGAATTCGAGCCAATGGGCGCCGAGGGAAATCACGGCTTGCCGGGGTGCGCTTCCTTGCAGCGCCTGGGCGACGCCCTCGACGACGTCGACGTCCTGGTAGTACCTCGCCGCCACGCGGTGCAGACGCTCGGCGAGCAGAGGGTCGCGCCGCTGCAGGATGCGCCGGCACTGCGCCGCGAAGAGGGAATGCCACCGGAACATCGATTCGCCCGCACGGTATTCGTGCTCCTCGATGAAGAGCCCGTTACGGAGGCATTCCTCAAGCAGCACGCCGCCGCGGGGACGGCCTTCGAGTTCGACGGCGAGCCGGCGGCCGAGCCAGTCGCTGGTAGTGGCCCTGAGAATGAATTCGGCCAGCGACGGTTCGATCTGGTCGAGGATCTCTTCTGCGACGTAGTCGGCGAGCGGGACGTGCGTCGGCGCGGAGCCTGACGTTGCAAGCGGGACGTTGCGCGCCTGCGCCAACGTGACCAGGCTGGCGTGGACTGCCACAGGCCAGCCGGCTGTCATTTTCCAGAGCGACCCGGCGTCGAACGTTTGATCCTGTCCCAGCGCACTGGCGAACTGGGCAACTTCCTCCCGCGTGAAGGCCAGTTCGGCGGCGCGAAGTTCACCCAGTCCCTCGCCGTACCGGAATCTTTCGAGCTGGATGGACGTATGGCCGCGTCCCGAGAGGACCAGCCGCAGTGAGGGGGGTGCCGATGCTGCGAGCACCCCGACGATTCCGTTCGCCAGCCCAGGTCCGGCCAAATGGACGTCATCGATCACCAGGACAATCGGTTCGGTGAGGTGCTCGAGTGCCCCGAGGAGAAGGTCGTAGGAAGCCGCCCGGTCATGGGCAAGGCTCGGGTCAAGAGCCAGGAGGGCGTCGGTTCCGGGCAACGGCAGTTTGCTCGCCGCGGACTGGATCGCCCCAACGACACCGTGAAACAGCCGCGCGGGCTGCGTGTCGAACCGGTCAAGTGACAGCCATGCGCACGGCAGAGCGCACTTGCGGACCCAATCACCCAGGAACGTGGACTTGCCGTAGCCGGCCGGGGCCGCAACGAGGGTCAGGCGGTGCGAATCTGCGGCCGCGGACAGGGCGCTTTCCAGACGTGGACGCTCCAGCGCTCCGAGACCGCGCACAGGCGGGCGGATCTTGAACTGTGGGCCCGGTACCCATTCGGCTTCTAGCCTATCTCTCACATTCCACATGCTAGGTGGGGGCAAAAGGGCACCAACAGGGCGCAAAGACCCCTTGTGCGCCGTTCCATAGCGCGACAATACGGCGATTAGGACGACCCGATTGCGGCACGGCACGAATTGGGTGCCCGGCTGTATCATCAGTCATGCCTATGAAGCACGGCAGCCCGACAGACCCGATTTTCCTTCATGACCTCGACAAGGCCGACCGCAGGCGGGTCATTATTTTCGCGATTGCACGTCTCATCGCATTTTCGGTTGTGGTCCTCGCCCTGTATTTCTTTATTCCCGTCGGGGGATTCAATGACGCCGATCCCGCGGCCGCCTGGATCCGCCTGGCGGGTGTCGTGCTGGTCTTTTTCGCAGTCTTGGCAATTCAATTGCGGCTGATACTCGTGGCGCATATTCCGAGGGTTCGGGCGGCCGCGGCTGTCGCCGAAACCCTGTTGATGTTTTTGTGTCTCTTCGCGCTCCTTTACACATCAATGTCGATCACATCTGCGGCGGCGTTTAGCGAGCCCCTGAGCCGAACCGATGCCCTTTACTTCACCACTTCCACGTTTGCCACCGTCGGGTTCGGGGATATTACGCCGGTAAGCCAGCTGGCGAGGGGTGTCGTGTCCGTCCAAATGATTGCCGATTTAGGTGCACTCCTATTGATCGCAAAAGTCGCGTTCTTCGCGGCCGGGCGGCGTCTGGGCGGCGAATCCTGAATCCGCCGCCGTCATCACCCAAAACGGATGACAGCGGGCCGGCCGGCTGAAATTTCGCGGGCAGCGCCGGGATTCGGTGCGCCACTCTGCACGTCCGACGCGCGGCCTCCAGCCCGTAGGGACGGCCGTGGCCGGCCCTTCCCCGGCGTGACAGATCACCCTGTGTGGGTGGGGCTGGACCGGCACGCCGAGTGAACAATGAAAATAGCCGTGAAATGCCCAGCCGCGGAACACAAGCTAAGGCGGATCCCCTCATGTCGCTGAACGATCAGCCCGCTGGCCCCGCTAGCCCGGAACAGGAAGAAATTCTGCGGTTACGGGCAGAAGTTGCCCGTCTCCAGCAGGAACGGGACACTGCCCGCAAGGCCCCGCCCAGGCCGGCCGTGCGGCATACGGGGCTGGCCCGGCGCATTGTGGCAATCGTGCTGGTGGTTATCACTGGCCTGTTGGCCTTCGCGACAGTTCCGGCCCTTTACCTGCGCAGCGAAGTCATCGACACCGATCGCTACGTCGCCACCGTCGCACCGTTGGCCTCGGACCCTGCGATCCAGGCCGAAATCGCCGACAAGGTCACCCAACAGATCACCGACGCCGTGGATTTCCAGACCATCACGCGCGATGCCCTGAACGAGCTCGCTAAAACGGCGCCCCGCGTGGCGGCCGTGCTCACCGGGCTGGCCCCGATGCTTGCGGAGCAGACCAAAACGCTCATCCATACCGCCGTTGCCAGATTCGTTGCGACACCGCAGTTCCAGGACCTTTGGATCCAGGTGAACCGGGTCGCGCACCAGGGGCTGGTCAACCTTGCCACGGGAAGTACGGGAGGCACGGTCAGTATTGATGAGAACGGCACGGTGTCGATTTCCACGAAAGAGATCATCGCCCGGGTCAAGACTCTCCTTGTCCAGCAAGGGGTGGATATCGCCTCGAGGATCCCGGAAGTTGACGCGCAGATCGCCCTGTTCCAGTCGCCTGAACTGGTCCGTGCCACGGAAACCATCCGGACCCTGGACCGGCTCGGCCCAATACTGGCGTGGCTGACGGTGCTCAGCGCCGTGGGCGCCATTGCCGTTGCCCCCCGGGGCCGGAGACGGAGCACGACGAGCGGCGTGGGGTTGGCCGTGGCGGTATCGATGGCGGTGCTGGCGCTGTCCCTTGTGATCGGGCGAAGCTACGTCCTGAACTCGATTCCGACGAGTGCTGTCTCCCCAGCGGCGGCAGAAAGCCTGGTCGAGGCGCTCTTGGTACCGCTGCGCACCAGCCTGCGCCTTGTCTTCGTCGTCGGACTGCTGATCGCCCTGGCAGCATTTCTGGGGGGCCACTCGCGTCCCGCGGAGTATGTCCGGCACGGCCTGGCGACGGCGGGCGACTACATCACCGGCAAGATCGGCGGCGGCCAGGCCAAGCCATGGCAGCTCTGGTTGGCCCGCTACCGGCGGATCATCGAAGCCACCGTCGTCGGCATCGCTGTGCTGGTGCTGGTCTTCTGGCAGGACCCGACGGCGGCCGTCGCCATCTGGACGGCCGTCCTGGCCGTGCTGGTCATTCTCGTGGTCGAACTGCTGTGCCGGCCGGCCGTAGCCGGCGTGCCGGGCGCCGAACCCGGAGGCGAGCCGGGCATCGAGCCCGGCGGTGAGTCCAGTGTCGAGTCCGGCACCGAGCCAACCGGTGAGCCGGTCACGGCGGGCGGCCCTCCCGATGACACGTATCCCACGACTCCCATCCCCCGGGCGCCCGACGCCGGAGGAACCGGCGCGTGAAGGGCCGGCGGCGGGACCGGACCACCGGTTAGCGCCGCACCAGCCGGTGCTGCACGGCAGCGGCACCCGTCGCAGACGCTGAGGGGGGCACCGCCGCCGGCACTAGGGGGCGGTCGGCGTGAACGGGAACAGGTCCTCGCCGGCGCCGTGCACCACCACGCAGGTGGCCTCGGGTACTTCCCGCCACGCCCCGCGGAGATCCCCCAGCGGTTCGGAGACGACCAGGCGCGCGTTGTCCGCCAGGTCATGAAGCAACGGGTTCTCCGGGTACTGGACGCGAAGGGTCGCGACGTCGGTGCTGTGGAACAGCGACCGGGACTGCCGTTCACTCGAGTAGCGGAACGCCCAGGTGGTGTCGCCGTCGGTCGTGGCCACTGTCATCTGGATTGGCTGCTCGATCCCGTGGCGCCGGCCGACGTCTTCAATCAGTCCAACCGCGGCAGCTACGGCCGCCCTCGGGTCCTGCTCCAGCCCGAAGGTCAGGGCGAGGAAGAAGAAGAGCTCTGAGTCCGTGGCTCCCTCGATCAGCGGAAAGAGCGATGGCTCAACGGCCATGGCCAAGTCGCGCTTCACCGTCGGGAACTCCCGGATGAGTCCGTTGTGCATCCACAGCCAGCTGCCGTGGCGGAATGGATGGCAGTTGGTCTGTTGGACCGCCGATCCGGTCGAGGCCCGAATGTGCGCGAAGACCCGGCCGGCCGACGCCTGGGCCGACAACTCGCGGAGGTTGCGGTCATTCCACGCGGGCTCCGTGCTGTGGAACAACCCGGGATACGGCGCGGATCCGTACCAGCCCACGCCGAAGCCGTCCCCGTTGGTGGTTTCAACGCCCATTCGAGCGTGCTTGCTCTGCATCACGAGCGAGTTGGTCGGTTTGTACAACAGCTCCTCCAGTTGCACCGGCGAACCCGAATACGCTAGCCAACGACACATGGCATCCTCCCTCAGTTGTGGACTGCAGTCCATCACGGCGACGGAGCGGGCACATCATCACCCCGGGGTGATTCGGGCCGCGGGGTGGGAGGCAATGGGGTCCCACCCGTGTCCGATAGTTCCGGCGTCGCGTCCCCGCTGGTCAGCGGCGTGCCTGGCATGGGGAGCGGCGTGAAAGGATCACCCGCGGCGGGTGACGCGCAAGCGGGCCCCTCACCCAACACTGGTGGTACCTGCCAGTGATTGGGCTGCCAGGCGAAAGCCCATGGAGAGGCGAGTCCAATGTCGACACCAAAACCAGTCCTCGCGCGAATGTCTGCGCTCGGGGCGGCAGTTGCGCTGCTCGCCGGCTGCGCCACCTCGGGACCCAGCAACAGCCCCAGCGCGAGCCCGACGGCGAGCGTTTCACCGGTTTGCGCTGCGGCCACTGGCTTTTCAACAGCCCTGACGAATTTCAAGGACTCCCTCAAGCCAGGCGCCACGATCGGCCAGATCCAGGCGGCCCGTGATCAGGTGCGGAAGAGCTACGACGATCTGGTCAACGCGGCCAGCGACGCGGCCAAAGATCGGGTGGATGCCGTTAAAGCTGCCCAACAGAAGTTCACCTCCGCTGTGAACTCCGTTCCCGACGACGCCACCCTGACGCAGGCGGCCAACTCGCTCAAGGACGAAGCCGCGAACGTGCAGGCCGCCATCAGCGATCTCTCGAATGACGCCAAGTGCTAGCCCGGGTCTTCCGGGATATCCGCGGTGAAACCCATTCCCATCCAAGGCTGCGTTCGTAGGCGACGCCGCACCAAGCGAAAGTAGGGAAGCCAAAATGAATTTCTTCGAGAACTTTTGGGATATTCTCTGGTGGTTGTTCATCTTCTATGCGATTATCGCCTTCCTGTATGCAGTGTTCATGGTGATCGGCGACCTCTTCCGCGACGACGAACTCAGTGGCTGGTGGAAAGCCGTCTGGATCGTCCTTCTGGTCTTCATACCGTTCCTGACCGTGCTGGCATACATGATTGCCCGGGGCAAGGGCATGGCGGAGCGGTCAATGGCGCGGGCCCGTAAATCCCAGCAGGAAACCGATGCCTACATCCGCAGTGTCGCCACGGCCAGCCCCACCGAGGAGATCGCGAAAGCCAAAGCACTCATGGACGCGGGAACCATCAGTGCAGAGGAGTTTGCCCAGATCAAGAGCAAGATCGTCGTCTGACTCCGGGTTGAGGCGCGAGGAGCAGGCCTGGCCAACTCGCTATTCATGAGGCCATGAGGCTTCTAAGATATGGCTAGGCTGAACCAAGGAGGGCTCATGGAGCCGGAACCATCGGAATCCAATCGTTCGGCCCTCCCCCGCACCGTAATAATCCTGCTCGCCCTGGCCAGCGCGACGATTGCAGCGTTCGGCCTCGGCGCGATCCAGGGAATAGTCACCCCCGTCTTTTTTGCCTTCGTGCTGACGCTTTGTGTCCATCCGCTGCGCCGCTGGATGCAGGCACGGGGAATTTCCCGGGGCATCGCCACCGGGACCACCATCGCGGCTGTCTTCGGATTGCTGACCGCCTTCGCCGCAGTCCTGATTGCCTCACTCGCCCAGTTCTCCGCGTTGCTGCCGCAATACGCCCCCCAAATGGCCGAGTTCGGCGCAAGGATCTCCGCGATGCTGGAATCTGTAGGATTTGGCCCGGAGCAAACCCAGGCAGTCCTGAACGGGTTTACGCCGGGCCGCATCGTCGGGTTCCTCGGCGGCCTCCTGGGAAACGTCGCAAGCCTGGTGACCAGCCTCGTGATCATCCTGACCATGCTCATTCTTATGGCGATTGACGGCTCGCGCGTGCCGGCGCTCTTGATTCACCTGAACTATCACCGGCCGGCACTGGTTTCAGCGCTCAACGGCTTCGGAACCGGTGTACGCCGCTACATGGTCGCCACCACAGTCCTCGGAATCGCGCAGGGGTTGTTCAACTGGCTGGTTCTGGTCATCCTGCAGATCCCCGGCGCCCTGCTCTGGGGGCTGCTGTCTTTCATCTGCAGCTTCATCCCCAACATCGGGTATTTCATCGCCATCATCCCACCGTTGTTCTTCGGCTATCTCACCGGGGGCTGGCCGACCTTCGTGGCAGTCATCATCATCTATGGCGGAATCAACAGCATCATCCAGTCGATCATCCAGCCGAAATACGTGGGCAACGCGGTGTCGCTGAGTGAGACGTTGACCTTCTTCTCCGTCCTCTTCTGGGCAGTGGTCCTGGGTCCTGTGGGCGCCGTCCTCGCCGTTCCCCTGACGCTCTTGTTCCGAACCATCCTGCTCGATTCCGACCCGACACTTTCATGGTGGCGGCCGTTGACGGGCGACAATAAGGACCTCGAACTGCTCATCAAGGAAGAAGACAAGGCGATCCGGGCACGCCGCGGACGACTGAAGACGGGCCGCCCGGACACCGGAAGCGGGCCGAAGGCATGACATGCCGTCGGGGTGCTGCCGGGGGAAGGTGAGGGGAGCATGCTGAGCACTCTCAGCAGCCTGGCTCTCTTCGCCCTGGCCGGGGCTCTCAGCACAGTGCCTGTCAGCGTGACGATCATGATTCTGCTCTCGCCAAGTCCGCGCCGCGGCGCCCTTCCCTTCCTGATCGGCAGCCTCGCGGGTTCGATCGTGGTCGTGGGCCTGGCGGCGGTCGGGCTGCAATTCCTGCCCGTCAAACCGCCGCGCCTGCGTAAGGACGAATGGGTGGCACAGTTCGCCATTGTGATCGGCGCGCTTCTGGTTGCGTACGCCGTGTACCTCCTCGTGAGCAAGGGCGGCCGGGACAACGCCATGCTTGGCAAGATGAAGTCGCGGTTCCGCTCGGCCCGGCCCTGGGAATTCGTCGTCCTGGGCCTTGGCTTTAACCTTCGACCGAAGGCACTCCTGCTGGCCGTCACCGCCGGTGCCGTGATCGGTGTCCAGGAACTGCCGCCGCTGCCAAGCAGCCTGCTTGTCCTCGCCTACGCCGCCGTGGTCCAGTCAGCCGTCATCATTCCGGTCGCTGTGTGGCTGCGCTCCCCCGAACGGGCCCAAGTGCCTTTGACCGCCCTGTTCAATTGGCTGCAGCGCAATGGCCGCAGGATCGCAGCGATCGCGACGCTGACGATTGGGATCTTCCTCGTGGGCTACAGCCTTCTCCAGCTCTGATCGGACTACCCCGAAACCACGCGCCTCGACGGATCCCGGGGAACTTCGCTGTCAGGGGTGCACCTGGACGCTCGCCGCTGTGGACTTCAGCCCAGGACGCTCCCCTCGCCGGTGCCGGCGGGCTTGGGGTCAGGGATCCGAATCATGCGGAACGAAGTACCCAGCCCGGCAAGGCCGGCAAGGATCGGGACGAACAGTGCAATCTGGAGGGCCAGGGGCCGTGCCTCCGTGTTGATGCGGATGATTTCGTTCTGGATGTCCTCCGGCTGGCCGGCGATCTGTTCCTGGAGTTGCGCGTCGCTCATCACCTGGGCGTCGTCTTCCAGTACCGTCGCGACCTGCTGCTTGTCGTCGGGCGGGAGGACCGTGCTGGCATCGGACAAGCCGATGAAGATGGTCGAGAGCGATGCCAGCATGATGCCGCCGGCGAACGCAAGTCCGAAGGACAAGCCGAACGATCCCGCGGCCGAGTTCACGCTGGCGGCCTCGCTGACCCGCTCGTCCGAAATCGGGGACAAGGTGTAGTTGTTGAGCTGGGATACCAGCAGCCCCAGGCCAAAGCCTGAAATGATCAGCGGGATCAGCAGCCACCAGCCGGAGTCAGCTCGCGGCACGATTGGGACCAGCACCAGCAAACCCGCGATCAGAAACAGAAAGCCCCAACGTATGAGGCTGGCCGGGCGCCGCCTCCCGGACCTCTTCCCGACGATCATGGCGACAGCGAACATGGTCAGCGAGAGCGGGGCGATGGACAGGCCTGACTGCATCGCGTTGTATCCGAGCACCATCTGAAGGTAGATGGGCAGCACGATCATGGTGCCACCCAGAGCGATCTGCTGGAGCATTTGTCCCGTGGCACCAAAGCGGAAGGCTTTTGCTTGGAACAGGTCCGGGTCCAGCAGCGTCGGCTTGTTGCGGCGTTTGCGCTGAAGGAGCCAGTAGACCAGGCCGCCCAGTCCGACGGCACCCACGGCCAGGAGTGCGCCCACTGCCTCGCCGCCTTCCTGCCAGACCAGGATTCCGAGCACGACGCCGCCCATGCCGACGATGGACAGAAGTGATCCGAAGATATCCAGTTCCCGGGGCCCGGTGTACGGCACGTCTTTGACGAGCTTGATTCCGGACAGGACGACCGCGATGATGAGGGCCTCGAGCAGAAAGGCGACGCGCCAGGACAGGAACGTGGTGAGGAAGCCCCCGAGCAGAGGACCGACGGCGGCGGCGATCGCGGCCGACGCGCCGACCAGGGCGTAGACCCGGTGCTGGGCATCTCCCTCGAAATTTCCGTGGATGAGCGACTGCATGGCGGGAAGGAGCAGCGAGGCGCCAAGGCCGCCGATCAGGGCCCAGCAGATGATCACCGGGAGGAGAGTCTGGGCGAGCGTCATCGCCACGGCGCCGACGGCGTAGCAGGAAAGCCCAATGACGTAGGCGCGCTTGCGCCCGATCAGGTCGCCAATCTTGCCGCCGATCAGGATAAAGGCCGCGGATACCAGCGCCTCGAGGGCGATTGTCGACTGGAGTCCGCTGACGGTCGCGCCTATGTCGTCCACCACGGCGGAGATCGATACGTTCATGATCGACGTGTCGACAACCAGCACGAACATCGCCATGGCCAGCAGCAGCGCCAGCCTTTGGTTGAACTGCACCGGCGGGGTCCCGGCGTCCTTCGGAGGGTTCATCGCGGTCCGCCTCCCACACTCGTTGGCTCGCTCGGGTCCACCACACAACCGGACATGTTGCCTCCTCTGGAGCAGACCGGGCAGTTCACGCATGAGCATGGTCCTGCAGGCACATCCCATCAGCGCCCACCGCAATGCGATGCTGATGCAAAGCTAGCGGTCCGGCCTCGAGACCGAATCATGCCCAGCGGGTGAGGTTGCTGCCCCCTTCCGCCGGCGACGAGCGGGGCTGCGCTCCAGTGTGCCCGTATTGGCCTAACGTAGAAGGCTGCCCGGGTTTCGTTCCCGGACAGAAATTCACCACCCACCGCCACAGACTGACGCCCGGAGGAAATCCCCGATGCTGGAACAACTGGCAGCCTTCGTGCTGACCTGCTTGGTCGTAGTGGTGGTGCCCGGACCTGACTTTGCACTTGTCCTCAGGAATGCGCCCCGCGGCACACGGGCGGCAACCACAGCCGCCGCCGGCATAATGGTTGGCAACACGATCCTTGCCGTGCTGGCGGTGCTCGGTGTCACGGCGCTGCTGGGGGCCTCGGAAGTCGTCGGGACCGGGATCAGAATTGCCGGGGCCGCCTACCTGCTCTACCTGGGCCTGCGCGCCTTCGCTGAGGCGTTCGCCAGAACACCCAAACCCAGCCAACCCCCGGCACCGGCAGCAGAACGCCAACGCGGCGGGAGCTCGCCTTTCGTGCAAGGAATGGTGAGCAACTTGCTCAACCCGAAAGTCGCCGTCTTCTACTTGTCGCTGTTCCCGCAGTTCACTGTCGCCCCGTTGCCGCCCCTCGCCCAGCACGCATTGATGGCGGGCATCTTCCTGCTGATCGCGTTGGCCTGGTACGTGCTGCTGCTCAGCGCGCTCAAGAAAGTGACCGGAGTCCTCGCGCGGCCCCGGACCGGCCGGATCGTTGTCGGGGGTTCAGGCGCGGTCCTGGTCGGGGTTGGCGGCACCATCCTGACTCAGACGCTGGCCTCCGCCTAGCTGCCCGGGCAGCTCCCGCGCAGCGTTCCCGGGTGTCCGAACTCCGGATCAACCCCGGGGGCGTTGATAAGCGCCCCACCGGGCGGGATGATCAGCACATGCCGGCAACCGTCACCGAAGGAGCCCGACCGTGAGCGCCGCAATCAAGACAACCGAGAAGCTGATCATCATCGGGTCCGGTCCCGCGGGGTACACCGCGGCGATCTACGCCGCCCGGGCCGGGCTCAAGCCGCTCGTCATCGCCGGTGCGGTCACTGCCGGGGGCGCTCTGATGAACACCACCGAGGTGGAAAACTTCCCCGGTTTCCCGGGCGGCATCCAGGGCCCCGAACTGATGGACGGCCTGCAGCAGCAGGCCGAAAAGTTTGGCGCGCAGGTGGTGTTCGACGACGTCACCGAGGTGCAGCTCGCCGGGCACCTGAAGTGTGTGGTCACCGCCGCCGGGGCGAGACATGAAGCGCCCGCCGTCATCCTCGCCACGGGCTCGGCGTATAAGGAACTGGGCCTGCCGGAGGAGAAGAAGTTCAGCGGCCACGGACTGTCCTGGTGCGCCACTTGCGACGGCTTCTTCTTCCGCGACCAGGACATCATCGTGGTCGGCGGCGGCGACTCGGCGATGGAGGAGGCCACGTTCCTGACCCGCTTCGGCAAATCGGTGACCGTGGTGGTCCGCAAGGGCGAACTGCGCGCCTCCCGGATCATGGCCCAGCGGGCCAAGGACAACCCCAAGATCAGGTTCGCCTGGAACTCCGCCGTCACCGCGATCCACGGCAACGGCAAGGTCACCGGAGTGACCCTGACCGACACCCGCACCGGCGACACCCGGCAGCAGGCCGCCACGGGCATCTTCGTCGCGATCGGGCACGTGCCCCGGACCGAGCTTTTGGCCGGCCAGATAGACCTCGATGCCGACGGCTACATCCAGGTCGACTCCCCTACGACGGTCACCAACCTGACTGGCGTCTTCGCCTGCGGCGACGCCGTGGACCACCGCTACCGCCAGGCCATCACCGCCGCCGGCACCGGCTGCGCCGCGGCCCTGGACGCCGAACGCTTCCTGTCCGCGCTCGAGGACGCCGACAGCATCGCCACAGCGCTGGTCGAAGAACCGACGCACTCATAGGCGAGCCTTGAAGCGGCCCTTCCCGACGGCACTCCCGGCGTCGGCACTTCCGTCGTCGGCAGGCCCCGCGGCACTTACGGGTCGGGCACTGCGCTGTCTGTTGCGGAAACTGGCCGATTCGCAGGCTCAGCCGGCGATGGCAGCGGCCGGGCCGGCAGGTTCGCCTCAAGCTGGTCGGCATCGACGGCTGCGAGGTTACGGATCAGGATGATGAGCCAGGCGAAGATCAGCGACGCGGCGATCAGCTCCACCGCGGTCAGGTTGTAGTAGCCCACCGGGAACCACAGCACCGCGGCGGCGACGATGACCGCCAGGAATAGCCAGCCAAGCGCAGCGAAGGTGGCCGAGACGGACGGAACCAGCGTGCGGATGCGGACAATAAGGGACGCGAAGACCACCACCATGCCGGACGCGACCAGGGTGTGGAGCCCGAAGCGCTCATCGACGGGGAACAATCCCACGCAGGCGAGGAAGACGCCGATCAGGGCGATCCCGCCTTCGAGCAGCCTCACCCGATGCAGCGCGGACGGGGACTTCGCGGTCGCCGCGAGGGTCGCCGTCGCATATCCCGCCAGCGTGGAGATGACCACGCCGGCGACGATCAGGGTGAAGTTGAACGCCACTCCGGAGACGTCGGAGCTCATGCCGAGGGCACTGAGGTTCTCCTGCCACCACAGTGGATCCTGTGCGGTGAGCATGCTCGTGAGCAGGCCGGTGACCAGGAAGCCGGCGAGGAGGGCCGCGAGCCGGTAGGCGGTCATGCTGAGCGCGGACAGGTAGGCGATATAGGCGCTGATGGCTCCTGTGGTCCCGACCAGGACAGCGGCCGCGAACGGGTAGACGACCGCACCGATGAACGCCTGCTGGAACAGCGAAAAGAGCGCCAGCCAGCCGAGCAGGAAGATGCAGGCGTGCGCCAGCGCGAGTGCGGCGATATCGATGGACGTGCGGATCCGGCCTCCCCCGCGGGCCTCCGGTGCCACAGCCGGACGACGTTGCAGGCAACCGGCCACCACCGCCCCGGCGCCCAACACTGCCGTGCCGATCGAGGCAATGTCACCGACTGAACCCCGTCCGGACAACGGGACGGGTTCCCGCCCGATCAGCAGAAAAGCGATGCCGCCCAGGACGAGGAAGGCGGCGCTGCCGACGAAGAGCGCCCGCGCCTCTGACGTGACGGCTGCTGGCTTGTTCGGGTCTACCATCACTCACTTCGATTCGCTGGCGTTAACGGCTCGTGCAGTTCCGCCGTCAGCGTCAGCCCCTTGTGCTCCAGCAATCTTTCGCATCCCGGGCGCTCGCACACCGGCGGTACTCCAACGCTATGGCCGCGGCGGCCCGGGGCCGTCCCCCGGAACGGATGAACCCGCCCCGCCGGCCTCAGGTTTGTTGGCGCGGTGCTGGCCCGCTGTTGGGCCGCCGTCGGTGGACGGAACGCACGGCCGGCGCGTGCGTCACTGACCCGCGTGCGGAACGACCAGTACTGGCCTGCCCTGCAGACGGGTCAGGGAAACGCTGACCGAGCCCTCCAGGAGCCGGCCCATCTGGGCAATCCGCCCAGGCCGCTGCCCGCCGACAATCAGCGCAGCCGCGTCCGCGTTCTGCGCCAGCCGGTCCAGGGCGTGGGCAACTTCGCCGTTCAGCACCCGGAAGGACCATGCCCCGCCGGGAGGACCGAGAATGCCCTCAAGGCAGCTGAGCAGCTGTGAGGCCGGGTATTCGGCTTCGACATTCGGGGCAGGATCAAGTGAGGTGCCATCCAGGACTCCGGCGGGCTCCCACTCGGTGAGGTAGCTCGCCGGGTCCACGAACGCGCAAATCAGGTGCACTCCCATGATCGCGGCGAGCCCGGCGGCGGCCCGTACCAGGCGCTCGTCGAATTCCCACGGCACACCGAGAACCAGCGGGCCGTCCGACCATTCACCGGCCCCGGCCTGCTGAAAATCACCGGGAGTTTCCATGGGTCCTGTCAGTCGAGGCGCGCACCCGCAGGGTGTCTATGCCCTGCGGGCGCAGCGGGAATCCACGCCTTCATTATGCCCACTCCCGGCCTCCCGGTCTCGCTGCCTCCTTGGGCAGTGCGGATTAGCTCGCGGCCGCCGACGTCAGAGCCTGCAACAGCGGCGTCGTCGGCCGACCGATCAGCCGGGACAGCTCGCCAGTGACGGTGGCCAGCAGGCCCGCCTCGGTGTCCGCGTCCAGGGCGGCGAGGAATCCCGCGGTGCCCGTGTCGAGGCCGGCCGCGGTCAGGACCTCAACCAGTTCCGGGGCGGAGACGGGCTGGTAGACAACTTCCCGGCCCGTGATCCGGGTGATCGCCGTCGCCAGTTCCTTGAAGTCCCAGGCGTAGTCGCCGGAGAGTTCGTACGTGCGGCCCTCGTGCCCGGTGGAGCTGAGCACCGCCGCGGCCGCCGCGGCGTAGTCAGCCCGCGTCGCGCTGGCCACCCGGCCGTCACCGGCAGCGGCCACGACGGCGCCCGTCTGCTTGGCCGTTGCCACGGTCTGGGCGTAGTTTTCGGTGTACCAGCCGTTGCGCAGGATGGTGTTGTCGAGTCCCGACGCGCGGATGAGCTCCTCTGTTGCCTTGTGCTCGGGCGCCAGGATCAGTTCGGTGGTGTCCGCGGCCAGGACGGATGTGTAGGCGATGAACCCGACGCCGGCGGCCCTGGCCGCGTCGATGACGTTGCCGTGCTGCGCCACCCGGGAACCCACCTCGCTTCCGGAGACCAGCAGGAGCCTGTCAACTCCCGTGAGCGCGGCCTCGAGAGCCGCGGGATCGGAGTAGTCCGCGACGCGCACCTGGACGCCACGTGCACCCAGCTCCGCGGCTTTCGCGGCGTCGCGCACGATGGCCACCAGCGAATCCGGTTCCTGGCTGGTGAGCAGTTCATCGAGGACCAGTCTGCCCAGCTGTCCTGTCGCACCCGTTACTGCAATCGTCATGTTGCACTCCTCATCAGTGGTCAAGCCACGTCACGTTCTGGTTCGCCGGCGATCCGGCGCTGGCGGGCATAACCGGACCCTGGTCCGGTTCATTCCCCGTGTTACGTTGTGCGACTGCTACGTCAGGGTCCACGACCGCTTGGACAACCCGAACCAGAACCCGTCGATTGCTGTCCTGGCGTGGATGTCTCCCGAGCCGTACGCAGCCCCGAGGGCAACATAGAGCGGAGCCCAGTGCTCGCTGCGGGGGTGCGCTTCCCGGGCGGCGGGCGCCTTGTTCAGGAAGTCGAGGATGGAGTCGACATCGCCGCGGGCCATGGCCTCCTCGGCCCAGTGGTCGAATTCGCTGGAGGCCGCGGGAGGGGCGGAGTCCGGTCCCCCGGCGGGATTGAACCAGCGCAGGTTGTGCGTCGTGAATCCCGATCCGACAATCAGCGTGCCCCGCTCCCGCAAGGGCCCCAGCGACATGCCGAGGTCGAACAACCCCTGCGGATCAAGCGTCGGCATGGACATCTGCACGACCGGCACGTCGGCGTCGGGGTACATCTCCTTCAGCGGAACGTAGGCGCCATGGTCCAGCCCGCGGCTTTCATCGCGCTCCACGTGGTGGCCGTGGCCGGCGACGAGCTTCTCGACTTCGGCAGCCAACTCGGGTGCCTGCGGGGCGTCATAGGCCACCTCGTAGTACTTCTGCGGGAAGCCGCCGAAGTCGTAGACCAGGCCCGGATCCCGCCCGGTTGCACTGAGCGTCACGGGGGCGTTTTCCCAGTGGGCGGAGACCATGAGGATGTCCCGGGGCTTGCCGAAGGTGCCGGACCAGTCGTGGAGTTCGCGGGTCCACGTGGAGTCGTCGGCCAGCGGCGGTGCGCCATGGCTGAGGAAGAGAACCGGGGGGCGGTCAGTGGTCTGAGTCATGGGATCATCCTAATCCATTTTGATTGAAGCTTCAAGCTTCCAGCTAGAACGAGGGCACACTGAACCCAAGATTCAGGAGGCCCCGGCCCGCCTGCTCGAGAACCGGATCCCTCGTCAGCGCCGCATGGTTCATCAGGACATTGACGTCGCGCTGGATCCGCTGGAGCGGATGCGACAGCCGGTGCACACTCCCGCCGGATCCCAGCATGATCACCCGAACCGCCTCGGCCGACGCCTCGCCGCTCAGGGCGAGGGACAGCCGGTACTGCCCGCGGTCCGGCTCCGTCGTGGTCGAAGGCCCGCGCGCATGGGCGGCAGAGACCACCCGGACCGCCTCCTGCCAGTGCAGCCGCGCGGTGGCCTCCAGCCCGAAGGCGTGCGCATACCGGACTTGCGCGAGCGGGGAGTCCGCCTGGCGGTTCTCCACGGCGTGCTTGACCTTCCGGACCATGATCAGCTCGCGGAACAGGTCGAGCGCGTATTCGGCAGACCCCAGGGCAGCGGCCGGGGCCACCATGTTCAGCAGCGCGCCCATGGGGGTGTGGATCAGCGGATCCGCATGGAGCAGGCTCCCCGGATTGGTTTCCGCGCCCAGGAGTTCCCAGTCCAGAGTCCGATGCTCCGGGACGAACAGGTCGCCCGCCCGAATGTCGTTGCTCCCGGTACCCCGCAGGCCGGCCGTCTGCCACACGTCGAGGAGCTCGACGTCGGCCAGCGGCACCAGGCACTGCAGGCGCACGTCGCCGTGCTGCGCGGCGAGCAGCGCCCACCGGGCATGCATGACCCCGGAGGCAAAGGTCCACCGGCCCGAGATGGAGTAGCCTCCGGGCACTTTCGGAGCTCCTCGGTTTCCGCGGCCCGCTCGCGCAGGCCGGGCACGAGCCCCTGGACCCGGGCGAGCATGTCGTCATGGGTCGGGACGGCCGCCGCCCCGGCCCGGGACGCAGCCCCGACGTCGCCAGGGGCAGCGCCGGGGGCACCGCCAGGGGCAGCGCCGGGCGCACCGGCGACGGGTCCGGCGTCGGACGGGAGCACGAGCGTGTGGCCGGTATGGTCGCGTTTTGCGGCCAGGTACCGAAGATTGGCCGCCGAGGCATGGACGCCGGTGGCGACCTGCCCGGACACTTCGAGGCCGAGGCCGGTCAGCTGGGCTGCATTGTCCGGGTTGTTGCTGAGCAGCCGCAGCGTGCTGGCACTCATTGCCTCCAGCATCTGGGCCGCCGCCGTGTAGTCCCGCTCGTCTTCGCCGTGGCCCAGGGCCAGATTCGCGGCGTAGGTGTCAAGGCCGCCATCCTGCAGTGCGTAGGCGTCAAGCTTCGAATACAGGCCGATGCCGCGGCCTTCCTGGCGGAGGTAGAGCAGGAAGCCTCCCTCGGCGGCAATCCGCTCCACGGCCTCCCGCAGCTGCGGGCCACAATTGCACCTCTGGCTCCCGAATACGTCCCCGGTAAGGCACTCGCTGTGCTGCCGCACCAGCGGTCCGGCACCGCCTTGCGCCGCGCCCTGCAGTGCAGCCTCCCACTCGCCGAGGGCCAGCAGCAGGTGCTCCTTGCCGTCGGTGAGCCCGCTGAAGCTCAGCACGTCGGCAACGGCTTCGAACCCGTCGGGGAAGCGCAGCGGCACGACGACGCGGCTGCGCACGGCGGCCGAAGGTGCTGCGGCCCTCGGCGTTGCAGTGGTTTCTGGCGCAAGGGTCATCTCGGGTCCTCAGGTATGGGGCAGCAGGTGCTGACGTCGGCGGGGGCGGAGCCGTCAAGCCAGTCGGCTTCGAGCGGCACAGCCTTTCCGGCCAAGTTTACTTGAACCTTAAAGTTATAGGCCCGGGTGGCCGGTGATGCAAGCGATGACCCCGCATGACGGCCGGGCGGGCGCGTCGGCGCGCACCGGCCCGGATAGGCAACCAGCCGGTGCCATCATGAGGGCGTGACTATCCCGAAAACCATCCTGCTGTTCGTCCTCGCCGCCGTTGCCGAAATAGGTGGGGCCTGGCTCGTCTGGCAGTCCGTCCGTGAGGGCCGGGCCTGGTGGTGGGCCGGGCTGGGTGTCGTGGCGCTGGGCATCTACGGCTTTGCCGCGACGTTGCAGCCGGACGCACACTTCGGGCGTATCCTCGCCGCGTACGGCGGCGTGTTCGTGGCCGGTTCACTGGCCTGGGGCATGATCTTCGACGGCTTCCGGCCCGACCGGTGGGACGTCCTGGGTTCGGTGATCTGCCTGTTCGGGGTCGCCGTCATCATGTTCGCGCCCCGCGAGGCGGGATGACCGCCGCTGTACCCAGGAAGGATCCAGTAACCATGACCCGATTCGTGATTGGCCCGGACGTTGCCCTTCATCTTGCCCTCGAAAGGCCGGCGGTTTCAGACGATCACCAGCTGGTGGCGCCGACGCTCCTCCGCTCGCAGGTGCTCTCGCTCCTGTACCAGTCAGTCCGGCGCGGCGACGTGACGCGGGCCGATGCCAATCGTCAGCTCGACTACATCCGGGGCCTTCGCATCCGGCTCCTCGGCGACCGCGTCCTGCAACGCACCGCGTGGAGCCTCGCCGAGGAACTTGGCTTGGATGACACCCTCGACGCCGAATACGTGGCCCTGGCCCGGCTTCAGGCAGACGCCTTTGTGACGCTCAACGCCGGGCTCGCCCGCTCCGTGCAGGGCCTCGTGACGCTCGCGGCACCTGAGGCGCTGCTCACGCCGGCGTAGCGCGGCGGCGGCCTACCGCCCGGCGGTGCGTTCGAGCACCTGGCCGAGGATCCGCGCGCCTTCCCGGAAAGCGCCCGGATTGGGTCCGGCGAAGTTCAGCCGGATGAACGGTCCGGCCGGTTCGGCCGGGAACCACTCGGTACCGGCCGCGATGATGACCCCCGCGGCCTCGCAGTCCCCTACGAACTGGTCGACGTCGGTCCCGTCGGGAAGGCGGACCCAGAGGTTGAGCCCGCCCGTGGGCACGTGCTCCACGTGGGCCAGCGGGGCAAGTTCCCGCAGGCTGCTGAGCATGAGATCACGGCGGGACTGGAGCTGCAGCCGCAGTCCGCGCAGGTGTGTCTGCCATCCCGGCTGCGTGACGACGTCGAGGGCGGCCGCCTGGAGAACGCCGCTGACATACATGGACTCGGCGCCCCGGTCGGCCAGGATGCGATCACGTGCCGGGCCGCGGGCGATCACCGCGGCAATGCGTATGGCCGGGGACACGCTCTTGGTCAGCGAACGGAGATAAACGACATGGCCGGAATCGTCGAGGCTGGCAACGGGCACGGAATCCGTGGTGATTCCGAAGTCATGGGCCCAGTCATCCTCCACCAGGAAAGCACCGTGTTCGCGCACCACGTCGAGCACCTGCTCGCGCAGGCGGGCGGGCCATTGCGCCCCGGTGGGATTCGCATAGTTCGGCTGCGCGTAGAACAGCCGGGCGCCGGTCTCGTCAAAGGCGCGGGCCAGGTCCTCGGGGTCCGGGCCTTCGGGACCGCTGGGTACCGGAACAACCCGGACACCGGACTGCGCCGCGGCCTGGAGCGCCCCCCAGTATGTCGGGGATTCCACCAGCAGCGGCTGCCCGCTGCCGACCAGCGCCCGGAACACGGAACTGAGCCCGCCCTGGCTCCCCGGGAGTACGATCACGTCGCGCGGCGTTGGCGGGGCGACGCCGGCCCCGGTAGCCCCCCGGAGCTCGTGCGCGAACCAGGATTGCAGGTCGGGCAGGCCCGCGGCAGGCGGACGTGACAGGGCAGCCTCACCCCGGGCAGCCCGGGTCAGAGCTGCCCTGACCAGCCGCTCGGGCAGCAGTTCCCGGTCCGGATAGCCTGAATGGAAAGCGATGACGTCGTTTGAGGCGCTGCGCATCGCAGTGGAGACGGGGCGGAGCGGCGCCCGGGGCGATCCCAGCGCCGTCGTCTGCCAGCCGTAGTCCGCCGGCCGCGCTGTTCGAACGGCCCGCACGAACGTCCCGACGCCGGGGCGGCTGTCGATCAGGCCCTGCGCGGAGAGGGTCCGCAGGACCTTTTGCACGGTCACGGGGCTGGCCTGGTACTCGGCGACCAGGGAACGCGTGGAAGGCAGCCGGGCGCCCGGCGCGGCGGCCGCAATCCATTCCCGGAGCCGCGCCGCCATCCGCGTGGTGCTATCGTAAGACATGAAAGGCAATAGTAGCGCTACTCAGGAGATCAAACAACCGTTATCGTCCCGGCCGGCAGCCGGACTGTGGTGGGGGTTCGTCGGCGTCGCCGCATTTTCCTTCACACTGCCGTTCACCCGGGTGGCGGTTGCGGGGTTGTCTCCGTTGTTCATCGGATCGGGCCGGGCTGTTGTTGCGACCGTTCTCGCCGCGTTCGCCCTCACTTTGACCCGGCAGCGCCTGCCCCGGGGCGCCCAGTGGGCGCGTATTGCGGTGGTCGCCGGCGGCGTGGTGGTCGGATTCCCGCTGCTGACCTCCTTCGCCCTCACCTCGGTTCCCGCCAGCCACGGCGCGGTTGTTATTGCGCTACTCCCCGCGGCGACCGCAACGATGGCGGTGATCCGCGGCCACGAACGGCCGCCCAGGTCTTTCTGGATGATCACCGGCGCGGGCGCAGTGGCGGCGATTGGTTTCGCCTCTGCGCAGTCCGGCGGCATCGGGCAACTGCAATTGGCCGACCTGCTGCTGTTCGGCGCCGTCCTCTCGGCGGCAATCGGCTACGCCGAAGGCGGCCTGCTGGCCCGCGAACTCGGCTCGTGGCAGACCGTCTCCTGGGCCCTCGTTCTGTCCTCGCCGCTCATGGCCGGCATCGCGGCCTTTTCTATGGCCAGCCAGCCTCCCTCCGCTACTCCCGTGCAGTGGGCGGCCTTCGCATACCTGGGCGTCGTGAGCATGTTTTTCGGCTTCTTCGCCTGGTACCGCGGCCTGGCCATCGGACCCATGGCGCAGGTCAGCCAGATCCAACTCGTCCAGCCGGTCTTGAGCATCTGCTGGGCCGGGCTCATACTGGGCGAAGACTTGACCTGGGCGACCATCATCGGCGGCACGGCGGTCATCCTCTGCGCCGGCCTGGCCGTCCGCTCCCGGCCACGTGCGGCCAGGGAGGCGGGAAGCAATGCGGGCGTGCTGGACAGCCCCCAGGACAGCCCGGGGAACAACGCGAAGGACACCGTGACAGTGAAACAATCCGGCTGATCTGATCACACGCCCCGCCCCCGAAGCCGCCCAGCCCAGACCCGATCCGCAATCCGAATGGAAGTTCCGTGTACATCCCCGCACATTTCGCCGCCGGCCCCGATGCAGTCCGGCATCTGCTCACGCGACCGTCCGCGGCCAACCTGGTCACCGCAACCGCGAAGGGCATGCTTGCCACGCTGCTGCCCTTCGTCTTCGACCCCTCGGCCGGTGAGCACGGTGCCCTGCACGCGCATCTGGCCCGCAACAACCCCCAGTGGTCTGAACCCGCCCTCGGCGAATCGCTCGCCATTATCCAGGGCGCGGACGCCTACATCTCGCCGCGGTGGTATGCGTCCAAGGCGGAGCACGGACGCGTGGTTCCCACTTGGAACTACTCCACGGCCCACGTGTACGGCACCCTGGTCATCCACGACGATCCCGCCTGGCTCGCCAGCCATGTGAGGCGGCTGAGCAACCACAACGAGGCCGGCTCCGAGCAGCCCTGGACTGTCGAGGATGCCCCGGAGCGCTACATTGCCGGCCAGTTGCGCGCGATCGTCGGCGTCGAGCTTCTCATCACGAGGATCGAGGCGAAGCACAAACTCAGCCAGAACCGGCCCGGCGCCGATGTTGACGGTGTGGTGGCCGGGCTGCGGGCCCGCGGTGACCTGGAAAGCGCGGCGGACGTCGAGAACGCGCGACAGGGCCGCGAGCAGATTCGCTGCCCGCACTCCGACTCCCCGGCCGCGCCCCCGGCTACGCCTGCATCCTGATGGCTGAAGGCTGACCCCGGCACTTGGGCCCGGCCCGGCCGTTTGGCTAGGTTTTCGCGACGAATTCGGGCCGGGCGCCGCGGAAAAGGTCAGGCGCTACGGGGATCCCCGTAGCGCCTGACCTGTGGCGTGTCACGTGTCCGTTTCCGTAGCGGAATCCTGTGCCATCTCGTGGCCGAGGTTCATCACCCGGCGCGCCAACTCCCCCGGGTCCGGTTCCCCGGCCCCCAGCGCCCCCGTGCCCAGTTCACCGGCTCCCGGTTCACCCGCTCCCAGGTCCCCGGCGGCACGCAGGTCCTGCCGCTGCAGCCCCGGCCTGCCCAGCAGGACAGCCGACCACAGCGCCTGCACGGTTGATACGGCCACCGTGGCTCCCGTCGGCCCCGAGACCAGCCAGCCGCCGCTGGTCGCGGCCACTTTCGGGGCTCCTGGCCAGGATTGGCTGGCACCATTAATCGTTTGGGCGACAATCAGGTGCTGCCGCAGCGTTCTGATCGAACCCAGGACAGGATCGCTCACCACATTTCGTCCACAGGCACCGCACATATAGGTCTCCCTCCTAGGGCATGACGTCGCCGGAATTGGGTCCGAGTGTCTGCCCCACGTACAAGTTGCCGCCGGGATCGCTGGCCAAAAGCAGCGCCGTTGGCGCCACCTCGTCCGCCAGCCCGAAGCGCAGCAGCGGCAGCCCGGCACGCTTCGCCGCTTTCCATTCCTCCGAGATGCCGTCAACCAAGGGCGTCTCGATGGGGCCCGGGGCAATGTTGTTGACCAGCACGTTGTCGGCGGCCGTTTCCAGGGCCAGGGCCTTGGTCAGCCCCACGACTCCGGCTTTGGCGGCGCTGTAGTGGCTGAGCCCGGTGCCGCCCTTGATAGCCAGCTGGGAGGCGATGTTGATAATCCGGCCCCACTTCTGCTGCCGCATCTCCCCCACCACCTCCCGGCAGCAGAGGAAGACACCGGTCAGGTCCACGGCAATCGTCTCGTTCCACATGGCAAGCGTCATGTCTTCCAACGGCGATTCCGTCAGCAGGCCGGCGCTGTTCACGAGAATGTCGATGCTTCCGAGCTGGGAGCGTGCGGCGGCAAAGGCCGCCTTCACGCTCGCCTCGTCTGAGACGTCGACGGCGATGCTTCCCGCCGCGCCCGACCGGTCCAGGACGACGACTCTGTCGCCGTTGGCGGTGAAGGCCTCGGCGATGGCCTTGCCGATGCCGCTGGCTCCGCCGGTGACCACAACGGCGCGGCCCTCCGTTTTCCGGGAGGCGTCAGGGTTGTTCATTCTTGTCCTTCCGAGGCTTTTCAGGCACGCATCTTGATGGTGAGGCCGCCGTCAACAATCAGGGACTGGCCCGTGACGTAGACAGCGTCATCGGAGGTCAGGAAGCCGATCACGCTGGCAACCTCCTGGGGACGTCCGACCCGGCCCCAGGGGATTTCCAAACCGGCGCGTTGCAGGCCCTCGGGCCCGAGGGAATTCACCGGATCCAGGGACTGGGGAGTTTCGATCAGTCCGGGGATAACGGCGTTGGCGCGGATGCCGCGCGGCCCCAACTCGGCGGCCACACTGCGGATCAGGCCGAGCACGCCGGCCTTGGCGGCTGCGTAGTGGGCATGTTCCTCCCAGCCGTAGACGCCGCCGGCAATGGAGGATACGGCAACCATCGCTCCGCCGTTGGTCATCTTCGCGGACCCGGCGCGCAGGGTCCGCAACACGCCGGTGAGGTCGACGTCGAGCATGTCGTGCCAGCGCTGATCGGTCATCTCCTCCAGCGGTGAGTTGCGCAGGATTCCGGCGTTGGCCACGGCGTAGTCCAGGCGGCCGTACTCGTCGACGGCGCGTTCGGCGAAGGCATCGACAGACGGGGTACTGCGGACGTCCACTTCGTGGATGACCCCCTGGCCGCCGGCGTCCTTCACCATCCGAAGGGTTTCCTCCGGGTCGTGCGGGTCGCCGGGAAAGGTTCCGATGACAGAATGCACGCCGCGGTGGGCGTAGTGGACCGCGAGGGCCCGTCCTATGCCGCTGGCCGCTCCGGTGATCGCGGCCACCCTGTTCTCAGGCGTCATGGGGGTGGTCCTCGAGCAGGGCTTCGACCGGCGGCTTCGCGGCGATCATCAGCAGGCCGGAGAAAAGGGTTCCGGCCGCGCCGACCCACAAGGCTGCAGCACCGGTTCCTACGCTGGCGGCCGCTAGCGTGAACAGGAAACCACCGAGAATCGTGCCGGGCTGGCTCATTGCGCCGATAAAGGCTGTGCCGGTGGCACGGCAGCTGACGGGGTAGCACTCCGCCATGAAGTACTGGATCGCGGCGTACGGTCCGACCAGGAAGAACAGTCCGGCGCCGTAGGTGACGATGATCATGAAGGGGTCCGTGGCAAGGGGGCTGAGCATGATGGCGAAGGAGATGCCGGAGATAATCCAGCCTCCGATGATGGTCCGCTTGCGGCCGATCTTGTCACCGAGCCACCCATGGAAGACATAGCCGAAGTACGCCAGCCCGTTGATGACGATCAGCATCCAGAAGGCGTCAGAAAGTTCCACACCCTTGGCGTTCTTCAGAACAGAACTGCCGAGAATGCTGAAAATAAGGATGCCGAAGAAGTTGAAGATCCAGGCCAGCGACAGGACGATCGTATTCCGGCGCAGGTGCGGCTCCCAGATGCGCTTGAGCGGGGCTGCGGAGGAGTGCTCGACGCCGAAGGCGTGGGCCAGGGAATGGGCTTCCTCGGTCTTGCCGCTCTTCTCGAGTTGGGTCAGTTTGTGGTGCAGTTCGAACTGCGGCGTCTCCTTCAGTTTCTTGGCGATGACCCACACGATGATCGCGGCCGGAACGGTCGCCATCAGGTATAGGGCACGCCAGCCGAGGGACGGGAGGAAGACGAGGGCGAGGGCGCTGGCAAGCAGGAAGCCCAGCGGCCAGCCACCCTGGATGAAGGAGTAGTGGAAGCCGGGGCGCTTGCGCTTATCCGCGACTTCGGTGACCTGGTAGACCTCGTTCATGTAGGTGGCGTTGACGGCCTGCTCCGAGAACCCGAGCCCGCCGAAGGAACGGACCAGCACCAGCAGGCCGTTGCTGAGGAACGGGATCCCGGTCGGAATCAGGGCCGTCAGGCCCGAGACAATGGCGGTCCCGCCGATCGTGGTCATCATGCCCTTGCGGCGGCCGAGCCGGTCAATGACCGGGCCGATTCCGAAGCAGACGATCGCGGTGCCGACGGCGATCCAGGTGTTGATTGCGTACGCTTCGGTGGCGGTCCAGCCGAACTCCTGCTGCATGGCCGGCAGGAGGGTGCCGAAAAGTCCGAAGTCGAATACGGCGACCGTCCAGGCACAGAGCGCCAAGACGGTGGCGACGGTTGTGTGGTGCTTGGAGAAAACCGGGAAGCGGCGTTTTTCGTCCGGTCCGGGTTGCGTCAGATCGACGGCGGGCTGCTGGATGGTCATTACTGGTTTTCCTTTCGGGGGCTGCGTGCGAGGAAGGAGTCCGCTATCTGGTCGAACTTCAGCCAGCTGACGCCTTCGTGGGAATTGATGTGTTCGATGAGGCGCTCAAGCATGAGCAGCACTTGGGGGCGGCCCGAGACATCCGGATGGATGGTCATGGTGAAGACGGCCTGATCCATTTCCCGGTACACCCAGTCGAACTGGTCGCGCCACATTTGTTCGATATCCCGGGGACTGACGAATCCGTGGGAGTTCGGGGCCGCCTTGATGAACATCATGGGAGGCAGGTCGTCCAGGTACCAGTTGGCCGGGATCTCGACGAGGTCGGTTTCCGTGCCCCTGACCAGCGGCTCCATCCAGGTTTCGGCAGCCTTGGTGTAGTCGATCTTCTTCCAGCTGTCGCCGACCCGGACGTAGTAGGGCTCGAAGTCCTTGTGCATCAGGGAGTGGTCGTATTTGATCCCGCGTTCGAGCAGGATCTCGTTGGTGACCGGGGAAAATTCCCACCAGGGAGCAACGTAGCCCGTGGGCCGTCGGCCGGAGACTTTCTCGATGAGTTGGATTGACCGGTCCAGGATGGCCGTCTCCTGCTCGCGGGTCATGGCGATGGGGTTTTCATGCGAGTACCCGTGCACGCCGATTTCGTGCCCGGCGTCGACGATCATCCGCGTCAGGTCCGGGAAGGTCTCGATCGAGTGGCCCGGCACGAACCAGGTGGCGGGCAGGCTGTACTTCTCGAAAAGCCGGATGAGGCGCGGGCCGCCGACCTCGCCGCTGAACAAGCCGCGGGAGATATCGCAGGGCGAGTCCTCGCCCCCGTAGGAGCCGAGCATTCCGGCAACTGCGTCCACGTCCACGCCGAACGCGACTTGGATGTCCTTAGTCATGAGATCAACCTTTCACTGCGCTTTTGTTGAGGTTTGGCTTCTTGTTGAGGTTTGTCTTTGGGCTGTGGCTTGTTGGTGAGGCCTGGCTTTGGGCGGGAACTAGTCAGCGAGCGTGCCCCTCCGGGCGAAGGCGTCCGCGATCCCGTCGGCGGGAGTGCCGAGCCTGAGCAGAAGGCTCAGCAGGACCAGCGATTGGGATGGCTTGAGCAGCCCGGCGGGGATGGCACCGGCAGCGCGCAGATCCTCG
Source organism: Arthrobacter humicola (assembly GCF_022803015.1). Taxonomy (GTDB): domain Bacteria; phylum Actinomycetota; class Actinomycetes; order Actinomycetales; family Micrococcaceae; genus Arthrobacter; species Arthrobacter humicola_A. The sequence continues at coordinate 918,009 of NZ_JAFKON010000001.1, forward strand.
CCGCCGCCGTCGCCGTAGCGGGGCACTACGGCACCGGCTTCCACGCGGGTGCTCGTCACCACCACGACGCCGGCCGCGGTGGCGTCGGCGACTTCCTGGCACAGCACGCGGTTTGCGTTGCCCGTTCCCGTCCCTTGGAGCACGATCCCTGCGGCCCCGGCCTGCCGAGCGGCCCGCAGGAGGGTGGCGTCAGCTCCGGGGTGGGCAGCAACGAGGTCCACGCGCGGCGAACCGGCGTCCGCGCCCGGCAGGGGCAACGGGGAAGATCCGGGCCGTACCGCCTGGATTTCGACCTCGCCAGAGTCGGACACCGATCCCACGGTTCCGAAGTCCGGGTTGGCGAAGGCGTCGAGGCTGGTCGTGTGGCGCTTGCGGACGCCGGCCGCAGGGAAGATAGTCCCGGCAAACGCCAGCAGCACACCGGTTCCCCGCGCCCGCGGAGAACCGGCGACGGCGATCGCGCGGGACAGATTGCCAGGACCGTCAGGGGAGTCGGCGTCGGCAGCCTGCTGCGCTCCGGTGAATACCACCGGGCGGGGATCATCGTGGGTGAGGTCAACGAGATAGGCCGTTTCCTCCATCGTGTCCGTCCCGTGGGTGACCACGACGCCCAGAACCTGCGGATCGGCCAATACTTGCCGGATCGTGGCGCAGATGGCGATCATGTCGTCGACTGTCAGCAGGTACGAGCCTTTCCGGAAAACGTCGACCACGCGGACCGGATGGGCCGCTGGCACTCCCATGCTGGCAAACACCTGCTCCCCCGTGTCGGACGCCACCGCGGCTCCGCCGGCCTCGGACGCGCGGGAAGAAATCGTTCCTCCCGTGGCCAGCAGGACCACGTGGGGGCCAACTGAATCTGTGACGGTCATGTCCACTCCGTTTGTTCTGTAACTGTTTCCGCGCACTTACCCAATCGATTGGGTTGTTGGCTAAAAGTTATCCCTGCCATGTTTCCTGCAGATGCTCCCGGAAGTTTCAGGGGGGTAAATACTTCGCCGCCAGCTCCCGGGATTCCGTCTACCCAATCGATTGGGTACGCCGTTTGATTGACTATAGAATGTGAGGTGCGACACGTCAAGAGTGCCTGGACCAAAGATCCGGGCATTATCAGGCACCCTTGGTGATGACGACCTTTTGAGCTGAGGCAGGGGACTGAATGGAAGAGAGCACGGCCGGTGGCCGCACCATCACGCTGAAGGATCTCGCGAGCGAGCTCGGCATCCACCCCTCGACCGTATCCAGGATCCTGCACTCGGGCTCCGAGGTGGCGCGCGGGGCAGCCTCCGTAGCTACCGCCGAACGCGTGCGTGAGCTCGCTCGGAAGCGCGGCTACTCCCCCGACCCGCAGGCCGCCGGCCTGCGGACGCGGCGCACGCATCTCATGGGCGTGATAGTTCCCCGGCTTTCGGACCTCGTTCTGGCGATTATGTACGAGGGGATCGACGAAGCCGCGGCGGAGCTCGGCTATTCCACGTTTGTCATGAACTCGCGCGATGAGCCCGAGGAGCAGCGCCGCAAAACGGAGTCCATGCTGGCCCGACGCGTGGACGGGCTGATCATCGGCGATGCACACTTGGACAGCGGCCTGTTGCGGGAGCTCGCCTCCCGGAAAGTGCCGTTCGTGCTCATGAACCGGCGCGTCCCGGGCTTCCCATCGGCCACCTGCGACGACGTCCTTGGCGGCGAGCTTGTGGCCGACCACCTGTGGGGCATGGGGCACCGGGACGTCGCCGTGATCGCCGGCGAGCCCTATGCCAGCACGGCCGTCGACCGGACGGCCGGTTTCGTGGACCGCTGGCGTGCGCTGGGCGGGAAGATTCCCCCTGACGCCGTTGTGTGGTCCCGATTCGATACCGGCGGAGGACGGGAAGCGGCCGAGACCATCCTGGCTCACGGCAACTCCCACCCGACTGCACTGTTCGCCGTCAACGACTTCGCGGCCATCGGCGCCATGGGAGCCCTGCGTTCCCATGGCCTCGGCGTCGGCCGCGACGTGGCGGTGGTTGGCTTCAATGACACCTCGCTGGCCGCGGAACTGCCCATCCCGCTCTCTTCAGTCCGCTCGCCCATGCTGGATATCGGGCGGACTGCGGTACAGCTCCTTAAGGGCGTCCTGGACGGCCGGGAGGTCGAATCCATCAGACTGAAGCCGGTACTGTGCGTGCGGGAAAGCAGCGCCTTCAGGACCCCGGTGTGACACTGCAAGTGAATCCTCCAGTCAGTCGAATCAGTGGGTGGAAGCGGGAGGCCATACGGGCCCGCGCCGTCCGCCAATCAATAGCCCAACCGTGGGGCTCCAAACCCATGAGTTGAGGAGCCCATGAGTTGAGATTAGTGATCCGTCTCACAGTGTCACATTGGCATTACTCCCAAGATTGAGACTGCTTTTCGTGCAAGCTGCACATTCGCCTTAGCGGGCGGACGCAACAATCCCGAGAGCGAGCATGCACGTGGCGCGGACTTCGCCATCGGACAGATCCAGTTTCAGCAGCTCCTCGATTTTCCGCAGCCGGTAGCTGAGCGTATTCCGATGAATAAAGAGCTCGTCGCAGATCTTCGCGGAGTTCCCGCTGTGGCGCAGGTACGCGTCGAAGGTCTCCCGCAGCGAACTGCCGCCGTCGGAGGCCAAGGGAGCCAGCAGCCGCTGGCACATTGCCACCAGCCCCGGGCTGGGCAATCCCTGCACAATGCCGGCGAGATCGGCCGTTGGCGCCTGGTGCACGCCGGGCTGTCCCAGGTGACGGCGGGCAAGCTGAAGCGCGAGCGGCAGTTCACTGAGGCCCGCGGATTCCGAGACAATAACGGATAGTTCCGGGACGTCCGTAAAGAACGCCCGGGCGGCATCCAGCAGGTCGGCCTGCGCGTGCCCCTGCTGCAGCAAGAGAGTCGTGAGCCCTGCTTCTTCCATGAACCTCACCGTGCCGAACCCGGCCTGAAGTCCCACCCGGGCGCGCCATGCGATGGCGCGCAACTTTGCGGGGGCCACCTCTTCTGAGGTGCCGATGAGCACCGCACCCCAGTCCGTGTCAGGATCGAACCCGGATTCGAGGGCGTAGCGGCGCAGCGGCACGGACGGCTCGCCGCGGTCTTCATATAGGGCTTCCATAAAGCGTGCGGCTTCCCGGGAATGCAGGGGCGAATGGGAACCGAGGGTATAGCTAAGTTGCATAGCGATGACGGCGGCCACGGGGCCCAGGATGGGCTGCAGCACAATGTTGCTCCCGATCCCCTCGATGGCAAGCCTGAACTGCTCGGATTCACCGCTGGGCAGGCGCAGCGCGGTCCGCGCGGTCCCTCCGTGAGCCGCGCCCGCCGAGACGAGTTCGAAGGCATTCTGGTCGATCACGGCCACCCTCGCATTAATGGCGTCCGCCACCCTCGCCAGCACCTCCGCCAAGGAATGTCCGTCGGCCGCCAACCGGGTGCATTGGTCCGCCAGTTCCCACCCCTTCCGCAACTCCTCATAGCGCTCGGCAGCGATGACCCGCTCCACGTGCCGCATGACCAGCACAAAGGGCACCTGCGGCGCGAGCTCCAACAATGGCAGGCCGTGCACCTCGCAGGCACGGAGCAGGCCGGCCGGCAGCTCGCTGTGGGCCGCGCCCAAGCCGAACGCCAGACCGGAGACGGGGACGGAAACCAGCCGTTCCACGTAGGCGTCCCAGGTCCGGAAGTCCTTGACGTTCAGGCCCATGCCGTTGGTCAGCACCAAGGCGTTCACGCTAAGGAAGGGCGTGGGGTCCATGTGTTCGGTGGGGGCGCACCAAGTGATGGGCCGGGCCAGGCGGCCTTCGCCGCCGGCAACACGGAGTCGGATGTTGAGATCGGCGTTGTCGGCTAAGTCTGAAATTCGCACGGGCCCTCCAACTATGGCGGGACGCCCCGCCGGACAGTGCAACAACCATAAGTCATGCCTGCAGATTCAGCGACCTGCACAATATCGGGCGCGTGAATTGCTGAGTAGCGTTGCATTCATGCAAACCAATGTGACCCCCGACACCTCTCCCGAGGCCTCTCCCCACACTTCAGGGCGGGTGCTCTTGAACTCCGATTTGGGCGAAGGCCTCGGCCTTCACGAGTTCGGCAATGACGAAGAACTCATGCGCATCATCGACGTCGCCAACGTGGCCTGTGGGTATCATGCCGGCGATCCCGACGTCATGGAACGGACCGTGGCGTTGGCTGCAGAGCACGGCGTGGCAGTCGGAGCGCACCCCGGCCTGCCGGACTTTGTGGGGTTTGGACGCCGCCGAATGGTGCTCACCCCGGCGGAGGTAGAGTCGATCATCCTGTACCAGACCGGGGCCCTGACAGCGTTCCTCGCAAAGCACGGGCTGAAACTGAACCACATCAAGCCGCACGGCGCCCTCTACGGCATGCTGGCCGGCGACGAGGAACTAATGCAAGCCGCGGCCGGCACAGCCTTGCAGTTCGGCGTTCCGTTTTTCGGGCTCGCAGGGACCGCCCACGAAAGCGTGTGCCGGGCCATGGGGGTGGACTTCGTGCCCGAACTCTATGTTGACCTCAACTACGGCCCGGGCGGTGAGCTGCTGATCCAGCGCCGCCCGGCGCCCACCGATCCCGACGCCGCGGCCGAGCGTGTCAGCAGGGCGCTGGCGGGCAAGCCAGTCCTCGCTGTTGACGGCACCGAACTGGACATCCAGTTCCAAAGCATCTGCGTCCACTCCGACGCACCCAATTCTGTCGCAGTGGCCACAGCAGTGCGTGCGGTCCTTGGCTGAACCGATCTATCCAAACCACCTGAAAGAGAGCATCCCGTGGCAACCATCATTTCCCCGCTCCCCGGCGTCTTCTACCGCAAGCCCGGCCCCGGCAAGCCGCCTTTCGCCAATGAAGGCGACGCCATCGAGGTCGGACAGACCCTCGGCATTATCGAAATCATGAAACAGTTCACCGAAATCCAGTCCGATGTGGCCGGCACCCTGGAGTCGTTTGAGGTCAACGAGGGCGACATGGTCAACCCAGGCGACGCAATCGTCGTCGTCCGGGAAGGATAGCCATGAAGAAACTGCTCATCGCCAACCGCGGCGAGATCGCCGTGCGCATTGCCCGGACCGCCCGTGAAATGGGCATCGAAACATTCGTGGTTGCCAGCGAAGCCGACGTCGAGTCCTTGGCTGCCCGGTCCGCTGACCACGTCGTCGTGGTGGGTCCGGCGCCTGCCACCGCCAGCTACCTGAACCAGGACGCCATCGTCGCCGCGGCCGTGGACAACGCCTGCGATGCCGTCCATCCGGGCTACGGGTTCCTCTCCGAGAATGCGGCCTTCGCCCGGAAGGTCGCTGATGCTGGCCTGATCTGGGTGGGGCCGCGTGCGGACGCCATCGCGATGATGGGCAATAAGTCCTTGGCGAGGGAATCGGCCCGGAAGGCTGGCGTCCCCGTGCTCCGTGGCTCGGACGGCCCCCTCGATCCGGCGGCCGACGCCGTAGAAATCGCCCGCGGCATCGGCTACCCGCTCATGATTAAGGCCTCCGCCGGCGGCGGCGGCCGGGGCATCCGCTTTGTGCACAGCGAAGGCAAGCTTCTGGAATCCATTGAGCAGACGCGCGGCGAAGCGGCTGCTGTCTTCGGCGATCCCACCGTTTACCTGGAACGCTTTGTGCAGCATGCCCGTCACGTGGAGGTACAGGTCCTCGGCGATGGAACAAACTTCATCCATATCGGCGACCGCGACTGCTCCATGCAGCGGCGCTCCCAGAAGGTCATTGAAGAAGCACCGGCGCCGGACCTCCCCGACCACGTCCGCCAGAGGATCTGGGATTCCTCCGTGGAACTCGCCCGCGAGTGCGGCTACAGCGGCGCCGGAACGGTGGAATTCCTCTATGACCCGGTCAACCATGAAGCGGCGTTCATCGAAATGAACACCCGCATCCAGGTTGAGCACCCGATTACGGAGCAAATCACGGGCGTCGATCTGATCCGCGAACAACTGCAGATCGCGTTCACCGGGGCGATGTCCCTCCGCCAGGACGACATCGCATTCAATGGCCACGCCATCGAATGCCGCGTCAATGCGGAGGACCCCGACCACCACTTCTTCCCCAGCCCTGGCCTCATCACCGCCATGGACTGGCCCGCGGGCGCAGGCATCAGGGTAGACACCGGGGTGGAGGCCGGTTCCACGGTCACTCCGTACTACGACTCCCTGCTGGCCAAGCTGATTGTGCATGCGGACACGCGCGAAGCGGCCATTGAGGCGATGCTGTCGGCCCTGGATGAAACCCACATCGAAGGGGTCAAGACCACCATCCCGGTGCACAAGAAACTGCTGAGCCGGCCCGAATTCGTAGCCGTCACCCACCACTCCAAATTCCTTGAAACCGTCCCCGATCTGATGGAGGCACAATGAGCAGCAGCCCGGAACCCGCCGTGATGGAGGCCCGCTACACCTGGGGCGGAGACGAATTCCTGTTCGTTGAGGTCGCGGAGTCCATGAGCCTGGCGGCCAACTTCAGGGTGATGTCGATAGCAGCGAAACTTTCGGCCATGCAGCTGCCCGGCATCGTGGACGTCTGTCCCGCCAACGCCTCGCTGCTGGTGAGGTTCGATCCCGATGTCCTGCCGCCGTCGACCCTGGAAGAGACCGTCCGGGCCATTGAAGGGGATCTGGCGCACCATCACGACCATTCGCTGGAAACCCGGATCGTCGAGGTCCCGGTCTGGTACGAAGACCCGTTCACGGCGGAGGTGGCGGAGCGATTCCGCGAAGGATTCCATCAGGAGCCCGGCGGCACCGACATTGACTACGCAGCCAAGGTCAACAACCTCAAGGATGCCGCCGAATTCATCCAGCGCCACCATGAGCAACCGTGGCTTGTCTCCATGGTTGGCTTCGTCGCCGGCCTGCCGTTCCTCTTCCAACTGGTGGAGCGGGAGAAACAACTCGAAGTGCCCAAGTATTTGAGTCCCCGCACCGACACCCCCAAACTGACCGTGGGCCACGGCGGCTGCTTCGGCTGCATTTACTCCGTGCGGGGTGCCGGCGGCTACCAGATGTTCGGGGTCGCTGCCGCCCCCATCTTCGATCCGGCCCAGTCCCTGGCCGATTTCAAGGACTTCATGGTGTTCTTCAAGCCGGGCGACATCGTGAAGTTCAAGCCCGTCACCGAGGCCGAATACAACACCATCCAGTCTGAGATCTCCGCCGGAACGTTCCACTACCGGCAGGTGCCCGTGACATTTGATCTGTCCAGGGCGCTGGCGAACCCCGCAGGCTACAACCAGGAACTCATGGAGGCCCTCAATGGCGTTTGACATCAGGAACCCCGGGCTGGCCACCACGGTCCAGGACCAGGGACGCACCGGCCACTACAACGTCGGCATCCCGCAGAGCGGTTCCCTGGACCAATACTCTGCCGAACTCGGCAATGCCCTGGTGGGCAACACTGCCAAGGAAGCCGTCCTGGAATGCACTTACCTGGGCCCTGTACTGTCCACCGACCAGGATGCCCTTATCGCCGTCACTGGGGCACCGGTTGAAGTCAAGGTCAACGGCGAAGCCCGGCCCCAGTGGGCCCGGCTGCAGCTGAAGGCTGGCGACGAACTCAGCTTCGGCGTCATCCAGGGCGGCACGCGGTATTACATCGCGGTCCGGGGCGGCATCGATGTCCCCTCCGTGCTCGGGAGCCGGTCCACCTACAGTCTGGGCGCAATCGGCGGATTCCACGGCCGCAAGCTGGAGGCCGGCGACCAGGTTCCAGTCGGTAGCCCGCTGGACGGCGGAGCCGTGCCCGACGCCGATACTGTTCCGGAAGAATTCCGTCCCGCCTTCTCCAAGGAGCAGACGGTCAGGATCGTCCTGGGCCTCTATGACCACCGCCTCACCGACGAGGGACTGGACAACCTGCTCAACGGCGAGTGGAAGGTGACTCCGGTGGCGGACCGGATGGGATTGCGGTACTCGGGTCCCGGAGTGCAGTGGAAAGAGCGGGAACAGCCATTCGGCGCCGGTTCCGACCCGTCCAACATTGTTGATGCCGGATACGCTGTCGGGTCCATCCAGATTCCCGGCGGCACCCAACCGATCATCCTGCACCGCGATGCCGTCTCCGGTGGCGGTTACGCCATGGTGGGGACGGTCATCAGCGCCGACATGGATCTGGTGGCCCGGGCCGCTCCCGGCACATCCACCAGGTTCGTGGCAATCAGCCTGGACGAAGCCCTTGTGGCGCGCAAGGAACTCGCCGAGCTCAAGAGGAACGCCCGTGCGGCCATCGGCGCCGGCGGCTGAGCAGCGGCCGGCGGACTAGGGCGGATAGACCGGCACAGGAGCCTTGTGCTTCTGCGCCCGCGGGTCCTTACTGGTGGGAGGAGACCAGGCCGCCCGCCACCAGGGCGCGACATCGCAAGGATCCAGCTCCCGGTTCAACGGTTGGGGCGGCAGGCGATCCAACCGTCGAACCTGGAACTAGGAGGATGCACATGTTCGCTCGCGTCAGCACGTATCAGCCAAGCCCGGACAGCTCCGGGGCACCGTCGGAGGACACCGTCAACCGGGTGCTCCAGCTGCCGGGATGCCTGGGCATCTACTACCTGCTGGGGAAGGACAGCAAATCATTGTCAATCACGCTGTGGGCGGACGAGCAGGCCCTCGCCGGCAGCCAAGAGGCCGCAGCCAAGATCCGCACGGAGACCAGCGCAGAGCAGCACATGCAGATCCTGGGCGTGGAGGAATTCGAAGTGCTGACCAGGCAGCTCAAGGATTGAGCGTCAGGACGGGGCGTAGCCTGGGGCCAGGGACGACCGGCGGAAGTCGGTCTGCCAAACGTCCGTCTCCTGCCCGTCGGCGTCGGTGAGGACGTAGTCGGGCCAGCGGTCAAACGCGGAACAAGGATGGGAAATCCCGAAATCCACCGTGTCGGTGACATCCACTCCGGACACCCCGGTGAGCACCGCATGATGGTCGAAGAGATTGCGCACCGCTGCGGTTGTAGCGGGCTTGAGGGCTCCGTCCGCGGTCCGGACCGAGAGGACGCTGGGCAGTCCGGCGTCGTAGGGAAGGTCCCGTTTGCCGGCGCCGACGACGGCCAACCCGGCTTCGGGCGTGGACAGGACGATCGCGCGAACGGAGAGCGCCGGAATGAGTCCCGGAACGGGGCTGACGGCGGCATAGGTGCCGTGGTCGTGGGTGACGTAGCAGCCCGATCGGAGAAGAATTCGCGTTCCGGGCACCTGGCCGCGGTCGGGAAGGAACTCAACCACGCGGTCAGGGAACGCCGACCCACCCATGGAGTAGATGGGAGTGGCGGTTTCAAAGAACTCCGCCGCTTCCAGATAGACGTCCCGCACCAGCCGGCAGTGCCGGTCAACTGCAGTGACCGTATCCTCAGCGCGGCTGTTGGGCACGACGCCTTCATACCCGGCAACACCCACCAGCCTCAGTCCCGGCGTGACACGGACCAGCCCGGCCAGGCGCAGACCCTCGGACAGGCTGCGGATGCCGGTGCGCCCGCCGGGGGTTCCGACGTCGATCAGCACCTCCAGGTCGGCCGCCGCGCCGTCGAAGATCTCGGCAGCCACCTTCACCCCTGCTGCCGAATCGACGAAGCAGCGGATTTCCCGGGCGGGATCTTCCTCCAGCCAGGCACGGACACGCGTTAGTCCGGACCTGTCGACGATCTCGTTGGCGACGAGGACGCGCTGATGACCCCAGCGCAGTGCCGAGGCGACTTGATCCACGGTGGCGACAGTGACGCCGACGGCGCCGGCCGCCAACTGCCGCTCGATGATCGGTGCCGACATCGTTGTCTTGACGTGCGGTGCGAGTTCCACGCCCCGATCCCGGCACCACGCCGCCATGACCCGGATGTTGTTCTCGAGGGCAGCGCTGTTGAGCCGCAGTTGCGGATACGCCGGCTCCGTGAGGCGCGTTGCCGCGAAGTCCGCATCGGTTCCGTCCGATCTTCCGCCCAGCCTGCTCACACGTATCCCCTGTTCTTTAGTCCCAAAATGCTGCCTCGACTCCGACAAATCTACTTCAGTGACGTGCCTCTGGCGGCACGCCCTGGCCCGGGCCGCCTAAACGTCCAGCGCCGGGTTCCGGTCGAAGAAGCCGGCCGGCTAAAGCCAGAACGCGACAGTGTCCACCGGCATAACCGGCCACTCCTCCGGCCGCGGGATGTGGTGAATGCCAAAGACGTACCAAAGGACGACGTCGGTGTTTTCCACGGACCGCCCCTGCCGCACCCATTCGGGCATTCCCAGCCCGCCTGTGCCTTGGTTCACGAACTCGCCGGCCGGCCAGCGTTCCGCGGCATCGTTGGGCGTCACCCATACCGTGTGCCCGATGACCTCCGCACGCTGGAAAACCGGAGATGCCGGGTCAAAGAACGACGGGAAAGCTGCGCCGGGCACCAGCTTGTACGACACCGGGGTCCCGAGCCCGTTGACCGAGTTGTCGTTCGCCACCGTCCAGGCCCGCTGGGTCTCCCAGGAGTAGTCGTCGTGCCCCTCGGTCGTGATGGGGGTCTTGTTCTGATGCAAGGCGAGCCCGTACGGATTGCCCGGACCCATCGGGACCATCGCGGTTTCCGAACGGTAAACGGTATTTGCGGTGCCGTCGATGTCCAGGTCGAGCCGGGCCACGAGGAAGTGCTGGTGGAAGGGTGCGTAGGTGCGGTTGTCCACCAGCGTTCCGCTCGGATGCTGCTGGCCCTCGCCGAAATGGCTGACCACCATGATGCCGGTGGCCCTCACCTCACACTCAATGTTCCCGTCCTGGTAGAAGCGCCAGTACACCAGGTATTCATAGTTGGCCACGGTGACATGGAAAGAAATCACCAGTCGACGTATCCGGCGCACTTCCATGCCGCCGTCGTGATCGATGTGCTTCCATAACACCGCCCCATCCTCTTCGTGGATGCAGATGGCGTTCCTGATGGTGTAGGGCTCCCCCGCAGAATTGTGCATGACCGCATCCAAATACCGGATTTCCCCGAGGCAGTCACAGCCCAGTTCCAGCGAGGTCGTCATGAATCCCAGACCCCATTCGCCGACGTCGAACGCGGTGCGCCGGTAGTGGTCATCGCTGGGATCCCGGTAGGGAACGGCCATTTCGGCGAAGGACAGGCGGTTCGCGATCGGCCGTTCGCGGCCGCCGTCACGATAGCTGACCCGGTGCAGCGTCAGCCCCTCGCGGTAGTTGAACCCGACGCGCATGGACCAGTTCTGCCAGCTGATCCTGTTGCCGTCCATCTGAAAGGAAACGCCTTCGGGCTGGACAATGTCCAGTGGCTTGAGCGGTTCGCGGGTGCTTGCGTCGCGGAGCCGGTCCGGGATCAGCGCCGGAACATATTCGCCCATGATCTCGGGACGGTCCACCACAAAAGTGTCCTCGATGTCCAGCAGTTCCATGGAAGCCAGGTCAATGACGCAGTGGAACCCGTTGACCGGCCCCGCATAGGGGTTGGCGCCCGCACGGGCACGGACCCACGTATCGGACCAGCCGATCCGGCGCCCCTGGTACTCCTCCCGGATCATTGACAGGCCATAGGTCCACACGTCCATGAAGACCAGGGACAGATCAGTGATGCCGCGCTTGGCAAGCGCAGCGATCACCTGCGGGTGGCTGCGCAGCGCTCCGTCAGCTTCTTCCCACTCGTCGACGGTCATGTTCGCCTGAACGCCAGGGATATGGGTGAAGGAGAGGACAACCCCGTGAGTCAGCGACAGCCGCGCCTGGTAGGTCTTGTTGGAGGACCGTTCGAAGCAGTTCACGCCGACGATCCGCTCCGGAGCCGGCGCGTCGGCATCGGCTTCGAAGGCTACGACGGCAGCCTTTTCCGGTTCGATCAGCTCGATTGCGGCAAGCCGCCACGCCGGAAACGTGACGCCCTGCGCGCTCGCGAGCAAGGACGCAGCTGCACGGAACTCGTCCTCGCCCAGCGGATCCAGCGGATGAGACGGCGCGGACCTTCTCACGGCGCCCTCCTTCTGCGAGATCACGTTCACGGCCCGCTACGGCTTCTCTTCCTCGGCGGCCTCGGTGAAGAGGGCACCCTGCGCGGCTCCCGAGCCCGACCTCCCGCCGCCCGCTCCGCGCAGGATGAATGCGATACCGACGGCGGCGGCCGCGCCGACCAGCGGCCCGGCGACATACACCCAGTAGTCGCTGAAATTTCCGCTGGCGAGATCCGGCCCGAACGTTCGTGCCGGATTCATCGACGTGCCGGAGATGGGGCTGCCCCACAGGCCTGCCAAGGCGATGTACGCGCCGACCCCGAACGCCCCAAACAGCCCGACGTTCTGGGCCCCGGAGGCGGTTCCCAGGATGACGCTGACCAGCACCATCGTCAGCAGTGCCTCCATCAGGAACGCGGCGCCGGCCGTATAACCAGCCGCCGGATAGTTTGAACCGTAGGTGGCGGAGACGCCGATCACGCCCTGCAGCAGCAGACAGGCGAGCGTCGCGCCAATGAGCTGAACGACGATGTAGCCCGGCACCCGGCGCCACGGGAAATCACCGCGGAGCGCGAACGCAATGCTGACCGCAGGGTTCAGATGCGCGCCCGAGATCTTGCCCATGAACAAGATGATGCCCATGACCATCAGGCCCGGAGCCACCACTGCCGCCGTGCGGCTGATGACACCGGGGAACGCCTGGCCCATCATACCGCCGCCGGCCGCGACGACCACGAGCAGGAACGTGCCGTACAACTCAGAGAACAGGCGCCGCCATTCCTGGCGCGGATCATTAAAATCCTCAATCCGCTGCACGACGCTTTGCTCTACTGTTCCCAGCACGTTGGGGATGACGCGGTGATGGGCGTGGCCCTGGTTAGCGCTGTCTTTGTCCTGATTTGCCGCCATGGCTGTCCGCCTCCGCAGGTTCTGGCCATGTGGTCTGCCGTGCCCAGCCTCGGTCTGCCACCTCAGAAGGCCAATGTACCGCTGCCGGCGACGGTTGTCAGCGGTACGCGGGTGGCTCGCTGTCAGCTGGTGGCGGGCTTGGGACAGTGTGGCAATTTCGTAAGGACATCCGCGGGACAAAGTCCTAGCATTCAGCCATGAGGCAAGAAACCTGGCAAAAGTATTCCGAGTGGCCCCTCGTCGGTGCGGCTTTTGTTTTTCTGGCGGCCTACTCCATCCTCGTCATTGCCGAACCGCCGCAGCCCTACGCCGACCTTCTCGAAATCGTCGTGGGGTCAACGTGGGTCGCCTTCGGCGCCGACTACATCGTGAAGTTGCTCCTGGCGCCCCATCGGGGCCGGTGGTTCGTCCGCCACCCCTTGGACCTGCTCATGGTGGTGCTCCCCGTTGCGCGGCCGTTGCGGCTCCTGCGTCCGTTCACCTTGCGCCGGGTCATGGAACGGGCCCCGGGCACCGCCATCAGGACCCGCGTCCTGGCCTACGTCATTGTCTCCGCGATCCTCCTGCTTTACACGGTCGCCCTGAGCGTCTTCAATTTCGAAAAGGGCGCACCGAACGCGAATATCACCTCAATGGGCGACTCGTTGTGGTGGGCAATTGTCACCATCACAACGATCGGCTATGGCGACTACTACCCCGTAACCGTTCCGGGCCGGTGGGCTGCGGCCACGCTGATGGTCGGCGGGTTTGCAGTCCTGAGCATGGTCACGGCGGTGGTGTCCTCCTGGCTCGTTGAAAGTGTGACGGCAGCAACCAATCTGCGGAAGCGGTCGGACGAAGGCATCGGCAGCGAGGAACGTGCCCGCCTCGTGGCCCAGATCAGCAGGCTCCATGACCAGCTCGCCCAGGGACCGGGCGATTCCGGCAGCACCCCGGCCCTCGGAGAGACACCCAAAGAACCGCCTCAGGGGCATTGACGCTGCCTGCGTTGCGCTTGGACTGTCCTGACGCCATGGCCGCAGCCGGCCGGAGCGGGTACAACTGATTCATGACCACCCCTTCCCTGGTGCTCGGCCCTATGGTGCGGTACGTGGATGAGACGTCGGCGAGTGTCTGGGTGGAGACCCAAACCGCTGCCCGGGTTTCCATCCGTGCCGGCGGCCGGGGCTGGGAGGCCCGCACATTCGCAGTTCACGGCCACCACTACGCGCTGGTGGAATTGGACGGGCTGGAGCCCGGCACGGTGACGCCGTACGCCCTCGATATCAACGGAACACAGGTCTGGCCCGACCCCTCATCCGGGTTTCCGCCGTCAATGATCGCCACATTGGCCACCGGCAAGCCGCTGCGGATGGCCTACGGCTCCTGCAGGACCAGCGTCCCGCACGATGCATCCGGCAACCGGACCCATGGCGTCGACTCCCTGCGCGCCTATGCGCTGAAGATGGCCTCCGGCGGAGACCTGCCGTGGCCGGATCTGCTGGCCTTCCTCGGAGACCAGGTCTATGCCGACCTGACCAGCGAACAGATGCAGGAGTTCATCCGCGGCCGGCGCGACATCAAGGCACCCCCCGGCGAAGAGCTCAAGGACTACGAGGAATACGCCCACCTGTACTTTCTGGCCTGGTCAGACCCCGCGAACCGATGGCTGCTGTCCACCCTGCCCAGCGCCATGATCTTCGATGACCACGACATCCGCGACGACTGGAACACCTCGCTGAGCTGGAAGAAGAAGATGGAGGCGACCTCGTGGTGGCATGGGCGGATCGTCGCGGGACTGGCCTCGTACTGGGTCTACCAGCATCTGGGGAACCTGTCACCGCAGGAACGGGCGGAGGATGCCGTGTGGCAGCGGATCATCGGGCACACCGGCGGGGATGAGCTCGATGTGGGCGCCGAGCTGGACAGCTTCGCGGAGCGGGCTGATCGGGACCCGAAATCCTACCGGTGGAGCTATTGCCGCGACTTCGGCGACACCCGGCTGATCGTGGTTGACTCCCGCGCAGCCCGGGACCTGACGCCGGACGACCGGGCGCTGGTTGACGCGGTGGAAATGGCCTGGCTGAACGACCGGATGCAAGGCGGCTTCCGCCACCTGCTCGTGGCGACATCCCTGCCTTTCCTGTTGCCGATGGGCCTGCACTACGTCGAGTCGTGGAATGAGGCCGTCTCTGAAGGTGCGTGGGGAAACCGTGCCGCTTGGGCCGGCGAGAAGCTGCGCCAGGCGCTGGACCTGGAACACTGGGGCGCATTCCAAAACAGCTTCAGGGAACTGGCGGCCATGGCCAGCGAAGTGGCCGACGGCAAGCGCGGCCCGGCACCGGAAACAATCACCTTCCTCTCCGGGGACGTCCACTACTCTTATGTGGCGGAGGTGGAGCGTGCCTCGGGCAGCCGGATCCTGCAGGCCGTCTGCTCCCCCATCCGCAACCCGTTGCCCCGCCTGATGAGGTCTTTCGCGGCCGTCATGTCCTACGGCCTGGCCACCCCGGTAGGCGCCTTGGTCGCGCGCTCGGCCAAGGTGCCGGACCCGCCGTTCCACTGGTCCGGCATCCGGGGGCCCTGGTTCCAAAACAACTTGGCCTACCTGGAAGTCGTGCCGGAAGGGCTGAAATTGTGGTGGCAGACCGGGGTGGTGGACGACGGCGACCACCTGCATCCGAGGCTGGAACGCGTCGCCACCCTCACGGTGTCTCCGCGGAGCGCGCAGGACCCCGTCCAGGGACAGCAGGGGCAACAGCGAAACGCATGACGTGAGCGTCTTGTGATCCCCGCGTCTGATCCCCGTGTCGGCGCAGACGTTCTACCGAAGGCCGCGGTCAGCGGCCGCCACGTTCTCGATGGCGACCGTTTCGATGATTCTGGTCGATGGCTCGCCGACCAGCGCCGGCGCCGTCACACCCGTTTTCCACGTATCGTTCTGCAGCCGGCCCAGGAAGTCCACCGCCGCCGCCTGCGTATCGAAGTCCATCTCCAGCATCACGTAATCCTGCTGGTCAAGCGGGCGCGAGATCCGGAATGACCGCACGCCCGACGCGGCGCGGTCCAGCGGATCGCTGTCGAAAGCCCTCCGCCACATGTCAAAATCCCGGACCTGGTGTTCGATCTGCAGGGTAATCACTGAGGCGCTCCTGTCGACGGTTCTACACGCCCACTGTAGGCCCCGAAGGCCCCGCCAAGTAAGGAGCGAGGCCGAAGTGTTATTCCGGCTGGCCTCTTACGCCGGCTGGGATCCGGTGTTGGTGCTGGTCGGGGCGTTGGACTGATCGGCCTGGTGGCGTTGCCGGCGGCTCGCCAGCAGGAACGGCACCGCGATCAACTCGATCACGCCGCCGATCGCCAGCGACGCCGCGTAGCCGTACACATCTGCCGCCCGGCCGAGCAGCGGCTGGACCACCACGCCACCGCTTGAGCCCATGAGTGAATCGAAGCTGAGCACTGTGGCGCGCTGCTTCGAGGCGATCATGTCGTTCAGGTACGCCTGCCGCACCGGTATGCCCGCCGATGACACCACTGCCCAGAGCGCCAACAGCACCAGGGCCACCCAGAACACGTGGGTCAACCCGAGCACCACCAGGATCACCGTGTCCATGACGCTGCTCAGGATCAACACGGTGGTGCGCCGGCGGACAAGGCGCCGGATGCGCGGAGCCATCCAGCCGCCGAGCACCTGCGCCGCGGCCACGATGGCCGCCGCCAGGCCCGCGACGGAATACGCGTGGGGGTCCCCATAAAGCTCGAGCAGGTACGGCTGCAGGGCGTAAAACACATAGATCGCGACGCCGGCGGTGAACGGCGCGGCCAGCATCACGTAACGAACGGGCGGATTCTTCAAGCCGTTCTCGATCGAGGCGGCGAGTACAGCCCGGGTCGCCTGGAGGGGATGGGTCGAGCGTTCGGGGGTGAACCCGACGTCGCGCATGAGCCCAAACGCCACCGCGAACATGGCCAGCAGCACTCCCACGCGCATCAGGAACGGCACGCCCAGATTGGTGGCCTGCGCGATCACGCCGCCGGCAACAGAGCCGGCGAGCATCGCGACTCCGGCGACCATCTGGCCCCGCCCGAGCACCGCTTCCATCCCGCCCTCGAACCCCGAGAAGCGCAGTGCATCGACGAGCCAGGCCTCGACCGCTCCGGAGAAGAAGGTGAAGCCCAGGCCGAGCAGGACCGACACTACCGCCCACCACCAGAACGGGGCGGAGAACTGCCAGAGCAGGTAGTAGAAGTAGGTCGAGACGGCGAGGGTCACGGTTCCGAGCAGGAACGAGACGCGCCGGCCCCAACCGTCGGCAACCACTCCGGTGGGCACCTCGAACAGGACCATGCCGGCCGTGAAGAAGGCATTCGCGGCAAACGCCTCGAAGTTGCTGAGTCCGGCGTCGAGCAGGAAGAGGGTGTTGATCCCCCAGATGAACGAGGCCGCAAGGGTATTGCCCAGCGTCAACGTCAGATAGATGCGCTGAATCTTTCGGGCGGCGGCGTTCATCGCGTCGCCGTCCCCGCCGGGGCGAGGAGGGAGCACGAGCCCATTCTCGTCTCCGCTGCCGGCGCGCGCCAGTGCCCACCGGGCGCAGGGCACGACGCGAAAGGTCGAGCCGACGATGCCCGGTCTGCTCAGCTGCCCTGGTTCGTGTAGAACGACCGCCGGCGGGCGTACTCATGGACCCTGTCCAGGGTGGCGATCTGGTGGCGAGCCGTGGTGGCCAGGCCGTCAAACCTGGCACCGTCCAGTCCCAGATCGCCGGAGAGGTCCCGCAGCGTCTGCCACAGCCCCAGCTTTCCCATCACCGCTGACCGCATGACCTCAGACTCCAACACCAGCGTCAGCGGCGAGCGGCGCACCACCCGCCCGTTGAGCTTGAGCCGGCCGGCACGCTCCGCGACCCACGCCGCCGCCCTCCGGGGAGTTCGCCGTGGCAGGCCAAAATCCCCCACTAGTCCGTTCAGGTACTCCCGCTCCTCCCGGATCTGGGTGGCGAGCGCTTCAAGTTCTGTGCGGAAGGGAGTGTCCGTAAAGTCGCGCGCCATTCGCTCGATGCGACCCTGCCCCGCCGTGGCCCCCGCGAGGTGGTCCGAGAGGTAGAGCCCAAACAGTTTCTTATCGATTTTGCCGGAAATCTGCGGTGCCATGAAAGCTCCACTCTGATCGAAGGGCTGCTTCGGGAACACCACCCTGCCGGAGCGCAAGCGGGTCCCGAAGTACTATCGGGGCGCGGAGTCGTCGCGCGCCGGCCGCACTGACCCGGCGTCGGGGTCCATCGCCACGAGTCCGGTGTCGTCCTTCACCTCCGTCATCTCCTGCGCGATGTCAGGCTTAAGCCACGACGCCACCACGCTGACGCCGCCTCCGTCGTCGCGGTCGATCGCGACGTCGATCTCGGAGGCGGTCGCCCCCATGCGCGAGAGCTGCTCGCGGTATGACGCGACCAGCATCTCCAGGCTTTCCTCGGTCCACTCCCCCGGCCGCATCCGTGTTGAAATTTCGACCGGTTCAGGCTGATAGAGCGTCATGAAAGTCCTTCCTCTGGGTTCGATCAGGGGTGAGCACGACCCCATTCTGGCCCCCCTGCGCCGGTGTGCGCCAGAGCAGGGCCGGGACACCATGGCTCCGGGGCGTTCCGAAGCGAACGCACCGGTGGCAGACTTTGTCCACCGGAGCTGTAGCCATAAGGAGGATCCCGGTGTCCGAGATGGTTGAGGCCCTTTTGCACGACGGCACGGCAATACCCGTCCTGGTGAGCGGTGACGGCCGGGCGCTCCTCATCCCTGCCAATGTGAAGCCGCGGTCCGGGCCGGAAGCCCAGACGATGCGGGAGTGGGGCGCGGACCCGGACCTCGGGCCCAATCTGGTGTCGGGCCTCGCGCAGTCCTATCGGGTAATCGCGGCCGACTACGAGGGGCACCGGATGGCGCACCCGGCGCCCGATACCCTCACCCCGGAGAACGTCACCGCCGACTTGCTGGCTATCGCTGATGCGGCACCCGCCGAGACCTTCGGATACTACGGCTACTCGTGGCTGGGCCTGTGCGGTTTGCAGTTGGCGATCCGCACAAACCGGCTCTGGGCGCTCATCATGGGAGGATTCCCGCCGCGCGACGGCCCGTACAGGAGCATGTTGGCGGTGACGCGGGCGGCCCACTCGGCGGCTGCCAGGGCCCCGGAACAATCGCCGGAGGTGAACCTCCCGGTCGAACCCGGCGACTGGGATGCCGCCACGATACAGACCAACGAGACACAGACCCGCCAGTTCCTCACGCTTTACGAAGCGCTCCAGGACTTCGACGATTCAACTATTGGCCTGGCGCCGGATCTGCCCCGGCTGGCGTTCGCGGGCGCCGCCGATCACATCGCTTACGGACCCCGCTGGGGGGACGTGACGGTGCGGATCGGCGAACCGCTGGCAGCCCATGAGCGCGAGCTCATCGAGGCCGGGTGGGATGTGCAAGTACTCCCCGCACTCGATCACCTGGGTGCGATGCACAGTGACGTCGTCGTTCCTCTCCTGCGGGCCTGGCTGGGAAAAGTGGGCCGGCAGCAGTAGGAACACCTCCCGGGGACCGTGGCGGCGCCGGTTCCTAAGCGCTGAGGCGGAAGACGTCGGCTTTGATCGCGTGGCGTCCGGTCTTGCGCTTGCCCGACGGCGTCCCATACAACACCAAGACCGACCGATCGTCGTCGAGAACGGTGATCCCCTCGGCATGGTCCTCGTCCTCGCCGAATGGCGCGTCAAATTCGCAATGCAGGTCGTCTTTCGGCAAGACGGCCTCGGCCTGCGACGTCAGCGCGCCCCGCCAGCGAAACACGGCCGCGCGCCCGTCGAGTTCCATGGTGGGTCCTGCCAGGACGAGCAGGTCCTGTCCGTGCCGGCACAGATCCCGCACGCCCAAACCATGCAGGCGAAGGAAGTGCTTGCGGTAGCGACGATTCCCGGGACCGATCGGCTGCGGCTCCAAGCCGGGCCCGTCACCAACCTGGAGCTCTATGATCATCGCCCACCCACGCAGCACCGGCCCGCGCAGACCGATGAACACCCGGTCGCCCGCTACGGCGAGGCCCTCGCAGTCAATGCCGTTGTCCTTGCCCGGGATCGGGCGACCGGTCGTCGAGGACTGGATGAAGCTACCAAGATGTGGGTCATCGGCCAGCAGATCCACCAGGTCCGTGCCCCGGCCGAGGCCCAGCACGGCGGGGCGCTGCTGCTGCCCCGTCCGGCCGCCGCCCGGATCGAGGAGGTCCTTAGTCGAAAGCCGGGCCAACACCCGACGGCGCTGGCTGACCTCCACTGTCGCCAGGGAATCCCGCGCTTCTGCGGGCGTGGCGTTGTTCTTGACCTGTTTGCGGGCCGAGCTGTGCGATCCAAGCAGCCACAGCGTGTCATCCTCGACATCGAGGCCCTCGATGTCCATCTCACCCCTGTCCCCGGGCAGCTCAAGGAGGTGGGTGAGATCGAAGCTGCGGTGGGTGCGGGCCTGGTCGCCGGCCTCCAGGGTGAGCCGTTCGAGGCTGGTCGTCTCGTCATTGGCGACCCAAAGGTGGGAACCCTGCCGGGCGACCGCGGACAACCCGTCGCGCAGGTCAGCCTTCGGATCCAGGGTGCTGCGCTGGTCGAGTACAAGGCTGATTTCGCCGGAGGGATCGTCCGGCCTCGGCCATCCGCTCACCGCGGCACACCCATCCTCGTCAGCGGTGATCGGCAGCTCATTCCCGCGCTCTCCGTTCGCGCAGCCACGGGATGAGGCCACCTGCCAGGAGCATGTCCACCTGACGGCTGGAGAGGCTGTGCCGCACAGGGTAGACCTCGCCGCGGGTCCGGTTCTCCACGAGGATCTCCTTGCCTGTGAGCAGGGCGTCGTGTATCCCTGTCAGCGCGAGCACATCGTCCTGTTCGATGCGGTCATGATCGGCCGCATTTGTGAACTCGACTGCAAGGACGCCGAAATTGGCCAGGTTCTGCCAGTGGATCCGCGCGAACGAGACGGCCACCACTGCGCGCAGCCCGAGGAAGCGCGGGGTGATAGCCGCGTGTTCCCGAGAGGATCCCTGGCCGTAGTTCGTGCCGCCGACCAGGATGTGCCCAGTGGAGTCGCGGGTACGGGCGGCGCGGGCGGCATAGGAGGGGTCGAGCTGGTCGAAGGTGAATTCGGCGAGTTTGGGGATGTTGCTGCGGTAGGGCAGAACGCGGGCTCCGGCTGGCAGAATCTCGTCCGTCGAGACATCGTTGCCCACCACCAAGGCCACTGGTGCCTCGATGCGGTCGGCGAGTGGGCCGAAGACCGGAAGCGAGGAGATGTTTTCGCCCTTGACCAGTGCTACTTTGCCGGCGTCTTCCGGCGCCAACGGCTCCTCGAGCATTGCCACGTTCACGCTCGACACCGCGGGAAGTTCGATCTCGGGGTACTCAAGGTCGAAAAGCTCCGTCAGGTCCCGCGGGTCGGTGATAATTCCCGTGAGCGCAGCAGCCGCGGCCGTCTCCGGTGAGCACAGGTAGACCGAGTCCTCCTTCGTGCCCGAACGGCCGGGAAAGTTGCGGGGCATTGTGCGCAGGCTGTTGCTTCCGTTCGCGGGGGCCTGTCCCATCCCGATGCAGCCCATGCATCCGGTCTGGTGCAGCCGGGCTCCGGCGCGTATCAGATCAAACGTGGCCCCCATCCTGGTGAGGTCCTGGAGGATCTGCCGGGAACTAGGGTTGACGTCGAAGGACAGTCCCGGGTGGCACTGCCGTCCCTTCGTGATGGCGGCGACAATGGCGAAGTCGCGCAGGCCCGGGTTCGCTGAGGACCCAATCACGACCTGCGCCACCGGCCTGCCAGTGACCTCCCGCACCGGAACGACGTTGCCGGGCGAGCTGGGCAGGGCGATGAGCGGCTCGATCGTGGCCAGGTCGATCTCGTCGGTCACGTCGTAGATGGCCCCGGAATCGGCGAGGAGTTCGGTGAAATCGTCCTCGCGCTGTTCGGTGCGCAGGAAGGCCCGGACCTGGTCGTCGGCCGGGAAGACCGTGCTCGTCGCACCGAGTTCGGCGCCCATATTGGCAATCACGTGCCGGTCCATCGCGCTCAGCGTGGCGAGGCCGGGACCGTAGTACTCGATGATCCGGTCCTTGCCGCCCTTCACGCCGTGCCGGCGAAGCATTTCAAGAATGACGTCCTTGGCACTGGTCCACGGTGGCAGCTTGCCGGTAAGCCGCACGCCCCAGATCTCCGGCATCTTCAGGTAGAGCGGCTCGCCCGCGATGGCCAGGGCTACCTCGGTGCCGCCGACCCCGATTGCCAGCATCCCCAGCGACCCAGCGGCCGGGGTGTGACTGTCGGAACCGACCATGGTCGTGCCCGGACGGCCAAACCGCTGCATGTGGGTCGGATGGGACACGCCGTTTCCGGCCTTCGAGAACCACAGACCAAACCGGCGGCAGGCCGAGCGGAGAAAATCATGGTCCTCAGCGTTCCTGCTGTCGGCCTGCAACAAGTTGTGGTCCACGTACTGCACGGACACTTCAGTTTGTGCCCGGTCGAGCCCGATGGCCTCCAGTTCAAGCATGACCAGCGTCCCGGTCGCGTCCTGGGTGAGGGTCTGATCGATATGCAGGCCAATCTCACGGCCGGGAATCATCTCCCCGGCCACGAGATGGGATGCGATGAGCTTTTGGGCCACGTTGTAGGCCACGGTCGGATTCCTTACTCGATGGCGAAGCCAGGTGCCTCCGCCGTCAACGAACCGGGCACCGGGCGCTCCCCTATATCCCCAAATTAGCCCACTCCGGGCACCGGGAACAGTGGGGATTTGACGGTCATCGTGGCGCCGCCGGCCCCGGGACGCTCCTGGTGTTCAACGAGCTGAGGAAGGCGAGGGCCGCTGCCAGTCCGGCACTCAGCACGACGGCTCCCAGCCACATCGACACTGGCCATTGAATCGATGCCCCGAGGGCGATCCCAGCCAGTTGCCCGGTCCAGATGAGTGCCGCCAGCACGGCGGTGACCGCCGGCAACCTGCGCCTCAGCCACGGGCCCGACCGTCGGGCAAGCAGCAGATCCGACGCTGCCGCGATGATCGTGGCTCCGGCCGCACCGGCGACCGCGGCCGGGCGCAGCCCCGACATGGCCAGCGGCAGCCACGCCACCACGGCGACCAGGATGGTGGCAATACCGAAAGGAGGCCTCCGGGCTCCGGAGAAGGTGTAGAGGAAGGGCGCGATAATCAGCGCTGTGGTCACCAAATAGCTGGCCAGTCCGAGGGCCGGGGGCAGCTCCGCCTGGGTGTGCCCGGGGCTCCCGATCGGCGTCTGTAGATACGGGACGGCCGGCGGGGTCCGGACGAACGCCGAGCAGTAAATGAGGAAGAAGGCTCCCAGGCCCGTCATGAGGGCGAGCGACAACAGTGCAGGCGGCGTCCAGTTGAAGGCCTCTGCGCCGCCGGCGGCCCGTGCACTGCGGATACCGGTGCCGAGGATAAGGAAGAGGCTGAACCCCAGTAGCAGGTGGGTGGGGCTCACCAGCGCATCGAGGGAGACTTCGATGCCCAGGATCTCGTGCCAGGCCACATCCAGGACACCCGCGAGGGCGAACAGGACCAGTCCGATAACCGTGCCCCGGTAGCCGGCCGGCACCGACCGGTTCAATGGCCGCCCGGGCTGGCGGTTCCTCCAGATCACGCTTGCCGTCCACGCGGCGGTGGCCATGAGGCCCGAATAGAGTGCCGCGTGCCAGGGGGTGAAGAAGGTTTCCAGCCCGGGAACGTGCAAGTGGGCCCAGCCGTCCAGGAACACAGCCAGGAGGAGCCAGATGCCCAGCAGTTGCGTCACAAGGTCGTTGCGCGCCCCGGCCCGAAGAGTCTGCGCTGCCGTGTCAACCATCGTCACTCTCCTCGCACCCGCCGTGCCGTCACCCTCGCCGTGCAGTCACCCTCGCCGTGCCATCCCCGGAAGCCGGGACGCCCACACGTGGCCCGCGTCGAATGGTTAAAGCTTGGACCTCCCGGTGTCCGACCGCCAGTGCTGCATTTGGTGGAGCGGGGCATCTCCCGAGGAGACCTGAGCCCGGACGTCGACGCCGAGATGCTCACCGACCTCCTGCTGGGGCCGATCTACTACCGGTTCTTCCTGAGCGGCTCGCCGCTGGATGAAGGCTTTGGGGTCCGGCTGGTCAGCACGCTGTTTTCGCGCCGACCCGCCCACGGGGGCACGCCGTAGAAGCGAAGACGGCGCGGAACCCCGTGCCGACGTCGATCCCCGGACTCCTATTCGAAGACGGTGGTCAGCGTCCCTTACATGGGCGCGGGCATATAGAGCCCGGGCAGCAGCTCCGGGTGCGCCGGGACGAAGAGCGCGAAAACGATCAGCGAGACACCAGTTATCCGGCTGAAGGCGGGCCCGTATTTCCATGTCTTCTCCAGGAAGATAACTACCGTGAGCACGGCCATCCACGCCAGGTTCATCACGCCCACGGCAATCAGCACCAGCATGAGCCCCCAACAGCAGCCGACGCAGTACACGCCGTGATACATGCCGACGCGGACGTCCCGCAAGCGGCCCTTGTACCCGGATACGTGCAGCAGGAAGGCTATGGGCGACCGGCAGTGCCTGAGGCAGAAGTCCTTCAGCGGGGTCAGCTGGTAGGCTCCGGCCGCCACGAGGACGCCGGCACCCACCCAGGGTGCGATGTCCGCCGCGTTCTCAGCCAGTAGCTCAGACAGGGCCGCGGCCGCGTAGGCCACGACGCCGAATCCGATCCATGTCAGAAGGTAGCCGCCTACCAGGGCCGTTGTCCGGATGGCCCTGACCCGGCTGCTGCGCACGGCGCGGATGGATCTGAGATACATCGAAGTCAGGGGCGCCAGCGCCGGCAACATCATGGCTGCCATCATTAGCGTCCACACCGCCAGGAAACCCCAGAGCCTCAATCCCATCGTTCCCGGGCCTGTGGACATGTCGGAAAGGCCTAGGAAAGTCAGGTACCAGGCCAGTGCGGCGCACCCGATCAGCGCCAACTCTCCGGCATGGTGGCCGGCTGTCAGGCGGCTGCTGCCCGGCACCTAAGCGGACCAGGCGAAGGGGGCCGAGAAGGAGTTCTTCCCGGCGTTATCCCAGGTCATCCCGAACACGTCGACGCGGGCGGTGCTGGATGTGCCGGCTGCCAGAGTGTCGGCCGGGAATCCGACCCCACTAAGTTTCACTCCCCGCCCTGTGGAATCAAATGGATTCATGAAGTCCTCGACCACCATGTCAACGGCACTGCCTATACGCACCTGGTGGATACGCCCGTCGTCGGCGTAGGCCATTTCCTGGGACTCCATGCCCGCCATTTCACCGATCAAGGGAGCGAGGCCCTCCATCGGTCCGCCGAGCTGGCCGCCGAAGACTGCACCGAGCGCTTCGGCCTGCTCGGCGGAGGCGGCGGCGTCCATCAGGAGACCGACCTTCCAGCCCCCCTCACTCATCAGGGCCGGGGTATCGGCCACGACGCAGACTGTCAGACCGCCGACGTCGACACCGTTGACTTCGCCGGTTTCCACGTGGAAGGCCAAGGCCACGTTGCAGCGGTCATTGTCCGCCGGTGCCGTCTGTCCTGTCGCCGTACACGGGCAGACCATGTCGCAGTTGCAGTTCTCAAAATAGGTACCTTCGACATGCCACGGCATTTAGGGCTCCTTTCGAAGAGGCCCCCCCAAAACAAATCCTCCTCGCGGCCCTGAGCAGTGTCAACGCCATGCGGACACCCACGCAAAGGGCCCTCCCGGCCGGCCCCGCGCTTCGAATAAAGGGGCGCGGGTCGTCCTGCCGGAACGGTCGCCAAGGCGACTTTTCCGTTTGCAGCAGCGGTGCAACACCGCTGCTAGCTGGCCGGCGTCACGACGTCCTCCAGCATTGACCTGTCGAAGAATCGGACCTCACCCGTTGCCTGGAAGAACACCGGGACAACCGAGGTGCTCGGGTCCTTCGAGGTTTCGTAGATCTCAGGCGCGCCCCCGTGTTTGCGCGCGATGGTTCCAACCAGGTCAGTGCCGCGAACCCGGACGGTTCGATATTTGTAGCTCATGTGGACCCCTTCGTCTGCCGACCCCTTCGTCTGCCAAGCCAAACCCTACTCCTGAAGGGCGCAGTCGTGAGCGGATCCGGGCGTCGCTGGGCTTCCTTGGCGCGGGTCCCTACCCAATGTCGGCCTCATCACACCTCACGGCATAGGATCGAAACTGTGGAACTAACCGAGAGGACGCTACAGGCGGCCTTGTGGCGGGTAAGCAAGCCGCAGAAACTACTTGAGAGTATGGATCATGGCTTCCAAAAATGACCCCGAGTCCGACGCCGATGCGGAGTCGGGCCAGCACGGTGGTGTCCAGTCAGTGGACCGGGCGCTTATGGTCCTGGAGATCCTGGCGCGGGACGGCCACGCGGGCGTGAGCGAAATCGCCGACGAGATGGGCATCCACAAGTCCACAGTCTCCCGGCTGCTGGGTTCGCTGGTGAGCCGGGAAATGGTCCACCAGAACAGCGAGCGCGGAAAGTACCAGCTGGGCTTCGGCATCCTGAGGCTGGCAAGCTCCATCCCCGGGCGGCTCAGCCTGGTCCGCGAGGCCCGGCCCGTACTCGAAAGCCTGGCAGAGGAGTTCAAGGAGACGGTGAACCTGGCCGTCCTGCGCTCCAACTACGCCGTCAACGTGGACCAGGCCATGGGCCCGTCGACCTTGGCCACCTACGACTGGGTGGGCAGCCTGACGCCGCTCCACGCGACCTCCAGTGGAAAGGTGCTGCTCGCTGCACTGTCCGCGGACGAGCGGGACCGTGTCCTGAAGGAGACCGGGCTTCCGGCCCGGACGCCGCGGACCATCACCAACAGGAACAAGCTCGAAAGCCAGCTGATCGACGTCGCCCGTGACGGCTACGGAGTGGTCCGGGAGGAGTTCGAAATTGGGCTCAACTCGATGTCCGTGCCGGTGTACAACCATGTGGGAGCCGTGATCGGCGCGGTAAGTATTTCCGGGCCGGCCTTCCGTTTTGATCCGGAGACGGCGCCGGGACTCCTCGATGCGCTGAAACAGGCGGGGCTGCAGATCAGCGCGAAGATGGGCTACACCGGGCGTTAAACTCCACGCTGGTGGTTGGGCTTGCTGGAGCAAGCCCAACCACCAGCTGAGGTCCGGCCGGGTTCGGCTCAGGAACCGGCCACGATGTCCCCTACCTTCTCCTGCACCCAGTCATGGAAGGCGCCGATGTGGTGCTCGCTCGGCACCAGCACGCCGCCCTTGGCATAGACCTTCGATCCCATGGCCGGCTGGCACCGCTCGCAGGCGTCGAAGTCCTGCTGGTTGACGCGGTGGAACAGCTCCACGGACGCGCTGACGTCCTTGCCGCTCTCCACGACGCTGGGCACGTAGAGCCAGTCGCACTCCACGATCGTGTGGTCCGCGGCCATGGGGAACATGCGGTGGATGATCACGTGGTCCGGGACCAGGTTCACGAACACTGTGGGCTTGATGGTGATGGCGTAGTACCGGCGGTCCTGGTCCTCCCCCACCCCCGGAATCAGGTCCAGCCCTTCCGAGCCGTCGATGGTGAAACCCTTGACGTCCTCGCCGAACTCGGCGCCATGGCCCACGAAGTACTGCGCAGCCAGGCCGTCAGCGAATTCCGGCAGCACCTCGGTGAGTTCGGGGTGGATCGTGGCGCAGTGGTAGCACTCCATGAAGTTCTCGATGATGAGCTTCCAGTTCGCCTTCACGTCATAGCGGATCCGGCGGCCCAGGCTGAGGTTGGCCACGTCGTAGCCTTCGATCGCCTTGAGGTCGCCGAGCCGTTCCTCGATGGCACCCATCACTTCCTCTTCGAATGACGGCGGCTCGTCAGCCAGGCACACCCAGACGTAGCCCAGGTATTCGCGGATATGGACCTTCACCAGGCCGTACTCGTCCCGGTCGATGTCCGGCATCTTGGTCAGGTTGGGGGCCGCGATGAGTTTGCCTTCGAAGTCATAGGTCCAGGCGTGGTAAGGGCATTGGAACGAGCGGGCGGCTTCGCCCTGCTCTTCCATGCACAGCTTGACGCCCCGGTGCCGGCAGATGTTGTAGAAGGCACGGATTCCGCCCTTGCGGGTCCGGCTGATCAGCACGCTCTCCCGCCCCACCTGGACTGTCCTCCAGGCACCCGCCTTGTCCAGGTCCGCGGACCGGACGGCGCAGAACCACATCTGCTCGAAGATCCGCTCCTGCTCCGCCCGGAATACGGCTTCATCCACGTAGGTGTAACCGGGCAGGGTGGGGATCAGACTCGGAGCGCTTACCTCAACAGACAATTTGTCCTCCTAACGAACAAAACGAACAACGAAAGCTGGAACTTGTTGGGACGGGATTCTTGGGTCAGGTTTCAGGCACGGTTGTCAGGACACGGCGGCAGCCCCCACCAGGGCCACCAGCGCGGAGGCGTCCGCACAGGCAGCCTGCCCGCTGGGCGAGCCCAGTGGCCGGGCCGGTGCAGCGAGCAGGCGCCGCCACTTCGTGAACAGCCGCGGCTGGTTCATCCCGAGGACCGCCACCGGAACATCCCCCCGGTAGTACACGGCAAGACAGCTATGCGTCAGGACGTCGCCGGCTTCGATCTCCACCCGGTCATAGCCGGCGCAGTGGCCGGCGAACTGCAACTTGACGCCGTACTGGTCGGACCAGAAATAGTGAGGCTTTGCCGGCTTCGGCGGGGCATCAGAGTCCAGCAGCGCCTCAACGGCCAGGGCCGCACGCTCCAGGGCGCCGGTCCAGTGCTCCACCCGGCGGTGTGTGCCGGCTGCATGGTCGAACCAGGAGGCGCAGTCGCCCACGGCCACGATCCCGGGGACACCGGTGCGGCCCATGGCATCGCACAACACACCGCCGCGGAGCTCCACGCCGGAGCCCTCCAGCCAGCCGGTGTTCGGCTCGGCTCCAATGCCAACCACCACGACGTCGGCGGCCACATAGCGTCCACCGGCCAGCCGGAGCCCGGTGACGTTGCCTTCGCCGCTGTAGAAGTCCTCTATGACTGCTGAGGAAATGAGCTCCACGCCGTTGGCGGCATGGAGCCCGGCCACCACGCCGCCCATCTCCGTACCGAGCTGGGCGGCGAACGGGACGGCCTTGGTGTCGATCATCGTGACTTCCATGCCGCGCGACGCGGCAGCGGAGGCCACCTCGGCGCCGATGAATCCGGCCCCGATCACAGCCATCCTGCTCCCGGGCACCAGCTCGGGGGCAAGACTCTGTGCGTCCGCCAGGGTGCGCAACGTGAACACATTGCTCAGCCCCGCCAAGATAGGCAGCTGCCGTGCCTTCGCGCCGGTGGCAATGACAATTCCGTCCGCTGTCACGCTGCGGCCGTCCGTCAGGAGGATGGTTCGCGAAGAGGCATCCAGGGACGCGGCTCCGGCTCCGAGCAGCCATTCGGCCTGCAGCTCGTCGGCGTCGGACTCCAGGAAAAGGTCCTCCGCTGTGATGGCGCCGAGCAGGAAGTCCTTGGACAGCGGCGGCCGGTCGTACGGCCGGTGCGGCTCGTCGCCAATAATGACCAGCCGGCCGGTAAAGCCTTGGGCGCGGGCCGCCCGGGCGGCGGAAAGACCCGCCAGGGAAGCTCCCACAATCGCAAGCGTCTGCATTTCGACGTCCCTTCAATTGCTTCCTACGCAACAACAATCGCTATATGCAACAGCGTGATTCATGCCACGCCCACTGTCAAGGGTCCCTCCGCCAAAGGGACCCTGGCACGAAACAGAGAGGTAATACCTTGACAAGCATTGTGACCTACCGCACTCTGTTGCTTATTGCGATTGCTGTTGTTCACTACGGAACACCACCAGCGGCAGTTGCACAGCCAAGGATCCCGACCGAAGAAGAGGTCCCTCCATGCACAAGGCATGCCCGCTCAGCGAACTGGCGCCCGGGGAAGCGCTGCGGCTGAACACCTCACCGCCCATCGCCGTCTTCCACACCGAGGAAGGCGAACTCTTTGCCATTGACGACACATGCACCCACCAGGATGCTTCCCTGGCGGACGGCTGGGTGGAGGACTGCTGGGTCGAATGCCCGCTCCACGCATCCAGGTTCAACCTGCGTACGGGAAGCGTCGACGCCCCGCCGGCCAAGCTGCCGGTCCGCTCCCACGAAGTCACAGTGATCGACGGCGACATCATGATCACCGAATCCAATGAGGTTCCCAACCTCCCCCCAGGCCTGACAGTGGACGGCCACATCTAGCCCCAGCCCATGAATCCGAACAGAGGAATCCCTCATGGCATTGAACAGTGACATTGGCTTGAACAGCGACACGAACTTGAACAGTGACATCGGTGTGGACACCGACGTCAACGTCACCACCCCCGCCGGGCAGGCGGCAGTCCTCACACCTTCAACACCTTTGGAAGCGGAGCCAACTGCCCCGGATCCCCTCCCTCCTGCACTCGTCCCGGATACCGAAAACTATGATCAGCTCCTGCAGGAACTGCGTCAGGGCAAGACCGAGCGGGCCGTGACGGAACGTCGGAACCGCAAGCTGACCCTCGACAAGGTCACATTCGGGATCACGGGCGCATGCGCCGTCGCCTTCGTGATGTGGGGTTTCCTCGGAAGGGACAGCCTTTCTGCCACGTCGCAGGGCGTTCTCGACTGGGTCATGGAGTACACCGGCTGGCTCTTCATGGTCTTGGCTTCTCTCTTCGTGGTCTTCGTGCTGTGGCTCGCCGTCGGTAAGTTCGGCAACATCCCGCTGGGCAAAGACGGGGAAAAACCCGAATTCCGCACCATCTCCTGGATAGCCATGATGTTTGCCGCAGGCATGGGCATCGGGCTCATGTTCTACGGCGTGGCTGAACCCCTGTACCACTACATCTCACCGCCGCCCGGAACCGTGGACGGACGGACCCCCGCAGCCATCCAGACCGCCATGGCAACGTCCATCTTCCACTGGACCCTGCACCCCTGGGCAATGTACGCGGTTGTTGGCATCGCCATGGCCTACGGCAGCTACCGCTTGGGGCGCAAGCAACTCATCTCTGCGGCCTTCACCTCGCTTTTTGGCATACGGATGGTCGAAGGGCCCGTCGGCAAGTTCATCAACATCCTGGCAATCTTCGCCACGCTGTTCGGTACGGCAGCGTCGTTGGGCCTTGGCGCCCTCCAGATCGGCAGCGGCCTGACGTCCAACGGCTGGGTCGGGGAGATCGGCACCCCGGTGCTCGTGGTGATCGTGGCTATCCTGACCACCTGCTTCGTGGCCTCCGCGGTATCCGGCATCAGCCGCGGCATCCAATGGCTGTCCAACATCAACATGGTCCTGGCCGTCGTCCTGGCACTCATCGTCTTTGTTGCCGGCCCCACGCTCTTCATCCTCAACCTGATTCCAGCCGCGATCGGTGACTATGCCAGGGACCTGGCCGAAATGTCTTCCCGGACGGAAGCCGTGGGAGACGAGGCATTGCGGAGCTGGATGTCCAGCTGGACGATCTTCTACTGGGCCTGGTGGCTGTCCTGGACGCCGTTCGTTGGAATGTTCATCGCCCGCATCAGCCGGGGACGCACCATCCGGCAGTTCGTCACCGGAGTACTGCTGGTTCCGAGCATTGTCAGCGTGATCTGGTTCGGCATCTTCGGCGGCACTGCCTTCAGCATCCAGCAGCAGGCCGACAAGACGGAGAACCCCGCTGACGGCCTCGTGAAAATGGTCGACGGCGCACCCTCCATATCCTTCGACGGTGCCCTCTTCGACCTGGTCAAGAACCTGAACATGCCTGCCTGGGCAACCACCGCCGTCATCGTCCTGGCCATGGTCCTCGTGGCAATCTTCTTCATCACCGGAGCAGACTCAGCCTCCATCATCATGGCCTCGCTGAGCTCCAACGGAGCCAGCGAACCTCGCCGCGGACTGGTGATCTTCTGGGGCCTGCTGACCGGCGGAGTGGCAGCCGTGATGCTCCTGGCCGGCGGCGATGAACCGTCCGAAGCGCTATCCGGCCTGCAGCGCATCACGATCGTGGCCGCCCTGCCTTTCGTTCTGGTCATGCTGCTGCTGTGCGTCGCACTGGCCCGTGACCTGCGCCGCGATCCGCTGGCCTTGCGACAGAGGCTCGCCACGACCGTCGTCGAACGTGCCATCCGCACCGGCGTGGAACAGCACGGAGGCGTCCAGTTTGATCTCGTGACCAAGCATGAGTGCGACGGACGCTGTTCCTCAGCCACCCGCTGCCCCGGCGATGCCACAGACAGCGACGCCAAATCCGGCGCCTCTCCCGACGCTGTCGCCACGAAGTAGGAGGAAATCGTGACCACAATTCTTGATGGCCGCCCCACCGGCGGCATTCCAGCCGCAACGGCCGAGGCCGCTGCTAAGCCCTCGTCGCCCAAAACCCGCACGCCTGAGTTCGTCCTCACCCTGGCCTGCCCCGAAAGGCCCGGCATCGTCCGGGCCGTCACCGCCTTCCTGGCCGACCGCGGTTTCGACATCGTGGAGCATCAGCAGTTCGATGACCACGTCAGCGGGAACCTGTTTCTGCGCACCGCCTTCACCGGCGGGCGCACGGACACCGGTGACGGAACCCGTCCAGATCCCGGTTTCGACGGGCTCAACGACCGGGTTTTCATCGCGGAGAGGCTCACGGCCGGCTTCGCGGCAACGGCCGCCGAATTTGGCATGAACTTCACCTTCCACGACGGCCGGCCGCAGCGCCTCCTGGTCATGGTCTCCAAATTCGGCCACTGCCTGAACGACCTGATCTACCGGTGGCGCGCGGGCAGCCTGGGTGCGGAGATCGCCGTCGTGGTTTCCAACCATGAGGACCTTCGCGCTATGGCCGAAAACGCCGGGCTCCCGTTCATCCATGTTCCGGTGACCCCCGGCACCAAACCGGAAGCCGAGGCGCGGCTGCTGGAACTCGTGGCCGGGTATGACGCCGATTTGGTGGTACTGGCGCGGTATATGCAGGTGCTGTCCAATGATCTGTGCACAAACCTGCGCGGCCGGGCCATCAACATCCACCATTCCTTCCTGCCGGGCTTCAAGGGCGCGAAGCCGTACCACCAGGCTTATGACCGCGGCGTGAAGCTCATCGGGGCCACGGCGCACTACGTGACGCCCGACCTGGATGAGGGACCCATCATCGAGCAGGAGGTCTTCCGGGTGGACCACAGCCTGGATGCGGACGCCCTGGTGACGGTCGGCCGGGACGCCGAATCACAGGCTCTGTCCCGGGCTGTGAAGTGGCATTGCCAGCACCGCGTCCTGCTCAACAACACCCGCACCGTCGTATTCCGCTAACGCGAACCAGGAGAACAACTTATGAGCGCATCACCACGCGTCGTCATCATCGGCGCCGGCATCGTCGGCACCAACCTCGCGGACGAACTCGCCAGCCGCGGCTGGAACAACCTCACGGTCGTCGAGCAGGGTCCGCTGGAACTGGCCGGCGGTTCCACCTCGCACGCCCCCGGCCTGGTCTTCCAGACCAACCCGTCCAAGACCATGACGGAATTCGCCAGCTACACGGTGGACAAGCTGCTCTCCCTCAGCGCCGACGGAGTGTCTTGCTTCAACCAGCTCGGCGGGCTTGAGCTTGCCACCACCGAGGTGCGGCTGCAGGACCTCAAGCGCAAGCTGGGGTACGCCACCTCTTGGGGCATCGAAGGCCGGATCATCGACCCCGACGAGTGCGGGAAGCACTACCCGCTGCTGACCACCGGGGCGCTGGCGAACGGCAACCAGGTCCTCGGCGGCCTTCACGTCCCGACGGACGGCCTGGCCTCCGCCGCCCGCGCCGTCCAGCTGCTGATCAGCCGCACCCGCCAAGCCGGCGTGACCTACCTCGGCTCCACCACCGTGACAGGCATCCAACAGACCTCGGGCAAGGTCACCGGCGTCGAAACGGCCGACGGCGTGATCCCGGCGGACATTGTGGTGTCCTGCGCCGGGTTTTGGGGCCGCGAGCTCGGCAAGATGGTTGGCTTGAAGGTGCCGCTGCTGCCGCTGGCGCACCAGTACGTGAAGACCACGCCACTTCCGGAGCTGAAGGGCCGGAACGAACTTCCCAACGGGGCCCGACTGCCCATCCTGCGCTTCCAGGACAAGGACCTCTACTACCGCGAGCACGGCGACCGGATCGGCATCGGCAGTTACGCGCACCGTCCGATGCCGGTGGACATGGAACGGCTTCCCCGCGTTGGCGCGGAGGAGATGTCCGATCACCGGATGCCCTCGCGCCTGGACTTCACCATGGAAGACTTCCTGCCCGCCTGGGAGGACAGCCAGGACCTCCTTCCGGCCCTGCGCGGGGCCCGGATCGAGGACGGGTTCAACGGCATCTTCTCATTCACTCCCGACGGCGGCCCTCTGCTGGGCGAGTCCCCCGACGTCGACGGCTTCTTCGTTGCCGAGGCAGTCTGGGTCACCCACTCAGCCGGCGTCGCCAGGGCCATGGCGGAGTTGCTCATCGAGGGCCAGTCCCGCACCGACCTGCACGGCTGCGAGCTCACGCGCTTCGAGAAGGTCCAGACCAGCGACCAGTATGTCAGCGAAACGTCCCAGCAGAACTTCGTGGAAATCTACGACGTCCTGCACCCGCTGCAGCCGAAGGAATCCCCGCGGGACCTGCGCGTCAGCCCGTTTAACATCCGTCAGAAGGAGCTCGGGGCGTTCTTCCTGGAGTCCGCTGGCTGGGAGCGCCCGCATTGGTTCGAGGCCAACCGCGGCCTGCTCGACGAACTGCCGGTGCAATGGCAGGCACCCGAGCGGGACGAGTGGTCCGCGATGTTCCACTCCCCCATCTCGGCGGCCGAAGCGTGGAAGACGCGTACCGCCGTCGGGCTTTATGACATGACGCCGCTGAAGCGGCTGGCGGTCACGGGGCCCGGGGCGCTGCCACTGCTGCAGCGGCTGAGCACCGGCAACATCGCAAAGAAGCCGGGTGCCGTGACGTACTGCCTCCTGCTGGCGGACGACGGCGGCATCCGCAGCGACGTGACGGTCGCCCGGCTCGCTGAGGAGCAGTTCCAGCTCGGCGTGAACAGCAACGTGGACTTCGACTACCTCCGTGTCGAGGCCAGGAAGCAGTCGGCGGCGGATCCAGCCCGGTGGGTGCACGTTTCCGACATCACCGGCAGCACCTGCTGCATCGGGCTCTGGGGGCCGCTGGCACGTGAAGTGATCGGCAAGCTCAGCACGGACGACCTCAGCAACGAGGGCCTGAAGTACTTCCGCACCAAGGACATCTCGGTGGGCGGCATCCCCGTCACCGCCATGCGGCTCTCCTATGTAGGCGAGCTTGGCTGGGAGCTATACACCACCGCCGAGTACGGGCTGAAGCTGTGGGACCTCCTCTTCGATGCAGGAAAGGAGCACGGCATCATCGCGGCCGGGCGTGGAGCGTTCAACAGCATGCGGCTCGAGAAGGGCTACCGGTTGTGGGGCACGGACATGACCTCCCAGCACCACCCCTACGAGGCCGGCCTGGGATTCTCGATCGCCAAGGACAAAGAGGGCTTCGTGGGCTGCGACGCCCTGGCCGCCTTCAGGGAACTGCCGGCCACCAGGGCGCTGCGGTGCCTGACCGTGGACGACGGCACATCCGTGGTGCTGGGCAAGGAACCGGTGTACGTCAACGGCGAGGCGGCCGGCTATGTCACCAGCGCCGCCTACGGCTACTCGGTCCGCAAGCCCCTCGCCTATGCCTGGCTGCCTGCCTCGGTGACCGAGGGCGACGCCGTAGAGGTGGAGTACTTCGGCGGGCGCATCGCGGCGACTGTCACGGCCGAGCCGCTCTTCGATCCCGGCATGGAGCGGCTGCGCGGCTGACGCGATCCGGCCCGCCGGTCTGGGGAAATCCCGAGGCTGGCGGGCCGTTCGCGCGAACAGACAATGGAGTCCGCCCTCCTGCCGCCAGCTGGCATTTAACGGCAGTCCCGGCGTCGGACACTGCCGTTATCTGCCACGTGGAGCAAGAGAGGCGCAACGGAATGGCCCCGCCTCCCGGGCTGGATCCCAACCAGGAAGCGGGGCCGCTCCGTCGCAGTGGCTAGCTCGCCGTGGCCGCCCCAAGCGCGGCAGCCGGCTCGAGGCGCTCCACAGGGTGCGGCACGAAGCGGACGAACATCGCCTTGAAGCCCGGGGTGTTGGATTCCCGTGCCACGTTCTCCTTGTGGACCAGGGCGTTGGCCTCGGGGAAATACGCCGCAGCGCAGCCCTTGGCCGTCGGGTAGGCCACGAGCCGGAACTTGTCCGCCTGCCGGTCGTGACCCCGGAACGTGCTCACCACGTCCACCAGGTCCCGGTCCTGGAAACCGAGCTCCGCCAGGTCCTCAGGGTGCACCAGGATCACCCTGCGTCCGTCCGAGATCCCGCGGTACCTGTCATCCACGCCGTAGAACGTGGTGTTGTACTGGTCGTGGCTGCGGATGGTCTGGAGGACCAGGTGGCCCTGGGGCGGGGTCAGGTACTCCAGCGGGCTGACGGTGAACCGTCCGCGGCCGATGTCTGTCTTGAAGGACCGGGTGTCCCGCGGCGGGTTGGGCAGTACGAAGCCGTTCCTGGTCCGGATCCGGGCGTTGAAGTCCCCGAAGCCCGGGATGACGCGGGAGATGTGGTCCCGGACCACGTCGTAGTCCCCGGCCATGGCCTTCCAGTTGACCGGATGGTCCTCGCCGAGCGTGGCGTCAGCCATCCGGGCGATGATCACCGGCTCGGCGAGCAGGTGCTCGGAGACCGGCATCAGCCGGCCCTGCGTGGAGTGGACCACGGACATGGAGTCCTCCACGGAGAGGAACTGGGCGCCGCCCGGGTGCTTGTCGTCCCTGTCTGTCCGGCCCAGGGTGGGAAGGATGAGCGAGGTGCGCCCGTGCACGATGTGGGAGCGGTTGGGTTTGGTGGAGATGTGGACGGTCAGTCCGATCCGCTGCATCCCGGCTTCGAGGGTTTCGGTGTCGGAGCAGGCGAGGGAGAAGTTGCCGCCCATGGACACAAACACATCCACCTCGTTCCGCTCAAAGGCCTCCATGGCCTCGACGGCGTCGTAGCCGTGGCCGCGCGGAGACGTGATCCGGAATTCCTTGTCCAGGGCTTCGAGCAGCCATTCCTTGGGCTTCTCCCAGATGCCCATGGTCCGGTCGCCCTGGACGTTGGAGTGTCCGCGGACCGGGCAGGCGCCGGCGCCGGGTTTGCCGAAGTTGC
Source organism: Arthrobacter humicola (assembly GCF_022803015.1). Classification (GTDB taxonomy): domain Bacteria; phylum Actinomycetota; class Actinomycetes; order Actinomycetales; family Micrococcaceae; genus Arthrobacter; species Arthrobacter humicola_A. The sequence goes on from NZ_JAFKON010000001.1 coordinate 955,007, forward strand.
CCTGCAGGAGCAGGACGTTGACCATTTCCTTGATGGTGTCCACGGAGTGCGGCTGCTGCGTGACGCCGAGGGCCCAGCAGAAGATGGTGGCCTTGGACCGGATGAGCAGTCCGGCCACTTCCTCGATCTGGGCCCGGGCCAGGCCGGTGGCTGTCTCGGTCTCTTCCCAGTCCAGCTCCCGGCGGGCGTCGCGGTAGGCGTCGAAGCCGTCCGTCTGTGCCTCGACGAAAGTCCGGTCGACGACGGTGCCGGGTGCCCGATCTTCCTCCTCCAAGAGCAGGTGGCCCAAGGCCTGGAATAAAGCCAGGTCCCCGCCCACCTTGATCTGCAGGTACTCGTCTGCCAGCGGTGTGCCGTTGCCGAGCAAACCGGAGACGGTCTGCGGGTCCTTGAAGTTGAACAGCCCGGCCTCGGGCAGCGGGTTCACCGCCACCACCTTGCCGCCGTTGTCCTTGCATTCCTTGAGCGCTGAGAGCATCCGGGGATGGTTGGTGCCGGGATTCTGCCCCACGACGAAGATGAGTCCCGAGTCGTGGATATCCTCCAGGGACACGGTGCCCTTGCCGATGCCGATGGTCGGGTTCAGCGCCGAGCCCGAGGATTCGTGACACATGTTGGAACAGTCCGGGAGGTTGTTCGTGCCCAGGGCCCGGGCGAACAGCTGGTACATAAACGCCGTCTCGTTCGCGGTGCGCCCGGAGGTGTATAAAACGCAGCGGTCAGGGCTTGAAGCGCGGATGTGCTCCCCGATCAGACCGAACGCTTCGGCCCAGGAGATCGGCGAATAATGCGCGTCTCCTTCCCGGATGACCACGGGCTCACTGAGCCGGCCCTGGTTGCCCAGCCAGTATTCCGTCTTCCCAGCCAGTTCGGCGATGGAATGCCGGGCCCAGAACTCCGCCCCGACCGTGCGCAGGGTGTTCTCCTCCGCCACCGCCTTGGCGCCGTTCTCGCAGAACTCGGCCGTTTTGCGCTTCTTATCCGATTCCGGCCACGCGCAGCCCGGGCAGTCGAACCCGCCGCGCTGGTTCAGCCGCAGCAGCGAGTGGGCCGTCCGGGATACTCCGGCCTGGGCCACGGCGCGCTCCAGCGCCACCATCACTGCCTTGACACCGGCTGCTTGCTTCTTCGGTGTGTGGACTTCCAGCTCGTCCTCGTTAATGTCCGCGACGGGAGCCGGCTGCCTGCCTAATTTCACAGCTTCACCTTGGTCAGCGTCTCCCGCTCCGCCCCGATTGTGGTGCTGTCGCCATGCCCGGTGCGGACCACGGTTTCGGGAGGGAGCGTCAGCAGCCGTTCCCGGATCGAGGAGAGGATGGTCGGGTAGTCGCTGTAGGACCTGCCGGTCGCCCCTGGGCCCCCGTTAAACAGAGTGTCGCCGGTGAACACCGTTCCCTCCCCCGCCAGCAGGAAGCAGGTGGATCCGGGTGAGTGGCCGGGGGTGTGGATGGCCCTCAGTGTCGCGCCTCCCACGCGGAAGACCTCGCCATCGGCAAGATCACGGTCCGGCTTGACGTCGGGATAAACCTTTTCCCAGAGCATCAGGTCATCGGGGTGCAGGTGGATGGGGGCATTCACCGCCGCTGCGACCTCGCGGGCCGCGCCGATGTGGTCGTTGTGCGCATGGGTGAGCAGGATGGCAAGGACCTTCCGGCCGCGGACCTGGTCGATGATTGCGGCTGCGTCGTGCGGGGAATCGATGATCACGCATTCTTCGCGGTCGCCGACGATCCAGACGTTGTTGTCCACGTCCCAGGTGCCGCCGTCGAGCGAAAACGTCCCCGACGTCACCAGGCTCTCGATGGTGACGCTCATGCGGGCTCCGCCACGGCCGCGAGATCGGCGGCCGGCCGGATTTCAACCACGGAGCGCAGGACCTTGCCCTCGTGCATCTTGCCGAAGGCCTCTTCCACCTGGTCGATGGTGATGCGTTCGGTGACGAAGGCGTCCAGGTCCAGATTGCCGAGCTTGTAGTGCTGGACCAGCATCGGGAAGTCGCGGGACGGCAGGCAGTCTCCGTACCAGGAGGATTTCAGCGACCCGCCGCGGCCAAAGACATCCAGCAGCGGCAACTCGAGCAACATGTCCGGTGTCGGCACGCCCACCAGCACTACGCGGCCGGCGAGGTCCCGGGCGTAGAACGCCTGCTTGTACGTTTCGGGGCGTCCCACCGCCTCGATCACGACGTCGGCACCGTTGCCGCCGGTCAGCGCCCGGATGGCTTCTATCGGGTCTTCCCTGCTCGAGTCCACGCCGTGGGTGGCGCCGAGGGACTTGGCCATTTCCATTTTGTTGGCGTCGATATCCACCGCGATGATCGTCGTCGCGCCGGCCAGCTTCGCGCCGGTGATCGCGGCGATGCCCACGCCGCCGCAGCCGATGACGGCGACGGATTCGCCGCGCTTGACCTCACCGGTGTTGATGGCGGCGCCGATGCCGGCCATCACACCGCAGCCGAGCAGCCCGACAGCTGCGGGATCGGCGTCCTCGTCAACCTTGGTGCACTGCCCGGCCGCGACGAGCGTCTTCTCGGCGAAGGCCCCGATGCCCAGCGCGGCCGTCAGCTCGGTGCCGTCCTCCAGAGTCATCTTTTGCGTTGCATTGTGGGTGTTGAAGCAGTACTGCGGCTGGCCCTTGGCACAGGCACGGCACTCGCCGCACACCGCGCGCCAGTTCAGGATCACGCGGTCCCCGGGAGCGACCTCGGTGACATCCGGTCCCACGGCGCTGACCACGCCGGTGGCCTCATGGCCCAGCAGGATGGGGAAATCATCGGTGATTCCGCCCTGCTTATAGTGGAGATCAGTGTGGCAGACGCCGCAGGTCAGAATGTCCACAAGCGCCTCACCGGGTCCGGGATCCGGCACGAGGATGTTCTCGACCGAAACAGGGGCATTCTTTTCCTTGGCGATGACCGCCTTTACTTTGTGAACCATAGTTCCTGTGTTCCTTTCCTGAGTCCGCGAGGGACTCTTTTGCGGGACTCTTGGCGACGGACACGCGATGCCAATCTGGCCCAGCCGTTGCGGCCCGAAATCGTCTGCCCGTTCCCCCAAGCTCTTGTCCTGTGCTTTGACGGTGAGGGCACGTCCCCCACCTGCCATCGAATTGCGTATTACACAACACGATTCACATAGCGCGTACTTTGAAAATATGGCAGTCATCACACCGGGGTGTCAATAGATTCCCGCTGTGCGACCTTCGCGTACCTGCCGTGAAAGCTCTGCGGCGCGCGACACCGTACAGAACTCCACGCAGATCCCTTTTGTACGCGCCAGCAACCTGGGCAAAAAGTGTCAGCTACATCGCCGCCCGCGTGCCAGAATCCTCACATGAGCAAGGAACGCAATGAACTGAAGAGCATCGGATACGAAATCTTCATCGGTATCCTTTCGATCCTGTCGATCGTCAATCTCGTACTCTTGTACGCCGCGCAGGACGAGTCGCTCGACACCGTACTGAAGGCGATGAACGCCCTGTTCAGCATTATCTTCGTCGCCGACTTCCTCTACCGGATCTTCACCGCACCATCGGCGGGCGCCTATTTCTTCAAGCACTTCGGCTGGGCCGACCTGTTGGCCAGTGTGCCTTTGGCGCAGTTCAAGATCCTGCGCGTTTTCCGGCTTGCCCGGGTGTACCGGCTGCTTCGCGATGTCGGCATCCAGACGGTCGGCCGAGCGCTGATCAAAGATCGGGCCGGCAGCTCCCTGTACATACTGCTGCTCATGGGCATTTTCGTGCTGGAATTCGGAAGCCTCACGATGCTCGGCGTCGAGCAGTACGCCCCAGGGGCCAACATCACGACCGCCTCGGACTCCCTCTGGTACACGATCGTCACGATCTCGACCGTCGGATACGGTGACCAATATCCGGTCACCGATGCGGGCCGCATGATCGGGACAGGCATCATCGTCGTCGGTGTCGGCATCTTCGGCACATTCACCGGCTATCTGGCCAACTTCTTCCTGGCTCCCAAGAAGGCTTCCGCGCCGCCCGTCGATGCGGCTGATACGAGTGCCGCAACGGTCGAGGGGCTCCGCCTGAGCCTCGAAGAGTCTGAGGCAAAGCTCGCCGAGATCAGAAAGCTCCTTGCCGGGCCAACCGAGTGAAAGTTCGCGCCAGACCCGACGCCACGTGTGCCAGCCCCTCGTGACCCGGCGCTCTCTGACCCGGCGCCTCCATTGAAGGAGCGCTCATGGCGACGGGGGCGTGAACTGGCTGGCGGTAAACTCCGCTCCCTGGGGGTCCCGGATCAGTGCCGTGCGCGTCCACTCGGTCTCGCTTTGGCTAAGGACTTGGGCGCCGAGCCGCTTCGCATCAACCACCGTCTGGTCCCGGTCGGCAACGGTGAACGAGACGTGCCACTGCGGCAGTTCGTCGGGGGCCGTGGTCGCGATCCAGGCGATCGCATCCTCGAAGCCAAGTGGAGGGGCCAGGGCTGACTGCCTCGCCCTGATGCCCGGATCGATTGTCGCCTCAAGGTGATCACCGTAACCGGGCCTGCGGACCATGATCCCGAAGCCGAGGTCGTCGACTTGCCAGCCAAACACGTCCTCATAGAACTTGATGGCCGCGCCGGGGTTAGGCGTGTGGAGGTCGCTGAAATTCCAGGACCCCGGCGCATTGGCCACCTGTGCCCCCAAGCGTCGCCTGGCTTGCCAAATGCGGAACCCGACGCCCCCTGGATCGGTCAACGCAGCACTGCGGCCGCCTTCTCCAGCGTCTGCGGCTGCCGACCGCACCGTAGCGCCGGCTGCGACCAGACGCTGCACTGCGGTATCCGCGTCCTCGACGGATATGTAGGTATTCCATGCCGCGGCACCACGGGCGTCCGCCATCCCGGCGACGTCCTGGCCATCGAGCTTGGCTATCAAGTATCGGCCCGGCGCGCCCGCCGGCACGGCGTCCTCGAACGTCCAGCCAAAGAGGCCGGCATAGAACTCGGCGGCCGCCTCGACGTCGGGCTGCTCGGTGTCGATCCAACACGGTACGCCCTGAGGGTAGGTTCGCTGCGTCATATCTCGCTCCCGTCCATGGACATAGCCTAGCGAGCGGGGGCCCGGCCGGGCGCTCAACTCCTCTATTAAGTAGTCTTACTATGAGTCTTTGAGAGGTCCTTCGGACCCCGGTCAGGAAAGATCCGATATGGGCCGAGCCGTTGCCTGGTCAGGCACATGCGGCCCTCAACTAAAGGTGGAGTAGCAATGGTGCCAGGTTCAAAATCCGAAAAGAAACGCGGCGTCCTTTTCGACGTCGACGGGACCTTGATTGACTCCAGCTATTTCCACGCCCTTGCCTGGTGGCAGGCGTTCCGGCGGGAGGGGCTGGACGTCCAGATCTCGGCTATCCACCGCTGCGTCGGCATGGGCGGCGACAAGCTCATCGAACACTTGGTCCCCGGGTGCACCAAGGACATGCAGGAAGACCTCAAGTCCTCGCACGGCGCCGTGTTCGCCACGTTTTGGCCTTCCCTGCGCCCCTTCGACTCTGCCCGGGACCTCCTGGCCGCCTGCTCCGGCGCCGGGCTGGCCGTGGGTTTGGCGTCATCAGCGCAGGAGCGCGACCTGGACATCGCCCGGCGCCTCCTGGACGCCGGCACGTCCATCGATGCGTGGACCAGTTCCAACGACGCCGCCGAGAGCAAGCCCGCTCCCGACATTCTGCTGGCGTGCCTGGACAAGCTTGGGCTCAGCCCGGCGGACGTCGTATTTGTTGGCGACGCCGTCTGGGACGTGCTGGCGGCGGCGGCAATCGGAGTTCCCGCCATTGCCCTGACCTGTGGCGGAATCAGCGAAGCCGAGCTGCGGGAGGCCGGTGCCGCAGAGGTCTACGACAATCCGCGGCACCTGTTGGAAAACCTTGAAAGCAGCGCGATTGGAAAGCTGAGCGCCTGATTACGGCACGCCTGGCCTCAAGGCGCCCGGAGCCTCCCGGCGCGAACTGCCCACCCAGGGCCCAAGTCAGCCAGCGGCGAATTGAACACAGCGTGGTCCGCTGAGTTGTGACGTGGCGGCCCGGCTCAGGGATTACTTCGTCGTTTGGCTGCGGCGAGTTCGCGTTCCAAGTGCCGGTTGGCCGCCTCCAGCTCGAGGACGACCCGGATCCCGGCAAGGTTGAGCCCGTCCTGAAGGAGCGCGCTGATCCTGCGAAGCGCTACCAAATCCTGTTCGCTGTACAGGCGGGTACCGCCGTCGGTCCGGCCCGGCTGCAACAGCCCCTTGCGTTCGTAGAGACGCAAATTCTGCTGTCCCATCCCCACGAGTTCGGCCGCCACAGAGATGGCATAGACGCCCGCGGCCCCGCCGGTGTCCGGCCCCATAGGATCCCCCTAAGACCTGTGAATTAACCTCTTGCACCAGTGTGGCACCGGTGTTATAAAAAATCTATCGCAGCCAGAATAGATAATCTGGCTGGGCAACGTCATACACGATCTGTAGGGAGTGAGATAGCCATGCTGATGCGCACCGACCCGTTTCGCGAGCTCGACCGGCTCACCCAGCAGGTCCTCGGCACGGCGGCCAGGCCCGCCGCGATGCTCATGGACGCTTGGCAAGCCGGAGAGGAATTTGTCGTCGCATTCGATCTGCCCGGGGTGGACGTCGACTCGGTGGAGATCGACGTCGAACGCAACGTCCTGACGGTCCGCGCCGAACGGAAGAATCTGACAGACGACACCACGGAACTAATTGCGTCCGAGCGTCCCCGCGGCGTTTTCAGCCGCCAGATCGTCCTCGGCGATGCCCTGGACACCGAGGCGGTGAAGGCCAGCTACGACGCGGGCGTGCTGTTGCTACGGATCCCCATCGCCGCAAAGGCAAAACCCCGCCGGATCCAGATCGAGACAAGCAGTGACCAGGCCCGCGAGATCAGCGCCTGACTGCCTCCACACTGACGCCGTCAGGAAAGCAGTCAGCCAAGCAGGGAATTGAGCGACGGCGCCCAGCCCAGGCGGGGGCGTCGCCCACCGGGCAGAATTCTCACCACATCCCAGGCCGGATCCGGAACAACGAAGTCAGCCAAGCTGAAGCCGAGGGGCCCGCCACGAGCAACAGCAGGAAAGGAACTGACATGACCACCACCCACTTTGACCGGTTCCTTAGCGAAGCTCTCGCCACTGGCCGCGAGTCCGACACCGGATTGGGGAAGGAGGAGCTCTACGGCCTCTACACGAGTTGGTGCCTGATAAACCAGGACCGGCCACAGCCCGCCGGTCCCTCTGGGCGGCACTGAAGGAACACCGGATCAATCCTGCGGACAACCGCCTGACTATGACCGGACCGGCCGCTACGGATTACATTCTGGCCGGCGCGCCCAACCTGGCCTGATCCGGCACACCTCCCGGCGGGCGCAGGCCTCGAACCCACTCCAACTTGCGGAAGCAAATCACAAGTGCGCCCGCCGGTGTGCTCGCGTCGTTCCCGGAATCATTACTTCTTGAAGGCGTCCTTGACCTTTTCGCCGGCCTGCTTCAGGTCAGCTTTGACTTGGTCCCCTTTGCCTTCGGCTTCCAGCGCCGGGTCGTTGGTAGCTTTGCCGGCCGCTTCTTTGCTCTTGCCACCGAGATTCTCGGCGGCGTTCTGGATCTTGTCTCCCGCTCCCATGATGGTCCTCCGATGGTTCCGCCGCGGGCCGGTCGCCAGCGACGATACTAAAAGTTTAAGCACCCAGGGTTTGCAGCGCGAGATGCTGGGCATCGCGTGGGCGGATCACAGCCCAGGTGCTGCCGGCGCTTTGGATGCTCACGGTTCCGGAATGCTCACGGCTTCGCGGCAGGCGCGAGTCTGGTCCGGCAAGTGTCCAGCAGCAATGTCTCCAGGGCCCGAATTTGGGCCGCCGCGCGGTTGCTTAGCTGTTCCATGCGGTCCGGGTCGATGCGCTTGTCTTCACGTGACAGCACCCGGAGTGTCTTCCAGAGCAGCAGTTTTCCGGTGACGGCTGAGATCAGCGACTCAAGCTCGAGTTGCCCTTTGGCTCCCTCGATGGAATGCAGCGGGTTGAGCGGATCGAGGGCGGCAACCTGCGCCCCGGCCCAGGCAACGGGCTTCTTGTAGGCAGGCATGCTCGAATGAAGTTGTTCGCAGATTTCTTCCAGCGCCCGTTTGTCTTCACTCACCTCGGCTGCGAGCCTGCCGACTTCGCCGGCATGGGACGTGTCCCGCCAGGACTTGGCGGCCTGCTCGAAGAGACGCTCCCCCGCGCTGGCGGCGGTCAGATGGCTGTGCAAGTATGCGGACAAGGAATGGCTGGCAGCTGTATCTTCGGAATCGGCGCTCTTCTTCATCGCAATTTCCCCTCTGTGATCGGACTGATGGTCGTCTGCGGACCGGCTGTGTCCCCGGCATGGTCGGGGGATTTGCTGCGGGGTGTGCCGTCGAAGCTGCGGATCCGGTCCACCACCGCAGTGGTGGACTGTTCAGGAACGTAGTCCAGGATCGCCACCCGGCCGCCATAGCGCTCCACGACGGAGGTTTCTGCCAGCATTTCGGGGCTGTAGTCGCCGCCCTTTGCGTAGATCTCCGGACGGATCCTCTTGAGCAGGGGAATGGGCGTGGGAGTGTCGAAAACTGTGACATAGTCCACGCAGCTAAGGGCGGCAATCACAGCGGCACGGTCTGTGATGGTGTTAATGGGTCGTCCGGGCCCTTTCAACCGGCTGACGGATTCGTCGCTGTTCAGAGCCACCACCAGGACATCGCCCAACTGTTTGGCTTGATTGAGGTAACGGGTGTGGCCGCGGTGCAGGACGTCGAAGCACCCGTTGGTGAGAACCACGCGGCGTCCCTCCTCACGGTGCCGGCGCACTTGCCGGGCGAGCTCGTCGGCGTCGAGGGCGGCACCGGTGAACCCCTCAAGGTGACGGCTGAGATCCTCAGTACTGCACACCGAAGTTCCCGGACGGTGCACCGCAACGTCGGCGGCGGCCTGGGCAAGATCAACGCTGGTGGTCAGCGGCAGTGACGCCGCCCGGGCAACTGTCAGCGCGGCAACGAAAGTGTCGCCTGCGCCGGATGCTTGCGCCTCCTGGACGGGACGTGCCCAGGTCCGGTGGACTTCCCCGGATTTGGGCAACAGAACCGTCCCTTCGCGGTCCAGCGTCACAACGACCGCCTCCGCGCCGGCCGCTTCCAGCAGCTCGTTGCGGTGATCGACGACGGCGGCCGCCCGCTCGGGTCCGGCGGTGAGCTTAACGCCGAGCATGGCGGCAGCTTCCAGGGCGTTCGGGGTGGCCAGGTCCGGTTTCAGTCCGGCCCAGGCGCGTGGCTGATGCGCGTCCACGACCAGCAGAAGATCCGAGCGTCCCGGCAGCACGTCAAACAGGGCGCTCCGTACCGCTCCGCTGAGCGCCCCGGCTCCGTAGTCACACAGGACCACTGCGTCCTGGTCTTGCAGCAATTGAGGGATACATTGTGCCAGTCGGCTCAAGGCCTCCGCCGGGGTCTCACCTGCGACTTCGTCGAGCCGGAGCAGAATTTGGCCGCCGCTGCTGATCCGGATTTTGGTGGTTGTGGTCAGACCGGCCACCTGGTCCACGTAGGTGGCGTCCACGCCACTGTCCCCTAATTGGCGGAGCAGCTCCGCCGAGGCATCATCGCGCCCCGTTAGCCCTGCCAGTCGTACCTTGGCCCCGAGGGCGGTCAGGTTCATGGCGGTGTTGGCGGCGCCGCCCGGAGAGAATTTCCGCTGGCCGACTTCCACGACCGGGGCCGGCGCCTCACGACAGAGCCGGTCAATGGATCCCGACCACCAGCCGTCGAGCATCACATCGCCGATGACGGTGATGGAAGGCTCAGCCGCCGCCAGCCGTCGGGGCAGCCAGCCGGTCAGGCCGCGCTGGTCCGAGAGGCCGCCCCGGCGCTCGTCGCCATCCTGCGGGCGCGGGCGGGTCACGGCTTCACCACGCAGAGTCTGATCTGCACGATCGCTGGCATGTTGTTCCTTTCCGGCGGCCCTGTGGTTTGAATGCAAACTGCCCGGTCACGGTCCGGGCGGGAGATCACTCTTACGTAGACCCATACCCTCGTGCCGGGGCATCTACACCCTGCAGCCACGGACAGTTTCACGTTCCCGAACATCCAGTGCCGGTCCGCGGAAACCGGACGATTGCTTGCGGGGCGAAATGTAGCCAAAGGTTGCGTCCGGGACTTATGGTGGCCCCACACATGTGCACCGGACGGACAGGACAGGACGGGTGGTGGCGGACCTCAGGGCGGAATTCGGCGGAGCTGACGTAGCGGGCTGGGGCGTCGGGCCGGTGCTGAAAAAATTTCCGAAGGTCTCGCGGATCGCGGTCCTGCGGGGCGGCGGGCTGGGTGATCTGCTGTTTGCCCTGCCGGCAGTGTCGGCGCTCGTCGCGGCGTACCCCGGGGCAAGTGTCACGATGCTGGGGACCCCCGTCCACACTGAACTGCTGGGCGGCACCCTGGGGCCGGTCAGAGACGTCCGGGTGCTGCCCATAGTTGAAGGCTTGAGGCCCGGCAGGCAAGACCCCGCAGCGATCGACGCCTTCCTGGCCTCCATGCGGGACGAGGAGTTCGATCTCGCGGTTCAGCTCCATGGCGGCGGCCGCTACTCCAATCCGTTCCTCCTGCGCTTGGGGGCCCGCCACACCGTGGGAACGCGGACGGCCGACGCTGCGCCACTGGAGCGTAGCGTCCCCTACGCCTATTACCAGCACGAGCCGCTTCGGGGGCTGGAGGTGGCGGGACTGGCCGGCGCTCCCCCGGTTGACCTGGAAGCCAGGCTGCGGCCACAGGACCAGCACCTGTCCAAGGTCAAGGAATTCCTTGATCGCCTCCGCGACAGCCCGGCAACCCCTGTTGTGGCTGTCCATCCCGGCGCCATGGATCCCCGCCGGCGCTGGCCGGCGGAGAGGTTCGGCGAGGTGGCGGCGGCCTGCGCCGCCGATGGCTGCCGTGTGGTGGTAGTGGGCACCGCGGACGAACGGCAACTCGCTGACGGGGTCGTGACGGCGGCCGGCTCAGACCGGGTCATCTCACTGGCCGGCACACTCAGCCTGGGCGCCTTGGCGGCGTTGTTGGACAGCTGTGCTGTGTTGCTGGGCAATGACAGCGGCCCCCGTCATCTGGCCCAGGCCCTGGGGACGCCGACGGTGGGCTTGTACTGGGTTGGCAACCTGATCAACGCAGGGCCGCTGGGCCGAAGCCTGCACCGCATCCATCTGTCATGGGTGACGCGGTGCCCACAATGCGGCGCCGACCTCACCCAGGTGGGATGGACGGCGCCGCGCTGCGAGCACGATACCTCCCTCCTGGCGGGAATCAGTCCGGCGGATGTTTACGCGGACGTGCGGTGGTTCACGGCCAGGACTCCTCTTGCGCATGGCAGATGAGCAACTCGCGGACTTCACAACCCGGAGGCTGGGAAAGTGCAAACATCACGGCCTGCGCCACCCTGGCCGGATCGTTCAGGCGCGAACCGTCCTGGGGCTTGTACTTCTCGGCCCGGTCGTCGAAGAAGCGGGTATTCATCCCGCCCGGGATCAGCGTGGTCACGCCGATCTCTGCACCCGTCTCCGCGGCAAGCGCCTGGCTGAATCCGATGACGCCGAACTTGGACGCGCAGTATGCCGAAGCCTCCGGCAGCGCCCGCAACCCCAACGTCGAGGCCACCGTGACAACCCGGCCGCGGGAGGATTTCAGGTACGGCAGGGCCGCCCGCACCACCGAGACTGTACCGAGGAGATTGACGAAGATGACCTGTTCCCAGTCGTCTGCCGGGACGTCCTCGAGCTTTCCGCACCGGTCAATTCCTGCCGCTGTCACCACCGCGTCCAATCCTCCCAGGGCCTCCGCGGCCTGCGCAATGGCGGCCGTCACCGCTGCCCGGTCAGCAACATCGACTTCGAGGGCCTTCGCCGCGGACACGTTCCGGACATCGCGGTCGAGGACGAACGGCGTCCCGCCGGCGTCGAGCACGGCGTTGACGACGGCGGCACCAAGTCCTGATCCCCCTCCGCTCACCACGACCCTGCCGGGCGTGGATGGGGCAGGTGGGCTAAACCTTTTCATGGTGTTCCTTTCATTAGCGGCCAATACCTGGCCGGTTTGGATTCACGGGAATTGGATTCAGATGATCTGACCATTTGCCGCTGGGTCAGCCCACGCGGGCGAGCGCCGCGGCGAGCAGGGTCGTGGAGCGGGCAGGGTGGTAGGGAACGGTAAGGCACCGGCCTCCCCAGCTCTCCACCAAGGCGGACTCGGGCAGTTGTTCTGCGTCGTAGTCACCGCCCTTCACCCAGATGTCCGGGCGCAGCCGTTCAAGGCACCGTTCCGGGGTGTCCTCGTCAAACACCACTACGGCGTCCACGCTTTCGAGGGAAAGCAGCAGCTCGGACCTGTCGTGTTCGCCCATGATGGGACGGCTTGCCCCCTTGATGCGGCGGGCCGAGGCATCTGAGTTCAGGCAGACGACGAGGCAGTCGCCCAGGGCTCTGGCTGCTGCGAGGGTGCGGGCGTGTCCGGCGTGCAGGATGTCGAAGCACCCGCCGGTCGCAACCACGGTTCCACCGTTTTGCCGCACCCTGCGGACCCAGTCCAGCGGGTCAGTTTCCTGTACCGGGAAGGGAAGTGGCGGAGGCGCCGACGCCAGGGCGGCAACGCCGCCTGTAGCCAGGAATGAAGAGGCCTCGCTGACCGCTCGACGGCAGGAATCTTCGAGCCCCCCTCCGGCCATAAGGTGGACCGCCAGACTGGCCGCGAGCTTGTCGCCCGCACCGCAAGCATCAGCCACAGCGGTCCGCGGCGCCGGGAGCTGAACAGGCGCGGGTGACGACTCCCGTACGAGGGTCGCTCCCTGTCCGCCCTGTGTGACGAGGACGGCCCTGCTGCGCCAATGCCGCAACAGCTTGCCCGCGAGTTCACCGGTCCCCGCCATCGAGTCCGTCCCTGCCTCCGGGAACGGAGCCGCCGACTCCCTGGCCCTCAGGGCGGCCGCGATGTTGGAGGCCTCGGAGTGGTTTGGTGTCACGACGGCGACCCCTGGAACAGGATCGGCTCCGGCCGGGTGCGGATCCCAGATGACGGGGATGTCCCGGGCGAGGCGTTCGAGTGCAGTGCGCAGGGCACGGTTCGATGTCAGGCCGCGGCCGTAGTCCGCCACGACCACGGCCCCGGCTCCCTCCAGTGCCTGGAGCATGTCTGGCGTCACTTCCGGCAGGGGCCGGCACTGGCAACCTTCGTCAAACCGGGCCACCGGGTGCCCTCCTGCCCGAAGGCGGGTCTTGACCGGGGTCGGCGCTCCTGACGGGCCGGCGACCACGGTGATGCCGCTCAGCTGTTCCAGAAGCCGATGGCCTGGTTCGTCCCGGCCGAGTGCGGTCACGAGGCACACCTGGTGGCCGTCATTGCTCAGCATCCGGGCCACGAGCCCGGCACCCCCGGCTCTCGCTCTGACGGCCGCGACGTCCACGACGGGCACCGGCCCGTCCGGGCAGAGCCGGGTCGCCGAACCGTCAAGGTCAACGTCGAGCAGCACGTCACCCACCACCGCGATCGTCATCGCCTGCCCCGTTGCTGCTGGTCGTGCCGGTCCAGTCGATGGATCTCGGCGTCGAACGCCCGACACATTGCGTGCAAGGCGATCAGATGGCACTCCTGGACGTTGGCTGCGGGCCCGTCGATGGCAATCGCTTCATCGCAACTGAGCGACAGGGGGTTCGGCCCCCGGCCGGTCATAGCCCACGTCGTGACGCCCACCCGGGCGGCAGCCTCGGCCGCGCGGAGGAGGTTGGGGCTTTTTCCGCTTGTAGACAGCAGCATCAGGATGTCCCGGGGGCGGCCGTGCGCCCGCACTTGCCGGGCGTACAGCTCCTCGAAGCCGTAATCATTGGCGATGGCTGTCACCGCGGAGGTCTCGGCGTGCAGCGAAATGGCGGAGAACGGCGCCCTTTCGGCGTCGAAACGTCCCACCAGCTCGGCCGTGAGATGCTGGGCCTCCGCCGCGGAACCGCCGTTCCCGGCGGCAAGCAGGCGGTTTCCGCCCAGCAGCCGCCGGGCAAGTTCCTCGCCCCAGGCAGCCAGTGTCGGGGACTGGCTCAGTAACGATTCCAGGGACGGCAACACACATCCCAGGTGCGCCTGGACTGCTGCGACCGAGTCAGGACGAGTCTTGGTGTCCGCGCTTTCGCCACCATGAACCGCTGACGACACCAGGCCGGCCCACGGGACCGATCGGGATGTGATTTGTGCCTGCGTAAGCGGCGGCTCGATAGTCACAGCACTGCTCCTTCCGCGGCGTGCACTTGGCCGGCGGCGCCCAGCCGCCGGGCCGTAGCGTTTCCGGTGAGGGTCTGCAGATAGGCCTTCTCAGTCTCGGCCGCCACCCGGTCCCAGCTGTAGCGGGCCCGTGCGCGCTGCTGGCCTGCGCGGCCCAGCTCCTCCCGCAGCCCCTTATCGGACAGCAGCCGGGCGAGCGCAGCAGCGGTGGCCCCGGGGTCCAAAGGCGGAACGTGCAGGCCAGTGCCGCCGTCCACTACGGTGTCCCTGAGGCCGCCCACGGCCGAGGCGACCACCGGGACGCCGCAAGCCATGGCTTCGAGGGGCACGATGCCGAACGGTTCGTACCACGGCGTACACGCGACGGCGTCTGCGCTGCGGAAGATCTCCGGCATGGCCTCCCGGGGCACTTGTCCACGGAAGATGACGTGCTCCCGGACACCGAGTTCCGCAGCGATGGCCAGCAGGCGGCGGGCTTCGGCGTCTGACTCAGTCGCTGTGGCATCGCCTCCGCCGCCAACGATCAGGAGTTCGACGTCGGCAAATCCGGCGTCCATCAGCAGCGGCAGTGCCCGGATGACCACGTCGACGCCCTTTCGGGGCACAAGACGTCCGACAGACAGGATTCGGTGGGTCCTGTTGCGTTTGTCGGCGGGTCCGGAACCGGTAAAGAGATCCAGATCGACCCCGCATGGGGCTATCGAGATCTTCTCCGGAGGAATCCCCATCGCTTTGAGCTCGAAGGCTTCGTCGGAGCACGTGGCGATGATCCGGTCCGCACCTTGGCCGACAGACGGCTCCAGCCATTGCCTCTCAACGGGGCTGGTGTCCGCTCGGCCCTGATGGCGGCGTTTGACTGTGCCGAGGGCGTGGAAGGTCTGGAGCACCGGGAGGTGGGCGCTGCCGCCCGGCTTGCGCCGCGCCGCGTCAAGTGCTGCCACGCCGGACATCCAGAAGTGCCCGTGCACCAGATCAGGTGGGCGCCGCTCCCAATCGCGTGCCAATCCGTTCGCCAGCTCCCCCATGAAGGGAAGGAGTTCGTCCTTGGGTACCGGAATTGATGGGCCGGCCTGGACGTGGACCACTTCCAGCCGCGGGGAGATCCGGACCCTGCCCGGCAGGTCCGCTGAGTCCCGCCTGGTGTACACCGTGACGTTGTGGCCGCGCCTCGCCAGGGCGGCCGACAGGGCCGCCACGTGGACGTTCTGCCCACCTGCATCAACTCCGCCGAGGGCGGCCAGGGGGCTGGCGTGCTCGGAAACCATTGAAACTTTCACTGGTTCTTCCCTTCTTGAGTTGGACTAAGGAGCCGGCCGGTGCGGAAGCGCGGGTCGGTCACATCCCCCAGCAGGACATCCCAGGCAGCGAGGAAGGCCTGGAGGCCATACCGGTCCAAGGCCACTTCGCGGGCAATGTCACCACGCCGTCTTGCTTCCTGCGGGTCCTCGATGAGCACCCTCGCGGTGCGCACGAGTTCGTCGACGTCGGTTGAGATCGCTCCCGCTTCCGGCGGCAGTGCGCGTATCGCCTCTGTCGTCGCCAGCGCTACTGCGGGCATGCCGAGGTGCATGGCCTCGAGAAGTGCCAGGCCAAGAGAGGTCCAGCGGAAGGGGTGGAGGTAGACGCGGCAACGGGACATTTCCCGGTGCAGCTCGGGCGTGGGCAGATCTCCGCAGATCGTGAGCCTTTGGGGCGGCAACGCGACGGCGGCCCGCAACCCGTTGGCGCCCATGCCAAATACCCGCAAGGGCGCCGCCGCAGTAAAGCGGTCCAGGAGGTCCGAGCCGGTCACCCGCCACCGCCGGACGGGCTCGTTGATGACGGCTGCCAGCTCCGGAATCTCCCCGGTGTAGGTATGCCCGGGATCAGGGATGCCGTGCTCAATCACGAGCGTGGGCGCGGCGCCGTTATCCCAGAACAGTTCATTGAAATGCGTGACGTGGACTATGGGGATGAACTGCTGGTCTGCCAGCGGATGCACCGAATTCGGCACGTTCCCCTTGGGTGTGTTGTGCTCTACATAGGCTGCCGGCAGGTCTTTCCCGGGCCGTCGGCCCAAGACGCGGGTCACCTCGCCCAGTTCCTCCGGCCGTTGCAGCACCACAGCATCCACACTGTCGGCATCAAGGTCGTCGAGCCGGACTTCGCGGACAGAGGTCGGCCAGGGCCGGCCTGCCCGGCCCATACCCCATGGCCCCCGTTCGGGCAGGACCGGCAGGAGGTACTCATGGGCGCCGCGGACGAACGCGTCCGTCCAGGATCCATGTACGTGCCAGAGCAGGATTCTCATGGGTGACGCACCTTTCGGCGGGTGGATAGCGAGGACACGCCGCCGATCAGTCGTTCCACTGCATCCACGAGCTGTTCGGGAGCCACAGTCGACAGGCAAGGATGGCCCGGGACCGGGCACTCAGTGGCACGGCTGAGTTTGCAAGGTGCGTTCTGGTCGCCGAGGATCTCCAGGGGCGCGCCGTAGGGGGCCCATCGGATCGCGGGCACCACGGGCGAGAACAGGCATGCCACCGGTGTACCCAGAGCGGCGGCGAGGTGAGCGGGCCCTGTGTTTCCGGTAACCAGGGCTTCGGCTCCGGCAAGCACACCGGCTAGGGCCCTCAGGTCCGTGCGGCCGCCCAGGTCCAAGGCGGATGGGCCGGCGACTGTTGCCGTCAGGCCCGTTTCTCCGGGCCCTCCTGTCACCACTACCCGGTGTCCTGCCCCTTCGAGCAGTTCTACGGCCGCGGCGTGATGCAACGGGGGCCACGCCCGTGCGGAGGCGGACGCCCCGGGGTGGACCACGACATAGGGCTCCTCCCCCACCAGATCCCGGACATCGGGATAATCCTGCACCCGGAGCTTCCCGGAATCTCCGCGGGGCAAGGTAAAGCCAGCTGCCTGGGCGATGCCGAGCGCACGTTCGGCTTCAGGCTGGTCTTCGGGAAAATCCTCACCGGGCCTGAGCCGAACGTCCATCAGAGTGCCGGCATAATCCACTGAAGCTCCCGTGATCCGTCCGACTCCGGCAAGCCGCAGCAACAAGGCCAGCGGCAAGGGAGACTGATGGAAGGAAGTCAAAATGACGGCCTCGGTGACCCTGGAGTCCCTCACGAACGATGTCAGGGCTTCCAGATGGGGCCCAGCTACTCGTGGAGCAGGCTTCACGATCCACGGGCAACTCCAGCTGTAGACCTCGGACACGCCAGGCAGGAGGGACGCAGCTGGTTCTCCTTGGGGGCCACATAACAGGATGACATCGTTCGGCGCCCCGCCATCCGGATGACGTCCGTGCGCGACTGCGCGGATCGCTGGCCCCGCCAGCAGGACATCGCCGACCCCGTCCAGCCGAGCCACCAGGACGCGGCTCACGAGGCGGCCCGTCCGGATGGTGCCTTCATCAAAAGGCACAACGCGGAACGAAGATCCACAGCGACCTCTGGAGCAGCGTCAACTTCCGCCGGTCGTGTCAGGGGCGTGGGGACCATGACGCCGCGGGCACCCGCCGCGCGGGCCGCCTCAACGTCAGCTCCAATGTCGCCAATGTACGCGGCCTCGGCGGTAGTGATTCCCAACCGGCGGCACGCCCCGCAAATCATGAAGGGTGCCGGCTTCCGGCAGTAGCAGCCGTCCTCGGGCCGGTGCGGACACAGTTCCCAGACATCGAATCGTCCCAGGAGCTGCTCAACCCGAAGATTGACCGCTGCAACCTGCTCCGTGGTCAGGATCCCGCGGCCTATCCCCGATTGGTTGCTCACGACGCCTACGGCAATTCCCATGGACCGAAGGGTTTGCAGCACGTCCCTGGCGTGAGGCATCGGTTCCACCAACTTGGGATCGCCATTGTATGGCACGTCACGGATCAGGGTGCCGTCCCGATCGAACAGTACGGCCCTCAGCGGTGGTCGGGCAAAAGGTCCCATAAGTGCCTTGTTCCCCGATATCAGTCCAGCTAAACGCCCGGCGGGTCCATCTCCGGACTAAAATCCGAAATCAGGCGAACTCGGAAGGGCGGCCACGATGGGCGGATTTCGAGAAGATGGAAGGCCGGTACTGCTGGTCCTACGGGCGCTGCAGCTCGGCGATCTGCTGGTTGCCGTCCCGGCCCTGCACGCCCTGAGCCGCGCGTACCCCAACCACCGCCGGCTGTACGCGGCACCGAGCTGGCTCGGCGAGGCGGTAGAGCTGGTCGGGGGTTTTGAACTGTTGACGGCGGAAGGGCTAAATGAGCCACTGGCACTGAAACCCGGGAGCGTGGACGTTGCGGTAAACCTCCACGGCCGCGGCCCCGAGAGCCAATCCCGGATTGAAGCGCTCCTGGCCACCCGGGTGATCGCCCACGAAGCGGGCGCCGGTGCTGGTTCCGGGCCGGCTTGGGTGGAGGGCATCCACCAGCGCGAACGCTGGACGCGGCTACTGCAATGGCATGGAATCGACGCCGACGCCGAGGATCTGCGCCTGGCCGCCCCGGCCGTCCCGACGCCGCAGCCGGGGGCCACAGTGGTCCATGTGGGCGCTGCCTACGGCAGCCGGTTGTGGCCTGCCGGACGGTTCGCCGAGGTTGCTGGACTCCTGCGGGACGCCGGGCACAGCGTGCTCTTCACAGGCAGCGCCGCGGAGCGGGGCCGCGCCTCGGAAGTTGCCAGCGGGGCCGGGTTCCGGGCCGATGCCGTCCTTGCAGGCCGCCAACCGCTGGGGGAATTCGCGGCTCTGATTGCCGGCGCCCGCCTGGTCATCTCGGCTGACACGGGTGCGGCCCACCTCGCGTCGGCCTACGGGCGGCCCTCCGTTGTGCTCTTCGGGCCAGCCACGCCGGCGGAATGGGGCCCCCCGCCGGGGCCGCACATCACCTTGACCAAAGCCGAACTGCGGCGCGGCGACCCCTTTGCCGGGGACCCGGATCCTGCGCTTTTGGGTGTCTCTGTTCACGATGTGCTCGAAGCGGTCCGTGGGCTGGGGTTGCTCTGAGATTCCGTTTCCGTGAGCCGCCGCTGCAGTTGCACGAGCACCCGTGAGAGCCGGCGCGAGATTTGCATCTGCGACACTCCAAATCTCCTGCCCAACTCCGTTTGGCTCTCCCCGCAAAAATAGCGCCGGTACAAGAGCGCCCTCTCCGGGGCGGAGAGCTCGGCGATGACCCGGGTCAGGCACATCACCTCCTCAAGCCGCTCAAATCCCGGCTCCTGCACCGCCGGTTCTTCCGCGGCCGGCGGTGCGTCACCGCGGCCGTCGGAACTATCGAGCGAATCGGGGCGCATGCTGGAAACAGCTGCCGCTGCCTCCAGGACGGACTCGACCGTTACACCAAGTTCCCGCGCCAGCTCCGCAGGAGTGGGGGTGCGGCCGAGGGTCTGCGCCAGGGCCGGCTCAGTGCGCAGGAGTTCGGCACGGAGGAGCTGTATGCGCCGCGGGGGGCGGACGACCCAGCAGCGGTCGCGCAGATAGCGTTTCAATTCCCCGGTGATGGTGGGGGCGGCAAAACCCGGGAAGGTGGTGCCTCTGGATTCGTCGAACGCCCTAGCCGCCTTGACGAGTCCCAGATAGGCCACCTGGATCAGGTCTTCCCGCTCGTGGCCCCGGCCGGCGAAGCGTGCCGCCAGGGACTCAGCGAGATCCAAGTAATCAAGGACAAGCCGGTTCTCGAAAGCCTGGCGGATCTGCCCGTGCGGGGCCGGAATTTTCCTGGAGTCAGCCATGTCAGTGGTCCCTTTGAACATGGATTCTGGTCTAGCCCGTGGCAGGACTTAGAAGCAGGAAAACATAAGTCTACTTATAATTCAATGCCCCTTCCTTCTCGAGTCCTTTCTCGGAACCCCCGAGGCGCGAAACACAGCAGTGGGATGCCAGGACGGGCTCTTCGGAAAACACTGGACTGCTGCCAAGCATGCTGATAAATCTGGTGCTCGGGTCGATGTTTCTACATGGGGACCCGCACTTCAATGGCCGCGTGGTCTCGCCACCAGCCGGGGCGGCTGGCTGTGCCGGGTCCGGCAACTGCAGGGGTACCGCTCCTAACGTGCGGGGCAGCTGAACAGGAGGATGAGAGTGGTTGACCGGATTGCCGAGATTTGGGGCACACGAACCCCCTATCCGAAGGACGGCCTGTGGCCGGTGCGGGTGGACCAGGCTCTGGATGCGACCGTCACCGAGGGCGACGTGGACCGGTGGGTTCAATCAGCCTGCGTGCTGTGCAGCAACGGCTGCGCGTGCGACATCGCCGTAAAGGACGGCGCCATGGTCGGGATCCGCGGCCGCGCAGGGGATCTGGTCAACCATGGCCGGCTTGGGCCCAAGGGCCTCTTTGCAAGCTGGCAGGGGATGTCCGGGAAAGACCGGCTCACACGGCCTTTGATCCGCGAGAACGGCCGGCTCATCGAATGCGACTGGGATACCGCGATGGACCGGATCACCCAGCGGAGCCGGCAGCTGCTGGAGGAACGAGGACCCCTCAGCCATGGTTTCTACACCAGCGGCCAGCTGTTCCTCGAGGAATACTACGCCCTTGCCGTCCTCGGCAAGGGCGGGATTGGCACTCCCCACATGGACGGCAATACCCGCCTTTGCACGGCGACGGCGGCTGCAGCGTTGAAGGAGTCTTTCGGGGCGGATGGCCAGCCCGGAACCTATGCGGACATCGACAGCTGCGACGCGATCTTTCTTTACGGGCACAACATGGCCGAAACGCAGACCGTGCTGTGGTCGCGTGTGCTTGACCGCATTGCGGGACCGGACCGGCCCAGGCTCGTCTGCGTCGACCCCCGCGACACCGAGGTTGCCAAGTACGCGGACGTTCATCTGGCTGTCCGGCCCGGTACCAATCTCGCCCTGATGAACGCACTGGTCCGTGAAGTCCTGGCCAACGGCTGGGCCGACCGGGAGTACGTGCGGGCGCATACTCTCGGCCTGGACGAACTCAGAGCCGCGGTCGAGCCATGGACGGCTGAAGCGGCCGCAGCGGTCTGCGATGTGGACGCCGCCGGCATCAGGGAAGCTGCGAGGATCTTTGGCACCTCATCGCGGGTGCTCTCCACTGTCCTTCAGGGTTTCTACCAGTCCGCCCAGGCCACCGCGGCGTCGTGCCAGGTCAACAACCTCCACCTGCTGCGGGGGCTGCTGGGCCGGCCAGGGTGCGGGATTCTGCAGATGAACGGCCAGCCAACGGCCCAGAACAACCGCGAATGCGGGGCAGACGGCGATCTCCCCGGCTTCCGGAACTGGGAAAACCCGAACCACATCGCGGAACTCGCGGCGCTGTGGGACGTGGACCCGCTGACCATCCCGCACTGGGCTCCCCCGACCCACGCCATGCAGATCTTCCGCTACGCCGAACAGGGCTCGATCGAATTCCTCTGGATTTCGGCAACCAACCCAGCCGTGTCCATGCCCGAACTCCCTAGGATCCGGAACATCCTGGCCAAGCCCGGGCTGTTCCTCGTGGTCCAGGATCTGTACCTCACAGAGACGGCGCAGCTCGCCGACGTCGTGCTTCCCGCCGCCGGGTGGGGCGAAAAGACCGGTACCTTCACGAACGCCAACCGGACCGTCCACCTCTCGGACAAGGCCGTGGAGCCGCCCGGGGAGGCACGCAGCGACCTGGACATTTTCCTCGATTACGCCCGCCGCATGGGCTTCACCACGTTACGCGGGGAACCCCTGTTGCCGTGGGCGGGCCCTGAGGAGGCCTTCGAGGCGTGGAAGGAATGTTCCCGCGGCCGGCCCTGCGACTATACCGGCATCACCTATGACAGGCTCCGCGGCGGCAGCGGCATCCCGTGGCCGTGCAACACCGCGAATCCGGAGGGCAGGGAACGGCTCTACGAGGATGGCATCTTCCCCACCGACCCTGACTACTGCGAAAGCTACGGCCACGATCTCCTCACCGGCGCCACTGCCGGTCCGGAAGCATTCCGAGCCCAGGCGCCGGGCGGGCGCGCCATCCTGAAAGCGGCGGACTACCGTCCCCCGCATGAGGAGCCCGACGGCCGCTACCCGTTCCGGTATACGACCGGCCGGACCGCCTACCACTTCCACACGAGGACCAAAACCGGAAGATCCCGGGTACTGACAAGCGCGGCCCCAACCGCGTGGGTGGAAATCAGCCCGGACGACGCCGGCCGGCTGGGAATCCGGGAAGGCGACCTCGTCAAGGTGACGTCGCGGCGGGGCCGGATCGAGGTCCCTGCCCGCGTCAGCGACATCCGAAACGGCACCGTCTTCGCACCGTTTCACTATGGCTATTGGGACCAGGACGGTGCCCCCGCAGAACACCCGACGGCTGCCAATGAACTCACGATCACGGAGTGGGATCCCGTGTCCAAACAGCCCGTCTTCAAGAATGCCGCCGTGAGTGTCGAGAAGATCAGTGACGCCACCGGCCCCGCCCCGGCACCCACCACGACGGCATCGCGCCCGGCTGCTGCCGCTGGGCCACGATCCATACGGCCGACCGCTGGAGGCAAAGACGCCGAAGCCACAGAACGGGTCGGCGGCTCTCCGCCCCGCTTTCCCGATGCGGTCCGGCGCGGCCCGCAGGGAGGAACGCCATGAACCTGAAAATCTATCTGGGAATGCTCCGTAAGGCCGAACAGACCCTCGCGGAGTCTTTCCGCCAAGTGGCAGCCGGCCACGCCGCCGAGCCCGACGTGCACTTCCTGTGCCATACGCTGGCAACGCAGTGTGAGGAGCACAGCCGGCTGCTGCTCCCCGTCGTTCAGCGCTACGGCGAGGACCCCTCAGATAACGAGCCCGAACGGATTCATGCCGAAGGGCTGTCCGCAACGCGGCAGGGTCCGGTGGGCCTGCTGCGCGACCTCCAGGACCTCTATCTCCTGGCGAGCCTCGTCGATGTCACCTGGGCCATGGTCAAACAGGCCGGCTCGGCGCTCCGCGACCGGGAACTCCTTGACGTCGTGTCCCGCTGCGACGGCGAAACAGCCGTCCAGCTGCGCTGGTTGCAGACCCGGATGAAGCAGGCAGCCCCGCAGGCGCTCGTTGTAGCGCGCTAAAACCTGGCATCCAACGCCTGAACGGCCGCCCGGGCAGCACAGTCTGGAATTCTCAGTCCGTGCTGCCCGGCGGGTGTCCTGCCTGTCTTACCTGGACGCCGCGGCTGTCAGTTTGCCCCGGCGCCGACGCCCGCCTCGACGGCCGGGCCGGCTGTGGAGCCGGCAAGGCGCAGCCAGGTGTCCACCACGGTGTCGGGATTCAAGGAGACCGAATCGATGCCTTCCGCGACCAGCCACTCGGCGAAGTCCGCGTGGTCGCTCGGACCCTGGCCGCAGATGCCGACATATTTGCCGCGCGCCTTGCAGGCCGCGATGGCCATGCTCAGGAGCTTCTTGACGGCCGGATCGCGTTCATCGAAGCCGCCCGAGACAATCGCGGAGTCCCGGTCCAGGCCCAGGGCCAGCTGGGTCATGTCGTTGGAGCCGATGGAGAACCCGTCGAAGTAGTCCAGGAACTCGTCGGCGAGCAGCGCGTTGGATGGGATCTCGCACATCATGATCACCTCGAGGCCGTTCTCGCCGCGGGTGAGGCCGTTCTCCCCCAGCAGTTCAATAACGCCGCGGGCCTCATCCAGGGTCCGCACGAACGGGATCATCAGCTTGACGTTGGTCAGGCCCATTTCGTTGCGGACAAAGGACAGGGCCTCACACTCGAGGTCGAAGCAGTCCCGGAAGGACGGCTCGAGGTAGCGTGAGGCGCCGCGGAAGCCGATCATCGGGTTCTCTTCGTGCGGCTCGTAGGCGGGTCCGCCGATCAGGTTGGCGTACTCGTTGGACTTGAAGTCGGACATGCGCACAATCACGGGTTCCGGCGCGAAGGCCGCCGCGATGGTGGACACGCCCTCGGCCAGGCGCTTGATGTAGTAGTCGCGCGGGCTCTCGTACGCGGCGATGCGCTCACGGATTTCCGCGGCGACGTCCGCCGGCTGCTCGTCGAGGTTCAGCAGTGCCTTGGGGTGGATGCCGATCTGGCGGTTGATGATGAATTCGAGCCGGGCCAGGCCCACTCCGTGGTTGGGCAGTTGCGCGAACGTGAAAGCCTGCTCCGGGGTGCCGACGTTCATCATGACCTTGACGGGGGCCTCGGGCAGCTGGGTGATCTCGGTTTCCTCGACGCTGAAGT
This sequence comes from Arthrobacter humicola, assembly GCF_022803015.1. Taxonomy (GTDB): domain Bacteria; phylum Actinomycetota; class Actinomycetes; order Actinomycetales; family Micrococcaceae; genus Arthrobacter; species Arthrobacter humicola_A. The sequence continues at coordinate 979,360 of NZ_JAFKON010000001.1, forward strand.
CCAGGAGCCCGTCGTAGATCACGCCGGTTTCACCGTCGGCGCAGGACACGGTCACGTCGAGTCCGTCGGAGAGCGCGTCGGTGGCGTCCCCGGTCCCGACGACGGCGGGAATCCCCAGTTCGCGGGCAATGATGGCCGCGTGGCATGTGCGCCCGCCGCGGTTGGTCACGATGGCGGAGGCACGCTTCATGATCGGTTCCCAGTCCGGGTCGGTCATGTCGGCGACGAGGACATCACCGGTTTTGAAGGCGGCCATCTGGTCGATCGCGGTGAGGATGCGGACGCTGCCGGCGCCGATGCGCTGGCCAATGGCGCGGCCCTCGACCAGCACCCGGCCGGTCCCGTTGAGCCGGAACCGGCTCAGGCTGCCGGAGGCCCGGCGGGACTGCACGGTCTCCGGGCGCGCCTGCAGGATGTACAGGCCGCCGTCGATCCCGTCCTTGCCCCATTCGATGTCCATGGGGCGGCCGTAGTGGTTCTCGATGGCGACGGCGTGCCGGGCGAGCTGCTCGACGTCGTCGTCAGTGAGGCTGAAGCGGTTCCGCAGGGACGCCTCAACCGGCACGAAGTCGATGGTGCGGCCGATTTCGCGGCTGCTCGTGTAGGTCATCTGCAGGGCCTTCTCGCCCAGTCCTCGCTTGAGGATGGCGGGCCGGCCGGCCTGCAGCGCGGGCTTGTACACGTAGAACTCGTCGGGGTTGACGGCGCCCTGGACGACGGCCTCGCCGAGGCCGTAGGAGGACGTGACGAACACGGCGTCCTGGAACCCGGACTCCGTGTCCATGGTGAACATGACGCCGGAGGCGCCGACGTCGGAGCGCACCATGCGCTGGATGCCGGCCGAGAGCGCCACCTCGGCGTGCTCGAACTTGTGGTGCACCCGGTAGGCGATAGCCCGATCGTTGTAGAGGGACGCGAACACGTCCTTGATGGCGAGTAGGATGTTCTCGATGCCGCGGACGTTCAGGAAGGTTTCCTGCTGCCCGGCGAAGGAGGCATCGGGGAGGTCTTCGGCCGTGGCGCTGGAACGGACGGCCCAGGACAGGTCCTCAGACCCGCCGTGCTTGTCCACCAGCTGCTGGTAGGAGTTCCGGATCTGCGCTTCGAAGTCAGGCAGGAAGGGCGTCTTGCGCATGAGGGCCCGGATCTCCTGCCCGGCGGCTGCCAGGGCGGTGACGTCATCGGTGTCCAGGCCGACCAGCCGGTCGGCGATCTTCTGGTCAAGGCCCGAATCCGCCAGGAAGTTGCGGTAGGCATCCGCGGTGGTGGCGAAGCCGTCGGGAACCTGGACGCCGGCGGAGGTCAGGTTCTGCACCATCTCACCGAGGGAGGCGTTCTTTCCGCCCACCCGGTCCAGGTCCTTGAGTCCGAGTTCTGAGAACCACAGGATGTCTGTCGTCATAGTTACTGCTCCTTTGCAGATGATGGCATGCAAGTGCGCCGCCCCGCTTGCGGCGATGGCCGGTTGATGGGCGCAAGTCCTGTCCACAGTGACAGGTCTCCAGCGCACTTTCCACATGACGTGCGCCACACTAAGTTTGTGAAACTTTTCCCTAATGCTTGAGGTTCATCCGCTGCAGGATGGTTGCCGCCATTTCCTCGACGGACACCGTGGCCGAATTCAGGTACGGAATCCTATGGGAGACGTACAGCTGCTCGGCGCTGCGCAGCTCGAAGCCGCACTGCCGCAGCGACGCGTAGGGTGAACCCCGGCGCCGTTCGGTGCGGATCTGGCTCAGGCGCAGGGGGTTGGAGGAGAGCCCGAAACACTTCTCAACGAAAGGCCTCAGCGGCTTGGGGAGCCCTTCGCGTTCAAAGTCTTCGTCCACCAGCGGGAAGTTGGCGGCGAAAATGCCGTGCTGTAGGGCCAGGTACATGGTGGTGGGCGTTTTTCCGCAGCGGGACGGCGCCACCAGGATGACTTGGGCCTTTTCGAGCGCCCGCAGGCTTTGGCCGTCGTCGTGTTCCATGGCGTATTCGACGGCGGCCATCCGGGATTGATACCGCTCCGCATTGCCCAGGCCATGGGCCCTGCCGGGTTCGCCGCTGGCCGGCGAACCGAGGGCCTGCTCCAGCTGTCCGACATGTGCCCCGATGAGATCCACGATGATTCCCTGGCACGTACCCAGGACCTGGCGGATATCGCTGCTTACCGCGGTGGAAAAGACGATCGGCTGCAGGCCCGCGGCGGCCAGTTTGTCGATCGTCCCGACCACCGTCCTGGCCTGTTCGACCGTGGTGATGAAGGGGACCGTTATGCGGTCAAAGTGGTTCGCGGGGAACTGCGTCAGCAAGGTGTTGCCGAGCGTTTCCGCGGTGATGCCGGTGCTGTCCGAAAGGAAGTAGACAGGCCGGAGATCGTCTTTGGTCATGAACGCATTCTCCCCCACGCCGGGACCGGTCCGGTATCGGGCAGCCGGCGGGTCCCTACCCCGTCTCCGGTCCCGGACGTAGACTGCTCGCTTACAACGCCACCAGCTATCCGGGAGATCGACATGAACTATGCAGGGACCGGGAACGAGAAGGCCGTCACGGCAAGTGACCTTAACCGGACACATGTCGGACTGACCGTGAGCTTCCAGCCGGACGAATTTACAGTGGTCTTCGGCCGGATTGGCGCCATTGCGCGCAAAGAGGGTGGTGTGACCATCGCGCTGGCGGGGGTGGACAGCGCGGGTGGCCTGGCCTCCCACTACAGCCTGCCTCCCGCCCAACAGGTCTACGTCCAGCCGGACATGCTCACCAATACGGAGACGACCATCAAGGATTTGTTCGGCAAGGTGCAGGAGAATCTGCGGAGCCACAAGGGAGATCAGCGGCCGGACACCGTGTAGGGCGTCACTGACCGTTTACCGGCGTGGTGCGCCGCCGCCACACCGTTCTGCCTCCCTTGCGGTATCTGTGACATCGGGCACAATGTGCTTCATGGGGCGTTGGAGCGAGGAGCGGGTGATCAGCGCCGCGCCCGACCCATCGTCGCTGACGGCCGCCCGCAAGCTGGCACATCCCGGCCCCTGGTCCGACACGGGGAGCAACGACGTCCTGGTCTGGGGCAAATGCCAAGGCAGCGGAAAGACTCCCTACCAAGTGAGCATTGATGTCGCCGCTCCTGCCTATCGATGCTCCTGCCCGAGCCGGAAGTTCCCTTGCAAGCATGCCCTGGCGCTGCTGCTTATGTGGACGCGGGGCGAGGCGGCCGACGCCGCCGCGGAGACAGCCGCCTTCGCGCAGGAGTGGGCCTCCCAGCGGGCAGAGCGGACCGCCGTGCGCGAGCGGCGCCAGTCCGAGCCGGTTGTGGATCCGGCGGCACAGGCCAAGCGACTGGCCGACCGGCTGGCATTGATGGATGCGGGGATTGACGACTTTGCCCGGTGGCTGACGGACCTGGTGCGGACCGGCCTGGCGTCGGCCCGCACCCAGCCGTATTCATGGTGGGACGGCGTGGCGGGGCGCCTTGTCGATGCCCAGCTTCCGGGTTTAGCCGCCCAGGTGCGGGCGATGGGATCAGATGTGCACGCACGGACCGACTGGGGCGTTCACCTGCTTCTGCGGGCCGGGCGCTGGTGGGCGCTGACCAAGGCGTGGCGCAAACGGGACACCCTGACTCCCGACGAGCTCGCCGATCTCCGGGTGGCCGTCGGCTGGGCGGTGCCCACCGCCGAAGTTGAGGGCACCGAAGCGCTGCACGGTCCGTGGCTGGTGCTTGGCACTCACCGCAGCGACGACGGCCGGCTCCAGCAACAGCGGACCTGGCTTCGCGCCCCCGACGGAACGATCATCGTGGTACTCGATTTTGCTGCCCACAGTGACGCTCTGGCGACGCCTCAGCTCGCGGGTGCGATGCTGGATGTCACCGTCGCGCGGTATCCCGGCTCCGGGCCCCGGCGGGCAATGTTCACCGGGCCCGTAGCCCCGCAAGGACTGGCGGCCAGCCTCGGCGAGGGTGGGAACATTGCGCAAGCGTTGGAAATTGAATCGGCGGCGGTGGCACTCTCCCCGTGGTGTGAGCGTCACCCGGTCCTGTTGAGCGGGGTGCGCATCTGCCCTGGCAATTACGGCTGGCTCCGGGACGGATCCGGCAACGCACTCCCCCTGGTCGACGCGCCCCTGGATTCCCTGTTGGCCCTGACCGGCGGCCACCCTGTGGACCTGTTCGGCGAACTGGAGGAGGGCCGCTTCCGGCCTCTGTCCGCAGTCGTCGGTGGAGCGGTGGTAACCCCATGACTTGGCTGGCCGAGCTTCAAACGGCGGCACTCGTTGGCACCGCGCGCCACCCGGCCCCGTTTCCGCCTGTGGAATTGGGTGTCCGCCCGCCGGATGGCGTCTCCGGCGAGGAGTCACTGCTGGACCAAGCAGCCATGGCCGATGCAGTCACCCGCGCTGCCCGGCCTTCCACTTCTATGGACGCTCCAGATGTCCCTCGTCCGGCCCCACCGGACGATGCGCCCGAGGCCCCGGGCGAGGCCTGCCGCCTGCTGGACCTGCTGCTCACCCAGCCGCCCGTCGGGCTGGAACTCCGAAGCCTGCTGGTGGTCGATTGGCTGCTGCTTGCCGAGGCTTCCGGACGGCGTGTTCCGCACCGGCTGCTGCCCAGCCTGCTGATGTTGGCAGAGGCAAAATCCAGCGTGGCGGAGCATTTACATCCTGCGATCGGAACCCGGGGCCGCTGGCTTCAGGACCTAACGGCCGGGGGCGCCGATCCGCGTCCGGCGATGACGACCGACTGGGCAGAGTTGAACAGTGCTGACGCCACGACGGAACTGGAACGGCGTCGCCGTAGTAATCCGGCCGCCGCCCGCGAGCTGCTGGTCACGCATTGGGATACGCTCGGTGCCCGGGAGCGCGCCGCCCATCTGGCCACCCTGGCCGCGAACCTGCGGGCAGATGACGAGGAGTTGCTGGAGCGGGCCCTTGACGACACCGCAAAGAGCGTGCGGGAGGTAGCCGCCGCCCTACTGGACCGGCTCCCTGAGAGCGCCCGCGCGGTCCGCATGGCTGCCAGGCTGCGGCCGCTGCTTCGCTTCAAAGGATTGTTGCGCAAGCAATTCGAGATCGACCTCCCGCCTGAGCCGGACGCGGCAGGACTGCGCGACGGGATCGCGCCGGCCCCACGCAGTGGTGAACCCGACCGGCTGGGCCGGCTCGACGCCATCATCAGGGGTGCCCCCCTCGATGTTTGGACGACGGCGGCCGGCCGTACGCCAGCGGCGAGCGTGGCGCTGCTGAAGGGCGAACCCCGCGCCCTCGAAACGATCGTCACCACCGCTGCGCTGCGGGCCGACCTTGACTGGGTGCGTGCGCTGCTCGACGTCCGCACGGACCTGCGGCTGCTGAATTGCCTGCCCGCCGCCGAGCGCGAGGACACGCTCGTCCGGCACCTGCGCGGCGGCACGGCAAACCCCTGGACACTCGTTCAACCGCTGCGCGACATGCCAAGACCATGGGGACGCCCCCTGGCTGAAGCCGTGCTTGAGCAGATCAACGCCAAGAACGGCGGCCAGCTGGCAACCATGCTCGCCGACACCCTGCCTGCGGCGCTGCCGCCCGAGGCCGCCGAACAAGCCCGGCGCCTGCTTGAGCATCCAGACGCAGACGCCGCCCGGCGCCGCGTGCTTCGTGATGCCGTTCAATACCAATCATTCCGACAATCCCTGACGGAGGCTTTTCAATGAACGACGCCCCGACCGCCCCCGATGTCCTCCGCGCCCATGCCGAAAACGCCTACGCTGAGGAGCTCAGCGCGTTGACGGCTGTTGACGACCGGCACCGGCCGCCCAGTTGGCAGCTGTCTCCGTGGGCGGTGACCACCTATATCCTCGGGGGCACCCTGCCGAACGGCGTACAGATCACACCAAAATACCTGGGTTCCGCGCGGCTGGTCGAAATCGCCGTCGCATCGCTTGCCACAGACCGCGCGCTGCTGTTGCTTGGCCTGCCGGGCACCGCGAAAACCTGGCTGGGAGAGCACCTGGCCGCGGCCATTTCGGGAGCCTCTACCCTCGTGGTGCAGGGCACCGCAGGCACGCCGGAAGAGGCACTGCGGTACGGCTGGAACTATGCCCGGCTGCTCTCGGACGGCCCGTCCCGGGCGGCCCTGGTCCCGGGACCGGTGATGCGCGCGATGGAGGCAGGGAGCCTGGTACGGGTGGAGGAACTGACCAGGATCCCGTCCGACGTGCAGGACTCGCTGATCACGATCCTCAGCGAGAAGACCCTGCCGATCCCCGAACTCAATGCAGAGGTCCAGGCCCGCAAGGGCTTCAACATCATCGCGACGGCCAACAACCGGGACAAGGGCGTCAACGATCTGTCGTCGGCATTGCGCCGCCGCTTCAACACCGTGGTGCTGCCGCTCCCGGACAGCATCGAGCAGGAGATCGAGATCGTCACCACCCGCGTCCGCAGCCTGGGCACTGCCCTGGAGCTTCCGGCTGATCTGGGAGCTCTCTCCGAAGTCCGGCGGGTGGTCACCGTCATGCGGGAACTGCGCGCCGGAGTAACGCAGGACCATCGCACAACAATCAAATCGCCCTCAGCGACCCTGTCGACGGCAGAGGCCATCTCGGTGATGACGAACGGGCTCTCCCTCGCCGCCCACTTCGGTGACGGCACCGTCCGGGCCCCGGATGTGGCGGCCAGCCTGGTGGGCGCAGTGGTCAAAGACCCCGTCCAGGACCGTGTGATCTGGCAGGAGTACCTGGAAACCGTCGTCCGGAACAGGCCGGAGTGGAAGGACCTGTACCGGGCCTGCCGCGACCTCGAATCATCGAACTGACCGATGACAGACGTCTACGTCCTGGGGATCCGGCATCACGGCCCCGGTTCGGCGCATTCGGTCGCCGAGGCGCTGGCATCCCTCCGGCCGGATCTGGTGCTGGTTGAAGGTCCCCCGGAACTTGACCAGGTGATTCCGCTGCTGTCCGATCCGCAGATGACGCCGCCCATCGCCGGGCTGATCTACGCAGCCGATGAGCCTCGGCTCGCTTCCTTTTACCCGATGGCGAGCTTCTCGCCGGAGTGGGTGGCGTTTGGCTGGGCGCTTTCCACCGGCACCCAGGTGCGGGCGATCGACCTGCCCGCGGCGCACACCTTCGCCCTCCGCATGGCTCCCGCGCCGGACGGGCCAACAACAGCCATCGACGACGGCGATCCCCCCGTGGATGGCGCCGAACCTCCCGCCCCGATGCAGCAGCCGTACCGCCCCGATGCGATTGGGATGCTGGCCGGCGCCGCCGGCTACACCGATCCGGAGCGGTGGTGGGAGGACGCCATCGAGCAACCGAATACAGACCCCGTCGAGCGGTTCGCGGCGTTGACCGAGGCCATCGCGGAGATCCGGGCGGCCGACGACAGGCCCAGCAGCCATCCCGACGTTATGGAGAACAACCGTCGGGAAGCGGCGATGCGCCGCCTGCTGCGTGCCGCCATTCGCGAAGGGCATGGGCGGATCGCCGTGGTGTGTGGTGCGTACCATGCGCCTGCCCTCGTGCCCTCAGGCTTTCCCCCGGTCTCTGCCGACAACAAGGTGCTGGCCGGGCTGCCCAAGGCCAAGGTCGCGGTGACTTGGGTGCCATGGACCTCGGACCGGCTCAGCTTGCGCAGCGGCTATGGGGCCGGTGTCACTGCGCCCGGCTGGTACCAGCACCTCTTCACACACTGGATGGCGCAGGAGCCCGGCACGGACGTGTCCACTACCTGGCTCGTCCGGGTAGCCCATGCACTGCGCCGTGAACACCTCGACGCATCGACTGCCTCTGTAGTGGACGCCAGCCGAATGGCGAATGCCCTTGCCGCCGTCCGTGGACGGCCCAGCCCGGGACTGTCCGAACTGGACGACGCCGCGCAGGCAGTTTTGTGCGACGGTTCACCTCTGCCGCTGGCCCTGGTCCACCGTGAACTCACCGTTGGGCTCGAGCTGGGGAATGTACCGGAGTCTGCGCCCACAGTCCCCCTGGCCGCCGATCTGGCAGCCACTCAACGCAAGCTCCGGTGGAAACCGAGCGCCATGGAAGAGGTCCTTACCCTTGACCTGCGCAAGCCAAACCAGCTGGCCCGCTCGGTTCTGCTGCACCGGCTGGCGCTGCTTGGAGTGCATTGGGGCACACAGAGCGAATCCGGCCGGACGACGGGCACGTTCAAGGAGGTGTGGACACTGAACTGGGAGCCGGAGCTAACGGTGGCCGTGGTGGAAGCCAGCCGCTACGGCACTACGGTCGCCTCCGCTGCCGCGAACTGCGTGGCCGAACGCGCCCAGGACGCAGGCAGCCTGACGGCGCTCAGCGAACTGCTCGCAAGCTCCCTGCTCGCTGACCTGCCGGACGGCATCGGCGGCGTGGTGTCGGTCCTTGCCGAGCGCACCGCCTTGCAACAAGACGTCGCGCCGCTGCTGGAAACCATCGCCCCCCTTGCCCGGACCTGCCGGTACGGCAACGTGCGCGGCGTGAACGTCACGGGCGTACGGAAGATTCTTGACACGACGGTTGTGCGGGCGTGCGTGGGGCTGCCCACTGCCTGCGCCGGGCTGGACGACGAGGCCGCCGACACCATGCGACGCGCCGTCGATTCGGCCCAACAAGGCCTCATTTTGCTGCCCGACCTGCCACCGGACGACTGGCACCGGGCGCTTGCCGCCGTCGCAGGCTCGGACGGCATCCACGGCTCGGTGGCAGGTCGGGCCACGAGGCTCCTTCTGGACGCAGGCCTGGTCGACGGGAACGACGTCGCGGCGACGCTGAGCCGGCGGCTCTCGATCGCCACTCCCTCACGGCAAGCCGCCGCTTGGCTGGACGGCCTCATCTCCGGAGACGCAACACTGCTGATTCATGATCGGCGGCTCCTGCAGATCGTGGACGACTGGGTCGCCGGGGTGGACGACGCCATCTTCGACGACGTCCTGCCGCTCCTGCGCAGGACATTTTCAGCATTCAGCCGGCCGGAGCGGCGCGAGATCGGAGAGCAAGTCAGCCGCATTGGCGACAAAGTGGGCATCGTCAGCCAGACCGACCTGGACCTGACCGCCGCGGGCCCCGCGGTCCGGACGATGGCCAGGTACCTCGGATGGGAGGCGATCGCGTGACCGACGCAGATACCGACGACCGCGGCCGGTTGGGCCGCTGGCGCCTTGTGCTCGGCGGCCATGAGGCCGACGGCGTCACCACAGCGGAGGGACACAGCGTCGTCCTCTCCACCGCTGACGCCCGGCGCGACCGGGCCCTGGAGGACTTGTACGGAGCCGAAGAAAAGAAGGGCCGCGGGGGTCTGGGCGCGTCCAGCCCTCGCGTTGCCCGCTGGCTCGGCGACATCCGGGGCTATTTCCCGTCCACGGTGGTCCAGGTGATGCAGGCCGACGCCATGGACCGGCTCGGCCTTCGGCAATTGCTCCTCGAGCCGGAGATGCTGCGAACCGTGCAGCCCGACGTCGGGCTGGTGAGCACGCTCGTCGGCCTCGGCCGTGTCATCCCCGAGCAGTCACGCGAGACCGCCAGGACAGTCATCCGTCAGGTGACGAACGAGCTTGAGGACCGTCTGCGCTCCAAGACGATACAGGCGCTCTCCGGAGCATTGAACCGGGCGGCACGGACACGACGGACCCGGCATCGGGACATTGACTGGAACAGAACTATCGCCGCAAATCTTAGGCACTACCAGCCCGCATACCGGACGATCGTGCCCGAGCGTGTGGTCGGGCACACCCGGCGCAGCACCGAGGTCCAGCGTGAAATCATCCTGTGTATCGACCAGTCCGGGTCGATGGCCGAGTCCGTGGTCTACTCCAGCGTGTTCGGGGCGGTGCTCAGCTCGCTGCGGTCGGTGCGGACCCGCCTGGTGGTCTTCGACACGGAGGTTGTCGACCTGACGGACGAGTTGGACGATCCGGTTGATGTGCTCTTTGGTGTGCAACTCGGCGGCGGCACGGACATCAACCGCGCCCTGGCATACTGCCAGGACCAGATCACCCGGCCCACCGAGACGATTCTGGTGCTCATCAGCGACCTCTACGAAGGCGGCATTGCGGAAGAGATGCTGCAACGGGCGGCCACGATCGTCGGGTCGGGGACGACCATGATCGCGCTCCTGGCGTTAAGCGACAGCGGTCATCCGTCGTTCGACTCAGACCATGCCAGGGCACTTGCCGGAATTGGCGTCCCGGCCTTCGCCTGCACGCCCGACCTGTTCCCGGATCTGATGGCCGCGGCCATTGAACGCCAGGACGTGGGCGAATGGGCAGCCGCCCAGGACATCCCGACGAGCCACGAGGGTTAGAGGGTCGGCGGCTTGCCCGGCACGGTACCCGGTCCGGGAAAGACCGGGAAACGGAAGTTTCCCCGAAGGTGGCTACGTGTTGAGGTCCCAGTGGACACGGATCGCCTCGGCAACCGGCCCAGCGGTGACATCAATCCGGAAAGCAACGGGCGCGGTCCCAGTCTCCTCGATGACGGCGTCATGGTAAACGCGGCCGCAAGAGGAGCACAGGGTGTAGAGATCCTCGTCCTCAGGCCAGGTAGCCAGCCCCGCGGGCACGGGAACGTTTCCGCCAATGTGTACGGGCATTCCCTCCGAGTTGGCCTGAATCAATCCCTCGCTGCTGACGGTATTGCCGCAAACGCAGGTGATGGTGGTGACGTCATGATCGATGACCTCGGCGAATTCGGTATCCATGATCAGCTCCCCTCAGGTTCCGCAGAAGGTTCGGTACGGGCCAAAGCTTTCCGGGGCGGCAGCGGCGTAGCGCTCGAGGCCGGACCGCTCGTCGAAAGGTGCGGCGACTGCGTCCAGCAGCCGTGCCAGCGGATCCAGGTTTCCGCCGGTAGCGGCCGCCAGGGCCTCCTCCACCAGGTGGTTCCGCGGGATGTAGACCGGGTTGACCCGGTCCATGGCGTCAGCATCCGGCGCCAAGGCACGCCAGCGCCCTACCCAGGCATCGAAGGCTGCGGTGTCCAGGACCTGGGCCCGCGCGGCTTCGGCACGGCCGCGGGCGGCTTTGCCGAGGTGCCGGAAAAACGAGGTGTAGTCGGCCCGTGACTCCTGCATTAAGGCCACAACTTCATCCACGAGAGCCGAGGCCACGTCGTCGTCGAGCCCGTCACGGAACCCCAGCTTGGCCTTCATGCCTGCCGACCAGGCGTCACTGTACTGCCGGCGGAACTCGCCGAGGGCTCCCACCGCGAGCTCCACCGCCTGCTCCTCGTCATCGTGGAGCAGGGGCAGAAGCGACTCCGCGAGCCGGGCAAGATTCCACTCCGCCACCACCGGCTGGTTGCGGTAGGCGTAGCGCCCGCTCTCGTCGATCGAACTATAGACGGCGGCCGGGTCGAAGCCTTCCATGAAGGCACACGGCCCGTAGTCGATCGTTTCGCCCGAAATCGTCATGTTGTCGGTGTTCATGACCCCGTGAACGAATCCGACGAGCATCCACTGGGCCACCAGCGAAGCCTGGGCGGATATGACCGCTTGGAAGAGTGCTAGATAGCGGTTCCCGGCCTCCGCGGCGGCGGGGTGGTGACGGGTCAGGGCGTAGTCGGCGAGGCGGCGAAGGAGGCCGATGTCGCCCGTGGACCGGGCGTACTGGAAGCTGCCCACGCGCAGGTGGCTGCTGGCTACCCGGGTCAGAATGGCGCCCGGCAGGAGCGTTTCGCGCTGCACCGAACGTCCCGTCGCGACGACGGCGAGGGAACGGGTCGTGGGGATGTGCAGCGCGTGCATCGACTCGCTCACGATGTATTCGCGCAGCATGGGACCGACCACCGCCTGGCCGTCCCCGTTGCGGGCAAACGGCGTGCGTCCTGATCCCTTGAGGTGGACGTCGCGGAGCTGCCCGTCCGCGTGCCCGATCTCGCCCAGCAGGAGCGCGCGCCCGTCGCCGAGGCGGGGGGCGTACCAGCCAAACTGGTGGCCGGCGTAGGCCTGCGCCACCGGACTGGCATCGGCAGGGACGGCGTTGCCGGTCAACAGGCGCAGACCCTCCGGACTCCGGAGGAAGGCCGGATCGAGGCCCAGCTCAGTGCCGAGGTGCTCGTTGAGCACCAAAAGGTGCGGCTCGGGCGCCTCCTCCGCGCGCCAGGGAATGGCCATCTCCTGGAACTCCCGGGCGAAGCGGCCATCAAATGTGACGGTTGAATGCGCTGTGCCACTCATCTTTCAAGGATACCGGCCACAGCGTCAGCAATGCCGCTGGTCGCGGCGGAGCAGATTCGGGCCGGTGCCATGACGTGGCGCGGAGCTGGTGGCAGGATGGGCGCATGGAACTGCACATCACGGGCGACCCCGCCGCCGACCAACTGCTCAGCAATGACGCGTTCGCACTCCTCGTTGGCATGCTGCTTGACCAGCAGGTGACCATGGAGTCTGCGTTTGCCGGACCCGAAAAGATCCGGACACGCATCGGGTCCATGGCCCCTGCCGCAATCGCCGAATACGACCCGGCCGGCTTCGTTGAGATCTTCAAGGAGCGTCCATCCATCCACCGCTTCCCCAGCTCCATGGCCGGCCGCGTCCAGGACCTCGCCGCGACCGTCCAAGGCGATTGGAATGGGGACGCAACTGCCATCTGGAACCAGGACGGCCCGGACGGTGAGGAAGTGCTGCGCAGGTTGAAAGGCTTGCCCGGCTTCGGGGAGCAAAAGGCCAAGATCTTCCTTGCACTGCTCGGCAAGCAGTGCGGCCTGCAGGCGCCAGGCTGGCGTGAGGCCGCCGGCCCCTATGGCCAGGAGAGCGCATTTCTTTCCGTCGCCGACATCGTGGACCCCGATTCGCTGAAAAGAGTGCGCGCCAGCAAGCAGGCTGCCAAGGCCGCCATCAAGGCCGCGAAGGCCTCCGAGCACTGATAAGGAGGGCCTGGATCAGCGGCTTCCAATGGCTTCGCCGGGGAAAACGATGCCGAGCTGGTTCCTGACGGCGTCGGCGACGGCCATGGTCCGGATGGATTCGGCGAGCGGCCGCTGCGGAACCTCCAGCCGCCCCGCCGCAATGGCGCTGGCGACGGCGGCAGCCTCGAAGTGCAGGCCCTCGAAGTGCGCTCCGGCCGGCTCCTCGTAGGCCAGCCGGGTACCGTCCGGGAAGTGGACGCTGAAGTTGCCTGGCATGTTAAAGGGCCCGTCAATTGACAGTGAAGCCTCGGTGCCCACAATGGTGGCGGACGTCGGCGTGAAGTTGTGCAATTGGGTGTTCATCATGGCCTGGCGTCCGCCGGCAAAGGACATGACGGCCGACAGCTGGGCATTGACTCCGGATTCGTGCGGTTCACCGAGTGCCAGGAGGCGGTCCGGTTCGCCCAGGACGGACGTGATGAGCGAGAGCGGATAGGTCCCCAGGTCCAGCAACGGGCCGCCCGCCAGAGCCGGGTCAAAGATCCGGTGGCTGGGGTCAAAGTGCTCACCGTATTCGGCGAAGACCGTAGTAAGGTCCCCGAGCATTCCGGAGTCGAGCACTTGTCGGATGACGTCGAACTTGGGCAGGAAAAATGTCCACATGGCTTCGGCGGCGAACCGGCCGGCGTCGGCGGCCCGGCTGGCGATGCCGGCCGCCTGCGCGCGGTTGATGCCTATCGGCTTTTCGACCAGAACGTGCTTGCCGGCGTCGAGCGCCATGAGGGCGGCCTCGTAGTGGAAGTTGTGCGGCGTGGCCACGTAGACGATGTCGACGTCGGCGGCGGCCAGCTCCTCATAGCTGCCGAAGGCAGCGGTGATGCCGTGCCGTCCAGCAAAGGCTTCGGAACGGTCCAGCGAGCGGGACCCGATTGCGGCGATAATCTGCGAGGTGTGCGCCTGGACGGATTCCGTAAAGCGCTCCGCAATCCAGCCGGGACCCATGATCCCCCAGCGGAGTGGTGGTGCGGTTCGGGAATCCGGGACCCGGGACACCGGGAGTGAGGAGTTCCCGGTCATGTGCCGGCTTCCATTGTGTTGACATCGATTCGCATAAGACTCATCGCCCTTTCCTGGATTTGTCCTGACATAGTAACAAATCGCTTCATCGGTAAAAGCCTGAAGAAATACCCGCTCCACCCCGGCGCCACACGCACCAGGCTTCCGGCATCCTCCCTGCTGCCGCGCCCGCACGGACTTGCCCCAACCGGCCGCCTCCAGGACACCCGTCGACCCTTTGAGCGCATGTCAAGACAAACTCTTGACTGTGGCGTTAGAGCGCTCTAACGTAGAAGGCACGTGATCCAGCGCACTCCCGGAGAACGCTCCGAATTCAAAGTCCGCCCTTCAGGTCGGCCGAATCGAGGAAGTCAACAATGTCGTTGCACACAGCAAGCTCGCCCGCCTCGGGCTCGAAACATCGCGGATATCTCGCCCGTCTCACTGTCATCTCCACACTCGGCGGACTCCTGTTCGGCTACGACACCGGTGTCATCTCCGGTGCGCTGCTCTACATGCAGGACTCCCTGAACATGAGCCCCGTAGAAGAGGCCACCGTCGTCAGCGCACTGCTCTTCCCTGGTGCCGCGGTGGGCGCGCTGAGCGGCGGCAGGCTCGCCGATAAGCTCGGGCGGCGCGGCACGCTGCTCGTCTGTGCGCTGCTCTTCCTCCTCGGAGCGATAGGCTGCGCCATCGCGCCGACCGTCGGGTTCATGGTGGCGGCCCGCGTCATCCTCGGTCTTGGCGTCGGCGCCGCCGCCGTGACGTGCCCCCTCTACCTTGCAGAAATGGCGCCTGCACACCTGCGCGGACGCATGGTCACCATCAACGAACTGATGATCGTGACCGGCCAGATGCTCGCTTTTGCCATCAACGCACTCCTCGACGCCGTCATCCACGACTCCGAGGTCTGGCGCATCATGCTTGGTATTGCCTCCATCCCCGCCATCGCACTCCTGATCGGCATGCTCGCCCTGCCCGAATCGCCGCGCTGGTTCGCTATCCGCGACAGGCTCGACGACAGCCGCCGCATCCTCAACCTCAGCCGCAGCCCTGAGGAAGCCGATTTCGAGTACAAAGAAATCGTTGAGTCCGCGAATACCGCCCGGAACGAGCGCTCCAGCGCCTGGCGCGATCTGAAGAACAATCCCTGGATGCGCCGGCTCCTCTGGGTCGGCATTGGGCTCGCCGCAGCCCAGCAGGCAACGGGCATCAATACCGTGAACTACTACGCCCCCACCATCCTCGAGCGCAGCGGCCTCGGGGTGAGCGCATCGCTCGTGGCAACCATCGCCGTCGGTGTGACGTCGGTGCTGATGACCGTCCTGGGCATCTGGCTCCTGGGCTTCGTCGGGCGCCGCCGCATGCTGGTCATCGGCTTCTCCGGGGTCGTGGCTTCGCAGGCACTCCTCGCCGTCGTCTTCACGCTCCCCCAGTCGGACCTCGTCAGTTACACCATTCTGGCGGCGATGATGCTGTTCGTGGCCTTCGTGCAGTGCTTCATCGGCACGTGCGTGTGGCTACTGCTCTCCGAGATCTTCCCGCTGGCCATCCGCGGCTTCGCGATGGGCATTGCGGTGTTCGCACTCTGGACCGTGAACGCGGCGATCTCCTTCCTGTTCCCGATCCTGGTCGTCGCCCTGGGCTCAACCGGCACGTTCACCGTGTTCGTGCTGGTGAACATTGTTTCCCTGATCTTCGTGGCGAAATTCGTGCCGGAGACGAAGGGGCAATCCCTGGAAGAGCTGGAGGTGCACTTCCGCACCGGAGGCATTCCAATCATCGTGCCTCCCACGGTACCGGGCGAGAAGGCGGTATCTCTCTGAGAATCGATCGTCCGCAGCCATTGCCGCCGGGCCTCCCCCACGGGACAGACATGCGGCCGGCGTCACGCAGTGGAACCGGTGCGGTTGCCCATGGGGCGGCGGCCGGAACCGCTGTGTTTCCCGCGATACGCTTGCCGGCAGGAGGCCATTAGTCCAGGAGCGAAATGAACCAGCATGGAGCGGCCAAACGCGCCACCATTGAGGATGTGGCGCGCGAGGCCGGCGTTTCTCGCGCACTCGTTTCCCTGGTGCTGAGGGGTTCACCCAAGGTGAGTGAACAAAGAAGAGAAGCTGTTGCCACCGCCATAGCCGCACTCGACTACCGGCCCAGCAATGCGGCCCGCTCGCTCGCCAGCGGACGGACGCAAACAGTAGGAGTGCTGCTGGACGACCTCTCCAATCCCTGGTTCGTGGAGCTGCTCGACGGCATGCAGAACATCTTCCGGGAGCAGAACCTTCGGATGGTCCTCGGCGATCCCCGCTATCTGGCCCGCCCAGGGGAAAGCCCGGTGTCCGCCTTCTTGGAATTGCGCGTCGACGGCCTCGTCATCGCCGGAGACTTCTCCGCCGATGAAGACCTCACCCGCGCCACACTGCTCACGCCAGCCGTCGTCGCCGGCACCCGCGCCTTCGACCTCCCGGCAGCGGACCGCGTCAGCAACGACGACGCCGCCGGCGCCCGGATGGCCGTCGAACACCTGATTGGTCTCGGCCACAGCGACATTGCCTTCCTCACCGCTCCCACCGGGTCCGCTACCGTGCGGGCCGACGCTTACCGGGACACCATGACCCGCCACGGCTTGCAGAACTACATCCGAGTGATACCAACAGACTTGAGCGAACATTCCGGCTTTGAGGCAATGAGCCGCCTTATCGACGGCGGCCTGCCCCCCTCAGCGGTCTTTGCCGCCAACGACGTCCTCGCCGTCGGTGCGCTCTCGGCCGCGGACGAGCACGGCATCAGCGTGCCGGCACAACTCTCACTGGTCGGATACGACAACACCTATCTCGCCGGGATCCGCCACGTCTCCCTGACCACCGTCGACCCCGTCAGCCGGGACGTAGGCATCCGCGCTGCGGAGTTTCTCCTTGCCCGCATCGCCGACCCCTCCCTCCCGCCACGTACCGAAGTGCTGGCCCCGCGCCTCGTCGTTCGAAGCACCACCGCTCCCGCCGCCCACACCTGACACCCCCGGCCACCCAAGGCGGGCCGGCGGCCGCTACCCTCTGTCGTGGTGCAGTGGCCCTGACTAGACTTGAATTGCGCCGGATTAGACGCATGGATTCGTCTCTGGAGGGCAGTATCATGACAGACCGCAGCGACTCCGAATTGCCCGCGGATCAGGCGCCCGCGGACGAGAAACCAGAAGACAAGGAGCTCCGGGGCCGGTACGTCGAAGGAGCGTACGGTAAGGCTGGCGTGCAGAGAGGCCGGCACGCCGAGGACGAGGAGGGCCAATACGTCCAAGGTGACTACGGTGCGGGCGGCAGGGAGGGCGGCCTGCCCGAACCCTTGGGAGACCGAGCCAAGGAATCCGGGCGCTACGTGGCAGCCGACTACGGCGGCGCTGGTACGGTTCCGGGACGCACGGCCGGGTCGGAAATCGGCCAGTACACCGAAGGTGACTACGGTGCGGACGGTACTGTAGATCCGCTGCGCAAGGCCGGAACAGGTACGCCTGGCGAAAAGCCGATGACCGAGGCGCACGGTGGCCACGACGCTGAACCGCAGGCCCGGAACGCCTCGTCGGGTGCCGCGGCCCAGAGCGATGACTCCCGCAGCGGTGCAGATGTGCGCGAAGCGGTCGACATCGCGGAGGCGGGTACCAAGGCGCAGGGGGATCACTCGCATCCGGAACGGGCCAAGACAGGCGAGGCGCCTGTGGAGCAGGTGTTCAACGACCCCGCCATGACCGAGGGGCAGCGGACCGTGACGGACTCCGCAGAGACATCCGGATCTGTACCGCCGGGACCCTCACCCGCCGAAGCCGGATCCGGTGGCGCCCAGTCCGCGGTTGGGGCCCGGGAGTCGGACCGACTCGCGGCGGGCGAGCCGCCGGCCGCGGGCAAGCCCTTCGACGCCGGCAGCGAGGAGGGCACTTAGAGCGCCTGCCCGGGTGGGCAAGCAAGGACGTATCACGAGGCGATTCCGGGCTGGTAGGTGCCGGCGCTCCATTCCTGTCCCTGGGGATCGAGCACCCGGCAGCGCCGGGCGCCCCATTGGGTGTCTTCGGGCTCGATCACTGAGGTTCCGCCCGCAGCGAGGGCGAATAACTTGGCGTCCATGCCGGAATGCTATTCCCAAGCGCAGCCGTCCGGAACTAGCGTGGCGGAATGAACTCGTCGAAGACCCCCGCCGAGATCCTCAACATTGCCGGCAACGAGGTTCGCATCTCGAGTCCGGACAAGGTGGTGTTCCCCGAACCCGGACTGACCAAGCTCGACCTGGTCCGCTACTACCTC
Source organism: Arthrobacter humicola (assembly GCF_022803015.1). Taxonomy (GTDB): domain Bacteria; phylum Actinomycetota; class Actinomycetes; order Actinomycetales; family Micrococcaceae; genus Arthrobacter; species Arthrobacter humicola_A. The sequence continues at coordinate 997,511 of NZ_JAFKON010000001.1, forward strand.
ACCGTCGCCGACGGTGCACTGCGCGGCGCAGGCGGCCGGCCCATGGTGCTCAAGCGCTTCCCGAAGGGGATCGGCGCTGAGCCGTTCTTTCAGAAGCGCGTGCCTGAAAACCACCCCGACTTTATCGACACGGCAACGCTGCACTACGCGTCCGGAACATCTGCCGAAGAGGCCGTCATCCGGGATGCTGCGGGCTTGGCGTGGGTCGTGAATCTTGGATGCCTGGACCTCAACCCTCACCCCGTGCGTGCAGAGGACCTCGAGCACCCGGACGAGCTCCGGGTCGACCTCGACCCGATGCCGGGGGTCGACTGGGCGCAGATCGTCGATGTCGCCTATGTCGCGCGGGAGGTGCTCGACGACGTCGGACTGGTGGGGTGGCCGAAGACGAGCGGTTCGCGGGGACTCCACATCCTCGTGCGCATCGCGCCTCAGTGGTCGTACCGCGACGTGCGGCTCGCCGCCGAGACCCTCGCCCGCGAGGTCGAGAACCGCGCTCCGGGCCTCGCCACCGCGCGGTGGTGGAAGGAGGAGCGCGGCGAGAGTGTGTTCGTCGACTTCAACCAGAACGCCAAGGACCGCACCGTGGCATCGGCGTACTCGATCCGGCCCCTGCCCGATGCCCGGGTCTCGACTCCGCTCAATTGGGACGAGGTTACCTCCACCCGGCCGGAACAATTCACGGTGCCCACTGTGCTTGAGCGCTTCGCGGCGATGGGCGACCCCCACGCCGGGATCGACGACGCGGTAGGGACGCTCGACAGGCTCATCAGTCTGGCTGCCGGGCTCGGCCCCGCCGAAAAGCCGCCGCGCGGCAGCGACGGCCTGGGCCGCCGGCAATCGGTAATGCCGCTCATCGAGGTGGCACGGACCAAGACCAAGCCCGAGGCGCTCGCGGCGCTCGAGGAATGGAAGACCCGGCATGCGGACCTCTTGTCAGCCCTGCATCCCGCCGACGTACTCGTCGACGGAATGCGGGGATCGAGTTCGCTCTGGTACCGGGTCCGGGTGAACCTGCAGCACGTCCCGGAAAATGAGCGTCCGCCGCAGGAGGAGCTCATCGCCGACTACGACCCCTGGGCGGGCAAAGAGTGGCCGGGGCGCCCTGGATCCTGACCGCCGGCTCCTGAACACCGTCCTGACACCGGCTCCTGACACCAAGGACGGGGCTCAGGCGTCCTGAGGCTTGTCCGGCTGCGCCAGGGTGTCTGCGTGGCGATGGGCGACCTTCCATTCGCCACCCTCGCGCCGGTAGACCTGGGTCACGCGCAGTGTGTAGTCCCTCGGCTCTCCGTTTACCGAGGTGCTCGTATGCTCGTACCCAACGGTGTAGGCCATGTCCCCGATCACGTCGGCAGCAATCACCTCGTGCGTGTATGACGTGCAATACGAGAAGGATGCTTCCAGCTGATGGAAGATGCGCCCCACGTCCTCGGGACCGCTGCCGGACGTCCACGCGCCGAGCACGGTAACGGGCTCCCTTCGGGACCAGATGGCGAACCGCGGCCCGGCGTCGCCGTTATGCAGGGCGGTCTCGGCGTCCTTGAGACGCGACCCAACCCAGGCCATGAAGTCATCCCGCTCACTCACGTCGGACCTCCAAAGGGCTCACTGTCCGTCAACGGCAGGATACGTCCATCGCCGTCCAGGCCGTCCCGGCCCCGCCATCCTAAGCGTGCCTCGTGGTGGCTGCAAGGGTTGGCGTGACTTCTGCCCCGGGCCAACTGCGGGCCAGAGGCCTCGTCCCGATTCCAAGCTTTCCGCAAGGGGGTTCAGGCAAGATTCGGTCCGAGAGTATCCCAATTGATTGCGGGGTGGTTGTTATGGATGAGAAACCGAGAAGGAAACTCTCTGCCCTATTTTGGGTGGTTTCCGTTGCCGTTCTGGGAGCACTTGGGGCATTGGGCTGGTATGCGGTGAACGTCATAGCCGCCCTGTTGTCCCCGTCGGTGCGTTGAATACGCCTCGACGCTGCTGACACCCAATTCGACGCACACCCGGATTGCGGGATTCATTTTGCGGCTGCCATCGCGGGCGGTTGATAGCGGCATAGGCTTCCCGACGACGTCGGGCACGCTTACGGTGGGCAAGAGGAGCAGGACACAAGGCCTTAGAAGGGACCCACCATGCTGATCTGCGCAACTTGCGCCGTGGAACACGACGAACCTGCCCCGGGGGTTTGCCCGATCTGCGCCGATGAGCGGCAGTATGTGCCCGATGACGGACAAAAGTGGCTCACACTGGACGGGCTGGCGCAGGAGGGCCAGCAAACGGTGTTGAAGGAGAACGAGCCGGGCCTTGTCGGGATCCGGACGGAGCCAAGAGTCGGGATCGGCCAGACCGCCCAGCTTGTGGCGACACACGAGGGTTCGCTGTTGTGGGATCCGGTCGGATATGTCGACGACAGAGCTGTGAAGGCAGTGCTCGAGCGGGGCCCGGTCCTGGCGATCGCTGCCAGCCATCCGCACATGTTCGGCGTGCAGGTCGAATGGTCGCATCGGCTCGGCGGCGTCCCCGTACTCGTGGCCGACGCAGACCGGCTATGGCTGGGGCGCAATGATCCGATCATCGAATACTGGTCCGGCAGTCAAACCATCGCAGAAGGGTTGACCCTGCACCAGACCGGGGGCCATTTCCCGGGCAGCGCGGTGGTGCACTGGGCTGCAGGAGCCGGCGGCAAAGGAGTTCTGCTGACCGGTGACAGCGTGTATCCGAATCCAGACCGTCGCTCCATCGCCTTCATGCGCAGCTACCCGAACCACGTGCCGTTATCCGGCGCGGTGGCGGTGCGAATCGCCGCACAACTGGGAGAGCTCAAGTTCGACCGAATCTATGGCAACTTCAACAATGTAATCGCGTCCGGCGCCAAGGCCATTCTGCACGATTCCGCACAACGGCACGCTGCTTGGGCGCGCGGCGACTTCGACCATTTGACCTGATCAGTCCATTTCCCCTTTTGCGTTAGCGTGGGATCAAGCGCCGCAATAGACGTCAGAGGTATCCGAGCCATCATGGCGACAGGAGGACCCCGGGTTCTTACGGCGCACCCATCCCGTCCCCCTATGAAAGCCGAAGAAGCGGAGTAACAGTGAAGGCCATCGTGTACGAAAAGACAGGACCCTCGTCCGTGATGACCCTTCAGGACAGGCCACTGCCGGCACCCGGACCGGGCCAGGTCAGAGTCCGGGTGGTGGTCTCCGGCGTCAATCCCACCGACTGGAAGTCCAGGGCCGGCGGCGGGAGCGGAAGCAGGCTGGGGGCACCAAAAGTGCCCAACCAAGATGGTGCCGGCGTTATCGACGAGCTTGGATCCGGCGTGCCGGGGCTGTCCGTCGGCGATCGTGTTTGGCTCTGGGACGTCGCCTGGGGCGGCACCGAGGGCACAGCCCAGGAGTACGTGACGGTGCCGGCCGCGCAGGCGGTTGCCCTTCCAGACATGGAATCCTTCGACACGGGCGCATCCCTGGGGATCCCGGCACTGACGGCACATCGTGCACTGACCGCCAGCCAGGACGGGCCGGCCAGGCTTTCGCCGGGCGCCCTGGGAGGGCGGGTGGTGCTGGTCACCGGTGGCGCGGGTGCGGTGGGCCACGCGGCCATTCAGCTCGCCCGCTGGGCCGGGGCAACCGTCATCGCGACCGTGAGCGGGGAGCGGAAAGGTGAACTTGCCCGCCGGGCCGGCGCGCACAGTGTGATCAACTACCGCACTGCCGACGTCCCGCGGGCCGTGCATGAGGCAGCCCCTGGCGGCGTTGATACGATCGTCGACGTCAATGCTCCGGCGAACATCGGCAATGACCTCAAGGTGGTGAAGCCGGGGGGAACCATTTCCATTTATGCTGCCAACCCCGGCGAATCCTTGGCCATTCCCATTCGCGAGAGCATGGGCAAGAACGTCCGATTCCAGTTCATCCTCACGTACACCGTGACGGAGCAGCAGAAGGCGGCGGCCGTTGCCGCCGTCGCCGAGGCCCTGAAAGCGGGGGCATTGCGGGTCGGCGATGAACACGGACTGCCCCTCACCCGCTTTCGACTCGAGGAAACCGCGGCAGCGCACGACGCCGTAGAACAAGGCTTCGTCGGGAAGGTCCTGGTCGACGTGTCCGCGGCCTGATCCCCTCTGCTTGCGCCGGCCCAGCTGGGCCGCTCACCTACGCGGATCGCTGCTGGCTACCGCGGCGGGGTGTTCCCTCCGGCCCGTGGCGGCGCCGCACAGCTCTCCGTTCGCGAGGTGGAGACCTGCCTTGCGGCCATCGTTGCCAGCCCTGTCAGGAATTCCTGCACGTCAGGGCTGCGGGGACACCTCAGGTCCCGGCGCGGGACCCGCGACAGTACCTTGATCCTCCCTCGGGTCCCTTGCGATGTGACGGCCTCCACCGCTTCCGCCGACACTCATTGCGCCGGGTACGATCGGCTCTCCACCTGTGGCCGCCTCGCCGCCCCGGGGCGTCGGTGCCGGGGCATGGTCCGGATCGACCACCGGAGAGAACGCCTCACCATCGATGCCAGCGCCGTCGGCTTCAGTAGATTCGCGTTTCGTCGGTGCGGGCGCATCATTTTCAGGAACCTCACTCATGACCCCACGCTAGGCCTTCCCACCCAGCGTGTCGAGGCTCGGCTCCGCCGCCGAAGAACACAGCTTGCGGCATTCACTCCAGCACCCGGCTGCCCCTTTCTTGGACCGAAGTCGGCGCTCCCTTTTCGCCTTGCGAACTACTAAGCATGCTGATTAAATACTTGTGACGATCGGGTTCGACGTCGACGGAAAGGGCCACCAATTCGGGTTCTGCCCAACACGGGGCACGCACTCGCGTCCAAACGGGAGGTTTAGGAGTAGATGACCAAAACGGAAGACGCCGCAGGCACAGTTAAGTACAGGCTCCGCGATGTCCTTCAGGGGCAGGTCCTATGCCTGGCCGGCGCCAACTTCGCAGTCGTAGCCAAGCGCCGCCAGGACCGGCTTGTCCACCTCGACCTGGAGACAGACGACAAGGCATCGGCAGCGTTGATAGGTATGCCCGGCGCACGGGTCCGACTCCTCGAGGGTACGTCGGCGACGCCTCAATAAGGAGGAGAAAAATGGCCCCCGATGGTCCCGGCCCCTAGGACGACTGGGTGGGTGGTATCCACGAGTTCCCTCAGCAGGTGGAGCGGCCCAGCAATGTGCGCAGGTGGACCGACGATCTGCTCCCCCCGGTGGAAGCCGACCGTGATCCGCTGGGAGTCATGCATCCAGTCACCACAGGGGTTCACTGGAAGAGGCGGCAGAACTCTATGAGAAGTTCCAGAAGAAACAAGATGGCTGCATCACGGTTGTACTCAGGCCCTGCTCTCCAGAGCAAGGGTGAGTTATCCCCCTCAAATCACACTGAGGAGAACGCATGCGCATTGTCATAACCGGAGCCACGGGACACGTCGGTACGGCACTCTTGCAGCGCCTCCAGGAAGCCCGCGCCGAGGAGGACGCCAGTCTTGACCTCGTCGGTGTTGCCCGCCGCGAACCCGAGAAGGACGCGGCCCCGTACCGCGACGTGGAGTGGCATTCGATAGATCTCGGGACCCCCAGTGCCCAGTCCGCCTTGGAGACGGCCCTCGCCGGGGCCGACGCCCTGGTCCACTTGGCGTGGCTGATCCAGCCCAATCATGATCGGGAGCTCCTTCGCCGGACCAACGTGGCGGGGACTGCCCAGGTCCTTGCGGCAGCCCGTACCGCCGGAACCGGGCAGGTCGTGTGCGCATCGTCAGTGGGCGCCTACTCCCCCGCTCCCAAATCCCCGAGGACCAAGGAGAGCTGGCCGGCCGGCGGCATCCAGGGCTCCCATTACAGCGAGGACAAGGCTGCGCAAGAGAAGCTCTTGGACGGCTTCGCAAAGGAGAACCCCGACGTCGTCGTGGCACGGCTCCGACCCGCGCTGACGTTCAGCGCAGAGGCCGGGAGCGAGGTGGGCCGCTATTTTCTTGGCAGTGTCCTGGCACGGCTCGTTCCCCGTAGGCCGCGGCTGCCCGTGGTGCCCATTCCGCAGGAGCTGGTTTTCCAGGCGGTGCACGCCGCCGACGTCGCGGACGCCTACTGGCGCGTGCTGCAGAGGCGGGCTCGCGGTGCCTTCAACATCGCGGCCGAACCCTTCCTGGATCCCAATGCGCTGGGGTGGGTTTTCAATGCTCGCCGGGTGATGCCGTTACCGCTTCCGGTACTGCGCGCCGTCGTCGAGGTCAGTTGGCGCTTGCGGCTGCAAGCGACCGACGGCGGGTGGATTGACATGGCGTCCGGCGCACCCGTCATGGATACCGCGCGGGCGCACGACCTCCTGGGATGGACCCCACGACGGTCCTCGCTCGAGTCATTGACCGAAATGCTGGACGGCCTGGGGTCCGGCAAAGGCCGGGAGACTTCGCCCCCGCTCGCGCCGCGGTAACGGTCCACGCAGCCCGACGCCCCCGGACCCGCCGACTAAAACTGAATATTCTCTCAATCGCAAAAGGGAGACATCATGCAACAGAGACAAAATGCAATGGCGAAAATCGTGCGCGCCACCGTGGTCTCGTTCCTCTTTGCTGGCGGCATGGCTTTCATGCCGGTCCAGGCGGATGCCAGTGCCGCAACGCCCCCGCAGGTGACCAGCTCGGCGCTCGGAAATCCGGCTGAAACTCCGGGACGCCTTGCGTTTGGCAGAAGCTCATGGGAAACCCCGTTCTGGGTGGTCTCTACCGGAGCCTCTGGCAGTTGCGAACAACAGCGAATATAATAAGCATGCTGATCAATTCGCTCTCAGCAAGTGTGGACGAAACCGAAGGAGATAACGTGAGCACTCGAGTCGAAAAGCGTGTCCTGGTCAACGTTCCCGTGAGCGTGGCCTACAACCAGTGGACCCAGTTCGAAGACTTCCCGCATTTCATGGGTGCGGTGAAGAGCGTAAAACAACTTAGCGACGACCGCCTGGAGTGGGTTGCGGAAATCGCCGGGGTACGGCGGCAGTGGCAGGCCAAAATCCTCGAGCAGATACCTGACCAAAAGGTGGCCTGGGCAGCCACAGAGGGCGCAACCAATGCCGGCGTGGTGATGTTTGAAGATGTCGGCGGCGGCCAAACGTCGGTCATGCTGACCCTCGACTACGAGCCCGAAGGCATCGTGGAAAAGGTTGGCGACAAACTTGATGTTGTGGCCAAGCAGGCCGAGGCGGACCTCAACCGGTTCAAAACCTTTATCGAGGACGAGGGCTACGCCACCGGAGCCTGGCGGGGAACTGTCAGCGAGGGGGCCTCGACCGATACTCCGGGCATCGACGCGGCGGCCGGCTCGCGGGGGGACAGCGGCAAAGCGGGCGTATCCGGCAAGGTGATTGCCGGGGCCGGACTAGCTGCTGCGGCCGCCGCGGGTGTCGCTGCGGCAGCAACCGGCCAAAACGAAGCAGCCGGCGAATCGGCGCCCAGGAATGACACTGCAGCCTCAACCGTGCCGCCCACAGGAACCACCGGAAGCGTCTTCCCGGGTGAGGGATCCGCCCAGGGCACAAGCAGGGCGGCGAATGACACGGTCGTTGACCGACCCACCGAGAAGCCTTTCGATCAGACCAATGGCCTCATAGATACCGACGGTGATGGTGACGGGACCCCCGCGAGCGATGGCCTGAGTGAGCCCGACCGGGAGCGGGAGCGAGGCACGGGAGGCGGACCAGGCGCCATCCCGCCGGCTGGAGGCAGCTTGGGGCAGCACTGACATCACCCGGAGTGGACGGTCTGCTCCGAATGCCAGCACCTGGACGAGTGGGGCTCGGAGATAACCGAGCCCCACTACCCTGGCGCCCGGCGCGAAATCCCTGGGCTTGGAACCCAGACTGCGACCCCACCCGGTAGAGGCCTCCAGCCGGAACAGGCTGCATTGCGTTCCGGGGCGGCTCCGGCCCACCCAAGTCATGTCCAGGGTTCCGGCCGGGAATCCAGACATGCCCAAGTATCGAGACCGAGATTCGCGTGCATCGCAATGCCCGTAAGCCGATCGGTCTGCAAGGCGTGTGTATGGTGCTGATATGGCTTCTCCGCAGACGCTAAGTGAGCCCGAGCGCCGCGTCGTCGCGGGCTGGGCCGCAGACTGCGCTGAGCGGGTGGTGGCTTTATTTGAGGCCGAGGCTCCTGCAGATGGTCGCCCCCGCGACGCCATCTCCCGGGCCCGGGCCTTCGCTCGCGGTGAGCTCGGTGCCGCCGACGAGATCCGCCGGCGGTTTGTGGCCGGCCGTGCCGCAGGCGAGGTTACCAGCCCTGCTGCGGTGGCTGCCGCCCGGTCCGCCACGCAAGCCGCCGCCGTCGCCCACATGGGAGCGCACGCCCTGGGGGCAGCGGCGTATGCCGCGAAAGCGGCCGGACTCGCGGCGCCCGATCGACCCCAGACGATCGACGACGAGATCCACTGGCAACTCGAGCACATGAGTGCCGAAGCCCGGTCCGCGCTCCGGCGCCTGCCACCGCTGGGCGCGAATTCCGCCGGTCCGCTGGGGCCAGGACTTCTCGCATCCGGAATCCTCGCCTCGATCATCCGCACGATCCAGGCCGACTTGGCCCGCCCCGACCGGCCTGCCTCCTCCAGCTGAACGAGGCGACCATTCGCCGGAGACGGTGGTCGAGGAAGCCATCACCTGCTACGATCCCCAGAATCCCCCACACGACCGCACGCAGGTCGCAATCACTCAGGAGGTTCGCGATGCCGGACACCACCTGCCACATGTCGATCTCGCTGGACGGCTTCGTCGCCGGGCCGGACCAGAGCCGCGAGAACCCCCTGGGCAAGCGGGGGCTGGAACTGCACGGCTGGCACATCGGCGACCCGCGCGCCAACGATGCCGACAAGGTCGCGAACGAGTGGCTCATGCGCCCGCGCGGCGCATACGTGATGGGTCGAAACATGTTCGGCCCGATCCGCGGGGACTGGGATGAGGAATGGACCGGGTGGTGGGGAGCCGAACCGCCGTACCACGCGCCGGTATTCGTGCTGACCCACCACGGACACGACCCGATCCAGCTGGAGGGCGGGACGACCTTCCACTTTGTCACCGAGGGCTTCGACGGGGCCTACTCAGCAGCGCGCCGAGCCGCCGGCGACAAAGGCGTGGACATCGCCGGTGGGGCCTCGACCGTCCGACAGGCACTGATCGCCGGCGTCATCGACGAGCTCACCCTCGACATCGCACCGGTCCTGCTCGGTTCGGGCGAGCGTATTTTCGACGGCGTTGAATCCTTCGGCTTCGAGCCCGCCGAGGTGCTTCACTCACCGCTGGCCACCCACATCCGTTACCGCCGCGTCGGCTGACTCCGAACACGCTGCCGGCCTCCCGCGCAGCAGACAGTACGACGTCGTCGACAACCTGGTGGAAGCGGCTAAGGCTTCCAGGGCCCGTGTCCTGCTCGGCGGCAACCCGGACACCGACCAGCCCGGCTACTTCTACCCCACCACGCTCATAGCCGACATCGACGACAACAACCTCCTGGTGGCCGAGGAGCAGTTCGGCCCTGCCCTGCCGATCGTCCGTTACAGCACGGTTGATGAGGCTGTTGCAATGGCTTAACGCCCTCGACGTCGGACTCGGAGCCTCTGTCTGGTCCTCGGACTGGTCCACTCTGAATTTGCGGGTCTTGCCCTGCGAGATCATCCGGGGTAATGCTGGACGAAGGGATCCGAGCAGACTTCGAACTGACGGGTTCCCGGCAGATTGCCAAGTGGAAGCGTGGCGAAGCCGAGGTCGACGTGAATCACGAAGCGCTGGCCCGCTCGTCGCCGCAAGTATTACTGGATTGATGGTGGTCGGGGCGAACCCTCACGTGACGGTTGCGAGCGTGGCCGCACCGGTCCCGGCCGCACCAGGCAGGATTGAGGCTTGGATTCCTAAGTGCGACCCCGACGTTGACCACAATCCCAAGCCGGTACGGAATGGTGAACGGCGGCCACCCCTCAGTGGCCGCACCAACCTCCGCGGGAAAGGCTCGAACCGGAGGGCCGGATCAGCCATTCTCTCGTACGGAGCGTTTGATGCGCGGCGTTCGAACCGGCCAACCAGCGCCGCAGACCCGCGACGGATCCTCGATTTGTCGACCGCAGACGACGAAAACCGTGGGGGTCCACCAGGAGGTTTAGCCATGTATGAGAGTAAAGAGCAGAACCATCGCGCCCGGTGATCGAGGGCGGAGGTGAACGTGCGGACGTCGCCCGCGCGTCAGGACCAGGAATTGACCGCCGCAGGGTCTTGGGATCGGGTCTGGCGATGGCCGCCACGGCGGGTCTGTTGGGGGCCGGTGCCGCCCCTCGGGCCAGCGCGGCAGCCCCCGGGGAGGCTGGCCCGTTCCAGGAAGTCAGCGGCCATGCCCTGTACCTCTTGCCGCAGGACCACAAATGGCACACGGGCGGAATCTTCGACACCGGCCATTTCCAGGAGTGGCACTACTGGACCGGCTTCTTCACCGATGACGACACCGGGGAAAAGTTCGGCATTTTCTATAACCTCACGAACAACCCGAGTGCGCCCGGAGGGCCCTCGCTGTGGCAGCAAGGCGTCAGCTTCTCGTTCGGGGACTTCGCCAAGCAGGAGTTGATCTGGGCGCACCAGCCGACCGCTGTTGGCTCATTGCACGCGACACAGCCGCCGGACTCGACCTCGCCGGACGACTTCCAGTACAGCGCCAAGGGCGAGAACGTGGAAATCACCACGGTGTACCGTGCCGAGCCGGACACGTGGCGCTTCCAGTTCACGGGTGTCGCCGCAAACAACGGGGACTCGCCCATCGCCATGGACATGGAGAACACGGCCCAGTCACCGTACGGCTACATGCCGGTCGGGCTGGGCGGCTTTGAGAACCAGAACATCCCCTGGAACGGGCAGAACCTGGATCCCGCCACCATGTACGCGCTGTCCTACTATTACACCGGTCCGATTTCGAAGAGTAAGGGCACCGTCACCATCGGCGGTAAGACCCGCCATCTCACCGGCACGATCTGGTTTGAGCACCAGTGGGGGAACTTCAACTCCGGGCAGCAGGTGTGGACGACTGCGTATACCTGGGGGGCGCTGACGTTCAACGATGGCACCGTCTTCACCTGGCGCCAGTGGTACGGCGCGCCCAACGGATCGGCTCCGCTCCAACCGATTCTGGAGATCGGCCGCAACTCGTTTGGGACGCCCAACGGCACACCGCAGGGCAGCCTTACCTTTCATGTGGGGAACAATGCGGAGTGGAAAGCGTTGAAGACCTGGAAATCTCCGGTGAGCGGGCGCAACATCGCCACTCAGGTACGACTGACCAGCACCTTCGGGATCTGGTACCTCACGAGCGTCTTCGACAACTACGAGATGCCTTGGGGCTACCCGCCCTACGGGAACAATCCCTACAGCTTTGTTGAATCCGCGATGTGGGTCCGTACCGGCTCGGTCGACGGGCCGATTGTCGGCCACGCGTTCATGGAGCAGGCCAACCAGTTCACCCTGTACCAGGGTGCAGTTCCCGGGTAGCGGCTGCGGCTCGCATGTCCCGCACACCGCGCGCGGGAGGCGGTGGCCCCGAACGGGAACGAACGCCGTAGCGACATCCAGTCATCGAACGCGGCTATGTCTTCGCCCGCGGGTTCGGACAATCACATGGAGGTGACGCCGCGTACACGGTGGCCAACGGCGATCGACTCCCCAGAGATGGCTCCAGCGATCGGAGACACGAGGAAAGCGATCAAAGCAGCAACGTCGGAGGGCCGGACCTCTCCCCCCTTGCAGCGGCGTCCTCGCGGACAACGCCGGGCCTCACGGTGTTGACCGTGACACCCGTGCCGGCGAGGCAGTCGGCAAGGTTCTTCGCTGTGATGATGAGCGCCGCATTTCGCACCGCCCCCGTCACATTCCCGGTGACGAAAGCATTTTGACCGGAGACCCCGATGATGCGCCCATAGCCCGACTCGGTCGTGACCGCCAGCGCGGCGTTCGCGACTCTGAGAAAACCGAGCACCTTGGCATCCATGGGCTTCAAGCACCTCCCTCGGGTCAGAATTGCGCGCCGGATCGAGGGTCTGCGCGCTTGGCCCCGCCGCGACGACGACGCCGTCCAGGCGACCATGTTGTTCGAGCAGCGTGGAGACCCCCTCGGAGACGGATGCATCGTCGCGGGCATCGAGGACGAAACCCCGCTCCCGCTGCGCGACGCAACCACCGCAACGGCACCCTCCGCACGAAGACGGTCGACCACTCCGCCGCCGATCACCCCGGTCCCTCCGACGACCAGCACAACGCGTCCGCGGTGCTCGACGCTGCCACGGCCCGGTTCGCCACTGACGGTTTCGTCGCGACGACGATCCGGCGCGTCGCCGCCGATGCCGGCGTGGACGCGTCCCAGGTGATGCAGTTCTTCCGCTCCAAAGACAAGCTGTTCGCGGCCGTCATGTCCGTCCCGGCGTCGGCCCTTGAACGGTTCAGCACGGCTTTCGAGGGCCCGGACGAGCATCGCGGGGAGCGCGTCGTCCGCGCCTACCTCGACGCTTGGGAGGGCCCTGCCACCGATTCCCAACCACTGATGGCGATGCTCCGTGGTGCGATCGTCAATGACCAAGCAAGCGCACAACTGCGTGAGTTCATCCAGTCCCGCCTGCTGCACGGCACCATTGGACGCAGCGATGACGATGCCGCTCTCCGCGCTGGACTCGCCTCATCCGCGACCCGAGGCGGGTGTGACGGGACCTACTGGTTATCGCAGCAGAAGCGGAGCATACTCGAAGAACTGCCGGTCGTGCTGATTTGCCGTCCTCCGGTGCCCCCTGTCAAGGGTCGTTGTCAGGGCCGATTGAGGAATGTGCCCATGGCCGATGATCCACATCTGTTGTTCCCGGATCTCCTCGTCGACCACTTGCAGGATCTTGTCCTGAAAACTGAGGGCGTGAAGGAGATGCTGGATGAACTCGCCGAGTTCTCCGCCGTCACCTTGGCCGACCCCGCCATCGCCTTCTGCAGCATCACGCTGATTCAGCGAAAGAAGCCAGTGACCGTGGCCAGCAGCGAAGAACGCGCCATCCGGCTGGATGAAACTCGATACAGTTCTGGCGATGGGCCCTGCCTGTCAGCGATCCGCCAGCAGGTCGTCGTGCATGTGCCTGATCTGACAAACGAATACCGCTGGCCCACCTACACCGCGGCCACGCTGAAGGCCGGAGTGGGATCCAGCCTCTCCATACCGCTGATCCTTGAGGGCGAGGCGGAAGCGGGCCTTAACCTCTACTCCACCCGCTCCCATGGATTCACCGGTGAGGACATCAGCACGGTTGAAACATATTCCTATCATGTGTCCAAAGCACTTCGCCTGGCCGTGCGGATCAGCCAGCTGGCCGAGGCGAAAACCAACCTCATTGCTGCTATGGAATCCCGGACCACCATCGACCTGGCGTGCGGCGCCATCATGGCGCAAAACCGGTGCAGCCAGGACACGGCCATGAAGATACTGAGGATCGCTTCCAACACCCGGAACGTCAAACTCCGGGACATCGCCGCATCAGTGGTCGCTTCAGTCTCTCAGGACCCGAGGGTCCGGACGCACTTTGACGCGTAAGGACGGTTTTCAAGCGGCCTGAACACAATCGGGGCGGGTGCAATAGCAGCGGCTTTGGTCCCGCGGCGCCCGCCCACCTGGTGCGTTGGCCGTGGCAGGACTGGTCCATCCTGGACCGACGGCAGCGGCGCGCTCCCGACGCCCGTCGGCCGCCGCAGGCCACGGCGGTGGATCTATCGTTGGCCTGACGCGCCGGGCGGACCATAACTTGACTCTGCGGCTCCCGTCCCGGGTCAGGACCTACACTCCTGACCATGACCACCCACAACGAACGGCGGGCCCGAGCGGAACACCGTTGGCCCGCCGTCATCGGCCTTCTCATCGCCTTGGCGCTGTACGCCACGCTGCCCACAACGTTCCTGCCGGCAGTACGCTACTCCGTTGTCGTCGTCGGCCTGGCGCTGCTGATTCCGCTTATTGTCCTGAATCCACGCAGGCTGGTCCGTGAAACCCGCTGGTCTAGGTACCTTTCTGTCGGCCAGGCCCTGTTGCTTGTCGTGGCCAACGAGGCAGCACTCGTCCAACTCGTCATTCTCCTGACGAACTCCGGCAACAGCAACGGGCCGACGCTGCTGCTCGCGGCTCTCCAGGTTTGGGTTACAAACGTCATCGCCTTCGCCTTGGTCTACTGGGAACTTGACCGGGGCGGTCCAGTCATCCGGCGCCACGCCCCGCGCCATGAGCTGCCCCTGGCAGACTTCCGGTTCCCCCAGGACGAAGACCACGACGCAGTGAAGGAAGTTGCCGCCCGGTCCTCCGTGAAGACGGACTGGACGGCTTCCTTTGTCGACTACGTCTACTTTTCGCTTTCCAACTCGATGGCTTTCAGCCCCACCGACACGATGCCCCTTTCGCCAAGGGCAAAATCCCTGATGGGCGTGGAGGCCTTCGGAGGGTTCGTGCTGCTCGCACTCGTCATCGCCCACGCCGTCTCCCTCCTTGGTCAGTAGCCCCCGACCAGCAACAGGCCCTCCACGAAAGACAGCTGTTCGATGATCGACGCGCCCTGTTCCTCCGCGCTCGTACCGGGAGACAGGAATGGCTCCTTCCTCAAGAGGAACGGAGCCTTTCTGCAGCCAGTATTGCGATACCCCACCTCCAGAGACCTAAGCAAGAAACCATCGCATAATTGCCGTTCCAACTTTTGGCACGCAGGTCAATTTGTGCCGGCCCTTTCCGTGGCTGCCTCGCCGACCACTCCCCCCAAAGTCCTTAACGCTTTTCACCTCGCCGACGCGCGGAGTTTCGTCGAATCGGGCTTGGCCCGTGCTCTGGACAGGGCCGCCGGAACTCCGTTAGATTCGGAACAGTCCTAGACAGGCCTTCCGGGTTGGGACCCTTTGCCGTCGGGTGCACGGCCGCAAAGAGAGCCGCTGTAGCCGAACGGCGGCATAAGAATGCACCCGCGGAGAAGAGCCCCTCATGGCCACCTCGCACTTCGAAAGATTCCTCCTTGAAGCCACCATCCCCGACGAAACGCACCATCCCTTAGGGCCAGATTGTCTCTACGGCCTGTACACAAGTTGGTGCCTGCTTCATAACATCACCCCCGTGGAGGATGTCACCTTCCGGTCAGCCATGCAGCGCTGTGGCGTCGATCTGCGCAACAGCCATCGGCGGATTACGGGACAGGCCGCAAGAGACTACATCCTGGCCAGCTACCCCGCGACGGCCTGAGCATGTTCCGTCGACCTTCCAAGGCCCGCGCGCGGATGCCGCCAAGGCTCCGGCCGACGACGTCGACGTCGGCACACATGCTGGAAATGCTGGACCGGCGGTCGTAACACTCGTGGACGACGCCACTACCCAAGCCAGCATCAACATCTTCACAAAGGGGCTCGCCCAACGGCTGGTCCCCAAGGGCATTCGGGTCAAGGCCGTGGCGCCCGGGCCGATCCGGACGCCACTGCAGGTCGGCAGCGGCCAGCCGAAGGAGGCTTTGCCCGAGTTCGGCAAGGACACGCCGCTGGGCCGCGCCGGCCAGCCCGCGGAACTGGCACCGGCTTACTCGTTCCTGGCTTCCACGGAATCCAGCTTCGTCGTGGGCGCAACCCTCAACGTCAACGGGGGCAGCACCACCCCATGACCAAGCGGGCCCCTATTCGTCGTGGCCCTGGTCCCGGCTCATCTGGTCCTCGGCCGGGGGCGTCTCTCCCGGAGGCACTCCCCCGCCGGGCTCCAGCCCGGTGATCTTTCCGCTGAGCGGATCCGGGTTGGCCGAGGCAGCCGGCTCGACGGCCGGATCACCCCCCGTGTCCGGATGCGCTGCATGTTCCCCGTAATCCGCCTCCTGAAGCGGATCCGGGTTGGCCGGGTCACTCTCGGGATGATACGTACTCATGATTGTTTCCTTTCCCTCGTGTGGCGTCTCTGGACTATTTGTAAGCATGCTGATAATTCTGGAACCGTCAAGGGCGGGGAATCCGAAACAGTCAAGCGATGTGAGGAGCAAAGCGATGGGAATTGGTGACAGCATCAAAAAAGCCGCGGAAAACGCCATGGAGGACCTGGCCGGGACCTCCAGGTCGACCGATGACGCGCATGTGCCCGAGCCGGGCGCACCCGACGAGGACATCCGGGTTCATTCGTCCATCAGCGAGGGGTCCAACGCCATGGACGATGCCAAGGAGACACTCCGCCGTAGCGAAGACGAGCAGCAGCTACCGGACGAAAACGCAGCCCCCGGCGGCGAGGCGAAAACCGGCGACCCCGAGGTTTCGGATGCAGACAGTGCGGTCCGTGAGGTTCCGCGGGACGTGCCGGGCCCGGCAGGCCTGCCCGGCCCGGACCCGGACGTGCTCCGCGCTGACCCATTAGAGGGTGACGAGGATCCCTCCAAGGAAATGGGCCGAAGCTGAAGGGCACCCTCCCGGACCCGAACGTAGAGACGTCGTGACGTGGTGGAGGTTCGCCGACTCTGGCGGCATCGCGGATCGTTTCTCGTTCTGTGGGCAGATATCAGCCAAATCGGCCCGAAATCAGTCCGGCTCCGCGAGGGCTACATCGCCTACAGCCCGGCTCTCCACAAGGGAACCCAGACGCGGTAGACCCGAAGATCGCCAAGGCTCACCAATATTAAGTGTCTGTCCCGGGCGCCGGTTGGCGCGTTAGGCAATTCTTTCTCTGGCCGCGGTAGCCCGCAGGAACCCGGCACGCCGGCCATCTCCGGGATGTCCGCCCCGGCGAGGGCGTCAAACATGTTGGTCAGTTGATCCGTCGGGTGGGTGACGAACGGCCCGGCAGCCATCAAGGCCGCAGCCCACTCCCGGCCGAGGCGATCGACGGAGACAAGGACTAGCTGATCCCTGCTGGGAAACTGCCAACTAATGCAGCCCGCCGGCGCCGCCCGGCATGCCCGCCTTGATCAGCTCCATAACTGACGAGTCCGCCAGCGTGGTGACATCCCCGATGGGCCTGTCCTGCGCCACATCTTTGAGGAGCCGTCGCATGATCTTGCCGGACCGGGTTTTAGGCAGCTCGGCTACCACCATGATCTGCCGGGGCCGGGCGATTTTGCCGATTTCCTTGGCTACATGTTCGCGCAGCTCCTGCACGACCTCCGGTCCCCCGTCGCCCGCATCGCTGCGCAGGATGACGAAGGCGACGATGGCCTGCCCGGTGGTCTCGTCAAGGGCGCCGACAACGGCGGCTTCGGCCACCTTCGGATGGGCGACGAGCGCGGATTCGATCTCCGTCGTCGAGAGCCGGTGTCCGGCCACGTTCATCACGTCGTCCACCCGGCCGAGAAGCCAAATATCCCCGTCCTCGTCCCTCTTCGCGCCGTCCCCCGCAAAGTAGAGGCCCGGGAACCGTGACCAATACGTCTCCACGTACCGGTCGTTGTCACCCCAGATGGTGCGCAACATGGATGGCCAGGGTTCCCTGAGTACCAGATAGCCGCCGGAGCCGTTAGCAATCGGCGCGCCCGCGTCATTGACGACGTCGGCCACGACCCCGGGCAGTGCTCTCATGGCGGCTCCCGGTTTGCCCGCTGTGACTCCCGGGAGCGGACTGATCAGGATGGCTCCGGTCTCGGTCTGCCACCAAGTGTCCACAACGGGCGTTTGGTTGTGCCCGATGTTCTCGCGGTACCAGATGTATGCCGCCGGGTTGATCGGTTCGCCCACGGTGCCGATTACGCGCAAACTCCTGAGACTGTACTTGGCCGGTATCTCGGCGCCCCATTTCATGAACGTACGGATGGCGGTCGGGGCACAGTAGAGAATCGAGACTTTGTACTTGTCGATGATTTCCCACCAGCGGCCCTGGTGCGGGGTATCCGGCGTGCCCTCGTACAGCACGGAGGTGGCACCGTTGGCCAAGGGACCGTACACGATGTAGCTGTGCCCGGTGACCCAGCCGATGTCGGCGGCTGTCCAGAAAATATCGGTCTCGGCCTTTAGGTCGAACACCGCCCAGTGGGTGTAGGCGCATGCTGTGAGGTAGCCGCCTGTGGTGTGCAGGATGCCCTTGGGCTTGCCCGTGGTGCCGGAGGTGTACATCACGTAGAGGGGATGTTCGGCGTCGAAGGTCTCGGCCACGTGTTCGGGGGAAGCCAGCTCAACCGATTCGTGCCACCAAATATCACGGCCCGGTGTCCAGTCGACCTCCTGGCCTGTACGGCGGACCACCAGGACGTTGCGAACGTCCGGGCACTCCAGCAGGGCCTCGTCGACGGCGGGCTTCAACCCGTTGGCCTTGCCGCGGCGGTAGGCGCCGTCGGTGGTTATGACGATGCGCGCGTCGCAGTCGTGGATCCGCGTCCGGAGCGCGTCCGCGGAGAACCCGCCGAACACAACGGTGTGCGGTGCTCCAATTCGTGCGCAGGCCAGCATCGCCACGACGGTTTCCGGGATCATCGGCATGTAAATGGCAACCCGGTCTCCCGGCTTGACGCCCAGATCGGTCAGCGTGTTCGCTGCCTGGCAGACCATGTGGGTGAGCTGGGCATAGGTGATGGCACGGGTGTCCCCGGCTTCTCCTTCAAAGTAATAGGCGACCTTGTCTCCGCGTCCGGCAGCTACATGCCGGTCAAGGCAGTTGTACGCAGCGTTGAGCCTGCCCCCGACGAACCATTTGGCGAATGGCGGATTTGACCAGTCCAGGACCTCACTCCATTTTTTGGACCAGTCCAGCCGCTCCGCCTGCCGCGCCCAAAACGCCAGCCTGTCGCCGGCGGCTTCGTCATAGTCCGACGACGTCGCGTTGGCCTGCGCCGCGAAGCCGGCGTCCGGAGGAAAGCGCCGCTGCTCGTGCAATAGGCTTGCGAGGGTCTCATCCGATTCTGTTGGGTCTGCTGCCATGGCCTGTCACCGTCGTCCCACCGGAAGCACAGTCCGTTTGTAGGTGGAGTTGGCGACCACCGCGAGGGAGCAGTACCAGGCAATCAGCGCCGTCACGATGCCAAGCCAGCCGCCCAGCATCGACAGCCCGGCTGCCCCGAAGAAGGCGCCGAGAAACAGCGCAATGAAGGTCAGGGTCAAGAAGACAAAAACGGCAAAGACACCCATGCTGACGCGCCAAGCTGAAACGGTCATGTAGGCGGTAAAGATTGCCCAGCCCAGAAGATAGAGGCCGACAGCTTTGCCGGCGTCCGCTGCCGGAAGACTGCCCGCGCTGAACTGGCTCAGGAACCAGAAGGACAGCCAGAAGGCTCCGTACGAGCAGAACGCCGTCGCACCGAAAACGTTGCGGTTGGCAAATTCCCAGATTCCGGCGGCGAACTGCGCCATGCCGCCGTAGAACAGTGCCAGTCCCAGGACAACGGGTTCGACTGCTTTGGGGATCAGGCCGGCATTGATGACACTGAGGACAAACGTGGTCATTGCGAAAGCGCCCAGACCTAAAGCTGCCGGATCGGCAAAGGGTGGGCTGGCGCTCCCCTGTGGAGACACAACTGCGTCTTGGGCTGGTACGGGATTTACAGCCCTGCGACCACCTCCCGCCGGGACGGTCCCCGCCGCGGAGCTTGACTCGACACTCATGGCACGACTCCTTGGTCAACACCAGCACCATTGCTGGTGACGTATAACAGGTTACTCCTGACTGCGCAAGGCCAACATCGAAACTGAACCCGGTTTCGTTGGTTGCTTGACCGGGCGAGCAATTCGCCCATGTGCAAAGTATTCGGCGAACCGTCGAGCCGAACGGTGGCACATGGGTGCATCCGCGGATAAGAGTCACCGAAAACCACCTTGCCCTTCGAACGATTCCTCCCGGAAGCCAAGGGTGCCTTCACATCCTAGGAGAGTGATCGGTAACGATACGGAAGAACTCAGGGGGGCGGCCGGGTTGCGACGCGGCGGGAAGAAGACGCGTACAGGCAGTACGAGCCCGATCAACGAGAGGGCAATATAGACGACCTGGTGGATGTGATCCGTACCGGGTGGGAGGTTTCCAAGCAGGTGGGCCACCAGAAAACGGGGTAGAACCAGAGCGCGCACCACGCCCACCGCTCGATGCGCCGATATGGCACAAGCACGATCAGGGTCCCGAAAAGGCCGAGTCCGGTCGAGGCGAGACCGTCCGCACGATACAAGGCGGCGTCCCCACCCGTCGGAACGACCGCGACCACGACACCAAAGACGAGGATGGCCAAGCTAACGATCGCGAGGCAGATCCAGCCTATCTGCACCGTCAGCTTCATCGCGAGCACGACGTCACCTTACACCGCGCACGGGAGTTGACGGCCCGTGTGATGCTCACCCGAAACCTCCTATCCCACGTTTTTGGGAACATTCAAATGAACGCGCGCACCTCACGGTTCACTTGACAATATTTCTGAGTCAACTCAAACTTGACTAGACTCATTTTTCACCAAGCCTTACGTCATAGAGGAGCAGCACGCCATGAGGGCATTCGTCGTCACCAAGTACAAGGAGCCGCTGCGCGCAGCGGACGTCCCTGAGCCCACCGTCGGCGAGCGCGATGTGCTGGTCCAGGTCCAGGCAGCTGGCCTCAACCAATTGGACGAAAAGATCCGCCTGGGTGAGTTCAAGCAGATCCTCCCGTACAAGCTCCAGTTGATCCTTGGCAACGATGTCGCCGGCACAGTCATCCGTGTCGGGGCGAAGGTGCGCGGCTTCAAGCCCGGTGACGAGGTCTACGCCCGACCCGACAAAGACCGCATCGGCACGTTCGCCGAGCGCATCGCCATCACCGAGGCCGACCTGGCACTGAAACCCGCATCGATCAGCATGCAGGAGGCCGGCTCACTACCGCTGGTTGCACTTACGGCGTGGCAGGCCCTCGTTGAGCAAGGCAAAGTAGGGCCGGGGCAGAAAGTTCTCATTCACGCCGGGGCCGGCGGGGTCGGGTCGATCGCGATCCAACTCGCCAAGCACCTCGGCGCGACCGTCGCGACCACCGCAAGTGCCTCCAACGCCGACTTTGTGCGCGACCTCGGCGCGGACACTGTGATCGACTACCGTACGCAGGACTTCGAACAGCTCCTCGCCGGCTACGATCTGGTGCTCGACAGCCTCGGAGGGGAGAACCTCGTGAAGTCACTGCGCATCCTCAAGCCCGGCGGGAAGGCGATCGGAATCGCCGGTCCGCCGGACCCGACGTTCGCGCGCAAAGCCGGTCTCAACCCTGTGCTGCGCCTGGCCATCGCGGGGCTCAGCAGCAGGATCCGGCGGCAGGCGAAGAAGCTCGGCGTCAGCTACGAGTTCCTCTTCATGCGTGCCAGCGGCGACCAGTTGCGCCAGATCACCGCCCTGGTTGACGACGGCGTGCTGCGCCCGGTCGTAGGGCAGGTCTTCGACTTCGCGCAGACCCCACAGGCGCTCGAGTCGCTGGCCAAGGGCGGCCTCCGCGGCAAAGCCGTCGTCACCCTTCCCTCCTGAGCCGCCGGCAGCCATTCACCTCACAGACCACTTAGAGGACTACCAGCATGAGCAGCTTTGACACCCCGAATGGCTCCGTCGCCACCTCGTACGCGAAGGCCGCCACACGTTCCATCACTTCAGGTGGCGTTACCTACGCCTACCGCGAGCTGGGGCCCAAGACCGGCATCCCCGTCGTGTTCTTCGTGCACCTTGCCGCGACCCTGGACAACTGGGACCCGCGCATCATCGAGCCCATCGCGCAGAACCGCCACGTCATCACCTTCGACCAGCGCGGTGTCGGAGCCTCCACCGGGCAGGTTCCCGACACCATCGAGGCGATGGCCGACGACGCCTACACCTTCATCAAGGCCCTCGGGTTCGACACGATCGACGTCTTCTCCTTCTCACTGGGCGGCATGATCGCCCAGGACCTGGTCCTCAAGCATCCCGACCTCGTCCGCAAGCTCGTGCTGGCCGGTACCGGGCCGCGGGGCGGCAAGGACATCGACAAGGTCGTCGGCACCACCTACTGGGACGTCCTCCGTGCGACCCTGACGCGCTCGGACCCAAAGGAGTTTCTGTTCTTTAACCGCACCGCGACCGGCAAGCTGGCCGCGAAGGCGTTCATCAAGCGCCTTCAGGAGCGCACTGTCGACCGCGACAAGCCGATCAGCACCAAAGCCTTCCAGACTCAACTGAAGGCAATCCGGAAGTTCGGCCGCTCCGCGCCGTCGGACCTGTCAAGGCTCACCCACCCCACCCTCATCGCCAACGGCGACAACGACCGCATGGTGCCGTCGGTCCTGTCCGGGGACCTGCGCCGGCGCATCAAGGGATCCGAGCTGATCATCTACCCCGACTCGGGCCACGGCGGAATCTTCCAGTTCCACGACAGGTTCTCCCCCGTCGCCGTAGAATTCCTCGCCCACTGACCAGCACCTACCTGACAAGATCCCGCCAACAGAGCAGAGAGCCGCTGTGGCTGTGCCCGCCCGTGAATACGGGCGGGCACAGCCATTAGCGTGACTATCCCGGCATGTGACGTGAAGGCCAAGCACCAGGCGATCGATTCGGGTGAGAGCATCGGTGCCACCGCGCTCACTTTTGGTGAACGCGGTGGCACCGGTTGTTCCCTTACGCGTCTGTGTCCACCAACTGCGGGTAGACCGCTTCGAGGGGTGCGCTGAGTCCGGCCTTGAGCTGGACAGACGTGCCGTCGGCGAGGACCTCGTACTCCCCTGCCTCAGTGGCGTCGAACACGGTCCGCACCAGCACGGCCGGGTCGAGCTTCGGGCCGGTGGCGTGCGCGGCCATCGCGGTGTCAACGTATGCGACGTGGACGCCGACGACGTGCACGCCGGCGGGAGCGAGTTCGAGGCGGAGGGAGTTGGTCGCGGACCAGAGGGCGGCTTTGGTGGCGCTGTAAATGCCGGCGACGGCGTACCAGCTCAGGGCCGAGTGCATGTCGATGATCATCGCTCCGTCCTTCACCGACAGGACCGGAGCGAACGCGCGGGCGACGAAGAGCGGCCCGAGGAAGTTCGTCTCGACGTTCCTGCGGATCTCCTCGTCCGTGTGGGTGAGGATCCCGGCACTGGAGACCGACGCGCCGGCGTTGTTGATCAGCACGGTCACATCCGGTGCCGCCTCGACCGCTGCCTGGATGGAGGCCGGGTCGGTGACGTCCAGGGCGAGCGGAACGATGCGCTCGTCGTTCCAAGTGCGGGGGGTGCGGGCGGACGCATAAACCTTTGAAGCTCCCCTGGCGAGGGCTTCGTGCACGAACTGCGTGCCGATTCCGCCGTTGGCTCCGGTGATGAGGACGACTGCTCCGTTAAGTGAGGGCATGGCTGTTTCTTCTTTCTGATCGGTACGGGGTATGTAAGGTCGGCGGCGGACGGCCCGCGGCAGACGATTAGGCGTGTGCCAGGGCCGGATAGTCGGTGTACCCGGCCGCGCCGCCGCCATACAAGGTTGCCGGGTCCACCTCATTCAGTGGCGCACCAGTGCGCAGTCGCTCAACAATGTCGGGGTTCGCCAGGGCGAAGCGGCCCAGCGGCGCGATGTCCGCGAGCCCGGCGTCGATGTCGTCGGCAATCTGCTCACGGTCGCGCCCATAGCGGACGACGAGGATGGCTGCAGGCCACGCGTCGCGGAAGGACCGCAGCAGTTCGTCGTCACCGAGGTGGTGTACGTGCAGGTACGCAAGGTCCAGTGTGGCGAGTTCGCCGACCAGGTGGCGGTACTGTGTCCGGACGTCGGCGGGATCCCCTTCGTTGATTCCGCCCAGCGGGAACGCCGGTGAGATGCGGATGCCGGTCCGGTCTGCCCCGATCTCCTCGGCCACCGCGCGGGCGACCGCGACGACGAACCGGGACCGGTTCTCCACGGATCCGCCGTATTCGTCCGTGCGGTGGTTCGAGTTGGGCGAGAGGAACTGGTGGAGCAGGTACCCGTTCGCGCTGTGGATCTCCACGCCGTCCGCTCCCGCTGCGATAACGGAGGCTGCGGCGTGGCGGAACCCGGCGATGGTGGCCTGGATGTCTTCGGCAGTCAGCTCACGCGGCACCGGCGTCTTCTGCGGGCCCGTTGGAGTGAACATGTCCTGCTCGGCCGAGATCGCCGATGGGCCAACGGGCTGACGGTGGTGCGGGGTGTTATCCGGGTGCGACATCCGGCCGACGTGCATCAGTTGGATGAACAGGGCTCCGCCGCCGGCATGGACCGTGTCGGCGATCCTTCGCCATCCCTCGATGTGTTCGGGAGTGTAGATGCCGGGGGTGTTCAGGTAGCCCTGGCCGTCCTCGGACGGCTGTGTGCCCTCGGTGATGATCAGCCCGAGCGAGGCGCGTTGGCCGTAGTACTCGGCGGCCAGTTCCCCGGGGGTGCCGTCCGGGTTTGCGCGGCTCCGGGTCAGCGGGGCCAGCGCGAGCCGGTGCGGCAGCTCCACATTGCCGAGGGTGAAGGGTTGCCAGAGGGAGGAAGTCATGTGTGCGGTCCTTTTCGTCGCGGGGTAATAGCGCCACCACTCCGCCGGGACGGAACACCGGGGTTCGGCCCTTGCGTGGGAGAATGAACGAAGGAACATTCAAACCCACAAACAGTAGTGACTACACTCATAACTGAGTGCAGTCATAATCTATTCCGGAGGATCCATCACCATGTCTCTCGCCTCCCAGCCGGTCGGACGGCGCGAGCGGAACAAGCAGCAGAAGCTGGACCGCATCACGGCCGCGGCAAGCGAACTGCTGGCCGAGCACGGCATCGAGGATGTCACGACCCAGCAGATCGCCGACAAGGCGGACATCGGCACCGGGACCCTGTTCCTTTACGCGAAGACCAAAGGCGAACTCCTCCTCCTCGTGCAGAACGCACACTACGCCGAAGCGCTTCAGCAAGGTCGGGCTGATGCCGAAACCACCCCGGATATCCTCGATGCGGTGCTGGCAATCGTACGGCCGATCGTGGAATGCAACCGCGTCCAGGTCGACAACGGACGCACGTACCTGCGGGAAATGGTCTTCGGTGATCCCGCGGAGCCCCGTCACGCTGAGGCCCTCTCCATCGTCGCGCAGACCGAGGAGGCCATCGCTGCCGTCCTGGGCAGGCAGGAGCTGCCTCGTGCGCAGGATGCCGCTACGACGGCCCGCATCGTCAGCGCCATCATGTTCCTCAGCATGGCAGCGACCGTGAACGCCGCATTGAGCATCGACGAGATTGTTCAGGACATCCGGACCCAGGTCGGCGTACTGCTGTCTCGCTGACACAATCAAGTGCTCGCACTAACGCCGGTGTCCACCGATTGCCTGGGGTCGTGGATCGGCAGAAGAACGGCCACCGCTACTGTACTGAATGCGCAGCCTCTCACCGGGAGCGCGGTTCGCGGCATTCCGGGTTTTTAAGTCCGGCCGGGCAGCAGGTGGGGTCCCATCCGATCGGTCCGGATCGCCATGAGTGCGTCGGTAAGCCGCCGGACGCCCCTTGCCCGCACTTCGTCTGTGGGCGGCACGGTGCAGGACTCGCTGGTGCAGGCCAGCAGCGCTGCCGTGACCTCCGCGATCAGAGCCGGGGATGGGCTAAACCGGTATCCGCCGTCGGCAGGGTCGTCAGAAGAATTCAGCGCCCTGGTGATGAACACGGCGGCCTGCGTCCTGCTCGCCATGCCGAGTTTCCTCAGAATGGTTGAGGTCAGATTCTTCACGGTCTTGTCCGCCAGCGACATCTCCTGGCTGATCTGGCGGTTGGTCAGCCCTCTCCCCAGTCGGATGGCGGTATTCATTTCCTGTCTCGTAAGCGTCAGGAGTCTCCTATCCAGGGACTGGGTTGCGGGCCCGACGAGCGGGGTAACGAGCGCGGTCCGGAACCGGCCGCTGTACGCGGTGTGCCCGGCCAGGGCACGGCGGATGAGCCTGAGCTGCTCGCAGCTGCCGTCCTGTTTGGACAGGCACCCCCATGCGCCGGCCAGAATCGAGTCGATCAGCACGGCTTCGTTGGCATCTCCGGTCATCAGGAGGCACCGGATGGTCGGGTCCGCCGCAGCGATGGCCCGGCACACGTCGGCACCTGAACCGTCAGGGAGATCATCGTCCAGGATGACCAACTCCGGGCGGAGGGCAGGGATTCGCCGGAACGCCCGGTGCGCGGATCCTGATTCTCCGGCGATGCTGAGACCATCGGACTCCAAGAGATGGCGCAGGCCCCGTCTCACGACCTCGTGGTCATCCAGCAGATAGACGCCCCGGCCGGCCAAAGGGGGCGGCGGGTGGATTTCCGGTTCAGCCATCATCGCCATTACGTTCCTTCGCTTTTAAGGCACCGAAGGCGTGCTGGATGATCCCGTCCGGTCCCCATCCAGCGTGCATCCATGCGCACACTGCACGACAGGCCCCACGCTAAACCGATAGTGCCGACCCAACAAGGGCCCGCGGGGGTGGATCCGTGACTTTTCTGAACGTGTTCCGCAGACAACCGGTGTCGTAACCTCAGACCGCCACTAGAGCTCCGTCGGGGAGTATGGCCCAGAGCACGCTCGGGCGGCGTCGGGCGCTCCTGGACACTGCGCGCTTCTCCGATGGCGCTCATGCCTCCGTAGTTCGAACGTGTCGGCCGAGGATTTCGGCCCGTTTCCTGACCGCGCTAACGTAATCGGTGAAAGCCTGCTGCGTGTCGGACGCAAACTCCCGGAGCAGCAGCCCGCAAAGCGGGCCAGTGAACTCTTCTCTTACGAGCAGGTGCGTCATGCCGCCCACCGGTTCAAGCGTGAAGGTGCGCACCCCGGTGAGCAGGCCCAGAGGCAGGCCCTGGGTCCAGGTCATCACCTCGCCGGGCATCTGCTGGACACGCAGCCGGAAGGTGCGCTCCCCTCCGGTGTGGGTTCGGATTCTGATGGTGCCACCGTTGCGCAACTCGCCCCTGATGTGCGTAATGCCGGATTCCCAGACGGTGAAGTTCCGTGCATCGGTGATGACGTCCCAGACGGTGGAGCTTCGGGCTTTGATCAGTGTCTCGGCCCCGACCGAGTGCCTGGCCATGCTGTGACCCTGCCCGAGAGGGCGCCGGGTTGCGGGCACCTGGTCTGTAGACATCAGCCCGCAACCCAAGGCATTGGCCGCGGGACCGGACCGCCGACGCGACCAGCCAGGCATCGGCAGGCTCCACGGCCGATAGCGCCGGCAAGGGACAGCGCCGCGTTCTGGACGGCCATGACACCGCAGCCCTCCGCGGCCGGCAGACCGTGCATCACCAGCACGACGCTCCCTACTGATTCTTCAGACAAGGGGTTCTCCTTTTCTAAACGGAGTGACAGCCGGATAGTAGCCCGGCTTCCTGTGGGCAGCCAGAGAGTCCACTGATCGGGTTATTCCTCGCAGCCTCGGCCGGTCCGAACCGCCTGCGGGAACGCCCTCGACGGCTGGCAACCGGCCACCGTGCCGCCCAATGGCATGGAGCGACAGTCTGGCGGTTGCGCAGAAGGACACCGCACCCTGGTCGAGGACTAAGACACCACCTCGTCCATTGCATCTGCTGCCAAGCGGTAGCGGGTCGATGGCGCTCTCAGACCAGAGCCTTGGTCTTGATTCTTTCGAATTCATCAGCGCTGATTGTTCCGGAGTCCCGAAGAGCCGTGGCTTTGGAGATCTCGTCGCTCGGACTCGGTGCAGCGACGCTGCGGATGTAAGCATCCGAGGCCTCCCGGTTCTCCCGGGCCCGTGCCATGGACCGCTCCGTCATGCCCTTACCGCGGGCAATCACGTAGACCAGCACACCCAACAAGGGCACGAAGACCAGGAAGAGGATCCAGACGGCTTTCCACCAGCCGCTCAGCGTGTCGTCGCGGAACAAGTCGCCGATGACGGCGAACAACGCCCAGAGGAAGGCGATGAACGCGTATACGAGGAAGAACCACCAGAAAATATCCCAAAAGTTTTCCCAGAAACTCATGTCAACTTCCCTGCTTTCTGTAGGAGCGGTGTGGGGCGGGAATGCAGCCGGGCAGGACTGAGGCTAGCTGCAGACCTGCCCGGAGGGGCCTTGAGGTCAGCATTTAGTCGCCGCCTGGAGGTCACTGACCGCGGCCTGGACGTTGGCGGCGTCGTCCCGCAGGGAGGCGGCCGCCTGAGTAAGGGTGGCATCATCCGGGACGGCTCTGACGGCTGCGTCGAACTTGTTTTCGGCCGTCTTAACTGCGTCCATTTCGTCCTTGGCTACGTCCTGGCTGGCCTTGACCAGGTCGTCGTAGGTCTTCGCGACCTGTTCCCGTGCCGATTTTATCTGTTCTATCGTGGCACCGGGTTTGAGTGTCTGTTTGAAATTTGTCAGGGATCCGGCGAAGGCACTGGCAGCAGCGCATGCCTGCGAAACGTTCTTCTCCGCCCTGGCGCTGCTGACACTGGTGCCGGGGCTGGACGTACCGCAGCCCGTGAGCAGTGCGATGGCTGCCCCGGCTGCGATCGATCCGGCAAGGATCGGGTGTGGTCTGGACACTGGAGGCCCCTTTCCGAAATGGAATGCGGCAGGGAACCCTGCCGCACGTAAGTCCGACCATTGTCTGCCCGAAACACGGGCGTGGGCCTCATCCGGGGAAGGTGATACGTAGTGCTAGCACTCGGAATCCCTCGGCGCCCCGCCACCAACCGGGCGCCGACCGCGGGATCTCCTACCCACATTGGGCAGCAGCAGATCCCGGCCGTCGTTACGCGTCCCGTTCCCGGAAGGTATGGGCGATGGTGCCAGGTGCGTCTGGATGACTGTCTTAGGGGCTTTTCCTTCCGGCATGCTGTTGTTGGGGATATTCTGGGGATCAGCAGCGCGAGCGGGCCGGTGATCATGGCTTGTGGAGGAGGGCTGTATAGCTTCATTGGCAGCCGCCTTGCAGTGGCAGGGCTGGAGGCCTTCCTGTTAGGAGCTGCCTTGAATTCTTCAATGACAAGACCACCCAACCGTTCTGGCGGCGAGGTTCCAAGGACGTTCGGCGTCGAGGAGGAATTCCTGCTCGTTGATGCCACGACGGGGCAGCCCGTACCCGCCGCGGAAGCGTGCTTGGCCAAGGCCCCTCAGCGCACTGAAACCAGTGGCGGCCCATCCTTGGCTTTGGAGGTCCAGCAAGAGCAGCTCGAGGCCGTTGGCCCTGTCTGTTCCACGCTGCAGGAAGTAATTGCGGGCATCCGCGAGGGCCGGCGGCTTGCCGACGAGGCGGCCCGTTCGGTGGGCGCACGAGCTGTCGCCGTGGCTACCAGTCCCATGCCGGCCACTCCTACCCTCGTAGAGCAGCCCCGTTTCCTGAACATGGCAACGCGGTTCGGGGTGACGCTCCGGGAGCAACTCACCTGCGGCTTCCATGTTCATGTCGGTGTCACCGACGGTGAGGAAGGGGTGGCAGTCCTGGACCGGATCCGGCGTTGGTTGCCCGTGCTGCTGGCGCTGAGCGCGAACTCCCCTTTCTGGCAGGGTGCCGACACCGGATACGCAAGCTTCCGTTACCAGGCTTGGAGCCGCTGGCCGACCGCCGGGCCCTGCGAAAGGTTCGGATCAGAACGGGAATACCACCGGTACGTGCAATCCCTGCTGACTACGGGCGTACTCCTCGATGAAGGCATGGTGTACTTCGACGCGCGCCTTTCCCGGAATCACCCGACTGTGGAGGTACGCATTGCCGACGTCTGCATGGAGGCCTCACACGCGGCCGCGATTGCCGCGCTGGTGCGGGGACTCGTTGAACGGGCCGCCCAGGAATGGCGCTCCGGGATTTCTGAGCCCCGGCTGTCCGCCGGGCAACTGCGCCTGGCGGCGTGGAAGGCAAGTCAATCAGGCGTCGACGACACCCTCCTGCACCCCCTGCTGAACATTCCATGCCCGGCTGGAGAAGCGGTCCAGGTCCTCCTCTCCCATATCCGGCCAGCCCTGGCCGACAGCGGGGACGAGGAGCAAGTAACCGCGGAAGCGGCCCGGATCCTGAGCGCCGGCACAGGTGCACGCCGGCAGCGCGAGATCATGATGAGCACACAGAGCCTGGCCGCCGTGGTGCTCGAGGCCGTGGGACACACCCACGGCCTCGAACACCACGGCCCAGCCCAGGCGGTCCCGGCGCCTGCAAGCTACCTGACGGATATTCCCAGATCACGTTCCTGATGACTCGGTTGAGGATATGGGTAACGCGGAGCCGGCTCCTGCCAGCGCCCGGGCACAGGCCCGAGCCGCGGTCCTCCCTTGGATGGTTCTGCTGGTGCTGGCCGTGATCTCTTCCGCGGTCGCCGCGGGTTCACTGGTGCTGGTCGGCGTTGACCTGGCCATCGGCAGGCAGCCGCTGGCGATGTGTTTATCGCTGGGCTGAACGGGGCTATGGCCACGGTCTTTTGGCTGTGTCGGTCCCATTCTGCACGACCAAAATTTCGGCACACTGAGTGGTCGTGATCACTTCCGCCACGTGGTTCACGTCCCGAGATAGAAGGTCGGGCATTCTCGGTTTGGATCCGTCGTCGTGGCGTTGGAATTCCACTCCGAACTCGACTTCGAGCACGATTCTCGCGGGCTAGCATCAGGGGCGGCATCCGCAACCCTTGGCGAGAGCACCTGAGGCCCTTACCCTCACGACATATTCGGAACTTCCTTGACGGTCCGTGTGACAGGTGCCATAGTCTTCATATGGACCTGTTGGACAGCTGGACAGCTGCACAAGATCGAGTGGTGCGCGTCGGCGCGGCCGAAGCGGTCTTCGCATCCCTCCGCAGCGCAATCGAAGGCGGCAAGATTCCTGTCGGCACCCGCCTGGACTCGGAGGCATCGCTGGCCAAACAGTACGGCGTGAGCCGCACGATGGTCAGGGAGGCGCTGCGTTCCTGCACCGCATTGGGACTCACGGCCACCCACACGGGTAAGGGCACGTTCGTCATCGCTGACAAGGTGGCCCAGGACCTCAAACTCGGCAAATATTCGGCCAGCGCCCTCGTGGAAGCCCGCCCCCATGTGGAAGTGCCGGCCGCGGGCCTAGCCGCCCAACGCCGCAGCAGCGAAGACCTGGAGGCCCTTCGGGAAATCCTCCGGGAAATGTCCGAGGAAGATGATCTCCAGCAGTGGGTGCTTTTGAACACCGAGTTCCACGTGACCATCGCCCGGTGCAGCGGCAATGGCGTGTTCGAATCATTCCTGTCAGACATCTGCGACGCCATGGCCAACCAATCAAACACCCTTAACCTCGTGGCTGACCGGCGCAAGGAATCGGGTCAGGAACACGCCCGCATTTTCGCTGCCATCGAGAAGGGATCAGCCGAGGAAGCATCCCAGGCCATGAGGCTGCATTTGCACGGGGTCGAATGCGCCCTGGGCACCATCGTCCCCGGAAGTGGAAACTCCAGGGCCGGCCATACGCGCTAAATCCTAAACCCCGGATTTCACCCACCCTCCCTGCTGCAATCGCCGCAAGCCGCGCGCGGCGTCTTTGCCCTGGAACAACCATGCCCACCGTGCCGGCTGCGGCGTCACTCAGTCCTGCCCCGACCCCAGATTTTTACCGTCCAAACCCGTCAACGAAGCCCTGTGAGGACCCCATGACCACCGCACATACCGCCCCGGACACCCGCTCCGAACACGATCTCCTGGGTGACCGGGACGTTCCCGCCGGCGCCTACTGGGGCGTCCACACCCTCCGGGCCGTGGAGAACTTCCCCATCACGGGCCAGCCGCTGTCCTCGAACATGCACCTGGTCCGCGGGCTGGCCGCCGTGAAGCTCGCCGCCGCCCGCACCAACCACGAGCTCGGACTGCTCGACGCCGGGCGTGCCGCCGCCATCGGGGACGCCTGCACCGAGGTCATGAACGGCAAACTCAGCGAGCAATTCGTCGTCGACGTCATCCAGGGCGGCGCCGGGACCTCCTCGAACATGAACGCCAACGAGGTCATCGCCAACCGGGCCCTGGAAATCCTCGGGCACCCGAAGGGCGACTACTCCCGGCTGCACCCCAACGACCACGTCAACCTCAGCCAGTCCACCAACGACGTCTACCCCACCGCGGTCAAGCTCGGCACGATCTTCGCGGCCCGGGAACTGCTCCAGGCCCTCACCGAGCTCGAAGACGCCTTCGCCGCAAAGGCCCTCGAGTTCCGCACCGTGGTCAAGATGGGCCGCACCCAGCTCCAGGACGCCGTCCCCATGACCCTCGGCCAGGAATTCGGCACCTACGCCGTCACGATCGGCGAGGACCGGCTCCGCCTGGCCGAAGCCGACCTGCTGATCCACGAAATCAACCTCGGCGCCACCGCGATCGGCACCGGCCTGAACGCCCCCGCCGGGTACGCCGAGGCCGCCTGCCGGCACCTGGCCGAAATCACCGGCCTGCCGCTGATCACGGCCGTGGACCTGATCGAGGCCACCCAGGACGTCGGCGCCTTCGTGCACCTCTCCGGGGTGCTCAAGCGGGTCGCCGTGAAACTCTCCAAAATCTGCAACGACCTCCGGCTGCTCTCCTCGGGCCCGCGCGCCGGCTTCGGCGAGATCAACCTCCCCGCGGTGCAGTCCGGCTCCTCGATCATGCCCGGCAAGATCAACCCGGTCATCCCGGAAGTGGTCAGCCAGGTCGCCTACGAGGTGATCGGCAACGACGTCACCATCACCATGGCCGCCGAGGCCGGCCAGCTCCAGCTCAACGCCTTCGAACCCATCATCGTCCACAGCCTCCACAAGAGCATCTCCCACCTCGAAGCCGCCTGCCGCACCCTCACGGCCCGCTGCATCCGGGGCATCACCGCCAACACCGAACACCTCCGCCTCACCGTCGAACAATCCATCGGCCTCGTCACCGCCCTGAACCCGCAACTGGGCTACGCCACAGCCACGGCCATCGCCCAGGAAGCCCTCGCCACCGGCAAGGGCGTCGCGGAACTCGTGCTCGAACACGGCCTGCTCACCGACGAGCAGCTCACCGAACTCCTCAGCCCGCACCGCCTGGCCAACCTCACCAAATAATCCCCAACCGCTCCCTAACCTCGCAAGCTCGGTTAGGGAACCCTGCGGTAGTGGGCCCACCCCCAGACCGACGACCCCGCCCGACCAGGGAGCAAGGGGCACGCCGTCGTGCCCAAAAACCCGATCGACTACAGAGAAAACGGAACTCGATGACGAGGACCGTTCCAGCACCGGGCCACCAACCCGGCCTCTACCCAAGGACTGACTATGAAAAACAAATCAACGATGTGGATCCTGGCAGCGCTCCTGTTCGGAATCCTCAGCGGTCTGCTCTTCCACGGGCTGCTGCCGGTGGACACACGCGAATCCGTCGTGGCGGTCCTCGACACCGTGACGCACATGTTCCTGAACCTCATCAAAATGATCATTGCCCCGCTGATCTTCGCCACCCTCGTCTCCGGCATCGCAGGAGCGGCCAAATCCGCCGGCGTGGGCAAGCTCTTTGGCCGCTCAATGATCTGGTTCCTGTCCGCCTCCGTCCTGGTGGGCGCGTTTGGCTTCATCACGGCCCATGTACTCAACGTCGGTAACGGGCTCCACCTGATGCCAGGAGGCGACGCGGGGATGGAAACGAAGCCCCTCGATTACCAGGCGTTCATCACCCACATCATCCCCACGAGCGTCTTCGCCGCCCTGACCGAAAACAACCCCCTTCAGATCCTCGTATTCGGCGCCCTCTTCGGCATCGCCCTGCTGAATCTTCGGAAGAAGGGCCGCTCCTCCATCGCCGATGCCATCGACGAACTGATGGGCGTCATGCTGAAGGTCACCGGGTATGTGATGCTGGCGGCGCCCGTCGGCGTTTTCGCCGGCATCGCAGCGGCCTTCACCTCCCAAGGTCTCGATGCGTTTGCCACCTACGCGTCGTTCATCGGCGGGTTCTATGTGTCTCTCTCGGCCCTGTGGGTCATCATGGTCGGCGTCGCCGTCGCCTTCCTCGGACGGGCCGCCTTCCGCCTGGTCCGGATAGTGCGCGAACCCATGGTCATCGCGTTCGCCACCTCCAGCAGTGAAGCCGCCCTGCCCAAGCTCATTGAAGGCCTGACCAAGTTCGGCATCGAAAAGCGCACCACCGGTTTCGTGCTGCCCCTGGGTTACTCGTTCAACGTGGACGGTTCCATGATGTACATGACCTTCGCGTCGGTCTTCCTGATCAACGCCTACGGCATCGACATGGACCTTGGCCAGCAGATCGCGATGACCGCAATGCTCCTGCTCAGCAGCAAGGGCATGGCCGGCGTGCCACGCGGGTCACTCGTCGTCGTAGCCGCCGTGGTCCCTGCCTTCGGCATCCCCGCCGCCGGAATTGGTGTCCTGCTGGTGATCGACCAGCTCCTGGACATGGGGCGCACCGCCACCAACATCCTGGGAAATGCCATCGCCACGGCGGTGATCGGCCGGAACCACGACAAGTCCACGTCCCTCCTCGAAGCGTCACGCGCGGAAGCCTCCCAAGACGCGGAAGTCACTGAAGACAGCAGGGAGCCTGAGCTCGTTTCGAGGCACTGACCGGATCCCGCTCGGCTAACCAATTTTCAACCAGCGAACCTACCCTCACACCGGATGAAAGGCCATCGCCAATGACAGCCGACTTTGAAGTCCAGAGCCCGATGGACGCGCACCGCATTGAGCGGACGAAAAGAGCGAGAAACGCACCGATCAAATCACAAATCATCGACTACCTGGCAAACCATGGGGCAAGCAAAGTAGCTGACATCAGCGACGGTATCGCGTCCTCGCGAGGCGCAGTCAGATACCATTTGGCAGCGCTGGAGAGCGCTTCGATCGTCCGTTCCAACATTTCCCCCGGAGCCAGGGGTCGTTTCACGCCCTTCTACGGTCTCGCCCCTGGAAAAACGGACCCCGCCTCCTAGCCGGACAGCGCTGACGACGGCGGGACCTCCCGCCGTCGTCCGCCGTGTCTTTAAGGCCGGAATCTCATGTCCTCTCCCCTAACCAAGCTCGCAGTTTCAGGACCGAAAGATCGTGCAGCATGCCGGGCTTAGATCACGGTGCCGCAATCGCGGCGCCAGGCAGGTGCCGGGAGATCCGAAGGCACCGGAGGGTTAGGACTCATGGCGCAGACCAACGGAGAAGCACGTCCCAGCCGCCAGGTCTGGTTAGGGTGGAGGATGACCGGAGAACCGAACACCTGGCACGACAAGCACAAGGCTTCCCTCACCCGCGGGCAGCAGGCCGCGGACCTCATGCGAAACGGGATGGGGAGCTGGCCTTTCGTGGGAGGTTTCATCGCCTTCATGCTGGTCTGGGCCGCCATAAACACCTGGGCGCTGGCGACCCATGCCTGGGATCCGTACCCCTACATACTTCTTAACCTCTTTCTGTCCATGCTGGCCGGTCTGCAAGGAGCAATTCTGCTCATCGCCGCCAAACGCCAGGATGCCATCGCCGGGGCCATGGCCCAGCATGACTACACTACGAACCTGAAGTCCAAGGAAGAGATCGATCTCCTGATGGACATTAACTGCCAGCAGTTGGAGATTCTCCGCGAACTTCAGCAACTCAGAACCTTGCCCGCATCCGTTGCCGGGACGCACCGGTAGAGGGTAGGTACAGAGACGCCGAGGTTTTTGGCGACTTCCCACGGCAGTGTGCCGGCGGCGGTGGTTGTCGGAATCGAGCCGGACGGGGGCGATTGGCTGCTGTGGTTCTGGTGGTTTGCTTGCTACTGATGGGCCGCTCACAGAGTGAGCCAAGGCAGGGCGCGTGTGGGAAATTTCGTTGTTCGACAACGCCGGTTGGCGAGCGGATACTGAAGAACCATGAAGCCTACCCAAAGCGGGTTGCGCATCCAGCTTCTCGGCTCGTTCATCGTGTACGTCAACGGGAACGCCGTCGAGAACAACCACTGGCGGCTGCAGAAGGCAAAGGCCGTGGTGGCAATGCTGGCGCTGGCGCGTGGTCAGCGTGGCCGTCGCGAGCAGGTACTGGACCGTCTGTGGCCTGACATGGAGCCGGTGGCCGCCGCACGGAATCTGCATCAGACCCTGTACGTCGCTCGCCGTGCGCTCGCTAGCGCTGGAGCCGGCAGCGACGGGCTCCTCGTCATCCGCGGTGAAGTGGTCGTGCTGGATGACACTGGCCCGGTCGATGTCGATGTCCTGCAGTTCAAGCGTTCGGCCGTGGCAGCGTTGGCTGCAGGCGTCGAGGCAAGCCTGCGCGATGCGGCCGACTTGTACAGTGGTGATCTTCTGCCGGAGCTGCCGGATGCGGATTGGCTGACGGCACGCCGCGATGAGCTCCGGGAAATCCATCTCGAGGTACTGGTGAAACTGGCGTCCACGGTAGCGCAGCGTGCACCGGAGGAAGCGTTGGTCATCCTCACCCATGCGCTCGAATCCGGTCCCATCCACGAGGGGGCCGTGCGCGCGCAGATGGTGGTGCTGGCTGGGATGGGCCGGCGGTCGGAAGCATTGGCACGATATGAGCGGCTGGTCGACGAACTCCTCGACGCGTTCGGGACCGACCCGGACACCCGGACGACGGGACTGTTTCGCGAGCTGTTGACCGGCTCGCCGCCCGAAGAGCGCCTCCACCGGCCCGCCGGCGTGACCGGCAAAGACGATGCCATCGGTTATCTGCCATCCCCGTTGACAAGCTTCATCGGGCGCGAGCGTGAACTCGTTGACGTCGAGCGGCTGATGGGCCATGCTCGCCTGCTCACCCTCACCGGGGCTGGCGGCAGCGGCAAAACCAGACTGGCATTGGAGGCCGCGAAGCGAGTTCGTCCTGAGTACGTGGACGGAGTCTGGTTCGTCGACCTCGCGGCCGTTGGGGAGTCGCTGCTGGTGGCCGATGCCGTAGCCGAGGTCCTCGGGTTGGATTCCGGCGCGGCACCAAGCCGCGTGCAAGCGCTGGTCGACCAACTTCGGCGACGCTCGCTGCTTCTCGTGCTGGACAACTGCGAACACCTGCTCGCGGCATGTGCGCATCTCGTCGTCGCGCTACTGGACGGATCCCCTGGGGTTAGAGTGCTCGCCACCAGCCGGGAGCCACTCCATGCCGACGGGGAGTACACCTACCGGGTGCCGTCATTGCCCCTGCCCTCGCCCCTGCGGACCGACGCTCCCGACCTGGCCGTGCTGGGCCGTCTGCCCTCTGTCCGGCTTTTCGTCGAGCGGGCAGCGCAGGTCCGGCCGGGTTTCGCGCTCGACGCCGACAATGCGCAGGGGGTGACAGAGTTGTGCCGACGGCTCGACGGGATGCCGCTGGCCCTGGAATTGGCCGCGGCCAGAACCGCCGTACTCGAACCCGCCGAGATCGTCCAGGGATTGGGCGATGCTTTGTCCATGCTCGGCGGCGGAACCAGCGGCGTCACGCGGCACCAGACGCTGCGTGGCACCTTGGAATGGAGCCACGAACTGCTCACCAAACCGGAGCAGGTTCTGCTGCGCCGGCTGTCTGTGTTCGCGGGTGGTTTCACCCTCGACGCTGTGGCAGCAGTCTGCGCTGACGCGTCCCTCCAGCAGATCGAACTGCTCGACCTGTTGGCCAAGCTGGTGGACAAGTCTTTGGTGGTCACCGAAAGGAGGGGCGCCGGGACCCGATACCGGCAATTGGAGACGGTCCGCCAGTTTGGCCAAGAGAATCTCCATCATGCAGGTGAGGCGGCTCAACTGGCGGCTGCGCATTGCGCCTACTTCCTTGCCGTCGCCGAATCCCACAATCCCGAACGGGCCACCGGGGTGGTCATCGAACAGCCGAAGTTGCTCGACCGTGAGCACGACAACCTGCGCGCTGCGTTGCGCTGGTCGTGCGCCCACGAGCCCGAGACCGCGCTCCGGCTCGCGGCCAGCCTGTGGCGGTTCTGGTTCCTCCGCGGACACGCGGTCGAGGGAGCACGTTGGGTGGAGCGTGCCTTGGCGGTGGCTCCCGACTCGACCCGGCCTCGCGCGGCTGCTCTGATCGGCCTGACCGGGCTGGACAGCCGGCAGGGCCGCGGCGACCGGCATCGGGCGCTCGGCGCGGAGGCCCTGGCAATCATGAGGGAGATCGGCAACCCCGACGAGGTGGCGATGGCCCGGCTCATTGAGACCTCGCTCGCCTGGAGCACTTTCGACTTGGACGAGGCCGAACAGCTGGCAGCGGACGTGCACACCGAGGCATTCGAGGGTG
The DNA here is from genome assembly GCF_022803015.1 of Arthrobacter humicola. Classification (GTDB taxonomy): domain Bacteria; phylum Actinomycetota; class Actinomycetes; order Actinomycetales; family Micrococcaceae; genus Arthrobacter; species Arthrobacter humicola_A. The sequence goes on from NZ_JAFKON010000001.1 coordinate 1,035,498, forward strand.
ACAGACCCGAACATTGCGCTGCCAGCAGTTGGCTGCTCGGCCAGTGCGCGTTGTCCCGGGAGGACGGACCACTCGCCGCCCGTCACCTAAACACCTGCCTGAGCGAACTCGCACAGTCTGAGACCAGCACCCCACCCTTCCTGCCGGTGATCACTCCCAGCCTGCAACTGGTCCCGGTCGCCGGTCGGTTGGTCCCCTGCGTCGAGGAGACCCTGCTGTTGGGCCGGCGGGTTGGCGTTATCCAAGCCAAAGGCTACGTGCTGTCCGCGATCGGCTACGCGGCCAGGCTTTCGAGAGACACGCAGTCTGCGATATCCGTCATCACGGATGCAGCCGAACATTTCGCCGAGTTAGGAGATGACCTGGCCAGGGCGCAAACACTTCACCAACTTGGCTGCATTCTGCGCGACTGTGGCGACCACGGCGCGGCCGATGAGGCACTTTCCTTGGCGCGGGAGCTTCGGCTCGGCTTGGGCGACCGACGCGGCGAGCTGCTGACCGAGATTAATATCGCCCTGCTCCGCGCCATGGGTGGTGATATCGACCGCGGCCTGACGGACGCTCGGCGTTGCCTTTCAGGGTTCGAGTCCGCGGGAGATCAAGTGGGGATGGGCGCCACGCTGACCATTCTCGGTGCCGCCGAACTGATCTCCGGGGAGGTCCGGGCAGCGCGGGAAATGTACAGGCAGGCAGCGGAAAAGGTCGCCCCCTGGCGGCGACACACTGGCTGGCAACGGTTGATGGTGGCAGAGCTTTCCAACGAGCTCGGCGACCCGCATCGGGCGGCCCGCGAAATTGACAGGGCTGGGGCGATTTTCGACCGGACGAGATGCCTCATCGCCGGTCAGCGGCTGGCCGCACTGCGTAGGCGGGATTCGGATGATGATGTTGAGACGGAGTTGAGTGCTCGTTGAGTACGGTTCACTAGCGTGATTCCTGGATCTGACAAATGGATCTGACAAACCAACAGCAATCAGGAGGAACGCATCGTGACAACGACGCAGACTAGGCCGACCCGCATCGGCGAGGCCACCATCGCCGAGTTCGCCGCCGGCCTGCGCGGCACGGTCGTCCGGCCAGGGGACGCTGACTACGACCACGAACGCAGCATCTGGAACGGGGCCCACGACCGGCGCCCGACGCTCATCGCACGCTGTGCGGGTGTGGCAGATGTGATCCGCACGGTCGATCTCGCGCGCAGCGAGGGGTTGCCGTTGTCGGTTCGCGGCGGTGGCCATTCGATCCCCGGATTTTCCACCGTCGACGACGGTATCGTGCTGGACCTTTCGCTGATGAAGGGGGTCCAGGTGGACCCTGCCCGCCGCCGCGTGGCCGCACAGGCAGGGTGTACCTGGAAGGACGTGGATGCAGAGACCCAGCAATTCGGGCTAGCCGTGACCGGTGGCCTGGTGTCCTCAACCGGCATAGCCGGCTTCACCACCGGCGGCGGCATCGGCTGGCTCGTGCGCAAGCACGGGCTGGCCAGCGACAACCTGGTCGGCGCCGACGTCGTCACTGCTGACGGGCAGTTTATTCACGCCAGTGCCGATGAGCACCCCGATTTGTTCTGGGGGCTGCGCGGCGGCGGCGGCAATTTCGGTGTGGTGACGTCCTTCGAGTATCAATTGCACGAAGTGGGGCCCATCGTCCTTTCCGGCCTGGTTTTCTACCCCGCAGAAGAGGCGGAGCAGGTGTTGCGCGGCTATCGGGCGGCCTGCGCGGCGGCCCCCGATGAGCTGACCACGCTGGTCAACATGACCATGGCGCCACCGGTCCCGTTCCTGCCAGAATCAGTGCACGGCAAGCCGGTCATCGCTGTGGGAGGGTGCTGGTCCGGCGATCTCGATGCCGGCGAGGCCGCCACCGCGCCCTTCCGGTCATTGGGCACGGTCATCGCCGATGTGTTCGCGGCCAACCCGTACGCGGGGTGGCAGCAGGCGCTCGATCCGCTGTACCCGCGGGGCGTGCACAACTATTTCCGCTCGGCATTTCTGCGCGCCGCCGACGACGCGTCCGTACGCGTGCTGCTGGACTCGTTTGCGGCATTGCCCAGCGCCATGACGCAGATTCACCTGCACCACCTTGGCGGCGCGGTCGGCCGGGTTCCTGCCGAAGCAACGGCCTTCGCACTCCGCGACCAGGAATTCATTGTCAATGTTGTTGCGCGCACGCCGACGGCGGAAGGCTTCGCGGATGTCGTCGAATGGGCCCGGGGCGTGACGTCCGCGCTCGGTCCGGATGTGACGGCCTACGTGAATTTCACAGGTGAAGCGAATACGGCGCTCGTCCGGGCGTCGTACCCGGCGGATACATACCGGCGGCTCGTGGAACTGAAAAACGAATACGACCCCACCAATCTATTCCGGTTGAACCAGAACATCGCCCCCACGGTGTGACACCACTGCCTGCGTGAGAAGTGGTTGATCGACTGAGCATCGGGAAGCAACCTGACAGCCGGCGCCAGAGGCACCCCGTTCCCCCGGCAACTGACCGGCAACGCCGGTCAGTTGCCGCGGTCTTGCGACCGCTCAATTTCTCAATCATCAAAAGGGGCCAATTTCACCAACATTGACGCCGCGGATGGGCCCGCTGCACCCAGCAAACCCCTAACCTGAAGTTGCGTGACTTGAGGCAGGAAGATCCCCGGGTTTCCGGAGGGGTCTTCCTGCCCGTCTCGTGGGAAGCAGGCAAGGTGCGAGCCACAAGGCAGCAACGGCAGGAAACGCACTCCGGTGTGGACAACGTGCACACCCCTCTTGGCCGGACAAACGGGAACGAGCCCTCCCCAAGCGCGCGTTGGGCCAGGGCGGGATTGCAGACGCCCAGGATGAGGTAGCCGCCCAAGGCCTGTCCGTTCTCCTCCCCGAGCTTGGTCTCGAAGGTTGAGCGGACATCGATTTCAGAGATCACCCCGAAGCCCTGGCCGAGGAATGCCTCCTGAGATATTCCTCTCATCGGTGCTGTGTGCAACCCTCCTGCACCACCGCCCCCGCCTGTGAACGCGGCGCCCAATTCCCCCTTAACCCCGGAAATATAGGCCCTCCAAGTGTCCGGATTGAACAGGCCAGTCTGGGTCGCTGGGGCTCCCATGGTTCCCCAGCAAAAGATGTCTGGACCACACCTACGTTTGCAGGGCTTCCAGCCCCTTCGGTTGAGGACAAAACGCTAATAATTGATGAGCCCATTTAACCGCTCTTCACCACCGGACCTTGTTGCGGGAAGGCCCGGGCGTGGACCCGCGCCAGGACCTCGACTCCGAGGCCCCCGGCGGCCCCGCACGCCACGGCCGCGAGCAACAACCCGCCGGGTGGCCGGGAAAGCAGGAAGAATTCCTGCACGAGCGGGAGGTTGAGCGAGACCAGCAGGGAGGCGCTCATGGCCAACACCACGGCCAGGCGCGCCGCGTTGAGGGGGCGCGACACAGCCGATAGTATCCACAGTCCGACCATGGACAGCGTCAGCACAGAGGCGCTGCTGACTTGTTCGGACGTGGCCGTGCCGGCCAGCGGCGCGAATGCGTTCAGTGTGAGCAGGGAAGCCGTGACGATCAGTCCGGCAGGGACGGAGAACCATAGGGACCGGCGCAGGAATCCGGGCTGATAGCGGCGCGGGTTCGGCATGAGCGCCAAGAAGAAGGCCGGGATTCCGATCGTCAGGCCGTCCGTGAAGGATAGCTGGCGGGGAAGAAACGGAAACGTCCACTGCAGGAGCCCGAAGGTCACCGCGATGGCGGTCGCATAGACCGTTTTGCTCAGGAAGAGGCTGGAGACCCGCTCAATATTGGCGATGACCTGCCGGCCCTCAGCGAGGACTCCGGGAAGCCGGTCGAAGCGGCCGTCGAGCAATACCAGGCGCGCGACTGCCTTGGTGGCGGGCGCCGCGGAGTCCATCGCGATGCCAAGGTCGGCCGTCTTGAGCGCGAGGGCGTCGTTGACGCCGTCGCCGGTCATGGCCACAGTATGTCCCCGGCGCTGGAGCGCCTCGACCATTGCCCTCTTCTGGGCCGGCGTCACTCGGCCAAACACCATGTTTGATTCCATCACCTCCTCCAGATGCAGCGGGTCCTCCGGCAGTGAGCGTGCGTCGAAGCCCTCCGTGACCTCCAGGCCAACCCTGCGGGCAATGGCGGCAACGGTGCGGGGATCGTCGCCGGAAATGATCTTCAACCCGACCCCTTCGGTCCGGAAGAACTTGAGGGTCTCCCGGGCATCGGAGCGCGGCTGTTCCCGGAAGGTCAGCAGCGCCACAGGGTGGAGCGACCCCGGCAACTGCTCCACCTTCCCATTGGCTGGCAACTGATCCGCGCCGGCCAGGAGCAGGGTCCGCAGCCCTGATGCGGCCAGTTCGCCAGCCTGGCGCAAGACGTCGCTCTGGCGCGGTACTACGCCGTCGGGCGCCGAGATCGACGGCTTCAGACGTGCGGCTGCGTCGTCGCCCTGCACAAGCATCATTTCCGGTGCTCCGAGAATCCAGGTGCGCGCACCGCGGGCGCTCCCGTTGAAGCTGACTCCGCTCCACTTCCGGGCGGAGGAGAACGGCACGGTCCGGACGGGTTGAAGGCCGCCATCATCCTCAAAGGCCGTGCTCAGGCAGCGTGCCGTGGCGTTTGCCTCGGGTTCGGCGCCAAACCATGCGAGGGCCTGTTCCCATCCCGGTTGCGGCGCCAGCGGGTGAACCGAGTCGAAGACCAGTCCTCCTTCTGTGAGGGTTCCGGTCTTGTCCATGCACAGTACGTCTACGCGTGCCAGTCCCTCGACAGCGGCGAGTTCCTGGATCAGTACGTTGTGTTTAGCCAGCCGGAGTCCGCCCACGGCGAAGGCCACGCTCGTCAGCAGCACTAGTCCCAGCGGGACGATCGCGATCATGCTGGCAATAAGTCCCACGAGAGCGGGGGTCCAGGCACCGGTGGAAATGGCGGTCTGCCAGCCGCCGCGCGCCTGGATCTCGCCGCTGAGCACGATGAGGGCAACGGGCAGCAGGATCCAGGCGATCCAGCGCATTACACGGTTGAGGCTGTTGCGGATCTCGGAGTTCACCAGTGAGAAGCGTCGCGCATCTGCCGTCAGCCGGCTCGCGAACGACGCCGCTCCGACCCGGACAACCTGGGCGTTGCCGTGGCCGGCCACGACGATCGATCCGGAGAGTACTTCCGTCCCAGCATCCTTACCCACCGGGTCTGCTTCGCCCGTGAGAAGCGATTCGTCCACCTCGAGGCCGGACGACTCCAGTACGGCAGCGTCGGCAGTGACCTGATCCCCGGCCCGCAACACCAGGAGGTCATCTTTTACGACGTCGGCCGTGGCGATGTCGTGGATCTGACCCTCGCGCATTACCCGCGCGAGGGGGGCGTTGAGGACAGCCAGCCGGTCCAAGGACTTTTTCGCCCTGTATTCCTCGACGACGCCGATCACGGCATTGCTGACCGCGGCGAGGCCGAACAGGGCATCCCGCCATTGCCCCAGGAACAACAGCAGCAGGAAGCTCGTGCCGACGATTGCGTTGAAGAGCGTGAAGACGTTGGCCCGGAATATCTGCCACAGGCTCCGGCTAGTGGTGTCCGGCACGCGGTTGGTAAGCCCGCGCTCGACCCGCGTAGCCACCTCCCCCTGCGACAGCCCCTTGGCGGCCGGCTGGCGCCTGGCGGCGGCCTTCCGGCGTTTGGCTGCCGGGGACGCACGCCGATGCAGAAAGGCTCGTCTCTTGCGCCGGCGGTATGCCTTCACCCTCCGATGGTATCCGCCGTAGCGCCACAATGTGACGCACTGCGACGCATCAGCCGGTCTCCCGCCGCGGCAACATCCGCCCGCACTGGCGCTGCGAGAAATCCAATACAGATACGGGAACCCTGGAATCGCGCATACCCCGTCCGAAAAACTGCCCCGTACAGGTTGGACAATCGCGACAGTTGGACCGCTGTTCCGGGAGATCATCGATTACGTCCGGGGTCCAACGAAGTGAACCTGACAGCGAAAGGCGCTTATGGGAAGTCGTGGACCAGACACCCCAGCTGGCGGACCTCCCGGATGTACCCCGCCCGGTGCACTCGACAGGCTCCCCCACTGGGTCCGTTCCGAACATTCCAGGTACCCATCAGAGACATCGCGGTGCTGACCGGGCTCGCCCTGAAACAACTGACCGCCGTGGAACGGATGCCCATTGCATCAACCCTGCCCACCGCCCGAGTCGCTTCAATCTGGCGGCGACTTAGAACACCACGGGACCTTGACCTCGACTTCGATCTAAACGACTAGGAAGTCGGGGCGCGATCTACACGGATGGAGCCTACGGTCAACGGAGCGCGCGAAGATACCGTGCAGGCACGATTCGCTGCCCGATTCGAAGGAGTGGGTAGAGTCCCCGCCAGTCGGCCATCTGCTCTCGGCTCAGTGCGCGCCCAGACCGGGATGCACCGCAGCTTTGCAGTTCCGCGGACCTTCCCGTGAATCAACGCACCCTAGCCCGGGACGCGGCCCCGGAACTACGCTGGGGCAGGCGTCGCCCCGTTTCCGGGCAGGCGGCGGGCTCATGGTCGAGGAAGGAAGCGGTCCATGAACGCACAGAACATCACCCACTGGATCCGGGCGGGGTTGTGGACGTTACCTCTTTACGGCCTGATCACCGCCTGGGCCACGCTTGAGCCTCAGCCGGACCAGCAAAAGGATCCAGACGCCTGGGCGCGGTTCGTCAGCTCGGGCTCGTATCAGTCAAGCCACTTGCTCGGCAGCTACGGAGGCACCATCCTCGCGATCTTCGGGGTGTTCGCGCTGGGCTGCTGCCTGGCCAACAGCCGCGTCGGCCGCCTGGCACTGGCAGCAACAGTCATCACCGTCGCGGGAACTGCCTTGCTAATGGTCCCCGCCGTCCTCTCCACTTTCGCCACTCCCGCGATCGGGAAGGCGTATCTGGAAAGGAACCGGGACGTCATGCTTCTGGAGTTTCCATCCGCCATGACGGTCTCGTTCCTGCTCGGGATCGTGCTCGCGTTCCTTGGCAACGTCTTGCTTGGAGTCGCGGTCTGGCAGTCCCGGACGCTCCCCCGCTGGGCCGGGGCCCTATGGATTGCCGGCGCCGTACTGTTCTACCTCCTCGGCGTCGTGCTGGGGCAGGCGACCACGGGCAGCAGCCTTCCGACGCAACCGGCCGGTGCCTTGCTCATGGCCGCATCGGGTGGCTGGATGGCGTGGAGCCAGTCACGGCAGGGCCAGCCAGCCGCGGCCGTCCATGCGGCCGGCACGCGCTGACGGTTTAAGGTTCGTGGAGGCCGGACTTGCCCAAGCGGTCCAGGTGATTGTGTTGAGAATCCGCGTCGGCTCCATCCGTCCGGATGGATCGAGACGATGAACACCGGAGAATGACCTCACGCCGCATCTACGACGTTGCGATTATCTCGGTATCACCGATGGCGTATCACCCATGTGCGCGGTCCGGTGGGATTATCGTGCCCCTGGCCCAGCGGATCGGCTGACCCGCCTTCAGCCGCGCCGACCTCACCGGTGAGGTCCGCCTCGGGCCCCGAAGATGCCCGCCCGCTAACGTTCAGCAACCCCAGCACGTGCGCTCACACCTTTCAGCCCGACCTGACGACAGCCGGCACCCGCTGAGGGGTGCCGGCTGTCGTCGGGTCGGCCTGGGGATGCCGGGCCGCGGGGCTCCGAGAGTGCGGTGCGGCTCAGGCCGGATCCGCGGGGGTCGCCACCTCGGGCTGGGGATCCGAGAGGGTCTTCGGGACCGTGTCCTCGAACTGCGGGAGGCGGTTCAGGTAATCCACCACCGAATCCGTGGACTCCACGTCACCGAACTTGTTGTCGATGTCGTAGAGGTTCCACTGCACGACGCCCGGGACGCGGTCGCCGATGGTCTCCCGGGGGATGATCGGGCGGAAGCCCTTGGCGATCGCGTCCTCGACGGTGTGGCGCACGCACCCGGCCGCGGTCGCACCGGTCACGATCAGGGTGTCGATGCGGTTGGAGGTCAGGAAGAGCTCGAGGTTCGTCCCCGGGAACGCCGAGGCGCGATTCTTCTCGATCACGACCTCGCCGGGCGCGGGCGCAATGCGGTCGTCGATCTGCGCCCAGTAGGAATCCGCCGGAAGGGTCTCCGTGGGGATCTTCGAGTACCACAGACCCATGTCGTTCGTCCCGGAGGTGGCATCGCGGTTGCGATACACGTTCGTGGTGTAGAAGACCGGGACGCCCTTGGCGCGCGCGGCCTCGTTGATCCGCTGGACGTTCGGGATGATCTCCTCCATGCCCGGGCAGCTGAACGGGTGACCCGGACGGGTCCAAGCGTTCGCGAGGTCGATGTGGATGACGGCGGGGCGGTTGCCGTAGCCGATCCGACGCTTGAAGCCTCGCTCGTTGTAGATGCCCGTGCCTGCTTCGAACGCCTCCTCCAGCACTGCTGCAAGACGGGCTTCGATGTCGTTGGACGTCGCTGTCTCTGTTGTCATGGTTCTCTCCACTCTCTCGGCTTTTGTGTTTCTAAGATAGCAACGAGGTTGCTGTACTGGATACTGTAGCGCACGAACCGGCGCACCACCAGAGGTGCCCGGAGTCTGCATCTCCACCGGACCAACTTCTCGATAGGGCAAGCATCGGCGAGTGCGTCACTCCGGCAGCCCGGCGAGGGTCCGGCTCGCGGCCCGCCCACCCCAGCAACACGGGCTGAGGCGGCCGCAGTTTTCCCGGCGGAAACATTCGAGCCACGCGATGACACTATCCGCCGGTTTCTCTATTGAGGCTCGCATTGCTCCACGAGCAACATCGTCGGCCCGCCAGGTCAGGTATGCCGGGTGGATAGAGCGCAAAGTAGGCCTACGTGCGTTGCTCCTGTTGTGACTATGTTGCTAGCAAAGCAGCCGATCCCTTCGGGACAAGGCAAAAGCAGGGAAGCCTGCCGAAGCTCGGATGTAGTTTGAGCGGAACACTTTGAACGCCCGCCAAGGCGGGCCTACTGTTCGTTAATCTCACGTCCGCAGTGTGGAACTGACAACCTCAGTGAGGCGGGTACAGATTGCGGCATATGATGGCCCCAAAGAGTGGCGGGATAGTCACGTAGCGCGAAAGGATGAAGGTGGCAGGCAGGCCGAGGCATGACAACGGGCAGGTCCAAGGAGCTGCGGCGTCACTGTTGAACGGTCTTGCTGTCCTGGAAGCCTTTTCCGTTCAAAGTCCGGTTCTTGGCGTGACTGAGGTTGCTCAGCGTGTTGGCCTCCACAAGAGCACGGTCTCACGCATTCTTAGCGGTCTAACAGAAGCTGGATATGTCCAGCGGGATGAGGAGACGGGACGGTATCGGCTCGGGCTGGGCCTCCTCGCGTTGTCCGCCCCTTTGCTGGCGGATCTGGATGTCCGCCGTGCTGCGGTTCCGTATTTGGAGAAGTTAACCGAAAGCACCCAAGAGACCAGCGCTATCTCGGTCTGGAATGGTCACGAGGCCATCGTCGTGGAGCAGGTTGCCAGCCCGAATCTGGTCAAACACACTGCCACCATCGGAACCCGGTACAACAAATTCGAGAGCTCTTCAGTGCGGGTTTTCCTGGCGGACCTGGCGCCGGCTCTCGCGACGGAACTGATCGGATCCGGGCAGATACTACGCACGGCCGGAGATGGTTTGCCGTTGGACCACACCGCCCACCTGCAGGAAGTCGCCCGTCAGGCATACGCCATTAACGACGGTTCGACTACGGAGGAGGAGTTTGGGGTCTCTGCTCCGGTTCGGGATTACCGGGGCAAGGTGGTTGGGTGCATCACTGCATCCGCCCCCCGTTCCCGCGTGCAAAAGCACGCCACCAAGGATGCTCTGGTTCAAGCCGTACAACAGGCTGCTTCGGAAGTATCCACCCGCTTGGGCTGGGCGGCCCCGCTTCCGGGGTGATTCATCCACGCGGCTAGGCGAAACGTCAGCAACATCGTGTCTTCGACCGCATTCAGATCGAGACGCTTGACCGCGCTGTCGCACTCGGAAAGGGTCATCCGAGAGGGAGCAGCTGCCAACTTCGAGGGGGTGGCCCTGCTTGAGGCTCCGTCGGTCCCTGCTCTGGCAAACCACCGAGGATCACGGCTCGCAGGCCCATCGGCTCCTGCTCGGATCAGCCAACAGCGCCGTCAGCGACCTGGATCTGTTTCCCCGGCAGGTGGCCCAACCGTGTAGACACCCGCGCCGCGGCCTCTAGCACGGCTTCGCGCAGGATCGACTGACTCTGCATGTACTGCACTCGGGATCGGGGCGCGCTGGCTGTGATGCAGCCGACGACTTCGCCCCGGTAGTCCCGCACAGGAGCGGACACGCCGTATTCCTCGTAAGTGGTCTCGCCGTCGTTGACGGCGAAGCCGTCGTCACGCACTCCGACGAGCTGTTCGTGGGCCGGGTCTTCGAGACCGAGGTAGCCCTCCCGCAGGACCGTACGGTCGGCAAGCAGACGATCGGTCTCCTCGGGCGGCAGTTCGGCGAGGAACACGCGGACTGAGGAACTGGCGAACTTGTTGTAGCGCGTGCCGATCGCCGCGCTGTGCTTGACCTGGTGAGTGGAAGCCGTTTGTTCCACGACAATCGCGTTGCTGCCGTTCCAAACGGCGATCGCGGCCGTCTCGCCGGTGGCCTGTGTGAGTTCTTCGAGGTGGGGCAGGGCGGCACGGCGGACGCTAAGCTCGGCCAGCAGTGGTCCGGCCAGGCCGATCATCCCGAGCCCGAGGCGGTATCGCCCTGTTTCCTCGTCGCGCTGCACGTAGCCGGCTTCGTCCAGGCCGCTAAGCATCCGGGAGACCGTGCTCTTGTGCAGCCCAACGAGCTCGGAGATCTCCGTGACGCCCAGGAGGGAACGCTTGGCGACGGAGAAGGCTTCGAGCACGGTAAGACCGTTGAGCAGCGATGCTGCCGCCCCTTGCGGTTTGTCAGTGGTTGTTTGTGGGTCAAGCATGGGTTCTCCCTCTCCAGGCGCTACGCGCAGTCACCGTAGCCATCGTACGGCGTGCCCATCCAACCTCTCGTCGGAGGACAAGTCTCCAGTGGCTCCACGTCGCCGAACTTGGAGTCCATATCGAACAGGTTCCACGCCGCGACTCCTGGCACGCGGTCGCCCACGGCCTCCTTGACGATGATCGGGCGGAAGCCCTTGGCGATCGTCCAGGGTCTCAACCGGGATCTTTTGGGACCACACGCCCATGTCGGACGGCAGGTTCACATCGAGGAGGAGAACTGGCGGCCCGGGCGGGTCGAGGCGTTGGCCATGTCGATGTGGATGACGGCCGGCCGGGTGCCGTAGCCGATAGTTCTGCAACATGCAACCCTTTTTTCTCAGCAGTCCAAAAACCGACCGCGCCCCCTCCCCACCCTGCTTGGCAGAGCCTTGCCGAATCCTTCCGCAAGCTGCTCTCCAACTCGTAGGGAGGCGCACGTCCCCTGACGCAAAAGGGGAAGTCCCAAGAAATGAACGTCAAAAACATTGCGTGTTGTTCGCAAAGGAACTAAATTGCTTTCTAAGCAACGATGTGAGCTACGGCACATCGGATTGCGGGACCGGACCCCCGGCCCAGCGGACTAGCTCCAATCCCGGGTGAATTCGGGCCCGGCCGAAAGGCCCCCCGTCTTTCCCTTCAACCCAGTCCTGAACCAAACTTTCGAAAGGACCCCCTTATGAAGCGCATCGGAGTAGACGTCGGCGGTACATTCACCGACTTGTATTTCTCGGACGACGACCAGCGCATCGCCGTTGTGGAAAAGGTTCCCTCCACCCCGCACGACCCGTCTGAGGCCGTGATCAACGGCATCATAAAGCTCTGCGAAAAGGCCGGGGTCTCGCTTTCGGAGATCGACCAGCTGGTGCACGGCACCACGGTCGCCACGAATACCGCGCTGACGCACACCGGTGCGGAGGTCGGGATGATCACCACCGAGGGTTTCCGGGACATCCTGCACATCGCCCGGCACAAGAAGCCGCATAACTTCTCCCTTCAGCAGGATCTGCCCTGGCAGACAAAGCCTCTGATCAAGCGCCGTCACCGGCTCACGGTCAAGGAGCGCATCACCGCACCGAACGGCGACGTTTTGGTTCCCCTGGACGAGGGCGAGGTCCGTGAGCGCGTACGCGAGCTGAAGGCGGCCGGCGTCGAGGCCATCGCCGTCTGCCTGCTGCACTCCTATCTGAATCCCGCCCATGAGCAGCGGATCGGGGAGATTGTCGCGGAGGAGTTCCCCGAAGCCTACCTGTCCCTTTCCAGTGACATCGTGCCCCTGTACCGGGAGTATGAGCGGTTTTCCACCACGGCGCTGAATGCCTATGTCGGGCCCCGGGTCTCCCGTTACCTCTACCGCCTGCAGGAGCAGGCAGAAGGATTGGGTTACAAGCGGGAGATCCTGCTGATGCAGTCCTCCGGCGGTATGGTCCCGATCAAGGAGGCCGCGAAGCGGCCCGTCACACTGATGATGTCCGGACCGGTCGGCGGCCTGATCGGCGGCATGTGGGCCGGCCGTCAGTCCGGCTTCGAGAACGTGGTCACTCTGGACATTGGGGGGACCTCAGCGGACATCGGTGTGGCCTACCAGGGTGAACTGCGCATGCGCCACCTGCTGGACACCAAGATCGGCGACCACCAGGCCATGGTCCCAATGGTGGACATCGACACCATCGGCGCAGGCGGCGGCTCCATCGCCTACGTCGACGCCGGCGGGGTCTTCCGCGTCGGTCCGCAGTCTGCCGGCGCCGTCCCGGGCCCGGTCTGCTACGGCCGCGGCGGGACGGAGCCGACATCAACTGACGCCCAGATGCTGCTGGGGCGTATGCGCCCTGACCGCGTCCTGGCAGGCTCAGGCATGGATCTGGATCTCGATGGCGCCCGAAAGGCCATGGAAGGTCTGGCGGAAAAACTCAACATGTCCGTGGACCAGGCCGCCCTTGGCGCGCTGCAGATCCAGAAGTTCGGCATGACCCAGGCGATCGAGCAGAACTCCGTCCGCCGCGGCTACGATCCACGTGACTTCACCCTCGTCGCGGCAGGCGGCGCCGGCGCACTGTTCGCCTGCGAGATCGCCGCGGAGCTGGAGGTCCCGAAGGTGCTGATCCCGGCCCACCCGGGCATCATGGCTGCGACCGGCCTGCTGGCTACCGACGAGAAGTATGAGTTCGTCGCCACCAAGCGGTTCACGTTCGCCAGCGCAGACCCCGCCGCCATCCAGGGCTCCTATGAGCAACTGGAGCGCGAGGCCAACGCCCAACTCGATGCCGAGGATGTGCCAGCCGGACGCCGCAAGCTCGAATGGCTCGCCGACGCGCGCTACGAGGGCCAGGGGTACGAGATCCGCTTCACTGCGCCCGCCGGACCGGTTAACCAGGCCTGGCTGGAAATGGCCGAGGCAGCCTTCCACGACGCCCACTTCGAGGAGTACGGGCACCGCTTCAAGAACGGCACCGTGGAAGTCATCAACATCCGCGTGGAGGCCAGCGCCCTGATGGATGACCTGCCCACGCCGGAAGCGATCAAGTCCGGTTCCCTCGATGACGCCCTGGTGGAAACCCGCCCGGTGACCTTCGAACAGGATGGCAAGCCGGTCACCCTGGACACCGGCTTCTACGACCGCGACAGGATGGGCGTGGGAATCACCTTCACCGGCCCCGCCATCATCGAGCAGTACGACTCCACCACAGTTATTCCTCCGGGATTCTCCGGAGCGGTGGATGCAGCCGGCAACCTCGTCATCGACTGCCCGGCCGCCACCCAGAGCGCCGAGAAACTGGCCACCCCGATCCTGATGCGCGTGATCGGCGGCGCCCTGAACTCCGCAGCCAAGGAAATGGCATCGGTGCTCTTCCGCATGGCCTACTCCTCGATCATCCGTGAGTCCGAGGACCTCGGTGCAGGGCTCTTCGACAAGGACGGCAACGTGCTGGCCGAGTCCGACTCCACGCCAATGTTCATGGGCTCGATGCCCAAGATCGTCAAGGGTGTGATCTCGGTCCTCGGCGACGACATCCACGACGGTGACATCATCCTGCACAACGATCCGTACCTCGGCGCCACGCACTCCCCCGACGTCGCGATCATCGAACCGATCTTCCACGACGGGGAACTCGTCGGCTTCGCCGGCGCCTCGGGCCAGCTGATCGACAACGGCGGTGCGTACTCCGGACTGATGGTGGACATCCAGGACATCCAGTCCGAAGGCACCATCTTCCGGGCGGTGAAGATTTCCGAGAAGGGCGTCCGCCAGGAATCGCTGATCCGGCACATCCTCAACAACACCCGGACACCCACCTCCAACGAGGGCGACTTCCAGGCGATGATCGCCGCCTGCGAGCTGGCCAAGTCCCGCTACATCGCCCTCATCGAGCGGTACGGCTTCGGCGCGGTCCGCGAAGCCGGCCAGAGCTGGATCGACTACTCGGAGCGGATGCTGCGCCAGGAGATCGCCAAGATCCCCGACGGCGTCTACGAGACCGAGGTCGGCTACCTGGACGACGACGGCCGCAACTACGGCAAGAAGCTACCGATCGTCGTGAAGGTGATCATCGAGGGTGACGAGATCACTTACGACCTCACCGGATCCTCCGAACAGGTGCCCACAGCCTACAACTGCGCATTCGAGGGTACGACGGTCTCGGCATTCACGTTCATCACCCGGATGATATTCCTGGACGAGGTCGCCTTCCCGGTGTTCGTGCCCCAAAACGAGGGCATGCTCAAGCCGCTGAAGGTCATCGCCCCGGAGGGCACCATCTTCAACCCCACGTACCCGGCCGCAACCTTCTCGCGGTTCTCCCAGGTACAGCGGGCCGTCGACCTGGCCCTGCGGGCCCTGGCCCCCGTCATCCCCGAGCGCGTCACCGCCGGCAACTCCGCCCACATCCACTTCATCTCCTACTCGGGATGGGACGAGAAACAGGGCGAGTACTGGGTCTACCTCGAGGTCAACGAGGGCTCCTACGGCGCCCGCGCAACCAGCGACGGGCCGGACTCCGTAGACAACCTCATCGCCAACACCCGCAACAACCCGATCGAGGAGCTCGAGTGGCGGTTCCCGATGCGCACCGACCGCTACGAACTGCGCTCCGAGCCGGCGGCCGCCGGTGAATTCCGCGGCGGCATCGGCATCGTCCGGGAGAACACCTTCCTGACCGACACCGCGATCACCTGCGAGGGTGAACGCCACGAGTCGGACGTCCCATGGGGAGCCTTCGGCGGCCATGACGGCCTCAACGGCTCGCTCGTGAAGAACGTCGGCCGGGCGGGCGAGGAGTCCTGGCCGTCCAAGGTCACCGGACGTCAACTGCTGGCCGGTGACTCCCTGCAGATCACCGTGCCCAGCGGTGGTGGCTTCGGCGACCCGCACAAGCGGGACCCGCTGAAGGTCCTCGAGGACGTGCTGGACGGCTTCACGACCGCCGAGGCGGCCGCCCGTGACTACGGTGTGGTCATCAAGGAGGTCAACGGCCAACTCACGGTCGATCTGAGGTCAACCGCCGAACGCCGCGAGGTTTTGGTCGCCGAGCTCAGTTCCGCAACCTAAGCCAGTAAACGCAGTAAAAGGGGCGGCCTGGAGCCAGCTATTGACGCTGGTCTCCAGGCCGCCCCCTTCGTTCCCTACTGATCACATCCCACCATCCCCGTGAATTAGGAACCGTTATGACCACTGCCCCAACCTTTCAATTTGTCGAGTCTGATGTCACGCCCAAGGACGTCCGGCTGGCCACCTGGATTTGCTTCTTCGCCTGGACCTTCGCCGTCTATGACTTCGTCCTGTTCGGCAACCTCCTGCCGGTGCTGGCCGCAGACCTCGGCTTGAGCGCGGCCCAGTCCACGGGGATCAATACCTGGGTGACCGCCGGCACTGCACTCGTGGCCTTCGGGATCGGCCCGATCGTCGACCGGATCGGCCGCCGCAAGGGCATCCTGATCGCCGTCGTCGGTGCCGCCGTCGCCTCACTGCTGACCGCCACTGTCGGCTGGGTTGTGGGCATCGCGGCCGGCCTGGGACTCGTCTTCTTGGTCCTCGTGCGTTCACTGGCCGGCCTCGGCTACGCCGAACAGGCCATCAACGCGGCCTACCTCAACGAGATGTTTGCCCACAACAGCGATCCCGCCAAGGCCCGCCGCCGCGGTCTCATCTACTCACTCGTCCAGTCCGGCTGGCCGGTCGGCTCCGTCCTGGCTGCCGGGTCCGTCTACCTGCTGTTCCCCATCGGCGGGTGGGCGCTCTGCTTCGCCGTGGCCGCCATCCCCGCCGTCTTCATCGTCATCGCCGGACGCTGGCTCAAGGAGAGCCCCCAATTCGCCCACCGTCACCAGATCGACAAGATGATCAAGGACGGCAGGGTGGAAGAGGCGCAGCAGCTCGGGGAGAAATACGGAATCGACGTCTCGGAGAAGGCCAGTCCGCTCGTCTCGGTCTTCCGTGGGGAGTCGCTGCGGTCCACCCTGACGATCGGCGGAGCCTTCCTCCTGAACTGGCTCGGCGTCCTTGCATTCGCGATCCTCGGCACGTCGCTGCTTACCGCACCGGACGGTAAGAACATCGAGTTCGACAACGCGCTGCTGGTACTCATCATCTCCAATGCCACGGCCTTCGCCGGCTACCTGTTCCACGGCTGGCTCGGCGACCGGATCGGGCGCCGCAACGCGATCGGGATCGGCTGGATCCTGTGTGCCGTCTCCTTCTTCACCATGCTCCAGGCACCGAACGGGAACTTCCCGCTCATCATCGGGCTGTACAGCGCCGGGCTGTTCTTCCTCATCGGCCCCTTCTCCGCCCTGCTGTTCTTCACCGGCGAAAGCTTCCCCGTCCACACCCGGGCAACGGGAAGCTCCATCATCAACGCGTCCGGCCAGGTCGGAGCGATCATCGGCGGCCTCCTGATCACCGCCACCCTCGCCGCCGGCGCCGGCTGGATCAACGCCACCCTGTGGTGGGGCGTCCTCCCCATCCTGGCTTCCGGCCTGCTCATCTTCGCCGCCCGGAACGTCGACCCCAGCAAGGTCCGCCAGGACTGACAGGGACGAACCCGCACCACAAACACCATCCGCACGGCGGGAACTCTATGGGACCAGGGAGTTCCCGCCGTGCAGATGACATTAATCCGTAGCCCTTATCGAGTGGACCGCGACGGCAAGGCCCAGTTGCTGCTGCCCACCTCCCCGCCTGAGGTGAGCAGGAGGTGACATGCCGAGTTGGCCATAAGGCTGTCGGGCCTGCTCGTCCCGCTAAGGTTCTTTGCGCAGCCTGGCCTGTTCCACCGGTTCGGTCATCCAGGGCCGGTGCCCCCGGTGCAGCGCCATGCCGTCGGGTAGCCCTTGGACGTAGGTGGTGGAACCGGGAATGTCGATGGTAATCCGGCCGCCGGCCATGGGGCATTGGTGATGTGCAGGTCGCCGTAGGCCTCCGGCAGTACCGGGTCCAGCCACAGACCACCCCGGGATACATGCGCGTCGTAGCGCATCAGGCTTGTCACCAGCGGAATCGGCGCGGTCGCGGCCCAGGCCTGGGGCGAACACGCCGTCGGGTACGGCACGGGCTGGGTGAACCGTTCCCGGTCGAAGCCGCAGAGGAGCTCGGGCAACCGGCCGTCCGAGTACTGGGCAGCCTCAAGCAGTGCCGTAGCGATCTGCTGCGCTTCTTTCACGAAACCGTAGCGCACCAGACCGGCCGCAGTCATGAACCAGGGCGCTCCGGCGGCGACCACCAGCCGGTCCGGATGGTCGGGGTCTTCGATCCTGAGCGCGCCCAGATCGTCGTAGCTGCGCTGCAGGTCCGTTCGATGGAACCGTGGCCCATCTGCAGCACCGGAATCCTCGCCACCGACTCAATCCGGCGCCGGTGCTGCGGAGACAAATCTCCCGGTGCGGGACGAACAAACGGTGCAGCCGGGCCGGGCAACACGGCCGGCGAACAACGCCCGGTAGAGTTCCTTCGTTTCCGCCGCCAACGGCTCCAGCAGCTGGCCGTTGACGGTGAGGTTCCAGCGGGACAGGATGCGCGTGTCCTGGAAGAAGACCCCGTGCGGGAGTTCGGGTTGGATGTCACCATTCGGCAGCGAGATGCAGAAGGAGGAACCTTCCACCTCGTGTCAGTAGAAATAGGAAACGAGAGGGTCACCGATGAGCCACGGCGTCATCTAGACACCGGTGTGGCCACTGTACACACCCCCTTTGGCCGGATAAACAGCCACCAGCTTCTCCCCCAGGCCCCAAGAAGCAGCGAATCGAGGCAAGAACCTCGAAGAAATTTCGCGCAGGTCATATCGTCACCACAACCCCACCGCATGAATAGGTACTGGACCAACCACGGCTGCCAGGCCAAGCCGGAAAGGAGACCAACATGACCCCACATCCCGGCAGGCGGAGGGCCCACCAGCCAGGACCTTGAACCCGCCACCCACATAACTTCATAGGCCATCGCGGCGGCCAGCAACAGGCCGCGACAAACGTCAGAGGGACCCGAACAGGGTCAATGTTGACACGTTAAAGCAAAACCCCCTCTGACGAGGGGGTTTGCTGTGCCCGAGGTGGGACTCGAACTGCATTCCAACCCCTGCAAACACTGGACTCCCCCGGAAACATCCGCAATCCAACAGATACCATTTGGCAGCACCGGAGAGCGCTTCGGTCGTCCTTTCCAACATTTCCCCCGGAGCCAGAGGTCGGTTCACGCCCTTCTACGGTCTCGCCCCTGGAAAAACGGGTGCGGAGTCCTAACCGGACGGCGCTGACTGCCACATTTTGCGGAGGACGGCGGGACCTCCCGCCGTCCTCCGTTGTGCTCTTGCGGCCGGAATCTCACACCCTCCACTCCTCGTCGACAGCAGCAAATCACGAAAAGGCTCGGCGTCACCGCCCCTCCCCTGGATCAGGCGCTCAGCGAAACACTTCTCAGCTATAGCAACCCGCAAGGCGCCCCAGCATTGTTATGACCATGAACCAGCCGATGCCTCGCCAGCCACAGCAGTTCCGCGACCGTCTCGCATCACCAGTCGAACCTCAGATGTTGACGGCAGCAGTTGCAGCGGCGCTCGGCAATCTTTCGGTAGCCGTGCTACCAGAAACCACGCGTAGATTCTTCGGGGATTGGTCTCCTACGGGGAGGACTGGCGCCCCCCAGCCTTCTGTTGTGTCAGCTGACCGGCTGGAGCCAGGTCAGCACTGAGATGTTTCGGCCGCCGGGGTATGGACGAACTGAAGGGATTGAGCCCGGTGCAATATGGGGCGCAATCCCTTCAGTTCCGGCTCCTTGGGGAGCCCGTCAGGCGGCGGGTTGGGTCACTTCTTTTCAGCCAGGAACATTGCCTTTTCAAGCGGTGTCACGGTGAGTGATTTGAGCTGGGCGGTACCGCCTTCTGCGAAGAGGGCCATCTTGTCGGCTCCGGCGTTGGGGAATACCTGGTCGGTGATGGTCCGCAGACCATCCTGGGCGAACACCTCAACTGAGGAGCGGTCGAGGAAGACCCGAAGGGTGACGTAGCCCTTCTTGTCCAGGGTGACGGGGGCGTCCTCGATGGAAGCGAAGGCCGGGTGGAACGCGGTGTTGCCGGAGTTAGTGCGGTCAACGAAGAGCTTCCCGGTCGTGGCGTCGTAGCCGATGACGGTGGATGCGGCTCCATCGCCCAGCACGGTGATGCCGGATTTCTTGGCCGTGCCCGGCGCGAAGGTGATGTCGACTCGTTGGACCTGACCGGAGGCGGCCGCGGGCAGCGGGGTTGTTCCCTCCTCGATCGGGATGCCCTTCGGGGTTGAGTAGCTTGGCTCTTGGGCCAGCTTGTCGACCTGCTTGACGGCGCTTTGGGTGAGCCGGGGCCCTTCCGGGGTCTGGGTCAATTTCACTTCGCGCGGCAGGGCCATGGCGCTGCGCCACGGGTTGGTGGGGATGTTGTTGGCGTAGTCCCAGTTGTTCATCCAGCCCAGCATGACCCGTTTGTTTTCGGGCATGTTGGCGAAGGACACGGAGGCGTAGTAGTCGCGTCCGTAGTCCAGCCAGTCATAGGTCTCCAGGGCCGACTGTGCCGGTTTCGAGGAGAGCATGAACTCGTCCGCGAGAATGTGGCCCCAACCGAATCGGTTATTGTCGACCACTTTGATATGTGCTTGTTGGCCAACGAATTCTTTGACATTCCATGATGCCCAGTCGAGCTTTTCACTGTCGTTTCCGGTGGCCGTGCGGACCACTTGTCCGTTGACCACGAGGTTTACCGATTCCTCGTCAGACCGGGGAACGGCCGGGCCGTCAGTCAGCATGACGTGGTCAAGGGTCAGGTGTCCCCACCCGCCGGTGGCCTGGTCAACTACACGCAACTGTGCATTCTGTCCCGCGAACTCGGCGACATCCCAGCCTTTCCAGTTCAGGATTCCGGAATTGTCTCCTGCGAGGGAGCGGACCACCTTGCCGTTGACGAGCAACTGGGCGGCCAGGATCTGTCCGGAGTCCGCGGAGCGGTTGCCGCCGCCGACCAGCATGCTCATGAAATTCTTGGTGATGGGGAATTCCGGTGATGTCAGGGTGCCCTGCCGGTCATCGCCCGGTGCGGTGCCGGTCTCGAAGGTGTTGATCCGTTTGGCCCCGAGGTAGAAGTCCCCGCCGCTGGTGGAGGGCTGGAAGTTGGGGGTGAGGTCGCCGGTCCCGGTCCAGCCGGCGTCGGCCAGCGATGTCCCGGCGGGAACCTCGAAGCCGTCAAACTTGAGTTCCCCTTCGGGCGGGGTGTTGTCCAGCTTGTCGGAGACGCGGGGGTGCTTGCCACCGCCCACGAGGAAGTTCAGGTAGTCGTCGGTCACGGTGAAGTTAGGTGACTGCATGGACCCGAGCGGCCAGTCGCCGTCGTTGAAGGAGTTGATCAGGCCACTGCCGTCAAAGCCGGTCACGGGGCTCTGGCCGGGAAGGGCTCCGTTTGCCGGAGTGCTGCCGAATGGGCCGTTCTTCCAGTTTCCTGGCTCGTTGTTGACGGTCCAGCCGTTGTAAGTTCCGTCGTTGAATCCGGCCAGGACCGTGCCGGGAGGGGGCGTGGCCACGGGTTTGGTGGTTTCGGAGGTGAAGGTGGTGCCGTCGAAGTTCCCCACGAAGTACTGGCCGGCGGAGCCGCCGGCCACGCCGCCGGGATTGATGTTGACCACCATGACCCACTTGACGTTCTTCGGGTCGCCGTCCACGGCGAGGGGAAACAGGTCGGGGCATTCCCACTGCCCGCCGGTGGCATTGGCTGGTCCGAATTCACTCAGGGCGGTCCAGTCCTTGAGATTGGCGGACTTGTAGAGGACGACCTTGTGATCCTGGGCTTCGACCGCGGTCATGAGCCAGTAGCCTCCGCCGCCGGGTTTGTTGTACCAGGAGACCTTCGGGTCACGGAAGTTGGCGGAGTTTCGGTTCAGTACAGGATTGCCGGAGTACTTGGTCCAGGTCTGTCCGTCATCGAGGCTGTAGGCCAGGGACTGCGCCTGCAGGCCGCGGTGGGGCGAGGCGTCCTTGTAGGCGCTGGTGAAGATCGCGATCAGCGGTGGGTTCTCTTTCGTACCGAAACCGGTCGTGTTGTCCTTGTCCACAACGACGCTGCCGGAGAAGATGTCCTGCTCTGCATCGGTGGAGATCGCCAGCGGCTGCTCCTGCCAGTGAACAAGGTCCTTCGATGTGGCGTGGCCCCAGGACATGTTCCCCCAGGTGTTACCGGAAGGGTTGTGCTGGTAGTACATGTGGTAGACGCCCTTGTAGAAGACGAGCCCGTTGGGGTCGTTCATCCAGTTCTTTGCCGGCGTGTAGTGAATGGCCGGGCGGTAGGGTTCGTCCCCGGGGCCCGTCGCGGCCGACGCCGGCAGGGAACCTGCCAGTGCCGCGGCCAGCGTCAGTCCCGCGAGCGTCAGTGCAGAAACGGCATGCGTCCTGCGGGTGGTCGTGTTCTTCATTAGTTCGATTCGCCCTTCGTTGCGCGCGTCGTCGGTAGACAACGTTGTCAGTGCGAAGGACACTAAGTGATGTCCGTCAGACAAGTCAACGGTTTTGGCGGCGCGGGAATGAGGCCGCCCGCCGCGCGGCTGAGCCGGGCGAGGCGATGGGCGGGCAGCAGAAAATTCCCTCCCAGCGGTAGGGCTGGAAGGGTTATTTCCGGCAGGCGGCTCCGTTCAGCCGTCTCCGTGGGTCCTGGACGCAGCAGCTCCCGCCGACCGTGGACCGGCTGGATTTGGCTGAGGGCTATTCCAGCGGCAGAAGCCAGGTCAGTTCCGAGGCGTCGCCTTCGATATGGCGGGCCAGTTCCTCGTTGAATCTGGCGCCGTAATCGGCGCCGATGTGTTCCTGGAACGCGGCTTCATCGCGGTAGACCTCAAAGACAAAGTACTCCCGGGGGTTCTCTTCTCGGGTGCAGGGAAGGAACAGCTCGTTGCCCGGTTCACGGCGCACATGCCGGGTCAGTTCGAGCATCATTTCAGCAACGCGGACTTCGCTGCCGGGCTTGACGGTGAACTCGGCATACAGGGTCTTGGTCATCATGATCCCTTTCAGGTCGATGGGTTCGAAATATAGTTCAGGAGGCCACCCCTGTCAGGCCGGAGGGCGCAGCTCACCGGAACCTCGTTGTATGAGCTCAGACGGGACAACATAGGTATGCGGGGGCTGCTGGTCGCCATCGATCCTGGCCAGGAGCCGCTCTGCTGCCAGCTTCCCGATTCGCTCGGGGTGCTGGGCGATGACTGTCACGCCGGGATCCATCATGTCGGCAAGCGTGAAGTCATCGAATCCGATTAAGGCCACGCGTTTGCTCAGCCCGAGCTCTCTCAGAGCGCGCATGGCGCCGAAAGTGATGAGGTTCTGGCTGGAGAAAATCGCCGTCGGTGGTTCGGCAGCGGTGAGAAGTTCCAACACGGCCAATCTGGCCGATTCCTCATCGTGCAGGTTTTCACGGACGGGAATCATGGAAGTGGGAATTCCCTGCCGGCCGATCTCCTCAATGAACCCCCGCCGGCGTTCCCGGGCGGTCTGGATGTCGGTGCGGTCCCCCAGATAGGCGAGCCTGGTGTGGCCGCGGCTGATCAGGTGAGCAGCTGCCCTCGCGGAGCCTGCGGCGTTGTCGGTCACGACGGCATCTGCTTCCACTCCTACCGGTTCACGGTCAATGAAGACCAAAGGCAGGTCACGGGAATGCTCCGGGATCACATACGCCTGGCTCCTGGCGATGGGCGTGAGGATGAGCCCGTCGACACGCCGCCCAAGAAATGCCGCCACGATGTCCTGCTCCCGCTGGGGGTCATCATCCAGGCTCGCCGCAAAGACCGCGATTCCCCTGGCCCCAAGAGCATCTTCTATGGCCCGGTTGATCTCGCCGCTGAACGGGTTGGAAACACTCGGCAGCAACAGCCCGACCGAGAGCGTCCTTCTGCCCGCGCGGCGCAGGCTGCCGGCGGCCATGTCCAGCTGGTAGTTGAGTTGCCGTGAAGCGCTGAGCACCTTTTCCCTGGTGGCGTCCGACACGCCAGGTTCGTCGTTGATCACGCGGGAGACGGTCTTTATTCCGACGCCGGCAAGGGCAGCCACGTGGCGCATTGTCGGACGACTGGCGGAAAGTGTCGGCTGGCTACGATCGGACATCGTTGTCAAATATATCGCTCCTTCTAAGTTGCATCTATTGACTCTCTGGTGTGATGCTGATTACATCGTACATGACATCGTTGTCGAGGCCAGTGAGGGCCTCAAACATCAGGAGATTCAATGTTGAGTTCCAAAGCACCCCGTTCAACGGCCACCCGCCTCTTCGCTGCAGGAGCAGTCCTGACTCTGGGAGCGCTCAGTCTTTCAGCCTGTGGTGGAAGTTCCCCGTCCGCCTCATCAACGGGAACCGCGTCCGGTGAAAAGGTCGGCGTCTCGCTGATCGTTAAGACCACGACCAACCCGTTCTTCGTCGCCATGGAAGACGGGGCGAAGAAGGCCGCCGCGGCCGAGGGCGTGGACCTGAAGCTGGCTGCCGGCAAGGCTGACGGCGACGAGGACACCCAGATCCAGGCCATCGAGAACGCGATCTCCAAGGGCGACAAGGGCATCCTGATCACCCCCAACGGCCCGTCTGTAGTGGATGCCCTGAAGAAGGCCAAGGATGCCGGCCTGTTCGTCATCGCCCTGGACACACCTCCGGACCCGGCCGACGCCGCCGACATCACGTTCGCGACCGACAACTTCGCCGCGGGTGAGCTGATCGGCAAGTGGACCGCAGCCCAGCTGGAGGGGAAGAAAGCGACCATTGCCCTCGTCGATCTTTTTGACGACAAGGTTGTCTCCGTGGACTACAACCGGGACCAGGGCTTCCTCACGGGACTCGGCATCGACACCGCGGACAAGAAGAAGAACGGTGACGAGGCCAAGACCGGAAAGTACACCGGCGGCAAGGGCGGCGAATACGAGATCGTCGGCAGCCAGGCCTCGCAGGGCGCCGAAGACGGCGGCCGCACCGCCATGGAAACCCTCCTGTCCAAGAACCCGAACATCAACGTCGTCTACACGATCAACGAACCCGCCGCGGCCGGCGCTTTCGAGGCCCTGAAGTCTGCCGGCAAGGAAAAGGACGTCCTGGTCGTTTCGGTGGACGGTGGATGCCCCGGCGTCAACAACGTCAAGTCCGGAGTCATCGGTGCCACGGCCCAGCAGTACCCGGTCAAGATGGCCGAACTGGGAGTGAAGGCCATCGTTGAGCTTGCCAAGACCGGCCAGAAGCCGGCCAACTCACCGGGGCTTGACTTCTACAACACCGGCGTCGAGCTTGTCACGGACAAGCCGGTCGACGGCGTCAAGAGCATCACCACCACCGAGGCCTCCGACATCTGCTGGGGAAAGTAACCCACCCAGCTTCACTAAGGGGACGGGGAGGCCGGAGTCCGCTATCGGCCTCCCCGCACTTCATCTACCGAGCTAGCTCCGCCCTAGCAACCATCACCGAAGATCAGGACCAATCGTGACCCAGCAACAGACCGCCGGACCGCCCAGCGCCGGGCAGGCCGACCTGGCCGAGGAATTCCTCGACCGCCAGACACCGCTTAGCCGGATACGCAATATCCTCCACCGTTACCCCGCCGTCAGCCCCGCCCTCGTGCTTCTCATCGCGGTGGTGGTGTTCAGCCTCCTCAATGAGAGGTTCCTGCGGGTTGAAAACCTCTCCCTGATTACCCAGCAGGTCTCCGTCGTCGGCACCCTGGCCATCGCCCAGACCCTCATCATCCTTACGGCAGGCATCGACCTTTCCGTCGGGGCCGTGATGATCCTGTCGTCCATGGTCATGGCCCAGCTCGCCGTCAACAACGGAATACCCGCGCCTCTCGCCCTGCTCGCAGGCCTGGTGGTCGGACTCGCCGCCGGAGCCCTGAACGGATTCCTGGTCACCAGGTTCCGGCTCCCGCCGTTCATCGTCACCCTGGGCACGCTGAACATCTTCATCGCCCTGACACTGCTCTACTCCAACGGAGCGACAGTGCGCGGCTCGGCCATGCCGCCCCTGCTGACCTGGACAGGAACCACCTTCCCGGTGGGCCCGGTCAGGATCTCCACGGGCGTCGTCATGATGCTCCTGCTCTACATCGCGGTCGCCTTCATCCTGGGCAAGACGGCCTGGGGCCGGCACGTCTACGCCGTCGGAGATGACAAGGAAGCCGCCCGCCTGGCCGGCATCCCGGTAAACCGTGTCCTCATGAGCGTCTACCTCGCAGCCGGCGCCGTCCTGGCCGTCGGCGCCTGGATCCAGATCGGACGCACCAACGCAGCCAGCCCCAACGGCGGCGTGGACCTGAACCTGGACTCCATCACAGCCGTCGTCATCGGCGGAACCAGCCTCTTCGGCGGCCGCGGCTCCGTCTGGGGAACCCTCCTCGGCGCCCTGATCGTCGGGGTCTTCCGCAACGGCCTCTCGCTCGCCGGGCTGGACGTGCTCTACCAGACGCTCGCCGTGGGCGTCCTCATCATTGTTGCTGTGTCCGTCGATCAGTGGATCCGAAAGGTCAAGTCATGACCATGACTGAATTTGAAGCCTCCCACGTCGCCACGCGCGAGCCCATCCTGCAGGCCCGGAACCTCGTCAAGACTTTCGGCCGTGTCGTGGGACTGGACGGCGTCAGCCTGGACCTGTACCCGGGCGAAGTCCTGGCGATCATTGGCGACAACGGTGCAGGCAAATCAACCCTGATCAAGTGCCTCACCGGCGCCGAAGTTCCCGACACAGGAGAACTCTTTGTATCGGGACAGCAGGTGCACTTCAAGCGGCCGCAGGACGCCAGGGTCCACGGCATCGAAACCGTGTACCAGAACCTGGCGGTCTCACCGGCGCTGGACGTCGCCTCCAACCTGTTCCTGGGCCGTGAGGAAAGGCGCGCGGGGCTCCTCGGAAGCGTGTTCCGGATGCTCGACACCAAAGGCATGCGCACCAAGGCCAAGGAAGAGCTGACCCGGTTGGGCATCTCCACCCTGCAGGACGTGACAGTGCCGGTGGAGAACCTCTCGGGCGGCCAGCGCCAGGCTGTCGCCGTGGCCCGCGCCGCAGCGTTCGGTTCAAAGGTCGTTGTGCTGGATGAACCGACGGCGGCACTTGGCGTCCGGGAATCGAACCAGGTGCTCCAGCTGGTCCGGGACCTTCGCGACCGCGGCCTGCCGGTCATCTTGATCAGCCACAACATGCCCCACGTCTTTGACGTAGCGGACAGGATCCACATCCAGCGCCTGGGCAAGTGCGCTGCCACCATCACTCCGCAATCACACACCATGACCGACGCAGTGGCGATCATGACCGGCGCAGCCACCGCCTGAGGTCCGGCTAGTACCCTCCCGCTCTACCGGAGCCCCTTCTCCGCCCGCGGACCTCCCCCAGGTCCGCGGGCGGATCCATACCGGGAGTTCCCATCATCACCATCCCACGAGAGACAGACCATGGATTACCTCACAACAGCCCGGAACGACGCTCA
This sequence comes from Arthrobacter humicola, assembly GCF_022803015.1. Taxonomy (GTDB): domain Bacteria; phylum Actinomycetota; class Actinomycetes; order Actinomycetales; family Micrococcaceae; genus Arthrobacter; species Arthrobacter humicola_A. Next base: position 1,062,392 of record NZ_JAFKON010000001.1, read on the forward strand.
CCAGATGCTCGACGTCATGGTCATAGGCGAAGCGCTGATCGACGTGGTCACCACGTCGCACGACACGGTAGAACACCCCGGCGGCTCACCGGCCAACGTCGCCTACGGACTTGGCCGCCTGGCCGTCACCACAGGTCTGCTCACAGCCATAGCTCCGGACGCGCGTGGGATTTCCATCGAAAACCACCTCAGCAGCGCAGGCGTCATACTTCTGCCCGGATCAAAATCCCTCACCAAAACGGCATCGGCCACAGCAACCCTTGAACCCGACGGCTCCGCCAAGTACGACTTCGACATCTCCTGGGACCTTGCCCCGACAGCCCCCACCTACTTCCCAAAAATCCTGCACACCGGATCCATCGCCACTTTCCTTAATCCCGGCGCTGGCGCCGTGAAATCCCTGCTCGAACAAGCCCGCACACACTGCATGGTCACCTATGACCCGAATATCCGTCCAGCGCTGCTCGGCAGCCACAGGGAAGCTTTGGCCACCTTCGAAGAGCTCGTGCCCCTAACCGACGTCGTCAAACTCAGCGACGAAGACGCCCGCTGGCTGTACCCCCAAAAAAGCCTGGACGAAACCGCAGCACACATCCTCGGTCTGGGCGCCGGACTTACCGTCATCACCAAAGGCGCCGACGGCTCACAATTCACCACCGCCGCCGCTAACATCAGCATTCCCGCCGTGAAGTCCAAAGTTGCCGACACCATCGGCGCCGGGGACTCCTACATGTCCGCCCTGATCCTGGGCTTTCTCACCCGAGGAACCGAAGGCTTCGCCCCAGCTGTCTTGGAGCAGCTTGGACACACCGCAGCTGCAGCCGCGGCCATCACCGTGCAGCGCCCGGGAGCAAACCCCCCGACCCTGGAAGAACTCAACATCGCAATCGAAGCCCATTCCGGCGCCCAATACGGGGGTTCCTGAACCACCTAATCAAATGACGGTGTCACACAAGACCGTTCACGAAATAAGATGGTCGCCGCCTATCTGAGGCGGCCCGCCGCGTTTCGTGATCCGTGTCCGCGAACGGCGGTGCTGCTGCGCAGATCCCGATATATCGCTACTCAATAGGGGACATTGCCACTTAGGTTAACTGCGTATAGGCCAAGTCCGTGACGCGTCAGAGGTTTTTTGCGCCAGCAGCACCAACCGGTCGATATCCAGGTTTGTGAGTTTCTGACAGCGCCGTCACGGCGGCAATATCCTGTGGGGTCGTTCGACAGCACCCACCCACGAGCCGTGCACCAAGTTCACGCCAGATTGGCGTTCCCTCCGCAAGGCTTGCGGGCTGTTTGGTATCGGGGCCTGAAGTTCTCGCCGCGGCCGGACCCCACGTTTTGGTGACTGCGTCATAGCTTTCGCCCGAATTCGGATATGCGATCAGGGGCGTATCAGTGGCTCTGCCCAGGGCCTCCAGCGATGGGGAGACCAGCTCCAGCGGCACGCAGTTCACGCCGATAGCCGCCACGAGCGGCTCCGCCGAAAAGAGCTTTGCCGCCTGAGCCAGCGGCGTACCGTCGCTGAGGTGGCCGCCATCCCGTAACGTGAAGGAGAGCCAGGCTTCGACGTCAAACTCTTTCATGAGTGCCAGCAGGGCCTCGGCCTCCGGCAATGAAGGCAGCGTCTCACAGGCAAGAAAGTCCGCTCCGGCCGCCACCAGCGCTGCGATTCGAGGCCGGTGGAACTCCAAAAACTCGTTTTGGCTGAGGACATAGTCGCCTCGGTATTCCGATCCATCGGCAAGGTACGCGCCGTAGGGCCCGACCGATCCTGCAACCAGCAGGGGGCCCGCATCCGGTTTTTCCGTCAGGTACTCGCGGCGTGCCTCGTCGGCCAGGCGCACACTCAATGCCACCCGTTCCAAGGCCGCTTCCTCGCCGATGCCGCGGCGCGCAAATCCCAGGGGTGTGGCTTGATAGCTAGCCGTGATGGCGACAGTGGCTCCGGCGCGGAAGTAATCGTGGTGTACGCGCTTGACCAGTTCCGGTTGCTCCAGAAGGACTTTAGCCGACCACAAAGGGTCTTCCAGATCGCAGCCGTGCGCTTCAAGCTCGGTGGCGAGTGCACCGTCCACGGTCAGGTTCGCTCCGGCGTCGAGAGTGCGGGAAAGCAAGGTGTTACTGGGCATCGTTCACGGCTCCAAGCATTTCGGTTTGTTCTTTCCTGCCGGGCAGTTGCGGCGCCTCGCGGCCCGGCAATGCAAGGTAGCACAGCGTGCATTGCCAAAAGGCGCAGTGCAGCCCGTGGCTTGCAGATGACGGTCAGCAGCCGCTAGCGCTGACCGGTGTTCCGCGGCTCAGTCACGCCCAGAGTCTGGCGGATGTGCCGAGAGAACGCGCCCCCTCCAATGGTGTGCGTAATAAGCATTTGTTCATGCTTGTAATGCACATCACTCTATGCCACCATAGCCTTCAGACACCATTTGCGAACTGCCCAGGAAGAGGCCTCCCTTGAAAATTGCAATGAAATCAGTCCGCAAGCTGCGCGTGCATTGGCCCATAGCTTCGGAAACTTTCTCGCGGCTCGCCAGGGGCGACGCAGAAGCGTTCAAAGATGAGGCCGGCATCGCGGCCCTGCTCCAGGCTTCGTCGGAATCCCCTGACTTAGGGGATTTTGGCAACTACAGGCACGTATTTGAATCCGGCCTGGGCTTCGAGGGTTTCACCTGCACTGAAGGCGCTAACCCTACGTTGGGGCAGGTGGGGCAGCGGACAATTTCGCCTACCTTGGTCTTCACGACGTATTTCGATGCGGCGCTCCCTGATGCCGCCGTTGAACGCTTCCTGCAGCACATCGTGGATATCCATCCCTGGGAGGTACCGGTCATCGAACTGACAGGCCCGGTCAGCGTCTCCAGCACAGCCCTTCCCGCACTCTTTGAGAGCGAGGCCGCATCATGATTGAAGCCACCACGGCCGGACTTTGGGACGGTCTGCAGGCGTTGCTGGCGGGCAGGTCATTCACCGATCTGACGCACGCCTTCCACCCCGGCCAGCCGCATTTCCCGGCCTTCCCCGACGAAATCAGGGAGGCGGTCTTCGACCTGGAGAAAGGCGACGGTTTCACCGCTCACCGCTATTCGATCATCGGCCAATGGGGTACGCACGTTGACCCTCCCTCGCATTTCATCCGCGGGGGACGGACCTTGGACCAGATTCCTGTGGAGGACATGGTCCTTCCACTGGCCATCCTCGACATCACCGCGCGGGTCACCGCAAATGCGGACGCCACTCCCACGATGGAGGACGTCCAGGCATGGGAGCGTCGCAACGGTGCCATCGCACCGGGGTCCTTTGTGGCGTTGCGGACAGGGTGGAGCCATCGTTGGCCCGACACCGACGCCATGGCAAACAGGGACGATAAGGGGGCCAGCCACACACCTGGCTGGTCCCAGGAAGTCCTCTCCTTCCTGATCGAGGAGCGGTCGGTAACTGCCGTCGGCCATGAGCAGACGGACACAGACCCGGGACTGGCTACGTCCCGCCAGGATTTCAGCTTGGAGACCTATGTCCTGGCGCGGAACCGGTGGCAGATCGAGCTGATGGCGAACCTGGACGGACTTCCAGAAGCCGGCGCGATCCTCATTGCAAGCTGGCCGAAACCCCTGCACGGCAGCGGCTTTCCAGCCCGTGTCTTCGCCATCCACTAAGACACGTTGGTGCAGTGACTAGAATCGGATCCATGTCTAAGACGTCCAGCATGGGCCGGGGAATCATGGCTGTCCTCGCGGTGGGCTCCCGCAACGCAGAAGGCCTGTCTGGCGGAACGGTCGCTGATATAGCAGCCGATCTGGGCAGGGACCGCAGCCAGGTTTCGCGCAGCCTGCGGACCGCCGAGCAGGAGGGGTTTCTGGCACGCGGAGACCACCGGTCCTACACAATGAACTGGTCGCTCCTGACAGACGCACAGCTGTTGACAGAGCAACGGCTGCAGACCGACGGCGTAACCGCCCTGGAAGGCTTGGCCGGTGAAACAAACGAAGGATGCTTCCTTGGAGTTATGAGCGGAAACAGTACTGTCACCATCGGTGAGCGTGTTCCGGCAAGTAGCAACATGGTCGGTTCGTGGCTGGGCCGTCCCTACCCGGCGTATTGTAGCGATGCCGGCCAGGCCCTGCTGTGGGAAGCCTCGGACGCCCAGGTCCGAACCATTTTCTCCGGCGTTCCCTTCGTGCGCCATGGCCCCAATACACCGCTTGACGTCGAGGACTTCCTGTCACGACTGCGCGGGGCGCGGGCACGGGGGTACTCCGTTGTCGACGAGGAAGCCGAACCAGGACTTTACTCCCTGGCCGTTCCGATTCGCGACTTCAAGGGCGATGTGGTGGCAGCGCTTCAGGTCGTCGGCGCCAAGACACGCTTGGAGCCGCGCCTGGAGCTATGCGCCACGGCTCTCGTGTCCTGGGGAAAGTGGCTTGAGTCAGCGTTGGGTCACGCGGCGCCGCAGAACCGGCCCTAGCTGGCTATAGGTCGTGTCAAGTGCATGCTCCGGGCATGACAGTGCGCGCCGCATGTTTGGCCGGGCGTTCTGACGTGTCTGTGGGGTGGCGGTTTGGTTGGCTGGCCCGGCGTGATTCCAAGGGCGCCCACGCTGACTTATTCGACCTCGGCGGTTGCCGGGTCATCTGGCGTCGTTCGGGCTGCCCAAGGGCGAAGGGCCGGGCGCCAAGCTAGGTGCGGCGTAACGCGGGAGGCGTCCGCCATAGCTGTATCGGCGTCTGGTCCGGCCCTTCGTCGGTTCCAGCGTCTCACCGCCGGCCTGGGTTGTGAAGGGATCCTGCGGGCACCTCCGTGGGTTCCGTGAGGGGGATTTCCGGCTGGCATCATGGTGTGCCGCGGCTTGTCACTTCCAGCGGCCGGGGTCGTAGGTGGTCTGGTCCCGGACCATGGCGTAGGCGATCCGTGATGCGCGGTGCGCCATCGCGCAGGCGATGACGCCGCCGTGCTTGCCTCTGGTCCTGAGCGCCGCGGCGTAGGTCCGGCTGGGCGCGTCGTTGAACCAGAGCCCCATGCCGAGATCGATCAGGGCCCGGCGTAGGGCCACGTTGCCTTCCCTGCTGATGGATCCGTCGCGTCGTTTGCCTGCCGATTCGTACTGGGTGGGGGACAGACCCGATGCCCGGTAGATCTGTGACGGCCCGGGCCAGCGGTGCGGGTCGCCCAGGGCGCCGCCGTAGTTGCCGGCGCGGACCACACCCCAGCCCGGGGTCGTGGTGAGCGTCGCGTACGGGCTCAACGGAAGCAACCGGGCGAACTCTGCCTCGGATGCGTCGATCTGCGCGGTGAGCTCGGTCAGCAGGTCCAGATCGGCGGCCAGCACCTGCCGGGCCACGGCTGCGTCCGCCGTGGTCAGCGCGTCGCGGGCGGCATCCACGAGCCGTTCGGCCAGCGGCTGCCGAACGTGGAGGCCGCGGACGGCGGCGAACCGGATGAACCGGGCGGTGCCCAGCGCGGCGAGCCGCTTCGGGTCGGCGAATTCAGCAGCGATGAGCCTTCCCACTTTGGTGCCGAGCACGTCCGGCAGGACCAGCGTCAGCCCGGGGAAGGCCCGGTCCAGCTGGCCCAGCAGCTGGTTCTTCGTCGCGGTCCGCGCCTGGACC
>NZ_JAFKON010000020.1 GCF_022803015.1 Arthrobacter humicola
CCCATCCCGAACCCGGAAGCTAAGACCCACAGCGCCGATGGTACTGCACCCGGGAGGGTGTGGGAGAGTAGGTCACCGCCGGAACACCATTAACGGTCGAGGACCCCCACCACCAGGTGGGGGTCCTGCCGCATTTAACCCGTCATTCAGCCCGGACCCCGCCAAACGTGAGGGAGCATCCCGCCGCACCCCGCCAAACGTGAGGGAGCATCACAGGACATCCCGCCCAAGGTGAGGGAGTGTCACAGGACATCCCGCCAAATGTGAGAGAGCGTCACAGCCGCCGCCGCTCACCCCTGGATCAGGGAGCTGCCTGCGCGGGTAGAGTTGGTGCCCATGGATAACCTCTTCAGCCATGCTCCGTCCGGCGCGCCGGAACCTGCCGCGGCGGACGAACTCGATCCCGTCGTCGTCAGCGTTGTGGTGCCGGGCGCAGTTGCCCGGGCCTTCATGGGATTCACGGAACACACGCACCTCTGGTGGCCGCTCGAGGACCACAGCGTCTATGGCGCCGGCTCCTATGTCGAGTTCGAGGAGAACCTGATCATGGAATCCTCGGATGACGGCCGGACGGCTGTTTGGGGATCGATTGACGACTGGCAGCCCCCGCTGTCCTTCCACGCCAGCTGGCACCCCGGAACCACTGCCATGTGGTCCACCGAGCTCCGGGTGGCGTTCAGGGCGGTAGGCGAGGGGACAGAGCTCCGCCTGGTTCACAGCGGCTGGGAGGGCGCCGAGGACCCCGCGGCAGCCCGGGCGGAGTACGCGGCAGGCTGGCCCGCCGTCCTGGACCGCTTCGTTCGGTTCATGGGTGGTGCCGGCGCGGACAGCCCCGAGGCCTGAGCGGCTCCTGGGAGAGGCCCGTTCGTCCCTACCGGCGGACAGACCCGGCGGCCAGCCCCCGGCATGCACAGTCCGGATCTAGCCCGGACCTAGGCGCGCAAAGGTCCCTGGTCGACGGGCGGAACAGCGGTGCTGGACCGGATGATGAAGCGCGTGGGGTATTCGGTGTGCGCGGCCGCCGTGTCTCCGGCGCCGTCGAGCCTGGCCAGCAAACGCCGCACGGCCAACGCACCCTGGCCCCGCGCGTCCTGATCGATCGTGGTCAGCCCGAAGACTTCACCCAGCTCATGGCCGTCGATGCCGATGACGGAGAGATCCTGCGGCACCCGCAACCCGAAATCCCGGGCAGCGAGGATCGTGCCGATCGCCATCTCGTCCGAGGCGGCAAAGACGGCCGTGGGACGCTCCGGAGAGCCGCCGAGCAGCTCACGGGCGTTGGCGTAGGCGCCCCGGATCGTGAAGTCGGCGGAGACCTGCCATCCCGGCCGGACCACCAGTCCGGCGTCCCGCATGGCCTTCTTGAACCCCGCCTGGCGCGTGCCGGGAAGGCGGAAATCCTGCTCGTAGGCGGCATCGCCGGTCATGTGGGCAATTTTGCTGTGGCCAAGCTGGATGAGGTGCCGGGCCGCGGCCTCCGCAATACCGGCGTCATTGATGCGGATGGTCGAAGCCCCGGGTAACGGGCCGCCGATCCCCACGATGGGGCGATGGATGGCCAGCAGCTGGTCGATCTCGGTCTCGGAGAGCTCCAGCGACACGGCGATCACGGCATCCACGCGTTTGCGCAGGAGGAAGTCGTTCAGCACACTGTGGCGGCGCTCCCGGCCCTGGCTGACGTTGTACAGCGTGAGGTCGTAGCCGGCATCCAGGAGGGTCGCCGAGACACCTTCGACCACCGAGGAAAAGAACCACCGGTAGACGGAAGGGACAACGAGGCCCACATTGTGGGTCCGTCCGGAGGCCAGTCCGGAGGCCTGGTACGACGCGACGAAACCGAGCTCTGCGGCGGCGGTGCGGGCCCGCTCCCGGCTACGCGGTGAGACATTGCCCTTGCCGCTCAAGGCGCGTGAAACGGTGGCGATGGAGAGGCCGGCCCGTTCCGCGACGTCCTTGATGCCGGGCATGCCTAGCCCTCCGTGTCCTCGAGATAGATTTCCAGCCAAACAGCTTCACCTGAGCCTAACGGATCGCCCGCGCCGGCCATGTCCCCGGCGTCGTAGCCGGCACCCGTGGGCGTTGAACTGCGCAGCAGCACCCGTCCGGCGGGCAGCTCCAGGGGCTCGGACCCGACATTCAGCAGGACCAGCGTGGAGCCGTTGAGGAAAGCAAGGCTCGTATCGGTGCAGAGGTCCTCGTACCAGGACAGCGAGCCGCGGCCAAGGTCGAGCCGGCGGCGCAGCTCCAGCATGCGCTTGTAGAGGCTCAGATGCGACGACGGCGAAGCGGACTGCACATCCCGGGCCAGCCGTGAGAAACTTTCCGGCTGCGGCAGCCAGGGGTCCTGCCCGTGGCCGAATCCGGCGTTGCGTTCCCCGGCCCGCCAGGGCAGCGGGACTCGGCAGCCGTCGCGGCCCAGCCGTGCGCCGCCGGTGCGGGCGAACGTGGGGTCCTGGCGGCGGGTGTCCGGGATGTCGATCCCGTCCGGCAGGCCAAGCTCTTCACCCTGGTAGAGGTAGGCCCCGCCGGGCAGCCCCAGCATGAACAGGGACGCCGCGGCCGCCCGGGACCGTCCGAGCTCCTCGTTCGGCTGCGGATCCCAGGTGCCGATTCCGTCACCGTCGCGCGGAGCGTGGCCGTCGTACCCGAAGCGGGTGGCGTGGCGGACGACGTCGTGGTTGGAGAGCACCCACGTGCTGGGCGCGGCGACGGCGTCCAGTGCCGTCAGTGACTCCGTGACGATGTGGCGCATCCGGTGCACGTCCAGGCCCGCGTGCAGGTAGGGGAAGTTGAAGGCCTGGTGCATTTCGTCCGGGCGCACCCAATCGGCGAGCCGGGGGAGCGGGTCCACGTTTGCCTCGGCGCAGAGGATCCGGTCGGGGCCGTACTCGGCGAGAATCTGACGCCACCGCCGGTAGATGTCGTGGAGCGCGGGCTGGCCAAACATCGGAGCGTCGCTTCCGGGGAAGCCGTGGGAGCTGCTGCCGTCCGCCCGTCCGCCCCACTCGGGCAGGCCCGGGGCCTTCACGAGGGCGTGCGCCACGTCCACCCGGAAACCGGAGACCCCGCGCTCCAGCCAGAAGCGCAGGACCCGTTCGAATTCTTCGTGGACGGCGCGGTTGTCCCAGTTGAAGTCCGGCTGGGAGGAGTCGAAGAGGTGCAGGTACCACTGCCCGGGGGCGCCGTCCGGTTCGGTGATCCGGGTCCAGGCTGAACCGCCAAAGTGGGACTGCCAGTTGTTCGGCGGCTCCTCGCCGAATGCTCCGCGGCCGTCTCGGAAGATGAACATGTCCCGCTCCGGGCTGCCGGCAGGCGCGGCCAGGGCAGCCTGGAAAGCGTGGTGCTGGTCCGAGCAGTGGTTGGGCACCAGGTCAACGATCATCCGCATTCCCAGCCGGGTGGCCTCGGCCATCATGGCGGCGAAATCGTCCAGGGTGCCGAACAGGGGGTCGACGTCGCAGTAGTCACTGACGTCGTAGCCGGCGTCGCGCTGCGGGGACCGGTAGAAGGGCGAAAGCCAGACGGCGTCGATGTCCAGTTCCGCAAGGCGGGGCAGTTCGGCCGTGATTCCGGCGAGATCGCCGATGCCGTCGCCGTTCAGGTCCCGGAACGAGCGCGGATAGACCTGATAGATGACAGCGGAGCGCCACCATCCCGGAATGTTGTCTGCGGCGTGCACGGGGGTCAGCGGACCCGTCAGAGGTCCGGCCAGCGCGGCGGGGGCGAGGAGAACTGAATCAACGGACATGACGGCAATACTAGGGCTCCCACGCCGGATTATGAAAACGCTTCCAGTCACATTTTGGCGGCAATTTCGACCACCAACTGGACTATCCCGCGCATAGCTGGAAGCGCTTGCAACTGTGAGCCGCATCACCGACAATGCGCAGTCATAGACTGGGAACCGGATTCGACCGAACTGGAGACCGCATGCGTAGCATCATCGACGAGCTGACCACCGCCCTGGGCGCGGAGAAAATTGCCGTGGACGCGACCACCCTGGCCGCGTATGCCGTGGACCAGGCTCCCGTCCTGGATTATCAGCTCCCGCAGGCGGTGGTCCGCGCCGAATCGGTGGCCGACGTGCAGGCAACTGTGCGTGCCTGCGCAGCCCTTGGCGTCGCGCTTGTGGCGCGCGGGGCCGGTACCGGGGTCTCCGGGGGCGCCCACGCGAGCGCAGGCTGCGTGGTGCTCACGCTCGAGGGGATGAACCGCATCCTGGACCTCAACCCGGATGACGAGACCGCCGTCGTGGAACCCGGCGTCATTAACGCCGACCTGAATGCGGCCGCCGCCGTGCACGGGCTCATGTATGCACCGGATCCTGCGAGCTTCAAGATGTCCACCATCGGCGGCAACGTGGCCACCAACGCCGGCGGGCTGCGCTGCGCGAAGTACGGGGTGACCCGCGACTCTGTCCTGGCGCTCGACGTCGTCCTCGCGGACGGCTCCCTCATCCATACCGGCCACCAGACCTTCAAGGGCGTCGCCGGCTATGACCTCACCGGGCTGTTCGTCGGCTCGGAGGGGACCCTGGGGATCGTGGTCGGTGTCACCGTGCGGCTGAAGTACCTGCCGCGCGACGTACACACCATCGCCGCCTTCTACCCGGACTTCCGCAGCGCCGCGGCCGGGGTCCTCGCCGTGGGCAGGGCCCGCGTGCAGCCGGCCATCATGGAACTGCTCGACGGCGGCTCGCTCGCCCAACTCGATGACCTCCACGGCTCGGACCTGGCCGCGCGCGGGGCATCCCTGCTGCTGATCCAGACCGACGGCTTCGGCGCGGCGGCGGAGGCCGCGGCCATCCGCCCGGTCCTGGTGGCGGGAGGAGCGGTGGTGACCATGGAGGCCAACGCGGAGGCAGAGGAGCTTGTCGAACTGCGCCGCAACAGCCGAGGGACCGAGGTGGACGACGAATACCGGGTGGGCGAGGACGTGGCCGTGCCGCGTTCGCGGCTGGTGGATTACGTCGCCGAGCTCGAGTCCATGGCGGCGGAGCACCGGGTGCAGCTCAAAGTCGTGGCACACGCCGGTGACGGCAACCTGCACCCCACCTTCTGGGTCGACCGGGTGGACAATACCGTGGACCCCGATGCCATGGCCCGCCTGGGCGCCGCCCTGGACCGGTCGATTGCCGTGGCCCTGGCCATGGGCGGCACGATCACCGGCGAACACGGGATCGGGCAGTACAAGCTGCGCTGGCTCGGCCTGGAGCAGAAGGAACCCGTGCGTGAGCTGCAGCGCCGGATCAAGGAACTCTTCGATCCGGCCGGGATCCTGAACCCCGGCAAGGCGATTTAGCTCAAGGAGATTTAGCGCGGGCGTGCCACAACATGCCCGGCGCGCGGCTTAGTCGTCGGAGTCGGGGTATTCGTCCACTGAGTCGTCGGCGCCGTAGCGTGATTCCTCGGTCTCCACCTCAAGGATCTTGAGCAATCCAGTGTCCGGGTTGAGCATGATCGCGGCCTCGTCCCGGCGGTGGCGGAGTTCGTTGTCGATGTAGGACTGGACGGCCTCCGCCAGGGGGATGTGCCGGTTCTCCTTCTCGGACATGTACCAGCGGTGCTCCAGGACCTCGTGCACCGCCTCGGCCGGCTCGAGCTTGCCGGAGAGGTCGCGGGGGATGGCCCGGACGATCGGTTCGAAGATCTGGCTGACCCACAGGTGCGCGCTGTATTCCTCGTCCATGCCCGGGTTGTTGTCCGCCCGGAAAGAGTCCATGTCGTTCAGGAGGCGGCGGGCCTGGTTTTCCTGGGCGTCCAGACCGGTCAGGCGCAGCAGTCGGCGCTGGTGATGCCCGGCGTCGACGACCTTCGGCTGGAGCTGGATGGTGGAGCCGTTCTGTGTGGTCTTGATCGCGTATTCCTCGACGTCGAACCCCAGCTCGTTGAGCCGCCGGATCCGGGCGGCCACGCGCCAGCGTTCCCCGATCTCAAACGATTCCTTTGCCGTCAGCTCGGTCCACAACCGCCGGTAGCTGTCCATGATCAGTTCGCTGGTGGCCACGGGGTCCACCTTCTCCTCGATCAGGCCGCCGTCGAGGAGGTCCATGAGTTCCCCGGCGATGTTGACGCGGGCGATTTCGAGGTCGTACTCGCGCTGGCCGGTGGACAAATCCGGGTACAGTTCGCCGGTCTCGGCATCGACCAGGTAGGCGGCGAACGCGCCGGCGTCCCGGCGGAACAAGGTGTTGGAGAGCGAGACGTCGCCCCAGTAGAAGCCGATCAGGTGCAGCCGGACCAGCAGCAGGGCCTGGGCGTCGATGAGCCGGGTCAGGGTGTCCTTGCGCAGCATCTGGGAGAAGAGCGCACGGTAGGGCATGGAGAACTTCAGGTGCCGGGTGACCAGCACGGGGTTCAGCGGCCGGCCCTCCGGGGTGGTGCGTCCGGTGATGACGGCCACCGGCTCCACGCCGGGAACGTCCAGCCGGGCGAGCTTGCGCAGCATGTGGTACTCGTGGCGGGCCACGTGCTCCGAGGTTTCCTTGATGGCGATCACGGAGCCGCCGAGGTGGGCGAAGCGCACGATGTGCCGGGAGATACCGCGGGGGAGGGCTGCCAGATATTCGGCCGGCCAGTCCTCGAGGGCAATGTGCCAAGGCAGGTCCAGCAGCTCGGGCTCGGTGGCGGCGGCCGTGATGCTCAGCGAGCTGGAGGCCATCGCGGCCTTGTCGTCATTGGCGCTGGCGGCCTCGAACCGGGGCAGTTTCCCGATCTGACCGTAGTCGGTGGGCTCGTCGTGCCACTGGGCACTGTTTTCCTCGGTCATGGGGTTTCCTCGGTCATGAATCAATTCTTCCGTATTTGGCGGGCCGCGCCTAAAGCAGGGCCGTTAACGCCCGACGGCGGCCCTCCACTGGGGAGGACCGCCGTCAGTCGTGCTGGGCCCACGCCGGCAGGGTTCCCTGACCGACGCGGAGCGAGGTTAGGGAGCCGGTGGGTGGGGACTAGTCGCCGAGGCGCAGGCCGGTCTTGGTGTCGAACAGGTGTACGTGGCCCGACTGGGGGCGGACCCAGATGGACTCACCCTTCATTGGGGGGCGGCGGCCGTCGACGCGGGCCACGATGTCGTGGCTCTGGCCGTCGAGCGTGGTGTGGCCGTAGACGTAAGCGTCGGCGCCGAGTTCTTCGACGACGTCAACCTCGACCTGGAGACCTTCACCCTGGGCGACAGTCTCAAGGTCTTCCGGGCGGGAACCGAGGGTCACGGTCTGGCCGTGGGCTTCCTCGAGGACGTCGCGCGGCACCGGGTAAACGGTTCCGCCGAACTGCACGCCGCCGTCGACGACGGGGAGTTCGAGCAGGTTCATGGCGGGGGAGCCGATGAAGCCGGCCACGAAGACGTTCTTGGGCTTGTCGTACAGGTTGCGCGGGGTGTCGACCTGCATCAGCAGGCCGTCCTTCAGCACGGCGACGCGGTCACCCATGGTCATGGCCTCGACCTGGTCGTGGGTCACGTAGACGGTGGTGACGCCGAGGCGGCGGGTCAGGGACGCGATCTGGGTGCGGGTCTGCACGCGCAGCTTGGCATCCAGGTTGGACAGCGGCTCATCCATGAGGAAGACCTGCGGGTTACGCACAATGGCCCGGCCCATGGCAACGCGCTGACGCTGGCCGCCGGAGAGGGCCTTCGGCTTCCGGTCCAGGTACGGTTCGAGGTCAAGCAGCTTGGCGGCCTCACGGACGCGTTCGGCGCGCTCTTCCTTGCTGACGCCGGCGATCTTCAGTGCGAAGCCCATGTTGTCCGCCACGGTCATGTGCGGGTACAGGGCGTAGTTCTGGAACACCATGGCGATGTCGCGATCCTTCGGCGGGACGTCAGTGACGTCGCGGTCGCCGATGAGGATGCGGCCGGAGTTGACGTCCTCGAGACCTGCAAGCATGCGCAGGGAGGTCGACTTTCCGCAGCCGGAGGGTCCAACGAGGACCAGGAATTCGCCATCGGCGATATCAATGTTGAGCTTGTCAACAGCGGGCTTCTCGGTGCCCGGGTACAGACGTGTTGCGTTATCAAAAGTAACTGTAGCCACAGTTATCAATCCCTTCACCGGCAGGTACGTGCCGGACGATCCGTAGTGAATGGTCGTTTTATGCAGTTGTTAATTCAATTGTGGGATTTCATACGCATACTCCTCGGCCGAAGCCGAGGAGTACCCAGTGACGCCGCACGGTAGTTGTGCGCCACATCACAAACAGAGTATGTCAGATATATGCCAAATGGGCTAAAAAGTTACGGATGTCACACGTGGGGTCCGTCACGTGGCGCCAGAAAAGGGTAGGTATGCTGTGCGCATGACGGCACTGCAGATCTATGTCAGTTTCCCCGGCACGGCGCGTGAAGCACTTGGCTTCTACGCCGACGTTTTCGGCGGAGAGCTTGCGTTGTTCACGTACGAGGAGTTCAACCGCAGCGATGGCCCGCCGGATGCCATTGCCCACGGACAGCTGAACGGCGTAGTCGCTTTGGCGGGGTCGGATGCGGCTGCGGGCGAGAAAAGCGTCCGCTCCGAAGGCCTCATGCTCTCGCTGCTGGGGACCGCCGAACCGTCAGTTCTCCACGAGTGGTTCGACAAGCTCGCCGTTGGCGGCCGGGTGATCGATCCCCTTGCCCCGAAGCCCTGGGGCGCGACAGATGGCCAGGTCCTCGACCGTCACGGACTGCACTGGTTGATCGGCTACGAGCCTGAGTCGTGACCGACGCCCGGTTGACCGCTCAGTAAGCCCGCGTTAGCTCCGGGAGTTGAGGGCCTTCTTCCGCTCACGCAGCAGGGCCTCCAGCAGTTCGCAGACGTGCACCGGCGCCTCCACCCGGAACTCAGCCTGGGTGAAATCGAGCCCCACCTTTACCCCGAGATCGCCCGGGACGAGGCTGGCCAGGGCGTCCTCGTCGGTGGTGTCGTCTCCGGCGAAGGCCACGGCCGTGGCTCCGGCAGCCTGCCGCAGGAAGGCAATGCCCTCGCCCTTGGAGGCGTTCACGACGGAGGTCTCCAGGACGCGGTTGCCCGACTTGAGGAAGACGCCGCTGCGGTCCTGCAGGACCGCCCGCGCCGCGGCGACGGCGTCCTCGGCGACGTCGTCCGCCGCGAGCCGCGTGTGCAGGACGACGCCGGCCGGCTTGTCTTCCAAAAGGGTCCCCGGGGCCTGTTCCACGATTCCCTCAAGCTCCCGGCGGACCTCGGCCAGGAGTTCGCGTTGGGCGTCGTCGAGCATGAGTTCCGAGGAGCCGGGCCCCATCCAGACCTCTGCGCCGTGGCTGCCGATCAGCAGCGTCTCCTCCGGCGGGGAGGCGACGGCCCGCAGGCTGTCCAGCGCCCGGCCGGAGATGAGCGCCGTCGTCGTCCGGGGCAGTTCCGTCAGCGCCGCGAAGGCGGCTGCGGAGCGCGGGAGCGCGCGGGCGTCGCCGGCATGGTCCACGAGCGGTGCCATGGTGCCGTCGAAGTCCATCGCCACGAGCAGGTGCCCGGTGCCGGCGACGCGGCGCACGGCTGCCAGCAGCTCAGGGGAGAGCGAGAGCGGGGCCGTGTTTGGAGTGTTGGTCTCTGAATCGTGGGTTCCGGCGGCGTCAGGAGTCATCGCGTACAACCTTTTCGGCGAGGGCTTTCAGGAAGTCGGAGGACCAGAGGTCGACGTCGTGGTCCAGAATCTGCTTGCGCATGGCCCGCATGCGGCGTGATGCCTCGGCCGGCTGCATGTTGACGGCCCTCATGATCGTGTCCTTGAGGCCGTCAATGTCGTGCGGGTTCATCAGCAGGGCCTGCTTGAGCTGGTCCGCGGCACCGGCGAACTCACTCAATACCAGCGCTCCGTCGTTGTTTGTCCGGGCCGTGACGTATTCCTTGGCGACGAGGTTCATGCCGTCGCGCAGGGCGGTGACCAGCATGACGTCCGCGGCCAGGTACAGGGACACCATCTCTTCGATGGGGTAGCTGTGGTGCAGATAGCGGACGGCCGTGCTCTCCATGGTGTCGAAGGTGCCGTTGATGTGGCCCACTGTGCCCTCGACCTCCTCACGGAGCAGGCGGTACTGCTCCACACGCTCACGGCTGGGGCTGGCCACCTGGATCAGGGTCGCGTCCTCGACGGTGACCTTGGCGTCCTGCAGCAGTTCCTCGTACGCCTTGAGCCTGTGCCGGATGCCCTTGGTGTAGTCGAGCCTGTCGACGCCGAGCAGGATGGTCTTGGGATTGCCGAGGTCCCGGCGGATCTGCTGCGCCCGCTCGATTACCTCCGGCTTCTTCGCTAGCTCGGTGATCTGCTTGACATCAATGGAGATCGGGAACGCCTGGGCCCTCGCGATGTGGGTGGTTTCGCCGTCGGTGCCCCTGACATGGACCTGCTGCTGCTTGACGCTCGCGCCAAGGAAACGCCGTGCGGAGCGCATGAAGTTTCCGGCATCGCTGCTGCGCTGGAAGCCCACCAGGTCCGCCCCCAGGAGGCCGTCGATGATCGCCCGGCGCCACGGGAGCTGGGCAAAGATCTCCGGCGGCGGGAAGGGGATGTGGTTGAAGAACCCGATCTTCAGATCCGGCCGGGCCTCCCGGAGCAGCTTGGGAACCAGTTGGAGCTGGTAGTCCTGCACCCAGACGGTGGCACCCTCGGCCGCATGGCGGATGACGGCGTCGGCGAATCTCCGGTTGACCTTCCGGTACGAATCCCACCAGGTGCGGTGGAACTCCGGAGGGGCGATCACGTCGTGGTAAAGCGGCCACAACGTGGCGTTCGAAAAGCCCTCGTAGAAAAGCTCGATGTCCTCGGTGCTCAGCTGGACGGGGATCAGGTCGATGCCGCCATGGCTGAAAGGCTTGACCGTCTCATCGGGGGCTCCGTGCCAGCCCACCCACGCGCCGTCGGTCTTGGTCATCATCGGGGCCAGGGCTGTCACGAGTCCGCCGGGGGAGCGGCGCCAGCCGTCCTCGCAGCCGGTCTCGTCGGCCGAACAGCGGTCGACGGGCAGCCGGTTGGACACCACCATGAAGTCGAACTGGTCCCCTGCCGCGGCGCCGGTGGGGGCGCTGTCGGTGGCCGTCCGCGCCGCTTCAGTGGTGCTCTGTGTGCCGTGGCCGGCGCTGTCCGTTGCTTGCATTGGTGCCCCCTGGGGTCCGCTCGTGGCTCTCCATCAACCCTAGCCGCCCGGAATCTTCCGGGCTATTCGTCCGTTGGGCAGGCGGAAGGGAAACTTGAAAGCGCAAGTTCTCGGGTTTCTCCCCTAAAATGATGACGTTGCCACTGAGTGGACCGTCCCTGGCCGAACGACCCGAGGAACCAATGAGCCCCGCAAACGAACCCCGACTGTCTAAGGCAGAGCGCACTGCCGCGGCGCGCGAGAAAGCCCGCGAGATCCGCGAGGCGCAGCTGAAGAAGGAGAAGCGCAACAAGCTGCTGATCGGCTGGGGCATCGTTGCCGCCGTCATCGCCATCATCGTGATCGTCGCGCTGGTTGTCACCTCCAACATCAAGAACAACGCCCCGGTTGCCGACGAGGGACCCACGCCGGCCAACGGCAACATCCACGGCGGTGTCACCCTGCTGGCGAACACCGACGTGGCGAAGACCGATCCCGCAACCGTGAAGCTGTCCGACCTCCCGTCCGCTCCGGCCACGCCGCCGTCTCCGGTCACGGCCCCCGGCGCCGAGGCTGAGGCCGGCAAGCCGGTCAAGGTGGTCCTTTACATCGACTTCATCTGTCCCGTCTGCAAGAACTTCGAGGCGCAGTACAACGAGACGCTCACCAAGCTGCGCAACGAGGGCAAAATCACCGTGGAGTACCGCCCGCTCGGATTCCTGGACAGCCGGTCCACCACGAACTACTCCTCGCGCGCGGCCAACGCCGCAGCCTGCGTGGTCAACGAATCCCCGGAGAAGTACTCGGACTTCGTCGACGTGCTGTTCGCCAAGCAGCCGGCCGAAGGCAGCGCCGGACTCTCCGACAACGAGCTGAAGACGCTGGCCACCGACGCCGGGGCCAAGAGCATCGAGACATGCGTGGATGGCAAGACCTACCGTCCGTGGGTGAAGCACACCACCCAGGAGGCCACGGTAATCGGCATCACCGGCACGCCCACCGTGTTCGTTGAAGGCAAGCAGTGGGGTGTCGGCGACAGCGCCCAGACCCCGTTCGACCAGTACCTGCAGGCCGCGATCGACGCCAAGAAGTAACCGCACAACGGCACATGCCGTTGAAGGCGCGCAGTTAAAGGCCACAAGTTGATGGCCCGGCCCCGGATCGTTCCGGGGCCGGGCCATTGCTTTGGGTTCGCTTTAGGCCTTCGCTGGGCGGGAGGGGCGTTGCGCGTTTTTCTCTGGGTTTTTCTCACCGGGCGTCGGTGGGCTAATCTTGTCTAGCGTCCTGACATCCACGCCATTTTGTGGCCCGGAGTTGTGTCAGGCAGCAGGAATGCCTCCTTAGCTCAGTTGGCCAGAGCACCGCTCTTGTAAAGCGGGGGTCGTCGGTTCGAATCCGACAGGGGGCCCCACGAACCCCTCCGTTCCGGCGATTTTGGCCGGGACGGAGGGGTTTTCTTATGTCTTAAAACGGGCGGCGGCCCCGGCTGTGGAGGTGGGCGGGCTGAACCTGGCGGCCGTCCCGTGGTGACGGGCCGCCGTCGTCGTTCAATCAGAAGCGCAAGGCGAAGGGCGGCGTTCGACTGCTTCTCCACAAACGAGGCGCCAAGGCGCCTCGTCTATGGAGCCTCTGCAGTCTCTCTTAAGCCAAGCGGGTTAGGCGCGCCTGTCGCCGATGTTCTGCTGAGCTACCAGCCGCGCTCGGCGAGGCGGTGCGGCTGCGGGATCTCGTCGACGTTGATGCCGACCATGGCCTCGCCCAGGCCGCGGGAGGCCTTGGCGATCTCGTCCGGGTCGTCGTAGAACGTGGTGGCCTTCACGACGGCGGCGGCCCGCTGGGCCGGGTTGCCGGACTTGAAGATGCCGGAGCCGACAAACACGCCGTCGGCGCCGAGCTGCATCATCATCGCGGCGTCGGCCGGGGTGGCGATGCCGCCGGCGGTGAACAGCACCACCGGGAGCTTGCCGGTCGCGGCAACTTCCTTGACCAGTTCGTACGGGGCCTGCAGCTCCTTGGCCGCGACGTAGAGCTCGTCCTCGGCCATGCCGGCGAGCTTCTTGATCTCGGCACGGATCTGGCGCATGTGCGTGGTGGCGTTGGAGACGTCCCCGGTGCCGGCCTCGCCCTTGGACCGGATCATCGCCGCGCCCTCGTTGATGCGGCGCAGCGCCTCGCCCAGGTTGGTCGCACCGCAGACGAACGGAACGGTGAAGTTCCACTTGTCGATGTGGTTGGTGTAGTCCGCCGGGGTCAGGACCTCGGACTCGTCAATGTAGTCCACGCCCAAAGACTGCAGGACCTGCGCCTCGACGAAGTGCCCGATCCGGGCCTTGGCCATCACGGGCACGGACACGGCCGCGATGATCTTGTCGATCATGTCGGGATCGGACATGCGGGACACGCCGCCCTGGGCGCGGATATCGGCCGGAACGCGTTCCAGCGCCATCACGGCCACGGCACCGGCGTCTTCGGCGATGCGGGCCTGCTCGGCGTTGACGACGTCCATGATGACGCCGCCCTTGAGCATCTCAGCCATGCCGCGCTTGACGCGGCTGCTGCCCGTGACGTTCTTCGCGGTTGCGGGCTGGAACGGGGTATCAAGCATGTGTGTTTCCTTGGCTGGTGGTGGCGGAGAGTTCCGTCGACGAAGCGGCGACGGTACCGGGTAACTCGTCAAAACAATTGAAGCTGTAGAGATGAATGCCATCGACGACAGGCTGGGCGGTCAGCTCGTTGATGAGAGTGCCGGGCGAGTAGCGTTCGCCGCTCAGGAGGCGGCGGGCGAGCGGTCGTTTCCCGCTAAGGAACCGCAGGGACGTTCCGACGCCGATCTTCGTTGCCAGTGCAATCAGCCTGGTTCTTTGGACGGACCCGGCAACCCCGGCCAGGACCGGAAGCATGACTCCCTCGCGGCGCAGCATCGCCGTGTAGCTATGGATACTGTCGGCCGAGAAGCACATCTGCGTGACGACGTTGGAGGCAAGTTCCTGCTTGGCCAACAATGATTCGAGCAGCTGCCGCGGGCCGATGCCGGGATGACCCTCCGGATACCCGGCGACCCCAACGGCCATCTGGCCGCCGCTGATTTCGGCGATCTCGCGCAGCAGCTCGCCGCCATTGGCGAAGGGACCCGCGGGCTGCGGGGCGTCACCGCCAACCGCGAACACTTCCGAGATGCCGTACCCAGCGCATTCCCGGATGATACGGGCCAGCTGGGTGCTATCCGCCAGGCTGCGGGCCGCGATGTGCGGGACCACGGTGTAGCCGAGCAGACTGAGCTGGGCGGCCGTGCGCATGGTCCGCCCGGTTCCGTGGTGAGGCAGACACGTGATGGTGAGTGTCGTGGTCAGCGGCACTGCCGACTGGATCTTTTTGACGATTCCCTCGGAAGGAATGATTTCAAGTCGTATGGGAAACATCTCTGGTCCTCCGTCGATGTCAGGCGCCGGCTTGGGCGCCGAGCAGCGAGCTGGCTTCCTGGCGGGTGCTTCCGGAGCTTTCGATGTGGGCGAGCTGGGCCGGGATTTCCCAGCCTTTCTTGCGCATCGCGGTGGCCCAGAGCCGGCCGGCGCGGTAGGAGGAACGCACCAGGGGCCCGGACATGACGCCCAGGAAGCCGATCTCGTCGGCTTCGTGCTGCAGGTCCACGAATTCCTGCGGCTTGACCCAGCGGTCCACCGGCAGGTGCCGTTCGGAGGGGCGCAGGTACTGGGTGATGGTGATCAGGTCGCAGCCGGCCTCGTGCAGGTCCCGCAGTGCCTCGGAGATTTCCTCGCGGGTCTCGCCCATGCCGAGGATCAGGTTGGACTTGGTCACCATGCCGAGCTTGCGGCCCTGGGTGATGACGTCCAGGGACCGGTCGTAGCGGAACGCGGGGCGGATGCGCTTGAAGATCCGGGGCACGGTCTCGACGTTGTGGGCGAAGACCTCGGGCTTGGAGTCGCAGATCGCCGCGATGTGCTCGGGCTTGCCGGAGAAGTCGGGGATCAGCAGTTCGACGCCGGTGCCCGGGTTCAGTTCGTGGATCTTGCGGACCGTTTCGGCGTAGAGCCAGACGCCCTCGTCGGCGAGGTCGTCGCGGGCCACGCCGGTGACGGTGGCGTAGCGCAGGGCCATGGCCTGGACCGAGCGGGCGACCTTGGTGGGTTCGAACATGTCCACGGGGGAGGGCTTGCCGGTGTCGATCTGGCAGAAGTCGCAGCGCCGGGTGCATTCGGAGCCGCCGATCAGGAAGGTGGCTTCCTTGTCTTCCCAGCACTCGAAGATGTTGGGGCAGCCGGCCTCCTCACACACCGTGTGGAGGCCCTCCTTCTTGACGAGGTTTTTGAGCTGGACGAACTCCGGGCCCATCTGGACCTTGGCCTTGATCCATTCCGGCTTCCGTTCCACCGGTGTGGCCGCGTTTCGCTGCTCAATGCGCAGCATCTTCCGGCCTTCTGGTGCCAGTGTCACAGTAAAGCTCCTTCTGGGCCAGGGCGGGGTGTTTCCGGGCAACTCCATGGTCAGGGCTTGGCCCCGGTCCCGTCTACTAATGAACTGCGCGGTTTTGCACTTGCGTATAGACAATCGTCCAAAGTCCACGCGCTGGAGCGGTCTTCATACATATGGATAAAGGGTATCGACAAAATTAGGCAGGTTGCTGTAGTCAGCCGCACAGGCCCTGCCCAATGATGGAGGGCAACAACGCTGTGACCCCGGTCACGGCGCAAGCGACACGCTTTTGATCTGCGGCGGGAGAGTCCTGCAAGCAAATGATGCGGGCGCCGTAGGAGCAAATCCTCCCCAGGAATCTCTCAGGCCCACGTACCGCCGCGACGAGGCAACTCTGGAAAGCAGTTCGCCCTTCATCATGAAGGGCGAGCTCACCGACGGTGCAAGCAGACCCCTGTCTGCGGAATCTCTCAGGTCCACGACAGAGCGGGGAGGAACTTGATCCACAGCCGTGTCCTTCGGGCCGGCCCGACCCTGGAGTTCCATATGACCGTTCAGTCCCATCCCTCTGCCTTCGTAGACCGGCACATCGGCGCGCGCCGCCAGACCGACATCGACACCATGCTCAAGGCGATCGGCTACGACAGCGTTGATGGCCTCGTGGACACTGCCGTGCCCGACTCCATCCGCCAGCAAAAGCCGCTCAGCCTCGACGGCGCGCTGAGCGAGGTCGAGGTGCTGGCCGAGCTGCGCAAGCTGGCGTCGAAGAACAAGACCGCCGTGCAGATGATCGGGCAGGGCTACTACGACACGCTCACCCCGCCGGTGATCCGCCGCAACATCCTTGAGGCCCCGGCCTGGTACACGGCCTATACCCCGTACCAGCCGGAGATCTCGCAGGGCCGGCTTGAGGCGCTGCTGAATTTCCAGACCATGGTCCAGGACCTCACCGCTCTGCCGGTCGCGAATGCTTCCCTGCTGGATGAAGCCACCGCAGTCGCCGAGGCAGTGCTTCTGATGCGCCGGGCCAACAAAAACAAGTCCGCTGCCGGGGCCAAGACCGTCCTCGATACCGATGTGCTGCCGCAGACCATCGCGATCGTCAAGGGCCGTGCCGAGGCGCTGGGCTTCGAGGTTGAGGTCGCCGACCTCTCGAAGGGCCTGCCCGACGGCGTCATCAACGGCGTCGTCCTGCAGCAGCCGGGCGTCTCCGGCCGGGTGTGGGACCAGTCTGCCGTGATCGCGGAGGCTAAGGAACGCGGCGCACTGGTCACCGTGGCGGCGGATCTGCTTGCCCTGACCCTGATTACCCCTCCGGGCGAGCAGGGGGCTGACATCGCAGTCGGCTCCACGCAGCGCTTCGGTGTGCCGCTGTTTTTCGGCGGGCCGCACGCCGCCTACATGGCGGTGCGTGAGGGCATGGAACGCACGCTTCCGGGCCGCATTGTGGGGGTGTCCAAGGACAACGCCGGCGTCCCCGCCTACCGTCTGGCCCTGCAGACCCGCGAGCAGCACATCCGCCGTGAGAAGGCCACGTCCAACATTTGCACCGCGCAGGCGCTGTTGGCCATCGTCTCCTCGATGTACGCCGTCTATCACGGCCCCGATGGCCTGAAGGCGATCGCCGAGGCCGTCCACAACAACGCCCGCACCCTGGCAGCGTCCCTTAAGGCCGCCGGCCGCGAGTTGGTATCCGAGTCCTTCTTCGACACCGTCACGGTCCGCGTCCCCGGCAAGGCCGCCAAGGTCATCGCGGCGGCCGAGGCCCGCGGCATCAACCTTCGCGTGATCGACGCCGACACGGTGGGTGTATCCGTTGATGAAACCACGACGCCGGACGTCCTCGCCGCCGTTGCCGTCGCCTTTGGCGCCGGCCCGGTCGGTTCAGCCCAGGGTCTCGAACTGCCGGAGTCCGTGCTGCGCTCCTCCGACTTCCTGCAGCACCCGGTGTTCAACACGCACCGTTCCGAGACCCAGTTGCTGCGCTATATCCGCCGCCTCTCGGACCGCGATCTGGCCCTGGACCGGACCATGATCCCGCTGGGGTCGTGCACCATGAAGCTGAACGCCACGGCCGAGATGGAGGCCATCTCCTGGCCGGAGTTCGCTTCCATCCACCCCTTCGCCCCGGAATCCCAGACCGCCGGCTGGCGTGAACTGATCGAGGACCTCGAAGGCCAGCTGACCGAGATCACGGGCTACGACCAGGTCTCGATCCAGCCCAACGCCGGTTCCCAGGGCGAGCTCGCGGGCCTGCTGGCGATCCGCGGCTACCATCTCTCCCGCGGCGATGCCCAGCGCACCGTCTGCCTGATCCCGGCCTCCGCGCACGGCACGAACGCGGCCTCGGCCGTGCTCGCCGGCATGAAGGTCGTGGTCGTGGCCACGGCTTCGGACGGCACGATCGACCACGCGGACCTGACCGCGAAGATCGAGCTGCACAAGGACGCGCTGTCCTGCATCATGATCACCTACCCGTCCACGCACGGGGTGTACGACGCCGATGTCCGCGAGGTCTGCGACGCGATCCACGCCGCCGGCGGCCAGGTCTACATCGACGGCGCCAACCTCAACGCCCTGGTCGGTCTGGCCCAGCCGGGCATGTTCGGCGGCGACGTCTCGCACCTGAACCTGCACAAGACCTTCTGCATCCCGCACGGCGGCGGCGGACCGGGCGTCGGCCCGGTCGCGGCCAAGGCCCACCTGGCACCGTTCATGCCCGGCAACGCGGCTGATCCGGCCAACGGCGCCGACGGCACCCCGATCTCCGCCTCCCGCTACGGCTCGGCAGGTGTGCTGCCGATCTCCTGGGCGTACGTGAAGCTCATGGGGGGCCGGGGCCTCACCGAGGCGACCAAGTCCGCGCTGCTCGCAGCCAACTATGTTGCGTCCCGGCTGGATGAGCACTTCCCGGTGCTCTATATGGGCGCGGGTGGCCTGGTGGCCCACGAGTGCATCCTGGATTTGCGTGAACTGACCGCCCGCTCAGGAGTCACGGCCGAGGACGTGGCCAAGCGCCTGATCGACTACGGCTTCCACGCACCCACGCTGTCCTTCCCGGTGGCGGGCACCCTCATGGTGGAGCCCACCGAATCCGAGGACCTTGCGGAGATTGACCGCTTCATCGAGGCGATGATCACCATCCGCCAGGAAATCGACCAGGTCGTCAACGGCGACTTCACGGTGGAGAACTCGCCGTTGCGCAACGCACCCCACACGGCTGCCGCCGTCGTTAGCTCTCATTGGGACCGCGCGTACCCGCGTGAGCAGGGGGCGTTTCCGGTCCTCCAGCTGAAGCAGGACAAGTACTTCCCGCCGGTCGGACGGATCGACGGCGCGGCCGGGGACCGCAACCTGATCTGCTCGTGCCCATCCCTCGAATCGTTCGAGCAAAGCACAGCATCGTTCGAGGACAACACAGCAGCGTTCGAAAACTAAGGACTGACTCAATGACTGAGAATTACACCGCTCTTTACGAGCAGCACAAAAAAGCCGGCGCCTTCTTCACGGACTTCGGCGGCTGGCAGATGCCCCTCAAATACGAATCTGAACTCGCAGAGCACCACGCTGTCCGCAACGCCGCGGGCCTGTTCGACCTCTCCCACATGGGCGAAGTCTGGGTCAGCGGTCCGGACGCGGCCGGGTTCCTCGACTACGCCCTGGTCGGGAAGCTGTCGGCGATCGCCGTTGGCAAGGCCAAGTACTCGCTGATCTGCAACACCGACGGCGGCATCATCGACGACCTCATCACCTACCGTCGCGCTGAGGACAGGTACCTCGTGGTCCCCAATGCGGGCAACGCCAAGGTAGTCGCCGCGGCCCTCGCTGAGCGGGCCGGTTCCGGAAAGGACGGCGGATTCGACGTCACCGTCCAGGACGCCTCTGCGGAGACCTCGCTGATCGCCGTCCAGGGCCCCAACGCAGAAGCCATTCTGCTGACCCTTGTCCCAACCGAGCAGCATGTCCTGGTCACCGACCTGAAGTACTACGCCGCGGTCGAGGTCCAGATCAAGGGACAGGATCTGCTTCTCGCCCGCACCGGCTACACCGGCGAGGACGGCTTCGAGATCTACATCCCGAACGAGGATGCGGCAGGTCTATGGGAAGCCTTGCTTGAAGCGGGCGAAGAATACGGCCTCATTCCCGCCGGCCTCGCGTCCCGCGACTCCCTCCGTCTCGAGGCCGGCATGCCACTCTACGGCAACGAGCTCTCCCGCTACGTCAACGCCTACGCCGCCGGACTGGGCCCCGTTGTCTCGCTCACCAAGGAAAGCGACTTTGTGGGCAAGGAGGCGCTGACGGCGATCAAGGCTGCCGGCGTCGGATCGTCCATCGGCCAAAAGCTTGTGGGACTCAAGGGCACGGGGCGCAGGGCAGCCCGGGCCCATTACTCCGTCCTCAAGAACGGAACGCTCATCGGTGAGGTGACCTCGGGCCAGCCGAGCCCGACGCTCGGTTACCCGGTCGCCCTGGCATATGTCGACGTCGAGAACTCAGAACCTGGCACGATCGTCGACGTCGAACTCCGCGGCAAGACGGAACCGTTCGAAGTCGTCGCGCTGCCGTTCTACAAGCGCCAAAAGTAAGTCCCCTCGGGTCGCCGTTGGCCCTTCCGGGCCGGGGTAAACAAGTTTTACGAACGAGAAGAAAGAAGGATTTGAGATGAGCAAAGTAGTTGCTGAACTGAAGTATTCGGCTGAGCACGAGTGGGTTGCTTCAGATGGCGCCGGGCCCGCGGGCATTGGCATTTCCGCTGTCGCCGCCGACGCGCTGGGCGACATCGTGTACGTGGACCTGCCCGAGGTCGGGTCGACGGTGACTGCGGGGGAGACCTGCGGCGAGGTTGAGTCGACCAAGTCGGTCTCGGACCTGTACGCGCCGGTGACGGGCGAGGTCACCGAAATCAACCCTGCCGTCGTCGATGACCCCGCGCTGATCAACAGCGATCCGTACGGCGCCGGCTGGCTCTTCAAGGTGGCGGTCGCTGAAGAAGGCCCGCTGCTCTCGGCGCAGGAGTACGCGTCCAAGAACGGCGGCGAACTGTGAGCCCCTTGACGGGGATTGCCCCCTTTGAGCAGGTCGTTTCCCGGAGTCTGGACGCGGACCTGTCCGTGCTGGATCCGGAGATCGCCGCGAAGATCGACGCCGAACTCAGCCGGCAGCGTGACGGTTTGGAGATGATCGCCTCGGAGAACC
>NZ_JAFKON010000021.1 GCF_022803015.1 Arthrobacter humicola
GGTGGTGTAGCCGGTCTTGGTTCCGGTGACGGTGACGGTGAGGGCCTTGCCGGCCTGCGCCGCGGCCAGTTTGTAGGTGGCGGCGGTCGCGCCAATGATGACGACGCCGTTCGCCTTCCACTGGTACTTCAGGATGACGGGAGCCGGACCCCACGTGCCCGGGACTGCGGTCAGGGTGTAGCCGACTTTTGTGACGCCGGTGATCGTCGGCACCGGGGCCGGCCCGAGCGAGCCGGCCGCGATGGCTGCGGTGGGGGTCGAGGTCTTCGCGGCGGTGGTGTAGCCGGTCTTGGTTCCGGTGACGGTGACGGTGAGGGCCTTGCCGGCCTGCGCCGCGGCCAGTTTGTAGGTGGCGGCGGTCGCGCCAATGATGACGACGCCGTTCGCCTTCCACTGGTACGTCAGAGTGACGGGTGCCGGACCCCACGTGCCCGGGACCGCGGTCAGGGTGTAGCCGACCTTTCTTGTGCCCGTGACCGTCGGCACGGGGGCGGTCGTCAACGGCGCGGCGGACGCTGCACTGACCGCCGTCGTCATATCCGGCGCGGCGGAGGCGGGGGCAAGCGGTGTCAGGGAAAGCATCATGACCACAACGAGGAACAACGGAATTGATAGAGACCGGACGCGGTCGAATAGCAGCATAAAAATTTCCCCCAAATTGCCGCGCCCGGAACAGGCTGCGCTAGAGCCCGCGGAAATGCAGACAGCGTGAATCTAGCACGGGGAGATGTTCCTCAACATGCCTGGCAGCTATGCGGGACACGGACGCACGCAAAAACCCGCCGGCTCCGAGCTCACCCGGGCCGGCGGGTCCTTGCTGGGAGGCTACTCCGGAACCACCAGGGCGGGGGTGTCCTTCCGGATGGTCTCGCCCCGGAAGAAGCCCGGATGCAGTTTCGCGGCGACCAGCATGATCACGACGCCGAGGGCGAGGATGCCGATCCCCAGAATGAACACCAGGCCCACGCCGAAGACCTCCGAGCCGCTGCCGAATTCCGGTGCCCAGCTGTCCACGGCGGTCTGGAAGAAGACCACGGTGAGGACCAGGCCGCCCAGGACCGGGAACAGCAGCCGCATGAAGAAGTTGCGGACGCTGGAGAACAGGCTGTGCCGGAAGTACCAGGTGCAGGCGAAGGCAGTGAGGCCGTAGTAGAAGCAGATCATCAGGCCCAGGGCCATGATGGTGTCATTGAGGACGTTCTCGCTGACCACCTTCATGACGGCGTAGAAGCCGCCGGAGATCACACCGGCAATCACCGTTGCGAAACCGGGGGACCCAAACCGCTTGCTGACGGATGCGAAGCGCGGCGGCAGCGCCCCGTAGTGGCCCATCGCCAGCAGGCTGCGGGCGGGTGAGGCCATGGTGGACTGCAGGGACGACGCGGTGCCGGAGAGCACGGCCAGGGACATCAGGATGGCCAGCGGGCCCATGACGGGGGAAGCCAGTGCCGCAAAGATATTCGACTGGTTGTCCGGGTTGTTCAGGCCGATGCCGTCGGTTCCGGTGCCGGCAACCATCATGGTGGCCACGATCGCGACGAGGTATAGGGCCAGGACGGCGACCGCCGTCGTGGTTCCTGCCCGGCCGGCGGTACCCTTGCCGCCCTTGGTTTCCTCGTTGACGGTGAGGCAGACGTCCCAGCCCCAGTAGACGAAGACGGCCAGTGACATGCCGGCGGCGAACTGCTCGAAGCTGCCGATCTTCATCGGGTTGAACCAGTCCCAGCTGAAGGCGATCGCAGTGCCCGAGTCGCCCGAGGCGGCGTGGGTGAGTGCCATGACGACGAAGATGCCCAGGACGAGGACCTGGAATCCGACCATGGTGTACTGCACCAGCTTGGTGGCGTGCAGGCCGCGGTAGCTGACCCAGACGGCCAGTGCCACGAACACAAGGCACGTCACGATGTTTACGGCTGTGTTGGAGGTTAGGTCCGCGAGGTCCGGGTTATTGAACACCTGGGCCAGGAAGAGGTAGAAGAAGTCCACCGCGACGCCGGCCAAGTTGGACAGGACGATGATGTTGGCGGCCAGCAGACCCCAGCCGCCCAGCCAGCCGACGAACGGGCCGAACGCCTTCGTGGCCCACGTGAAGGTGGTGCCGCTGTCCGGTGAATCGGCGTTGAGCTCACGGTAGGCGAACGCCACCAGGATCATTGGGATGAACGCGACAATGAAGATCGCCGGCAGCTGCAGGCCCACGGCGCCGACGGCGGGTCCCAGCGAACTGGTCAGGCTGTAGGCGGGTGCCACGGAGGAGATGCCGAGGACGACGACGGCGAGCAGGCCCAGCTGGCCGCCCTTGAGCCCCTTGCCCGAGATGCCGTGCTTGGAACCGGCCGGATCGACGACGTCGTGCGTGATGGTGCCGTCTTCGCGGCCGATAGTCTGACTCATTGCTGACCCTTTTTCTGGGGGACGGATGGTTGCTGTTGGGTGATGCAGTGGATGCCGCCGCCGCGGGCGAAAAGCTCGCGGGCGTCGATGCCGACTACCCGGCGGCCGGGGTAGGCGTCGCCAAGGATGCGCAAGGCTTTTTCGTCCATCGGGTCGTCGAAGGTGCAGGCGATGACGCCGCCGTTGACCACCAGGTGGTTGATGTAGCTGTAGTCGACGAACCCCTCCTCATCCGTCAGGGTTTCCGGGGCCGGGACCTCGATGATGTTCCATTCGCGGCCGGCCGCGTCCCGGGTGGTGGCGAGGTGGCTGATGATGTCCCGGCACACCTCGAAGTCGGGGTGTGCCGGGTTCTGCTGGGAATGGACCAGCACGGTGCCCGGGGACGGGATGGCCGCAACGATGTCGACGTGGCCGCGCGTGCCGAACCGTTCCGAATCCCGGGTCAGGCCGCGGGGAAGCCAGACGACGTGGCTCACGCCCAGGGTCCGGCCCAGCTCGGCTTCGACGTCGGCCTTGCTGAGCCCGGGATTGCGGCCCGGATCGAGCTGGACCGTCTCGGTGACGAGGACCGTGCCTTCGCCGTCGACGTGGATGCCGCCGCCCTCGTTCACCAGCGGCGAGACAAGGTGGCTGGCCCCCGAGAGGGCCGCGACGGCCGACGCCACGAGCGCGTCCTTGTCCCAGGCGGCCCAGTCCTGGCCGCCCCAGCCGTTGAAGACCCAGTCGACGGCGCCGAGCCGGCCGCCGTCGTCGAGGACGAACGTGGGGCCGATGTCCCGCATCCAGGCGTCGTTCAGCGCGGCGGGGACCACCTCGATATCCGGGTGGAGGTAGGCCGCCGCGGTCTGCACATCTGCCGGCGCCACCAGCATGGTGACCGGTTCGAATTCCACGACGGCGTTCGCGACGGCGGCCCAGACGGAGCGGGCGGCGTGGGCTTCTGCCGCTGTTTCGCCCAGGGTGTAGCCGCCGGTGGGGAACGCCATCCAGACACGGTCCTGGGGCGCCGTTTCGGACGGCATCCGCCACGCGGTCATGCGGTGGCCTTGCTGGTGTCGGCGCCGATCGGGGCGTCGGGGCGTACCGGTTTGGTCAGCCGCCCGTACGTGTCCGGGCGTCGGGTGGCCAGGAAGGGGAAAAGCGTGAGCCAGTCCCGGCGCTGGTCGAGGTCGAGGTCCGCGACGAGCACCGCGGATTCGTCCCGCGGTGCCTGGGCGAGGATCCGGCCGTAGGGATCGGAGATGAAGGAGGAACCGTAGAAGTTCAGCGTGCCTTCGCTGCCCCAGCGGTTGGGGGCCACCATGAACAGCCCGTTAGCGATGCCGTTGCCCACGATGACCTGCTGCCACAACGGCTGGGTGTCGAAGTCGGGGTGGTCGGGCTCGGAGCCGATGGCTGTGGGGTAGACCAGGAGTTCCGCGCCGCCGAGGGAGTAGATCCGTGCCAGCTCCGGGAACCACTCGTCCCAGCAGGTGGGCATGCCCAAGCGTGCGCCGCCGAGTTCGGCGGGGGAGTGGACCTCGTAGGCATCGTCGCCGTCCGGGCCCTGGCGGAAGAATTTGTCCTCGTAGTAGCCTGCCGTGACGGGAATATGGAGCTTGTGGGTGCGGGCCAGGAGTTCGCCCCCGGGAGACACCAGGATGGCGGTGTTCAGGCCCAGGCCGTCGTCTGTGCCGTCCGGGTTCTCCGCCTTCTGGTACAGCGAAGCGTGGACGCAGGTGCCGTGCCTCCGGGCCGCGTCCGCCGCGAACCGGAACGTGGGGCCCGTGAACAGGTCCTCGGCGATGTCCGAGGGCCGCGGGCGCATGGTCCCGCCGCGGGCGGCGTCATTTTCGGGAAGCGTGTCCGCGGGGTAGCGGGACAGCGTGAGCTCGGGGAGGAAGACGACGGTGGCTCCCAGCCGGGCGGCGCGCCCGATGCCTTCGTCCAGTTCGGCGTGCAGGCCCGCGGCGTCAGGATGCCAGCGGTGCTGCACGACGCCGATCCGCAGTGCCGGCCGGCCGGAGGGCAGCGTGCGGGCGAGGGAGGGCGGGGTGTCGAGGGACGTGATTTCGATCATGGCTACTCCAGTGAGACGGGCGTCACATTAATGAACGTTGTTCATTTAGTTTGAGGGTGATGGCCGCACGGGGCAAGGCCTAATATGAATAAAGTTCATTTATTTATTCGGGGTGGAACCCGCGCCGTCCCCGGGCGCCGGACCGCTACTGGACCACGGCGCGGACCTCCCCTGGGGGCGCGGGCCGTAAGGCCCTAGACCGTGGATTAGTCCCGGCAGAGTCTGGGGTATGACTCAAACGAACCCGGGGCCGGCCCCGGACATCAGGGCCGCCCAACTCAAGGAACAGCCCACGGCGGTGGTGCATGAGACAGTCCCGATGACTGCGTTGCGGGATTTTTTCGGCCGTGCCTTCGCCGCCGTCATGGGTGCGGTGCAGGAGCAGCATGTCCAGTTGGCCGGACCCCCGTTCGCGCTGTACCGCGGCATGCCGACCGACGTCGTCGACGTGGAAGCGGGGTTCCCCCTCGCCGCGCCTTTCACGAACCCCAGTGGCGCGGAAACGGCGGTTGTCGCCGGCACCCTCCCCGCAGGCCAGGCCTACGAGGCGATGCACATCGGTCCCTACGAATCACTGCAGCGTACTTACGGCGCGATCATGGCGCGGATGCGGCAGGACGGCGCGAGCCCGGGAGCAGCAATGTGGGAGTACTACCTCACCGATCCCGGCGTCGAACCCGATCCAGCGAAGTGGCAGACGCTCGTGGTCTGGCCGGTCGACTGAAATGCCGCACTCGAATGGCCCGACCACCGCGCGGAGGGGCCCCGCCCGGGGGCCGCTGCCCAGGTTTCCAGGGCCCGTCCGACTCATTCTGTCTGATAGGCCACACTATTGCTCTACTCCATGCATAATGTCCTAAACTGCTTCACTGAGGTGCCTGAAATGGCGCTGCGCAGCAACGAAAGTGAACCCCGATATGGCTACCGATTACGACGCCCCACGCAAGACAGAAGAAGAATCTCCCGCTGAGTCGCTGGAGGCCCTTCAGGCGTCCCGCGGCGGCGGCGCGCAGACCGCTGTGATCGACGTCGATGAGAACGACACCGCTGAAGGCATCGATCTTCCCGGTGCGGATCTGTCCGGCGAAGAGTTGACGGTCATTGTTGTTCCGGAGCAGTCCGATGAATTCACCTGCTCCTCGTGCTTCCTGGTCCGTCACAGGTCCCAGGTGGCCCTTGAGAAGAACGGCATGAAGTACTGCCGCGACTGCGAAGGCTAAAACCTTCCGGCAACAGCCAGGCCGTACGAAGCGCCGGACCCGCGAGGGTGCCGGCGCTTCGCCGTTCCCGGCCATGCCTGCCGCTGACGGTGTTATCTGTTCGTGAACGACCTTCACGAACAGGGTCCGTGCAATCCGTCCGTGACCAGCAACGGGCCACGCTAACGGTTGGGCGCCGAAACTGCGGAGAACCTCGCCCGCCGGGCCGGGCCCGCCTACGCTGAAAGCGTCTGGCCTGCGCTGACTGTTCCGCCAGCCCAAGGGTCAGGCAGCACCAGGGGGTGGCGGCCTTGAAGAAGACCCAGTTGAAGAAGATCCAGTTGAAAAAGGTCAACGCGTTGCTCGCGGCTGTTCTGATGGCCGCCGCGCTCGGGATTCTTGCGCCGGCGCCCGCCGCCGCGGACCCGTACTGCGGACTGGCCTGGGGGTCGCTGAGCAAAATGGATCCGGCCATGAGCCAAGCCAAAGTGGTGAACGTCCGCACCGGTCAGCACTACTGCTTTGACCGGCTGGTCATTGACCTCAACGGCCCCGTGGCCGGCTACAGCGTCCGCTACGTACCCGCGGTGGTGCAGGACGGGTCCGGCCTGCCGGTCCCGTTGCGGGGCCAGGCCTTCATTCAGCTCACGGTCAATGCACCCGCATATGACGACGCCGGCAATCCCACCTACAACCCGGCGAACAAGAGTGAATTGGCTGACGTGACCGGCTACCAGACCTTCCGGCAGGTGGCGTGGGCGGGCAGCTTCGAGGGCTATTCGACCATTGGCCTGGGGGTCCGCGCCCGGCTGCCGTTCCGGGTCCTGGCCCTGCCCGGGCCGGGCACCGGGTCCCGGTTCGTGGTGGACGTGGCCCATTTCTGGTGAGGCTGGTGAAGCCGGTCGCAAGGCAGGGCTGCGCGCCTTGCCGGGCGGGTCGGCTAGAGCGAGTTGAGCTCGGCCCGGAGCGGGAAGTCCCGGCCGTCGAGCACCCGCTGCGTGCAGTGCCCGGTGGCGCGGTTCAGAACGATCGGGGCCATGTGGCGTCCCTCGCCGAAGCGAAACCCGGAGACCTCTTGGTGAGCTTCGGCGGCAACCACATTTCCATCTATCTGGGCAACGGCAAGGCGATCGACGCCCCCGTGCCGGGTAAGACCGTCCAGATCCGCGATGCCTGGGAGCAGCAACCTGACTTCCATCCGGCGCATCGTGCCCGCAGGGGCGGCAAAGGGGCGCCTGCGTTCCGACGTCCGGCAGCACGTCGTCGCGTTAGCATTGGTCCCAACACGTCTGTCCAGGAGGGCACATGCCGTACATCGTTGACTTTGAGACCGTTTCTACCGCCGGCTTGGAATCATCCCCCGTCTCCGAGGCCCTCGCCGGGTTGCGCGCCAACGAGGCCCGCTATTTCCGGAATAAGTACGGCCACACCTTCACCGTGAGCCCCGCGAGCGAAGTTCCTGACGTGGTTGACCGGGTGAGCCGCATCCTCCGGGATGAACGCGAGATCGTGATCGGCTCCCGCCCGCTGGAGGCGACCGCCTTCGAAGTCGACGGTTTGCGGATGGCCTATGTTTTTTACGAGTCGGGGCTGTCGGTCAACGTCATGTACAGCATCGAGGACGGCGGGAAGAGAGCGGTGGGGTTCAAACTTGCCGACGGCATGGAAGTTCCGGAGGAATTGGCGCCGCGCTTCAAGTTCGCCCGCCAAAAGTCGAAGCTGGCGGGCGTTATTCGCGGCTCCTACTTCGTGATCAAGGGCGAGTACTGATCGGGCTCACCCCCGCATTTCAGGGTGCGGGACGCAGCCGGGCAATCCGGGAAGTGAGTTTCTGGGATTGGGGTTCCATATTTTCGACGTGATCATTAGCGGTGGCGGCCCGACGGGAATGATGCTGGCCAGCGAGTTGCGGCTGCACGACGTGGACGTGCTCGTGCTGGAGAGGGACGCGGAGCCGAGCCAGGCGGTCCGTTCGCTCGGCCTGCACCCGCGCAGCATCGAGATCATGGACCAGCGCGGGCTGCTGGACCGGTTCCTCGCCCACGGGCAGCGGTATCCCGGCGGCGTGGGTCGCTTCGCCGGGATCGACAAGCCCCGGCCGGTGAACCTGGACACCGCACACGGCTACGTCCTTGGCATCCCCCAGCCGGTCACCGATCGCCTGCTGGCCGAGCGCGCCGGTGAGCTCGGCGCCCAGATCCGCCGCGGCTGCGAGGTGGCATGGGTCGAGCAGGACGAGGACGCGGTGAGCGTCGAACTTGCTGACGGCACACGGCTGCGCTCGCGCTGGCTGGTCGGCTGCGACGGCGGACGCAGCCTGGTGCGCAGACTGCTCGGCATCGGCTTCCCCGGCGAGCCGGCCAAGACCGAGTGGCTCCTGGGCGAGGTGGAGGTGACCGCGGCGCCGGATCAGCTGGCCGAGGTGGCCGAGGAGGTGCGCAAGACCCACAAGGGGTTCGGCATAGGCCCCGCCGGAAACGGCCTGTACCGCGCCGTCGTGCCCGCGGCGGCCGTGGCCGAGGACCGCTCGGTCCCGCCGACCCTGGAGGAGTTCCGGACGCAGCTGCGGGAGTTCGCAGGCACCGACTTCGGCGTCCACTCACCACGCTCCCTGTCCCGTTTCAGCGACGCCACGCGGCTTGCCGAGCAATACCGGGTGGGCCGAATTCTGCTCGCCGGCGATGCGGCGCACGTCCACCCGCCGCTGGGAGGGCAGGGACTGAACCTCGGCATCCAGGACGCTTTCAACCTCGGCTGGAAGCTCGCCGCTGAGGTCAAAGGCTGGGCGCCTGACGGGCTGCTGGACAGTTATTACGCCGAGCGTCACCCGGTCGCCGAAGGCGTGCTGACCATCACCCGCGCCCAGAGCGAGCTGCTGTCCACCGAGCCCGGCCCGCAGGCCGTGCGGCGGCTGCTGAGCGAGCTGATGGACTTCGAGGACGTCAGCCGTTTCCTGGCCGAGAAGATCACCGCGATCGGGGTCCGCTACGACTTCGGCGAAGGACCCGAGCTGCTCGGCAGGCGACTGCGCGACATTCCTCTGTCGCGGGGCCGTCTCTACGAACTCACCCGCAAAGGCCGCGGGCTCCTGCTGGACCAGACCGGCGAACTCTCCGTGGCTGGATGGGAGGATCGGGTCGACCACGTCGCGGACGCCAGCGGGGAACTGGACGCGCCCGCGGTCCTGCTCCGGCCGGACGGCCACGTCGCATGGATCGGAGACGACCAGGACGACCTGCTCCACCATCTGCCGACATGGTTCGGGGCCGCCCTCGAGGGCACCGGAGACGATCACGATCGCCGCCCCTGACGCCGTGCCCGCCGTCAGGCAGCCTGCCAGGTCACGGGAAGCTGTTTCGCCCCGTAGACGATCATGCTTTCCATCCGCTCCAACTGCGCATCGGGGTCTACCGCAAGCCCCGGCAGCCGTGAGAGCACGGCCTCCAGCGCGATCCTGGCCTCCAGCCGCGCCAGGGGCGCCCCCAGACAGAAATGGATGCCCTGCCCGAAGGCGAGGTGACGGTTGGGTGAGCGTTCGACGTCGAACTCGTCCGGGCTCGGGAACTGCTCCCCGTCGCGGTTCGCCGAACCGATCCAGGCAATGATCGGCGAGCCTGCCGGAATGGTGCGGCCTCGCACGGTCGTGTCGACGGCTGAGAGCCGGTACATGGACTGGACGGGGGAGCGGTAGCGCAGCACCTCTTCGATGGCGTGCGGGAGCAGGGCAGGCTCGGCGACAAGGCGTTCCGCCGTGCCCGGTGATTCGGTGAAGCACAGCACCGCATTGCCGATCAGGTTGGTGGTGGTCTCGTTTCCCGCCACGAGCAACAGGCTGCAGAATCCCAGCAACTCGATGGGGCTGAGCTTCTGCCCGTCGATCTCGGCCGCGAGGAGCGCGCTGATCAAATCATTGCCCGGCCGGTGCCGCCGCTCCTCGATCATGCCCATGAAGTACTCCGCCATTTCCCGGTTGGCTGCCGTGTGGACGGAATCGTCGGCGCCCGGGCGGGTCTGGCTCACGATCACGTCGGACCACAGCTTGAACCGGTCCCTGTCAGAGGCCGGAATGCCCATGAGTTCGGCGATCACGATCACCGGAAGCGGATAGGCGAGCTGTTCGATCAGGTCCGTGGCGCCGCCGGCCACCGCTGGCTCCAGCAACTCGTCGGTCAGTTCCGAGATGCGCGGGGCGAGCGCTTCGACTGCCCGCGGCGTGAACGCCTGCGTCACGAGCGAACGCAACTGGCGGTGCCGCGGCGGGTCCGTGTTGACCAGGCTGGCGGCGAAGAGCTGGCCCGTTTCGGAGGGGTTGTCCCCGCCCATCCGGGAAGAAAAAGTGGCGTGTTCGGACAGGACCCGCTGCACGTCGTCGTAGCGGAACACGTGCCAGACGCCGGTGTCCGGGTCCTGGAAAACGGGTTCACTGTCCCGCATAGCTGCGTAGCGGGGAAACGGGTTCAACGGCTGCTCAAAATCCGGAAATGGCGCCACGGCTGGCCTTCCTGATGAGGCGGGCGGCCGTCGTTTCATGGCACTGGACCAACTGCACTGGACGAACTGCGGTGGAACAGGCGCCGAACGGGGCGGGCCGGGTGGCCCCGTCAGGTCCCACCCTAATACCGCGCGGCGGCCTTGGCACGGGGAATGTTGCTGCGCCGGCCGCCCCCGGGCACCGGCACCTTGGCAAGCCGCCTGACGACGGCGCCTGACGAAGGGGCCCCGGGTGCCGACAGTACGGAGGAGAACACCCTTCCCCTCACAGAGCAGAATCGGCCCATGGTCGTCGTCACACGCCTCAACGGAACGCGCTTCGCGGTCAATCCGGACCTCATTGAACGCATCCACGAGAGCCCGGATACGCACTTGGTGACGCTCGACGGCGCCGCCTACGTGGTGCTCGAAAGCCTCGCCGAAGTGGTCGAGCTCAGCGCGGAGTACCGGGCATACATCCTGAGCAAGGCCCGGGACTTTCCGGCCATCACCGGCTATCCCCTCAGCCTGGTCCGGACTGAAGACCCGGACACTGATCCTCGGGCTGCGGGTAGTCGTGGCCCTGGGCGCGGTGCTTGGCCTCATGTGGTTCCTGCAGCACCGGCTGGGCAACGGCACCGGACGGCGCCGGGCTGACCGCGCCTTGACCATGGTCAACCGGCAGCGCCTCGGGCAAAAGCCTCCGTGGTGGGCACCCTGGCCGCCGAAACCCTCACCCGGAACACTCTGTGCTCGCGGACGAACGCCTCCAGTACCTTCGGGCCGCCGTGAAATCCCTCCCGGAACGGATGCGCTACGTGGTGGAGGAGATCTACTTCGGCGACCGCACGGTCAAAGACCTGGCCGCGGAACTCGGATCCACGCACGCAGCGGTGTCCCAGCGGCGTTCGGAAGCCATCCGGCTCATGCGAGACGGCCTGAGCGCCCACTACGCCGACGACCCCGAGCAGCCGTTCCACCCCCAGTCCAGGATTACCCCGCGGCGGCGCAACGACTACCTCACCCAGCTGTCCGAATCCACCTCCGGCGGCATCACACGGGCCGTGTTCCCGCGTGGGCCCTTCCTCAACGAGGCCGAATAAACCGCCCCAAAACGGTTAGTAAGCCGACTTAGTAAGCTGACCGAGAAATTCCTCCCAGAAGCATCGCGGCCCGCCGCCGCGCTGCGGTAGCGTCGGAAGCATCGGCCGGGGTGCCAGCAATGGCATGCGCGGCCCGTACGGCACCGGTTCTATCGAGGAGGATTCATGAAAGCATCACCCACATTGACGACCAACCTGCAGGCAGTACTGGTGGACCTGATCGAACTCCACGTTCAGGGCAAGCAGGCACACTGGAACATCGTCGGGACCAACTTCAGGGACCTTCACCTCCAGCTGGACGAGATCATCGACGCCGCCCGGGGATTCGCGGATGACCTCGCCGAGCGCATGCGTGCCCTTCACGCCCTCCCGGACGGCCGTAGCTCCACGGTTTCCAAGTCCACCGCACTGGCCGAGTTCCCGAAGGGCCTGATCAACACGAAGGACGCCATCGAGCGGATTGTCGCCGCGCTGGAGGCGGCAGTCGGCACCATGCGCAAGGTCCATGACGAAGTGGACGAGGAAGATCCCACCACCGCGGATCTGCTGCACGAGTTCATCGCCAAGTTTGAGCAGTACGCCTGGATGGTGAATGCCGAGACCATGCGGGCCACGGCCAGCGTGACCACCCCGGACAGCAAGTAGGGGCCGGCTCCCGCCAGCCCCCCAAAACAGCAGCGTCCGGCGCCGGGTATCCTCCCGGCGCCGGACGCTGGTGTTTAAGCGCTGGAACCCCTTCACGCTGACGGCGGCGTGACGCTGACGACGGCCCCTGAGCCCTATTGGGCCTTCGGCACCGACCGCAGGACGACGGCGGCCAGGACGCAGGCCCCGGACATCAGGACCAGCGCAATTGACGCCGTGACGTGCACGCCCGAGTCGAAGGCGGTGCGCGCGGCCGCCGTCACCGCCTCCGCCAGGGGCGCCGGAAGCATCCGTGCCAGATCCACAGCGCCGGCCAGGGTTTCACCGGCCTGGCTGGTGGCCGCCGCCGGGGCGAGTTCGGACACGCCCGCGGGAAGCCGGAGGTTGCCCTGGTAGGAGGCCGTCAGGATTGAGCCGAGAATCGCCGTACCCAGCAGGGACCCCACTTCGTAGCCGGTCTCGGAGATGGCGGCGGCTGCCCCTGCCTTGTCGGCGGGCGCCGCGCCCAGGATCAGGTCATTGGAGATCGTCTCGGCGGCGCCCACCCCCAGGCAGAGCACCAGCAGGGCGGCAAGGAGCAACGACGGGCCCTGGCTGTGGTCGCCGAAGGCCACCAGGAAATAGCCCGCCGCGCTCAGCAGCAGGCCGCCGGCCACCACAAAGCCGGGCCGCACCTTGCGCACCAGCGGGACCACGAGCAGCCCCGCCACAACTGTGGCGATGAGGGCCGGGACCATGGCGACGCCGGAGGCCGAGGGGGACTGGCCCTCCAGCAGCTGCAGGTGCTGGGCCAGGAAGAGAATGAAGCCGTTGAAGGAGAACAGCGCCAGGACGTTGGCCACAATGGCCGTACTGAAGATCCGGTTGCCAAACAGGCTGACGTCGAGCATCGGCGCGGTGCTGTGGTCTGACCTGTGGATACGGGCAAGCGCGCGTTGCCGCCGGATGAACACATAGCCCATGAGCAGGCCGGTTCCGATGCTCGCGAAGGCCTCAGGAGCCGGCCCGTGGGTGGCAAGGGCCTTGATCCCGTAGACCACCGGCACCATGACCAGCAGGGACAGGGCAATGCTGGGCACGTCCACCCGGCCCGGCTTCGGATCGCGGGATTCCGGGATCAGCGCCGGCCCGAGCAGCAGCAGGGGCAGGATGATCGGCACCGCGACCAGCAGGACGGCGCCCCACCAGAAGTGTTGCACCAGCCAGCCGCCGGCAATCGGGCCGAGGGCGGCGCCACCGGAGAATCCTGCGGCCCAGATCGCCACCGCCAGCCTGCGCCTGTTGGGCTGCGGAAAGATGTTCCGGATCAGCGACAGCGTGGACGGCATGAGCATGGCGCCGAACAGGCCAAGCCCGGCGCGGCCGGCGATCAGCCACTCCGCACTCGGCGCGAACGCCGTCACGGCCGACACCGCGGCGAAGCCCGCGCTGCCCACGAACAGCAGCCGGCGCCGGCCGATCCTGTCGCCCAGGGAACCCATCGCGACCAGGAGTCCGGCCAGGACCAGGGGATAGGCGTCGACGATCCAGAGCAGTTCGACGCCGGAGGCGGTCAGGCTGCTGGCGATGGCCGGCAGGGCGAACGTGAGCGCGGTGTTGTCCACGGCCACGAGCAGGACGGGGAACATCAGCAGGGCCAGCGCCACCCAGTCACGCCACGGTGCCCGGGGCCCGGTGGCCGCAGGAGTGCTGGTGGCTGCGGTGATCGATGGAATGCTCATGAAGATAACTATACCGTCTGGACGGTATAGTTAAGAAATACGCGGGCGGACAGGCATGATGGGAGGCATGCCCAGGAAACCCGTCGCCCGCGAGGCCGTGCTCGATGCCTTCGAATCCCTGCTCATCGAAGTCGGTGAACGCGCCGCGACGCTGGACGCCGTCGCGCGCCGGGCCGGCGTCTCCAAGGGCGGCCTGCTCTACCATTTCCCGACTAAAGAGGCGATGATCGCGGTCCTGCTGGAACGGCTGGACCGGCTTCTGGCTGAGGATGTTGCGGCCATGGCGGCAGCCCCGGAAGGGGCGGCGGCGTACTTCATCAAGTCCTCGGTGTGGGCCGACACGCCCATGGACCGGGTCTTCGTGGCCGCCACGCGGCTCGCCGAGGTGGCGCACGGGGAAACCCTCCGCCGCTTCGCCGCCGGCCAGGCGAGCTGGCTGGAACTGCTGGCGGCCGACGTCGGGCCCGCCATGGCGAAGGCCGTCCTGTGCATGGGGGACGGGCTGTACTTCAATGCCATGCTCGCGCGGGGTCCCGGCGGGCCGCCGCCGGAAGTCGAGGCGGACGTCCAGAGCCTCCTGGCCGCCGTCGAGCGCCTGCGCGGCTGAAGCCCACCCCCCACCCCCGGCCGACCCCCTACGCCCGCCGACCCCCTACTCCTCGCCGACTTCGCCGGAAGCGTTCGAGTACGCCGGAAAGTTGCGGCGACTCCGGGCGTTTCCGGCGAATTCGCGCCGCCGGATTCGCCGCCGGGTGGCTCGTGGCCCGTAACGTGGGTCCGCCGCCGGGAAGGAGTTTGCGGACGCGCGCCCGGCATAGGACAATGAGAGCTGTGACTGTTGTCACCCTCGATTGAACACCCAATTAAATACGCCTTTGATCTGCGGCGGGAGAGTCCTGCAAGTAGGTACAAGCAGGCGCCGTAGGAGCAAACCCTCCCCAGGAATCTCTCAGGCCCATGTACCGCCGCGGCAAGGCATCTCTGGAAAGTAGCAGGCGTGTCCCGGACATGCTGTGCTCACCGACGGTGCAAGCGGAGCCCTGAAACGCAGGCTGCGCGGAAACTCTCAGGTCCAATACAGAGCGGGGAGGAACCCGAATCAATGTGGCGTACCCTGCGCCGCCTGAGTTATGGAGTTCCTTGTGACTGTTACCCCAGCCTCCACGTCCTTCGTTGACCGGCATATCGGCGCGCGCCGCCAGGCCGACGTCGACGCCATGCTGAAGGCTGTCGGCTACGACACCGTCGACGCCCTGGTGGACACCGCCGTTCCGAAGGACATCCGCCAGGACGCCGACCTGGCGCTCGCCGCGGCCCTGAGCGAAGTCGAAGTCCTCGCCGAGCTGCGCAAACTGGCGTCGAAGAACAAGACCGCCGTGCAGATGATCGGGCAGGGCTACTACGACACGCTCACCCCGCCGGTGATCCGCCGCAACGTCCTCGAAGCCCCGGCCTGGTACACCGCGTACACGCCGTACCAGCCCGAGATCTCACAGGGCCGGCTCGAGGCGCTGCTGAACTTCCAGACTATGGTCCAGGACCTCGTCGGCCTGCCGATCGCCAACGCCTCCCTGCTGGATGAAGCCACCGCCGTGGCCGAGGCCGTGCTGATGATGCGCCGGGCCAACAAGAATAAGACCGCCCACGACGGCAAGACAGTCCTCGACGCCGACTGCCTGCCGCAGACCATCGCGATCGTCAAGGGCCGCGCCGAGGCCCTCGGCTTCGAGGTCGAGGTCGCCGACCTCTCCAAGGGCCTGCCCGACGGCGTCATCAACGGCGTCGTCCTGCAGCAGCCGGGCGTCTCCGGCCGCGTGTTCGACCACACCGCCGTGATCGCCGATGCCAAGGAACGCGGCGCCCTCGTCACCGTCGCGGCAGACCTCCTCTCCCTGACCCTGATCACGTCCCCGGGCGAGCAGGGCGCTGACATCGCCGTCGGCTCCGCCCAGCGCTTCGGCGTGCCGCTGTTCTTCGGCGGCCCGCACGCCGCCTACATGGCCGTTCAGAAGGGGCTCGAGCGCTCCATGCCCGGCCGCCTCGTTGGTGTCTCCAAGGACAACGCCGGCGTCCCCGCCTACCGCCTGGCCCTGCAGACCCGCGAGCAGCACATCCGCCGCGAGAAGGCCACCTCCAACATCTGCACCGCCCAGGCCCTGCTGGCCATCGTGGCTTCCTTCTACGCCGTCTACCACGGCCCGGACGGGCTGAAGGCAATCGCCCAGTCGGTCCACGTCCACGCTAAGACCATCGCCGCCTCCCTGAAGGCCGCCGGCCTGGACGTGCTGCACACCTCCTTCTTCGATACCATCACCGTCTCCGTGCCGGGCCGGGCCGCTGAGATCATCGCGGCAGCCGACGCCAAGGGCGTCAACCTGCGCGCCATCGACGCCGACACCGTCGGCATCTCCGCCGACGAGGCCACGACGGTGGCAGTCGTCGCCGACGTCATCGCCGCGTTCGGCGCGTCCGTGACTGCCGCGGCTGCAGGCACGGACACTGCGTTTGGCCTGGACCCCGCCGTCGAGCGCACCTCCGACTTCCTGCAGCACCCGGTGTTCAACACGCACCGTTCCGAGACCCAGTTGCTGCGCTATATCCGCCGCCTCTCGGACCGCGACCTGGCCCTGGACCGGACCATGATCCCGCTGGGTTCGTGCACCATGAAGCTGAACGCCACGGCCGAGATGGAGGCCATCTCCTGGCCGGAGTTCGCTTCCATCCACCCCTTCGCCCCGGAATCCCAGACCGCCGGCTGGCGTGAACTGATCGAGGACCTCGAAGGCCAGCTGACCGAGATCACGGGCTACGACCAGGTCTCGATCCAGCCCAACGCCGGTTCCCAGGGCGAGCTCGCGGGCCTGCTGGCGATCCGCGGCTACCATCTCTCCCGCGGCGATGCCCAGCGCACCGTCTGCCTGATCCCGGCCTCCGCGCACGGCACGAACGCGGCCTCGGCCGTGCTGGCCGGCATGAAGGTCGTGGTCGTGGCCACGGCTTCGGACGGCACGATCGACCACGCGGACCTGACCGCCAAGATCGAGCTGCACAAGGACGCGCTGTCCTGCATCATGATCACCTACCCGTCCACGCACGGGGTGTACGACGCCGATGTCTGCGAGGTCTGCGACGCGATCCACGCCGCCGGCGGCCAGGTCTACATCGACGGCGCCAACCTCAACGCCCTGGTCGGTCTGGCCCAGCCGGGCATGTTCGGCGGCGACGTCTCGCACCTGAACCTGCACAAGACCTTCTGCATCCCGCACGGCGGCGGCGGACCGGGCGTCGGCCCGGTCGCGGCCAAGGCCCACCTGGCACCGTTCATGCCCGGCAACGCGGCTGATCCGGCCAACGGCGCCGACGGCACCCCGATCTCCGCCTCCCGCTACGGCTCGGCAGGTGTGCTGCCGATCTCCTGGGCGTACGTGAAGCTCATGGGGGGCCGGGGCCTCACCGAGGCGACCAAGTCCGCGCTGCTCGCGGCGAACTATATCGCGGCCCGCCTCAACGACTCCTTCCCGGTGCTCTACACCGGCGAAGGTGGCCTGGTGGCCCACGAATGCATCCTGGACCTGCGCGAACTCACGGCCAAGACCGGAGTGACCGCCGAGGACGTGGCCAAGCGCCTGATCGACTACGGCTTCCATGCCCCCACCCTGGCGTTCCCGGTGGCCGGCACCCTCATGGTGGAGCCCACCGAATCCGAGGACCTGGGCGAGATCGACCGCTTCATCACGGCCATGGTCGCCATCCGCGCCGAGATCGACCAAGTGGCCAACGGCGAATTCACCGTGGAGCACAGCCCGCTGCGCAACGCCCCGCACACCGCCGCTGCCGTGATCAGCACCGACTGGACCCGCGAGTACCCGCGCGAACAGGCCGTCTTCCCGGTCCACACGCTCAAGCAGGACAAGTACTTCCCGCCCGTCGGCCGGATCGACGGAGCAGCCGGGGACCGCAACCTGATCTGCTCCTGCCCTCCCCTCGAAGCCTTCGAAGACCACTCCGATGATTCCGCCAACTCCGATTCCGCCAACTAAGGACA
Source organism: Arthrobacter humicola (assembly GCF_022803015.1). GTDB lineage: Bacteria > Actinomycetota > Actinomycetes > Actinomycetales > Micrococcaceae > Arthrobacter > Arthrobacter humicola_A. The sequence continues at coordinate 17,640 of NZ_JAFKON010000021.1, forward strand.
GCCAACGATGACTGAGAATTACACGGCACTTTACGAAGAACACAAGAAGCTCGGCGCCTCCTTCACGGACTTCGGCGGCTGGCAGATGCCGCTGAAGTACAGCTCCGAACTTGCCGAACACCATGCCGTTCGCAAGTCCGCGGGACTGTTCGACCTCTCCCACATGGGCGAAGTCTGGGTCACCGGCCCCGACGCCGCAGCCTTCCTGGACTACGCCCTCGTCGGCAAGATCTCCGCGATGGCCATTGGCAAGGCCAAGTACTCGCTGATCTGCAACGAGGACGGCGGCATCATCGACGACCTCATCACCTACCGCCGCGGCGACCAGAAGTTCCTCGTGGTCCCCAACGCCGGCAACGCCAAGGTAGTCGCCGAGGCCCTCGCTGAACGGGCCGGTTCCGGAAAGGACGGCGGGTTCGACGTCACCGTCCGTGACGCGTCCGCCGAGATCTCGCTGATCGCCGTGCAGGGACCCAAGGCCCAGGAGATCCTGCTGCGCCTTGTCCCCGCTGCGCAGCACGAGCTCGTCACCGGCCTGAAGTACTACGCCGCCGTGGACGTCCCGTTCATGTTCGGCGGCGCCAGCCAGGACCTCCTGCTGGCCCGCACGGGCTACACCGGTGAAGACGGCTTCGAGATCTTCGTCGCGAACGACGACGCCGCCGCCCTTTGGCAGGCGCTCGTCGCCATCGCCGAGGACGGCGAGCTGACCCCCGCCGGGCTCGCGTCCCGCGATTCGCTCCGTCTCGAGGCCGGCATGCCGCTTTACGGCAACGAACTCTCCCTCGAAGGCGATCCGTTCGCCGCCGGCCTGGGCCCCGTCGTCGCCCTGTCCAAGGAAGGCGACTTTATCGGCAAGGCCGCCTTGGCCGCCAAGAAGGAAACCGGCGCCGGCGCCACGACGGGCCGCAGGCTCGTCGGGCTCAAGGGCCTCGGGCGCCGGGCCGGCCGCGGCCACTACCCGGTCCTCAAGGACGGCAACGTCGTCGGCGAAGTCACCTCCGGCCAGCCCAGCCCGAGCCTCGGCTACCCGGTCGCGATGGCCTATGTGGACGTCGAATTCACCGAGCCCGGCACGGCACTGGACATCGACCTCCGCGGCAAGGCCGAACCCTTCGAAGTTGTCGCTATGCCTTTCTACAAGCGCCAAAAGTAGTCTGCCGCGGCCTGTCCCGGTGTCTGTCTTGTGGCCGGCACCGGGGCTGTCCGACTGAGTTTTCACGCGTGCTCGCTCGCTTGACCCGCCGTCCCCCTAACCTCGCAAGCTCGGTTAGGGAACCCTGACGGCGGTCGCTCGCTTAGACGCACGCTTCCGAAAACCCAGCCCGGCCAGCCCCTCGGGGGTACGTCACCTTGGAGACATCACGCCACATCCGGACCATCGGGAACCGGCGCCTTCGAAAGCCAAAAGTGCTGGGGGAGGTGCCGCCTACCGCGGCTCTGGGTTGTTCCAAGCTCGATCATTGGGGGTTGAGCTTGATGACACCCTTGAAGCCAAGAAGTAGCCCGGCTCTGGAAGATATCGAAAGGCCGCTGTTTCTTCCGGGAAAACGGCTGGCCCCGAAAACTGTTGGCCCCGAAAACTGAATTTTTTTTGATAGCGGCAGGGGAGCGAATTCCGGAAGCGTGCGTCTAAGGGAGCGTCGCGTCCGCCCAGCGGGCGCCTTCGCGACCGAGCACGCGGAGGAATTCGGTTTCCGGCCGCATAACCCGGCCACAATTGATTTAGCACCAACGACCACTCCAAGACTTAGGAAAAACACATGGCAAAAGTTGCCCCTGAACTGCAGTACTCCGACGAGCACGAGTGGGTTGCGCGGGAGGCCGGGAACGTTGTGTCCATCGGCATCTCGGCCGTCGCCACCGACGCGCTGGGCGACATCGTCTACGTGGACCTGCCCGAGATCGGCGCCACGGTGACCGCGGGGGAGACCTGCGGCGAAGTCGAATCGACCAAGTCCGTCTCGGACCTGTACGCCCCCGTCACGGGCGAGGTCACCGAAACCAACCCCGCCGTCGTCGACGACCCCTCCCTGATCAACAGCGACCCGTACGGTGCCGGCTGGCTCTTCAAAGTGGCCGCCGAATCGGACGGCCCGCTGCTCTCGGCGCAGGAGTACGCGTCCAAGAACGGCGGCGAACTGTGAGCGGCGCATTGGCGGCCGCGGGCACACAGACGCTGGCGTTTGAGCAGGTCGTTTCCCGGAGTCTGGACGCGGACCTGTCCGTGCTGGATCCGGAGATCGCCGCGAAGATCGACGCCGAACTCAGCCGGCAGCGTGACGGTTTGGAGATGATCGCCTCGGAGAACCACACCGCGAGGGCTGTGATGCAGGCGCAGGGTTCGGTGCTGACGAACAAGTACGCCGAGGGCTACCCGGGCAAGCGTTACTACGGCGGCTGCGAGCATGTTGACGTGATCGAGCAGCTCGCGATCGACCGGGTCAAGGCCCTGTTCGGTGCCGGGTACGCGAACGTGCAGCCGCACTCGGGTGCGCAGGCGAACGCTTCGGTGATGCACGCCCTGATCCGGCCCGGGGACACCATCATGGGGCTGAACCTGGCGCACGGCGGGCACCTGACCCACGGGATGAAGATCAACTTCTCCGGCCGGCTGTACA
>NZ_JAFKON010000022.1 GCF_022803015.1 Arthrobacter humicola
AAACACCTCCGAAGGTGTCGGGAGGATCCCGCGGATCAACCTCAGGTCCTCAAAGGAATCTGATACATCCCGTCCTGACATCTCCGGAGGTGTTTGTGAAGGACAGACTCAACTCATATCAGCTGTACAAGCCGCGGATCCTCGACTGGGCGGGTGATTGCGCCTCGGGAAGTGACCGGGAGGGCACCGGGAGCGCTGGCTGGCGACGGCGTGGGGACGGCGTCGGGACGGCCTGCGGACCGCCAGCGGGCCGTCAGCCCACGAGCTCCAGCTGGATTTCCCGTGTGGCGATGTCCGAGGACACCACCCGGACCCGGACTTTGGTGCCCGGTTCCAGTTCGCCGGGGCATCGTGCGGTCACGGCGGGCTCGGCGATCTGGACGATCCCGGACGGGCCGTTTCCGTTGCCGTTGGTCTTCCCGCCGTTGCCGTTGCTGGTGCCGTTGGTGCCCTTGGCCGGCTTGGGACCGGAGATGACGACAGCGTCGAATTCCTGGCCGACGTGGTTGACGAGCAGCGCCGCTTCAACGGTGTCCAGCGACAACCGCTCCAGTTTCGCGGCCAATTGGTCCGAGGTGCCCATGATGGCAGGGAGGGACGGCAGCGCCTCCCTGGCCCAGGCAGGAACCTCGGTGCCGTTGCTCAGGGCCTCGCAGATCACCAGCACGAAGCGGTCGACCAGCCGCCGCAACGGTGCCGTGGAATGGGCGTAGGCGGCGCCGATGGCGGACTGGACGGCGGCGTTGGGCACTGTGCCGTCGAAGGGTGTGTATCCGGCACCGCGGAAGAGCATCCCTGCTGAATGCACAATGGCCAGCTGCCGGGGGTCCGTCGGGTCAAGGGTCCGCAGGTACTCGCCGTAGCGCATTTCCCCGTCCCAGGGCTTGCCGAGGGCGTGGGTCTGCCGGTGGAAGTGGCGCAGTGACGCCTCGTCCGGGGCGGGCATGGTGCGCAGGATGCCGACTTTGCCCTGGAGCATGAGCGCCGCGGCGGCCATCCCGGTCATGAGTGAAATCTGGGCGTTCCAGTCCTCCACCGGCAGCGGCGGGGCCGCCACGATCCGGTAGCCGCCGTCGGGCAGTTGCTGGATCTCTTGTTCCGGCATGTTCAGGCTCGCGCCGCCGCGCAGGCGTTCCAGTTCCACCCGTTTGAGCCCTACTTCTTTCAGCAGCTGCAGCACGGGCGCCGCGGTGCCGGCGTCGAGCTCGGCCTGGACGCCTTTGTAGTTGAGCTTCGCGCGGCTGCGGACCTGTGCCCGGCGCACGAGGACCGAGGCGACCTCTGCCGCGGCGTCGAGTTCGAACTCCCAGACGAACGCCGCGCACAGCTGCCCGGCGAGCAGGCTGCCGGCGGCCTCGCTGATGATCTCCGGATGCAGCGGAATCCGGCCGTCCGGGGTGTAAAAGGTCTGGCCGCGGCGCCGGGTTTCGGCGTCGAGCGCCCCGCCCGGGGCGACAAAGGAGGGGACGTCGGCGATGGCGTAGAAGACCTTGTAGCCGCCGTCGCTCCGTTCGATAAAGAGGGCCTGGTCCAGGTCGGTGGACGACGCCGGATCGATGGTCACGAACTCGACATGCGTGAGGTCAAGGTCCGGGAGCTTGTGCTCGGCCACTGCTGCCTCCGCGTCGCGGAGCACAACTTCGGGGAACGGGCCGGGCAGTTCCAGCGTGGTGCGCAACGCCTTGAGGGCCCCGGCAAGCTGGTTCTGCTGCTCGTGGACACTGGGGGTCAGGCGATGATGGGACACGAAAATCAGGGTAGCCCGATTTCCGCTATTAGTCTTGGATGATGAGCGCAACTGCGGACGATCCTGCCCTCTACAACAGCTTCCTTGCCGAACTGCTGGGAGTCTTGGCGTACGGCGAGCTTTCCGCCTTCGAGCGGCTGTCCTCGAGTGCCCGGTACTCGCCCACGCTGCATGACCGTGCGGTGCTGGGCAGGATGGCCGTGGTCGAGTTCCAGCATTACGAACTCGTCCGGACCCGGCTCGAGCACATGGGCCTGGATACGGAGGCCGCCATGCTGCCGTTCCAGCCCTCGGTGGACCACTTCCACGAACGCACGCGCCCGTCGGACTGGTACGAGGCCCTCATGAAGGCCTACGTGATCGACACGGTCGCCGCGGACTTTTACGGCGTCGTAGGCCGGTACGTCGACGCCGCGACCCGTGAGTTAATCGGACAGGTCCGCTCCACCGGTGAGTCCACGGCCGTGCTGCAGGCGCGCCTCAAGGCGGCCCTGGCCGATGACCCCCGGCTGGCGTCGCGCCTGGCGTTGTGGGCCAGGCGCCTGCTGGGGGAGGTACTGAACCACGCCCAGCGTGTCAGCGCTGAGCACGCGTTCCTCGGCGGACTGTCGGGGCTGGACGACGCCGGCGCCCGGGCGCTGGTCAACGGCCTGGCGGCCGAACTCGCAGCGAATCACGCGCGCCGGATGACGGAGCTGGGTCTCGCCGGATAGTTTCAGTGCCGGCCGGCATTACGGGCCGGGGACCTGCTTAGGATGCGGCGGCATCCAACGCCGCCAGCAAGGCTCCGGCGGCGTGGGCCGGATCAGCGGCATCGGTAATCGCCCGGACCACAACGATCCGCCGGGCACCGGCGTCGACTACCTGCTCCACGTTACTGAGGTCGATCCCGCCGATCGCAAACCACGGCAGCACGCTTTCGTTGACCCTGCCGGTTCCCTCCGCGTCCGCCCCGCCGATCGCCTGGGCGGCGTAGCGCACCAGATCGAGGCCGACGGCGGCGCGTCCGGGCTTGGTGGGCGTCGCCCACACGGGGCCCACACAGAAATAATCGAGCCCTCTGCGGCCGGGCGCGGCAGCGATGGCGGCGTCCACCTGCTTCGGGCTGTGGGTGGACAGGCCGATCACGGCATCCTTGCCGAGAAAGCCGCGGGCGGCGTCGAGCGAAATGTCCTTCTGGCCGACATGGAACACCGGAGCTCCGGACAGGGAGGCGATGTCCGCCCGGTCATTGACGGCCCACAGCCGCCCGTGGCGCTGCGCCGCGGTGTGCAGGACCTCCAGCAGTTCCAGCTCCTCGGAGGCCTCGAGCGACTTGTCGCGCAACTGGATGATGTCCACGCCGCCGGCGAAGGCGGCGTCCACGAAGTCCGCGAAGTCGCCGCGGTCCCTGCGGGCGTCGGTGCAGAGATAGAGGCGGGCGGTGGTGTGGAGAGGGTCCTGGCTCATGGGACCAGCCTAGTTCCTCTAAACTGGGCGCATACCGCGGGAGCCCGCAGCAGCCATATCGCCGCTGCCCGGCTGAGAGGGCGTCAGAGCCGACCGCTTGACCTGATCCGGCTAGTACCGGCGTAGGGAAGGAATTTTTCATGGGCACACGAGCAGGCCGTGCAGCCGGAGCCGCAAATGACGCCGCCGCCCAGGTTTGTGACACAGGGCCCGGTACCGCAGAGGGAATCATCGCGGGGGATACGAGTGCCGACGTGGCCGTGATCGGTGGCGGGGTGATCGGCCATGGCATCGCGTTCGAGGCCATGCGCTCGGGCCGATCCGTGGTCCTGATCGATGATGCTCCCGGCAGCGGAGCCAGCTGGGCCGCCGCCGGCATGCTGGCCCCCGTGAGTGAACTGCACTACCAGGAGGAGCAGCTCCTGGAACTGATGCTTGAGGCCTCCCGGTTGTGGCCAGGATTCGCTGCGGCTCTCGACGCCGGTGCCGCCGGCGCGGATTCCCCGGCGGGTACCGGCTACTTAACGACGCCGACCCTGGCGGTGGGGGCCGACGCGGCGGACCGGCGCGCGCTCGCGGACTTGAGGGAAGTCCAGCAGGCATGCGGCCTGGCCGTGGAGCCACTGACAGTGCGCGAGGCGCGCACCCGGGAGCCCCTGCTGAGTCCCGGCATCTCGTGTGCCTTCGACATCCCGGCCGACCACCAGGTGGACCCCCGCCTGCTGATCACCCGGCTCGCCGGCGTACTCGGTGCGGAAGGCGGCAGCTTCGTCCGGCGGCGCGCGGCGGGCCTGCTGTGGCAGGACGGACAGGTGGCGGGTGTGCGGTTGGCCGGCGGCGGTTCCGTGCGGGCTGCGGAGACCGTGGTGGCCAACGGGCTCGGCGCCGCCGCGCTCGAGGAGCTTCCGGCCGGGCTGGCGCTGCCGCTGCGGCCCGTCTACGGCGACATCCTCCGGCTTCGCGTGCCTCCGCATCTGCAGCCGCTGCTCACGGCCACCGTGCGGGGCATGGTGCGCGGCATCCCGGTGTACATCGTCCCCCGCCAGGACGGCACAGTGGTGATCGGGGCCACCCAGCGGGAGGATGGACCGTCGGATCCGCACGCGGTTTCCGCCGGCGGTATTTACCAGCTGCTGCGGGATGCCCAGCAGCTGGTGCCTGCGGTCGCCGAGCTGGAGCTTTTAGAAGCCACGGCGCGGGCGCGGCCCGGCACTCCGGACAATGCCCCGCTGCTGGGGCGGGTCGCACGAGCGGACGGCGGGGACGTCCCGGGACTCATCATCGCCACAGGATTCTTCCGGCACGGCGTCCTGCTGACCCCCGCCGCCGCCGCCGTGTGCCGGCAACTCATGGACTTCACGCCGGACCCGCGCTGGGGCGGGTTCCGCCCGGACCGTTTTTCCCGCATCCCGGTTACGTCCGGGGACAGCCCCAAGAAGGAAGCAGCATGAACATCCGACTTAACGGAACGGAGCAGAGCGTCGCCGACGGCGCCTCCGTCTCCACACTCGTCACCCAGCTTACGGGCCGGAGCATCGGCCCCGACGGCCGCGCCGCCGACGGGCGGAAGCTCGGTGTCGCCGTCGCCCGCAACGCCGAAGTGGTGCCGCGCAGCCAGTGGCACGCCACGGCGCTCGCCGACGGCGACGACGTCGAACTCGTCACGGCAGTCCAGGGAGGATGACCAGCATGAACGAGACGACATTCGCAGGAACACATGTTGTCCCCATGACCGGTGCGGTGGCCGATCCGTTCGTGGTCGACGGCGTAAAGCTCGGCTCCCGCCTCATCATGGGAACCGGCGGTGCCCCGAGCCTGGACGGGCTCGGGGCGGCGCTGGTGGCGTCCGGGACGGAGCTGACCACGGTGGCGATGCGCCGCTACTCGCCGGCGGAGACGGGCTCGCTGTTCCAGCTGCTCGAGGACCATCAGATCCGGGTGCTGCCGAACACGGCAGGCTGCTTCACCGCCAAGGACGCCGTCCTCACCGCCGAACTGGCGCGGGAGGCCCTGGAAACGGACTGGGTCAAGCTCGAAGTCATTGCCGACGAGCACACACTGCTGCCGGACGCCGTCGAACTCGTGGACGCAACCGAACAGCTCGTGGCCCGAGGCTTCAAGGTCTTCGCCTACACGAACGACGACCCCGTGCTTGCCCTCCGGCTCGAAAACCTCGGCGCGACGGCCGTGATGCCGCTGGGCGCCCCGATCGGCACCGGACTGGGCATCCTGAACCCGCACAACATCGAGCTGATCGTCTCGCGCGCGTCCGTGCCCGTGGTGCTGGATGCCGGGATCGGCACGGCCTCGGACGCTGCCCTGGCGATGGAACTCGGCTGCGACGCTGTGCTGTTGGCTACGGCGGTGACCCGTGCGCAGAATCCGGTGCTCATGGGCGAGGCCTTCAAACATGCCGTCATCGCCGGCAGGCTAGCGAAAGCGGCCGGCAGGATCCCGCGGCGGGAACACGCACTGGCGTCCTCGGCAATGGAAGGCCGGGCCGAGTTCCTCTAACGCCCGCTCGGCCGGCGGGGCTGATCTGGTTGCACCGGCCGGACCTCCTGATCACCATTGCTCTTGATGACGCGCCGGCGCGATCATCCGAAGGCCCGGCCCGGGTCGACGTGCGGCCGGGATGAACCGGGTATACCGTCGGTCCGCATCCGGATGGGCCACTGTCCTCATGGATCACGTGGTTGTGCGAGTACGGCAGGGTCCCTTTAGCGCGCTGGTGACACTTTCACGAAGAATGGCGTTGCCACTTCTTTGCCTTTCCAGCTGCCCTTTTGGAGGTCAGGTGCCATCCCTTGCAGCCTTCGCATGGGTATACGCTCGCGGGCAACTTGCCCCCAGATGACGAGCCCTGCCGGATGATTTCTTGGAGCGCGCGGTTCGCGTGCCAGGGGGTTGAGTAGGTGATCTTGGTGCAGCTTGCCATCGGGCGAAACCCTTCTTGAAAGAGTACGCGCGTGGCTCATATCCACACTTGAGCGCCACCTAACAGTGGCGTCCCAGGTTCCACATGATTGTGTCGTTCAAGGCACAACCTATCGCAGCCCTACCTGCGTTGCAATCGTGAGTCTTCGGCCCAAGATTCTCTGAGAAATAGCCGCTGCTCCCAGAGCTCTTATTAACGACCTGTCCCGTTGCCGGGTTCCGGTGGTTCCGGCGCGGAACTACTACGTGATTGGGTGGGCTCCGCAGACCTGCCCTCGCCGCCGAGGACGACGGGGAACATGTCGGAGTCGCAGGCGATATTGCGCGCGGTGGGGGGAGGTGACGCGTCGGCGGAACTAGCCATAGGCGGCGACGGGGTCACTCCAGGCGGAAGTAGGTGTTCCGTCGGGGTGTCCGGGCTGGGTCGAGGTGGGGTGGCGGGATGAACCAGGGGATCCCGGTGCGCATCTGGATGCTCCAGTGTTCCTTATGGATCACGTGGTGGTGATGGGAGCAGAGCAGGGTTCCGTTGCCGGTTCCGGTGGTTCCGCCGCGGGACCAGTAGGTGATGTGGTGGGCCTCGCACCAGGGTGCCGGGATCGTGCATTGCGGGAAGGCGCAGCCCCGGTCCCGGGCCGTGATGGCCTTGCGGATGTGGGGCGGGAAGACGCGGGAGGCGCGGCCGATGTCCAGGATCTGGCCCTCGCCGCCGAGGACGACGGGGATGATGTCGGCGTCGCAGGCGATTTTGCGGATGGTGCCGGCGGTGACGGGGCCGGTGAACAGCAGCGTCCCGGTGCCGTGTCTGGTTCCGGTGCCGTGCTGTGCGGTGTTGGCAGCGGCGCCTGCTTCGGCGGGAGTCGTCCCGAGCCGGGTGAGCAGGTCCCGGTAATCGATGGTGGCCATGATCTGCGGCCGGAGCCCGCCGGCCGCGGGCAGCCCTCCGGCGGCGAGGGCTGCTTTGCACGCGCCGACCAGGCCGTCGAGCAGACGTTGGGGCCGTGAGCGGAGGTCCAGGGACGGCAGCGCGGCGTCCTCTTCGGCCGTAGCGGGCTCATTAGACGGGCCGGGCTCGTCGGCCGCTTCGGACCCGTCACCCGGTCCGGCCTGCGCCGTGTGTCCGGTGGCGGTGCCCTGGCCGGTGTCTGGGCCGGTGCGGGGGTTGGTGGCGGTGTTCATCACGGTGATCAGGTGTTCGAACTGGTCCGTGGTGGCGAAGATTTCCAGGTGCTGCAGGCCGTGCCGGGGTTTGCGGAGGAAGGCGCCCTGGAGCTGGCGGAGCAGTTCCTCGGAAGGTTCGGCGCCGTCCTGGTCCAGCGCCTCGGCCCAGCTGCGGGTGACCCGGGCCAGGAAGTCGGCGTCGTTCTCGGCCGCGGTGCGGGTCAGGGCGTGTTCCATCGCCGCCGCGGCCTCGGGGAGGCAGGTGTGCCGGGCCCGGTCCAGGGCGAGCGTGATGACGGTCGCGGCCCGGGACGCGACCTCGCCGGCCGCGACGGCGGCTCCGAGCTCGGGGTGTACGGGCGGGGTGGGCCGGCCGGCGAGTCCCTGCCGGCGCAGCAGCGTGTCGGCCAGGCCGAGCCGGCGCCTGGCCTCCGCGGCGCCGATCCGCAGCCGCGCCCGCAGGAACTCCACCGTGTTCCGGTACCCGTCATCCAGCACCGATTCCGGCACCCTCGGTTCCGCCGCAACGGAGGTACCGGAGGGAACCGCCGCAACGGACGTGCCGGAGGGAGCAGAGGACAAGGAGGTGCCGCCTGGAACCGCCGCAGCGGACGTGCCCGCGGGAGCCGAGGCCAAGGAGGCGCCGGCGGGTGCCGCCCCAGCAGACGTGCCGGGTGCGCCGGTCTGCCACCCGGCGGGGCTCTCACGCCAGCCGGTGGTCCACGCGGTGACCGCCCCCGCTACAGCCCCCGTGGCCGCGGCGGCGGACTGCTTCCGGGTCCGGTCCACGGCGGCCGCCGCGACGAGCTGCAGATACTCCACCGCGCGGGAGACTTCCTCCACCTGTCCGGCGAAGTCCGACGCGGCCCGGAATCCCCACGACCCCGCATCCTCCACCGCCGTCGAACCCACCGCCCGCAGCGCGGTCAGGGCGGCGTCCAGACCGGATTGCCCGACCGGGGCTGCGCCCCGGTCCGTGCCCTGCGCCTCGTCCTCGCAGGCGGTGAGATCCCTGATGAAATCCCTGACGGCTTCCATGGCTCGAGTCTATTTGAGGGCTCCGACAAAAGTGATGGGCACGGTTCCGCCTCGGAGTGACTCCGGTACGGTGCACCCGGCCGAACCCCAAACGAACTGTGACCACGCACCCCGTTGGGTGCGTGGTCACGGTTGCGCGCGGAAAACAGCTGCGCGGGGCTAAAGAGCTAGAGCTTCAGGATGCTGGTGAGCCGCTCGGTGTCCTGCCTCGTCCGGGCCTTGCCGAGATACACCACGGCCGCGATCGAGGCCGCAGTGCCCAGGACCATTGGCAGAATCCACGGGATCCAGGTCAGGCCCGGCTGGTAGCCGAATCCGGCCGCTATGAAGATGATCCAGCTGAGCATACCGACGGATGCAGCGACTCCCGCGGGGACGGCGACGCCGTACTTCTGGTGCCGTTTGTCGTTGGCCCACACCAAGAAACCCGCAGTCACGGTCACCATGGCGACCACAATCAGGGAAAGCATTCAGGACACCTCACGATGGAGAAACTGCGATGAAGGAACGGTGGTGGGAAGAACGGGCTAGAGGGCACCGAAGCCGACGCGGCGGGCCTCTTCTGCGCCGATTTCCACGTAGCCCAGAACATTGGCGGGGACGATCACCAGGCGGCCTTTGTCGTCCGTCAGCCGCAGTTCGCTGCCCTTGGCGATCGCGTCGCCCACTACCTTGGCGACGGCTTCGGCATCCTGCGCCGATTCGAGGACAATTTCGCGGCCAATGTTTTGAATACCAATCTTTACTTCCACAGCAAGGCCTCCCAGCCAATCAACGTCCAAAAAATGTCTAAGGTCAATCTCTAGTTGTAGTCTAGGTCTCTTTGGGGAAGCGGGAGATTCCGCGCCAAGCTAAACGGTAGATGAGGTCGCTGGCTACATCGAGATCCAGGTTCCCGTCCGTTTCCAGCCAATACCGTGCGCTCACGTGGGCCATTCCGGCGAGTCCGCGGCCCAGCAGCTGGGCCTCCAGTTCAGGCAGTTTGGTGTCCTCGGCGATGACGTGCGCGACGGCGTCGGCAAAGGTCTTGTTGAACGTTTCCAGCCGCGCGCTGACGTCGGGGTCGTTAATCAGGTCCGACTCGAAGACGAGCCTGTGGGCCTGGTCGTCGTGCGCGATGAAGCGGAAGTAAGCGCGCATGACGGCCTGGACGCGCTCGTCATTGTCGGTGGTGGAGTTCAGGGCGCCAAGCAGGAGGTCGGTCAGCTTGCTGAGGTGGCTGTCCAGCAGAGCCAGGTAGAGGTCCCGCTTGGAGGGGAAGTGCTGGTACAGCACCGGCTTGCTGACGTGGGCGGTCTCGGCGATCTCGTCCATGGCGGCACCGTGGTAGCCGTTCGCCACGAAAACTTCCTGCGCGGCCGCCAGGAGCTGCGCCCGGCGTTCGTCGCGGGGGAGGCGGGCCGAGCGTTGTCCGCTCCGGGGCTGCACTGCCGTCGGCTTGCCCGACTCGTCCCGCTCCAACGGTGCCTGATGAACCACTGTCGGCCTTCTTTCCCTTATTCACCCCATTGCGCGCAATGGCAATCGTCTGCATTTTGTACTGAACTACCTTGCACTCAATTACACCTTACGCGCGGGTAATATGACCTGGTGGTATCTTCGGGCATAGATTGAAGTATGGCTTCCAAGTTCACCGCCGCCGGTGCCCCCGCAACCCCCCAGACGAAGCTGGATCCGCAGCCCGGACCGCTGGTCGACCCGGCTGCGAACCTCAGTCCGGACGAGGTGGAACGCTACTCGCGGCACCTGATCATTCCGGAGATCGGCGCGATCGGCCAGCGACGCCTCAAGAACGCGAAAGTCCTGGTGATCGGTGCCGGTGGCCTCGGCTCCCCGGCGCTGCTCTACCTCGCCGCCGCGGGGGTCGGCACCCTTGGCATCGTCGATGACGACGACGTCGACCTCAGCAACCTCCAACGCCAGATCATCCATGGTGTCGCGGATGTGGGCCGGTCGAAAATCGAGTCCGCCCGCGACGCTATTACGGCCCTGAACCCGCTCGTGGATGTCCGGCTTCACAACGTCCGGCTCGACGCGTCCAACGCATTGGAACTCTTTGCCGGCTACGACCTGATCCTCGACGGCGCCGACAACTTTGCCACGCGCTACCTCGTCAACGACGCCGCCGCCATCCTCGGCAAGCCCTACATTTGGGGATCGATTTTCCGTTTCGACGGCCAGGTCAGCGTCTTTTGGGAACAGTTCGGGCCCACCTACCGGGACCTCTACCCGGAGGCGCCGCCGCCCGGATCCGTGCCGTCCTGCGGCGAAGGCGGCGTGTTCGGCATGCTGTGCGCCGCCGTCGGAGCGCTGATGGTGACCGAGGCGGTCAAACTGATCACCGGCGTCGGCCGGTCCCTGCTGGGCCGGCTGGCGCTCTATGACGCGCTGGGCGGCACCTGGCGCGAGATCAAGGTGACCAAGGACCCGGCGGCTGCACGAATCACCGAACTCACCGACTACGAGGCCTTCTGCGGGATCACTCCAACGGCGGATCCCGGTACCGAGCACACTGTGACGGCGACCCAGCTCGCCACCATGCTGGCCTCCCGCAAGGCCGGCCTCAAGGACTTCCACCTCGTGGACGTGCGGGAGCAGGGAGAATACGAAATCGTCCGCATTGAGGGGTCGGAGCTGATCCCGCAAGGCCGCATCCTTGCCGGCGAGGCGTGGCAGGAACTGCCCCAGGATGCCGAAATTGTCTTCCACTGCAAGGCCGGAACACGATCCGCCGCCGTCCTGTCCGCAGCCCGCGCCGCAGGGTACGGGCGCGTCAGCCACCTCGAAGGCGGCATTCTCGCCTGGGTAAGGGACGTGGAGCCCGGGAAACCGGTGTACTGAGCCTTGGCGGGCCATATGGCCAGCAAGGCCGCGATACCGCACAACACGCTCCGCTGAGCGGCGCCCTAAAACGAAAGGCTTGGTCATGAGCGAGGAAAATACAGTGACGTCCCAGCGCAAGATTGGCTCGGGGTTCGGCCGGGATTCGACGGCGGCCGACGTCATTGCCGGCATCGACCTGACCGGGAAGACCGCCATTGTCACCGGCGGCTACTCGGGGCTGGGCTTGGAGACCGTGCGGGCGCTGGCCTCCGCCGGCGCCACCGTCGTGGTGCCGGCCCGGCGGCCCGAGCATGCCCGCGACGTCCTGGCCGCGGCGGGGCTGACGCCGGCAACGGCTGGCGGCGGCGTCAGCGTCGCCGAGCTGGACCTTGCGGACCTGGCCAGTGTGAAGGCGTTCGCCGCCGGCTTCCTGGCCGGCCTGGCGACCGAAACGGCACCTGGCGCCGCGCCTGACGCGGCACTTGGCGCGGCGCCGGGCTCAGGCCGCAGCCTGGACATCCTCATCAACAACGCCGCCATCATGGCAAGTCCGGAGCAAAGGGTGGGACCCGGCTGGGAATCACAGTTCGCCACGAACCACCTGGGCCATTTTGCCTTGACCAACCTGCTGTGGCCGGCTCTTGCCGCGGCGCAGGGGGCCCGCGTGGTCTCGCTGTCCTCGACCGGCCACAAGCTCTCGGCCATTCGCTTCGATGACATCAATTTCGACGCCGGCTACGACAAATGGCGTGCCTACGGCCAGGCCAAGACGGCAAACGCGCTCTTCGCCGTCCAGCTCGATGCCCTGGGCCGGAACTTTGGCGTGCGCGCCTTCGCAGTACATCCCGGCGGGATCATGACGGAGCTGCAACGGCACCTGCCGCGGGAGGAGATGATCGCCGCGGGCTGGATGGATGAGCACGGCAAACTCGACCCGCGCTTCAAGACACCCGCGCAGGGCGCCGCCACCTCGGTCTGGGCCGCAACTGCGCCGGCGCTCGAAGGAATGGGCGGCGTCTACTGCGAGGACTGCGACATCGCCGAAGCCACGGTGCCGGGATCGCCCGAAGCCAGGATCAGGGGAGTGGATGCCCACGCGGTGGACCGGGAGGCGGCCACACGGCTGTGGCAGGTGTCGGCCGATATGACCGGGATCAACGCTTTCCCCGGATAATCCAGGGATAAGCCGCGGCGCGGGGAGGCGCGGACCAGCTACGCGGTTTCGCGGATGTCGCCCGTTGCGGGGCCGGCGTCGCCGGGGTCGCCGGGGTTGTGGACAGCGGCGTTGTGGTCCACGGGGCACGCGGCCCCGGAACCGGCGGCACCTGCAACCGTTGCGCCGGCGGTGGGCTCCACGGTGATGCCGTACAGCGCCTCAAGACCGGCAATGTAGGCGTCCTGCTGTCCGTTGGAGGCCAGTTCGCGGGCCCTGACGGTGGGGACGTGGAGAAGCTGCTTCACCATGCGGCGCAGGGCAAATTCGACTTCTTCGGCGGCGGCCGTGCAGCCGTGCCGGGCCCGGACCTTTTCCATTTCCGCATCCAGGACGTTCATCGTGTGGCGGCGCAAGGCGACGATCGCCGAGTCGACGCTCCTGGCCTCGCGCTCCTGCTCAAAGGCGCTGGCCGCCCCGGCCACGATGCTGCTGGCCTGTTCGAGCGACTCGGCCTGTTCCTGCGGTGCGGCCAGCCGGACCGATTCCAGCGTAAGCAGTTCAACGCCGTCGAGGTCGCCGACCGCGGGGTCGAAGTCATGGGTCAAAGCGAGATCGATCGCGATCAGCGGCTGGGCCGAGTTCGCCCGGATCCGGACGAGGTCGTCCGCTTCGACCCGGCTGTCGGAGCCGCTGCAGCCGATCATGACGTCGGCGGCGGCAACTGCGCCCGGAAGCGTGTCCTCGTTCAGTGCCGTGCCGCCCCGGGTGGCGACGAAGCCGGCGGCGCGGCCGGAGGAGGAATAGACAAAGACATCGGTGCAGCCACGTTCCCGCAGCAGGGACATGGTGGCACCGGCGTAGGCGCCGGTCCCGAAGACAACGGCTTTCTTGGCGGACCAGTCCGGGTTTTCCGACAGGTCAGTGGCGAGATCAAGGGCCACGGAGACGATGGAGAGCCCGCGCGAACCCAACGCCGTCTGGGCGCCGACGTCCTTCGCGGTCTTGGACGCGGCCTGGAACAGCCGGACCAGGCCGGAGCTGGCGGTGCCCTCGTGCTGGGCCGTGATCAAGGCGCGGCGCACCTGCCCGGCAATTTCCCGTTCGCCCACCACGGCGGAGTCCAGACCGGAGCTGACCGAGAAGAGGTGCTGGCTGACCTCGGCGCCGGTGCGGGTGCTGAAGGCGCGGGAGACGAGCTGGTCGTTGAGTCCGCTGGCGCCGCTGATGTGGGTGATGAGGGCCGCCCGGGCGGCGGCGACGGCGTCCGGATGGGGTGCTTCGCCGTAGATTTCAAGGCGGTTGCAGGTGGCAAGGACAACGGCACCCGCCACAGCCGGCGATCCGGCGAGGGCGGATGTGGCGATCCCTGAAGCACCGGTGCTCAACTGAGCAACGGTTTCGAGGTCGATGTCGGCGTGTGTAGCCACCAATGAAAAAAGAACCACAGCATCACCATCATAGCTTTTTCGCGCCCGTGTAGAACAACTGTCCGGGCGTGGGCTCAGGCACCCTGGCCTGTGATTCCCGCCACGACGCGGCACTCGGGGCCGGTGTCAGAGCCGGCGTGACAGGCTGTCGTTATCTTTTGGGCACAAATTTGGGCACAATCGAAGTCATGACTCCAAGCGCTGCGGCACGTGCCGGCACGACCACATTCAGTACGTCCGACAACGGCGCAGCCGGCAATGCAGCCATTGACGGCGCCGCCACAGATGGCGCCGCCTGCGGCCTCGACGCCGGCCACCCGCTGATGGACGGCCGCACCGCGGATTCGCCGCTGATCACCGCCTACCGCGGCGGCAAGCCCTCCCGCCGTCCCGTCTGGTTCATGCGCCAGGCCGGCCGCTCACTGCCCGAATACCTCAAGGTCCGTGAGGGCGTCGCGATGCTGGACTCGTGCCTGCGCCCCGAGCTGGCCTCAGAGATCACCCTGCAGCCGGTCCGCCGCCACGACGTCGATGCCGCCATCTTCTTCTCGGACATTGTCATCCCGCTCAAGCTGGCCGGCGTCGGAGTGGACATCGTGCCCGGCGTCGGACCCGTGCTGGACAAACCGGTCCGCACGGCCGCGGACGTTGCCGCCCTGCCGCAGCTGACCTGGGAGGCCTTGGAGCCCATCCGCGAAGCCGTCCGGCTCACGGTGGCCGAGCTCGGCAGCACCCCGCTGATCGGCTTCGCCGGTGCGCCCTTTACCCTCGCCGCGTACATGGTGGAAGGCAAGCCTTCCCGCGACCACCTCGGCCCGCGCACCATGATGCACGCCGACCCCGAAACCTGGACTGCCCTGGCCAACTGGGCCGCCGATGCCTCGGGGATGTTCCTCCGCGCACAGCTGGAAGCCGGCGCTTCCGCCGGCCAGCTCTTCGACTCCTGGGCCGGTTCGCTGGGACTTGCCGACTACCAGCGCTTCGTTGCGCCGGCGTCGTCCCGTGCCCTGGACCATGTCCGGCACCTGGGCGCACCCCTGATCCACTTCGGCACCGGCACCTCGGAACTGCTCGTCGCGATGCGCGACGTCGGCGTTGACGTCGTGGGGGTCGACTACCGGCTGCCGCTGGACGAAGCCAACCGCCGCCTCGGCGGCACCGTCCCGCTGCAGGGCAACATCGACCCGGCACTGCTTTCGGCGCCGTGGGAAGTCCTCGAAGCCCACGTCCGAGAGGTGATCGCGGCCGGCTCCGCGGCGCCCGGGCACGTCCTGAACCTCGGCCACGGTGTGCCGCCGGAGACGGACCCTGAGGTGCTCACGCGCGTCGTCGAACTCATCCACTCCATCGCTCCGGAGTAGGGGCGTGGACGCAGGCGCCGCCGGGACTCCCGTGGAAGGTACCGCCGTTGTGATCGGGGGCGGGATTTCCGGACTGCTTGCGGCACGGGAATTCGCCCGGGCCGGGGTCCGCACCACCGTCCTGGAGGCCGGCGAGGCCTGGGGCGGCTGTGTCGGCAGCCATGTCGTGGCCGGACTGACCCTGGACAGCGGTGCGGAGTCTTTCGCCACCCGCACCGCCGCCGTAGCCGATCTCGCCGCGGAGCTGGGGCTGGCCGGCGAGATCGTCGCGCCGAACCCCGGCGGGGCCTGGGTCCAGTTGCCTGACGGCCCCCGGGAACTGCCTAAGACCGGTGTGCTGGGCATCCCGGCGAGCCCGTGGGACCCGGAAGTCCGCCGGTCGCTGGGCCTGCTGGGATCCCTCCGCGCCTCCGTCGACGCCGTGCTGCCGGCCTCGCTGGGCACCGCTGACGCGGCAACGAGCGTGTCAGCCCTGGTCCGCCGGCGGATGGGCAAGCGGGTCCTGGACCGGCTCGTCGCACCGGTGGTCGGCGGCGTGCACTCGGCCGACCCCTCAGTGCTCGACGTCGACATGGTGGCCCCCGGTCTGCGGGCCGGCATCCGCCAGCATGGTTCCCTCGCCGCCGCCGTCGCGGCCCAGCGCAGGGGAGCGGCGGTCGCCACGGGCGGACCCCCCGGACCGTCCGGAGCAGGCCAGGCCGGCGGGCTCCAGAAGGCCGGTTCCGCCGTCGCCGGGCTGCGCGGTGGCATGCACACCCTCGTCGCCGCCCTGCTGGCCGATCTGCGTCAGCGCGGAGTCACCCTGCTGCCCGGCACCGCGGCCCGGTCAGTGCGGCGCTCAGCCGACGGCTGGCGCGTGGCCACGGACCAGGCCACTTTCGACGCCGGGCTCCTCGCGGTTGCGGTCGAGGGTCCCGCCGCCGTCGGGCTGCTTGAGGAGTCCCTGCCGGAACTTGCCGGCCTCCGCCCCGATGCCGGACCCGACGTCAGCCTTGTCACGCTCGTGGTGGACCTCCCGGCCCTTGACGCGGCGCCACGCGGCACCGGCGTGCTTGTTGCCCCGCAGAGCCCGGGTGTGCAGGCCAAGGCGCTGACGCACGCCACCGCCAAATGGGCGTGGCTGGCGGAGCAGGCAGGCCCGGGAAGGCATGTGCTCCGGCTCTCCTATGGGCGGAGCACGGCTCCAGGGGCTGTTACTCCCGGGGCATTGCCCGAGTCCCGCGGCGGCGGACTGGCCGCGGCGCCGCGCTCCGACGATGAACTTTTCCGCGCAGCCCTTGCTGATGCGTCGGCCCTGCTGGTGGTGCCAGTCGGCGCCGGGGACGTGGCCGATTGGGACGTGGTCCGCTGGGCCGGCGCGCTGCCGTTTGCGTCCCTGGGCCACAGGCAGCGCGTCGCGGCCGTCCGGAGCGTCTGTGCCGCGGACGGCACGCTTGCCGTGGTGGGCGGCTGGCTGTCCGGCAATGGCCTGGCAGCGATCGTGGCCGACACCCCGCAGCAGGTCCGCACCCTGTTGTCCTGAACGTTGTCCTGAACGCGGCTGCGCTGAATTTGGTGACCCTGATTTTGGCTGTCCCGAACGACGTTCCTGAGTCCCAGGCACACCTTCAGTCACAGGAATCACAGCGGTTCCAAAGGCACCCTGAGCCCCTCCGGACCCGGCGGTTTCGTGCCGGAAATTCGCGGTTTTTGCAAGTTTTTCCTGCTGGTCGATTCCGGCTAGGCTCGATGACCATGTTTATTTTCAGGTCCAAGGTGTCAACAACGAAGACCGGCCGCCATCGGGGCCTTCGAAGCGGCGCGGCGGCGGTCGCGCTCGGGGCCGTACTGGCTGGCACCGCCGGGGCTCCTGCCTCGCAGGCGGCCGCAGGGTTGTCCGCGGCGGCGTCCACCGCACCGTCCGCGCAGGGTTCGCTGACCCTCGGCCTCGGCGACGTGCTGGACAGCCTGCTGGGCTCCTCGACGACGCCGAGCCCCTCGCCGTCCGCCGGCTCGGGCGAGTCCTCCCCGTCGCCGTCGCACGGCAGCAGCCCGGAACCCAGCGACCCCGAGCCCAGTGACCCGGAACCCAGCCACCCCGAGCCCAGCGACCCGGAACCCACGTCACCGCGCACCAGTACCCCACCGGCGTCGAGCACCCCGCCCGCGAAGGTTGCGCCGCCCGCCGGGCCGCAGGACCCCGCCGCGCCGCCCGCCGCCCCGGCTCCGGGACTGTCTC
>NZ_JAFKON010000023.1 GCF_022803015.1 Arthrobacter humicola
CCCCCACCAACGGCGCCGCCGGGATCATCCCGGCCGTGCTCTACTACGCGCTGCACTTCGTCCCCGGCATGGACCAGGCCACCCAGGCCGACCGGGACGACGTGGTGGTCAAGTTCCTGCTGACCGCCGGCGCCATCGGGGTGCTGTACAAGGAGCAGGCCTCGATTTCCGGGGCGGAGGTCGGCTGCCAGGGCGAGGTGGGCTCGGCGTCCTCGATGGCCGCCGCCGGCCTGGCCGAAGTCATGGGCGGCACGCCCCAGCAGGTGGAGAACGCCGCGGAAATCGCGATGGAACACAACCTGGGCCTGACCTGCGATCCGATCGGCGGGCTCGTGCAGGTCCCGTGCATCGAACGCAACGCGATCGCCGCCGCGAAGGCCATCAACGCCGCCAAAATGGCGCTCTGGGGCGACGGCACCCACCGGGTCTCCCTCGACGAAGTCATCGTGACCATGCGCGAAACCGGCAAGGACATGAGCTCCAAATACAAGGAAACCGCCATGGGCGGCCTCGCCGTCAACGTCGTGGAGTGCTGACCTCAGCCGTCGGCAGACGCCGCGGATTGCCCTGGAGGTCCATGGCTTCATGGATCTGCAGGGCAAACCAGAGTTGCGCCAGCGTGGAGGTTTCGGTCATATCAAGGCCTGTCAGCTCACTGATTTTCCGGATGCGGTAGATGATGGTCTGCCGATGCGCGAACAGGGCCGCCGCCGTTTTCTGCCAGGACCGTTGCATGTCAAGGAACGTCTTCAGCGTCAGGATGAGGTCCCCGTTTTCTCCCTGTTCGTATTCGAAAATGGGTCCGAGCAGCCGCTGGACCAGTGCGTTCCCTTCCTCAAAGCTGGTGAGCCCCAGCCACGAGGGTCCCTCGGCGTAGCGGACCAACCGCTCGCCGGTGCTCGATGCCGTCCCAAGCGCCCACATCGATTCCTGCAAAGCTCTCTGCGTTCCAGCGGCCGCGGAAGGCCGGCTGATCCCGATCCTCACGTCCAGGGGGGCGGCATGCCGCAGAAGATCGTCGGTGCAGTCTGAGGCGACAGCCAAGTGCAGTGTATTGAACCTGCGCTGGCACGCCGTCGGATACCCGTGTCGCCAAAGATCAACGTGGATCCCGGCCAGACTCTCGCCGTCCTCGCTCGACATCGAGATGATGAGGAATTCCCGTGTCGAAATCCCGAACTCAGGGAGCCGGCTTTCAATGTCGGCGATGCCCAGGCGCCCGTCGAAGGCCTGCAAAAGGAACTCCGCACCCAGCCGGCGCTGGTTCTCGAGGGACAGTACCGTCCGCGACAGCTCCAGTCCAAGGACTGTGGCCGCATGGAGCAGCACCACCGCATCCGGGAGTGGTTCGGATTTCGGCAGCACCACCAGAAGCGCATTGGCGTGAGTCGGAATATCCATCATGAGGAGGTGGCCGTCCCCCAAACGGTGCCACTGGAACTTCTTGCTGGCGACCGGCGACTTGCTGGTCAGCGGTTCAAGCTGCTGCCTGAGGTCCGGCGGCAGCGACTGGCCTCCCGGATGCCAGGCATGCAGGCAGCGTCGATCAACCACGAAGAGGTTGGCGTCGAGTTCAGCTTCGATGCCCAGGATCAGGCTTAGCCACTGGTTCTCAGATGGCCCCGCCAGCCGCAGCAAGTCATAGATGCGGGCCGTCTGACGCAGTCTGCGGGACTCCTCAAGCAGTGAAGACTCCGCGACCGAACGTGCGATGGCGATGAACGGCAGCGGGTAGGGGATGTTGATGACCGGCAACGGCAGGCGGTCACAGGCTTCGAGGAACTGGGGCTGGAGCTCAGGGGCATGCATCTGCTCGCCGATCGCCAGGGCACTGGCACCTGCGTTGACCAGTGCCTCGGCCAGCTCAACCTGCCCGTCGGGATCCGCGGGAATGGAGAGCCCGTTGGTCATCATGAGCTCGCCGCCGGTGATCCATTCCCACAAGCGCGGGAGGTCGGAGGTGTGGGCCCAGGTGACCCGGTTGCCCAGGCCCGCGGAGCCCGCCAGCAGGGTCAGGCCCAGCTGGGGTTCGGCCAGCAGTTCGGCCACGGTGATCGCCATGTGTGATTCCTGTTCGTATGTCCGGAGGCCATCCCCAAGCCGCTTATACACATGTATAAGCCCCTCGGTTATTTGTAGTCAATCGGCGCATGTACCGCGTGACGCCGATCACTAATAGTTAAGGCATAGACCTCAACCGGCGCAGAAGCTCAGCTCAGAGAAGGACATCTGCCAGGCCGGCTGAACCCAAGCAACTGGAGGACCCCTGTCATGACCACGCACAAGCCAATCGGCCCCGTCGACGCAACAAAAGTCCCTCGCTACGCGGGCCTGGGAACCTTTGCCCGGCTTCCTCAGATCGACCGCGTGCCGGACTATGACATTGCGATTGTCGGTGTCCCGTTCGACGGCGGTACCTCCTTCCGCCCGGGCGCCCGCTTCGGTCCGGCCGCTGTCCGTGAAGCGTCGCGGCTCCTGCGCCCCGGCTACCACCCGGAGCTCGACGTCGAGCCTGTGTACGAAGCCCAGGTTGTTGACGCGGGTGACATCGCCTGCACCCCCTACGACATCGGCCGTGCAGTCCGCGAGATCGAGGAGCAGGCCCTCCCGCTCCTCGGCGACGCCGGCTCCGGCAAGAGGCTCATCTCTATCGGCGGCGACCACACCATCGCGCTCCCGATGCTACGGGCGCTGAACAAGGTCCACGGTCCGGTGGCCCTGCTCCACTTCGACGCACACCTGGACACGTGGGACACCTATTTCGACCAGCCGGTCACGCACGGAACCATCTTCCGCCGGGCCTTCGAAGAGGGCCTTCTCGTCGAAGACAAGTCGATGCACGTGGGCATCCGCGGCCCGGTTTATGACCGCAACGACTTCCTCCGCGACCACGAGTTCGGCTTCCAGATCATCCGCTGCTCGGATCTGGACGTCATCGGGGTTCCGGCCGCGATCCAGCGCGTCAAAGAGCGGCTGGGCGACACCCCTGTCTATGTCTCCATCGACATCGATGTCCTCGACCCGTCCTACGCGCCGGGCACCGGCACTCCCGAGATGGGCGGGCTCCACTCCCGCGAACTGCTGGCCCTGCTCCGCGGACTGGACGGCATCAACATCGTGGGCGCAGACGTCGTCGAGGTCGCTCCGGCCTACGACCACGCAGACATCACCACACTTGCCGCGGCGACCCTCGTCTTCGACCTCCTCGCCCTGATGGTGAACCGCAGCAAGGCCTCCGCCAACGTCGCCCAAGAGCTGCAAGCCGCCACCGTTTGAGCCACAAAGGGCTGGGCATTGCGCCTGCTTTGTACATATGTACGAACAGGTTTACGGCGTCTATTCAATCGCCGGATTTCCACTGTGACAAAAGTCACGAATGATTGATACATCAGATCCCGTGCCCGACGAAGTGCCGGGACAGAACAAAGAGGTTCCCATGAACTCCAGGAACGCATCATGAGCACGCACCCCACTCAAGCCGTCGCGGCCGAGGTGCCCCGGCTCGAAGACAAGACGATTCAGCCCATCCCCGCCGACGAACGCCACGGCAAAGCACGGGACCTTTTCACCATCTGGTTCGGGTCCAACATCATGATCATGACCATCGTGACCGGGGGACTCGCGACCACGGTGTTCGGGCTCAGCTTTGTGCCCGCCATCGTCGGAATCATCATTGGAAACCTTGTCGGTGGCATCTTCATGGCACTGCATTCGGCCCAAGGTCCGCAGCTGGGCGTGGCGCAGATGATTCAGACCCGCGGCCAATTCGGTTCGTACGGGGCGCTGCTGATCGTTGTCATCGTGGTGGTCATGTACGTCGGGTTTTTTGCGGCGAACCTCGTCTTTGGCGGTCAGGCACTGGCCGCGGTCAGCCCGGGCATCAGTGTTGACGCAGGCATCATTATCATTGGCGTCTTGAGCGTCGTTGCCACCATCTTCGGCTACCGGCTCATCCACGCCTATGCACGCATCTTGAGCATCGTGGCCGGTCTGGCGCTGGTGCTGGCCTTCATCTGGATCTTGGCCGTCCACGGATTGCCGGCCAGCTTCCTGGACCAGGGAAACTTCAACTGGGTTGGCTTCATGGCCACCATCTCCGTCTCCGCCCTCTGGCAGCTCGCCTACGCTCCCTATGTTTCGGACTACTCCCGCTACATGCCGCAGGGCACCGGCTCGGGCCCGGCGTTCTGGGCATCCTACTCGGGCTGCGTCCTGGGAACACTCTTCCCGATGGTGTTGGGTGCCTTGGTGGGAACGCTTGCCCTGACACTGATCAGCGATGGCAGCAGCGTCGAAATAGTCGGGAGCCTGGGAGCCATGCTAGGTCCATGGACCATGGTGATCATCGGAATTTTCTGCCTCGGCGTTGCGGCGTCGAACGCCATGAACCTCTACTGCGGGGTCCTGTGCACGCTCACTATTGGGCAGACGTTCAGGCCGACCTGGTTGCCCCACGCCAAGACCCGGACCATTGCGGCCATCCTCCTCTTCACCCTCGCCCTCTCGATCGCACTGTTCGCCCGCGACAATTTCATCTTCTTCTACACGAACTTCCTCTCCTTCCTGATGTACGTCCTGGTTCCCTGGACGGCCATCAACCTGGTCGACTACTACCTCCTGCGTCACGGCGACTACCGGGTTGAAGACTTCTTCAAGCGCGACGGCGGGGTGTACGGAACGTTCAACTGGGTTGCGATCGGAGCCTATGTTGCCGGCGCACTGATCCAGGTTCCGTTCTCGGCAACAGCGATGTTCACAGGCCCCATTGCCGCAGCGATGAACGGCGTGGACGTCTCCTGGATTGTTGGCCTGGTGGTCGTTGCACCCCTGTACTACTTTGCGGCGCGGGTGTTCCGGAAGAGCGCGGAAGCAGCCCCCTTTCAGTCGCCTGCCTTCGCAACTGACCTGATTGAAGCGCCGCGGGCGTAACGCCCCCCCGGGCGTGCACCGCCCACCGCGGGCATACCGCCCGCCCCCAACACAAACTCCCGACGCCGAGACCGGCGCACCCCGGGCACATACCGCCCACCCCCACACCAAACTCCCGGCGCCGCGATCGGCGCAGAAAACAAAGGCGAAATATCATGACACTCACTGACACCGAGCAGTTCACAGTCCGACGCTCCGCAACGGAGCAAAGCAGCGCCGGACTCTTGCCACCAGTTTTGCCTCCGGCGGGGCACTTCATCGCTGGAGCGTTTGTTCCCGGCTCCTCGACTCAGCTGATCGACGTCGTAGATCCCACCACAGAGCAGGTCATCGCATCGGTTCAGGCCGGCACGGCCGCGGATGTGGACGTTGCGGTTGAGGCCGCCGTGGCGGCCCAGAAGTCCTGGGGCGCCACGACACCGAAGGAACGCTCCGAGGTGCTGTCCCTGATCGCCAACATCATTGAAGCCAACCGGGAGGCGTTCGAAATCATCGAGTCCGCCAACACCGGCAAACCGCGGACCGTCGCGGAGGACGATGTCTCCAGCACCATCGACACCTTCCGGTTCATGGCCGGAGCTTCCCGCACGCTGACGTCCATGGCAGGCGGCGACTACGCCACCGGACACACTTCGGTCATCCTCAGGGAACCCGTCGGCGTCGTCGGCGTCATCACCCCTTGGAACTACCCGCTGCTGATGGCTGCCTGGAAGATCGCGCCCATCCTCGCCGCCGGAAACAGCATCGTCCTCAAACCCTCGGAACAGACGCCGCTCTCGACGCTGAAGCTGGCAGAACTTGTCGCCGGACGCATCCCCGATGGCATCCTCAACGTCGTGACGGGTAAAGGCCGAACCGTCGGGCAGCGACTCTCCGAACACCCTGATGTGGCGCTCATTGCGCTGACGGGGAGCGTCGTCAGCGGACAGGCAGTCGCGGAGACCGCGGCCAGGTCTGTCAAGCGCGTCCATCTGGAACTCGGCGGCAAGGCCCCGGTTGTTGTCTTCGCCGACGCCGACCTCCGCGCGGCCGCCGCCGGCGTGCGAAACGCCGGCTTCTGGAATGCCGGCCAGGACTGCGGCGCCGCCTGCCGTGTGCTCGTGCACGAGTCCGTGGCCGAGGAGTTCACCGAACACCTGGTACGCGAAGTCAGCACGCTCGTCGTCGGCGCTCCGGGCGCAGGGGAAGACGTGGAAATCGGTCCCATGATTTCGCGCCCGCACTTCGAACGCGTGAAGGAAGCCCTTGCCGAGGCAAAAGCTGCGGGCCTGCAGGTGGCCATCGGCGGCTCGGCCTTGGAAGGCACCGGCTACTTCATTGAACCCACCGTAATCAGCAACGTCCCGGCCGGGGCGCATATTGCTACCCACGAAATCTTTGGCCCAGTCGTCACCGTCGAGTCCTTCAGCTCCACTGAAGAGGCCATCACCCGGGCCAACGAGAGTCCCTACGGGCTTTCCGCCTCGGTATGGACCCGGGATTCGAGCCTCTCGCTCAGGGTTCCGAAGCAGCTCGATTTCGGCACCGTCTGGGTCAATTCACACCTGGTGTTGGCCTGCGAGGTTCCGTGGGGCGGATTCAAGGGATCCGGCTACGGCCGCGACCTCTCGCTGTATGCCTTGGACGATTACTCCCGGACCAAGCACGTCATGATCAACCACGGCGCATGAGCGTTTAGACCAGCATCGGAGCCCAGCAATGACCACCACGAATCATCCCCACTCCGCGTCGTCGGCGCGGGCCGCAACCCCGTCCGCTCCGTTCGGGACAGACGTAACCTGGACCAACTGGGGCGGCAACCAGAGCGCCACGCCGGCCTTCACCGTCCGGCCGCGGAACGAACAGGAGGCGCTCGACGCCGTCCGGTTCGCCATCCGCGAAGGCCTCCCCGTACGTGCAGTCGGCTCAGGGCATTCGTCCTCACCGCTTGTCCAGACGGGCGGGGTCCTGATGGATATGTCCGCACTCTCGGCCATCACCGGAACCGACCTCATGGGGCGACGCGCGAGGGCCCTGGCCGGCACCACCATCAACGCCTTTGGCGATCCGCTGTGGGAGCAGGGGCTGGCACTGGGCAACCAGGGCGACATCGACAAGCAGCAGATCGCCGGGGCACTCGCGACCAGCACCCACGGCTCCGGAAAGAACCTGGGCAGCTTCTCATCAGCATTGCGCTGGGTCCGGCTGATCAACGGTTACGGCGAAATCGTCGAAATCGGCGAAGGGCAACTCCGCGAACTCAGGGCCGCCCAGGTCGCCTTGGGGACACTCGGAATCTTCCTGGAGGTCGAACTGGCGGTCGAGGACCGCTATTACCTGCAGGAGGAGATTACCTATCCCACGTGGGCGGAGACCGCAGCAACCTGGCAGGCCGACATCGACGGGAACCGGCACTACTCGTTCCTCTGGTGCCCGGACGACGATTCCTGTGAGCTCCTGGACCTGCCCGGTTCGCCGGGCCAGAGCATGGCAAACCGCAGCTACACCAAGCGGTACAACGTCGCCCAGGTCCAGGACGAGCGAGAAATTTCCCGCACGGAAGGTGCCCGGCTGGACCGGTCATACCGCATCTACCCGGGCGGATTCACCACACCGTTCCATGAACTCGAGTACTTCGTTCCCAGCGAACACGGCCTGGCGGCCGTCCAGGCCGTCCAGGATCTGATCCGCACCAAGCATTCCGACCAGAAGTACCCCGTTGAGGTCCGCTGGGTGAAAGCCGACGAAGGCTACATGTCCCAGTTCCAAGGACGCGACACCACCGTCATCACCCTGACCACCGAACCTGGGACCGACTACTGGCCCTTCTTCCGGGATGCGGATGCGGTGCTGCAGGAATTCGAGCCCCGCGCGCACTGGGGAAAGATCCATTTCATGACGAGGAGCCGATTGGAGCGTCTCTACCCGGAGCTTGACACCTTCATCCAGATACGCCGGGAGTTCGACCCCCGCGGCATGTTCCTTAACGACCACACTCGTGCGCTCGTTGGCTAAATCAGCCATCTGGGTCAAATCGGCAAATCCGGCGTATGCCCCGAATCGTGACCGGGGGCACTCTGCCGGCCTTGCCAGAACCAACGGGGAAGAGGGGAAGAGAAGACATGAGCCATTTTCAGGACAAGGCCTACCTTGTCACCGGAGCCAGCTCCGGCATCGGCCTCGCGACCACCCGCGCCCTTCTGGCGCAAGGGGCAAAGGTTGCAGCGGTTGGTCTCCCGGACCGTCTGCTTGAAGACGCACGACGCCAACTCTCGGGCGCTGTGATCTTCATCGAAGCCGACGTATCTGAGTCCCAACAGGTCGATGGCGCCTTCGCCCGGGCGGAAGCGGAACTCGGGCCCCTGAGCGGGGCCTTCAACGCCGCAGGAATCTCCAGTGTTGCGCCCATCGCCGAAACATCGGACGAGCTGTGGCAGAGACTGATCCGGGTGAACTTGACCGGCACTTTCCACTTCGCCAGGGCAGCGGCGCGAACGCTCTCGGCCAACGGCGGTGGATCGCTGGTCTGCACTGCCAGTGAGCTGTCACTCGTCGGCCAGGCAGGCTACACCGCATACACCGCGACCAAAGGCGGCGCCCTGTCGATGATGCGGTCACTGGCCGCCGAACTCGCACCGGCCGGCGTCCGGGTCAACGCACTGTCGCCGGGCACGACAGATACCCCGATGCTTGCGGCCGAGTTCGCGAACGAAGCAGAACGCGCCCGGGACGAAGTGTCCGTACCGCTTGGCCGGTTCGCCCTGCCTGAGGAGATTGCAGCGGCGGCCCTGTGGCTGTTGGGTCCTGAATCCTCCTATGTCACGGGAACCAACCTTGTTGTCGATGGTGGTCGAACCACGACGTTCCCGCTTGGGCATTGAATCCCACATCCAACGCACCTACTGAAAGGCAAATCACATGAGCTCTGTTCTGGTCACAGGTGGTGCCGGATTCACCGGACGGCACATCGTCAACGAACTCGCCGACGCCGGTCATCAAACAGTCAGCTACAACCGGGACTTCATCGAGGCGCCACGCCCCGACGTCGTTTCCGTCCAGGGTGAACTGTTCGATATCCCTCGTCTCCTCGAAGTATTCAAGGAGCACGACGTCGACACCATCGTCCATACCGCCGCCATATCCCACCCGACCTATTCCCTGAGCTTTCCCCTGGCTACGTTTGCTGCCAACGTCGAGGGAACGGTGGCGGTTTTCGAGGCGGCACGACTCCACGGCGTCAAACGGATCATCAACTTCTCTTCCGAGTGCGTGTACGGAAAGACCTCAGCAGCGGTGGTTCTCGAATCGGAGCCAGTAAATCCGACGACGCCTTACGCCGTGACGAAGGTTACCGGGGAATGGCTCGGACAGGTCTACGGCGACAGGTATGGAGTCGACGTCATCTCCCTGCGCATCGGCCAGGTTTACGGACCCGGAAACCGCATGGATGAAGTCATGAGGGACATTATGCGCGGCGTAGTCCGCGATGGTTCATTCTCACAGGACCACGGGGCCGACCACCGCTACAACCTTGTCTACGTCCGCGACGTCGCCCTTGCCGTCCTGGCGGCAGTCCAGGCACCAGAAACGGCCTCGGCCAGGCCCCTGGCCTACAACATCTCCGGCAGCGAGTACTGGACACTCAGCGACGTCGTCAAAGAAGTTCGAATCGCATTCCCGGACGCCACCGTGGAGATCGGGCCCGGGACGGATCCAACCCTGGATTTACAGGGCCACTTCAGCATCGCTTCCGCCGCCGCGGATCTCGGCTACGAATCGGTCTGGCCGCTGCAGCGGGCCCTCGGCGACTACGCCGACTGGCTCTCCACCCACGACTTCTGACCCCTTTCTTCTGACTCATTTCTTCTAAGAGGGACGAACATGACAATCGATAAAAGCGGCTGGAGGCAGGGGGCGGCCTGCGTTGCCGCGTTGACCTTCGACGTCGACGCCGAGTCCCCCGTCCTGGCCGCCGGCCGGCGCTACGCCGACAATGCGATGGCGATGACTCACCAGGCGTTCGGACCCAAGGTGGGTGTTCCCCGGATTCTCCAGATGTTGAAGGATGTGCAGCAGCCGGCGACATTCTTCATTCCAGGCGTAACCGCGGAGCGATATCCCCGCATGGTGGAACAGGTCCTGGAGTCGGGTCATGAGATCGCGCACCACTCACACACTCACCGCACCGCGGTGAACATGAGTTTCGACGACGAACGCGCCGACTTCGATCTGGCGCTTGCTGCACTTGGGCGTTTCGGCATTTCTCCAAAGGGGCACCGCGCCGCATTGTGGGAGCCCTCGTGGCAGACACCGTCGCTGGTGGCTGAATACGGGCTGAAATACGATTCCAGCCTGATGGATGCGGACGTCCCCTATCTCATCGAAACCCCCGCAGGCACAGTTGCGGAGCTCCCCCCACATTGGAGTCTGGATGACTGGGAGCAGTATGCCTTCCTTCCGGAACCCAAGATCGGTGAAATCATCCAGTCGCCACTTGTCGTGGCGGACATGTGGATTCATGAGATCGACGCAATGCGACGTCATGGTGCTCTTTTCATGCTCACTTGCCACCCGTTCCTCACCGGGCGGGCAGGACGGCTGGAGGCGCTGCGGACCGTTATCGAAACTGCGCTGGAACGAGGCGATGTCCGCTTCTCGACGTGCGAAGCGCTCGCGGAAGCGGCACTCGGTGACCCTGCATTGATTGCCGAGCCCCTCAATCCAGTTACAGCGTCCGAGGAGCTCTATCCGGACTACTGAATCCGGATTACTCAGCGGAGGCTGGAACTCAGATGCAGGACTTGTTGTAGTCGAAGCCGCCCGAGATGTACTGGGCCATGGTGACTTTCCCGCCGCCGGTCAGCGGCGCTGCCGAACACATGCTGCTGGCGTTTTGGAGGGAGCTCCCGCCGGCGAGCCAGCTTCGCTGGGCGTAAAGGCTGCTCGTCGAGGGCACCGTGCCGATGATTTGTGCCCATTGATAGCCGGTTGAGTAGAGCCCGGTTTTGGCGCCGATGCTGGCAAAGTAGGCGGCCATGCCCTCCAGATCAGCTCTGTTGGCGGCCTGGTTCGTTGACCAGGAGTTTTCGGTCTCGACGTCCAACCACCAGGTGTAGGAGGCCGGGTTCTTGACCCCGCGGATGTTGGCGTCGTCGTAGGCCTTGGCGTAACCGTACATATAGGAGCACGCCGAGCCGACCGAGCCCTTGGTGCACGTGCCGTACGGGTTGGCCACGGTCTTCCCGGCATACGTGTTGCTGGTGGGCCACCAGGAGCCGGCCGTCCCGGGGTTCCCGGTATTTACGTACAGGGCCACGAGGGGCTGCCCGGTCCCGCCGGTGGACGTGGCGGCCCAGGACAGCTGGGTGGTCAGGCACGAGTTGGTGTTGTTTGCCAGGCCGTTGTTCACGCCGATGATCGCGAAGCTCTGGCCCTTGGGCAGGGGTTTGCCGCACTGCGGCCAGGACACGTCGACGCCGGGTCCCGCGGGCGTGACAGCCGCTGTGCCGGCCGAGGTCTTCGCGGCGGTGGTGTAGCCGGTCTTGGTTCCGGTGACGGTGACGGTGAGGGCCTTGCCGGCCTGCGCCGCGGCCAGTTTGTAGGTGGCGGCGGTCGCGCCAATGATGACGACGCCGTTCGCCTTCCACTGGTAC
>NZ_JAFKON010000024.1 GCF_022803015.1 Arthrobacter humicola
ATACCGTGCGGCGCTGTTTATGTTATTTCAAAGCAGAAGACGGCATACGATATCGCCCTAATGGTCTCGTGGGCTCGGAGATGTGTATAAGAGACAGGGTCCACACCGCGCCCGCCGCCGCGGCCCGCGCCTGCCGGTGCTTGCCGTCGGCGGAGCCGTCGCCGCCTTGGCCCTCATGACCGGCACCGCGTACGTCATGGGCGGCGACGACGCGGTCCCCGCCGAGGGCGCAGAGACTGCCACCCTCGCCCACCCGGATGCCCCCGGGCTGCCCGCCAGCGGTGAGCCGCTCGGTGCAACGGAGCTGTTCGACGCCAGCGGATCCGGCGTCCCCGGCGCTGAGGGAACTGGGCCCCGTGTCGCGTTCGGCCTCGGCGGCGAGCCCGACTTCACCCCTTCCGGGACGCTGAACACCGGTGAGCTTGCCGCGTTCC
Source organism: Arthrobacter humicola (assembly GCF_022803015.1). Classification (GTDB taxonomy): domain Bacteria; phylum Actinomycetota; class Actinomycetes; order Actinomycetales; family Micrococcaceae; genus Arthrobacter; species Arthrobacter humicola_A. The sequence continues at coordinate 435 of NZ_JAFKON010000024.1, forward strand.
GCTCGCAGGGATGGACATGTCCGGAGCTGCACGAGCTCGGATTCCACCTCATCTGGGCCCGTGCCGGCGTCATCTCCGGGGACGAGGTCCTGGAACTTCGCCTCACGGATGGCCGGCACTTCGCCACGGTCCTTGAGCAGCATGCCTCGACGCGGGCGCCCGCGGCGCCCCCCGCACCGGCACGGGCCGAAGTTTCGCCCATCAACGTGCTGACCGGACACACCGCCGTGGCAGACGGCTTCATCCCGGCCAAGGCCGGCACGCCGTCGGCCGCCCCCGAACCCGGGAATGGCTTTCTTTGGGTAAACCCCGCCCCGCCCTACCGGGCCATCTACCAGACCTCGGCGGCGACATACACGTACATTTCGGACCTGCCGGCCGAGCAGGCGGACGACGGCGTTGCCGCTCTGAGCCGGGTCAGCAGTGGCGCTCCCGTGCCGGCCTCGCACAACGGAATTCCGGAACGGATCGAGCGTGGATTGAGCAGAATCCTGGAGCACCTGGCACCGTGAGGCAGGGACGGGCCGGACATGGCCGGCATACGGACTTCGCGGAATCGTCGCCAGCCCGAGCGAGAGGGTAACCTTCCTAAAGTGCTTGGAATCAATGGACCGGAGTTCTTACTTCTGCTGATCATCGGCCTTCTGGTGATTGGTCCCAGCAGGCTGCCCGAATACACCCAGAAACTTGCCAATATTGTCAAGGAAGTGCGCCGGATGGCGTCCGGTGCGCGGGAACAGATCAAGGAAGAAGTCGGCATCGACATCGATGAGGTCGACTGGAAGAAGTACGATCCGCGGCAGTACGATCCCCGCCGCATCATCAAGGAAGCGCTCCTTGACGATGACACCAAGCCGATGAGCGCCGGGGCACCCGCAACGGTCTCCGCGGCCGCTGCCGCGACTGCCGTCGCCGTGCACCGCCCCGAGCGGGTGCTTGAGCGGCTGCCCGAGGGCGAACCGGCACCCTTCGACTCAGAGGCGACCTAGGACTTCCCGCGGCGGACCTGCCGCAGTGCCTTCGCAGGGATGCGGCCGGGCCTTGTCAGCGGGCTTCCGTGTCGGCATCCGCCGGCACGGGGCCCTGTCAGCGGGGCTGCAGACCCAGCGGCATGCCCTTGAGGCCGCGGGGAACCGACGCCAGCCTGCCGGCGATCCCCGCCAAGGCCACGGCCGCAGGCGTCTCCGGACGGCCCAGCACCAGCGGCACTCCGGAATCCCCACCCTCACGCAGGAGGACTTCGAGCGGAATCTGGCCCAGCAGCGGCACGTCCTCACCCACGGTGGCCGAGAGGCGCTCGGCGAGCACGGCGCCGCCGCCGCTGCCGAACAGTTCCATCCTGCCGCCGTCGGGCATTTCAAGGTAGGACATGTTTTCCACGACGCCGGCCACGGTCTGGCCCGTCTGGGTGGCGATCGCACCCGCCCGCTCGGCAACATCCGCGGCGGCCGCCTGCGGGGTGGTCACGACGAGGATCTGCGCCTTGGGCAGCAGCTGGGCGACGGAGATCGCGATGTCGCCTGTGCCGGGGGGCAGGTCCAGGAAGAGGGCGTCGAGGTCGCCGAAGTAGACGTCGGTGAGGAACTGCTCGAGCGCCCGGTGCAGCATCGGGCCCCGCCATGCCACGGGCTGGTTCCCGGTGACGAACATGCCGATGGAGATGACCTTGACCCCGTAGGCCACGGGCGGCAGGATCATGTCGTCCACCCGCGTGGGGGCCTGTGTGATGCCCATCAGCGCCGGAACGGAGAAACCGTACACATCCGCGTCCACGATCCCCACACGGAGCCCCTGGGCGGCCAGGGCGCACGCCAGGTTGACCGTGACGGAGGACTTGCCCACGCCGCCCTTGCCGCTCGCGACGGCGTACACCTTGGTCAGCGAGCCCGGCGCGTTGAACGGGATGCCGCGCTGGGCGCCGGCGCCCCGCAACTGCTCCTTGAGGGCGTCGCGCTGGACCTGTGTCATCACTTTAAGGTCCACGTCCACGCCGGTGACGCCCGGGACGGCGGACAAGGCAGCCTCGGTGTCCGCCGTGATGGTGCCGCGCAGCGGGCAGCCCGCGATGGTCAGCAGCACCGCGATCCGCACGCGGCCGCCGTCGCCGATCTCAACGGACTCCACCATGCCGAGCTCGGTGATGGGGCGGCGGAGCTCAGGGTCGATCACGGTGGCAAGTGCGCCGTGCACTGCCTGTTCCAGCGGGGTGCTCATGCGGGCGATGCTCAGCTTTCGGGGATGGTGCGGTGTGCGGGCTGGCGGGTGGGATCGGCCGCGGCCTCGGAGTGGTTCGCCGACGGGTTCGGCAGTTTCCCCGAAGGGTTCCCTGTCGGGTCCCGTGAAGAGTCCTGCACACGGTCCTTGGCCGGGTCATCGCGCTTGCCGCCGGCTTTTACCCGGGGGATTTGCTGGGTCCGGGGGCTGCGCTGCTTGTCGCGCCGCTCCTTCATCTTCTCCTTGACCTTTTCCCGCGGGGTCTCGTGGGCGCCGGCGGAAGGATCGTGGGTACGCAGTTCCTCCTGGGCCTCCAGCATGTCCTCCAGCAGGCTGCGGAGCTCGGCGCGGACGTAATCGCGGGTGGCGACCTCGCGCAGCGCGATGCGCAGGGACGCAAGTTCCCGGGTCAGGTATTCAGTGTCGGAGAGATTGCGCTCGGCCCGCTGGCGGTCCTGCTGCAGCGAGACCTTGTCGCGGTCGTCCTGGCGGTTCTGGGCCAGCAGCAGCAGGGGCGCGGCGTAGGAGGCCTGCAGGGACAGCATGAGGGTCAGCAGCGTGAAGCCCAGCGCCCGTGAATCGAACTGCCATTCCTCCGGCGCCCACGTGTTCCAGCCCAGCCAGAACAAGCAGAACACCGTCATGTACATCAGGAACGCGGGGGTTCCCATGAAACGGGCGAAGCCTTCCGTGGCATGGCCGAAGGCGTCCGGGTCGGGACGGAAGTTGGGCAGGATACGCTGCCGGCCGCTCAGGGGCGTGTCGAGACCGCCGGTGGTCCTGCCGCCAGGGCGGACATTGGAGGTCCGTGGTGCTGTGGGATCAGCCAATGCGGCCTCCAAGCTTTCTTATCGGGGCATCGTCCTCGTGGGCGCGCCAGTCGTCCGGCAACAGATGATCAAGCACGTCGTCAACAGTCACCGCCCCCACAAGCCGTCCGTCATCGTTGACAACTGGAAGCGAGTTGAGGTTGTACGTTGCCAGCGCGCGGGCGACCTCGCTGATGTGGGCCTGGTCGGAGACCGGCTCCAGGCTCTTGTCCACCAGATTGCCCAGCGGCTCCGGCGGCGGAAAGCGCAGGAGCTGCTGGATATGGACGACGCCGAGGAATCGTCCCGTCGGCGTCTCCAACGGGGGCCGGGCGACGAAGATCGACGACGCCAGGGCGGGGGAGAGTTCCTCGCGGCGCACGTGCGCGAGTGCCTCGGCGACGGTTGCTTCCGGGGGAAGGATCACCGGCACGGGCGTCATGAGCCCGCCGGCGGTGTCCTCGTCGTATTCGAGCAGGCGGCGGACGTCTTCGGCGCCTTCGGGTTCCATCAACTGCAGGAGTTCTTCAGCCTGGGCGCTGGGGAGTTCGGCGAGGAGGTCGGCGGCGTCGTCCGGATCCATCTCCTCGAGGACGTCGGCGGCGCGGTTGACGTCCAGGGCGGAGAGGATCTCCACCTGATCACCTTCGCGCATCTCCTGCAGGACGTCCGCGAGCCGTTCGTCCTGGAGTTCGCTCGCAACCTCGAAGCGGCGCTTGTCGCTCATTTCCTGCAGGGCCTCGGCGAAGTCGGCGGGCTTGAGGTCCTCGTGCGTGGCCACGAACTGGGTGGCGGCCTGTGGCTCGGTCTTGGCGCCTTGCCGGGCATCGGCCCAGTCGATGATGAGGGTTTCATTGCGGCGCAGCCGGCTCAGGGGCGAGAGGGAGTGGCCGCGGCGGACGAAGAGCTTGCTGACGAACCAGTCGCCGGAGCGGTGCCGGTCCATGGCGATGTCTTCGATGGTGGCGTCGCCGCTGCCGTCCGCAAGGGTCACCCGGCGGTCGAACATTTCGGCCACCACGAGGGTTTCCGCGCCGCGCTGTTCGAAACGGCGAAGATTGACCAGCCCGGTGCAGATGACCTGGGTCTGGTCTATGGACGTAATCCGGGTCATCGGCACGAAGACGCGCTTCTTGCCGGGGACCTCGACGACGATGCCCACCACGTGCGGGGCGCCCCTGGTTCCGCGGGAGAGCACCACGACGTCGCGCAGCCGACCCAGACGGTCGCCCAAAGGGTCGAAGACGTCCAGTCCGAGGAGGCGCGCGACAAACACTCGCGAAAGATTCGTGCTCACCCCTACAGGCTACCGAGTCTGCTCTCTTTTAGCTGAATTTCCAGCCGCACACCAGCCCGATGGGTGAGAATGGGCATATGTCAAACATTTTTGGTGCTCCCAGGGCCGGTGCCCCCAACGGCTCGGACGAGGCACGCACCGTCCCGAGAGGCGACGTTGTCGGTTCCTACAACTCCTACCTGGATGCCCAGAAGGCGGTGGACTACCTGGCTGACCAGCAGTTCCCCGTGCAGATGGTGTCGATCGTGGGCAATGACCTGAAGATGGTCGAGCGGGTGACCGGCCGGCTTACCTACCCCCGCGTCGCCCTCTCCGGCGCCCTCAGCGGCATGTGGTTCGGCCTGTTCGTCGGCGTCATGCTGTCCTTCTTCTCCACAACCCCCGGTTATTTCTCGATTGTGACGTCAGTGCTGATGGGTGCCGCGTTCTTCATGCTGTTTGGCATCGTCACGTACGCCATGCAGCGCGGCAAGCGTGACTTCACCTCAACCAGCCAGGTGGTCGCGACCAATTACGACGTCGTGGTCTCCTTCGAGGCCGCCGGCGAAGCGCGGCGCCTGCTCCACCAGCTGCCTATGACGGCGCATGACGCGTCCGGTGCCGCGGCCGGCGGTTTCGCTCAGCAGGACTACCGTCATCAGGCACCGCAGCAGCCCGGCCCACAGCAGCCGGGACAGCAGACCCATGCGCCGCAGCGCCCCGCGGGCTGGAACGACCCGTACGGCCAGAGAACGCCGGAGACCGGCGCAGACCCGGCCGGACAGTACCAGGGCGGTGCACCCCAGCAGGAGGGCCCCGCGGGCCCCGCTCCGACGGCACCGGCCGCGGCTGAGGAGGCGGCGGCCCGCCCGGCCGGCCGGGTTTCCGGGGTGAGCTATCCGGATCTCCCGGACGGCCGCCCGCAGTACGGGGTCAGGGTCACGGACAGCGAGAAGCCCGCGGCAGGCCAGGACGGCCAGCAGCACTAAACCGGGCAACACGGAGGCCAGGCAAAAACAGGCAGCAAAAAGGGAGGGTCCCGGACATCCGGGACCCTCCCTTTTTTGCTGCTTTTCTTGCTGTTTACTGCCTGACTGACCTACGGAGTCTGGCCGTCCACTTCCAGGTAGATGCCCGCCATCCAGGACTCGACGTCGTCGGCCTTGCGCGGCAGTGCGGCGCTGAGGTTGACCGGGCCGTCCGCCGTCATGAGGATGTCGTCCTCGATCCGGACGCCGATGCCGCGGTATTCCTCGGGGATGCCGATGTCCTCGCTCTTGAAGTACAGGCCGGGTTCGATCGTGAACACCATGCCGGGCGTGAGCACGCCGTCGAGGTAGAGTTCACGCTTCGCCTGGGCACAGTCGTGGACGTCGAGGCCGAGGTGATGGCTGGTGCCGTGCGGCATCCACCGGCGGTGCTGCTGGCCCTCGGTGCTCACGGCTTCCTCGACGGAGACGGGCAGGAGGCCCCATTCGGCGAGCCGCTCGGCCAGCACCGTGGTGGCTGCCGTGTGGATGTCCCGGAACTTCGTGCCCGGCTGGGCGGCGGCCAAGCCGGCGTCGGCGGCGTCGAGCACTGCCTCGTAGACCTTGCGCTGGACCTCGGAGAACTTGCCGTTGGCCGGCAGGGTACGGGTGATGTCCGCGGTGTAGAGGGAATCGGCCTCGACTCCGGCATCCAGCAGCAGCAGTTCGCCCGCGTTGATCTTGCCGGTGTTCCGGGTCCAGTGCAGCACGGTGGCGTTGTTGCCGGAGGCGGCGATGGTGTCGTAGCCGAGCTCGTTGCCTTCCTCGCGGGCCCGGGCGAAGAACGCCCCTTCCACGACGCGCTCGCCGCGGTGGTGGGTCAGCGCCCGCGGGATCGCCTTGACCACCTCGGTGAAGCCGGCCACGGTGGCGGCGACGGCGATCTTCATCTGTTCGATTTCCCACTCGTCCTTGAGCAGGCGCAGTTCCGAGAGGGCCTCTGTGAGTTTCTCATCCAGGGCGTCGAGCACGCTCAGGTCGAGGTTGTCGGGGTCCTTGGCCGTGTTGTAGCGGGCAGTGTCGACGAGCGCATCAATGTTCTCGTCAACCTTGCGGACCAGCCTGATGGAGATTCCGCCGATTTCCGGCGCGCCGACATTCTTGGTGATGGCGAGTTCGAGTTCGGCGATGTCGGCCGTGTCGAGTCCCAGCTTGACCTTGAACTCGGCCAGGGTCGGGCGTGCGCCGATCCAGAACTCCCCGGAGCGGGAATCGGCGTAGAACTGCTCGGTGTCGCGGCCGGCCAACGGGCGGAAGTACAGCGTGGCGTGGTGGTTTCCGCCGTCGTCGCCGGTGCCCTCCGCGACCGGTTCCAGGATCAGAACCGCATCAGGTTCGTGGTCCAGGCCGAGGCCGGTGAGGTGCGCGAAGGCGGAGTGCGGCCGGAAGCGGTAGTCGCAGTCGTTCGAGCGGACCTTCAGCGGACCGGCGGGGATGACCAGGCGTTCACCTTTGAACTGGCCTGAGATGGAGCGGCGCCGGCCTGCGGCGTGGCCCGCGACGGCGTCCCGCTCGGGGAGCTGTTGCGAGGCCGGCGCCCAGTTGCTGGCCATGAAGGCCTTGAAGGCGTCGGAGCTGGGCCGCTGCGAGCGGTTGTTGACGCGCTCTTCGAGGGGCTGGGAAGCGGAGACTAGGGTGTTATCTGCATCGTTCACCGTCCCATAGTCTCACCAGCGCCGCGGCTTAGGCCAACGGCGCGCTCGCGCTGCAGGGCCGCTGCAGGGCCCCGGCACGACGGGGCCGAGGCTTTGGATCCTGCCATCTACTAGGCTGGTGAGGTGAGGATCGACCTGCATGCGCACTCCAACGTTTCCGACGGCACCCAGGCGCCGGCCGGCGTCATGGAGTCCGCCGCCGCCGCGGGCCTCGACGTCATCGCCCTGACCGATCACGATTCCACTGCCGGGTGGGCGGAGGCCGCCGTCGCCGCCCGGAAAGCCGGGGTCGCGCTGGTCCCGGGGATGGAGATCTCCTGCCGCACCGCGGAAGGCATCAGCGTCCACCTGCTCAGCTACCTCCACGACCCCGCGCATCCCGGACTGCTTGAGGAAATCACCAAGTCCAAGGACGCCCGGCACACGAGGGCGCAGAAGATGGTCACCCTTTTGTCGGAGGACTACCCGCTGACATGGGACGACGTGATTCACCACGTCGCGCCGGGGGCCACCCTGGGCCGCCCGCACATCGCCGACGCACTCGTCGCGGCAGGTGTGGTGGAAGACCGGGCCGAGGCTTTTGGTTCCATCCTCACAGCACGCTCGCGCTACTGGGTCCAGCACTATGCGCCGGAGCCGGCGCTCGCCGTCGAACTGGTCCGTGCAGCCGGGGGCGTCCCGGTGTTCGCCCACCCCGTGGCATCCGCCCGCGGCCGGATCGTGGGGGAGGGGACCTACCGGGAGATGATCGACGCCGGTCTGGCAGGCCTGGAAATCTACCACCGGGACAACCCCGAGGAGGGCCGGACGTTCCTGCGCCGCATCGCCGAACGCTATGGCCTGCTGGTCACAGGGTCCTCCGATTACCACGGCGCAGGAAAGCCGAACCTGCTGGGCGAGAACCTGACCTCCGCAGAAGTCTTTGCCCGGATCGAGGAACTGGGCACAGGCTCGCACGTGGTGCGCTGAAAAGCCGCCCCGGCCCCGGGAACGGCGGGGCGCGGTGAGGGCGGCGGGTCAGACCGTCGGGAAAGACGTGAACTGCGCCTGCGCGGCCAGGCGCTTGGCCATGACGTCGATGGCCGGCTGGTTCTGGTCCACGCACACGAACCTGCGGTCGAGTTTCGCGGCCACGGACCCGAGCGTGCCGGAACCTGCGAAGAAGTCCAGGCACCAGTCGCCCGGTCGGCTCGAGGCCGCAACCACGCGGCGGATCAGCCCCTCCGGCTTCTGCGTCGGGTAGCCGGTTTTCTCCTTGCCGGTCGGCGAAACGATCGTGTGCCACCACACGTCCGTGGGCAACTTGCCGAGCTCGCGCTTGGCGGGGGTCACCAGTCCGGGCGCCATGTAGGGCTCACGGTCCACCTCGGCACTGTCGAAGTGGTACTTCGCCGGGTTCTTGACGTAGACGAGGATGTTGTCGTGCTTGGTGGGCCAGCGGTACTTGGCCCGTGCACCGTAGTCGTACGCCCAGATGATCTCGTTCAGGAAGCATTCGCGGCCGAAGATCGCGTCCAGCATGACCTTTGCGTAGTGCACCTCTCGGTAGTCCAGGTGCAGGTACAGGGTGCCGTCGTCGGCCAGGAGCCGCCAGGCCTCCACGAGCCGGGGCTCGAGGAAGGACCAGTAGTCGCTGAACGCGTCGTCGTACTTGTGCAGCGCGCCCTTGATGGTGTCGTAGGACCGGCCCTTGAACCCGACGCGGTCACCCTCGCCGCCGGCGTTGAGCACCATCCTGGTTTCCTGGCGCCGCTGGACCCGGCCGGTGTTGAAGGGCGGGTCCACGTAAATCAGTGTGAAGGCGCCGTCCGGCAGCGTGGGGAGGTATTCCGCGTTGTCCGCGTGAACCACCAGGTTGCTGCCGTCCGGCGCCCAGACGGTGTCAGTCATGGAGGGGATTAGGCCTCGGCGCCGCTCGGCTGTGCGTCGCCGCCGGCCACTACCTCGCCGTTGCGGCGGCGGGTGCGGGTCCGGCGCCGGGCTCGGGTCGCCCGGTCCACCTCGGTGGGGGCCTTCGCCGGAGCGGCGGCAGCAGCTTCCGGTCCCTGTCCGTTCGCGGTGGACGCCGTGGCGGCATCGGCCTCGGCGGGACGGCGACGGCGGTCGCCGGAGCGTCCGCCGGCTTCGGTGCCGCTGCGGCGCGAGTCACGTCCGCCAGTGCGGCTGCCCTCGCGGGCGCCGTCACGGCTGCTCGTGCGACTGCCCTCGCGGGCGCCGTCACGGCTGCTCGTGCGGCTGCCTTCCTTTGCGCCGTCCCTTCCGCTGTCCTTTGCGCTGGTGCGCGAGTTCTTCTTGCCGGTCTCGCCGAGGTCTTCGAGGACCTCCGCGTCGACCCCGGCCAGCACACGCTTGTCGCGCGGCAGCCGGCCCTTGGTGCCTGCGGGGATGTCGAGTTCCTCGAACAGGTGGGGCGAGGACGAGTAAGTTTCCACGGGCTCGGGGTAGCTCAGGCCGAGGGCCTTGTTGATGAGCCCCCAGCGCGGCATGTCGTCCCAGTCAACAAAGGTCACGGCGGTGCCCTTGTTGCCGGCACGGCCGGTGCGGCCGACGCGGTGCAGGTAGATCTTCTCGTCTTCGACGCACTGGTAGTTGATCACGTGGGTGACGTCGTCGACGTCGATGCCGCGGGCGGCGACGTCGGTGGCAACGAGGACGTCCACCTTGTTGTTGCGGAAGGCGCGGAGGGCCTGTTCGCGGGCGCCCTGGCCGAGGTCACCGTGGATGGCGGCCGCAGCAAAACCGCGGTCCACCAGTTCCTCGGCCACCTTCGCGGCGGTGCGCTTGGTCTTGGTGAAGATGATGGTCCGGCCGCGTCCGCGGGCCTGCAGGATGCGGGCTACCACTTCCACCTTGTCCATGCTGTGGGCACGGTAGATCAGCTGGCGGATGTCGCGCTTGGTCAGGCCCTCGTCGTCCGGGTCCGCGGCGCGGATGTGGGTCGGCTGGGTCATGTAGCGGCGGGCCATGGCGATGACCGGGCCGGGCATGGTGGCGGAGAACAGGAGCGTCTGGCGGACCGCGGGCGTGCCGGCGATCAGGGTCTCGACGTCCGGCAGGAACCCGAGGTCCAGCATCTCGTCGGCTTCGTCGAGGATGACGATCTTGACGTTCTTCAGGCTCAGGTGCTTCTGCTTGAAGAGATCGATCAGACGGCCGGGGGTGCCGACGACAACCTCGACGCCGTTCTGCAGCGCCTCGACCTGCGGCTCGTAAGCGCGGCCACCGTAGATGGTGGCGATGCGGGCGTTGCGCTTCTTGGCGGCGTTCTCGAGGTCCTTGGCTACCTGGACGGCGAGCTCGCGGGTGGGGACGATCACCAGGGCCTGCGGGGCGCCGGGAACGGCCAGTTTGTCGAAGCCGGCGTCGTCGCGGCCGACGACGCGCTGCAGCGCCGGAATGCCGAAGCCGAGGGTCTTGCCAGTACCGGTCTTGGCTTGGCCGATGATGTCATGCCCTGCCAGTGCGACCGGCAGGGTCATGGCCTGGATCGGGAAGGGGTGGGTGATGCCGGCGTCGGCCAGGGACTCCACGATGTCCGCGCGGACATTGAAGTCGGCAAAGGTCTTCTCGGCAATCTCGTGCGGCTTTTCGTCCGAGATGATGGTCTCTTCGGGCTCGATGGTCTCCGTGCCGGACTCATCGGTCAGAAGCTGGTGCGTGTGCAATTCACTCACAGGGGAGTTTCCTTATTCATTTTGGGCTGCGCTGCTTGCTCAACGGGGGCGGCCGTGGTGGCCGTTCCGGAGCACGCTCAGGCGCGCAAGCAATTCCAGTGGAAGCCGATCGCGGGCTATCTAAATGCTGGCACTGGGGACCAGCGGGTGTATCTCAAGATCGCGTAGGGGCGGGCTTGTTGAATTCGAAAATCATGGAAATCAACGACCGGGCATCCATTTCTACCTCTTCAGTCTAGCTGGCTATAGGTCGTGTCAAGTGCATGCTCCGGGCATGACAGTGCGCGCCGCATGTTTGGCCGGGCGTTCTGACGTGTCTGTGGGGTGGCGGTTTGGTTGGCTGGCCCGGCGTGATTCCAAGG
>NZ_JAFKON010000025.1 GCF_022803015.1 Arthrobacter humicola
AATGGTCTCGTGGGCTCGGAGATGTGTATAAGAGACAGTTCGGTGGGTGCGGCGTCCGCGGCAGCCCCCAGCGCTGCGGTCTCCGGTGCACCGGAGACCCAGATCTCGGGCGTTGTGCCGGCCGCCGGCCCGGCTGCCCCGGCATCTACGGATTCATCGACGGCCCCGACGCAGGCCCCGGCTCCGGAGTCTGCTCCGTCCGCCGCGGACAAGACCCGGACCGCCGGCGTCCCTGCTGCCGCCGCCGGTGCCGCCGCCGCCGGTGCCGCTGCACAGACGGCTCCCGCCGCGGAACAGACCCAGGCCGCCGGCGTGCCGGCCGCCACCGGCGGCAGCGCCCCCACTACAGTCAACCCCCAGGTCCGGCCGCAGGAACAGGCTCGGCCGCAGGAACCCATCGGCGCGACCGTTGATCCCGCCAGCCGGCCCGCGGAGGACGATGTCCACCCCGTGCACGAGGCCTTCTGGTTCGCCGTCGCGCAGCCCCGCACCGCCGTCGATGTGCGCACCGGTGCCCCGGCGTTCGTCATTGAACCCGGCGGCTGGGTCCTTGCCCTGGAGGACCGCGGCAACGAGTTCCTGGTCCAGCACACCGACGGCCGGCTCGGCCTTTTGCGGGACCTCAGCAACATCGAACGCGGTTAGTCCGCCGCCGTGACCACGGAATCCGGCAGCCCGGAATCCGGCACCCCGATCCCGGGGAGCGCCAAGCCGGGTGCGCCGCGGGCGTCGGGGGAGTCAATGCTGGCGCTCAAGCGCCGCGCGCGCCGGATCAACCGGGAACTCGCGGAGCAGTACCCCTATGCCCACGCGGAGCTGGACTTCCGCACGCCGTTCGAGCTCGTGATAGCCACCGTGCTGTCCGCGCAGACCACGGACGTGCTGGTCAACCAGATCACGCCCCTGCTGTTCGCGCGCTACCCGGATGCGCGGCGGATGGCGGAGGCGGATCCGGCCGAGCTGGAGGCCATTATCAAGCCCACCGGCTTCTTTCGTGCCAAGGCCAGAAATCTCCTGGCGCTGTGCACCCGGCTGGTGGACGAGTACGACGGCGAGGTGCCGGGCCGGCTCGCGGACCTGGTGACGCTGCCCGGCGTCGGGCGGAAGACCGCGAACGTCGTGCTGGGCAATGCCTTCGGCATTCCGGGCATAACGGTGGACACCCACTTCGGCCGGCTGGCCCGGCGCTTCAGCTGGACCGAGTCGGATGATCCGGTCCGGATCGAGTCGGACGTCGCTGAGCTGTTCGAGCCGAAGGACTGGACCATGCTCTCGCACCGCGTCGTCTTTCACGGCCGCCGCGTCTGCCATTCCCGGAAGCCGGCGTGCGGCGCCTGCGCGGTGGCCAATTGGTGCCCCAGCTATGGCATGGGGGAAACCGATCCGGAGAAGGCAAAGAAACTGCTGAAGTACGAACTCGCCCCGGGCCAGGAGCAACTGCTGGCCCGGCTGCTGGCCGAGACGCACCGCGCCGCGGAAATCCGGATGGAATCGCAGAGGAAACAGCCGTGACCGCGCGCCAGGACCTCGTCGACCTCGTTGCCGCGGTGGAGGCGGGCACGGCGCCGGCCCCGGATCCGCGCTGGCGGGAACTCGCCGTCGAACCCGGCGAGCGGATCCGTAGGGCAGCGGTGCTCATGCTCTTTGGTGCGCTGGACAATGTCCCCGCAGTGTCCGAGAAGTTGCTGGCTCCGGCCGATTTGGACGTGCTGCTGCTGCAGCGGGCCCAAACGCTGGAGGACCATCCCGGGCAGGTGGCGTTTCCCGGCGGCGGCATCGATCCAGGTGAGTCCGTGGTAGGCGCGGCCCTCCGCGAGGCGGAGGAGGAGACTGGGCTGAACCCTGCGGGGGTGGACGTGCTCGGCGTGATGCCTGAACTGGCCCTGCCCCGGGGCAATTTCCTGGTCACACCGGTCCTGGCCTGGTGGGCTGCCCAGTCGCCGGTCCGGGTGGTCGACTACGGTGAATCCGCGCAGGTGTTCCGGGTCCCGGTCAGGGACCTGCTGGACCCGGACAATCGGGTGATGGCCACGGTCAGCCGGGCCGGCCAGACATTCCAGAGCCCAGCCTTCACCGTCAACGGCGTCGTGGTGTGGGGTTTTACCGGGATGATCCTGAACCAGCTTTTTGAACAGCTGGGCTGGGCCGTGCCGTGGGACCGCGCGCGGCTCTACGGAATTGATGTGTGAAGCCCGCACAGCGCCGGCCTGCCGGCCGGGCAGCAACGGGGTTGCAGCCGCCTAGCCGGCAGCCACCGGGCTGCCCGCCAGAGGAGCCATCGCCCGTCCTCCCGACCTGCTGGAGGCGACCCGCCTGTGAGCGCCGGAATGATCCACAACCAGGCCGGTCGCGGCGTTCTCGCGCACGGCGTTGATGCCCGCCGCTGCGCTCTTGATGGAGCTGAAGAGCGGGGACACGGCCACTACCGTGCCATCCGCCGCCGTCAACCTGAAGAAATAAGCCTTGTCGCCAGCTTGCGCGATCTCAAAAATGCCAGCCAAACCTGTGCCTCCCCAATATCCTTGCGTCTTTGCAATAGCCGGCGGATCGTACGGGAAATCACCGGCCTTTCCGAGAGTAGCCCGGTGACGGAGCACACACAACGCTACCGACGGGTACGTTACAGGCGGTGACTTCGGTCACTCATTTGGCGTTGTCGTACGAGTCGACGACGGCCACGCTGACCGGAAATTCCACCGGAATGCGGCCGAACAAGAGCTCTTTCGCGGCATTTGCGGAGTCTTCGATCGCTTTGATGCAATCTGCGACCGCACTTTCGGGGCAGTGCACCATCACCTCGTCGTGGAGGTAGAACACCAGTTCGCCGGCAGCTGCGCCGTCCGCCCGTATGGCGCGAAGCCGGCGTCGCAGTTCCGCGAGCCAGCATGCCGCCCAGTCGGCGGCCGAGCCCTGGACCACAAAGTTTCGGGTGAAGCGGCCGCGAGAGCGTGCGATCGAGTCCGCCCGGCGCTGTTCTTCCGCGGTCGTGGAGTGCTGGCTCTGCAGCCAGCGCTCCGACGGCGGCGGGCTGCTCCGGCCCAGGCGCGAAGTCACGGTCCTGCCGGCTTCGCCGTCGCGGGCAGCCTGCTCGACGAAGCCCACGGCGCGGGGGTAGGTGCGGGCCAGCTGGGGCATCAGCCGGCCGGACTCGCCCGTGGTCGCCCCGTAGATGGCCCCAAGGAGGGCCACCTTCGCCTTCGCCCGGTCGCCGCCGAAGCCTTGGGCGGCAATGCCGGCATAGAGGTCCTTGTCCCGGGCGGCTTCGGCCATTTTGGAATCCTGGGCCAGCGCCACGAGCACGCGCGGTTCCAGTTGCGAGGCGTCGGCAACGATCAGTTTGTGGCCGGGATCGGCGTGGACCGCGCCGCGGACCTGGCGCGGGATTTGCAGCGCCCCGCCGCCCCGCGACGCCCACCGGCCCGAGACCACGCCGCCCACCACGTACTCAGGCTGGAACCTGCCGTGCTTCACCCAGGTATCAAGCCACGCCCAGCCGTTGGCCGCGTGAAGACGGGCCAGTTTCTTGTAGGCCAGCAGCGGCACGATCACGGGGTGGCTGGATTCTTTCAGCTCCCATTGGCGGGTGGTTTTCACTTCGATGCCGTTGCGGTGCAGGGCGCGCATGAGCTCCTGCGGGGAGTCCGGGTTCAGCGCGGGCGACTTCAGCAGCAGCCTTAGTTCGGCCGTGAGCGATTCGAGTTTGGCCGGACGCTGACCGGGAGCCGGGCGGGGTCCGAGGTGTTCCGCGAGAATCTGCTCGTGGAGTTCCTCCCGCCACGGGACGCCGGTGTGCTGCATTTCGGCGGCGATCATGGCTCCGGCGGATTCCGCCGCGAGCAGCAGCTGGAGCCGTTGGCGCCGGCCGGCGTCAGGGACGATGACCGTGCCGGAGGCGGTTCCGGGCGCAGGTCCCGCCTGGCGAAGGGCCTCCTGCTGCGCGGCGTACTCAGCCCGGAGAGCCTCAAGGGATTGGCCGGGACGCTGGCCGGAGGCCGGGGCATCAAACAGGGCCCCTTGTTCCGGCGGCGGGGCAGGAGGCTGCAGCCCCCGCGGTGGCTGGTGCAGCTCGTCGTCCTGGGTCAGCTTCTCCGCCGCCTGCGCGTAGCCGGTGTGGGCGGTGAACTCCGAGTGGGCCAGGATCGAACCGCACAAGGTGAGGTCGTAGCAGCGCTCGAGTTCCACCCCGGCGCGCAGCAACGCGGGATACCAGTCCTGAGTACGGTGCCAGATCCAGCGCGGGTGCCGCTCCTCAAGTTCGCGCACAATTCCGGCGAGGGCGCCGGGCCTGACCACGCGGGGTTCCGGATCGGAGGGTTCGGGGGCGCCATCGGCCGTGAGGTGCTGCAGTGCCGCGCCGTCGGCGTGGGCAGCGAGCAGCAGATACATAGGGTCAATTCTGCCCTGCTCCGGGACGTGGTCCGTGCTCGGTCGCCGGCCGCGGTGCAGGAAAGACGCCGGAGTTGTCCACATAGCCCACGACGGCGGTTCCGCTGCGGTCTCGGCCCGGGCACAGTGGCAGCATGAACAGGCACCAGCACCGTGGTCCAGGCTCACCGCCACCGCCGCCGCGGGCGCATGAGCCCTGGACCCCCGGGGATTCCGCGGAAATCCTGCTCGTAACCGGCGCCGATGTGCTGCGCGGCGAGGTGGAACGCATCGTCGCAGCAGCCGGGGGCCAGCTGCGGACGGTGCAGGACGTTGCCGAGGCCGCGCCGTTCTGGGACGCCGCGGCCGCCGTGCTGGTGGGCAGCGACATCCGCGGGTTGCCGCCCCGGCGGAGGCCCCCGGCTGTGATGATCGGCCTCGAAGGTGACGGGGAAGGGTTATGGCATCTGGCCGCCGCCGTCGGGGCCGAACGCGTCGCGGTGTTGCCGGACGCCGCCGCCTGGCTGGCGGAATACCTGAGCCGGTCCCGCGCCCCGGAAGCCGGCGGACTGGTGCTGGGTCTCACCGGCGGCTGCGGCGGTGCCGGGGCCACGACCGCCGCCATCTGGATCGCGCAGGCCGCCGCCGGGGCCGGGATCCGGGTGCTGCTGATCGACGGCGACCCCCGGGGCGGGGGCCTGGAACTGGCGCTGGCCGCCGAGGAAACCCACGGGCTCCGCTGGCCGGATCTGGCCGGGGTGAGCGGCAGTATCGACCCCGCCCAGCTGGAGGAGTCGCTGCCGATCGCCGGTGGATTCTCCTTCCTATCGTGGCCGGGAACCCGTGACAAAGCCGCCGGGGTGGACGCGACCACCGTAGCCGCGGTTCTTGACGCCGCCCGCCGCGGTTGCGAATTGGTGGTGCTGGATATCGGCCGGGAACGGGAAGCTTTGCGGGCCTTCGCCGGCGAATGCGACCGGATCATCGTCGTGGCGCCCGCCCGGCTGCGGGCCGCCGTCGCCACGGCCTGGCTGCTGCAGGAGCTTCCACCCGTGGACACTGCGCTCGTGGTCCGGGCCAGTCGCGGCGCCGCTTTGGATGCGCCGCTGATCGCCGGCTCCGTGGGGCTTGTCCTTCAGGGCATCATGCCGGACATCAGGGATCTGGCCGGGGCAACGGAACTCGGCCGCCTTCTCGAAACCGGCCGGCACCGCGCCGTCCGCCGGTTCGCGGCCGGACTCCTTGAGCTGAACGGCGGAGGCGACTCATGAGTGCCCACGCGGCCGCAGAACCGGCCGGACCGGAACGTCCGGCCCGGCGGGCACCGGGTCGCCGCCGCTCGCAGGGATTTCTCGACCAGACGCTGCTGGAGTCCGTGCGCGAGTCCGTCATGGCCGATGCCTCCCCGGTGACCCCCTCAAGGGTCGCGGCTGCGGTCCAGGCGAGCGGGCGGTTGCTCGGCACGGCCGGCGCCCTGGCCGCAGTGGAGAGCATCAGCGCGGAATTGAACGGCCTGGGCCCCCTGCAACCCCTCACCCGCGATCCCGCCGTGACAGACATCTTTGTCAACGGGCCGGACTCGGTCTGGTTGGACCGCGGCAGCGGTCTGGAAAAGGTGCCGGTCGTCTTCTCCGGGGAACCGCAGATCCGCGCCCTTGCCGCGAGGCTGGTGGCAGCCGGTGGCCGCCGCCTGGACGACGGTTCGCCATGCGTCGATGTCCGGCTCGACGGCGGCTACCGGGTGCACGCGGTGCTGCCGCCCATTTCCACGGCCGGGACACTCCTGAGCGTGCGGATCCGCCGGGCCACGGTCTTCTCCATGCCAGAGCTGAAGCGCGCCGGCATGTTCGGGGCCGGGACGCCCGGGAGCCTGGTCCAGTCAGTACTCGAACGCATGGTGGCGGCCAGGCTGAGCTTCCTCATCAGCGGGGCCACCGGTTCGGGGAAGACCACGTTACTGGCGACGCTGCTGGGATTGTGCCACCCCGGGGAGAGACTCGTCCTGATTGAGGACGCCGCAGAATTGAATCCCGTCCACCCGCACGTCGTCTCGCTGGAATCCCGGCACGGAAACCTGGAAGGCGGTGGTGCCGTCGACTTGGGCGAACTGGTCCGCCAGGCCCTCAGGATGCGGCCGGACCGGCTGGTGGTGGGCGAATGCCGCGGCGCCGAGGTCCGCGAGCTGCTCTCGGCGATGAACACCGGACACACCGGAGGCGGCGGGACCATCCACGCGAATGAGGCGGCGGCTGTGCCTGCCCGGCTGGCGGCCCTCGGCGCGCTCGCCGGCATGGGCCAGGACGCTGTACGGCTGCAGGTCGCCAGCGCCATCGACGTCGTCGTGCACGTCGAGCGGACTGAATCGGGCCGCCAAGTGGCGAGCATTGGAATCATGGAGGTCCAAGACTCGGGCCTGGTTGTCGCCGCCGCACTGGAGATCCAACAGCGCGAGCTCCGCTTCGGCGGAGCCTGGCCGCTGCTGGCGCGCCGTCTCGGCCTGGATCCCGGGTTGGCCGGGGCGGACCCCTCCGAACTGCAGGCGGCCCCGCCGGCAGGACGGACGCCGGGTTCCGGCCGCGAATCCCTCCAGCCCTGGCCGCGGCGATGACCGTCTTCCTCATCGTCGTTTCGGTCCTGGCCGTGTGGTTGGCCTTTCCCACCCCGCGCGCGGCCGGCCATCGTACCTGCAGGGCCTTGCACGCCGCGGGCACGCGAGCTCCCGCGGCCTACGGGTCGCCGGGATCACGCCCAGGACGAGCCGTCGGGGGCATGACCCGTTGGCGCGGCGGGGGATCCGCCGATGCCGGGGCCGTCCCCATGACAGTCCTGGTCCAACAGTTGGCCGCGCTGCTGAAGGGAGGGCGCATCCCCGCCCGGCTGTGGGATGAACTGTGGGCCCTCTACGGCGGTGACGCCGCGCGGGACGGGCCGGCGGCCCAGGCGGCAGTTCACAGCGCCGGCCAGCCCCGCGGCGCAAACGGCGCCGGAACGGTCCTCGGCCCGGAGTCCCGCAGGATCCTCGC
Source organism: Arthrobacter humicola (assembly GCF_022803015.1). Lineage (GTDB taxonomy): Bacteria > Actinomycetota > Actinomycetes > Actinomycetales > Micrococcaceae > Arthrobacter > Arthrobacter humicola_A. The sequence goes on from NZ_JAFKON010000025.1 coordinate 7,389, forward strand.
AGCCGCGCGTGCCGCCGCCCGGCGCGGGTCCTCCGTGGCCGCGGCCATCCGCCGCGAGGTCTCCGCGGTTTCTGCCGGTGCGGGCGCCGTCATCACGGTCACCGGGGGTGCCGTCGGCATCCGGGCCCGCCGCGACGTGCGCGTGTGGGGCGAGCTCGCCGCATGTTTTGACACCGCTGAAGCCAGCGGTTGCCCCCTGGCCGATGTCCTGGCGCGCTTTGCCGCCCACCTTGAAACGGAGGACGACGCCGAGGCGGCTCGGCAGACGGCCTTGGCGGGGCCCCGCGCAACCGTTCGTCTGCTGACCTGGCTGCCCCTGTCGGGCCTGGGCCTCGGCCTGTTGCTCGGCGTGGACCCGGTAGCCACACTGCTGGGAAATCCTTGGGGCCTGGCGGCGTTGGCCGCAGGCGTGGCGCTGACCGCCGTCGGCCGGTTGTGGTCCGCAAGGCTCGTCCGCGCCGCGGCGGAAGCACCAACGTGACGCCGCGGTCGTCGCCGTGAGGCCCGAACTTGCCGGTTTCGTGATGGCAGCGAGCCTTGCCGGGGCAGCCGCCGTCGTCCTCGCCCGCCCGGGCCGTGTCCGCCGGCGGCTCCGGCGCCAGCTTCGGGCGCCTGCTGGCGGGGCCGCCCGGCGCCCCGCCGGCCCCCCCGCCCGCCCGCCGGGCTCCCCCGCCCCGCGGGATCCCGCCCAGCTGCTGGAAACGCTCGGCGGCACCCCTGCTAGAGGAGACCCGGCTGTACGGGCGCCCCGCCCCGTGGCCGCCCCCCCGTCACCCCCGCTCGGCGGGCACCCTCCGGCCGCTGTGTCTCGCCCTCCACTCCC
>NZ_JAFKON010000026.1 GCF_022803015.1 Arthrobacter humicola
AGACCACACCACGGGGTGGCGGGCCCGGCAAATTCAACCAATTCAATACAATAAATTGGTATCAACAAACTTGGCACACTATTGAGTTCTCAAACAACAGACACACCCGGCACCACCACAACCAACATTTCGGTCGCGGATCGCTCCGGAGCAACTTTTCAAACTTACCCGAGTCCGGACCGCTTTGCAAATCAGCGTTTCCGCGACCCGCAAACCATCCAACCCGCCCCACCCGAACCCGGAGCGCACAAAACGCCGACCAGATCCGGTCTTGAAATTTAGGGGATTGGCCGCCTCCGGTTCCCAGCATTTCCGCTGGTCTCCCTCGCGGCGACTTAGAAAACAATACACCCACCACGCCCCCACCGCAACTCCACCCCCCACACCCACCCCACCACCCAAAAACCCCGCCACCACAACCCAAAACCACCCGTCACGCACCTCATCGCACACTCCCCCGCCGCCCACGGCCACTATGCCGTGCATCACTCCTTCCCCGTGCCGGCAGCTCCCCCACATGGCGGGCCCAGGCATTAGCAGCCAAGCAGTCCGTCGTGTTGTCGAATGCAGGCCGCCACAGGGGCACGACGCGGCAGGATGATTCCGATGCCTTCTGGGCCAGACTCCGAACCAGGTGTTGTTCGAGTTGATGGCCCAACAGCAGCCACCCGCTGAAGTCGTGTCTGAAGAGAACACCTGACGAACGTCAGCTGCCTGGAATCAGCGAAGAACCTTGAAACCCGCGGCGGAAGTTGCAGGATCTCGTGGTTTGATCGATCGATTGATTCGGCCGCAGCCTGTTCCCAGTACATCGAAGCAGCAAGAACTGTCAGGCAACCCCCTGAGGTCACCCTTGCTGTCTGTTCTTCCTGCGAGCTCCCCCAGTCCATGTTCGCGATGTTTAGGTTGTCATCGACTCTCCAGAGTTCGCGCGCAATGCATCGGAAAGGTCGACGCGATGCCTCGCGCAGATCCGTGATCTGTATCGGATACCCGCCTTCAAGAGCGCCACGTTCCACGAGGAACAAGACAGAGGCGTGTTCATTGCCTGCCGGAGCCGCCTGGCGAACCTGTTTCCACCCGACGCGATTCCAGGCGGTATCATCAACGGCCCTCACTCAGGCGCGGAATCCATCTTCATGCTCGGAAAGCGCATCCACCCAGACGTCTGGTGCTGAAGGTCGTAGGCACCAGAAGGGAGGGAGGGCCAGGCCTGTGCGTGAGTTCTTTCCTTCGTGCGTCTTCTGTCGCCAATAGTCCCGGGAAACCGGGCAGCTCTTCAGGGCCTAAAGCAGGAGGCGTAGGAGACGCGCAGGGCCGGCGGTCGTAGCGGCGCGGGCGGTGGTGGCTGCGGGCGATCCGGCCGGAACGCCGAGGCTAGCGCCGCGGCCGGAAACGCAGTGCCGCCGCCGGCCGGGCCGTGTCCGCAGCGTGCTCTTGACGCGGCCCCGGCCGCAAGGGTAGACAAGGGCCATCCCGGTGCTGTCGCGGGGGTTATGACCGCAGACAGAACGCGGGCAGCGCGGGGACCGTCATGATGAACCACGGCGGAGCAGCGGAGTGAGGTGTGAGCGATGACCGGATTAGTTGCCTTCCGCTTCGTGGCGCTCGGCTGGGCAGCCTACTTCGCCGCGGAAGCAGGGGTTGCGGACGAATGGGCGTACTACTTCGCCGTCTTCGTGATTGTGCTGGCCCAGTGCGCCGGTGTACCGCTTCCCGCCGTGGCCGTCCTGCTTGGCGCCTACGCCTCGGCGCGCCACGGAGACCTGAACCTTACCGCCGTTATCGCGGTCGGCAGCCTGGGCGCCATGCTCGGGAGCACTATTGGCTACGTACTTGGGCGGGTGGGAGGCCGTCCGCTGATGCTTCGACTCGCACAGCGCTTCCATGCCGACGAGAATCGCATCCTCCAGCTCGAGTCGTTCTTCGATCGGCACGGCGGCAAAGCCTTGTTCTTCGGCCGCTGGGTCATTGTTGTCCGGCTCTGGGGCGCCATTGCCGCGGGGGCCGCCAAGATGCCGTGGCCCACTTTTCTGCTCTGGACCATCACAGGGTCAATTGCCTGGGTCGCGAGCCTCAGTGTTCTCGCCTATTTGGCCGGGGCGCTGGCCAAATGCGATCGGTGACGCTCTCGACATCGGCGGTTGGGTGCTGGTCCCATTCGTCGTGCTGGGCCTGGTGATCGTTTGGCGCCGGCGCAGACGCCGGAAGCTCAGGTCAGCGGGAGGGACAGGGGACGGCGCACCCGATGCCGAATGAGCCCGTCCAGGCGCGTCCGGCCTGTACGTTCCTGCAGCAACGCTCGGCCTCCTTCAAGGCGGAGCATACGACGTCCCAGGGGGCCCCTCATCGGCGATCGGGCACCAGGGCGATTACCGGACCGACCCGGGTTCGGCTGGGCACGTAGCCGGGGCCGGCGGGCGGCCGTTCCCCCGGGGCCGGGCCGCCGAAGGCACGGGCCTGGTCCTGAAAGGCCGGTTAAATGCGGGAGGACCCCCACCTGGTGGTG
>NZ_JAFKON010000027.1 GCF_022803015.1 Arthrobacter humicola
TGGTTCAGGCGTCTGGAGTGGTAGGGGAGCGTCGTGTGGGCAGTGAAGTCGCGGTGGAAACCAGCGGTGGAGCCTACACGAGTGAGAATGCAGGCATGAGTAGCGAAAGACGGGTGAGAAACCCGTCCGCCGGATGATCAAGGGTTCCAGGGTCAAGCTAATCTGCCCTGGGTAAGTCGGGACCTAAGGCGAGGCCGACAGGCGTAGTCGATGGACAACGGGTTGATATTCCCGTACCGGCGAAAAACCGCCCATGCTGAACAGGGGATACTAACCGCCCGAAACCTGCCTGACCGCCCTTGTGGTGGAAGGGTTTTGGTGGAGCGCGGGACCTGATCCTGGGAGGCAAGCGTATTAACAGGTGTGACGCAGGAAGGTAGCCGAGCCGGGCGATGGTTGTCCCGGTCTAAGGATGTAGGGCGAACGGTAGGCAAATCCGCCGTTCATGATGCCTGAGATCTGACGGGACCCCCGTAGGGGGGGATTCGGTGATCCTATGCTGCCGAGAAAAGCATCGACGCGAGGTTTTAGCCGCCCGTACCCCAAACCGACACAGGTGATCAGGTAGAGAATACTAAGGCGATCGAGAGAATTATGGTTAAGGAACTCGGCAAAATGCCCCCGTAACTTCGGGAGAAGGGGGGCCCCAACCTTGAACACCACTTGCTGGTGGGAGGGGATCGGGGCCGCAGAGACCAGGGGGAAGCGACTGTTTACTAAAAACACAGGTCCGTGCGAAGTCGCAAGACGATGTATACGGACTGACTCCTGCCCGGTGCTGGAAGGTTAAGAGGACCGGTTAGCCGCAAGGCGAAGCTGAGAATTTAAGCCCCAGTAAACGGCGGTGGTAACTATAACCATCCTAAGGTAGCGAAATTCCTTGTCGGGTAAGTTCCGACCTGCACGAATGGAGTAACGACTTCCCCGCTGTCTCAACCATAAACTCGGCGAAATTGCAGTACGAGTAAAGATGCTCGTTACGCGCAGCAGGACGGAAAGACCCCGAGACCTTTACTATAGTTTGGTATTGGTGTTCGGAGTGGCTTGTGTAGGATAGGTGGGAGACGTTGAAGCCCGGACGCCAGTTCGGGTGGAGTCATCGTTGAAATACCACTCTGGTCACTTTGGACATCTAACTTCGGCCCGTAATCCGGGTCAGGGACAGTGCCTGATGGGTAGTTTAACTGGGGCGGTTGCCTCCTAAAAAGTAACGGAGGCGCCCAAAGGTTCCCTCAGCCTGGTTGGCAATCAGGTGTCGAGTGTAAGTGCACAAGGGAGCTTGACTGTGAGAGAGACATCTCGAGCAGGGACGAAAGTCGGGACTAGTGATCCGGCGGTACATTGTGGAATGGCCGTCGCTCAACGGATAAAAGGTACCTCGGGGATAACAGGCTGATCTTGCCCAAGAGTCCATATCGACGGCATGGTTTGGCACCTCGATGTCGGCTCGTCGCATCCTGGGGCTGGAGTAGGTCCCAAGGGTTGGGCTGTTCGCCCATTAAAGCGGTACGCGAGCTGGGTTTAGAACGTCGTGAGACAGTTCGGTCCCTATCCGCTGCGCGCGCAGGAAATTTGAGAAGGGCTGTCCTTAGTACGAGAGGACCGGGACGGACGAACCTCTGGTGTGTCAGTTGTACTGCCAAGTGCACCGCTGATTAGCTACGTTCGGATGGGATAACCGCTGAAAGCATCTAAGCGGGAAGCTCGCTTCGAGATGAGATTTCCATACACCTTGTGTGTGAGAGGCCCCCAGCCAGACCACTGGGTTGATAGGCCGGATGTGGAAGCGAGGACTAACGACTCGTGAAGCTGACCGGTACTAATAGGCCGATAACTTACACCACACACCCTTCCCGTGAACGGATTCAAAAGACGTTCACACCAGGGGGAGGGTACAAAGAAACAAGACTGCTTGCGTCCACTATGTGGTTCCCAAACAACAAACCCGTTACTTGACGGCACGTTGCGACAGGAACAAAACCACAACAAAATAACAACACCACAGATGTTGTAACCAC
>NZ_JAFKON010000028.1 GCF_022803015.1 Arthrobacter humicola
TCCCGTTTTCCCGGGGGCGCATGTTGTGTCTGTTTTACTTCAACGGAGAGTTTGATCCTGGCTCAGGATGAACGCTGGCGGCGTGCTTAACACATGCAAGTCGAACGATGATCCGGTGCTTGCACCGGGGATTAGTGGCGAACGGGTGAGTAACACGTGAGTAACCTGCCCTTAACTCTGGGATAAGCCTGGGAAACTGGGTCTAATACCGGATATGACTCCTCATCGCATGGTGGGGGGTGGAAAGCTTTATTGTGGTTTTGGATGGACTCGCGGCCTATCAGCTTGTTGGTGAGGTAATGGCTCACCAAGGCGACGACGGGTAGCCGGCCTGAGAGGGTGACCGGCCACACTGGGACTGAGACACGGCCCAGACTCCTACGGGAGGCAGCAGTGGGGAATATTGCACAATGGGCGCAAGCCTGATGCAGCGACGCCGCGTGAGGGATGACGGCCTTCGGGTTGTAAACCTCTTTCAGTAGGGAAGAAGCGAAAGTGACGGTACCTGCAGAAGAAGCGCCGGCTAACTACGTGCCAGCAGCCGCGGTAATACGTAGGGCGCAAGCGTTATCCGGAATTATTGGGCGTAAAGAGCTCGTAGGCGGTTTGTCGCGTCTGCCGTGAAAGTCCGGGGCTCAACTCCGGATCTGCGGTGGGTACGGGCAGACTAGAGTGATGTAGGGGAGACTGGAATTCCTGGTGTAGCGGTGAAATGCGCAGATATCAGGAGGAACACCGATGGCGAAGGCAGGTCTCTGGGCATTAACTGACGCTGAGGAGCGAAAGCATGGGGAGCGAACAGGATTAGATACCCTGGTAGTCCATGCCGTAAACGTTGGGCACTAGGTGTGGGGGACATTCCACGTTTTCCGCGCCGTAGCTAACGCATTAAGTGCCCCGCCTGGGGAGTACGGCCGCAAGGCTAAAACTCAAAGGAATTGACGGGGGCCCGCACAAGCGGCGGAGCATGCGGATTAATTCGATGCAACGCGAAGAACCTTACCAAGGCTTGACATGGGCCGGACCGGGCTGGAAACAGTCCTTCCCCTTTGGGGCCGGTTCACAGGTGGTGCATGGTTGTCGTCAGCTCGTGTCGTGAGATGTTGGGTTAAGTCCCGCAACGAGCGCAACCCTCGTTCCATGTTGCCAGCGCGTAATGGCGGGGACTCATGGGAGACTGCCGGGGTCAACTCGGAGGAAGGTGGGGACGACGTCAAATCATCATGCCCCTTATGTCTTGGGCTTCACGCATGCTACAATGGCCGGTACAAAGGGTTGCGATACTGTGAGGTGGAGCTAATCCCAAAAAGCCGGTCTCAGTTCGGATTGGGGTCTGCAACTCGACCCCATGAAGTCGGAGTCGCTAGTAATCGCAGATCAGCAACGCTGCGGTGAATACGTTCCCGGGCCTTGTACACACCGCCCGTCAAGTCACGAAAGTTGGTAACACCCGAAGCCGGTGGCCTAACCCCTTGTGGGAGGGAGCTGTCGAAGGTGGGACTGGCGATTGGGACTAAGTCGTAACAAGGTAGCCGTACCGGAAGGTGCGGCTGGATCACCTCCTTTCTAAGGAGCACCTACAACTTTCTCTGCCCCGTGTATGCGGGTGTGGTGGGGTTGTCAGGAGTACGCCCGTTGCGCAGACGCAAGTTCTGCGGCGGGTGCTCACGGGTGGAATATCAAC
>NZ_JAFKON010000029.1 GCF_022803015.1 Arthrobacter humicola
ACGGTTGTTCCCTTTTGTGGGGCGTGTGTGGGGTGTGTGGTACGGGGTTGTTGTTTGAGAACTACATAGTGGACGCGAGCATCTTTTATAAGAAGCAATTTCCAAGAATATGAACCTGGATCTGTCGCTGTTGCCTTTTGGGGTGATGGTGGTGGTTTCTGTGGTTCTCTCGAAAATTACTCCTTGATCTTTTGTGGTCAAGTTTTTAAGAGCACACGGTGGATGCCTTGGCATTAGGAGCCGAAGAAGGACGTAGGAATCTGCGATAAGCCTGGGGGAGTCGATAACCGGACTGTGATCCCAGGGTGTCCGAATGGGGAAACCCCGCCAGGGGCGCGAGCTGCCTGGTGACCCGCATCTGAACACATAGGGTGCGTGGAGGGAACGCGGGGAAGTGAAACATCTCAGTACCCGCAGGAAGAGAAAACAATAGTGATTCCGTCAGTAGTGGCGAGCGAACGCGGATCAGGCTAAACCGTTCCATGTGTGATAGCCGGCGGGCGTTGCATGGTCGGGGTTGTGGGACTTCCCACTCCAGCTCTGCCGGGCTGGGAAGGTGAGAGTGCAGGCATAGGTGAACGGTCTTGAAAGGCCGGCCGTAGAGGGTGTGAGCCCCGTAACCGAAATGTTGTGCACCGCCTGGTGAAGTATCCCAAGTAGCACGGGGCCCGAGAAATCCCGTGCGAATCTGTCAGGACCACCTGATAAGCCTAAATACTCCCTAATGACCGATAGCGGACCAGTACCGTGAGGGAAAGGTGAAAAGTACCCCGGGAGGGGAGTGAAACAGTACCTGAAACCGTGTGCTTACAATCCGTCGGAGCCTCCGCGAGCGATCGTGTTGGGGTGACGGCGTGCCTTTTGAAGAATGAGCCTGCGAGTTAGTGTTACGTCGCGAGGTTAACCCGTGTGGGGAAGCCGTAGCGAAAGCGAGTCTGAATAGGGCGTTGCAGTGGCGTGATCTAGACCCGAAGCGAAGTGATCTACCCATGGCCAGGTTGAAGCGACGGTAAGACGTCGTGGAGGACCGAACCCACTTCAGTTGAAAATGGAGGGGATGAGCTGTGGGTAGGGGTGAAAGGCCAATCAAACTTCGTGATAGCTGGTTCTCCCCGAAATGCATTTAGGTGCAGCGTTGCGTGTTTCTTACCGGAGGTAGAGCTACTGGATGGCTAATGGGCCCTACAAGGTTACTGACGTCAGCCAAACTCCGAATGCCGGTAAGTGAGAGCGCAGCAGTGAGACTGTGGGGGATAAGCTTCATAGTCGAGAGGGAAACAGCCCAGACCACCAACTAAGGCCCCTAAGCGTGTGCTAAGTGGGAAAGGATGTGGAGTTGCGAAGACAACCAGGAGGTTGGCTTAGAAGCAGCCATCCTTAAAAGAGTGCGTAATAGCTCACTGGTCAAGTGATTCCGCGCCGACAATGTAGCGGGGCTCAAGTACACCGCCGAAGTTGTGGATTTCAGACAATAGCCAAGC
>NZ_JAFKON010000002.1 GCF_022803015.1 Arthrobacter humicola
AGCATTTCCGCTGGTCTCCCTCGCGGCGACTTAGAAAACAATACACCCACCACGCCCCCACCGCAACTCCACCCCCCACACCCACCCCACCACCCAAAAACCCCGCCACCACAACCCAAAACCACCCAACCAGGCCCGCCGGCGTCGTAAGCCCGCAGTGTGTGGTGCGTCACCGCCGAAGGGAACAGTGGGGGCGTGAAACCGCCAAGTCCTTAAACGCGAGAAGGGCCGGCAACCAAATGGTTGCCGGCCCTTCTTCAAGCCACTGGCTTCAGGAGTACTGAATTACCAGGAAGACTTCGTGATGCCCGGGAGCTCACCGCGGTGAGCCATGTCGCGGAAGCGAACACGGGAGATGCCGAACTTCTGGAAGGTACCGCGCGGACGGCCATCGATGATGTCGCGGTTACGCAGACGTACCGGCGAGGCGTTGCGGGGCAGCTTCTGCAGGCCGAGGCGTGCAGCTTCGCGTACTTCGTCGGTTGAGTTGGGATCAACCAGGGCCTTCTTCAGTTCGAGGCGCTTTGCAGCGTAACGCTCGACGATGACTTTACGCTGTTCGTTCTTAGCGATCATTGACTTCTTAGCCATGTGTTTAGCGCTCCTCTCGGAATTCGACGTGCTGGCGGATTTTGGGGTCGTACTTCTTCAGGACCAGACGGTCCGGGTCGTTACGACGGTTCTTGCGCGTCACGTAGGTGTAGCCCGTGCCCGCGGTCGACTTCAGCTTGATGATCGGACGTACGTCCTTATCCTTTGCCATTAGAGCTTCACTCCTCGTGCCAGGATGGCGGCGACGACTACGTCAATGCCGCGTACGTCGATGGTCTTGATGCCACGTGCAGAGACCTGCAGGGTGACATTGCGGCGCAGGGACGGAACCCAGTAGCGCTTCTTCTGGATGTTCGGGTCGAACCGGCGCTTGTTGCGACGGTGCGAGTGCGAAATGCTGTGTCCAAAGCCCGGCTCGGCTCCGGTCACCTGGCAGTGTGCTGCCATGACGACTCTCCTCAAAAAATAAATGAAACGGCTAACGGAGTTCCCGTTGACCGTGCGTTGGGCGGCGTCCGCATCCGGCTCCCTCCCCCAACCGTCGTTGTCCGCGGGATTCAGGCAGACGGCACAAACCGTCTGGTTCCTCACTGCGGCGAAGATTGTGGGCCACGGGCACCTGGCGCCAGCGGTCTGTTGGACCGTCATTGCGAAGTGCCGGGATGCTGGGCGAATACAGGAATGCGCGCAACTTGAGCCCCTAACTACCGGCCTCCAGGCCGTCGATTTTTCAGACGGGTCCTGCCAACCGGAGCAATTGCACACGCTCCGCGCCACCTAGCGCCTACCAAGTCTACGAGTTCGGCGATTTAAAGACCAATCCGTCGCTGAATGGTGTATAGGGCGGTGGCCCCCAGCCAGGGCAGGCGTGGGGGCGGTGCCGTCCCAGGTCATATGCCCGACGAAGGCTTTTCACAGCGAAATGATAGGCAGCGGGGCAATTCTGGATCCATGAACACACAACTTCTGACGAACCGTCCCGGGATTCGCCGCAGCTCCGGCGGCGCTGTGAACCCCTTCAGGGCGCAGTACCGCCGGCGGTTGCTAAGAGCGGATCTGCTGACGGTCCTTTTCTGGGCGTCGCTGGCCGGCGCGGTCGCCTTGTGGCTGGCCGACGGCGGAATGGCCGGCTTCGCGACTCCAGCCGGTTCCTTCACCGCGCTGGGGATTGTGGCCGGCCTCGCCGGCATGGACCTGGTGCTTCTCATGCTGCTGCTGGCGGCCCGAATCCCACTCATCGACCAGACAGTCGGCCACGACCGCGCCCTTGAGTTTCACCGCAAGCTGGGCAAACCGGCCCTGTACCTGCTGCTGGCGCACGGAGTCCTCATTGCGATCGGCTACGGCATGGCGGAAGGGCTGGACCCCGTCAGCGAGTCGGTTGCCCTCTGGGTCCTTGTGCCTGACATGTGGCTGGCCTACATTTCCATGCTCTTGTTCATCGCCGTCGTCGTCACCTCCCTGGTAGCCGTCCGACGTCGGTTCCCTTACGAATTCTGGTACGCCGTCCACCTCCTGACCTACGCGGCCGTCCTGACCTCGCTCCCCCACCAGTTCAGTGTGGGCGCTCTCTTTGCCGAGGGAACCTGGCAGCGCTGGTACTGGCTGGCCCTCTGCATCGCGACCGGCGCCGCACTTCTCTACTTCCGGGTGGTCCAGCCTGTGGTGGCAACATTCAGGCACCAGTTGACCGTCAAGCGTGTGGTGCGGGTGGCCCCCGGAGTGGTCAGCATTGAAATGTCCGGCCTTCGACTGGACGAGCTGGCGGGCAGTGGCGGCCGGTTCTTTATCTGGCGGTTCCTGGCTCCCGGCCTGTGGTGGCATCCGCATCCGTTCAGCCTGTCCGCCGAACCCGTCCATTTCGACGCCGCCGGCCAGGGCACGCTGAGGATCACTGTCCGCAACCTGGGCAAGGGGTCATCCCAGCTGGCGTCGCTGAAGCCCGGCACCAAAGTGGCAGTGGAGGGACCGTACGGGCTGTTCAGCACGTCCGCGCGGAGCCGCAACCATGTGGTCATGGTGGGAGCCGGAATTGGCATCACGCCGGTTCGTGCCCTGCTGGAGAGCACGCCGTTCCAGCCCGGCAACGCCACTGTCATCCTCCGCGGCCACAGCGAATCCGAGCTCTACCTTGGCGAGGAGATCCTCGATCTCTGCCGGCGCCGCGGCGCCACGCTCTTCCACTTGACCGGCTCCCGCCCGGCCGGCGTCCAGACCTGGCTTCCGGAGCACGCCGCCCGTGCCGGCCACCGGCTTGCCAGTTATGACCCGAAGATCGCCGACGCCGACGTGTACGTCTGCGGCCCCTCCGTCTGGGCACACAACGTGCTTGAGGACGCCCGCGCAGCCGGCGTCCGGGAAGACCAAATCCACTACGAAAGGTTCGACTGGTGAGAACCCGCGCAGCAGTTTCAGCCGCCCTGGCGTCCGCCGGCATCCTCATCGCCGGCTGGCAGTCCGGCGTCCATGTAGCCGATACCGGCAGCTCCGTCGCAAGCGCGGCGGCCGGGACCACCGGGGCCACGGGTTCGTCCGGCTCAAGCGGAACGTCCAGCTCCAGCGGGACGTCCGACTCAACAGCTTCGTCCGGCGCGTCGGGGGCGGGCACCACAGGGGCCTCGGCCAAGGCCGTAGGGACGTACCCTGGCTCGGTCGTCCAGACCCGCTTCGGCTCCGTCCAGGTGCAGATCACCGTGCAGGCCGGGAAGATCACCGACGTCACGGCGCTCCAGCTGACCGATGCTGAACGCAAGTCCGTGCAGATCAGCAACCGGGCGGCCCCGATCCTGCGCGACGAGGTGCTCCAGGCCCAGTCCGCGGACGTGCAGACCATCAGTGGTGCCACGGTGACCTCCGAGGCGTACTTGAACTCCCTGCAGGCGGCCCTCGATGCAGCCAACCTCTGAGCTGGGCGGCTCTGCCCTGCAGGCCAGGACGTTTGGCTCGATGGGCACCGTTATCAGCCTGACCGTTCCAGCGGGGGCCGTCCCGGGAACTGCGGGCGGGGAGGGCGGGCTCGACGCCGCAAGCGCCGCCGTCGAGCGCGTCTTTGACGGGTTGGACGAAACGTTCAGCCTGTACCGTCCCGACTCCGAGGCGAGCCGGCTGGCGCGCGGGGAGCTTTCCCTGCGGGACTCATCCGCCGCGATGCGGGACCGCTACGCGGAGGCGCTCAGCTGGCGGCTCAGGACGGAGGGCGCGTTCTCCCCGGAACGGCCCGACGGCGTGCTGGACCTTTCGGGGCTTATCAAGGGCTACGCCATCGGACAGGCCGGTGAGGCATTGCGGAGCCGCGGGATCACCGACTGGTGCCTGAATGCCGGCGGCGACATACTGGTGATGGGCTCGCCCGTGCCGGGCAGCGGAACCGCGTGGGCGGCCGGCGTCGTTGACCCGATGGACCGCTCGGCGTTGCTTGCCGCCTACGAGCTGGGCGGACCTGGCACCCGGTGCGCCCTTGCGACGTCGGGCTCAGCGGAGCGGGGTGACCATATCTGGGCAGCGGGAGCCGGAAGCCGGACCGCGGGCTTCTCCGGCGCCGGGTTCGCCCAGGTCTCCGTGGCCGCGGCAGACATTGTCACCGCCGATGTGCTCGCGACGGCCATCGTGGCCGGCGGGACCGCGATGCTGCACCGGGCCACGGACGGTTGGGAGATCGATGTCCTCGCCGTCCGCCGCAACGGGGAACTGCTCGCGACGCCGGGGTTCCGCGCCTAGGGTGCCGTTCTAGAGGTGGGTCAGCTGGCCGTACTTCGGCTCCAGGCCGTCGCCGGACGACTTGCCGGTGACGCGCCGGACAACCCACGGGCCAGCGAATTCGCGGACCCACCGGGCATTCGCGCGGAGGGCGTCCACCCGGCTCAGCTCAGGAACCGGCGTCATGGGCGGGACGTCAATCGAGTGCTCGTGTGCCAGCACCGTGAGGACGCGCTTGGCCATGTTCGCGTGGCCGGCGGCAGACATGTGCATCCGGTCCGTGGCCCACATGCCCCAGTCGTAGTACTCGCTGAAACGCCAGTAGTCGACCAGCAGGGCCCCGTGGTCCCCGGCGATGCCGCGAACCAGTTCGTTGTAGATGGCCGTACGGCCGCGCATGGTGCCGAAAATCTTGGAGCCCCGCGCGTCGAAGCCGGTGAACATCACCACGGTGGCGCCGGTGGCCGTGAGCTTGCGGATCCCGGCATCGTATTCGGCCAGCAGGTCATCGATGTCGACCTTGGGCCGGAGGATGTCGTTGGCGCCAGCGTAGATGCTGACCAGGGTGGGATGGAGGGCGACGGCGGCATCGACCTGTTCGGCCAGGATCTGGCGGAGTTTCCGGCCGCGGATGGCAAGATTCGCGTACCCGAAGCCGGGATCGGCGGCGCCAAGCCCCTCTGCCACCCGGTCCGCCCAGCCCCGGACGCCGTTGGGCCGGGTAGGGTCGTCGTCGCCGACGCCTTCCGTAAAGGAGTCTCCAAGAGCTACGTAGCGGGACGTGAAATCCATGGATCCAGTCTGCCAGCAGTTGCCGTGAGCAACAAAGACGGGGATGCCCGACGTCGGACTGCGGCGCCTTCGGCTGTCGCGCTTAGATGCCGCGCAGGATCCAGTGGTCGTCGTCGAGTCGGGCCACGATCTTTTCGCCGATCCGGGCCAGGTCCGCGACGTCCTCGGGGCTCAGGGCGTCGAGGAACAGTGAGCGGACCGCCTCGACATGGCCCGGGGCGAGTTTCACAATCGTCTGCATCCCGGCATCGGTCAGGTGGGCCGTGGTCACGCGGGCGTCGCCGGGGTGCGGCCTGCGCTCCAGCCAGCCGCGGTTCTGCAGCTTGGTGACCACATGCGAGAGCCGGGACAGGGAGGCGCTGGTGCGCGCGGCGAGCTCACTCATGGGCAGGAAGCGCCCTTCGGCCTCGGAAAGCATCGCCAGCACGTTGTAGTCGAACAGGGAAAGCTTGCCCGCGGCGTGGAGCTGGGTGTCCAGGGCGGCCGGCAGCATGGTGTTGATGCTGAGCTGGGCCAGCCAGGCCCGGCGTTCGTCTGCGTTGAGCCAGCGGGGTTCGGTCATGGCTACATTCTAGGAGACTAGAAGCTTGACGATTCAACTTCAGCCGGGCATTTCCGGAAAACTTCCCGCCTGTCCGTGGCCAGCTACCGGTAGGCTGGCCGCATGTACGTAGTCTCCCTGACATACAAAGTCCCCGAGGACATTGTGGAGTTCCATCTTCCGGCGCACGTTACGTGGCTGCAGGCAGCCTTCGACGACGGCGTCTTCATGGTCGCGGGGCGCAAAATCCCCCGCACCGGCGGTCTGTTGCTCTCGAACGCGGACCGGGCCAGCCTTGACGCCGCACTGGCCAAGGACCCCTTCTACGTCAACGGTGTGGCTGAATTCGAGGTCATGGAATTCCACGCCAACCGGGTGGCTCCGGGCTACGAAAACCTGCTGGACAGCTGAGTCCCGGCGGCTACCTGGCGCCGGGCTGGCCGATGGCACGCTGGTCGTGCAGCAGTTTCTTCAAGCCGCCCTTGCGCGGGACCCGCACGGGTTCGGGCCAGCGCGGCCGGAGCTGATCGCCGAGGGTTACGCCGCGGAGCTTCCGCCCGAACAACGGCAATACCCAGTCGCGGACCCAGCGGCGCTGCCGGCGTTCCCACTCCCGCAGGCCCGGTTTCACGGGCGGTTCCCAATCCCTGGGTTTGATCTTGTGCGGCACGCCGAGGTGGTCCAGAACCTGTGAGGCGAGGTATTTGTGGCCTGCCTTGGACATATGCAGCCGGTCCGAATCCCACATCCGCGGGTCATGGAAGGCGTCGAAGCACCAGTAGTCCACCAGCACCGCGCCGTAGCGGCCGGCGATCTCGCGGACGCGCCGGTTATAGACGGCGTTGCGTTTCTTCAGCGGCTCCAGCAGCGCGGAGACCTTGACGTCGAAGCCGGTGAAGAGCACCAGGGTTGCCCCCGTGCCGGCGAGCGCAGCCACCAGGGACTCGTAGTCCCGCATGAGGGCCCCGATGTCCGTGCCGAAATCCAGGATGTCGTTGCCGCCCGCGTAGAGCGTGACGAGGGTCGGCTCCATGGCCACGGCGGGACCGAGCTGTTCGCCGGCGATGTGGCGCAGCCGTTTGCTGCGGATGGCCAAATTGGCGTACTCCCACCCCGGCTGCGCCTTGGCCAGCTTCTCCGCAACCCGGTCCGCCCAGCCCCGCACGCCATTGGGGAAGCGGGAATCGTAGTCCCCCACACCCTCGGTGAAGGAATCCCCCAAGGCAACAAAGACCCGCCGCCCGCCACGATCCGGAAGCAAAGGAATTGAATCCACCCGTCCAAACTAACCCCCGCAAAAAGCGGCCAGGGAAAGGGAGAGTTAACCCAAGGTGAGAACGGCACCGCGTGCAGCAGCGGCCGGCTTGCGTAGGAGCGCACCGAACGTGAGCCGAGCGCAAGGCCCTGCCGCCTCTTTGCAGGGAACGCACCGAACGTGAGCCACCCCCAAGACCGCCAGGCCGACGCCGGTGCTTTGCGAAGGAGCGCATCGCCGACCAGAGCCGAGAGAGGCCGCCCGCGGCGGCGGGAGGAAGGGCGGACCCGAGGGCCCCGAACTGAGCTTGCGAAGTTTGGGAAGGGTCCAACCGCTAAGCGACGGCAAAGCAGCGGTGGCGGGTGAAGCCCGGAAGAACTTGCGGAAGCGTCGCAGCAGGAACCGCAGGACCTGCAGGAGCGTCGGGGTGAGAACCGCAGGACCTGAGGGAGCGTCGGTTAGAGCTCGGCTTTCCCCTGCCGCCAGTACCCCATGAACGCGACCTGTTTCCGGTCAATCCCCACGTCCCGCACCAAGTACCGCCGCAACTCCTTGACGGTGCCCGCTTCGCCGGCGATCCAGGCGTAGAACGGCAGTGCCCCGGCGGGTTTGTCAGGGTTCTTGCCGGCTCCGATCGTCGCGGCGTCCATCCGGGCGGGGGTCTCCCAGAGGATGTCCTGGTCCACGTTCACGTCATCGGGTTCGGGCCCTGCCCCGCCGCCGGCAGCCTTGATGCCCACCCAGCCGGGTTCGGGAACGGCGGTGCGGACGGCTTCCTGCAGGAGTTCGCCGTGCGGACGTGAGCGGCCGATCAAGGCGCCGCGTGCCAGCCAGGTGATTTCGACGTCGGCGTCGGACCTCAGGTCCAGGAAGTCGCCGGGCTCGGGGACCTCCAGGAACGCATGTCCGCTGATGTACGACGGGAGGCTTTCCAGGATGGCGCTGATGGCCGGGACAGCGGTCTCGTCACCGGCAAGCAGTACGCGCTGGGCCAGGCCCGGCCGCCATTCGATGCCGGAGTAGGTCTCCGCCGTGACACAGTGCGCGGCCCGGTTGTTGGGTCCAATGAGGGTGAGGGCGTCGCCGGGCCTGGCGTTCAGGGCCCAGTTCGCGGCGGCTCCGCCGTTTCCGGCGGCGTCGAAGTGCATGACAAAGTCGACGTCGATCTCCGGATACACGGAGTCGAGGCGTTCCTGCCGCACTGTGTAGGTGCGCATGGAGCCACGGATCGCGGGATCCATGGCCAGCCATTCCTGGTGCCAGCCGGACTGCTCCGTGTGGAACACCGGCAGTGGCAGCTGGGTGCCGTCCCCGGCAAGGGACGGGATCATCAGCTTCACGCGCAGGTCCAGGGTTTCGCCGTGGACGCCGAAGCCACGCAGGGAGTACCCGCCGAAGGTGACCCGGCGGAAGTTGGGGCTGAGCTCCTGCACTGCGGCGACCGTCACGTCGAACGCCAGGGTCATTGGTTGGGTGGGCGGCTGGTTGCTTACGCCAGAGGGCGTATGGCGTACCCGCGACTGGCTGATGTCTGCTGCCGTGCCGCCTGTTGCACTGCCGGCTGTTGCACTGCTGTTAACTGCCCTCATGGGACCAACTCCAGGGTTGCTGTTTCTGATTTTGGGAACTCGGCGTGGTGCCGGCCGAGCGGGATGATCAACGGCGTGCCGGAAATGGGGTCGGGCAGCACCCGCGAGTCCAGGCCGAAGACGTCTCGGACCAGGTCCTCGGTGACGACGTCGGCGGAGGTGCCCTCGGCCACGATCCGTCCGCCTTTCATGGCGATGATGTGGTCCGCATACCGGGCCGCCAGGTTCAGGTCGTGCAGGACGATTGCCACGGTGGTGCCGCGGCGCCGGTTCAGGTCCGTGATCAGGTCCAGGACCTCCACCTGGTGGGCCAGGTCCAGGTAGGTGGTTGGCTCGTCGAGCAGCAGAATGTCGGTTTCCTGGGCCAGCGCCATCGCGATCCAGACGCGCTGGCGCTGCCCGCCCGAGAGTTCGTCGACGTTGCGTTCGGCGAGCTCCAGGGTTTCGGTGGCTTCCAGCGCACGGTGCACAGCGAGATCGTCACCCGCGCTCCAGCTGCGGAAGAACCCCTGGTGCGGGTAGCGTCCGCGGCCCACGAGATCCCGGACCAGAATGCCGTCGGGGGCGGTGGGGTGCTGCGGGAGCAGGCCGAGGATGCGGGCGAGTTCCTTGGCCGGGCGGGAATGGATGTCCTTGCCGTCGAGGGTCACGGTGCCGCCGGCCGGCTTCAGCAGCCTGGACAGGCCGCGGAGGAGCGTGGATTTGCCGCAGGCGTTGGCGCCCACGATCATTGTCACCTTCCCCTCGGGAATCTCCGCCGTGAGGCCTTCCACCACCCGGCGCTGGTCGTACTGCAGCGTCAGGTCCTTGGCGTTGAGAACTGCCATATCAGGCGTCCTTTCGGTTGGCCGTGACCAGGAGCCACAGCAGGAACGGTGCTCCCAGCGCGCCGGTGACCACACCGACGGGAAGGACGGTGCCGTCCAGCAGCAGGGGGGCGATGTTGGCGGCGAAGTAGTCGGCGGCCAGGACAATCAGGGCGCCGACGAACGCGCCGGCCGGAAGACTGGCCTTGCCCGTGAAGCGGCGCGCGATGGGGCCGGCCAGGAAGGCGACGAAGGCCACGGGCCCGGCAGCTGCAGTGGCGACGGCGGCGAGGGCGACGGCAACGGCCACCACGCCCAGCCGGGTGATGCCCACCCGGATGCCGAGTCCGGCGGCGGCGTCGTCTCCGAGTTCCAGGATGCGCAGCGGGCCGGCGAGGACGGCGGCGGCGGGCACCAGGACCAGCAGCGCCAGGGCCAGCACTCCGGCACGGTCCCAGCTGGCGGAATTCAGGGATCCGTTCAGCCAGATCAGGGCCTCGGCCGCGGTGCGGATATCGGCCCGCGTCATGAGGAAGGTGGTCACGGCGTTCAGTGCGGCGGCAATGCCGATGCCGGCCAGGATGAGCCGGCTTCCGGCTGCGTTGGCGTGATTGCCGCCGCCTGATCCGGGGGAACCGTTCCGCGAGATTGTGTAAATCAGGACGGCTACCGCCATGGCCCCGCACAGTGCCGCGCCGGACACCGCCGCTCCGGAGGCGCCGAAAACGACGATGGCGGTGACGGCGGCCGCGCTGGCCCCGTAGCTGATGCCGATCACGTCGGGACTGGCCAGTGGATTGCGCAGCATCGTCTGGAACAGGGTGCCCGAGAGCCCGAAGGCAATGCCGATCATGGTGCCGATGACTGCCCGCGGCAGCTTGGTTTCCATCACGATGAAGCTGGCGCCGGGGATCCGCTCGCCACCGGTGAGGCGGGCCGTGAGGATCCTGACGAAGTCCGGGACGGTGACGGTGTAGCTGCCCAGCAGGATGCTGACGGCGAAGAGCACAATGACGGCGAAGGCCAGCAGGGCCGTCCGGCCCATCAACGCACTGCCTATTAACACACTGCGCGGCGGCCCCACATTGGCGCGGACCGGGCCGGCGGGATCGGCCAGTTCGCACTCCGCGGGGGCGTTCTCCCCCAGCTCGCGCTTGACGTTGGCGAGGTCTGCCTTGCTCACAGCCCTGCCCCCTTCCCGCGGCGGACCAGCCACACAAAGACAGGCGCACCCACCAGCGCCGTCATGATGCCCGCCGGGACTTCGCCGGGCAGCAGGATGACACGGCCCACCACGTCCGACAGCAGGAGCAGCACCGGTGCCAGGACCAGCGAGAACGGCAGGATCCACCGGTAGTCCGGGCCGGTCAGGAAGCGGACGGCGTGCGGAATCACCAGGCCGACGAAACCGATCGGCCCGGTCAGCGCCGTGGCCGAGCCGCAGAGCAGCACAATGCCCAGCGCGGTGACGGCGCGGACCAGTCCGACGCGCTGACCCAGGCCGCGGGCGATGTCATCCCCGAGGGCCAGGCTGTTAAGGATCCGTCCGGTGAACAGGACAATCAGCGCCCCGGCGGCCAGGAACGGCAGCCCGGGCAGCACCACTGACCAGTCCCGGCCGGCGATCCCGCCGACCTGCCAGAAACGGAACCGGTCCAGGGTGTCCTGGCTGGAGACCAGGACGACGTTCATCAGCGAATACAGCCCCGCGCTCAGGGCCGCGCCGGCCAGTGCCAGTTTGACCGGCGTCGCGCCTTCCCTGCCAAGCGACGCGATCAGGTAGACGACGACGGCGGCTGCCGCGGAGCCGATGAACGCGAACCAGATGTAGCCGGTCAGGGACGAGACGCCGAAGACGTAGATCCCGGTGACGACGGCGAGGGCCGCGCCGGCGTTGACACCGATGATGCCCGGGTCGGCGAGCGGGTTACGGGCCACCCCCTGCATGGCCGCGCCGGCCAGTCCGAGGGCGCCGCCGGCGAGCAGGCCCAGCACGGTGCGGGGGATGCGGGCGTGGATGACGGCGTGGTTGCCGTCAGCGGGGTCGAACTGCGTCAGGGCCTGCCAGACGGTGCCGAGGGGTACCCCCCGCGCACCGACAGCCAGGGACGCCGCGCAGACCAGGACTAGTACGACGATGGCGGCCAGCAGCCAGACGGCCTGTTTGGCGGGGGCTTTCTTCCCGGGGGCGACAGGTGCGCCGGGCACACTGCCGGCGGGCGCCGTCGCCGGCGCCGTCGCCGTCCTGATTGTCATGGATGCGTGCTATTTCGCTGCGGTGGCGACTTTGTCCGCGGCGCCGGCCAGCTGGGGGAGGAACGTGTCCAGGGACCACGGCAGGCTCAGCGGCGACGAAGCGGAGATGGACAGGGTCAGCATGTTGTTCGAGTCGGCAACCAGCGCGCCGGTCTTGATGGCCGGGATCTGGCCCAGCAGCGGGCAAGCCTTGATGGAGTCGGTGGTGGCGGCATCCGGCACCCAGGTCACGAAGATGTCCGAAGTGAGTTCGTTGGCTTTTTCGGCGGACCACGGGATGAAGAATTCCTTGGAGCCCTTGGAGTTGTCCTCGACAACGGATGCGAGCTTCATGCCGATTTCGTTGAGGAAGCGGGGACGGTTGTCGTTGGCGGTGTAGACGTTGACGCCGTCGCTCTTGTCCGGTTCCAGGTTGCCGTAGATGAAGGTCTTTCCGGCGATCTGGGGGTACTTGGAGACCTTGTCCTTGATCGTGGCCTCGGTGTCGGAGACCAGCTTGGCAGCTTCGGCTTCCTTGCCAAGGGCCTTGCCGATGATGGTGGTGGAGTCCTGCCACGGCGTGCCGTAGGCCAGCTCCGGGTGCGCCACGACGGGGGCGATTTCGCTGAGCTTTTTGTAGTCCTCCTCCGTCAGGCCGGAGTAGGCGCCGAGGATGACGTCCGGGTTCAGCTTGGCGATCTCGGTGAAGTTGATGCCGTCAGCCTCGGAGAACTGGACGGGGGCCTTCGCGGAACCGAAACCGGCGCCGAGCTCTTCCAGTGCGGCGTCCTTCCACGGCGTGGAGCCCTTGTCATTACCGCCCCATTCGTTCTTGGGCACGCCCACGGGAACCACGCCGAGGGCGATCGCGACGTCGTCGTTGACCCAGGAAACGGTGACCACGCGCTTGGGCTGTTCCTTGATGGTGGTCTCGCCGAAGACGTGCTTGATGGTCACCGGGAAGGCTGTGCTGACCGGCTGGGAGGGAGCGTCCGCCGCCGTCGAGCCGGCAGGTCCGGTAGAGCAGGCGGTCAGGGTCAGCGCGACGGCGGCCAGAAGGGCTGCGGCCCGCACTGCGCTCTTGCGGCGGCGGCCGGCGGGGCGGCCGCCTGAACGGGTGAAAAGGGCGGAAGCCACGGAACTCCTTAGGTAAGTGATGCAAACCTAAGTAAGGCTAGCCTACCCTTTGTGCAATTAAGAAAGGTTTGAGTAACTTAATTATCTCAATTGCCCTGTGAAGTGCACCGGAGCATCGATGCGCCCCGCGTTGCACCATTAAAGACGTTGCACCACTCAAGGCGTTGCACCACTCAAGGCACAGCCACCCGGTGCGGGATGCGAACTGGACACGAATCCCGGGCTTTGCAAGGATGGCCTCGCCGGATAATCGGAACCGGCGATGTGTTGGGACGGGGGAAGTGAGCATGGACATCGCGACGATGACTGCTGCCACGGTTAGCGGGGTGGCCGCTGTGGCCTGCTCCGCGCCCTCGCTCCTGCCAGCCCGGCCCGCGCAGGCCCTTCCCGCGGAGTCCCGAACCAGCACGGACTAGTCCCGCGAGACGCCTTGCCCCACACCGGAGTCGCGGGCTGGCAGTCTTCTGCCCACAATCCGCCTGGCGGGCCGCGCGCCCGTCTGGCCGGAGCCATCCGATTTTCGAAAGTGTCCGTCATGCAAAAAATCACGGCGCAGCAGATCCGCTCGTCCTTCATCAACGCGAGCCGCTCAGAAGCCGCCAAACTCAATCTGCCCAAGAGCTTCGACACCCTGGATTGGGAAGCATTGGACTTCCTGGCCTGGCGGGACGCGAAGATGCCACTCCGCGGCTATCTCGTGGTGCAGGGGCCGAAGGGTCCCACTGGCATCATGCTCCGGGCCCCTGAAGGCGGGGCCAAGAAGAACCGTTCCGTGCTCTGCGAGCTGTGCCGGGACGTGTTCTCCAAGGACGACGTCCTGCTGTGGGTGGCCAAGCGCGCCGGGCAGTCCGGCCGCAACGGCAACACGCTGGGCACCCTGATCTGCGCCGATTTCCTGTGCTGCCGCAATGTCAGGGTGGAGCCTGCGGCCAACGAGATCAACCCGGACCCGGCCGCGGTCGTGCTGCGGCAGATCGAAGGGCTGGTGGCCCGCACAGCCCAGTTCGTGGAGCGCGTCCAAGGCAACTAGCCCCGACACAAGCAACGAGGGGTGAGGTCAGCGCAGGACGATGTCCACGGGGTTTGCCTCGGAGCGCCAAGTGCCCTCCGTGCCCGGACGTGCGGCAATCACCGGAGCCGTCAGGACGCCGGAACGGTTGGTGCGCTTGTCCCGGAGGATCTCCGTCACCGAGCCGAGGTGCCGGGAGAGGTCGATGACGTTCTCCGGCGCGGCCAGCAGGAGCTGGAAGCCGAACTCATGCAGCGCCTTGATGCCCGCGCCGGCGAATTCCTCCGAGGCGAGCACGAACGCCTCGTCCATCATGACAGTGCCGTACGTGGTGAAGCCCTGCTCGGCGATGCCCAGCTGGTAGCTCAGCGCCGCCGCCATGATGAACGCGGTGAAGCGCTGCCGCTCGCCACCGGACATGGAGCCGGTGTCCGCGTGCATGTAGACCTCGGTCTTCTTCGCGCCCTTCGCCG
The DNA here is from genome assembly GCF_022803015.1 of Arthrobacter humicola. Lineage (GTDB taxonomy): Bacteria > Actinomycetota > Actinomycetes > Actinomycetales > Micrococcaceae > Arthrobacter > Arthrobacter humicola_A. Next base: position 14,086 of record NZ_JAFKON010000002.1, read on the forward strand.
CCCCCTTGGCACCGGCGCCCTTGGAACCGGCACCCTGGACTTCGCGGTGTTCCTTGCACTGGATGAACAGGTGGCCGCGGACGTCCAGCACTTCGGCCCGCCAACGGCGGTCCTCCGGGGTCTGCGAGCCGAGCCGCTTCACGAGCGTTTCGAGCGACTTGTAGCGGGTGGTGAGCTCGGCGTCGTCGTCCCCCTCCGCCCTGGACGCAGCGGCGGACGTAGCGGCGGACGCAGCAGCGGACGCTGCAGTAACCGCCTTGCCGGGCCGGGTGTGCCGGACCTTGAGCGCGTTCTGGATGGCGTCCTTGAACTGCTTCGCCGTCGCCGGCAGCGTCTGCTTGATGTCGAGTTCCAGGAAGCTGCCCTCGTGGAAGTTGACCTCGGACAGGATCCCGTTCAGCGGCAGGATGCGGCTCGTGATGGCACGGCGCTCCTCGTCGAGCAGGTGCAGCAGGGTGGAAAAGGATTCGTGCGTCCGCTGGTTGAAGAACTGCCGGAACTCGGCCTCCTGGGCGGGCAGCCCGTCGCTGACAATCGCGTGGTAGCGGGATTCGAACTCCCCCGCGGCGCCGATCGAGGTGCCGTGGTCCGCGGAAATCGCCGTGCCCCACTCCCGGACGAAGCCCTCGAAAATGCGGGTGAGGCGCTCCGAGGTGGCCTGCCCGCGGGACTCGGCGACGTGCAGTTCGGCCAGGAGCCTGGTGCGGACCTGGTTGGCGAGGTTGTCGAGTTCGTGCATCTCCAGGACGTCACCGAAGCCGGTGAAGTACGGTTCCAGTGCGGCGACGCCGGCGTCCGACGGCGGTGTCTGCGCCAGCCGGGTGCGTGCGGCATCGAGCAGCGCACCAGCGGCGGTCATGCGCGCATCGAGGGCCTTGTACTCGCTTTGCAGCACGGCCGCGGATTCGGTGCTGGACTGGTGCTTGTGCCGCGCGGCTTCGATGCTGGCGCGGAGCGGTTCGAGGTCGGCCTGTGCGGCGAGGGCGTCCTTGAGGCGCTGCTCGATCCGGGCGAGCTCCTCGCCGGCCACGGCGGCCGAGACCTGTTCCCAGGGCCGGTGGTCCTCGGCCACCCGGCGCAAGGCTTCAAGCTGCCGGGTCATGCCCTGGTGCGACTCTTCCCGGCTTTGCGCCAGCTCGGCGGCCTTGGCCAGCTCCTGCTGCAGGTCCTCAACCTGGGCCGCCACGAGTTCGAGCTTGGCGGCATTGTCGAACCCGAGGACGTAGTCCTGGCGGGACGTGAAGCGGTCATCCTTTTCCACCGTGTGGCGGTTGCGCTTGACCACACCGCCCAGGCTCAGGCCCTTGTCCAGGCCGGCGAGCTCGTCCGGGTTTTCCACACACGGGTAGGCGAAGTCGAGGGCAATCCGTTCGCGGAGCCAGGCGCTGGACTGCGCAAGCGCCTGGGCGTGTGGCCCGGCGGGCAGCCCGGCATCGGTGAGGAAACTGAGCTTGGTCAGCAGGTCGCGATCGGCCACGTCCTCGACGGCCAGCGCACCGCCGGCCAGGGGCCGGGAGACGTCCACGGCACGCAGCGCTCCGCGCACGGAATGGTCGTTGAGGTAACGGGTGACTGCCGCGAAGTGCTCGCCCGGGACCAGCAGCGTGGTGGCCAGGCTCCGCAGCGCGCGCTCGGCAGCCGGGCGCCACTGTTCCTGGCCCTCGGCAAGGTCGATCAGCTCGCCGCCGAAGGGCATCTGCTCCTCGGGCACGCCCGCGGCAGCGGCAATGGCGCTCCGGTTTTCAATGCTCGACGGCGGCAGCAACGATTTGCGCGTCTTCAGCGAGACGAGCTCCTGCTGGGCCGCGGCGAGTTCGCGCTTCCGGGTGGCGTGGCCATCAAAGGCCTCGAAGCGCAGTTCCTTGAGCGCTTCGGAATCGTCCTGGAGCTCAGCCGAGCGTGCCGCGGCGTGCTCGTGGGCCTGATCCCAGCCGGCGGCCGACCACTGCAGTTCCAGCCCGGCGTCGGTCAGCGCCTTGCGGGTCGATGCCTCGACTTCCTGCCGGAGCTTGAGCCCCACCCGGGCGTTCTCCAGAGACTGCTCGATCGCGGATATCGCGTTGCCGCCCTGGTTGTTGTACTCGCCCTCCAGCTGGCGCAGTTCCTTGGCGAAGCCGTCACGGACAGCGCGTTCGGCGGCCAGGTCCGTGGCCTTCGCCTGGGCCAGCTCCTTCAGCCGCGCCAGGGTCTTCTCGTGCACTGTGACCGCGAGCTGCTGCTTGTAGGCCTCGAATTCCTCACCTGTTAGGTCCCGCAGCCGGTTCGCGTCCAGCAGCGCCTGCGCGTATTCCTTGTTCAGCCCGGGGACGGGAGCCAGCTGGTCGCGCTGCTGCCGGACGTCCTCGAGACGCTGCCGGATGGACATGAGGTTGCTGAATTCCTCGACCACGTCATCCGCCGCGGCCAGCGTGGCAGGGGCATCGAGGACCTGGTCGCGGAAGAAGGTGTTGACGCTGCCGCCGAGTCCCTTGCCGGCCTGGATGACGCGCAGCAGCGGAAGGGCCTGATCCGAGTTGATGCCGAGGAGGCGGCGGAATCGTTCGGCGAAGGCCTTGTGGACGTCGAAGATCTGGGCGTCCTGGAAGATCGCGTCCAGCGCCGACTTGGTGAACCGCTTCTCCGCGATGCCCTCGATCGCCGCGAGGTCCAGCGGCTTGTTATCGATCACGTAGTACCGGCCGACGCTGGATTCCGTGCCGTTCTTGGGCAGGTCGAAAAGCGCCGAGACCGTCACCCGCGTGCCGGCGGCGTTGTCGAACGTCAGCGCGACGGCGGACCAGGTCGCGCCGGGGCGCTGAAACGCACTCGCCGAGCCCTCCCCCACGGCCTTGTCGCCTACCTTGCCGCGCATGTACGTGAACGTGGTGCGCTTGTCCTCGACGGCGCCGCCTGCCCGCTGTGCCGCAGCTTCGTTGGAGCGCGGACGGGCATCGAAGACCCGAAGCATGGCATCGAACAGCGTGGACTTTCCGACGCCCGAATTGCCGGTCAGCAGTGTGCCGTTGCGGTCCACGTGCATCGTGTGGGCGCCATGGAATGTGCCCCAGTTGACCACCTGGACCAGGGCCAGGCGCATCTGGCCGGGGTTGGTAAGCTCGCCCATCGGGAGCATGGTTGCGATGCTCACTTGGTCTCCTCGGCTTCTTCAGTGTGGCTGGGTGACGACGACGGCGATGCCGCCCCTGCCCCTGCGCCGCGCAGCTGATCTTCGATCAGCTCAGCGCGCGGCTCCGACAGGCCCGATGCCACTCCCGGGGCGGCATCGCCGTCGTCGTCGCTGTTCAGGTCACCTTTGGCGTCCGTAGCGGTTGCTGCGCCGGTGTCATCATCACCTTCGGTGGCGGCGTCGGCGTCGTCGTCCGGGTCTTCCTCCGCGTTTGCCGAGGTGTCTGTGTCGAGCTCCAGGAGCGGCTCCGTTCCCGACTGGTCTGTGCTGGCTGCCACCAGGGCTTCGATTTGGGCCGGGATGTCGCCGATGTTTTCGAACGGCAGGGCCAGCGGGAGGGCGTTGGAGATGGTGTAGACCTCGTCCAGGCCCGTGGCGAGCAGGAGCTGACGGGCCAGGAGCTTGGTGATAGCGCGATTGACGACGTCGGCATCGCGCAGGGCGTCCTGCTGGCCGGTGGGCTGGTAGTGGGCGACGAGTTCGGCGATTTCCTCGCGCGTGATCGTCGGGTCCGTCTGTGCGGTGACGTGCCGGTCCAGGAGCAGGCGCAGGCGGAGCAGGACGATGGTCTCGACCCGGCTCAGGGCACGCTGCTGGCGCAGGATACTGGACCGCGTACTGCCGCCGATCGCCTCGGGGTCAACCGGGCGCAGGACGGCGACCTTGCGCTCGTGGTCCAGTTGCAGCGTCAGGAAGAGTTCGGAGAGGCGGCTGCGCAGGATCAGCTGGTTGTCCAGGAGCGTGGTCCACAGTTTTTCGTCGCGGCCGCCGTCGATGTAGGGGCCTTTGAGCAGCTTCACGAGCGCCTGCCGCACCTTCATGGGCAGCACGCCGGTGTCGCCCGGGAAGAGCGCGGCGCCGTCGACGAAGGTGTCCCGGGGGGTGACGGTGAAGGGGTCGCTCCGGACGTGGGCGCCATCGCTGTCCGCGGGCGCAGACTCGGACGCGGACAGCAGGTCCGCCGCCGCGGTCTCGGTCAGGGTCTCGGTCAGGGTCTCGGTCACAGTCTCTTCAGTCATGGTCAATCCTTCGCGAGCGTGACGACGGGCAGGTAGGCGGTGCGGGTGGTGCCGTCGATTTGTTCGAATTCGATTGGTCCCCAGGTCCCCCGGTCGAAGCCGGCGCCTTCGTGGAGGGTCTGCGACAACAGGGCCCGGATGGAGTTGATGTGGCGTTCCTCTGCCGGCAGCTGCGCCCAGGCCTCGGTGAGGGTTGAGGCCCCCGCGAGCGCGGCGCGGATGGCCTCCGGCTTGGCCTTGGCGGTCCGGGGCGAGCGCGCCCGGTCCGAGTCGGAGAACGCGATGGGGTCGGCCAGCTTGGGTGGAGCCGCGAATTCGTCAGGGTCGAAGAGCTTGACCATGGCCAGGGACTCGAAACCGGCGCTGAACAGCACCGGGCCGCGGACAAGGCCGGGCCGTTCGCGCTCGTACGGCAGGGTGCGGATCGCCTGCTCAGCCTCGCGCAGGACCTTCCGGAGCCGGACCGACTGCCGGAAGTCGTCACTTTGGACGTAGGTGTTGAGGCTCTCGCTGAGCTTGCCGTAGATCCGCTGGATCTGGCTGTGCTGGGTGCGGAGTTCGGCCACAAGGTTCTTGAGCGTCTCGCGTTCATCGTGGCTGAGCTCGTCCGCGAACTGCCGGCTCAGGACTTCGCCGATCGCCGACCGGAAGCGCAGCTGCTGTTGCGGGTCCTCCAGGAACGCGGTGAAGGAGCGGAACGTCCGGCCTTCGGGGCTCTGCCGCAGCCGCTTGTCGGCCTCGAGCACCTGGGCCATGGTGGCGCCCTTGCTGAGCGATTCCTCGATGATCTGGTTGCGCAGCTCCCCCACGAGCTCTTCGATCCGGTCACGCATCTTCTTGTAGTCTGCGGGCAGGCTGGCCGCGAGATCGAGGATGTTGCCTGCCGCCTCCACGGCCTCGTCGTCGTCGAGCAGCCCGTCGAAATCGCCGGAGCTGATGTCTTCCATCAGCTGGCGGCGCTCGTCGATCTCCTCCTCGAGGGATTCAATGCGAGCGCTCTGGTCCGGGTTGGTCTCGTTGGCGAGCTTCTCGACGTCGCCCAGCAGTGTGCCGAGCCGGGAGCCGTTCAGCGTGGACCGCTCACTGGAGAGGCTGTCCAGGAAAGCCAGGACGCGGGCAGCAGGCTCCGTGACTTCGTAAACGATCTGGCCCGACTGGTTCCGGCGGGTCAGGAAGTTCTTGCGGGTCCATTCGTCCGCGTATTTCTTTCCGGAAAGTGTGCCGTTGGCCGAGCCACTGTGCTGCTCTCCCGTGCCGGGGGCCTGCCGGCGGAGCTGCTCGAGGAAGGCGTCGACGTCGGCGTGGAACTGTTCCAGCGGCAGCTGCGCGCGCGTGCGGGTGAAGGAGGCCTGGAGCACGGCGATCACCCAAGGCGCCGAACGCGTCAGCGCCCAGGCAGGTCCCTTGGTAAGGAGCTCAAGGTCCCGGAGCCGGGTGCTGATGGCGTCGGCTGATGACACGGCGGAACGGGACACGCGCTCTCCTTCGGCTGCCAGGGGATGGTTTGGGGTGGCGTTGCGGGGCAGCGGATTCGAAAAACTGCCAGCTACAAGGTTAACGCAGGGCCCCGTCCGCATTTATCGTTGTCTGCTCCCCTATGTCGGCGCACACTGGAATGACCAGCCGAAGGGAGACGGTCATGCGCAAGAGAACGATCTGGATCACGGGGGCGGCCTCTGCAGCGGTGGTGCTGGGGGGAGCGTCAATTGCGGTCGGGGCCACCCAGGCCAGGGATGTCTGGTCCGGAAGTGCGGGCGCCCTCACCGCCAGGATCGGGAACTTTGAGATCGGTGACGATTCCGATGGACCGGCGCTCAGTGACGCCGACCGTGCCATGGCAACACAGGCTGCGTTGGCGAAGGTGGGCCAGGGCAGCGTCACCGAAGTGGAGCGGGATGACGACTCCGGCGCGGCCTACGAGGTCGAGGTACGCCTAAACGACGGGTCCCAGGTCGAAGTCGCCCTCGGCGCGGACTTCCAGGTCATGAGCCAGAGCGCCCCTGAACACGATGAAGACTGACACCGGGCAGCCTCCCGGCACTGGCAAGCGGTGCGACCCCCGCGATCGGCGAGGGTGCCGCAACACCGCCGTGACCTACGCCCCGGTAGCATTTCGATCCCGTATCAAGAGGCCGCCAATGTCCAAAGGACCCTAGTTCAGCACGCCCACGGCACCCTACGCTCGGGCTACTGGTTCAACCGGAGCAAATGGTGCAGGGGGAAGAATGCAGTTCGACCTAAGCGCAGTGGAAACCGGCACGATGGTGGTCATTGGAACCCTCGTGTTTGCCGTGATGATCGGCGCCTTCATGATGGTGTCCGCGTTCGCGGCCATGGTATTGGTCGGTGTCGGCCGGCTCGCCTGGTACCTCGTGGCCGGCGCGCTGGTGGGCCTGGTCCAGGGCATCAACCACAGTTGGGACCGGCTGGTCCACCACGCCTCAACGGTGGAGATGCCCGCCGATTTCCAGGTCGACTTCGGCACGGACTTCCGGTCCGACTTTCCGGGCCAGGCCTCCCCTAGCACAGGCACTTACCCGCGAGTAGTATTGCGGGACAGCTGAAGGGTCCTCCACCCGCGGCGGATCCAGGGCTCAAGCCGGTCACCCGGTTAGAGGAGATGCCCCGTGAGCTCCGCCATCGAAGACCCCGCCACCACACCCGGTACTCCAGCGTCAGATTCTCCAACATCAGGCATTCCGATTCCGGCGGCCGCCGGGGCCCCTGAGCACGTCGGCCCCGACGCGACGGCCGCCGACGCCCGCGCCATTGCCGAGGCCGCCCGCGAAACCAGCTGGACCCAGCCCAGCTTCGCGAAGGGCCTTTACCTCGGCAGCTTCGATTTGTCGCTGATTCACCCGTGGCCCGAGGCTCCCGCCGACGACGTCGAACGCGGCGAGGCGTTCATGGCCCGGCTGGCCGCCTACTGCCGCACGATGTCCGGGCGCACCATCGAACGCGACGACCGGATCCCGGACGACTATCTCAAGGGGCTCGCGGAGCTCGGTGTATTCGGAATGAAGATTCCCCGCGAATACGGCGGTCTGGGCCTCACGCTCGTGTATTACGGCCGCGCCCTGGCCCTGCTGGGCTCGGTGCACCCAAGCCTCGGCGCCCTGCTCTCCGCGCACCAGTCGATCGGCGTCCCGGAGCCCGTCAAGGTCTTTGGCACTCCGGCCCAGAAGCGTGAATACCTGCCCCGCTGCGCCGCCGGCGCCGTCACCGCTTTCCTGCTCACCGAGCCCGACGTCGGCAGCGACCCCGCCCGGATGGGCAGCACGGCCGTCCTCTCCGACGACGGCGACTCGTACCTCCTGGACGGCGTCAAGCTCTGGACCACCAACGGTGTTATCGCCGAGCTCGTCGTGGTCATGGCCCTCGTGCCGCCGCACACCGATGCGGACGGGACCGCCAATAAAGGCGGCATCAGCGCGTTCGTGGTCGAAATGGACACCCCCGGCATTACCGTGGAAAACCGCAACACCTTCATGGGGCTCCGCGGGATCGAAAACGGCGTCACCCGCTTCCACCAGGTCAGGGTCCCGGCCGCCAACCGGCTGGGCCGGGAAGGCCAGGGCCTGAAGATCGCCCTCACCACGCTGAACACGGGCCGGCTCTCCATCCCCGCGCTGTGCGTCGCCACCGGCCGGTGGAGCCTGAAGATCGCCCGCGAATGGTCCGACGCCCGCACCCAGTGGGGCCGGCCGATCGGCCAGCATGAGGCAGTGGGCAAGAAAATCGCCTTCATCGCCGCCAGCGCCTTCGCCCTGGACGCCGTGTTTGAACTCTCCGCGGAAATGGCCGACGCCGGGCAGAAAGACATCCGGATCGAGGCGGCCCTGGCCAAGCTGTGGTCCACGGAGATCAGCTGCCTCATCGCGGACGAGCTCGTGCAGATCCGCGGCGGCCGGGGCTTTGAAACGGCGGACTCCCTCGAAGCCCGCGGCGAGCGCGCCGTCGCCGCGGAACAGCAGCTCCGCGACATGAGAATCAACCGGATCTTCGAGGGATCCTCAGAAATCATGAGGCTGCTGATCGCCCGTGAAGCCGTGGACGCGCACCTGGCGGCCGCGGGAGACCTCGCCTCGGAGGACGCCCGCCTCTCCGACAAGGCGAAGGCCGCCGTCGGAGCCTCCGGCTTCTACGCGAAGTGGCTGCCCAAACTCGTGGCCGGCGCCGGCATGGACCCGCGCTCCTACAGCGACTTCGGCCGGCTCGCGAAACAGCTGCGCTACGTGGAGCGTTCCTCCCGGCGCCTGGCCCGGCAGACCTTCTACGGGATGGGCCGGTGGCAGGCCAAACTTGAGCACAAGCAGGCGTTCCTGGGCCGGATCGTGGACATCGGTGCGGAGCTGTTTGCCATGGCCGCCTGCTGTTCGCGCGCCGAGATGCTGCTGCGGACGCAGCCGGAACGCGGCGCCTCCGCGTACGAACTCGCCGAGGCGTACTGCGAACAGGCCCGCGTTCGCGTTGACGAATATTTCGACCGGCTGTGGCGGAACACCGATGACGCCGACCATGCCCTGGCCCGCAAGACACTGGCCGGGGACTACACCTGGCTGGAGGCCGGGATCCTCGACCAGTCCGAAGGGACCGGTCCGTGGATCGCGGACGCCAGCCTGCGTGCCTCCGTCCGGGAGGACCTGCACCGCAAGTACCGCCGACGGGCCGCCGCCACGGATAGTAAGCATCCTTGCTAACCGGATTCCGCCGTGGTTAGGTTGACGCCAGACCGGCACCTCCAGGGTGCCCGGTCATTCAGCGAAAGTGAGCAGCCCTCATGAGCAGCACCGCAGGCCCCGACGACAAGACAACACGCCACGCCGCGCAGGACGACGCCACAACCCGTCCGGTGACAGCAGTCCGCCACGACGACCCCGTCCGCGACGCACCGGTCCGCGAGACTGTCCACGACACTGTCGTGGAAGAGATCCCCACGCGCGAGACGGTAGTGGCCCGCGAGAAGGAACAGTTCGGCGGCATCAAGGTCGGCTCGGCATTCTTCGGCTGGCTGACGGCCACGGGTACGGCCGTGCTGCTCACCGCGCTGGTCGCTGCCGGCGGTACCGCCGTCGGACTGGCCACCAACACCGATGTGAACGACGCCGTCGACCAGGCCTCCAGCAACCAGACGGTCGGGCTGACCGGCATCATCGTGCTGCTCGTGATCCTCCTGGTCGCCTACTACTGCGGCGGATACGTCGCCGGGCGGATGGCCCGCTTCAACGGCGCCAAGCAGGGCTTCATGGTCTGGATCTGGGCCCTGATCGCCGCGATCGTCGTCGCCGTGCTGGGCCTGGTCGCCGGGCAGCGCTTCAACATCCTGGCCAACCTGAACAGCTTCCCGCGGATCCCGATCAACGAGGGCGAATTGAACACCCTGAGCATCATCGCGGCGATCGTCGTGGCCGCGGTGGCTTTGGTGGGCGCAGTGCTGGGCGGCCTCGCGGGAATGCGTTTCCACCGCAGGGTGGACCGGGCCGGCTTCAGCCCGGCAGCAACGGTTGAGAACCAGACCGTCAGGGACAACTCAGCCGGAGAGAACTCAGCACGGGACAACTCAGCCGGGCGCCCCTAGCCGCGACGGCGTCAGCTCCGGAGGCCTCAGCCGGCAACGACGCCATCTACGTAGTACCAGCGCCGGTCCACCCGCACAAAGCGGCTGCTTTCGCGGTGCAGGCCCCGTTCGCCCTCGTGCCGGTAGTGGGCCACGAATTCCACAGTGCCTTCGCTGTCCAGCGGGCCGCCGCGGCTGGTGGAGAGGATGTCCAGTCGTCGCCACTGCATGCCGGAGTCAAACTCCAGCTCAGCGGGCCGAGTGTCCGGGTGCCAGGTCCGGAGCAGGTACCCCGCGTCCCGGACCACGAAGGCGCTGTACCGGGAGCGCATGAGCTGCTCCGCCGTAGGCGCCTCGGCGTCCCCGCGATGGAACCGGCCGCAGCAGTGCACATACGCCTCGCCCGACAGGCACGGGCAGTTCCCCTCATACGACGCGGAATATGCCGCTTCCGGAATACTCACGGACCGGTCCGTGCCGGATGCTCCGGCGGGCTCGGAATCGGCTGCTGCGGCGTGCGTCATAAGATGTCCTTCCGGCGGGCCGGACGACGCCGGCGAGGCTGTCTCCGACTATAGACGCCCGGCCGGCGGGGCCCGTGCCCCGCCCCGCGGATAACGGCTTTGACACATATTCGCCACGACTGCCGCGGGCGGCACGGGGCCAGCGAAAAGTACGTATTGTTAAGGGGGCTCCTGCCCGCTGCGTGCTTGCGGCAGGGACCACGCTGAAGCAGGCCGGCAAGGAGAGGTGACATGGAAGATCCAACGACCATTGCGCTGAACCTGACTTTTTTCGGGACCCTCGGCGTGGCGTTCTTCATGTTCCTCGGCCTCTTCCTGGTCTTCGCCGCCACCCTCGTGCTCGCAGGGATCGGCCGGCTGGCGGCAGTCGTTGTCCTGGCCGTCGCCGGGCTCGTTCGCGGAACCCCGGTATCACGGGAAAATGGGGCTGCGGAAGAGCCGGCGCCGCACCGGCCGGCCAAGGCCGTGAAGCCCGCACGCCCCGCCCGGAATGCAGCCAAAAAGGAACCCGCGCTGTCCCCGGAGTGGGCGGCCGCCGTGGCCCGGGCAGATGCCCGCGCCGCCGCGAGGGCCAGGGCCGAGGCCGGACCCGCCGTCCGGGTCACCGTCCGGGACCTGCCCGACCCCCTGGCACCGGCACAGGACATCACGGAAGTCTCTGCCCTCGTGCAGTCGGCCACAGACACCAATGGAACACTTGGCGCCGTCCCGCGGGCGTTCAAAAAGCCGCCCATGCCCGCAGCGAAGTCCCTGCTGGACACCGGATCGCTCGTGGCGCTGCGTGGCACTCCGCCGGCCGGGAAGGCCAAACAGCCGCTCCAGGAACGCAAGGCCGGCTGAGCCCTTACCCCGGGCAGGCAAGTCCGCTACGTTGGAACCCATGGAATTCAGATACCTCGGGAACAGCGGCTTCAAGATTTCAGAAATCACGTTTGGCAACTGGCTGACCCATGGCTCCCAAGTGGAGAACGACGTCGCCACCCAGTGCGTCCGGGCCGCGCTCGACGCCGGTATCAGCACCTTCGACACGGCCGACGTGTACGCCAACACAGCGGCGGAGACGGTCCTCGGAGCAGCCTTGAAGGACGAGCGCCGCGAATCGCTGGAAATCTTCACGAAGGTCTTCGGCCCCACCGGGCCCAAGGGCCACAACGATCTTGGCCTGTCCCGCAAGCACATCATGGAATCCATCAACGGCTCCCTCACCCGGCTGCAGACCGACTACGTGGACCTCTACCAGGCACACCGCTACGACTACGAGACGCCGCTGGAAGAGACCATGCAGGCCTTCGCGGACATCGTGCGGCAGGGCAAGGCCCTGTACATCGGGGTCAGCGAGTGGACGGCCAACCAGATCCGCGACGGCCATGCCCTCGCCAAGGAACTGGGCTTCCAACTGATCTCCAACCAGCCTCAGTACTCCATGCTGTGGAGGGTGATTGAGGCCGAGGTGATTCCGGCGTCGGTAGAACTGGGCCTGTCCCAGATTGTCTGGTCCCCGATTGCCCAGGGCGTGCTGAGCGGCAAGTACCACCCCGGCAAGCCTGCCCCTGAGGGCAGCCGCGCCACGGACTCCAAGGGCGGCTCGCGGATGATCGAGCGCTGGATGTCCGACGAGGTCCTCACCGGCGTCCAGCAGCTCAAGCCGATCGCGGAGGAGGCTGGGCTGACCATGGCACAGCTCAGCATCGCCTGGGTGCTGCAGAACAAGAACGTGGCCTCCGCGATCATGGGCGCGTCCCGGCCGGAGCAGATCGAGAAGAACGTCGCGGCAGCCGGCGTGAAGCTGGACCCGGTGATCATGGACAAGATCGACGCCGTCATCGGCTCACTGGCCGAACGCGACCCCGCGCAGACCAAGTCCCCCGCCTCCCGCGAGGCCTAGGCCATGACCAACGCTCCCGAGCTTGCCGTCACCGGGTCCACCGGCCAGCTGGGCGCCCTGGTGGCCAGGCAGCTGTCCCAGGCCGGCAGCCAGCAACGGCTCCTGGTGCGGGACGCCGCCCGGGCACCTGAGCTCGAAGGCGCCGTCCCCTTCGTCACCACCTACGCCGAGCCGGAGCGGACGAAGACGGCGCTTTCCGGGGCGAAAACGTTGTTCATGGTCTCCGCAGCCGAGGCCGAGGACCGGCTGCAGCAGCACTATGCCTTCGTCGATGCCGCGGCCGCAGCGGGCGTCCAGCACATCGTGTACACCTCGTTCTTCGGCGCGGCGCCGGACTCCACGTTCACGCTGGGCCGGGACCACTTCGCGACGGAGGAGCGCATCAAGGCCTCCGGCATGGACTACACGTTCCTGCGGGACAACTTCTACCTGGACTTCCTGCCGCTGCTGGCCGGCGAGGACGGCGTGATCCGCGGCCCCGCCGGAGACGGCGTCATGGCTGCCGTGGCGCGGTCAGACATTGCCCGATCGGCCGTCACCGTGCTGCGGGACCCGTCCCTGCATGTGGGACGGACCTATGACCTGACCGGCCCGGAAGACATCTCGCTGGCCCGCGCCGCCGAACTCCTGACCGCCGGAACCGACCGGGCCATCACCTTCCACAACGAGACCCTGGCGGAGGCCTACGGGTCCCGCGCCTCCTACGGCGCCCCGCCATGGCAGGTGGACGCCTGGGTGAGCACCTACACGGCCATCGCCGCCGGCGAACTCGCCGGTCCGACGTCGGCGGTGCATGAGCTGACGGGCCGGGAACCGCTGAGCCTGGCGCAGTTCCTGGCCGAGGCGCACACGCTGTAGCCCCTGGACCGGAAGGGGCGGGACCGGTGCGTCCCGGTGTTGACGGTTTCCGGGCTGCGGCGTAGACCTGAGACCAGGTGATACCTACTAAACCGGCGGGTCCTTCACAGGACCGGGACCGGGCTGGTCCGGAAAGAATCGCGGCATGCCATGCCAAAGCAAATGTCCAGACACTCTTCTGTCCTGAAGAGTCCGCGCCGGCAGGCCGGACAACCCCGGGCGCATCCCGGCGAACCGAGCCACGGCCCGCTGACGGCGGAGGAACTCCAGCTCGCCGTGCGGAACCATTCCATGCCGCTCGAGGCCCTGCGGAGCGACACCACACCGCCCGGACTGCACTACGTACTCACGCACTTCGACATCCCGTTCATCGACGCCGAGCACTGGCATCTGTGGATCGGCGGCGCCGTGCAGCGGTCCTTCGAACTGAGCCTGCGGGCCTTGCTCCGGGCACCGAGCATCACCCTCCCGGTCACCCTGGAGTGCGCCGGCAACGGCCGGTCCCTCCTGCGGCCCCGCCCGCTGAGCCAGCCGTGGGTACTCGAGGGAGTCGGGACCGCCGTGTGGACCGGTGTCCCGCTCGCCTACCTGCTGACGCGGGCCGGAGTGGAGGACGACGCCGTGGAGGTGGTCTTCACCGGGGCCGACGCCGGCAGCCAGGGCGGCGTCGCCCAGCAGTACGCGCGCAGCCTGCCGATCGAGGAGGCCCTGCGTCCCGACGTCGTGCTCGCCTACCGGATGAACGGCGCGGACCTGCCGCCGCAGCACGGCTATCCGCTCCGGCTTGTGGTGCCCGGCTGGTACGGCATGGCGAGCGTGAAGTGGCTGACCTCGATCAAGGTTCTGACCAAGCCCTATGACGGTTTCCAGCAGGCGGTGGCGTACCGCTACCAGCATGATGCCGAGGATCCCGGAACCCCGGTCACCTGGATCAAGGTCCGCTCGCTCATGGTGCCCCCGGGCGTCCCGGATTTCTTCACCCGGAGCCGGATCCTGCCCCCGGGACCGGTGATGCTCACCGGCCGGGCCTGGTCCGGGCAGGGCGCCGTGCAGCGCGTCGACGTCGGAATCGACGGAAAGTGGGCCGCGGCCCATCTGGAGCACCCGGCAGCGCCGTTCGCGTGGTGTGCGTGGTCGATGCCGTGGGTGGCCGATCCGGGCGAACATGAGCTCTCCTGCCGTGCCACGGATGCCAGCGGCGCGGTCCAGCCGCTGGAACCGGAATGGAACTACCAGGGCATGGGCAACAACGTGGTGCAGCGGATCAAGGTCAGCGTGGCATAGCGCCCCACCCGGGGCGCGGGGAGTTAGCGGCCGCGCCGCAGGTGCTCCGCATTCAGTTCATCGAGCTGGGAATCCGTGAGCTCGTCAAAGCCGCGGGCCTCGCGTTTGTCGCTGCGGGAGAAGCGGATGAACATCAGGATGATCAGGGGCAAGTCGACAATTTCGCAGATGAACCACAGGACGTCCCCCGCCAGCTGCTGGTCACGCAGGGCGTTGGGGAACCAGCCCAGCGCAGACGGCGTCGATGCGACGTGATCCAGCACCTGGCCGTTGAGGCGCAGCAGGATCCCGGGCACGGCATCGACCAGCAACTCGATGAAAACAAACACGAACTCCATGATGAAGAACGCGCTGGAGCGGCGGAAGTCCGCGTCCTCGATGATCGGCAGGGCCATCATCATGCCAAGCAGCGGGACCCCGACTGTCAGGAGCGCCTCGGCCCAAGCGGCTGTGCGGAGGGTGTAGAACGCCGGAGTCAGGAAGGTGGAGAAGAGGGCAAGGCCCAGGAGCGGGGCGGCCATGGAGTTGCCGGCCAACCGCACCGCACCGTGGGCGAGCGCCCTGTTCAGCCGGCCGACGCCGCGCGGCGGCAGGGCCGTACGGGCGAGGGAGATGGGTTTTCCCAGGCCGATCAGCAGCGGCACCACGAAGAGCAGCAGGGAAATCTTGAGCGTGAAGGCCCACCGGAGCTGCGCGCTGTAGACGCCAGGGAACCCGCACGTCAGCACTGTCAGGGACCCAAGGCCCAGAAGATAGAACGCCAGCGTCCGCCACACGGGATGGCGGTGCCCGCGCGCCGCCGCGGCCCTCAGGCCCAGCGCATACAGCAACGCCGAGCCGCCGATCAGGGCGGCGGCGGCCCAGTCGATCTGCCAGGCGGTGAGGACTACATCAAGGGGCGGCACGGGCTCATGATAGATACCATTTCTTGGAAGACGCCGGGCCCGTGCCTGGCCGGGCGTCCCGGGGCAGGCCTCAGCATCCTCGTAGCCGGTCAGCACCTTGACCTTGTCCGCCGAGGCGGACGAGGGATCGAAGGTGTAGCCGATCCACTCCCGCGCGTGCCGCCGTGCCAGTTCCAGTCCCACCACGCGCTGGCCCATCGTGAGGACCTGGCAGTCGTTGGAGAGTACGGACCGCTCCACGCTGAAGCAGTCATGGGCGGTCGCGGCCCGGATGCCGTCCACCTTGTTGGCGGCAATGGCGACCCCGATCCCCGTGCCGCAGAACAGGATGGCCCGGTCCGCCTGCCCGTCCCGGATCAATTCGCCCGCGGCGATGCCCACGTACGGGTAGGGCTTGGCGAACTCCTCCGGGGCGTCGCCGCGGTTGACGCCTATATCGATGACCTCGGCCACCCGCGGGTCCGTCCGGAGGTCCGCCAGGATCTGGTCCTTGTAGTCCACTCCGGCTTCGTCCGCACCCACAATGAGCCGGATCCCTGCTCCCGGGCTCACGGGCGTGCCCCTGCAGCCTGCCGCACACCGGCAAGGTGCGGACCGAACACAGTGAACACCATCGCCAGGGACGTGGCTCCGGGGTCGGGTGTGCCCACGCTCTTTTCCGCCAGGGGCCGCGCCCGGCCCTTCAGCGGGCGCAGGGCCGCGGTGGCCTGGGCCGCGGAGGCAGCCTCCCGCGCAGCTTCCGCCCACCCGGCATCCGCCCCGGCCCCTGCGCTGGTGAGCCGGCTGAAGGTCCCGGCAAACGGGACCAGCGCGTCCACCATGGTCTTGTCGCCGAAGACCGTAAAATCACCGGCAATGCCGCGTCATTTTTCCGACTCCGACGGCGGCGCCGTCGGCCAGTCCGGTGCCGATCAGCCCGGCGAAGGCCGGGTAGTGCCCCGAGCCGCCGCCGGCCAGCACGGCCACCTTCGGTTGGCGGGGCCGGTACCGGCGGACGGCGCCGCCGGGCACCTGGCGCACCAGGTTCGCATGGACGTCGCAGAAGCCGGCGGGGGCTTCTTCGGCGAAATCGGACGGGTTGTTAAACATTCTGGTCATCGTGGGCTCTTTCAGCTGCTCGCGGTCTTCTCAACGGCGGGACTGCTAGTGGATGTGGCTTCCGCCGTTGATATCGATGGTGGTCCCGGTGAGGTAGGCGGACTCCTCGGAGGACAGGAAGGTGATGACGGCCGCGATTTCCTCGGTGCTGGCGTTGCGCCCCAGCGGAATTCCGGCGTTGATGGCCGCTTCCTGCTCTTCGGTGCTGCCCACGCGGATATTCGTGTCCACGGCGCCGGGGGTGATGGCGTTGACGGTCACGCCGGTGCTGCCGATTTCGCGGGCCAGGGCCTTAGTGAAGCCCAGGATGGCCGCCTTGGCCGCGGAATAGGGCACCTTGCCGAAGACGCCGCCGCCGCGCTGGGCAGAGACGGAGGACATGTTCACGATCCGGCCCCAGCCGCTGGCGATCATGTCCGGCAGGAAGGCGCGGGTGACAAGGTAGGTTCCCGTCGCGTTCACGGCCATGACCTTGTTCCAGAGCTCCAGGGTGGTCTCGAGGAACGGCACCGGGGAGGTGATGCCGGCGATGTTGGCGAGGGCCCCGACGGCGGGAAGGCTGCCGGAGCGGACTTCGGCGGCCACGGCGTTGTACGCGGCTGTCACGGAGTCCTCGCTGGCGACGTCGACCTCGTAGCCAAAGGCGGGAACGGTGAACTCGTTTCCGATCTCCGCTGCGACCTTGGCGGACTTCTCGCCATCGAGGTCCAGGATCACCACGGCCCAACCCTGGCTGGCGTAGCGGCGTGCGGTGGTGATGCCGATGCCCCGGTCCGAAGTTGCCCCGGTGAGGACGGCGGTGCGCTGGATGGTGCTCATGATGCTCCTTGGGTTGTTCGTTGGTGTGGCAAGTCAGATGAGGTCTGTGATGAAGCTCGCGGCCTTGGCGGCCGCCGCGGGGCGCTCCCCGTGGGTCACGTCCCGGGTCTCCAGCTCCAGGGAGAAGTGGCCGGTGTAGCCGTCGGCCGCGAGGGCCTCCAGACCGGCGGCGAAATCGGCCTGGCCGTTGCCGATGCTGAGGTTGATGTTCCCCGGCACGGCATCGCGCAAGTGAACATGGGCGATGCGGCCCTGATGGCGCCTGAGGTAGTCCAACGGATCCTCGCCGGCGGCCACGATATGGCTAAAGTCCATGACGATCCCGACCCCGGAACCGGCCAGCCGCCCGGCCAGCAATTCCGCGCGCTCGAGGTTCCAGCAGAACCGCAGGAAGTGCAGGGACTCGGTCCAGAGCTCGACGCCGAACACGTCGGCCCGCCGCTTGGCGGCGGTGAGTTGCGCGGCAATGGTGTCCAGGTCCTCGTCGAGGCTGCGGACCGGGTCGCGGCCGAGGGCGCCGCAGGGCAGGACCAGCGCCTTGGCGCCCGTGCCGGCTGCCAAGGTGAGCAGCGCGTCAAGGTGCCGGTTTCGTGCTGCGTGTGCGTCGGCGTCGGCGTCGAGCAAGGCGTTCAGGTCCCCGATGTCCCCGTTGACCGACCGGACCCGCAGCCCGGAGGCAACCACCTCGGCCGTGACGGCGGCGACGGCATCGGCGTCGAGGTCGTAGGGAACGTGGTCGCACACTCCGGGTAGCGCACCGAGATCTAGTTCCTCGAAGCCGAGGCCTTCGATGGTGCGCAGGGCCTCTGGCAGGCTCTGGTGGCGGAAGCTGATGGACGAGCAGCCGAGTCGGGAATTGAACATCGTCGTTAATCCTCTGGTTGCGCCCGGAGGCGGTGGTGATATGGACCACACTATAGAATTCGACTGTCAACAGTCAACCTTTGAAGTTGACTGTTGACATTGCCTTATGGCGCGGGTCACACTGGCGTATCATCTGTTAACAGTCGACAGTGTCGGTGCGGAAGCGTCGGCAGCTCTCTTCGAAAGGGATTGACATGAGCAACGAAGCTCTCACCATGCGGGGCCCGGTGCACGGCACCAGGGAAGCGAAACGGGTCGCGATCGGCTCCAGCGTCGGCGCCGTCATCGAAACCTATGACTTCATCGGCTTCGGCACAGCGGCTGCCCTGTACTTCGGTACGGCCTTCTTCCCCACCGGCGATCCTGTGACCGGAACCCTGGCTGCCTTCGCCACCCTGGGTGTCGGCTTCGCGGCGCGCCCGATCGGCGGCATCATCGGCGGGCACCTTGGGGACAAGGTCGGCCGCAAGCCGGTCCTGGTGGCCTCCCTGATCCTCATGGGCATCGCCACTTTCGTCATAGGCCTGCTCCCCACCTACGCCCAGGTGGGTCTGCTGGCTCCGGCTCTGCTGGTGTTTGTCCGCATCGTCCAGGGCCTGGCCTTCGGCGCGGAGTGGGGCGGCGCCATCCTCATGAGCTACGAACACGCACCCTGGAAATCGAAGGGAAAGTACACAGGCATGGTCCAGGCCGGCTTCCCGGTCGGGCTGCTGCTGGCCAACCTCGTGTTCCTCTTCAGCGTCCAGCTCGGCGGCGAACTCGCCTGGCGCATTCCCTTCCTGGCCAGCATCGTGCTGGTCGTCGTCGGACTGATCATCCGCTCCAAGGTCCCCGAATCCCCCGTCTTCGACGAGGTCAAGGACAGCGGCGACATCGTCAAGTCGCCCATCAAGGAGGTCCTGAAGACCGACTGGCGCAACATCGTCAAGGGCATCGGCCTGCGCATCGCCGAGACCGCCGGCTACGCCGTGTCCATCACTTACATGATTTCCTACCTGAACAGCCAGCACCTGGCCGACAAGTCGCAGACGCTCGTGGCCTTGTGCATCGCCTCCGCAATCGGCATCTTCGCCACCCAGGCCTGGGCACGGCTGACGGACAGGATCGGCCGGCGCCCGCTGTATATCTGGTCCTGCGCCTTCGCCGTTGCCTTCGCGGTGCCGATGTTCCTGCTGGTCAACACCGGACTGTTCATCTTCATCATCGCCACCCTCGTGATCTCCTACGCCGTCTGCCAGAACTCCCTGGCCGGCGCCCAGGGCCCGTGGTTCCCGGAGCTGTTCCAGGCCAAGACCCGCGCCTCCGGCGCCTCGCTGGCCTACCAGATCTCGGCCATGGTCTCAGGGTTCACCCCGTTCATCACCACATTGCTCTTCGTCAGCTTCGGCTGGATGGGACCGGCACTGCTCTTCGGCACCTACGCCGCCATCGGCCTGTGGGCCGCCGTCGCCACCCGTGAAACCTGGGGCAAGCG
This sequence comes from Arthrobacter humicola, assembly GCF_022803015.1. Taxonomy (GTDB): domain Bacteria; phylum Actinomycetota; class Actinomycetes; order Actinomycetales; family Micrococcaceae; genus Arthrobacter; species Arthrobacter humicola_A. The sequence continues at coordinate 33,539 of NZ_JAFKON010000002.1, forward strand.
CGAACGGGATTTCGCGGATCAGGCTACCAAAAGCACCCCCACCCACGTGAGCGCGTAGATACGCACCGCCCGGAAGCCGTCGAAGGCCTCCCGCAGCAGCTCGCCACGTCATATCTGAAAGGAAGAATCGTGGTTTCAACACAGGAAATAACCACCCGAGGCAACGCCTCCGACGCCGAGGCAGAACGCCTGGCACGGGTCGAAGGGGCCGCCTACCGGATCCGCCACCATGCCCTGAACATGGGCGAAGTCCAAGGCCAAGGCTACGTTGGCCAGGCCCTCGGCGCGGCCGACATGCTCGCCGCGGTCTACGCGGACCAGCTCCGGTTCCGCGCCGACGACCCTGAGTGGGAGGACCGCGACCGGTTCCTGCTCTCCACCGGCCACTACGCGATCGGCCACTACGCGGCCCTCGCCGAGGCCGGAATCATCCCCGTCAAGGAACTGGAGACCTACGGCTCGGACGACTCCCGGCTGCCGATGTCCGGGATGTCCACATACACCCCCGGCATGGAGATTTCCGGCGGCTCCCTCGGCCACGGACTCTCCATCGCCGTCGGCGCCGCCCTGGGCCTGCGCTACCAGGGTTCGGGTTCCCGGGTCTATAACTTCCTCTCCGACGGCGAACTTGACGAGGGATCCACGTGGGAGGCCGCGATGGGCGCCCACCACCACCACCTCGGCAACCTCACCGCCATGGTGGACATCAACGCCCTGCAGGCCGACGGCAAGACCGACACCGTGCTGCGCACCGAGCCCGTCACCGAAAAGTGGCAGGCGTTTGGCTGGTACGCCCAGCGCGTGAACGGGAACGACGTCGGCGCGCTGCTGGCCGCGTTCGACAACGCGGCCGCCCAGGCGGCCGCCGTCGGACGTCCCTCCGTGATCCTGTGCGACACGAAGGTGGGCCGCGGCGTGCCGCTGCTCGAGGACCGCGAAAAAGCCCACTTCATGCGCATCGAAGAACACGAATGGCAGCTCTGCCGCGAGCAGCTGACCGCAGGTTTCGAAGGAAAGGCCGCACGATGAGTACCGCAACAACACCGAAGCTGAAAACCTCTGCCATGATCGCCTCCTTCGCGGACCCGGGCCAGAAGACCGCGTCCGCGCCGTTCGGGCACGCCCTGGTCAAGGCCGCGCAGGTGAACGACAAGATCGTGGGACTGACCGCGGACCTGGGCAAGTACACGGACATGCACATTTTCGCCCAGGCATTCCCGGAACGCTTCTTCCAGATGGGCATGGCCGAACAGCTGCTCTTCGGCGCCGCGGCGGGCCTGGCTGAGACCGGCCTGGTCCCGTTCGCCTCGACGTACTCGGTGTTCGCTGCCCGGCGCGCCTACGATTTCCTGTGCCTGGATGCCGCCGAGCCAAACCTCAACGTCAATATCGTCGGCGGGCTCCCGGGGCTGACCACCGGCTACGGTCCAAGCCACCAGGCGACCGAGGACATGGCGATCTTCCGCGGCATGCCCAATCTGACCATCGTGGACCCGTGCGACTCGCTGGACATCGAGCAGGCCGTCCCCCAACTGGCCGCCAGCGAGGGCCCCACGTACCTACGACTGCTGCGCGGCAACGTCCCCACCGTGCTGGACGAGTACGACTACACGTTCGAACTCGGCAAGGCGAAAGTCCTGCGTGGCGGCCGTGACGTCGTCTTCATCTCCAGCGGGCTGATGACCATGCGGGCACTCCAGGCGGCCGAGGCGCTGGCTGCCCACCACGTGGATGTCGCCGTCGTCCACGCCCCCACCATCAAGCCGTTCGACGCCGCGACGGTCCTCGCCGAGCTGAACACCGACCGCCTCGCGGTCACGCTGGAGAACCACAGTGTGGTGGGCGGGTTGTTCGAGACCGTGGCCTCGGCCGTGGTCACCGCGGGGCTGGGTAAACGGGTGGTGCCGGTAGCGCTGCCGGACGAATTCCTGGACGCGGGCGCGCTGCCCACCCTGCACGAACGCTACGGCCTCTCGGTGCAGAGGGTCGTTGCCAAGGTGCTCGCCGAACTCGGCTGAGCCGGAGGGAACAGCCTACGGGCGGGGGCCGGCAGCTGCCGGACCCGCCCGTGCCGTACCATCAACTGTTAACACACGAACTGTAAACAGTTGACCACTGACAAACAGTTGACCGCTGAGCGTGAGGACTAACAATGGCCGGAGCAACAGCCCCGCTTCTCGGACTGGAAAAGAAGAGCCTCCGCGAGCAGGCGCTATCTGCCCTGCGCACGGCCATCACGAGCGGAGAGCTGGAGCCAGGACGGCATCTGGTGGAGACCGAACTCTCCGACATGCTCCAGATCAGCCGCGGAACACTGCGCGAGGCCCTGCGCCAGCTGGAGCAAGAAGGACTGCTGTCGGCCGGACCGCGCGGCAGGCTGTCCGTGCGGCACCTGGACGGCAAGGAAATCCGGGACATCTTCGCTGTCCGGGCCGCGCTCGAATCGCTTGCGGTCCGGACACTGTGTGAGCTGCCGGACCGGGCCTCCGTGATTACATCCCTGTGCTCGGCCGTCGATGCCATGGCCGCGGCCGCCGAGGCCAGCCTGGAGGAACGGATTGAATCCGATCTGGAGTTCCACCGGACACTGTGCCGGCTCACCGGAAACGAGACCCTGCTGCACTCCTGGGAGTCGCTTGAGGGCTCCATTCGGATGTCCATCATGTTTGCCGGGATCGAGAGGGCCGTCAAGAACATGAGCGTGGACCGGCACCACGACATCGTCGCCGCGATCGAGACCGGCAACGCGACACTGGCCCGCACGACGGTCCTCGAACACATGGACGTCGCCGCAGCCAACCTGGTGGCCTGACCGGCGTCAGTAGTCCACGATCGCGCCGGCGGAGATGTTGACGGTAGCGTCCGTGATGGCCGCCGCCTTGTCCGAGACGATGAAGGAGGCCACGTTACCGACGTCCGCCAGCGTGGCCGTCCGGTTCAAATGCGCGGCCCTGGCAATCTCCACCACGATCTCATCGCGGCCCTCGGCCTGCCACGGGATGGTTTCGATAATGCCGCCGGTGACCATGGTCACCACCCTGATGCCGTGTTTTCCCAGTTCCAGGGCCCATTGCCGGCGTAGTCCTTCCATCGCGTCGAGCGCCACCTTGAAACCGCCCAGACCGGGGATCGTCTGCGGGCCCGAGCCGCCGAACATGAGCACGACGCCGGAGCGTTGCTTGACCATGTGGGCGGCGGCCGCGCGGGTGGTCAGGAAGTGCGTCCGCGCGGCCAGGGTGATGGGCTGGGTGAAGTCATCCACATCAATCTCCATGAGTGGCTGCTGGACGTCGCCGAATGAGATCACGTTGAAGGAGATGTCGATCCTCTTGCTCTTCTTCGCCACCCGGCTTACGAAGGCATCCACCTGCTCTTCGTCCAGGGCGTCGACGACGGCGGTTTCGGCTGTGCCGCCTGCCTCGCGAATGTCATTGGCTACTTTTTCCAGCCGCGATTCCGTCCTTCCGGCAATGTGCACCGTGGCGCCGTCGGCCGCGAAAGCCCTTGCCACCGCCCCGCCGACCGCCCCGCCGCCGCCGTAGATCAGGGCGGTCTTGCCGTGAAGCACGCCGTTTTCCGGAATCCCGATGTTCACCATGGTCGCCTGCCTAGTGCCGCGGAGTACGTGAATTCCCTCAACTATGTTCTTGCGGAGGGCGGGTGGCAAGAGGACCGGGCGCAGCGCCGCATTAGCTTCTGGGCAGCCCTCCGGGTCCGGTGGCTGGTCCTCCGGTTCCGGGCGCGGGCCCGGGTTCGGGCGCGGGCCCGGGTCCTGGTCCGGCGGAGGGTCCGGGTCCGGGTCCGACCGCGGGTCCGGTGGCTGGTCCAGGACCGACGGGCCCGGGTCCTGGTCCGGCGGGTCCGAGCGCGGGTCCGGCGTATGCAGGCACCGGCAGCTCGCCCGGATCGACCGGACCTATATCAAGGTGGAATGGCGGATATTCGTCCCGCATGAGGGCAACGTAGGCGATAACGCGGTAGATCCAGCGGTTCAGGCCAAGCAGGAGGTCGAAGAGCCCCCGCCGGTATTGGCCCGTGAACAACAGGATCACGCCGGCGATCAGGACCAGCAGCCCCAGGAGGGAGATGCCCACACCTTGCTGCACCCACTCGCCGTCCCGGTACTCCCACGTCCTCGCGGTCCCCGTCAGCAGGCTGATAAGCAGCAGATGTGGAATGGCCAGCAGCCAGGATTTCACCAGCACCAGGCCGCGGGACAGCCGTTCGGGATAGTCGACGTCGAAGTCCGCCGGGTAATCGGTGCGGGCCAGGGTGAAGGGGGGATAGACATCCGTGCCGATAGCGCTGAAGGCGTAGAAGGCCACACGCCAGTTCCAGCGGATCACACCGACACTGAAATTGAACAGCGAGCGCGGGTAGCGCGCCGTGAACAGGATCGCGAACCACGCCACAATCGTGACCACTCCGAAGGCGAACCAGAGGATAAACAGGACGATGAAGTGCGGGATGGCCAGGAACCACTTCACGAGCCACATCCACCGTGACAGGTTCGGGTCGAGGTAGCCGTGGAGACGGGCGGGGTACACATATGCGGTCGTAGCACCTGGCGCCACCGGATACGGAGTCCCCGGCGGGGCAGCGTAGGCCGCCACGGCACCCGGCGGGGCCGCACTGTTCTGCTGGCCGGGGGTGACCCTGGGCGGGTAGGGACCCGCGGGATACGGCTGGCCGGGGTGGGCCGGCAAGCGGCCGGGAGGGACACCGCTGCCCGTCCCGCCTTGGCCCGGGCCGCCGCGGCCGAGTCCAACGGCGCCCAGCACTATCAGCGGCACGCCGATCAGCAGCATCACGAGTCCGCCGATCAGCAGGCCGATGAACACCGGCAGGAGCAGGTCTGTGCGTGCCCCTGCCTGCAGATTCACGCTCACCGGAGACGTCGCGTCGGCATTCATGACCACCACTGCCCAGGATCCGGAGCGGAGGTCCCAGGTCAGTTCCTGTTCCCCCGGGCCTGTGGCAGTCGCGGCCCAGAAGGTCTGCTGCGCCGGGGTGGACGGGATTTGGGAGCCGGCCACTTCGCGGTACCGCGCGCGGAAGGGGTTGAACCTGACGTCGACGATTTCGGTGCGCCGGACACCGGCCAGGTACGTCGCGACGTCGGCCCGCGGGGCAATTCCGATGAAGATTTCCTTGCCGGGGTCGGTGGAGGAACCGCGGAGCAGCACGCTGCCCGCAATGTCCACTGGAACGCCGTCGTCCACGCCGCCGCCGGTCATGAGGTCCAGCCGGGGGGTCGTCAGCGCGTAGGAATTGCCTGAGAAAGGCGCCGACGGCGTGATGAAGTACCTGCCGTCACGTTGCTGGTAGTTGACCCAGCCCGCAAAACCGGCGCCCGCCAACAGTCCCAAACCGACCAGCGCGCACAGCGAGCCGATCACCAGCATGACAATCCGGCCTGCTTTCATGGCCGCCGTCCTTTCAGATGGTCCGTTTGCCACGCCCGGCCGGGCGTGGCTTCCGGAAGCTGGCGGCCCGGGCCGCTACCGCCCGAGCGAGATCACGAACGGCTTGGCTTCGTCGATCGCGCCGGCACTGCCGGAGTGGAGGACGACGAGCGCTTTCATGCCGTGATCACGACTTTGAGGGCCTTCGTCTCCGCGGCGCGGGCAAAAGTGTCGTACGCCTCCATGAACTCGTCAAAGGTGAAGTGGTGGGTGGCGAAACTGTCCGCGGGGATCTTTTGCTGTGCCACGAGCTTGAGCAGCATGGGGGTGGTGTTGGTGTTCACCAGGCCCATGCTGATGTTGATGTTCCGGATCCAGAGGTCTTCGACGTGAAGTTCCACGGCTTTGCCGTGCACGCCCACGTTGGCCACGGTGCCGCCAGGACGCACGATGTCGGTGCACATCGTGAAGGTCGCCGGGACGCCCACGGCCTCGATCGCCACGTCCACGCCCTGCCCGTCGGTCAGGAGCATGAGCTGCTCCTTCCAGTCGGCATCGGATGAGAGGACCACATCGGTGGCTCCGAATTCGCGGGATTTCTCGAGCCGGTTCGCGTCGAGGTCGACGGCGATGATCGTGGCGGCGCCGTAGAGGCCGGCGGTGGAGATCGCGGCAAGTCCCACGGGGCCCGCGCCGATGACGGCGACCGTGTCGCCGGGCTTGACCCGGCCGTACTGCACGCCGATCTCAAAGCCGGTGGGGAGGATGTCGGAGAGCATGACGGCCTGCTGGTCGCTGACTCCCTCAGGCAGGAGGTGCAGGGAGTTCTCTGCGTAGGGGACGCGGACGAACTCGGCCTGCGTGCCGTCGATCAGATGTCCGAAAACCCAGCCGATGCCGGAGGTTCCCTCCTCCCCCAGGCAATGGGAGTACAGGCCGGTCTTGCAGTTGGCGCAGTGCCCGCAGGACTTGATGCATGAAATGATGACGCGGTCCCCGACCTTGAGGCTGGTCACGGAGGCGCCGATCTCCGTGATGGTGCCGACCCCTTCGTGGCCCAGGATGCGGCCCTTGGCCACCGCGGGGACGTCGCCTTTGAGGATGTGCAAATCGGTCCCACAGATGGTGGTGGTGTCCACTTTGACGATCACATCGCTGGGATTCTGGATGGTGGGGTCGGGGACCTCGGTCCACGATTTCTCCCCGGGACCGCCATAGACGAGGGCTTTCATACGTGCTCCTTGGTTTTGAGGATGACCAGCGGGTCCACGAGGCGCAGACGGCACGGAGTCTCCGTGCCATCGATCCCCGAATACAGCAACGAGGCGCGGGCACGCTCACGGAGTTCCTCGATCGCGGCGGCCGACACCCGGGCATGGGCGAGGTCGAGCACGAGTTCAAACCCGGGAAGCTTGCTTGTGACGCGGCGGCAAACGACGTACAGCGCCCGCACGTTGGCCACGGTCACCACACCATGCACGTCGATCCGCGCTGTTTCGGCGTCGGCGTTCAGGCGGATGAGCACCTTGAGTTTAGGGTCCCCCGAATGGTGGTGGATACTCATGTGGCCGTGGTCTCCTGCCTTTTCCTGCTGAAGCCGGAAAGTGCAAACGCCATTTCCTTCCCCAATTCGCGGTGAGACCCGTGCCGTATTACGTGAAGTGGTTCTTCGCTCGACACGTCCCCCAACTGGCCGTGCAGCAACCTCCCCACACATTCAGCTTGGGGGGCGCTCGTGGCAGAGGTAAGGGGCGAAAGTCCCGTGTGCGCCTGTTGGGTCCTGCGGCGTCGCACGCCTAGCCTGTTCCTATGTCTGATCCGCTCGATCCCCGCCGACCCCCGGATCTCGTGCTGGCCTCCGTGCGGCACCCCGGGGAGGAAATATGCTTCGACGTTCATCTTCGCGCCGGGGCCGTGTCGGCGATCATCCCGTCGCGCCCGGGCTCGGGTGCGCTCCCCGCTGCAACCCGGGTGGTGGATCTGGAGGGCCGCTACGCCGTTCCTGGGCTGTGGGATGAGCACGTTCATATGACGCAGTGGGCGCTGGCCTCCAACCGGCTTGACCTCTCCGGTGCCGGCTCGGCGCGCGAGGCGGCCGCCGTCGTCGGGGCCCATATCGCCGGGGCCGGAAGCGGCGCCGGAGCTCCGGGTCCCGTCCAGACGCTGGTGGGCGTCGGTTTCCGCGATGCCATCTGGCATGACCTGCCCAGTCTGGACCTCCTGGACGGCGTGACGCGCGGCCGGCCTACGGCGCTGATCAGCCACGACCTCCACTGTGTCTGGCTCAACTCCGCAGCGGCCCAACAGTACGGAATGCCGGTGGATGCGGGCGGGCTGCTCCGGGAAGAACCGGCGTTCGCCCTGACCCGGGAGCTTGGCCAGCTGCCGGACGCGGTGGTGGATCCGTGGGTGCGGCAGGCAGGGCAGGCTGCGGCCGCGCGGGGCGTGGTCGGGATTGTGGACTTCGAGATGACGTGGAACCGCGACGCCTGGCTGCGGAGGATCTCCAGCGGCTTCGCTGCCCTGCGCGTTGAAGCGGGCGTCTATCCGCAGGACCTGGACCGGGCCGTGGCAGAGGGGCTGCGGACAGGTTTGGCAGTGGCCGGCAGTGGCGGGCTGCTGAGCGTGGGCCCCTTGAAGGTGCTGATCGACGGCTCGCTCAATACCCGCACAGCGTATTGCGTTGACCCGTATCCGAACGGCGGCCACGGGCTGCTGACCGTGAGCGAGTCGGAGCTGCTCGCCCTGTTGGTCCGGGCGCGGCAGGCGGGTTTTGTGCCGGCGGTCCACGCAATCGGCGACGCGGCCAACCAAGTCGCCTTGGATGCGTTTGAGGCGGCGGGCATCGCCGGACGGGTGGAGCATGCCCAGTTTGTCCGGAGCGAGGATTTCGCCCGCTTCGGCCGGTTGGGCGTGACCGCGAGTGTCCAGCCTGCGCATGCCCTCGATGACCGGGACGCCGCCGAGGCGAACTGGCCGGGGCGAACGGACCGGTCCTTCCCGCTCCGTTCATTGCTGGCCGCCGGGGCGACTCTCGCCCTGGGCTCGGACGCTCCGGTGGCCCCGCTGGATCCGTGGATTGCCATGTCCGCTGCCACGGCGCGGGCCCGGCTGGATGGCCGCGGGCCGTGGCATGCCGAGCAGGCCCTCACGCGGCAGGAGGCCCTCACGGCCTCGACCCGCGGTCGCGGCCGTCTCCGGGTCGGGGATCCCGCCGATATTGCAGTGCTCGACGGCGACCCTCTGACCGTGTCGGATGCGGAGCTTGCGGCCATGCCGGTGGCCGCCACGTTAGTGGCGGGACGGTTCACGTACGGCGGCTAAGCACCTTTGACGCGCGCCTGGACTAAGTTGGCGTACGGCAGGCGGCCGTATTCTTCGATGAATGCGGCATGGCACCGGGCTTCGGCCGCGTTGAGTTGCTCAACGGGCAACTCTTTCCACGCGATGATCAGGGACCCTGCCGCTGCGAGCTGCCAGATGAGCCGGCCGTCCCAGTGGCCCGGCGGCCTGCCTTCGCCGAAGTCGACGAATTCCTGGATTTGCCGGCGCAGTCCACGGTTGCCCTTGCTTCCGGGGCCGGCTTTGCCCACGAAGAGGACATCGGCGCCGTCCACCCATTCGGCGTCGAGAGCGTCTGTCTTGAGGGTGGGGTTCTTCTTCTTGAAGATGCCGGCGGTGCTCCTGGCCAGGAACTGGGGCCGGAAGCCCTCGGGCCGCAGTACCGCGAAGATCCCGGGCTTCTGCGGGATCCGGTTGATGTCAAGGTCCTGGAGCGGCCGGAAACCGGTGAAGCCGTCCTGTTTCAGCGACTGTGTGTTGATGGGCATGGGTTCCTTGGATCGGGGCTCGTGGCGTTCCTTTGAAGCTTACGGAAGAAGCTCACTCACTGAAGTCCGGGCTCAGCCGCGGATGAAGGTGCCCAGCCCGGTCTGATCGTAGAAATCGAGCCTGACGCTCGAAGCCGTGCCGCCTCCGGCTGCGGCGTCCGCGCCGGGGGCGAAGATTGCCCCGGCAAGACCGTTGGCGTTCTCGCCGATTGATTCAAAGCTGAAGGTGTCGCCGTCAAAATGAGTGAGCGGGAACTTGGTGGTCCTGCCGGCCGGGCCCAGCTCAAGGGTCAGCACGCCGTTCTCCACCGCGACGGTGAGCGGGCCGTAGTAGGAGTTCGCATAACTTCCGGTGTAGAAATCGTTGCCCTGCGCCGGTTTGGCCTGGGCCGGCGCCTTGGAATAGTCAACTTTTGGCTTCTCCGCCTCATCGATCTTCTGGAAGACGCCCGAGGTGAATCCGATCCAGTCCACTGTCGGGGCGCCGTTCTGGGCCGTGTCCAGGAATGCGGCGCAGATGGCTTCGGGGATGCCCTGCGGCCGGCCATTGGTCAGGGCAACAATGCCCAGCTGCTCGCCGGGGAGCAGTGAGACTGCGGTCGCGGCACCAAGGTTGAAGGCTCCCGAGTGCCCGAGCATCAGCCGGGCGTGGTCGTCGTAGGAGACGTTCCAGCCCAAGCCGTAGAAGCGGGTGCGGGCACCCGGCGTCGACGGTGGGCCCGAGACAGCGTGCGGGACATGCGTGATACTAAGCGCGTCCGGATCGATAACCTCGCTTCCCTCAAAGCTGCCGTTGGCGAGCTGCAGGCGGATCCAGCGGGCCAGGTCGCGCGCGGAGGAACTGGCCCCGCCGGCGGGTGCTTCGGCGTCGGCATCCCGGGAGTATTTGGCCACCCAGGTCTTGTTACCGGCTGGGACGTGGATCAGTGCCTTGTTCGTCGCCTTTTGGTAGTCCGCGTGGCGATAGCTCGTGGATGGCATGCCCAGGGGCTTGAACAAGACTTCTTCGGCGAGGTCTGCCCAGGGCTTGTTCATGGCATCGGCGACAGCCTGTGCACCAGCCGTGTAGCCGAAGTTGCTGTAGTTGTAGCTCGACCGGAATGAGTCCAGCGGCTGCTGGTTGAGGTGGCTGAGGATATAGGACTGGTCGAATCCGAGGTCTTCCAACAGATCGCCCGCCCCCGTACTGAGGCCGCCTTGATGTGACAACAGGTCCGCCGCCGTGGCGTTCCGCGTGACGTAGGGGTCTTTCAGGGCGAAGCCGGGGGTGTGGTTGATCACCGGTTCCGTCCAGGAGATGGCCTTGCGGCCCACGGCCACGGCCGCCACCGTGGAGGCCAAGGGTTTGGACACCGAGGCCAATTGAAAAACGGTATCCGCGTCCACTGTCTCGGGCCGGCCCGATTCCCGCACGCCGAACCCCTTGGCGTAGACCATTTGGTCCTGGTAGACCACGGCCACGGCGACTCCGGGAACACCGGTACTCTCCATCACGCCCTGGACCATCCCGTCCAGCTTTGCCAAGGCGGCGTTGACCTTCTGTTGGTCCAGGAGCGGTTTGACCTGCGGTTCCGGCGCCGGAAGCAGAGACGCCGACGGCGTACCGGAGGTGTCAGAGGCACTGCTTCCGGCACCGGCGGGGGCACTTTGGGCCGTGCAGGCGGCCAGCAGCGGCATGCCCGCTATACCCGCGGCGCCGACGCCGACCGCTTTAAGTAACGAGCGGCGGTCCGAAGGCAGCGAGCTGATCCTCGTCGCGATAGATTCCCTCTGGTTCATGGACAATCCTCCGCCCGGTTCCGCCTGGGGCGCAGAGCTAACGCCCCCTCCCATGATGGACCCGTGCCCGTGTTTGAGACAGGGGCGATGCGCTCGGGTGGGGGTCGTCGGACGCCGGGAACTCGCGGCCGGACCTCCACAACCGCCAACGAATCCCACCAATCCCGCTAACCTCGCGGCCTCCTTCTGGTTGCCCTATTAATGTCGGATCCCCGGAGGAGACTGGATTCATGGACGGCAATCAGGGGCCCGAAGTGGTTCCGGCGGGAGACGGCGACGGCGGCCTCGGCCGCGCCGGGAGCGGTGACGACGGCGTCCAGGATTTGCTCGCATTCTGCTCCAGCGCGCTCCAGGACGTGCGTCAGGCCGAGGATCCCGCCGGGATGATCGAACAGTACCGACGGCTTGACGAGTTGCACTCCGCGCTCGACGGGTTGCGGACGCGTCTTCAGCTCGACATTTTCTTGGGCAGCGTCTCGGGAGTGACTTTGGGACCTGGAAGGTCGCCGATGGCTTCCGAAGCGGTGGAACGGCTGCGGAGGGCCATAAATGTCATAGCCCGCAGGGACACTTAATTCATGGACGGCAATCAAGGGCCCGAAACCGCGCCAGCAGACCCGGCACCGGCAACTGCGGTGACGGACCTGGCCGCGCTCCTGGCAGTCGTCCCGGCCCCGGACAGCGCCGCCGAACTGATCGACGAGATCCGGGACCTGGAAGACCTGAAATCCGCCATGGCAGCCCGGCAGGCCCGGCACGCCGTCGCGTTCGACCTGCTCCAACGCCGCGAGCAGGCCGCCGCCGGAGTCCCGGCCGAGAAGCTCGGCGCCGGTGTCGGCGCTCAGATTGCCCTCGCCCGGCGCGAATCTCCGGCCAGGGGCGGCCGGCTCCTCGGCCTGGCCAAAGCCCTGATCACCGAGATGCCTCACACCCTCGCCGCCCTGGAAACCGGGCAGCTCAACGAATGGCGCGCCACCCTGCTGGTCCGCGAAACCGCCTGCCTGACCCCGGCCGACCGGGCCGCCGTCGACGAGGAATTGGCGCCCGACGCCGGGACGTTCGCCGGGGCCGGTGACCGGTCCCTGGTCGCTGCGGCCCGGGCCGCCGCGTACCGGCGCGACCCCCGCACCGTCACCGAACGCGCCGCGCACGCCGCCACCGAGCGGCACGTCAGCCTCCGCCCGGCCCCCGACACCATGTGCCATCTGACCGCCCTGCTGCCGGTGGCCCAAGGCGTCGCCGCCTACAAGGCGCTGAGCGGGCACGCCGACACTCTCCGTGCCGCCGGGGACCCGAGGGGCCGCGGGCAGCTCATGGCCGATGCCCTGGTCGAACGCACCACCGGGACCCCCGGCGGGATCAGCGGCGTCGAAATCCAGCTCGTCATCACCGACCGCGCCCTCTTCCAGGCCGGCGCCGAACCGGCACGGCTCCCCGGTTACGGCACGGTCCCCGCCGGCTGGGCCCGCACCCTCATCAACGGCACAAAGGGTCCACAGAGCGGCGAGGGCGGCAGTTCCCGGGGACACAGTGGTCCCCCGGGGCCGGGCGCCGTGGCCACGATCACGGACAGAAACGGTGACGGCCAGTCCGGTGGTCGCCCTGGACCGGGCGGCACCGCCGGGAGCGGCGATGACCCCGCGTTCACCCTCTGGCTCCGGCGGCTCTACACCCACCCCGGCACCGGCGAGCTCGTGGGGATGGACTCCCGGGCCCGGCTCTTCCCGCCCGGGCACCGCCGCTTCATCCAAACCAGAGACGACACCTGCCGAACTCCTTACTGCGACGCGCCCATCCGCCACCTGGACCACATCATTCCCTGGCACACCGGCGGAGAAACAACCAGCACCAACGCCGCCGGCCTCTGCGAAGCCTGCAACCACACCAAAGAAACCCCCGGTTGGAAAGCCCGCCCCGCACCCGGTCCCCGCCACACGCTCAAGCTGACGACACCGACAGGCCACAGCTACTACTCCACGGTGCCACCCCTGCCGGGAACTCCGCTTCGCCCATCGGCCACAGACCAGCCGGGGTCCCAGCCAGGCTCCCGCCACCGGCGCCAGCTCCGGCACCAAGCCAAAACGCTCAGGCGTGGAAAGCCCAAAGTTGGGGCTGCGGCATAGGGACCAGTTCGTTGGCTGCCGTGCGGGCCCAAACTAACATTGGCTCGGCCTCGGGGCACAGTTGCCGGGCGACGGGCCGTTATTCGAAGCACTCGATTCGCGGCTCTTGCCCTCGGCCCCGCCCCGCTTCATCGCATCCGGCAGGCCGGGCGGCAAAGAAAAGCGCCCGACCACCTGGGCGGCGGCGGACGTCAGGCCTGCAGGTACCTTCGCGATCTCGCTAAGAGACGGCTCGGACACTTCAATGTCCCGAACAACCCGGAGTCATCAGATGGTTACCTGCAGGCGCTTTAAGCCTACGCCCGCCTCACTGCCGTCACCAGAGGGCCGTTGACTCAGGGCAAACCCCTGCGCAGCCCCGGCCGAATAGGTCCGGCCGAAACACCCCCTGCCGCGAAAGCGTAGAGTGGAGGAAGCCGCCTGATTCTGGACGCCAAGTGCTGAGGGAGAAATCGTGACGATTGACTGGGACGAAAAGAAGACCCTGCTGCAGGAGCCGAACATCGCCGCGGTGACGCAGCTGTGCGACGAACTCATGGAAAAGAAGCCTGGATCCGTGGTCCCGTACATCGACCCCATCCATGACGAGGACGAATGCCGGATCGTCAGCCTGCATATCAGCCCGGGCAAGGGCACCGAATCGGGCTTTGTCTCGCACTTCAACGACGATGAAGCCGCCCGCCGCGCCACCTCCATCTACGAGGCCGCAGAGCTGGACCCCCGCTATGTGATGCCGTGGAACGCCTACCCGTGGATCCGCGATCCGGAGGCATCCTCGGCCCTGAACGTCCAGGAGAAGACGGACGGCCTCCGGCCCTTCCGCCAGTTCCTCAAGATCAACAAGCGCGTCTCGGCCGTTATTGCGCACGGCGCGGACGCCCACTCCTTCCTGACGCTTTTCGAGAAGACCTACCATTCCTCGCTGAAGAATCATGGTGTCAAGATCTACAAGGCCACCGCACTTGGCGGCCGCGCCTTCGCGGTATCTCCGGCCAAGCAGGAAGAGCTCCTCGCCAAGAACGTTGAGGTCTACAAAGACGCCATGCAGCGGGCGGGCATCCAGCACCTCTGAGGCTCCATACAACGGCATCCGTCAGCGGCATCCGGCGCAAGCCGAGCCGGCGCCGGCGGCATCACCCGGCCAGCAGCCTGCGCCGGTGCTTGAGTTCCTTGACCCAGTCGCGGGTGACCGTCGCTGAAAACGGCGAGGCGCCGTCGTCGGTCATGGAGCGGAACGCCGTGCCCGCCTGAAGGTCCGCCAGCAGCGGTTCCGAGGCCTTCAGCGCCAGTTCCAGCACCTGGACGGCGGCACGTTCAGTCAGCCCCATCCCCGCGGCCCAGCCCAGGAAGTGCTTCCGGGATATCCCTGTGCGTTTGCCGTCCAGGGTCAGGGCGAGTGTCTTGTCCCCGTAGACGACCGTGGACGGGATGTCGTATACCGGCGCGATGGACCACTCCCCGGCCGGCTGCTGCACCATGGAAACGTTCTTCGCGTGCAGGTCGCCGTTGCCCGTCAGCCACGCAAATGCCGCCTGGAGGGCCAAATTCCGCACCGCGGGCAGCGGAGCCGCGCAATAAGCCGCAAGCGCACGGCACACCTGCCCGTATCCCACGTTGTACTTGTCCGCAGGGTAGAGGCCCAGCACCTGCGCGCCGTCCTCGACGGCGAGCCGCTGCACCGCCCGCGGCGACCTGGCCGCCGCCTTGGGCCCCGACACGCCGGCGACAGGCCCACCGGATACAGGCCCACCGGATACAGTGCCACTGGCTACAGGCACCCGGTCGAAGCGTTCCACGAGCAACCCGGGCCGCCCGGCGACGTCGCGGATCAGCTGGACCCGGCTCAAAGGGATCCGCAGCCGCGCCGCGTACCGGAACATCGCGTACTCGTTTTCGACGACGTGCGGGAACTCGGGCGCGTTGAGTTTAAGGATGTAGCGCCGGCCGGCGCTGGCCACCGGCATGGAGATCATTCCAGCGGACAGCTTGTCCTGCACCCCCGCCAGGGCCACCGGGTCGATCAGCCCGGAGTCGCCCAGCAGGGCCTCGAAATCCACGGGCGTTGCGGGGTCAAGCTCGACGGCGTGCTCGTCCGGGTCCAGCTTCTCGCCATGGCCAACGATCTGCACATCACCCACCGGGTTGGCACCGGCCGCGATGAGCAAGGACAGCTCATCATCCACACTGGTCTTGATGGAACGGCGCAACGCATTCAGCCGCCGGCCCTCCGGCAGAAGCCCAGTGAAATACGGCGGGGCCGCTCCCGCCGCGGACAGCACGGGTTCCGGAGTTAGCGGCAGGGAGCTCGCGACGGCGGGGCCCCCGGACGCCAGATAGGCCGGCAGGTAGCTGAACCTGGTGCCGCCGTCGTGCCGTTCCAGCCGGGCCGCCAGCACGCCGGCCTTATAGATATCCGCGATGCGGTGCCTCATGGCCGGGCTTCCGGCCCGTCCCGCAGTTCACCGTCGGCCCGCAGGCCGGCCACCGGACTGGCCACCGGGCCGGTGAGGGCACGGGCTGCGGCGCTGGTCCGGGTCTGGACCCGGAGTTCCAGCCCCAGTGTGTCCAGGAGCGCCAGCAGGGAGTCCAGCTGCACCGTGCGTTTTCCCTGTTCGACGAACCGGACGAAGCGCTCTGAGACTCCGGCCAGTTCGGCCAGCTCACGCTGGCTCAGGCGGAGCGACCCGCGCCGGGCCCGGGCTTCGGCAGCGAGTTCGCCCGGAAATGCGTTCCCCATGGCAGCCTCCCGTTAATCAACACACGTCCGAGGGTCCGGCGTTCGTGCGTACGAACCCTGTGGGTTCGAACCCTGTGTGCGTACCAACCCGTGGGATCGAACTCTGTGGGTTCGAACCCTGGCGGTACGAACGTGCCGCTTTGCAGGCATTTCCAGTATAGGACGGGCCAGGATGCCTGCACAGAGCTATAACGGCACGTACGTACCGGCGCACTGGGCAGGCAGGGGCAACCGCCGGCGATCGAAGGCACCCGCCGTCATAGCCGGCTGGCGCAGCCCTGCCGCCACAGATTGGGCGGTTCAGCCGCGCGCGGGCGCGGCGGTTCACAATGGCCCGTAGGATTTAAGGGACTTAAGCGACAACCAGACCCCACGGAATCCGGAAAGGACTGCACACGATGACGCGCGCTTCCTTCCGGCTGTTCCGCACAGGCCTGATCGGATCCATCATCGTGGCGCTGGCAGCCGGCGGCCACCTGGCCGGCGGCGGACGGCTGCCCGAGCCGGCGATCGTGACGGCGCTGTGTGCCGTGGCGATGGTTCCCGTCGCCGTACTGACCCGCGTCCGCCTGTCCTTTCCGGCCCTGGCCGGCCTGCTCGGCGTAGGGCAACTGTGGCTGCACTGGTCCTTCGGCGCCTTGTCCTCAGGGGCGCCCGCAGCCCTCCAGGGCCGGATGGCTGCGGGTCATCCGGGCCATCCGGGCCATTCGGCGGCTGCCATTGCCCCGGCGATGCCCGACCCTTCCATGGCGGTTTCGGCGGCCGACATGGGCGGAGCCATGTTCGCCGCCCACGCGATGGCGACGCTCGGCACGGCACTTTTGCTCGCCCGCAGCGAGCGGGCCCTGTCCGCACTTGCTTCCTGGCTGCGCCCGCTCGTGCAGCTGCCCCAGCCCTCCGCCGCCACGCCCCTGCGCGTCCCCGGCCCCTGCGCGCTCAACCTGGTCCTCCCCAAAGCCCGGGCTGGCCTCCGCCTGCCGACCAGGCGCGGACCTCCGGAGTTGTCGCCCGCCGCCTGACATCAATCCCTTTCACATACGGACGGGGACAACAGGCGGCCACCCCACTGCTACCGCCGGACGGACAACGCACCGGACGGCTCCCACCTGATATCCGTTAGTGAAAGGCACCTTTGCCATGAAGTCCCCCCTTCGCCGTACCCTCAAAACCGCCGCTGCCGCCACGTTGACCGCGGGCCTGCTCGCCGCCGGCGCAGCAGCCGCCTCCGCCCACGTCCACGTCGACACCGATGATCCCGCCGCAGGCGGCTACAGCCACCTGACGTTCAACGTCCCCAGCGAGTCGGAATCGGCCAAGACCAGCAAACTCGAAGTCACGCTGCCCACGGACACCCCGTTCACTTCGGTGTCGGTGAAGCCTGTCGAGGGCTGGAAGGCCGTCATCACCACGAGCGAGCTGCCGAAGCCGATCACGGTCGCCGGCGCCACGGTCACCAAGGCCCCGAGTTCCGTGGTCTGGACCGCTGACGAGGCCCACCAGATCGGACCGGACGAGTACCAGGCCTTCTCACTGTCCGTCGGCGTCCTGCCGGACGCGGGAACCACTGTGACGCTGCCGACGGCCCAGACCTACACCGATGGAACCGTCGTGAAGTGGGACGAGAAGACGGTCGAGGGCCAGGCTGAACCCGGGCACCCGGCACCCTCCTTCGTGACCACGGCCAAGGACGCCGACGCCCACGGCGCAGCCGTCCCCGCCGCAGCCACGACGACCGCACCCTCGGCGGCCCCGGCAGCGGCAGCGGGCACGTCCAGTGACGGCGGATCCGCCGCCGGCTGGATCGGGCTGGCTGCAGGGCTGGTCGGACTGGCCGCGGGCGTCACCGCGCTGGTCCGCACCCGCCCGTCCAAGGTCCAGTAGTCCCGGCTAGCAGCCCGGACACAAACCCAGGCAGGTAGGCCGCCGCCGGAACTCCGGCCCGAGCGGCGACGGCGGCCCCGGACCCCGGGGCCGCCGTCATACTTGACACGCCGATGTGATCTCTGCCATGTTTTAAAGCGTGAACCTGTCAGACAGCCGGACAGCAGGACAGCCCTTGGCTCGCCTCAGTGCCGCCGAAGCCGTTTTCAACGTCCTCCGCACCGAGATCGAATCCGGCAAGCTCGGCGTCGGCGCCAAGCTGAGCTCCGAGGCCACTCTTGCCCAGCAGTACGGCGTGAGCCGCTCCGTGGTCCGCGAGGCCTTGCGCTCCTGCACCGCCCTGGGTTTGACGGTCACCAAGACCGGGCGGGGCACGTTCGTCGTCGCCAACCGCGTGGCAAAGGACCTGGTCCTGGGCCAATACTCGGCCCGCGACCTCACGGAGGCGCGTCCCCATATCGAGGTTCCTGCCGCCGGACTGGCTGCAGAACGCCGTTCGGCCGAGGAGCTGTCAATGCTGCGCGAAATCGTTGCCGCGATGAGCGGCGAGGACGACCCCGAAGTGTGGGTGGGCCTGGACTCCAGCTTCCACGCGTTGATCGCGCGGGCCAGCCGAAACAAGGTCTTCGAGAACGTCGTCGCGGACATCCGGGACGCCCTCGCGCACCAGTCCGAGACCCTGAACATGGTGGCGGACCGCCAGCACGCGTCCGACGAGGAGCACCGGCGCATCCTCGCCGCGATCGAAGCCGGCGACGCGGCGACGGCGCGCATCGCCATGAGCCAGCATCTGCACGCCGTTGGCATTGCCCTCGACTCGATCCTCAACGCCTGACGTCAGGCGCCTGGTGCCGTCAACAATGCCGGAAGCAATCCGGGCGGCCCGGCAAGACCAGCACCAACACAGTGACCAGCCACCACAACCGCATCAACCGCCACCCTCACCGCCACCGCCAAAGGACGCAATGACTTCCCCTGCTCTCGCCAACACCCCGACACCGCTCGCCCCGGAGTGGCTGCCGCAGCACGTCCCGCTTGCGGTCCAGACCCGGGACGGGCTGGTCGAGAGTGTCCACTACGGCTCGGTCATCGCCACCGCAGCGGACGGCCAGATCCTCCTCACTGCAGGGGAGCCCCTCGCCCCGTTCTACCCGCGGTCCGCCCTGAAGCCCCTGCAGGCCGTCGCCATGGTCCGCGCCGGGCTGGACCTCCCGGACGACCTCCTCGCCCTCGCCGCCGCCAGCCATTCCGGCGCAGCCAGCCACCGTGACGGCGCCGGGCGCATCCTGGAGCTGCACGGCCTGACGCCCGCGGACCTCGAGAACAGCACCGACCTCCCCTACGGCGCCCGCGAGCGCGAAGACTGGCTCGGCGGCGGCGGCCAGGCCACCCAACTGACGCAGAACTGTTCCGGAAAGCATGCCGCCATGGCGGCCACCTGCGTCATCAACGGCTGGCCGGTCCAGGGCTACCTGGACCCGGCGCACCCGCTGCAGCAGCTGGTGGCCCGGACCGTGGCGGACCTGACCGGTGAAGACCCCCAGCGCACCACCACTGACGGCTGCGGCACCCCGCTCTTCGCGCTCACGCTCCGCGGCATGGCCCGCGCCTTCGGCCGCCTGGCCGCGGCCGCCGCGTCCGGATCCAGATCCGGCGAAACAGAAGCCGGCGCAGCGGAAGCCGCCGTCGGCCGCGCCATGCGCCGCCACCCCGAGATGGTTGCGGGCGAGGACCGGGACGTCACCGCGCTGATGCGCCTGGTCCCCGGCCTGCTCGCCAAGGACGGCTTCGAGGGCGTCCAGCTGGTGGGCCTCCCGGACGGCCGCGCCCTCGCCGTGAAGGTTTCCGACGGCGGAGACCGCGCCCGGATGCCCGTCACCGTCCGGGTCCTGGCCGCGCTCGACGTCGACACCTCCCCCCTGGCGCGCCTCGCCGCTACCCCTGTGCTGGGCGGCAGCCGGCCCGTCGGGCTGCTGCAGGCCACCGATTTCCTCGCTGACCCCAAGTTCTCCCACGCCCCCAAAGACCTGTAAGGGACCGCCATGACCTCGCACGACGAACGCGCAGAATTCCGCTCCGAACACGACCTCCTGGGTGACCGGGACGTTCCCGCCGGCGCCTACTGGGGCGTCCACACCCTCCGGGCCGTGGAGAACTTCCCCATCACCGGCCAGCCGCTGTCCTCCAACATGCACCTGGTCCGCGGGCTGGCCGCCGTGAAGCTCGCCGCCGCCCGCACCAACCACGAGCTCGGACTGCTCGACGCCGGGCGTGCCGCCGCCATCGGGGAAGCCTGCACCGAGGTCATGAACGGCAAGCTCAGCGAGCAATTCATCGTCGACGTCATCCAGGGCGGCGCCGGGACCTCCTCGAACATGAACGCCAACGAGGTCATCGCCAACCGGGCCCTGGAAATCCTCGGGCACCCGAAGGGCGACTACTCCCGGCTGCACCCCAACGACCACGTCAACCTCAGCCAGTCCACCAACGACGTCTACCCCACCGCGGTCAAGCTCGGCACGATCTTCGCGGCCCGGGAACTGCTCCAGGCCCTCACCGAGCTCGAAGACGCCTTCGCCGCAAAGGCCCTCGAGTTCCGCACCGTGGTCAAGATGGGCCGCACCCAGCTCCAGGACGCCGTCCCCATGACCCTCGGCCAGGAATTCGGCACCTACGCCGTCACGATCGGCGAGGACCGGCTCCGCCTGGCCGAAGCCGACCTGCTGATCCACGAAATCAACCTCGGCGCTACCGCGATCGGCACCGGCCTGAACGCCCCCGCCGGGTACGCCGAAGCCGCCTGCCGGCACCTGGCCGAAATCACCGGCCTGCCGCTGATCACGGCCGTGGACCTGATCGAGGCCACCCAGGACGTCGGCGCCTTCGTCCACCTCTCCGGCGTGCTGAAGCGGGTCGCCGTGAAACTTTCCAAGATCTGCAACGACCTCCGGCTGCTCTCCTCCGGCCCGCGCGCCGGCTTCGGCGAGATCAACCTCCCCGCGGTGCAGTCCGGCTCCTCGATCATGCCCGGCAAGATCAACCCGGTCATCCCGGAAGTGGTCAGCCAGGTCGCCTACGAGGTGATCGGCAACGACGTCACCATCACCATGGCCGCCGAGGCCGGCCAGCTCCAGCTCAACGCCTTCGAACCCATCATCGTCCACAGCCTCCACAAGAGCATCTCCCACCTCGAAGCCGCCTGCCGCACCCTCACGGCCCGCTGCGTCCGGGGCATCACCGCCAACACCGAACACCTCCGCCTCACCGTCGAACAATCCATCGGCCTCGTCACCGCCCTGAACCCGCAACTCGGCTACGCCACGGCCACGGCCATCGCCCAGGAAGCCCTCGCCACCGGCAAAGGCGTCGCGGAACTAGTACTCGAACACGGCCTGCTCACCGACGAGCAGCTCACCGAGCTCCTCAGCCCGCACCGCCTGGCCAACCTGAGCAAGTAGCGCACCTCCGAACCCCGAAGGACCCCCATGACTTCTCCTGACACTGCCCGCGCCCAAAAACTGCCCGCTCAACAGCAGACCCAGCAACAATCCGCCGTCACCGACCACACCATTCCGGCTCATGCCCACGCCTCGGGGGCCGCGCTCCACGCCGAGGACCAGGGCTACCACAAGGGCCTGAAACCCCGGCAGGTCCAGATGATCGCGATCGGCGGCGCCATCGGCACCGGCCTGTTCATGGGCGCCGGCGGCCGGCTCGCCAGCGCCGGGCCGGCCCTGATCATCAGCTACGCCGTCTGCGGGTTCTTCGCCTTCATGATCCTGCGCGCGCTCGGCGAACTCGTGATGCACCGGCCCTCGTCCGGCTCGTTCGTGTCCTACGCCCGCGAATTCTTCGGCGAGAAGGCCGCGTTCGTCACCGGCTGGCTGTACTGGCTGAACTGGGCCATGACCGCGATCGTGGACATCACCGCCGTTGCGCTGTACATGAACTTCTTCAAGAAGTACTGGGCGCCCATCGCGGACGTGCCGCAGTGGGCCTGGGCGCTGGCCGCCCTGATCCTGGTCCTGGGTCTGAACCTGATCAGCGTCAAGGTGTTCGGCGAGCTGGAATTCTGGTTCGCGCTCATCAAGGTCGTGGCGCTCGTGTCCTTCCTGCTCGTCGGCATCTACTTCGTCATCTTCGGCACGCCCGTGGCCGGCCAGGAGGTCGGCTTCAGCCTCATCGCGGACAACGGGGGCATGTTCCCCAACGGCCTGCTGCCGGCCATCGTGGTGATGCAGGGCGTCGTGTTCGCCTACGCCTCGATCGAACTGATCGGCACCGCCGCCGGCGAGACCGAAAACCCCGAAAAGATCATGCCGCGGGCCATCAACACGGTGATCGTGCGCATCGCGGTGTTTTACGTCGGCTCGCTCGTGCTGCTCTCCCTGCTGCTGCCCTACAGCTCCTACAAGGCCGGCGAAAGCCCCTTCGTGACATTCTTCGGCTCCATCGGGGTCGACGGCGTGGACGCCATCATGAACCTCGTGGTCCTCACCGCGGCGCTGTCCTCGCTCAACGCAGGCCTTTACTCCACCGGCCGGATCATGCGCTCGATGTCCATTTCCGGTTCCGCGCCGAAATTCGCCGGCCGGATGAATAAGTCCGGCGTCCCCTACGGCGGCATCGCCCTCACTGCCGCAGTGGCTGTCCTGGGCGTGATCCTGAACGCCGTGGTCCCGGCCGAGGCCTTCGAGATCGTCCTGAACGTCGCATCGCTGGGCATCATCAGCACCTGGGCCATGATCGTCCTCTGCCAGATGCAGCTCGCCCGGCTCGCAGCCCGCGGAGAACTGCTCCGGCCCGCGTTTCGTATGCCGGGCGCACCCGTCACGGGCTGGATCACCCTGGCCTTCCTCCTGGCGGTGCTGGTCCTCATGGCCTTCGACTCGCCAGTCGGAACGTGGACCATCGCCTCCCTCGCGGTCATCATCCCGCTGCTGATGCTCGGCTGGCGCCTCTGCCGGCACCGCATCCTGGAGATCGCCGCCGTCCGCGACGGGTTCACCGGCCCGTATCCGCTCGTGGCCAACCGACCCGTGCGTGGGACCGGCGGGGATTCGGAGTAACATCCCGGCAGTCCGCCTCCGCGTAACGCAACGTCCCCGCAACCTCTCCTGCACGTGGTTCGCATATGCTCAGCGGACAGACTCAACATGGCTCAGCGACGAACCACCCGGGAGACAGCTCATGACCAATTGGCGGATCAGGGATTTCCATTCGGCCGATCTTGACGGGATCCTGCACCTCTGGGAGTCCCTCAAGGAATCAAACGTCGAGCCCGTCTACGCGCTCTCGGAGGTGCTCGCCTCCTGCGAGAAGGACCACGCCGTCGTCGCGGTGCAGGGCGAGCAGGTGGTGGGCGCCGCCGTCGGACGGGCCGCCCACGACCAGGGCTGGATCGTCTTCCTGGCCACGTTGCCCGAATTCCGGGGCCGCGGGATCGGCACCTCGCTGCTGGCCGCGGTCGAGAACCGGATGGCACCGCACGGGCTCAACAAGCTCTCGGCCCTGATGCCGGAATCCGAAACCCGGGTGGAGGCGTTCCTGGGCCGCGGCTTCGCGCTGAAGAAGAACCTGCGCTACTTCGAACGGAAGATCCCGGTCCAGCGCCAGGAACTGGAACCCCTCAGCCTGCTTGGCGGCCGCATCCTGGCCCGTGACCTGTGGGAGAACGTCGCAGGCATGCGCCTCGAAAAGGAACTCCTGGAGCGCCGGCTGGTCCTTCCGCTCGCGGAGGCCGACCTCGCCGACGAATACGGTGTGGTGCCGCCGCGCGCCGTGGTCCTTTTCGGCCCTCCCGGTACCGGCAAGACGACGTTTGCGAAGGCGATCGCGTCCCGGCTGGAGTGGCCGTTCGTGGAGGTCTTCCCCTCCCGGCTGGCCGCCGATCCGAAGGGGCTGGCCGGGGCGCTGCGCGAGACGTTCCTGGAAATCGCCGAACTGGAGCACGCGGTGGTCTTCATCGACGAGGTCGAGGAGATCGCCGCGCAGCGCTCGGGCGAACCGCCCTCTCCCCTGCAGGGCGTCACGAACGAGCTCCTGAAGATCATCCCGGCCTTCCGCGAGCAGCCCGGCCGGCTCCTGGTCTGCGCCACCAACTTCATCCGCGCCCTGGATTCGGCGTTCCTGCGGCACGGCCGGTTCGATTACGTCATCCCGATCGGCCTGCCGGACCGGCAGGCCCGGGAGGCCATGTGGCAGCGCTTCATCCCCGTTGCCGTGGTGGACGACGTCGACGTCGAGCTCCTGGTGGACCGTACCGAGGGCTTCTCCCCCGCGGACATCGAATACGCGGCCCGCAGCGCCTCCCAGCGGGCACTGGAAAAGGCGGTGTACGACGACGGCGGCGCGGCGTCCAGCGGCAGCGCCTCAGTCCGCGAGGCGGTCCGGAAGGGCCCCTCGACCCAGGACTATCTCGACGCGATCGCGGACACCCGGACAACGGTCAGCGATGAAGTGCACCAGCAGTTCCTCGAGGACATCGACGCCCTGGGACGCGTCTAGATGGGCTCCGCCAGCAGTTTGTGATGGGGCCAGGCCGCGATCAAGGCATACAGCGGCGGTATCCTTGTGATTGGGGCCACTTGGACCCCACTTCTGTTTGTCGACACTGGAGCCACCGTGCGTAGTCCCCGGTTGCTATCCCCAAACCCGGCGACCGAGCCGGCGCAATCTGCTGCCAGGCGTGTCACAGCATCGATGCAGCTCAGCATCAGGTCCGGGACGGGTCCGCTTCGCAGAATCATTGAAGAATCCTGGAAGCGTTCGCTCCGGCTGCAGGCCAACCCTGACATGCCGCCGTCCTCGGTACTCCTCGATGGAGAAGCCCTTGAGGAGTACCGTCGCGGCCATCCGCTGGCGTCGATCATGCCGGTGATTAACAAGCTGCTGATTCAGCCCAGTTCCGACCAAGGGTTGCTCGTGGCTGTCGGGGATGAGCTGGGCCGGCTCCTGTGGGTCGACGGGGACGCTGCCCTGCGCCGGCGTGCCGAGGGCATGATGTTCGTTGAGGGCGCGGACTGGTCCGAGGCCAGCGTGGGCACGAGCGCTCCTGGAACCGCCCTGGCGCTGGGCCGCAGCCTCCAGGTCTCCGGTCCCGAGCATTTCAACCGGGCTGTTCACGCGTGGAGCTGCACGGCCGTGCCGTTCCGTGATCCAGACACCGGTGCCGTGATCGGAGTCCTGGATATCACCGGCACCGAGATGGCAGTCGCCCCGCACACGCTTTCCCTCGTAGAGGCTGCGGTCGCGGCCGCGCAGGCGCAGCTGCGCGTGGAGCGTCTCCTGCTGGCCGCTGCGCAACGCGACCGGCTCGCACGGCGGCGAGAGCCCGCGTCCGCCGCAAGGCCCAGAACCGTTCCCGGCAGCCCGGCCCGGAGCCTCTATCGCAACAGCCTGCAACTGCTCGGCCGCGACCACGCGCTGCTCAGCATCGAAGGAAGAACAGTATCGCTGTCTCCACGGCACAGTGAGATTCTGGCCCTGCTGAGCATCCATCCGGATGGTCTCAGCGGCGAAGAGCTGGGCGGCATGCTGTTCGGGGAAGTCCCAGCCATGACACTTCGGGCGGAGATGGTCCGGTTGAGAAAAGTCCTGCAGCAGTTCAATCCTGCCGCCGTACCGGAATCCCGGCCCTACAGACTCATCGTGGACGTGCTGCCGGACGCCGGACAGGTTCTCAGTTGCCTCCAGCGCGGGGCACACCGAGTCGCCCTGGAGATTTATCGCGGACCGGTGTTGCCTCGCTCCGAGGCTCCGGGTGTGGTGACGCTGCGCAGGCGCGTCTCCACACTCCTTCGGGAGGCGGTCCTAACGGACGGCAGCGCGGAAGCCCTGCTCCAGTATGCGGAACTTCCCGAAGCGAGCGATGACATTGCCGTCCGGATGGCGGCGCTGAAGCTGCTGCCGCCCCGCTCCCCTAAGAGAGCTGGGGTGGTGGCCGACATCGAGCGCCT
Source organism: Arthrobacter humicola (assembly GCF_022803015.1). Lineage (GTDB taxonomy): Bacteria > Actinomycetota > Actinomycetes > Actinomycetales > Micrococcaceae > Arthrobacter > Arthrobacter humicola_A. The sequence continues at coordinate 59,252 of NZ_JAFKON010000002.1, forward strand.
GGAAGCCGAACTCGGAACTCACCAGCCAAGGTGACCTGACTCACAAGACTGCAACCTCGTCGCAACCCTCCCTTCCCTAGGCTTTAGGCAGCGGCCATCATCCTGCTCAGCACAAGTGCCAGCGATGGTTGGGTTATCCACACCCTGACAATCCGCGGGCCTCACCCGCACCCCCGGTGAGGCTTTCGGCGGACAACGGGCATCACGCCCGGCTTCTGGAGTGACGTTCAAACTCATGCCTGCGCATTATTTGCTGCGGCTACAAACGACGAAGGAATATCGACAATGACGACGATGAGAGCAGCTGTAGTTACCGAATTCGGCAAGGATCTTCAGATCCAGGACCTGCCCGTTCCCGTGCCGGGACGCGGAGAGGCCCTGGTCAAGGTCCTCACCACCGGCGTATGCCACACCGACCTGCACGCCGCGGAGGGAGACTGGCCGGTCAAGCCGTCACCGCCCTTCATTCCCGGCCACGAAGGCGTGGGCGAGGTCGTCGCCCTCGGCGAAGGCGTCACCGATCTGGCCATCGGCGATTTGGTCGGCAACGCGTGGCTCTGGTCCGCTTGCGGCGACTGCCAGTACTGCCGCACTGGCTGGGAAACCCTGTGCGAGGCGCAGCAGAACGCCGGTTACAGCGTCGACGGCTCCTTCGGCGAGTACATGCTGGTCGCCAGCCGGTTTGCCGCCCGCATTCCGGCCGGATCGGACCCGGTGGAAATCGCACCCGTGCTCTGCGCCGGCGTGACCGTCTACAAGGGCCTGAAGATGACCGAGGCCAAGCCGGGCCAGTGGGTCACCATCTCCGGGATCGGCGGACTCGGGCACATCGCTGTCCAGTACGCCGTCGCCATGGGGCTGCGGGTCGCTGCGGTGGACATTGCCGATGACAAGTTGGCCCTGGCCAAGAAGCACGGCGCCGAACTGACCGTCAACGCCCTGCACGAAGACCCCGTCGAAGTTATCCAGCGCGATACCGGAGGATGTCATGGAGTCCTGGTCACGGCAGTGCACCCGTCAGCGTTCGGGCAGGCCATCGGGATGGCCCGGCGCGGCGGAACGATCGTTTTCAACGGGCTGCCGCCGGGGGACTTCCCGGCGCCGATCTTCGAGATTGTGCTCAAGGGCCTGACGGTCCGCGGCTCAATTGTCGGAACCCGGCAGGACCTGGAAGAAGCACTCGACTTCTACGCCCAGGGCAAGATCCACCCCACGGTCTCCACGAGGGAGCTCTCCGAAGTGAATGCTGTCCTCGACGAAATGAAGCATGCCAAGATCGACGGCCGCGTGGTCATCAAGTACTGATCAACAAGTACTGATCAACCCGGCTGGCTGCGGCAGCGGCGTATCCCCAGGCACCCTGGGGATACGCCGCTGCCGCACACACGCAATTTTCACTGCAGAATATGTAAGAAAGAACAGGGGTTTCCCATGTCCAACGCCCGCACCGCGGTACCACCCGGCTCCATGGCCACGCAGATGACCCAGGGCGATGCCTTCGAAAACCTGTCGCAGGAGAACCGCCGTTTCGCGCCGTCCGCCGAGTTCGCCGCGAACGCAGTGGTCACCGCCGCCGACTACGCCGAGGCCGACGCCGACCGTCCCGCGTTCTGGGCGAAGCAGGCCCGGGAGCTGCTGAGCTGGTCCAGGGACTTCACCCAGGCGCTGGACTGGTCCGATCCGCCGTTCGCGAAGTGGTTCGTCGGCGGCGAGGTCAACGCGGCCTACAACGCCCTGGACCGGCACGTCGAGGCCGGCAACGGGGACCGGGTGGCCATCTACTTCGAGGGCGAGCCCGGCGACACCCGCACCTACACCTACGCGCAGCTGACCGAGGAAGTGAAGAAGGCCGCGAACGCGTTCGAGTCCCTCGGCGTGGCCAAGGGCGACCGCGTGGCCGTGTACCTGCCCATGATCCCCGAGGCCGTCATCACCCTGCTGGCCTGCGCCCGGATCGGCGCGATCCACTCCGTGGTCTTCGGCGGCTTCTCCGCCGAAGCCCTGCGCTCCCGGATCGACGACGCCGAGGCCAAGCTCGTGGTCACGGCCGACGGCACCTACCGCCGCGGCAAGCCCAGCGCGCTGAAGCCGGCCGTCGACGACGCGTTGTCCCACGAGGGAGACGGCACCGGACACACCGTGCAGAACGTCGTGGTGGTCAAGCGCAACGGGGCGGATGTGGACTGGCACGAGGGCCGGGACCACTGGTGGGCCGACACCGTCGGCGCCGCGTCCGCCGAGCACACCGCCGTCGGGCACGACGCCGAACACCCGCTCTTCATCCTCTACACCTCCGGCACGACGGGCAAGCCCAAGGGCATCCTGCACACGACCGGCGGCTACCTCACCCAGGGCGCCTACACGCACAAGGCGGTCTTTGACCTCCACCCGGAGACCGACGTCTACTGGTGCACCGCGGACGTCGGCTGGATCACCGGGCACTCCTACGTCGCCTATGCCCCGCTGATCAACGGCGCCACCCAGGTCATGTATGAGGGCACCCCGGATTCCCCGCACCAGGGCCGCTGGTGGGAAATCGTGGAGAAGTACAAGGTCTCCATCCTCTACACCGCCCCCACCGCGATCCGCACCTTCATGAAGTGGGGCAAGGACATCCCGGCCAAGTCCGACCTCTCCTCGATCCGTGTCCTCGGTTCCGTCGGCGAACCCATCAACCCCGAAGCCTGGATGTGGTACCGCGAGAACATCGGCGGCAACGCCGGCAAGAACGGCGAACGCAAGGAGCACCCCGCGCCGATCGTGGACACCTGGTGGCAGACCGAGACCGGGGCGCAGATGATCGCCCCGCTGCCCGGCGTCACGGCCACCAAGCCCGGCTCGGCCCAGGTCGCGCTGCCGGGCATCGCCGTGGACGTCGTGGACGAACTCGGCGAATCCGTACCCAACGGCCACGGCGGCTTCCTGGTGATCCGCGAACCCTGGCCTGCCATGCTGCGCGGGATCTGGGGCGACCCGGAGCGGTTCAAGGACACGTACTGGTCCCGCTTCGAGACCATGTACTTCGCCGGCGACGGCGCCAAGAAAGACGAGGACGGCGACTTCTGGCTGCTGGGCCGCGTCGATGACGTGATGAACATTTCCGGCCACCGCCTCTCCACCGCCGAAATCGAATCCGCCCTCGTCTCCCACCCCGCGGTGGCGGAAGCCGCCGTCGTCGGAGCCGCGGACGAGACCACCGGCCAGGCCGTCGTCGCCTTCGTGATCCTCCGCGCCGACGCCACGGACACCGGCGACGCGACCGTCCAGGAGCTCCGCAACCACGTGGGGAAGGAAATCGGCCCGATCGCCAAGCCCAAGATCATCCTCGTGGTCCCGGAACTGCCCAAAACCCGGTCCGGCAAAATCATGCGCCGCCTGCTCAAGGACGTCGCCGAAGGCCGCGAAGTTGGCGACGCGACCACCCTGGCAGACAACACGGTCATGACCCAGATCGCCCAGTCACTGAAGAAATGAGTCAGTAGACCGGGCCATCCCCGCGCAAATACGACGGCGGCGCCCCCCACTTTGGTGGGCGGCGCCGTCGTCGTCGTCGTCAGTGCTAGCGTCCGCTCATGACGGAGGTCTGAACGGGATGTTCCAGGCTCCGTATCACCCTGTTTGTGACGTCGTCGATCCCGCCCAAGCCGTTAACTGGGGCCAGTATGCCGCGCTCGGCATACTTCGCCACCACAGCTTCCGTCTGCCCGTGGTACAGGTCCAGCCGGTGGCGGATCACGGCCTCGTTGTCGTCGCTCCGCCCGGTTTCCTTGGCACGGTGCAGGAGACGGGAGACCAGTTCCTCGTCGTCGGCAGTCAACTGCAGGACGACGTCAAGAACCCGGTCTCCGGACGCCAGAATGTCGTCCAGCTCGTCAACCTGGCATGTGGTGCGCGGGTAGCCGTCCAGCAGGAAGCCCGACGTGGCGTCTTCCTGCAGCAGCCTGTCCCGCACCATCTTGTTGGTCACGCTGTCCGGGACGAAGTCGCCGTTGTCGATGTACTGCTTTGCTTCCAGCCCCAGCGGCGTTCCGCCTTTGACGTTGGCTCGGAAGATGTCGCCGGTGGAGATCGCAACGACGCCGAGGCGCTCGGAAATCCGTTCCGCCTGGGTGCCTTTGCCGGATCCGGGCGGGCCAATAATCAACATTCTCGTCATTTGTGAGTCCTTCGTGGTGCCGTCGTTGAAAGGGTGCGTCAAGGGCCCGCCGCTGTAGCGGCCGGCCCTTGATCGGCTTTAGAAGAAGCCGAGCTTGTTCTCTGAGTGACTGACCAGCAGGTTCTTGGTCTGCTGGTAGTGGTCCAGCATCATGGCGTGGTTCTCGCGGCCGATGCCGGAGGACTTGTACCCGCCGAACGCGGCACCGGCGGGGTAGGCGTGGTAGTTGTTGACCCACACTCGGCCGGCCTGGATCTCACGGCCGGCGCGGTAGGCGACGTTTCCGTTGCGGGACCAGACGCCGGCGCCGAGGCCGTAGAGCGTGTCGTTGGCGATACTGATGGCGTCGTTGTAGTTGCTGAACCGCGCCACCGACACGACAGGACCGAAGATTTCCTCCTGGAAAATCCGCATCTTGTTGTTGCCCTCGAAGATGGTCGGCTGGACGTAGAAGCCACCGGCCAGGTCTCCGTCGAGCTGTGCCTGGTTCCCGCCGGCGAGGATCCTGGCGCCCTCCTGGAGCCCGATGTCGATGTAGGAGAGGATCTTCTCCATCTGGCCTACAGACGCCTGGGCACCGATCTGGGTGGTGGTGTCCAGCGGGTTGCCCTGGATGATCTGCTGCGTGCGGGCCACGGCGTCGGCCATGAAGGAATCGTAAATGCCGTCCTGGACGAGGGCGCGCGACGGACTGCTGCAGACTTCGCCCTGGTTGAAGGCATACAGGGTGAAGCCCTCGAGGGCCTTGTCGTAGAAGGCATCGTTGGTGTCGGCGACGTCGTTGAAGAAGATGTTCGGGCTCTTGCCGCCGAGCTCCAGCGTGACCGGAATCAGGTTCTGGCTGGCGTACTGGCTGATCAGCCGTCCGGTGGAGGTTTCGCCGGTGAAGGCGATCTTGCGGATACGCGGGCTGGAGGCCAGCGGCTTGCCGGCCTCGACGCCGAAGCCGTTGACCACATTGAGGACACCGGCGGGCAGCAGGTCCGCGATGAGCTCGGCCAGCACCAGGATGGAGGCCGGGGTATTAGACGCGGGCTTGAGGACGACGGCATTGCCGGCGGCCAGGGCCGGAGCCATTTTCCAGACGGCCATCAGGATCGGGAAGTTCCAGGGAATGATCTGGCCCACGACGCCGAGCGGTTCGTGGAAGTGGTAGGCCGTGGTGTCGTCGTCGAGCTGGGACAGCCTGCCCTCCTGGGCCCGGATGGCGGAGGCGAAGTAGCGGAAGTGGTCCGCCGCGAGCGGGATGTCCGCGTTGAGGGTTTCGCGGATCGGCTTGCCGTTGTCCCAGGATTCGGCGACGGCGAGCATCTCCAGGTTCGCATCGATGCGGTCGGCGATCTTGTTCAGGACGGCGGCGCGCTCGGTGGCCGAGGCCTTGCCCCAGGAGGGAGCGGCTTTATGGGCGGCATCAAGCGCCAGCTCAACGTCGGCGGCTGCGCCTCGGGCCACCTCAGTGAATTGCTTGCCGTTCACCGGGGAGACGTTCTCGATGTATTGGCCGGTAGTAGGAGCCACCCATTCGCCGCCGATCCAGTTCTCGTAGCGGTCCTTAAACTGGACCTTGGATCCTTCTTGGCCGGGCTGGACATAAACAGTCATGGTTACTCCTCATGGGAAACAGACGTCTTCGTCCTGGCCGCAAGCCTAGAACTTCAAAGGTTGCGGCCACGCTGCAACGGGGCCGTCTGCTGCTCCCTGACCTTCCGCTGAGCGGCCTCTGCCAGCCATCGATATGCTCGCTGTGTCGGCACAAATTGACGCCTGCGCATGCGAGGAGGGACCGTGATCCTGTTTCTTACGGTTGTGAGCGGCCTGGCCTGGACCGTGGTCTACGTCGATGCCATCCGGATCGGCTTCAAGGACCGGAGCTACGCGATCCCGGCCGCCGCGCTGGCCCTGAATTTCGCCTGGGAGGCCATCTACGCCACGCGCTCCATCGCGACGGGAATCACCGCCCAGGGGGTCTTCAATATCGCGTGGGGCCTGGCCGACGTCGTGATTGTGTACACCTTCCTGAAGTTCGGCCGCTCCGAGCTGCCGGCCTGGGTGACGCGGCGGCTGTTTATCGGCTGGGCGCTCCTGCTGGGCGTCACGTCCTTCGCGGTACAGCTGCTGTTCGTCGTCCAGTTCGGCTGGGACGACGCGGCCCGCTACGCGGCGTTCCTGCAGAATCTGCTGATGTCCGGGTTGTTCATCGCCATGTTCGCCGCCCGGGCCGGCACCCGCGGCCAGACCCTGCTGATCGCCGTGGCCAAGTGGGTCGGTACCCTCGCGCCTACGATCGCGCTGGGCTGGTACGGCAACTCGCCCCTGATCCTGGGCGTGGGGGTGCTCTGCAGCGTCTTTGACCTGGTCTACATCGGCCTGCTGTGGCGGGCCCGCCAGCCGGGAGCCGCTAGAGGGTGACGACGATCTTGCCCTTGGCGTGGCCCTGTTCGAGCGCGGCGAAGGCTCCCCCAATTTCCGCGCACGGGTAGGTGCGGTCCATGACCGGCTGCACGTGGCCGGCGTCGACGAGGGCCGCCAGGGTGCGCAAATCATCCCCGCTGGGGTGCATGAACAGGTAACGGTAGCTGGCTTTCGCCTTGCGGGCGCGGCGGCGGATGCCCATGCTCATCAGCCAGAACGCGGCGGTGATCATCGGCGGCGAGCCGAGGTCTTTCGTCGCGGTGAGCGGCTCGGGAACGCCAGCAATGGATACCACCCTGCCGCCGGGCCGAAGAATGCGGAAGGAATCCCTGAGGGTCACGCCGCCGACCAGGTCCAGGACCGCGTCGAACCCGTGCAGTACCGCGGAGAAGTCATCCCGGTTGTAGTCGATGACGGCGTCCGCCCCCAGCCGGCGCACCAGCACCTCGCCGCGGACCGATGCCGTGGTGGTGACCTGGGCGCCGAGATACCTGGCGAGCTGGATGGCGAGTGTTCCCACCCCGCCGGCGCCGCCGGAGATGAAGAGCCGGGTGCCGCGGCCCACGGCAAGTTCATCGCGGAGGGCCTGCAGCGCCGTGAGCCCGGCCAGCGGCAGTCCTGCGGCCTCGGCGAATCCGAGCGACGCCGGCATGGCGGCCACCAATTCCTGCTGCACGCACACCAGCTCGGCGAAGGCTCCAAGCCTGGCCTTGTCCACCCGGGCGTAGACGCGGTCGCCGATGGAAAAGCGGTTGGGCCCAGGTCCGATTGCTTCCACCGTCCCGGCGAGTTCACAGCCGGCAACGATCGGCAGTCGGACATGGCTGATGGGCCGCAGCGCGCCCCGGCGGAACTTGAAGTCCACCGGGTTCAGCCCGGCCGCGGCGACCTTGATCCGGACGTCGCCCGGGCCGGGCTGGGGAACCGGAACATCCCGGAGTTCCATGGCGTCCGGGCCGCCGTAGCGTGTGAGGACGTAGGCGCGCATGCTCAGTCCCGTGCGGACCCGGTGTCGCCGGCCGGAGCATCGCCCGGCGCAGCTTCCGCGTCTGCTGCTGCAGCGTCTGCTGCCGTGTCTGCTGCGGGGACGTCATAGGAGAGGAACTCGTAGTCCGTGTCGTCCGCCTCGTCGAGCATGTCGTCGAGTTCGTTCAACAGCCAGGGATTGATCCGGGCCAGGATTTTCCGGGTTTCCTCGACAGGAACGGCGGCGTAGAGCACCGGGCGGGCATCATCATAGCGGGTGACCGGGGGCTTGTCCGGCCACTTTTCGGCCAGCGCCTTGACCCGTTCGGGCAGCGAATTGTGCGCGTTGTCGGCAATCTTCACGAGCGTGGCGTCGTGGTCCTCGGCGATGTACCGGATGCCGGCCTGGTAGTCGTCCGGATTCTCATGCAGGCGCTTCGTGACCCGTTCGATGATGTCCGCGGCACGCTCGGAGACCCCCATGTCCAGCAGCGCCTGCCGCGTCATCGGGGTATCCTCCGCGATGTCGTGGAGGTACCCGGCGATCCGGATGTCGTCGTCGAAGTCCGCCAGGGCGTCCCCGACGGCGAGCACATGCTCCCGGTATGGCCGCTTGAGCTTGTCCTTCTGGCGGTTGTGGGCCACCTCGGCCAGGACCTTGGCTGTCTCGACAGTGAAGCGGGGCTGGGGGTGTGCGGGCTCGGTCATGAATCCAGCCTACGCGCCGCGGCTGTCCGTCCCTGCCCGCAGGCCGGTTCCCGGATGCGCCCCCTTGTGCGCTCCCGGCACCCCGGGCCACACCCAGGGCTCGCGGGGCAGGGCGGCCGGGTCGAAGGCGGCGAGGACATCGTCGAGGCGGCCCGGCGGGAGGCCAAGGGAGTCCAGCAAAGTGTCCCGGACCTGGTCCGCGCCCACCCCGGCCAACGCCAGGTCGGCGAGCGTGACGGCGCCGTCGCGCTTGGCCAGCCTGGCACCGTCGGCGTTCAGTACCAGCGGCACATGCGCATATTCCGGAACAGGCATATTGAGCAGCGAGGCCAAATATGCCTGGCGCGGCGTGGACGGCAGCAGGTCATCGCCGCGGACCACCTGGTCGATGCCCTGCGCGGCGTCGTCCACCACCACGGCCAGGTTGTAGGCGGTCACGCCGTCGTTGCGCCGGAGCACGAAGTCGTCGACCACCCCGGTGTAACTGCCGTGGAGCACGTCCCACACCGTCGCCTCGGCCACGGTGGAGCGGAGCCGGACAGCCGGCGGCCGGGCGGCCCGCTTGGCCTCGCGCTCGGCGCCGCTGAGGTTCCGGCACGTTCCCGGGTAGGCGCCCAGCGGAGCGTGCGGTGCCGAGGGGGCCTCCTGGATTCCGCGGCGGGTACAGAAGCACTCATAGGTCAGGCCGGCCGCCGTCAACTCCGCGATCGCCCCGTCATACAGGTGCTCACGCTCCGTCTGGCGCACGACGCCGCCGTCCCAGCTCACGCCGATCGCCGCCAGGTCGCGGAGTTGTTCGGCCTCGGCGCCGGCCCGGGCACGGTCCAGGTCCTCCACCCGCAACAGGAACCGCCGCCCCCCGGACCGGGCGAACAGCCATGCCAGGATGGCCGTCCGGAGGTTGCCCACATGCAGTTCGCCGGAGGGACTGGGGGCGAAGCGGCCAGCTGAGGTCATGTGACTAGCCTATGCGGAGCAGCACAAGAGCCCCTCAGCTACCGATGACTTCGGGAAATCCGACGTCGGTGGCTCAGGGGCTCTTGCCGCGAGTGCGTTGTGCGGAAAGACGATGCGTGAACAAGAGTCAATCAGCGGCTGGTTCCTTGCGGGAGCCTCGTTCGGGGTCCGGGTGGTGTGCCGGGATGTCCGTAGCCTTCGGGATCGTGGCGGTGGCCTCGTCCCCTTGTTGTCACTATTTGAGCAGAAGCCCTACAGTTGATGCAACGGACCGGCCCCAGAGTAGTCAATCTGATCAACCACAGCCCGGGCCGCGAACAGGAAGTAGTCATTTTGCAGGAGCTCGACGCGACGGACCGGCGGATCCTCGCCGCGCTGGACGAAGATCCCCGCGTGCCGGTCATGGTGCTGGCGCAAAAGCTGGGCCTGGCCCGCGGCACCGTCCAGTCCCGCCTGGAGCGGATGTCGGCGTCGGGCGCGCTCCGGCCGAACAGCAGCCGGGTGCTGCCGTCCGCCCTGGGCCGCGGCGTGGCGGCCGCGGTCAGCGCGGAACTGGACCAGAGCCACCTCAACGAGGCAATCGCCGCCCTGCGCAACATCCCGGAAGTGCTCGAATGCCATGCCCCGGCCGGCGATACCGATCTCCTGATCCGGGTGGTGGCCAAGAGCCCGGACGATCTCTACCGCGTGTCCGAGGAAATCCGGCTGTGCCCCGGAATCGTCCGGACCTCAACGAGCATGTTCCTGCGCGAGGTCATTCCCTACCGGACCACGGGACTGCTCGGCGCCTGAGCAGGCGGCCGCGTTTAGACCGGCGGCCCGGCATTGGCCTTCAGGTTCTTCATGACCAGCGTTGACGTCAGGCGCTCGACGCCGGGCAGCGAGGTCAGTTCACTGTCGTAGAAACGCTGGTAGGACGGCAGGTCCTCCGCGATGACCTTGAGCAGGTAGTCCGGCGACCCGAAGAGCCGCTGGGCCTCGACGATGTTGGGATTGCCGGCCACCCGGCTCTCGAAGATCTCCATGGTGGAACGGTCCACCTGGCGCAGGGTCACGAACACGATCGCCTCGAAACCGAGCCCCACCGCGGCCGGATCAATATCCGCCCGGTAGCCCCGGATGATCCCGGCGGCCTCCAGATCCCGCAGCCGGCGATGGCACGGAGCCACGGTCAACCCCACCTTGGCCGCCAGGGCCGTGGCAGTCATCCGGCCGTCCGATTTGAGGTAGCGCAAAATACTTCTGTCAATGGCGTCAATCACGCAATTATCTTACCCAAAAGCGGCGATTCTTCAGTAAATAAGCGAGCACTTCCGGGCCGAATTTGCCTAGAGTTTTTCTTGTACCCGCCACGGGGTGCCGCAATCCTGGAGCCCGCCATGAACCCCCAGCTTTTCCTCGCCTTCCTGGTTGTCGCCGTCGCCCTGGCATGCACCCCCGGCGTCGACTGGGCCTATTCGATCGCGGCCGGGCTCCGGCAGCGCAGCTTCGCGCCCGCCGTCGCCGGTCTTTGCGGGGGCTACGCCCTCCACACGGCGCTGCTGGTGCTGGGCCTGGCGGCACTGCTCGCCGGGATGCCCGGCGTGCTGGGCTGGCTGACCGCGGCGGGCGCCCTCTACCTGCTGTGGCTGGGCTTCAGCACCCTGCGGTCCTGGCGCGGGGCGAGCTTCAGCACCGGCACCGCTGCTCCCGGTGCCGCCACACCCGCGAGCCAGTTCCGGGTTTTCCTCCAGGGCATGGGCATCAGCGGAATCAACCCCAAGGGCCTGCTGTTCTTCGTGGCCCTGGTGCCGCAGTTCGTCAGCCCTGACGCCGCGTGGCCGGTCCCGGTCCAGTCGGGTCTGCTCGGGCTGACCTTCATCCTGCTCGTGGGCGTCATCTACAGCTGTGTGGCACTCCTGGCGCGGAAACTGCTGCAGGCCAGGCCGGGCGCAGCGCGCCAAGTGACGCTGGCCAGCGGGATCATCATGCTGGCCCTGGGCGCCTTGCTGCTCGCCGAGCAGATTGTGCCCGCCCTCAGCGCAGCCATGACGCACGGGTGAGGGCGCGAATCCGCCCTGGGGCTACTTGCGCTGCATGTACCACTCGGTGAAGGACGACGCGCGGCCGTCCGCGGTCAGTTGGATGACCCACAAGTTGTCATAGCTCCGGCTGTTGCCGCGGTACGTCGTCAGGCCCTGCACAAACGCCCGGCCGCCGTCGACCCCCAGCAGCTTCCATTCAAACATCCAGTCATCCGGCTCATCACGCCCGGCAAGCCAGTGCTCCACGATATCGTCCCGGCCCTGCCACGGTTCGGCTTCCTGGGGGCTGGTCGCATAGATGGCGTCTTCGGTAAACAGCGCCCGGATGTCCTCCGGATCGTTCGTCGTCCACGCCGTGATGTAGTGCTGCATCCAGCGCTCCACCGCATCTCTCATGCCTCGTTTGTACTCCGCGCCCCAGGGGCCCGCAAGAGTAGTGGATACGTGGATTTGGCCGCGATCGGGCGTGGAAGCCTGTCAGTCGTCGTCAGCGCGCCCGTATTCGCGGTCCCAGAGTTCGTGCATTTCGGCGTCTTTGCGGATGGCTTTCACGGCCTCCAGCTGTGCAGGTTTGTGGCGCTGCCAGTCCCGGCCGCCGAGGGTTTTGCGGCCCGCCTCGAGGAGGAGCAGGGCGGTGTCCGTCAGCGCGTCGCTGCGGAGGGTGAAGTCAGTCTTCCGGCGCCGCAGGACTTCCTGCAGGGCAGACCGGGATGCGGTGTAGGCGCCGAGCCTGCGCAGCGACCGGGCACGCACCAGCAGCAGGGCCGCGGACAGATCATCCGCGTTCAGCAGGCCCTCGGTCTCTGCCACCACGTCGACGTCGCGTCCCAGCTCGGCCTCCAGCGAACAGCGCGCCAGGGCGAGCGGCAACGACGGCGGCAGGCCGGCCAGCGCCGCCAGCGCCGCCTCCGTCTGGCCGGTCTCGCGCAGGGAATGGGACAGCGCCAGGAACACGGCCTCCTCGGAGAAGAGCACCGGAACCTCAATCCGCTCGGCCACCTCCACCCTGGTGACCACGCCGGCCAGGTATTCGCCGGCGTAGCGGTTGGCGTCCTCGTCGTTCCGCAGTCTCAGGCCGTGCTGCAGGAGTTCGGACGCGCGCAGGTGCCCGCCGTGGGCGTACGCCAGCAGCCCGGCCATGAGATAGCACACCCCTGCCCAGCCGGGGTAGGAACGGGCCAGGGTTATCAGGCGGTCAGGATCGGTGCTGCCGAAGACGGCGGAGTGCACGGCCTTCATCCTCTTGGCGGAGGTCCGGCCCCCTACCCTGCCCAGCCGGGGCACCCCGCCTTCGGCGGCCAGCGTCCCGGGTGCCCGGCCCGCCATGAGTCCGGCCACCGCGCCGCCCACGGTGCCGGCCAGGCCGCGGACGGGTGTCCGTACCACTACCTTGCGGAACGGCGTCAGGTCGCGGGTGTCCGTGTACGGCCTGCGCTGGCCGTCGGGACTTTCGCCGTCAGCAAGCTGGCCAGCGGGAATGCGGCCGTCGGGAATTTGGGGGGCGGATTCGCCAAGTCCGGCGCTCATTCCCCCATGGTAGTAGGCTCCGGCAGGCCGCTGCTAGGCCGCCGAGGCCACCCAGAGGCCGATCACCCAGGTGCTCGCGGCGAGGCACGCGAGGCCGAATTCCACGATCATGCCCAGGCCCGTGGCCTTCAGCGCGGCCCAGCTCGAGGCCACTGCGGTGCCGAACACACGGGTCCGCTGCAGCTCGCTGAGCAGGAGCCCGGCGGCGAAGCCCACAAAGAGCCCCACCACGGGGATGACGAACATGCCGGCCACGCCCAGCACGAGGCCCACCACCACGGAACGGCTCGGGATGCTGTGCTCCTTGAGCTTCCGGCCGGTCAGGACGGTGCTGGCGGCCATGCCGGCCAGAACGAAAAGCATCCCGATCCCGAAGACCACCCAACCGGTGGTCCCGGCGCCGCCCCACAGAGCCCAGGCCAGCAGGCTCGCCCCAATCAGGATGCTGCCGGGCAGAACGGGAATGATCGTCCCGGCAACGCCCACCACGATGGCGAGGCCGCAGAGCACTGTCACGACAATCTCGGGGTTCATCGCACCAGTCTATGGCCGGTCCCGGGGCTGCCGTTGACGGCCCCGGGCCCGGGAATGCCGGCGCCTAACTTCCGGACGGCTCCCGTACATGACGGAGTAGTGCGAGATGTCCTTGCCCGAGTAGTGCGAGATTGTCACGGACAGCTGGCTGGAATAGAAGTAGTCGATCTGAGCACCGAGGCCCTGCTTGGCCGAGCCGGCCTTGACGCAGACGGCAATGATCTCCAGACCGTCCGGGGCGGTGATTTCCAGCGACTTGATGCCGTCGGCCACGTCTATTCTGCCGGTGTCCCATTCCGGACAGAGCTGGCCCTCCGGCTCGAGTTTTCCGGATCCCGGACGGAGTGCTGGTGGTTTCCCGCCGAACGACAGCGGCGACGCTCCCCCTAGGGAAGCGCCGCCGTCGTCGTCCGGTGTCGGATGTTTTCTGACGCGGTCCGGCTACTCGGCGGCCACTGCCGCGGCGACTGCCGCGGAGACAGCCGGGGCCACGCGCGGATCCAGCGGGCTGGGCACGATGTAGTCCGCCGAAAGGTCATCCTCGGCCAGTTCCGCGATGGCCCGGGCCGCGGCGAGCTTCATGGCCGGCGTGATCCGGCGGGCGCCGGCGTCGAGGGCGCCGCGGAAGATGCCGGGGAAGGCCAGGACATTGTTGATCTGGTTCGGGAAGTCGCTGCGTCCGGTGGCGACGACGGCCGCGTACTTGCTCGCGACCTCCGGCAGGACCTCCGGGTCCGGGTTGGACAGGGCAAACACGATCGAGCTGTGGTTCATCAGCTTGAGGTGCTCCTCGTCCAGCTTCGAAGAGGAGACCCCGACGAACACGTCGGCGCCGAGCAGCGCCTCCCCCGGGCCGCCTGTCACGCCACGCGGGTTGCTGCGGGCGGCGAGCTGGGCCTTCTTGCTGGCCGGATCGGCGGCGATGTCCGCGCGGTCCTTGTTGATGGTGCCGCGGGAGTCCAGGAGGACGACGTCGCCGATCCCGGCCGTCAGCAGGATTTCGGCGACCGCGATCCCGGCGGCCCCGGCGCCGGAGACCACCACACGCAGGCTGTCGAGGGTCCGGCCGGTCACCTTGGCGGCGTTGGTCAGGGCGGCGAGGACTACGACGGCGGTGCCGTGCTGGTCATCGTGCATGACCGGGCAGTCCAGCGCCTCGATGAGTTTCTCCTCGAGCTCGAAGCAGCGGGGCGCGGCGATGTCCTCAAGGTTGACGGCGCCGAAACTGGGGCGCAGCCGGACAAGAGTCTCGATGATTTCGTCGACGTTCGTGGTGTTGAGGACCAGCGGGATGGAGTCGAGTTCGCCAAAGGCCTTGAACAGCGCGGACTTGCCCTCCATCACGGGCAGCGAGGCGCTGGCGCCGATGTTGCCCAGCCCCAGCACGGCCGTGCCGTCGCTGACCACCACCACGAGGCGCTGGGCCCACGTGAGCGTCTTGGCGAGCTCCGGGTTGGCGTGGATGGCGCGGCTGACCTGGGCGACACCAGGTGTGTAGGCGATGGAGAGGTCGCGCTTGCTGGCAAGCGGGACGGTGCTGGAAATCGACAGCTTGCCGCCCTCGTGGGATGCGAAGATTTCCTCGTCGCTGAGCACGGCTACTGCCTCAGCCGGGGAGGTGGAATCGGCGGGAATGATCGTTTCAGTGGACACGTCGTTGTCTCCTGGGGCTCACCGTGGGCGCACGGCTCATGGAAGCTCAAGCAAGGATGCTCAAGTTGGTCTGGCAGGGGCGGCGGCGACCAGAGGTGGCGGTCGCCGGTGTTTCCCCGAATTGCTGGCGTCAGCCGGCTCCGGTCCAGCAATGGTAAACAGGGCATCGCGCCCGTTACGCCCGCCGGGAGCGTTACCGCCCCCCGGTGAAACGTTTCTCCTCCAGAATATGTGACCCGGATCACACGCGGGAGGGCATATTCCGGGCTGCTGGTCTAGACCAGTTACGCGGCCTGCGGGGCCCGCTGCAGGAGGGAACAGGCCTTCTTCAGGTCCTCCTCCGCTTCGAAGAGGGACAGCCGGCGGCAGCGGACGGCCTGGACCAGGCCCGTAACCGTGAGCAGCAGGACCCGGGCCACTGCCGGGTCGCCGCACGCCGCAGTGACTGCCTTCTCGGCCGTCGCATCGATCTCGCGCAGCAGCCGCGTTGTGTCGTTGTCCTTGACGTAGACCGCCCGGTTGAGGGACTGCTCCACGGCGGGCTGCATCAGGCGCATGTGGAAGATCTCCATCACCACTCCCGCGAGGGCCTGGGCCGCGACCTTGCCGGCCGCCGGCGAGCTCCCCGCGAGCAGTTCGCCCAGTTGCTTGCGGTACAGCGCCAGGACCAGTTGGGTGGCCGACGGGAAGTAGCGGTACAGCGTCCCCAGTGGCACGTCCGCCTTGGCCGCCACCTCGGACAGGACCACGGAGTCCAGGCCTTTGCGGGCAAACCCCGCGGCGACATCAAGGATCCGCACGTAACGGAGCCGCTGCCGGGGCAGAGTGGGTGGAGGGGCCATCGGTGGAAGATCTGAGTGAAAATCAGGCATCAGCAGCGTTCCGGGGGGTCGTTTTTCTCGGCAGCCGGGCGCGATCCGCCCACCGCGCTGCCGCGGCAATTGCCGTCCACTATACGCCACGAATCCGGGGGCCCGGCGAGTAGACCGGGGCGCCGAAGCCCCCTGTACGGAACGCGGCCGGGTCAGTCCACGCCCTTGATCTTCACCACGAACACGGCCCCCAGAAGCCCAATCACGGCGGCCGCCACGTACAGCGCCACATAGCCGCCCCAGAAGGCAACAAAGGGGTACGCGATCAGCGGGGCGAGCACTTGCGGCAGCGAGTTGGCAATGTTGATGACGCCAAGATCCCTGCCCCGGTTCAGGGCCGTGGGCAGCACCTGGGTAATGAGGGCAAAGTCCACCGCCAGATAGCAGCCGAAGCCGATGCCGAGCACGGACGCGCCGATCAGCGCACCCGGCCAGGTGGGGGCGAAGGCAAGAATGAGGGAGGCTGCGGCGATCACGGCGGATGAGATGATGACCAGCGGCTTCCGGCGGCCCAGGCGGTCGCTCAGCCGGCCGCCGACCACGCTGGTGATGATCACCATGACCGCATACAGGCCCGTGAGGATCAGGACGCCAAACTCGGGCTCGATACCCTGGGTTTCGCGGACGCGGACGGCGTCGTTGAGGAAGAACAGCAGGTAGAGGGTGACCATATGGTTGCCGATGTTCACCAGGAGCCGAGTCAGCCAGGCCCAGGCAAAATCCGGATGGCGGGCCGGGGAAATCCAAAAACCCCGCACAAAGCCGCCCAGGCTGAACGGCGGACGGGCCTGCGCAGGCAGCGGAACGTCGTCGTTCTTGTAGTAATAGAGGACGACGCCGGCGAGCAGCGCCACCGCGCAGACAACATACCCCGCGGCGAAGTTTCCGGCGACGGCGGCGGCGATCGCCGCCCCTGCCAGGATTCCCGCTGTCTGGCCCATGGCGGCAAGGCCGCCGACCATGCCGCGCTGGGGTACCGGCACGCGGTCCGGGATGGCCGCCGTGATGGCCGCATAGGCGCCGTTGCAGCCGGCCTGGACGAGGCACCAGAGCAGCGTCATGGCGGCAACGCCCGGGGCGCCCGCCAGCGCGATCAGGGCCGCGGCACCCAGGACGGCACCGAAGAGCACCCACGGCACCCGCCGCCCCCGGCGCGCGGTGGTCCGGTCGCTGAAGGCGCCGAAGAGGGGGTTGGCCACCAGGGACACGGCCGCCCCCGCACCCGTCACGAGGGCGAGGATGGCTTCCTTGTCCGGTTCGCTAAAGGCTGCCGCCTGCTGGCCGAGGAGCACCTGGAGCGGGCCGAAGAATGCCGCGTTGATGCCGACGTTGACCAGCACCACCCCTGCCGTCCAGACAGGCCGGACGCGGCGTTCGGGTTCGGCGAGCGCCGGCGCGGTGGTATCGGACATGCTCATGGCTCCCCCTGGAACTGATGCTCAGGCATATGTATCAGTGCGCAGCCAGACTACCGGGACTCGGCGGATCTGGGCGCAATGTGCGAGTCTCGATCATGAAACACACTGCCAACCCGCTCTGCCATGTCATCCCGTAAACACGCAAGGAGTCACTGTGAACGCTTCCGCCCTGAATACTGCAGACCTTTACGACGAGCGCGGCGGGGAGCTGGAATCCGTGTCGGTGCAGTTCCAGTCCCTGGGCGGGCACACGCATTTCAGCGGACCGGTCCGGACCATTCGCTGCTTTGAGGACAACGCGCTGGTCAAGACCGTGCTGGCCACTCCCGGCCACGGCTCCGTCCTGGTGGTCGACGGCGCCGGTTCCCTCCGCACGGCACTGATGGGGGACATGATCGCGGCGAGCGCCGTCGCGAACGGCTGGGCCGGCGTCGTCATCAACGGTGCCATCCGGGACCGGCTCGCCATCGCGGCGCTGCCGCTCGGGGTCAAGGCACTGGGCAGCAACCCGCGCAAGAGCGCCAAGGACGGCGCCGGGGCAATCGACGTGCCCCTGGAGATCGACGGCGTGGCCATCCGCCCGGGCGTGATGATCTGGTGCGATCCGGACGGGATCCTGGTCGAACGGTAAGGACTTTCTTCTCCCCGAGGTAGTGGCGGGAACAATTCAGCCAGTAACATAGTTACTGAAAGCAACTATCCGCTTAATCCCCCACTTCACCTTGGAGCAGTCATGTCCAAAACCACCTCCGTGCGCGCCGCGGGAGAGGTCCTGACCCACCGTCAGACCATCACCGTCATGGTGGGACTCATGCTCGGCATGTTCCTGTCTTCGCTGGACCAGACAATCGTGTCCACCTCGATCTACACGATCGCCAATGACCTCGACGGCCTCTCCCTGCAGGCCTGGGCCACCACCGCCTACCTCATCACCTCCACGGTGAGCACGCCGCTCTACGGCAAGCTCAGTGACATCTTCGGGCGCCGCCCGCTGTATCTCATCGCCATCGTGATCTTCCTCGCCGGTTCGCTCTATGCCGGCTCGGTCCACTCGATGACCGAACTCGCCATTGCCCGCGGCATCCAGGGCATGGGCGCCGGCGGCCTCCTGGCCCTCGCCCTGACCATCATCGGCGACATCGTGCCGCTCAAGGACCGGGCCAAGTACCAGGGCTACTTCATGTCGGTCTTCGGCATCTCCTCCGTCCTGGGCCCGGTGATCGGCGGCGCCTTCGCGGGCACCGAAACCATCCTCGGGATCGACGGCTGGCGCTGGGTGTTCCTGATCAACATCCCGATCGGTCTCGCGGCCCTCACAGTGGTGTTCATGTACCTGCACCTCCCCGCCAAGCACGTGAAGCAGAAGATCGACTACTGGGGCGCCGCGGCCATCACGCTGGCCATTGTGCCGCTCCTCCTCGTGGCCGAACAGGGCCGCACCTGGGGCTGGAGCTCCGCGAACTCCTACCTCTGCTACGGGCTCGGCGTCGTGGGTATCATCGCGTTCCTGCTTGCCGAACGGCACGCCGCCGACTACGCGCTGATCCCGCTCCGGCTGTTCCAGAACATCACCTTCGGCCTGTCCTCGCTGCTGAACTTCATCATCGGCATCGGCATGTTCGGCGCCATCGCGATGCTGCCCATGTACCTGCAGCTGGTCAAGGGCCTGACCCCCACCGAGGCCGGCCTCATGATGATCACCTTCACCGTGGGCATCCTCACCGGCTCCATCACAGCGGGCCGGACCATCTCGGCCTCGGGCACCTACCGGATCTTCCCGATCCTTGGCACCGCTACGCTGACGGTGGCCGCCGTCGTCATGGGCCTCTCCCTCGGCGTGGACACCCCACTGTGGGTCCCCGGCGCCATCGCCGTGTTCTTTGGCCTGGGACTCGGCTTCTGCATGCAGCCGCTGACGCTGGCCATGCAGGTCTCCGTGCCCTCGAAGGACATGGGCGTGGGCACTTCCTCCGCCGCGTTCTTCCGTTCCATGGGCGGCGCTGTTGGCACTGCCGTGTTCATCTCGATGCTTTTCAGCCTCGCGGCGGACAAGATCGCCACGGGCATGAAGGACGCCGCGCAGAATGCTGATTACCTCAAGGTGCTCAAGGATCCGGCCGTGGCCGCCGACCCGGCCAACGCTCAGCTCTACGACTTCTTCAAGAACGGCGCCAGCAACGACTCGCTGAACGACACCAGCTGGCTGCACACGGCCAACCCGACGCTCACCCGTCCCATCGTCGAGGGCTTCGCGCAGTCGATCGACGCCGTCATGCTCACGGCCGCCGTGCTCACCGGCATCGCCTTCCTGATCACGTTCGCCCTGCCGAACAAGAAGCTCACGGACCCGAAGGCGGTTGCCCGGGAGGGCGCCGTGGCCGCCGCCCACTAGGCGATCCCGAGGTCTGGAACACGACGACGGCCGGCAGTCTTTCTGGACTGCCGGCCGTCGTCGTCTGTCCTCAGCCGCAGCAGCGGCAAAGTGTATGTTTCGTCTCACTTTCCGGTGGTTGTGACAGGGGGCACGCCGGGTCGGGTGCAAGACTGGGTAGTTGCGGCGAAGGCCGTGGACCGCGAACTGCCAAGGGAGCCGTATGACCACCACCCATGACCAGACCGCCGCCAAGATCCCAAAAAGGGTCATTTGGCTGGCCGTAGCGGGCGCCGTCGGCGGCTTCCTCTTCGGCTTTGACTCCTCCGTCGTCAACGGCGCCGTCGACGCGATCAAGGACGAGTTCGCCCTCAGCGAGGCTGTGACCGGCTTCGCCGTCGCCGTGGCCCTCCTCGGCTGCGCGGCAGGGGCCTACCTGGCCGGCAAGATCGCCGACCGCTACGGCCGGATCCCGGCCATGAAGCTGGGCGCGCTGCTGTTCCTCGTCAGCGCCATCGGCACCGGGTTCGCGTTCGGCGTCTGGGACCTGATCTTCTGGCGCCTGGTGGGCGGGCTCGGCATCGGCCTGGCCTCGGTGATCGCGCCGGCCTACATTTCCGAAATTTCCCCCCGCCACGTCCGGGGCCGCCTGGCCTCGCTGCAGCAGCTGGCGATCACCACCGGCATCTTCGCCGCCCTGCTCTCCGACGCCGTGTTCGCGACGTCGGCCGGCGGCGCGGACCAGGCCCTGTGGCTTGGTTTGGAAGCCTGGCGCTGGATGTTCATGGCCGCCGCCGTCCCCGCGGTCGTCTACGGCTGGATCGCCTTCACCCTGCCCGAATCGCCGCGGTTCCTGGTGTTCCAGGGCAAGGACGAGGAGGCCCTCAGGGTCTTCAATTCGATCGCCCCGGACGATGACTCAGACCGGCACCTGCGCGACATCAAGAAGGCCATCGACGAGGACAAGCTCGCCGGCCAGAAGGGATCCCTGCGCGGCAAGGCCCTGGGCCTGCAGCCGGTGGTCTGGATCGGTATCATCCTGTCCGTGCTGCAGCAGTTCGTCGGCATCAACGTGATCTTCTACTACTCCACCACGCTGTGGAAGGCGGTGGGCTTCCAGGAAAAGGATTCGCTCACCATCTCCGTGGCCACCGCCGTCACCAACATCCTGGTCACGCTCGTGGCAATCGCCCTGGTGGACCGGATCGGTCGCCGTCCGATCATGCTGGCCGGCTCCATCGGCATGGCCCTCTCGCTGGGCACCATGGCGCTGGCCTTCGGCTCGGCCACCGGGTCCGGCGACGCGATCTCGCTGCCGGGTGCGTGGGGGCCGGCGGCGCTGGTCGCCGCCAACGTCTTCGTCATCAGCTTCGGCGCCTCCTGGGGCCCGCTGGTGTGGGTACTGCTGGGGGAGATCTTCCCGTCCCGGATCCGCGCCCGGGCCCTGGGCCTGGCCGCGGCCGCGCAGTGGATCGCCAACTTCGCCATCACCCTGAGCTTCCCGGTCATGGCCGCGGCCTCCCTGCCGCTGACGTACGCCATGTACGCGCTGTTCGCGGCGGCGTCTTTCTTCTTCGTCATGTTCAAGGTCCCGGAGACCAACGGCATGTCCCTGGAGCAGGCCGAAACCCTGTTCGTACCCAAGGGATCCGCAAAGGAAGCCGCCAAGGAATCCGCGAAAGAGTCCGCCAGGGCCTGAGCCGGCGCTTCTGTCAGGCCCGCCGCGCCTTCAGCGTTCCGACAAAGAGCGCCCATGCTTCCTCGGAAGCATGGGCGTTCTTTGTCACCTCAGCGGGTTCTGCACAACACCGGGCGTTGCTACACCACGTGCGGCTCGTGCGCCGCCAGGTAGCGGCGTCCGCCGAAGACGACGGCAATGGCGGCCACCATGGCCAGCGCGCCGGTGAAGAAGGGCACCTGCGGACCGAAGTGCTCGCCCAGCTGCGCCGCGGCAAACGGTGCCAGGGCGCCGCCCATCCAGCGCACGAAGTTGTAGCCGGCCGAGGCCACCGGCCGCGGCGAGTCGGACACGCCCATGGCCAACTCCGTGTAGATGGTGTTGTTGATGCCCAGGAGCGCCCCGGAAATGACCACGAGGACGACGACGGCCGGCACCGAGTGCCCGGCGGCCAGGCCCAGTCCCACAAGGTCGAGCATCAGCAGGACCAGGGTGCCGGTGAGGACCCGGACCGCTCCGAAGCGGTTCTGCAGCACGGGGGCGGCAAACACTGAGAAGACCGCGACGGCCACACCCCAGCCGAAGAACACCCCGCCGATCCCGTAGGCGTCCATGCCGAGGATGAACGGCGTGAAGGCGAGGACGGTGAAGAAGCCGTAGTTGTAGAACAGGCCGCTGGCCGCAGTCGTCCGCAGCCCCTTGTGTCCGAGGGCCAGCAGCGGATCCCGGAGCCGGACTTTCCGCTCGGGCAGCGGCGTCTTGGGCAGCAGGGCAATCAGCGCGATGAATGCGGAGGCCATCAGCACAGCCGTGCCGAAGAACGGGGCGCGCCACTGCCAGCCGCCCAGCAGTGCGCCCAGGAGCGGGCCGAGGGAAATGCCCAGGCCGAGCGCGGCCTCGTAAAGGATGATCGCCGTGCCGGCGCCGCCGCTTGCGACGCCGACAATCACGGCCAGCGCCGTGGCCACGAACAGGGCGTTGCCCAGCCCCCAGCCGGCGCGGAAGCCGATGAGCTCAGCCACGCTGCCCGACGTGCCGGACAGGGAGGCGAACACGACGATGACCGCCAGCCCGATCAGGAGCGTCCGCTTCCCGCCGATCCGGGAGGAGACGTAGCCGGTGATCAGCATGGCGACTGCGGTCACCAGGAAATAGCTTGTGAAGAGCAGCGACACCTGGCTCGGCGAGGCGTCCAGGTTCTTGGCGATCGCCGGCAGGATGGGGTCCACCAGCCCGATCCCCATGAAGGCGAACACTGCCGCGAGGGCCGTGGCCCACACTGCCTTGGGCTGTTTGAGCAGTGAGGCCTTCTCGGCCTCGAGGGTTACTTCCGCTGCCGGCAGGGTGTCGGCGGGCTGGCCGTGCATGGGGGCACTCCTAAGTGATTGGAATTGTTGGGTGAAGATCAGGCCAGGAGCGTCGCGTTGATCCTGCCGATGACCGGGAGGGCGGCCGCGAGAGCGGCGCGGTCTTCGTCCGAAAGGGACGAGAGAACGCCCGCCATGACGGTGTTGCGGCGCTCATTGGCGGACGCGACGGCAGCGAGGCCGGCGTCCGTGAGGGTGACCCGGACGGCGCGGGAATCGTCGGGATCCGGCTCGCGCCGGGCGAGGCCGGCGCGCTCGAGCTTGATGATCTGCTCGGTGGCACTGGGCACCTTGACGCCGAGGTTCCGGGCGATTTCGCCCACCCGCACACCGCCTGCGGCGCGCCCGGCGTCCAACAGCATCTTGAGCATGCTGAGCTGGGCGGCGCTGAGTTCGCCGTCGGCGTCCAAGCGGCGGACGAGGTAGATGCTGTGGCGGAGGGCCTCGCGGAAGTCCTCGGCGAGAGCGAGGAGGCCGGGGTCAGCCGATTCACTGGCGTTCATAGTTAGGTAGCCTAACAGTTAGGCAACCTAATGGTCAACGGCCAGCCCCTCCCTCACTTTTCGCGTCAAAAACACAGACCCTCCCTCACCAGAAGTGAGGGAGGGTCCGTGTATCGGACAATCATCTGAGGGAGCGTCGCCCAAAAACCCGCGCGATCTGAGGGAGCGTCGTTGGGCTGGAGCGGCTAGACGACCGCTGTGGCCTCCTCGATGAGGGAGGACACGGCGGCAAAGAGCGGGTGGTCCGCCGGCAGGCCAGTGATCTTCTCCGTGGCCTCGTCCGGCGTGGACGCGGAGAGGATTTTCGCCAGCTCCACGGCCTCGGCGTCGGCCGGATCACTGAAGCGCAGGGCCGCGGCGATGGCCCCGAGCAGCGCCTCGGGGACAATTCCGCGTTCGGCCAGCTCGGCAGCGGGACCGATGAAGCGCTCATGCCGGCTGAGTTTGCGCAGCGGGGCACGGCCCACCCGGGTGACGGTGTCCGGCAGGTGCGGGTTCGAGAAGCGGCCCAGGATTTTTTCCACGTACGCCTCCTGCTCGGCCCGGTTGAAGCCGTGCTTGGCCACCAGCAGCTCCTTGGTTTCGTCCAGGACGGCGCGCACATCGGCCGCGACGTCCTGGTCGGCCATGGCCTCGGAAATCTTGCCCAGGCCGGCCTCGAATCCGAAGTAGGCCGCCGCCGCATGCCCCGTGTTGACGGTGAACAGCTTCCGCTCGATATACGGTTCCAGATCGTCCACGAACGTCGCGCCCGGGACCACCGGCTCGTTCCCGGCGAACGGGGTACGGTCGATCACCCACTCATAGAACGTCTCCACCGTGACGTCCAGGCCCTGCCCGGCCTCCTGGTTCGGCACAATCCGGTCCACCGCCGTGTTGGCAAACACGGCGGCCGCGTCCAGGGCGCCCGCGGCCGGATCCCACTGGGCAACGACCTCGGACTTCAGGATGTCCGTGGCGTTGATCGCGTTCTCGCACGCCATCACCTGCAGCGGCGCCAGCCCGGCGGCACGGGCAGCAATCCCCTTGGCAATCACGGGCGCCACGAACTTCAGGATGTGCGGCCCCACGGCGGTGGTGACGATGTCCGCCGTCGCGATTTCCGCGACGACGTCGGCCTCCTGGGTGCCGGAGTTCAGCGCCCGGAAGTTGTTGACGGTACGGACTGCGGGGTTCTCTCCCACTTCGTGGACCTCGTAGCTGTCCGCGGCGGCCAGCTCGGTGATGAGGGCGTCCGCGACGTCGGCGAACACCACCTCGTACCCTGCGTCGTGCAGCAGCAGGCCCACGAAGCCGCGCCCGATGTTTCCGGCTCCGAAATGAACAGCCTTCACTAGGAGTTGACCTTTCCGAACAGGGCCAGCACTTCGTCAACCGTGGTGGCCGCCTCGAGCTGGGCCACCTGGGCCTTGTTAGTGAAGACCTTGGCGATTGAGGACAGGATGTGCAGGTGTTCGTTGTTGACGCCGGCCACACCGACGACGAACTTCACTTCCTTGCCGTTCCAGTCGATGCCGTTCGGGTAGCGGATAACGGAGACCGCCGACTTCATGATGTGGTCCTTCGCGGCATTGGTGCCGTGCGGGATGGCCAGGAAGCTGCCCATGTACGTGGAGACCGATTCCTCGCGTTCGTGCATGGCGTCCACGTAGCCGGAGTCGACGGCGCCGCGGTCCAGCAGAAGCTGCCCGGCCTCGTCGATCGCGGCGTCCCGCGTGGTCGCATGGCCGTTGAGGACGACGCTTTCGGCCACCAGGATGCCGGCGGGACCCTCCTCGGCTTCTGCCTCGGCGGCCGCGGGGGCGGTGCCGGCGGCGGCCGCGGCAGGGGCCGCGTCCGTGGTGCCGGCTTCCGTGTTGCTGGCCTCGACCAGTTCCACGATCTCGTCGTACCGCGGGCTGTTCATGAAGTTGTCCACAGAGACATGTACGGCGCTGGCGGTCGCGGGCTTGGCCCGTTCGGTCAGGTCCTGGTGGGTGATGACGACGTCGTACGTGTCGGTCAGGTTGGCGATCGCGGAGTTGGTGACCTTGACGTCCGTGAATCCGGCGGCCTTGATCTTGTTGCGGAGCACCGAGGCGCCCATCGCGCTGGAGCCCATGCCGGCGTCGCAGGCAAAGACGATGTTCTTGATCGGGGTGGCGAGGACGGCGACGCCGCTGGCGCCCACGCCCTCACCGATCAGGGCTGCGGACACCGAGCTCTTCTTGCCCTTCAGGGCCTCCATCCGGTGGGTGGCCTGATCGAGGTCGTCTTCGGCGGGCGCCTTGCTGGCTTTCAGGACCACGGAGGCGATCAGGAAGGACACGGTGGTGGCAAAGAGGACGGAGAGCGTCACGCCGACGTAGCTGTCGCGTGCCGTGGAGGCGTAGACCGCGATGATGCTGCCCGGGGCTGCCGGGGACCGGAGTCCGGCACCGGTGACCACGAGCGTAAAGATGCCGGTCATGCCGCCGCCGATTGCGGCGAAGATCGTCATCGGCTTCATCAGGACGTACGGGAAGTAGATCTCATGGATACCGCCGACGAACTGGATCACGGCTGCGCCCGGCGCGGACGCCTTGGCCAGGCCCTTGCCGAAGAAGGAAAAGGCGAGCAGGATGCCGAAGCCCGGACCGGGGTTGGCTTCAAGCAGGAACAGGATGGACTTGCCCTGCTCGAGCGCCTGCTGCGTGCCCAGCGGGGTGAGGATGCCGTGGTTAACGGCGTTGTTGAGGAACAGGACCTTTGCGGGCTCGATGAAG
Source organism: Arthrobacter humicola (assembly GCF_022803015.1). Lineage (GTDB taxonomy): Bacteria > Actinomycetota > Actinomycetes > Actinomycetales > Micrococcaceae > Arthrobacter > Arthrobacter humicola_A. The sequence goes on from NZ_JAFKON010000002.1 coordinate 85,142, forward strand.
ATGCTAGTGAAGGGCAGCAGGCCGTTGGTGACCAGGAATTCGACCACGGCGCTGGCGCCATTGCTGAAGGCCTTCACGATCGGGCCGACCACCAGCATGCCGACGACCGCCATGGCGGCGGCAACGATGCCTGCCGAGAAGTTGTCGATCAGCATTTCGAAGCCGGGCTTGACGCGGCCTTCCCAGATCTTGTCCAGCTTCATCATGATCCAGGCAGTGAGCGGGCCAAGGATCATGGCGCCGATGAACATGGGGATGTCGGTACCGACGATGACGCCCATGGTGGCCACCGCGCCCACCACGCCGCCGCGCACGCCGTAGACCATCCGGCCGCCGGTGTAGCCGATCAGCAGCGGGAGCATGTACGTGATCATGGGCCCGACAAGCTTGCCGAGCTCCGCATTGGGGAAGAAGCCGGCCGGGATGAAGAGCGCCGTGATGAAGCCCCAGGCGATGAAGGCGCCGATGTTGGGCATGATCATTCCGGACAGGAACGTCCCGAATTTCTGGACGTGTACGCGCATGCTGGTGCGTGGTTTCGCAACTGTCTCTGTTGCCATGTGAGTTCCTAACCGTCGTTCCCGCTGCATTGCAGGATGGTCCGATAATTTCGCCGAGCTAGCTGGTGGAGCTGTTGGAGATCCGGTGGAGCCATTCGAGGAAGAGTTTGAGTTCCGAGCTGGAGAGCTGGTCCGAGTGGGACGCCTGGAGGGCTGCGTTCAATGCGATGGCCGCCACAACCACTGAGGACTTTCCGCTGTCCACAGAACCGTTGTCCCGGGCCTGCTCGGTGGAAACCGCAAAGATCATGGCGTCGCGGGTCATGGCGGAGAGCTCGAGGTTCCGCTCCGGCACCTTTTCCGCGATCAGCATGAGGGTCATGCCCACATTGGCCGCCAGGATGGACCTGGCCGCCTCCTTGGGCGGGACGTTGAGCTGGCCGGAGACAGCCGCCTTGTTCAGCATTTCCTCCATGAGGGCCTCGGCATCGGCGACGATGGCCGGGCGGCTCTCAGGGCGGATATTGCCGAACATGACGAGGTACAGTTCCGGCTGTTTCAGCCCGAACTGGACATGGTTGTCCCACATCCTCCGGATGTCCTCCAGAGGCTGGCCAGAGGGCGCGAAGTCCCGTTCGCCCGCGACATATTCGTCGAAACCTGCTGCGACGACGGCGTCGAACAGCCCTTCTTTGTCACCAAAGTGGTGGTAGAGGGTCGGTGCCGTGACACCGGCCAGCTGCGTGATCTGGCGGGTCGAGACTGCGGATCCGCCGGAGTTGGCCAGCAGCTCGGCGGCCGCACGCAGCAGCCGGGCTTTGGGTGGTAGCTGGCCATCGATACTCATAACCGCTACCCTAGCACCTATAGCAACGCTATATGAACTGCATCACATACAATTTTTTCAGGTGCCGTGACCCGCCCGCTGCCGTAGCCGTCAGCCGCAGGCGCAAATGATCAGCAGGGTCGCTGCGGCACCTGGTTTACCGGCTTAGTGGCCACTGGCCTACGACAGAATATGAGGACCTTCAGTGCAGAACTTCCCAGGAGTAGGCGTTAGCCCCGGCCGCATCATCGGCACCGTCCGGCAGATGCCCAAACCGATCAGCGAACCGCCCGCCGGAGAGCAGCTTCCCGCCGGCGTCACGGCGGAGGACGCGACTGCGGCGCTGAAAGCCGCGGCGAAATCCGTCCACGACGAACTGAAGGCCCGCTCCGAGACCGTCTCGGGCGACGGCAAGGCCGTCCTCGAGGCCACGGCCCTCATGGCCACTGACACCATGCTGCTCAAATCCGCAACGAAACTGATCGGCCGCGGCACCTCCGGGCAGCGGGCAATCTGGGAAGCCGGCGCCTCGGTCTCGGAAATGCTGCACAACCTGGGCGGCTACATGGCCGAGCGCGCCACGGACGTCCTGGATGTCCGCTCCCGGATCGTGGCGGAACTGCGCGGAGTCCCCGCGCCGGGCATTCCCGTGTCCGCCACCCCGTTCATCCTCATCGCCGAGGACCTGGCCCCGGCCGATACCGCCACCCTGGATCCGGAAAAGGTCCTGGCCCTCGTCACCGCCGGCGGCGGACCGCAGTCCCACACCGCGATCATCGCCCGGTCACTGGGTCTGCCCGCCGTGGTCGCCGCAGTCGGGGTCGACGAACTCGCCGACGGCACCGAGGTGTACGTGGACGGCGCGGCCGGGCTCATCACCGCGAACCCGGACGAGTCCCAGCGCGCGGCCGCAGCTCACTGGGCCGCCACCGCCTCGCTGCTCGCCGCCTTTGACGGGACCGGCACGACGGCGGACGGCCACCTCGTGCCGCTCCTGGCCAACGTCGGCGGCGCCAAGGACGCCGTGGCCGCGGCAGGCCTGAACGCCCAGGGCGTGGGACTGTTCCGGACCGAGTTCTGCTTCCTGGAGCGGGACACCGAACCGACCGTGGAGGAGCAGGCCGCCGCCTACCAGGGCGTCTTCGACGCCTTCCCGGGCAAGAAAGTGGTGCTTCGCACGCTCGACGCCGGCGCGGACAAGCCGCTGCCGTTCCTGACGGACGCCACCGAGCCCAACCCCGCCCTGGGCGTCCGCGGCTACCGGACCGATTTCACCACGCCGGGGGTCCTGGAGCGCCAGCTGCAGGCCATTGCCCTGGCGGAGAAAGCATCCGAGGCCGATGTCTGGGTGATGGCCCCGATGATTTCCACCGCTGAGGAAGCGGCCCGCTTTGCCTCGCTGTGCACTGCGGCAGGGATCAAGACGCCCGGCGTCATGGTGGAGGTCCCGTCGGCGGCGCTGACGGCCGAGGCCATCCTCCGCGAGGTTGGCTTCGCCAGCCTGGGCACCAATGACCTCACCCAGTACGCCATGGCAGCCGACCGCCAGCTCGGCCCGCTGGCCGCCCTGAACACCCCCTGGCAGCCGGCCGTACTGCGGCTCGTGGGCCTGACCGTGGAAGGTTCCGCGGCCGAGGGCCACAACAAGCCGGTGGGCGTGTGCGGTGAGGCCGCGGCGGACCCTGCCCTCGCCGTCGTCCTCACGGGGCTGGGCGTCACCACGCTGTCCATGACGGCGCGTTCCATCGCGGCCGTCGCCGCCGTGCTGAAGACCGTCACCCTGGCTGAAGCGCGGGAGCTGGCCAAGCTGGCCTTGTCCGCGCCGAGCGCTACGGAGGCCCGGGCCTGGGTGCGGGCAAAACTGCCGGTCCTGGAGGACCTTGGGCTGTAGCGGCTGCCGCTAGGATGCACTCATGGCACTGATAGCCCCCCGGGTGACGGCCGGCCTCCCGGCCGAGGATGCGCAGAACCTCAGGTACGCCCTCGACGGCAGCCACGACATTACGGTGTTCGTGGACGGCACCGTCCACCGGCTGCCGCCCGCGGCGCGGGACGCCGTCGTCGATCTGCTGGGCCGCTTCAGCCGCGGCGAGGCCGTGACGGTCAGCAGCGTCGAGGAAATGCTGACGACGTCCCGGGCCGCGGAGCTTGCGGGAATCTCGCACACATATCTGCGGAACATGACCGACCGCGGCGAGATCCCGGTGGAGTACCGCGGAACGCACCGCCGGATCCGGCTGGCCGACATCATGGCGTGGCTCGAAACGCAGAAGAAGAATGGTGCGGGCGCCGGGACGCCGGCCGGCCAGGATGACGAGGCTGCCGGTGCTTCATGAAGCAGTGATAAGGATCAAGCAACGATCCCTGTCCGGCGCGGAAGCACTGATATCCCGCGGGATAAGCTTGGAATGTGGGTAAATTCAGAGGGTGGCACATCGTGGCAGGGATCGCCGCTATGCTGCTCGCTGGCATCTTCGGAACCGCGATGGGCCTGAACAACACCGCCACGTATTTGGCCAGCGGCGTCGCTTTCGTAGCGGTGTCGCTCTGGGTGGACAGCCGGATTTCCCGCCGCCGCAGTGCCGCCGGCATCGCCGGCCCCGGCCAGGACCTTGGCCAGGACGCTGGCCACGATGCGAAGCCGGCCCTCGACGCCGACCCCTCCAAGCGCGAGGGCTAAGCGCGCCGCTAGATTCTGGGCCGGCCAGCCCAGCGCCGCGCCTTGAGCCCGGCATGCAGTTCCAGCCGCACCATTCCCTTCAACGGGTCCACGCCCAGCAGCTGGCGGATCCGGCCGAGCCGGTTGTAGATGCTGCTCCGGTGCAGGTGCAGTTTGGCCGCGACCTCCTGGACCGAGCCGTCGTTGTCGTAGAACAGCTCCAGCACGGGCAGCAGCTCGTGGTTGCTGTCATGGTCCTCGAGGAGGCGGAAATACACGGAACCCGCGTCTGCCCAGGCTCCCGCGCCGCCGCCCGCCGAGGCCAGGAGCTGGTAGACGCCGGTGGCCCGGCAGTCGACGAGCTCGCCCAGCTGGGGATCCACCGCCGCGGCCTGGGCCGCCTGCCGTGACTGCCGGTAGGCCTCGGCCAGTTCCCGCGGCTTGGCGAATCCCTCGGACGTGCCAAGGATGATCCGCCGGACCGTGCGCCCGGAGCGTTTGGCGAGTTCGAGCTGGTAGTGGACCAGCACCTGGGCGTGGTCGGCGCGTCCCGTGGATTCCTTGAAGAGCACCACCGCATGGGTCTCCGTGCCGGCGCTGAACAGTGCGGCGTCTACCCCGATGGTCGCCTGCAGCGCCGCGGAGCGGTGAATAAGCGTGTCGGCGATGGGATCCGAGCCCCCGGCCCAGCCATCCGCGTCCAGGACGGTCACCAGCTGCCATGGCCCCTTGCCTTGGACCTCTTTCCAGCCCGCGACGGCCGCCGCCGCGTTGGCCTCCCCGGCGCACGCGGCAAGGAACTCCTGCTCGCGCCGGCGCCGGAACTCGGACTCCGCCGTGTTGGAATCCAGCAGCAGGGAGGACAGCTGCTCCAGCTCCGGCGCCACGTCCGGCAGCTGGCCCAGGACGGTCGCGGCACTGGGCTCCTCGGCGTCGAGCTGGACCCACAGGTACCCCACCCGGAAGCCCCGCACCAGCAGCGGCACGCACACGCGCCCGAGCATGCCGAGGTCCGCGTTGGCCGGCACGACGACCGGCCGGACCGCCGTCGCGATCCCGTGGGAGAGCTGCCACGCGATGACATCCACGGGGACACGCTTGCTGAGCAGGAAGTTCACCCGGACGCGGTCCGCGTGGGATTGGTTGGAGCTGTAGGCGAGGAGCAGACCGTCAAGGTCCTCGAGGGAGAGGCCGCGGCCCAGTCGCTGCGCCACCTGCTCCACGAGCTGCTCCACGTCCTGCTGCTGCATCCTGCCAGACTACTGCCCCCGCCCGCCGCACTGCGAATGCATCCGGGACGGACACGAGCCGACACCTGACGTCCGCGCCCTCGACAAATGTCTATTCCCGGTTTTGAAAAACCCCGGAATGACGCGGCGGGCGCCCACCGCCCGGTGTCGGCACCTGTCGCGTGCCTCACAGCGGGATTTATTCTGGAAGTACGAATCCCCCGCTCATCCAGGCCCACCAGGCCACCAGCTACTGGAGCTAACAAATGATCATCGGCGTACCCAAAGAGATCAAGAACAACGAGTTCCGCGTCGCCATCACGGCGGCCGGCGTCCATGAATTCCGGACCCACGGCCACGAGGTCCTCGTCGAGCGCGGCGCGGGCCTGGGCTCCGGCATCACGGATGAGGAATACGCGATCGCCGGCGCCGAGATCGTCGCCGAAGCCGACGACGTCTGGGGCCGCGCGGACATGGTGCTGAAGGTCAAGGAACCGGTCAAGGCCGAATACCACCGCTTCCGCAAGGACCTGATCCTCTTCACCTACCTGCACCTGGCCGCCGAACCGGAACTGACCCAGGCCCTGATCAACTCCGGCGTCACCGCCATCGCCTACGAGACCGTCCAGGAGGGCAGGTCCCTGCCGCTGCTGGCACCGATGTCCGAGGTTGCCGGCCGGCTGTCCGTACAGGTCGGCGCCACCTCCCTGATGGCCCCGGCAGGCGGCAAGGGTGTGCTGCTCGGCGGCGTCCCGGGCGTCCGTCCGGCCAAGGTCGTTGTCCTCGGAGCCGGTGTTGCCGGCACGAACGCCGCCGCCATGGCCCTGGGCCTGGGTGCCGACGTCACCATCCTGGACATCAACATCAACCGCCTGCGCGAACTGGACGCCCAGTACCAGGGCCGCCTGAAGACAGTCGCGTCCAACTCCTACGAGATCGAGAAGTCCGTGGTCGACGCCGACCTCGTGATCGGTTCGGTCCTGATCCCCGGCGCCAAGGCCCCGAAGCTCGTCACCAACGAGCTCGTGTCCCGGATGAAGCCCGGCTCCGTGCTGGTGGACATCGCCGTGGACCAGGGCGGCTGCTTCGAGGACACGCACCCCACCACGCACCAGGAACCGACGTACAAGGTCCACAACACGATCTTCTACTGCGTCGCCAACATGCCCGGCGCCGTGCCGAACACCTCCACGTACGCGCTGACCAACGTCACCCTGCGCTACGCCGTCTCGCTGGCGAACCTGGGCGTCAAGGCTGCGTTTGAGCGCGACGCCGCCCTGGCCGCCGGCCTGAACATCGCCGGCGGCAAGGTTGCCCACCGCTCGGTCTCCGAGGCGCACAACCTGCCCCTCGTCGCCGACTGGCACGAGCTGGTCTCCGCGTAGCCGGCACCGTGTAACCAACACATCTCCGCGTAGCGGCACTTCATCGGCTGCTCCGTAACCGCCCTTTTGGACCCCCAGAACGGCAGTTACGGAGCAGTCGATGGCTGTTTAGGCCCGCACCGTGCCGAGAACCTAGGCCAGGGACCGGGCCTGCTCGATCAGCTGCAGCACCTGGAGCGGGCCCGCGGGGTCGACGGGGACTGGCAGCGCCGAGCCGGCGCCGCCGTCGGCGATCTTGGCGGCCAGGATCCGGTAGAACTCCGGGTAGGCGCCGCGCTCGGTGGGCAGCCGGTCCAGGTGCCCGTCGCGCCCCAGCAGCCCGGCCCAGTCCGGATCTTCCACGCCGTAGTCGGCATCCAGCGGGCTTCCGCCGGCCAGGATGTACGGCTCCTGCGGGTCCACGCCGTGCTTGGTGAACCCGCCCTCGCTACCCAGGATGCGGTAGCGCGGGCCCTGCTGGGCGCACAGCATGTTCATCCACAGGTGGCTGGTCACCCCGGAACTGTGCCGCAGGACCACGAAGACGTCGTCGTCCGCCTTAGCTCCGGGCCGCCGGGCCGCCAGTTCCGCGTGCGTGACCGTAGCCGGCCCAAAAAGCTGCACGGCCTGGTCCAGCAGGTGGGTGCCGAGGTCAAACAGCACCCCGCCGCCGTCGTCCGCCGTTGCGGCCGCCTTCCATGCTTTGGGGACGTCGGGCGACCACCGCTCGAAGCGGGACTCAAAGCGGCTCACGGTGCCGAAGGCTCCGGTGTCCATGAGCGCTTTAGCGGTGAGGAAGTCGCCGTCCCAGCGCCGGTTCTGGAACACCGTGAGCACCCGGCCCAGCCGCCCGGCCAGGTCGATGAGCTCCTGCCCCTCGGCGCTGCTGACAGCGAAGGGCTTGTCGACGACGACGTCGAGGCCGGCTTCCAGCGCCGCTTTCGCGAGTGGGTAGTGGGTGGCGGGCGGCGTGCCGAGCACCAGCAGGTCCAGTTCGCCGGCGAGCTCGAGGAGATCGGCCGGGGTGTCGACGATCCTGGCCGCCGGATAGCTGTGTGCGGCGGCAGATCTCCTGCCGGCGTCGGTGGTGGCAATGGCATCGAGCGAATAGGCCGGGTTTGCGGCGATGAACGGGGCGTGGAAGACGCTGCCCGAAAGGCCGAAACCGGCGACGGCGGTGCGGATGGGCCGGGTTGAATCGTTGCTCATGGTGCCAAGGCTACCGGCTGGGCATGCACCGGGCTCCTGTCCGGCAGGGCCTAAACGAACGAGGCCGGTGCCGCCCGGATGGTTCCGGGGGCACCGGCCTCGGCCGTGCTGCTTGTTAGTGCGTGGTGCTTGTCAGAGCTAGCTCTTCTGCCAGCCGACGACGCTCCAGTCCGGGGTCTGGAACAGGGCTGCACCGTAGTTGGCCAGGCCGGTGCGGGCGAAGTAGATCTGCGGGCCGTTCATGATGACGCCCATCGAGAAGTACTTCTCCATGTGCTTCTTCTCGACGTCCATGGCGGCCTTGTTGCGCTGGGCGTCATCCTGGATGGACGCGAGGTCCTTGATGGCCTTGTCCAGTTCGGCGTCGCCAAGTTCGTTCTCGTTGGTCTTGGAATCGTAGAACTGCTTCACGCCGGAGGTGGCGTCGGCGCCAACCGTGTAGCCGCTGATGGTGAGCTGGAAGTCGCGGCTGCCAACCACCTTGCCGAAGTCGGCGTCACCGCGCTGGTCGATGCCAACGTCCATGCCGGCCGCCTGAAGCTGCTTCTGCAGCGTCTGCACGGTGGCGAGGCCGGTGGGGTCGTCACCGAAGTTGGTGATCTTGAACGACGCCGGGACGCCGTCCTTTTCCATGATGCCCTTGGCGTTGGCCTTGTAGCCGGCCTCGGTCAGGACCTTCTTGGCCGCGTCGGCGCCGGTTTCCTTGACCGGGTAGTTGTCCTGGTAGTACTTCGAGAACGGCATCAGCATCATCGAGCCCGAGCTGTTCTCTTCCCAGTTCAGTCCGCCAAAGCGGACGGCGCGGATGGCGGGACGGTCCACGGCGGTGAAGATTGCCTTGCGGACTGCGACGTCGGTAAGCGGGGCCTTGAGGGCGTTGAGGTTCAGGCCGCCGGCGAAGAGGCGCTGACCGCGGCGGACCTCGGAGTTCTTTGTGCCTTCAAGCTGCTTGTACTTCGTCAGCGTGCGGCCATCGGCCATGTCGATCTCGCCGTTCTTGAAGGCGGCGATCTCGGCGCTGGCCTCCAGCTGGCGGAAGATCACCTTGTCCAGGACCGGCTTCTCGCCCCACCACTTGTCATTCGGCACGAGGGAGACAGTCTTCGCGGCGGAGTCAAACTTGTCGACCTTGAACGGGCCGGCCATCCACTCGGGGTGCAGTTCGCCCGTGAAGCCGGTGTTGAAGATTTCGGGAGTGTTCACGGTCTGCGGGATGAAGCCGCCGAACATGTCGCTGAGCGGGTACACCGGCTGTGCGGTGGTGACAACGACTTCCTTGTCGCTGCTTCCCGCCTTGACGGAGTCGATGAACTCGTAGGCGCCGGAGCTGACGATGTCGATGTCCTTGTTCTGGCCATTGAGCATCTTCCACGTGTTCTCGAACGTGGCGGCGTTGATCGGGGTGCCGTCGTTGTAGGCGGCCTTCGGGTTGATCTTGATGGTGACGGTCTGCTTGCCGTCTTTGACCTCGCTCTTGAAGTCTTCGCAGAAGTTCTTGTTGAGGCTGGCGGTGCCGTCGAAGTCCAGCTTCCAGCAGCCCACGTAGCCGGCCTCGTCGATCGGGTAGTGCAGTTCAGTGTTGTCCGCTGAGTTGCCCGCGTTGGAGAAGCCGTTGAAGTCCGGTCCGATGTTGCCCAGGGGCAGCGTTACGGTACCGCCCTGCTGCAGGTCGGCTGCCTTCTTGGCGTTGACGCTGACCAGCTTGCTCAGGTCGCCGGAGGCATCCTGTGCCTTGGCGCTCTGGGCGGTGGTTGAGGCGCCACCGCTGCCGCAAGCGGTCAGCGCGAGGGCCGCCACGACGGCGGTGAGGCCGCCGATCCTGGTCCGATTTTTCATGTGATCCCCTTCATTTTTTCATGCGAGTGTGATGCGTGGGTTCTCGGGTGGTGTGGCTGGTCCGGTGATTCAGTGGTTTTCGTGGACAACGACCATGTCCGCGTCCAGTTCGCCGTCCGGGTAGAAGCAGGCGAACTGCTGGTCGGTGGCGGACGCTTCGAGGGCCGGCTCCAGGGTCAGGCACTTCTCCTGCCTGGCCGGCGGGAGGGCCGCGAACACGGGACAGCGGGTGGCGAAGTTGCAGCCGGCCGGCGCTTCCAGCGGCGAGGGCAGGTCGCCCTGGAGGATGATCCGCTCGCGGGTGCGCTCCAGCTCCGGATCCGGTACCGGGATCGCGGAGAGCAGGGCACGGGTATAGGGGTGGCGGGGGTTGTCGAAGACGGCGTCGACGTCGCCGATCTCCACGATTTTGCCCAGGTACATGACGGCAACGCGGTTGGAGATGTGCCGGACCACGGAGAGGTCATGGGCCACCATGAGGTAGCTGAGGCCGAGTTCGGCACGGAGCTTGTCCAGGAGGTTGATGACGCCGGCCTGCACCGATACGTCGAGGGCGGAGACGGGCTCATCCAGGACCACCAGCCGGGGGTTGACCGCGAGGGCGCGGGCAATGCCGATGCGCTGGCGCTGGCCGCCGGAGAACTGGTTGGGGAACCGGTTGACGTGGTCCGCCTGCAGGCCCACCAGCTCCATGAGCTCCATGATCCGCTTCCGGATGGCAGCCTTTGGCATGCCCAGGTTTTCCATCGGCTCGGCCAGGACCTCGTAGACGGTGAAGCGCGGATCCAGTGCCCCGGTGGGATCCTGGAACACCATCTGCAGTTCCTTGCGCATGGAGCTCTTGGCCTTGGCGTCCGCGGCCTGCTTGTTGCTCAGCCCGCCGATCACCACCTCGCCGTCCTGGTCCTTGTGGAATTCCATGATTTCCAGCAGGGTGGTGGTCTTTCCGCAGCCCGACTCCCCCACGATCGAGAAGCACTCGCCCTCGCGGATATCGAAGCTCAGCCCGTCCACGGCCTTCACCGTGCCGATCCTGCGCTTGATCAGGGCGCCCTTCATCAGCGGAAAGTGCTTCCTGACGTCGCGGAGTTCCAGGACAGTCTTGCGTTCGTGCCGGGGAAGGCTGTCAAAGCGGGATACCGGCACGTCCGGGACGGCGAAGACCGTGTGGACATCGACATCGGCGAGGGCCTCGCTCTTGATGCACGCGGCCCTGTGCCCGGTGCCGGGCGCCACCGCCCGAAGGTCCGGTTCGCCGTCGAGGCAGGCCTCGCTGGCCAGCGGGCACCGCGGCGCGAACGAACAGCCGGTGGGCGGCTGGGTGAGGTTCGGGGGGATGCCGTCGATCGGCACCAGCGACGATTTTTCCGCGACGTCCACGCGCGGGACCGCACCGAGCAGGCCCATCGTGTAGGGCATCCGCGGGCTGTAGTAGATGTCATCGACGCTGCCGGTCTCCACCGGCCTGCCCGCGTACATCACCATGATGTCGTCCGCCATGCCGGCGACCACGCCGAGGTCGTGCGTGATCATGACGACGGCGGCGCCGGTCTCCTCCTGGGCGGCGTGGAGCACCTCGAGGACCTGCGCCTGGATGGTGACGTCCAGCGCCGTCGTCGGCTCATCGGCGATCAGAACCCGCGGGTTGTTGGCGATCGCGATGGCGATCATGACGCGCTGGCGCATGCCGCCGGAGAACTCGTGCGGAAAGGCCTTGAGCCGGTCCTTCGGGCTGGGGATGCCGACCAACCCCAGGAGTTCGACGGCGCGTGCCTCCTTGGCCTGCTTGCTCATGGTCGGGTTGTGGACGGTCAGGGCCTCGATGATCTGGGTGCCGACCGTGTAGACCGGGGTCAGGGAGGACAGCGGGTCCTGGAACACCATGGCGAGGTCGCTGCCGCGGTGGCGGCACATGGCCTTGTCGCTGAGCCCCAGGAGCTCCTTGCCCTGCAGCCGGACGGAACCGGTGATTTCCGCCGTCGGGGGCAGCAGGCCCATGATCGCCATGGACGTGACCGATTTGCCGGAGCCGGACTCGCCCACGATGCCCAGCGTCTTGCCGGGCATCACGTCGAAGTCGACGCCGCGGACCGCGTGCACCACGCCGTTTTCCGTGTTGAAGCGGACGTTGAGGTCCCGGACGGAGAGGACCGCGCTGGCGGGGGCGTGCAGCCCGGCGGCGTGGAGGCGCTCGTCGGTGCCTTGGGCGGTGTCCCGTGCGGTGGTGTTGCTGGTCATTTGATCTTCTTCTGTTTCTTGCCGGTGGCGCTGCCGGTGGCGTTGCCAGTGGCCTTGCTCCTCTTGGCGCGGCCAACGGAGCTGGAGCTGGGGTCGAACGCGTCGCGGAGGCCGTCGTTCATCATGGCGAGCGAGCCGGTCAGCAGGAACATTACGATCAGGGGCGCCCAGAACATCCACGGAAAGGTGGAAACCTGGGAGGTCGACTGGCCGATCAGGACGCCCAGGCTCACGTCGGGGACCTTGATGCCGATGCCGATGAAGGAGAACGCGACCTCGGCGAGGATGGCGCCGGTGACGCCGCGGGTGACTTCCAGGACCAGCAGGGAGCCGATGTTCGGCACGAGGTGGCGCCAGACGATCCGGTGCGGCGGGATGCCCATGTACTGGGAGGCTTTGACGAAGTCACGCTGCATGAGGGAAAGCGACAGGGACCTGATGAGGCGTGCGGTCCCCATCCAGCTGAAGACCAGCAGCACGATGATGAGCAGCAGCCAGCTTGGGACGGTGTTCTTCAGGCCGTTGGCGCCGCCGCTCGTGGCCACCGCGACTACCAGCAGGGCGGGCATCATGATCAGGGCTTCGAGGATGAACAGCATGACCTTGTCCACCTTGCGGCCGAAGAATGCCATGGTGCAGCCGTAGACGGCGGCGATCAGCACCGAGACGAGGCCGACGACGACGCCGATCAGGATGGAGACCCTGGTGCCTTCGACGGTCAGGGCGTAGAGGTCGATCCCGGCCTGGGAGGTGCCCAGCGGGTGCTCCGCGGAGGGCGGCATGCCGATGTTGAAGGGGTCGATGGTCTCCTTGTCCCAGTTGCCGAAGAAGCCGCCGATGAAGGAGAAGAGGGTCAGGGCCAGGAAGATGGCGAGGCCGGCGACGGCTGTCCGGTTGCGCAGGAAGCGCCGCAGGATGATGCGCGACTTGCCGATCACGACCTCGTCGTCGCCGAACTTTCCTTCGTCCAGGACGGCGGCCGGGTCAATCGTGTTGAGGTTGGTCACGATTACTGCACCCGCACTCTCGGGTCCACGAGCGTGGTGGCGAAGTCGGCGAGGATCGCTCCGACCGCGAAGATGACGGAGCCGTAGGCGAGGGTCGCGGTGGCCGCGTTGACGTCCTGCAGGGCGATCGAGTCAATGGACCAGGACCCGACGCCGTGCCAGGCGAAGATTTTCTCGGCGAAGAAGCCGCCGGCGAAGATGGCCGGGATGGTGAACGCAATGCTCTGCGCCACGGGGATGAAGGACACCCGCAGGGCGTGCCGGCTGATGGCCTGGTTGCGGGTCAGGCCCTTGGCCCGCGCCGTCCTGACGAAGTCGGCGTTGACGTTGTCCAGCAGATACTGGCGCTGGGCGATCTGGTACGCGCCCCAGCCCACAATTGTGATGGCGAACGTGGGCACGGCGTAGTGGGCGAGCATGTCGACGAACTGGGCCCAGCCGTCGCCGTCCAGACCCGGGGTGGAGATGCCGGTGACAAAGAAGACCCGCTCCCCGACCGACTCGTTGATGTTGATGGCGCCCAGCTGCACCAGGAAGTAGGCGATCGGTGCGGGGACGATGTACATGAGGTAGCTGTACGAGGTGATGGCCCGGTCCGAGGCCTTGTACTGGCGGGCTGCGGTGAAGACGCCGAGGGCGACGCCGATCACGAGGGTCAGGATGATCGAGGCCAGGAAGAGCCGGGTTGAGATCCAGACCCGGTCGCCGAACTCGGCGTTGATGAAGGCGCCGTTGGGGCTCCGTCCCCAGTCCCAGCGGGTGAGAATGCCGGTGAGCCAGTCGACGTAGCGCTCCCACGGGTTGAGGGTGGGATCGAGCCCCTTGAGCCGGAAGGAATTGACCACCTGCTCGGGCGTGGGCCGCGGAATCCGCTCCTGCTCCAGCAGCGCCGGCTGCAGCGTGCTCACAGCCAGGAGATAGCCGGCGCTGGTGGTCAGGAAGATCATGAAGACATACGTGAGCGCACGTTTGGCGAGATATCGAAGCATGGAGCGGCTAGTTCTGGATCGCCGTTGCCTGAGCAGATCCGCGCGTCACGGCTGCGGCCGCACGGGCGGGCCCAACTGTGCCAGGGACAAGATTATTCACAACGTCGATCCTTCCGTCGTCCCCATCCGGCAGCGGGTTCCGCGGCCGGTTCGGGAGTATGGGCCAGCTGGTTTCCGGCCGCCCGCATGCCTTGCGGCTGAGCCCTTGTGGGCTATGTTGCGGGTCACATTCCAGAGGAAGCTATCACATTAGCCGGGCTCCGCCGGGCTCTCACGGGCCGCGACACGGCTGCTTCACTACAGATCGTTATGAATAACTCCGTGGAATGGATTTGGCCCACGGAACCGGCTGCGCCGCTAGTGGCCGCACACTACGCGCGTGACAAGCTCCCGCCAGGTGTCCGCAAGGCGCTCCGGCGCAATCCCGTGCACGCCGACGGAATGGAGCAGCAGTTCCGGCTCCAGCGACGCCCCGAGGGCCGACGCCATGACCCACGGGTCCGCCGTCACGCCGGCTTCGCGCAGCAGCATCTCGAGATGACGGCGCCAGAGCACGGCCGGCGGGACATCGAACCTGTTGTAGACCGAGGCGTCGGCGGCCCGCGCCAGCTCCCCGAATTCCAGGATCCAGTCAATGCGGGCGGCGCCCACGGCGATCAGCCGCTCCAGGGGCGGCGCGCCGGGACCTACCGGGGGCGGACCAAACATGAACCGGCCCTGAAATTCGGCCTCGGCGTCGCTAAGGAGCGCCATCATCAGCCCGGCACGGCTGCCGAACCGCCGGAAGACCGTCCCTTTTCCAACTCCGGCGCGCTGCGCCAGCCGGTCCATGGTGAGGGCGTCGACGCTGGATTCCTCAACGATTTCCCGGGCGGCGCAGAGCAGGAGCTCCCTGTTGCGCATCGCGTCGCTGCGCGCTGATTCTGCGGCGGGCGCGGCGGGGCGCCCTGCCCCGGACTGGGCACCGGGACGGATCGGGATGAGGCTCACACCGCTGATTCTAGCGCCCCGGAATATAACCGGACCGCAGTCCGTTTAGCATGGGTGAAGGCCCCCAAAGCCTCACGATCCACCAGCCGCCGGAATCACCCCGCGGCGTGATGCACAGGAGTACACATGTCCAAGAAGACCATCCTCACTCTCGTCGGCAGCCTTCGCGCCGGCTCCACCAACCTGCAGCTGGCCGAGGCCATCGCGCTCAACGCCCCGGAACAGGTGGACGTGGTCATTCACGAGAGCCTGGGCAACATCCCCTTCTACAACGAGGACATCGACGTCGAAGGCCAGGTGCCCGCGGCCGCCGCCGCCCTGCGGGCCGCCGCCAACGAGGCCGACACCATCCTGCTGGTTACGCCGGAGCATAACGGCACCGTCCCGGCATCGCTGAAGAACGCCATCGACTGGCTGTCCCGCCCCTTCGGCGCAGGCGCCCTCTCCGGCAAGCCCACCGCGGTTGTCGGAACCGCCTTTGGCCAGTTCGGCGGCGTATGGGCCCAGGACGAGGCCCGCAAGGCCGTCGGCATCGCCGGCGCCCAGGTCCTCGAAAACGTCAAGCTGGCAGTCCCGGGCTCGATGGTCCGCTTCGCCGAGGTCCATCCCAAGGACGACGCCGAAGTTGTCGAGCAGATCAAGGGCGTGTTCGACGCACTGGCCGAGGCTCCCGCTGCGGAAGCGGCGTAAGCTACCGCACCCCGCACTCCGCGCCAGATACCTCCCGGGGCCCCCGGCAGCCGTGTGCTGCCGGGGGCCCCGGGCCGCCCGGAGCATCCCGTCGCTTTCAGCCCTGGCATTCTCTGGAAACAATCGTTTCCCCCAAGACAACACGGGTAGTATCCTTGGGTTTGTGACCCACGAAACACTTGATGCCGCCGCAGCAGTACTTCCGGCCGAGGCCATTGACGCAATCGAACGTGCGGCTACGTCCGCCCACCGCCACGAGATCCTGTTCTCGGAGCGCGCAGCAAATATCAAGCAGTCGGCGGTCCGGGATGTCTTCGACATCTCGATGCGCCCCGGCCTCGTCTCCCTCGCCGGGGGCAGCCCCTACCTGCAGTCCCTGCCGCTGGAACGCCTGGGCCAGACCGCCGCGAAGATCATAGCCGAGCAGGGGATGACCGCCCTGCAGTACGGCGGCGGCCAAGGCACTGAAGAGCTCCGCATCCAGATCTGCGAGGTCATGGCGGCAGAGGGGATCCTGGACGCCGACCCCGCGAACATCGTCATCACGGCCGGCTCGCAGTCCGCGCAGGATGTGGCCACCAAGGTTTTCTGCAATCCGGGCGACGTGGTCCTCGTCGAGGACCCCACCTATGTCGGGGCCCTCAACACCTTCGAGGCCTACCAGGTGGAGGTCGAAACGGTGCCGATGGACGGTGACGGCATCATCCCTGATCTGCTGGAGGCAAAGATCGCGGCCCTCCAGACCGCGGGCAAGAACGTCAAGTTCCTCTATACCATTCCCAGCTTCAACAACCCGTCCGGCATCACCCTGTCCGCGGAACGCCGGCAATCCGTGGTGGATATATGCCGTCGCGCGAATATTCTGGTGCTGGAGGACAACCCTTACGGCCTGCTCCGCTTCGACGGCAAGCCGCTCATCCCCCTCCGGGCGGCCAACCCGGATGACGTCATCTACATGGGGTCCTTTTCCAAGATCTTCGCCCCGGGCCTGCGGATCGGCTGGGCCCTGGTCCCGGCCCACCTGCAGCGCAGGTACTACCTGGCGTCGGAGGCCGTCACCCTGTGCCCGCCGACGCTGAACCAGATGCTGGTGTCGGCCTATCTGCGCGACTACGACTGGCGCGGCCAGATCGAGACGTATCGGGGGCTGTACCAGGAACGTTGCGAGGCAATGCTGGCCGCCTTGGCCGAATACATGCCGGAGGGACTGACCTGGACGCGCCCCGAAGGCGGCTTCTTCGTGTGGGTTACGCTGCCCGACGGCGTGGATACTTACCCGCTGCTGAGGAAGGCCATCGACGCCGGCGTCGTCTTCATTCCGGGAGCGGCCTTTACAAACTCGGACGACCCGTCGAACAAGATCCGGCTGGCGTTCAGCGCGGTGCCGCCCGAATCGATCCGCGAGGGTGTGCGTCGGCTCGCGCCGGTCCTGCGGGAAGCCCTGGCCGCCCTGTAGCGTGAACACCGGCAGGATCCACGCGGGGCCGCGACTGGGGCGCGCTGGGGCCAGCTGATCGGCCAGGCACACTAAACAGCATTACTCGTTGAAAGAGGAGCGGTCCATGACCGGAATAATCGTTGTCGGCGTCGACGGCAGTGAAACTGCACTGCGGGCGGCGCACACCGCGCGCGACCTCGCAGTTTCCGTGGGGGCGACACTTCATGTGGTCAGCGCCTTTGACAGCGACAAGACACAGGTCTTCGGCAGCGGCAGTGACCAGTGGATCGTTTCCGACGCCGGCAACGCGGAAACGGTTGCGCGCTCGGTCGCGGAAGGCCTGCGCCGCCCGGACATCACCGTCACGTACGCCGCCGCGCGGGGCAAGCCGGCCGAGGCCCTGATTCGGGAAGCCGAACGGACCAGTGCCTTGATGATCGTGGTCGGCAACCGGCGCATGAGCGGAATCGGCCGGGTCTTGGGGAGCGTTGCGAACAGCGTGGCCCACAACGCCCCCTGTGACGTCTACATCGCCAAAACCGACGCCGACTGAGGCGCTACTGCTTCTTCGGTGCCGCTGCCGGCACGCCGGCTTGGCCGGTGTCTGAGCCTGCAGACCCAAGCATCCGCCGCAGGATTTTTCCTGAGGCGGATTTCGGCACGGCCTCGATGAACTCGACCTGTCGGACTTTCTTGAACGGCGCCACCCGGCCCGCCACGAAGTCCATGACGCCCGCCACGTCCAAGGCATCGCCGTCCGCGCCCGGCTGGCGGACCACGAACGCCTTGGGCACTTCCTGGCCGTCGGCGTCGAGGGAGCCGACCACCGCGGAGTCGGCGATGCCGGGGTGGGTGAGGAGCAGCGCCTCCAGTTCCGCCGGGGCGATCTGGTAGCCGTTGTACTTGATCAGTTCCTTGAGCCGGTCCACGACCGTCACCACCCCGTCCGCCCGCACCCTGGCGATGTCCCCGGTGCGCAGGAAGCCGTCCGCGTCCAGGGTGTCCGCGGTTTCCTGGGGCCGGTTGAGGTAGCCGAGCATCACGTTCGGCCCGCGGCACAACAGGTGCCCCGGCGCGCTGGTCCCTTCCGCGGGAACCGGGATCTCCTCCCCCGTGGCCGGGTCCACGAGGCGGCACTGCATGTTCGGCACCGTGTACCCCACGGAACTGACGGGGACCCTGAGCCCATCGCGACTTTGGCGCGGAATGAGGTGCGATACCGGGCTCATCTCGGTCATGCCGTAGCCCTGCAGGACCTGGCAGCCGAGGCGTTCGGCCAGGCGCTTGCCAAGTTCGCCGTCCAGCGGCGCCGCGCCGGAAAGGGTGGTGTGCACCGAGCCGAGGTCGTACTCGGCAACGAGCGGGTGCTTGGACAGCGCCACGGCCACGGGAGGCGCGATGAACAGGTAGCTGCACCGGTGGTCTTGGATGATCCGCAGGAACTCGGGCAGGTCGAACCGGGGCATGGTCACAAGCCTGGCCCGCTGGCGCAGCGCGAGGTTCAGCAGCACGGTCAGCCCGTAGATGTGAAAAAACGGGAGCAGCGCCAGGACCCGGTCTTCGGGGCCGACGTCGAGCAGACCCCTGGCCTGTTCCACGTTGGCGACGAGGTTTCGGTGGCTGAGCATGACCCCCTTCGGCCGGCCGGTGGTGCCGGAAGAGTAGGGCAGCACGGCCACATGCGTGGCGGGATCGAACGATACCCGGGGTGCCGGTGCGCCCATGGCGAGCAAGTCCGCCAGCGAGGGGTGGCCGTCGGCGCCGTCGAGCACCACGAGCCGTGAGGCAGGGATCCCGGTCCTTTCGGCGGCCTCACGGGCGGCCGGAAGCAGCGCCGATACGGTGAAGAGCCAGTCCGCGCCGGCGTCGGTGAGCTGGGTGGCGATCTCGTCCGCCGTGTACTGGGCGTTGATGGTGGTGACCGTTGCGCCTGCCCGGAGCAGGCCGTGGAAGACGGTGGCAAAGGCGGGGACGTTGGGACACAGGATGGCGGCCACGCCGTGCACGCCCAGGCCCTGGGCGGCGACGGCACCGGCGAGGGCGTCGATCTGCCCGCGCAGCGCCCGGTAGGTGGTCTCCGCACCGCTGGCGCCATCGACGACGGCGACCCGGTCCAGGTCCTCCTCTGCCAGAGCGCCGAAGAGGTAGTCGTAAATGCCGAGGTTGGGAACATCGACGTCGGGGTACGGGCTTGAAAACACGCAACATCTCCTTTGATCCGCTTCCGCCCGGGCTGTCGGCGGCTGGTGCCACTCTAGTGCCGGGCGTAGCCGCGGGACAGGAGGGCGCGGACTTGGCTGTGTCCGGTCGTGGTCGTGTCCGGACTTGATGAGGATCACCCTCTGTCGTGGGCAGCCTCACCGCCCAGCGGGCCGCCCGGCGCGGACCGGCTCAGTAAAATGGGAGGTGCCCTGCGATGGTGCGGACGTCCGAGAACCCACCTACCAAGGGAGCCCCATGATCACTCTTCAGCGCCGCCAGCTGGTTGGCCACGACATCCTTCTGGCCCGGCACGGCAACCACATCAGCGCCATGCGCGTGGACCGCGGCGCCGGTCGCGTTGTCGCATTCCTGGACGACGGATCGACGGACAGCGCACCCAACCTGATTGCCCCGGGACTGCGCATGCCCGACACCGTGCGCAGCGTGTTGCGGGAGGACTGGAAGTTCCTGACGGGAATCAGCGCGTGCTGCGCGGGGCTCGCGGGTCTGATGTTTGCCGCCTCGGTCGCCCTCGCCGGCATGAGCGGCGATCCCGCGCTGGTCCAGATCCTGACCGCATACTCGGGAAACTGAGGGGCCCGGGCCAGGCCGCCCGCCACTTAGAGACCGCAACGCTGAGAAACCCCAACACTGACAAACCCCGCCGCTGAAAAGGTTCAGCGGCGGGGTTTTGCGGTTTCATGGCCGGTTTCGCCGGCTAGTCCAGCAGCAAGGCCGGCTCTTCCAGGATGGCGGCGACATCGGCCATGAAGCGGGCCGAAAGGTCGCCGTCCACCACGCGGTGGTCGAAGGAGCCGCCGAGGGTGGTGATCCAGCGCGGAATAACTTCGCCGTCCAGGACCCAGGGCTTTTGCTTGATGGTGCCGAACGCCACGATCGCGACCTCGCCCGGGTTGATGATCGGCGTTCCGGTGTCGATCCCGAGGGCGCCGATGTTGGTCACGGTGAGCGTGCCGCCGCGCATCTGGGCAGGCTGGGTCTTGCCGGCCCGCGCCGTCGTGGCGAGCTCGTTCAGGGCAAGGGCCAACTGCTTGAGCGAGAGGTCCTGGGCGTTCTTGATGTTCGGCACCATCAGCCCGCGGGGCGTGGCGGCCGCGATGCCCAGGTTCATGAAGTGCTTGACGTGGATCTCCGCGGAATCGCTGCCGTCCGGGTTGTCCACCCACGTTGCGTTGACACTCGGGTTTCGCGCCGCCGCCCAAATGACCGCCTTGGCCAGGATCAGCAGCGGGGAGACCTTGATGCCTTCGAAGTCGCGGGAGGCCTTGAGGCGCTTGACGAATTCCATGGTGCGGCTGGCATCGACGTCGACAAAGATGCTGACGTGCGGCGCGGCAAACGCGGATTCGACCATGGCCTTCGCGGTGGCTTTGCGGACTCCCTTGACCGGGATCCGCTCGATCCGCTGGTCCTGCGGGCGGCCGGACTTGCCCCAGAACGAGTCCGCCTTGTCCACCTCGGCGTCCCGCTGGGCCTGGTAGCTCACCAGGTCCTCGCGGGTCACTTCACCGCGGGCGCCGGTAGGCACGACGTCGGCCAGGTTGATCCCGAGGTCCCGGGCGATCTTGCGGACCGGCGGCTTGGCCAGCACCTTGCCGACCAGGCCGCTGATGGCACCGCCGAAGGTGGGGCGCGCCTCGACGGAGCCGGCGGGGCCTGTGGCCGCGTCGGCAGGACTGCTGGCCGCGTCCGGGTTGATCCATATGTCGTGGGCCTCCACCCCCGCCCGCTCCACCATCGGGGCGGCAGCGCCGGTGGCTGGCGCCGCGGACGGGGCTTCGTGGCCGGCGGCCGCAGGAGCGGAAATCCGCCGCCGGCGCTTGACGGCGTCTGCCTTGGGACCGGAGCCCACCAGCGGACCGCCGGCCGGACGCCCGGCTGGTTCGCCGGCGTCGGAGTCATCAGCCGGAAGCGTGCCGTACATGGGCGCGGCGGAAGCCTGTTCCTGGCCGGCAGCCTGCTTCTGGGCCACAGGCGCCGGGGCGTCGACAGCGTCGCTCACGCTGATGATCGGCGTGCCGACATCCACCGTGACTCCCTCGGGCACCAGCAGTTCCGTGACGGTCCCGGCGAACGGTGAGGGCAGTTCCACCAGGGATTTGGCCGTCTCGATCTCGCACAGGACGTCGTTGACGGCCACGGTATCGCCGGCCTTGACCTTCCAGGCGACGATTTCGGCCTCCGTCAGCCCTTCGCCGACGTCGGGAAGGTTGAACTTGTTGAGCGTCATGGGTCCTCGTCAGTACGCCAGGGCGCGGTCGAGCGCCTCAAGGATGCGGTCGATGTCCGGCAGGTAGTCTTCTTCGACCTTGGCCACGGGATAGGGCATGTGGAATCCCCCGACGCGAATGACGGGGGCCTCCAGTGAATGGAACGCCCGCTCGCTGATCCGCGCGGCGATTTCGCCGCCGATGCCGCCGAACGTCGGGGCCTCATGGGCCACGACCAGCCGGCCGGTTTTCCGGACCGAGGCCGTGACGGTGTCGAAGTCGATCGGCGAGATCGAACGGAGATCGATCACCTCGACGCTGTGGCCGTCCTCGGCGGCGGCCTCGGCGGCGGCGAGGGCCACGGGCACCAGCGGGCCGTAGACGACGACGGTCGCGTCGGTGCCCTCGCGGAGCACATGCGCCTTGAAGGGGTCCGCGGACGCGCCCGGGGTCTCGGTGTCGACCTCACCCTTGAGCCAGTAGCGGCGCTTGGGCTCGAAGACGATCACGGGATCCTGGCAGTCGACGGCCTGCTGGATCATCCAGTAGGCATCGTGCGGATTGGAGGGGGTGATGATGCGCAACCCGGCGGTGTGGGCGAACAGTGCCTCCGGCGATTCGGAATGGTGTTCAATGGAGCCGATGCCGCCGCCGTACGGGATCCGGATGACGACGGGAACGGTCAGGTTGCCGTTGCTGCGCGAGTGCATCTTGGCCAGCTGGGTGGTGATCTGGTTGAACCCCGGGAACACGAAACCGTCGAACTGGATCTCGCAGACCGGCTGGTAGCCGCGCAGGGAGAGGCCGATCGCGGTGCCGATAATGCCGGATTCGGCCAGCGGGGTATCCACCACGCGGTCGGCGCCGAATTCGGCGATCAGCCCGTCGGTGACCCGGTAGACGCCGCCAAGGGCCCCGATGTCCTCGCCCATCAGCAGCGAGCGGGGGTTGTTGTTCAACGTGGCCCGCAGGCCCTCATTGATGGCTTTCGCAATGGTCATGGTGGTCATCAGCGGGCCGCCCTGTCTGTCTGGACTCTGTGTGCCTCACCGGCGTGTGCCTCATCGGCGGACGCCTCATCGGCGAACCCCGCGCTGTATTCCTCGAACCAGGCCAGTTCCTCGGCCACCAGCGGGTGGGCCTCCACATAGGTGTTGGCGAAGGCGGTCCGGATGTCCGGGGTTTCGAGGTCGTGGGTGGTCTTGCGGACATAGGCGGCGAGCTCGTCGCCGTCGGCCTTGACCTGCTCGAAGAAGCTGTCATCCGCGAGGCCCTGGGCCCGGAGATACTTCTCCAGCCGCGCCAGCGGGTCCTTGGCACGCCACAGGCTTTCTTCGGCGGATTCGCGGTATTTGGTGGGGTCATCGGCCGTGGTGTGCGCCCCGACCCGGTACGTGAACGCCTCGATGAGTACGGGACCATGGCCCTCGCGGGCCCGCTCCAGCGCCCATTCCGTGACGGCGTGGACGGCGATCACGTCATTGCCGTCCACCCTGATGCCGGGGAAGCCGTAGCCTTTGGCGCGGTTGGCGAGCGGGATGCGGGTCTGCACGGAGCTTGGCACGGAGATGGCCCAGTGGTTGTTCTGGCAGAAGAAGACCACGGGCGCCTGGTAGGAAGCGGCGAACACCATGGATTCATGGACGTCCCCTTCGGAGCTGGCGCCGTCGCCGAAGTACACCATGACGGCGGCGTTCGGCTCCACGGCCTGTCCCGCTTCCACGCTGGCGACGGCGTTGGCGGCCGCCAGTTTCTGGTCCCGCTGGATGCCCATGGCGTACCCGACGGCGTGCGGGGTCTGGGCGGCCAGGACCAGCGTGTAGAGGTGGAAGTTCGTGTCCTTCGGGTTCCAGCCGCCGTTGGAGACGCCCCGGAACTGGCGCAGCAGCTCGGCCAGGTCCACGTTCCGCGTCAGGGCCACGCCGTGCTCGCGGTAGGTGGGGAAGATGTAGTCCTGCGGCTGGCTGGCCCGTCCGGAGCCGATCTGGGCAGCTTCCTGCCCGGTGAGCGGGACCCACAGGGCCAGCTGGCCCTGCCGCTGCAGGGCGGTGGCTTCCACGTCGAAGCGGCGGATCTTGGCCATATCCGCGTAGAAGCCGCGCAGGGTGTCCGGGTCCAGCTTCTCGGCGTATTTTGAGAAAACCGGGTCCGAGCCCAGGGTGCCGTCCGGGTCCAGTAACTGCACCATCGGCTCGGCCGGGGCACCCAGTTGGGCCTCGGCCTCCGCTTCGAGCTGGTCATCCATCCCGGTTCCGTCGAACTCGGTAGAGGGCAGATGTGTGGCGCCCATACCGTCTCCTTGCTTGCCGCATCCGAATGCGCCGCAATCGCTGGGATATATGCCGGGCCGGGAATACATTCCAGGCCCGGCATATATTTTGGCTTACTGGTCCTTACTTTATCCGCACGGGGCGGCCTGAGCGCGCAGTGTTAAGCGCTAGGAACGCCGCGGCGGTTTTGTATAGATCGCACAGAGCTTCAGGAAACGGGTGTTGGCTTCCGTTTCGCCGATGCTGACGCGGACGCCCTCGTTGCCGAAGGCCCGTACGGACAGCGCCCGTTCCGCCGCCAGGGCGGCAAATTCCGCGCTGTTTTCGCCCAGATTGAGCCAAACAAAGTTGCCCTGGGCCTCCGGGACGAACCACCCGAGCTCACGCAGTCCCGCCGCGACCCGGTCCCGTTCGTCCACCAGGCTTTGTACCCTTTCTACAACATCGGCGAAGTGCTCGAGCGACGTGACGGCCGCCGTTTCCGCGATCTGGGACACGGCGAAGGGGGTAGCACTGACGCGCAGGTGCTGCGTCAGTTCGGGCCGGGAGACGCTGTAGCCCACGCGGAGTCCGGCGAGGCCGTGCGCTTTTGAGAAGGTCCGCAGGACGACGACGTTGGGGTACTTGCGGTACATGGCGATGCCGTCCACGGCGTCGCCGGCGCGCACGAATTCCTGGTAGGCCTCGTCAATGACCACCACGACGTCGGCCGGAACGGCGTGGATGAAGCGCTCCGTTTCCTCGGCCGTCAGGATGGGTCCGGTGGGGTTGTTGGGCGTGCACAGCAGGATCATCCGGGTCCGCGCAGTCACCGCGGCGGCCATGGCGTCCAGGTCATGCCGCCCGTCGGATGTCAGCGGGATCCGGACGCTCTCGGCGCCGGCCAGTCCGACGCAGATTGGGTAGGCCTCGAACGAGCGCCAGGCGTAGATGACCTCGTCGGCCTTGCCGTCGTCGTTCTGGCCGGCGAAGGTGGTCAGCAGCTGGTTCAGGGCGCCCAGGCTGCCGGCGCCCGTGACGATGTCCTCGGCGGGCACATCCAGGAAGCGGGCGAGCGCTTCACGCAGCCTGCTGCTGAGCGGATCGGGGTAGCGGTTGAAATCGGTCTGCGCCGCGATGGCCTGCTGCACTGCAGGGATCGGGGGCAACGGGTTCTCGTTGGAGGACAGCTTGTAGCTGGTCAGGCCTTCCACGGGGACGGGGGGTTTTCCGGCCGCGTAGCGGGGGAGGAGGTCTACCACCGGACGGGGCCTGATGCCCCCGGCCGGATTCTCTGATGAAGTCATGCCGACTAGCCTACTTCGGGTCGCTGCCGCAGTTGCGGGAGCTGATTGCTGTCCGTAGGGGATAGCCGTTGCTGACATGGGGAATATGGTCCCTGCCGTCGCCGCCGGGCGTATGACAGCATGGGGCCATGCGCTCAATCATCGTACGAGTCATCATCAACGGGCTGGCCCTTGCAATCGCCTGCTGGATCCTCACCGGGCTGGATATTTCCACCCAGAGTGACGGCACCATCAGCATCATCTTGGGGTACCTGTTCATCGGCCTGATCTTCGGTCTGGTGAATGCCTTCGTCAAGCCTATTGTCAGCCTCCTGTCGCTGCCGATCACTATCCTCACCCTGGGCCTGTTCACCGTGGTCATCAACGCGGCGATGCTCTACCTGACGTCCTGGATCAGCAGCTACACCACTGTGCACTTCACCATCGACTCGTTCTTCTGGACCGCCGTGTTTGCCGCCATCATCATCAGCCTGGTGTCCCTCGTGGCGAGCTTCCTTCCCGCCCTCGATCGCTAGGGGCGCCCGGGCTGCGCTGCGGTCCCGGAGGGGTTGCGGGGGTTGCCCGCGGTGCCGGCCGGGCCTCGCGCCGGAGCGAGAACCGGGTCACCGTCGCCGCCCCGCCAGTCCCCACCACTGCGGCCAGCGCGGCCGTGGAGTCCTTCAGCGTGTTGTCCCGGCTCGCGGAGACGAGCGCGGCCCCGTCGGCGTAATTCTCCAGCCGGTGCCCGGGGCCCAGGCCGAAGTCCTGTGGTGGCGGCACCGCCAGCGGGTTGGTGAGGGTCACGGTCACCCGGTCCCTGGTGTCCGGGTTCGCCAGTCCGTCCGCCCCCGGCACCCAGTCCTGCTCATGTTCCAGGTGCAGGCTGCGGATCCCCGGCGCGGGTCTGATCCCGCCCACCGGGGAGCCCGCGGTCAGCACGAACTTGAGGTCATACTCGGCCAGGACAGCGCGGTCCTTGCTGAGATTCATCGCGTGGATCCCGCCCTGGCTGTAGCCGACGGCCACGAGCTGATCGCCGGCCTCGGCCCCGGCCTGCCGCAGCGCCTCCCTGATGGCCTGCGCCGTCGACGCCGAGTCATAGCCCAGGGCCTCGGCGATTCCGGCAGGGTCGAAGGGGTTGGTGCCTTCCGGCAGGGCGCCCTGCTGGGTTCCGGGGATGATCACCACCCACGCGGGCCGGGATCCGCCGTCGACCTCGATAACCTCGATCCGGCCGCCCTGCTCTCCCACTGCCCCGGCCCGCCGCAGCAGCCCGGCCGGTGAGAGGTCGACGTCGGCCGTAAACCTCTCCCGGCCCACGATGCTGACGGGGCGGGGCTTGAGGAACACGAGCCCCGGCGCTTCCGAGGCGTCCCGCACCAGGCGGCGGATGTCAGCGGGCCCGGCCAGGGCGCTGGCTACGGCGGCCAGGGGCCAGGGCAGGCCAAGCAGCACGGCGAGATTCCGGGGCGCCATGGCGACCCAGCCTTCAACAGTGCCGCGCACCCCGGGCAGGGCGAAGGGCTCCGGTGCTGCGCCGTACTCGGAGCCGTGCAGTCCCATCCGCAGCAGCAGGGCATTCCGGGCTTCGGCATATTCGTATTCGCGGTGACTGGCGCGGACGTCGTCGCCGATCCGCTGAAGCTGGGACCGGACGCGTCCGACGTCCCGGCCGGCCTCCCCCACAGCAATGATGGCGTTGCTGCCGCTGGTGTAGGAGTCGGACTGATAGGGAAAGAGTGCGCGCCGGACGGTGTCGGCCTCCACCTCAACCATTTGCAGCTGCCGGACCAGCCCGTCCAGTGCCGCGGCACCCGCCAGCAGCTCCTCGAACTGGAAGCTCACCCCGCCGATTCCGCCCCGGATGAGCAGGCTGCCGTCGCGCGGCGGCGCGGAAACCCCGGGGCTGCCGCCGGAGCCCGCCGGACTCGACTCGGCCATCAGGGTCCCATCCGGTCCGCGGGCTGCGCCACGTTCCGGGCGTGCCGGAGCACCACGGCAACAGCATCGAGCAGCGCGTCCCGGCTCCGGTGCAGCGCGGCCGCGTGCAGGGACAAGGCCACACGGTAGGCGCGGCCGGCCGGTGACTGCCACGACTGCAGCTCGAGACGGGCGAGGGCGGCGAGCACCGCATCAGCCTCATCGGCGCACCGCGCAACGCGCGCAGCGAACTGCTGGACTTCATAACTGCGCGACGCGCACTCCAGGGCGTCGGCGGCCGTCACGCCAAGAACCGCCATGTCCTGCACCGCCATGTCCTGCACCGCCATGTCCTGCACTGCCACACTGCCCCCGGGTCCCGGTGGCATGCCGCTGCTGACCGGCCTCATCCCGGCCTCACCCCGGCCTCATCCCAGTGACCTGCCTCATCCAGCTGTCCATGAACCGACGCTAGCGGGCTGGCCCGTGCCCGCTGAAGAGAGCCGCCCGGCTATGTGGACAACGTCCCGGACCGCCAGGCACTGCAAGCCGGCAATGTCATCCGGCAATGTCACAAGGACGGGGGCGCTTAAGGCCCGACGGCACTTCGTGAAAGAATCGCCATATGCCTGAAACTGCCGCCACAGCTGATACCCGCACGCCGTCCGGACGCCTGGCCCTCGCCGCGTCCGACCACCAGATCGCGCTCGGCCCGCTGGATGGCCGCTACCAGTCCGCCGTCGCACCGCTGGTCGACTACCTTTCCGAGGCCGCCCTGAACCGCGACCGCGTGGCTGTTGAGGTCGAGTGGCTGATCCACCTGACCGGCAACAGCGTCCTGCCCGGCGCCGGGCCGCTCACGGCGGAACAACAGGAGCAACTGCGTGCGATCGTCACGGAGTTCGACGCCGCCTCCGTCACCGAACTGGCCGAGATCGAGGCCGTTACGGTCCACGACGTCAAGGCCGTGGAGTACTACATCGGCCGCCGCCTGCCCGGCATCGGAATCGACCGGCTGACCGCCATGGTGCACTTTGGCTGCACCTCGGAAGACATCAACAACCTCTCCTACGCCCTGGGCATCAAGGGGGCCGTGGAGGATGTGTGGCTGCCTGCGGCCCGCGCCCTCGTCGGCCAGATCAGCGCCATGGCCGGGGACAACCGCGCCGTGCCGATGCTCTCCCGCACCCACGGCCAGCCCGCCACGCCCACCACGCTGGGCAAGGAACTGGCCGTCATCGCGCACCGGCTCAACCGGCAGCTGGACCGGATCGCCCGCACCGAATACCTCGGCAAGATCAACGGCGCCACCGGCACCTACGCCGCCCACGTCGCCTCCGTCCCGGGCGCCGACTGGGAGCAGGTCGCCAAGGGCTTCGTCGAAGGCCTCGGCCTGATCTGGAACCCGCTGACCACCCAGATCGAAAGCCACGACTGGCAGGCCGAACTCTATGCCGACGTCGCGCGTTTCAACCGCATCCTGCACAACGTCTGCACCGACATCTGGAGCTACATCTCGATCGGGTACTTCGTGCAGATCCCGGTGGCAGGCGCCACGGGCTCCTCAACCATGCCGCACAAGGTGAACCCGATCCGTTTCGAAAACGCCGAGGCCAACCTTGAGATCTCCTCCGGCCTGCTGGACGTCCTCGGCTCCACCCTGGTCACCTCCCGCTGGCAGCGCGATCTCACCGACTCCTCCTCGCAGCGCAACATCGGTGTGGCGTTCGGCCACTCGCTGCTCGCCATCTCGAACGTTGCCAAGGGCCTGGACCGGCTCAAGGTTGCCGAGGACGTGCTGGCCGCGGACCTTGACACCAACTGGGAAGTCCTCGGCGAGGCCATCCAGATGGTTATGCGCGCCGAGGCCATCGCCGGCGTCGACGGCATGGAAAACCCGTACGAACGGCTCAAGGACCTGACCCGCGGACAGCGCGTGGATGCCGCCCGGATGCAGGAATTCGTCCAGAGCCTCGGTTTGTCCGCCGACGCTGAAGCCCGCCTGCTGGCGCTGACCCCGGGCAAGTACACGGGCATCGCGGACCAGCTGGTGGACCACCTCAAATGAGGCTTCTGCTCATCCGGCACGGCCAGACGCCCGGCAATGTGCTGGGCCAGCTGGACACGGCGCACCCGGGGCCCGGGCTGACCGAACTCGGCGAGCGTCAGGCCGAGACGTTGTCCCGCGCCTTGGCGAACGAGCGGATCCTGGCCCTGTACGCCTCCACCCTGGTTCGGACGCAGATCACAGCGGCACCGCTCGCCCGGGTGCACGGGCTTGAAACCGAGGTGCTGGAGGGCCTTCACGAGATCGAGGCCGGGTCGCTGGAAAAGCGCACGGACCACGAATCGCACAAGCGGTACATCGGCACCATTTTTTCGTGGGCGGACGGCGAGCTGGACCGCCGGATGCCTGCCGGTCCCAGCGGCCGGGACTTCTTTGAGCGCTACGACGCCGCGATCGCCAAAATAGCGGCACGGACAAACGGGGCGGGGGGCTCAGGATCCGTGGCCGTGGTCAGCCACGGCGCAGCCATCCGGGTGTGGGCGGGCCTGCGGGCGGACAACATCGAACCGGACTTTGCCATCAGGCACGTGCTGGACAACACCGGAATCGTGGCGCTGGAAGGCGATCCCGCCAACGGCTGGGAACTCATCCACTGGGACGACAGTCCCGTGGGCGGACTGGCACTGGCGGATCCGACGGCGGAGGATCCCACCGGCCGTCCGGCGTAGCGGGCCCGTCCGTCCCCGGCGGGCGTACAGGCCGTCCCGGCGGGGCGTACCGGGTCTGGACTCCTCACGGGAACGCGGCGATGATGAAAACAGGCGTGGGGACAGGATGGTCGGCCGCGGCATGCGGTTGAGCCCGCGCAGTGGAGGCGCAGGGGCATGTCACGCAAATCGGTACACCGGGGGCATGCGCCCGGCCGCGTTTTCCCCGGCTTCGATGAACAGTTCCTCGCGGCGTACTACGAGCACGCTGCGCCGGAGGACCTCCAAGGCTACAGTCCCGAAAACCTGGAGCAGCGCTCCAGGCACCATGCGGAACTAGCGGACGGCCGTCCGGCGGGCACGGCGGCCGTCGACATCCTGAACGAAAGCGACGCCAGCGTCCTGCTGGTGGTTGCCGACGCCATCCCGCACCTGATCCATTCGCTTACTGCGGAGCTGGCCCGCCAAAACGAGTCCATCCGGTTACTGGTGCATCCCAATTTTCTGGTGCGGCGGGATCCGCGGACTGATCGGTTGGTGGAGGTACGGCATGGGTCCTCGCAGTCCGGACCGACGGGCCCAATTGCTGGCGTCCCGGGCGCCGCGGCGACCGGCCCGGTCCAGGACCCGCCGGGGTGGAGATCCGAAACGTGGGTGGCGGCAGAGATAGGCCGCCTGCCGGGGTCACGGGCCATCGCGGAGCTCATCGCCAACGTGCGGCGTGTCCTGGCGGACGTCCAGTTGGTCGCTGATGACACCCCAGCCATCCACGCCCGTCTCGCCCGCACCATCAACTCCCTGGACCTGCTGCCCGCCGGCACGGTTCCGACTCCGGAGCAGCTCGGTGAGCTCCTGGGCTGGCTGGACCGCGGCAACTTCATGTTTCTGGGATACAGCGAATATGAATACTCGACGGCGGAGGGCCCGGATGTTGTGTCGTTGCTGCCCGGCGCCGGGCTGGGCCTGCTCAGGGACGGGCGGCCGGAGGCCCGCCAGCCTGTTACGGGGCTGCCCCATTCGCAGGTCCTCACCATCTCCATTTCGGATCTGAGATCATCCGTCCCCCGTCCGGCTTACTTGGATGAAATCCTCGTCCGGACCTTCGGTAGCGCCGGGAAGGCCACGGGAGAAGTCAGGTTTGTGGGCCTTTTCGCCCCGGGCGCCACGGGCCGGTCCGTGCGGCGCATCCCGCTCATCCGGGACAAGGTACGCGCCATCCAGGAGCGCTTCGGCTTCACCGAGGCCTCCCACCCTGGCAAGCAGCTCCTCACCGTCCTCGAGTCCTTCCCCCTGGACGAGCTGTTCCACCGGGACCTGGATGAACTTTCCGGGCTTGCCCGGGAGATCCTGCGCCTGCAGGCCCACCACCAGACACGGGTGTTCCTGCGCGCTGACAGCTACGGGCGCTTCATGACCGCGCTGGTGTTCCTCCCCCGGGCCAGGTACAGCACGGCCGTCCGCCTCCAGATTGAACACGAGCTTAAACAGGCTTTCGGGTCCTCCTCGCTCGAGTTCGAAGTCAGGCTTAGTGAATCCCCGATGGCCCGCGTGTTCTTCCGGATACTGTTGCCCGCCGGCGGGATGCCCGACGTCGATCCCGCTGAAGTGGAGCGGAGCGTTGTCAGCGCAACGCGGACGTGGGCCCAGGGCCTGGACGAAGCGCTCCGTGACAGGTTGCCGTCGGCGGAGGCCAGCCGGTTGTCGGCGCTGTGGTCCGCCGCCTTCCCGGCCAGCTACCGGGCTGATTTCGAGGTCGAGGACGCGGTCGAGGACATCACTACGTTTGAGCGGTTCGATCTCGACGGCACGGGCGGGCGGCCGCTGAACGATCCTCAGCTGGCCGTTTATGTCCGCACCGATGCCTCCCCGACGCTGGCCGAAGACGCCCGGATCCGGCTTTACCTGACCACCGCCCACAGCCTGACGCGGATCCTGCCGTTCTTCCACAACCTCGGACTGGAGGTGCTGAACCAACGGCCATTCGATGTGGTGCGCGGGAGGGACCGGGCCTTGTTCCTCTATGACCTTGGCGTCCGCTACCCGGCCGGCGTGGATCCGTCCCGCACCAGCGGGCTGCTGGGGGATGCCTTCGGAGCTGCCATGCGCGGGGACTCGGAATCGGACCGCTTTGACGGCCTCGTCCTCCGGGAGGGCATCGAGTGGCGCCAGGCGGCAATCCTGCGCAGCTATGCCAAGTACCTGCAGCAATTGGGCACAACGACCTCCTACGGCTTCATGGCCGATACCCTGCTGGTCAATGTCCGGGCAACCCACGCGCTCCTGGCACTGTTCAGGGCCAAGTTCGATCCCGAGCTGGAAGCGGCACGGCGGTTGGAGGACACCGACGCGGCCCGGAGGGATCTGCTGGCCGCGATCGACGACATTCCCGTCCTCGACGCCGACCGGCTGCTGCGCACCTTCATGAACCTGGTGGAATCCACGCTCCGCACTAACTACTTCCAGGCGAAGCCCCACCTGAGCTTCAAACTGAACCCTTCCGCGATCGCGGGCGCCCCGCTTCCCCGTCCCAAATACGAAATCTGGGTGTACTCGCCCCGCGTGGAAGGCGTCCACCTGCGCTTCGGGGCACTGGCCCGGGGCGGGCTGCGCTGGTCCGACCGGAGCGAGGATTTCCGCACTGAGGTCCTTGGCCTGGTCAAGGCGCAGAACGTGAAGAACTCGGTGATAGTGCCAACCGGCGCCAAGGGCGGCTTCTATCCCAAACAGTTGCCGGACCCGGCCATGGACCGCGACGCGTGGCTGACGGAGGGCCTGGAATGCTTCCGGACCTTCGTCCGCGGGCTGCTGGACATCACCGACAACCTGGTCACCACCGCCCACGGCGAAACAGTGGTGCCTCCGGCGCGACTGGTGCGGCACGACGTCGACGACTATTACCTCGTGGTGGCGGCGGACAAGGGAACAGCGTCATTTTCCGACGCTGCGAACGCGGTGGCCGCGGAGTACGGCTTCTGGCTGGGCGATGCCTTCGCGTCCGGCGGGACCGTGGGCTATGACCATAAGCAGATGGGCATCACGGCCCGCGGGGCCTGGGAATCGGTGAAACAGCATTTCCGCGAACTCGGGATGGACTGCCAGGTGGAGGACTTCACAGTTGCCGGCATCGGCGATATGGGCGGCGACGTCTTTGGGAACGGGATGCTCCTCTCCCGCCACATCCGGCTGGTGGCGGCTTTCGATCACCGCCACATCTTTCTTGACCCGGCGCCGGATGCGGGGGCCTCGTTCGAGGAACGGCGGCGGCTCTTTGCCCTCCCCCGCTCATCTTGGGCGGACTACGATCCAGCACTGATCAGCGAGGGCGGTGGTGTCCACTCCCGCCGGGCCAAGTCCATCAGCATCACGGACCAGGTCAGGAGCTCTCTGGGCCTGGAACCGGGAACCGTGTCCCTGCCGCCACACGCTCTGCTTCAGGCCATCCTCCGGGCGCCCGTGGACCTGCTGTACAACGGCGGCATCGGAACGTACATCAAGGCCTCATCAGAGGCCAACACCGGGGTTGGCGACAAGGCGAACGACCCCGTCAGGGTCAACGGCAATGAAGTGCGGGCGAAGATCATCGCCGAAGGCGGGAACCTCGGAATCACGCAGCTCGGGCGGATCGAGGCCGCCCTGTCCGGCGTCCTGCTCAATACCGACGCCATCGATAATTCAGCCGGCGTGGACTGCTCGGATCATGAAGTAAACATCAAGATCTTCGTGGACCGGATGATCGCAGCGGGAAAGATGCCGTCGCCGGAACGCGCCGGCTTCCTGCATTCCCTCACCGACGAGGTGGCCCGCCTTGTGCTGGCCAATAACGCGGACCAGAATGTCCTGCTCTTCAACGACCGGCACCTGGTGCGGGAATGGAGCCCGGGCTTCGAACGGACCATGGACTGGCTCGAGAACGCCACGGACCTTGACCGCAAGCTGGAGGCCCTGCCAAGCAACGAACAACTCAGGGAACGGCTGCGGTCAGGTGAGGGCCTGACCGCGCCGGAACTGTCGGTGCTGGCCGCCTACGCAAAGATCGAACTGGCAGCGGAGCTCAACGCCAGTGACCTTGCCGATGACCCGTGGTTCCGGCGCGTGCTCCGCGGCTATTTTCCACGCCAGCTGTCCGAACGCTTTGAAGCAGAGCTGGCGGACCACCCGCTGCGCCGCCAGATCGTGTGCACAGTCGTGGCCAACGACATGATCAATCTCGGCGGAATCACCTTCGCCTTCCGTGCCATCGAGGAAACCACTGCCCCCGCCGCCGCTGTTGCCAGGGCCTTTGTGGTGGCGCGCGAGGCCTACGACCTGTCGTGGATCGTCACCCGGCTGGCCGCACTCCCCGCCGGATATCCCACCGAACACGTCGCCGAGGCGACGCTGCACATGCGCCGGATCCTCGACCGGGCCACGCGATGGTACGTGACGCACGATCATCGCGACCAGCCCGTGGCCGCGGCCTTGGACAGGATCATGCCCACTCTGGAACTGCTGCGGACCCAAACACTGGACTACCTCCGCGGCTCCGACCTGGACCGCGCGGAAGACAGACTCGCGCACTGGGCCGCCGTGGGGATGCCCCGGGAGCTGGGCCTGCGCGCCTCGGACCTGTTGGAGAGTTTCGGGTTGCTGGACATCTCCCTGATCTCCGAACAAGTGCGCGAACCCATCCCCACTATTGCTGACCTGTACTACGCGGTGTTCCAGCGCATCGGCGCCGCGAACCTGCTGCTCAGCATCACCGATCTGCCCCGGCAGAGCCGCTGGGAGTCTCTCGCGCGGGCAGCCCTGCGCGACGATGTGTATTCCGCCGTAGCCGACATGACCGTCTCGGTAATGGCGACAACCCAGGGCCTGAATGCCACCGACGCCGGCACGTCCGATGCCGTGGAGCGCATCGTGGCCTGGGAACGCGGGCACCAGGAGCAGCTGGCACGGATCAAGGACACCTTCGCGGAAGTGACCAAACCGGGCCAAGTGGATATCGCCTCGATCTCCGTGGCGCTGAAACTCCTGCGGACACTGGTGCGCCGCTAGGCTGTGGCCGTCGCCACGTCGACCCGGAAAGTCGAGCCGAAAGCCGCAACTGCACTGCCATCCATCCACAGTTCTCGCGACGCTTACCGGCAGGAAACACAGCCGAAACCGCTGGTGCCTAGCCTTGGACTGCATAACACTTCGGCGAATCGAGGCAGTGATGCAGACCAACCCGCGGCTCAACATCCGTCAGGTCACTTGGGCAAACCCCGTCGGAGCGGACCTGAGGGCAGCCCAACAGGCGGAACTCGAGGCCCGCTTCGGCCGACCCGACCACGAACCCGGGCCGCCGCCGTCGGAAGCTGACACGGCGGTGTTCCTGGTGGCGCACGACAAGGCCTCGGGCCAGCCGGTGGGCTGCGGCGGCCTTCGCATGCTGGACGCCACCACCGCCGAAATCAAACGCCTCTACGTACTGCCCTACACCCGTGGCTCGGGAGTGGCGAGCTCCATCCTCGCGGCCCTCGAAGCCCACGCCCACGCGCTGGGAATCACCACCCTGACGGCGGAGGCCGGCTCGGTGCAGACCGACGGCCGGCAGTTCTACGAGAACTCCGGCTTCGTGTCCGTGCCGAACTTCGGGCCTTATGTCGGCCTGGTGCACTCGTACTGCTACGCGAAGCCGATCGATTCGCACAGCGCCGCGCACACCGCCATGGCGTGAGGCCGCGCGCCGCCCCGGGCCGGCTGCGTCACACAACGCCGCCGGTCACGGAGTCGGCTAACCTCGCACTATGGAATCGGCCGACATCACCTTCCGCACCCGCAAATGGGTGCGGCCCGAGGACCTCAACGCCAACGGCACCCTGTTCGGCGGGAGCCTGCTGAAGTGGATCGACGAGGAGGCGGCCATCTACGCCATCCTGCAGCTGGGAAACGGCCGGGCCGTCACCAAGTACATCTCCGAAATCAACTTCGTCAGCTCCGCGGTCCAGGGCGACCTGATCGAAATGGGTCTGACCGCGACCCGTTTCGGCCGGACATCGCTGACGATGCGGGCAGAAGTCCGGAACATGATCACGCGCCGCAGCATCCTCACCATTGACGAGATCGTCTTCGTGAACCTGAGCCCGTCCGGGAAGCCGGAGCCGCACGGCTATACCGAGATCACCTACGACCGGGACCGGATTCCGACGCACCATCTGACCGAGACCCTGGACCAGGACTAGCCAGGCCCAGCAGCGCGTCCCGCACAGGCTGGCCCCGCTCCGCCAGGGCCAGCCGCATCACGGCCGACGACGCCCACCGCAACGCCTGCGTGCGGAGGTGGCGCGCCCGGTTGTAGGCGCTCAGCGCCTCGTCCACGGGCCGGTTATTGAGCAGCGCCGCGAGGGTCACGGCGTCGACCAGCGCCTCGCAGGCACCCCGGCCGAGGTTGGGTGTCATCGCGTGGGCGGCATCCCCTAGCAGTGCCACCCGGGAGCGGACATAGCGACCAAGCGGCGGCGTCGTCCAGATCCGCTGCACCAGGGTCGTTTCCGGTACCGCATCGGCCAGGACGTCGCGGATGCCCGGGGCGTAGCCTCCGTAGCGGGCGCGGGTCTCCGCCAGGACCGCGGCGACGTCGAGGCTTCCCTGTCCCGCCCCGGTGCGGAACGCCGCGTACCAGTTGGTCCCGGCCGCCGCGGGACCAATCCCGAAGAGCTGCCCGCGGCCCCAGTATTCGCCCGTGAGCCCACGCCACAGCGATCCGGGAACCACGCCGCGGACCGCGACGTAGCGGGTGGGCCGGGCACCGGAGCGGGCACCCCAGCAGCTGCGGCGCACCGCGCTGTGGACACCGTCGGCGCCCACCACGAGGCCGGCAGGACCAGGCCGGACGACGTCGAGGCGGCCGGACACCCGGCGCACGCTGCCCGGGACTGCACCGTCGAGGAGCCGGATGAGATCAACCCGGGAGACGCCGATCAGCCCCGTCGCCTGCGCTGATGTCCAGGCCCTGCCGGAGGCCGCCCGGACGGTCATGCCGTCGATCACCGGGCTGGCCTCCCTGACGGCGTCCAGGATGCCCAAATCGCCCAGGGCGCGCTGGGCCGCGGGCCACATGGCCAAGGATGTCCCCACGGTCGGGAGCCCGTACCGCTGTTCGGTGACGGTGACCTCGAAACGCGCGGGATCCAGCCGGGCTGCAAGAGCCAGCCCGGCGATGCCGCCGCCGATGATGGAAACAGCCTGCGGGCGGGGCCGATCATGCGGTTGTTCGGTCAGGTCCAGAAGTCGTCTGCCTTGGCCGTGTCCTCGAAGAACTCCCGTCCTTCCGCGATCTGTCCGTCGCGGACCACGAACGTGATGACGGTCGGCATGTCCAGGGTTTTGCCGTTGGCTTCCCCGTGGGTTTGCTGGATCGCGACCGTATGGTTTTCCCCGCCGACGATGTCCTCGACGTTGGCTTGGAAGTGACCTTGGGTGCGCGCTCCCAGTTCACCGAAGTACGCCAGGATCGCGTCGCGGCCCTGTTTGGTTCCGGATAGCACGCCGCTTCCGGCAACGTGCCAGACTGCGTCCTCCGCGAACAGGTCGCTGAGGGTCGCCATATCCCCTGCGTTGAAGGCCGTGTAACCCCGCCGGACCAGTTCAACATTCTCTGCGGTTCCCATGATCGGACACCTCTCCATCGTCCTTGTCGGGTCATGCTGGGACGGTTATAGGCTAGTCCTGGCCCCTAGGCCTGTCGATGGAAATATCAACCCCCTGCCGGGATTCCGGCCGGTGCTCTAGCGGGCGCCCGGCCAGCCGGTGTAGGCCTCCGCGAGGTAGGCGCTGCCGTGGCGGGAGGACACCACGGACTGGAGCTCGCCAAGCTGGCGGGCGCGGGAGAAATCATCGGCGCCGGCAGGGGTGTGCAGCATGGAAGTCATCCAGTAGGAGAACTGCTGGGCCTTCCACACCCTGTTCAGGGCGCGGTCGCTGTAGGCGTCCAGGAGCGCGGTGGAGCCGCTGGCATAGAAGCTGTCGAATCCCTCGAAGAGGACCTTGACGTCATGCAGCGCCAGGTTCAGGCCCTTGGCCCCGGTGGGCGGCACCGTGTGCGCGGCGTCCCCGGCGAGGAACAGGTTGCCGTGCCGCATGGGGGCGTGGACGAAGCTGCGGAATTTCAGGACCGTCTTGTCGATCACGGGCCCTTCCTTGACCTCGAAGCCGTTGCCGTTGACGCGGCTGCGGAAGGCGTCCCAGATGCGGTCCTCATCCCAGTTGTTGACGTCCTCGTTGGGGTCGCACTGGAAGTACATCCGCTGGACCGTCTCCGTGCGCTGGCTGATCAGGGCGAAGCCGTTCTCCGAGTTGGCGTAGATCAGCTCGTCGGAGCTGCGCGGCGCCTCGGCCAGGATGCCGAACCAGGCGAAGGGGTACTCGTGGAAGTACCATTTGCGGTGCGCCTCGGGAATCTGGAACCGGCAGTGGCTGCGCGAGCCGTCCGCGCCGGCGATGAAGTCGGCCTGGACCTCGTAGTCGACGCCGTCCGCATCGGTAAACCAGACCTTGGGCTTGGCTTCGATGTCGTGGATGGTGGTGTCCGTGACGCCGTAGCGGACATCGCCGCCGTCGGCCTTCCTGCGTGCGGCGAGGTCCAGGAACACGTCCGTCTGCGGGTACAGCCACACCGATTCCCCGACGAGGTCCTGGAAGTCGATCCGGTGGCTTTCGCCGTTGAACCGCAGTTCGATTCCGTCATGCCGGTCGCCGTCACGCAGTACGCGGTCGGAGACACCGCTGTCGACGAGCATGTTGACCGAGCCGTGCTCAAGGATGCCGGCACGGACCGTCTCGGAGATCTCCTGGTGGCTGCGGATCTCCAGGACGGTGGATTCGATGCCGGCCTTGGCCAGCAGGTGGGACAGCATGAGTCCGGCCGGGCCGGCACCGATGATGGCTACCTGGGTGGTGATGACTTTTCGCTGTGCCATGTGCGTCTCGCTTCGTTGCGGGGTCCGGGCGGTCGGAGCCGGGGCCGTTTTCGTCTTCCGGCTAACAGTGTGCTCCCCCGGGGGTGATGCGCGTTACATGGATTCCGCTGAATGGAATACGGGATTCTCGCGGGGCTCTCCCAGCCGCCGCCCGATCCCCCGCGCCGCCGTCTGGAGGGCGGGAACAAGCGCCTGCAGGCGCGCCTCGCGAAGGGGAACAACGACGCCGAGGGCCGCCACGGTGTGCTTCCTGCGGTCCAGCACCGGAACCGCGATCCCCCACGTGTCAGGGTCCACGACGCCGGCCAGCTGGGCATAGCCCCGATGGGCGGCCTCGCCAAGGAGGGCGCGGAGATCCTCCAGGGGCAGCCGGCCGGTCGGATCACTGAATCCCTCGAGGTACTCGGCCTGGACGGGGCGGGGCTGGTTGGCCATGAGCACCAGCCCGGCGGAGGACACGTGCACGGGCATCCGGCCGGCCACCTGCGCCCGGTTGGCGACGGAGCCGCGGCGGGACAGCCGCTCCACAAAGAGCGCTTCCCGCCCGTCCAGCACGGCGAGGTTCACGTTTTGATGCAGCACCTGCTGGATGTCCTCCATGAACGGCAGGGCCGCCTGGCGGAGTTCGAGCGTGGGGGAATTGCGGTTGGCGAGCTCCCAGAGCCGCAGGCCCAGGCTGACGGAGCCGCCGGGGCCGACGTCGAGCAGGCCGTGCCCGGCCAACTGCCGGACGAGCCTGTGCGCGGTGGTCAGGGGGAGCTCGGCCCTCGCGGCAAGCTCCGAGAGCGGCAGCGCCGTGACGCCTTCAGGGAACGCGGCAATCAACCGCAGGACCCGGTCCACTACCGAGTCGCCGGAGTTCGAATTGGCCACCAAATCCCTTCCGTTGAATGGTTTTAAGTGTCCCATGCAACACGGCGCGGTGATACAACTCTCACAATGGAAAGAGGCCCCGCGAACACCGGCCAGGGCACGGAATCACCTAAACACTAGCGCTGAGGTAACAATGTCAACGTCGTCATTGGACAAGTCGTCGTCATCGGGAGAGAAATCACGGTGGCCCGTGTGGCTCTGCTGGCTGGCCATGGTGCTGGACGGCTTTGACCTGGTGGTGCTCGGCACGGTCATCCCGACCCTCATCAAGTCGCAGGAACTTGGCTTCGACGCCGTTGGGGCGACGTTCGCGGCAACCGTCTCCCTGGTCGGTGTGGGGCTCGGCGCGCTCTTCATCGCCCCGCTCTCGGACCGCTTTGGCCGGCGGAACCTGCTGGTGGCCTGCGTGGCGTGGTTCTCCCTCTTTACGATCGCCGTCGTCTTCGCACCCAACGTGGCGTGGTTCAGCGCGTTCCGGCTGCTGGCGGGGCTCGGCCTGGGCGCCTGCCTGCCCGCCGCCCTGGCGTACATGAACGACTACGCACCCGCCGGAACGGCCGGAAAGTCCACCACCCGGACCATGACCGGGTACCACGTCGGCGCCGTGGCCACCGCGTTCCTGGCCCTCATGGTCATTCCAAGCTGGCGGACCATGTTCGTGGCCGGCGGCCTGGCCGGCTTCGCCCTGGTCCCCTTCCTGTGGTTCAAGCTTCCGGAGACCCTCCCGCCGGTCCACCACATCCCTGCGGCCGCGGAAGAACGCGCCAGCCTCCGGGATCTGGGCCGCAAGCCCTACCCGCTGATTGCGGCCGGTGTGGCCGTGGCGTCCTTCATGGGGTTGCTGCTGGTCTACGGCCTGAACACCTGGCTGCCGCAGCTCATGGCCTCCGCCGGCTACAGCCTGAACGCCGGCCTCGCCTTGCTCCTGGTCCTGAACGTGGGCGCCGTGGTGGGCCTGCTGATCGCGGGGGTCCTGGCCGACCGGCACGGGACCAAGAAGATCGTCCTGCTCTGGTTTGGCCTCTCCGCCGTGTTCCTGGCCGCGCTCAGCATCCAGATCCAGAACGAAGTGGTGCTCTATGCCGCCGTCTTCGTCACCGGCGTGTTCGTCTTCAGTTCCCAGGTTCTGGTCTACGCCTGGGTCACCCAGCTCTTCCCCGTCCGCCTGCGCGGCACCGCTTTGGGCTTTGCCGCCGGCGTTGGCCGGCTGGGGGCAATTATGGGCCCGGCCGTCACCGGCGCGCTGGTGGCCGCCGGCATCGCCTACCCGTGGGGCTTCTATGTTTTCGCCGCCGCCGCTGTCCTGGCGGTCCTCGCCCTCGCCTTCGTCCCGCAAACCGTCCCGGCAGTGTCCCGCGCCGGCGCCAGCGTCGGGCACCCGTAGCCGTCAGTCGCTCCTAGGAGAAGCGCTCCGGGGTCCGCGCCTCGCGGCGGACCCTGAGTTTGCGCCACGCGCCGGGCGCCAGCACGACGGCGATGCCGACGGCGGCACCGATGATGGTCTCCACGATTCTGTCGCGGAGCAGGATGCCGGGCGGCACGGGTGCCACGAGAAGCGTGGAGATCAGCGCCAGCGGCGTGACGAAAACCTGCGCCAGCATGTACTGGCGCGCGATGAACATCTCGGCGCCGAACTGGCACGCGGCAATGACGAGCACCGTCTGCCAGGGCGTCGGCTGCAGGACCAGGATGCCGGCGAGCAGCACCAGCCCCAGGGCTGTGCCCGCGAT
This sequence comes from Arthrobacter humicola, assembly GCF_022803015.1. Lineage (GTDB taxonomy): Bacteria > Actinomycetota > Actinomycetes > Actinomycetales > Micrococcaceae > Arthrobacter > Arthrobacter humicola_A. The sequence goes on from NZ_JAFKON010000002.1 coordinate 126,262, forward strand.
TCGCTGCAGGCCGCGGCTGACGCGGTGCCGGGTGGTGTGGCCCACCAGCGGAACGACGGCGGCCACCATCGCCCAGTAGTTGTGGCCAATGCCCAGCCATTCCCCGGCCAGGGTCCCCAGCGTTCCCGCCAAGCCTGCCGCCACGAGGTAACCCCAGCTTTCGTGCCACGCGGTGCGTTTCTCCCGCGGAGTGAGGGCCGCCGGTCTCGGATTTACCCACGGGGTCCGGTGGCTCCGGGCCACCCGCGAGGACAGGCCGAGCAGCAGGGAGAAAGCCACCGTGAGGACCGCCACCAGCATGGCCTGCCACAGCGGCGGCTGGTTGGGGATTGACGCGATGGCCGCGAACGCGAAGATGTGGAACAGCGAACCGGCGGGGCGCAGGCGCCACCACGCGACAACCAGGGAGCATCCCCACGCGATCACGGTCGTGGCCACCACCAGGACCCAGGTGGTGTCTGCCGCCGACAGCCCGGCCAGGGCGTCCACCCGCGCGGTGAGGGCGGCCAGGAACATCACCAGCAGCATCAGCCCGCCGCCCCGGACCTGCAGGGTCAGGCGCCTGGCGTGCGGCTCGTTGCGGCCGTAGATGCCGGTGAAGGCGCCGAAGGAAGCGAAGATTGCCAGGTCCAGGCGGTCCAGCAGCACCAGCGTGATCAGCGGAACAAAGACTCCCACGGCGCAGCGGAAGGCAACCTGGTGGTCCTTGTTGCCCGGCGCGATGGTGAACATCTCGGCGAACACTTTCATGGCGCCGGCCTTACAGCGAAAAAGCTCTTCATGGGCGGGTTCTCACGGGTCGGGATGCCTTTCGTTGCAGCCGGAGTGTTACGACGGCGGCGCTGGCATCCAAGGGGGAGTTTACGCCGGAACGGCGCGGCGGCGGCATCGGAATCCGTTGATCGGGATCGGCCGGCTGCACCGCGAAGTGGTAGCGTCTATCGGTTGAATCAAGCCCGCAACGCACACCGGAGGTTCCCCATGCTCAGAGGATTCAAGGATTTCATCCTGCGCGGCAACGTGATCGAACTGTCCATTGCCGTCGTGGTCGGCACCGCCTTCACGGCCCTGGTCAGCGCGTTCACCGCAAACGTCGTCAACCCGATCCTGGCTGCCGCCGGCGGGGTCGAGACCCACGGCCTGGGCTTCTACGTCTGGCCTGGCAACGACAAGACCTTCATCAACATCGGCGCCGTGGTGACGGCCTTCCTGACCTTCCTCATCACCGCCGCGGTGGTGTACTTCATTTTCGTGGCCCCCATGAACCGGATCAACCGAATGGTCAAGAACCGGCTCAAGGCAGCCGAGCCCGAGGAGAAACCCATCCCGGCCGACACCGCGCTGCTGGCCGAGATCCGCGACCTGCTGGCCAATCTGGCCGGCCCGGACTCCGCCGCCACCCGTGCCCGCGTCGGGGATCACCCGGACGGGGAGTACCCGGATGGCAAGGCACACTCGTCCGAGCCGGCCGGAACCGCAATCCGAACTCACGTCTGACCCCTCCTTGCCTGGCCCTCTGGCGGGCGGCCGGACCGGAGTGCTTTGATGTAGGGGCCCCGCCGCGCGAGCCTGGCTGCCAAGGAGGAACACCATGCCGGACCTTAAGTGGAACCACGAGCTGGTGGACCAACTGGACTGGCATTTTGCCAACCAGGCCCGGCCGCGGCTGGACGGGTTGACTGACCACGAGTACTTTTGGGAGCCGGTACCGGGCTGGAATGTCCGCCGCAAAGACGCCTCAACACCCCCGGCCGCGCCGGGTTCGGGCGAATTCACCATAGATTTCAGCTACCCGGAGCCCGTTCCTGCTCCGGTGACAACCATTGCGTGGCGCCTGTGCCACATTCTGGTCGGCGTCCTCGGCGCACGCACGGCATCGCACTTTGGCGGCCCACCGGTGGACTACCAGAGCTTCGCCTACCCCGGCACCGCGGCCGGGGCGCTGGCCCAGCTGGACGAGTACTACGGCCGGTGGATCCACGGCGTGAAGGGCCTCCACGAATCAGGTTTGGCGGCACCCTGCGGGCCGGCCGAAGGCCCGTACGCCGATGCCCCCATGGCAGCACTGGTCCTGCACATCAACCGTGAGATGATCCACCACTTGGCCGAGGTCGCCCTGCTCCGCGACCTTTACGCCCACCGCCACCAGCTCCTGCGCGGCCCGGAGGGTGGACCGGGCTTGTAACAGCACGATCACCTGGCCTGGCCCGGTCCCGGCGCGAAACCGTCACCCGGCGGCAACCCGGCCGAAACAGCCGGCCGGGATCATGGGAGCATGACGCGCACTTCCGCAGGCAAAAACCCTGCCAAAACCACCGGCAAAGCCCAGTCCCCGGCCACTTCCGAGTTGAGCTGCGAAGTGTGCGGCCAGATGCCCGAACCGACCAAGGCACGGCTGACCCTGGCCAATGTCGCCGTGATGCTCCCGATCGAACTGCTGGTGCACGCGGCGGTGGTGGAAACCCACCTGCCCTACGTTGCCAAGGTCCTGGTGCTGACCCTGACCGCGACCATCCTGGTGATCTGGGTGGCCGAACCCTCGGCGGCCCGGATGCTCAGGGGCTGGCTGCATGCCCCGGCCTTGCGGCACCGTAAACGGCTCGGCGCCGCACCCGCCCTGTGGCGGGCGCGGACCGTCCTGAAAGACAAGCCCGGGTCGCTGCAGAAACTGACGCAGGCCCTGGCCGCGCTGAACACGAACATCCTCAGCATTCATGTTCACCCCGTGGCCGGCGGTGTGCTGGACGAGTTTGTGCTCTCGGCCCCGGGCGAAGTCCGCGAAGCCGAGCTGCTCCGGGCGCTGCGGGCCGGCGGCGGAGCGGACCCGCACGTCTGGCCGACCACCGCCCTGGCCATGGCCGACGGGCAAACCGGCGCGCTGAGCCTGGCCGCCCGGATCGCCGCCAGCCCGGAGGAGCTGCCGCTGGCGGTCGCGGAACTGCTGCGGGCACGGATCATCGCCGGCAACACCGAGGTCCCACCCCAGACGGGCGGTGACGGGACGGTCCTGAAGATCCCTACGGCATGGCACGGGCCCATCACGTTTTCCCGGCCCGGCGAGCCGTTTACGCCTGCCGAATCCGCCCGCGCACACCGTTTGGCCGAACTCGCGGAGATCCTGGCGCACCGGTCGGCGGCGCGTTAGCCGGCACGGCCGGCCGGTGGCCCGGCTGGCCGGTGAAATAGCCGGCCGATGGTTGGCGCAGGGTCAGATGCCTGTCATCCGGATGGTGAGGGCATCCTGCTCGACCGTGACCTTGAGGTGCTTGGCCTTGCCGAGGGGGTCGCCGTCGAGCTGGAATTCCTGCTCGTGGGCGAGTTCGATCTCGGCTGACTTTCCAGCGAAGTATTCCACCGACGCGTTCTTGGCGTTCCTCCGGCCGAAGACGCCGGCCAGCACATCCAGCCAGCCGAACCGGCCGATGGGGGCCAAAATCACGACGTCCAGGATGCCGTCGTCGATCTTGGCGTCGGGAAAGATCTCCACGCCCCCCATGATCTTGCCGCAGTTACCCACCATCACGCTGCGGATGCGGCGCCGTACCGGGTGCTCGCCGTCCATGCTGATTTTCGCCCTGATGGGCTTGCCCGGCAGGTGCCGGATGCCCGCCTCAACGTACGCGAGCCAGCCCACGCGGTCCTTGAGTTCGTCGACGGTGTTGGCCATGATCGCAGCGTCGTAGCCAAGTCCGGCCATCACCAGGAAGGTGGATTCCGTCTCGGCGTGATCCAGCGTGGCCTTCACTACGTCCACCTTGGTGTCCGTGCCGCTCAGGACGTCGTAGCTGGCCGCCACGGGGTCGGTGATGTCGATGCCGAGATTGCGGGCCAGCAGGTTCCCGGTCCCCAGGGGCACCAGGCCCATCGGCGTTCCGGTGCCTGCGAGGACTTCCGCCACGCAGCGGACCGTTCCGTCGCCGCCTGCGGCGATTACGACGTCGACTCCGGCCTCCAGCGCCTCGCGGGCCTGGCCCAGCCCGGTGTCCTCCTTCGTGGTTTCCAGCCACAGCGGATCCGCCCAGCCCTGGGTCTCGCACAGGCGGAAGAAGGAGGCGCGGAAGCTGTCGCCGGGAGACTTCATGGGGTTGATAACCACGGCGGCGCGCCGGGACGCTGTATTGTCCCCGGTTTCCAGGGTCTCCGACGTCGCGGTGCTGTTCTCTGTCATGGCGTCCTTAGGGGCAATTCGGCGGAGGGTTCCCGAACTAAAATCCTAGCCGCAGTGCCCGCGTAACCTGCGCAGGGCCGGCGCGAATCGTGGACGTGCGCTCCGCAGGCTCACTAGACTGGACTTCGTGATGTGCCGGAGGCTGCGCTCCGGACGCCGAAAGCGGGGGCAGATGACTGAAACAGAGAATTACTCAGCGACGGCAGAATCATCCAGCGTCGATCCGCACGACTGGGGCCGGGCGATGGCACTGGCGCTCACGCGGCTGGCCGAGCAGATCGCGCCCGGAGGCAGCGAAGACATCCATGCCTTGCTGGTGGGCAGGGACCTGCATTTGAAAATCGGTGACGAACCCGGTGGCGTGACGATCACGGTTTCAACTGAGCCGATCCCGGATCCCGCTACCTGACGGTTCTCTTCCCAGGACGTACGCCTTCCCAGACGTACCGTCTGAAACGCGTTTCACCGGCCCGAGGTCAGGTCCGCGGAGATAATTTCCGCCGTGGCCAGCGCCGCCTCACGCACGGCCTTGAGATAGGAGTCCGGATCGGGCTGCGCGGATACCGTCTGGGCCTGCAGCGAGACGTTGATGGCCGCCACCACTTTCGGCCCGTCGTGGACGGGCGCCGCAATGGACATCAGGCCCAGCTCCAGCTCCTGGTTCAGCAGGCACCAGCCCTGGGCGCGAACAGTATCCAGCTCCGCCAGGAGGGCGGCCCGCGTTCCGATGGCTCCGGGAGTCAGGGGCCGGATCTCGGCTGCCGCGAGGTACTCTTCCAGCTTCGCCGGCGGGAGGGCCGCGAGCAGCACCCTGCCCATGGACGTGGCGTAGGCGGGGAAGCGGGTGCCCACCGTGATGCCGACCGTCATGATCCGCCGGGTGGACACCCGGGCGATGTAGGCGATGTCGGTGCCTTCGAGCACCGCGGCCGACGTCGACTCCCCCAGTTCGAGGGAGAGCTCTTCCAGATGCGGCTGGGCGAGCTGCGGCAGGGAGAGCCCGGACAGGTAGGCGTAGCCGAGCTGCAGCACTTTGGCAGTCAGGGCGAAGATCTTGCCGTCCGTGCGGACATAGCCCAGCTCCGCGAGCGTGTGCAGGAACCGCCGGGCGGTGGCCCGGGTCAGCTCGGTCCGGGCCGCCACCTCGGTCAGCGTCATTTTGGGGTGTTCCGTGTCGAAGGCACGGATCACTGCGAGCCCGCGCGCCAGCGACTGCACGTACTGGTCGCTGGCCGCGGGCGCGCCGCCGCTCTTGGCTGGCTCAGTCATTTTCCGCCTCTCGGTCCCGCATCACTTTAGCGGTGCCCACAGCTTGTCCGGCCGCAGGCCTGTCAGCTTGGGTCCGCCGCCCGGAGCGGCATCGGGACCATGGCCTGGAGTTCCTCGAGCGTGCAGCCGAAGGTCTCCCGCACCTGGACGCCGTCGGGTCCGGTCAGGAAGACGGCCTTGTCGGTGTAGACGCGGGTCACGCAGCCGATCCCGGTGAGCGGGTACGTGCAGGTCTCCACGAGTTTGGACACGCCGTCGCGGGTCAGGAGCGTCATCATGACGAAGACGTCCTTGGCGCCGGTGGCGAGGTCCATGGCGCCGCCGACGGCGGGGATCGCGTCCGGGGCCCCGGTGTGCCAGTTGGCGAGGTCGCCGGTGGCGGAAACCTGGAAGGCGCCCAGGACGCAGATGTCCAGGTGTCCGCCGCGCATGATCGCGAAGGAGTCAGCGTGGTGGAAGTAGGACGCCCCCGGCAGTTCGGTCACGGGGATCTTCCCTGCGTTGATGAGGTCGCCGTCGATCTGCTCCCCCGTGGCCTCCGGGCCCATGCCGAGCATGCCGTTCTCGGTGTGGAGCGTAATGTTCTGCTCCGGCTCGAGGTAGTTCGAGACCAGGGTGGGCTGGCCGATGCCGAGGTTCACGAAGGATCCGGGGGCGATGTCGCCGGCCACGAGGCGGGCGAGATCGTCACGGCCCAGCGGCTTGCCGGACGTCTGGAGGTCGGCCTGGTTGCCGGTCCGCAGACTCTGGTCATTGGTTGGGATGCTCATCTCAGGCCACCTTCACAATGCTGTTGACGTAGATGCCGGGGGTCACGATGTTTTCCGGGTCCAGGCCGCCGGTGGGGACGATCCCGGACACCTGGGCGATGGTGTGTTTCGCGGCGGCGGCCATGATGGGGCCGAAGTTCCGCGCGGTTTTACGGTAGACCAGGTTGCCCCGGCCGTCCGCTGTGAGGGCCTTGATGAGGGCGACGTCGGCGTGGATGGGGGTCTCGAACACCTGCCACTTGCCGTCCAGGAAGCGGGTTTCCTTGCCTTCGGCGAGCATGGTGCCGTAGCCGGTGGGCGTGAAGAAACCGCCGATCCCGGCGCCGGCGGCACGGATCCGCTCGGCGAGGTTTCCCTGCGGGACCAGTTCGAGCTCAACCTCGCCGGCGCGGTACTTGGCGTCGAAATGCCAGGAGTCGGACTGCCGCGGGAAGGAGCAGATCATCTTCTTCACCCGGCCTTCCTTGATCAGCAGGGCCAGGCCCTGGTCGCCCTGGCCGGCGTTGTTGTTCACTACGGTCAGGCCGGTGGCGCCGCACTCCAGCAGCGCGTCGATGAGCTCGAACGGCTGCCCGGCGTTGCCGAAGCCGCCGATCATCACGGTGGAACCATCCTCGATGCCGGCGACGGCCTCGCCGACGGTGTCGATGAAATTCAGCATCTCTCTTAGCCCTGTCCTCTATGCCGCATCGCGGGAAGTTACGTTTTCGAGCACGACGGCGAGGCCCTGGCCGACGCCGATGCAGATCGCGGCGACGCCCCAGCGCTGCCCGGAGGCCTGCAGGGACCGGGCCAGGGTGCCCAGGATCCGCCCGCCGGAGGCGCCGAGCGGGTGGCCCATGGCGATCGCGCCGCCGTGCCGGTTCACGATTGACGCGTCGATGCCCCAGGCGTTGATGCAGGCCAGGGACTGCGCGGCGAACGCCTCGTTCAGTTCGACGGCGCCGACCTGGTCCCAGCCGATGCCGGCCTTGGCGAGGGCCTTGTTCGCGGCCTCGACCGGGGCGTAGCCGAAGTACTGGGGATCGTTGGCGTGCGCGCCGCGCCCCGCGATCCGGGCCACAGGCTCCATACCCAGGAGCCCGGCGGCCTTTTCACTGCCCAGCCACGCCGCGGACGCGCCGTCAGAGAGCGGGGACGCGTTCCCGGCCGTGACGGTGCCGTTCCCGGTCCGGAACACGGTCTTGAGCCCGGCGAGCTTCTCCGCCGAGGACCCGGGACGGATGCCCTCGTCGCGGACCAGGTCCGTGCCCGGGACCGGGACGACGAGGTTGTCGTAGAACCCCTCGTCCCAGGCCGCGGCGGCGAGATTGTGGGAGCCGGCGGAGAACTCGTCCTGCGCCTGCCGGGTCACGCCGTACTTCTCCGCCAGCCGTTCGGTGGCCTCGCCCAGGGAGATGGTCCAGTCCGCCGGCATGGCCCGGTTCACCAGCCGCCAGCCCAGCGTGGTGGAGGCCAGGGTCAGGTCCCCGGCCGGGTAGGGCTTCTCGGTCTTGGGCAGCACCCACGGGGCCCGGGACATCGATTCGGCGCCGCCGATCAGCATCAGCTCGGCGTCGCCGGTGTTGATCTGGCGGGAGGCGATGATCGCCGCGTCCAGCGAGGACCCGCAGAGCCGGTTGACCGTGGTGCCCGGAATCGAGACCGGCAGCCCGGCCAGCAGGGTGCCCATCCGGGCGACGTTGCGGTTCTCCTCCCCGGCGCCGTTCGCGTTGCCGAACACCACCTCGTCAATCCGCTCCACGTCGAGGGCCGGGGCGCGCTTCACGGATTCGCGGATCACGTGCGCGGCAAGGTCATCCGGGCGGATCCCGGCGAGGCCGGAACCGAACTTCCCGAACGGCGTCCTCACAGCGTCATAAATAAATGCCTGATTCATGGGTTCTTGTCCGTTTCTGCTTCGTCCATGGCTGCGTCGTCCATGGAATGGAAGACCTGCTGGGCGGTCTTGAACGCGGTGTTGGCGGAGGGGACCCCGCAGTAGATGGCGGTCTGGAGCAGGATTTCCTTGATCTCGTCCCGGCTCAGGCCGTTGGTGATGGCGGCGCGGATGTGCATGGCCAGTTCTTCCCAGTGCCCGTGGGCCACCATGGCGGTCAGGGTGACGGCTGAGCGCATCTGGCGGCTGATCCCGGGCCGGGTCCAGATGCCGCCCCAGGCAATCCTGGTGATCATGTCCTGGAAGTCCTCGGTGAAGGAATCCTTGTTGGCGTTGGCGCGGTCCACGTGCGCGGCGCCGAGGACCTCGCGGCGGACTTTCATGCCGCCGTCATAGATCTCCTGGCTGGTCGCGCCGGGCTGGACCACACCGTTGCGTTCGAGCCCGTTGAATTCGGCACTGCCGGTTTCGGAGAGAGTCATGCCCCCGCTCCCTGGGTCTCGGTCCAGGTGATGAGGCCCTTAAGCAGCTCGGCGACGTGGCCCGGCGCCTCGAACGGCGCCAGGTGTGCCACGCCCTCCAGGCTGACGGCCGTAGCAGTGCCGCCGCCGGAGGTGATACCCGCGGCGACTTCCCCGGCCATCGACGGCGGGGCGACGTCGTCCAGGGCGCCCGCCACAACCTGGGTGGGGACGCGGATGGTGCCGAGCTGGTCCCGCACGTCGAAGCCGGCCAGGGCCTCGCAGCAGAAGGCGTAGCTGAAGCGGTCGGCGTCCCGGAGGCTGTGCAGGAGCCGGCTGCTGAGCTCCGGCTGGCTCTCCATAAAGCCCGGCGCGAACCAGCGCTGCGCGGACCCCTGGATCATCACCGGGGTGCCCTGCGTGCGCACGGTTTCGGCGCGTTCCAGCCAGCCCTCGGCAGTGCCGAGCTTCGCGCCGGAGCACTGCACGGAGAGGCTCTTGAGCCGGTCGCCGTGCTTGATGCCAAGCTGCAGTCCGGTGGCGCCGCCGAGGGATACCCCGGCGTAGTGGAAGCGCGCGCCCGGGGCGATCGAATCGACCAGGCCGATCACGGCATCCGCGAGGTCGGCGACCGTGAAGGTCTCCTCCGCCGCGGGCGAGACGCCGTGCCCCGGCAGGTCCCAGGCGATGACGTCGACGTCGGCGCCCAGCAATGTGCCGGCCTGGCTCCACAGCAGGGAGGATGTTCCGAGCGAGGGCCCGACGATGAGGAGGGGCTTGTCGCCGAGTTCGCGCTGGGGCGACAGCAGGACTGCTTTGACGGTGGGTCTAGCCACGGGAAGCTCCGTTCTGGATGTGGTGGGCGAGGGCGCCGGCGTGGCCGGTGTATTCCGGATACGCCGCGAGGATGCGGCGGGAGATCTCAACGGCCTGGCCGAGGTAGTTGGCCGGGTTCAAAAGTTCCTCAAGCCGGGCGTCGCTGAGCAGCTCCTCCGGGACAGCGGCGCGGAGCAGTGCCCGGTAGGTGTCTGCCTGCTCCGCAGCCGGGGCCAGGAGCGTTTCGTCCACGACGGCCTGGAGCCGCTGTTTCCCGGTCCGGGCTGCTCCCGGGCCGGCGCCGTTCCCGTCCACAACGGTCCCGTCCAAAAGCGGTGCGACGGCGGCGCTGACGGCTTCGGAGAGCAGCAGCGGGCCGCCGAGCTCGAGGTTGCGGCGCATCGCGCCGGGGAAGACCGCCATCCCTTCGGCCAGTTCGCGCAGCTGCACCGCGGCGCCGAGGGCCAGGCGCAGCAGCTGGCGCAGGGCCGCCCATTCGCTGTGCCAGGCGCCGTCGGGGCGTTCGTCGTTGAAAGTGGCGGCCGCGAGATGCAGCTGTGCGGCCAGTGCCGGGGCCTGCAGGGCGGCGCTGCGGATCAGCACGGAGAGCACGGGGTTCTGCTTCTGCGGCATGGCCGAGGACACGCCGCGCCCCGCGACGCGCGGTTCCGCAACCTCGGCAACTTCGGGCCGGCTGAGGAACAGGACGTCCGCGGCCACCTTTCCGGCCGCGTCGGTCACCGCCGCCAGCGCGTCGCCGAGCGAGGTTACGGCCAGCCGGTTGGTGTGCCAGGGGGCAGGAACGGGAGCGAGACCCAGGCGGGCGGCCAGCCGGTCGGCGAGGTCAAACGGGGACAGTGTCCCCGCGGCCGGCCCAGCGCCGGCAGTGAGTACAGCGCCGTCAATAAGTACAGTGCCGGAGGCCAGGGTCCCGGCGGCGCCGCCGGTCTGTACCGGCAGTTCGAGGGCCTCGAGCCGGCCGGCCGCGGCGGCCAGCCCGCTGAACCATTGCGCGGCCCGCAGCCCGAAGGTGTAGGGAAGCGAGTGCTGGGTCAGGCTGCGGGCGACACAAAGCGTGTGCCCGTGGGTTTCGGCGAGGCCGGCGAGGGCGGCCGTTGCCGACCGGAGCTCCGCGAGCAGTTCGCGGATGGCCCCGGCGGCCAGCACCATCAGGGCCGAGTCGAGCACGTCCTGGCTGGTCAGGGAGGTGTGAACGGCGCGGACGGCGCCGAGTCCGGCGGTGTCCAGGTTCCTGACCTGCTCCCGGAGGTCGGCGAGCAGCGGGATGACGGGGTTGCCGCCGCCTTGCGCCCGGACGGCGAGGCCCGCGACGTCGTACCGCTGCACGTCCGCGGCGGCGGCCACCACCGCGGCGGACCCGGCCGGGGCCAGGCCGGCCTCGTCCAGGACCGCCGCCCAGGCGGCCTCGACCTTGAGGATGGCGGCGAGCACCGCACGGTCCCCGGTCAGCGCCGCCACGAACGGCGACGCCGACACGGGACTGAGCAGGCCGGCGTCGCCGTCGGTTTCGAAGAAGGTCACTTGGAGGCACCCTCGGCGCTGCTGAAATCCAGGAACACGGTCTCGCCGTCGCCCTGGAGGCGGATGTCCCAGCTCAGTCCGCCGTCGGGATCCCGGTGTGCGATCAGGGTCCGGCGCCGGTCCGGGTCAAGCGAGCTGAGCAGCGGATCCTTGGCCAGGGCCTCCTCGTCCTCCGGCAGGTAGACGCGGGTGAACAGGCGGTTCATCAGGCCCCGGGCAAAGACGGCGACGGCGATGAACGGCGCCGCGCCCTCCTCGGTGGGGCCGGGGTTCACCGTGGTGAAGGTGAAGACGCCGGTGTTGCCGACAGCGCTGCGGCCGAAGCCGGTGAAGGTGTAGCCGTCCCGGACCAGGGAGCCCGTGCGGTGCGGGACCTTGCCGTCCGCGTCGGCCTGCCAGATCTCCAGGATCGCGTCCGGGATCGGGTGCCCGGCGCCGTCATAGACGGTGCCCTGGAGCCGGATGGAACCCGGGGATCCGGGAGCCAGGAGCTCGCGGTCCTTGGCAAAGGGCAGGGCGTAGCCATAGAACGGCCCCACGGTCTGGCCCGGTGTCGAGGTGAGTTTACCCACGGCGTTGCTATTCATTCTCATCGCCTCCTGCGCCCAATGCCTCGTTTTCGGTCCAGGTCCGCTTGGACCCGGTCAGGACGATGTCCCAGTTGTACGCCAGAGCCCATTCAGGCTTGGTCTGCTCGTGGTTGTAGGTGGCCACGAGCCGGTCACGGGCATCCTGGTCCACGATCGACTGGTAGATCGGGTCCAGCGGGAACAGCTGGTCACCGGGGAAGTACATCTGGGTGACGATCCGCTGGGTGAACTCCTGCCCGAACAGGGAGAAGTGGATGTGGGCCGGGCGCCAGGCATTGAGATGGTTCTTCCACGGGTAGGCGCCGGGCTTGATGGTGGTGAAGCTGTAGGAGCCGTCCGCGCCCGTGATGCAGCGGCCGACGCCGGTGAAGTTGGGGTCCAGCGGCGCCGGGTGCTGGTCACGCTTGTGGATGTAGCGGCCGGCGGAGTTCGCCTGCCAGATTTCGACGAGCTGGCCGGTGACGGGGCGTCCGTCGCCGTCGAGCACCCGGCCGGAGACCACGATGCGTTCGCCGAGCGGCTCGCCGTTGTGCCCGATGGTCAGGTCCGCTTCCAGCGCGTGCACGTCCATGTGCCCGAACGCCGGCGAGTACAGTTCGATGGTTTCCGGATCCGCGTGGTGCAGATCCTTGGTGGGGTGGCGCAGGACGCTGCTGCGGTACGGCGCGTAGTCGAGCCGCGGCTGGGTTTCGGCCGGGGCTCCGCCTTTGAGGGCCTGCGCGTACGCTTCGCCGATCGCCTTCATCTCGGCGCTGAGGTCCGCCTGCGACTCCGCGGCAGTATCCAAGGCATGGACAGCGGGCGCATGCGTCTTTGGTGCGGCCTCCGTGGCTTCGTCGGACACGTCCTCGGTGATCGGGTCGGCGTTGAAGACGTCGAGGTTGATTTCTTCAGGCACAGCAGCCTCCTTTCGTGGGTGTGTTTGTTGTTCGGATGGGGTCAGGAAGTACGGGTCAGCTGGTGCAGGTGGTCGTACTGGACGGCGTGCCGCACCGGGGCGTTCGGGGCGCCATAGCCGTCGTAGGCACCGCGGCGCTCCACCATTTCGAAGAACACGCTGCCCACGGTGGCGGTGTAGAAGTGCAGGAACTCGCCGTCGGCATCGCGGTCATACAGCAGGTTGAGCTCACGGAGCGTGGCCAGGAATTCCGGGTCCAGAGCGAACCGGGCGTCGAGATCCTCGTAGTAGTTCGCGGGGATCTGCAGGAAGTCCAGTCCGCGGTCCCGTGCGGACCGGGCCGTGGCCACGAGGTCTTCCACGGCGAAGGCGATGTGCTCCTGGTAGCCGGGGCGGTGGCCGGTGCCGGCAGTCCCTTCCTGCTGGATCAGCGGGGCCAGGTTCAGCACCAGGCGGACGCCGCGGTCCTGCGTCAGCATCACCTGGGACCGGACCAGCCCGGTGGGGCTGGCCACCTCGGCGAACGGCTGCGGTTCCAGTGCGAGGGCGCTGGTGTAGAAGAGCACGGCCTCGTCGAAGTGCTGCCACGGCTGCGCGAGGTTCACGTGGTCGATCACCGCGGCCGGGTGCTCTGCCGGGTCCGCCGCGGCGACGTCCAGGCCGTCGCCGAATTCCCGGGTCCACGCGGCGGTGCCGTCCGGGCTGCCCTGGCAGAGGAAGATTTCGGTGGAGTCCGGCGCGGCGAAGCCCTGGAAGACTTCCTCGTTGGCCTGGCTCTTGCGCGGCACGGCGGGGGCCTTGAGCTGCTGGGCGCGGGCGGCGGCGATAACGGGAGAGTCGACGTCGAAGCCCAGGGCGGAGATGGCAGGGGCGGCGGGAGCCGGCTGGCCGGTACCGGCGGCAGCGGTCGCCGTGCCGATGGCTGCCGGTTCTTCATTGATGATCACGCGCGCGTGGCCCATGGTCCACAATTGCACATCCTTCGTGCGATGCCGCCCGTTGAACGCAAACCCCAGCTGACCCAGCAGGGTTTCCAGTCCGGCGGTGTCACCGGCCCGGACCTCGGCGAAGTTGAAGCCGGCGGGCTCGGCCACGCGGGGAAGCGTGGCCAGCTCCATGGGGTAGCGGCGCCGGGCACCGGACACCGGGCCGGCCGCCCCGCTGGTCATCCCGCCTGCTGCATTCGCCGGGTTTGCCTCGAGCCAGGCGGCGCTCTGCTCTTCGAGCCAGATCAGCGACCGCATGGCGTCGACGGCGGTGCGTTCGACGTCGGCCTGGCGGAAGACGTCGTTGAACACTTCCAGCGACACCGGTCCCGTGTAGCCCGCGCGGACCACGTGGCCCATGAACTTGGCGAGCTCGAACTGGCCCTCCCCTGGAAACACCCGGTAGTGCCGGCTCCAGGACAGCACGTCCATGGACAGCTTGGGGGCATCGGCGACCTGGACGAAGAAGATTTTCTCCGGGTCGAAGGCCTCGATCGGCGCGGTATCCCAGTCCCGGGAGAGTATGTGGAAAGAGTCCAGGCAGGTGCCCAGGTTGGGGTGGTCCACCATCCCAACCAGCCGGTGGGCGTGCTCGTAGTCGTTCACGTACATGCCCCAGGCCAGGGCCTCATAGGCGACCCTGACGCCGTGGTCACCCGCGAGGTCCGCGAGCCGGGAAAGCTGTGCGGCGCGGAGCTCGTCATCGTCGATCGTGGCGGTGCCGACGTTGGAGCAGAGCAGCATGGTGTCCATGCCCAGGCGGGACATGAGCCGGAACTTGGCGTCCGCGCGGCGCAGGTTGGCGGCGAGCAGGTCCTCGGGAACGCTGTCGAAGTCCCGGAAGGGCTGGTAGAGATCCAGGTTCAGGCCGAGGTCGGCGGCCAGCTTCCGGACGTCCTCCGGGCTCAGCGGGGACGTCACGAGGTCCTGTTCGAAGATCTCGATCCCGTCGAAGCCGGCCACCGCGCAGGCCTGCATTTTTTCCCGCAAGGTGCCGGCGAGGCAGACGGTGGCGATCCCGGTGCGCATCAGGCGGGCACCTCTTCCGCGGCCACAAGTTCCAGGAAGTGGGAGCGCATGCGGTCGGCGTCAGCCTGGCGCCCGGTGAAGATCCGGAAGGCATCCGCCGCCTGGCCCACGGCCATCCGGCCGCCGTCGAGCACCTCGCAGCCCTTGGCGCGCGCCTCGCGGACGAGCTCTGTTTCGATCGGCCGGTACACGATGTCGGCCACCCAGTGCCGGGACACCACGAGGGACATGTCCAACGGAACCCCCGGATGGGCGGCCATGCCCACGGGGGTGCAGTGCACCAGGCCGTCGGCCTGCGGCATGAGCTGCGGGAGCTCCGCCGTCGTCCGGGCGGTGACGGTCCGGTCCGGGAAGAACCCGGCGAGCTCGGCCGCCCGGGCGGCGGACCGGGCCGCGTCGGTGTCCACGAGGTCCAGCTCGCGGACCCCCGCGGTGAGCAGGGCGTAGGCGACGGCGGAGCCGGCGCCGCCGGCTCCCAGCTGCACCACGCGATCCAGGGCGGCGCCGGGGAGCCCGGAGGCCAGCGCCGCGGCGAAGCCGGAGAAGTCGGTGTTGTGGCCGATGAAGCGGCCGTCGCGGATCACCACGGTATTGACGGCGCCCAGGCGCCGGGCGTCGGCGGAGACCTCATCCAGGTACTCGAGCACGAGCTGCTTGCAGGGGTGCGTGATGTTCAATCCGTTGAACCCGAGGCTCCGGGCGCCGGAGAGCAACTCCCCCACGGCCCGGCCGGGCAGGCCGAGTTCGGTGAGGTCGATGGGGCGGTAGAGGTACCGGAGGCCCTGCACGTCGCCCTCGCGTTCATGCATGTAGGGCGTGAGGGAGGGCATGACGCCGTCTCCCACGAGGCCCACGAGGAAGGACTCTGCTCGATTGCTCATCCAGTTTGCTCCTTTGACAACGGCACTCGGCGGGCGGCGACGCTTGCGGCGTCCGCGGCGGGCCGGGTGATAGGGATTACATTACAGACTTTGTTCACATGTTGCACTGTTGTTCGAATGACGAACATATTATTACGCCGCCGGCGTGTTTCGGCGCCCGCTTTCATGACGCCCGCTTTCATGACGCAGGCTGGTCGGCCGTCACCGCTGGGGCAGCCGGGCCGACAGCTCGGCGGCCGCCGCCTGCAGCAGCGGCACGAGGGCCGCGAGGGCCTCCATGCTCAGGCGGAAGACCGGGACCGCCGTTGCCAGCGAGGCGAAGGCGTGCCCCTGGGCGTTGAAAACCGGGACGGCGACGGCGCGCATGCCGAGTTCGTTTTCCTCGTCCATGGTGGCGAAGCCCTGGCGCCGGACCTGCTCGATTTCGGCCCGGAAAGCCTCGCGGTCCGTGATGGAGAGCGCCGTCAGCGGCTCCAGGGGCAGTTCCTCGACGAGCTGGGCGCGGGTGGCGTCGTCGGCGAACGCCACCAGTGCCTTGCCCACTGAGGTGGTATGAAGTGCCCCGAGATGCCCGGGGTCGCTCGTGACCCGGAACGTCTGCGGGCCGTCCACCTTGTTCACCGTCAGGTGGTGGATGCCGTCCCGCACGGAGAGGATCGTCGCCTCACCCGTTTCCTCGGTCACGCGCCGCAGGATGGGCAGCGCCGTACCCGCGAAGCCGTGGTGGTTGGAGACGCGCTGGCCAAGCTGGAAGACCCTCAGCCCCAGGTGGTAGCGGCGGCCGTCCGGCTCGTAGTCAACGAAGCCGTCCCGCGTCAGGGAGCCGAGCAGGCGGTACGTGGTGCTGAATGGCAGATCCGCGCGGCGGGAGATCTCCGCGGCGCTGGCACCCCGCGGCTCGTCGCCCAGGAGGACCAGCAGACCCAAGGCCTTGCCCACCATGTCCGTCCGCGAGTCCTCCCTGGCGGCCTTTGCAGGCTTCGAAGGGACTTCCGCCGGATGCCCGGAAGCGGCGGGAACTTCTGTGGTTTGATTCACACTCATGCATCGATGTTCCCACATAGTGAGAGCTATTTCTAGATGGTGATTATTTTTGTTGACAAGTGACTGCGCTCACAGCATGATTGCTACATCGCACAAGTAGCTTCCACCATGTGGCTACTAGTCCGGGTCTTTCCACGGACCTCCGGCTGCACCACACTTAAGCAAGCGGCAGCCGAGACCTTCCTGATCCATCCGCGACAACGTCGTCACACCAAAGGAACACCATGAGCCACACTGTCCCGTCCACGACGCCGGGTATAACCACAGGAGGGACGCCGAAGAAGGCGGCCCTTGCCAGCTTCCTGGGCAGCGCCGTCGAGTATTACGACTTCTTCATCTTCGGTTCCGCAGCCGCGCTGATCTTCCCGCATGTCTTCTTCCCCGACGCGGACACCAACGCGGCGATCATGTCGTTCGCCACCTTCGGCTTTGCCTACATTGCCCGCCCGGTCGGCGCCGTTATCCTCGGCCACTTCGGTGACAGGATAGGGCGCCGGAAGGTCCTCATGTTCACGCTGTTGCTGATGGGCGCCTCCACCTTTGCCATCGGCTGCCTGCCGGACTTCAAGACGGTCGGCTGGTGGGCCCCTGTCCTGCTGGTGCTGGCGCGTCTCTGCCAGGGCTTTTCCGCTGCCGGCGAGCAGGCCGGCGCCTCGTCCATGACGCTCGAGCACGCCCCGGACAACCGCCGCTCCTTCTTCACCTCCTGGACCCTGACCGGCACCCAGGGCGGCCAGATCCTCGCCGCCCTCGTCTTCATCCCGGTCCTCGCCCTGCCTGACGACATCAAGTACACGATCGGCTGGCGCATCCCGTTCTGGCTCAGCGCCGTGGTTGTGCTGGTCGCGTTCTTCATCCGCCGCACCCTGCACGAGCCGCCGGCGTTCGAGGAGGCCCAGAAGACCAAGCAGATCTCCAAGCTCCCCGTCGCGGACCTCCTCAAGAGCCACTGGCGCGATGTCCTGCGTGTCATCGCCTGCGCCTTCATCGCCGCCGTGTCCACCGTCTTCGGCACCCTGGCCATCAGCTACGCCAAGAACGTCGCCGGCGTGGACGGCACCACCACCCTATGGCTCGTCGTCGGCGCCAACTTCATGGCACTGGGCACCCAGCCGCTCTTCGGCATGCTCGCCGACAAGATCGGCCGGAAGCCCGTCTTCATCTACGGCGCACTGTCCAGCGCAGCCCTGACCCCGGTCTTCCTGCTGAGCCTCGAATCCGGCAACGTCGCGCTGATGTTCCTTACGGCAATCGCGTTCTTCTCCTTCGGCTACGCTGCGGCCAACGCGGTCTGGCCCTCCTTCTACGCCGAGATGTTCAGCACCAACGTCCGCTTCTCCGGCCTCGCAATCGGCACCCAGCTGGGCTTCCTGATGGCCGGCTTCGCCCCGGCGATCGTGGCGGCCATGGGCGGCATCCAGCCCGGCGGCTGGGTCCAGATCTCCATCTTCACCGCAATCATCTGCCTGATCGCCACGGTCGCGGCGCTGACGGCCAAGGAAACGTTCCGGGTCCCCACCAAACAGCTCGGCCAGCAGTAGCCCCGCACCGACAGCGGATTTCAACCGCACTTCCGCACCGCTTTTCCGCATTAACGACGGCGGCCCGTCCCTTCGGGGGGCGGGCCGCCGTCGTTAATGCGTTGAGCGGGTGAGCGGGCTACCCGGTTAGCGGGCGGCGCCCAGTACCGCGGCGAGATCGAACTTCACCGGTTCCTCCAGCTGGTCATAGGTGCAGGAGCGCGGATCACGGTCCGGACGCCAGCGCAGGAACTGGGCTGTGTGCCGGAACCTTTCGCCCTCCATATGGTCATACTTCACTTCCACCACGCGCTCGGGCCGCAGCGGGGTGAAGGACAGGTCCTTGCCGCCGCTCCACCGGCTTCCCTCGGCCTTCCGCGGAGTGCGCGCCCCCTCCTCCTGCCGGGCCCAGGCCCAGGGGTGGTCGTCAAAACCGGTGACCAGCTCCTGCAGCTCGGCAAACAGCTCCGCGCGCCGGGCCATCGGGAAGGCTCCCACCACGCCGACGTTCGCCAGCACCCCGGCGTCGTCGTAGAGCCCCAGGAGCAGTGAGCCGATCCGGTCCGGACCGGAGGTGTGCACGCGATATCCGGCCAGCACGCAGTCCGCCGTCCGTTCGTGCTTGACCTTGACCATCGCGCGCTTGTCCGGCTGGTAGCTGCCCTCCAGCGTCTTGGCCACAATCCCGTCCAGTCCGGCGCCCTCGAACTGCCGGAACCAGCGCTGCGCCGTGTCCCGGTCGGAGGTCGCGGCTGTGAGGTGGACCGGCGCCGCGCTGGCTGCCAGTGCGCGCTCCAGCTGCCGGCGGCGCTCGGAGAAGGGTTTGCCCGTGAGATCCTCGTCGCCGAGGGCCAGCAGGTCGAACGCCACGAAGCGCGCCGGGGTCTGTTCCGCGAGCAGCTTCACCCGGCTGGCGGCCGGATGGATGCGCTGCTGGAGCGCGTCGAAGTCCAGCCGGTCCCCGGAGGCCGCCACCAGGATGATCTCGCCGTCCACCACGCAGCGTTCCGGCAGCTCCGACTTCAGCGCCTCGACAAGCTCGGGGAAATAGCGCGTCATCGGCTTGCCGTTCCGGCTGCCGATCTCCACCTCGTCGCCGTCACGGAAAATGATGGAGCGGAAACCGTCCCATTTCGGCTCAAAGAGCCAGCCCGTTCCGGCGTCCGGCGACGGCAGCGCGGGGAGTGCTTTGGCCAGCATGGGCGCAATGGGAGGCATCAACGGCAGGTGCATAGCGCCCATTCTTGCGCCGCGGTCCCGGCACCGCCACCCCCACGCCGTGGCTTCTCGCGAGGGGCTCCTCAACTGGGGGCTCCTCGACACGGCCCGGCCCCGGCGGTAAACATGGGTGATGGCTACCATCGGGTTCCACGCCTCGCATGAACAGATCAGCCCCCGCCGCCTCCTGCAGGACGTTCAACTGGCCGAGCAGGCAGGCTTCGATGCCGCCATGTGTTCGGACCATATTGAGCCGTGGTCCGCCCGGCAGGGCCACTCCGGGTTCGCCTGGTCCTGGCTCGGGGCCGCGCTGGCTACCACCGGTCTGCGCTTCGGGGTGGTGACGGCGCCCGGGCAGCGGTACCACCCCGCGATCATCGCGCACGCCTCCGCCACCCTGGCGGACATGTTTCCCGGCCGCTTCTGGATGGCCCCGGGCAGCGGCGAGTATATGAACGAGCACATCACCGGCCAGGCCTGGCCGCCGAAGGAAACGCGTCAGCGCCGGCTGGAGGAATGCGTAGACATCATCCGCCGGCTCCACGCCGGCGACGTGGTCACGCACCACGGCCTCGTCACGGTGGAGCAAGCCCGGATCTGGGATGTTCCGGAGACCAAACCGCCGATCATTGCCCCGGCGGTGAGCGTGGAAACAGCGCGCCGTGCAGCGGACTGGGCCGACGGACTCGTCACCGTCAACCAGCCGGCGGGAAAGCTGAAGGACATGGTGGCGGCGTACCGGAACGCCGGTGGCCGCGGGCCGGCAGCCCTCCAGGTCCACCTGTCCTGGGCGCCGACAGAGGCAGAGGCCGTCGCGATCGCCGAGGACCAGTGGCGCACCAACGTCTTTGCTCCGCCGATTCCCTGGGACCTGCCCACGGCGGCCCATTTCGACGGTGTCAGCGCCGGTGTCCAGGAGGACCAGGTGCGGGCGGCCGTCAACGTCTCCGCCGATGCCGGGCGGCACGCCCAATGGCTGGCCTCCTATCTGGACCTCGGGTTCGATGAGCTGTACCTGCACTTTGTCGGCCAGGAGCAGACGCCGTTTATCGAGGCCTTCGCCGAGCACGTCCTCCCCCAGCTCCGCCCGGCGGCGGGACCGGCTCCGTTCGGAACGGACGGTGCGCTGTGAGAATCGCCGAGACCTCGGACCTCTGGTGGAAGAACGCGGTGATTTACTGCCTGGATCCGGAGACGTTCTTCGACGGCGACGGCGACGGCACCGGAGATTTCGGCGGACTGATCCAGCGGGTGGACTATCTTGCCGCGCTCGGCATCACGTGCATCTGGCTCATGCCCTTCTACCCTTCCCCGGACCGCGACGACGGCTACGACGTCACCGACATGTACGGCGTGGATCCCCGGCTCGGAAGCCTGGGGGATCTGGTGGAATTCATCCGCACCGCCCACGACCGCGGCATCCGGGTGATCGCGGACTTTGTCATCAACCACACCTCCGACCGGCACCCGTGGTTCGTCCAGGCGCGCAAGTCCGTGGACAACCCCTACCGCGACTACTACGTCTGGCGGAAGGACACGCCGCCGGACACCTCGGACCAGGTGGTGTTTCCCGGCGAGGAAACGTCCATCTGGACCCAGGACAAGGCCACCGGTGAGTGGTATCTGCACATGTTCGCCAAACACCAGCCGGACCTGAACGTGATGAATGCCAAGGTGCGGGACGAGATTGCGAAGTCGATGGGATTCTGGCTTCAGCTAGGCCTGGACGGGTTCCGGCTGGACGCGGTGCCCTTCTTCCTGGAGCTGATCGGCGAGCCCAAGGATGAAGCCGCGAAAATCGACCCGCACCAGTACCTGAGCGCCCTGCGCAGCTTCCTCAACCGCCGCCATGGCAGTGCGGTGTTGCTGGGCGAGGTCAACCTTCCATACAAAGAGCAGCTGAAGTACTTCGACGGCCCGGCCGGCAACGAGCTGAACATGCAGTTTGATTTCCTCTCCATGCAGAACATGTACCTGTCACTGGCCCGACAGGACGCCCGGCCGCTGGCCCGGACGCTCGGCAGCCGTCCGAAGATCAATCCCGACAACCAATGGGCCATGTTCGTCCGGAACCACGATGAACTCACCCTGGACAAGCTCAGCGATGCCGAACGCGAGGAGGTCTTCGCGGCCTTCGGCCCGGATCCCGATATGCAGATGTACGGCCGCGGACTGCGGCGGCGGCTGCCCACCATGCTCGGCGGCGACCCGGCCAGGATCCGCATGGTGTACTCCCTGATGTTCTCGCTGCCGGGCACCCCGGTGCTCTTCTACGGCGAAGAAATCGGGATGGGCGAAGACCTGCGCGCGAAGGGCCGCTCGGCCGTCCGCTCTCCCATGCAGTGGGACCACACCGAAAATGGCGGCTTCTCGACCGCCCCGCCGGGGGACCTCGTCGCCCAGCCCGTGGACGGACCGTTCGGGCCGGCGCGCATCAACGCCGCGGCCGCGAAACGGGATCCCGATTCGCTGTGGAACTTCATCGCGACGCTGATCCAGCGGTACCGGGAATGTCCCGAGCTCGGCTGGGGCAGGTTTGCCCTCATCAAGCAGGCCTCACCGGCGGTGTTGCTGCACCGCTGCACGTGGGACGGCTCCACGGTGGTGGTCGCCCACAATTTTGGCGCCGAGCCGGCGTCTGTGACGGCCTCGGTGGTCCCGCCGGAGGGCGAGGAAGGCGGCCCGGGGGGTCCGGACGGGAAGGACGCGGCGGGGCGTTCCTACGCCGGGGCCGTGCTCCGGGATCTGCTCGGCGGCGAGGACATCCCGCTCTCCGACGACGGCGCCTTCGAAGTCCCGCTGGACCGCTACGGGTACCGGTGGCTCCGGGTCGAGCGCCCGGGCGAACGCCAGCTCCCCTGAGGGCGCACCGCAGCCCTGATGGGGACCGGTATCCGTTGCGCCCCCGAAATCTAACCGGCCCCTTACCGTGCCGAAACGCGGACGCAACATTGGCGCAGGAGACTGGAAGTGCCGGCAAGAGCAGGCACCGACTCCAGTCCAGGAGGCCCCGCCATGTTGAAGGAAGCGAAAGCCCATGTAACCCGCGTCCGCGCGCTCGACCAGCTGCACCGCGGCGATGAGATCGAGGCCCGCCTGCGGGTGGGCCCGAACTACGATGACGTCGTGATCCGCCGCGGCAGCGTTCAGGAAACGGCCCCCGGAATCGGCGTCGTCTGGATCATGGACCGCCACACAGGCATGCGCAAGGCCATCAACGCCGACGAATGCAGCGTCTGGCGGGTCGCCTGAGGCGTCAGCCTCCGGCCACCGACTGGATGATGAGGACTTCCTGGCCCGGCGCCACGGCAGTCACCAGACCCTGCAGCCGCCGGATTTCATTCCCGTTGACGTATATATTCACGTAACGGCGAACACTTCCGGTCTCGTCCCGCAACCGCCGCGACAGCGCCGGATAGCCCCCGGTCACCGTATCCAGCACCCACTCCACCGTCACCGCTGCCTCGGCGGGCGCAGTCAGGATGGACTGCCCGCCGGCGAGCGGTTGGAGGACGCTGGGCAGGACCACGCTGATCACCGAGTCTGCCGGCATGGCGTCGCCGCTGTTCATGCGCTTTTTACCCCTTCACGCCTGCGCCGGGAGCAGGGCAGTGGAGACCACGGCTGCCCGCACGCACAGCACGTCCGGCAGGTGCGAGGCGACCTCGGTAAAGTGTTCTCCCTCGTCAGCGCTGGCGTAGACACTGCCGCCGCGCGTCCCGAAGTAGACGCCCGCAGGCTCCGCACCGTCGACGCTGGCAGCATCACGGAGCACTGCGTTGTACTCGGCTTCCGGCAGCCCGGCATCGAGCCGTTTCCAGCTGGCGCCGGCGTCATCGGTCCGGTGCACGGCAAGCTTCCCTTCCGGAGGGATACGTTCGCCGTCAGCCTTCAGCGGGACCACCCAGGCGGTACCGGCCCGGCGCGGATGCGTCAGCATCACAAAACCGAAGTCCGCCGGCAGCCCTTCGGCGATCGACTCCCACGATTCGGCGTCGTCGTCGCTGCGGTACACGCCGTGATGGTTTTGCGCGTACAGGCGGCCGTCGACGGCGGCGTCGGCCGCGATCTTGTGGACGCACTGGCCGAATTCCGGGTTGGGATCCGGCATGAAGTACGCGGAAATTCCCTTGTTGCGCGGCTCCCAGGAGGCGCCGCCGTCGAGCGAGCGGTAGACCCCTCCGGTGCTCATGGCGACGTGGACTTTCTCGCCCGTGGGGTCGACGACGATTGAGTGCGCCGCAGCGCCGCCATAGCCTGCGCCCCATTCGCTGCGGTGCGGATGGTCCCAGAGGCCGCGGTTGAGCTCGAAGTGCTCGCCGCCGTCGGTGGATTTCCAGACCGAGATCGGTTCGCAGCCCGCCCACACGACGCCCGGGCGGGAGCCGGCGTCGGGATAGATCTGCCAGATCCGTTCCAGGGCGGCGTCGGTGCCGTCGGGGAACGTGATGGCGCCGTTTTCGGGTTCGGTCCAGGATCCGCCGAGATCATCTGAGTGGAAAACCGTGGGACCCCAGTGCTCGGAGCGGACCCCCACCAGGATCCGGGTCCTGTCATCGCGGGTATCGATGGCGATGCTGGGCACCTCACTCATCAGAAAATGCGGGCCGGACAGCGACCAGTCCTTCCGGTCCTGGCTGGTCGCCAGCCAAAGGCCTTTCTTGGTCCCGATCGCCAGGACGTAACTCTCTGCAGTAGCCATGGGGTCCATGCAACCATCCCCGCCGGAAGGCCGCAACGGTTTTCTCCCGGGGCCCGCCGGCCTGCGCTGCCGCGCCGGTGGCATCTTTCAGTCGACGAACTCCGACTGCGTCTCGATAAAGTCCCAGTCCGCGGCAGTCAATACGGCCGCGCCGGCGGCGGACGGTTCAGCCGGACCGGGCCCGCCGGCATCCGCGATTCCCCGCTGCACGGCCTCGGGCAGTTCGATGGTCCGCAGGTTTTCCCGAAGCCATTCTTTGCTCGCCAAATCCAGATCCAACCACCACATGTAGATCTCCACGGCGGCCACCTCCTCCTGTGTTCTTCAACCGTAGGCCCCACCCCCGGGCTGTTCAAGGGAGGCTGCGGCAAACGGCGCCCGCACCGCCCCGGGCCGGCAGACGGGAAGTAAGCCCCTGTTCAGGGCCGCACCCCGGCGCCAGAATGAAGTATGCCTGACGACTCCGCCCACGGCCCGGCGCCCCTCGTGGTGGGTGTGGTTCCGGGACAGCATCCGGAAGTGCTGCAGACGGCGGCATCCCTCGCGAAGTCCCTCGCCGCGCCCTTGATCTGCGCCTATGTGGACGAGGCCAGCTACCTCGTGGAGTGGGATCCGGCGCGGTCCGCGCACCGCCTGTCCCTGCATCCGGACGCGGACGACGCCCGGATCCGGGCCACCGCCCAGGAGCTGCGTTCCGTTGTTGAGGCACTCTGCGTTCCCCTGGGCATCGACTGGACGCTGCGCACCCTGGCCGGGGATCCCGCCCGGGCGATCGGCAGGCTGGCCGCGGACACCAACGCATCCATGATCGTGGTGGGGACCCCCGAACGCGGCATCGGCCACCGCATCTCCGCCGCGCTCAACGGCTCCGTGGCGGCATGGCTCAGCCACCATCAGGAACGTCCGATCCTGATCGTTCCGGCCCTCGCTCCGGCCGGAAGAAAGTAAAGCGAAAGTACTTATTCAGAGCGCTGGTGTTACCCCACTACCGGCGAGTAAGCTCGATCTGTAGGCCGGAGGAACGGCCTACCCCAAAGCTGCTCCGGAGTGCGTATCCCCCAATAACGCACTCCGGAGCTCTTTGTTTTGCGCAAACATTCCACATGCTGCGCCGGCCGCGCCGCGGGCTTGCAACATACCCCCAGGGGGTATATGTTGAGGGCATGAGCGAGTCAGAAGTCCCCGGCATGGCGCGTCTGGACACTGTTCCCCTTGACGCCCCGCCCCCTGAACACGGCTACACGTCCAACAAGGACGCCTACCTTCGCCGTCTCAAGCGGATCGAAGGGCAGGTCCGCGGCATCGCCCGGATGGTTGACGAGGACAAATACTGCATCGATATCCTCACCCAGGTCGCCGCCGTCACCAAGGCCCTGCATGCCGTGAGCCTCGGGCTCGTCGAAGAGCACATCGGCCACTGCGTTGTCGGCGCCGCCGCCGAACCGGATCCGGAGCTTCGGGCGGAGGCCATCGACGTCAAAGTCAAGGAGGCCACCGATGCCATCGGACGCCTGCTCCGCTAGTACCCGTACCACCCACCACACCACCGGGCCGGGGAACCACACCCGGCCCAGCGACAAGGAGCACCCCATGGCCCCCGTTTCCACCACCGTCAACGTTTCCGGCATGACCTGCGGCCACTGCGTGTCCTCTGTCAGCGAAGAACTTGAGGCGCTCTCCGGCGTCGAAAAGATCGACGTCGACCTCAACGCCGGCGGCATCTCCACCGTCACGATCACCTCCAGCGAAGCACTGTCCTCCTCCGAAATCGGCGAGGCAATCGCCGAAGCCGGCTACCTCGTGGTCGCCAGCGAAGCCTGAGTGACAACAGCGCCGGGCGGGCGCAGACACCGGAACGGCAGAAAACCAATCGAGCGGGAAAAGAAGGGCGCCGTGAGCAGCGAGCAGTTGTTGGACCAGGCCGGGAGCCGTGTCATCGACCTCGATATCGAGGGCATGACGTGCGCTTCCTGCGTCAACCGGGTCGAGCGCAGGCTCGGAAAGCTCGACGGCGTCGAGGCCAGCGTCAACCTGCCCCTCGAGTCCGCCCGAGTCAGCGTCCCGGCGGACATCACCGACGACCAGATCACCGCCATTGTCGCGGCTGCGGGCTACAAGGCCACGGTCCGGTCCGCCAGGTACCCGGGCACGCCGGTGGAGGACGCAGGACTCCTGGCCGGCACCGAATTTCCGGCCGGCACAGCCGCACCCTCGCTTCGCCCGCGGCTGGTTGTGGCGGCCGTACTCACCGTCCCGGTCTTCGCAATCTCGATGATCCCGGCATTCCAGTTCCCGAACTGGGGCTGGGTGGCCGCGATCCTGGCCCTGCCGGTGGTTGCCTGGGCGGCGTGGCCGTTCCACCGCGCCGCGGCCATCAACGCGCGGCATCTGGCCTCGACCATGGACACCCTGGTATCCATCGGCGTGATTGCCGCCTACTCGTTCTCGGTTGGGCAACTCCTTGCCGACCCGGGCATGACCGAACATCCCGCAGCGGAGGGCATGGGCTCCGGCGGCCTGTACTTCGAGGTCGCATCCGTGGTCACCACGTTCCTGCTGCTCGGCCGCTACCTCGAGGCCAACGCCAAACGGAGGGCGGGCGACGCCCTTAAGGCCCTCCTGGACCTGGGGGCAAAAGACGCTACTGTCCTGCGCGGCGGCACCGAGCACAAGATCCCGGCCGACCAACTGGCCCTCGGAGACGTGATCGTGGTCCGCCCCGGCGAGAAAATCGCCGCCGACGGCGTCGTCATCGACGGTACCTCTGCGGTGGACGCCTCCCTCGTGACTGGCGAATCCGTGCCCGTGGAAGTCGGCCCGGACAGCCAGGTCACCGGGGCCACCATCAATACCTCAGGCCGGCTCCTGGTCCGCGCCACCCGCGTCGGGTCCGAGACCACCCTGGCCCAGATGGGCAGGCTCGTCTCCGCGGCGCAGACCGGAAAGGCACCCATCGCCCGGCTCGCCGACCGCATCAGCGCCGTCTTCGTACCGGTCGTCCTGGTCATCGCCGCCCTCACCTTCGGGGCCTGGCTGATTGCGGCCGCACCGGCCGTCAGCTCCGACGAGGTCCGGGCCGCCTTCACCGCCGCCGTCGCCGTGCTGGTCATTGCCTGCCCCTGCGCCCTCGGGCTGGCCACCCCCGTCGGACTGCTGACCGGGACCGGGCGGGGCGCCCAGCTGGGGATCCTGATCAAGGGTCCGCAAGTCCTCGAGGACACCCGGACGGTGGACACGATCCTGCTGGACAAGACCGGGACCGTCACCACCGGCCGCCTTGCCGTGGACGGCGTCCAAAGTTTCGGGCCGCACAGCGAAGCCGAGGTGCTGCGCCTGGCGGGGGCAGTGGAAAACGCCTCCGAGCACCCGATCGCCCGGGCCATCGCCGCTGCGGCGTTGGGCGCGGCGGCGGGGCGTGTGAACAACGACGGCGCCGGCCTCCCCGCCGTCGCCGGCTTCCGCTCCGCACCCGGCGGCGGCGTCGATGGCACGGTCGACGGCCGGCGCGTGGTCGCGGGGCGCACCGGCTGGCTGTTGGAGTCCGGCGTCGCTCCGGCCCCGGCTCAGCGCGAGGCGCTGGGTGCTGCCGAGGACTCCGGCGCTACGGCCGTCTGGGTTGCCGTGGACGGTGAAATCGCCGGAATCATCAGCCTGCGGGACACCGTTAAGCCCGGCTCCGCGGCCGCAGTTGCCCGGCTCCGGGAGCTTGGGCTCCGGCCGATCCTGCTGACCGGCGACAACGCCGCTGTGGCTGCCCAGGTGGCGGCCGCCGTCGGGATCAGCCCGCGCGACGTCTTTGCTGGTGTGCTCCCGGCGGGCAAGGTTGAGGCCGTGCAGAAGCTGCAAGCAGCCGGCGCCACTGTGGCCATGGCAGGGGACGGCGTCAACGACGCCGCGGCGCTGGCGCAAGCAGACCTGGGCATCGCCATGGGCTCCGGCACCGACGTCGCCATCGAGGCAGCCGATCTGACGGTGATGGGCAACGACCTCGGACAGGTGGCGCAGGCGATCGAGCTTTCCCGCCGGACGCTCGGCACCATCAAGACGAACCTCTTCTGGGCCTTCTTCTACAACGCCGTGGGCATCCCGGTGGCAGCCCTGGGCCTGCTCAACCCGATGATCGCCGGCGCCGCCATGGCCGCCAGCTCCGTGCTGGTGGTGGCCAACTCGCTGCGGCTGCGCAGCTTCGGGAAGTAATCCGGCCTTAGCCCGGGCGCCCCCGCCTCAGGCCGCGCCGTAGCGGATGGCGGCCCTGGCTTTGGCTTTGGCCGCTTCCTCCCCGCGGTCCTTTGCCGGGGCGTGGGTCACCAGGGAGTCGAGGAGGTGCTGCGTCGCATGGGCAATCTCATGCACGGCCCGGTTGAAGGCCTCCTCGTTGGCCTTGGACGGCTTGGTGCTGCCGCTGATCTTGCGCACGTATTGCAACGCGGCGGCCTCCACCTCCGCGGTGGTGGCGTGGGGTTCAAAATTGTGGAGGGTCCGGATATTTCGGCACATATCTCCATGCTAAGGGCGGTCTGCCCTTCAGGTCATGGCTGATGCTCGAAAGAACGGACGATTTCATTCCACCGCTGCAGCTCGACAACGGGCGCCACGTTGTCTTCCTGGACGCCACACCGGTCTACCCCGAAGAAGCCTGGCACTTGAAGGATCATCATGACCTGGCGGGGCTTTTTGATCTCTGGGATGAGGACCCCCGAGACTTTACGGACAACCGCCTACGGCACGGGCTCGCAGTCGTTCGCGTGGTCCAGCGCTGCCGCGCCGGTGCCGGACGGGGCCCGGAGCTCGTCCAGCCGGACCAGCACCACCCCGCCGACGATCAGCAGGCCGCCGAGGAGCTGGATGGGTCCGGGCAGTTCGCCGAGCAGCAGCCACGCCCAGATGACGGCGAACAGCACCTCGGTGAGCGAGACAAAGGACGCGACTTTCGAACCGAGTGCCCGCGCGGCGACAATTCCGGACACGTACGCCACCACCGTGGCCAGGACCACGAGGCCGCCCAGCGCCACCCACCACGGGGTGACCCAGGGCCCCAGGCGGGTGTCGGCCGTGCTGAAGGCCATCGGCAGCAGCCCGGTTGCCGCGGCAAGCCACATGACGACGGCGCCCACCATGAGCCCGCCGGAGGCCAGCAGGATGGGCGGCAGGGTGTCGTTTTCCTTGGCCGTGATGAAGAAATAGATGGCCAGGCACACCGCGGCCGCGATCCCCCACAGCACCCCGATGAGGTCGATCTTGACGGCTCCGGTGAGGTCCAGGACCAGGATCAGTCCGCCGAGGGACAGGAGAGTGCCGGCGATGGTCAGTGGCCGCGGCCGTTTCCGGCTGGCGGCCCACAGCCAGAGGACGATCAGCACCGGCGCCAGGTACTCCAGCAGCAGGGCGACGCCGACCGAGAGCCGGGATACGGCGTTGAAATAGAACAGCTGGCAGGCAGCGACGCCGATGAATCCGAACAGCAGCACGGTCAGCCAGTTGTCCCGGAGCTGGTGCCAACGCCCGCGCAGGGAGGGAATGGCGAAGACGGCCAGAATCAGGGCCGCACCGGTAAGCCGGGCCGTGACGGCCGCCCCGGGAGTCCAGCCCGTTTCCAGGAGCGCCTTGGCGAATGATCCGGAGAGCCCGAACACCGCGGACGAAAACAGGGCGACGCCCAGGCCCGATGCCATGAACCCGGATGGTGCGGCGGCCCGCGTGGTGCTCTGCCTGGCGGCCTGCTTGCCTCCCCGTTTGCCGTCGAGTTTGCTTCCCTGCGGGGTGCCGCCCGGTTCGGAGGCAGACCGCTGGGCGGCAAGGTCTCGGACCGGCGTGGCGACGGGGCGCTGGGGGGCAGACACGGGCATTCTCCTGTCAGGAGTAAAGTAGGGTTATGCTCATGACATTACGCCCCGGCAAGGTAAGGAGTCAAGATGGTTTTTGCCCCTGACACGGAAGTTGCCCTGCGTTCTGTGGTCAACCTCATCAACACCGCGGCCAACGGCGAGGAACATTTGGCCACGGTCAGGGATCTGGACGCCTTCCTGGAGGCCGAGGGCTTCACCGGTTCCCGCACCCGGGACGGGGCGGAGCTGGCCAGCGTGCGGCGGCTCCGCGGCGAGCTCGCCGAGCTCTGGCAGGCCGAGGAGTCGGCAGCCGCGGAAACCGTGAACCGGCTGCTCCGGGAGGCCCGGGCGCTGCCCCAGCTGGTCAAGCACGAACCCTGGGACTGGCACCTGCACGCCACCACCCCGGAGGCGCCGCTGGCGGACCGGATGAGCACGGAGGCGGCCATGGCAATCGTAGACGTGATCCGCAGCAAGGAAATGGACCGCCTGCTGGCGTGCGCCGCGGACGACTGCGACGCCGTCGTGCTGGACCTGAGCCGCAACCGCTCGAAGCGCTACTGCGACACGGGAAACTGCGCCAACCGCGCGCACGTGGCCGCGTACCGGGCCCGCAAAGCCGCGTCCTGACGCCGAAGGTGCCGGCGGAGGGGCCCGCGGCGCCGGGCCCCGCTGTCAGGCCGGCCTGTCGGGCCTCACCTTGAGGCCACGCTGCTAGGCCTCGTTGCTAGGCCTGCGGGCCGCCGTCCCGGGAATCGCCCGGGCCGGACTCGGGCCGGGGCTGCGCTGACGGGCCGCCATGGCCGGAGGGCGTGCGCTTGGAACTGAGGTTGACGCCGGAGCCCTTCCCCAGGTCAGCGGGATTCTCCTTGTGGCTCATGGCCAGCATGGCGGCCACCACCAGGATCACAATAAACGCGAT
Organism: Arthrobacter humicola; assembly: GCF_022803015.1. Lineage (GTDB taxonomy): Bacteria > Actinomycetota > Actinomycetes > Actinomycetales > Micrococcaceae > Arthrobacter > Arthrobacter humicola_A. Next base: position 156,782 of record NZ_JAFKON010000002.1, read on the forward strand.
GCCGGCGCCGATGAGCGCCAGATCGAACCGGGGCGAGCGGGCGCTGCCGCCCGAGGCGAAGATCAGGACGCCGAAGAAAACCACCACGGCCCAGAACGCGGAGAACATGAGCGGTCCCTTGACCGAGGTCCGCAGGCTGCGGGGCGCTCCGGGTTTCTGCTGTGCCAAGGTGTTTTCCTCCTGCAGCCCGCGCAAATAGCGTGGCTATCTTGTTACCGCCATTGTTCTACGCCGGGTAGAACCTGTCGGTACTAGTTTACGGCCTCCGCGGAATCGCCCGGAGCATCATGGCGCAGGGTCAGTCCGGACAACATCCACAGGACGCCGCTGATGATGGCCCCGCCGCCGGCAACGCCGAGGAGGGCGTGCGGGCCGAGGCCGATGAAGAACGGCAGCGCGATCGCAGTGCCCAGTCCGATCACGCCGGAGGCGATCCAGTCACGGGCCAGCACGGACCGGCCGCGCCCACGAATGCCCGCGAACAGCTCCGCGGCGCCGGCCACGCCCAGGCCCAGGGCCGCGATGGTTCCGAAGACGAGCGGGGCAGGGATCAGGGCCACGGCCGCGCCGGCTCCGGCCAGGGCTGCCCCGCCGGCGGAGAGGACTCTGCCAGCGCCTTCCCGCGGGGGGAATCCGGTCTTGGGCACGGTCCAGATCATCACCACACCGGTGGCCAGCAGGTAGAGGCCGCCGGCCCAGCCCATGCCCGATTCGGGCGGCGCCGCCCAGAACACGGTGACCGCGCCAAACACGAGCGCGACGGCCGCCCTGACAAGCACGGGCTTGAAGAGGTCGGCCGCGGCGCGGATGGCAGGGGTCGCGTCAGGCGCTGCGGGAAGAGTCACCCGTCCAGTTTAGTGCGAAGCCGCCGCATCGCACGTCTGCCGGCGGCGCCTGCCCGCACTCACCGCGCGCCGAGCACCATCCACCGGTCCGTCCGGGCCCGGAGGCCCAGCGTCAGCGCCCGCGCCGCCATGTAGCCGAGTGAGAACGCGGCCCACAGCCAGAGCAATCCGGCGCGGGCACCGGCGCCGGAATACAGCACGGCCAGCAGCAGCGGCAGGTAGGCAGCGAGGTTGACGACGCCGGCGATCGCCAGGTAGCGGGCGTCGCCCGCGCCGATGAGGACGCCGTCGAGGACGAAGACGTACCCGGCCAGCGGCTGCCCGGCGGCGAGCACCCACAGGGCGAGGGTCAGTGCCGCCCGGACTTCGGCGTCGGGCGTGAAGAGGGCGCCCGCCCACGGTGCCGCGGCTGCCAGAAGGATTCCGGTCAGGACACCGAAGCCGACCCCCCACCGGGTCATGGTGCGCGTCAGCGCGCGTGCCGCCACCGGCCGGGCAGCGCCGAGTTCCTTGCCGATCAAGGCCTGGGCCGCGATCGCGAGGGCGTCGAGGGCGAAAGCGAAGAACGTGAAGATGGTCATGGCCAGCTGATGCGCGGCGAGATTGACCGGCCCCTGGGCGGTGACCACCACCACCGTGGCGAGAATCGCGATCCGCAGGCTGAGCGTGCGCAGCATCAGCCAGGAACCCACCCCGGTCAGGGCCCGGATGCCACGCAAGTCCGGCCGCAGGGACACCCCGTTGTTGCGGGCATTGCGCCGGACGATCAGCACATAGACGGCCGCCATGGCCCACTGCGCAATGCTCGTGCCCACGGCCGAGCCGGTCACGGACCAGCCCAACCCGTAGACGAGGACAAGGTTCAGCGCGATGTTCAGCGTGAAACCCGCGGCGGCGACGATCAGCGGGGTCCGGGTGTCCTGGAGTCCGCGCAGCACCCCGGTGCCCGCGAAGATGAGCAGCATCGCCACGAGGCCGGGCATGGACCCGCGCAGGTAGTCCACGGCAAAGGCATGCACCTCGCCGTCGGCGCCCATCAGGTCCAGGAGCGGCCCCGCGGCCAGGAACCCGGCGACCGCAAGGACGAGCCCGAGCAGCAGCGCCAACCAGATGCCGTCACGCCCGGCGGCGAGGGCTTTGGCCAGCTGGCCGTTGCCGATGGCCCGCGCCACTGCCGGGGTGGTGGAGTACGCGAGGAACACCATCAGTCCGACTGCCGTGTGCAGGACCGCCGATGCCAGCCCGACGCCGGCCAGTTCGGCTACGCCGAGATGGCCCACAATGGCCGAATCCGCGAGCAGGAACAGCGGCTCGGCGATCAGGGCGCCGAAGGCCGGCACTGCCAGGCGCAGGATTTCCCGGCGCTGCCCGGTAGTCGGCGGCGGGGCGGTGGACAGCGGCGGGGAAGGTTGCACGCGTTAACCCTAGCCGGGCCACTGAATCGACCCCGCGCGTCATTTAGTTGACATTTCAACTAAATATCCGGGAGACTGGGACTTGAACGCAACCGAAGCCGCGGCGGCTGAGAGCCGCGACGCCCCCTACTTACGAAACGGTATTTCCCATGAACCAGCCCGCCCTGACCACCTCCGCCCGAACTATCCTGCGCGTCATCGCCGGCTTCCTTTTCGCCGCCCACGGCTGGCAGAAGTTCAACGAATTCACGATCGCGGGCACCCAGGCCGCCTTCACCCAGATGGGTGTTCCGGCAGCCCAGGCGGTGGCTCCCGTCGTCGCGACCCTCGAGCTCGTCGGCGGTGTCGCGCTGATCCTGGGCGTGCTCACCCGCGTGTTTGCGGTCCTTCTCGCACTGGACATGCTCGGCGCCCTGTTCATGGTCCACGCCTCCGCCGGCGTCTTCGTCGCAACCGGCGGCTATGAACTCGTCCTGATCCTGGCGGCCGCCGCCGCAGCCGTGGCCCTCGTCGGTGCGGGCAAGTTCTCCGCCGACCGCGCCCTCTTCGGCCGCGCCGACTCGAAGCTCCGCGTCCTGGCCTAAGGCATCCACGGCCTAGCTCACGGCCTGGAGCGCGCGACGACGGGCGGTCACCTTTTGGTGGCCGCCCGCCGTCGTGTGTCTCCAGGGTCATGGCCTGGTTATGGCGTGCCGGACAGCCATTGTGTCGCCGGCCGGCGGCGCCTGCCGGGCCAATCAGTAAACTCACATTATGAGCGAGAATGCGCCCAATTCCGTGACCCTGCGCTTCCTGGCGGCGCCCACCGATGTCGGCCACAGCGGCTCGGTCGACGCCGGCACCGTGCTCGAGTGGGTGGACAAGGCGGCCTATGCCGCCGCCGTCGGCTGGGCAAAGTCCTACTGCGTGACGGCCTACGTGGGGAACATCCACTTCGCGGACCCGGTCAACAGCGGCGACATGGTGGAGGTCGAGGCCACGATCGTGTACACCGGGCGGTCCTCGATGCATATCCGCACCGTGGTGTCCTCGGGCGATCCGAAGGGCGGGCCCGCCACCATGCGCAGCCAGTGCATCGTGATCTTCGTCGCCGTGGGCGCGGACGGCAAGCCCATACCGGTGCCGCAGTTCGTCCCTGAGACGCCGGATGAAATCGAACAGCGGGACCACGCGCTGGCCCGGATCAAGGTCCGCGAGGACATCGTGGAGGCCATGAGCGGACAGGAATATACCGACGCCGGCACGGCCGAGCGCGTGGTGCTGCGGTTCATGGCCGCGCCCACGGACGTGAACTGGGGCGGCAAGGTGCACGGCGGCATCGTCATGAAGTGGATCGACGAGGCTGCGTACGTCTGCGCCTCCCGCTACTGCGGCAAGGACACCGTGGCCGTATTCTCCGGCGGTGTGCGGTTCTACCGGCCGCTGCTGATCGGCCACGTCGTAGAGGTGGAGGCCCGGCTGGTCTACACCGGCACCAAGGGCATGCACATCGCCGTCCACGTCCGGTCCGGAGACCCCAAGGGGCGAGAGCTGAACCTGACCACATACTGCCTGACGGTCATGGTCGCCCGCGACGAGACCGGCACCTCGGTCCCGATCCCGCAGTGGGTGCCGGTGTCAGCGGAAGATATCCGGCTCCACGCCCACGCCCGCGAACTGCTGGAAATCCGCGGCCGGGCCCCGGGGAACCGGCTGCCCAACCACCTGCTCGCGGCCGGCGACCGCTAGGGCCGGGCGGGGCTAGAAGCCGCCGCCACCGCCGGCGTCGGCGGCCATGTTGGCAAACCGCGAGTAGTGGCCCTGGAAGGCCACCACAATGTCTTTTGTGGGGCCGTTACGGTGCTTGGCGATCAGGATGTCCGCCTCGCCGGCGCGCGGGGACTCCTTGTCATAGACGTCTTCGCGGTGCAGCAGGATCACCATGTCGGCATCCTGCTCGATGGAGCCGGATTCGCGCAGGTCCGAGACCATGGGGCGTTTGTCCTGGCGCTGCTCGGAGCCACGGTTCAGCTGCGACAGCGCAATCACCGGCACCTGGAGTTCTTTGGCCAGGAGCTTCAGGGCACGGGAGAACTCGGAGACTTCCTGCTGGCGGGATTCCACTTTCTTGCCCGAGCTCATGAGCTGCAGGTAGTCCAGGATCACCAGTTTGAGGTCATGCTGCTGCTTCAGGCGCCGGCACTTGGCCCGGATCTCCATCAGCGACATGTTGGGGCTGTCATCGATGAACAGCGGCGCATCGTTCATCCGGCCCATGGTGGTGGCAATCTTGGACCACTGCTCGTCCTTGATGGTGCCCTTGCGGAGGTCCTGGAGGCCGATCGTGGCCTCGGCGGACAGCAGGCGCATGGCGATCTCGTTGCGGCCCATTTCGAGGGAAAACATGACGGTCGCGAGGTTGTTCTTGATGGCGGCCGAGCGGGCGAAATCCAGAGCGAACGTGGACTTGCCGACGGCCGGGCGGGCGGCGATGACGATCATCTGGCCGGGATGCAGGCCGTGGGTGAGTTCATCGAGCTCGTAGAAGCCGGTGGGGACACCCACCATGCCCTCGCCGCGGTGGCCGGAGGCCTCGATCTCGTCCACGGTGGATTCCATGACGTCCTTGAGGACCACATAGTCCTCGGCGGTCCGGCGTTCGGCGACGGCGTAGACCTCGGCCTGGGCCTGGTTGACCAGGTCTTCTACCTCGCCGTCCTGTCCGTAGCCGAGCTGGACGATCTTGGTGCCGGCGTTGACCAGGCGGCGCAGCACCGCGCGTTCGCCCACGATTTCAGCGTAGTAACCGGCGTTGGCCGCCGTGGGGACGGTCTGGATGAGTTCGTGCAGGTAGGCGGGTCCGCCGATCCTGTTGATTTCGCCGCGCTTGGTCAGCTCGTCCGAGACGGTGACGGCGTCCGCGGGCTCGCCGCGGCCATAGAGGTCGATGATGGCCTCGTAGATGGTTTCGTGCGCCGGACGGTAGAAGTCCTGGCCACGCAGGATCTCGACGACGTCGGCGATGGCGTCCTTGGACAGCATCATGCCGCCCAGGACTGACTGCTCCGCGGGGATGTCCTGCGGAGGCTTGCGGCTGCCCTCGGCTCCCCGCGTACCCTCGACTGAGTCCAGATGCGTAACTGACAAAACTGCCGTCCTTCATTGTGTGCCGCGGCGGATGTCCGTTCGCCGCGGCGCGTAAGCACTGCGCCTTATGCCCAATGCCCTCGTACCAGTGCCTTAAGGCCAAGCGCCGAACTGCTGTGATGCGGGCTGCAAAACCCGGCACATGCCGGCCGCTCTATTCTTACCAGTCAGCTCCGACAGTTCGCGCCGGCCCAGCGACCGCCGTTATCCACAGTGCTGGTGCGGCCGCAGGGCACCGGATCCCGGAGTCGGTGTCCTGGCGGGCACCATCCGGCGACCGCAGGTTTTCCGCTTCCCTCGCCCGATATCCTGCTACGTTATCCGCCGCCGGGGCAGGCACCAACCCGGCCGCCCCGCTGCCCTGTGGATAACCTGTGCACTAGTGCCTGATGCTTGTGCACACTCTGTGGGTAGAGCTGTGGATAGAAAAAATGTTAAGCCTGTAATCAGCGCTTGACCTGCGGAAATGTTGCATTTATCTTGTGGACACAAAACAATTTCCGCCAAGCTTCATCCACAGCCTGCACCTTGGGGCTGGGGATACGATGCGGCACAGGAGGCCACATTTGCAGCCCGATACGCGCATTTTGTGACCGGATTCATTCCCGCCGAGCCGAATTGACGCCAGCAGCGGCGCACTGTACGCAAGGTGCGGAACATGCTGTGGATAACCGCAATCTGGCATAAGCTCTAATCATGGGCGATGTACTGATAGTCATGTTGCCTGCCCTTATCCTCGCGACGGTGCTCTGGGCGGCGGTCACGGCGTTGAAGCCGCGGAACCACGGCATCTCAGAGGCCGAGCGCTACCAGCAGGAACTGGCGCTCAAGTCCCAGGCCCACTACGCGGCGCAGGTCCGGGCTGCCGAGGCCTCCCGCGCCCGGATTGAAGCGACCACGCGCCCCAGCCAGAACTCCCAGCAGCAGTCGCAGCAGGCCGACCACGCCCGCTCCGCCCTGTTGGGCCGGGACAGCTCCGGCCACCAGGATGCGTTGTCCGCCATTGGACACCTGAACCCACAGCTCCTCTTGCAGCTCCAGTCACTGGCCCACGACGGCCACAAGACGAAGGCCGTCCGGCTGCTGCGGCAATCGACCCGCTCGGACCTGAAGACCGCAAAGAATTACGTAGATCGGCTCTAGCACATGGACTCCCTGCTCATTCCCGTACTGATCCTGGTGCTCGTGGCCGCCGCCGTACTGCTGGCGGTACGGGCGTGGAGCCGCCGCGGCGAACGCACCAGGCCGGTACCAGCGCCGCAGCCGGACCCCAACTCCGCGGAGCTGGCCCGGACGGCGGCCGCCAGGCTCACCGAGGAGCAGCACCGGCAGCTCTACGCGCTGATCGCGCAGGGGCAGGCCATGGCCGCCATCAAGGTCTACCTCGAGGCCACAGGCGAGGGCCTCCGAGCGTCCCGCGACGCCGTCGCGGCGCTGGCAGCCCACCCCCAGCCCTTCCGCGCCCCTGAGCCGGCGCCGGCGGCCATTCCGGACGACGACGACGTGCCGCAGCGGTTCTCGTACCGTTACCGCGCGATCGCCAGCAAGGGCGATGTCACCCGCGAGGTGAGCAGCAACATGCTCAATGATGAGATCTACGGGAGGATCCGCACCCTGGCCAAGAGCGGCGACACCGAGGCCGCAGCGACCGCCCTGACCCGCCACTCGGATATTTCCATGAAACAGGCCCGGGAATTCATCGCACTGCTCGGCGACTGAACCCCGCTGGCCCACGCCCGCTCCGGGGCCACCCGCACGGCCGGCGACCCGGCAGGGCTAGAAGTCGAACAAGTCCCCCAGCCAGCCTTCCTTCTTCTTCGGACGGCGGCGGTCATCGTACCGCGGCTGCTCATACCTCGACTGGTCGGGACGCGGACGGTCGCGGCGGTCATCGTACCGGCGCTCGTCATAGCGGCGGTCATCCGGACGCCGGTCGTCCCGGCGCGGGTCGAGGTTGTACAGAGGCGGCGGAATATGGCCAGCCGCCGCAGGTGAAAACTCAGCAGGTGGAAACGCAGGTGGGACCGCTGCCGGCGGGACTGGTGCGGCGGGGACGCCGGCTTTCGGGCCCAACGACTCCGCCGCACGGTCGATGATCTTGTCCAGCTCTCCCCGGTCCAGCCACACCCCGCGGCATTGGGGGCAATAGTCGATCTCCACGCCGCTGCGTTCACTCATGATCAGGTCAATAGAATCCACGGGACACTTCATGTCCCGGACAACGAGCGGGCGGCCGAAAAGGTTCGGACGGCGCTGCGGGCCCGGAAGCCCGGCGCCGGGCAGACCTACCGCTGGGCAGCGATCCCGGCCAGCAGCTGCTCAAACGGCAGGGACTCCAGCGCGGCCGGCTTCTGCTGCGGCCCTGAGTCCTGCAGCAGGGCGACAAACTCCCCCGCTGCCCTGTCCACACGCACCGACAGCGGCGAGCCGCCGTCGTCGTTGTTTCCCCAGTCCTGCGGCCCGGCGAAAACCGCGGTGGCGGCGATCCGGGTGCGCAGGTAGGTGAACAGCGGCCGCATCGCGAAGTCCAGCACCATCTGGTGCCGGTCCGTGCCGGCGGTGGCCCCGATCAGCACGGCCTTGCCTTCGAGCGCCTTGGGATCGAGCACGTCGATGAAGGACTTGAAAAGCCCGCTGTAGGACGCGCTGAACACGGGGCTGACGGCGATCAGGCCATCAGAGGCCTCGACGCCGGCGATTACTTCGGCGAGCCGCGGAGCCGCATACCCGGTGACAAAGTTGTTGGCGATGTCCACGGCGAGGTCCCGCAACTCCAAGACCTCGATGTCCACGGCGTAGCCGGCCGCGGCAAGCTGCCGCTCGACCGAGGCCGCCAGCTGGTCCGCGAGCAGGCGGCTTGAGGAGGGGACGCCGAGTCCGGCGGAGATAACGGTGATACGGCGGGTTTCCACGGAGTGCTCCTAAGTTGAATCCTGGTCAGCAACGCGACTACATGCGTTTGCATCTACCTCTAGAAGCTCCGGGCAAGGGGATTTATTCCCGGCCACCCTCCCCGCCTGACAGGAATCCCGCGCTCTGCAAGACTGCCCTCATGGCTGAAAACATAACGCAGGCAACCGGCGCGTCGGTTCAGGAGTTCCTGGCCGCCGTCGAGCATCCGGTCCGGCGCGCCGACGGATTCCGCCTGCTGGCGCTGATGTCCGAAATAACGGGCGAACCGGCGCAAATGTGGGGTCCGACGATTGTGGGCTTCGGCCGCTACCACTACAAATACGCGAGCGGCAGGGAGGGAGATGCCGCGGAGGTCGGCTTCTCGCCCAGGAACTCCAGCCTGTCGCTCTACGGCCTGACCTATGGGCCGGAGGCCGCCGAACTCCTCGGCCGGCTGGGCAGGCACAAGCTCGGCACCGGCTGCCTGTACGTCAACAAGCTCGACGACGTCGACGAGGCCGTGCTCACCGAACTGGTCCGGCTCGGCTACTGGCATGTCACCACGGCGCTGCGCCACGACTAAGGGGATCCGCCCCGCCAAAGCAACGCGGGGTCACCTGCGGCCCATGACGCCGTCCAACATGGACCGGGTTAAAGCGGAAGGCCCCCGCCTTCGGTCCTCAGAGAGGTCCGGAGGCGGGGGCCTTCCAGCAGTTCAGGACTGCAGCCGGTGAGGGCTACTTGCCTGCGACTACGTCGAGTTCGATCACAGCGGAAACGTCGTCGTGCAGACGGACGTTTGCCTGGTAGGAACCGGTCGACTTGATGTGTGCCGGCAGTTCAACCTTGCGCTTGTCGATGCGGCCCAGGCCTGCGGCCTCAACAGCGTCGGCCACGTCGCCCTGCTTGACGGTGCCGAACAGGCGTCCGGTTGCGCCAGCCTTGACGACCAGCTTGACCGGCTTGGCGGAGAGTGCAGCAGCCTGCTTCTGAGCATCTTCCAGGGAAGCGTGCTCGCGGGCAACGCGGGCAGCCTTGATGGACTCAACCTGCTTCTCGCCACCCTTGGACCAGGTCAGGGCGAAGTTGCGGGGCAGCAGGTAGTTACGTGCGTAACCGTCCTTGACCTCGACAACGTCGCCAGCAGCACCGAGACCGGTTACTTCGTGGGTCAGAATGAGCTTTGCCATTTTAGTTAATCCCTTCCTTAGCCGCGGCCAGCGCCGGAGTAAGGCAGCAGAGCAACTTCGCGGGCGTTCTTGATTGCCTGGGCGATCTTGCGCTGTTCCTGCACCGTGACGCCAGTGACGCGACGGGCGCGGATCTTTCCGCGGTCGGAGATGAACTTGCGCAGCAATGCTACGTCCTTGTAGTCGATGACAGTGATGTCAGCGGCCTTCAAGGGGTTGGACTTTGGTTTGGGCTTACGGAGTTCAGCCTTAGCCATCGTGGAGCTCCTATTCGATGGAGCCCGTGGATATTGATCCACGGGATGGTGGTGATCCGGCGCAGTCTGCACCAGGCCGCCTTGCGGCGGCCAGTCGGTTTTCGTTGCCGGACCTTAGATGTTGTTTAGAAGGGAGGTTCGGAATCCGGGCCGTTGCCCCAGCCGCCGCCCGCATTGCTGACCCCGGGCGTGGCCCACGGGTCTTCCTGCGCGGCGGGCTGGTTGCCGCCCCAGGTCCCACCGGTGTTGCCACCCTGGTTTGCACCGTGGCCGCCACCGAATCCACCGCCGCTGTTGCCGCCGCCGAAGCCACCCTGACCACCCTGACCGCCGGAGCGCTGGGTGCGGTTGACCTTGGCGTTGGCGTAGCGCAGGCTCGGGCCGATTTCGTCGACCTCAAGCTCGATAACGGTGCGCTTCTCGCCTTCTTTTGTTTCGTAGGAACGGCTCTTCAAGCGGCCGGAGACGATTACGCGCATGCCCTTGGTCAGGGACTCGGCGACGTTTTCGGCTGCTTCGCGCCAGACCGACGCGCGGAGGAACAGGGTTTCCCCGTCCTTCCACTCATTGGACTGCCGGTCGAAGGTGCGGGGAGTAGAAGCGATGGTGAAATTCGCTACGGCCGAACCGGACGGTGTGAACCTGAGTTCGGGGTCATTGGTGAGGTTACCGATAACCGTGATAGTGGTTTCGCCTGCCATCTACTGCCTCCTTGTGCGTTCCTGCGGGGATAAAGATTGAAGGTTGGCTGCTGAATTACTCAGCAACAACTTTCTGCTCTTCGGGGCGGGTGATCTTGGTGCGCATGATGGTCTCGTTGAGACTCAGCTGGCGGTCAAGTTCCTTGGCGGTAGCCGGCTCGGCGGTGAAGTTCACCACGGCGTAGATACCTTCGGACTTCTTCTGGATTTCGTAAGCCAGGCGACGACGGCCCCAGATGTCAACCTTTTCGATGGTTCCACCATCGTTGGTGATGACGTTCAGGAACTTCTGAAGCGACGGCTCAACGGCACGCTCTTCGACCTCGGGGTCGATGATTACCATCAATTCGTAAGGACGCATATGTGAACCCACCTCCTTTGGGCTAAGCGGTTACGGCATTTCCGTAACAGGAGGTTCATTTGCGGTGTCATGCAATGCCCGGCCGCCGGAACGGAGGCAGGGCGCAGCACAGACTTCAATAGCTTAGTGCATGCGGGCCGGAATCCGCGATTCCGTGCCTCCACCGTACGGCCCCGCGGCCTGGCCGGGAAGAGCGCCGGCCGCCATGTGGATAACCGCCACACGGCCAGCGGTCAGTCGGGGGGCGCATCGGCTGTGCCATGATCTGAAAATGCACACCAACCCCTCGTCAGCCGTGCCGCCGCCGCTCCGCCGCAGCCGTCTCCGCTTCGCCGCCATGGTGCTGTTGGGGCTGCTCGCCGCCGGGGCGGCCGGAATGTCAGGGCACTGGGTGCAGGCTCCCACGATTGGCTGGTGCGCCGCCGCCTTGACCTACGTCGTCTGGGTCTGGCTGGTTATCGGCCGCCTCGACCCTGCGGACACCCGGTTGCACGCCACAACGGAAGACCCGGCCCGGAGCACGACGGACCTGCTTATCCTGGCCGCCAACGCCGCCAGCCTGGCGGCGGCGGGAGCGGTCATCGTGGATTCGCACAACAACACTGACACCCTCTCCAGGATTGCCGGCGGGCTGCTCGCGGTAGTCTCGGTGGCGCTGTCCTGGACCCTGGTCCAGACGCTGTTCACACTGCGGTACGCGGAGCTGTACTACGGCACGGGCACGAGGGCAGGCTCCCGGGTGGGCGGCATCGACTTCAACCAGAGCAGCCCGCCGCAGTACACAGATTTCGCCTACTTAGCCACAAGTCTGGGCATGACATACCAGGTATCGGACACCGCGCTGCAGAACCATGGCATCCGGGCCGAGGCCCTCAAGCACAGCCTGCTCTCGTACCTCTTTGGGACCATCATTCTGGCAACCACCATCAACCTCGTAGTCGGCGTCGCCGCGTAGGGCGCCGCAAGCGTCAGGCCGCCGTCCGGAAGAACGTCCGGGTCACCGCGGTCAGCCGGTGCGGGTCCTCGACGCCGCAGAGCTCGCGTGCCGAGTGCATCGACAGCAGGGCGACGCCGACGTCGACCGTCCGGATTCCCAGCCGGGTGGCGGTCAGCGGGCCGATCGTCGACCCGCACGGCATCACGTTGTTGGAGACGAATTCCTGGTAAGGAATACCGGCGTCGGTGCACAGCCGGGCCCAGAGCGCGGCGCCGGCGGCGTCGGTGGCATAGCGCTGGTTGGCATTGATCTTCAGCAGCGGGCCACCGTTGAGGACCGGCCGGTTGGCGGGATCGTGCCGCTCGGGATAGTTCGGGTGCACGGCGTGGCCGGCGTCCGCGGAGACGCAGAACGACGCCGCGAAGGCCTGCCGCCGCTGGCTTGCAGAGGCGCCGAGTCCGTCCGAGATCCGCACGAGGACATCTTCGAGGATGGGTCCGCACGCCCCGGAGCGGGACGCCGAGCCGACTTCCTCGTGGTCGAAGGCGGCCAACACGGCAATCGGCGCACCGTCCGGCACGGGCGTGCCGGCGTGCGCCACCAGCGCCGTGAGCCCGGCGTGCGTCGCGGAGAGGTTGTCGAGCCGGCCGGAGGCGAAGAATTCGCCCCTGGCGCCGAACACCGCCGGGGCCTGGGTGTCTGCGATGACGACGTCGTACCCGCCGATCTGCGCCGGATCCACCTCGGCATCGGCAACGCGGTCCGCGAGGAGTCCGAGCAGGTCCTCGCCGGCTGGGTCGCCCAGGCCAAAGACCGGATTCATGTGCTGCTGCTTGTCCAGGGCCAGGCCCTCATTGACGGCCCGGTCCAGGTGGATGGCGAGCTGCGGGAAGCGCAGCAGCGGGCCGGTGGCCGTGAGGTGCTGCGTGCCGTCGCGCATGACGAGCCGGCCGGCGAGCTGGAGTTCGCGGTCCAGCCAGGAGTTCAGGAGGGGTCCGCCATAGACCTCGACGCCGGCCTGCAGCCAGCCGAACTTGCCGGTGGTGGGCTTCGGCTTGAGTTTGAAGGAGGGCGAGTCCGTGTGCGCGCCAAGGATGTTGAAACCGGTGGTCGGTCCGGCGCCTGCCGGGACCACCCAGGCGATGAGGGCGCCGTCGCGGATCACGTAGAACTTGCCGGCGGCGGCCGCGGGCTCCGGCCAGGGCTGCAGTTCGTCCAGACCGGTGAAGCCCGCCGTGTCCAGCCGGCGCGCGGCCTCGTGGACGGCGTGGAAGCTCGACGGCGACGCGCTGACGTACGCGCCGAGGTCCTGGATGTGCTCTGCGGCAGTGCTCGGTGTGGGCATGGCTCCGAGTCTAGCCCGGCCCGCACGGGCCCCGGGGGCCGGGGTGCCGGGCGACGCCGCGCCTAGACGGTGACGTTGAGACCGGCGGCGTAGCCCGCGGCCACCGAGCCGGTGATGGTGGCCAGCTGGTAGATGCCGCCGTCGTTGCCGAACACGTTGTCGGACTTCAGCGTGGTGCGGGGGAAGTTCTGCGCGCTGGATTCGTACCCGGCCGACGCGTAAACCTGCTTGCATGCGGCCTCGGTCAGCGCGATCTGTGACACCGCCAGGACCTGGCCGGCCGCCGTCGCATTGTTCATGGACTCGAACACTTCGAAGTGGATGTGCGGCCAGCGGCCGTTGTAGGCGCCGGGGTAGATGGTCTTGAACGTCACCTGGCCGTTCGCGTCGGCCTCCTGGACGCCGCGGAGGTAGTTCTCGTTCTGAAGCCCGGAATCGTACATGGAGTATTTGCCCTCGCGGTCACAGTGCCAGGCGTACACCGCGGCACCGGCCAGCGGGGTGCAGCCGTTGGCGTTGTCCAGAAGGGTCAGCGTGACGGTCAGCGGTACGCCCTCGGCTGTGCTGGTGGAGGTCCCGAAGCTGGAGGTGATGTCCTGACGGACCACGCCGGATGCCTCGAGGACGTTGGGTCCGTTGGAACCGTCACCGGGGTAGGGGCCGGCGGTTTCCTGCGGGATTTCGACCCCGCACTCGGCGATCGCCCGGGTCAGCGTCGGAGTGGCCGAGGCCGACGTCGCCGCGGCCGAGGGCGCAGCGGCTGTTGCCGCCGGGGTCCCGGCGGCCGACGTCGAACTGCTGCCGGTGCCGCTGGTGCCGCCCGGGCTGCAGGCCGCAAGGGCTGCGGCCGTTCCCGCGCCGAGGAACATGCCCAGCGATCGGCGGCTGACGAGGGTGGAGAGATCGAATTCCAGGCCGCGGTCGTGGTTGGGGTGCGGCTCGTGCGGGGGCTGCGGCATTTTTGTCATGACCCCATCGAACCCGGCAGCGCTATGGGCTGGCTAGTCCCTTCCTGTGACGCGGCTGTGCTCCGGCACGCAGGCACATGCCCTCCCCTCGGCCCGGGGACTGGGCATGTCCCCCCGGCACGCATGGATATGCCCTCCCCTCGCGCCGGGCAGTGGACATGATGGCGCTATGTCCAGTGGTGGGCGCAGGGGGAGGGCATGTCCGGCGGTGCGGGACCGCCGCGGGGGCTTTCCGGGGCTACGACACCGGGCGGGCGCCCACCGTGGCGTCTTCAGCGCCAGGCTCGGCGTCAACCGGGGTGGCGTCGGCAGGAGCCTCGCCGGCACCTGTTGCGGGAACAGCGGCCTTGGCACCGTTCCTGCGGTAGCGGATGACCCCGATCCCCACGACGACGGCGGCGAGAGCCAGCGAGAGCAGCAGCGATTCCCGTGTGGATTCCAGGATCACCATGCCGATCAGCAGGGCCACGATGCTCACGATCGACACCCAGGTCAGGTACGGGAAGAGCCACATTTTCAGCTGGAGGTCCTTGGCGGCGGCGCCCATGCGGCGGCGCAGGATCAGCTGGGAGGTCGCGATGACGAGCCACACGAACAGCGCGATGGCGCCGGAGGTGTTGACCAGGAACAGGAAGACCGTGTCCGGGGCGACGTAGTTCAGTCCGACGGTGACGAAGCCGACCACGGTGGAGGCCAGTACCGCGGCAGCGGGCACGCCGCGCTTGGAAATCCGCATCCACGACTTGGGGGCGTCGCCGCGGCGGGACAGCGAGAACAGCATGCGGCTGGCGGTGTAGAGCCCGGAGTTCAGGCAGGAGAGCACCGAGGTCAGGACCACAATGTCCATGATGGTTCCGGCGCCGGGGATGCCGAACAGCTCAATGACGGCGACGTAGGGGCTCTTGGCGACGGAAGCGGAGTTCCAGGGCAGCAGGGTGACCACAATGGCGATGGAGCCGATGTAGAACACGAGGATGCGCCAGACGGTGGACTTCACGGCCTTCTTGACCGCATCGACCGGGTTCTCGGATTCGCCGGCGGCGATGGTGGCAATTTCCGCGCCGAAGAACGAGAACACCACCACGAGGATGCCGGCCAGGACGGCGCCGGGGCCGTTGGGCATGAACCCGCCGTTGCCGATCAGGTTGTCCAGGCCGGGCGCCGGAACGCCGGGGATGAGGCCCAGGATGGCGGCGACGCCGAAGAGCAGGAAGAGCACGATTGCCGCGACCTTGATGGAAGCGAACCAGAACTCGAATTCGCCGAACGACTTAACGGACCCGAGGTTGGTCAGCGTCAGCAGCACCATCAGGGCAAGCGCCCACACCCACTGGTCAATGCCGGGGACCCAGCGGTGCATGATCGCTGCCCCAGCCGTTGCCTCGATGCCGAGGACAATGATCCAGAACCATGCGTAGAGCCAGCCGATGCTGAACCCGGCCCAGCGGCCCAGGGCCTTGTCCGCGTAGGTGGAAAATGAGCCGGTTTCCGGGTTGGCCGCGGCCATCTCGCCCAGCATCCGCATGACGAGGATGACGACGAGTCCCGCCGCGGCATAGGCAACCAGGATGCCGGGGCCGGCCTGCTGGATCGCCGCACCCGAACCGACAAACAGTCCGGCGCCGATCACGCCGGCGATGGCAATCATGGACAGATGCCTGGGTTTCAGGGATTTTGAAAGCTGCTGGTCAGCGGGCATGGAAGCGCCGTCCTTCGTGGGGGGTTCAGGCCCGCTCGTTGCCGGCACGGAATCGAATCCATGCTGTGCGGCGGACCACAATGTCGTTTCACACTAGACCGCGCGGCGGACCGTCCGTCTTGTGCAGTCCCACAAATGACGGCGCGTCAGACCGGGCCATCACCCAACGCGAGGGCCACGGAGTCAACCAAAGTTGCCTCACGGGCAATTCGGCAATGTGCCTGAAACCACTGCTTCAGGTACTACCTGCCGGTAACCTGCCTTGCGGCGGCCGGGGGGCGGCCGTCAGTAGTCCGCGTTGCTGGGCACCACGAGGCCGGTCTCATATGCGTACACCACGGCCTGGACGCGGTCGCGGAGGTGGAGCTTGGTCAGGATCCGGCGCACATGCGTCTTGACGGTGGCCTCGGACAGGAAGTACCGGTGCGCGATTTCGGCGTTGGAGAGTCCCTCCGCCATCGCCCCGAGCATCTCGTTTTCGCGGGGTGTCAGGTCCTCCAGCAACGGATCCCGCGCCGGGCGTGCGGGGCTGCCGGCCTGCTGGCCGCCCTCGTCCGCCCCGGCGTGCTGGCCGGCGGCGCCGCCTGTCCCTGCAGGATCCATGCCGCCGGCACCACGGACATAGGTCTCCAGCAGCCGCTGCGTAACACGGGGTGCCACCACGGCGTCGCCGCTGGCCACCACCCGCACCGCGCTGACCAGTTCTGCCGGCGCCACGTCCTTGAGCAGGAACGCAGAGGCCCCTGCCCGCAGTGCTGCAAAGGCGTATTCATCGAGGTCAAAGGTGGTCAGGATGATGATTTTGGCGTCGGAGCCCGAGGCGGCGATCGCCCGGGTGGCCTCGATCCCGTCCAGCACCGGCATCCGCACATCCATCAGGACGACGTCGGGCGCGAGCTCCCAGACGTGGCGGACCGCTTCGGCGCCGTTGGACGCCTCGCCCACGATGCACAAATCGTCTTCACCCTCCAGGATGAGGCGGAAACCCATCCGTAGCAGCGGCTGGTCATCCACCAGCAGGACGCGTACCGGCGTGTTGTCGGACATTGTTCCCCCTTGATTCCGTGGCATTCTCGCCGTTGCAGTTCAGTTCCGCGTGCACGCGCCAGCCGCGGTCACCGGCGCGCCCGGCGTACACGGTGCCAGCGTAGATCCTGGCCCGCTCCCGCATCCCGGCTATTCCATGCCCGGTGCCGAAGGAGTCCAGTGCGTCAGGCTTCGCCTGCGCGCCGGTCCCGGGAGCCCCCGGGTCAACGGTGCCCCTGCCGTCGTCGAGCACTTCAATGGTGACGCGGGAGCCGTTCCGGACAATGCTGACCTCCACCCGGCTGAGCGCGCGGCCGTAGCGCAGCACGTTGGTCAGCGACTCCTGCACAATTCTGTAGACGGTCAGCTGAAACGCCGCATCGTCGGGCAGGGACGGGCCGGTGTGCGTGTAGTGCAGCGGCAGTCCCGCGGTGCGGAAGCCCTCGAGCAGTTTGGCCAGGCTGCCCCCGGCCACCAGCGGCTCGCGCGGGGCATGTCCCGTGGCGGCGTCCTCGCGCAGCACGCCAAGGACGCGCCGCATGTCGGCCAGCGCGGTGCGTCCGGTCCGGGAGAGTTCGGCCAGGACGCCGGCGGCGCGCTCCGGATCCTTCTTGACCACGACGGAGGCGCCGTCCGACAGGCTGATCATGACCGTCAGCGAGTGCGCCACGACGTCGTGCATTTCGCGCGCGATCCGGTTCCGTTCCGTGACCGAGCCCAGCTGCTGGGCCCGGGCGGCCCAGGCAGCGATCTCGTGCTCGTGCTCGCGCCGCTGCCGCACCGAGATACCGATCCCCGTGGCGATCACATTCGAGAGCGCGATGCCGATGCCCGCCGCGATGCCCGTCAGCAGCTGGAAATTCTCCGGTGTGCGGACGGCCATGTCCGGGAGCCGGCCGTCCAGCGGGCCGACGGCCAGCAGGAAGTACAGGAGCAGCAGCGGGGCGGTGGTCAGGGCCAGGGCGGCGAGGGCGAACCGCCGGGTGCGGACGACGGCGACGGCGTACAGCGAAAACCAGAGCCCGGCGGAGACGTTGGACCCCCAGGGATGCAGGAAGGTGACCGCCAGTTCCAGGGCCCCCACAACCGCCGCCACCCGCACCGGATACGCCCGCCGGAAGAGCAGGACCGGCGCGGCCGCGGCGAGCAACACGGCCACCGGCCAGTCGCCGTGGATGACCGATTCGACCGCCGTGGGCGTGACCAGGACCAGATAGCAGAGCACCACCAGGACGTCCATGACCCGAGGATTGGCCAGCAGGTAGCGCCGGAGCCGGCCGCGGCGGCGGGCCGTGAGTTCAGCAAGGGACGCGTCGGCCGGTCCGGCCGGCGCGTCCCTGACAGGTACCGCATCGATCATGCTCTGAGCCTAGACTCTGGGGCCCGTGGCGCCGGCCTAGACGTCCCGCCTCTTGAGCAGGACGGCGGCCAGGAGCACCGGGATGACAACCCAGGCGCCCAGCACCAGGGCGGCCTGCCAGGCTTCGAGGGTGTCCGGGAGGTGCTCCACCGCGGTCAGCGGATCCACGGTGTTGCCGGGCAGGTACTTGCGGGCCTCCACGAAGAAGTCGCCCGGAATGAGCTGGAAGGCGATGGGTGCCACGAAGAACAGGCCCACCAGGCTCATGATGCCGCCCGCCGAGTTGCGGATCAGCGTGCCCAGCGCCATGCCGATGGCCGCGACCGCCGCCACGTAAATGCTGTTGACAAGGAGCAGCTTGACCGACTGCGGGCTGCCCAGGTCCAGGCCCAGGCCGTAGTTGTCCAGGATCGGCACGGATACGAATCCGGCGGCCAGGGTGGATGCGGCGGTGACGACGAAGGAGGTCACCACCACCACCACGAGCTTGGCCGCGAAGGCGGGGATGCGTTTGGGCACCGCCGCGAACGTGGACCGGGCCATGCCCGTGGTGAACTCGGAGCTCATCAGCAGCACGCCGAGGGAGCCCAGGATCAGCTGGGCGAACGCGATGCCGGAGGTGGGCACGCTGACGGCGATGTCGCCGCCCTGGGCCGCGAGCCTGGCGCCGACCTCCGGGTCCCGGGCAGCGGCCTCGGAGAACTGGCCCGTCCCCCAGGCCGAAAGCGCCCCGAACCCCACCATGACCACCACTGTGGAGCCAAGCAGGATCAGAGTGGAGAGCAGGGTGCGGAACTTGATGAATTCGGAGTTGAGGACCCGCAGGAAGCTGGGGCCGGGACCGGAACTGCTGCCGTTTCCGGACCGCTGTGCGTCGGCGCCGCGGCGCGAGGGCGTGGATTCAACGGTTGTGGAGCTCATGGCTTAGTTGCCTCCGGCTTCGACGGGAACGGCGCCCGTGGTGATCAGCGAGTGGTATTCGACTTCATCCTTGGTCAGTTCCATGTAGGCCTCCTCGAGGCTGGCCTGCAGCGGGGTGAGTTCGTAGATCATGACGTGGTTCTCCAGCGCCGCAGTGGCGATCTGGCGCGGGTCCAGGCCTGTGACTTCGAGGAGTTCGCGCTCCTGGACCTCCACCGAGACCCCGGTCCCGGCCAGCAGCTGCATGAGCCGGTCCGGCTGGTCGGTGCGGACCCGCGTCCGGCCCTGGCCCTTGCCGGTGATGATCTCCTGGATCGGGGCGTCCGCAATGATCCTCCCGCGGCCGATCACGATCAGGTGGTCCGCCGTGACGGCCATCTCGCTCATGAGGTGGCTGGAGAGGAAGACCGTGCGGCCCTCGGAGGCCAGGTATTTCACCAGGTTGCGGACCCACACCACGCCCTCCGGGTCAAGGCCGTTGACGGGCTCGTCCAGGATGACGGTCTGCGGGTCGCCCAGGAGGGCGGCGGCGATGCCCAGCCGCTGGCCCATGCCGAGCGAGAAGCCGCCGACCTTCTTCCTGGCCACCTCGGCCAGTCCGGTCATCTCAATGACTTCGTGGACCCGTTTCTTCGGGATGCTGTGGGTCGCCGCCATGGCCAGCAGGTGGTTGTAGGCGGAGCGGCTCGTGTGGACTGCCTTGGCATCGAGCAGGGCGCCGACGTCGCGCAGCGGTGCGGCGTGCCCGGTCAGCGGGGACCCGTTGACGGTCACCGAGCCCGACGTCGGCCGGTCCAGCCCCATGATCATGCGCATCGTGGTGGATTTTCCGGCCCCGTTCGGACCCAGGAAGCCGGTGACCCGGCCGGCTTCGACGGTGAAGTTGACGCCGGCGACGGCGGTCTTGTCGCCGTAAACCTTGGTCAGGCCTCGTGCTTCGATCATGGAAGCGTTCCTTTGCGTAGCGGGAGATGATCCGGGGCACCGCAGTCACGGGCCCGTCTGCACACCACGCTACCGAGGCAAGCTGCGTATTTCGCCGGTCTCAGGGATGATTCAGGGGCTAATCAGGGTAGTCCGGGAGGATGACAGGGGTTTGGACGACGGGGTCGGGCGACAGGGTTCAGCCGAGGGGCGAATAGTAGGTCAGCGCGCCGGGGCGGACCGTGAATTCCACCCGCCGCACCCCGGGCACGACCTCTCCGTCGACGGCGAGGACCATGGGCCCGTTCCCGGGTTCCACCGTGATCCGGTCCGTTTCGCTCAGATGGGTAATCCCGGACGTGGCCACGGTGCCCGTGAGCACGGCCCAGAGCAGCCGCAAGCGGGCGAACGGCTCATCGGCGGTGATCATCCGCAGATCCAGGACGCCGTCCGCGAGTACCGGGCGAACCAGCGGCGCGTGGTCGCGGGGGTAATAGCGGCCGCGGCCGATGTACAGGATCCAGAGCCGGTGCCGCACCCCGTTGACGATCAGCGTGGTGGGGGTGCCGGCCGCGAAGGTCCGGAGCATGGCCACCACTCCGGCCAGGGGTTTGCCCAGTGCCGGCTGGAGCTGCTCCCGCCGGCGGACCAGGTTCGGGTAGAGGCCGATGCTGGCCGTGTTGAGCATGATCAGCTCGAGGTGCTCCGGGCTGTCGGGGAGCCCGCGCTCGACACTCACGTGGCCGACGTCGGCGACGGCGGCCTCGCCGCGCGACGCCGCCTGCACGGCGTCCGCCAGGGTGGGGGTTCCGGCGTCGCGGGCGAAATGGTTCAGCGTGCCGCCGGGGAGCACCAGCAGCGGGAGGGAACGTTCGACGGCGGCGGCCGCCGCGGCGCCCACGGTCCCGTCGCCGCCCCAGACGCCCAGGGCCGCAATGCCCGGCCGGGTCGCGACCTGGGCGATGCCCGCGTCGACGGACTCATCGGGCCCGATTTCCTTTATATACGCCTTAGGGAATACTTTTTGCAGGGCGTCGGCAGTCTCGTCAGCATAGGACCCGCCGAGTGTGTTGACCGCGATGCCGAGCCCCTGGCCGTCCGGGAGTTCCGCGGCCGGGGCAGCGCCGCGGCGGGTTTCCGGGAACGGTGGCCGGACGGGCCACCACTTCCGCGTCACCATGGCCGCGCCGGCGCCGATCGCGGACCCGAACAGCACATCCGAGGGCCAGTGGGCCCCGGTGTGGACCCGGGAGTAGGCCACTCCGGCCGCGAGGGGGGCAAGCGCCGCACCGAGGGCCGGGCGGACCATGCCGACCCCGAGTGCGAAAGCCACCGCGGAGGCGGAGTGTCCCGACGGCATCGACGAACTCGTCGGCTGCGGGTTCACGAAGCGGAAGACCGGAAGGTGTTCGGGCAGGGGGCGGGCCCGGGGCAGGAGGGTCTTGAACACGACGTTGGTCACCGCCGAGGCGGCGCCTTGCGCGATGAGTCCGTGCACTGCTGCCCGGCGCGTCTTGCCGGGCACCAGGGCCATGGCTCCGGCAACGCCGAACCAGAGTTTGCCCTTGTTGGCGGCGGCGGACAGACGGCGGAAGAAGTCGTCATGGCCTCCTCCCGGCAGATTGGAGACGGCGCCCACCAGTTTGCGGTCGAATTTCGACAGGCGGCCGGGGGCCTTCCTCAGCATGGTTCGCATTGGACCACCATACTGCTACCTCGCGGGCAGCGGCTTCGCGGCTCCGGCCAGGACCAGCGCCACCACAATCGGAATCCCGATCGCCAGCAGGGCGGTCCTGATACCGGTCACATCGCCCAGGTAGCCCAACAGGGGCGGCCCGGCGAGGAATGCAATGTACCCCAGCGTGGACACGACGGACACCCGGGCGGCCGCCTTCCTGGGGTCGTCCGCCGCGGCGGACATCCCGATCGGGAACGCGAGGGCGGCCCCCACGCCCCACAGCACGGCACCGGCCGCGGCCAGCCAGATGGTGCCGGCGAACACGAAGAGGCAGAGGCCCGCCGTTGCCGCTGCCATGCTGGCGCGCAGCACGGCCACGCGGCCGTAGACATCGATCGCGCGGCCACCAAAGAAGCGCATGGCCGTCATGGCCAGCACGAAGGCGGCGAACTGGAGCGCCCCCGTGGATTGTTCAGCGCCCAGGCCGTCAACCGAGGCCTTGGCAATCCAGTCGTTGCCGGCGCCTTCAGTCAGGGTGGCGCCGAGGACGACGACGCCGATCAGCAGGGTGCGGCCGTCCCGCCAGGCCGAACCGCCCTTGCCGTGCTCCGCGTCCCCTGGAGCGGGTGCCTCGGCAGGCAGATGGGGCAGGAAATACCGGGGGGCCACCGTGGTCAGTACGGCGACGACGGCGGCGATGACCAGCAGGTGCTCCGGGAGCCCGACCCCCAGGGTGGACAGTCCGGCCCCGATCAGGGCGCCGACGAACGCGCCGCCGCTGAAGGCTGCGTGGAACTGCGGCATGATGGTGCGCCCGAGCCGGTGTTCGACGTCGGCACCTTCAATGTTCTGCGAAACATCCCACAAGCCGACGCCGATGCCGAAGAAGAACAGGGCCATCGCCGTCCCCGGGACGGAGGCCGCCATCAGGGACAGCGCCACGCCGACGCCGGCCGCCGCTGCCACCAGTCCGGCGCCGCGGACGGTGTTGGCGGTGCCGATCCGGCCGACGACGAACCCGGCCGTCGGCAGGGCGATCAGCGAACCGACCGCCAAGCACAGCAGCAGGGTTCCCATCTGGCCCGCGGTGATGTGCAGGATCTCCGTCACCGCGGGGATCCGGGCTGCCCAACTGGCGAAGACCAATCCATTGATCCCGAAGACAAGGAACGTCGCCCCGGTGGCAGCCTTCAGCTGCGGAACGGTTGCGGTACTGGTCATACGATCACTGCTTCCACCGAATGTTGGGCGAGTTGGTCAAGTTCTTCAGGGCTGAACGGCCGGTCGGTCACGATGGCGTCCACGGCGTCCAGGGAGGCGACGAGGGCTACGGCGCTGGCGTTCCATTTGGCTCCGGCACAGGCGACAATCACCCGGGCCGCGGATTCCAGGCCGGCGCGCTTTACGGCAGCGTCGTCGAGGTCGTGGGCCAACAGCCCGTCCTTGAGATTCAGGGCGCAGGGCGTGACGACGGCGGCGTCGAAGCGCAGCGAGCGGATGTTGGATTCCGTCATGGGACCGCGGAAGGAAAGTTCACCGGGGACGAGGCTGCCGCCGGGCATCAGGAGCTCGGGGCGGCGCCCGGCCGGAGCATCGTCCGGGGACAGCGCGGTGACGGCCCGCAGCGACATCGGCATGATCGTCATCTCACGCTGGCGCAACTGGCGGGCGATCTCCGTGGCCGTGGTGCCGCTGTCCAGCCAGACGTGTCCGCGGTCCGGAAGCATGGCCGCCACCCCGGCAGCGATCCGCACCTTGGCGGTGTGGTCCTCCAGCTCGCGTTGGCCGTATTCCGGGTTTTCACCGCCGAAAACCAGGCTCCTGGCTCCGCCGTGGACCCGTCGCAGCACGCCGTGCAGGGCCAGGATGTCGAGGTCGCGTCGGACGGTCGCACCGGAGGCGCCGCAGGCGGCGATGAGCTCCTCCACCGTCACGTGCTCCCGGTCGCGCAGCAGTCCGCCGATCAGGCGGTGCCGCTCATCAGTGTTCATGCTCAAATGCTAGCGGTTTGTGATCATTTAATCATTTATTGCGCAAATGCACGGCTGCGCGGGGTCACGTGGCGCCCATAATCCCCTCGGGACCGGCGCCAAGTGACCCCGCGCTGCTTGGGTTAGCGGGCACGCTCGACGCGCTTTTCGTCCCAGACCGGTTCGGCGGACTCGTAGACCCTGCCGTCGGAGCCGAAGACCAGGAAGCGGTCGAAGGTGCGGGCGAACCAGCGGTCGTGGGTGACCGCCAGGACGGTGCCTTCGAAGTGGTCGATCGCCCGTTCCAGGGCCTCGGCCGAGTGCAGGTCCAGGTTGTCCGTGGGCTCGTCGAGCAGCAGCAGCGTGGCGCCGGAGAGCTGCAGCAGCAGGATCTGGAACCGGGCCTGCTGGCCGCCGGAGAGGGATTCGTACTTCTGCTCGGACTGCCCCGCCAGCCCATAGCCGTCCAGCGCCCCGGCGGCGGCTTCGCGGCCCATGCCCGAGCGGTGCTCGTCGCCCCGGTGCAGGATTTCGAGCAGGGTCTTGCCCAGCAGGTCGGGCCGGACATGGGTCTGGGCGAAGAAGCCGGGCCGGATCCTGGCGCCGAGTTTCACGGTGCCCTCGTGCGGCACCTCCGCGATCTCGACGTCGGACACCGGCAGGTGCTCCCGCTCCGGATCCGTGCCGCCGGTGGCGAGCAGGCGCAGGAAGTGGCTCTTGCCCGAACCGTTGGAGCCGAGGACGCCCACCCGGTCGCCGAACCAGATCTCGGTGGAGAACGGCTTCATCAGGCCGGTCAGTTCCAGTTTCTCCGCCACGACGGCCCGCTTGGCGGTGCGACCGCCCTTGAGCCGCATCTGCACGTTCTGCTCGATCGGCAGGGCCTCGGGCGGGCCGGCCTCGAGGAACTTCGCGAGCCGGGTCTGCGCCGCGTGATAGCGGTTGGCCATGTCGGAACGGAACGCGGCCTTGTTCTTGTACATGTTGACGAGTTCCTTGAGCTTGACGTGCTCCTCGTCCCAGCGTTTGCGCAGCTCTTCGAAGCGCGCGTTCCGGTCGGCCCGGGCCTCGACGTAGGAGCCGAAGCCGCCGCCGTGGATCCACGCGCCGGCGCCGTTGATGCCCGGTTCCAGGGTGACGATGCGGCCGGCGGCGTTGTTGAGCAGTTCACGGTCGTGGCTGATGAAGAACACGGTCTTCTTCGACTCATTCAGCTTGGCCTCGAGCCAGCGCTTGCCCGGAACATCGAGGTAGTTGTCCGGCTCGTCCAGGAGCAGCAGTTCGTCGGGGCCGGCGAAGAGGGCCTCGAGGACCAGACGCTTCTGCTCGCCGCCGGAGAGGCTCGACGCCGGGCGGTGCTGCGCCCGGTCGAACGGCAGGCCGAGGGCGGCCATGCAGACCTCGTCCCAGACGGTCTCGACGTCGTAGCCGCCGGCATCCCCCCAGTCCACGATCGCCTGGGCATAGGCCATCTGGGTGGGCTCGTCGTCGTGCTCCAGCATGGCGAGCTCTGCCTCATCGACGGTACGCGCGGCGGCGGCCAGGGCAGGCGGGGCGGCGGAGACCAGCAGGTCGCGGACCGTGGACTCGTCCCGGACCTGGCCCACGAACTGGCGCATGATGCCCATGTTGCCGGACCGGCCGATCACGCCTTCGTCCGGGACGAGGTCGCCGGAAATGATCCGGAACAGCGTGGTCTTGCCGGTCCCGTTGGGCCCGATCAGCGCTGTCTTGGTGCCGTCCGGGACCTTGAAGGTCACCCCGTTGAGCAGCTGGGTGCCGTCGGAGAGGAAGTAGTCGATGCCGGATACGTCAATATGAGCCACGCGTTCAATCTTCCCACGGCCGGACCGGCCGTGGCCCGGGCGCCTGGCTGTTTACCAGGAGGTCCGGTCGGAGCCCTGCCCAGGGCCGCACCGCCTCCACGGCGGCGCCCACGGTGAAGACTGTAGCGTCCTCGAACGGATGGCCCACGATCTGCACACCCGTGGGGATGCCGCAGTCGGCCATGCCGCTCGGCACGGCAAGGACGGGGCAGCGGTTGCTGATGTTGAAGGGCGCCGTCATGTGCCCCTGCCAGTAGTGCCCGAGCCGCTGGCCCCCGGCGTCGATCCCGTCAAGGTACATGCCGTCCGCATCCAGGGCGGCCACGGCCGAGGCCGG
This sequence comes from Arthrobacter humicola, assembly GCF_022803015.1. GTDB lineage: Bacteria > Actinomycetota > Actinomycetes > Actinomycetales > Micrococcaceae > Arthrobacter > Arthrobacter humicola_A. The sequence continues at coordinate 182,560 of NZ_JAFKON010000002.1, forward strand.
ACAGAGAAGGGCGTCGAAGCCGGACATCGCCGCGGCAAGCTCGGCCTGGATGCGGGTTTCCGCCTGGATGCCGTCGACGAACCGGTTTTCCGCGGCGGCTTTCCGGGCGTCGGCCATGAACCGCCGTGTGTACGGGGCCAGCAGCTCGGGAGACTCTGCGGTCGCGTCCTCCATAGCCGGCCCGAGGAGGTAGCCGAAATGTGTGAACATAGTCCGGCTGATGTCCTCGGTGGTCCAGGGCAGCTCGATCTCTTCCACCACGGCGCCGGCATCACGCAGGGCCGCTGCCACGCCGCGCGTATTGGCCTCAACATCAGCGGCGACGGGATAGTTCCCCAGCCGGATGCAGAGAGCGATGCGCATGCCGGCCACTGCCGAGCCGGCGTCAGCACCCGGCGGGCAGGACAGCGCCGGACTCCCGGCGAGGGAGCTGTGGTCGCCCGGATGACGGCCCGCCATAACGTTCGCCAGCAGGGCTGCGTCCGCCACGGTCCGTGCCATTGGGCCGTCGCCGCGGTAGTGGTCCGCGGAGAGCGGGGCCAGGCCGGGAATCCTTCCGTAGGGTGCCTTGTAGCCGACGGTCCCGGTGAACGACGCCGGCAAACGGGTTGACCCGGCGATGTCGGAGGCGGTGGCGAGCGGCGCCAGCCCGGCGGCCAGTGCCGCCCCGGAACCGCCGGAGGAGCCGCCCGGGGAATACTGCCGGTTCCAGGGATTGCGCGTGACCCCCCACAGGGGACTGTGGGTGACGGTTGCGCAGCTGTATTCGGGCGTGGTGGTGCGGGCATGGATGATGCCGCCGGCACGCCGGATTCGGTCGATGACGGGATGGTCCGCGTGCGCGAGCTCCCCCTTGCGGGCTACGAGCCCCTGCGAAAGGGTGCGTCCCCGGAGCCCGTGCTTTTCCTTGGCGGCCACCGGCAGCCCCAGCAGGGGTGTGAGGTCCCGCCCCCGCGCATACCGTGCGGCGGCCTGCCGTGCTGCCGGGACCGCCTCTTCGAACAGGGTTTCCGTCAGGGCGTTGATTCCGCCGTTGACGGCCTCGGTCCTGGTGATCACCGCTTCCATGAGCTCCACCGGCGAGAGCTCCCGGGAGCGGAAGAGCCGCAGGGCCGTGCCGGCGTCGAGGTAGTGCAGCTCGGTCATGCCCGGGCCGCTGCCGGCTGGGAGGAGGCTTCGGCGAGGGCGCCGGCAACCAGCTCCCGGGCTACCCCGGTGAGCATGTCCACGCCGGCAACCATGTCCTCGTCGGTGCTGAATTCCCGTTCGCAGTGCGAGACGCCGTCCACGCTGGGGATGAAGAGCATGACCGACGGCGCCACCGTGTTCATGGCAACGGAGTCGTGGCCGGCCATGGTCTGGATCCGCCGCGCGGAAAGGCCCAGGTTCGCAGCCACCTTGTCCGCGAGTTCAAGCCCGCCTTCGGGGAAGCGGCGGATCGGCCGGATGTCGAAGTCCTTAACATTGACTTTGATGTCGTGTTCGCGTGCCAGCGCATCGATGTCCTCGATAAGTTTGGCGCGGGCCGCCTTTACGATGTCCGGATCGCCGGAGCGGAGGTCGGCGACGAGGTGGACCCTGCGGGCCACCACAATGGGCGAGTTCGGTTCGAGGGTCAGCTGGCCCACGGATGAGACGAGGGCCTCCTCGGCGAACTCAGCGGTGACGTCGTGCACCATAAGAATGATCTTGGAGGCTGCCACCAGGGCGTCGTGCCGGTCTGCCATGGCCGTCGCTCCGGTGTGCGACTGTTCGCCCAGCACTTCGATGTCCAGTTTCTGGGTGTACCAGCTGCTGTCCACCAGCCCGATGGAGATGCCCTCGCGTTCCAGGATCCTGCCCTGCTCGATGTGGATCTCGGCGTAGCCGGCCGCCTCGGGCCCGTCAGACGTGCCGAGGTACCCGATGCCGTCCAACGCCTCACGGACTGTGATGCCTTGCAGGTCCGCCACATCCAGCATCTGTTCCCGCTGCAGGAGTCCCGCAAACACCGAACTTCCCATGATGCTCGGCGCGAACCGGCCGCCCTCCTCGTTGAACCAGTTCACCACCGCCAGGTTGAACCGCTGCGCGGCCCCGCCCTCCGCAACCTCGGCGTCCAGACGCCGGGCCGCGTGCAGGGCGGCGACGACACCGTACGCGCCGTCGAACCGGCCCCCGAGCGGCTGGCTGTCCAGATGGGATCCGATCAGCACATAGGGCGCCCCCGGCGTCCACTCCAGCAGCCCGAACATGTTGCCGATCCCGTCCACCCGGAGTTCCCATCCGGCCTCACGCACCCACCCAGCGAACCAGTGGCGTGTCTGCGCGTCCTCCGGGGTTGCGGCCTGGCGGTCGACGCCATTGTCGGGGGTGGCGCCGATGGTGGCCACGTGGTGGAAGTCTTCGAGGAAAGCTGCTGAAGTCATGGGAAATCCTTTGTAGGTTGCGGTGGAGAGGGTGGGGCTGCGGGCTTAGCCCATGCGGCCGCGCGTCTCGGGAACCTTGGTGAAGAGCACCAGGAGGAGCACGACGGCGGCGGCTGCGGCCATGTAGAAACCGGGCGCGTGAGGCACTCCGGTGCCGCCGACGAGGGCGGTCCCGATGAACGGTGCGGTGCCGCCGAAGAGCGCGTAGGCGCCGTTGTAGCTGATTGCCGCCGACGTGAAGCGGGTGCGGGTGGTGAAGATTTCAACGAAGAAGGTGTAGCAGCCTCCGCCGTAGATACAGAGCGCCACCACGAAAAGGGACTGGCCCAGGAGGGCGAGAGGGAGGCTTCCGCTGGTCACCAGCATGAAGCTCGGCACTGAAAGCAGGGCCAGCGCGGCTGAACCGGCGATGAGCATTGGCTTGCGGCCGAAGCGGTCGCCCAGCCGGCCACCGAGAGGAAGCAGGACGGCGTAAAGGGCGAGGGCGGCGGCGTTGACCAGGAGGGACTGCTCACGGCTCAAGTGGCCCGTGGTCTGGACATACGAGACGAAATAGGCCGAGAGGAAGTAGAAGCCCATTGCGGTGAGGCCCATGACAAAGATGACCTGGACCATGCGGAGCCGGTTTTCGCGGAAGGCTTCGCGGACCGGGCTGAATTCCTTGGTCCGGGCAGCCTTGGCCTCATTGAATGCATCGCTTTCCACCGTCCGGCTGCGGATCCAAACGCCGAAGAGGGCGAGCGGCAGGGCGAGCAGGAACGGCAGGCGCCAGCCCCACGCCATGAAGGCCTCGTTGGGCATTGACTGGCTCAGGATGAGGATCATCGAACCGGCGACGACAGAGGGCAGCGCAGTGGCGGCGATGGTGATATTGAGCCAGAACCCGCGGCGGCTGACCGGGGCATGCTCGAAGACAAACGATGGCGCTCCCACCGATTCGCCGCCGGCGGAGAAGCCCTGGATCAGCCGGCAGAGGACCAGCAAAACGGGTGCCCAGGCGCCGATCTGGCCGTAGGTCGGCAGCAGCCCCATCAGGGCGGTGGCCCCGCCGATGGCGACGAGCGTGATGGTCAGGACCCGGCGGCGGCCGATCCGGTCGCCAAGCGCGCCGAAGAACAGGCCGCCGACGGGACGGACTACGAAGGCGACGCCGAAGGTGGCGAACGTCGCAAGCATGGCCGTGACCGGGTCGCTGCCGGGGAAGAACAGTTGGGAGAAGATGACCGCGGTGAGGCCGTAGAGGGTGAAATCGTAGAATTCAATGAACTGCCCGATGCTGCCCCCTGTGAGGACTCGCTTCTGCATCTTGGTGATGCCAAAGGGGCCGGACCGCGAAGTGTCCTTGTCCAGGGCCGGGGCAGACGCTGTGGTCTGGGAAGCGGACGCCGGCTGGTCCGTGATGTCGTTGATCGTCATGACAGCCACGCTAGAGGCGCCGTGTTTCCGAAGTTCCCTGCCGTGTTACGGACCCGGGAAATGAAATCTGCTGATGTTGCCGCCGTGTTGCCGGCAAGGCACGGCCCGGACATAAGTCGGACACCTGGGGCGTGAATCGGAACCATTGAATCTCCTTTGATCAACATGGTTGTCGCGCTTCGGGACTCGGCCAAGGGCCGTCATTGCGCGGGATTTGCCATTGGACTCCCGCCGGCACCACCGCACTGGACCAACTGTGTGTGATCCGGTTCACATCTGTCCAATTGATTGTTTTGGCCGAATCGATAGATTTTACCGATGCCAATTACGCCGGATTCCGCAGTCATCGTCGCCGAGAAGCCAGCGGAATTCCCCGTGCTACTGCCGGGCGGCACCGTAGAGACGGATGCAGGTCTCCTCAAAGGCCAGTGCCCGACGGGTGGGTTGCACCCCCTCGGGGCGGACCAGCATCACCTCGATCGGCGGGAAGTCGTCCGTCAGGGTCAGGGCCACCACCCTGCCGCCGGAATACGTCAGGTCGCTGTGGAGCCGCTGGTTCAGCACTGCGTACCCGTGCCCCTTCGCCACAAACGAGCGGACCGTCTCATACCCGGCAAAGCGGTGCCGGACGTTCGGAACGACGCCCGCGATCGCGTACAGCTGCTCGTAGTAGTCCCGGCTATGCGGGAGATCCAGCACCACCGCGGGTTCGCCGTCCAGATCCTTCAGCGCGATGCTCCGCTCAGGCCGGGATGCCGCAGGGTGTTCAGCATGGACCAGCACATGAGGGGGCACCCGCTCGAGGACCGTGTGTGTAAAGCCCCGGCCCAGGCCGAGACCATACATCAGCGCGACATCGCATTGCCCTTCGAGGAGGGCGGTCTGCAGGCTCGCCAGATCGGCCTCCAGAAAGGAGACCTCGACCCCCGGATGCTGAACTTCGAAGGTCTGCAGGATTGCGGGAAGCCTGAAGGGTGCCAGCGGCGAAAACACGCCCACCTTGAGCTCTCCGACCAGGCTTGTCGCAAGCCCCCGGGCCGACTCGTACAGCGAATCCGCATGCTCCAGCAGCACCTTGATGTCCTGGGCAAGCTGCCGGCCGGACGGCGTCAGCCGCAGGCCGCGGGTCCTGAGCCGGACAAACAGCTGAGTCGACAAGCTTGCTTCTAGCTGGGCCATGGCCGTGGACAGGGTGGACTGGGTCACGAGCAGCCTTTCGGCGGCCGACGTCATGTTTTCGAGCTCGGCCACCACCGCGAAATACCGCAGCTGGGTCAAGGTAAAGGGCTTCGCCATTCGTCAATGCTCGCATTCTGCGCGGATCCGCGCTCACAGGCCCCGGAGCCGGTGCAGGAGAAGTGCGACGTGCAGCGAGGTCCGGGATTCTGGGTCGTCGAGGTCCACGCCGAGGAGCTCCTCCAGTTTGGCCAGCCGCGCATAGAGCGTAGGACGGCTCAGGTAGCCGCTGCGGGCCATCGCCGCTTTGTTGCCCCCGGACTCGAGGTACCGGCCCAGCAGCTCCAGGTGCCCGCCGCCGTCCCGGGCGTCGGCCTGCAGGACACCCTCCAGTTCTGACTCCGCGAACTGCTGCACGCGCGGATCCTTGCGCAGCAGGGCCAGCAGCCCCCGAAGCCGGACGTCCGTCGCCCGGTAGAACGGCTTCCGATCACCCCGCAGCGTCGCCGCGGTTTCGGCGACGTGGGCGGCTTCGTCAATGCCCGCCGCCGCTTCGAGCAAGGAACCCCTCAGGCGCCCCACGCCGATGCTCCATGTCGCCTCCGCCGGATTGCCGGCCCAGCCTCTGCCGGGGCGGTCTCCGCCGAAGGGTGGCACGGGCCGCATGTCGCTGCCCGCGAGGGCATCGGCGAGACGCTGGAGGGTCGGATCCTCCAATTGCTTCGCAGGAATGGCCAGGATCATGCCCACCGATCCGGACCGGATGCTCGCGGTCAAAGCGCTGCCTGACACGGCTTTGAGGGCCCTGGCGAGCTGCTCCAGCAGGGCACGTTCCTCCTGTTGCCCGGCCAGTGGATCGATGCCGCCTCCCGCTGCCCCAGCTGAGGGGCCATAGGCTGGTCCGCCGCTCCGGAACACAACCGGCAGGTAGAACGGCGACCGCCTGAGTCCCAGCGCCGCGGCGCGGGCCTCCGCCTCGTCCTCGCCCAGCCCGCGGGGCTGACGCAGGGCGTTGAGAAGCCCCGCCTGCGCCTGGTGGCTCAGCTCTCGCCGGTCCCGTTCGGCGAGCCGGTTGATCGCCAGGGTCTGGGCCGCACGTTCCAGCACCATGGCCGCCGCGCCGTCGTCGTCGAGGGGGACCGGCACCACCAGCCGCCCCCAGACGTTCCCGCGCACGCCAACCGGCGTCTGCAGCCAGGCCTCGGGCCCGGCGCGGCTCGTCTCGGGCGGCGACGGCGTGGTCCGCGACCGCCGCTCCCAGTCCTCCAGCAGTTCGGTGGTCCGCAGCGGCCGGGCCGAGTATGCGAGAACGAGGTGCGAGAGGTCCTCCAGGACCACCGGGGCGCCGATCATGACCGCTGCCTGCTCCACGACCTGCCCGGTCCCGGCGCTTTCCAGGCTCAGCACCGTGAAGGCTTCGTGGACGTCGCGGGCGCGTTCCACCCGTTCCAGCTGCTCGGCGACGATGATCCGGTGCACAATTTCGGTGATCTGGACGAACCGCACCCGGCGTTCCACCACGATCACGGGCATGGCCGCGGCCAGTGCGGCCCCGCGCAGCGCTTCCATACTGCGCTTCCTATCGCCGACGAGTTCAACAATCAGGCCGGACGCTGCCGCCTTTTCCAAGGATCTGATGAACGACGCCGTAAGCCCGGGTTCCTTTTCCAGCTCCAGTCCCGTGGTGAGCACCAACTCCCCGCCCGACAGCAGCCCGGAAATGTCGAGCAATTCGCTCACGTGGACCCAGCGCACGGGGTTGTCGAGGGCCCCGGCGCCGCCGAGCAGGAGCGGAGCGGCCTCGCGGAGAACGGGAAGGTCAAGGATCGAGCCGACGGTGGGCAACATTTACACAGTGTAAACCAACCTCCAATTCTCCTTACACACTGGCACTTATGGTGCCGTCTCCCGGTGGGGACACTGGAGGCAACGAACCCCAATACCGCATGAGGAGAAACCTTGAACATCATCGAGCACTGGATCAACGGCAGCTACGTCCCCGCCGGGGCGCGCACGGCCCCGGTGACCAATCCGGCCACGGGCAAGGTCACCGGCCAGGTTTCCCTGGCGAGCCAGGACGAGAGCCACGCCGCCATTGCCGCCGCCAAGGCCGCGTTCCCCGCGTGGCGCGACACCTCGATTGCCCGCCGCACCCAGGTCCTCTTCGCCTTTCGCGAACTGCTCAACTCCCGCAAAGGCGAACTCGCCGCCATCATCACCTCCGAGCACGGAAAAGTCCTGGACGATGCCCTCGGGGAAGTCACCCGGGGCCAGGAGGTCGTCGAGTTCGCCTGCGGCATCCCCCATCTGCTCAAGGGCAGCTACACCGAGAACGCGTCGACCAACGTGGACGTCCATTCCATCCGCCAGGCCCTGGGGCCGGTCGCAGTCATCAGCCCGTTCAACTTCCCGGCCATGGTGCCGATGTGGTTCTTCCCGCTTGCCATCGCCGCCGGCAACACGGTCGTCGTCAAGCCCAGCGAAAAGGACCCCACGGCCGTGAACTGGATGGCCGAACTCTGGAAAGAAGCCGGCCTGCCGGACGGCGTCTTCAACGTCCTGCACGGCGACAAGGTGGCCGTTGACGCCTTGCTCAACCACCCGGACATCAAAGCCGTCTCCTTCGTCGGCTCCACCCCGATCGCCAAGTACGTCTATCAGACCGCGACGGCCAACGGAAAGCGCGTCCAGGCCCTTGGCGGAGCAAAGAACCACATGATCGTGCTGCCCGACGCCGATCTTGACCTGGCCGCCGACGCCGCCATCAATGCCGGATTCGGATCGGCGGGCGAACGGTGCATGGCCATCTCTGCCTTGCTCGCGGTGGGCGAAATCGCTGATGAACTGGTGGACAAGATTGCCCAACGTGCGGCTTCCCTGCGCACCGGCGACGGGCTGCGCGGCTGCGACATGGGCCCGCTGGTGACGGCCCAGCACCGGGACAAGGTTGCCGGCTACATTGATGCCGGCGAAGCTGCCGGGGCCCAACTCGTCGTCGACGGCCGCAACATCGCCGCCGACGCGGAAGGTGACGGGTTCTTCGTCGGACCCACGCTTTTCGACAAGGTGACTCCGGACATGTCCATCTATCAGGACGAGATCTTCGGTCCGGTCCTGTCCGTGCTTCGCGTTGACAGCTACGACGAGGCGCTCGAGATGATCAACGGCAACCCATACGGCAACGGCACCGCCATCTTCACCAACGACGGCGGCGCGGCGCGGCGCTTCGAGAACGAAGTGGAGGTGGGCATGGTGGGCATCAACGTCCCCGTTCCGGTCCCCATGGCCTACTACTCCTTCGGCGGCTGGAAAAACTCGCTGTTCGGGGATACCCACGCCCACGGCGCCGAGGGCGTCGGTTTCTTCACCCGCGGCAAGGCGGTCACCTCCCGCTGGCTGGATCCAAGCCACGGCGGCATCAACCTCGGCTTCCCGCAGAACGCCTAAGCCACCCGAATCCGAAAGGCAGCTGTCATGACCTCGACCCTTGAAAACGTAACCCTCCCGCAGCAGGAGGCCGCCGAGTGCGCCCGCCGCGCCTATGAACTGGACCGCAAGCACGTCTTCCACTCCTGGTCCGCCCAGGACCTCATCGATCCCATGGTCATCTCCGCGGCCGAGGGCTCCCACGTCTGGGACGGCGACGGCAACAAGTACCTGGACTTCTCCTCGCAGCTGGTCAACACTAACATCGGCCACCAGCACCCCGCCGTCGTGTCCGCCATCGCAGCACAGGCCACCAAGCTGTGCACGATCGCCCCGAGTTACGTCAACGACGCGCGCTCCGAAGCTGCACGCCTGATTGCCGGGCGCACCCCCGGCGAACTAAACAAGATCTTCTTCACCAACGGCGGGGCCGACGCCAACGAGCACGCCATCCGCATGGCCCGTCTGCACACGGGCCGCCACAAGGTGCTCTCCGCCTACCGTTCGTACCACGGCGGCACCCAGCTGGCAATCAACGTCACCGGCGACCCCCGGCGCTGGCCCAGCGACACCGCCAGCACCGGCACCGTCCACTTCTTCCCGCCGTACCTGTACCGCACCGCCTTCCATTCCACCACCGAGGAGGAGGAAAGCCAGCGCGCCCTCGAACACTTGGAACAGCTGATCAGCTTCGAAGGCCCGTCCACCATCGCCGCCCTCATCCTGGAAAGCATCCCGGGCACGGCCGGGATCTACGTGCCGCCTCCGGGATACCTGCAGGGCGTCCGCGAGCTCTGCACCCGGCACGGCATCGTCTTCATCGCCGACGAAGTTATGTCCGGCTTCGGCCGCACCGGAACCTGGTTCGCCGTCGAGCACTTCGACGTCGTTCCGGACCTGCTGACCTTCGCCAAGGGCGTGAACTCCGGCTATGTTCCGATGGGCGGAGTGGCAATCAGTCCGGAGATCGCAGCCACGTTCGGCAAGCGTGTCTACCCCGGCGGCCTGACCTATTCTGGCCACCCGCTCGCGGCGGCTGCCGCCGTCGCGACCATCAACGCGATGGAGAATGAACAGATCGTCCAGCACGCGGCAGCCCTCGGCGAGAAGGTAATCGGCCCGGCCCTGCGTGGATTCACCGAGCGCCACCGCTCCGTTGGTGAAGTCCGCGGCAAGGGCGTCTTCTGGGCGATCGAACTCGTCAAGGACCGGAAGACCCGCGAGCCCCTGGCCCCGTACGGCGGCTCAAGCCCGGAAATGAACCAGCTGGTGGCGGCCTGCAAGTCCCGCGGGCTGCTCCCGTTCGCGAACTTCAACCGAATCCATGTTGTCCCGCCGTGCAACACCAGCGTGGAAGACACCCAGAAGGGCTTGGCGGTACTGGACGCCGTGTTGGACATCGCGGACGGCTTTGCCGCCTGAGGCGCTCCCGCACTCTTGACATCGAAAGACGGATGCTCCCCCGCACAACGCGGGGGAGCATCCGCCATTTCGGCGCAGAATTTCCGGCGACTCGGACTTTTCCCGTCCGCTCAGCCGGCCCGGGTCAGGAACTCCTTGAGCAGCGGCCCGGACGTGGTGGCCCCGAGTCCGCCGTCCTCGACGAACACGGCGACGGCGAGGTCACCGTGCACGGACACGATCCAGGCGTGGGTCTTGGGCGGGGTGTCGTTGCCGAACTCGGCCGTTCCGGTCTTCGCCCCGACGGGCTCGCCCGGGACGGAGGCCAGGAACCCGGCATGTCCGCTGGTGACGACGGCCCGCATCATGTCAGCCAGCGCCGCGGCTTCCGCTGCAGTCACCGGCTTTTCGACGGCCGTGGCCGGTGCGGGGCCCGACGGTGTCGCGTCACCAGAGGCCGGGGCAGCCGGCGACGTGCCGGCGGTAGCCGTTCCTGTGGGGGCGGCGCCTTGGGCATCTGGAGGACTGGCGCCCTCGTTCGGATTCAATACCAGCTGGGCGGCCACCGGGGCTCCCTTGGCCACCGAGCCGGCCATGACGGCGGCGGCCAGGGGGGACAGGAGCACTTTGCCCTGGCCGATCATGGAGGCGGCATGTTCGGTTCCTTCGGCATCCCCGGGGACGGAGCCGAGGAATGCGGCCGCGCCGAGCGCGGGTGCTTCAACTGCCACGCCCAGCGAGGTCGCGGCGGATTCGAGCTGTGCCTGGGTGACGGTGTCGCGGGCGTTGATGAACGCGGTGTTGCAGGAGTGCGCAAAGGCGTCGCGCAGCGTCACGGACCCCAGGGAGGACTCAGGGTATCCCTCGGCGTTCTTGAAGGTGCGGCCGTCCACCGTGAGGGTGGGCGGGCAGTCCACCTTGGAGTCGGGCGTCATGCCGTTGCGGAACATGGCCAGGGAATCGACCATCTTGAAGATCGATCCAGGGGCATACTGTCCCAGCATCGCGGTGTCGTAGCCGTTGCTGCCCGGCCCGGAGGCGGCTGCCAGGACGGCGCCGCTGGAGGGCCGGAGCGCCACAATGGCCGACGCCGGGCCGACCTTGCCGAGGACGTCTTCCGCGAGCTGCTGCAGCTTCGGGTCCAGGGTGGTTTTCAGCGGGGTGCCTTCTTTTATCTCAGTTTGAAAAAGTACGCGGCGTCCCGCATTGGGCAGAGCCTGCTTCTCTGCGGCGGTGAGGCCTGCCTTCTCGGCGAAGACCTGAATGCCGTCGCTGCCGCGAAGCTGCGCGTCGTATTGCTGTTGCAGGCCACCGGTGCCCGTGGTGTCCCCGGCTTTGAGTACCCCGTTCGATTTTTCGATCTGTTCTGCATTCGCCTCCGCTGCGGTGCCCAGCAGGGCGCGGGCGAAGGTGCGGTTTGGTGCCAGCGGAAGGGAGTCCCGGATGGCGCGGGCGCCGGGAATCTCGCCGATCTGAGCATCGGTGATGGTCCGTCCTTCTTCACGCAAAGTGATGGCGGCAACGAACGCCTCGGGGCCGGCCGCCGCGACCTGCTGCCCGTACGCCGCCGAGTCGACCCCCACCAGTTGGGCAAGCTTGGTGGCGGAATCGGCGGCGTCTGCACCGCCGAGCGCCGGCTTGTCGATGCCAACATTGACCACGGGCCGGTACGTGACCAGCGGGACCCCGCCGGCGCCCAGGATGTCGGCGCGCGACGGCGAATGGGTTGCCGAGCCGACGAGCTCGCCTTCGGCCAGCTCGGGGACCAGGGTGGCCGGGTTCCAGACCGTCAGCCACTTGTCGCCAGACTTCTTGAACTCGGCGAAGGTGGTGTACTTCCACTCTTCGGAGCCGATCTTCCAGCGGTAGTTGAGCGGGACCGTGGCCTTATCGGCCTCCAGCGTCAGTTGGCCGCTTTCCACTGCAGGGCGGGCCGGGTCAAGCCCCTTGAATATTTCCTTGAGCTGGTCTTTAGCGGCACCGGAGTCCTTGCCCTCAAAGGCAACGGATCCGACGTCGAGCGCGGACACCGCGGAGGCGAGCTGTTTGGCAGCGCTTTCGGCGCCCTCACGGCCGTCGCCGCAGGCGACCAGCGAGCCGCCAAGAACAAGGCCCACAAGGGCCAGTGCAAGTTTTGATGAGTTCCCCATGACGCCCATTATGCCCCGGGCCACCGACAAGTCCGTTGTCACATAACACCGTCACTTAGCACCGTCACCCGCCCCCCGGCTTCACTTCGGGTGCCGGGAACGCCTAGGGCCGCCGGATGATCCTGCGCTGCGCTGCCACGGCGATCGCGGCGGTGCGGTTGTCCACGCCGAGTTTGCCGTAGATGTGCACCAGGTGCGTCTTGACCGTGGCCTCGGAAATGAACAGCTGCTTCGCGATCGCCCGGTTTCCCATCCCGGTGGCCAGCAATCCGAGCAACTGGACCTCGCGGGCGGACAGGGCAGGCTCCGGATTCCTGATCCGGCCCATCAGCCGGGCCGCGACCTCGGGGGCCAGCGCGGTGCCGCCGGCCGCGGCAGAGAGCACCGCCTGGCGGATCTGCTCGGGCGGGGCATCCTTGAGCATGTAGCCGCTGGCGCCGGCCTCGACGGCGGCCAGGATGTCGGCGTCGGAGTCATAGGTGGTCAGGATGAGCACCGGCGGCGGCGGCTCGCCGGCCTCTCCTGCCTTGATCCGGCCGGTGGCCGTGACGCCGTCCATGCCCGCGCCCATCTGCAGGTCCATGAGCACCACGTCCGCGGGCTCACCCAGGGTGTGGAGCCTGGCCAGTCCGGCCAGCGCGGCGCCGCCGTCGGCGGCCTCGGCCACCACCGTGATGCCCTCCAGATCACCCAGCATTGCCCGCAGACCGGCCCGGACCACCGGGTGGTCGTCCACCAGGAACACCCGGATGTTGTTCATTTCCGGTCCTCGCGGACCGGCGCCGGCGCGGCGTTGGAACCGGGCGCTTGGCCCAGTGGCAGCCGGATGGCCACCACGGTTCCCTCACCCGGGGCAGACTCGATGTCCAGCTGCCCGTGGAGGGCGGCCACGCGGTCCCGCAACGACGTCAGCCCATAGCCGGACCCGTCCGGACGGGCCGGCAAGGCCGAGGGGTCGAATCCGGCGCCGTCGTCGTAGATGTCCATGGCCACCTCCGGGCCCAGGAAGGAAAGGGTGACGACGGCGGTGCCCGCCTGCGCATGCGCCCGCACGTTGGCCAGGCTCGCCTGGGCGGCCCGGAGCAGGACCGTCTGGTGGGCGCCGGGGAGTTCCACCGGCACGCCTTCGACGTCGAGGCGGCACCGCAGCCCGGCACCCCGCGCCGCGGTCTCCGCTTCGGTCTTTTCGCACAGCCGGAGAAGTCCGGCCACGAGGGAGCCGTCCTCGAGATCGGGGGACTGCAGGGCCCGGACGAAGTTGCGGGCCTCTGCCAGGTTGGCGGCGGCCGTGTCCCGGACAATCCGCAGCCTGTCCCGTGCCACGGCGGGTTCGCCGTCGTCCAGGGCCTTCTCGGCCGCGCGCCCCATCAGCACGATGCTGGACAGGCCTTGGGCGAGAGTGTCATGGATTTCCCGGGCCAGCCGGGTGCGCTCGGCCAGGGTGCCGGCATTGTGCTGGGTCCGGGCGAGTTCGGCACGGGTGCGGCGCAGCTCTTCGGCCGCCAGCCGCTGGTTTTCCGCCTCCAGGAACAGCGCCCGGTAGGCCAGTCCGGTGACCACAGCGAAGGCTGCGCCGAAAACGGGCCCGAGCACCATGGGCAGCTGCAGCCCCACGCTGGCCGGATCCGCAGTGGCCAGATCGGGAGACGCGCTACCGCCGTTGTGGAACCAGAGCGCCGCAATAACAAACCCGGTACTCAATGCGATCGCCGGCAGCGCCAGCCGGCGCCGGAGCACGTGCAACTGCAGGAAGAACAGCGGGAAGGCCAGCCAGACGAAGTCGGCACTGGCCCAGACCAGCAGCAGCCAGAGGAGGCAGACGCCGCCCAGCCACCAGGCCGAGTAGGGCCGCGGATCGAACCGGGTCCGGCGGGCGGCGTGCCGTTTCTCCAGCACGGTGCCCACGAGGTAGAAGGCGGCGAGCAGCACGGCCAGCAACAGGGTGATCCACTCCTGCCCAGTGATGCCGCCGGCCAGGAGCCGGAGCAGCGCCACCAGGAGCAGCACCGCAAAGCCGACGTGCAGGCTCACGCGAAGGACGCGCAGAATGACGGCCGCCCCGGTGGGCTCCGGCGCGTGCGGTGCGCCGGCATGCCCGGCGCCGGCGTGCGGTGCGCCCCTGGGTCCTGTGCCGTTGTGGACCGTGTTGCCGGCGTCGCCCTCCATGCTTCCAGCGTAGTGCCGGTGCGGCGGGGCTCCTGCGGAAAACGGCCCGCCCCCGGCGGAATCAACCTTTTGGTTGATCGCAGGGCCGTCCGACCGGTGGCGGCGGTCCAACCGGGCGGCCGATGCCCTGGAGCCCGGCGGAGGGAAGGCTGGAAGCAACGCCACAAGCGCCTCAAACGACACCAAGAAGGACAACATGTATCTCGCCATCCGCGATATCCGCTTTGCCAAGGGACGGTTCGCCCTGATGGGCGCGGTCGTCGCCCTCATCACCCTCCTGCTCGTCATGCTTTCCGGGCTGACGGCCGGACTCGGAAACCAGTCGACGTCGGCCCTCGCCGCCCTCCCGGCCGACCAGCTGGTCTTCGGCGCCCCGGCCGGGAGCGCACCCAAGGCCTCGTTTACCGAATCCGAAGTCACGCGCGCCCAACAGAGCCTGTGGTCGGCGCGCGACGGCGTCGCCCGAGCCGACGCCGTCGGGATCAGCCAGAGCCGCTTCCAGGCACTCGGCGCCGAAGGCGTGCCGGCACGCACGGCAAGCGTTGCGGTCTTCGGCACCGAGCCCGGCGCAGGCCTGGCTCCTGCCCCGCTGACAGAGGGAACCATCGCCGTCGGAGCCGGACTGGCGGAGGACCTGGAGCTCAGCATCGGCAGCCACGCCTCGGTGGGCGGCGCCGACCTCGTTGTGACGGCCGTCGTGCCGGAGCAGTGGTATTCCCACACCGGCGTCGTGTGGACCACGCTGGCCGACTGGCAGAAGCTGGCCCATATCCAAGACGCGGACGCCGCGACGGTGCTGGCCGTGACATTCGACTCCACCGCCGGAACAGGGGTGGATCTCGGTGCCGCCAACACCGCCGCGGGAACCGTCAGCACCACGATCGACGGGTCCTTCCAGGCCCTCGGCTCCTACAAGAGCGAGAACGGCTCGCTGCTGCTCATGCAGGCCTTCCTCTACGGCATCTCAGCCCTCGTGATTGTTGCCTTCCTGACGGTCTGGACGGTCCAGCGCACCCGGGACATCGCCGTTCTGAAGGCACTGGGCGGGTCCGCCCGCTACATCCTCCGGGACGCCATGGCGCAGGCGGCCCTGGTCCTGCTGGCCGGCGCGGTGGCCGGGGGGCTGGCCGGTGTGGCCGGCGGAGTCCTCGCGTCGCAGGCGGCACCGTTCCTCCTCACGCCCTGGACAACGCTGCTGCCCATCGCCGGAATCGTGCTCCTGGGCCTGGCCGGCGCAGCCCTCGCGGTCCGCAGCGTCGCCCGCGTCGATCCGCTCATCGCCCTCGGCGGCAACTGAGCAGCCCCGGCCCGCCCCATATATTCCTAGAAAGGCATATCTCATGAACTCAACCCTGAACAACACCGCCCTGAACCTCGTCAACGTCACCCTGGAGTACCCGGACGGAGACGGCACCCTCAAGGCCCTGGACTCCGTGAGCCTCAAGGTGCACGCAGGCGAATTCGTGTCCCTGATCGGCCCCTCGGGGTCCGGCAAGTCGTCCCTGCTGGCCGTCGCCGCCACCCTGGTCCGGCCCACCGCCGGCCTGGTGGTGGTCGACGGCGAGGACGCCGGCGGATTGCCCGACTCCGGCCGCACCGCACTGCGGCGGGACAAGATCGGCATCATCTTCCAGCAGCCCAACCTCCTGCCCTCCCTCACCGCGGTGGAGCAGCTCGTGATCACCCAGCGCCTGCGCGGCGGGACAGCGCGGGCGGCCGGGGAACGCGCCGCGGCTCTGATGGACCTTGTCGGCCTCGGGCATGCCCTGGCGAAACGGCCGCACCAACTCTCCGGCGGACAGCGCCAGCGCGTCAACATTGCCCGGGCACTCATGGGCAACCCTGCCGTGCTGCTGGTGGACGAGCCGACGGCCGCCCTTGACCACCAGCGCAGCGAAGCGATCATCCGGCTGCTGCGGCAGGTCACCGACGAATTCAGCGTGGCAACGGTCATGGTCACCCACGACACCGATTTCGTGCCGCTCACCGACGCCGTCGCGAGCATGCGCGACGGACGGCTGTCCGCCAGGGTGGCGACGGCGGCCGCTGCGGCGCCGCGGCAGGGCTAGGGGCTAGGGGACCAGGTATCCGAGGTCCGGGACGCCGAGACCGAACATGTCCTTGAGGGCATGCCGGGCGGCGTGGAAGCCGGGCATGCCGGTGACGCCGGGACCGGGCGGGGTCGACGACGAGCACAAGTACACCCCTGGCAGCGGCGTCCGCCAGGGCACCGGGCTCAGCACCGGCCGCCGCAACATGCCCCAAAGGTCCATGCGGCCTGCGCCGAAGTCCCCACCGACGAAGTTCTCGTCGTACGCCGCCAGCCCTGCGGCCGTGGTCACCTTGAACTGCACCACCACATCCCGGAACCCGGGCGCGAAGCGCTCCAGTTGCGCCATGACCGCATCGCTCATGTCCGCGGTGGAACCGGCCGGAACGTGGCAATAGGTCCACAGGATGTGCCGGCCGGCCGGCGCGCGGCCGGCATCAAAACGCGAGGGCTGGGATACCAGCACGTAGGGCCGGTCCGGATGCCGTCCCGAGGCGACCAGGCGCTCCGCTTCGGCGGTTTCCGCCCTGGTGCCGCCCACGTGCACCGTCCCGGCATCGGCGAGGCTTTCCGCCGCCCACGGCACCGGGCCGGAGAGGATGAAATCGACCTTGCAGGAAGCGTTCCCGAAGCGGAAGGACGCCAGGGCGCTCCTATAGCGCGACGGGAGCCGGCCCTCCGCCAGGTGTAGCAGCGCGGGGGGCGCCACATCCAGCAGCGTGGCCCGGGCCGGCGGCAGCTCCGCGAGCGATGTGATCCGCCTGCCGGTCTCGACCACCCCGCCATGGGCCTCGATGTCAGCGGTCAGCGCCTGGGCAATCGCGGCCGATCCGCCGCGCGGAACCGGCCAGCCGCCGGCATGGCCCAGGGCGCCCAGCATCAGCCCGGCGCCGGCGGCGGTGATCGAGGGCAGCGGCGCCACGGTATGCGCGGCGACGCCGCTCAGCAGTGCGGGAGCCGGGTCCTGGCTGAACCTCGCATTCCACAGCGTCGAGCCTTGTTCGAGCGCCCGGAGGCCGAACGCGGCGGCGGCCAGGGGATCTGCCGGAATCCGCAGCAGCTGGTTCAGGGTGAGGTCCGCGACGCCCTCCACCCGCCGCACGAGGGGCTCCATGAGCTGGCGGTAGGCGGCGCCGTCCCGCCCGAGTTCCGCAACGGTGCGGTCCAGGGAACGATAGGCCAGCGCCGCGCGGCCGCCGTCGAGCGGGGATCCGTACGAGAGCTCGGGCACCTCCAGGGGCACGCGCCTGGACAGCTCGAACCGGCGGAAAAAGGGTGAGGCCAGAACCATGGGGTGCACGGCCGAACAGACGTCGTGGAAGTGGCCCGGTTCCATCAGTTCGGCGGTGCGCAGTCCGCCGCCGGGTGTGGCGGCCGCCTCGAACACGTGGACTTTGAGTCCGGCCCGCGCCATGGTCACCGCCGCGGCCAGCCCGTTGGGGCCGGAACCGACGACGGCGACGTCAGTCATGCGCTGTGGCTTTCCGCCACGGCACTCTTCCGCCACGGCACCAGGGACGCCGCGGGCCGGCGCAGATCAATCCGCAGCCAGTCCGGGGCACCGTCGAAGGGGCCGCCATGCGGATCATCGATGCGGTGGCGGCGGATCACGTCGCAGGACGGATCCCAGATGTCCCAGACGACACGGGCCATCAGGTATGCGGTGGCGAGCATGTGGGCAACCACGGCCAGGACGTAGTAGGGCATGTCGATGTTGTGCTGGGTCGAGCCGCCGCTGGTTGCCTGCCCCAGGTACATCCAGATGGCGCCCCAGTGCAGCGCTTCGATGGCTTGCCAGATGACGAAGTCACGCCAGCGGGGCCGGGCGAGGGCGATCAGGGGGATCAGCCACAACACGAACTGGGGGGAGTACACCTTGTTGGTCAGGATGAACGCGGCCACGATCAGGAACGCCAGCTGCGCGATCCTCGGCCGGCGGGGTGCCGTCAGTGCAAGGACCGCAATCAGGATGCAGGCCAGGAGAAACAGGTCCAGTGCCAGGGAGTTGATGGCCGCGGCCTCAAGCGGATTCCAGCCCAGCCGGGCGGCCACCAGGTTGTAGGCGAACCAGGGTGAGCTGTAGCCCGCCGGCCGCTCCTGCGTGAACTGGTAGAAGTACTTCCAGCCTTCCGGATTTGCCGCGGCTACCGGGACGTTGACCGCCAGCCAGGCCGCGGTTGCGGCACCGGCCGTGATCAGCAGCGCCCGGATACGCCCGCTCCGGAGCGCCAGCAGCAGGACGGCGCCGAGGATCAACAGCGGGTAGAGCTTGGTGGCCGTGCCCAGACCGATGAAGATCCCGGCGAGGACGAGCTTGTTCCGCGCAAAGAAGTACATGCCAAGAGCCAGCATGCACACGGCCCACATGTCCCAGTTAATGACGCCCGCCAGGACAATGCCGGGGGCGAGGGCAACCATCGCCGCGTCCCAGGACCGCCGGCGGTTCGTCCGTGCCGTGGCCAGCACGGTGATGATCCAGACGGCGGCGATCAGGGTGGCGTTGACGTCGAAGTAGCCAAGGACGCGGGGATCGTCGGTGCCGGCGCCGGGCACCAGAAGTGCGGTGGCACCCGCGATCAACCCCATCAGCACGGGGTACTCGAAGAGGCTTCCCGGGGTAATGAAGGGGAAGGCGCCATCGCCGAGGCCGCGGTTGCGGAACAGCTCCGGAAAGTCCGAGTAGCACGTGGCGTAGAACTGCCCGGGTGTTTCCCAGCCGTTGGTGCGGCAGAAGTTCTTGAGCAAGATCCCGGCCAGGGCGGCGAGGACAGTGAGGATCACCAGAACACGTTCCACCGTGAAGAATCCCGGCGAAACGATCCCGGGCGCCGAGCGGTGGCCCAAGGGACCGCCTACCAGTTCCGTGAAGTTTCGGAGAAAAGGGTCGCTGCGGCTCGGGATGACCAATCGGACCCGTTTGCGCTCCGGCGGCTTTGTCTCCTGCATGACCTTGAGCTTACCGGGGGACATTGACCCATGCCGCGCCGCGGTCTTCGCTGGCACGTCGTATCGGAGGCCGCCACAACGGCGGGCCATGAAGGGACGCTTAAAAAGGGGGAGCCCGTGCGGCGACGCACGGGCTCCCTGGGATCGGTTCCAATGTCAGTCATCAGGTCCTCCTTCGCTGCGGACAGTCCTGCCGGTAAGGGGCGTCGCCCCTGCACGGGATTAGTCCATGCGCCGGTGGCGGAAGTGTCCGGCCGTCAGCAGATCGGGGCGTCAGCGAATCAGGCCGGCCTGATGCATGGCGAGGAACGTGTCGTCCCGCCTTTGGTCCAGGAGTTGGCCGTTGAAGCGTGTCGACTCCCTGCGGGCCAGCTTTCGGAACAGGACCGTATAGAGCTTGTTCATCATGGTTCTTACCTCCCCTCGGGGACTCGATCGGCGTGCCCGGGTGGCGGGCAGGGCTGTGCGGTGGGCTGGAGCGGTGGTTGCGGTAGTCACAGGGACCTTTCGTTGGTGGGGGATTGCGCCGCCTGGGCTCAATGGGGCGACCTGGAGGCAGCAGGAATGGGCGGATGAAACGGGCGGCCGCATTTTGGGCGCGACAAATAGAGCCCTGGATGCAAGGAATTCGAATAGCCGGTTCCGGGCGTGGCAATTAGCCCGGAAATCCCCGGCCTTAATTTAGGCCGGAATTCCGGATAGGAAAAACTTATTCGATGGAGAATGGCCCCTGGACGCGGTAGCGCCGAAACCCCAACAAGAAGCTGGGTTCCGAACTATGGGGAGGCTGCGCAACCGCGTGGTTCCGCCTGATCAGGCTGCCGTCATTGGGCTTTCCGTTGAGGAAGGCCAACTGCCACGGGCCCCAAGCTGCATTGCCTGGGACGGGAACGCGGTCAGGAAACAGTCAGTCCGACATTTGGGCGCGGCTCAGCGAACGAGGCCGGGTTGGCGGTGGTGGAGTACATCCATCCGCTAGTCAAAGTAATCATCATTTTCCCAACCTCCTTTTCTGTTCTGCCGTGGCTCCGGCTGACTGGCCGGGCGACGCGCGCCGTGACCCCGGCAAGTCGCCTTGGGGTCAGAAATAAAAATACACTACGAATACGGCCGTTGCCTACCGAATTCATAAACTTTCTTTGACTTTGTTTTAAAAACCGGTTTTAGAGTCCCCAGCGCACGATTGCCGGTGTCTTCTTATCCCATCCCAGTGTGCAGACTTTGGCGGTCCCCAATACGAAATGCCGGCCCTCGCGGGGGTCCAACCCGAGCCACCGGGCGGTCAGGATGCGGGAGAAATGCCCGTGCGCGACGATCAGCACATTGTCCAGGCCCGATTCGAGCACCCGGGCCACGATCTTGTCCGCGCGGGCGGCGACGTCGTCGAGCGCTTCACCATTGGGCACGCCGTGCGTCCAGATCAGGTATTCGGGGTTGTCCTTGCGGATGAGGTCCGAGCTGATGCCCTCATAGTCGCCGTAGTCCCATTCCACCGCCAGCGGCTCCAACTGGGCGTCGGGGTAGCCGGCGAGTTCGGCGGTCCGGCGGGCGCGGCGCAGGGGTGAGGTCAGCACGAGGTCGAAGTCGACGGTCTCGAGCACCCTGCGCGCCTCCACGGCCTGCTGCTCGCCTTCCACCGTGAGGGGCATGTCCGTGAGACCGGTGTACTGCCCGCTCTTAGACCACTCTGTTTCACCGTGCCGCAGGATCCACAGTTGGGGGCGGGGGCCGTTGGATGGTGCGATCACTTAGGACTCCTCAGTGGTGGAAAGTTCGGCGCCGGCGGGCGCCGCCTCGGGCTGTGCCGCCCACCAGTCCCGCAGGCGGGATTCGGCGACGGCGGGATCGAGCGGGCCGTGCTCCATGCGTTCTTCCAACAGGAATTTGTAGGCGCGGCCCACCACGGGACCGGGCTTGAGGCCAAGCAGCGCCATAATCTGGCCGCCGTCCAGGTCCGGGCGGACGGCGTCGAGGGACTCCTGCTCCCGCAGCGCCGCAATCCTGTCCTCGAGGTCGTCGTAGGCGAAGGACAGCCGGTCCGCCTTGCGCTGGTTCCGGGTGGTGACGTCGGAGCGGGTGAGCCGGTGCAGGCGCTCCAGGAGGGGACCGGCGTCGGTGATGTAGCGGCGGACCGCGGAATCGCTCCAGCCGGCCTCACCGTAGCCGTAGAAGCGCATGTGCAGCTCCACCAGCCTGGCCACGGCCTTGATGGTGTCGTTGTCGAAGCGCAGCGCCTTCATGCGCTTGGCGGTCAGCTTGGCGCCCACCATGTCGTGGTGGCGGAAGCTCACTGCGCCGCCCGGTTCAAAGCGGCGCGTGGCCGGCTTGCCGACGTCGTGCATGAGGGCCGCGAACCGCAACACAAAGTCCGGGCCCGGAACCGGGCCGTCCGCCTTCGACTCCAGCGCTGCAGCCTGTTCCAGGACCTGCAGCGAGTGCTGGTAGACGTCCTTGTGGCGGTGGTGTTCATCGGATTCCAGGCGCAAGGCCGAGACTTCCGGAAGGACCAGGTCCGCGAGTCCGGTATCGACCAGCAGGTCCACCCCGGCCCGCGGCTGCGCGGCGCAGATGAGCTTGATCAGTTCATCTCGCACGCGTTCGGCCGAGATGATGCTGATCCGTTCCGCCATCCGGACCATGGCCTCGCGGACGTCGGCGTGCAGCGACACCCCCAGTTGCGCCGCGAACCTCGCGGCGCGCATCATGCGCAGGGGGTCGTCGGAGAAGGACGTTTCCGGCGGCCCGGGCGTGTTGAGGATCGAGGCGTGCAGGTCGCGGACGCCGCCGAAAGGATCGACGAGCTCCAGCATGGGCAACCGCAGGGCCATGGCGTTGATCGTGAAGTCCCGCCGCAGCAGGTCATCCGTCAGGGATGTTCCGAAAGCCACTATCGGCTTGCGGGACTCCGGATCGTAGGCGTCGGCCCTGTAGGTGGTGATTTCGATCTGGAAGTCGCCCTTGCGCATGCCGATGGTGCCGAAGGCTCGCCCGATCTCCCAGTAGTTGTCCGCCCATTTCTTGATCAGGGCAACCGTCTGGTCCGGAGTGGCGTCAGTGGTGAAGTCCAGGTCGGGCGAGACCCTGCCAAGAAAAAGGTCACGGACGGGCCCGCCCACGAGGGACAGCTCATGGCCGGCGTCAACGAAGCGCTGCCCGAGCTCCAGAACCACCGGATCCACCTGGAAAGAAACGGTGTGGGAGTCAGTCTTGTGATGTGCGTGCGCCATAGTTACTTAAGCTTGTCAGAAAACCGCGCCAGCACCACACCGGAACCCACAAGGATCCGGCGGGTTCGTCACGATTGCGCACGAACCGCTCAGGGCCGACTTTCCCGGCCGTCTACTTTCCGGCCATGTTTAGGTCATCAACAGCGGGCAAGAGTCGTTAGAGTGGACCTCATGGCCCATCCCGTACCGAGCGCTCCCGGCAGGAGGACAAACGCACCGTTGCCGTCGGCAATCGGTGCCAACGTCGCGCCTGTCCAGCACACGGGCCAGGCCTCCCTGCCCACCGTGGAGGAAATCTCCGCCGGCGGCGTCGTGGTGGACATGTCCGACGCCGACCTGCGGGTAGCGATCATCGCGCGCCTTAACCGCGGCGGACGTCTCGAGTGGTGCCTGCCGAAGGGCCACCCGGAAGGCAAGGAAAGCAACGAGGAAGCCGCGGTCCGCGAGATCGCCGAGGAAACCGGGATCGAAGGCAAGATCCTGGCACCGCTGGGAAGCATCGACTACTGGTTCACCGTGAGCGGGCACCGCGTCCACAAGACCGTGCACCACTACCTGTTGCGGGCCACCGGCGGGGAACTCACCATCGAAAACGATCCGGACAAGGAAGCCGTGGACGTGGCGTGGGTTCCGATCCAGGAGCTGGCGCGCAAGTTGTCCTTCCCCAACGAACGCCGCATCGCGGATCTGGCCAAAGAAGTCCTGCCGGAAGACCGCTGAAGGCCGCCGGTGCGGCCGGTCACGTCCACGGATAGCGACTAATGCCCCGCGCGGGTGAGACGATGAAGACGATGTCATCAGCCAAACCCGCCCCCGTACCCTCCGGCCCCGCCGATTCCAAAGCAGCCCAATCCGGAGAAGCCCGTTCCAGCGCCGTCATGGCCGCCGGAACCCTCGTTTCGCGTTTCCTGGGCTTCGCCAAGACCTGGATGCTGGCCGCCGCCCTGGGCCTGGGCTCGACGGTCAACGACACTTTCATCAACGCCAACAACCTTCCCAACCTGATCTTCCTGCTGGTGGCCGGCGGGGTGTTCAATGCTGTTCTGGTGCCGCAGATCATCAAAGCCAGCAAGGCGCCGGACAAGGGAGCGGACTACATCAGCCGGCTGCTGACGCTGGCGGTGCTGGTGCTGCTCGTTCTCACGCTGCTGGTCACGCTGCTGGCGCCGTCAGTCATTCAGCTGACCACCCAGGGCTACTCGCCGCAGCAGAAGGCCCTCGCGGTGTCGTTCGCGTTCTGGTGCCTTCCGCAGATCTTCTTCTACGGCCTGTACGCCCTGCTGACCCAGGTCCTCAACGCCCATGGGGCCTTTGGACCCGCGATGTGGGCGCCAATCATCAACAACGTCGTGGCGATCGCCGGGCTGGGCATGTTCATCGGCATCATGGGGGCCAACGCCACCAACCCGCACACGATCGACAACTGGGGCCCGTTCCAGACCATCCTCGTCGCCGGGTTCTCCACAATAGGCGTCGCCACCCAGACCGCCGTGCTGCTCATCCCCGTGTTCAGGCTCCGGCTCGGGCTGCGGCCGCGCTTCGGCTGGCGCGGGGTCGGTCTGGGCCATGCCGCGAAGCTGAGCGTCTGGACCCTGGCGACGGCCGCCGTCGGGCAGTTCGCCTTCCTTTACGTCATGCGCATCGCGACGATCCCGGGCGCGGAACGGCTCCGCCTTCAGCAGGCGGGGGACACCGCCGCGGCCGGCAACATTCCGGGCAACGCGGTGCTGGAGGTGGCCAGCCAGCTGTACCTGCTGCCGCACTCCATCATTGCCCTGTCCCTGGCCACCGTGCTGTTCAACCGGATGACCCGGGCGTCCCAGGACGGAGACCGGGCCGCCCTGCGAAACGCGCTCTCCCACGGGCTGCGGACCATGGCCGTGGCAACCGTTTTCGGCGCGCTGGCGCTCTTTGCGCTGGCCGGACCGCTGGGCATGTTCTTCTCGGGCGGGCAGCGCCAGGACGGCGTCATGCTGGCCCAAACCCTCACGATCCTGGCCCTCAGCACCCCGTTCATGAGCGCCAACTTCATGATGTCGCGGGTGTTCTACGCCAATGAGGACGCCCGGACGCCGTTCTTCATCCAGTTGGTCCTGGCGCTGGTCAACCTGGCGGCCGCGTTCGCGATCCAGTTCCTGCCGTTCGATCAGATCATTTTCGCCATCGCGATCCTCTACACGGCCGGCAATATCCTCTCCGTGATAGTCAGCGCGACCTTCCTGCGCCGGCTCCTGGGCCACCTCGACGGGCCCCGCATCGCCAGCTCCTACATCCGCATGGGGTATGCGGCCCTGGGTTCCGCCCTCGCCGGAGCTGTGGCGTTGTGGCTGCTGGGCAGCTACAACCCGGACGGCTACGCCTGGAGCGACCGGATCGCCGCCCTGGTGACAATCGTCGTCGTCGGTCCCGTCATGCTGGCCGCCTATTTCCTGCTGCTGAAGCTCTTCCGGGTCACCGAGCTGCAGGACCTCCTGGCGCCGCTCCTTGGGCGGCTCCGGCGCAGGGCCGCCGCAGGGCCCGGCACGGGGCCGCAGGCAGGCGGCGCGGCGGAGGTCCGGAGGGCACCGGAGCGGGCCACCGTCTCGGTGGATACGGGCCTGATTCCGCGAATTTCCGGCGAGTTCGACGCCGAGTCGTTCCGTGCCGGTCCCGACATCCGGGAAGAGGACTCGTTCCCTTACGGCCGTCCCGCGGGCCCGGAGGGCGGTTACCTGCCGGCAGAAGACCTCCCCAGCACCGCGCAGGGCGGCTTGGGCAAGGGCGATGTTCCCTTGCCGGGCCGCCGCACCTACCAGGGCCCGGCCGGCCACAACCCCTACTTCCCGTTTGGCGGGAAAAAGAAAAAATGATCCCGGCTCCGTTTCGAACTGCCGTGCTCACGCGGCCTGGACAGAGCATCGGCTAGGATCGAAGACTAACAAGGGAAGTTGCGGACCAGCGGTCAACCGGCTTACCGGAGGGCACACGGTCGCTCTCGGAGTGACCACGTCGGCAGGTCCCGGACAGTCTAGGAGGAGCCCGTGTCCCACCCGATCGATGTCGGATCAGTACTCGGTGGCCGCTACAAGGTCACTGCCACCGTACTGACCTCACATGACCAGGATCTGGTGCTGGACGGTGTGGACCAGGTGCTCAACCGCCCCGTGAGCATCCTCGTCGCAGGCCCGGGCAACGCCGATCAGGTGGCCCAGAGCGCCCGTGAAGTGGCCACGGGCGAACGCCCCGGCAACGTGCAGATCCTCGATCTTGGCGTCAGCGATGCCACCACGTACCTGATCACCAACCACACCTCGGCGGCGGATCTGCTGGATCTTGTAGTCTCTTCCAACCCGCCGTACGTCGAACCCTTCTTCACGGACACGCTGGGCAGCGAGATCTTTGGGCAGGCCCGCTCCCACGAACCCGAAACCTACGACGGGCTTTACGACGACGAGGAAGTCGACGCCGGGTACATCAACTATGGCCAGGCCCAGGGCGCAAACGCACAGCCGCCGGTTTCCCCGGCGGCGCCCCCCGCGGGAGTACCGTCGCGGCCCGCGGCCGCTCCTGCTGCCGCGGCAGGCGTCGCGGCAGCAGCCGGGGCGGCCGCCAGGGCACCCAAAGCCCCCACAACCGCACCGCAGGAGACGGCCGCGCATTCAACGGCGCCGCAGCCCGTCCAGAACGGCGGCGCGCCCCGCCAGGCCGAACCGGCAGCGCAGCAGCCGGCAACCGCCTCGGCACCAAAAGTTTCCTTGTGGTCCGACGACGACTACACCGGTGACGATCAGCACGGCGGAGAGCACCACGGCGGCGCAGCCACGGCTGCCGGAGTGGCTGCTGCCGGCTTCGACTCCGCGGATCGGGCTCCGGGCAACTTCCCCGCCTCCGCCCGTGCCGCCGTCGACCAGGATGAAGACGAGTACGAGTACGAAGACGAGGACGAGCCCAACCGGGAGCCGCGTTCCATGCGCTGGCTGGTGGGCGGGCTCCTGGCTGCCGTGCTGGTGGTGGGCCTGATCTTCGCGGTCACCAACCTTGGCAGCCTCTTCAAGAGCAGCCCGCAGACCAACGCCGCAACCTCCGCCTCCTCCAGCGCACCGGAACCGTCCACCGCGCAGCCGTCGTCGACCGCCACCGAGGCGCCGGCGGCCGGACCGCCCGTCATCGAAGACGTGACGCGACTCGGCAACTTCGATTTCGCCGGAAATTACGACTCCGACCTCGTCAAGACCTTTGACGGGAACGGCGCGAGCTTCTGGTCAGACATGGAATTCGCGACGGACGACTGGGGCGGACTCGCCTCCGAAGTTCCGCTCGTGGTCAAGCTGAAGGACCCTTCCAAGGTCTCCTCAGTCACTCTGAGCCAGTTGGGGGCCTCCGGGGGCAACATCAGCGTCTTCACCAATGACAAGCCGACCCTGGACGGTGCAAAGCAGATTGGCAGCAACAGCTTTACGTCACCGGACCTGACCATGCCGCTGTCTGAACCCGTCACGGCGCAGTACGTGATCGTGTCCATCAAGAAGCTTCCGAAGCTGGCCGCACCCAAGACCCGCTATGGGTACGGCCTGCGCCTGGCCGAAATCAAAGTCCAGTAGCGGCCCTGCGCGGCCGCCGTTGCGCTGTAAGGCTGCGGCGTAGGGCTCTGCAGCTGCGCTGTAAGGCCGCGGCTGCGCTCTAAGGCTGCGGTCGTGCGGCGGCGGTCGTGCCCGCCGGCGGGCCGGTAATCCTGGGTCGTCTCCGGCCCCGGCCCCGGCAAACCGGTACCCTGAGTAGTGGTGTTGCTCCGTGACGCCCATTTCGGCCGGAATATTCAATGCCCGGCAATAGTTGTGCCATGTGGCCGGCCATCGAGGCGGGCGCATCGACAAAGGAAGAGGTTCACCGTTCAGTGAGCAACGCAGAAAACACTGCCTCCGAAGTACGTGATGTCATCATCGTCGGCTCCGGCCCGGCGGGCTACACCGCAGCGGTGTACACGGCGCGCGCGAACCTGAAGCCGCTGCTCCTGGCAGGCTCGGTTACGGCCGGCGGCGAACTGATGAATACTACGGACGTGGAGAACTACCCAGGGTTCCCCGACGGCATCATGGGCCCGGACCTGATGGAGAACTTCGAGAAGCAGGCCGCCCGTTTCGGCACGGAGATCCAGTTTGAGGACGTCACCGATTTGGACCTCGACGGCGACGTCAAGACGGTCACCATCGGCACGGGGGAGACCTTTAAGGCCCGTTCTATCATTCTTTCCACCGGCTCGGCCTACCGCGAGCTCGGCTTGCAGAACGAGAAGAGGCTTTCGGGCCACGGTGTGAGCTGGTGTGCAACCTGCGACGGTTTCTTCTTCAAGGATCAGGACATTGCCGTTATCGGCGGCGGCGACTCCGCCATGGAAGAGGCCCTGTTCCTCACCAAGTTCGCCAAGTCCGTCACGGTGGTCCACCGCCGCGATGCCCTCCGCGCTTCAAAGATCATGGCTGACCGCGCCTTGGCCCACGAGAAGATCAACTTTGTGTGGAACACCGGTGTGGAAGACGTGTTGGGACAGGACAAAGTCACCGCATTGCGGTTGAAGAACCTGGTGGACGGCACGGAATCCGAACTGGCCGTAACCGGAGTGTTCGTGGCAATCGGAAACGATCCCCGCACCGATCTGGTTAAGGGCAAACTCGAGCTGACCGCAGAGGGAACCATCGCCGTGGACGGCCGCACCTCGAAGACCAGCGTCCAGGGCGTCTTCGCTGCCGGCGACGTCATTGATCCGACCTACCGCCAGGCCATCACCGCCTCCGGTTCCGGATGTGTGGCGGCCCTCGACGTCGAGCACTACCTCGCAGATTTCCACGCCTAATCGGCGCGCAGCAACCAACGGAAGAGAGACAAAGGTTATGAGCAACGCAAAAGACGTAACGGACGCCAGCTTCAGTACTGATGTACTGGCCTCCGAGAAGCCCGTCATTGTCGATTTCTGGGCCGAATGGTGCGGCCCCTGCCGCAAGCTGGGTCCGATTCTTGACGAGATTTCCGTCGAGTACAGCGAGAAGGTTGACGTGGTCAAGGTGAACGTTGACGACAACCCGGCCATCGCTGCCGAGTACGGCATCACCTCCATCCCTGCCGTCTACCTGTTCCAGGGCGGCGAGGTCAAGGGCACCGTGATCGGCGCCCGGCCCAAGCAGTTCTTCGAGAAGGAATTTGCGGACGTCCTGTCCTAGGCCGACCGAGAGTGGCCCGCGCTTCTGGCGGGGGCCACTTTTTTGTTGTGCTCCAAGGCCATCGGTCGGGAGTAGGACTAGGCGGACACACCATAGATCTGCCGTAACCGTTGTTGCAACCTTGGGTGGCTGTCTATCGGCATTGTTTTTTGCCTGCTGGCTGACAATTCTCTTGGCTGCTGCCGGCTTGTGGAATGGGCCATCATTCGGCCGGCGAACTGCTATTCGTGCTGACACGCACGGAAGGTGTTTGGCCGTTGCGCAGGGGACACCACCGCCTTGTTTCACGTGAAACATGGTGATCG
Source organism: Arthrobacter humicola (assembly GCF_022803015.1). GTDB lineage: Bacteria > Actinomycetota > Actinomycetes > Actinomycetales > Micrococcaceae > Arthrobacter > Arthrobacter humicola_A. The sequence goes on from NZ_JAFKON010000002.1 coordinate 211,425, forward strand.
CGACAACCCACTTAGCAGTTGCTGCGGTGTGTACCTGCGCTTGATAGAACGGCTTCCGGTTAGAACACCCACTCGATTTCCGTTGCCTTTGTGATCACCAACGAGACTGTCGCCCATATTCCACCGAAGCGCCATACGAAACGTCGCACAATGATGTTTTACGTGAAACATCCAATTCTCGCAGGGACGGTGAGGGGCTTTCGGGATGAGCCCGGCCGCCAAGTACACTCCATACACTCTTTACCCGTCGCGGGGGAGTCGAGGGTGGAGGTCGCATTCACACCAGGAGCTTGGTCTTCTGACGGGAAGGCATCCGCCGATACTGCCGTTAGGGCTGCGCAATAACCCCCGCTGCTGCGCCGAGATCGGGACGGACCAACGCCCGCCTGTCAGCGCAACACCCCGTGACTACTCCTGGTCGTCCGCCACGGGTTCGGGGAGGGGTCTGGGGGCTATCCGGTTCCGCGGCGAAATAGTCGACTAGGCGACTGATGACCACGACTGCGCTTGGCTGTCACAACGACACCTATTCGTCCACGTTTACCGCGAAAGGCGATCAGGGTTCACTCGTCATTACCGGCCGTAGCCAGCGGCCGGCCGGTTCAGACACTGTTTCACGTGAAACAGGTGTGTACGTCGCAGGCTGCCGAATTTTCCCGCCAACCTCCGGGCTCCCGACGTTTCACGTGAAACTGGAAGGCTCATCACGAGAGCGCCGAATACTTCCACCCACCGGCGCCGCACCAATGTTTCACGTGAAACGCCCTTGGTCCGAACCATAAATCGCAAATGAGGACGAAATGATAGTTGTCTCTTAGATAAACCAATGGGGCCGTCGGCTCAGCTTACCCATTTCCACGTGAATTGGGGCCGGTGTGACGGACGCAAAGATGCGCTCGATGGTCTGCGCCTCCCTGCTGGAAGGGCCAGGCACAACGTTGGCCGAGCGGCCCCAAGGACGGTGGCCCGTGCCCGTGGACGCCAACATTCCTCGCCCAACGCTCGATGCGGCACCGCCGGCTGCGACCACAGTTCCGCACAACAGACGGGATTTCGCGCAGACCACCGGATCCCACCCCGTCCCGGCATCTCCAGAACGCTCGGTTTCACGTGAAACATGTCAGCAGACCAGTAAAAGTCTCCAGCGAGGCAGACCCAGATTCACGTCCGTAGCCCACGATGGGGGAACCGCCGCCAGCCCCTTCAGGCCTCTGCGAGCCGCCGCGTGTGTGGACATGCGAACCTGGGTGCCTATGAAGCGGCGCGCCGTACGCCCCAGAACGGGCGGGGAACTTGCTTGAGCTCAGGCCGGAGCGTGGGGCAGAGTGCTCATGTGCGCTCTGCCCCACGCCTACGACCAAGGGCCTATGTTGTCTGATTTTAGAGCGAACCGACGAACAATTTCGGATCGCTGCGGCAGTCAGTCAGCGAATGAACACGCCCCGCCGCCGTTACCGCCGGCGCAGTTCCCGCACTCTGCGTGGCGTAGGACGCACGGACCGGACCTGCTTTCCATGGGGCAACCGACCAAACACAGGGCCCGGCCCTGAAGCGATTCCACCGGTTAGGCCCCCACTATATTCAATTCATGGCGCGTCTCAACAGTTGCTCCTCTGCGTCTCTGCGCCTCCGGTCCGCGTCCAATTCGCCTTGCCCGAGGCTCCGCTCGTCTTCCCCAGGGTTCCTGTCCATGGACCCTCCGGCGGCTGCCAGGGTCAAACGCGCAGTGCCTGTTCACAGTTCGTGGGCTGATCGGTTCATCAAACACCATCCCCGTTCGGCGCGCGGCATGATCATCTCCCAGCTGAACAATGCCCACGCTCTCCGCCCCGGGCCGCTTCGGTCTCAGGCACCACTCAAGCTACATTAAGCTTGCCCAAACTCCTGTGCTGGCTGCAGCCGGGCGCCCCTATTCCGCTCTAGAGGGGAGCGGATTGAGCCGGCTCCTGTATCCCCGAGGTGGGCCAATTCGATATTCGCGGAACAAGAAGATCGCGCGCCTGTTCTCATGAAGGCTTGTTCTCATCAAGGTTGGGACCCCTGCCCTGCCAGTCGCGGCGCAGCAGGTTCGACTCCATGGCGGCCAGACCAAGGACACCCAGGTCCAGCCACGAACCTGCCCCCGCCCCTGCAGGCGCCGCAACCGCCGCTGCCCTTTATGGATGTGCTTCGAGACCTCGGCATCTGTCCGCAAATCGCCACACTCATGGTGACACCGTGCATGCCTTCCGACTGTCAATACACGAGCCTTCACGACCGGCATCCTGGGCGCTAGGCGAAGGTCAGCGGCGGCCGATACAAGCGCATTCCCGGCCCGTCCAGCGGCCACAGAATCCGGAGCTCACTCGATATCCACGAGTTTCTCCACAGAAGTTATTCACACTGTTATCCACAGGTGCTGAGAGATTATTCACATGCCCTTTCCTAGTGGGCCGCCGAGGGCGGTCGCCCCTCCGAACTGGCTGTCTGACCAGCCACCCACCGTCCCAGAGACATGTCCTGGACCCCGATTAAGAACTCCGACTCGCAATCACGGCGGAGAGCGTATAGCGCCGAAAAATTAACCATAGAACGTCGATTTAGTAGATCTTTGCGAATGCTTCGACCATCGTCGCTGCACACCATGATCATGTTTCACGTGAAACGGACTGGGAACCCTGAAAGGATGTTCAGGGCCGTTGTCACGACAACAGCTCGCCCAAGAATCTGGCGACACGAACGGGCTGCAATCAGTCACTAATCCACAAAGTTATCCACAGCAATATCCACCGCTCTATCCACCGCCCCATCCACCGGCCGCTGGCTAAAATCCGAGCCGGAAACGGCCACACGAATCCCACCTGGATGCACCTTTGACCTGCGGTGAAGTGCTCTCCGGACGTGTCATACCAAGGCGGCCGGGAACTGCAAATCCATGTGGGGCGAACCAAACCCGTCGCGCGCCGAGACCGCCAGCGTGCCATTGCATCGCCCGACGCGCCGCCCGAAGCCAGCTTGTCCCACAGCGCCAGGCGGACCTCAAGAGAACCAGGGGAGCGGAGCCACTGGCCCAAGGAACCCTCCCGTCACACGTCCAGGGGATCGTTTTGCCGGGCCAAGATCCGACGACGGCACCCGCTCAATCGACGGGCTTTGCCGGGCAGCTTACATACTCTGAGCTCGGAGACCTTGGCGGGCCTCACGCCCTCGCAGGGCCTGTCTGGCCGATCATCTTTGCACGCCGGTCCGCGGGCCCGCTGTGTCCGTTGGCCGATGCAGACACGAAGAGGCTCGTCGACCGTGTGTTTGCCATGCGTTGTTTGCATTGGGACAGCACTGGTCCTGTTCCGACTGAAGCATTGCCGGTCAACTTGGGGATTCGCATGAGGGAGCCGCCGGACTGCAAAAAGCGGTCGGCCCGGTCGTGCCGGCACAGTTGACACGCGCAAGCACAAGTCCCGAACCCAATCAGACTGGCCCGGATGTCTGCCTTCCCTTCTTTGCGGTTTGAATCCCTCCGGTTGCTGCACCAACTTACGGGTCCGGCGCGGTCAGCGGATTGGATCCTAAAGGCAACTGCGCCCTGATGCCCGGGGGCGACGAACCTGGCCGCCCGAAACACGCTGGTCCGGGGGAGCGGACCCGGCCCGGGTAGCCGTGTAGTTGGACATGCAGCAGCTCGGCAGCTTCCCTCTGGTGTCGGCTGGATGCCCACACAAGAACCACCCCGACAGTTCCGGCCAGGCTGAATCCGCAGGGAAGGCGTGATTGACGCCTGGGACTGATCGGTACGACCCCGGCCCTACTTCACGTGGGCTCCGCTTCCCTTCTCGCGGGTGCGTCGCGTGGCCTGAGCTCCTGCTGGAGGACTCCTTCCAACCACTCTGCAGCAGGGTCAGCCGATGTGCAGCAGTACAGGACCTGCGCTGCACTCTCATCAAGCGGGTACCGGCAAGCCGGCAGGCGCCGGCAGCGGCAAAGTGTGGGGGGCCCCAGGTGTCCGGTGCGCGATTCCGGATGAGGGGTGCCGTGTCCGGGGTGCCGGGAAAGCCCCACACAGGGCCATCTCGGCCATTGGATAAGGCGTCCGCTCGCCGGAGGAAGCTGAAGAATGCGACAGGAACAGCACGCCCGCCGGGGCCCTCAGGGAGATCAGGCATGCCTCGCACACCGGCATGCCACATGGCGCATGGTTACGGCTGGATGCGGCGACGGGACTGCAGCAGTACGTTGGCGGTCATGGCACCCGGATACCGGGGTGGGGAGGATGCGTGTCAGGGCCCCGGTTCCGGTTGCCCGGGTCCCGGCAAACTGACGGGCACAATCAGTACTGAATGCCGAACCTAGGACGCGGGGGCAACCCAGTGAAAGGGGGGTGAACAGCAAACCGGCGGGGGAGTCGAAGGACGCAGACATCCGCAAAAGGGAGGCAACTCCGGTCAGCTTCCGCTGTCACAGTCCCACAAGAGGCCTCTGCCGCGCGATCGAGACCACCTACTTTCTGCGGCACCGACGCCAGATCACCCTCCCTATCACGGCCCGCGTCCATTCCCGCGCCAAGGTCGGCGTCCGGCCTCCACCGTCGCCCTCGTCCCGATCTGCACGCCAAGCTCGGCGTCAAGGTCTGCACCGTCGCCCTTGTCCCGACCTTCGTCCACGCCCGCATCGATACCTCTGTCCAGGGTCCGTTTCGAGGCGCGTGTCGGACACCGGCTTCAACCGTAACCACCGGAACGGCCTACAAATCCATCGCCGAACCCGACGAAGCACGTAGCTGACCAGCTTGCCGGCCTCTGCACGAACTCAGGGTTCACCCACTTCAATTTTCCTTCACGGAGGGTGCCTTCACGGCCCGTGATCCTAAGCAGCGGGAGAGTGCCGCGGGCCTCTGCCAGGAGCGGACAGTGCCGCATCAGGGCATCTCAAGGCGTGCAAGGCTTCAGCTGCGCTCCAGTCGGCTTCGCCTTCCCTCAGTCAACCACGCGGCCACACAACGCAGCAGCGGCGCCGTATGGCACTTTCAGCGGCGCACAGGAGCGGGTGACCCCGCAGAGACTGGCAACGGTACAACAGTCGCTCCGAGGTTCGGCTGTGGCTGCGGCGAGCTTGCACCGCCGCCAAGCAGCAGCCGCGCCGTAGTGAGTCGCTTCCCCTGCTTCGCACCGGCATGGATGAATGTGGTCGCATAGCGCACCCGCGGCCGGCCCGGCCGCCAGGAAAAGGTGGGCCATAGCTGCGGGCCGACCCCCTTCAAGGGGAGGCTGAACCGTCATGACGCAGACGGTGGACCCTTGGTCGAAACGACGGCATTCGCTCGGCATCCCAGTCCACCGGCATTGCCATGACCATGGACGGGGACGCAGTCCAGCTGCCGGAGTGACGACAGCGCATCGGTCTCCAGCCGGTGGCCGGATTCTTCTGCCCTTTTGCGTCCTCACCTGGGCGACCAGCCAGCAAGGCGTTCGATGGGGCAAGGCGCAGATTCGCGGCCCCGTTTCACGTGAAACATTGATGGACCACTCCATCTCAGCTGTTCATTGAGCTCTGGAAGGTGGCGAAGATGGCTGTCGCTGAAAAGCGCGATCGCAGCGGCATCGACAGGGAGGGGCCCCTTCCGCATAAAGGAGAACTGTATGTACAGCCGCCAATTCTCTCGGCGTAGCCGTTCCATGGAATCAGAAGCTCCACCGACGAAGCGCAACAGAGTGGACGGTACGGCCACCGGAAATCCATCGACTCCACAACAGGATACTCAGCAGGAAGCTCCGTCCCAGTCTGGGATACCGCCTGCCCAGTACCAGCCCGTCGTTCCGCACGTGTCCCTCGGTCTCGCCGAAGCAGTGCCGAGACTGACAATTTCTACAGAAGACTACGGCACTGCGTCGGTCCCACGCCCGCAGCCGCAACCCTCGAGAGCCCCGGGCCAGGACGAAAGCGAGAGAGTTACCCGGAGGTTCTCGGCGCCACCGGTGTCGCAGCTCCGTACTCGTAAACAGTGGCGAACGCCCGCAGCCGCGAACACGACAGCGCCGAACCCGACACCACCGAATCCGCCGGCACCGAATTGGCCGGCACCGGCAGCATCGGTAGAGATAAAAAAGGGAGGGTCTGTTTCACGTGAAACAGACCCTCCCGGAGAACTCAGCGAGTCGCGACCTAGCTTGGCGCTCCCGGCGTGAGGACATCCATGATGCGGTTCAGGTCCTCAACGCTGGCGAACTCAATGCTGACACGCCCCTTGCGGGCACCAAGCGAAATCTTGACATTAGTATCGAGGCGGTCAGACAGCGACGACGCCAGGTAGTCCAGTCGCTCGTGGCGCGCTCCCGCCCGCGGGATGTTGTTCTTGGCCGGCGAGGCGGGGCTCTGATACAGGGTCACGGCTTCTTCGGTCGCTCGGACCGACATGCCCTCTGAAACAATCTTCTGCGCCAGGCGTTCCATGGCCGCGGCGTCAGGAAGTGCCAGGAGTGCTCGGGCATGCCCTGCGGAGATGACATTTGCCGCGACCCGGCGCTGCACCAGCGGGGGCAGCTTCAGCAGGCGCAGGGTGTTGGAAACCTGGGGCCGCGAACGCCCGATCCGGTCCGCCAGCTGCTCGTGCGTGGTGCCGAAGTCCTCGAGCAGCTGCTGGTAGGCCGCCGCCTCTTCGAGCGGATTCAGCTGGCTGCGGTGCAGGTTCTCCAGCAGCGCGTCGCGAAGGAGGTCGTCATCGGTGGTGTCACGGACAATCGCCGGGATAGTTTCCAGGCCCGCGGCCTGTACTGCACGCCATCGTCGCTCACCCATGACGAGCTCATAGGGTTCGCCACCCTCTTCGGTTGAGGTACGGACCACAATTGGCTGGAGGACGCCAATTTCCCGCACGGAGTGCACCAGCTCCGCCATGTCATCTTCATCGAAGACCGAGCGGGGTTGCTTGCGGTTGGGGTGGATGTCAGTAACCGGGATTTCGGCAAACCTGACGCCGGGCACCTCGACGAGGTCAACAGTACCCTCGTCGCCGTGCTCGGGCGAGGAATCAAACGTCAGCTGTTCGCCGGCGTCGGACGCAGTCGCCTTGGCAGCAGCGGGGGCCGGCTTGGAAGCAGCCGACTTTCGGGCGGGAGCTTTCTTGGTGACGGCGGCAGCAGCGCTGCCGGTTTCAGTGGTGTCAACCGTGAGATCAGCGGAATCGTCGGCCTTGAACGGTGTGGACTTCGGCTCCTTGTCCCGTGCGGCAGTGGCGTCCGGGTGCGGCTCGGCGTCGGAGGTCTTTTTTCGGGCTTCAGGGAAGAAGAGGTCCACGGGCCGGGATGGGGCAGCGCCGTTTCCGGAGGCGTTTGCCGCGGCGGAACTTGGAATGAGTGCGCCAAGTCCACGGCCGAGGCCGCGTCGCTTATCGCTCATGGATAAATCCCTCCAGTGGAAGAGCCGGGATTCACCTGGCTCTGGTTAGTGCAATTCTTGAAAGATTCTAACGTTCCGCGATTTCCGCGGCGGCTTCCAGGTAGGACAGGGCACCGCTGGAAGAAGGATCATACGTCATGACAGTTTGCTGGTAGCTCGGCGCCTCGGAAATACGGACCGACCTCGGCACCACAGCGCCGAGCACCTGCTTCGGGAAGTGCTCCCGGACCTCGGCTGCCACCTGGGCGGCGAGGTTGGTGCGGCCGTCATACATGGTCAGCAAAATAGTGGAAACAACCAGGTCAGCGTTCAGGTGCTTCTGGATCATCTCGATGTTCTTCAGGAGCTGGCTGAGGCCTTCGAGGGCGTAGTACTCGCACTGGATCGGGATAAGGACTTCGCCTGCCGCACAGAACGCATTTACCGTCAGGAGCCCGAGGCTCGGCGGGCAGTCGATGAAGATGTAGTCCAGCCGCTCCTCGCCATTCTTGGCGCGCTCCTTGGAGTACACATCGATTGCGCGGCGCAACCGCTGCTCGCGGGCCACCAGGCTAACGAGTTCAATTTCGGCACCGGCAAGGTGGATGGTGGCGGGCGCACAGATCAGGTTGTCGATGTCGGGGCACGGGGCCACGACGTCCTTCAGCGGGACATCATTGATCAGCACATCGTAGATGCTGTCGACATCGGCGTGGTGCTCGATTCCCAGGGCGGTGGAAGCGTTGCCCTGGGGATCGATGTCGATGACGAGCACGTTCAGGCCAGCGGCCGCCAGCGCGGCGGCGATGTTCACGGTCGTCGTGGTCTTGCCGACGCCGCCCTTCTGGTTGGAAACGGTGAAGATCCGGGTTTTCTCCGGTTTGGGGAGCTGCCGGCCGAGCAACCGCTCGCGGCGCTTGTTTTCGTGCGCGAGTTCGCGGGCGATGGGACTGGAATCATCGATGGAATCCAGCACGTTCCCCGTGTGCGGAAGGGATGTTTCACGTGAAACACCGGCCATCCCGGTCGTCTTCGCAACCGAAGCCGTGTGATTTCCGGAGTAGTCGAAAGCTACTGCAGGAGCCGTAAACGCCCGTGCGGACCCCAGGGACACAAACGGCGGGATCCGTTGTGTGGAGGCTTCGCTACTGCTCACTATGACACGCTCACTCTCATTCGGCTCTTACTGCCGGTTACTAGCCTAACCTCTTCCCCTCAGACTCCCCGGGCACCGGGGCCGGTGCTAGGTAATCTTTTGAGGCTTGTTCACTACGATTCGCACAACGGTGGTGGGTTCCTCAAGCAGGTCTTCGCCCACCACCACCACGGACGTCTGAATGCCGCCCAGTTTGCGGATAACCTTGGCGGCTTTTTCGATTTCCTCGCCGGCGCTGCGTCCCTTGATGGCGACGACTTCGCCCTTGCCGGCCAGGAGCGGAATGGTCAGCCCGGCGAGATTGGAAAGCGCGGATACGGCGCGGGCAGTCACGACGTCGGCGTTCACGAGTCCCACTGCGAGTTCCGCGCGGGTGCGCATGATCGTGACGTTCTCGAGGCCAAGATCATCCACTACCTCCTGGAGCCAGATGACGCGGCGCTCCAGTGGTTCGATCAGCGTCAGTTCCAGATCCGGCCGCGCAATGGCCAGGCACAGGCCAGGCAGGCCGGCGCCGCTGCCGACGTCGGCGACATGGCTTCCATGGGCAATCTGGCTCTCGATGACGGCGCAGTTAAGCACGTGCCGGCTCCAAAGCCGGGGCACCTCGCGGGGCCCGATCAGGCCCCGTTCGGTCCCGGACGTCGCCAGGTGCTCGACATAGCGTTTCGCCAGTTCCAGGCGGTCGCCGAAGATGGACTCTGCTGCCTTGAGTTCCGGGGCGGTAATTTCAACCATCAAGCTAGTCAACGGTTCAGTCTGCGGAGACAACGATGTGCCGGTCGGCGCCTTCGCCTTCGGACTCGCTCACGAGTCCCAAATCAGCGACGGCGTCGTGCACGATCTTGCGCTCGTAGGCGCTCATCGGAGCCAGGGCAACTGCCTCACCGGAATCCTTCACAGCAGCGACGGCGTCTTCAGCGATCTTCTGCAGGTCGCCGGCACGCTCGGCACGGTAGCCGTTGATATCCAGCACCAGCCGGGAGCGGTTCTCCGTCGCGGAGAGGACCGCGAGCCGCGTGAGCTCCTGGAGGGCCTCAAGGACTTCGCCGTCACGGCCCACCAGGCTGTCCAGCCCGGCGGCTTCCTCTTCGGCGACGATCGAGATGTACGTGCGGCCGTTGCGGACCTCGATGTCGATGTCGCCATCAATGTCCGCTATATCCAGCAGTTCCTCGAGGTAGTCCGCAGCGACGTCGCCTTCTTCTTCGAGGCGGCTGGCGGAAACACTCTTGCCGGTGCCGGCGTCCGCACCCTGTGGCGAGTCGTCGGCCGCGCTCAGGGCGTCGTCCCGGTCCTCGTCAAACTCGGCGGAAATAGCGTGTTCGGTGCTCTCGGCGGACATTACTTCCTCTTCCTGTTCTTACGTTGCGGCTGGACGCGCTGGGTCTTGGCTTCGACGGCGGCCGCGGCGGAGGCTTCGGCTGCCTCGGCGTCGACCTTCTTGCCGCCCAAAAGGGGCAGGGCGGGCAGGCCCTTGGCTGCCCGGCGCTCGGCGAGAGCCTTGGCCGCCGGAGATCCCGGCGTAGGCATCCGGCGGATCACGAAGAACTGCTGTCCCATGGTCCACAGGTTTGTGGTGGTCCAGTAGATCAGGACGCCGATGGGGAAGTTAATACCGCCCACACCGAAGACGACCGGCAGGATGTAGAGCATCATTTTCTGCTGGCGCATGAACGGGCTGGCCAGGGCCTCTTCGGACATGTTCTTGGCCATAATCTGCTTTTGCGTGATGAACTGCGAGGCCGTCATGGCCAGGATCATCACGATGGAGAGGATCCATACCGACATCTGGTTCCCGCCGCCGCCGTGGAGCAGGGAGGCGGAGAGCGGGGCACCGAAGATGGTGGATTCATCGAACTGCTTGACCTGTTCGGCGCTCATCGCGCCGATGCCATGCCCGCTGGATTTGGCCGAGCTGATGCCGGAGAGCACCTGGAAGAGCGCGAAGAAGAAGGGCATCTGGATCAGCATGGGCAGGCAGGCGGAGAACGGGTTGGTGCCGTGCTTCTTGTACAGCGCCATCTGTTCCTGCGCCATGGCCTGGCGGGAGAGCTGGTCCGTCTTGCCCTTGTACTTGTCCTGCATTTTCTTCAGGTCCGGCTGCAGCAGCTGCATCCCGCGCTGGGCCTTGATCTGCTTGACGAAGACGGGAATCAGGGCGGCGCGGATGACCAGCACCAGCCCGATGATGGCCAGGGTCCAGGTCCAGCCGCTGGCCGCCGACATGCCGATGGCGCTGAGTCCGTCATGGAAGCCGACCATGATGGCTGAGACCAGCCATTTGAACGGGGCCAAAATTGTTTCAAAGATGTCCATACGATTCCCTATTCGTCAGGCCGCAGAGCGGCCTTCTCCATCAGGCTGAGCAGCCAGGTAGATATCCGGATTGTTCAGCACAACAATTGTGGGGGTGCGGCCCGCCGGCCATTCCCGATGCCCGGCGGGGACATGGTCCACACCGCCGGGATTCCATGGATGGCAGCGCAACAGGCGCCTCGCTGCGAGCCAGCTTCCTTTCACCGCGCCGTGGACGGTGATCGCTTCAAGGGCATAGGCCGAGCAGCTGGGGAAAAAGCGGCATACCTGGCCGTAGAGCGGTGAGATCACCTTGCGGTACGCCAGGAGCAACAGGATGAGGACATTGCGCGGCAAGTTCCAGACTGCCCGGGCCAACCATGCTGCTGCGGATTTTGCAGGAGGGACGTCGGCGGCAGTTGAGTTACGCACGCGGGGTCCCTTCCTGTGTCGTCTCGTTAGAACCTCGTGAAGCAGCCTGCGAAAGGCGGTTGCCCAGCCTTTTCATGGTCGTCTCCAAAGCGGCGTCATAGTCGGCGAGCAGCTGGTCCCAGCTGGCTCCCGCCGCGGCGGGCAGGGCCCGGACCACAATGGCGAACCCGCTGCCGTATTTCTGCAACGACAAAGCACCGGCTTCTCTCAGTCTCCTCTTAACGAGGTTCCTGACAACAGCGTTCCCGACACTCTTGGAAACGATGAATCCGATCCGGCTTGGTTCATCGGCAGCGAGAGCTGCCGCATATAACACTACGTTCCGGCGTCCATTGCGGACACCGGAACGTACAGTTGTTGAAAAATCGGTTGATGTCCGCAGACGGTTCCTGGTGGCTAGCACCGTTCAACTCGCACAGGGATATGGACCGACGAGTCAGTTATTTAGGCCGACAGTTCGGTGCGGCCCTTGCCACGACGGGCTGCCAGGATGGCACGGCCGGCACGGGTACGCATACGAAGGCGGAAGCCGTGCTTCTTGGCTCGACGGCGGTTATTCGGCTGAAAAGTCCGCTTGCTCACGTTAGTTACTCCAGTGGATCAAAGGTGCGCCCACCCGATCAAGGGGAAGAACTGGCCGACGCTAAGTTTTGGTATGTGCCGCTTCCCTCGTATCTCACACGACGCGGGGCGTCAGGAAAGATGCAGATGAGGCGAAAAGCGTACACATGGGACTTCACAACGTTAGGGCTTGCCAACCTCCCGAGTCAAACCGGGGACCGCTCCGCAGGCTATCCCCAGCTGTGGCTAACTGCTCCCGCAGCCTGTGGATGAAGTGCGTCACGCGCCCCATTTCAGAACCACAACGGTGTAATTATCCACAGGACTGAACCCAGCTATCTTCTGGCGTTTTCATCCCCTACAGTGTCTCAGTAACCCCTTATCCACGGACTGTGCATAACCCTGTGGATTGAGCCGGCCGGTGGACAGCTCCGGACCGCGTGGATGCACGTAATGCAGGCCAGCAAGTTTGAGGAACTGATTGATGACAGTAGACGAAGCCAACCAAGCCAACACTGTCGGAAGTTCCTGGCGGCGGGTAGTGAGCCTCCTGGAGAACGACCACCGTGTCTCTCCCCGGCAGCGCGGCTTCGTCATCCTCGCCCAAGCGCAGGGGCTCATCGGTTCCACCCTGCTGGTGGCAGTTCCGAATGAGCTCACCCGCGAAGTGCTGCAGACCCAGGTCAAGGAAGCCCTTGACGACGCGCTCCGCAGCGTGTTCTCCGACGAAATCCGCTGCGCGATCGACGTCGACACGGATCTGGTGCCGCTGCACACAGAACCCGAACCCGCCGTCGAACTTTCCCTGGCCGCCGACCCGACCGTGGAGTTGAAGCCGCAGCCGATGCTGCCGAGCACCTCGCACGAATTCGGCCGGCTGAACCCGAAGTACGTCTTCGACACCTTCGTGATCGGTTCCTCCAACCGGTTCGCCCACGCAGCCGCCGTGGCAGTAGCCGAGGCGCCGGCAAAGGCCTACAACCCGCTGTTCATCTACGGCGACTCCGGACTCGGCAAGACCCACCTGCTTCACGCGATCGGCCACTACGCGCGCCGGCTCTACAGCGGGATCCGGGTCCGCTACGTCAATTCCGAGGAATTCACCAACGACTTCATCAACTCCATCCGCGACGATGAAGGCACCAGCTTCAAGACCACGTACCGCAACGTGGATGTGCTGCTGATCGACGACATCCAGTTCCTGGCCGGCAAGGACCGGACGCTGGAGGAGTTCTTCCACACGTTCAACGCCCTGCACAACAACAACAAGCAGGTGGTCATCACCTCGGACCAGCCGCCGAAACTGCTCGCCGGCTTCGAGGACCGGATGAAGTCGCGCTTCGAATGGGGCCTGCTGACCGACATCCAGCCGCCCGAACTCGAGACCCGCATCGCGATCCTCCGGAAGAAGGCCCTCAGCGAGGGCCTTTCCGCACCCGACGATGCGCTCGAATACATCGCCTCCAAGATTTCCAGCAACATCCGCGAACTTGAGGGAGCCCTTATCCGTGTCACGGCGTTCGCCAGCCTGAACCGGCAGCCGGTGGATGTGGCCCTGGCCGAGATGGTGCTCAAGGACCTGATCACCGACGACGGTGCCCAGGAAATCACCTCGGCGCAGATCCTCACCCAGACAGCCGACTACTTCAAGCTCAGCATGGAAGAACTCTGCAGCAAGTCGCGCACCCGCACACTGGTGACCGCCCGGCAGATCGCGATGTACCTGTGCCGGGAGCTGACAGACATGTCCCTGCCCAAGATCGGACAGGAGCTGGGCGGCCGCGACCACACCACCGTGATCCACGCCGACCGCAAGATCCGCGAACTCATGGCCGAGCGCCGGGTCATCTACAACCAGGTGACCGAGCTGACCAACCGGATCAAGCAACAGCAGCGCAATTCCTGAGCCATCGGCCGGCGCACTCTTACCTTATTAACAGGGCCCTGTGGACAACCCTGTGGATAGTTAAGGGGACAACCGCGGTTAATGGGCTTAAAACCCTTAAGGCGCCTGTGGATTGGCCAGTCGGCCAAAAATCTTGTCCCCATCCACACCCTGTTTAAAACCTGCTCCGCCCACAGTCCATGAACAGGGCTTAACCGCGGATTCGCACGGCAGGATCGAGTTATCCACAGTTTCCACAGCAGTTATTAACACTACTAATCCCAAGAAAATGAAATTCCCTCAAACAACAATCTCCTTCCGACCTCCGAGCAGCGCCCAGGCCCGTTCCGGACCGGCGCCGGAGACCGGCCCCGCGAACAACACCGATGTAACCCGGGGATGGGAGAAACGCTCACCTTGGGGCTAAGCTGTCTGCAGTGCGTCCGTCCCGGACATCTTTTGTGGTTCCTACGGGGCCATGGGGCCCGGGTGGGCGGACGATTCCCTTGTTGACGGAATTCGGCGTCCCTGCCGAGGTCCGCCGCAGCTTGAGCAGTTTCAGCGATTTTCAGCACTAACAGCAGCAATGAAAGGCGGCACCCTTCCGTGAAGTTCAGAGTCGAACGGGACGTCCTGGCAGAAGCCGTGACATGGACCGCCCGGTCGTTGTCTCCGCGGCCGCCCGTTCCCGTACTTTCGGGCCTGCTCCTGAAGGCTGAAGCCGGTACCGTCAGCCTGTCGAGTTTCGACTACGAGACCTCCGCAAGGCTCGAAATCCCCGCTGACATCAGCGCCGAGGGCACCATCCTGGTATCGGGACGCCTGCTCGCGGACATCTGCCGCAGCCTGCCGTCCGCCCCCGTCGAGGTCGAAACCGACGGCAACAAAGTGACGCTCACCTGCCGCCGAAGCAGCTTCCACCTGGCCACGATGCCCGAGGCCGAATACCCGCCGCTGCCGGCCCTGCCGACGATCAGTGGCACCGTGCCCGGCGATTCGTTCGCCCAGGCCGTCTCCCAGGTGATCATCGCGGCCAGCAAGGACGACACCCTGCCGATCCTGACCGGCGTGCGGATGGAAATCGAGGACGACCTCATCACCCTCCTGGCCACCGACCGGTACCGCCTGGCGATGCGTGAAGTCCCGTGGAAGCCTGCGACGCCGGGCATCTCCACGAGCGCTCTGGTCAAGGCCAAGACTCTCAACGAAGTGGCAAAGACCCTGGGCAGCAGCGGCGACATCAACATCGCCCTCGCCGACGACGACAGCCGGCTGATCGGCTTCGAGAGCGGCGGCCGGACCACCACCTCACTCCTGGTCGACGGCGACTACCCGAAGATCCGTTCGCTCTTCCCGGATTCGACCCCCATCCACGCCACCGTACAGACCCAGGAACTGGTCGAAGCCGTGCGCCGCGTCTCGCTCGTGGCCGAACGCAACACGCCTGTCCGGCTCGCTTTCACCCAGGGCCAGCTGCACCTGGACGCCGGCACCGGCGAGGACGCCCAGGCCTCCGAGGAGCTCGAAGCCCAGCTGTCCGGTGAAGACATCACCGTGGCCTTCAACCCGCACTACCTGATCGAGGGCCTGAGCGTCATCGAAACCAAGTTCGTGCGCTTCTCCTTCACCACCGCCCCCAAGCCGGCCATGATCACGGCCCAGCAGGACGCCGAGGGCGAGGACCAGGGCGACTACCGCTACCTCGTCATGCCCGTCCGGCTGCCCAACTAGCCCGTCACTGCCGTGCCCCGGACCTCCGGAGCACGGCACCTGCGGGCCATCACGGCCGTCCCCAACGAAGCACCCCAGCGCAGAAAAGAGTTCATCCCCGTGCACATCGGACTAATCGGCCTTGGAAAAATGGGCTTCAACATGCGTGAACGGCTGCGCAACGGCGGGATCGAGGTCACCGGGTTTGACCGCAACCCCGACGTTGCCGACGTCACCACCCTGGACGAACTCATCGCCGCCGTCCCGGCGCCGCGCCTGATCTGGGTCATGGTCCCCTCGGGCGAGATTACCGAGGCCGTGATCACCGAACTGGGCACCAAGCTCGACGCCGGTGACCTCGTGATCGACGGCGGCAACTCCCGGTTCACCGAAGACCAGAAGCACGGTGCCGCGCTGGCCGAAAAGGGAATCCGCTTTGCGGACTGCGGCGTGTCCGGCGGGGTCTGGGGCCTCCAGAACGGTTACGGCCTGATGGCGGGCGGCGATGCCGCGGACATCGAACGGGCACTCCCCGTCTTCGACGCGCTCCGTCCCGCAGGTGAGCGGGCCGACAGCTTTGTGCACGTCGGCGGCGTCGGCGCCGGCCACTACGCCAAAATGGTCCACAACGGGATCGAATATGGCCTGATGCAGGCTTACGCCGAGGGGTACGAGCTCCTGGCCGCCAAGGAGATCGTCGCCGATCTTCCCGGGACATTCCGGGCCTGGCAGAAGGGGACGGTTGTCCGCTCCTGGCTTCTGGACCTCATGGTCAAGGCCCTTGACGAGGATCCCGGACTGGAATCGATCTCCGACTACGTCGAGGATTCGGGCGAAGGCCGCTGGACCGTCGAGGAGGCCATTGCCAACGCGGTGCCGGCCCCGGCGATCACGGCTGCTTTGTTCGCCAGGTTCTCTTCCCGCGAGGACAATTCGCCGGCCATGAAGATGGTCTCGGCGCTGCGCCACCAGTTCGGCGGCCACGCGACCCGGCCGGCCAAATAATCCTGCCCCGGCCACTTGATCCTGCCTGTGAAGTCCTGAATCCCGCGTGTACCTAGAAAAACTCTCGCTCACCGATTTCCGCAGCTACGCCCAGGTCGATCTCAGCCTTGAGCCCGGAGTCACCGTCCTGGTGGGTTCCAACGGGATCGGCAAGACCAATCTGATGGAAGCGATCGGGTATCTGGCCACGCTCACCTCGCACCGGGTCAGCACGGACGCGCCGCTGTTGCGGTTTGGTGCCGAGCGGGCCATGATCCGGGCCAAGCTGGTCCGTGGAGAGCAGTCCACCGTGCTGGAGCTGGAAATCAACGCGGGCCGGGCCAACCGCGGACGGATCAACCGGAGCAACCCGGTCCGTGCCCGGGACCTGCTCGGGATCTGCCAGACGGTGCTCTTCGCGCCGGAGGACCTGGCGCTGGTCAAGGGCGATCCGTCCAGCCGCCGCCGGTTCCTGGATGAGCTCCTGGTCAGCCTCATGCCGCGGCACGCCGCGACCAGGAGCGACTATGACCGGGTCCTGAAGCAGCGCAACGCGCTGCTCAAGTCGGCCCGCGCCGGAAAATTCAGCACGGGCCACGAGGCAACGCTCGATGTCTGGGACCAGCACATGGCCCGGGCCGGGGCTGAGCTGCTGCACGCGCGCCTGGAGCTGGTGGACCGGCTGCAACCGCACCTGAAAAACGCCTACGCGCAGCTGACCGATGGCTCCAAGTTGGCCACTGCGGTGTACCGTTCCACGCTGCAGGACAGCCTGGACGACGACGGCGGCACCTCAAGACCAGCGGATTCCAGACCTGCGGACGGAACTGCTGCCGATGAGGCCGCGCCGGCGGAAGACCTGCGCCTGCTCTCCGTCGAGCAGCTCACCGACCGCTACATCCAGGCCTTCGCCGCAGCCCGGCGCAAGGAACTGGAACGGGGAATCTCGCTGGTCGGGCCACACCGCGACGAACTTGAGCTCGTGCTTGGGTCGGCGCCGGCCAAGGGCTACGCCTCCCACGGGGAAACCTGGTCCATGTGCCTGTCCCTGCGCCTGGCCTCCTACTACGTCATGCTCGACGATGCCCGCACGGGTGGCTCGCCCCCGATCCTGATTCTGGACGATGTCTTTGCCGAACTCGACGTCCAGCGGCGGCGTAAACTGGCGGCAATAGTATCCGGCGCCGAGCAAGTGCTGGTCACTGCCGCCGTCGAGGACGATATCCCGGCGGAGCTGACCGGACGGCGGGTGAAGGTCATCCCGGGAGGAATCGATGAGCAGGAAAATCGATGAATAAGGATACCGACGGCGGCCTGCAGCCCGGCCGTGACCCCGACGATATCGATGCCGCGCAGGCCGCCTTGAACCGGATGCGCGACGCCGCCGCGGCCCGGGGCGAAATCCGGCGGGCGGTCCCGCGCTCCGGTGCCGCCAGCCAAAAACCCGCCCGCGCGGCCCGGGGAACCCGCGGGTTCTCCCAATTCCACGGCACCGGCAGGGATCCGCTGGGCCTCGGAAAAGTCGTGGGACGCCTCGTGGCCGAACGCGGCTGGAGCTCGCCGGTGGCCGTCGGCTCCGTCATGGCGCAGTGGGCCGTGCTGGTGGGCCCGGAGATCTCGGCGCACTGCACTCCCGAGAGTTTTACCGACACCACCTTGCATGTGCGGACCGATTCCACGGCTTGGGCAACCCAGCTGCGGCTGCTCAGCAGCAGCCTGCTGGAAAAATTCCGGACCGAGCTTGGCGATGGCGTCGTCACCAGCATCCAGGTGCTCGGACCCGCCGCCCCGAGCTGGCGCAAGGGCCTCCGGACGGTCAACGGCCGGGGTCCCCGCGACACGTACGGATAGCCCCGGCCCCTGGCGGGCACCGGATCTGAAGCACTTCTTGCAAAAGCCCTTGAAAAATCCGCAAGCGGCGTGTAGGGCGCTTGAACCTCCCGGAGTCGTATAGGAACCCTAGGGCTGGACCCCGAATGCCTTGCAGGGGGAGCCAGCGCCCTCCCAGCGGCACTTTCCCGCCCGTTTGGCGCCCTGGAATGCAGGTTTGGCCCCTATAACACGATAGAATCGGTGTAGATAACTGGGCGCCGGTGAAGCGTTGACTGAGTCCGTTTCCGACGCAATTTCAGCGTGCGGCGGACGGGATCCCCAAGTCAACGGAAACACCCGGCGTCGTCAGTGACGTGCCTGTTGGCAGGAGCCTTTTCCACGGAAGGGGCAACCGCCGGCCTTCAACGAACATAGAGGAGTCGAAAGCGCCTGTGGCTAACGACAATGCAGAGATCCCGGCAGTGGAAGACGTAGCGGAAGCGGTGGAACAAGAGGCTGCGGCAGCGGCGCCGTCGGGGACCGCGACATCGCGCGAATACGGCGCCAGCGACATCACCGTACTTGAAGGCCTGGAAGCTGTCCGGAAACGTCCCGGCATGTACATCGGCTCCACCGGCCCCCGCGGGTTGCACCACCTCGTCTATGAAGTGGTGGACAACTCGGTGGACGAGGCCCTGGCCGGCTACTGCACGCACATCGAAATCGTGCTGCAGGCCGACGGCGGGGTCAAGGTGGTCGACAACGGCCGCGGCATCCCCGTGGACATGCACCCCACCGAGCACAAGCCCACCGTGGAAGTCGTCATGACGATCCTGCACGCCGGCGGCAAGTTCGGCGGCGGCGGATATGCCGTCTCCGGCGGCCTGCACGGCGTCGGCATTTCGGTGGTCAACGCACTCTCCAGCCGGGTCGACACAGAGGTCCGCCGCCAGGGACACGTCTGGCGGATGTCTTTCGCCGACGGCGGCAAGCCGCAAGGCGGCCTGATCCAGGGCGAGGAAACCACCGAGACCGGCACCACCCAGACGTTCTACCCCGATGCCAGCATCTTCGAGAGCACCGACTTCGACTTCGAAACACTGCGGGCCCGCTTCCAGCAGATGGCATTCCTCAACAAGGGCCTGCGCATCACGTTGACGGACGAGCGCCGCGCTCCGGGGGAATCGTCCGAGGACGACGACCTGGACCTGGACACCGTCCCCACCGAAGGTGAGATCGCCGCGGAATTCCACACAGTGGTCTACCAGTACGACGACGGCCTGCTGGACTACGTCAAGCACCTGAACTCCGGCAAGAAGGTTGATGTGGTCCACGAGGACGTCATCGCCTTCGAAACCGAGGACACGGAACGGCACATTGCCCTGGAAATGGCGATGCAGTGGACCAACGCGTACTCCGAAAGTGTCCACACCTACGCCAACACGATCAACACGCACGAGGGCGGCACCCACGAAGAGGGTTTCCGCGCCGCGATGACTTCACTCATCAACCGCTATGCGCGGGAGAAGAACATCATCAAGGAAAAGGAAGACAACCTCACCGGGGACGACATCCGCGAGGGCCTGACGGCAGTCATTTCCGTGAAGCTCTCGGAGCCGCAGTTCGAGGGCCAGACCAAGACCAAGCTCGGCAACTCCGAGGTCAAGGGCTTTGTCCAGCGCGTTGTCACCGACGGCCTGGGCGACTGGCTCGAGCGCAACCCCGGTCCCGCCCGGGACGTCATCCGCAAGGCGATCTCCGCAGCCCAGGCGCGCATGGCCGCCCGAAAGGCCCGGGACAACGCCCGCCGCAAGAGCCCGCTGGAATCCTTCGGCATGCCCGGCAAGCTGTCCGACTGCTCCTCGAAGAACCCGGAGAGGTGCGAGGTCTACATCGTGGAGGGTGACTCGGCCGGCGGTTCCGCCAAGCGCGGCCGCAACCCGGAGACCCAGGCCATCCTGCCGCTGCGCGGCAAGATCCTGAACGTCGAGCGTGCCCGGCTGGACAAGGCGCTCGGCAATGCCGAGGTCCAGTCCATGATCACCGCCTTCGGCACCGGCATTGGCGAGGACTTCGACATCGCGAAGCTGCGCTACCACAAGATCGTGCTCATGGCCGATGCCGACGTCGACGGCCAGCACATCACGACGCTGCTGATGACGCTGCTGTTCCGCTACATGCGCCCGCTGATCGAAAACGGCTACGTCTACCTCGCACAGCCGCCGCTGTACCGGATCAAGTGGTCCAATGCCCCGCACGACTACGTCTACAGCGACCGGGAACGCGACGCGAAGCTGGTCTCGGGCCAGGCCGCCGGCCGCCGCATCCCCAAGGACAACGGCATCCAACGCTACAAGGGCCTTGGTGAAATGGACTACACGGAACTGTGGGACACCACTATGGACCCGGACCACCGGACGCTGCTGCAGGTGACGATGGACGATGCCCTGGCGGCGGACCAGATCTTCTCGGTCCTGATGGGCGAGGACGTTGAATCGCGCCGAAACTTCATTCAGCAGAACGCCAAGGACGTTCGGTTCCTGGACATCTAGAGGGCAGCCAAGCCCCGAATATGCCCGGACTGATATATACCTGAAACGGAAAATATAGATAATGAGTGACGAAACACCAGAGGTGCCGGCCGGCTCCGAGCCCGTCCTTGAAGGCGCCATCCTCGATGGCGACGTACTGACCGACCGCGTCGAGCAGGTGGACCTGCAGACCGAAATGCAACGCTCCTACCTCGATTACGCCATGGCCGTGATCGTGGGCCGTGCCCTGCCGGATGTCCGCGACGGCCTCAAGCCCGTCCACCGCCGCGTGCTCTACGCGATGTTCGACGGCGGCTACCGCCCGGAACGCTCCTTCAACAAGTGTGCCCGCGTGGTGGGCGAAGTCATGGGCCAGTACCACCCGCACGGCGACACCGCTATCTACGACGCCCTGGTCCGCCTGATCCAGGACTGGACCATGCGCTACCCGCTGGCGCTGGGCCAGGGCAACTTCGGCTCGCCCGGCAACGACGGCGCCGCGGCTCCGCGGTATACCGAAACCAAGATGGCGCCGCTGGCCATGGAAATGGTCCGGGACATCGACGAGGAAACCGTCGACTTCCAGGACAACTACGACGGCAAGAACCAGGAACCGACCATCCTGCCGGCGCGGTTCCCGAACCTCCTGGTGAACGGGTCCTCCGGCATCGCCGTCGGCATGGCCACCAACATCCCGCCTCACAACCTCCGCGAGGTCGCTGACGGTGTGCAGTGGTACTTGGCCAACCCGACCGCCAGCCGCGAAGAGCTGCTCGAAGAGCTGATCCAGCGCGTCAAGGGACCGGACTTCCCGACCGGCGCCACGATTCTGGGCCACAAGGGCATCGAGGACGCCTACCGCACGGGCCGTGGCTCCATCACGATGCGCGCCGTGGTCAACGTCGAGGAACTCCAGGGCCGCACGTGCCTGGTGGTCACCGAGCTGCCTTACCAGGCCAACCCGGACAACCTGGCCATCAAGATCGCCGAACTCGTCAAGGACGGCAAGATCTCCGGCATCGCCGACCTCCGCGACGAGACCTCGGGCCGCACCGGCCAGCGACTGGTGATCGTGCTCAAGCGCGACGCCGTGGCCAAGGTGGTGCTGAACAACCTCTACAAGCACACCCAGCTGCAGGACAACTTCGCCGCCAACATGCTCGCGATCGTCGACGGGGTGCCGCGCACGCTCAGTCTCGATGCCTTCATCCGGCACTGGGTCACGCACCAGATGGACGTCATTGCCCGCCGCACCCGGTACCGGCTGCGGAAGGCGGAGGAGGAAGCGCACATCCTGCGGGCCCTTCTCAAGGCGCTGGATGCGCTCGATGAGGTCATTGCCCTGATCCGTGCGTCCACCACCACCGAAGCGGCCCGCGACGGGCTGATGGAGCTGCTGGACATCGACGACGTGCAGGCCCGGGCCATCCTGGACATGCAGCTGCGCCGGCTCGCTGCACTGGAACGCCAGAAGATCCAGGACAAGCACGCCGAACTTGAGGCCCTGATCGTCGAATACAACTCGATCCTGGCCTCGGAGGAGCGCCAGCGCGAGATCATCAGCACCGAACTCTCAGAGATCGTGGCCAAGCACGGCGATGACCGCCGCACCAAGGTCCTGCTGGGCTACGACGGCGACATGTCCATCGAGGATCTGATCCCCGAGGAGGAAATGGTCGTCACCATTACCCGCGGCGGCTACGTCAAGCGCACCCGCAGCGACAACTACCGCTCGCAGCAGCGCGGCGGCAAGGGCATCAAGGGCGCGCAGCTGCGCGGCGACGACGTCGTCGAACACTTCTTCGTCACCACCACCCACCACTGGCTGCTCTTCTTCACCAACCTGGGCCGGGTCTACCGCGCCAAGGCGTACGAGCTCGTGGAAGCCGGCCGCGACGCCAAGGGCCAGCACGTGGCAAACCTGATGGCGTTCCAGCCGGACGAGCACATCGCCCAGGTGCTGGACCTGCGCGACTACCAGCACGCCCCTTACCTGGTGCTCGCCACCAAACGCGGCCTCGTCAAAAAGACCCGTCTGGAGGACTACGACACCAACCGGTCCGCCGGCGTCATCGCCATCAACCTGCGCGACGGCGATGAGCTTGTCTCGGCCCAGCTGGTGTCCGAGACCGATGACCTCATGCTGGTCTCCCGCAAGGGCCAGTCCGTCCGCTTCACCGCGACGGACGATGCGCTGCGCCCGATGGGCCGTGCCACCTCGGGCGTGACCGGCATGAAGTTCCGCGAGGACGACGAACTGCTGGCGGCCGACGTCGTGCAGGACGGTTCGTTTGTCTTCATTGTCACCGAAGGCGGCTTCGCCAAGCGGACCGCAGTGGAGGAATACCGCCTCCAGGGCCGCGGCGGCCTTGGCATCAAGGTGGGCAAGTACCAGGAAGAACGTGGCCACCTCGTCGGAGCCCTCATTGTCAACGAGGAAGACGAAGTCCTGGTGGTCATGGAAGGCGGCAAGGTGGTCCGCTCGTCGGTCAGCGGCGTGCCGGCCAAGGGCCGCGACACCATGGGCGTGATCTTTGCCAAGCCGGACAAGAACGACCGCATCATCGCCGTCGCGCGCAACAGCGAACGCGGGCTCGAAGTCGAGGAACCGGCCGAAGGTCAAGATGCCGGTGAAGACACCGGTGAAAATGCCGGAGACCTGGCCGAAAATCGGGCATCCACGCCCGATGACGTAACGTTGGCTGAAGATGGCGGACTGCATGAGGAGTCCGCAGCGGCAGAATCAGTACCGGCCCCGGAGTCAGATGAGTCATCAGGCAATGCCGAGCTGGACGAAGACAATACCGGAGGTAACGAGTGAGTAATTCCGACTCATATCCCAAGCCGAGCAGCGGCGTGCCGAGCGGAGTGCGGCAGCCCGCCGCCGCACCACGCGTAGGCGCCCCCTCGCGTCCGCAGCAGCGCCCCGGGGTGTCCGGCGCAGCCACGGGAACGGGCCAGCGGCCCGCCGCACCCGGCCAGCGCCCCACGGTCCCCGGACAGCGCCCCGCCGTCCCGGGTCAGCGCCCCGCCCAGTCCGGCGGGCAAGGCACTGCCGGGCTGATCAAGCCCGCTCCCAAGGCCAAGGTGCGCCGTGCCAGGCTGCTGGTCAGCAAGGTTGACCCCTGGTCCGTGCTGAAAATGGCCTTCCTGCTCTCCGTGGCGCTGGGAATCGTCACCGTCGTGGCGGCGATCGTGCTCTGGACCGTCCTGGACCTGACCGGGATCTTTGACCAGGTGGACAGCCTGCTCGGGACCCTCGCCGGCTCCGAAGGCGGCGGCTTCGAGTTGAAGAAGGTGGCATCCTTGGGTCAGGTGGCCTCATTTGCCACCATCATCGCCGTAATCAATGTGGTGCTGCTGACGGCGCTGTCGATGCTTTCGGCGGTGCTCTACAACATTGCCGCGACGCTCGTCGGCGGCATCGGCGTGACCCTCACGGACGACTAATGCCCTTACTTTTCCGCGGATTCCCGCGGCAAAAGGCCTCGATTTGAGATCGGGCCGGGATGTGCTGTACAGTCATATCTCGGCCCGATGAGGCATCGGGGCGTATAGCTCAGGCGGTTAGAGCGCTTCGCTGATAACGAAGAGGTCCCAGGTTCAAGTCCTGGTACGCCCACGGAACCTGTACTGGTTCTGGCAGAGGTTAGTGAAGGTTCGTCCATGACAGAACCGGAACGGGGTGCATGTGAAGAAGTTGCTGGTTATCGCAGCCACGGTCGCAGGCGTCCTCCTCTACAGGAAAGTGCAGGAATCCGAAGCCCGGAAAGTGATCTGGAGCAATTCAACCGATACGGTTGACTAGCCCGGAACCCGGGGATGGAAGCTGGAAATCAGCTCTCCGGACCTAGGGTATGATTGTCGGGTTGCTTCTTATGGGGGCATGGCGCAATTGGTAGCGCACCTGCTTTGCAAGCAGGGGGTTCGGGGTTCGAGTCCCCGTGCCTCCACCATAGGAAAAGCCCCGGACAGCGGAAACGCTGTCCGGGGCTTTTTTCATGCCTTCCCCACTCACTCCTTCGGCTTGGCGTAGTCCGCCATCCCTTGCCAGTCGATATACACGTAGGGCTCGTCGCCGAGCACCCAGGCGTCGTGGCCCGGCGGAATCACACCGAAGTCGCCGGGCCCGAATTCGAGTTCTTCGCCGTCGTCCATGACGACTTTGATGCGGCCGGAAATCGTGTAGCCGGTATGGCTGGCCATGCAGCTGTCAGTTTTGGCGATCGGCTTGACGTGGTCTGACCACTTCCAGCCCGGAAGGAAGGTGGCCCGTCCAACCGGGCCGGCCTCGAGGTTGACGAGCTCCACCTGACCCATGCCCTCGGCAACGGGGCGCGTCTCTTCGGGATTGTCCAGGCTCTTGCGGATCATTGACGCCATGATGGTCTCCTTCTTCGATGATGGCGAGACCGGAACGTGAGACCGCGCCTTAAGGTTGGCACCGCGGTATGCACCCGTCAAGGAGCAGCGGCCGTAAGGGCCCCTGCTGTCCGTCCCATTAGTGTTGGAGCGTGAACTTCTTACTTGCGGCCGTAGGTGTGCTGGGTGTGGCCTCGTCGGGGCCCCTTATTGCCGCCACGCTGGGCGCCACGTCGGTCAGTGCCCTCGCCATCGCTTTCTGGCGCAACGCCATTGGAGCAGTCGTGATGGCCGGTCCGGTTGTGGTCCGCAACCCCCGTCAGTTCGGAAAGGTGACCGGAGCCGAGTTCCGCTGGTCGCTCGCCGCTGCCGTCGCCCTGGCCCTGCACTTCGCGTGTTTCATTACCTCCCTGCAGCTGACGTCGGTCGCGGCGGCGACTGCGCTGGTGTGCCTTCAGTCAGGCTGGATCGCGATCTTCCAGCTCTTCCGGGGAGTCCGGCTCCGCTGGCCGGTCCTGGTAGGGCTGGGGCTCGCCTTCGGCGGTGTGGTGACAATCACCGGTTTTGATATGGGCTCCTCGCCCGAGGCGCTTGTGGGCGATCTCCTGGCCGTCGCCGGCGGCGCCCTGGCGGGCATCTACACGCTCGCCGGAGGCAAGGCGCGGCAGAGCATGGGCACCGGCGTCTATACGACCCTGTGCTACGGCATGTGCGCCGCGATTGTGGCGGGGATGGCGCTGTTGGCCGGACAGCCGCTGGCAGGGTTCGAAGCCACCGGCTGGCTGGGGATCCTCGCCATTACCGTGTGCGCACAGCTGGTGGGGCACACCGCGTTCAACTATCTGCTGGCGACCATGAGCCCGCTGCTGGTGTCCATGATCATCCTGCTGGAAATCCCCGGAGCGGCGCTCCTGGCCGCAGCCTTCCTGGACGAGACGCTGCCGGCCGGGACCTACGTGGGGCTGGCGATGATCCTGGTGGGGCTCGCCGTCGTGGTCCTGGGGCAGCGAGGCTCACGCTCCGCCCGGAGAACGGGCGAGGGAGCCGGTGAAGAGCGGCTGGCGGAGCTCGGCACCGACTAGGCCGCTCCCGGCGGCCGCATCTCCCGGCGGCCGCGTGGCCGCCGCCATTGGCCGCTATTGGCCGCCGCGGCGGGCCGGCTGGGCAACGTTGACCGTGTGGATGGCACGGAGCAATTTCGCCGGGAAGTAGACCGAGAAGAAGACCACCATGGGCGCCTTCAGTGCCATCTTCTTGACGTTGTGGGCCTTGTAGGTGCGGTCAAAGCGCGTCACGTAGTAGCGGTAATCCCGCGGCGAGTCCTCCAGCCGCCGGGCCGACATGCCCGAGATCATCTGCGGCCAGTACTGGATCCGGAGCTCGTGGTCGGCCAGGTGCAGCGACAGATCAATGTCCTCGTGCATCTCGTCCCGCTCGTCGCGGCAGGCTTCTGTGCGGATGGTCTCCCAGGCCGAGCGGCGCAGTGCCATGTTGGACCCGAAGAGGAAATGATACTGGTGCTTGGCAAGCCTGAGCATCAGTTGGCGCATCTTGTCGTCGGCCTTGAGCCCGAACCGGCGCATGGGCATGTCGTAATAGACCACCGGACCCGTCGCAGCGTGCACAGACTCGTCGGCGAAGGCTTTCTGCACCTGCTCCACCCAGTCCGGTTCCAGCACGGAATCGGCGTCGATCCGGCCGAGGATATCGCCCGTGGCGTGGTCCAGACCGAAGTTGCGTGTGGGAATGAGCCCCTGGTCGCGGTCCTGGCTGAGCAGGATGATCGGGCTCTCCGGATACTCCAGTTGCATCTGCCGCACGATTTCCGCCGTGCGGTCCGTGGACAGGTTGTCCACCACAATGATTTCGTGGGCGGGCACCGACTGGTAGACCGCGGCGATCAGACACTGCCGGATGACGCTTTCCTCGTTGTACGCCGGGATGACGATAGACACAGCCGGCGGTGGAGCAAGGAGCAAGGCATCCTGGGGTGATCTATGGGGTGACATCACCACAAATTTAGCATCAAGCCTGGCGTTTGAAGCCGGACCGTGACGTGCCTGCGGAGCCCGCGTCAAACAAAAGGAGGGATCCCGCACTGTGGCGGAATCCCTCCTTGGGAGAGTGCAGGACACCTGCCGGCAGCCGGACTGCCCGGCGCAGGGTCTCGACTCAGCCGGCCTGTGCCGGCCAGGTTCTACTTGCCGGGCTTGTCTGTGCCGTTGTTCAGGCTGGCCGCGATGTTGCGTACGGCCGTTTTGGCGTCGGTGGCAACCTTGTCGGCGGCGTCAGCGGCGTTGCCGGCGGCGTCCTTGGCCGTTTCCGTGGCTTTGTCCGCCGCGGTGGTTGCGGAATCGGAAGCCTCCTTGGATGCCTCAGCCGCGGAGTCCGCTGCCGCTACAGTCGCGGAACCGGCCTTGTCGGCGGCGTCCTTCAGCGATTCGCCGGCCGGGGCGGCCGTGGGGGCGGGCTTTACCGGCGTCGGTACCTTCCAAGGGTCCTCCACCGGCCTGGACGCCCGCCAGGCGGCGACACCGGCTGCAACGGCGGCAGCGATGATGCCGAAGATCAGCAGGCCGCGGTGCTTGGGCTTCTGCTGCTTGGCGAGCTTGGCATTAGCCGTCTTGGTGACCTCGGTGGCGGCCGCTTTGATGTTCTTGCTGGCGTTCTTGTCTGCCTTCTTGGCGTGTCCCTTGACGGCCTGGGCCTGCGTCTGAACGCCGGTGACAACACCGGAATCAACAAGCTTCTGTGCGACGGCGTCCACGTGGGCCGGGGCGTTTTCCAACGTGCGGTGGACGACCACGGAAGCCTGCCCGATCTGGTCGGAAAGCCTGGGCAGGTACTCGACAACAACCCGGTCGCGTGCATTGGCGATGACCGGGGCTGCCTTGTCCACAGCTTCGTGCAGGCGCGGGGTCGCGCTGTCCGCGGCATCGTGGATCCTCGGCGCCAGCTGGGCCAGGCCATCCTGAAGGCGGGGAGTGACAGTGGCAACGCCGCCGGCCAGATTGTGGGCCGCCGACTTGAGGCCCTCCTGGATCTTGGGAGAGGCGGTGTCCAGTCCGTGCTGCAGGCGGGGAACAGCCCAGTTCACGGCAGCCTCAACCCGCGGGGCCGCCCAATCCTTGGCGCTGTCTACTCCGGTGCTTACTGACTGCTCCAGGTCACGGGCAATACGATCCGTTTTCTTCACAACTACCTCCCGATTAATGTGACGGTTCTGCAGTTAGCCTACGTGTCTATGAACGCACCGGCTATTCTTCAGGCCGATTTCCAGTGGATTTCACCCAGCGCGGAACTGACTGTGCGGCCCTATGCGGGCGGAGCCGTCATGGAAGAATGGGCCCTATGACTGCCAACGCAACCGCAAAAGCCACTATCCACACGAGCCTCGGCGACATCGTCGTCAACCTCTTTGGCAACCACGCGCCGAAGACCGTCGACAACTTCGTCGGGCTGGCCACCGGTGAGAAGGCCTGGACCCACCCGGAAACGGGCGAGGACAAGACCGGCACGCCGCTCTACAACGGCACCATCTTCCACCGCATCATCAAGGACTTCATGATCCAGGCCGGCGATCCCCTGGGCCGCGGCACCGGTGGACCGGGCTACAAATTCGACGATGAGATCCACCCGGAACTGACTTTCAACGAGCCGTACAAGCTGGCCATGGCCAACGCCGGCGTCCAGATGGGCCGCGGCACCAACGGTTCGCAGTTCTTCATCACCACCATCCCCACCGGCTGGCTGCAGGGCAAGCACAGCATCTTCGGTGAGGTCGCCGATGACGAATCCAAGAAGGTCGTCGACGCGATCGAAGGCGTCCGCACCGGCATGGGCGACCGCCCCGTCGAGGATGTCACCATCAACAGCATTGACATCGAAAAGCTCTAACCCACCACCATGAGCTACGGAATTCCGGCGGCAGAGCCGTCCGCAGAGGTCCCGGTATGCCCCAGACACCCGGACCGGCCCGCCTATGTGCGTTGCCAGCGGTGCGGGCGCCCTGCGTGCCCCGACTGCCAGCGGGCGGCCGCCGTCGGATTCCAATGCGTTGACTGTGTCAACGAAACCAAGCGCACGACGCCGGCCGTCAGGACCGTCTACGGCGGCGCCGTGACCGCCGGCAAACCCGTGGTCACTTACGTGATCATCGCGCTGTGTGCCCTTGTCTATGCGCTGCAGTGGATTGTCCCCAACGACGGGATTTACCAGCAACTGGCCTACGCTCCCGCCCTGACCGGCGTTGAACCGTGGCGGATGCTCACTTCGGCGTTCCTGCACTCGCAGGGATTCCTGCTCCACATCGTCCTGAACATGTACACGCTGTGGATATTCGGCCAGATCCTTGAGCCGCTGCTGGGCCACGCCCGCTTCCTGGCCATCTACCTGCTCTCGGCCGTCGGCGGCTCCGTCGGCTTCCTCCTGCTGACCCCGGTGTATCCGGTGAACGGCCCAGTGGGCCTCGTCGGCGCCTCCGGCGCCATCTTTGGCCTGTTCGGCGCCCTGCTGGTGGTCCAGCGCCAGCGCGGCGGCGAAGTCCGCCAGCTCCTGGTCCTTATTGCAATCAACGGCGTCATCGGCTTCATGGTCCCGCAGATCGCCTGGCAGGCCCATCTCGGCGGCCTCGTCACCGGCGCCCTGAGCGCCGCTGTCATTGCCTACACCCCCCGCGGCCCGCGGCAGACCCTGCTGCAGGCCATCGGCCTCGCCGTGGTCCTGGCCTTGGTGACCGCCGTGTCCGTCGTGCGGATGACCGGCGCCAGCGCTTAGCCCGCTCCTGCCGAAGCCCCGGCCGCAATCGCCCGCAATTCGGCCGCATTCGGCCGTAATTGAACGCATTTAGCGCCCGGCCCCCTTCACTCTTTACCAGTGTTTCTCTCGCTGGGGTTCCTTGGCTGTTCCCTCCATTTTATGGACCTTTCCCCCTGTACCCCCGGGCCGAGCCCCCGCACCTGAATTCACAGGTGCGGATCCGAGAGTTTTCCACAGCGGTTATCCACATTGTTAATAACTTACAAGCGTGTAGTTCACTGTGACGACCCGGCTCTGGCCGCCCGGGCTGGCGATTATCCAGCTTGCAGGCGATGCTGCCGACCTGATCTCCACACCTGTGGATAACTTCTGTGGGTTGCCCTGTGAGTAAGTGGACAACTTTGCCCGCGCAGGCCCTGTTGCCTGGCGCCGGGCGGCACCAGCCCTGTCCCGGCCCTATGCAGGCCCTGCGCCGCGGGCACTCCAGAGAGTACTCCACAGAACGGTGCCGCGGGCACGCCGGGGACCGGTACCTCAGGACCTCCAGGCGGCGCCGCGTCACCACGCCGCACTCCCAGCGCCGTCGCCCCCCACTGGCCCCGCCCGCGTCGGCGGCAGGTCACGACGGGCCGTGGGACGGCCGCGGTGCGTGTTTCAACAGGGTTATTCACAGTGTTAATAACTTGATGGTCTGAGCATCCGCGGGATTCAACCCGGCTCATGGCCCGGCAGAGGGGGTTGCGGCTCCTATCGACCGGCTGTTATCCCCAGCTGTGGATAACTTGTGGGTAGTGGCCTGTTGTTAAGTGGATAACTTGCTCGTTGCAGCTGTTGTCGGGACGGACAACAACGTCGGGCGGCCGGCTGGCCCCAAGGCGGCCCCGAGGCTGCCGTGAGCCGGCCGTGCGGCGGAACCGCGGTGCCATCCGCGGCCTGTTGCGGGGTCAGGGAACTTGTCCACAGGAAATCCACAGTGTTAATAACTTACAGCTGTGTAATTCAGGGTAGGCCGGGGATCTCATCAGTGGCATTGCGCCCCGCTGTGGCCGCTGAACCCGGCTGAACCGCATGAAGACCCGGAAACTTATAAACAGTGTGGATAAGTTTCCCCAGACTTGTGCACAGCTGTGGATAAGGAGGCGGGACCTCGCCGGGTCACCGTCGGGTCACTGCGACCAGACGCCCGATGACCCGCGCCGGTGGCTGTCCAGCAGATGGGTGTCCACCATTCCGATGGCCTCCATGAGCGCGAACATCGTGGTGGGCCCCACGAAGGCGAAGCCCTTCTTGCGCAGCGCCTTGGAAAGCGCGACGGACTCGGCCGAGGTAGTAGGGACCTCATCGAGGGAGTCCGGCCGGGGTGTGACGGCCGGCTGGAACGCCCATACGAAGTCAACCAGGCCGCCGTCGTCCCTCAACGCCAGAGTAGCGCGGGCATTGGTGATGGTTGCCTGGATCTTCAGCCGGTTCCGGACGATCCCGGCATCGAGCATGAGCCGCTCCACATCGGCGTCCGTGAAGCGGGCCACCAGTTCCGGGTCGAAGTCCTTGAACGCCGCGCGGAAAGCGGGCCGCTTACGCAGGATCGTCGCCCATGAAAGCCCCGCCTGGAATCCCTCGAGGCTGATGCGTTCGTAGAGGCCCTGTTCGTCCCGGACGGGCATGCCCCACTCGGAGTCGTAATACTCGCGCAGCATGGGATCCACGGAGGCCCACACAGGCCGCGCCAGTCCATCGTCGCCAATGGTCGAGCCGTTTACTGCCGGGGTCATCTGGATTCCTTCGCTGGGCCGGGATTAATGCTGTGGATTAACGGCGGCGGGCCGGCACACTGTGTGTACCGGCCCGTCAGGGATGTGCGCCGCGCCGGCCTGGTGTCAGGAACGCCAGCGTGTGGTCATCAGGAAGCCGATGATCGCGATTCCGAAGCCGGCGACGATGTTCAACGAGCCCCAAGCCTGAACCGGGAAGGCGCCCTCGGTGATGTAGAACGTGATGATCCACAGCAGGCCAATGATCATCAGGCCAAACATGACGGGCTTGAACCAGACCGGATTGGGTTTGTAGGCCTCCGCGGCAGAAGTCTGCGGGGCCACAGGGGCAGTCCTTTTACGCGGCTTCGACTCGGGCACTGATCCTCCTTGGCGGGCTGGAACAAGAGCGGCCAACGTGGCTTGGTATCCTGCAGGAAGCGAGCCCCTGCCGGCCAACGTGCTCTTGGTCGAGCTTGAATTCTTGTGTCGCACAATTCTAGCTGTAGTTCCGGCCACGCCGTGGACCCCCGCAACCGTCTTGGAGGAGAACCCGCAGTGCTGGAGTTGGAGCAGGGATCCGGCCGGACGGCCCGCAGCCGCCGCGGGCTGCTCCAGCGCACCATCCACGTCGCGGGCGAGCTGCTTCTGACCGCGGGCGTCATTGTCCTGCTCTTTGTGGCCTGGCAGTTGTGGTGGACGAATGTGGCCTCCGACGC
This sequence comes from Arthrobacter humicola, assembly GCF_022803015.1. Taxonomy (GTDB): domain Bacteria; phylum Actinomycetota; class Actinomycetes; order Actinomycetales; family Micrococcaceae; genus Arthrobacter; species Arthrobacter humicola_A. Next base: position 243,731 of record NZ_JAFKON010000002.1, read on the forward strand.
CCGGCAGCGCGAGGCGGTGCACGACTTTGCCCGCGGGATTGGAACCGCCGCTCCCGCAGCGCCGCCTCTGCCGTCGTCGGCTGTTGCCCCGGAACCCGCCGTCGCGCCCTCGGCCATCGGCATCCTGTACGTTCCCCGTTTCGGCGCCGGATACACGCGTCCAATGGTTCAGGGAACCACTCCGGCGGTGTTGGACACTCTGGGCATCGGGCACTATCAGGGCACGGCCATGCCGGGGGCTGCGGGAAACTTCGCCGTGGCAGGGCACCGGCAGTCCCACGGCGCCGTCGTGGACCATATCGACGCCCTGGTGCCCGGGGACCGGATCTACGTCCAGACCCGTGAGGGCTACTATGTCTACGTGTTCCGGAACAGCCAGACAGTCCTTCCCTCGCGGACCGATGTGCTGTTGCCGGTGCCGATGCTGCCGGGCGCCGCGCCGACGCAGAGCTACCTGACCATGACGAGCTGCAACCCGCGGTTTGGCTCCGAGGAACGCTTTGTGGCCTACGCCCTGCTGGAGCGGTGGCAGTCTCTTTCGGCTGGACCGCCGGCTGAAATTTCCCGGGCGGCCCGCGCGGCCGGGGAAAGCTGACGAATGTATGGCTGGCTTTTCCGCCGCCTTCCCGGGCCCTTGTGGCTCAGGATTGCGACCGCGCTGGTGCTGGCGGCCGGAGCACTGGTATTGATGGTTCAGTTCCTTTTTCCCTGGCTGGCGCAATTCACCCAGTTAACAGATTCAACGATTGGTTCAGCAAGGCACCCATGAGCACAACCAAGATCCTGGTCGTAGACAACTACGACAGCTTTGTCTACACCCTGGTCGGCTATCTCCAGGAGCTCGGTGCGGAGACCACCGTAGTCCGCAACGACGACGTCACGCTTGCCGAGGCGATCGAAATGGCCGAGGCGAGGGACGGGGTCCTCATCTCTCCCGGTCCGGGGAATCCAGCCGGGGCCGGCGTCTGCATTGAGCTGATCAAGTGGTGCGGCAGCCACGACAAGCCCATGCTGGGTGTCTGCCTGGGGCACCAGGCGCTGGCGGAGGCCTACGGCGGAACCGTGACGCACGCTCCCGAACTGATGCACGGCAAGACTTCCCTCGTCGAACACCATGGAACCAGCGTCTTTGCGGGGCTCCCCTCGCCCCTCACGGCCACCCGCTACCATTCGCTGGCCGCTGTCCGCGAGAGCATCCCGGAGGTATTGGAGATCACCGCGGAGACGGGCACCGGTGTGGTGATGGGCCTGCAGCACCGTACCGCCCCGCTGTGCGGCGTCCAGTTCCACCCGGAATCCGTCCTGACCGAAGGCGGCTACCAGATGCTAGGCAACTGGCTGGAGTCACTGGGCATGGCGGGCGCTGCCGAACGGGCAGCAGACCTGAGCCCGCTCATCAAGCACTGACCCGCCAGGCGTTGAATGCGCCGGCGCGGCGGCAGCCGGCACCCTGGGTTTTTCCCGACTGGGTTAGGGGAACAGGCCGCCCAGGGCCGCGTCCTCTTTGGACGCGCTCTTGGTCGGCGTCGGCGTGGGCGTGGGCGTGGGCGACGGCGGGGGCGGCGGCGGAGCCGGTGCCTTCGCCACGGTCACGGTGATGGTCTTGCCCTGTTCGACGAGCGAATCCGCGGCATCGGCCTGGCCTGTCACCTTGCCCGGAGCCACCTGGGTGTTCTCCACTTCGGTGGCCTTGAGCACCAGGCCCTGTTCCTTCAGTTTCGCCTCCGCCTCCGCCAGCGGCAGCCCGATCAGCTGCGGCACAGCCACCTTGCCGGTGGAGACGACGATTTCGACCGCGTCCGCCACGGCCACAACCTGGCCCGGGGCCGGGTTGGTGGTGATGACAATGCCGACCGGAACCGTGGGGTTGTTGGACATCTTGGTGGTGAGGGCGCCAGTCAGCCCCGTTTGGTGGAGAAGATCGCGGGCTGCCGCCTCGGTCCGGCCGGGCAGGTCCGTCGGGATGGTAATCGCGCTGGGGCCCTCGGAGATGTTGAGGATGATGTCCGAGTTGGCGGCCATGGAACTCCCCGACGTCGGCACGGTGCCAATCGCGGTGCCTTTGGGAATGCTCTCGTGCTGCAGCCGTTGGAGCTGTGGCTTGAAACCTGCGTTGTACAGCCTTTGCAGGGCCTCTGATTCCGTCAGGGACGTGACAGTGGGAACCAGTACCTTGGTTGCCTGTGGCGGGGCCTGATTCATGAGGTTGTACAGCCAGAGGCCGCCGCCGGCCAGCACCAGCAGTGTGAGGACTACGAGCGTTGCGATCCAGGTGCGGCGGCGCGTCTTCTGGCGCGGGGTGTGCTCGCGTTCGACCGGCAGCGCCAGCGGCAGGCTGCCGGTGTCCGCAATGCCATAGAGTTCGGTGCCCGCCGGCTGCAGCACTTCCTCGTCGTCGGGTGCTTCTTCGGCGGGCCGCAGCCGGCCCCCGGGGGAATCGTCGAGGAACTTGGCACCGGTCAGGGAGAAAGCTGCCGTGGCCGCCAGGGGGTCGTGCCGGGGAACCTCGTTGGTGGGGTCGGTGGGGGCCTCGCTGGCGGAAGGCGCCGTGACCGGAACGCCGCTGCGCGCGGCCCGCAGGGCGCGGCGGAAGGCGGCGGCGTCCTGGAAACGGTCGGCGCGGTTCTTCTGCAGGGCCTTCATCAACACGCTGTCCAGCGCGGCGGAGACGTCGGGATTGAGGCTGCTGGCGGGCTCGGGGATCTCACGAACGTGCTGGTAGGCCACGGAGACGGGGCTGTCGCCGATGAACGGCGGCCGGCCGGTCAGCATCTCGTAGAGAAGGCATCCGGCGGAGTACAGGTCGCTGCGCGCGTCGACGGCTTCGCCCCGGGCCTGTTCCGGGGACAGGTACTGCGCCGTGCCGACGACGGCCTGCGTCTGCGTCATGGTGGCGGACGAATCCGCAATGGCGCGGGCGATTCCGAAGTCCATGACCTTGACGCTGTTTGAATCGGGGCAAAACATCACGTTGGCGGGCTTGATGTCGCGGTGCACGATCCCGGCCTTGTGGCTGTAATCGAGCGCGGACAGCACGCCCAGGGTGAAGTCGATCGCCTGGTCGATGGTGACGTCCTTGGCCCGCACCATGTCGCGGATGGTCTTGCCGGAAACGAACTCCATCACGATGTAGGGCACCCGGACGCTGTCGTCGTGGTCACCGGGGACCGCGTGGTCCCCGGTGTCGAAGACAGCCACGATCGAGGGGTGGTTGAGTGCCGCGACAGCCTGGGCCTCGCGCTTGAAGCGGGCCTGGAACTGCGGATCCCGGGCCAGGTCCGGGCGCAGCAGCTTGACGGCCACGGTACGTCCCAGCCGGGTATCGAGGCCGCGGAAAACATCCGCCATGCCGCCACGGCCGATCAGCTCACCCAGCTCATAGCGCCCGCTGAGGACGCGCTGCGTGTTCGCCGGGCGTTCCTCCCTGTGCGACGGAGTGCGGGGTGTATTGCTCATGATCGTTTAGGGTCCGGACTTGGTAGGTGACGGTGAAGGGGATGTGGCCGTGGCCTTGGCGAGGTGGTAGGTCACGACGCTTCCGGCGGTCACTTTGGACCCGGAAGGAGGCTGCGAGCTCACGAACGTGCCCGGATCTTCGTTCTTGTTCGTGGGACTGACGTCGGCTCCCTTGGCCCAGCGCAGCCCGGCGTCCTGGATGGCCTGCTGGGCTTCAGCCTCGCTGACGCCCGCCTTGATGGACGGGACCTCGACCATTTCCGGGCCCTTGGAGTAGCTGACGGTGATGGTGGTGCCCGGCTGGACCGCACCGGAGGGATCGATGTTGGTGACGGTGCCTGGCGTCGCGTCGTTGACGACCTCGACACCGGTGACTTGCAGCCCCTTGCCAATCAGCTCGTTGCGGACATCGTTGTACGGCCGCCCCAGGTAGGCATCCGGGATCAGGTTGACCGCTGCCGGGGTGGATTCGGTGGGTTTCGCGGAGCTGGGCGTGGGGGTGGGCGTCTCGGTCGGGGTAGCCGACGACGCCGACGGCGTGGCACTGCTCGGTTTCGCGATGCTGGACGTGGCACTGCTCGTGGCCGGACCCTGCGAGGGGAAGAGACTGCCGGCCTGGCTCAGGACCACACCGACCAGGACGAACACCACCAGCAGGATCAACGCAATCAGCGGCCAGGTCCACGGGCTTCGTCCGCGGCGCTTCGGCTCCTCCTCCGGCTCGTCGTAGTCTTCTTCCTCCTCTTCCTGCACCCAGCTTCGCTCGGCCGCCAGGGCGTCGGCGCGGTTGAGGGCGTTGCGGGCGCCGTAGCCGCTGGCTGCGGCAGCGCCGGCTGCCAGGCCGGCGGCTGCACCTGCACCGGCGGCGCCCACGACGGGCAGCGCGGACGTCGCCGACGTCGACTTGTCCTCCGCGGCGCTGGAGCCAATGACGCTGGTGGCCGCTGTGGGGACGTCGACGGGGGCCGTGATGGGCCCGGTGGCTGCCTCGAAAAGCAGCATGCCCGGTACGGCTGCGTGTGCGGCGGCGATATCACCGTTGCGGATGGCCTCGGCCGCCTCGGACAGCTTGATGGCGTCGGCCGGGCGGTTCTTCGGATCCTTGGCCAGCATGGACATCAGCAGGGCGCGGACGGGCCTGGGCAGTGTGTCCGGCAGCGGCGGAGGCGCGTCGTTGACCTGGGCCAGCGCGATGGCGATCTGGGATTCCCCGGAGAACGGCCGGTGGCCCGTGAGGCACTCGTAGCCGATCACGCCGAGGGAGTAGATGTCCGAGGCTCCAGTGGCAGTCTGCCCCGTGGCCTGTTCGGGTGCCAGGTACTGGGCGGTGCCCATCACCTGGCCGGTCTGGGTCAGCGGAACCTGGTCGGCCAGGCGGGCGATGCCGAAGTCGGTGACCTTGACGCGGCCGTCGGGGGTGATGAGCAGGTTCCCCGGCTTGACGTCGCGGTGCACGAGGCCCTGCGCGTGCGCGACGGCCAGGGCCCGCGCCGTCTGCGCGATCATCGAAAGCGTGCGGTCCGGGGACAGCACCTGTTCGTGCTCGATGATGCTGCTCAGCGGCTGCCCCGGAACCAGTTCCATGACCAGGTAGGCGGAACCCTCTTCCTCGCCGTAATCGAAGACGTTGGCGATGCCCACGTGGTTCAGCAGGGCGGTATGGCGTGCCTCGGCGCGGAAGCGCTGCAGGAATCCGGGGTCGCCCGTGTATTCCTCCTTGAGCACCTTGATGGCGACGATGCGGCCAAGGATCAGGTCTTTGGCTTTCCAGACTTCTCCCATGCCGCCGATCGCAATGCGCGTGGTCAGCTGGAATCTGCCGCCGAGGGTGATTCCCGAAGTAGGCCTCACTTATTCAACACCGCCTCAAAAATCTTCTTCGCGTTCGGACTGGTTAGATTTGCGCCAGTGGTGATGTCTACGCCTTCCATGACGATGGTGACGGCCACTTGCGGGTCATTTGCCGGGGCGAACCCGGTAAACCAAGAATTGTTCAGGCCGTTGCCGAGTTCTGCGGTACCGGTCTTGCCGGCCACCTGGACACCGGGCACGGCCGCACGGTGTGCGATGCCGTCGTCGACGACGCTGACCATCCACTCGTTGACCTGCCGTGCGATCTCCGGACTCGTGGCGGTGCGCAGGGCCTGGGGTTTCGGTTCGCTGATCGTCCGCAGGTCAGGGGCGCGTACGGCCTTGATCAGGTTCGGCTGCATCTGTACTCCGTCGTTGGCGATCGCCGCCGTCATGGTGTTGATCTGCAGCGGTGTGGCGCGGACGTCGCGCTGGCCGATCGAGGACTGCGCCAGCCCGGCGTCGTCCAGCGGTTCGCTCGGGAAGAAGCTTGGGGCGCTGTCCAGCTTGAGCTGGTCGCCGAAGTCCTGGCCGAAGCCGAATTTCTCCGCCTCGTCCCCGATGGCCTTCTGCCCCAGGTCCAGTGCGATACTGGCGAACGGTGTGTTGCAGGACTGCTGCAGGGCAAACGCGAACGACGCCGTCGTGCGCGTGTAGCAGTTGCCGCCCGCGTAGTTGGGCAGCTTGTAGTCGATGCCCGGGAAGGACATCTCGGCCGGGTTGGGCAGGTCGCTGTCCTTGTTGTACTTGCCCGATTTCAGCGCCGCAGATGTGTCAATGAGCTTGAACACCGATCCCGGTGCCAGCAGCTCGCCCGTGGGTCCAGAGACGTTCTGGTTCAGGTTGATCCCGGGGACCTGGTTCAGCTCGGTGTAATTGGCCTGTTCGGCGGCCGGGTCCTGGGTGGCAATCAGGTTGGGGTCATAGGACGGTTTGGACACCATGGCCAGGACCGCGCCGGTCTTCGGGTTGGTGACCACGATGTGCCCGCGAATGCCGTCCGGGATGAGGTCGTAGGCAAGCTTCTGGAGTTTGGGGTCCAGGGTCAGCTCCACGGACGCGCCCTTGGGCTGGTTGCCGAGGAACAACTGGCCCACCCGGTCCAGGAACTGCTGGTCCGAACTGCCGGCCAGGACATCGTTCATCGACTTCTCGAGTCCGGTGAGGCCGTAGTTCTTGGAGAAGTAGCCGGTGACGCCCGCGTAGAGCTCGGGCTGGGAGTAGGTCCGCTGGAATTTGCAGCTCTCCGTGGCGGGCACGGACTCTGCCACCGGGGTGCCGCCGACAATGATCGCACCGCGGTCGTTGCAGTAGTTCTGCAGGATGGCGCGCCTGTTCCAGGCGTTGGCCTTAAGCTCGTCGGCGCCAACCACCTGCACATAGCTGAGCGCGCCGAAGACCAGCACGAACATCGCGATGGCGGCAATCCATGAATTGCGGATGGCCTGGTTCACAGCTGTTTCACCGCCTCGGTGGGTGCGTCGGGACTGTTTCGGGGATCCGGCGCCGGTTTGGCAGGCAGCACGGGGAAGTTCTTGCGCGCACCGGGTTCCTGGCCGGGCGGCAGTGGCGTTGTATCCACCGGGCCGCGCGCGGAGTGCGAAATCATGAGCAGCAGACCCACAATGATCCAGTTCGCCAGGAGCGAGGACCCGCCGGCGGCGAGGAACGGCGTCGTAAGTCCGGTCAGCGGGATCAGGCGCGTCACGCCGCCGATCACCACAAAGCACTGCAGCGCGATCGCGAAGGAGAGCCCGGTGGCGAGCAGTTTGCCGAACGCGTCGCGGGTGCCCAGCGCGGCGCGGAAGCCCCGGGTGAACAGCAGCAGGTACATCAGGACGATCGCGAAGACGCCGATCAGGCCCAGTTCCTCACCAAAGGAGGCAATGATCATGTCGCTGTTGGCGAAGGGGACGAGGTTGGGCCGGCCCTGGCCGAGGCCGGTGCCGACCAGTCCGCCGTTGGCCATGCCGAACAAGCCCTCGACAATTTGAAGGCTGCCGCCGAACTGCCGGCCGTAGACCTCATCGGTGAACGCGTTGAGCCAGCCGTCGATCCGCAGGGCCACGTGCGAGAACACGCGGGCAGCGACGAAGCCGCCGACGGCAATCAACACAAGGCCGATGATCACCCAGCTGATGCGGCTCGTGGCGACGTAGATCATGACGAGGAACAGGCCGAAGAACAGGATCGAGGATCCGAGGTCACGCTGGAAGACCAGCACGCCGATGCTCACGAGCCAGGCGGTGATCATGGGGCCCATGTCCTTGAACCGTGGGAACTGCACCGGGCCGATCTTGCGGCCAGCCAGCAGGATCAGGTCCCGGTTCGACGACAGATAGCCGGCAAAGAAGATGGCCAGCGTGATCTTGGCGATTTCACCCGGCTGGAAGGTCATGGAACCGATCTTGATCCAGACGCTGGCACCCAGGACCTCTCCGGCGGAGATGCCGGGAACCAGCGGCAGGATGAGGAGCACGGCGCTGATGGCCAGGGAGATATAGGTGAAGCGGCGCAGGATCCGGTGGTCCTTGAGGAACCAAATGACCGCGATCGCGACCGCCATGGCCACCAGGGTCCAGCGCAGCTGGTTGTTGCCGGTGTCTTCGCCTACCCTGTCCAGCCGGTGGATCATGGCCAGGCCCAGCCCGTTAAGGGCGACCACGAGCGGAAGTATTACCGGGTCGGCATATTTTGCGCGGAGCCGCAGCACCACATGGAAGGCGAGGGCGGCCAACGCCAGGAGTCCGGACTGAAACCAGAAGTCGGTGTCGAACGCTTTTTGCCGGTCCACGCCCACGAGCGCCTGGGCACCAATCCCTACGGCGAGGGCGAGGACCAGGAGGACCAGCTCCACGTTTCGTCGTGGCCTGGGCACGGGGTCGATGGGTGTCATTTGGCCCCCTCGCAATTCGTAGTCGGGGTGGCGGATGGCGACGGCTTGGCCGCTCCAGGGGAGGCTGTGGCACTTGGCGACGCCGTGGAGCCCGGCTTGGCCGTGCTGCCGGGGGAGGGGGTGGCACCGGCGGCCGTCGCTGCGGGGGACGGGGTGAGGCATTCATCGGCCGGGGCGGTCGTGCCGGTGCGTTCCAGGTTTTTGACGATTCGCTGCGCGTCGTAGAGGTCGCGGGCGGGCACAGTCAGGCGCACCCGCTGCTGCGAAAATTCGGGAAGGTCGGACATCTTGATATCGGTTACCGCTTCGAGAGTGGAAAGCTGGATGGGCCCGAGACGCTGGGAGACGCCGTTGAAGATGGCCACATGCTGATCGTGTTCGCCGATGTAGTAGCGCGTCTGGGTCCAGGCGTAGCCAAGCCAGAGTCCGACGGCGAGCAGCGCGACGATCGCGGCGGCAATGGATACGGTGAGCCACCGGCGCGGCCGTCCGGCGGGCCTGAAGTCGTCGGCCTCCTCGCGGTCCTGTTCGGACTTGTGCGTGAGGACCGTGGCCGCGCGGCGGGCCACGGTGCGTCCGGCGATGGAAGGAATGGAACCTGATTCCGCCGCTGCGGCGGCGGCCCCGACAAGTTCGTGCGGGCGCATGGAGAGTTCTTCCCGCAGGACTTCGGCCGAGAGATGTTCACCCAGATGCGGGTCGGTGGTGGTCTCGGGCTCCTTGCCCTCGGCAGCCTTCTGTGCGGCGGCGCCCGGCGGCTTGCCGTCGGCCGGGGACCCTGGGGCGGGGTCGGCCGGCGGCGGCCCTGAGGCTCCTGCCGCGGTGGCCAGCGCGGCGGACCCGGTGTCTTGGGCGGAGTTGTCCTTCTTTACGGACCCGCCGGGGGTTTTCGCGGCACCAACGGTGCTGCCGGCCAGGGACCCGGCCAGGGTTCCGGCCGGGGCCGCGGGCGCTGACGTCCCGGCGGCCGCTGCGGGCGCGGGCACGACGTCGACGACGGCGGTCCGGACGTCATCACGGGTCGGCTCGGCAATGTCGAGTACCACCACGGTCACGTTGTCCGGGGCGCCGGCCTCCAGCGTGAGTTCAACCAGCAGTTCGGCGCATTCGCCCAGGTCCTTCGTCTCCCGGACGGTGCGCTCCACGACGTGGCCGGCCACATAGTTCAGGCCGTCCGAGCAGAGCAGCCATCGTTCCCCGGCCTGGACAGCCAGTGTGTCAAGATCCAGCTCCGGGCTGGCATCGACGTCCCCCAGCACGCGCATGAGGACGTTCTTGTGCGGATGCGTTTCGGCCTCTTCGGGGCGGAGCCGGCCCTCATCGATGAGCCGCTGGACAAAGGTGTGGTCGACGCTGACCTGTTCGAACTCGCCGTCACGCAGCCGGTAGGCCCGGGAGTCGCCGATGTGGGCGAAGTGGAGCTTTCCTTCGGCGAGGAGCAGGGCCGTCACCGTGGTACCCATCCCGGCAAGCTTGGGATTCATGTGGACCAGTTCGGACAGCAGGGAGTTGGCCGTCTGGATTTCGTCGGCGAGGACGGTGCCGGGGTCGCCGTCGTAGTCGTCATGGTCCAGATGGATCATGTCCAGGACGGTCGCGGCAGAGGCGACGTCGCCGCCGGCATGGCCACCCATGCCGTCGGCAACGACGGCGAGGTGCCGGCCGACGTAGGCGGAGTCGTCATTCTTGGCGCGTATGCGGCCGACGTCTGAGCGCGCGGCGTAGCGCATGATCAGCGGCCGCTTCGGGGCAGTTGTCTTGCCTTCGGCCCTGTCTGCGGGAAATTCCGGGGCAGCCACGGCTACGGCCTCAATTCGATGACCGTCTTGCCGATTCTCACGGGGACGCCCAGCTCCACCGGGAGGGCCCGGGTCAGCTGCTGGTCTGCCAGATACGTGCCATTAGTGGAGCCGAGGTCCTCGATGAACCAGCGGCTGCCCTGCGGGAACAGGCGGGCATGGCGGCCCGAGGCGTAGTCGTCCTCCAGGACCAGGGTGGCTTCCTGTGCCCGGCCCAGGAGGATGGGGCTCGCCGCGAGGGCGATGGTGGTGCCCTTCAACGGTCCCTCGGTCACGATCAGCTGGCGGGCCTGCTGTTTGACGGGGGCCGGCGGCGGTTCGGCAAGGGAAGGATTCTTGCGCACCTGGCGTGCCGTGGGGGCACCGGCCGCCGCCTTGCGGCCGATCATCAGGTCGCGGCGCATGGCCGAGACAATACTGAAGATCAGCACCCACAGGAGGATGAGGAACCCGAAACGCAGGGCCGTGATGGTCAATTCGCTCATGCGCGGCCGCCTGGGTGGGCGGGCAGTAGGCGGAAGATGATTTTGGTTCGTCCCATCATGATCGTGGCGCCGTCAGCAAGCTCCGAACTGCCTACGATCTTTTGGCCGTTGACGTAGCTGCCGTTCGTGGAGCCGAGATCGATCGCCTGAGCCGTGCCAGGCCCAGTCCGGATTTCCAGGTGGCGGCGCGAAACGCCGGTGTCGTCAATAAGGATGTCTGCTTCGGAGGACCGTCCGAGGACGATTGAGGGCGCGTTCAGCGAATAGCGCTGGCCGTCGATGTCCAGTACAGGCTGAAGCTGTGCAGGCTGGCGTGTCGGAGCCGCGGGTACATTGCCGTGAATACCCGGCTGAGCCGGGACGGAAGGGGCGGAGGCTTTCTCGGTCCGCGAGGTGATGTCGAAATTCCCGGCGCGGTGCTCCTCATCGCGGCGGAAACTGATCCGGACCGGGCCCTGGAGGGTGTACCCCTGGCTGCGGACATGGTTGATGACGACGTCGCACAGCTCCTCCGCGAGCGGTGTGCCCCATTCCTGGGCGCGCTGGAAGTCATCGCTGCTGAGGAGTACGTCAAAAACGTTAGGGGCCAGGGTGCGTCCCGCGGCAATCGTGATGGCCTTGTTGTCCACCTCGGTGCGGAGGCGGCTCGCGATCTCGACAGGCTCAACCTGGGCGCGGGAACCGGTGGAGAAGACTCCGCGGACGGCCTTTTCGATGCCGCGCTCGACTTTGTCCAGCAATCCCATGGTCCTTCTCCTTTCCTGGTGGCTGCGGGGCAGCGTTCGTTCCGGAACTCGGTTTCCAACTTTTGCGAGCCCGCGCTCAGCGGACACTCCTACATCAGATACTACTGGGCGTGTCTGGGAATGGCCTCAACGGACGCCGCCGGGGCGACGTCAAAATGAGTGCCCGCCGCGCCCTGACGTGCGCGGACACCGCCGCCGGGACGGCCGCGGCGGGGTCCCCGCGTGACGCCCGGCGGCGGGGCAAACGTGGCCGGCAAACGACCCCAATCAGGGGGCTCTGGGGCTCGATTGGTGTTTTCCGGCAGTTGTCCGTTATGCTTGATCTCGCTGCTTTTACGAGGTTGGCGGTCCGGGAAACCGGCCCTATCCGAGTGGAAGAAGTTGCGCGCGAGTGGCGGAACGGCAGACGCGCTGGCTTCAGGTGCCAGTGTCCGAAAGGGCGTGGGGGTTCAAATCCCCCCTCGCGCACGCAATCGAAAGAACCCCGGTCTTGGACCGGGGTTCTTTTGTTTAACCCACGCGGGAGAACCGGCGTCGGGGTTTTCCGGTTTCCCCACATTCGAAGGCTTCCTCCGGCGTGTTGCGCCGACCCGCCGGTGTGGTGCGGCGCCGGTCTGTCAAAAGTGGGGAAACTCCGCGGTGGACTACTGCTGCTGGACCGCTAGGCTGCCCGCAGCGCCCCGAGCCCGGCGAGAAGTGCCTCAAGTCCCAGCCGGAAAGCGACGTCGGCCGGTTTCTCATGGCCTTCCCCGGCCAGCCGCTGGACGGCGGCGGTGAAATGCGGTGTCGACGCGGCCATGGTGCCGGAATCGAAGATGTCCGCGGGTGCCGTGACGTCGTAGGCGGAGCCAAAGATGAACGATTCGATCGCGACAATGGCCGGGACAATGCGCTCCTGCGGAAAGCCTGCGCGGCTGAAACCGGCACTGACGGCCTCGTACATGGCCAGTGTCTTGGGCGCGTCGGTCACGGGCAGTACGGCAATGACGGGAATCAGCGGGGTGTGCTTGGAAAATACATCGCGGTAGCTCCAGGCCCAATCCCTCACGGCCTGTTCCCAGTCCCCGGCCTCGAAGGCGGTGACGTCCACGAACGAGGTCAAGTGGTCCTGGACGAGGACCAGCACGTCCCGTTTGGACGAGACATGGTTGTACAGCGCCGAGGGAGCCACGTTGAGGGTCCGCGCCAGGGCAGCCATGGTGAACCCGTCGTAGCCGCTCTTGCCAATCAGCTCCAGGGCCGCCACGGTGATGCCGTGCTGGTCCAGCACGGCCGCGGCGGGCCGTCCCGCGCGGCGGCGGGGCCCGGCGGCGGGGCCGTGCGCATCGGCGGGGGCGCTGGTTGCTGCCGTCATTCCGGCCCTTTCTTCTCTGCTTGGCTTCTCGGTTTGGCTGGCGGGTTGGGGGTGAGCCCGTTCTGCCCCTACTTTACGGGCGAAATTCATTAGGCGGAGGGTCTTCCCCGAAGCGTGTGGACCGTCTATCATTCTAAATGAACGTCATTCATTTTGTGGTCCGCATCACTCTAGCGGCCACGGGGAGGAACATCATGCTGGAACTTGACCGCGACGTCGTCATCGTAGGAGCCGGCCCGTCAGGCTTGACCGCCGCCCGCGAGCTGAAAAGGGCCGGACTCAGTGTGGCGGTGCTCGAGGCGCGGGACCGCGTGGGCGGCCGGACCTGGACCGACACGGTTGACGGGGCCATGCTCGAGATCGGCGGCCAGTGGGTCTCGCCGGACCAGACCGGGCTCCTGGGGCTCCTGGATGAGCTCGGACTGCAGACCTATTCCCGCTACCGCGACGGCGAATCCGTCTACATTGGCGCGGACGGCAAGCGCACCCTGTACACCGGTGACACCTTCCCGGTCAGCGAAACCACCGCCGTCGAAATGGACAAGCTCACGGCATTGCTGGACTCCCTGGCCGCGGAGATGGCTCCCGAGGAGCCGTGGGCCCACCCCAAGGCCCGCGAGCTGGACACCATCTCCTTTCACCACTGGCTGCGGCAGAACTCAACAGATGAGGAAGCCTGCAACAACATCGGCCTGTTCATCGCCGGCGGCATGCTGACCAAACCGGCCCACGCCTTCTCCGCCCTGCAGGCCGTCCTCATGGCTGCCTCGGCGGGGTCCTTCACCAACCTCACGGATGAGGACTTCATCCTGGACAAGCGGGTTGTCGGCGGGATGCAGCAGGTTTCGCTGCTGCAGGCCGCGGAACTGGGCGACGACGTCGTCCTCGGCAGCCCGGTCCGCACCATCAACTGGGCCGATGACGCGAGCGGCGGCTACCGTGTCACTGCTGTCTCCGACCGGGCCACGGTGAACGCACGTTTCGTCATCATGGCCGTGCCGCCGAACCTCTACACCCGGGTGTCCTTCAACCCGCCGTTGCCCCGCCGCCAGCACCAGATGCACCAGCACCAGTCACTTGGCCTGGTCATTAAGGTCCACGCCGTCTACAGCAGCCCGTTCTGGCGCGAAGACGGCCTGTCCGGAACCGCCTTCGGCGCCGGCGCCATTGTGCAGGAGGTCTACGACAACACCAACCACGAGGACCCGCGCGGCACTCTGGTGGGCTTTGTCTCGGATGAGAAGGCCGACGCCATGTTCGAGCTCAGCGCGGAGGACCGCCGCCGCACCATCCTCGAATCGATTGCGTCCTTCCTCGGCGAAAAGGCCCTGGAGCCCGAGGTCTACTACGAGTCCGACTGGGGTTCGGAGGAATGGACCAGGGGGGCCTACGCCGCCAGCTACGATCTTGGCGGACTGCACCGCTACGGCAAGGACCAGTTGACGCCGGTCGGACCGATCTACTGGTCCTGCTCGGACCTTGCGGCCGAGGGCTACCAGCATGTTGACGGCGCCGTCCGGATGGGGCAGCTCACGGCGGCCCGGATCGTCGCTGCTGCGGACCGCGCGTCCGTCGCCTCTTAGAAAATCCCAACAATTCAGTTGAATGCAGTCCAGATCAGTTAGGAGAGCGGCCAGATGCGTTACGTAGTGGGGTATTCAGCCAATGCCAGGGGCCATGATGCGGTCAATCTGGCCGTCTCCCTGGCGCTCGGGCGTGGAGCGAGCCTGGACCTTGTGCTGGTGGTGCCCGAAGTGCAGCAGTCCGGGCATGCCCTCGCACCGAAGGCGGGCTTCGAAAATCTGCTCACCGAGCAGGCCCAGGAGTGGCTCGACCAGGCCCTGGCGCTGGTTCCATCCAGTGTCCCGGCGCAGGCCCACATCCGCAGCCATGATTCCGACGCGCACGCACTGATCGAGGCGGCCGAGGAACTGGGCGCGGACATGCTCATCATCGGGGCCACCAGCACCGGGCTCTTCAAACGGTTCACGATCGGGTCGGTGGCCAGTGCACTGCTCCACGCCTCGCCCGTTCCGGTGGCCCTGGCACCGCACGGCTACCACCGCCAGGAGGCCTTGACCCGGATCAGCTGCGGGCTCGGAACCCGGGCCGGCGCGGAGAAGCTGCTCGAATTCGCCCTGGGCATGGCGGCGAACCGGGACGTGCCGCTGCGCGTGGTGTCGCTTCTGGCCCTCGACGGCGATGCGGCCGATTCAGCCGACGCGGCCCGGGAGTATGCGGCCAAGTGCCTTGCCGACGCACTGGCTGCCGGCGGGCCGGCAGTCCCGGGGGAGGCGAAGGCAGAGGTCCCGGGGGAGGCCAAGACGGAAGCCCAGGTAGAGGCGAAGACGGAAATCGTCGTCGCCCACGGGCGCAGCATCGAGGAAGCCGTGGACCGCCTGGACTGGGAAGACGGCGAGGTCCTGTTGATCGGATCCAGCCGGCTTGCCAAGGGCCGGTCCATCTTCCTCGGCAGCACAGCGGGCCGCATTCTGCGCGCCCTGCCGGTGCCGATGATCGTGGTCCCCAGCGACTATGAACTCAAGCACCTCAATCATTCAGCGTCGAGTGACACCCCCCGAGAGGCACAACAATGAGCGCAGACCATGCGATGTCCAAGCCGTCGCAGACAGGACAGCAGACAGGACAGCACACCGGATCGCAGACCGAACAGCAGCACGGACTGAGTGAAAAGGGCCTGAAAGCCGGATCGGTGGGGCTCATTGGCGCCGTCGTCATCGGCATTTCCTGTATCGCCCCGGCATACACCCTCACGGCCGCCCTGGGTCCCACCGTGGCCGAGGTCGGCGTGCAACTGCCGGCGATCTTCCTGGTGGGCTTTGTCCCCATGCTGCTGGTGGCCTTCGGCTACCGGGAGCTGAACAACGCAATGCCCGACGCCGGGACCTCCTTCACCTGGGCCTCGCGTGCGTTCGGACCCTGGATTGGCTGGATGGGCGGCTGGGGACTCATCGCCGCCACCATCATCGTGCTCTCGAACCTGGCCGCCGTCGCGGTGGACTTCTTCTACCTCATGCTGGCGCAGATCTTCGGCAATCCCGAACTCGCCGACCTCACTACCAACCTGCCGCTGAATATCGCGACCACGCTGGTGTTTATCGCCCTCGCGTGCTGGATCTCCTACCGCGGCATGGAAACCACCAAGACCGTCCAGTACGTTCTCGTGGGATTTCAGTTGCTGGTCCTCGCCTGGTTCTCGGTCTCAGCGTTCAGCCATGTCGCCAACGGAACCGCCTTTGACGCCACGGCCATCTCCCCGGACTGGTTTAACCCGTTCGCCGTGGGATCCTTCTCCGCCTTCGCCGCCGGCGTTTCGCTGTCCATCTTCATCTACTGGGGCTGGGACGTCACGCTGACCATGAACGAGGAGACCAAGAACCCGGAGAAAACGCCGGGACGTGCCGCCACCATCACCGTGCTGGTCATCGTGATCATCTACATGACGGTTGCACTGGCCACGCTGAGCTACGCCGGCGTCGGCGACACGGGGCTGGGCGCCGGAAATCCGGAGAACCAGGGCAGTATCTTCGCCGTCCTGGCGGGACCGGTGATGGGCCCGTTCGCCATCCTGATGTCCCTGGCCATCCTGAGCAGCTCCGCCGCGTCCCTGCAGTCCACATTTGTCTCGCCGGCGCGCACCCTGCTGTCCATGGGCCATTACCGGGCGCTGCCGCAGAAGTTCGGCAGGATCAGCCCCACATACAAGTCGCCGAGCTATGCCACGATCGCCTCGGCCGTCGCGGCCGCCGCGTTCTATGTCATCACCCGGACCACGTCGGAAAACGCACTGTGGGACACCATCACGGCCCTGGGCATGATGATCTGCTTCTACTACGGCATCACCGCGTTGGCCTGTGTCTGGTTTTTCCGCGCCGAGGCGTTCAGCGGAGCGAGGGCCTTCTTCTTCAAGTTCCTCGCGCCACTCCTGGGCGGCGTCATCCTGCTGGTCATGTTCGTCAAGACCGCCTACGACTCCATGGATCCCGCGTACGGATCAGGGTCGTCGATCGGCGGTGTGGGGCTGGTCTTCATCCTGGGCATGGGCGTCATCCTGCTGGGCGTGGTGCTCATGCTGGTCATGGCCAAGCTCCGCCCCGAGTTCTTCAGGGGCCAGGTCCTGACCCGCGGGCACTGAGCCCACTGCCGGTTCAGGGAAGATCCCGGGAAGGTCTCCGGCCGGCAGCCATTGGAAAGTAAGCACACTTACCAATAGGCTGTCCGGAGGGGGACCTTCCTCCGTCGGAACCAGAACGAGGTGAGAGCATGTCGGATGCCGAAAGCATCAGCAAGGTCACGGACATCATCAACGATTCGCACATCGGAATGTTCACCACCATCAATGAGGCAGGCGCGCTCGTCAGCCGGCCACTGGCCGTCCAGGAGGTCAAGGACGACGGCGACATGTGGTTTTTCACGTCGGCGACCACCTCTCAGGTGGCCCACATCCGCGCCAACCCGGCGGTGAACGTCTCCTTCGGCAAGCGCACCGAGTGGGTTTCGGTGGCCGGGACCGCTGAAGTGGTCACTGACCGGCAACTGATCCACGACATGTGGAATCAGGTGGTGGAGGCCTGGTTCCCGGACGGCCCGGACACCCCTGAGGTGGTCCTGCTCCACGTCGACTCGGACTCCGCCGAGTACTGGACCAGCCCGGGCGGCACGGCGGCGACCGTGTTGCAGTGGATCAAGTCCAAGGTGACCAACAGCCGGATGAGCGTCGGCGACAGCGGCACGGTCGAGCTGTAGCGCGCTGAACCGCGCCACCGTCCGGTCTCACCGGTGGATATAGCCGCTTGATATCACCGCTCCGTATGATCGCTCAGTATCACCGCTCTGGGCCGATGACGGCCGGTCGGGACCGGACTGCTCCTAGTCGGTGATTTTCAGGCCGGTGCCCCAGTTAAAGGTTGGATACGCAGGGCTAACCTGCAGCGCCATGACCAGCAGCATGAAGCCCTCGAGTTCGCGGGCGTGGCGCAGTCCGCCCACCTGGAGCGGACGCAGCCCGGCGGCTTCGGCGAAGACCGCAACCTCGTTGCGGGCCTCTTCGGAGTCCGAGGCGATGAAGACATCCATCGGCTGGCCACCGGCTTCCCCGGACCCGAGCGGGCCGGCGAAGGTGGTGTTGAAGGCTTTCACCACCCGTGCGCCCGGGAGCAGTGCGGCGATTTCCTCCGCCGCCGACGTCCCCGGGTCGACCACCAGCGAGTCGAAGGTTTCGGTGTCGATCGGATTGCTGATGTCCACCACCGTCTTGCCGCTGAGCGTGTCGCCGAAATGCGTGGCAACTTCCTTGGCCGGGCCGAAGTACAGCGCGAGGATGACGATGTCGCCCTCGGGAACCTCGCTCAGGCCGCCGGAGTTGGGGGTGCCGCCAAGTTCAGCAGCGAGCTTGGCGGCATTCTCCGGCGTCCGGTCCAGGATCTGGACGGAGCGCCCGGCGGCGACAGCCCGGGTCCCGATCGCCCGTGCCATGTTGCCGCTGCCGATGATCGTGATGTCAGTCATGATGGAACCTTTCCAAGGTGGCCGCGAACTGCCGGATCGGCAATTCCGGGGAATCAGCCGTGCGCGTGGTCCGGGCCACGCGGCCCGGCGGCGCTGACGCCGGCCGCGCGTTCGGCGGCAGCCAGGGCATGTTCCAGCCGTTCCACGGCCGGGGCGTAGGCGGCATCGGTGCAGGCGCGGTCCGTACGGCCGCCGAGGCCCTCGGCGGCCTTGATCGCCCGGATCAGTGCCGCGGTTTCCGGTTGCCGGGTATCGCTCATCGCGGGATAGTCAATCGAGAATCCCGGATCCAGTTCGTACCGCTGCCACCGGGCGAGGGCGCTCCGGTGCCGTGCGGCGGCCGCCTCGTTCAAGAGCCGGGTTTCCCGGCTGGCCCGGCGGGCTTCCTGCCGGCGGAGCAGCCGGGGTGCCGCAGCCACGGCCGCCAGGGCAGCCCCCGCGGCCAGCATCCCGAGGGCCAGGCCGGCCCAAGGCCATGTGGAGGAGGCCAGGACGATGGCGGGGACAATGACGGCGAGTCCGGCGAATGCGTCCCAAAACGCGCCGTCCGCGCCTTCGGAAGGCCCGTCGTCGGCCGCCAGGTGCTTGCGGGCGAAATAGACCGCGGCGAACGCTGCCCCGGCAACCAAAATGGCGAGGGCCAGGAACTGCCAGGCCGCGAGGGCGCCGGATAGTGAAAGCGTCATTGCACACCTCCCCGGAACGGTCCCGGGCGGGCGCTGTTCCGCTAGTTCCATTGGAATCCCTGGCGGCGGGGCCGTCAATGCCTGCCGGGCCGGGGCAATGCCCGGCGCCAGCGTGGACGCAAACCCAGGCGCCAAGGCCCCGTGCGGAGGCCGCGTCGCGGTTCCTACGCCGAGCCTCCCGGCGTAGCCTAGGGGCCATGCGACTGAAAATGTGCAGTATCCACGTCAAGGATCCAGCCTCGGCCCATGAGTTCTACACCGGCACGCTGGGCTTCGAAACGCTGATGGCCATGCCGGAGCACAACCTCTACATCATCAAGGATCCGGATGGTGACGGAGGCGCCGGACTGCTGCTGGAACCCAGTGACAACCCGATCGGAGCGGCCTACATGAACGGTCTTCACGACGCCGGAATACCCGCAATCGTCTTTGGCGTGCCGGACGTGCGCGTCGAATACGACCGGCTGGCGGCCAAGGGCGTGATGTTCCAGGGGGAACCGTCCGAAGGGCCCGGCGGAACCAGTGTGGTGTTGGATGACGGCTGCGGGAACTTCGTGCAGCTGCACCAGGACTAGATGCCGGACCACCGCGCCCTGACTCTGCCTAACGGCTCGTCTTGTCCTTGTCCGGGTGCTCGTCGCCGATATGGCCCGGTGCGTTGGCGGCCAGGACCCGCGCCACGAAGGAGGCATACTCCTCCATGTAGTGGCGCAGCAACCCGGCCGTAGCCTCGTCCTTGACCTCGCCGTCCTCGCCGTAGGCCTCCGGGACGAAGCGGATGTATGCCTCCGGCGCATTCAGCTGCGGGGCGTCGAGGAAGCTCAGCACGCTGCGGAACGAGGACTGCATCACGGCCGTCCCAATGCCGCCGGGGGAGGCGCCGATAATCCCGGTGGGCTTGCGGGCGAAGGAGTTGGTGCCCCACGGCCGGGATCCCCAGTCGATGGCGTTTTTGAGCGCTCCGGGGATGGACCGGTTGTATTCGGGCGAGACGAACAGGATGCCGTCGGAAGCCGAGATGGCATCTTTGAGGGCCTGCCCAACGGGTGGGAAAGCGGCATCAAAATCCGGGCTGTACAACGGCAGATCCCTGATGGGGATCTCCGTGAACTCCAGTTCCGCAGGCGCAAGCCGGATCAGCGCCCTGGACAAAGTGCGGTTGATGGAATTGCTCGAGAGGCTCCCGACAAAATATCCGATCTTGAAGGCCATGGCCTTGTTCCTTCCCGATACGCCGCCGGTGGCAGGTGAATTGGGATACGGACGGGATCGGACCGGCGGCCCCGACCCATTCCGCGAGCGTAGTCCTGTGTCCGCGGGATGAAAAGTGGGGCCGGGAGAAAGCGCGTGCCGCTATTCGGCCTTGGCGCGGGCTTTCTTGGCGTCCTTCTTGGCGGCCTCGTCCTTGACCCGCTGGGCCTCGGCGCGGACGGCGGCGTGGGTGGCGCGCTCGGCCACCAGCCAGGCCGGGGGAGCCTGGAGCAGTGCGGTGATTTCCGCCGTCGTCAGCGCTTCCTCAACACCACCGCGGGCCAGGCCGGCGATGGAGACGTTGAGCTTCTGCGCCACCACGGGGCGCGGGTGCGGGCCGTTGCGGCGCAGTTCCGCGAGCCACTCCGGCGGGTTGGCCTGGAGATCGGCAAAATCAGCGCGGGTAATGGTTGAATCCTGGAACTCCTGGGGTGTCGCCGGCAGGTAGATGCCAAGCTTCTTGGCAACGGTGGCCGGTTTCATGGACTGGGAGTCTGCAGAGGTCATAGTCCAAGGGTATCTGCCGGGATGCCCGCAGGGCACCAACCCAGTACCAACCCAGTACCGGATCAGCGCGGTGCCGCCATCGAAACGGACCCCCGCGCCACCCCGGGCGGTACTGTGAACATGTGTCCGCAGCAGAAGAACCATCCCAGACCCTCGACGAAACCGCCGTCGTCCCAGCCGTCGCAGTCGGGCGGGAGCTGCGCTTCGCGTACGTGGCCGGTGTGACACCGGGAAAATGGATCCGCCGCTGGGAGGAACGGATGCCCGATGTTCCGCTGCACTCCTTTATGTCCGACGACGGCGCGCAGCTGTCCGTGCTCCGCGACGGTACCGCGGACCTGAGTTTCGTCCGGCTCCCGGTGGAACGCGAGGGCCTCAGCGTGATCCCGCTCTACGAGGAGCAGCCGGTGGTGGTGGCACCGAAGGGGCACGAGGTCTCCTTGTTTGAAGAAGTGGACCTGGCGGACCTGTCTGCCGAGACGTTTCTCGATGTGCAGGAGCTCGGCGGACCCGCGATGGCCCTGCAAGTGGTGGCCTCCGGTGCCGGGCTGGTGATCCTGCCGATGTCCGTGGCCCGGCACTTCAACGTCAAGGACACCGTGGCGCGGAAGCTCACGGGCGCGCCCGGCACGGAGATTGCCCTGGCCTGGCCGAGCGACGCCACGGACGAGGTCATCGAGGAATTCATCGGTATTGTCCGCGGACGCACCGCGGCGAGCTCGCGCCAGCCCTCGGCGCAGCAGGAGAAACCCAAACGCGAGCCCAAGCCGGACCGGCGCGGCACCGGAGCCGCCAAGAAGCCCAAGGTGGCGCAGCGTTATGCGCCCAACCCGGACAAGGGCCGCGGCAAGGGATCCCGGAAAAAGGGGAAACGCTAGGCCTGCGGAGTTGGACGCTCCTGGCGGCGTTCTGTGATCGCTGGGTGTCTCCTTCCGGGAGGACGCGCCGAGCGGCTGGTTGGTGAGTGGTGGTGGATGTACTTCCCCGACCGCGCGGAGGAATCGCGCTCAGCCCCTCGTCTCGTACCTGGTCAGGACCACGCCGCCGGGAAACGTCCGCGTCTCCACCAGGTTCAGGTTCACCCAGCTGTCCAGCGAGGTGAAGAACGGAGTGCCGCCACCCACCAGAACCGGATGGGTGACTAGCGCGTATTCGTCGATCAGCCCGGCCCGCATGGCCGCCCCGGCGAGCGTTGCGCCGCCGACGCTCATCGGGCCGCCGTCGCCGGCCTTGAGCCGGCGGATCTCGGCGATCGCGTCGCCGGTGACCAGGCGGGTGTTCCAGTCGACGTTGTCGATCGTCGAGGAGAACACCACCTTTGGCGTGTCCCGCCAGTTCCGCGCGAACTCGATCTCCGCCGGGGTGGCGTTGGGCTGGTGGTCGCCGGTCGGCCAGTAGGACCTCATTGTCTCCCAGAGCTTGCGGCCGTACAGTGACAGGCTGCTAGCCCGCTCCTGGTCGAGCCACCACTGGAACAGTTCGTCGCTCGGCGCGCTCCAGCCGATGTCGTCGCCGGCTGCGGCGATGTAGCCGTCCAGGGTCAGATTCATGCCGTAGATCAGTTTTCGCACGGCGCCAGCCTTCCGTTTTGTCGTGGTCGAGGGGCGTCATTGAACTCTGTCGTCCCGCATATGATCGGCAGCATCCTGTCCCTCATGGAGCCACCGTAACTGCCCATGATCTGGTTGCCATAGCCTTCGGTCCGCGATTCAACTGAGCTGCCCGGTGAAGGATCCCCTATCGGACTGCCGCACCCTCGGCACGGCCGGAAAGTTTTTTGCGCATCGGTAGGCTAAACCCATGGCATTAGGGGATGCGGTGCAACCGCCGACAGTTCGGTCACACGGAGTGGTCCTCGATGCTTACGCGTTCATCAAGGGTTGGCTCATCGCCACCTCGCTCTGGGTCGGCGTGCTACTTCTCCTGGTGGCGGCAGGCTATGGTGTGCCCGCCTGGCGGGACGGCACCGACGCCGGCCACGTATGGGGCTTTTTGGGCATGGTGATTCTGTATGGCTTCGGAGTTTCCCTGGTGTTTGCGGCGCCACTGGCCTGGGTGTTGGCCTATCTTTTGCGCCCGGTCCGGAATCAATGGATCCACATCGGAGCCTTTTTCGCGGTGCCCACCCTCGTGTTCTGGCTGCTGGGAAGCGTCCTGGGCCTCGGCTGGCAGCCCTGGCTACTGATTCCCTGGGCCACCGTTGGCGCAGCGGCAGCCATCGCGCGTTGGGCAATCCGCAATGACGTCCTTGCCTCGAATTCTGCAGCTGACCCGACCTGACCGCCCGCTGCACGATCGGTTTGCGGCTACTTTCTGTCTCCTCGTTTGCCGGGGCAGGCACCCCATGTGAGGCGGCCCTAAACCGGTATCAGGTCGATGTGAATCAGAGCTGTCCCCTGGCCTTCCGTACCAGCTCCGCGATGAGTCAAGGCACAGTGTCCGACGGCTCAGGCCCCACTCATCCTTAGACGCGGGGGCTGGCCTGTGGGCTGGCAGGTGCCGCCGCACTGGTCCTTATAGCCAGACGGAGCAGTCGTTCGAGAGCTGCCGAGGATCTCGCAACTTCAATTACACCGGCGGAGGATCTCGAATGAATTCGAGTCCTCTCGGATCAACAGCAGGGCTGAGAGTTCTGCGAATGAAGGGCTGCCGCGGTGGGGGATATCTCACGGCACGCGAATTGAGTCCTCAGTCCTGATTCTCGGGAAACGGAGGAGGGCCGACGATTTCGATGCCACCGTTTATCCGCCCTGATTCGCGAATGCGCTCAAAGTCCACAACGCCCGGCTTATTGCTCGAGCCGAGGGGTTCGCTGGCGCCGTCGTAGAACGCCTGCGCGCTGCCGGGGGTGTGGAGGCACAAAACACGGGTCCCGTCCTGAAGGACTTTGAACGCGTGGGGGACGCCGCGTGGTGCGATGGTTACCCCGCCCGTAGTGACCCGGTGCTCCTCTCCGTCAATGTTCATCAAGATCTCTCCGGCCAGGATGTACATGGTTTCATCCGAGTCCGGATGGGTGTGCATCGGTGTTACCTTGTCGAGAGCCATCTCGTCCTCAAACATGAGGAACGCTCCGCCGGTTTCGTCTTCCGTCGCCTTCCATGTGTGTATCCCTCCACCGAAGAACCAGCGCCTGGCCCCTTCCCCGGGTTGCAGGACGAGTGCTGATGCGGTCTTATTCGTCTCCATGGTGCTCGCCTCGATGAGTGGTAGGAAGACTTATGGGACACCTGTCCCATAACAAGACTCATGTATCATGAAGATCATGTCAAGGGCTTACGCGGACGTTGGTCGGATCGGGCAGAAGCGCCGCACGCTGGACGCTTTGGTCGGGGCGGCGCGCTCTTTGGTCGCGTCCGGCGTTTCGCCGACGGTGGATGATGCGGCGCAGGCTGCGGGCATTGCGCGGAGTACTGCCTACAGGTATTTCCCCGGCCAGCGGGAGCTACTGGCGGCCGCCCACCCGGAAACGGCACGCATGTCGCTGCTGCCGGAGTCTCCGCCTCCGGGTGCGGCAGAGCGGCTGGACGCTGTGGTGGCCGAGTTCACCAGGATCATTGTTGATACCGAAGCCCAGCAGCGCACCATGCTGCGGCTTTCGCTGGAGCAGGCAGGCGGTGAAGTATCTGGCCTTCCCCTCCGGCAGGGACGGGCGATTGTTTGGATCGCTGAGGCGCTTGCGCCACTGCAGGGACAAATGACGGATCAGGACATTCATCAACTGGCCCTTGCCATCCGAAGTGCCATAGGGATCGAGTCCCTGGCATGGCTGACAGACGTTGGAGGTCTCAGTCGGGAAGAGGCCATCGACTCCATGCGATGGACGGCCCGGGCCCTTTTGGCCCACGCTCTGACGGCCGGACTTCCAACCCGCGAATAGGTTCCCGCCCTGCCAAGTCCGTTTCAGCCGTCATTGTCCCAGTTATCCGTTCGCCCGGTGGTGGCCTCGAAACCTATGCCATGCAAGACGGCACCTGCCGCCGGAAACTGCGACCTCGAGCGATCACAGTTCGCCGCCACATAGCGCCGGACTCCACACGCTGGGCCGCAACCCGCTCCCAGCGTGGTCTGCTACTTGGCGCAGGCGTCCTGAACGGCCTTGACGGATTCGGCCGGAACCTGGTCGCCGGAGTCGGCGATCTGGCGCAGCGGGGTGGTGATCTCAGCGGGTGCACCCGCGGCTTTCGCCCTGCTGACAAGACCGCCCAGCAGTTCCTTGTCGCTGGCGCTGACCAGGCCGTTCTTCACGATGGCGCAGGCCTGCTTCTTCACTTCATTGCCGGCCGCCGCCGCAACCTGTGACGCCCCGTCGTTGACGGCCTTTTCAGTAGCATCCTGCACTTGCCCACAGCCGGTAAGCCCGATCAAGAAGGCGGCAGCGGCAAGGGCGGCGAGACGTCGTTTCATCCACCCACCCTAACAAGCGCGGCTTGTGCCGGCCTGAGGAAAAAGGGCAAACGCCAGGCCGTAGCCCTGTGGGCACCGGCGCGCATAGGCTCGGTGAGTGGACATCGTCGAGTTCCTGACCGCACGCATTAGAGAAGACGAAGCCGCCGCCCTGAAGCTGCTCGGCGACCCCACACTTGCCGTCTCCGGCGAGTGGTATGAACGCCGCCTGCTCCGTGAGTGCGAGGCCAAGCGCCAGCTCATCGGCATCATTGAATCCGCACGCCAGTCCGTGCTGGCCACGTTGGTCAGCCAGGAACCCGCCGACGCCGGATGGGTGCCGGACGTCATCGAATGGACCACGCTCTCCCTGCACACCCTCGCGCTGCCGTATGCGGACCACCCCGAATTCCAGGCGCACTGGCGGATCGCCGGATAGGCCCGTCAGCGGTCAGCTCCTGAGAGGCTGACGGGTCCCGGAAACCTGCAGGAAATCTCCGCGGCCTACTCTGGTCACACCGCGGCTTCTGCGGTCCGCCAGCCGGTTCGGTTCTTGAAGGGATACCGTCATGCACCTCTTGCCCCGTGAGCAGGAAAAGCTCATGATCGTGGTCGCGGCGGATCTCGCCCGCCGCCGCCAGGCACGCGGACTGAAGCTGAACTTCCCCGAGGCCGTCGCGGTGATCAGCTACGAACTGATCGAGGGCGCCCGGGACGGCCGGACCGTTCCGGAGCTCATGAGCTACGGAACCACCATCCTTGGCCGCGACGAGGTGATGGAGGGCGTGCCGGAAATGATCCACGACGTCCAGATCGAAGCAACCTTCCCGGACGGCACCAAGCTCGTCACCGTCCACGACCCGATCCGTTAGGAGCTTCGATGATTCCGGGAGAATACGTTCTCAGTTCCGCGCCGCTGGTCATCAACGCCGGCCGTGAGGCGGTGGACGTCGCGGTGACCAACACCGGAGACCGGCCCGTCCAGGTGGGCTCGCATTATCACTTTGCCGAAGCCAACTCCGCGCTGCAGTTTGACCGGGCGGCCGCCTACGGCCGCCGGCTGGACATCCCGGCCGGCACGGCCGCTCGGTTCGAACCCGGGGACAGCAGGACCGTCCGGCTGATCGAGCTCGCGGGCAGCCGGGAAGTGTACGGCCTCAGCAACGCAGTCAACGGCACACTCCGCAAGACCGGACTCCCTGTTTCCGAACTCCACGTTTCCGAACTCCACGTTTCCGAAGGGGAAGGTGACGCACAGTGAGTTTCGAGCTATCCCGCAGGCAGTATGCGGACCTCTACGGCCCGACGACGGGCGACGCCATCCGCCTGGCCGACACGGATCTGTTTCTTGAGATCGAGAAGGACCTCACCGTTTACGGCGAGGAAGTGGTGTTCGGCGGCGGCAAGGTGATCCGCGACGGCATGGGCCAGAACGGCCAGCTGACCCGTGATGAGGACATTCCGGACACCGTGATCACCAACGTCGTGGTGCTGGACTACACCGGCATCTACAAGGCCGACGTCGCGCTCCGGGACGGCCACATCTTCCGGATCGGCAAGGCCGGCAACCCGCAGATCACCGACGGCGTGGACATCGTGATCGGCGCGAGCACCGAGATCATTGCGGGCGAGCGGAAAATCCTGACCGCCGGCGGGGTGGACTCGCACATCCACTTCATCTCCCCGGACCAGGTCCCCGCCGCCCTGTGCAGCGGCGTGACCACGATGGTCGGCGGCGGCACCGGTCCCGCCGAAGGCACCAAAGCCACCACGGTCACCCCCGGAAAATGGCACATCCAGCGGATGCTGCAGGCCGCCGAAGGGCTGCCCATCAACATCGGCCTGTTCGGCAAGGGCCACGCGTCCGCCGTCGAACCCCTGGCCGAGCAGATCCGCGCCGGCGCGATCGGGCTGAAAGTCCATGAGGACTGGGGCTCCACCACGTCCTCGATCGACACGTCGCTGCAGGTAGCGGACCAGTACGACGTCCAGGTGGCCATCCACACCGACACCCTGAACGAGTGCGGCTTCGTGGAGGACACCATCCGGGCCATCGACGGCCGCGTGATCCACACCTTCCACACCGAAGGCGCCGGCGGCGGCCACGCCCCGGACATCATCAAAATCGCCGGGTTGCCCAATGTCCTGCCGGCGTCCACCAACCCGACCCTGCCGTACACTCGCAACACCATCGAAGAGCACCTGGACATGCTCATGGTCTGCCACCATCTGAACCCGGACATCCCGGAGGACGTGGCATTCGCGGACTCCCGCATCCGCGCCGAGACCATCGCCGCCGAGGACGTCCTGCAGGACCTGGGCATCTTCGCGATCACGTCCTCGGACTCCCAGGCCATGGGCCGGGTGGGCGAGGTGATCATCCGCACCTGGCAGGTGGCGGACAAGATGAAGAAACAGCGCGGCGTCCTCAAAGACCCCCAGAGGGACGACACAGGGGATAGCGCAGCCGGCAGCCACGGCGCCCCTTCCGGCCTCGGCGCGGAGAGCGACAACTTCCGGATCAAGCGCTACGTGGCGAAATACACCATCAACCCCGCCATCGCGCAGGGCATGGCAGACTCCATCGGCTCCGTGGAGGTCGGCAAATTCGCAGACCTGGTGCTCTGGGATCCCGCGTTCTTCGGGGTGAAGCCGGACCTTGTGCTCAAGGGCGGCCAGATCGCCTACGCCCTCATGGGTGACGCCAACGCCTCCATTCCCACCCCGCAGCCGCGCACCATGCGGCCGATGTTCGCCGCCTATGGCAAGGCGCTGCAGCAGTCCTCCATCACCTTCCTCTCCCAGGCCGCCATCGACGCCGGGGTCCCGGCGGAGCTCGGACTGGAGAAGGTCATCCGGCCGGTGTCCGGAATCAGGAACCTCACCAAGGCGGACCTCAAGCACAACGGCGCCACCCCTGATATCGAGGTGGACCCGGAAACGTATCAGGTGAGCGTCGACGGCGAGGACGTCACCTGCGAGCCCTCAGACGTGCTGCCCATGGCGCAGCGCTACTTCCTTTTCTAGGCTTCCAGAGGAGACCACCATGATCATCGAAAAGGTCCTCGGCAACACCCACGACCTCCCTCCCGGTCCGGACCCCTACTTTGGGCTCCATCGGGAGAAGGTGGTGCTGCCCAGCGCCCAGCTGGTCAAACGCATCCAGCGCGTCACCACCGACCACGGGAAGGAACTCGGCATCCGCCTCCCCGCCGGTTCCGGGGACCTGCGCGACGGCGACATCCTGCACGTGGCCGACACCAACATGATCGTGGTGTCGGTGTTGCCCACTGACGTCCTGGTGATCGCCCCGCGCTCCATCCACGAGATGGGGATGGTGGCCCACTCCCTGGGCAACCGGCACCTGCAGGCCCAGTTCTTCGACGCGTCCTCGGAGTACGGGGCGGAGGTGATGGTCTGCCAGTACGACCACACCGTGGAGGACTATCTCAAACACGTCGGAGCGCCCCACGACCGCCAGGAGCGCGTGATGCCCATACCCTTCCGCCATGCCGAACACTCGCACTAGTTTTCTCTTCCGCGGCTGGGGCGCCGCCAGCGCTGCGGCGGGTGATAGGGGTCGTGCCCGCTTCGCGGTGCCCGCCACGCCGCGACCCCTATCACCCGCCTTCGCAGGTTCGACTGCTTGCCTTGCGTCGTGGAGCCCGTTATGACTTACCAGTTGGCGTTGCAGCAGCTGACGGATTCCGCTTTGCCTACCGGGGCGTTTGCTCACTCGCTGGGGTTTGAGACGTATGTGGAGCGCGGGCTGGTGCACGATGAGGAGTCCTTTGGGGTGTGGCTGGCGGCGTTCATTTCGCAGCAGCTGACGTACTCGGACGCCCTGGCAATCCGGTTCCTCTATGAGGACGTTCCGGTTGCCGAACTGGATGCGTTGTTGACCGCCCAGTTGTTGCCCCGGCAGTTGCGCGAGGCCAGTACCAAGATGGGCGGACGTCTACTGGAGATCGGCGCCGAGATCTTTCCGTCCGCAGATCTGGCGGAGTACCGGAAGCTGGTGGGTTCCGGCCGTGCCGCCGGGCATCAGCCGCTGGCGTTCGCCGTCGTCGCACGGTCCCTGAACGTACCGCTCCCCGAGGCCCTTGCCGCTTACCTGTTCGCCGCGGTGACGTCGTTGACGCAGAACGCCGTCCGGGCGATCCCGCTGGGGCAGAACGCCGGCCAGCGGATCCTGCGGAAGGCCGCCGACGGCGTCGCCGCCGCTATCGAGCGGATCAGTCACCTCACGCCTGATGACTTTGGGGCCGTCAGCCCGGGGCTGGAAATTTCGCAAATGCGGCACGAACGCCAGCGCGCCCGCATGTTCATGAGTTAACCGAGCTACACACGAAATATGTCTGGAGAAGAATATGTCTGAGCCCGTCAAGATCGGCATCGGCGGCCCGGTGGGTGCCGGCAAGACCCAGCTCGTGGAGCGGCTCACCCGTCACATGAGCCGGGCGATCTCCATGGCGGCCATCACCAACGACATCTACACCATCGAGGACGCCAAGATTCTCGCCGCCAACGGGATCCTGCCGATCGACCGGATCATCGGCGTTGAAACCGGCGGCTGCCCGCACACCGCCATCCGCGAAGACACGTCCATGAATACCGCCGCCATCGAGGAACTGAAGCAGCGGCACCCTGACCTGCAGGTGATCTTCGTGGAATCCGGCGGCGACAACCTCTCCGCAACGTTCAGCCCCGAACTGGTGGACTTTTCCATCTACATCATCGACGTGGCCCAGGGTGAGAAGATCCCGCGCAAGGCCGGCCAGGGCATGATCAAGTCCGATCTGTTCATCATCAACAAGACCGACCTCGCCCCCCACGTGGGCGCGGACCTGGCCGTCATGGAGCGGGACTCCAAGGAATTCCGGGGCGAGAAGCCGTTCTGCTTCACCAACCTCAAGACCGACGAGGGGCTGGACCGCGTCATCGACTGGGTGCGGCGGGACGTCCTAATGCTCGACCTGGCGCCGTGAGTGCTCCCGGGGTCAGTCCCGGCGAGCTAACCGCTGAGGCGGCGAGGCCGGATTTTGGGGCCGCGGCGTGGCGGGCACCGCGAAGCGGGCACGGCCCCAAATCCGGCGAAGCCGCTGGAGCCAACCAGAGCGCCCGGGAACCGATGGGTCAGCTCGAACTCGTGGTGGCCGAGCGTGGGCGACGTTCTGTCGCCACGCACCAGTTCCATCGGGGGGCTTTGAGGGTTTTGCGGCCGCATTACTTGGATGGCAGCGGGCAGGTTTGTTATGTGCTCGTCAATCCGGGCGGGGCGTATTTGGGGGCTGACCTGTATGTGATTGACGTGGAGGT
Source organism: Arthrobacter humicola (assembly GCF_022803015.1). GTDB lineage: Bacteria > Actinomycetota > Actinomycetes > Actinomycetales > Micrococcaceae > Arthrobacter > Arthrobacter humicola_A. The sequence goes on from NZ_JAFKON010000002.1 coordinate 273,996, forward strand.
GGCCGATGGGGCGAAGCTGCTGCTCGCCACGCAGTCGGCCACCAAGATCTACAGAACTCCGGGATCCTTTGCCGAACAGCGGATGCGGTTGCGGCTCGGGGAGGGGGCTCGGCTGGAGCTCGCCCCGGATCAGGTGATCGCCTACCGGGAGGCCAGCTACCGGCAGAATACGCACGTGACGGTGCGGCCGTCGTCGAGCCTCATCATGGCCGAAATTGTGACCCCGGGGTGGTCGCCGGACGGGGCCTCGTTCCGGTACGAGGAGCTGCGGTTGCGGACCGAGATCCGGGTCGAGTCGGAGGCGTCCGTCGGGGAGGCGGGCGGGCTGCTGGCCCTGGACAACGTGCTCATCCGGCCGCCCCTGGGCGATGTAACGGGCCTGGCGTTCATGGAGGGCTTCAGCCATCTGGGGTCGCTGATCGTCGTGGACCCGCGGGTGGACCAAGCCCTTGCCGACGAACTCCACGAGATCACGGCCGGGCTCGGCGCCCATACCGGCATCTCGCTCACCGCCGCCGTGCTGGGAACGGCCGGGCTGGTGCTGAGGTCCCTCTCGAACAGCACGGAGGAGCTGCGGCGTGTTCTGGGAGCCGCCACCGCCCTGCTGCGCAAGCCCTGGTACGGCCAGGACCCGCTGGATCTGAGGAAGTACTGATGGCCGGGACCCAGCAGAGAGCCGCGCAGCCCCGGCTTCGGCCGCTGACCACCCGCCGGCGGCCTGATCACAGCCGGCGCGCCCCCTCTGCCGGCAGGACGGCGAAGACATCGGGTGCCTGCAGCCTCCGGACGGCGAAGCCGGCCAGGACCGCGGACCGGACCTGATCGGCGTCGTCCACTGGAACCAGGGCGATGGCGGAGCCGCCGAACCCGCCGCCGGTCATCCGGGCCCCGATGGCCCCGTTGGCGCGCGCGGTGTCAACGGCCAGGTTCAGTTCCGGGCAGGAGATTTCGAAGTCGTCCCGCATGGAGCGGTGGCTGGCGTCCAGCAGGTCTCCGATTGCCAGCGGCCCATGGGTCGTGAGCAGTTCCGCGGTCCGGGCGACCCGTTCGTTCTCGGTGACGATGTGCCGGACCCGGCGGAACGTCACGTCGTCGAGGATGCGCGCGGCCCGCGGCAGATCGGCGGCGTCGAGGTCGCGGAGGGCGCCGACGCCCAGGACCCGGGCGCCCCGGACGCAGGAGGCCCGGCGTTCGGCGTACCCGCCGGTGGCATGGGCGTGCGAGACCTTGGTGTCGATCACGAGGCAGAGAAGCCCGGACTCCGCCAGGCCGAGCGGCACCGGGTGCGAGCTGAGGTCGCGGCAGTCCAGGTAGACGGCGCAATCCCGGGTGCCGAGCATCGACGCGGACTGGTCCATGATCCCGGTGGGGGCGCCGACGACGTTGTTTTCGGCCCGCCGCCCGATGTCCGCCAGTTCGGCTCGGCCCAGGCCCGCTCCGGTGAGGTCGGACAGGGCCAACGCGACGGCGCATTCCAGGGCAGCGGAGGAGGACAGCCCGGCGCCGACCGGGACATCGGAGGTCACGTACAGGTCAAAGCCCTGCACCGTGATGCCGGCCCTTTCCAGCTCCCAGGCCACGCCGGCCGGGTACGCGGACCAGCCGGCCGCCTGGTCCGGAGCGAAGGTATCGAGATCGAATTCGACCGGGTCAGCGGCCGCGAACGCCGAGGCCAGCCGCACGGTGCGGTCCGCCCGGGCCGACACGGCCACGGTGGTGGAGCGGTTGATGGCGAACGGCAGGACAAGGCCGTCGTTGTAGTCCGTGTGCTCGCCGATCAGGTTGACCCGTCCCGGCGCCTGCCACACGCCGTCGGCGTCATGGCCGAAGTGGCCGGCGAAGGCGCGGGTCAGCGTGTCCGCCAGGGCCGTTCCTGCGGTGTCGGTGGTGGTCATGCCGTTCCTGTCCTGGCGTCCCGGAGCCGGGCTGCGACCTCTTCGGGAGTGGTGTCGTTGATGAAGGCGCCCATGGCGGCCTCGGAGCCGGCCAGGAACTTGAGTTTATCCGCGGCCCGCCGGGGGGAGGTGAGCTGCAGGTGCAGGTACCCGGACCGGCGCAGCACCGGGTCAAGGGGGGCCTGGTGCCAGGCGCTGATATACGGCGTCGGGCTGCCGTAGAGCCTGTCGAGGCGGCCCAGCAGGTCCGGATAGAGGACGGCGAGCTCATCACGCTCGGCGCCGGTCAGCGCGGCGAGGTCCGGAACCTGGCGGTGCGGGACCAGATGGATTTCCAGCGGCCAGCGTGCCGCGAAGGGCACGTAGGCGCTGAAGAATTCGCCCTCGAGCACCATCCGGGCGCCGTCGGCACGTTCACTCGCTAAAATCGCCCCGGTCAGGGTGGCCGTCCCGCACGCCGCCTCATGGAACTGCCGGGCGGCCGCGGCCATCACCGCGCTCCTCGGCGTGACGTAGGGGTAGGCGTAGATCTGGCCGTGCGGATGGTGCAGTGTCACGCCGATGTCCTGGCCGCGGTTCTCGAAACAGAACACCTGCGCGACGCCGGGCAGCGCGCTCAGGGCCTCGGTGCGGTGTGCCCAGGCGTCGATCACGGTGCGCACCCTCCGGGTGCTGAGTGCGGCGAACGTCCCGGTGTGCTCGGGCGTGAAGGCTACGACCTCGCACCGGCCGCCGGCGGTCCCGCGGGTACCCCAGCCCGGCGCTGCCGGGGCGGCGGCGAGATCCGGACCGAGCGAGGGGAAGCGGTTTTCAAACACGGCGACGTCGTAATCCGCCGGGATCTCCGAGGGCCGCGCGTCGGTGCTCGGGCACAGCGGGCACTCGTCCGCCGGCGGAAGATGCGTCCTGTGTTGCCGGTGCGCGGCGACCGCCACCCATTCCCCGGTCAGCGCGTCGTACCGGATTTCCCCGGACGGGCCACGCTCGGGAAGGTCGCGGCGGTCCCTCGACGGGCGCTGCAGGGGATGGGAAGTATCGTCGAAATACAGGAGTTCACGCCCATCGGCGAGGCGCGTACTGGTCACCGCGGACACCGACGCCGGGGCGTCGCTGCGGCTGATGATGCTGGTCATGGGGTTCCTTCGAAAGTGAGGGGACGTGCGGTGCCCGGCCCGGAAGCAGGGGGCGGGACCGGACGGTCAGAGGGCCTGGACGTGGAGGAGCAGGGCGTGCTCCGGGTTCAGGACCGGCAGGGGCAGGCCGACGTGCTGCAGGAAGGCCCCGGTGGCAACCGCCCCGTCGTCCAGCCAGGCCGGCGGCCGGATCTGGGAGAAGGTGTGCGCGTAGTCACCGTCGAGAAGGGTAGGCAGTTCGGCCCGGACGCGGTAGTTCCGCTTCGGGTCAAGGCCCGGCAGTGAGGCCAGTCCGGGGACCTCAGCCGGGGCGGAGGCCAGGGACACGGCAGCGAACAGGGCCTCGCCGGCGTCGTGCGCAACTACACCGTGGACGCTCAGGGTGGGCTCGGCGGTGTCCGCGTTGACGCGCTTGCCGGAGTGGAGCAGTGCGCGGTGGCGCTTGTAGAGCGCGATGGCGCGGCGCAGCGTGGCCCGTTCCTCGTCCGTGGCTGCGCGGATGTCCCACTCCATGCCGAAATGGCCAAAGAGGGCGGTGATGGCGCGGAAGGAGATGTCGTGGGTGCGGGCCGTGGTGTGGCTCGTGGTGGGGCCGACATGTGATCCGACGAGTTCGGGTGGGAGGACGGCCTGGGTCCAGCGCTGGATTGTCTGGCGCTCCAGGGCATCGTTGCAGTCCGAGGCCCACACCCGGTCGGTTCGCTGCAGGATGCCGAGGTCCACGCGGGCCCCGCCGGAGGAGCAGCTTTCAATCTCCACGTCCGGGTGGGCTGCCTTGAGCGCGTCGAAGAGACGGTACGCGGCCAGCGTCTGCTCGTGGACGGACGGCCGGCCGCCGCGGCCGTGCTCGGTTAGGTCGCGGTTCTGGTCCCATTTGAGGTAGGCTATGTTGTTCTCGCGCAACAGGGCATCGAGGCGTCCGTAGATGTATTGCCAGGCCTCCGGGTTGGCGAGGTCCAGGACGTGCTGATGGCGCCAGGCGTGCGGAAGCCGGCCGCCGTCCTTGTGGGAAAGCAGCGACGGGCCCACGATCCAGTCCGGGTGCTCGCGGGCGACGTCGGAGTCCAGGTTGACCATTTCGGGTTCGACCCAGAGTCCGAATTCCATGCCGTGGCCGGTGACCGCGTCGATCAGCGGCGTGAGGCCCTCGGGCCACAGACCCTCGTCGACGTACCAGTCGCCAAGGCCCGCGTGATCGTCGCGGCGGCCGCGGAACCAGCCGTCGTCGAGGACAAAGCGTTCCACGCCGAGCCCGGCGGCCGCTTCGGCGAGTTCGAGCAGGGGCTCGAGGCTGTGGTCGAAGTAGACGGCCTCCCAGGTGTTCAGCACCACCGGGCGGACCCGGCCGGAGGTGGTGTCCACATGCTGCGGCCGGGCACGGAACCAGTGGTAGAAGGCCTCGGTGATGCCGTCCAGGCCGCGGCCGGAGTAGGCGGCGTAGAGCGACGGCGTCCGGTAGCTGCCGCCGGGGCGCAGCACCACTTCGGCGGAGCCGAGCAGCTCGGCGGCACCGAGCATGCGCCGGCCGTCCGCGAGGCTGTCGAGGTACTGCTCGTGGTTGCCGCTCCAGCCCAGGTGCGTGGCCCAGACCTGGCCTGTGCGGTTGGCGAAGCCGGCGGTCCCGGCTGCCACCAGCAGGGACGAGTCGTGGCCGGTCCGGCCGTGCCGGCCGGTGCGGACCCAGGTGCCCTGCTGGACGGCGTGCCGCTGCGGGTGGTTTTCGCGGCACCAGCGTCCGGTGAGATCGAGCAGTTCTGTGGCGTCCCGCGGCACCGGCAGCACCGTGGCGAGTTCGTCGAGCTGGTATTCGGCCGTGCCGCTGTTGGTCAGCGTGTGAGCCAGCTCCAGGAGGCCGCCGGGGTGCAGGGTGAGTTCGGAACTGACCTCGAGTCCGGCCTCGGAGTCCCGGTGGATGATCACCACCGTGCGCCCGCCGTCCTGCATCTGGGCGGCAACCACCCGCAGGGCCGGCGAGAAGTCCAGGCCGGGGCCGCCGTCGGCGTTCCGGTGCCCGCGCAGGCCCGGCCGCCCGGCCCAGCCGGAGGAGGCCTGCGGGAGCAGTCCGGCGGCGACGGGGATGTCGAGGGCGGAGTGCGGGACCGGCCCGCGGAGGATCGCCAGATCGGGGAGGTGTTCGCCGAGGTCGGCGCCCCAGTGGACGATCTCGGCCTCGCCGGAGTCGAAGGCCAGCAGGACGCTGGTGCCGGCAGAACGCAGGTGCACGGGGTGCATGGGGATTCGCTTTCGGTAGTGCGGAAGTCAGGTGCTGGTGCGCGGGATTCCGGCTCGGGGATCCCGCGCACCGGGCGCCGCCGTGGCGGGCGGCTGTGGCTTCGAACGCTTACTTGTTGAAGAGGGCGTTGACCTGGTTGTTGGCTTCGGTGAGGGAGCTGGCAGGCTTCTTGCCGGAGAGGACGGCGTCCATGGCCGGCTTCATGATGCCGTCCACCTTGGCTGCCTTATCCGCGATCGGGAACAGGAACGTGGTTCCTTCCTTGACGTGGGTGGTGAAGGCGGAGACGTCGGTGCCCTTGGCCTTGAATGCTTCGGCTGCCTTGTCGGAGGAGCTGGTGAGAGCCGGGAACACGACGCCCTTGGAGGCTACGACGTCCTGGCAGGCGGTGGAGGCGAGGTATTCGACCCACTTGATCGAGGCTGCCGGGTTCTTGGTGCCGGCCCAGACGGAATCGGCCAGGCCGTTGAACATGCTGGCGCGTTTGCCTTCGGGGCCCTTCGGGGTGGGGGCGAACGCGGTCTTCACGCCCTTGTAGCTCTTGTACTGGCCGATCAGCCAGTCACCCGTGGTGTTGATGGCAGCCTTGCCGGCGCCGAAGTTGTCCGCCAGGCTGGCGCCGACGGTGGTCTCGAGCTTGGGCATGTAGCCCTTCTCGGTCAGTCCGGCCCACCAGGCGATGGTCTCCTGGAACTTGGGGTCGTCGTAGTTGAACTTGGTGCCCCAGGGGTTCTTGTCCGTGGCGCTCCAGCCGGTGGTGGCGCTGAGGAAGCTCCACTCGGTCTGGCCCTGCCCGGAGCCGCTGCCGGCCAGGCCGAGTCCGTAGACGGCCACCTTGTTCTTGTCGAAACCTGCCTCGTCGCCGCGCACGCCGTTTTTGTCCACGGTCAGGTGCGCGATTGCCTTCTCATAGCTGCCGCCGTCCTGCGGGTTCCATTCCAGGTTGGCCATCTGCTCGGCGGTCAGGCCGGCGGAGTCCGTCATGGCCGTGTTGTAGAAGAGGCCCACGGTGTCCCAGTCCTTGGGCAGTCCGTAGCGCTTGCCGTCCTGGCCCACCCAGAGCTCGGCGAGTCCCTTGGTGTAGCTCTCCAGCTTGATGCCGTCCTTGGCCACCGCCTCGTCGAGGGAGAGCAGCTGCTTTTTCGCGGCGTATTCGGGGTACTTCGAGAGGTGGTTGGTGAAGACGTCGGGGGCGGTGCCGGCGACGAAGCCGTTGGTCAGTGTGGTCCAGTAGTCATCCCAGCCGCGCTGGGTGATCTTGACCTTGATGTCTGGGTTGGCCTTGTGGAAGTCATCGGCGCACTGTTGGTAGGCCGGGAGCTGGTTGGCGTCCCACAGCCAGTAGTTGATGTCGCCCTTGGCCTCGGTGGAGGCCGGGGCGGACCCCCCGCAGGCGGAGAGGGAGATGGCGATGGCTGCAGCGGCAGCGACGGCGCCGAGGGTCTTCTTCATGGTGGACCTTTCATGGAAGTGCTTCTTTGAGGGGAATGCTTGTTGACGGGCAGTGCTTTGAAGGGCACTGCGGGTTGGGCCGGGGTTACTTGATGCCGGAGAAGCCGATGGAGTTGACCACCCGCTTGCCGAAGGCGATGAAGAGCAGGAGGACGGGCAGGGCCGCGATCAGGGTGGCGGCCATCAGGCCGGACCAGTCGGGGGCGCCCTGCGGAGACTGGGACTTGAAGACGCCCAGGCCCACGGTGAGGACGCGGACGCTTTCGTCCTGGCCCACCAGCAGCGGCCAGAAGTACTCGTTCCACTGGCCGATGAAGGTCAGCAGCGCCAGGGTGGCCAGGGGGGCCGCGGCGTTCGGGAGCACGATCTGGAAGAAGATCCGCACGTGTTTGGCGCCGTCGAGCATGGCGGCCTCTTCCACCTCGCGGGACATGGAGAGGAAGAACTGGCGCAGGAAGAAGATGGCGAAAGGGGTCATGAACAGGAACGGCAGGGCCAGGCCGGCGAAGGTGTTGAGCAGGCCGAGGTTCTTGATCATCAGGAAGTTGGGCAGGGCTGTGAAGATCGGCGGAACCATCATGGTGGCCAGGAACAGGCCGAACACCACGTTCCGGCCCGGCCAGCGCAGCCGGGAGAAGGCGTAGGCGGCCATCGCGCTGAAGAAGACCTGCCCGGCGGTGGTGACGGTGGCGAAGATGACGGAGTTCCGCAGATACAGCCAGAAATTGATGGCGGCGCCGGAGCCGCCCTCGGCGATTGCTTCCTCGGGGCTCTGCAGCCCCAGGACCCGCTTGAAGGCGCCGAGGCTGAAGTCGGCCGGCAGCAGGTTGCTGGCGTTCGAGGCCAGGGAGGCATTGCTGGACAGTGCGGTGCGGAGCATCCAGTGGAACGGCGCGATCGTCACGACGACGGCGATGGCGACGAGGGTCCAGGCACCGACGCGGCGCCAGTTGACCGGTTTCCTGGGAGGGGGGACGCTGGAGACGGGCTTCTTACGGGAAGGGGCGGACGTAGTCATGGCTGGGGTTCCTTAGTCCAGATCCGATTCGTTGCCCTTGAGGAACTTCATCTGGACGAAGGCCACAAGAGCGAGAATGACGAAGAGAATGACGGACAGGGCCGAGGCGTAGCCGAAGTCGGATTCACCGAAGGCCTTCTGGTAGATGTACATCTGGATCACGCGGGAAGCATTGATCGGGCCGCCGCCCGTGGTCACAGCCACGGTGTCGAAGACCTGGAAGGAGCCGATCACGGTGACCACCAGGACCAGCACCAGCACTGGGCGCAGGAGCGGCATCGTTATGCTCCAGAAAGTCCGGGTCGGGGAGGCGCCGTCGAGCGAGGCGACCTCGTACACGTGGTTGGGAATGGACTGCAGGCCGGCGAAGATCAGCAGGGCGGTGTAGCCCATGTGGCGCCAGACGTTGACGCCGGCGATGGTGGGGATGGCCCATTGCTCGCTGCCGAAGAAGGCGATGCGCGGCAGGCCCATCCAGTTGATGATTTCGTTGACGATACCGAGTTGGTAGTCGAGCATCCAGAACCACAACAGCGCGACGATCACGTTCGCCACAAGGAAGGGCAGCAGCAGGGCGCCGCGGATAAGCGTGGACTTGGCGACGTTGTGCATCAGCAGGGCAAGTCCGAGCGCGATGGCGGTCTGGAAGCCGATGTTCAGTGCCACGTACTGGACCGTCACGGCCATGGCGTTCCAGAAGAGATCGTCCGCGAAGATCGCTGTGTAGTTTTTGGTGCCGATCCAGGTGGGATCCCCCAAGACGCTGTACTCGGTGAAGCTGAGGTAGACGCCGCGGATGCTCGGCACCAGGTAGAAGGCAACGAAGCCGAGCAAGGCCGGGGCGATGAAGAAGAGGGCGACCCTCAGGTCGCTCCGGGGTCGGCGCCGGCGGCGGGGGGCAGCGTTGCCCGTTCCCGGGCCGGTCGCCTTGCGGGCCAGGGCGGCTCCGCGGGCAGTTGTGGTGGTCATTGGTGGTTCCTCCGCAGTTACGTGGATGCTGTGACGTGGATTACAACTGAGGCTTGAATCTACACGAGTAACTTTCCAATGCGCAACCGTTTCTTTCATGTTTCCGGGCGGAAAATTTCTGCTCATTGTCTGCTATTGACTCGAGTAGAAACTGGTGTGAAACTTGCGTGCATGACTTTCTCACTAGGCATCGTCGGCGCCGGACAGTTTGCAGGCGCCTTCGCCAAACTCTTCGACGCCCATCCCGCGATTTCAGAAGTCCATGTCACCGACGTCCTGCCGGAACGGGCCGAGGCCCTCCGTGAGCGGCTCGGCCTGGCGGGGACCTATCCCAGCTTTGAGGCCATGCTCGACGGCGGCCTCGACGCTGTGGCGATCTTCACCCAGCGCTGGACGCACGGCCCGCTGGTGCTGCAGGCGCTCCGGGCGGGCAAGCATGTGTATTCGGCAGTGCCGATGGCCATCAGCGAGGACGAGATCGCCCGGATCATCGAGGCCGTCCGGGAGACGGGCCTGACCTACATGATGGGCGAGACAAGCTACTACAACCCCGCCACCGTCTATGCCCGCAAGCGCAAGGCTGAAGGCGCCTTTGGCCGCATCTTCTACGCCGAGGGCGACTACGTCCACGACATGGATCTCGGCTTCTACGAGGCCTACCAGTACAGCGGCGGGGAGGACTGGAAGAGCACCGCCAGCTACCCGCCCATGCTGTACCCGACCCACTCCACCGGCGGGGTGCTGGGCGCGATCGGCGGCCATGCCGTCAGCGTCAGCTGCATTGGCGTCCCCGACGAGCGCGGAGACGGTGTGTTCGACAAGGACGTCAGCATGTTCGGCAACGACTTCTCCAATGCCACCGCGCTGTTCGAGCTTTCAACCGGCGGGTCCATGCGCATCAATGAGATGCGCCGCGTCGGCTACCCCTCCCACCTGCGCGAAAGCCGCTTCCGTTTCTTCGGCACCGAAGCCAGCTTCGAGCAGCTGGCCCTGGTCAGTGTGTGGCAGGACAAGGAGTCCGTGACCGATGTCAGCGAGGAACTGGCCACCCGGGCCACGCTCGCCGCGGACGATCCGGCGCTGGCCGGCGTCGCACCGGCCCTGCGCGACGCCTTCAGCTCCGGGCTGGCCGCCGTGCACGACGCCGGCCGGCTTCCGGCCGAGTTCCGCGGACTTCACAACGGGCACGAGGGCAGCCACCACTTCCTGGTGGACGACTTCGCCACGGCCGTCGACACGGGGACGCTCCCGCCCGTCAACGCCTGGGAAGCCGCCCGCTACACGCTGCCGGGGATCGTGGCGCACGAGTCCGCCCTCCGCGGCGGGGAGCGGTTGCCCGTGCCGGACCACGGCGACGCCCCCGTCCGGCTGCCTGCGCAGGGAATCAATGAGGAAGGCTTTGCCCGGGAACTCCGGCGGTAGCATGGTCACTGTGCCACACTCGCCCGCCTCCGCCAGGCCCACGATCACCCGAAAAGACGTGGCCAGGCTGGCGGGCGTCAGCACCGCCGTCGTCAGCTATGTGGTGAACGGCGGCCCCAAGCGGGTCTCCCCGGTGACTGCTGCGAAAGTCCGCGAGGCCATCAGCGCCCTGGGGTACCGTCCGAACGCCGCGGCGAGGGCACTGAAACTTGGCTCCAGCGAGATGCTCGGCATGGTGGTCCCGGACACCACCAACCCCTTCTTCGCCACTTTGGCCCGCGCCGTGGAGGAAGCCGCGGCGGCGCGCGGCTATGCCCTGCTGCTGGCGAACTCGGGCGGATCGGCGGCCAATGAGCGCCGCCAGGTCAGGAACCTCGCGAGCCGCCGCGTTGACGGGGTCTTCCTCTCCAGCGTGCTGTTCGAACCCGACCTGACCGAGCTGGAGCATTCGGAGATCCCCGCCGTGCTGCTCAACCACAGCACCGAGGTGCCGGGCTTCAACTCGGTCGGCGTGGAGCTGCTGGAAGGCTCCCGGCGTGCCGTCGAGCACCTGGTGGGCCACGGCCACCGCAACATCGCACTGGTCATGGGCATGAACGCCGGCAATGATCTCGATGCCCGCGAGGTCGGGTGGCAGCAGGGGCTCGCGGAGGCCGGTCTCCCGGAGGGACCCATCCTGCGCTGTGACTTCGACCGGCAGGGCGGCTACCGGGCCGGGCAGCGGCTGCTTGCGGCCGCGGACCGACCCACCGCCGTGTTCGTCAGTTCCGACCTGCAGGCCGTCGGCCTGCTGCGAGCCGTGTCCGAGGCCGGGCTTCGGGTCCCCGAGGACCTGGCGGTCTTCTCCTTCGACGGCTCGGCTGAGGCGGAGTTCAGCTGGCCGCCGTTGAGCACGGTCGCGCAGCCCGTCCAGGCCATGGCCGAGGCCGCCGTCGAAGCGCTCATTGGCTTTGACGGCGTGTCTCCCACCCGGAACAGGATCTTCCCCGTGGACCTGGTCCTGCGCGCGTCCTGCGGCTGCTCGCCGGTACCCGCCGCGCCCGGGCCCGCCGCGCCGGTAGCGGCCCAGCCGGGCACGTAAGTTCCCCGCCGCGCACGTCGTTGCGGTTCCCGGCGTCGTTCCCTGCGGGCGTCACACCAGGGTCCAAATGGACTATGGTTAGCGCTAACAGGAGCCGGGGGGCGGCCGACCAGCGGGCGCCCCGTGCCCTCCTATCGTTTGATTTCACAATTTGATTCAAGCCGGTGGACGGCATCGGAGCGAAAGGGGCCTCGCATGGGGAACAACAATGACCGGCGGCAGCCGCGGCTCGAAGACGTCGCAGCGCTGGCCAAGGTTTCCCACCAGACCGTCTCACGGGTGATCAACAACCACCCGAATGTCAGCACGGGAACAAAGTCCCGGGTCGAGGCGGCGATTGCCGAACTCGGCTACCGGCGCAACACGGCCGCCCGGAGCCTGGTGACCCGGCGCACCCAGACCATCGGTGTCCTCGCCTCCGAGCTCGGGCAATACGGCCCGGCGAATACCCTGCTGGGGGTCCAGCAAGCCGCCAGGGAAGCAGGGTATTTCGTGAGTATTGCCGCGATTAAGGGGGCCGCGGCGAAGGCCATTTGCGATGCGGTGCGGCACCTGACGGACCAGGGCGCGGACGGATTGATTGTGATCGTGCCGCACGACGGGACACTTCAGGTGCTCGAGGACCTGAACCTGGATCTCCCGGTGATCGTCGTCGGCGGAGCCGGAGAAGGGCGGTTGAGCGGCGCGATGGTCGACCAGAAGCTCGGCGCGCGGCTGGCCGTCGCCCATCTGATCAGCCTTGGCCACGAGCGGATCGGCCATGTCTCCGGACCGCTCGACTGGGTGGACGGCAAAGCCCGGGTTGACGGATGGCGCGAGGAGTTGGCGGAAGCCGGCCTCTCCGACGAGCTTCTGGTCGAGGGGGACTGGAGTGCGGACAGCGGGTACCGGATCGGGCAGCAGCTGGCAGAACAGCGCAGCGCCACCGCAGTGTTCGTCAGCAACGACCAGATGGCGCTCGGGCTGCTGCGGGCGTTTGGCGAGAAGGGCATCCGGGTTCCGGAAGACGTCTCCGTGGTTGGCTTTGACGACCAGCCCGAATCCGCCTACTTCATGCCGCCGCTGACCACTGTGCGACAGGACTTCGAGGAACTCGGAAAGCGCTGTATGGACCTGATACGCGCCCAGGTCGAGGGTGATGCCGCCAGTGGCGCCCTGGTGGTCAAACCTGCGCTCGTGGTGCGCGCCAGCACCGCACCCCGTCCCCGTCTCTCCTAAGGGCCGAAGCCCTCCGTTCCGGCAATACGTGCCAGGCTTCTTGACAGCATGTTTGTTAGCGCTAACAATAGGGGGGTTCGCAATGTTGCGGAACCTATTGGAGGATTTGATGGACTTCTCAGTGGACGGAACCGAAAACTTTGTCATCGGCGTGGACTACGGCACGCTTTCCGGGCGGGCCGTCGTCGTCCGGGTCCGGGACGGCAAGGAACTGGGCAGCGGGGTCTTTGAGTACCCGCATGCCGTGGTCACCGGCGAGCTTCCGAAAGACACGGCTGGGGTCGCCGGCATCCGGCTTCCGGGCGAATGGGCCCTGCAGGTGCCCAACGACTACCGCGACGTGCTCCGCCGGGCTGTGCCCGCGGCCGTCGCCGACGCCGGGATCGACCCGGCCGCCGTGGTGGGCATCGCCACCGACTTCACGGCCTGCACCATGGTCCCCGTCAAGGGCGACGGCACACCGCTGAACGAACTTCCCGGATTCGCCAACCGCCCGCACGCCTACGTGAAGCTGTGGCGCCACCATGCCGCCCAGCCGCAGGCGGACCGCATCAACGCCCTGGCTGCGGAACTCGGCGAAAACTGGCTGCCGCGCTACGGCGGACTCATCTCCTCCGAATGGGAGTTCGCCAAGGGCCTGCAGTTGCTGGAGGAGGACCCGGAAAGCTACGCCGCGATGGACCGCTGGGTGGAAGCGGCTGACTGGATCGTCTGGCAGCTGTGCGGTAACTACGTCCGCAACGCCTGCACGGCCGGCTACAAAGGGATCTACCAGGACGGCCGCTACCCATCCAAGGAATTCCTGTCCGCCCTGAACCCGGACTTCAAGGATTTCGTCAGCGCCAAGCTGGCGCACACCATCGGCCGGCTCGGCGATGCAGCCGGCTATCTGACGGCCGAGGCCGCCGCCTGGACCGGACTGCCGGAAGGCATCGCCGTCGCAGTGGGCAACGTGGACGCCCACGTCACGGCGCCCGCAGCGAAGGCAGTTGAGCCCGGGCAGCTGGTGGCCATCATGGGAACCTCCACCTGCCACGTTATGAACGGTGCCGAACTGCGGGAAGTCCCGGGCATGTGCGGCGTGGTGGACGGCGGAATCGTCGACGGACTTTGGGGCTACGAAGCTGGCCAAAGCGGAGTGGGCGACATCTTCGGCTGGTTCACGAACAATGGCGTCCCGCCCGAGTACCACCAGGCAGCGGAAGCGGCAGGCCTGGGCATCCACGAATACCTCACGGAACTGGCCTCCCGCCAAGCCATCGGCGAACACGGCCTCATTGCCCTGGACTGGCACTCCGGCAACCGTTCCGTGCTGGTGGACCACGAACTCTCCGGCGTCGTGGTGGGTCAGACCCTCGCCACCAGGCCCGAAGACACCTACCGGGCCTTGCTGGAAGCCACGGCCTTCGGCACGCGCACCATCGTGGACGCCTTCCGCGACTCGGGAGTGCCGGTCAGGGAATTCATCGTGGCCGGCGGCCTGCTGAAGAACAAGCTGCTCATGCAGATCTACGCGGATATCACCGGCTTGCCGCTCTCCACCATCGGCTCAACCCAGGGGCCCGCCCTGGGGTCGGCCATCCACGCCGCCGTGGCCGCAGGTGAATACGCGGATATCCGTGCCGCTGCGGCTGCCATGGGATCGGAGCCCGGCAGCATCTATATTCCCATTCCGGAAAATGTTGCCGCCTACGAAAAACTCTTCCAGGAGTACCGGACGCTGCACGACTATTTCGGCCGCGGCACCAACAGCGTGATGCACCGCCTCAAGGCGATCCAGCGTGCGGCCAGGCCCTCGTTTGCTGCCACTGCGGGCGCTCCGCAGCAGAACGCCGTCCCCGCCGTCCCCGCCGGCCCGGTCGCAGAGGAAGTGTCCGCATGAGCAACCTGCTGGAAAGCATCGCGGAGGTCCGTCGCGAGGTCTGCGAACTGCACGCCGAACTCACGCGCTACGAACTGGTGGTGTGGACGGCCGGCAACGTCTCCGCCCGCGTCCCCGGCCATGACCTGATGGTCATCAAGCCGTCCGGAGTCTCCTACGCGGACCTCACGCCCGGGAGCATGGTTGTCACGGACCTCTACGGCACGCCCGCGGAGGGCGACTGGAGCAACCCCGCGCTGTCACCGTCCTCGGACACCGCGGCGCACGCCTACGTTTACCGGCACATGCCGGAGGTCGGCGGCGTGGTGCACACGCATTCGACCTACGCCACGGCCTGGGCCGCGCGCGGAGAGGAGATCCCCTGCGTGCTGACCATGATGGGTGACGAGTTCGGTGGGACGATCCCGGTGGGCCCGTTCGCGCTGATCGGGGATGACTCGATCGGCCGCGGCATCGTGGACACCCTGGCCCAATCCAGCTCGCCGGCCGTGCTGATGCAGAACCACGGGCCCTTCACCGTGGGCAAGGATGCCCGCTCGGCGGTCAAAGCCGCCGTCATGTGCGAGGAAGTGGCACGGACCGTCCATATTTCCCGGCAACTCGGTGAACCACTGCCGATCGACCCGGCCCAGATCGACTCGCTTTATGCCCGCTACCAGAACGTCTACGGCCGCTAGGCCCACAACCAGGCCGCTAGGCCCACAACCAGGCCCCGAAGCCGCGTCGCCCCCAAACCATCCGCAGGAGAAAACATGTCCAACGCCAACAACACGTCCCTTGAGCAGTACGAGGTCTGGTTCCTTACCGGCAGCCAGCACCTCTATGGCGAGGACGTCCTCAAGCAGGTCGCCGCCCAGTCCCAAGACATCGCTGACGCGCTGAACGCCTCCGCCGACGTCCCGGTGAAAATCGTCTGGAAGCCCGTGCTCACGGACTCGGACGCCATCCGCCGCACCGCCCTGGATGCCAACTCGGACGACGCCGTGATCGGCGTGACCGCGTGGATGCACACCTTCTCCCCGGCCAAGATGTGGATCCAGGGCCTGGACCTGCTCCGGAAGCCGCTCCTGCACTTGCACACCCAGGCCAACGTCGAACTGCCGTGGGCGGACATCGACTTCGACTTCATGAACCTGAACCAGGCCGCGCATGGCGACCGCGAGTTCGGCTACATCCAGTCCCGCCTCGGCATCCCGCGCAAAACCGTCGTCGGCCACGTGTCCAACCCCGAGGTGTCCCGCCAGGTCGGATCCTGGCAGCGCGCCTCGGCGGGTTGGGCGGCCGTCCGGACCCTCAAGCTGACCCGTTTCGGCGACAACATGCGCAATGTCGCCGTCACCGAAGGGGACAAAACCGAGGCAGAGTTGCGCTTCGGCGTCTCGGTCAACACTTGGTCCGTCAATGAACTCGCCGACGCCGTGCACGGCGCGGCAGAGTCCGACGTCGACTCCCTCGTCGCCGAATACGAGCGGCTCTACGACGTGGCCCCCGAACTCCGCACCGGCGGCCCGCGCCACGAGTCGCTGCGCTACAGCGCCCGGATCGAGCTTGGGCTCCGCAGCTTCCTGGAGGCCAACGGCTCGGCCGCCTTCACCACGTCCTTCGAAGACCTCGGCGCACTGCGCCAGCTGCCGGGCATGGCCGTCCAGCGCCTCATGGCCGACGGTTACGGATTCGGCGCCGAGGGTGACTGGAAGACTGCCATCCTGGTCCGGGCAGCCAAAGTCATGGGCGCCGGGCTCCCCGGCGGCGCCTCGCTCATGGAGGACTACACCTACCACCTCGTCCCGGGCCAGGAGAAAATCCTGGGCGCGCACATGCTGGAGGTCTGCCCGTCCCTGACCGCCGCCAAGCCGCGCGTGGAAATCCACCCGCTGGGCATCGGCGGCAAGGAAGATCCCGTCCGCATGGTCTTCGACACCGATGCCGGCCCCGGCGTCGTGGTGGCGCTGTCCGACATGCGCGACCGCTTCCGCCTCGTGGCCAACGCCGTCGACGTCGTGGACCTTGAACAGCCGCTGCCCAACCTGCCGGTGGCCCGTGCCCTCTGGTCGCCCAAGCCGGACTTCGCCACCTCCGCTGCTGCCTGGCTGACCGCCGGAGCCGCCCACCACACTGTGCTTTCCACCGCCGTCGGCATGGACGTCTTCGAGGACTTCGCCGAGATCGCCCAAACCGAACTGTTGACCATTGACGACGGCACCACCATCAGGGGCTTCAAGAAGGAACTCGCCTGGAACGCCGCCTACTACAAGCTTGCCGGCGGTCTGTGACCGGGGACGAATACGGGCTCCGGCACGGGGAGTACACCGCCGTCGTCGCCGCCCGCGGTGCAGCGGTGCGAACGCTGCAGTTCCGCGGGCGGGACCTGATCGTCCCGTTCCCGGCCGGCGGGCCCAACCCGGACTTCCGCGGCGTCATCGTGGCACCCTGGCCGAACCGGATTCCCGACGGGACGTACACCTTTGGCGGTGCGGACTACGAGCTCCCGGTCAACGAACCCGACCGGCAATGCGCCCTGCACGGCTTCACCCCGGGGCTGGAGTGGAGGCTGGAGTCCCGGACGGATTCCGCCGTGGAGTTCTCCTGCGCCATCGGGCCGGTGCCGGGCTACCCCTTCGCGTTGTCGATCACCGCCAGCTACCGGCTGGCCAGCGGGGGCCTGCACACTGACGTCACAGCAGCCAATGTGGGGCAGCGGTCCGCACCCTACGGGGTCTGTCCCCACCCGTATCTGCTGGCCGGGCCGGCGCCGCTGGACCAATGGAGCCTGGAGGTGCCGGCACGGACGTTCCTCGAGGTCACGCCGGACCGGCTGCTGCCGATCGCCACCCGGTCCGTTGAAGGACACGGATATGACTTCCGCGCGGCCCGCGTCATCGGTTCTACCAAGTTCGACCATGCCTTCACCGACATGGTGTTCGACGGTGACGGGCAGGCACACGTCGTGGTCCGGGACCCGGGCGGGACCGGCGTCGGCATGGCCTGGGACCGCAGCTGCGCCTGGCTGCAGCTCTACACCGGGGATGCTGAACCGCCGCTGCCCGGCCGGCTCGGACTCGCCGTGGAACCCATGACCTGTCCGCCGGACGCCTTCAACACCGGCACGGACCTCGTGCGGCTCGGACCCGGAGCCTCGCACCGCGCGGCCTGGCGCATCTTCGCCGTGTGAGGGTCCGGCGGCGGTCCGAAGGAGATTGGCGCCGAATGTGCGTTGACTCACATGTTTCAAGAAGCTATCTTTGACCATATTGTTAGCGATAACAATCAGCCGCAGTTCCCTTGGTGGCTGAACCCCCGTTCCATTCAGACCTCCGCAATCCTCCCGCTGTTACCGCCCCGCAGGGGCACGATGACGTGCAGGACTGCGATCAGGAGCAACTTCGCGGACTATGGGTCCGCGGAAGGAGAAAATTGTGAAGATCAGGAAACTCCTGGGCGCCGTCGCGGTTGTCCTCGCTGTGACCGTAGGGGCCACAGGCTGCGGCAGCAGGCCCGGCACGGCCGCCCCGGCCGCCAGCGCCGACGCCGCCGGTTCCCTCGTCGGTATCTCGATGCCGACGCAGACCTCGGAGCGGTGGATCGCCGACGGCAAGAACGTCTCGGAATCCTTGACGAAGCTCGGCTACAAAGCCGACCTGCAGTACGCCAATGATGACATCCCCACCCAGGTGTCCCAGATCGAGAACATGCTCACCAAGGGTGCCAAAGCCCTCATCGTCGCGGCCATCGACGGCACCACGCTGACCGATGTCCTCGCCAAGGCGAAGGAGCAGAACGTCAAGGTTATCGCGTACGACCGGCTCATCAACGGCACGCCGAACGTCGACTTCTACACCACCTTCGACAACTACACGGTGGGCGTCCAGCAGGCCACGTCGTTGCTGACCGGCCTGGGCCTTGTTGACGCCAGCGGCAAAAAGGTCGAAGGCAAGGGCCCGTTCAATGTGGAGCTCTTCGCCGGCAGCCCGGATGACAACAACGCCAACTTCTTCTGGACCGGCGCCATGGACACCCTCAAGCCGTACCTGGACGCCGGAACCCTGAAGGTGCCCAGCGGCCAGACCAAGTTTGAGCAGGCTGCGATCCTGCGCTGGCAGGCCCCCGTGGCCCAGAAGCGCATGGAGGACATCCTCACGGCCGCCTACAGTTCCGGCACCAAGCTCAATGGCGTCCTCTCCCCGTATGACGGCCTCTCCATCGGCATCATTTCGGCCCTGACGAGCACCGGCGGCTACGCCAAGGGAAGCCTGCCGATCGTCACCGGCCAGGACGCCGAAAAGGGTTCGGTGAAGTCCATCACCGCCGGCGAGCAGTACTCCACGATCTTCAAGGACACCCGCCAGCTGGGAGCCCAGGCTGTGAAGATGGTCGACGGCCTCCTGAAGGGTCAGGAACCCGAGGTCAACGACACCAAGACCTACAACAACAAGGTCAAGGTCGTCCCTGCGTACCTGCTCAAGTCCGTCATCATCACGAATGAGAACTACAAGAAGGAACTCATCGACTCCGGTTACTACACGGCGGCCGACGTCAAGTAGCCACGTCGAGGGTGGCGGGCCGCCGTCGAGTCCGGGCCGCCACCCTTTCCCGCAGACTCCTGCAGCCGCAGGACGTCTCAGGTACTACCAGTCAGTGAGAATTGGCGATGAACACACCCATTCTTCAAATGCGAGGAATCACCAAGACCTTCCCGGGCGTGAAGGCCCTCCAGGACGTCACCCTGCAGGTGAACCGCGGCGAAGTCCACGCCATCTGCGGTGAAAACGGCGCAGGGAAATCCACCCTGATGAAGGTCCTGTCCGGCGTCTACCCGCACAGCTCCTTCGACGGCGACATCCTCTTCGAAAACGAACCCTGCAACTTCTCCAGCATCAGCGACAGCGAGAAGCGCGGAATCGTGATCATCCACCAGGAGCTGGCACTGAGCCCTTACCTGTCCATCGCCGAGAACATCTACCTCGGCAATGAACAGGCCAACCGCGGCTGGGTGAACTGGCGCAAGACCAACCTGGAGGCCGCGAAACTCCTGGCCCGGGTGGGCCTGAGCGAAAACCCGGTCACCCCCGTCCAGCACATCAGCGTGGGCAAGCAGCAGCTCGTGGAAATCGCCAAGGCACTCTCGAAGGAGGTCAAGCTCCTTATCCTCGATGAACCGACGGCGGCCCTCAACGACGAGGACTCGAGCCACCTGCTGGACTTGATCCTGCACCTGAAGGGCCAGGGTGTCACCAGCATCATCATCAGCCACAAGCTCAACGAAATCCGCAAGGTTGCGGACGCCGTCACCATCATCCGCGACGGCAAGACGATCGAGACCCTCCGCCTGGGCGACGGCGAGATCACTCAGGAACGCATTATCCGCGGAATGGTGGGCCGGGACCTGGAAAGCCTGTATCCGGACCGGGAACCACAGATTGGCGAGGAAGTCCTGCGGATCGAGGACTGGTCCGTCCGGCACCCGCAGGACTACAGCCGGGTGGTGGTCAACAACGCCAGCCTCAACGTCCGCAAGGGGGAAGTGGTGGGGCTGGCAGGACTGATGGGTGCCGGCAGGACGGAGCTGGCCATGAGCGTCTTTGGACGGAGCTACGGCACCGCCACCTCGGGGAAGGTGTTCAAACACGGCACGGAAATCAACACTTCCACCGTCTCCGACGCCATCAGGCACGGCATCGCCTACGCCACTGAGGACCGCAAGCTCTACGGTTTGAACCTCATCGAGGACATCAAGCGGAACGTATCCATGGCGGCGCTGCGCAAGCTGGTCAAGGGCGGCTGGGTGGACAAGAACCAGGAAACCGTGGTGGCCAACGACTACCGGAAGAGCATGAATATCAAGGCCCCCTCGGTTGCCGCCGTCACGGGCAAGTTGTCCGGCGGCAACCAGCAGAAAGTGGTGCTGAGCAAGTGGATGTACTCCGATCCGGACGTGCTGATCCTCGACGAACCCACCCGCGGCATCGACGTCGGCGCGAAGTTTGAGATCTACACGATCATCGCGAAGCTGGCCGCGGAAGGAAAGGCGGTCATTGTGATCTCCTCCGAACTTCCCGAACTGCTGGGCATCTGCGACAGGATCTACACCCTCTCTGCCGGGCACATCACCGGCGAGGTCCCGATCGCCGAAGCATCACAGGAAACCCTCATGCACTACATGACCAAAGAGAAGGAATAGCGAACATGTCCGCCCTCCGAGAATCCCTGGGCTTCCTGACAAGCCGCCTCCGCCAGGTTGGCATCTTTGTCGCCCTGATCCTGATCGTCCTGCTGTTCCAGATCCTGACGGACGGGATCCTGCTGGAGCCGCAGAACGTCACCAACCTGGTGGTCCAGAACAGCTATATCCTGATCCTGGCCATCGGCATGGTGATGGTGATCATCGCCGGCCACATCGACCTGTCCGTCGGTTCGGTCGCCGGCTTCATCGGCGCCTGTGCCGGTGTCATGATCGTGCACTGGGGCTGGGAGTGGTGGCTTGCTATTCCGGCCTGCCTGCTGATCGGCGCGCTGGTGGGTGCCTGGCAGGGCTACTGGATCGCGTACGTCGGCATTCCCGCCTTCATCGTCACCCTCGCCGGGATGCTGATTTTCCGCGGCCTGACACTGATCGTTCTCAAAAACCAGCAGATCACGCCGTTCCCCGGCGAACTGCGGGCGCTGGGCGGCGGCTTCCTGCCGGACATTTCCGGCGGCACGTCGGTGCTGGAGTGGCTGACGGTCATCCTTGGCGTCGGCGCCACCCTGGCGCTGGTGATCCAGGCGGTCAAGGAACGCCGGATCCGCAAGAAGTTCGAACTCGAGAACGAACCGGTGGCCTGGTTCGCCACCAAGACCGCGTTCATTGCCCTGCTCATGCTGACCATCACATTCCTGCTCGCCAGCTACCGGGGCACCCCAATCGTCCTGATCGTGCTGGCGGTCCTGGTGATCGTCTACACGGCCCTGATGAACAACAGCGTCTTCGGCCGGCACACCTACGCACTCGGCGGCAACCTGCACGCGGCTGAGCTGTCCGGCATCAAAACCAAGGTGGTCACCTTCCGGCTGTTCGTGAACATGGGCGTCCTTGCCGCACTGGCCGGCCTCGTGTTCACGGCCCGGCTGAACTCCGCCCAGCCGGCCGGCGGCACGGGCTTCGAACTGGACGCCATCGCGGCGGCGTTCATCGGCGGCGCCGCAGTCACAGGCGGCATCGGAACCGTGGCAGGGGCCATGATCGGCGGTCTCATCATGGGTGTCCTCAACAACGGCATGTCGATCCTGGGCCTCGGCACCGACTACCAGCAGCTCATCAAGGGCCTGGTGCTGCTCCTCGCCGTCGGCTTCGACATCTTCAACAAGAACCGCAGCGGCAAGGGCGGTGGGATCTCGATCATCGAGCGTCTCAAGCTGAAAACCCCGCCCGCGGCTGATGTTGACACCGGGAAGCCGGCGGCAGAGCATCCGGTCCCGGTAGCGGCCGGAAAGTAGCACGGGATACTCCAGACTGCTGCGACCGGGGCCGGCCCCCAAGAGGCCGGCCCCGGTCGGGCGTTTATTGCGGGTCTTTGCTGGGCCGCTACCGGGCCGCCGATTGCGCCGTCTGGTCCTCCGCGGCGGCGCCCGGTTTGCCGGCGATGATGGCGTCGACTTCAGCCTTCTCCTTGGCCCCCCAGGTTTCGCGGGTGTTCAGCCGGCGTGGTCGTTGCCGAGTGCGATTTTCATGGGTCTCCTTCGTGCGGGACTGAGTGAGGGACGTTCAGGCGGGGTGTTGCGGGTTTGGCTATGCCGGTACTTCATCGCGCCATGGAATCGATTCCATGGCGCCGGGGCGCGTCACGGCGACAGCGGAGGCATGGGTGGCGTGGAGCATTGCCGCAGGCAGCTCGCGGTCGCTGCCGGCGAGTGATGCGGCGAGGTAGCCCACGAACGTGTCGCCGGCTCCGGTGGTGTCCCTGACGTCCACTTTCGTCGCCGGCACATGCACGGGACTGCCGTCAACGACGGTGAAGGATCCTTCCGCGGCGGCGGTGCACACGATGGCCGGCCTCAGGAAGGGCGGGAGCGACGTGACCAGGTCCCGGTGGTTTCCTTGGATTCCGGCCAGGCCGGTGAGGCCGGCGAGAACCTGGATTTCCTGTTCGTTCACCACCAGGAGGTCGACGTCCTCGAGCAGCGCCTCGATCTGCCGGGGGGCCGGGGCGGCGTTGAGGATGACGAATGCCCCGCGATTCTTCGCGGTCCGAGCGGCCTGCCGGACCAGCGCGGTCGGGATTTCCAGCTGCAGGACCAGGACGTCGCCGGCCTGGACGGCGGCGAGTCCCGCTTCGACGTCGGCGGCGGTAAGCCCGGCGTTTGCACCCGGACTCACGATGATCTGGTTTTCGCCCTGGTCATCGACCGCGATGACCGCCGTTCCGGTGGCGGCGGTGCCGCTGACCCGAACGTAGTCGGCATCGATGCCGGCCTCGGCGAGGACCTCAAGAATCCGCCGGCCATGGGCGTCGTCGCCGACGGCGCCGGTGAACGTCACCGCGGCGCCGGCCCGGACAAGGGGCGGAATTGAGGGGCGCTGCCGTCACGATGACGTTGGTCCCGGTGGAACGGAGCGCGCGCGCCTGGGCGTTGGGGTGGAAGTCCAGCTGGGTGACGGCGGCGGCCACCCTCTGGCGGGACTCGGCGGAGGTTGCCGGGTTTCCGGAGAGCACCCTGGACGCCGTGGCGGGGGAGGCGCCGGCCAGTGCCGCCACGTCCTTGATGGTGATGGATGGTCCCGTCACTGCTGCCGCCTCTCGCGCTCAAACCAAATCATGGAATCGATTCCATGGAATCGTTCACTCGCCGTGGACGGCGGCCTGGCGCTCCTCGGACCGGTTCAAATAGGCCAGCAGCAGCGCGCCGGCTTGTTCCAGGTCTCCGGCTTCCAGGGCGGTGCAGATTTCCTCGTTGTCCGGCAGGTAGCCCCGGTAGAAGTGCGCGTCAACGGTGGCCTTGTGGAAGAACAGCCGCATCTCGGCCAGCACCTGGGACATGATCGTGTCCAGGCGCCGGCTGCCCGCCAGGGCCACGATCGCGCCATGGAAATGCTGGTTGGCGCTGCCCAGGCCCTCCTCGTCATTGGCGGCGGCGGCGGCTTTGCCCTCTTCAACGGCAGCGCGGACCGCGGCCACGCGCTCCGGGCTCCCGCCGCCGCGGATCGCACTGACTTCAATGGCGCGGCGCACGGTGTAGACGTCGTGGATGTCGCCGGCCTCGAGTCTGGCCACGAAGACGCCGCGGTTGGGGTGCCGGACCACCAGGCGCTCGGCCGCCAGTTCGGCGAAGGCCTCGCGGACCGTGTTGCGGGAGACGCCCAGCTCTTCGGCGATGGTCGACTCCGTGAGCCGGGCTCCCGGCAGGAGCAGGCCCTCCGCCAGTTGCAGGCGCAGCTCGGCCGCCACCCGGTCCGCCACGGACGGGACGGCCACGCGCAGCCGCGCCGCAGCTGCGCCGAGGGCGGAGCCGGCAGCTGCATCGGGAGTGGTCATAGTGCCGAATCTACACGATTGTCCCAATGTTGAATCGTCGGATTGTTGAACAATCCGTGAAATTGATGCATCCTAGTAGGGGGCTATCATGAGACGAGGATCACAAATGGCAACCATTGACCTGAACAGCGACGTCGGCGAGTCCTTCGGCCGCTGGACCCTGGGCGACGACTCGGCGATGTTCCGCTCGGTCTCCAGCGCCAACGTGGCGTGCGGATTCCATGCGGGCGACCCGAGCGTCATCCGCCGGACCTGCCGCGAGGCGATTGGCGCCGGCGTCGTGATCGGCGCCCACGTCGGCTACCGCGATCTCGCCGGCTTCGGCCGCCGCTTCCTGGACATCGACCCGATCGAACTGGCCGACGACGTCGTCTACCAGATCGGTGCCCTGCAGGCGCTGGCCGCCGTCGAGGGCGGCACGGTTAAGTACGTCAAGCCGCACGGCGGCCTCTACAACGCGATCGTCTCGCACACCGCCCAGGCGAAGGCCGTTGTCGACGCCGTGAAATCCGTTGACCCGAACCTGCCCATCCTGGGCCTGCCGGGCTCGGAAGTGCTGCGCCTGGCCGAGGCCGCCGGCCTCCGCGCGGTGACCGAAGCCTTCGCGGACCGGGCCTACAACCCGGACGGCACCCTCGTGTCCCGCACGCTCCCCGGAGCCGTGCTGGAGGACCCCGCTCTCGTCACTGAGCATGTCCTCCGGATGGCCACCGATTCCGCCATCCGCACCATCGACGGCTCCATCCTGAAAATCCGCGCCGAAAGCATCTGCGTGCACGGTGACTCCCCGGGGGCCGTCGCCATGGCCGCTGCCGTCCGCGAAGCGCTCAACGCCGCGAACATCACCACCGCCGCCTTCGTCTAGGCCGCAGCTTCACCGCTTCACACCCCGGTTCCGCCGGTACCACCCGCACTTAAACCCAAGCAACAGGCAGCACCCCGCACACCTGGAGGAAACCATGACTGCAGCACCGCATCAGGCCACCCCGGCCGCCGGCAAGAGGAAGCTCCCGCCCGGCGCCCTCAAGGCCTACGTCGCGAGCCTCACCGGCACCTCGCTGGAGTACTACGACTTCGCGATCTACTCCGTGGCCTCGGCCCTGGTGTTCCCCAAAGTCTTCTTCCCGGGCAACGACGAATTCGTCGGGCTGCTGCTGTCCTTCTCGACCTTTGCCGTGGGCTACCTCGCCCGTCCCATCGGTGGCGTGATCTTCGGGCGGCTCGGTGACAAGATCGGCCGCAAGAACGTCCTCGTGACCACCCTGCTGCTCATCGGCATCGCAACCGTGCTGATCGGCGTGCTGCCCGGCTACGCCGCCATCGGCCTGGCCGCTCCCACCATCCTGGTGCTCCTGCGCCTGGCGCAGGGAATCGGCGTTGGCGGCGAATGGGGCGGAGCCGTGCTGCTCTCGAGCGAATTCGGCGACCCCCGCAAGCGCGGCTTCTGGTCCTCCGCCGCGCAGATCGGTCCGCCCGCCGGCAACCTGATGGCCAACGGCGTCCTTGCCGTGCTGGCCGCGACGCTCAGCAACGAAGACTTCCTCTCCTGGGGCTGGCGTGTAGCCTTCCTCGCCTCGGCCATCCTGGTGGTCTTCGGCCTGCTGATCCGGCTGAAGCTCGAGGAAACGCCCGTCTTCAAGGCCATCAAGGCCCACGGCGAACAGGCCAAGGCCCCCATCAAGGATGTCTTCACCAAGGAACCGCGCGCCCTCGTCTCGGCCGCCCTGTGCCGTGTCGGCCCGGACGTGCTGTACTCCCTGCTCACCGTCTTCATGGCCGTCTACGCCACCAAAGAGCTGGGCATGACCACCAGCAACGTCCTCAGCGCCATCCTGATCGGCTCCGCATTCCAGCTGGTCCTGATCCCGGCGGCGGGCGCCCTCACGGACCGCGTCAACCGCCGCCTCGTTTACGGCGTCGCCGCCGTCGGAACGGCCGCATACATCCCGCTGTTCTTCCTCATGATCCAGGGCAAGTCGGTCTTCATGCTGACCGTCGGCATTGTGATCGGACTGGCGTTCCACGCCTTCATGTACGGCCCGCAGGCTGCCTACATCACCGAACAGTTCCCGGCCCGGTTGCGCTATGCCGGCAGCTCGCTGGCCTACACCCTGGCCGGCGTGATCGGCGGCGCCGTCGCACCGCTGGTCTTCACCGCCCTCTTCGCCGTCAGCGGCAACTGGTTCCTGATCGCCGGCTACCTCGCGGTCGCCTCGATTGTGACGGTGATCGGACTGGCCATTGGGCGCAACCCGCAGCCCGAGGAAGAAGAGCGGCTCCTGCAAGATGCCCGCGCCTGAGCGGCGCGGATCCTGTTCACCGGCACAATGATTGAGGCAACTCGTGATTGAGACAGCAGGGGAACCCCTGAAGGTACAAGCCGCCGCAGCAGGCGAAACCGCAGTTCACAAGGTCCGCTCCGTGCGGGCCGTGGGGACGCGCGCGGTCCTCGCTGAGCTCTCCGGCACCCAGGACGTGCTCGCCCTGCAGGCACTGCTCCTCGAGAAACCGCTGCCGGGCCAGCAGGACATCCTGGCCGCGGCCGAGACCGTCCTGGTCAAGGCCGAGTCCCCGGCCTCGGCCCGGCGCATCGCCGCCCGCCTGATGCAGCTCGACCTCACCGCACCCGTGCAACGCGACGGTGAGCTGGTGTTCATTGACACCGTGTACGACGGCGAGGACCTCGCCGAAGTCGGACGGCTCACCGGCCTGGGAACCGACGGCGTGATCGCCGCCCACTCCGGGCAGATCTGGACCGTGGCCTTCGCCGGCTTCGCCCCCGGATTCGGGTACATGATCGGGGAGAACCAGCAGCTGGAAGTGCCGCGCCGCAGCTCGCCCCGCACCGCAGTTCCCGCGGGGTCCGTGGCGCTGGCCGGCAACTACTCGGCCGTGTACCCGCGGCGTTCCCCGGGCGGCTGGCAGCTGATCGGGCGCACCAACGCCAAGATGTGGGACCTGGACCGGGAGCCGCCCGCCCTGGCCGCCCCCGGCCACCGGGTGCAGTTCCGTCCGGTCCGGGATGCACTCGCGCTAGCGGCCGAGCCAGTAGCGGAGCCCGCTGTCGAGCCGGCCGCGGCGCCTGCGGCCGAGGGCACCGCGCCGGAACCGGTTGCCGGGCAGGATGTCATGGCCGGGATCCGGATCGTTTCACCGGGCCTTCAGAGCCTGATCCAGGACCTCGGCCGGGACGGCCACTCCGGGCTGGGCGTCTCCGCCGCCGGCGCGCTGGACCGGGCCTCGCTGCGCCGGGCCAACCGCCTCGTCGGCAACGCCCCCGGCGCAGCCGGCATCGAGACCGTCGCGGGCGGACTCAAGGTCCAGGCCGTGGGGGACCAGGTCCTCGCCGTCGCCGGGGCGCCGTCGGAACTGAGTATCGCGTCCGCTCCGGACGACGCCGGCGATACGTGGCAGCGCACCGTGCCGGTGGCGACTCCCTTTGCGCTGCTCGACGGCGAAACGCTCAGCATCGGTGCGCCGCACAGCGGCTTCCGCAGCTACCTCGCGGTCCGCGGCGGGGTGGATGCCGCCCCGGTACTGGGCAGCCGCTCCACGGACACCATGTCCGGGATCGGTCCTGCGCCCCTGGCCGCCGGGCAGCAACTGGGCGCCGGCGGAGAAGCCGAGACGGGCGTCGTCGGAAATCCCGAACTGCAGCCGGACTACCCGGCCGCCGGGGTGACCGTCCTCGACGTCGTCCCCGGCCCCCGCGCCGACTGGTTCGATCAGGCGGCACTGGACTCCTTCACCGCCCAGGACTGGGCCGTGCTGCCGCAGTCCAACCGCGTCGGCATGCGGCTGGACGGTACGCCGCTGCAGCGCAGCCGCCAGGGCGAACTGCCCAGCGAAGGCACCGTCGCCGGCGCCCTGCAGGTCCCGCCGGAGGGCTTGCCCGTGCTCTTCCTGGCCGACCATCCGATCACCGGCGGCTACCCGGTGATCGCCGTGGTGGTCGACTCCCAGCTGGACCTCGCCGCCCAGGTCCCGATCGGCGGCAGGATCCGCTTCCGCTGGGCCGAATCCGCCACCACCGAGCACCCCACCGAACACGGCACTACTGAACACGCCACCACCACAGAAGAAGCGAGTAACTGATGCGCAAGGTCCTGATCGCCAACCGTGGAGAAATCGCGGTCCGCATAGCCCGGGCCTGCGACGACGCGCAGCTGGCGTCCGTCGCTGTCTACGCCGACATCGATGCCGACGCCCTGCACGTCTCGGCCGCGGATGAGGCGTTCAGCCTGGACGGCAACTCGCCCGCGGACACGTACCTGAACATCCCCAAGCTCCTCGCCGTGGCGGCCCAGTCCGGTGCGGACGCCGTCCACCCCGGCTACGGCTTCCTCTCCGAGAACGCCGACTTTGCCCAGGCCGTCCTCGACGCCGGGCTGACCTGGATCGGTCCGACGCCGGACGCGATCCGGCTGCTCGGCAACAAGATCACGGCCCGCGACGCGGCCGTCCGGGCCGGCGCACCCCTGGTGGCCGGCAGCGACGGTCCCGTCGACACGGCGGCCGAGGCCCGCGCTTTCGCCGAAGAGCATGGCCTGCCGATCGCCATCAAGGCCGCCTTCGGCGGCGGCGGCCGCGGCATGAAGGTGGTCCGGGTCATCGACGAGGTCGAGGAAGCCTTCGACTCCGCCGTCCGGGAAGCCGTTGCCGCCTTCGGGCGGGGCGAGTGCTTCGTGGAGCGCTACCTGGACCGTCCGCGCCACGTCGAGGCGCAGGTCCTGGCGGACGCGCACGGCAACGTCGTGGTCGTCGGAACCCGCGACTGCTCCCTGCAGCGCCGGCACCAGAAGCTCCTGGAAGAGGCCCCCGCGCCGTTCCTGACCGACGAGCAGACCGCCCTGATCTACGACGCCGCCAAGGCCGTCTGCCGGGAAGCGGGCTACTCCGGCGCCGGCACAGTGGAATTCCTCGTCGCGGCGGACGGCACCGTGGCCTTCCTGGAGGTCAATACCCGGCTCCAGGTGGAGCACCCCATCACCGAGGAAACCACGGGGATCGACCTCGTCCAGGAACAGTTCCGGATCGCCGCGGGCGAGCCGCTGCGCCTGGTCGAAGACCCGGCACCGCGCGGACACGCCTTCGAGTTCCGGCTTAACGCCGAGGACGTGGGCCGCGGCTTCCTGCCCTCGCCCGGCACCATCGGCGAATTCGCCGGCCCCACCGGCCCGGGCATCCGCCTCGACACCGGCGTCCGCTCCGGGTCCTTCGTCGCGCCGCAGTTCGATTCCCTGCTCGCGAAGCTGATCGTCACCGGCGCGGACCGCCAGCAGGCCCTGCGCCGTGCCCGCCGGGCCCTCGCCGAAATGCGGATCACCGGCGTCGCCACCGTGCTGCCCTTCCACCGGGCCGTGCTGGAATCCCCGGACTTCACCTCCGAGGACGGCCTCGGGATCCACACCCGCTGGATCGAAACCGACTTCGCGGACAGCATCCCTGCCGATCCCGACTACAGCACCACCGCGCCCGACGGCGAACGCCGCACCATCACTGTCGACGTGGACGGCAGGCGCCTCGCCGTCGGCCTTCCGGCCGATCTGCTGGACGCCTGGGCCCGCTCGGGCAGTTCAGCGCCCGCCGGGGTGTCGGTAGCGTCCGACGGCGGTGCCGCCGCCGGCGACCCGGGGGAGCTGCGCGCGGACATGGCAGGGACAGTCGTGAAATGGCTCGTCGAGCCGGGAGCCGAAGTCTCGGCCGGGGACCCGGTGGTGGTCCTTGAGGCCATGAAGATGGAAACCCAGGTCTCCGCGCACCGGGACGGCACCGTCACCGACGTCCGCACCAAAGCGGGCGGGGTTGTCACGGCCGGCGCGGTGCTCGCGCTGATCGGGTAGCCGTTTTCCGGCAGTGTTGGGGCCGTTTCCGCCGGCGGAAGCGGCCCTTTTTCCCTGCGTGTTTGGCTATCTGGGCCGCGCCGCCAGGGCGGACGCCAGAGCGGTGGCGGAGCCGGGACTGCTGTCGATCCGCCAGTCTGTTTCCTTGTTGAAGTTGAACCAGACCACTGCTGTGACATCGGGCTGGGCAGCCAGATAGCTGATCAAGGCAGTGTTCCAGTCGGCTTTGGACCCGCCTTGTTCGGCCGATGAAGTCTCTGCCACGAGCACGTGTTTGCCTGGGGCAAGCCGTCTCAGTTCGGACAGGCCCGGGCCGAAGAGCTCCGATGGCCAAAGCCAGCTGCTCCAGGCTGCTGATGTACCCCAGTTGTAACCGTCGAGGGCCACTTCATCCACGTAAGCGGAGCCCGGATACAGCCCGTCGAGCGGGGTTGACCCCCAATACGGAACGTTGGGATTCCAGACCCAAGAGATGTTGGAGGCGCCGGTAGCAGCAACGACGTCATGGACGTGCCGCCACGCCGCAGCGTAATCGCCGGGTCCGTTACCGTTGACTCCCTCAGACCAGGGGTACCAGTTGCCGTTCATTTCGTGCCCGAAGCGCACCATCACTGGATGCCCCCAGGCTGCCAGCGCCTGGCCCCACTGCCGCAAGTAGGGGTCGAAGTTGCCGGCCGTAATGCGGTCCAGGGCATAGGCCGGCTGATCGGCTCCGCCGCCCCAAGCCCAGGGCTCCCAGGTCAGCAGGGCTACGGCGCCTCGGCTGCGAACAGCATCCAGCTCCGTGATGGGCGGGCCTTGATTGAAGTCCTTGTAGGACAGAATGACCGACGGCGCCTCCCCGGCGAGGGACGCGGCCCCGTCCAATTCCGCTTGGGCCAGCGGCCCGCCGGGGGTGCCGACGCCGAAGCGCAGCGGCGAGCTGCTGATGACGGGGGGCAAAGGTTCCGCCACCGGCGCGGCCGCCACGACCGCAAAGCCCGTCGACGCCTTGACGGTGCCGGATACGGCTTGGACGTCAAGGACCGGCTGGGACGTTTGCGGGATAACGACGTCGGCGGTGAAGCCTCCAGAGGCACTGACCTTGAAGGCGACGGAACTGGCCCCGGCGCTCACAGTTCCGGAGCCCTTCTTGGGAAAACCGGTGCCGGTGACGATGACCGCGGTTCCGGCCGGGCCCTCGGCCGGGCTGAGGCTAAGGGACGGGGAGGCGGCCTGGGCGGGTACCGCCGCGAGGGACAGGCTGAACGCCATGAGGACAAGAACGCAGGCCAGGCTTAGCAGCGGCTTCATCGTGGCTCCTTGGCCGGGCCCCGGCCAAGCGGGGCATCCTGACGGAACGCGGCTTGCCTACGGAAGCCACAATATCCAGTATCCGTCAGGACGGTTCCGCTCCGGGGTCAAACGAAGCAGGAAATCCCGAGGATTGTCCAAGGATTCCGCTCAGTCGCGCAGCGGGGACTTTGACAGGATCCAGGTGTTCGTCCCGTCCTGGCGCTTGAATGTCACGGTGGTGACCAGGGCCCGAATAAGGGCGAGCCCGCGCCCTGATTCAGCCTCGCCGTCGGGCATGGCGGCGTCAGTGTCAATGGGGTCGGGGCAGACGGCATTGAAGGCACTGACCCGGGCCTCCAGCCTGACGGACGTAGCGCTGATGTCGACCCCGAGTTCCACGGGCTTCGTGGATTCGGGAACGGCGTGCTGCACCACATTGCTGGCAGCTTCGATCACGGCCGTGGCGAACGTCATGCGGTCCAGGTCCGGAACGAAGGAAGCGTCATCCCACAGTTTGTCGAGCTCGGTATGCACGGCCTCAATGGCTTCCGGAAGTGCCGTCTGGCGGAGCGTCCGCCGGGCGAGAATGTCAGTCATCCCCGAAAGCTTCAGCCGCGGAGGGGTACGACGTCAGGACTTTGTCCATGCTCGTAAGGCCCAGGACCATTTGAACCTGGGGCTGGACGGCCGCGATCCGAAGGTCGCCACCGGCTTGCCGCGCGGCCTTGAGGCACCCGATGAGCGCTCCAAGCCCGGACGAGTCCATGAACCCTGTCGCTTCGAGGTTGATCACGATCCGGGCCGAGCCCGAAGCGACAACTTCCGCCACCATTTCCCGCAGTTTCGGCGCCGACACCATGTTGAGCCGGCCGGCGGCTGTTATCTCGGCGTAGCTGTCTTTCACTTCATAGCTCAGGTCCACGGAGGGCCCTTTCGGTGGAGGTCTCGTTACTGGTGTCGGGGTCATCGCCGGAACCGCCGGCAGAGTATCCGCGGTACAGGACGGCCCGCACCAGGATGCTCATGACGATCAGGTCAAACACCACCCAGAATACGTTGACGAGTGTGCCGATCGGCTCGGACATTCCGGCAACGAGCCGCCCAATCCCAACAACCGACGCGATGAACAGTACGACCGACACGGCGATCTGTGGGCGGATCAGGCCCCATCGTGGACCTCCAGACTGGCGGTCCTTCGGCGTGACGGCGAAGCCGAGGGGATGCCCGAACCAGACGTTCCGGGCCGCCGTCGTACATGCTTTGATCCAGGTGGGGAACAGGGCGAGGCTGTACTGCTGACCGCGCCAGGTGGGGATGCCTCTGCCGGCAACGGCAAAGAGGAGCTGGTTGACCACCATGAACGGAATGAATCTCAGGAAGAAGTCGGCGCTCAGGCTGGTGACGGGCAGGATCCCGAAGAGCAGGTAAATGATCGGCGCGGCGAAGTAGACGACGGCGGCGAAGCCGCTGAGGTAGGTCCACATCGTTGCGAAGTACATAAGCCGCTGGCCCAGCTTCAGCCCGCGCTGAAGGAGCGGGTTCTCCCGCAGAAACACCTGGATGGTGCCCTGGGCCCAGCGCAGGCGCTGGGTCAGCATGGTGCCGATGTCTTCCGGTGCCAGCCCGTAGGCCAGGACCTCGTGGTGGTAGACGCTTTGCCATCCCATGGCGTGCATGCGCATGGAAGTCGCCATGTCCTCCGTCACGGAAATCGTGGCCAGCGGCATGACCGGCTGGGCCTCGTCGGTCCGTTCCACCGATAACGCGTCCAGCACCGCCTGCACGGACTCGATTGCCCCAAGGGGAGACCAGTCCCTGGCCGCCATGCGCTGCACAGCATCATCGGTCACCACGGGCACTCCGGCGTCACCGACCTCCACCGGCGCCATCGCGGCAATTTCCTTCAGGTCGGCCTGAAGGGCGGACACATCGGCCAGCACCAGCGCCTGGACGGCCTGGTCCACCCGGCGTCGTGCCCGGTACGTGATTTCGCTGAGTGAGTCGCCGGCGTCGAGCCGGCGGCGGGCCTCTTCGGTTGCCGCTTCGACCTCGTCGAGGGTGTGCTGAATCAGCAAGGATTCGCCGGTTGACGCTTTGCGTGCCTTGCGGATAGCCGCCCGGGATGCGCTGAGGGCGCGCCGGATACTCTTCTCGGTTTCCTTGACGTACCCCGACAGTCCCAGCTGCATGAGGGCCTCCCTGCGGAGGATGGCGTTGGAGCCGCAAAAAAAGGCAGCGTTCCAGCCGTCCTTGCCCTGCTGGATGGGGCCGTAGAACAAGGGCGCCTGGCTGCCCAGGGGATCGTCGGCCGGGACGTTGCTGAAATATTGGGGCGTCTGGACGAGGGCGACTTTGCGGTTGTTGAAGTAGCCCAGGGTCTTGTCCAGAATGTCCGGTTCGGGGATCTGATCCGCGTCGAGAATGAGCAGGAACTCGCCCTCGGTTTGCATCAGGGCGTTGTTCAGATTCCCCGCTTTCGCGTGCCGGGGCATCCCGCTCCATTCCGCGCTTCGGGTCACGTACCCCAGTCCGCTCGCCGCGGCCAGTTGCCGGAGCGCGGGCCTGTCACCATCGTCAAGTATCCAGGTGCTGTGCGGGTGCCGGATCTTTTGGGCGGCAAGCGCCGTCGTCATCACCAGCTCCAGCGGCTCGTTGTACGTCGTAATGAAAACGTCAACCGTGGCGTCCGCGGGGGCCGGTGCCGGCGTAGTGCGGGACTTTAGCCGCCAGACTGTCATTCCGAAGAGCAGCACGTCGATCAGGCTGTAGGTCTCGGCGGCGACCAGCGGCACGGCGATCCACCACGCGTCCCAGTTCAGTGACGCCAGCCAGCGCCAGGCCACGTAGTTGACGCCGGCCAGCAACGTCAGGAGCACGAGGAGCCGTACCCCGAAGAGCTGCACGGCGCTCCCGGAGCGTTGCTGTGGCGCGTCGGCGCCGTCCGGGTCTGGGCAGCGCGGCGTCTCGGTCACGCGAGCGTCCTTTCGCGAGGGGTGAGTGGGCATCCTGCCGGGCCTCGGTGCGGCACCCAGGGCAGGCGCACTTAGTCGGATTCTGCTTCGCGCTGGAGCAGGACCGCAGTGATGTCGTCCAGGATGCCGTGTTTTCCCCGCCGGTCGCAGAGTTTCTTCACGGCGGTGTCCGGATGATCCTGCGCCTGGCGGCTGTCCAGGGCTGCGGCGAGACGGCCGAGGTCACCGCCGTGCAGGTCCAGGAGGCCGTCCGTCGGAACCAGGAGGGCATCGCCCGGGGCGAGCCGGAAGGTGTGCGTTTCCCAGCTTTGCCCGGGTATCAGGCCCAGTGGCGGCCCCGTCGGGGACAGGCGTTCAATCGTGAAGTCGGAACGGAGGATATAGCTCAGTCCCTGGCCGGCGTCCGCATAGTGGCCTGTGCCGGTTGCAGGGTCGATCAGCGCGTGGAACGCCGTGGCATAGGAGCCCACACGGGCCAAGGTATCGTCGAGGCTCCCCGACACGTCCTCCAAGATTCGGGACGGCCCGGCTTCCCAGCCGGTGTGGGCGAAGGCGGACCGGACGGTGCCGGCCACGATTCCCGGACCGATGCCTTTGCCCATGGCGTCGCCGACGGTAATGCGGAACTGGCCGGCCGCGGTCATGCCGAGCTCGTAGAAGTCACCGCTAAGCCCGGAGGCAGGGTAAAAGCAGGTGCCCAGCGAGTAGCCGGCCGGTGCAGGGGGAGTGGGCGCAAGCAGGGCCCGTTGCACCCGGGCTCCGTTGTCGATGTCCCACGAAAGGTTCATTTCGCGCTGGATGATCTCAGTGAGGTCCTCGAGGATCTTCTGCTGCTCTGCGCTGAATACCCGGGGCGCCTGGTCAATGATGCAGAACGTTCCGACATGCGTGCCGCCGGGCCCGGTGAGGGGATGGCCCGCGTAGAACTGGATATGGGGATTGCCGGTCACGAGCGGGCTCTGCCGGAAGCGTTCGTCGGTGAGGGCGTTCTCCACGATCATGGTTCCCGAGGACTTGATCGCCTCGGTGCAGAACGTGTCACGCCGCTCCGACTCGCGGGCGAGCGGACCGACGAAAGATTTCAGGAATTGCCGGTCCTCGGCGATCAAGGAAATGCTGGCCGCACTGACACCGAAAAGCCCCTGAGCGAGCCGCGTGATCCGGTCGAAGCGCTCCTCCGAGGGTGTGTCCAGAAGGCGGGTTCTGGAAAGGTCCTCCAGCCGCGCCCACTCCGGGGCTTCAGCCCCGCTGAGGCGCGATTCGGATTGGTAGCCCGTGCTTGTCATACGTCCTTCACACATCTGAGGCGATTGAGCCCAACGAGGCCTGTACGGCCGTTCGACGTGGGCGTCCGCTGTCCTCGCGGCGGGCTCCCACCCTTCGATCGAGCTTCCCGCCAGCCAGCGGGACCCGGTCACGGCAACCCTACCGTCGATCCGTGTTCAGGGCGTTGTCACGTCTTAAACGAGCCCGGATAAGGCAGTCTCCGGCCGGACAACCTCCACAACGGGAACGGCCGGGCACGCTGGGGAGCGTGCCCGGCCGTGTGTCCGGTGTTTGTGGTTGTTGCCCGGTCAGGTCCGTGACTCTGAGAGGGCCGGAGCGGCCTGGACCTGGTGGGCGGGTGGCTGGGCGCGGCGGTTGAGCCACATTTCGAAGACGTCGCTGGTGTGCCACTCGAAGGAGGCGAGCACCGGGGTGCCGTTGATGTCGTAGTCGACCTCGTCGAAGTAGAGCAGCGGGACGCCTTCGTTGACCTGGAGCTGTGCGGCCTCAGGGGGTCCGGCGAGGACGGGGAGCAGCTTGGCCCGCCCGTTCCGGACGCCGTAGTTGAGGGTCTCGAGCAGGTCGAACAGGGACGGGCCGAGGTTGGACCGGGCCGCTTGGGGCACGAGGGCCAGAGGGACGCGGTCGAGGCTGTAGACGACGGGCCGGGCATCGGCGAACCGGACCCGTTCGACGATGACGACCTCAGCCCCGCGGTCCAGGCGGAGCCGGGCCCGGTCGCCGTCATCGGCGGGTACCACGCGCTGGGAGATGATCCGGATGCTGGGGGTGAACCCGGCGGCCTGAATCATCGCGGTGTAGCTGACGTTCAGGTCCAGCGCGTGGCGCTGCGGCACCCTGGTGACGTAGGTGCCTTTGCCATGGAGGCGGGAAAGGTACCCGGCGTCGATCAATGCCCGGTAGCCTTCGCGGACCGTGGCGCGGCTCACCGCGAACTTCACCGACATTTCGTCCTCGTTGGGGAGCCGGTCGCCGACGTTATACGTGCCGTTGCTGATGAGCTCGGTGAGTTCATCTCGAACCTGTTCTGCAAGATTTGGCCGGCGACCTGACATGGTGTCCTCCCTGGGGCAATAAATCCAGTGTACTGGCGGTGAGGGTTCTGGTTAGACGCGGGCGCCGGCGGCGGCGTCGGCGTAGGACAGGGCGGTGCGGACCTGGGACACGACGTCCTTTTCACCGGGGAGCTTGCCGTCGAAGATGGCCGCGCCGATGGTGAAGCCCCAGACGCCGGCTTCGGCGAGACCGCGGATCTGGTCCTCGTTGACGACCGAGCCGGCAGCGATGGTGGGCCCATCGACAACGCGGGCGACGGCGGCGGTGAGTTCCAGCGGATCGACGGTGGCGTGGCGGTAGGCGAGCAGGTCCACGCCGTGGACGCCCTCGAGCTTGGAGAGTTCGGCGGCGTGCGCGGTGATCTCCTCGATGGTGCCGAGCAGTGCGCTGGGGTGCCCGGCGACGCGGCCGGGGAAGGGGGCGAACTTGATTCCGGTGCCGGCGAGCTTCTCGACGGCCTCGGCGGCGAACTTGCCGCCCACGATCCAGTCCACGCCGGCGGCGATGGCGGCGTCGATGGAATCCATCTCGTCAGCCTTGTCGACCGAGACCACCTCGAGGTAGACCACCAGGTCCGCGGCGTGCGCGGCGGCGGTCAGCTCACGTGCCTTCTCGGCGGTGGCGCCGACGTCCTTGAAGCCTATGTGGCGCAGCCCGGTGTCCTTGACCTGCTCGAGGACCTCCAGGGCGTTGTCGACGGTGCGGTCGTTGTGGGTGAGCATGAAGATGAATTCAGACATTGTTCTTGTTCTTTCGCTTGTGGTGGGTGCTGCTGGTGGGTGGTGCCAGGTGGGTGCTGCTGCTGGTGGGGTGGGGCGTGTGTGGGTCAGGCGGGGAGGAGTCCGCGGACGTCGTCCAGGACGTGGGTGGGCAGGATGCCGGAGGCGGCGAGGTGGTCATCGGTGGTCGCCCCGGACATCACCAGGGCCGAGGCCATGCCTGCATTCAGGCCCATGGCGACGTCGGTCAGGAGCCGGTCCCCGACCATCACGGCCTCGTGGGCCGGGACGCCGAGGCGGTGCAGGAAGGCGTTGGCCATGTGGACGCTGGGTTTGCCGACGATCGCTTCGGCGCGTCCGCCGGTGCAGGCCTCGATGGCCGCAAGCATCGCGGCACAGTCGGGCAGGCCGCCGTCGGGGGTGGGGCAGTACGGGTCGGGATTGGTGGCCACGATCACGGCGCCGGCCTTCACGGCCTGGTAGGCGCGGGTGAGTTTGTCGTAGTCGAAGGTCCGGTCGAAGGAGACCACCACGACGTCGGTCTGGGCCGGGTCCTCGGTCAGGGTGAACCCGGCGCCGCGCAGCGATTCGATCAGGACCGGTTCGCCCACGGCCAGGACACGGGCCCCGGGGTGGCGGCCGGCGAGGTACAGGGTGAGCGCGTCGAGTGCGGAGATTACGTCCTGGGCCTGGGCCGGGATGCCGAGCCGGGTCAGCTTCGCGGCG
Organism: Arthrobacter humicola; assembly: GCF_022803015.1. Lineage (GTDB taxonomy): Bacteria > Actinomycetota > Actinomycetes > Actinomycetales > Micrococcaceae > Arthrobacter > Arthrobacter humicola_A. The sequence goes on from NZ_JAFKON010000002.1 coordinate 311,686, forward strand.
TAGGCCTCGGCGGTCTCGAGCGGCTTGTTGGTCACGAAGACCACCCGGGCCCCGGAGTCGCGCAGCGCCGCCACGACGGTGTCCGCGCCCTCGATCAGGTCATCGCCCAGATACAGCGTGCCATCCAGGTCGAAGGCGTAGCCCCGGTAGAGCGGGGCCGCTTCGCGGCGGCCGGTTTCTTTGGCCAGTAGTTCAACGGGCATCGTTGCCCTCCTTTCGGCCCCTTGCGGGGCACAATACAAGTCTAACGTTAGACGTCTAACGACTCAAGTCGATGATGGAATCTTTGGAAGAAAGTTTCGCGGTGTGGTGCCGGTGGTGCTGGTGCCGGGCGGGGGCTGCCGGGTCGCGGCGCCCCCGCCGGGCGGTAGGCCAGATCAGCCTGGCGGGCTGGCCGGGCTGTCGGGCTTTTTGGTGGGGCTGGGTTGGTCAGGCGTCCGCGGTGAGGGCCTGGTCGGTGAGGGCGAGTTCTTCTTCGGCGGTGTAGTTGCCGACGCGCTTGCGGCCGACGGCGAAGTAGTAGGCCATGAACAGGGCCACCATGATCACGGCGATGACGAACGCGAGGGGGAAGCTGACCAGGGCTGCGGGGATCAGGATCCCGGCCAGGATCAGTGCGATCCACATCGTGACGCGTCCACCGCGTGCCTTGTAGGGGCGGTGCAGGTCGGGGCGCTTCTTCCGCAGCACCAGGGCTGCGGCCATCATCAGCATGTAGGACACGGCCGCGACGAGCACGGAGAGAGTGACCAGGACCGGGATGGCGTCCGGGAGGATGGTGGCGCCCAGGATGACGAAGACGAAGCCGATGACGCCGGGCACGATCAGCGAGCCGACCGGAGCGTGATGCTTGTTGAGCTTGGACAGTGATGCCGGCAGGTAGCCTGCACGGGACAGGGCGAAGGTCTGGCGTGAGTAGGCGATCACGATCGCGTGGAACGAAGCGACCAGGGCGGCGAGGCTGAAGATCGCGATCACCGGGACGATCCAGGTCTGGGATCCCACGACGTTGGACAGGGCCACGGTCAGCGGGGCCGCTGCGCCGGGGAAGTCGGACCCGCCGACGCCGGCGGCGACGGTGAGGGTGCCGAGGCCGATCACGGCGAGGGTGATGAAGGCCATGATCAGGGCCTTGGGGATGTCCTTGGCCGGGTTCTTGGTCTCTTCGGCAGCCATCGGGAGGCTTTCGATGGCGAAGAAGAACCATGCGGCGAGCGGGAGGGTGGCCCAGAGGCCGCCGATGCCGTTGGGCAGGATGGCTCCGCCCGAGTAGGCGTTCAGGTTATCCAGTGACATCTTCGGCGCACCGATCACCATGAAGACAATGAGGCCGACGACCGCGACGGCGGTGAACACGAATTCGATCTTCATCGAGTTGCCGGCGCCCAGGAGATGGACCACGGTCGAGCCGATGTAGAGGACTGCGGCGCTGACCAGGACCGGCACGTCGGGGAAGAGGACCTGCACGTAGGCGCCGACGGTCAGCGCCACCGCCACCGGGGCAAACACGAATTCCAGAAGGACGCTGACTCCGGCGAGGTAGCCCCAGACCCGGCCCAGTGCTGTGCGGACGTAGGCGTAGGCTCCACCGGCGTGGGGTACTGCTGCGGACAGTTCGCCGATCACGGTTGAGAGGCCGGCGTAGAGCAGGCCCATGATCGCGATTGCGATTAGGTAACCCCAGTAGCCAGTGAGGCCCAGGCCCGCGTTCCAGCCGTAGTAATCACCGGAGATCACGGCGCCGACGCCGATGCCCCAGAGCAGGACGGGCCCTGCAACCTTGTGAAGATTCTTCTTCTTGTGCTCCGCCTGCACTGGCGAAATTGTGGCTTGTGACACTGACCTGCTCCTTTGCGGGTTGTATCCATCATCGGCGCCACGGGAGGTGGGCCGTCTGATGTTTGACGAGGAAGCCGCGGGATTGCTCCGGTGGCTGGGTGCCGGGCTGAAATCAGCGCTCCGGGACCGGGTGTTACGAAGGGGTGTTACGAACGGCCGCCGCGGGGGCGACGGGCCTGGCTTTTCTCTGGCGTCATCGGCAGGGAAAATGTCCGGAAGGGGCTTTCGCGACCTTGTTCATCAAGCATACCAAGTCGTTAGACGTCTGACAAGAGTAAGTTTGTGTTGTTTTCCGGGACGGTTAGGCGTGCAGGCCGGCCGCCGCGCGGGCGGCAGGAACTGCCCTTTTCATGACAGCATCTGCAGAGGCGTCATCGGGTACAGAGATCGCTTCCCGCTGGAGGCGCACGAATTCCTGATAGCGCTCCAGTTCGTCGTCGACGTCTTGCGCAGTCCAGTCCAGGGCCGGGGCCACGGCCCTGGCAACCTCGGACGCGGCTTCTTCCCCGAAGTCCTTGGATTCAATGGAAATACGCAGGCGGCGCTCAAGGACGTCCTCCAAATGCAGGGCCCCCTCGTGCGTCACCGCGTACAGCGCTTCAGCCAGAAAGGCGCCGCCGCCGCCGCAGATCTCCAGCCCGAGCACCCTGTTCTCGGCCACAGGCTTCAAGACTTCAGTGGCCATGTTTCCGTATCGACCGACCAGGCGGGCAGCGTGGCTGGACGGCAGTCCGAGGGTTTCGAGCATGTAGGCGCAGACGCTTTCAATCTCGGCGGCAACGAAGTTTTCGCCACCGAGGAGGGGCAGGTCCAGTGTTTGTGAGGGGCGGGCAGTGCTTCGCCCCTGTGTCGCGGCGTCCACAGCGTCCTTTGCCATGACCCTGTAGGTGGTGAGTTTGCCGCCGGCGATCACCGCGATGCCCTCGTGGGGCACGTCAACGACGTGTTCCCTGCTCAGCTGCGCGGTCGAGCCTGCCTTGCCTTTCACGAGCGGGCGGAGTCCGGCGTAGACACCGAGGATATCGTCGTGGACGATCGGGACCTCGAGCACCTTGTTGACGTGGTCGAGCAGGTACTGGACGTCCGCGGAGGTGGCGGAGGGATTCGTTTTTCCCAGGTCCCATGGCGTGTCGGTGGTGCCGATGATCCAGTAGTTGCCCCAGGGGATGACGAAAAGGACACTTGCCCCTGCCCGCAGGATCAATCCCATGGTGGACGGGAAGCGATCACGGTCAACGAGGATATGAACCCCCTTGGACATGGTGACTTCGACTGCCGAGTCGACGCCGATCATGGTTTGCGATTCTGCGGTCCACACACCCGTTGCGTTGATGATGGAGCGGGCCCGCACCTCGAACCGCTCACCCGTCTCTTCATCCGAGACGAGTACTGTGTGGTCCGCGCTGCCGGTGCCGGGCATGATCTCCACTGCGCCGGCGCGATTCATCGCATGGGCGCCCCGTGACACCGCAGTGCGCACGATCGTTGCGACCAGCCTGGCGTCATCGACCTGGGCATCAAAGTAGCTGATGCCCCCACGGCATGCAGCACGGTTCAGGCCGGGCAGTTCAGCCCTGACGCGCTTGCGGCTGAGGTGGCGGTGCAGTCCGACGCCCGGGTGGCGGCCGCCGGCATAGCTGAACAGGTCATACAGGGCCATCCCGGCCCCCACATAAAACCGCTCAGCCAGCGGCGCGGTGACGGGGTAGAGGAACGAGACAGGCCTGACGAGGTGGGGTGCGATTGTGCGCAGGAGAAGGCCGCGCTCCACAAGGGCCTCCTTGACCAGCTTGAAGTTGAGCTGCTCAAGGTAGCGGATTCCGCCGTGCACCAGCTTGGAGGACCGGCTGGAAGTGCCGCTGGCCCAGTCGCTCTTCTCGATAATGCCAACCGTAAGTCCCCGCGATGCCGCATCGAGGGCAGCGCCGGCGCCGACAACGCCGCCGCCAATAACAAGCACGTCGAGTACTTGCGACTTCATCGCAGCGCGGGCTGCTTCGCGTTGCGCAGTGTTGAGTCGCCCGGTTCCGGGGGAAGTGGCGGTCTTGCTCATTGTGGCCTCCATGGGTCTGCCTGCCTTTCGTGGCCAGGCTTCATCAGCATCAAATGTCATTAGACGTCTGACGAATAAAAGTTGGTGTTGTTTGTTTGGGAATTGGTTTCGCGTGCGGTGAGGCCCGGCTTTTACAGTCCGGCGCCGATCCGTTCCGCTTCGGCGAGGGCGGCCAGGACGTCGGTCTTCGTCCACGCTCCGGTGAGGTAGGCGAGGTCGGCGATGTTGAAGCGGTTGCGCATGAGGTGGCAGTTCGTGAGCGCCCAGATGACGTCGTCTTCCTTGCTGGGGTTTTCCAGTTCGGAGAAACGGGTGGGCGCGCCGGCGGCGCGGAGCGCCGCGACGATTGCTTCCGGTTCGCCCAGCAGGCCCGAGAGCACCTCGGCGTGCGCCGGCCAGGTTGCGGCGGCGTCGCGGATTTTGGCGCCGGCGTCGACGGTACGGAGGTGTTCGAGTTTCTTGGAGTAGTCGGACCAGCACTCGTTGCTCGTGGAGCCGGCCTCGTCCATCCAGTCGAAGGCCTCCCGGACGGTGCGTTCGGCGTCGTCCGGCTCGGGGAGCCGGACGGTGCCGAGGCTTCCGGTGCGGAGCTTCTCGTTCATGTTCCGCCAGAGGATCGCGACGACGACGGTCGCGACGCCGACCTGGGCGCCGTGGTGGGCGGTTGCGGTGCCGCGGGCGGTGTTGGCCATGTCCAGCAGGTGGCTGATGACGTGTTCCATGCCGGAGGACGGGGAGGTTTGTCCCGCGACGCCCATCGAAATGCCCGACAGGGTCACGAACTTGGCCAGCGTCGACAAGGACTCCGGGTCAGAGGTCCCCACGCCGGGGGCTAGGCCCAGGAGTTCGCCGCCGTGGCGGCGGGTCATGGTCGCGGCCTCGGCGGAATAGCCGCGGTCCATCTCGACGAGGGAGGACAGGTACCAGTCCGCGGGGGCGGTGAACATCGAGATCATGTCGCCGAGTCCGGAGCGGTTCAGCAGTGCCGGCGCCCCTTCCAGGACGTTGCTGTCGACCACGAGTGCGCTGGGCCAGCCGGAGTGGGCGGTGCGCTTGACGCCGTTGATCAGCAGCACGGACTGGTCATCGGCGAAGCCGTTGACGGAGGCGGCGCTTTGCACGACGACGTGCGGCCGGGTCCCGGCGGCGACCTTGCCGATGTCGCACAGGGTGCCGGAGCCGATGGTGACGATGACGTCCGCGCCGGCACAGCCGGCGGTCGCAGCGTTCACGGTGGTCTCGTCGGCGTGGACGTGGCCCGGGAGGGCCACGGTGGTGACCGTGCCGAGGGTTTCCAGGAGGGCCGTGACGGCGGGCTTGAGGTAGGTACCCGAGCCGGTGGTGTAGACGTCCTCGTCGGTCAGGACGGCGATGCTGTTATGGGCCGGGAGGGCGGCGACGATGTCGTGGACGGAGTCCAGCACGTCGGCGCCGATGACGACCTGGTCGAGGCCGACCAGGGGGTGGGAGAGGTAGCGGTCGAGGTCAGACGAGAGCGTCATGGCGTGTCACTTTCTGCGGGATGGATTCGACGGCGTCGAAGAGGGAGCGGTAGTCCTGGTAGGCCATTTCAAGGGCGTCGGCATGGGCAGGGTCGGGGTTGATGCTGACCGGGTCGAGTTCGACCACGGCATCGACGGCGGATTCGAGGCTGGCGAAGGTGCCGGCGGCGACGGCGGCGAGCAGTGCCCCGCCGGTGGCGCTGGTCTCCTCGGTGAGCACCTTCTGGATCGGGGTATTGCAGAGCGTGGCCTTCGCCGAGAGCCACAGCGCGGAGCGGGCCCCGCCGCCGACGACCCGGACCGACTGGGCCAGGCCCATCGCATCAATCCGGTCGTAGATGTCACGGAACGCGAAGCAGTTCGCCTCGATGATCGCCCGGGCCATGTCGGTGGAGTCGTGGTTCATCGACAGCCCGGCGAACGTCCCGCGCAGGGAGTCGTTCCACCGGGGCGCCATGGAGCCGGTCAGTGCCGGGATGAAGCGGACCCCTCGGGCGCCGGGCTCTGAGCGGGCGGCGCGGTCGAAGAACTCCTGCTGGCTGACGCCGAGGACGTTCTGGGCAAACCACAGCGTGTTGCCGCCCGAGACGAAGCCGGGGTTCTCGATCAGGTAGGTGCCGTCCACGGCGTGCGCGTGGGTCTCGACGAGTTTGGTCTCGTCGAAGACCGGGACGGCGCTGGAGACGCCGACCGGTTCGGCCGTGCCGAGGATATCGACGACCACCCCGGGCCGGACCCCGCCGGCGCCCAGGCATGCGGCGTGGTCATCGCCGGTGCTGACCACAACGGCGCAGCCCGTGGTCAGCCCCAGCGCCGCAGCCGCCTCCGCGGTCAGGGTCCCGGCGACGTCGGTGGCGCGGCCGATCTCCGGAAGCTTGGCCCGGTCCAGCCCGGCGGCGTCGATGAGTTCATCGCTCCAGTCCCGGGTCACTACGTCATAGAGCAGCGAGGACGAGGAATTCGCGTGGTCCTGGATCGAACGGCCGGTCATCCATGCGACAGCGTAGCCCCCGACCGAGGGCAGCGACGCGGCCCGCCGGTACACCTCGGGCTCGTTGTCGGCCAGCCACATCAGCTTTGGTCCGGTGTGGCTGGCGTCCAGGTTCAGCCCCGTCCGGGCGAACAGCCAGTCCGGATCGATCGCGTTCCCGAGCCGGGCAACCTGTTCGGTGGCGCGCCGGTCCAGCCAGATAATGGCCGGCCGCAGCGGGCGCATGTCGGCGTCCACCGGCACGACGCCGTCCACCTGGCTCGAGAGCCCGATATGGGTCACCTCGCCCGGCTTCACGCCGGTCCGGGCCAGCACGGCCCGGACGCTGGAGGCAATCCCGTGCCGGTAGTGCGCCGGATCCTGCTCTGCCCAGCCGCTGTGCGGGTGCGCCATCGCATACCCGCTGCTTGCGGTCGCGACGATCACGCCCTCCGGCGACATCAGCACCGCCTTCGCGCTCTGCGAGCCAAGATCACAGCCAATTACATATCCCAATGAAATACTCCTTTGTATCCCAGCGGCCTTCCCCCGAAGCCATCACCATCTGCGTAAGTCGTCAGACGTCTAATAACTAGATTACGGGTGCGGCTCCCGGCCGTCAACCCCCTCCGATGTCCTTCCGGCACGGGCACCCCCGTCGAGGTCCCCGGCCTCACTGGCGTCACGAGCCGCTGGCCCGGGGTGCAGCCGTCAAGGACGTTGTCAAGGGCCGGCCGCGGTCTGGTCGCCGATTGGCGCAGAGCCTAGAATCGGGCTAGGCGCACCGGGCCAAGGCACCGGCCGGACACGCCCGCCGGAGATCACGTCCATGTTCCAGCGGTGCCGATAGGGGAGGCCCGCCATGGCGGTCATCAACAGGCCCAACAGTTCGCTGCCGCGGGAACGCGCGTCCGGTGGGGGGTCCTGACCGCTATGGACACCACGGGAAAGCTTGAAATGGAACAAAAGTACGACGCCGGGACCTCTGCGGCGCTGCCGGATCTGCAGGAAATCGAAGGTGTGGACCACGTCGCGGAGCCTGTGACGGATCAGCTTGAGGCTGTGTACTTCGATACCCCGGCCCTGGTCCTCGCGGCGCGGCGCATTACCCTGCGGCGCCGCACGGGCGGGGCGGACGAGGGCTGGCACCTCAAGCTTCCCGCCGGGGCCGACCAGCGGGAGGAGATCCATGCGCCGCTGGGGCAGCCGGAGACCGTTCCGGAAGAACTGTCCGACCATCTGCAGGTCCTCATCCGGGGCGACGAACTCGAGCCCGTCGCCCGGCTGAGTACGCGGCGCACCACCTACCGGCTTTACGGGCCGGGCGGTGAGCATTTGGCCGACTTCGCCGACGACCACGTTCATGCCGAGGCCCTGCGGCCGCAGGGGCCGGCCGTCGACTGGCGTGAATGGGAGCTCGAACTCGTCCACGGCACAGCGGAGCTCTTTGAGGCTGCCGCCGCAACTCTGACGTCTACCGGAGCCGGCCACTCCGCTTTTCCTTCCAAGATCGCCCGTGCCCTGGGCGATGCCTGGCCGGCCGAGTTCAGTCCCCGGACTCCAAAGCCCCGGAAGAAGGGACCGGCAGTCGACGTCGTGACCGCCTATTTAGACGCGCGGATTGGCGACTTCATCGCCAATGATCCGGGTGTGCGGATGGGCACGCCGGATGCCGTCCACAAGATGCGGTCCGCGACCCGCCGGGCGCGCTCCGCCCTGGCCACCTACCGCAAACTCTTCAACCGCTCAGCGGTGCGGGAACTCCAGGCTGAACTGAAGTGGCTGGGCCAGATCCTGGGGCCGGCCCGCGATGCCGAAGTCATGCTGGAGCGGCTTCGCCAGCACATCCTGGAGCTCCCGGAAGAACAGAGGTCCGGCCTCTTGGCCCAGATGATCGATCAGGAGCTGGTCGCAGCCCACGACGCGGGCTACAGAAACGTCCTGGAGACCCTCCGGACTGGCCGCTACTTCCGTCTCCTGGGCTCCCTGGAGGACTTCCGGGACAACCCGCCTGCCAAGCCACGCGCCTTCCGGCCCGCGCGCAAGGTGACGGCCAAGCTGGTCAACAAGGCCGCGAAGCGGGTGGAGCGTGCCCGGAAGGCCGTCAAAGGCTCGGCCGACAGGGCCGCGCGCGACACAGCGCTGCACGAGGTCCGAAAAGACGCCAAGCGCCTCCGCCACGCGGGTGAGTCGGTCCTGGAGATCCACGGCAAGCGCGCCGCCAAACTCACCAAAGCGGCCGGACGGCTCCAGACAGTACTCGGCGACCATCAGGACAGCGTCATGGCGACCGACCTCCTGCGCAGACTCGCGGCCACCCCGGACCGGCCCGCCGATGCCGACCTCGGCTTCGAGGGTTTGCTGGAGATGGAAGAACGCATTGCCCGGAAGACGGAGAACAAAGCCCGCAAGGCAGGGAAGAAGCTTCGCCGCTTGCGGCTGCGACCCTGATCCTGGACGCGTCGAGCGTCGGGTTAATGGCCGGACAGGCTGCCGGCCATTGCGGAAACTCTGCCGCGATCCCTGCGGTACATGGCGGAGTGCTCGAGGAAATCCTCCCGTCCGGTGGCCGCAGCGCGGCCGTCCGTCAGCTCTGCCAGTTCGTCCAGCCTGGCCGCGAGGGTTTGGAACACTTGCACGTGTCCGAAGCTGACACCGTACGCGTCAATGAGGGCATCCAGGCGGGACAGCCGCTGCTGCTCTTCGGGAGCCCCGGGGCCGCCGTTTTCCCCCAGCGGCACGAGCCGGTACGCGAGGTAGGCAAAGTCCCAGATTCGTGGTCCCGGCGAGGCCGTGTCGAAGTCGATGAGCGCGGTTAGCCGCCCATCGGCAAACACCATGTTGTACGGCGCGGCGTCGTTGTGGCACACGACTTCTGCGGGTTGGTGAGTGGGCAGTTGCCACGAGAGATCCGCCCGGGCCAGTCCGACGCTGGCGTCGTGAATGCGGCGGAGCAGGGCTCCGGCGTCGCGCAGAACGGAAGGATCCCAAATCCAGTCGGGCAACGGGTATTGTGCTGCATCGCCGTCGATGAAGCTGAGGACCTCGCGGCCATGGTCGTCCATGCCCAGTGCCTGGGGGACCTCAGTGACGCCAGCATGCCGAAGGGCTTCGAGGAGCGAATGGACGGCCGGCGTCCACGGCCCCGCGGTCCGGCGCACCGTTCGGCCGACCCGCGTGACGAGAGTCGAATTACCTCCGGTCAGAACTTCTTCTTCGTCCATCCGCCCAAATCTACCCCCGTCGACCTTTGCCCAGGACCGGGGGAGCGGAAGACCCGTCCGGTCTCCAACGGCCTGGACGGTGGCGTCGACTGCGTCACTTTGTGCCCCTCCGAAGTTGGACCGTGACGTTCCACCGCCAGCGGGCGCATCCGTGTCAGGATCAGTCATGACCGACCGCCTGATGCTCCTCGACACCGCGTCGCTGTACTTTCGCGCGTTCTACGGCGTGCCCGACACGATCCGCCGCGCCGACGGCACCCCGGTGAACGCTGTTCGCGGGCTGCTCGACATGATCGCACGGCTCACCACCGACTACGGTGCGACGCATCTCGTCGCGTGCTGGGACGACGATTGGCGCCCGCAGTGGCGGGTAGACCTCATCCCGAGCTACAAATCGCATCGGGTCGCCGAGGAGGTGGCAGGCGCCCCCGATGTGGAGGTGGTGCCGGACGCGCTCGAGGCGCAGATTCCGATGATCCGCCGCGTGCTCGAGCTCGCCGGCATCGCCGTCGTCGGGGCTGCCGACCACGAGGCCGACGACGTCATCGGCACCTACGCCAGCCACGCCGACCTTCCGGTCGACGTGGTGACGGGCGACCGCGACCTCTTCCAGATTGTCGACGACGCCCGTCAGGTGCGGGTGGTCTACACCGCGCGCGGCATGAGGAACCTCGAAGTCCTGACCGACGCCGACGTCGTCGGCAAGTACCGTGTGCTGCCCATGCAGTATGCCGACTACGCGACCCTGCGCGGCGACACCTCCGACGGGCTGCCAGGCGTCGCCGGCATCGGCGAGAAGACTGCCGCGTCGCTGCTCGGTGAGTACGGCACGCTCGATGCGCTGCTCGCGGCTGCCGCGGATGCAGGGAGCGGGCTGTCCACCGCAGTGCGGTCGAAACTCGCCGCGGCGGCGGATTACCTCACGGTCGCGCCCACCGTCGTGAAGATCGTGAGGGACCTGGAACTGCCGACGCTCGAGGAGGCCGGCGCGCGGCTGCACCCTGTCTCCGGCGGTTCGCGGGCCGAGCTTGAGCGTCTCGCCACAGAATGGAACCTCGGCGGTTCGGTCGGCCGGCTCCTTGAGGCATTCGACCTGCGTCGTTAGGGAAGTCCCCGGGGCGTGTGGGCAAATGCCGGGGCGGAGGTGCGATCCGGACCGCACCTCCGCCCGCCGGCGGCCTGTTTTCAGTGTTTCTTGAAGGCGTCCTTGACCTTTTCGCCGGCCTGCTTCAGGTCTGCCTTGACCTGATGGCTTTTGCCCTCGGCCTTCATCTTGTCGTCGCCGGTGGCTTTGCCGGCCGCCTCTTTGCCTTTGCCGTGGAGTTTCTCGGCGGCGTTGTGGATCTTGTCACCCAGGCCCATGATGAACCTCCTTAGTTATGTCGCCCCCGCGACGTGAATGCCATGGAGGCCACACTTAATTGTAGGGACGGAACCGTGGAAAGCGGGGGCCATTTGGTGCGGTCCGGGCCATTCCCGGCTCCGGGACAACAATCCAGGTCAGGCGGTCACGGTTCCAGAATACAAATGCCGCCAGCCGAAGTTATTCGGGCAGGGACCCTTGGCAGCGGTGGCAGTGCGCCGGCCGAAGCGGCGGTGTTAGTCGGCAAGAATGCGGTAGAGCGCGCGGCGGGTGTCATCGATTACCGTCATTGCGGCATTGCGTTGTTCCTCGGTTGCCGAGAAGCGGAATTGGTGGATGACTCCCATGAGTTTTCCGACGCTTTGGTGGAACGCCGGCCCGGATCCCTCCGGGTCGGTGTTCCAGGCGTTCCCCAGCTCCTCGGCGTGATCGGCCACGTAGGCCTTGCCCGCATCGGTGAGGGTGAACTCGGTGCGCCGGCCATCACCTACGGGCGCAATGAGCTCTTCATCAACGAGCTGCTGGAGCGTCGGGTAGACGGACCCCGGGCTCGGACGCCAGGCGCCCGAGGTTTTTTCTGCAATGGTCTTGATCAGCCCGTAGCCGTTGGACGGTGATTCGGCCAAGAGGGAGAGAATCGCCGAACGAACATCGCCCCTGCTGGCCCGCCGCGACCCGCCGGGGCCAAAACCCGGTCCGAAGCCCGGTCCGAAGCCCGGTCCAAACCCGCGGCCCGGGCCGAAACCACCGTGTCCGTGGGGTCCGCGGCGGCTCCTGCCGCGCCCGAAACGTGCCTGGGCGGGTCCACCGTCCGTGAATTTGTCGTCATGCATGCCTTTCATAGCGGCATCGACCTTTCTCAATCAGTTGTGATCAATGATGGTCGCCGATTGTTCGGCGATAATTAACGATATATCGGTGAGTATCGGCGGTCAAGAGTCGATTTACTCCGGCATCCGCTGACTCGCGGACGCTGCCAGCCGCTGCCGTACAGGTCACGGATACAGCAGGTCATCGAGCAGCCGTTGCACATGCTCCGGCCGCTCGATGTTCGCGAAGTGGCCGCAATGCGGGAGTGTCACCGTCTGGACGCGTGGGATTATCTCGGCCAGTCGGAGCAGGTCAGAGGGTGGTGTGAACACATCGCTGTCCCCGCGGATCGCCAGCACCGGACACAGAATGCCCCGCCACTGGCCAAAATCGTAGTGCGCCGCGGCCCGGGCTGCCGCGGAGAAACAGGCCGGCCGGGCGTCCTCGCCAAGCCCTCGAAGAACCCCCGCGGAGATGGATGCGGGTTCTGCAAAAAACGGGAACAACAGCGGCCGCATCACGGCGGTGGACCCGATTGCACGGACCAGCGCGGGCCCTGCCGGGCCGAGGGCTGCCGCGGCGCGCATGGCCAGCAGCATGCCCAGAAACATCGGGAACCGGAACAGGCTGCGCAGTGGCTTGTCGGCCGCTTCGGACACGCCGAAGGTGGTCGCCGAAATCGCGGTCACGCTGGCGGTCCGCCCGGGCCACGCCGCGGCGATGTGCAATGCCAGGAAGCCTCCCATGGAGTGGCCCACCAGGTTCCACCGCCGGTAGCCGAGCGAGGTCAAAGTACCGGTGACGGCGCGTGCCATCGCTTCGATGCTCAAATTCGCCATCCGGGCGTCCTGCGTGGACTCGCCCCAGCCCGGCAGGTCTATCAGCACCCGGTCATGTGCCGCTGCCGGGTGAAGAAGCTCCCGGAAGGACGTCCAGGAGCCCGCGGCGCCGTGGAGGTAGACATCCGCCGTCCCGGATACGGCGTGCGGGCCCCCGGTGCCTTCCTGGACATGCACCGTGCAGGGGCCCAGCTCCGTGGCAAGGGTGCGCCGCCGCAGCGTGGCAGCCCCCGTACTTGCGGTTTCCTGCTGAACACCCATGGTCACCTTCTGTTCGTGGTCTTTGAAGGTGATTCGGAGCGGCGGGGGTGCAGGACCGGACGCGAGGCTCGAGGCGGTGGAGGCCGGTGCGGATCAGGGCCTCCGAGGCCGCCGTTATCCGCGGCTCGGGGGAGGCGGTGGTCCGGCCGTCGCGGCCGGGCCGAACGTGGGGACCGTTGTCACGGAGCCCACGTTCGGGAGTGCGTGGCGGGTGGCGTGGTCGATTTCGTCGTGGATTGTGGCAAGTTCGCCCACGTCGGTGATCGTGGTCAGGGGGATGGAGACCTCGACGTGAAGCCGGTGGCCGGACCAGCGCAGCCGGGATGTTGCGCCCGCGGGGGCGTGGGCAGTGACAACCGCCGCCAGGCGTTCCGTAAGGTTCGGGTCCACGCCGTCCATCAGCCTGCGCCCGATGTCGCGAATGGTTCCCCAGAGGAGCACGGCGATGGCTGCGGAGATGAGCAGGCCCACGATCGGATCTGCAAGCGGAAATCCGAGCCATATGCCGATGACTCCGGCGACGACGGCCAGCGAGGTGAAGCCGTCGGTGCGGGCATGAATACCATCGGCGACGAGCGCGGCGGACCCGATCCGCCGTCCCACGCGGATCCTGTAGATCGCGACTAGTTCGTTGCCGGCAAAGCCCACGAGCCCGGCGGTGAGCACCCAGCCCAGGTTCTGGACGGGTTGGGGTTCAAAGAAACGCCGGATGGATTCGACGGCGGCCACCACGGCGGAGAGCGCGATCATCGCCACGATGAACAGCCCTGCGAGGTCCTCGGCGCGGCCGAATCCGTAGGTGTACGTCCGGGTCGCGCGGCGGCGTCCGAGCAGAAAGGCGATCCACAGCGGAACGGCGGTCAGGGCATCGGAAAAATTGTGGACCGTGTCCGCCAGCAGTGCCACGGAGCCGCTGATGAGGACGATGACCAGCTGGAACAGCGACGTGGCCCCCAGTCCGAGCAGGGAGACCTTGACGGCGCGAATGCCTTGGGAACTTGTCTCCAGGACGGAGTCGATTGAGTCGGCCGAGTCATGGGAGTGGGGCACGAAGAGCTCCTGCAGCCAGCCCTTGAACCCGGTCGCGTGGACATGGCCGTGCGGGCCGTGGTCGTGGTGATGGGCGTCGTCGTTAGCATGTCCGTGCGGGTGCGGGTGGACATCGTGGCCGGGATGCATTGGCCGGTTCATGCGCCGGCCTCCCTTGTGAGGCTGTGCGGGGCTGTGCTGTGATGCGGGGCCGTGCCGAGGGTGTGTTCGGCCTGGTGGATGGCGTCGGCCACGAGCTGCCAGGCGTGCCCGTCCTGCAGGCGGTAGTAGACCTTAGTGCCTTCCTGGCGGGTGGCGACCATGCGCGCCAGCCGCATCTTGGCCAAATGCTGGGAGACCGCGGCCGCCGATTTCCCGGCCTTTTCGGCCAGTACGTTGACGGGCAGTTCACCGTGGCGCAGGGCCAGGATGAGCCTGACGCGGGTGGCGTCAGCCAGCATGGCAAACACCTCCACGGCCAGCTCGACGTACTGGCTGTCCGCGGTGAGCGTGCAAGCCTTGTTATCTGCATTCATACGCAGATACTTACATATAACCACGCTCCACTCAAGACGGCCGACTCAACGGGATACCGTTAGTGGCCATCAGAACGATTCCGGTGCGTCCGGATTCCGAAGGCTCAGCTGCCTGGCGTGGAAGTCGAAATGAAGCGTGGGGTAGGCGTAGACATCGCTGAGTGTCATCAGCGGCGTGAAGAAGGGGTCCCACCTGTCAGGAAACGGCATTGACCTGGCAAGGGTCTGCGGGTTCTCGTGTTCGAGCCGGCGGGAGAGCGCGGCGATGGTTCTATCCAGTTTCCGGCTCATCCTGCGCCTGTTGTAGACGCGGGCGGCGGCCCGGGAACCCCAGTAGTTCACCACATCAAAAGGACCGGTGCCCGCGTTGAGGACAGCAGCGAATGCCCGGCCCGCCGGGCGGGGGAGCCGGCTGACGACGTGGACCAGCGGAAGCAGGGCGCGGACCACCATGTAGCCGAAGACCATGTGGAAGAGCAGTTCCTCGTTGGTCCAGCGGGTGCCCGTACTTTTGCGGCCGAGGTCATTGGGCGCCGCGTCCTGCAGCAGGGCGTCGAGGTGGCGGCGGGCGCGGCTGTACCCGGCCAGGATTTCGTCCATCGTCGGCTCCACAATGTGCCCTTCGCCGTCTCACGCCTTCAGTCGTGCCCTTATTATGTCCCGTGTCTATCAGCCTCAGGGGCAGCGGGTCTCTTAGCTGGTTCTGGAGGGCCTGAGCTGCCGCACGCCTCCGGCAGCGGCGAGAATGGCGGCCGTGGCGGCTGCCGCGGTCATGGCGTACGCCATGACCGTGTATGTCCCGAGCCAGGCGGCCAGCACGGGTCCCGCCGCCGGGGCGACGGCCGTGACAGCTGTGAGCGGTGCCGCGAACAGTCCCTGCAAAGTGCCAAGATTCTGGGTTCCCCAGCGGTCAGCCATGATGGTGGCCTGCAGCAGTGTCTGGCACCCGCGGACCGCGCCGGCGAGCATACCCGCCGCGATCAGCGCCGGCATCGGGCCGGGCAGTGCCGCGAGCAGGAAGACGGCGCAGGCCGCCGTGCCGGCGATGACCTGCAGCCGGGCGCCGGACGGGATGGCTGCGAACAGCAGCCGGCCGCCGACCTGACCGGCGCCCACAAGACCGAGCCCGAGCGCGGCCGTGGCATAGTCGGCGCCTTTCTCTACGAGCAGCGGAATGATGTTCAGCGTCACGGTGTAGAGCCCGAGGCAGAGCAGGACCATCAGCGCCTGCAGACCCAGGAATTCCGGGCTTCGCCGCACGGCCCGCACCATCACCTGGTGGTCCGGGGCCGGGATTCCGGGGGCAGCCGGGGCCCAGTTCCGGTTCAGGTACCGGGCGTGCAGCGGCACGGAGATGATTCCCATGATCCCGGCGAGGATGAGGAAGGCGCCGCGCCAGCCGAACGCGGATATCAGGGCTGCGGTGAGCGGGGCGAAAATGGTGGATGCGAACCCGGCGACAAGGGTCAGGACGGTCAGAGGCCGTACCCGGGCGCGTCCGTACCAGCGGCTGATCACCGTGAAGGCCGGCTGGTACAGCACCGTGGCCTGCGCGGTCCCGGCGACGAGCCAGGCCGCAAAGAACACTGGCAGATTAGGGGCCAGTCCCACCGCGACCAGGGCCAGCACTCCGAGCAGGGATCCGCCGATCATCAGCGCACGCGGCCCGGTCCTGTCCAGCCTCCTGCCGACGGCGATCCCGGCCGCAGCGGAGACCAGCAGGCCGGCGGAAAAGGCTCCCGTCACTAGCGCCGGGTCCCAGCCGGTGTCCTCGCTGATGGGCCGGACCGCCGCGATCAACGAGTAGTAGAGCACGCCCCACCCGGTCGTCTGGGTGATACACAGCGCGGCCAGGCCGCCGCGCGGTGCACCCTCCGCGACCACTGTCCGGGACAACGCCGGGGCGGGCATGGCCTAGTCCCCGGTCAGCTCCGCATGCAGTTTCCGGACCCGGGCCTTGATGTCGTCCCGGACCAGGCGCATGCGTTCCATGCCTTCGATGCCGCGTTCGGAGGGCTCGTCCGTATCCCAGAACTCGAGCCGCTGGCCCTCGCGGGGCTCGACCTTAGCCTGGTTGCCCAAGACGATGACGACGTCGGCCGTGTCCAGGGCCTCGTCGGTGACGGGCTTGGGGTATTCGCCGGTGATGCCGATGCCGAGTTCATTCAGAGACTCCACGGCCTGGGGGTTCAGCGACTGACCGGGCTTGGTCCCGGCGGAGTGCACCGTGACGCTCCCATCGGCGAGATGGTTCATCAAACCTGCGGCGAGCTGGGACTTTCCGCCATTCTTGCTGCAGACGAACAGGACGCTGGGCGTTTTCGTGGTCTCGGTCATGCGTTTGATTCTTCCTTCTCTGGGCTGGGTTCGTGGAGCAGTGATACTGCCGGTTGATCTTCGCCGGAGCGTCCGTGGGACAGTCCGGTGGGGAAGCCGACGAGCACCGGCTCGGGAGCGGCGCAGCACGAGGACTCTGATGCGACGGCGACGACCGCCGGAACGTCGCAGCTGGTGCCAGCGTCGGCGGAGCAGACACCGGTTTCGGGGAGTTCGAGCTGGACGGTGTCCGCGGCCTCGCGGTCGCCGGCCAGGGCGGCGGCGACGGAGCGGACCTGTTCGTAGCCGGTGGCGAGCAGGAAGGTTGGCGCACGGCCGTAGGACTTCATGCCGACGATGTAGAAGTCCTTGTCCGGGTGGGCCAGGAGCTTGGCGCCGTGCGGTGCAACAGTGCCGCAGGAGTGGAACTCCGGGTCGATGAGCGGGCCGAGCTCCACGGGTGCTTCGACGGCCGGGTCAAGGTTCAGGCGGAGCTCACGCAGGATGTCCAGGTCCGGGCGGAAGCCCGTGCAGGGGACGACGACGTCGGCCTCGAGGGTGCGTCCGTCAACGGATTCCACAGTCACGCCGGAATCCAAGGCTTTGAGGGAAGCAATGCCGAAGCCGGTATGCAGTTCGATGGTCCCGGCCTCGACGAGGCGGCGCAGGCGGGCACCGAGCTGGCCGCGTGCGGGCAGCCCGTCGGCGTCGCCGCCGCCGTAGACTTTCTCGGCGGACGCGCCGCGGACCGCCCAGAGGATCCGGGTGCCCGGTTCGTCCTTGGCCAGGTCCGCGAGACTGATCAGGGTGTTGGCGGCGGAGTGGCCGGCGCCGACGACCAGGACACGGCGTCCGGCGAAAGCGCCACGGTCACGGCCCGTGACGTCAGGGAGCGGCGAGGAGATCCGGTCTGCGGCGGAGTCCTCGCCGATGGCGGGAAGCCCGGAGGTCCCCAGCGGGTTGCGGGTGGACCAGGTACCGGAGGCGTCAATGACCCCGGCCACGGTGTGGTCGCGGGTTTCCCCGTCCTGGTGCTGGACGCGGACGACGAACGGTGTGATCTCGCGGTTACGGGTGTGGGTCTTGTCCATGCCTGCGCGGGTGACGGCGATGACTCTGGCGCCGGTCTGCAGCCGGGAGCTGATGACCGGGAGCGCGGCCAGCGGGGCCAGGTACCGATCGATGAGTTCCCCGCCGTAGGGCAGCGCGGTGGGCCGGGGCGCCTCCCAGCCGGCGGCTTCGAGCAGGCGAACGGCGGCGGCATCGATGTTGAACCGCCACGGGGAGAACAGCCGGATGTGGCGCCACTGCTCGATCGCGGCGCCGGCGGAGGGGCCGGCTTCGAAGATCAGCGGTTCGAGTCCGCGTTCGATCAGGTGGGCCGCGGCGGCCAGGCCCACGGGGCCGGCGCCGATCACGGCAACGGGAAGGTTCTTCGCTGAATCCATTGGTGTCCTCTTTCATCCGTTGTGGTGTTGCGGTTGTTTTCGGTTGGCCCTGCCGGCCGGGGTTGGGCCGGCAGACGCCGGGGTTGGGTTAGCAGCAGTCCTGATCCTCGTCGTCGCAGCATCCGTCGTCGTAGCATCCGGTGTTCATTCAGCTCACCCCCTCTCCGTCCTCTGTCAGACGTGTGGTGCTGCCCCTTACTTGGCGGCAGGGGTCAGGGACTCGATCAGGTCCTCGATGCGGGTCTTGATCTCGTCGCGGATCGGGCGGACGGCTTCCACACCCTGGCCTGCCGGGTCCTCCAGGACCCAGTCTTCGTAGCGCTTGCCGGGGAAGTAGGGGCATTCGTCGCCGCAGCCCATCGTGATCACGACGTCGGATTCCTGCACGGCCTCGGTGGTGAGGATCTTGGGGATTTCGGCGGACATGTCGATGCCGAGTTCGGCCATGGCCTCCACGGCTGCCGGGTTGACCTTGTCGGCGGGCTGGGAGCCGGCGGAACGGACCTCGATCCGCCCCTCACCGAGGGTGGTCAGGAAGGCTGCGGCCATCTGGGAACGGCCGGCGTTGTGGACGCAAACGAACAGGACGGACGGCTTCTTGGCGGTTTCTGTGCTCACGGGGTTTCTCCTGGAATCAATGAGGTGAGTGGGCGATACAGTCTGGAGTCTTGCGCCCGGCTTGAAACTCTCAACCGAACATTGATGATGATCGATATAGAGAGTATCGGGCTATAGATTGATGAATGCCAATATTTGCTGTCGGTGGATTTCTGCGACGGACCTAGACGGCGGTTACGCGGGGTGCAAGGTCATTGATGCGGCGGGTGATGTCGTTGAACGCCATGTCGAAAGCTTCTTTGGTGCCCGGGCGCAGCGGGTCCGGCACGGACCAGTGGATTCCACCCAGTCCGGGCAGTTCCTCGTGGGCCTTGTCGCAGACGGTCACGATGAAGTCGCCCTCGTCTGCCACCTGGATCAGGGTGCGCGGGGGAAGGTCCGCAAGGTCCAGGCCATGACGGCGGGCGACGTCGATAGCGCCTTGGGCGATGCGGTCTGCGGGGTGCGTTCCCGCCGACGTCGAGGGAATTTCACTGACCTGCTGCCAGAGAGCGGCGGCCAGCTGGGACCTGGCGCTGTTCCGTGTGCAGACAAACAGGACGCGGCTCGCCCCGTGTTCGGCCCCCGGCACCAGGCCCTCCAGGGCGCCGGCAGCAAGCCGGATATAGCTGCGGCGCCTGTCGGCTTCGGAGCGGTGCCGGGTTGCCAGCCCGGCATCTTCCAGCGTGCGCAGATGGTGGGACAGCAGATTCGACGGCATCCCCAGCTCGGCCTGCAGCTCCGTCGGGGAGAAGTCCCCCAGGGTCAGCAGATCAACGATGCGCAGCCGCGCAGGATCGCCGAGGGCTGCGTGCTTGGCTACCCGCACCCGAAAGCCTTCTGCTGCCTCAATATTCATTGGTTCAATTTTGACTGACTTAGTTCTTTGGATCAAGCTGTTGCCATGACTTCCAACCAGCCGCCGCTGTGGCGCCGCGCCATCGCCGAACTGCTCGGTACCAGCCTGCTCGTGGCCATCGTCGTCGGCTCCGGGATCGCCGCGCAGCAGCTCTCACCCAGTGACGTTGGCCTGCAGCTGCTGCAGAACAGCACCGCCACAGTGCTGGGGCTGACGGTGCTGATCCTGATGCTCGGGCCTGTGAGCGGCGCGCATTTCAACCCCGTGGTCTCCCTCGCCGACTGGATCCTGGGCCGACGCGCCGGTACCGGCTTGACCCTGCCGGAGCTGGGCACCTATGTGGTTGCCCAGACCGTGGGTGCGGTCAGCGGCAGTATGGTCGCGAACGCCATGTTTGAGGTGGGCACCTCCATCTCGTCCAAGGAGCGCGCAACGCCGGGGCATCTCCTGGGTGAAGTTGTCGCCACTGCGGGGCTGGTCCTGCTGATCTTCGCCTTGGCTGCCACCTCCCGCGGCGTCCTTGCCGCGCCGGCGGTGGGCGCCTACATCGGAGCCGCGTACTGGTTCACGTCCTCGACCTCGTTCGCGAATCCGGCAGTGACGGTGGGCCGCATCTTCAGCGACACCTTCGCCGGCATCGCACCGGCCTCAGTTCCCGGCTACGTTCTGGCGCAGCTGATCGGCGCAGCAATAGGAATTGGCCTTCTCCTCATCCTGTTCCCCTCCGCGGCCCGCACCGCGGACGGCGTCGTCCTGGCGCACAGTGCCGAAACCGCCCGCTCCTAGCCTTGGCCGGCGGCCGAACAATGCCGCCTCCACACAAAACAGATCTGCGCCAGGTCGCCCGACCCGAGCTCTTGCGCCCATACATTGATGTATATCAATATCAGGGCATAATGGGTACATGAAGTTGTTGCCTGTACTCGAGCCGGCCACGGATGAATCCTGCTGCACCCCGGCAGGGCCCCCTGCCCTGGGTCCCGAGGAAGCCCAGCAGAGGGCCCTGGTTTTCAAGGCGCTGGCCGACCCGAACCGGCTCCGGCTGCTCTCCATCGTCAAGGCCGGCGAGTCAGGGGAGGCATGCGTCTGCGACCTCACCGAGCCGCTGGACCTGGGCCAGCCCACGGTCTCCCACCACCTGAAGGTCCTGGTCGAGGCCGGGCTGCTGCACCGTGAAAAGCGCGGCACGTGGGCCTACTACTCCCTGGTGCCCGGGGCGCTCGAGCAGACGGCCGGGCTCCTGGCGACGCTGTGACCGCGCAACAGTCCGCGGTGACGATCCGCTCCATGCGCGAGGACGACTGGCCGGCCGTCCGGGGAATCTACCGTGAAGGAATCGCCACCGGCCACGCCACCTTTGAGGCGGAAGTGCCGGACTGGGAACGCTTCACCAGTTCCCGGCTTCCCGCGCACCGCCTCGTCGCCGAGGCTCCCGAGGGCGGGATCCTTGGCTGGGCGGCTGTCTCCGCGGTGTCGGCGCGGCCCGTTTATGCCGGCGTGGTCGAACACTCCGTCTACGTCGCCGCGGAAGCCCGCGGCAAGGGAGTCGGGGCCGCGCTGCTTCAGGCCTTGGCCGCATCGACCGAACGGTGCGGGATCTGGACGATCCAGGCCAGTGTCTTCCCCGAAAACGAAGCAAGCCTGAAGCTCCACCTCGCGAACGGATTTGCCGTCGTCGGCCGGCGGAACCGCATTGCCCGCATGAGCTACGGCCCCAGCGAGGGGCAATGGCGGGATACGGTGCTGATCGAGCGGCGCTCCCCGGTCGTCTAGGACTCCGCCTCGCCAAACCGCTGGAAGGATGCGCTTTGCTGGGCAAGCCGGCGCATGGCCAGGAGTACCGGTTCCATCAGGAGTGTCCCAAGAACCACGTGCCTCATGGCGGCCTCGGCCGAATCCGTGGGGACACTTTCGACGTCGGCCGCCGCGATGTCCCGCATTGCCGCGGCGTAGCGGTCCAAGAGTGCGGCCGGCGCATCGAACCCGGCATCTGAGAGCCCGTGCAGGGCGTCCACCAGGGCGGCCTGAGTATCGCGGTCGCATGTCTCTGCGCCCCATCCCCAGCGGTCCAGGAGCCGCTGTGCCGGGGAGAGATCGACGTCGTCCGGTGCGGTCCGAGTGACCGCGTGGTGCGCAATTCCGAGCAGGTCGTGGCCTGACTCCGGCGGGTTCTCCAGGCCAAGCAGTACCTGGCGGGTGGCGCTGATGCTGAGCCCGGCGGTCCCAATGAGTGCCCGGATGAGCTTCAGCCGCCGAACATGCGAGTCGTCGTAGCGGGCCTGCGTCGCGGACGTCAGCACGCCCTCATGAAGCAATTTCTCCCGAAGGTAGTACTTGATGGTGGCCACCGGAATCTCAGTAGCAGCGGCCAGCTGTGAGATGCGCAAAGTTTCTCCTTGACTTGGATAGTCGCACTCGCCAATATTGGGGAGTAGCGGTATCCAGTTAGGAGAAAAGTATGGCACGCATCAATGCTGGGCGTTTCGCTCACCGCCATTCCGGTGATTTGGTGGTCTTCCTCATCGGCATGCGCATCAACAGGCCCTGGCGTCCGGATCTCTGGCTGCCGGTGTTCCTTGCGATGCCCCGGATGCTGACCGAACTCTTCCGGGAGCCGGGTTCCGGGCTCCTTGGTTGCCGGTTTGCCCTCGGAGCCGGCGGGCCGGTCATTGTGCAGTACTGGGACTCGGTGGACAAGCTGTATGCCTACGCCAGCGCGCCCCAGTCCGAGCACAGACCCGCCTGGGCTGCCTTCAACCGCCAGGCAAGGAAGGCCCCAAAAGCTGTCGGCATCTGGCATGAGACCTTCCAGGTAAGCAGGGCCGAGAGCATGTATGTTTCTATGCCTACCGAAGGTCTCGCGCAGGCCACAGAGCTTCTGCCCGTGGGGCCCGGAAGGCATCAGGCCAAGGACCGGCTGTCCAGCCCGGGCTGAGATGGCCGGTGCCTTTCCAGGGGAAATTCCGGATCAGGGTTCGGTCGGGGAGTCCGGCAGCGGGAGGCGGCCCGCGAGCCCCGAGAGCAGGATGGTGATCCCCTCATCCAGTTCGGCCATCCCGTCGTAGTCGGCGAGGACCGGGGCGAGGGCGCGGAGTCGGGGGAAGTCTTTCGGCGGCAGGCGGTGCAGGCCCAGCCGGAGAAGGGCCTCGTTTTCCTCGGGGTCGACGACGAATTCCTGCAGTTCGTTGAGGATGTGCCCGTAGAGGTATCCGTAGTAGGCGCGGTAGACGTGCAATGCGTCAACGGGGGCGAATCCGGCGTCGATCAGCAGGGACAGGATCTGCTCCAGCGGACGCAATGTTCCCAGCGGCCGCAGGCCCAGGGGCGTTGACAGGGGGCGGGTCACGAGGAGGGGCACGACGTTGGGGTGCCGGAGCGCCAGGAGCCGCAGGTCGTGGGCAATGCGCCGGAGCTGCGACTGCCAGTCGGGATCATCGGGAATGATGGCCAGTTCATCCAGCACGAGTTCTGAGACGCCGTCCAGCAGGGCTGCGCGGTTGGCGGCGTAGCGGTACAGACTCATGGGGTCCCGGCCGAGCTCCTGCCCGAGCCTGCGCATGGTGAGGGCGTCGAGTCCTTCGGCGTCCACCAGTGCCAGTGCCGTCGACAGGACAATCTCCCGGCTGAGGCGAGCTTTCTTGCCGGGAGCCGCAGGGGGCGCCGGGTGCTCTTCGGGCGACATGGTTTTCCGTTCGGGTCGATACAGAGTGGTTGCATTTCCGGGATGAAAAGCCGGTTGCTTAATGTGTAGTCTACGCCTACAGTCTACATTGTAGAGAAGTTGCATTGGCTGGTTTCCGGAGGATGTGGACCGCCAGCCCAGTAACGCTTTATCCCCGGATCTGCGGTGACGCAGCAGTGCGGGATCTTGCTTCATCGCCCCGTGCATGGCCTTGACGCTCAGCTGCTGTAGCCACACGGCGGCACAAAATGCACCGCGAAGAAACGAGCCACTCATGGCAACTTCCCAATACGACCAATTCCTGCAGGAAGCCACCACCCGGGACCCTGCATCCGACCACGCCCTGGGCCGGGACTGCCTTTACGGGCTCTACACCAGCTGGTGCTTCCTGCGCCAGACCGCGCCCCGCACCGAAGATGCCTTCTGGGCGGCAATGAAAGAAAAGCAGATCCATCCCAAGCGCAACGGCCTCCGCATGAAAGGACCAGCCGCGGCGGACTACATCCTGGCCAGCTACCCCGGCCTGGTCTGACCCGGATGACAATCACGTCCAGCACGTACTTGCCCCGGGATGCCCACCAGCCCCGAGGGCGCCGGCCTTGGTGTGCGACATGTGAGACCGACCGGCACCTGCTCCTGGACTCTGTCGCCACCTTGAATCCGCAGCAGGAAACCCTCGCGGCCGCCATCAGCTGCACCAACTGCGGCAGCTCGCACGTGGTAGCAACGACTGCGGCGTTTCTCGCAATCATCCCGGCGCGGAACGGGAACAGCGGCGGCGCCATGCACCGGGAGGACGCCTACCGCCACTGCCAGGAGCCGATGTCCGCAGTGGACCCCGAGCGGCGAAGTGCCCACCGGGCGGTTTCCACACACGCCGGGAGCCCGGATGTTCTGGGCGACTATCTTCGGACGCGCGTTCTCCGGTGCCGGTGCGGGTTCCAGATGGAAATACCCCGCCCGTGACAGGCAGCACCCTCCGGGGCCTGTATCCAACAAAGTATTAGGGGCACACCGTTTCCAACCACAGCACTGCCACCACCGGAGCCTCCGCGGCCCACAATCAACGACCCGCGCTGATGGACATGGATCTGTCCCCGCAGGGACTCGCGGATGCCCCGGAGAACGAAGTCGACCCGGACAGCCTCGTCTACACCGGCAACAGCTAAGGGGCTGCACCCATGGGCCCCTCCGGCCAGTACCCCGCGCCGGACCCGCATCGACGCACTTTCACCGGCCGCAGCCAGTATCGCTGAGGCCCACGTAGGAGAAAAACATGAAGATCCCTGACGCGCGCGGACCCATAAGCGGCGCCCTGTTCCGGCTTCTGGCCGACGGGACCGGAGCTGATTCCGCAGCCCAGGGCACGCTGCTCGATCTCACCGAGGGGCAGCTGGCACTCGCCGATGACCTCATCGACGACGGCGATGTGCAATTGACCCTGTTCTGCCTCTACGAGCTGCATTACGGCGGCCTGGACGGGGTGGACGACCGCTGGGAATGGAACCCCGGGCTGGTCACACTCCGGCAGCTGCTGGAGGAACCCTTCGAGCTGGCGCTGCGGTCTGCGGCCCGCTCGTCCGCCGGATCAGTCCAGCCTGCTCCTGCCGCCGGCCTGGACAGCGACGCGGTGGCGGACATTCTGTTCGGGCTCGCGGGCCAGGACGGTGGACCGGACATGTCCCGCCATGTGGCGAAGAAGGCCACCCTCGGGCAGCTCCGTGAATTCCTGGTCCACAAATCGATCTATCAGCTCAAGGAAGCCGATCCGCACACCTGGGCGATCCCGAGGCTGACCGGGCGGGCCAAGGCTGCACTGGTGGAGATCCAGGCTGACGAGTACGGCGGAGGCCGCCCGGACCGCATGCACAGCGCACTTTTCGCCCGGACCATGCGAGGGCTGGGGCTGGACGATGTCTACGGCGCTTATGTGGACGCCGTCCCGGCCATCTCCCTCGCCGCGGTCAACATGATGTCCCTTTTCGGGCTGAACCGCAGACTGCGGGGAGCCATCGCAGGGCATCTGGCGATTTATGAGATGACCTCCTCCCGGCCGAACCAGCAGTACGGCAACGGTTTCCGGCGTCTCGGACTCGGGGCCGATGTGACCGCGTACTTCGACGAGCATGTCGAAGCCGACGCCGTCCACGAACAAATCGCGGGCCGGGATCTCGCCGGAGGGCTCGTGGAGGCAGAACCGGACCTTTTTCCGGACGTCCTGTTCGGCGCGACGGCGGCGCTTGCCATCGACGCCCGGCTCACCGCGCACATCATCGGGGCGTGGCAGAACGGCACGTCGTCGCTGAAGCCGCCCGTCCCCGCCGGGGTCTGACCCGGGCACGAACCCAGCCAGGGAGCATCTATGAACCAGAGCCCGCAAGAATCGTCCAACGACGCCGCCATTGTTATGTGTCCCGACGGACCGATCCTGGTCCGCGGTGAGTTTGAGATCGTCACCCCGTCCGGGGGAGCAGTGCCGCGGACGCGCAAAACAGTGGCCCTGTGCCGCTGCGGCGCGTCCGCGATCAAACCCTACTGCGACGGCACCCACAAATTGATCGGGTTCCGGACCGAATTCCCCGCCACCCCGGGGACGAAAGAAGCGACGTGAGGCACCCGGGAATGGTTGGGGATCTGTGGCACCTATCGCCGGATTCGTGGCCCCCGGTGACCGGAGTACCAACGCTTTAGGCAGCCCGGTGCCTTACTCAAGGCGCCGGCGTCGGACTCAGCAGTGCTGGGCTGGGTGATGGACGGCCGCGGGGCAACGAACGGGTAAACGGCGGGCGACGTGAAAAAGAAAGCATATTTTTTAGGAAATATTTGACTGAATCTTAGAGTCGTGGCACGCGCGCGGAGAGATTGTGCAAGCGCTTACATCGACCGGGGTGTGAGCCGTTTTGGTGTCTGAAATGTGGTTTTGAATCCTCGCCAGCACTGTCTACGGTGATGAACGTCCAGGAGGTCAGCACCCTCCCGGGCCACCGACGGGGCCCTACCGAGGTCCCGTCCCCTCGACACGATGGCGTCCTCGATGACGCCTGTGGTGTCATCGGGGCTGCCGGAGTTTCGGGGAATGAGGGCATATGCCCGTCTTCCACGAATGGTCTCAACTCCGCGAGAAGAGCAAAAATGCACGAGCACCCCAATACACACCGGAAGCTGCGGTGGCGTTCTGTCGCCGCGGCACTGGCGGCGGCCGTGGCGGCCTCCGTCTTCCTTGCCGTTCCGTCAGCCCAGGCAAACACGCCCTCGGATCCGCCGAGCGGCGGCCAGATGCCGGCTCCGACCCCCGGCTTCCCCCTGCCCACGAAGCACACCCAGCAGGCGTTCGATCCGGCCGCGGCCTTCACCTCCAAGTGGACGCGTGCCGATGCCAAGCAGATTATGGCCCAAAGCAGCACAAGCGTAACCCCGGGCCAGAACTCCATGAGCCCGAACGTCACCATGCCGGAAATCCCCCAGGACTTCCCGGCCATGAACGACGACGTCTGGGTTTGGGACACTTGGTCCCTGACCGATGAGAACGCAAACCAGATCAGCTACAAGGGCTGGGACGTGATCTTCTCACTCGTTGCCGACCGCCACGCCGGCTACGGCTTCGACCAGCGGCACTGGAACGCCCGGATCGGCTATTTCTTCCGCAAGACCAACGCCGATCCGGCCAAGGACAAGTGGAACTACGGCGGACACCTGTTCCTGGACAACACCTCCGTCGGCAACACCGAATGGTCCGGTTCGACCCGCCTCATGCAGGGGAACCACGTCAACGTCTTCTACACCGCAACGACGTTCTACGACGTTGCCGAGCGCAACGCCGGCGGCGGCGGAATCGCCCCGGATGCCGTGATTGCCAAGGCGCTGGGCAACATCCACGCTGACAAGAACGGCGTGAGCTTCGACGGCTTCGAGCACACCAAACTCCTTGAGCCGGACGGCGTCATGTACCAGAACAAGGCCCAGAACCCAGGGTTCGCCTTCCGGGACCCCTACACGTTCGCGGACCCGGCGCACCCGGGCAAGACCTTCATGGTCTTCGAAGGCAACACCGGTGGCCAGCGGGGCGATTACAAGTGCACGGACCAGGACCTGGGCTACCAGCCCGGGGACGCCAACGCCGAATCCGCGAACACCGTCAACGCCACCACCGGTGCATGGTTCCAGACCGCCAACGTGGGCCTGGCCGTGGCGGACAACAAAGACCTGACCAAGTGGCACTTCCTGCCGCCGGTCCTGTCCGCCAACTGCGTCAACGACCAGACCGAGCGTCCGCAGATCTTCATCCAGAACGAGGGCGGCAAGAACAAGTACTACCTGTTCACCATCAGCCACCAGTTCACCTATGCGGATGGAATGCGCGGCCCCGACGGCGTGTACGGCTTTGTTGGCGACGGCGTCCGTTCCGACTACCAGCCCATGAACAACAGCGGCCTGACGCTGGCATCCCCCACGGACCTGAACATGCCGGCCAATGCCCCCGAAGGACCGGACCCCCGCCAGAACGGCCGCCAGTTCCAGGCCTACTCGCACTACGTTCAGCCGGGCGGGCTGGTGCAGTCCTTTATCGACAACGTGAACGGTGTACGCGGCGGTTCCCTCTCGCCCACCGTGAAGATCAACTTCCGCAACGGAGTTTCGGCCGTTGACCGCACTTTCGGCCAGAACGGTCTGGGCCCGTTCGGGTACCTGCCCACGAACCTCAACGTCGGCGGTGCCGGCCTCTACAAGTAGTGCAGTAGGCAGTCATGAGGCGGAAGCGCCCGGAATCCCGGGTGCTTCCGTCCCACTGCAGGCCCCAGGCCGACGGGCCATAGATGGGCGGGATGGCTTCCACCAAGATCAGGAATGTTGAATCATGAAAAACCATTGGACGATCTGGATAGTGGCCGCCGCGGCCGCGGCCGTTCTGATCGCAGTGGCGCTGGTCCCATCGCCGGGATCCCGCCCGGGCTCCCAGAGCCACGCCGGGCAGGCGCAGTCAGCCTTCGACCGGCCCGAGGGGGCATCCGAGTTCCGGCCGAGCTATCACATAACGCCCGGGAAGAACTGGATGAATGATCCGCAGCGTCCCATCCTGCTCGACGGCGTGTGGCACTACTACTACCTCTACAACGCCGGGTACCCGAAGGAGAACGGCACCGAGTGGTACCACCTAACCAGCACGGACCTGGTGCACTGGAAGGAGGAGGGAGTGGCGATCACCAAGTACAAAAACGGGCTGGGCGACATCGAGACCGGAAGCGCCGTGGTGGACCACGACAATTCGGCCGGCTTCGGCAAGGGAGCCGTCATCGCGGTCATGACGCAGCAGGACCAGGGCATCCAGCGCCAATCCTTGTTCTATTCCACCGACCACGGATACTCATTCACCGCCTATGCGGAGAATCCGGTCATGGAAAATCCTGGCGAACCGGACTGGCGGGACCCTAAGATCATCCGCGATGAAGCCCACGGCCAATGGGTGATGGCCCTGGCCGAAGGCAGCAAAATCGGCATGTATACCTCGCCGGACCTGAAGAATTGGCACTACGCCTCGGGCATCGAACGCAAAGGTCTGGGCGTCCTGGAATGCCCGGACCTCTTCCAGCTGGATCTCGACGGTGATCCAGCCAAACGGACCTGGGTCCTTGCCGCCAGCGCCAACGGGAGCGAAGAGGGCTTCACCACGGGCGTCGCCTACTGGACTGGCGAATGGGACGGAACCCGATTCACCCCGTCTGACGGGCCGCACCAGTGGCTCGACGCCGGCTCCGACTTCTACGCCGCCGTGACGTGGGATGATCCCAGGCTCACCGAAAGCCAGCGGATGTCCTCGCGGCACGCCATCGGGTGGATGAACAACTGGCAATACGCCCGGCAGTTGCCCACTCAGGACTGGCACGGCGGAGCCGACTCCATAGTGAGGGACATACGACTGGAGACAATCGCCGGAAAGCCAACGCTGGTGTCGAGCCCCACGACCGCCATGAAGGCCCTTGAAGGCCCGGCGGCAACCACCGGGGAACGTCGACTGACACCGGATGGCGCAGGACAACTGCCGGTCCCGGAAGGCGGGGCGTACCGGCTCGATGTGACTCTTGAGCGGACAGCGCAGGACGACGGTTCCGTTGCCAGGATCGAGCTCGGAAGCGACGGCGGAACGTTCGCGACCGTCGGATACGACTTCGCCACCGAGTCAGCATTCATCTCCCGGGAGTCCGACGCTGCCGCCACCGGCAAGGCCGAACTCAGTCCGGACTACCGGGCATCGCGGCGGGCAGTCAGCCCAGCGCGAGACGGGAAAGTGGAGCTGTCGATTTTCGTCGACTACAGCTCGGTGGAGGTTTTCATCAACGGCGGAGAAAAGACCATGACGTCACTGGTCTTCCCCACCGCGGGGACGCCGAACATCAAGGCCGTCACGGCGGGGGGCACGCTGACGCTGAAGTCCTTCAGCTCCAGGCAGCTGGCCGCCACACACTGACCAGCACCCGTTTGGAGGATCACAGATATCCACGTCGATGAGATGAAATCCCGCTCCATCGCTACCGGCAAGAGGCCTGGGCCTCGTTCCATGGGAACGAGGCTACGAGTTTTTAGTTTTGTCATGTTGACGGACGGTTCATTCGAACCTGGAACACGTAGGGTTGTCAGCATCGGCGGTCAATATCCAGTCAGCCCGATGGCATCGCACGTATTCCCCTGTCAGCAAAAGCCCGACAGGTTTGTCGTTGAACCGATGCCTGAGAGGCAGCAGTGACTAACATGCACATCAAGGAACAATGGAACCGGCTCGATCCGACCACCCAGCAGTGGCTGATGGACAACCCTGGATGCATGGTGCTGCCCCGCACCCTGACGGCAATTTTCAACAAGGAAACGGGCGAAAACGCCGACATCGACACCCATGGCGAAGCCGTGCTTAGCGACGAGGACAGGGAGTTCATCCAGGGCAAGGCACGCGAAGCCGCCGGCGGCCTTTCGGATGACCGCTTTCTTTGATTCCGCCCAACCCTAACCCCGTCTCCGGGGGGTCCTGCGTGGGCGAGCTGTCCTTGGCGCCCAATCGGCCGCGACGGGAAAGAGAACCCTCTATTGGAGATAATCGGGCGCCGCTTCCAGACCGAAGTACTTCTCAAGGGTGGCAATCCCGGTGCTTTGCATATCCTCGGCGATAACCTTTCCCACATAGCGCAGATGCCATGGCTCGTAGGTGTAGCCGGTAGTGGCCTCGGCCCCGGCCGGATATCGGATGATGAATCCGTACTCCCAGCCGTGCTCGGCCGCCCACCGCCCTGCCGGGGTATTGGCGAAGCAGGCTTGCAGGGCGCAGGTTCCGCTGGCATTGCCGATGTCCATCGACAGGCCGGTCTGGTGTTCGCTGTAGCCGGGCCGGGCAGCAAGGGTGTCCGCCGTCGCCTGTCCGTACTGGCGCACGTAGCTGTCATAGAGGCTGGCCTGCTCGCTGAACGAACGGTAGCCGCTGATCGGCATGACGTTCACGCCGGCCGCCTTGGCGGCTTTGGCAAACTGCTTGTAGGCGTCCGCGGCCGGCGCCCGCAACCGTTCCGCTTGGACCCTGACCAGCTGCCCCGGTACATAAGCGGCCGGGTTCAGCTGCCGGTGCTTGTTGACCACCACCTGCAGGCTGGAGGCAGAATCAAAGTCGTAGCCCGCCGCGGCCACTGCCGTCACGGACGGTGCGATCATGCCGAGCGAAAGCACCAGCCCTGCCACAGCACCCGTCATCCTGCTGATTCCTCTAAGCACGGTGGCCTCCTAGAAGTGTCCGGAACAGATTCGGGAACTCTACCGGCCTGCAGGGTCCGTGGTCGAGAGGGATCCGGAACAACTACGCGCCCACGGCGGTCCGCACGGGACCGTCAGCACTTGACCTCGGTCCTGAGGTCCCGGATCGCGGCCTCGACGTTGGAGGCTTCGTCCCGGAGGGAATCAGCTGCTTGAGTCAACGTGGCGTTGTCAGGCACCGCGGCGACGGCGGCATTGAACTTGGCTTCGGCGGCCATCACCGCCTCCGCCCGTTGCTGGGCGAGGTTCTCGCTTGCCTTGGCCAGCTCTTCATAGGTCTTGGAGACTTGGTCTTGGGCCGCGCGCACCTGCTCGATTGTGGCGTCCGGCTTGAGCGTGGCCTTGAAATTCGCCAGGGCCGCGGCATGGGCATCGGCAGCAGCGCAGATTTCCGACACGCTCGCAGGCGGGCTCGAGATGGCCGCGGTGGGGCTTGGGGTGGCAGCCGGCGGACTCGTGGGGCTGCATCCGGTGAGCAGTACGAAGGCGGTCGCAAGCGCGATGGATCCCACGGTGATTGCGTGCGGTCTTGACATTTGAGGGCTCCTCTCCCAGCTGGGATCGCCCCCGAGCAGTGGGGCATCGAAGGGCATATCCATCGTCTGCCCGGACGCGGGTGCGGACCTCATCCGCCGGGGGTGAAATGGGCGGTAGTGCCCTGCCGACCCGCACGGGCCCAAAGGCCCTTTTGGGACCGGCGGAACGCGGGTATTAATGGTTGTGCCACGGCGGGACGGGTCCTCCGCGACTGGTGTTGAAGCCGGGGCGGGCGGTCCAGGGCGGATGTTGAATGCCTCCCTGGGCCGCCGCGGCGCTGAAGCGGATTTCCCGCTGTCACGGGAACAGCTCAGCGGAACAGCTGCCGGAACAGCTGAGGAACAGTTCATCGAAACAGGTCGCCGGGACAGCCCGGAACCATACCAATGCGACAGAGGCCCTGGCTCTGACAAATGGGAGGCGCGGCGGTGTCCGCCCGGACGTATGCTGTTTTCATCGGTTCAGCAGTGAGCTGCGTGCTTTGATCTCGAGCGTGGAACATGACCCAAGGAATTGCAAGAGACGGCCGGCAGGATCGTTATGCCTCCTTCTGGGAGCTGCACTTCAACGACCCGGATGTCGGTGCCTTCCTCAGCGAAGCCGTGAGTGAGTTTGTCGACGACATCGGTGGTCCCGGCCGTGGGATCAGCTGGGCAGTGACACTGGTCGGGTCCGCGGAGGCACTCACGCTGACCGCGGGCAGCGCACCGGCACGGGCCGCCGACGAGGCGCAGCGTTCCTTCGACGACGGGCCCGCCCGCACGGCGGTCCGAACCGGCGAATATGTGTTCGTGGGCGACACTTCCCTGGAGCGGCGCTGGCCCGGATACGCCAGCGCCGCCGCAGCCTTCGGGGTCCGGTCCCTCGTATCCGTTCCACTGGCACCACAAGCGGTCTTCCATGCCGCCGTGAACCTGTACGCCGCGTGGCCGCACGTCTTCACCAGCGCAGACATCATCGCAGCGGCTCGGCTGGCCCGCTACATCTCCCGTGCACTGCGATTGGTCCAGGAGTTGGCGCTGAGGTCCGGCGGCGGCGCAGACCTCTCCTCGGCGCAGCTCTCCCGGGCACTGGCCGGGCTGGCGCTGCGGACGCTGGTGCGGGAGTACGGGTTCAGCGAAGAAGGCGCCCTTGACTACCTGCGCAGCGTCGCAGGCGGAGCCGCGCGGGAATCATCCGGCGGCACGGTCCACGTCCTGGTGCCCGATTCCGTTCCGGGCCAGAACGTGCCCCAGCCCAGTCCCTATGCCGCGGCGCCACACGGCGGAGACACGCCCCCCGTTCGTCGGCGGCGGCGCAGGACGGGGACTCCGGCGTAGGCGGACACCGGCATGCGCCGGGACGGCAATCCGGGCTCAGCCTGGGCAGCGGTCACGCCGCGCTGGCGTCTTCTGTTCCGTGGGCATGGCCTGGCCGGAGGACCTTCAGCGCGCCGGACCACGCGATCACCTGGTCAAACAGGATCTGCAGGCTCTTTTCCGCGGCCGCCGTCGGGATGAAAGTGCGGTAATTCGCGAATTCCGTGGCCAGGGGCAGCGCCACCTGGGCCCGGACGTCGGCCATCTGCAGCTCCGCGGACACTCCGCGGAAGTGTTCGACGGCGCGGATGCCGCCGCTGCTTCCGTAGCTGACAAACCCGGCCGCCTTGTTGTTCCACTCCTTGTAGAGGTAGTCCACAGCGTTTTTCAGTGCGCCGGGAATCGAGTGGTTGTACTCGCCCGTGACGAAGATGTAGCCGTCGAATCCGTCGACAGCTTCGGACCAGGCCTTGGTGTAGGGCTGGCTGTACCGGCCGAGGGAGGGTGGCAGCGGCTCGTCCAGCAGCGGAAGATCAAAATCGGCGACGTCGAGGACGTCAAAGGTGGCATCGCCGCGTTCTGATGCCCGGGCACTTACCCAGTCGGCGACGGCCTTTCCGAGGCGACCGGGCCGGGTGCTCCCGAGCACGATAGCGATGCGGATCATGGCGGGCTCCTTTCCGGAAGTAATGTTTGCCCACACTCAGAACAACAAAACGAGGGGCTCGAAACTTCCGCGCCGCCGTGGGCCCCGCGGGTTCAGGGGCTAACGCTCGGCACGTCGATGGTCCGGCAGGATCCGTCCGCCGCGCAGCACGGCCACGAGGTCGAAACCCGGGTCGACGGCGATGATATCCGCGCGCATTCCCGCCCGGAGGGCGCCGATCTCGGCCTCCAGGCCCAGGACACGGGCCGGGACCAGGGTGGCCGCCGCTACGGCGTCGGCCGGACTCACTCCCGCCGCGATGGTGGCGCGGACAACCTCCAACAGGGTCGCCGTTCCCCCGGCAAGGGCGCCGTTGCTCCGCAGGGTGGCCACGCCGTCGTGCACCACCACATCCGCGGGGCCGAGTTCGTAGTCGCCGTCGGGCAGCCCGGTCGCCGCCATGGAGTCCGTCACCAGCGCGATGCCCCAGGCTCCGACCAGGTCAAAGACCATCCGGACCGTCTCCGGGTCGAGGTGGACGCCGTCGCCGACGAGCTCGACGACGACCGTGCCGGCGGCCGCCAGCCGCAGGCACGCGGCCGCCGGTCCGGGACTCCTGTGGTGCAGGGGAGGCATGCCGTTGAACAGATGGGTCACCGTGGGCCGGGCGCGCGGCCCGAAGGCCCCGGAAGCCGCGCCCCCGCGGATGAGGTCCGCGGCCTCCGCCAGTGAGGCCGCGGCCACGGGGGCAGCGGCATCGGTATGGCCCAGCGAGGGGATCACCCCGTGGTCAGTGAGGATCCGGAGGAGCTCACCCGCGCCGGGCAGTTCGGGGGCGTACGTCATGGTCCGCAGGGCTCCGCCGGCCGCCGCCACCAGCCGCCGGAGCAGCGCAGGGTCGGGGGCGCGGAGCCAGTGCGGGTCCTGCGCGCCGGAGCGGGCGGCGGAGAGGAAGGGTCCCTCGCAGTGCACGCCGGCGATCAGTCCCTCGGCCGCCAGGACCTTGAGTACGCCGAGCGACCCCACCAGCTCATCTTCCGGGGCCGTGACGAGGCTGGCCAGGAGGCTGGTGGTCCCGTTGCGGTGCAGGAAGTCCACGGCGGCCCGGCAGGCCCGGTCGTTGCCGGCCGGGAATCCGCCGCCCGCGGCGCCGTGGCAATGGAGGTCGACAAGCCCGGGAAGCAGGGAGCTGCCGGGCGGCAGCGGGAGCTCCTCCGCACCCGGGAAATGTGCGGCGTCAAAGCCGTCGCCGGGTCCCGCGTAGGCGATCAGGCCGCCGTTCACCGCCACCACGCAGCCCGGTGTGCAGTCGCCGTCCGTGATGAGGGCACCCCGCAGGATGTAGGCAGGGGCGGCGGCTTCGCGGTCCTCGAGGGGCAGGATCATGCTGCCAAACCTAGCGCAGCACGACCGTCCTGTTGCCCTGGAGGATGACGCGTCCCTCGCAGTGCCAGCGGACGGCGTTGGAGAGCGCCTTGCACTCGGTGTCGCGTCCGGCGGCCACGAGGTCCTCGGGCCCGAAGGTGTGGTCTACTTCCACCACCTGCTGGGCGATGATCGGCCCCTCGTCCAGTTCGGCGTTGACATAGTGGGCTGTGGCGCCGACCGTCTTCACGCCCCGGGCGTGCGCCTGGTGGTAGGGCTTCGCGCCCTTGAAGCTGGGCAGGAAGGAGTGGTGGATGTTGATGGCGCGGCCATCCAGCTGGCGGGTGAGGTTGTCGCTGAGGACCTGCATGTAGCGGGCCAGGACCACCAGTTCAACGTCCATCCGGTCGATCAGTTCCAGGAGCCGCTGCTCGGCCGCGGGCTTGGTGTCCGGGGTGATGGGCACATGGAAGAACGGGATTCCGTGCCATTCGACGGTCCGCCGGTGATCGGGATGGTTCGAGACGACGCCGACGATCTCGATGGGCAGTTCACCGGTGCGGGCCCGGTACAGCAGATCGTTGAGGCAGTGCTCGAACTTCGAGACCATGATCAGGACCCGCCGTTTGCTGCCGTGCCGCCGCAGGTCCCAGCGCATGCCGAATTTGTCGGCGACCGGAACGAAGGCTTCCCGAAGCGTGTCCAGGGTTGTTTGGTCCCCGGTCGAGGCGAAGTGGAGCCGCATGAAGAAATGGCCGTCCAGTTGTGAGTCGAACTGTTTGCTTTCCAGGATGTCGCAGCCCTGGTCCAGCAGGAAGCCGGAAACGGCGTGGACGATCCCGCGCGTTTCCGGGCAGTCCAGGGTCAGGATGTGCTCCACGGTTTCGGTGCTCTGGTTCTCGGCCATGGTCAGCACTCCACGACATTCACGGCGAGGCCTCCGCGGGAGGTTTCCTTGTACTTGGTTTTCATGTCTGCTCCTGTTTCGCGCATGGTCTTAATGGCCTTGTCCAGCGAGACTTTATGGCTGCCGTCCCCGTGCAGGCACAGGCGGGCGGCGTTGATGGCTTTGACGCTGGCAATGGCGTTGCGTTCGATGCAGGGGATCTGCACCAGCCCGCCGACGGGGTCGCAGGTCAGACCGAGGTTGTGTTCGATCCCGACTTCGGCAGCGTTTTCCACCTGTTCCGGGGTGCCGCCCAGCACTTCGCAGAGCCCCGCCGCCGCCATGGAGCACGCCGATCCGACTTCACCCTGGCAGCCGACCTCTGCCCCGGAGATGGAGGCATTGATCTTGAACAGTATCCCGACGGCGGCCGCGGCCAGCAGGAAGCGCACCACGCCGTCGTCGTTGGCGCCGGGGACGAACTTGACGTAATAGTGCAGCACGGCCGGCACAATGCCCGCGGCACCGTTGGTGGGCGCCGTGACGATCCGGCCCCCCGCGGCGTTTTCCTCGTTGACGGCCAGCGCGAAGAGGTTTACCCATTCCATGGCGAGCAGCGGGTCGGCAGGGACCTGGACCGGCGATGGGTTCCGGGCGTCCGCCTCGGCGCTGACGGCGGATGCTGCCAGCGTCCGAAACAACGACGGGGCGCGCCGTTTGACGTTCAGCCCACCGGGCAGGATTCCCTCGGCAGCGCAGCCGTTTTCCACGCACTGGCGCATGACCGCCCACAGGGCCAAGAGCTTCTCCCGGAGGTCGGCTTCGGTGCGCCAGACGAGTTCGTTGGCCAGCATGACGTCGGAGACGGACATATTCTCTCGATGGCATATTTCGAGGAGTCCGTCAGCTGTTGTGAACGGGTAGGGCAGCACCGTGTCGTCGGCCACCACGTGGTCGGCGCCTTGTGCATTGCCATCGACGACAAAGCCGCCCCCAATCGAATAGAAGCTCCGTTCGCTGAGGACGTCGCCGGCGCGGTCAAGGGCCCGGAAGGTCATGCCGTTCGGATGGGCGGGCAGCGACTTGCGGCGGTGCAGGACCACGTCCTCATCCCAGTTGAAATCCACCCGGTGATGGCCGGCGAGCTGCAGTTCCGCATCCAGGGCAGCGGCTGCCACCTGGTCATCCGCCGTAGCGGTGTCCACTGTCTCGGGGTCCTGGCCCTGGAGGCCCAGGACGACAGCCTTGTCCGAACCGTGGCCCCGGCCGGTGGCGCCGAGGGAACCGAACAGCTCGGCCTGCACCCTCGCCGTGGAACTCAGTTGCCCGTCGCTCTTGAGCCCGTCGGCGAACCGCTTGGCCGCCCGCATCGGGCCGACCGTGTGGGAGGAGGACGGCCCGATGCCAACAGAAAACAGGTCGAGGACGCTGAGCGCCATCAGGGGACCTCGGTGGAGGCATATTCGCGCATGGCGTCGAGGAGCCAGCGGCCGAGGAACTCCGCGAAGGATGCCCGCGGGAAGATCCGGTAGGTCTCGTCCCCGGTCTTCCACAGAACGACGGGGATGCCGCCGATTTCCGTGGAGAGGGCCGTTCCGGGCTGGAAGACGCGGGGGTGCAGGTCCAGGGCGCAGCCCTTCTCCAGCACGGCACTGGCCCGGGGTCCGGAGAGCTCGAGCGTGGTGCGGTTGGCGGAGAGATCGACCACCTGGCCCTGGCCGTCACCCAGTGCTGCGATGAGCGTCCGGGGGAGCTCACCGCCCAGGCTTTCGTGGGATTCGGCGGGGGCCACGAGCAGGAATTCTGCCGGGCCCAGCCACAGCACTGCGGTGTCGCCGCTGCCGCGGACTTCCCCGGAAGCGGAGGGCAGGCCACCTGTGAGGGCGCCCAGCCGCTGCCCTGCGTCGCCGGCAGGATCGACCCGGAGCCCTGCCATGGTCAGGAACGGCACCTCGCGCAGCTCCACGGTGCCCGCAACGGATCCCGCTTCAAAAGCCGTTCTCAGGAGCGACGCCGGACTCTTCCTGAGGGTCTGGATCTTCTTGGAATTTTCGAGTGCTGCAGTGTCAGCCATCTTTGCGGGCCCCTTCAGAGTCAAATAGTACGGTTTCTGCGACGATTACGTCCACGAGTTGGTCGCCGGCGGCGGCCACCAGGGTCTCGCCAATGCGGTTGCGGCCGTTCTTGATCAGGGCCAGGGCAAACGACCTGCCCAGCGCCGCACTGTGGTAGCTCGAGGTCACGAATCCCTGCATGGGCACGCGGCCGTAGGCGGGGTTGACGGTGATGCCCTGTTCCACCAGTTGGGTGCCTTCGGGGAGCCGGATGGTGCCGTCCACGGGGAGGACGCTGACCAGGTGTTTCCGGTCGGTGCGGCCGGCGTCCTTGCGGGTGTAGGAGCGTTTGCCGATGAAGTCCTTGACCTTGGACACGACCCATTCCATGCCGGCGTCCTGCGGTGTCACGGTCCCGTCAGTGTCCTGGCCGACGATCGGGTACCCCTTCTCCGCGCGCAGCACGTGCATGGTCTCGGTACCGTACGGGGTGATGTTGAACTCCGCGCCGGCCGCCGCCACGGCTTCCCAGGTGCTCAGCCCGTACCAGGACGGGATGTTGATTTCGTAGGCCAGTTCGCCGGAGAACGAGATCCGGCAGACCCGGGCCTGGACACCGGAGGCCAGGGTGGTCTCCCGGAATGTCATGAACGGGAAGGCCTCGGCGTCCAGGCCGCCGTCGGCTGCCAGTTCCGGAGCCACTTTGGCGAGAACGGCGCGGGATTTCGGACCGACGACGGCGATCGTGGACCACTGCTCCGTGACGGAGGTGCAGTGCACATCCAGTTCCGGCCATTCGGTCTGCAGCCATTCCTCCAGCCAGTCCAGCACCTTGGCCGCGCCGCCGGTGGTGGTGGTCATGAAGAAGCGGTCCTCGTCCAGGCGCAGGGTGACGCCATCGTCGAAGATCATCCCGTCCGGGGTGCCCATGACGCCGTAGCGGGCCGAACCCGGAGCCAGCTTCTTGAACGCGTTGGTGTAGATGCGGTTCAGGAACTCGCCGGCGTCCTTGCCGCGGATCTCGATCTTGCCCAGGGTGGTGGCGTCCATGAACCCCACGGATTCCCGGACGGCGGCGCATTCACGGAGCACCGCGGCGTCCATGTCCTCGCCGTCCTGCGGGTAGTACCACGGCCGCTTCCACTGCCCGACGTCTTCGAAGAGGGCTCCCTGGGCGACATGCCAGGGGTGGATGGAAGTGAGGCGGGCGGGGTCGAAGAGTTCGCCACGCTGGCGTCCGGCCAGGGCGGCAAACGCCACGGGGGTGAAGGGAGCACGGTAGGTGGTGGTGCCAATGTCGCCGATCCCACGGGACGCTTCGCCGGCTGTCCGGAGCGCGGCGGCGATGACGCCGATCGCGTTCACCCCGGAGGTCTTGCCCTGGTCGTTCGCGGTGCTGATCGAGGTGTAGCGCTTGATGTGCTCCACGGACCGCATGCCGGCACCGGTGGAGCGGAGGACATCGGCCACGGACTGGTCGCGCTGGAAATCCACGAAGTGGTGGTGCCAGTCATCCGGGCCGCCGTCCTGCCCGGGTACCAGCCAGAGCTGGCGGGTGGGGGCGGCGGCCTTCGGCTCGCCAAGTACTGACGGTTCGACGGCGGACTCGAAGCCCGCGGCGATGACCGCCGCGGCCCCGGCGGAGATGCCTTCGGCCACGCAGTCGTCGAGGTCGAAGCTGCCGCGTCCGGATCCGGCCACCTGCTGGTTGGGGACCACGCTGTTGGGGACGAAGGCGGCGAGGTCTTCGTCCCAGCGGAGCCTGCCCTGGCGCTGGGAGTGCAGGTGCACCACCGGTGACCAGCCGCCGGAGACGGCCAGCAGGTCGCAGGCGAGGTGTTCGATGCCCGAGGTGAGTTCGCCGGCGTCGTTGATGCTCCGGACGGTGACGCCGAGGAGCCGGCCGTCGCCGGAGTCAGCAGCGGTGGTGTTGGCGACGGCGCTGCCGATCAGCACCCGCGTTCCCGCGGCCGCAGCTGCGGAAGCGGTTTCGCTTAGCTGTGCACGGGCGTCTACGACGGCTTCGACCCGGATGCCCGCGGCGCGGAGGTCGGCGGCCAGGGCGTAGGCGCTGTCGTTCGTGGTGCTGATGACCACCCGGGAACCTGCGGCGACGGCGTAGCGGTTGAGGTAGGTGCGGACTGCGGACGCGAGCATGATGCCGGGGCGGTCGTTGTTTTCGAAGACCAGCGGGCGTTCGTGGGCGCCCGGGGCCAGGATGACCTGGGCGGCCCGGATGTGCCAGATCCGCTGGCGGGAAATACCGGGGGCGGCCGGGGTCAGGAGGTGGTCGGTCCGGTTCTGGGCCGCAATGACGTAGTTGGAGTCGTAGGAGCCGAAGGCGCTGGTGCGGTTCAGCACCGTGCATTCGGCCGCGGAGATCAGTTCGGCTTCAACATTGGCCACCCATTCCAGGGCGGGCTGCCCTTCGATGCTCTCGACGAGGGCCGGATCCGTGGAGCCGGACAACAGCGAGCCGCCCAGTTCGGGCTGGTCGTCGATAAGGATGACCCGGGCGCCGGAGCGGACGGCCTCGCGGGCCGCGGCCAGGCCTGCCGGGCCGCCACCGACCACCAGGACGTCGGTGTGGACATACTTCTTGTCGTATTCGGCGTGGTCCTCGGCCGGGTCCAGCTTGCCCAGCCCGCTGAGCACTTCGGCGCTGAGGCCGTCCACCAGGGACACCGTGGTGGCGGGGAGCATGGATTCGGCCACGTGGCCCGGGAACCGGGCCGCGACCTTGACCAGGGCGTTGGATTCCTCGACGCCGGCGGACATGATGCCGCGGGGCCGGCTCTCATACAGGGAGTCACCCGCGCGGAGCCGGCCGTTGGCCAGCAGGGCGGAGGCGAGGGTGTCGCCGGGGTGGCCAGTGTATTCACGGCCGTCCAGGGTGAAGCGCCACGTGACGCTGCGGTCGATGCGTCCGCCGGTGCTAAGACGCGCGGGCTGCGGCTGAGCGGTCATTTGACTGCTCCTTCCGGGGAGACGGGGCTGGTGACGGTGGGGGCTGTGGGGCCTGTGGCGGGCCGGAGCTGACCCATCGGGTAGACGGCCTGGATGTCGTAGGTGACGGTGTCGCGGAGCATGTTGAACCATTGCCGGCAGCCGGTGCTGTGCAGCCAGCGTTCGGCGAAGGCACCCTTGGTGTTGTCGCGGTAGAACAGGTACTCGGCCCATTCGCGGTCCGTGAGCTCTGCCGGGTTTTCGGGGTAGGCCACGTGGGCCTGTCCGCCGTAGTGGAATTCGGTCTCGTCGCGGGGACCGCAGTTGGGGCAGGGAATCAGGAGCATGTCCTTACCTCTTTCTAGTGGGCCACGGCGGCGGCGCCGTGTTCGTCGATCAGGGCGCCGGTTTCGAAGCGCTCGAGTGCAAAGGGCTTGTTGAGTTTGTGCGGTTCTCCGGTGGCGATCGTGTGGGCGAACGTCAGCCCGGCCGCCGGTGTGCCCTTGAATCCGCCGGTGCCCCAGCCGCAGTTGACGAACATGTTTTCCACCGGGGTGGTGCCTACGATCGGGGAGGCATCCAGGGTGGTGTCAACGATCCCGCCCCAGGTCCGGAGCACGTGGGCCCGGGCGAAGATCGGGAAGAGTTCGACGGCGGCTGCCATCTGGTGCTCGATCACGTGGAAGGATCCGCGCTGGCCGTAGCCGTTGTAGGAGTCCACGCCGGCGCCCATGACCAGTTCGCCCTTGTGCGCCTGGGAGACGTAGACGTGGACGTGGTTGGACATGACGACGGTGGGGTGGACGGGCTCGTGGAGCTCGGACACGAGTGCCTGGAGGGGGTGGGACTGGATGGGGAGCCGGAATCCGGCCATTTCGGCAAGCACCGAGCTGTGCCCGGCGGCGCAGAGTCCGACCTTTTCGGTGTTGATGGTGCCGCGGGTGGTCTTGACCCCGGTGACGCGGTTGCCGTCCTTGATGAAGCCGGTGACCTCGCAGTTCTGGATGATG
This sequence comes from Arthrobacter humicola, assembly GCF_022803015.1. Lineage (GTDB taxonomy): Bacteria > Actinomycetota > Actinomycetes > Actinomycetales > Micrococcaceae > Arthrobacter > Arthrobacter humicola_A. The sequence goes on from NZ_JAFKON010000002.1 coordinate 353,544, forward strand.
TCCACGCCGAGCTCGTCGCATTTGCGGGCGAACGCCCAGGCGACGTGGTCGTGCTTGGCGATGCCGGCGCGCGGCTGGTAGGTGGCGCCCATGACCGGGTAGCGGATGTTGTCGTTGATGTTCAGGATGGGGCAGAGTTCCTTGACCTGCTGCGGGTCCAGCCACTCGGCGTCGACGCCGTTGAGTTTGTTGGCCCCGACGCGGCGGACGCTTTCGCGGACGTCGCCCAGGGTGTGGGCCAGGTTCATGACCCCGCGCTGGCTGAACAGGAAGTCGTATTCGAGTTCTTCGGGCAGGATCTCCCAGAGTTTCAGGGCGTGCTCGTAGATCGCCGCACTCTCGTCCCAGAGGTAGTTGGAGCGGATGATGGTGGTGTTCCGGGCCATGTTCCCGCCGGCCAGCCAGCCTTTTTCCAGGATGGCGATGTTGGTCATCCCGTGGTTCTTGGCCAGGTAATACGCCGTCGCCAGTCCATGTCCGCCGCCGCCCACAATCACGGCGTCGTAGCTCTTCTTGGGGTCCGGGTTGCGCCAGAGGAAGTCCGGGTGCTCCGGCAGGTGTTCGGTGGTCATTGTGCTGCTCCAATCAGTTCTGCCTCAAGCCCGGTCGCCGGCGTGCCGGTGCCGAGATGCGGGTAAAGGGGGAACCGGTCCGCGAGGGCGCTGACGCGTCCACGCAGTTCAGCGGCGGTTTGGTCGCTGAGTTCGTCCCCGGGCGCCTGCGAGATGAGGGCGGAGGCGATGATGTCCGCCACCTCGGTGAACTCCGCGGCACCGAAGCCGCGGGTGGCCAGGGCGGGGGTGCCGATCCGCAGCCCGGAGGACACCATGGGCGGGCGGGGATCGAAGGGGACGGCGTTGCGGTTGACGGTGATGCCGATCCGGTGGAGCCGGTCTTCGGCCTGCTGCCCGTCCAGTTCCGAGTCCCGCAGGTCCACCAGGACCAGGTGCACATCGGTGCCGCCGTTGACCACGGAGATCCCGGCCGCCGCGACGTCGTCCTTCAGGAGCCGGGACGCGAGGATCCCGGCGCCTTCGAGCGTGCGCTCCTGGCGTTCCTTGAACTCCGGTGACGCCGCGATCTTGAAGGCCACGGCCTTGGCCGCGATCACGTGTTCCAGCGGGCCGCCCTGCTGGCCGGGGAACACAGCGCTGTTGATCTTGCGTGCGTACTCCTCCTTGGCCAGGATCACGCCGCCGCGCGGTCCGCCGAGGGTCTTGTGCGTGGTGGTGGTGACGACGTCGGCGTAGGGGACCGGGTTCGGGTGAAGCCCGGCGGCCACGAGGCCGGCGAAGTGTGCCATGTCCACCATGAGGTAGGCGCCCACGAGATCGGCGATGCGCCGGAACTCGGCGAAGTCCAGCTGCCGGGAGTAGGCGGACCAGCCGGCCACGATCATCTTGGGCCGGTGTTCAAGGGCCAGGGCCTCCACTTCGGCCATGTCCACCAGGTGGTTGTGCTCGCTCACGTGGTACGGGACCACGTTGTAGAGCTTGCCGGAGAAGTTGATCTTCATCCCGTGGGTGAGGTGGCCGCCGTGGGCCAGGGCCAGTCCCATGATGGTGTCGCCCGGTTCCAGGAGGGCAAACATGGCGGCGGCGTTGGCCTGCGCGCCGGAGTGCGGCTGGACGTTGGCGTACTCGGCGCCGAACAGGGCCTTGACCCGGTCGATCGCGAGCTGTTCGATCACGTCGACGTGCTCGCAGCCGCCGTAGTAGCGCTTGCCCGGGTAGCCCTCGGCGTACTTGTTGGTCAGCACCGAACCCTGTGCCTCCATGACCCCGGCGGGGGCGAAGTTCTCGGACGCAATCATTTCCAGGGTGGACTGCTGGCGCTTCAGTTCGTGCGCCACGGCCTCTTCGACCTCGGGATCGACTACGGAAAGTCGCTCGTTCAACTGCTCAACCACGGTTGCTCCTTTGAAATACCACTATTGCTATGACTGATATATCAGTGTGAGAACAATGGTATGATTGCGATCACACCAGAGTCAATAGCTGGAAGCCAAGTGGAACCAGGCTTCCGGTTGAAATCCAGAAACGTTGAAATCCAGAAACGGAGCCGAGCTGTGAATGCACTCACCGTCCTGCCGCCCGCAGAGGACGAAGCCATCTCCCAGGCGGAGGCCGCGTACAGGCAGTTGCGCGACAAGCTGATCATGCTCGAAATCCGGCCGGGCGAACCCATCAATGACGGGCAGCTCGCCGCCGAGCTCGGGTTCGGCCGTACTCCAGTGCGCGAAGCGATCAAGCGGCTGGAAGTGGACCACCTGGTGGTTTCATACCCGCGAAGGGGAACCTTTGCCACCACCGTGGACTTCACGGAACTGGCCGATGTCTCGGAAATCCGGGAACTGCTGGAACCCCTGGCGGCGCGGCGGGCGGCAACGCGGGCCAACGCCGCCATGCGCCGCGAACTGCTGGATGTCGCCAAGACCATTGCAGAACTGGCCCCGAGCCCAGCAGAGTCCCGGGAGCTGATGCGCTACGACCTGACGGTGCACCGCCTGATCTACCGGGCCGCAGCCAACCCGCACCTGGAGGATACGCTGATCCGCTACGACAATCTGGCCACGCGCATCTGGTGCCTGGTCCTGGACAAGGTCCCCTCGGTCAGCGGCCACATTAGCGAGCACGTGGAGCTGCTCAAGGCGGTGGCCGAGGGCGACGCGGACAGGGCCGGCGAACTCGCCCTGCACCACGTCACCAGCTTCGAGGAGACCATCCGCAAGGTCCTCTAGGTCCGGACGGGGGACCCTCCCGCCGAGGTCGCCGGAAGCGTGCGGGCTCGCCTTAAGCTTCCGGCGAGCCCGCACGTGACCGGCGACTTCGACCACGACGGGCGCCCGAGTCGCCGCCGCAGTGGATTAGAGTTCCGGAACTTCAGCCGTTTTTCTTCCAGCGCTTCGGCCACTTCACGTTCATCAGGAGCAGCCCCAGCAGGAGCGAATCAACGGTCATGATTGCGGCCATGAGATAGGCCCACCCGGCCATCATGGCTCGACCGCCGACCGGCGGCCTGAAGTGCGCGTACGTACCAGAATGCCCATGACGATCTCCTGACGTGGATCCCCCCAGTCACTCGATAGTCCACTTAGTGTGCCATCGCGCCGGACTGGGCGGAACCGCGGCGCCGCCCGGCTCAAGCTTTCCCCAAGTTGACGGACACGTCGCGCAATTTATGCAACACCGTTTCGTTCATTGCAACTATTGTTGTGCGGTCCGGCTGGGTGCCCGCGGCGCTGTCTTGGTGTCTCATCCAGATTGATCCGCGTAAGAGAAATCACAAAAAGCATTGACTGTGTCATGCGTCACGCCTAATCTGGTGCAACAGCGTTGCACTGATTGCAACTCCCAAAACTCTTTGGTGGACACATGAGTAACGAAAATTTCTCCCCGTCGACACTTGCGGGGTCGAGCAGCCCAGAGTCGAATAGCGGGCATGGCAGTACTTCCTCCGGACAGGCCACGGTGAGCGGCCGGGCGGCCCCGGGCGGGCACGATCCCGCAGTCAGCAAGGAAACCCGACGGCGGGTGGTCGCCGCAAGTTTCATCGGAAACTTCGTCGAATGGTTCGACTACGCCGTCTACGGCTACCTGGCCGCAACCATCGCCGCGGTCTTCTTCCCCGAGTCCAATCCCCAGACCGCGCTTCTGCTGACTTTCGCCCTCTTCGCCATCTCGTTCCTGGTGCGGCCGCTCGGCGGCTTTGTTTGGGGCCACATCGGTGACCGGGTGGGGCGCCGGACCGCGCTTTCCCTGTCAATCCTGATCATGTCCGGAGCGACCTTCTGCATCGCCCTCATCCCGGGGTACAACTCCATCGGCATCTGGGCGCCGATCCTTCTCCTGGTGGTGCGCGTCGTCCAGGGCTTCTCCGCCTCGGGCGAATACGCCGGCGCGTCCGCCTTCCTGGTGGAGTATGCCCCGGCCAACAAGCGCGGCCTCTACGCAGCGGTGGTTCCGGCCAGCACGGCCGCGGGCCTGCTGCTGGGTTCCCTGCTCGCGGGCCTTTTGACCATCCTGCTCACCGCCGAGGCGATGCAGAGCTGGGGGTGGCGCCTGCCGTTCCTGCTCGCCGCCCCGATGGGCCTGATCGGACGCTACATCCGCACCAAGCTCGAAGACACCCCGGTGTTCCGCGAACTGGCAGAGGAGGATCATGCCATCAAGGCCCCGGTATCCAGCCTCTTCCGGAACCACTGGCGGTTGCTGCTGAAGGCCGTCGGAGCAGTGCTGCTCAACGCCGTCGGGTTCTACGTGATCCTCAGTTACATGCCGACCTACCTGTCCTCGGAACTGGGACTCGGCGCTGCCGAATCTTTCCTGGCCACCACCATCGCACTCGTGACGTACATCGGGTTCATCTTCCTGACCGGAATGCTCTCGGACCGCTACGGCCGCAAAAAGGTCCTCATTGCCGCCTCCTTGAGCTTCATCGTGCTGACCGTGCCGGCCTTCGCCCTGCTGGGCACCGGGAACTTCCTGGTGATCGTCCTGGTCCAGATCCTGCTGGGCGGCATGCTCACGCTCAATGACGGCACGCTTCCGAGCTTCCTGGCGGAAATGTTCCCCACCCGCGTCCGCTACAGCGGCTTCGCCGTCAGTTTCAATCTCTCCAACGCGCTCTTCGGCGGCACCGCGCCGTTCATGGCGACCCTCCTGATCGCCGCGACGGCCAATGCCCTGGCGCCTGCCTGGTACCTCGCCGGCGCCGCGGTCATCTCCTTGATCGCCGTCATCCTCTCTCGTGAAACCAGCAAGGAACCGCTGCGCCACGAGTAGTCCCGGCCGACGCCCACATTTTCCCTCCTAAGAAATCAAACCGCAGAAAGGCACCACCATCATGACCATCGCAACGTCCAACAACGCTTCGTCCATCGCCGAACTGGAGCGACTGAAAGTCCTGCACAACGGGCAGAAGGAAGAGCTGACCTTTTCCAACGCCGAATTTGAGCGCCGGCTCGGCGGACTGCGCCGCATCATGGCCGATAAGGACCTGGACGCCGTCGTCCTGACCAGCTACCACTCCATTAAGTACTACTCCGACTTCCTCTTTACCTACTTCGGCCGGTCCTACGCCATGGTGGTCACGAAGGACGACACCGTGACCGTCACGGCCAACATCGACGCCGGCATGCCGTGGCGGCGCAGCTATGGCGACAACGTGGTGTACACGGACTGGCGCCGGGACAACTACATCTTCGCCATCCAGGAGGCGCTGCGCACCCGCGGCATCAACCCCCGCCGGCTCGGCGTCGAAGACGATTCGCTCCCGCTGGATAACCGCAACAAGATCCAGGCGGCCTTCGCGGGAGCCACCCTGGTGGACGTCGCCCAGGCGGCGATGCGCCAGCGGATGATCAAGTCGGCCGAAGAGATCGAGGTGATCAAGCACGGGGCCCGCATCGGTGACCTGGGCGGCGAAGCCATCCGCAACGCCATCACCGCCGGCATCACCGAATATGAGGTCGCCCTGATCGGCACCGAAGCCATGGTCCACGAAATCGCGCGGACGTTCCCGGACTCGGAAATCCGTGACACCTGGGTGTGGTTCCAGTCCGGCATCAACACCGACGGCGCCCACAACTGGGCCACCACGCGCAAGATCCAGGAACACGACATCCTGTCCCTGAACTGCTTCCCCATGACCTCCGGCTACTACACCGCGCTGGAGCGCACATTGTTCTTCGGCGAACCCGACGCCCGCTCCCTTGAGCTGTGGAACATCAACGTGGAAGTCCACAAGCGCGGCCTCGAGCTCATCAAGCCCGGAGCTGTCTGCAAGGACATCGCCGCCGAGCTGAACGAGATCTACGTCAGCCACGGACTTCTCGCCAACCGGACGTTCGGCTACGGACACTCCTTCGGCGTCCTGAGCCACTACTACGGCCGCGAAGCCGGACTGGAACTCCGCGAGGACATCGACACCGTGCTCGAGCCCGGCATGGTGGTCTCCATGGAACCCATGATCACCGTCCTGGACGGCCAGCCCGGCGCAGGCGGCTACCGTGAGCACGACATCCTGGTGGTCGGCGAAGACGGAGCCGAGAACATCACGAAGTTCCCGTTCGGCCCCGAATACAACATCATCGGAGCCTGAGGCGCCCAGACCCCCTGAAGGCAGGACCCAGAAGCGGCGCCACGTCCACCGTGGCGCCGCTTTTGGGCCCTCATGCGGAATGATGGTAGACACCATGACCCCAGCAGAATCTCCCGGGACCACCGGAAACGGCGACACCAAGGGCACCTCCGTCATCGTCAACGCCATCGCCGTGCTGCGAACCTTCACGGCGGACGAACCGTTGCTCGGAGTCACCGAGATCGCCAACCGGGTGGGCCTGCACAAGAGCACGGTTTCCCGGATCCTGGCCACGTTCGAACAGGAACACCTGGTGGAACGTGATCCGGAAACCCGCCGCTTCCGGCTGGGGCTGGGACTGATCGCCGTCGCCGGGCCGTTGCTGGCCGAACTGGAAGAACGGCGGGTGGCGTATCCCGTCCTGCGTGAACTCACCGAACAGACCGGCGAAACCAGCGCCCTCATGGTGTGGAACGGCGCAGAGTCAATGTGCGTGGAGCAGATCGCCAGCCACCACCAGATCAAGCACACCACCCCGCTGGGAGCCCGGTACACCGACGCCATGAGCGCCTCCGTGCAGGTCTTCCTTGCCGCAGCGCCCGTCGAACGCGTCCGTGTGCTCCTGCGCAGCGGGGCGATCAGCTACCCGGGACTCGATGATGCGGGCCTGGATGGCTACCAGATCAAGCTCAAGGACGTGACGGCCCGGGGCTGGGCCATCAACTACGGCGAATCCTCCATCGATGAAGTGGGCGTCGCCGCTCCCGTCCACGACCACCGCGGCGACATCGTGGCGGCCGTCCTGATCTCGGCGCCCCGGTTCCGCGTCTCACGCGAGGCTCTGCAGAGCCTGGGCGAAGCGTGCGCTGCTGCGGCCGACAAAATCACCAGCCGGCTGGGCGGGCGCGCGTCCAGCAACGGCTAGCGCGGCCCGCGCCCTAGCGCGGCGCACAAACTTCAGCTGAGCCGGGCCAGCCGCGCGGCCAAATGCAACGCCGCGAGCCGGCCCGTCCGCCGGGGGTCGCCGCCGCACAGCTCGAAGATCCGCTGCAGCCGTTGATGCATCGATTGCCGCTCCACGTGCAGTTCCCTCGCCGCCTGGGCCGTGTTGCAGCCGGAATCCAACCACATGGCCAGGGTGCCAAGCAGCCGGGAATTGCGTTGCTCATCATAATCCAAGAGAGCCCCCAGCTGCTGGCGCACGAAGTTCCGCCGTTGGCCAGGGTCCAGGCTTCCCACGGCAAGGCGTTCGACGGCGAATGCCTCGCAATCGATCACGGGACTGTGCGGACCTTGGGTTCCCGTATGTGGTTGCCCCAGCGCGCCCGCCAATTCCAGGGTCAGCCTGGCCTCCGACAAGGACCAGGGGGCTTCCGAAATCCCGACGGCCACCGGGCCGACGGCAACCAGCGTGTCTGATGGGGCCGGTAGCGCCCGCAGGCCAGCCAGAAGTGCGTCCCTGCTGTCCAGCGGACTATCGCCCGGGAGGACCACCACCGCCAGCAGCTCGGCATTATCGACATAGGTTGCGCTGGGCTGCGCCCGCCGGGCCAAGAGCTGCTCCACAGAAGCGCGGAGGTGTTGGAGCATGCCGGAGCGGACCATGATGGCCACGATTGTGGCACCCGGCGGAATCCCGGCCGCGGAAGCCAATTGCTGGAGCCGCCAGGCCTGGCTGCCGGAATCAATCGCGCGAAGCAGGGCCGCCCCTGCGACTTCCTTGAGCCCGGGGGACATTCGCTGCAGCAACGCCAGGGCCAGGATGTCGACAGAACGATTTCCGGCCGTCCGGGCCAGGTTTTGGTCCTCGTCCGCCGGGACCCGCAGCAACAGCTGAGCCGCAAGGATGCCGCGGATCGGCACGTCGATGTGAATCAGGCGTGCCTGCTCCTGCGGCCCACCGGTGGAGGCATCGGGGTCGGCGGCCTCGGCCCGCCCCGGGCTTGCGCTGGCCAGGGTCGCGCCGGCTATGGACGTCAGCGTCACCTCGGCATTGATGATGCCGGCCAGCACGGCGAGGATCCGGTCCAGGCCGCCGCCGTGCGCCAGTTCGACAGCCATCGCGTGACTGGCCTCATCGGCCCGCCGCAATTGGGACACCGAGTCACTGACCAGCATCGAATTAATGGCCTGCGTGACTCCGACGAACGGCACCACCCCGCGAAGTTCGATCAGCGGAAGGCCGGCTGCTTCGGCGGCCGCCACCATTGAGGACGGCAGGGACGGCAGGGCGGACCCGGTTTCGATAGCTACGGCGGCAACGCCCCGCTCCGCCAGTTGGCGGATGTAGTTGACCTGCCGCTCCTCCGAGGCGAGGGCCAGGGCTTCTCCGCCCGTCAGCAGAAGTTCCCCGCCGGCCAGCAGGGGCGCGATATCAATGATTTCACTGGAGTGGATCCACCGCAGCTGCGCCCGGGCGGCGGCCCTGGCCGCGGCGCGGACAATGGGGTCGGCGGCCGCCATGGTCGGATGTTTCAGGACGTCTTGAAGAAGGATGGACATTACACTCCGTCGCGTTGCTCTGGGTATATTTAGACACATTGTATATAGTCGCATGTGGCCCACGACACATAATCTTGAGGAATCCCACACATCCTCGGAGGCTCCACATGCGTCAAAAATCCCCAGCGGCCCCTGCCGGCACCGCGCCGGAAGCGAGCGTAGACCACGAAGCGTGGCTCCAGCCCATCCCCGAATCACAACGGACCCGCAAGGTCTCCGGCCAGTTCTGGATCTGGGCCGGCGCCAATCTCGCCCCGATCAACTGGGTGCTCGGAGCGCTCGGCATCCAGCTTGGCCTGGGATTCGCGGACACCGTCACGGTTCTTGTCCTCGGAAACCTGATCGGGATGCTGCTCTTCGGCTGCTTCGTCCTGCTGGGCCAAAAGACCGGAGCGACCGGCATGGTGCTGGCCCGCGCCGCCTTCGGCCGGCGCGGCAACTACCTGCCCGCCGGCATCCAGGCTCTCCTGGTGATCGGCTGGTGTGCGGTCAACACCTGGATCATCCTGGATCTGGTCATGGCGCTGTTCGGAACGCTCGGCTGGGTTGACCCGGAGGCCAAGAACTACGCCTGGAAGATTGGCATCGCCACCTTCATCATGGCTGTACAGGTAGCCATCGCCTGGTTCGGCTATAAAGCCATCGCCGCCTTCGAGAAGTGGACCGTGCCGCCCACCATCATCATCTTGACCGTGATGTCGGCAGTGGCCTGGTTCGGCATGAAGATCAACTGGACCTACGCCGGCCCGGCGGGGCACATCCTGGAAGGCTCGGAACGCATCGCCGCGATGAGCGCGGTCATGACGGCCATCGGCATCGGCTGGGGCATCACCTGGTTCACCTACGCTGCGGATTACTCCCGCTTTGTCAGCACCACGGTGCCCAAGCGCAAGGTCTACCTCGCCTCGGTGCTGGGCCAGTTCATCCCGGTCGTCTGGCTGGGCATCCTGGGGGCCAGCCTGGCGACCAACACGGGTGAAATTGATCCCGGCAAACTCATCGTCCAGAACTTCGGCGCGCTGGCCCTTCCTGTGCTGCTCATGGTGCTGCACGGCCCGATCGCGACCAACATCTTGAACATCTACACCTTTTCCGTCGCCACGCAGGCCCTGGACATCTCCATCAGCCGGCGCAAGTTGAACCTGTTCGTCGGCGTCTTCTCCCTCGCGGCCGTGATCTTCTTCATCTTCCAGGAGGATTTCGCCTCCGTGCTGGACGCCTGGCTGATTGGGCTGGTCGCCTGGGTGGCTGCCTGGGGCGGAGTCATGCTGGTCCATTACTTCTGGATCGAGAAGCGCTGGCCCGGCGACCCGTCCCGGCTCTTTGACGCCGTCGGCACCAAACGCCTGCCGGGCGTGAATCCGGCCGGTGTCGCTTCACTGCTCATCGGCATCTTCGCCACCTGGCTGTTCATGTACGGACTGGTGCCGGCCATGCAGGGCCCCATCGCCGTCGCCCTGGGCGGGTGGGATCTGTCCTGGCTCGCCGGGGGACTGGCCAGCGCCGCGGCTTACGCCGTCCTCGGTCCGCGGTTCCACAGGAAGTTCCTGGATGTCCCCACCCCCAGCGAACAGACCGCAGATTCACCTGAGGCAACCGGCCTTCCGGTCACATCAACCACGCCCGCCGCCCTCTAGCAGGAGATCAACCCCGTGAACTTCCCCGCTTTCGCCGACACCGCCCATCCCATCACCTGGCCCGAAGGCAATCGTGCCGCGGCGTCCTTCACCTTCGACGTCGACGCCGAATCCTGCACCATCGCCCATGATCCGCAGAGCACCAGGCGCATGTCCCTCATGACGCACCAGTCCTACGGGCCCAAGGTCGCCGTCCCGCGGATCCTGCAGATCCTTGAGCGCCAGCAGATCCAGGCGACGTTCTTCGTCCCGGGATTCACCGCCGAATGCTACCCGGACGTGGTCCGCCGGATAGCCGACGGCGGCCACGAGATTGCACACCACGGGTACCTGCACGAACCCATGCAAGGCATCGACGCCGCCACGGAGGCGCGGTACCTGGACCGGGGCCTGGATGCCCTGGCCAAGGCCGCCGGCGTCCGGCCGACCGGCTACCGGGCACCATGGTGGGAGCTCAACTGGCATTCCCCCGCCCTCCTTGCCGACCGCGGGTTCCTGTATGACTCAAGCCTGCTCGACGGCGACGCGCCGTACCGCTTCAGCGTTGCCGAGGCAGACCCCCGCGATCTCGTTGAAATCCCTGTCGACTGGGCCCTGGACGACTGGGAGCAGTATGCCTTCTACCCGGGCGTCACCGGAAGCGGCGTCATCGAAAGCCCGGCCAAGGTCCTCGAAATGTGGACGCTGGAGGCCGAAGCCCACCACGCTGCCGGGAGCTGCTTCGTCCTGACCAACCACCCCTTCATTTCCGGCCGGCCGTCCAAGGCCGTGGCCCTGGAACAGCTGATGGACCGGGTCAAATCCATGGACGGCATGTGGGTCACCACCATGGAGAAGATCGCGCAGCACACGCGCGACTCCGTCGAAGAGATCCACACCCACGCGCGCATTGCCGTGCCCGGATTCCCGGACACCGGTGCACAGTTCACGCCGGCCGACGTGCGGCAGCCCCAAGGAGCCACGGCGCGGCGCAGGGCCGGAATCTAGGGCACAAATCCGGCCCTGGCAAGCACAGGTCCCCGGCGCGGCCCCTCGTCAGAGGGTGGCTGGGCCGGGGACCTTCCTGCGGGGCGGCCCGGAGCCGGCGGCGAAGCTGGTGTTTAGCCGGTCTTGGCCATCGCGTAGGCCACGGTGCCGTAGGCCAGGGCGCCGGACATTTCGGTGAGCAGTTCCGGGTTGGTGTTGGCGATCGTGTCGCACGCCTCGTGGTAGCAGGGATCGAGGTCCTTGCCGGCCACACCGCCGTAGGCCTGGGCCTGGGCCTGGGTCTTCCTCTTCTCATCGCCGGTGAACAGCCCGCCGCCGGGAATGCCGGCCGAGAGGAAGGCGTCGTAGTCCGAGCCGCCGTCAAAGGGCGTGGTCTCGGCCGGCAGCGCGTTCTCCTGGAAATAGCGGAAGAAGACGTCCTCTATCGCCTTGGACCCGGCCGGGCCGGCATGGCCGAAGTCCGTGCCGTCCCCGTCATGGACCGAGCGGACCCCGTTGGGCGAGGCCACCATGTCCACGTTCAGGTTCGCCGCGGTCTGGCCGATCTCGGCCGGGCTGAGTTCGTCGACGTAGTGCTGGGACCCGTACAGCCCGTCCTCCTCGCCGCCCCAGAACGCGAACCGGACCCGGTTAACCGGCGTGATCCCGGCCTCCTTCATCCACCGCGCGGTCTCCAGGACCGCCGCGACCCCGCTGCCGTTGTCATCAATGCCCGGGCCCTCCTGCACGGAGTCCAGATGCGCGCCCACCACCACGGTGTGCCCGGCACTGCCCCCGGTGTCGGCCAGGATGTTAAAGGACTCCACCGTCTTGCCGCGCCGGCCGTCCTCTTTGAACGTGAAGCTCTGCCGCACCGGCGAGTACCCGGCCGCGCGCAGCTGTTCCTCGACGTAGCGGGCCGACTCCTCATACCCCGAGGTCCCCGAGGCCCGGTTCCCGCCGTTGGCATCCGCCACCCGCTGCAGCGCCTGCAGGTGCCCCACCATGTCCCGGGACTTGAACGCCGCCAGCACCGCACGCGCATCCACCGTGCTCGCCGGGGTCAGCTGCGGAACCGCAGCACTCGGACTGGCAGACTCGGCGGGTGCGGCGGATTGGCTCGTGCCGCCGCCTGATTTGCCCGTGGCGCCACCTGAGGGTGTGCCGGATGGTGTGCCACCGGACGGAATGCCGGCCGACGGGATGTCAGCCGCGACCCCGGAGGTACAGGCCGACGTCGAGAGCAGGACCAGGGCGAGGAGCGAGGGAAATACGTGCTTGCGGAGAGTGATCATGCCGGGAGCCCATCACTAGTCGGTACAAGTTCGCTTGCTCCGGCTCGATCGGTCAGGACGCTCGCCACTGACGCTCCAGTAAGACGCGGCCACCATCGCCCGGCAAATACTCCTATCAGGTCGAACCATTGTCGGCCCCGCGGCTGTAACTTCAATAGCGCCTCGCTGTGAATCTGCTGTGCAATTGGGTTGCATCAACCAAGGACCACCAGACCGGTCCGGTGCTTAACCGGGAGGGGGCGCCGCAGACAGGCTCTGCGGCGCCCCCTCCCGTGGCGGCCCTAACTGGCGGGGGTGGCCGTTAAGCGAGCAGTCCCTCCACATCCGCCGCTTTCGGGTACGCCGTTTGCGTCCCCTTCCTGGTCGCTGCCAAGGCCGCGGCAACGGACGCGAAGGCGGCAGCGGCCGGAAGTGAATCGCCGGCGGCAAGGCGCGCAGCCACGGCCCCGGTGAATGCATCGCCTGCGCCGGTGGTGTCCTTGGCGTCGACCCTGGTGGGTTCAATGCGGGTGATGCGGCCCTCGGCGCCGGCTCCGGAGTCCAGGACGACGGAGCCGTTCGCCCCCAAAGTGACCACAACGCGGTGCAGTCCGCGATCGGCGAACTTGTCCCGGACCGGCGCCCACGCCGCGGCGTCAGCCCCGGCGTCGGGCACGGCGGCGCCGCCCAGGAACAGCGACGCCTCATGCGCGTTCACCAGCAGGATGTCGCAGAGTGCGGCCAAGCTCGCCGGGATCTCGGCGTAGGGCGACAGGTTGAGCAGAACTGTCGCCCCGGCGTCGTGGCCCAAGCGGGCCGCGGCCTCAACGGTGTCCAGACCGACCTCGAGGCACAGGCACATCACGGACGCGCCCTCGAACAATTCGGCGGAAGCGGCAACATCCCCGGGCGCCAGTGTGCCGTTGGCTCCGGCCGAGATGATGATGTTGTTCTCACCGTGGGCGTCGACGGAAATGACGGCGACGCCGGTCGCAGCATCAGGCGTGCGGCGGACGCGGGAAATGTCCACCCCGGCCCCGGCGGTGGAGGCCAGAAGCATGGTCCCGTTGGTGTCGTCGCCCACCGCACCGATCAGCACGACCCGGCTTCCGAGTTTGGCCGCCGCGACCGCCTGGTTGGCGCTCTTGCCGCCGGGATTGACCGCAAAGCCATTCCCGTGCACCGTTTCGCCGGGGAGGGGGAGCCTGTCGCAGTAGATGGTCAGGTCCGCATTCAGTGAACCGACGACGACGATCCGGCCAGAGTCCGGGCGGGTCATTTCGCCTCAGCTTCCAAGGGCTTGGGAATCAGGAGTGAAGCGGCGAAAGCCGCCACGGTGATGATCAGGCCCACCGTGATCGCGGTCAAGTAGGATGCCTGGGCATCGCCCAGTGCAGAAGAGGCCACCAGCGCTGCCGGCAGGACCAGGAAGCTCAGGCCGGCGCCCAGGTTGAACGCGCCGGCGTTCATGCCGGGGAGAAAGCCGGGGTTGCCAGCTGGGGAGAGGACAACGCCAAGGCCGTTCAGCATGATGTTGACCGTACCCGCGTACATGATGCCCAGCAACGCTGTTCCGGCAATCATCATGGGCAGGCTGCTGAGGCCGAAGAAGGCGATGATCGCCAGGGCCACGACGCTGCCGGCCATGCCGATCCGCAAAACTTTGGTGTAGCCGAAAACCGGGGCCAAACGGCCGCTGATGGGTCCGACAACCCAGCCCAGGAGGGCGTAGGGAGTCAGGATGATGAGTGACATTTCGGTCGGTCCCACGCCGAAGCCGGGAGCCGTGGCCTGCACGTAGGCGGGAACGATGCCGTTGATGACCGCGAAGACGCCGGTCATGGTCAGGATTGTGGTCAGCAACGGCGCCCAAGTGGAGCGCTGGCGCAGGTGGGCGGTCTCCACCATGGGCTGCCGGGAGCGCTTTTCCACCGTCCAGAACCCGAAGAAGGCGATCACTGCAACGGCGATGAGGGCAGTCGCCAGTGCGAGGGTGCCGGGGGAGAATCCGCTGACCAGTTTGGAGGCCTCGTTGAGGGCTGTGAGCAGGGCGCCGACCGCGATCACGATGAAGAAGACGCCGGGCCAGTCCATCTTGGTGCCCACCGCCGGCTTGCTCTCACCGGCCAGAACGGCGACCAGGCCCGCCGCCACGACGGCCAGCACCACCATGAGCCAGAAGATGCTGCGGAATCCGTAATGCTCGGCGAAATAACCGCCGACAAAGGAGTCGACGCCGGCAACCCCGCCGTTGACGGCGGTGATGAGGCCCATGAGGGCACCGTACTTCCGCGGGTCACTGACGGCGGAGCGCAGCATGATCAGGCACAGCGGGACCGTGGGGCCGCTGACGCCCTGGATGATGCGTCCGACGAAGAGCCAGGTGATATCGGGAGCCATGGCCGCGATCACCGAGCCGACAGCCATCATCAACATCATGCCCAGCAGGATCTTCTTGCGCCCCACAATGTCGCTCAGGCGCGGCAGGAAGAGGGAAAACAGTGCTGCCGCGGTGAAGAACCAGGTCTGGGACAGGCCGATCACGGCCTGATCGGTGTGGAGTTCGTTGCCCATCGTGACCAGGGCGGGGCTGAGCATCGATGCGTTGAGCTGGAAGGCAATGCAGGCCGTCAACAGGGCCGCCGTGAGTGCAGCGACGCTTCGTCCCGTTGTCTTGGATTCGTAAGTCAGAGTGCTCATGAGTTGGCTCCGTTTCCTGCGCCGATGCTGACGGCGGCGGACGGGTCCACGTCGCCGATGCGCACCAGGGCGTCTGTGACGAGGTTCCAGAACTTCGCGTGATCGAGGTCCACAGCAACAGACGTGTGGCAGTCCTCCGGTGCCGGGGCGCGGAAATCGGCGACGGTCATGCCGAGCGTCAGTTGGCCCTGCAGTTCGATGTTCACGGGGACTTTGCGGGTGGTCATCACCGTGGGATCGATGACGTAGGCCACCGCGCAGGGGTCGTGGACGGGCGGGTAATCGAAGCCCTGGGCGTCCTTGTACGTCTTGGTGAAGAACTCCATCAGCTCCAGCACGAACTGGGCGGGCTTGGTACCCACGGCGGCGATTTTTTCCACGACTTCGGGGGTCGCGAGGGCCTGGTGCGTGAGGTCCAAGCCCACCATGACCACCGGCCACGGCTCGTTGAACACAATATGTGCGGCCTCGGGGTCGATGATGATGTTGAATTCGGAAACGGCGCTCCAGTTGCCTACGTGGTACCCGCCGCCCATGAGCACAACTTCTTTCACGCGCTCCACGATGCGCGGCTCCTTGCGGGCCGCCATGGCAATGTTGGTCAGTCCTGCCGTGGGCACCAGCGTCACAGTGCCAGGCTCGTGCGCCATAACAGTGTCGATGATGAGGTCGACGGCGTGGCGCGGGTCCAGTTCGATGCTGGATTCGGGCTGGGCGGGGCCGTCCATGCCGCTCTCACCGTGGATGTCGGGGGCGGTTTCGATGCTGCGGACCAAGGGCCGATCGCAGCCGGCGGCGAAGGGGACGCCGGTGATGCCGGCAATCGTGCCCACCGACAGGGCGTTGCGGGTGACCCTTTCGAGGGTCTGGTTGCCGACGACCGTTGTGACCGCGAGCAGCTCAATGTACGGATTGCCGTGAGCCAGCAGCATGGCCACGGCGTCGTCATGGCCTGGGTCGCAGTCCAGGATGATCTTCCTGCGTTCCGGTTTCAGGGTGATGGGATCCACGTAAATATCTCCACGTCGTTGGGGGTCCGCCGGGGCGGTGCGATAAAGCGTTCAGAGTGAGTTTGGCACTGTCAAGCGTCAAGCGTCAAGCGCTTAACGTAAGTGACGTCAAGCGCTTGATGTCTTGCGGCAGGTGCGATGCGTCACTCCCGGCTACGATCGAGGTATGGAATCCGGCGAACAAGTACACGAGCTTCGGGGGCGCACCCCGCGCGTCACTGCGGCGATGGTGGCCGCGCGGGCCGGGGTCTCCACCGCAACGGTCTCCCTTGTGGCCAACGGAAAGACCCAGGGGCGGGTCTCGGAGGACAACATTTCGCGGGTCCGGGAAGCCATTGCGGAACTCGGCTATGTGGTGGACAGTATTGGCAGTTCGCTAGCCAAGGGCATCAGTTCGATCGTCATTCTCGTGGCGCCGGACATCTCCAACCCTTTCTTCGCCAACGTCATTGCAGGTGTCCGCGGCGCGCTCGGCGCCGAATACCAGCTGCTGCTCTCCGTCACGGACGCCGGGGAGTTCCCGCGCGTCGACGACGTCCGCAGGCTCCTGGCTTTGCGGCCGGCCGGGCTGCTCGTAGATGCGCCCAGCGCGGAGTTCCTGGAG
Source organism: Arthrobacter humicola (assembly GCF_022803015.1). GTDB lineage: Bacteria > Actinomycetota > Actinomycetes > Actinomycetales > Micrococcaceae > Arthrobacter > Arthrobacter humicola_A. The sequence continues at coordinate 370,318 of NZ_JAFKON010000002.1, forward strand.
GATCTTTCCGTCGCTGGGCCTCTCGTTCTGCTGGACGCCCCCGGCTTGGAGTCCTTCGCCCCCTCGGTGAATCTCGACGTCGGACACGGCGCCCGCCTGCTGGCCCGGCACCTGGCGGACGCCGGACATAAACAAGCGGCGTACATGGACAGTGTGACCGGCACGGCGACCTTCGATATCCGGCGGGCGGCATTCCTAGAGGAGTCCGCGGCGCTGGGCATCACCGTGGCCACGGACCATGTCATCGGCACCACCATTGACGTCGGCGCCGCCGCCGGCGCGTTCGCCGCGGCGTGGCCGGATTGGCAGCGGGACGGTGTCACCGCCGTCGTCTGCGCCACCGATACCCATGCCTACGGCGTGCTGCAGGAAGCCAGGGTGGCCGGCGTCCGCATTCCGCAGGAACTGGCCGTGGCAGGCTTCGATGACCTGCCCTATTCGGCCACGTCCAACCCGGGCCTGACCAGCGTCCACCTTCCGGGCGACGCCCTCGGGGCCAGGGCCGGCGAACAGCTCCGCAGGGTCATGGAGGGCAAGGGCTTGGAACAGCACCAGCTGATCCTCCAGGGTTCACTGATGGTCCGCGGTTCCACGGAACCGGCCAGCACCTAGAAAACCGGACCGAGCCCACCCACGAACATCTCACCCGAGGAGTTGTCAGCATGACCAACGCAGACGCCCTGACCATCCACAATGCCCGGATCTTTGACGGACATTCGCCCGAGCTGGCGAGCGGATCCATCCTGTTCCGGGACGGGATCATCCAGGAGACCGGCGACGTCATCCCCGAAGGTGAGGTGATCGACGCCGGCGGCCGCGTCGTGGTGCCAGGGCTCATCGATGCCCACTTTCACGCGTACGCCGTGGGCTTGGGCGGCCTTGAGGTTGAGCGCTCGCTCCTGAGCTACACCGCACTGGTGGGGGCGCGCCGCTTGGGCGCCGCCGTGCGGCGGGGATTCACGACCGTCCGCGATGTGGCCGGCGGGGACGGCGGGCTGGCCCGCGCCATCCGCAGCGGCCTGGTCACGGCTCCGAGATACTACTACACGGGTCCGGCCCTCAGCCAAACCGGTGGCCATGGCGATCCCCGGTCCGCGGATCTGGATGTCTGCTTCGATCACGGTCACATGTGCGCCGTGGTGGACGGGGTGGACAACCTGCGCCGGGCAGTTCGTGATCGGTTCCGCACGGGAAGCCACGCCATCAAGATCATGACTTCCGGAGGCGTGGTCTCCCTGACAGATCCCATCCGGCTGCCGCAGTATTCAGCGGAAGAAGTCCGGGCGGTGGTGGACGAGGCCACCCGGCGCAAGAGTTACGTGGCGGCCCATGCGTATTCACCCGAGGCAATCAGGCATTCCGTGGAAAACGGGGTACGTTCCATAGAACACGGGAACCTCTTGGACCGGGACACGGCGCAGATGATGGCCGAGCACGGGAGCTTCCTCGTGCCGACGCTTGCCGCCTACGACGCCATGAGCCGAAGGGGAGCTGCAATGGGCCTGAACCCCGTTTCCCAGGCCAAGAACGCCGAGGTGCTTGAGGCCGGCAAAATTGCTGTGGAACTGGCCCTGCAGGCCGGAGTCAAGGTGGGCTTCGGATCCGACCTGATGGGGGACCTTGAGGATGATCAGCTTGTCGGCATTCGGCTGCAGATCGAGGCGGCAGGCGTCTTGGAGACGCTGAGATCCCTTACCTCAGTAAACGCAGAGCTCCTTCAGGACCCAAGCATCGGGAGCATCGGCGCTGGAATGGCGGGCGATGCCGTGATTCTGGACGGCGACCCCTTTGTGGACCCGGCAGTTCTCTGGGACCACACCAGGTCGAGGACTGTTATCCACGACGGGCGCATCATTCCGTGACCCTGGAGATGCCCGGGCGGGCTCAGGAGGGCCGGCGTTAGGGGAGCTCGCGAGGCAGAAATCTCGTTGTTTCTTAAAGCAATACAACTGTTGACTAGTGAGCAACTTCACAGTTACAGTTGCGAAACCGAAAAGCCGCCGGAAGGCGGACTCGAGATCTCCAGGTGGAATGGATGGCGCGCGCGAACCGCGGCTGTCACCTCTCCTTCTCTCTTCACTTCTTCTCCTTCACTGCGCCACACGCAATCACACGCACCGCACCCCGCTACGCCCGCAATCCTGCACGCCCTCTTTTGGCGTGCCCGCGTCCATGAGAGGCACTTCCCCCATGACAGCATTCCGTTCCACTCCCTTTGACCGCAGGCAGCTCCTCAAAGCGGCAGCGCTGACGCCATTTGCGGGTCTGGCGCTCTCCGGCTGCGCGGCGAAGCCCGCCGAAAGTGCCGCTGCCAACAAGACGGTGACCGTCACGTCCTATGGTGGCTCGTACAACGACCAGCTGACCCAGACAATCCTGGACCCGTTCTCCAAGCAGTCGGGGATCCAGACGACGCTGCTGGCCAACACCTCCCTGGCCGCGCTGAAGGCCCAGGTCCAGTCCGGCGACGTGCAGTGGGACCTCGTGGAAATCACGGCGCCGGAGTATGAGGTGGCCGTGGCCGAGGGGCTGTTAGAGAAGTTCGACTACGACATCATCAGCGACAAGGGCCTGCCCGGATACGCGAAGGCTGAATACGGCATCAAGTACCTGAGCTTCCTGTTTGTCATGGCGTGGGACCAGAAGGTCATTTCCGACGCGCAGGCCCCGAAAGACTGGGCCCAATTCTTCGACCAAGGCAAGTACAACACCAAGCGCTCGGTGTACAACCAGCTCTCCGACAGCTCCGTCCTGGAAGCCGCGCTGCTGGCCGACGGTGTCCCCTTCGACAAGATCTACCCGCTCGACGTCGACCGGGCCCTGAGGGTTCTGGGCCAGCACCCGGGAAAGGACCGGCTGCTGTACCACGCCGCCAACCAGGAGCCCATCCAGCAGCTCACTTCCGGCGAGGTCTCACTCTCCACCAGCTTCAACAACCGCATTAACGCAGCCCGCAACGACGGCGCGAAACTGAACTTCTCCGCCGAAAACGCCGTCCTTGCCGGCGACTACTTCGTGGTTCCGAAGGGCGCCAAGAACAAGGAAGCGGCCTTCAAGCTGATGAACTTCATGTCCAACGACGCCGAGGCCGGCGCGGCGTTCGACAAGGTCACCAACCTGACCCTGGCCAACACGCCGGCGCTGTCCAAGCTGCCGAAGGAAATCGCCGACACGCTTCCCACCAGCCCCCGGCTCGCGGACAAGATCCTGGTCCGCGACGACAAGTGGTGGTCGCAGAACCTGAAGAAGACCGAGCAGCAGTTCAAGCTCTGGCAGGCCAGCTGACATGAGCAACGCAACTCTCGAGCGGCCCCGGCCGCGGGGCCGCGGTGCGCCTGCCTCCGCCGAGGCACCACCACGACGGCGGCGCAGCGGCTGGTGGCTGCTGCTGGCTCCGATCCTTGCCTTCGACGTCGTGCTGTTCCTGACGCCGCTGGGCAAACTGGTCGGCGCAAGCTTCGCCGACAACGCCTACCAGCGGGTCCTTGAGGACCCGCTGGTGATGCGCGCCCTGGTCAACACCCTGACCATCAGCCTGGCCAGCACCATTGTCACCGTGGTGCTCGGCTACATCATCGCCATGGTGCTGTGGCGGGCCGGCAACGTCACCCGGGTGATCCTGTTCGCCGTCGTACTCCTGCCGTTCTGGACCGGCATCCTGGTGAAGAACTTCGCCTGGGCCGTCCTGCTGCAGGACAACGGCATTGTGAACGCCTTCCTGCAGGGAATCGGGCTGACCGGTGCGCCGGTCCCGTTGCTGCACAACCGGTTCGCCGTGATCGTCGGCATGGTGCACTGCCTCCTGCCGTATGCGGTGTTCCCGATCTTCTCCTCGCTGACATCGATCGATGACCGGCTGGGGCTCGCGGCCCGCTCGCTTGGCGCGCGGGAAGGATCCGTCTTCCGCACGATCACGCTGCCGCTGAGCATGCCCGGCATTTCCGCGGCCGGGCTGCTGGTCTTCATCATCAGCACAGGTTTCTTCATCACCCCGGTGGTGATGGGCGGGCCCGGCGACATGATGATCGCCAACCAGATCGACTACTACGCCCGACAGCTGACGGACTTTTCCGGGGCCGCTGCGCTGGCCGTCATCCTGACGGTCATGGTCAGTATCCTCGTGGCCGTCTACCAGCGCGTCCTCAAGGCAGGAGGCCAACATGAAAACAACTAATCCGCAGCACCGGATGCTGGCGCTGCTTTCCATCCCGGCCTTCCTGTTCCTCGTCATTCCGACGGCGATTGTGGTGCCGGTCGCGCTGAACGACAGCCGCTACATCACCTTTCCGCCGGAGGGAATCTCCTTCGCCGCCGTGGCCGGATTCTTCGCCGACCGGGCCTGGACCTCCGCACTGACGGCCAGCCTGCAGTCGGCGGCGATCGCCGTCGTGATCGGCGTGCTGCTGGGCGCCACCGCGGCGATCGGCCTGCACGGGCGCAAGTTTCCCGGCCAGCCCGCCGTGGTGGGTCTGATTCTCGCGCCGATGATCGTGCCGACCGTGGTGCTGGCGCTGGCGTTCTACCAGTTCTTCATCTCGATCGGCATGGTGGGCAGCATCGTCCCCATCGGCCTGGCGCACGCCGTGATCGCGACCCCCTATGTGTACCTGACCACCCGCGCCAGCCTCGCCGGGCTCAACCCGGCCCTGGTCCGGTCGGCGCAGAGCCTCGGGGCCGGACCGCTCTCCGTCCTGCGGCACGTGTATCTGCCCATCATCCTGCCCGGCCTGATCTCCGGGGCGCTCTTCGCGTTCTCGGTCTCCATCGATGAGACGGTGATGTCCCTGTTCATGCAGTCCCCGGGGGCCACCACCTTGCCGGTGAAGATGTTCACGGATATCCAGTTCAACCTGACCCCGAAGATCGCGGTGTCCTCCGCCCTGCTGGTCAGCGTCGCCACCATCGGGCTGCTGCTCCAGGTCTTGTTTGTCCTCAAGCGCCGCTCTTCAACCCGGATGCTGCCGCTGGCCGTGTCCGCACAAACGTAAGGAAAGTCGATGACCGCATCAGTGATTTCCGCGGGGCCCATTCCCGGCACGGGCAGGGCCGCCCAGGGCGCCATTGAGCTCCGCCAGGTCAGCAAGCACTACGGCGACGTCGTTGCCGTGGACGAACTGGACCTGACAGTCCAGCCGGGGGAGTTCGTGACCCTCCTGGGCCCCAGCGGCTCCGGCAAGACGACCACCATGATGATGGTGGCGGGATTTGAAGAACACACCGCCGGAGCCATCCTCATTGACGGCAAACCCGTGGACACGCTGCCGCCCCGGGACCGCAATCTCGGTGTGGTGTTTCAGAACTACGCCCTGTTCCCGCACATGAGCGCGCTGGAAAACGTGGAGTTTGCGCTGCGCATGAGGAAGGTGCCGCGCGCGGAACGCCGCCAGCGCGCCGAGGAAGCCCTCGACCGTGTGGGACTGGGCAAGATGGGCGGGCGCAAGCCGCGCCAGCTCTCGGGCGGACAGCAGCAGCGGGTGGCGCTGGCCCGGGCACTGGTCTTCAACCCGGCGGCCCTGCTGCTGGATGAGCCGATGGCAGCCCTGGACAAGCGCCTTCGCGAGCAGATGCAGGAGGAGATCAAGACCCTGCAGAAGGGCCTGGGCATCTCCGTGCTGTTCGTGACACACGACCAGGACGAGGCCATGGCCATGTCGGACCGGATCGTGGTGATGCGGGACGGGAAGATCGTGCAGTCCGGCCCGCCGGAGGAGGTGTACAACCACCCCATGACCGACTGGGTGGCCAGCTTCCTGGGCGACACCAACCTCATCCCGGGCACCATCGTGGAGCGCAACGGCGAGGAAGCCGTGGTGGACCTCGGCGGACTGGGTATGGCAAAGGTCCGGGACCGCGGGGCAAGCGGTGAGAACTACGCCGTCTCCATCCGCCCGGAGCACCTCAAATTCAGGACACGGGCTACGGCGGGCAACGGATGCGCCGCGACCCTGGTGTCCTCCACGAATCTTGGCGCCACGGTCCGCCACCGCCTCACGGCCGGCGGCCACGACCTCCAGCTCCGTGAGCTGAGCTCCGACAGCGCCGCCCGGATCCGGCCGGATGAGGAGCTGTGGGTGGGCTGGGACGCGGACAAGGCCCAGCTGCTGGTCCTGGAGTCCTGACCGCCGGATGCTGTGACGGCCGGGCCGGTTCCGGCACCCCTCCGCGGGACATGCCCTCCTCCGGCACCCCTCCGCGGGACATGCCCTCCTCCGGCGCCCAGGGATGGACATATGCCCACTATGTCCATCCCTGAGCCGCGCCGGGGGACAAGTCCATTCTGATAAGGGGGCATGTCCACTGCTGAGCGCCGGCAGGGGGCATGCCCTCGGTCGGACACGTTGACTCTGGCCGGTAGTACTCAGCCGAACTCTTTGATGAAGTCCAGGGCGGTTTGGGCGACCTCAGGCCAGCCGTGATCGATCGTGAGAGAGTGGCCGCGGTCCGGCAGCTCCTTGATTGCCGTGTGCGCCGAATTTCTTTTTTGACGCTTGTAGGACGCATTGGCGATGGCCCACGGCACTGTGTGGTCTTTCTCCCCGGAGATGATCAGCAACGGACCCCGATCCGGATTCTTCGTGTCGACCTTGGCCTCGGTGAACGGGTTGAGGTTTGCGGTTGCAGCCTGGAACAGAGGCACGCCAGAGGCCGCGACGTGAAAGGTGTCAAACAATTGACGGGCTTCGTCCTCGTCCAGGGCATTGGCCCAGCCGAAACGGAACTCGTCAAAAGTCAGAGACACTGCACGCTTGGCGTTGGCGGGATTCGCGATCACAGGCGCTGCTGACTTTAAGGCTGAGGCCGGCAGCGGCAGGACTCCCCGGAATGGTGCGGGGTCGATCGCCACCGTGACTGCGGAGGCTCCGGTTCCGGCGATCCTCTGGGCGATGAGTCCGCCGAAGGAATGCCCCACGACAGCGGGCTTGATGGTGAGCCGGCCAATCGCGTCGAGGTAGTGGTCCGTGACTTGCCTGACCATCTTCTTGGCAAAGACCTCCGGGTCGCGTCTTGCCTCATCGACGCTTTCGGGATCATCGGGCCACGTGGGGGCGAGCGTGGTGTAGCCGTTTTCCTCATAGAGGGCCCGCCACCGGTCCCAACTGCTGGACAGGAGCCACAGTCCGTGGACGAAGACGACGGGTTTGAGGCCGGAAGCGTTCGCCCGGTCCACCTGCTGTTGCTCGAGGTTGGTCATATCAGCCATGGCGCTCATCCGTTCGCGTGTGCATCGCGGGCCGTCGGTGGGAGACGCGGGGACGTCCTCCCGCAGGCACGAGTATGCCTGCGGGCCATGGCGAAGGCAATGCCCTTGCTGAATACCGGCACGGGCTGCAGGCCGCATGGGGCATGTCCGTGGCCGGTCGGCGACCCGGAGTGCAGCCATGGTCTGCGGTCCGCCACGCGCACCGGGTCCCAAACCCGTGGCTTGTCAGGACCGGCCCTACAATGGTCTCGATGATGCCAGGACATATAGCAGCTGCTGACGGAAAGAACGTGCTGAGCATCAGTGCGGGCATCATCACATCCGTCTGGCAGCCGGGCACGTTTGTTGATGTCGACGATGCCAGGGACGCGATGCTGGCCGTAGCGCAGATCAGCGGCGGAATACCTATGCCGATGCTCTCCGAAATGACGGACGTGGAGATCAGCGCGGCCGCCAGGTACGAGTTCGCGCAGACAACAGGGGTTCTGGCGATTGCCGTGCTTGGATCCAGCACCGTGGATCGTGTGATCGCGGCGGCCATGAGCCGGCACACCCGCTACCCCCACGAATTCTTCACGTCCCGGGACAAGGCCACGGCCTGGCTGAGCAACTTCACCTCCAGCGGCCAGTCCGGTGGATACACGGACGGCATATCCGCCCTGGCGTGACAGTGCCGGCCTGCCCCGGTCAGGCCTTGTCCACAGTAAAAGCCGCTCCGGCCTCCTTGACCTGCTGGTTGGTCGCGGCCCAGCTGGCCAGCAGCCGCAGCGCATCTTCCGACGCGGAGCCGGGCTCGGCGTTGTAGACCAGCAGGGACAGCCCGGCGTCGGCGGAGACGTCCATTGCCTCGTACATCAGGTGGAGATCCCCGACCACAGGGTGGTGCAAGTGTTTGAGCCCGGTGTAGTGCTGGCGCACGTTATGCGCCGCCCACAGGGTGCGGAACTCCCCGCTCCGCGTCGATAGTTCCCCGACCAGGTCGGTCAGCCCGCGGTCGTAGGGATCCCGGCCGGCCTCGGTGCGCAGGATCGCGACGGTGTCGCTCGCCGCACGGTCCCAGCCCGGGTAGAAGCTGCGCGATCGCGCGTCCAGGAAGATGAACCGGGCATGGTTGGCCGGGCGGGCCGGACCCGCGTACATGTCCGAATACAGGGCATGGCCCAGCGGGTTGGCCGCAAGGATGTCCATGCGGCCGTTCCGCACAAAGGCGGGCGCGTTGGCGATGGCGTTCAACGTCAGCTGAACGCTGCGCCGGACGGACTCCGCGGGACGCGGACGACGGCGGGTCCGGCTGCCCGGGGCCGCTGCCCGGGCCAGATCGAAGAGGTGGGCCCGTTCGGCGTCGTCGAGTTGCAGGGCCCTGGCCACAGCGTCCAGAACTCCCTCCGAAACGCCGGACAGGTTTCCCCGCTCCAGCCTCGTGTAGTACTCGACGCTGACGCCGGCCAGCATGGCGACCTCCCCGCGGCGGAGTCCGGGGACCCGGCGTTTCGCGCCGTAGATCGGCAATCCCGACTCTTCGGGGGTGATCTTGGCCCGGCGCGAGGCAAGGAACTCGCGGGTCGCCTCTCGATTGTCCATGCCATCAACGTTAGGCCTTTGGGCTCTCTGAGGGAGGCCCTGCCAGTACCCCTATCAGCAGGGACTCCCTCCCGGCTGCGTTACCGGGTTTGATGGATGGTGTTCCGTTGAACAACCCCCAACGATCAACAAGCAGGAGATTCATTGCTTACCGTCAACGCTTACGCATCACCGTCCGCGACCGGGCCGCTCGCCCTCACCACCATCGAGCGCCGCGACGTGGGACCCCACGATGTCCTGATCGAGATCAAGTACGCCGGGATCTGCCATTCCGACATCCACACTGTCCGCGGCGACTGGGGCCCGCAGACCTATCCGCTGGTTCCGGGCCATGAAATTGCCGGCATTGTCACCGAGGTGGGCACGGCCGTGACCAAGCACGCCGTCGGTGACCGGGTCGGCGTCGGCTGCATGGTCAATTCCTGCGGTGAGTGCGTCAACTGCCAGGCCGGCGAGGAGCAGTACTGCCTCGCCGGGAACACCGGCACCTATGGCGCCGTCGACCGTGATGGCACCATCACCCAGGGCGGCTACTCCACCCACGTCGTTGTGACCGAAGATTTCGTGGTCACCATTCCCGAGGGCATCGAGCTCGACGTCGCCGCGCCGCTGCTGTGCGCCGGCATCACCACCTACTCGCCGCTGAACCACTGGGGCGCGGGTCCCGGCAAGAAGGTCGCGATCGTCGGCCTCGGCGGACTGGGCCACATGGCCGTCAAGATCGCCCACGCCATGGGCGCCGAGGTCACGGTCCTCTCGCAGTCGCTGAAGAAGCAGGAAGACGGGCTGAAGCTGGGCGCGGACCACTACTACGCCACGAGCGACGAGAACACTTTCACGGACCTTGCCGGCACTTTTGACCTAATCATCAACACGGTCAGTGCCGCGATCGACATCAGCTCCTACCTGCAGCTGCTGACCCTCGACGGCGCACTGGTCAACGTCGGCGCCCCCGCGGAACCGCTCCCGGTGAACGCGTTCGCCCTGATCATGGGCCGCCGTTCCTTCGCCGGTTCGATGATCGGCGGCATCCGCGAAACCCAGGAAATGCTCAACTTCTGCGCCGAGCACGGCCTGGGCGCCGAAATCGAGGTCATCCCGGCCGCGAAGATCAACGACGCCTACGAGCGCGTCCTGGCCTCCGACGTCCGCTACCGCTTCGTGATCGACGCCGCGACCCTGAACTAGGACGCAGCGCACGAAGGACCCTGGGATTGGACGGACGCGGCCTCCCGTCGCGCCCGCCATCCGACAAAACACCCTGGGAGGAAATGACAGTGGAAATCCAAGCCCGGAAGCCAAGCGTCAAAGGGCCGGCGCAGATGTTCACCGGCGACGTCTGGTTTGACGTCCTCGCGGCCCCGCAGCCCGAACCGTCCCGCATGCGCGTCAACGCGGTGCACTTTGCCCCGTGCGCCCGCACGGCCTGGCACTCGCACGCCGTCGGACAGACCCTGCACGTCACCGAAGGTGTCGGCCTGGTCCAGGCCCGCGGCGGCGAAGTGACCGAAATCCGCCCCGGCGACACGATCTACACGCCGCCGGGCGAATGGCACTGGCACGGGGCCGCGCCGGACCATTTCATGACCCACCTCGCGATGTGGGAAGCGCCAGCAGAGGGCGCGGAGTCCGAGTGGGGTGACCTCGTGACCGACGAGGAATACAACGGCGCCAAGTAGCACGACCGCCAGGCAGTTAGCACGGCTGCGCTAAAACATCCGGCGCTGCCGGTGCGGGGCCAGCCCGGGGGACTGGCCCCGCACCGGCATGCCGGGCACCGCGTGGGCTATTGCCCCGGGGCCCGGTACGACGGCGTCTTCTTGGCTGCCGCGTCGAGATCCTCTGCTGACATGAGCGGTTTCATGTGCAGGTTCACGGCGCCGGTGGAATTGATCATCAGTGACAGGGCGACGGCGTCGGCCTGGTCGGGGATATCGAAGACTCCGACAACGTCGGTCTCCCCGAAAGCGTAGTAGAAGCTTTCCAGTGAGCCGTCCACCGATTTGAGGGCTTCGACAACGGCATCACGCCGTTTGGTGCCGCCCTCACGCATGAGTCCCTTGATTCCGTCGCCGACGTAGTTCGCTTCGAACAGATATTTGCTCATCGTTTTTCCTATCCTGTGTTCGCCCAGGACATCGGCATCCGAACGTGTGCCCGCTCCCAACGATGGAAGGTCCGAGGCTGGCCCCGGAGTGGGGGTCTGCCCACATGCTAGGCCTTCCACTTCACCCTTACAACGGTCCATTTGCGGCCACAACCGGGCTCCGGGCGGTCCGGGACTACCGCCGGCCGGAGGACAGGAACATAATCGGCGTATCAACCCGTACGGACAATGGAGGCGATCGACGTGTCTGTTTATACGCTCGGAATCTGGCTGGTGCATCCCGGCCGCGAGAACGATTTTGTGCAGGCCTGGCGGGATCTGGCCAGGAAGACGAAGGAAGACTTTCCCAACGCCAAAGCCGTGCTGATGCACGATCGCGACGTCAAGAACAGGTTCATCAGCACCGGCCCGTGGGAGTCCCTGGAACAGATTGAGCAGTGGCGGGATTCTGCCCTGTTCAAGCAGGGCCTCGAGGCAATGAAGGACATGCTGGAGCATTTCGAGGCGCGCACCCTGGACGAGGCCGCGAGCATCGGGTGGGATGCGACCGATATGTGAATTTACCGGGAACCGGCTCGCCGCCGGCTGCGCGGCGCGCGTTCCCGCCGGCTAAGCGGCGTGCAGCGCCTCGAGTACGGCGGCCAACAGGACATCGTTCCGGCCCCAGACGGGATCGAAGATTTCCACGTACCAGGCATCCGCCAGGACCAGGGCCAAGGTCTCGTTGGTCTCGGCTGCCCAGTCCCTGAGCTGGTCCTCCCCAACGGGCCCCTCGCTGCTGCCGAGCAAGGTCGCGACGTCGTCGTCCTGTACGGTCACCGGGATGGAGACGCTGCTCGCCTCACCAGGGTCGTGGACGACCGTCACCAGGCCGGTCCGTGCGGACAGGGCCAGAAGTGCCGTCGCCGCCTCCGGGCCGCAGAAGGCCGTCACGTAGGCGCGCTGCGCGAGGCCCCCGGCCTGAACGCCCGGCTGCGATTCCTTGGTGAAGAGCCCGTTGCGGTTCAGCCGGGCGAGCTCTCCGGCGATGGCCGCGGTCTCCTCGTCGAACCCGGGCGCGAAGACTCCCGGCTGGTATTGGCTGTTGCCCTCCAGCCAACGGGCGGTCAGTTCGCCTGCCGCCGGGATGGTGGAGGCCTGCCGCCAGACTTCGCGGTCCGCGAGAAGCCGGCCGAAGCTGTCCCGTTCCGTCGTGAACCTGGCCTCTGACATTTAGGCCTCCTGTGCTGTGGGGTGCGGGGTGGACTGCGCCGTGAGATGTGGGGTGGGGTGCGCCTGCGGGGCGTGGTGCTGCAGGAGGACGGACAACCGTTCGCAGCTGATCCGCAGCGCCTCCAGTTCACGCCGGCTGTAGTCCTCGATGATCGCACGGATCCGCTCGGTGAGGTGCTCGTCGTCGACCTCGAACTCGTGGTTCAGCGTGACCACGGAGAGCCCGTCCGCCGGCCGGATCTCCCAGTCGCCGCCGAGCTCCCGGAACGGGGCCTCGAGGTCCAGCTGGTGGAACTGGGCGCGGTGGCTGGCGGTGTCAAAGACGCGCCAGCAGTGGCTTGAACTGAGTGAGCCGTTGGACACCACGGACGTGCGCAGCTCGTGGCCGGCGTCGTCGCCGCTGACGCGCTCCGAGTACACCGTCAGGCCCTCGAGGTAGGGCCAGTGTGAGGCGTCGCGCAGCATGCTGAAGACAAGGTCCGCCGGGGCGTTGATGCCGAGCCGGTGCGTGGTCCGGTGCGTTTGCTGGTGCGTGCTCACTGACAAGTTCACCCCTCCTGTGTCGTGCTGTCACCTTGCAGGTCTTCTATGCAGGCTAGGCCAGTTGCGGCCTGCCGTGAACAATTCCGTCCCGTCGCGTCACGCAGGGCAATCTTCGGTAACACAGGGCGTCCGCAGGCAGCGTCCGCGGACGCCGGATGAACGGGTATTACCGCCTGTATCCCTTGGTTTCACCCGGTTTCACGGCGCTTTGACCGGCTCTCCCGGGCCCCGGATAGTTGCTGGCACCAGCACCATTTCAGTCCACTCTCAAGGGGAGAACATGTCCAGTCTTTCGTTTAAATCAGGCGCCGCGGTCGCGTTGGCGGCCACCACTGTCCTGGGTCTGGCGGCCTGCTCCGATCCCGGCGCCGCTGCTGCCGGCGGCCCGTCGGCGGCGCCGTCGTCGTCCACCGGGGTGAAGCAGTTCAACCTCTCGCCGCAGCAGGACCGCGTCAAGGCCACGGTGGATGCCGCGGCCGCCGCGCTCGTCCCGGAAGCCGTTAAGAAGGACGAGAAGCTGACCGTGGCGGTGAGCCCGTTTGCGGCGCCGCTGGCCGTTTACGCCACCGACAACAAGACCCCGGTGGGCAACGAGGTGGATATCGCCGTCGCTCTGGCCGAGTCCCTGGGCCTGGAGGCAGACATTGTCCCGACGGCCTGGGCCGACTGGCCGCTCGGCGTCGACTCCGGCAAGTACGAGGCTGTGCTGTCCAACGTCACCGTCACGGAGGAGCGCAAGCTCAAGTTCGACTTCGCCAGCTACCGTGAAGACAAGCTCGGCTTCTATGCCAAGGCGGACAGCAGCGTCACCAAGGTCGAATCGGCCCCGGACGTCGCCGGCAAGCGCGTGATCGTCGGTTCCGGCACCAACCAGGAGGCAATCCTGCTGCGCTGGGATGAGGAGAACAAGAAAAACGGCCTCAAGCCCGTGGAGTTCCAGTATTACGACGACGACTCCGCCTCCCAGCTCGCCATCCAGTCCGGACGGGCGGACCTGACGTTCGGCCCCAACGCCACGGCGGCCTACAAGGCGGCCTCCGACGCCAAGACAAAGCTCGTCGGCCTGGTCGACGGCGGTTGGCCGCTGAAGGCCAGCATCGCCGTCACCACCAAGAAGGACAACGGGTTTGCCGCAGCGGCCCAGGCCGGACTGAACCACCTGATCCAGGACGGAAGCTACGCCAAGATCCTGGACCGCTGGGGGTTGTCCGCGGAAGCCGTCGCGAAGTCGGAGCTGAACCCGGCGGGCCTGCCGAAGAAGTAGCCCGCCCGCGTTGGTTGAATGAACGGTACCGAAAGCCAACGAATCCCCGCCGGGAACGTCTCCGGCGGGGATTCGTTGTGGCTGTCTGGTGACCCAGCGGAGATCGTCTAGGCCTGTGCCGTGACGGAACTTGAATCGATGCCGACCTCGACGCTGGCACCTGTGTGGGCCGGGGTGGCCAGGCCGAGGTTCTCCCGCAGCGTGCTGCCCGCGTACTCCGTGGGGTACACGCCGCGCTCCTGCAGTTCCGGCACGAGGTGGTTGACGATGTCGTCGAGGCCGGACGGGATCAGCCACGGCGAGATGTTGAAGCCGTCGACGGCGCCGGTCCGGGCATACTCGCTGAGCCGGTCCGCGACCTCGGTGTACGAGCCGGTGAAGGTGGAGTCGCCCCGGCTGGTCTTGGCCGAGACGAATTGGCGGATGGACAGGCCCTTCTCCGTGGCCTCGGCCCGCCACTGGTCGGCCAGCTGGCGTGCCTTGGCGCCGTGGAAGCCGCTGCCGCGCGTTTCGGAGGTTTCTTCCACCACGGGGTCGATGTCCGGCAGCGGACCGTCGGGATCGTAGCCCTGCAGCTCCCGGCCCCAGAACTGTTCGAGGTACGCGATGGCCTGCTGCGGGCCGATCTGCAGACTGCGGACCCAGGCCTTCTTCTCGAGGGCCTCCCGCGGCGTGGCGGCGAGGATGAACTCGCTGGCGGGCATGATCTTCACGTCCTGGGCGCCGCGGCCGGCCCGGAGGGTGCGCTCCACGATGTCGCGGCGGAACTCCAGGGCGTCATCGAGCTGCGGGTGCGCGGAAAAGATGACGTCCGCCTGCCGGGCGGCGAAGTCCCTGCCCTCGGGCGAATCCCCGGCCTGGAACAGCACCGGCCGGTACTGGGCGCTGCGCGGCAGCCGCGGGGTGACGTCGACGGTGTAGTGCCGGCCGGTGTGGCGCACCCGCCGGACCGAGCCCTCCGCCGACCACCGCTCGGCGGAGGCTGAGCCCGCGACGGCGCCGTCGTCCCACGCGTCCCAGATCCGCTTGGCGGTTTCCACGAAGGCCTCGGCGTGGGTGTACCGGTCGGCGTGGTCCAGATAACCGCCGCGCCGGAAGTTGGCGCCGGTCCAGGCGTTGTCCGTGGTGACGATGTTCCAGGCGGCGCGGCCACCGGACAGCAGGTCCAGCGTGGAGAGCCGGTGCGCCAGGTCTGCGGGGTCGTTGTACGTGGTGTTCTGGGTTGCGACGAGCCCGATCTTGGTGGTCACCGCGGCCAAGGCGGCGAGGGCAGTCTGCGCGTCGGGACGGCCGGCGACGTCGAGCGCGTGCGGACGGCCAAGATGCTCGCGCAGCCGCAGGCCTTCGCCGAGGAAGAACGCCGCGAACAGGCCGCGCTCGGCGGTTTGGGCGATGCGCCGGAACGATTCGAAGTCGGTCTGGGAGCCGGATTCGGCCGCCTTCCAGACGGTTCCGGAGTTGACGCCCTGGAAGAACACGCCCAGCTGGATCTGACCCGAGGGGATGAACCCGGACGCGGTGAATTCAGCGGCGGGGTGGGTGCTGTGGCTCATGGTGGGCTCCTTAGTTTTCCGCGCCGGGGGCGCTGGATGCGGCGGCGTAGCGGCTGGCTGGCCGTGCCAGCCCCAGCTGATCGCGGAATGTGGCGTCCGGGCTGGTGGGGGCGAGGACCCCGCGCCGGCGCAGTTCGGGCAGCACCAGCCGCGTCAGTTCCTCAAGATCCGTGTCCAGCACGGCGGGGTGCAGGCGGACCCCTTCGGCCCAGGCCAGCACCTCGGTGAGCAGATCGGTAAGCCCGGCCGCCGAGCCGATGAACTGTGCGCGCGGGCTCTGCCACGGGGTGTGGCCGTTCAGTCCGGCCAGCCGCTCAGCGGCGGGCTGGCCGCGGGAGTCCAGCACGACGTCGAGCTCGGCGATCAGCGCAGGCCCGTCGCCGCCGGCGGCGAGTCCTGCGCGCGTCGCCGCGAGCTCGGCGGCCAGGAGCCCGGGCGTCGGGGCCGAGACCAGGAGCGCGTCGGCTGCCCCGGCCGCGACGGCCTCCGCGGTGAGGAGCCCGGCCGGGGCCAGTACGGGCAGCTGGCCCTGGGGCGGCCGTGGAATGATCGACGGACCCTTGACGGAATAGCTGCCGTTTTCGACGTCGATGTAATGCAGCTTGTCGACGTCGAGGTAGCGCCCGGTGGGGACGTCGCGGATCACGGCGTTGTCCTCCCAGGAGTCCCAGAGCCTGCGGCTGACCTCGATCGAATCGGCGGCCTCGCGGGAGAGCCGGTCCCCGCGCACGGTGTCGCGTCCGACGGCGGCGGCATCGGCCGCGCTTGATGAAGCGGCTACCAGCCAGCCGGCCCGTCCCCCCGAGACGTAGTCGAGGCTGGCGAGCTGGGTGGAGATGTGGAAGGGCTCGGTGTAGGCGGTGTCCACTTCCGGAATCAGTGCGAGGGAGCGGGTCACGGGGCCGGCGAACGCGGCGCGCTGCAGGGCGTTGAGCCGGGCCGCGGCGTCCGGGTGCCCGGGGGCCGGCATGCCGGGATCGGAAAACGTCGCCGCGTGGAACCCGGCGGACTCGGCGGCGAGCACGGCGCCGCGGAGGTGTTCCGGGCCCAGCACGGCTGCCGGGGCCGTGCGGGAAACCCGCCACGCGGCCGGGTGGCTGCCGGCACCGTCGAGCTCCAGCAGGAGGAGGCCGTGTTCGCGGGGCCCGTCCTGGGCGGAATGGCTGCTCATGATGCGTCCTGTCGTTCGTAGGGGATCTGTTCGCCGGCCTCGATGGGCACCGGCAGGCGGTTCTCCGCCGGCGGCAGCGGGCACGTGGCGAGGTCCGTGTAGGCGCACGGCAGGTTCACCGCCCGGTTGAAGTCGAGCCAGACCGTGCCGTCGGGGCCCGGAGCGGCCACGGTGAGCGAGCGGTTGGCCGCGTAGGTGCTCTTGCCCGAGGTCGCGTCCGTGAAAAGCACGGACAGCGTGCCCGGAGTGTGGCCGTTGAAGGCGGTGAGGCTCAGGTCTTTGCCGCGGAGCCGGAAGCGGATTTCCCCCGGGGCTTCGTAGACGTGGTGGATTCCTTCGACCGCCGCGCCCACGGTGGTGGGCCGCAGTTCGGCGAACGGCACAAATATTCCTGAAATGGCATATTCGATGCTGGGGGCGTAGACGGGGGTGCCGCGGTAGCCGGTGAGCAGCGGGTTCAGGGGATGCCGCGGCCGCACGACATAGCGGCCACCGCGCTTGGCGAGCTCGATCACGGTATGGCCGGCGCCGGCATCCTCCACCCGCAGATTCAGGCCATCGCGCTCGGGAATCGGACCGAGGAACACGGTAGCTCCGGTCCCGTCCGCGTTCAGTTCCTGCCCGTCGCGAAGGACGCGTTCGCCTGCCCCCAAAGCCAGGCGGACGACGTCGTCCTCGACGCTCCAGGTGCCCGGCGCACCGTCCAGCCGGGCGGGTGAGGACTCGAGCCAGTGCAGGTGGGTGACGGCGAGGAAGCCGTGGGGGCTGGCGCGGTGGCGTTCGTGCGCGGCATGCCAGTCCGCCCAGGCGGCTTCGAATTCCAGGTCGGGGTGGCGGTCGGGACGAAGGTCAGGACGGCCGTCGGTGTCAGTGGGCGTGGACATGGGAACTCCCGTGGTGGTTGTGGTCGGCTGTGACGCGGGCGGCGGCGTCGGTCTCAGTAGTGCCGGCGAATGCCGGCCGGCCGGCGTACGGGTCGCCGTCGCCCCAGAGCGTGGTGGGCGCGGCGGCGCGGACGGCCGGAATGACTTCCAGGGCGAAGCGCTCCAGAATTTCCAGCTGCTGGGCGAAGGGCAGCGTGGTGGGCAGCGAGATGGACTGCAGGTCGTGTCCGTAGAGCGCGTGGTAGCTGAGGATCTTGTCGATCACCCGCTCCGGGCTGCCCACCAGAGCCGGACCGTCGGCGACGGCGTGGTCGATGTCCCGGTAGGGGGAGTTGTTGCCGGGAACGTTCCGGCCGGTCGTGAGGGCCTCGTAGACCGGGCCGAACTGCCGCTTGGCCTCCTGCGTGGTGTCCGCGATGAACACCCCGCCCGCGCCCGATCCGGAGCCCAGGTACTGGTGCCGGGGATCGTGGCCGTGCCGTGCGTATTCCTCGCGGTAGTGGTCAATGAGCACCTTGTAGTTTTCCCGCGGCTGGATCGCGTTGGCCGTGAACAGCGGATCGCCCCACTGCGCGGCGAGGGCCGCCGAGGCCAGGCTGGTGGCGGAGCCGTGCCAGACCCGCGGCGCCCCGGCGAACGGCCGCGGCGTCGTGGTGGTGGGCTCCGTCAGCGCGGCCCGGAACCTCCCGGACCACGTGACGTTTTCCTCGGTCCAAAGCCGGCGGAGCAGGGCATATTTCTCTGCGAGGAGCTCCCACTGGTCCGCCAGGTCCAGGCCGAACAACGGGTACTGCAGCACCTCATTGCCTTTGCCGATCACCAGTTCCAGCCGCCCGCGGCTGAGCTGGTCGATCGTGGCGTAGTCTTCCGCGACCCGCACCGGGTCCAGCACGGACAGCACCGTCACACCGCTCTGCAGCCGGATCTTGGTGGTCACCGCGGCGATGGCGGCGAGCACGGTGGTGGGGGAGGAGGAGATGAACTCACCCGCGTGGCGTTCCCCGACGGAGAAGCTGTCGTAGCCGAGCTCCTCCGCCCGGCGCGCGGTCTCCACCACCTGGTTGAGCCGGTCCGCGGTGGAGACGATCTCCCCGGTGACCGGGTTCTTCAGGTGCGGGATGATGTCGAGGACCTGGAACCTCACTGTGTTTTCCCTGTCTGGGTTTTCCCTGTCTGTGCTTTCCCTGAAGGGGCTGTCCCGAAGTTGGCCTCAGTGACGGTCGTGGACTCGGGAAGGGCTTCCTCGGAGAGTCCCCAGCGGTCCAGGACCTTGGCGTAGGAGCCGTCCTTGATGGCGGAGTTCAGGGCGTCCGTGATGGCCGGGGCCAGGCCGTTGCCCTTGAGCGTGGTGGCCGCGACCAGGGTCTCGGACGGCCAGCCGGCGTTGACCTTGCCCACCACCTTGAGGTCGTCGCGGGTGTTTTCCCGGTACGTGACGGACGGGTAGGGCGCGAGGTTCAGGTCAGTGCGGCCGGAGGACAGGGCCAGGATGGTGTCGGCGTCGGAGGAGTAGTACTGCAGCACCGCGGGTGCCTTGCCCTTGGCCTCGAGCTCTTTGTTCCAGGCGATCAGGATCTTCTCCTGGTTGGTGCCCGAGCCCACCGAGATCTTCAGCCCGGAGATGTCGTCGGAGCCCTTGATGTTGTAGCCGGAGCTTTTCTTGGCCTCGAAGCCCATGTACGCGGCGCGGTAGCTGGAGAAGTCGAAGAGCTTCACCCGGGCGGCGTTGATGCCCACATTGGAGAACACGGCCTCGAAGTCACCGGACTGGGTCTTCAACGGCCAGTTCTCCCAGGAGGTCACCTGGACGTCCAGGTCCAGGCCCAGCTTGTCCGCGACCAGCTGGGCCAGGTCCACTTCCACGCCGATCGGGGTCTTGTCGTCCGTGGCGTGGAAGGACAGCGGAATCGCGCCCGCCGTCGTCGCGACGGTCAGCTTGCCGTCCTTGCCGATCAGCGCCGGGACCTTCGCGGCCAGGGCGGCGTCCTTCTCCGCCCGGATCCGCTGCTGGTCCGGCGAGGTGTTGTAGACGACGCCGTTGCGCGCCGCCGTCGTCGCCGGCTGCCCGCCGGAAGCCGCGGAGGCGCCGGGATCCGCGCAGCCACTCAGGGCCAGGGTGCCGGACAGGGTGCCGATGAGGACGACGGCGGGAAGCGCCGCACGCGTCCGCCGGGGACCAGTACTCGCGCGGGCGGTGTGGGGGGCGGAGCTGATTGCCATGGGGTTCCTTAGATGTTGAAAGCGGGTTCGATGACTTTGGAGAAGAAGCTCCGGGTGCGAACTTCGCGCGGGTTGGTGAAAATTTCCTGGGGGGTGCCTTGCTCGACGATCTGGCCCTGGTCCATGAACACCACCGTGTCGGCGACGTCGCGGGCGAAGCCCATTTCATGCGTGACGATGATCAGCGTGGTGCCGGACTTGGCCAGCCCGCGGATGACGTCCAGGACCTCGTTGACCAGTTCCGGGTCCAGGGCCGACGTGGGCTCGTCGAAGAGCAGGATCTTCGGGTCCAGGGCAAGCGCCCGGGCGATCGCGACGCGCTGCTGCTGGCCGCCGGACAGCTGGCGCGGGTAGGCGCCGGCACGGTCCTTCAGGCCCACGCGGTCCAGCAGTTCCAGCCCGCGGTCGCGGGCCTCGGCCTTGGAGAGCCGGGGTTTTCCGGCCCGCGGCGCGACGATCGGTGCCTCGGTGACGTTTTCCAGCGCGGTCAGGTGCGGGAAGAGGTTGAAGTTCTGGAACACCATGCCGATCTCGGTGCGCTGCTTCAGGATTTCCTTTTCGCGCAACTCGTGGAGCCTGCGCCCGCGGACCGCGTAGCCCACCAGCGTGCCGTCGATCGCGATGAACCCGGCGTCGACCTTTTCGAGGTGGTTGATGGTGCGCAGGAGGGTGGATTTGCCGGATCCGGACGGTCCGACGATCACGGCGACACCCCCGGGCTCGACCGTCAGCGTGATGCCCTTGAGGACTTCCGCGGCGCCGAAGGACTTGCGGACCTTCGTGATCTCGACGAGGCCGCGGGTGGTTACGGCGTCCGTGGCAGCGGCCGCGGACGGGGTCTGGGTGGTCGTACGGAGTGCGGTGCTCATCGGGTGCCCCTTTCCTGCTTCGATTCCCGGGCGGCGGGCGTATGGATGGCGAGGAATTTGCGGGCCTTCTGCAGCGGCGTCAGGGGCAGCGTACGGACCGCGCCCTTGGAGTAGTGCCGCTCGATGTAGTACTGGAAGACGCTCAGGACCGAGGTGATGACGACGTACCAGAGCGTGGCCACGAGCAGCAGCGGCAGGACCTGCTGGGTGCGGTTGTAAATGACCTGGACGGTGTAGAACAGCTCGGAATAGGCCAGGACGTAAACGATTGAGGTGCCCTTGACCAGGCCGATCACCTCGTTGAAGGCGGTGGGCAGGATGGCCCGCATGGCCTGGGGCAGGACGATCCTGGTGGAACGCCGCCAGGCCGGAATGCCCAGGGCGGTTGCGGCCTCGAGCTGGCCCTGGTCCACGGACAGGATGCCGCCGCGGATGATCTCGGCGGAGTAGGCGGCCTGGTTCAGGGTCAGGCCGAGGACTGCCGCGGCGAACTGGCCGATCAGGGTGGTGGTCTGCGCCTCAAAGAAGCGCACGTCCGTGAAGGGGAGCCCCAGGCTGATTTTCTCGTAGAGGTAGCCCAGGTTGTACCAGAGCAGCATCTGCACCAGCAGCGGCGTGGAGCGGAAAATCCAGGAGAAGGTCCAGGAGACGGAGACCAGCAGGGGTGACGCCGAGAGCCGCATCAGCGCCAGGATGAACCCCAGGATGAAGCCGAGCGCCCCGGAGATCGCCGTCAGCTTCAGGGTCTCCATCAGGCCGTTCACGATCGACTGCGCGGTAAACCACTGCGCCACCACGCCCCACTCCCAGCGCGGGTTGGTGGCCAGCGACCAGGCAATGCCGGCCACGCCCACGGCGACGACGGCGGTGCCCACCCAGCGCCACGGGTGGCGGGCCGGGACCAGCCGGTAGTCGGCGTAGTCGGTGGCGGCCTTGCGGCCAACCGAACCGGAGCCGACCGTTCCGGCCGGTGCGGTCTCGCCGGCGGGTACGGGTCCTGCGGCCCGGACCTCCGGGGTCTCAGGTGCGGATTCGATGCCGGCGGACGCCGGCTCCGGGGCGGACTGTGCCACCGGGGTTGCTGTTGAACTCATGCGCCACCTCGCTTCTTCCAGTTGCTGTGGGGGTAGTTGGCTGCCAATCTAGGGCCGTGCGAAATCGCGCGGCAAGGCGGCAGGTTGCATACGTTCACGCAGGTTCGCACGGCGTCACACGACGAATTCTTGCCTCGATTTACGCCGCGTTACGCGGGGTGAACGGCCGTGACCGGCGCCTCGACCGGCTCCATTTCGGGTGCCTAGCATGAGGGCTCCGCACCCGAGCCAGGAGACCGTCATGCCAGTGAATGCCCCGTCCGTGGTCCTCATCGGCGGCGGCCCGCGCGCGGCCGGGCTGTTGGAACGCCTCGCCGCCAACCGGCCGGAGCTGCTCGACGGCGCCCTGCAGATCCACGTCGTGGAGCCGCACACCCCGGGTGCCGGCAGGATCTGGCGTTACGAGCAGCATCCCGGGCTGATGCTCAACTCCGCGGCGGCGGACGTCACGATGTTCACGGATGCCTCCGTCCAATGCGAGGGACCCGCGGTCGACGGCCCCGGCCTGGCAAAGTGGGCCGCCGGGGTCCTGGACGGGTCCATCGCGGATGTTCCGGAGCTGCCGGCGGAACTCCGGCGCCAGCTGGCCGACCTCACCGGTGCCACCTTCCCCACCCGGCAGCTGCAGAGTGTCTACCTGGAATGGTTCTTCCGCCGCTCCGTCGCCGCCCTCGGACCGGACACCACCGTCACCGTGCACCGGGACACGGCGTCCGCCGTCGAGCCGGTGCAGCATGTAGCCGAACAGGGTCCGGAACGCTACCGCGTCCGGCTGGCCGGCGGCGCGGTGCTGCACGCCGACGTCGTAATCGCCTCCCTGGGGCACGCGGATTCGCTGCCCGATGCGGAGTCTGCGGCGTGGGCCGGTTTTGCCGCCCGGCACGGCGCGTTCCACGCGGCGCCCAGCTACACCACCGACGTCGACTACTCACCCCTCGCCGCGGGCCAGGACGTGATTGTCTCCGGCATGGGCCTGGCCTTCGTGGACCTGCTGGTCCTGCTCATGGAGGGCCGCGGCGGCAGGTTCGAGGAGCTGCCAGGCGGCGCCCTGCGCTACGTGCCCTCCGGTACCGAGCCGCGGCTGTGGGCCGGCTCCCGCCGCGGCGTGCCCTACCACTCCAAGATCACGTCCGCCCTGCGCGGCGACGCGGCGGGCGAGCCGGCGTTCTTCACGGCCGACGCCGTCGCGGCGCTGCTGGATGCGCCCGGCGAGGTGGACTTCCGCGCCCAGCTGTGGCCCCTGATCGCCAAGGACGCCGGCTACGCGTACTACCGCGAGCTGTTCACCGGTTACCCGGAACGGGTCCGGACCGGCTGGCAGGAATTCGCCGAACGGTTCGCCGCCGCGGACTGGTACAGCCAGGAGCGCCGGCGGCTCGTCGCCGGGTCCGTCCCGGACGCAGGGCTCCACCTGGACCTCGAACGGCTGGACCATCCCTTCGCCGGCCGCGTCTTCGCCGGCCACGCAGACTTCCAGTCGGCGGTGGCAGCGTACATTGGCCGCGACCTTGAGCTGCGCACCGGGCCGGACCATTCGGAAACCCTGGCCCTGTTCACTTCCTTGCTGAAGTCCTACATGGACCTGGGCCGGCTGGTGCCGTCCGAGCGGCTGAACGCGCGGTCGCAGCGGGAGGTCCAGGGCTGGTGGCACGGCTTCTTCAGCTTCGTCGATTCCGGCCCGCCGCCGCGCAGGCTGCGGGAGATGCTGGCGATCCACCGGGCCGGGCTGCTGCAGTTCATTGGCCCGGGGCTGGAGATCGAGGCCGCGGAGCACGCGGGCCGGTTCGTCGCCCGCTCGGCCCAGTCCGGGATCAGCGTGTCAGCGGCGGCCCTGATCGAGGCCCGGCTCCCGGCGCCGTCGGTGGCCCGCTCCGCGAACCCGCTGCTGCGCCAGCTGCACGCCTCCGGGCTCGGCACCGAACAGCAGCTCCTCACTGCCGACGGCACGCACGCGACCGGACGGCTCCTGGTGTCCGCCCACAACGAGCTCATCAGCCCGGTGGGGGAGCGGCGCGAGCGGCTGTTCGGCGTCGGGCCCGGTACTTCCGGCTGGGGCGCCGGCGCCTTCGCCCGGCCCGGCACCAACGCCGCGCCGTTCCGCGAAAACGATGCCCTGGCCCGGCGCGTCCTGAACCTGCTGGCGAAGCCCAACAACGGGCCGGCCGACAGCGGCCTGGCCAACAACGATCAAACGGACGCCGGCCGGGCGGTGCCGCAGGCCGCCGCCGGCGGAAAGGACCCGTCATGACCCCGCCCCCACTACACACCCCACCCGTGGACACCCCGCCCGTGGACACCGCCGCGCTGACGGTCCTCAATCTGCCCATGAGCGATCCCAGGGTCTGTCCGCTCCTGGATGAGCTCGCGCTCGAATACGACACCCGCTACGGCAACCTCTTCGGCCGCGGGGCCGCCGCGGAGGAACTCAACCGCTACCCGGCCGAGGAATTCGCCGCGCCGGGCGGGGCCCTGCTGATTGTGCGCGAGAACGGCGAATCCGTGGCCGGCGGCGCGTTCCGCCGGCACGGCCCGCAGACCGCCGAGTTCAAGCGGATCTGGACGCATTCGGCGCACCGCCGCCGCGGACTGGCCCGGTTTGTCCTTGCCGAGCTGGAGGCGCTGGCCGGCCATCGCGGCTACCGGAAGGTCTACCTGACAACCGGCCCGCGCCAGCCGGAGGCGAAACGCCTTTACCTGAGCACCGGTTACGAGGCACAGTTCGATCTCTCCGCCGACCCGGAAACCATCGGGCCGCTGGCATTCACCAAGGACCTGCCCGCCGCAAACCCCGCCGCAAACCTCGCCGCGCTGCTTGGTCGGCGTGGGCCGGGAACCGGCGCTTCGGGCTAGAGTTCACACGGGGGGTCTGCCCTGAAACAACGTATTAACGAGCCGCCGCGGACCCGGCGGAGAAACAGCCGGGAGTCATCAGTGCGGCCTGGATCCAAGCCCACCATCCGCGATGTCGCGCAGACGGCCGGGGTCTCCCTGACCACCGTCTCCTATGTGCTCTCCGGCCGCTCCGGCGGTACCACCCGGATCAGCGAGGCCACCCAGGACCGGGTGCACGCCGCGGTCCGCGAACTTGGCTATGTGGCCAACAGCGCCGCCCGGGGAATGCGCCGGGGCCGGACGGAGCTGGTGGCCGTGGCCGTACCGGACCTCGAGCAGCCCCGGGACAGGGCCATCGCCACGGTGCTGGCCAGGATCCTGCCGGAGCACGGCTACCAGTCGGTCATCCTGCTGGGCGGGAACTGGCGGCAGTTCATGCTCTCCGGCGGAGCCGACGGCGTGATCCACACCAGCGCACCGGAGGCGGACAACGATTCCGGGGCCACGGCAGAGCTCGCCGGCCGCGGCACGCCCCACGTGCTCATCACGGACGACGCCGGGCCCGGCAGCCCTGGTGTCCAGGGCGGACACGAGGTGGTCCCCGCCGGAACGGACACCCCCGAGATCCTGGCCGGGCGCGCCGTCACTCGGCTGCTGGCACAGTTGCGGGGTTAGGACCCTTTAGGCCTTCAGCGCGGCGGCCGGTGCCGTGTCCCGCGTTGCGGTTTCCTGGGTTGCGGCCTCCCGGAGGGGACGCCGGGCCAGCCACGCGGCCACGATCGCGCCGGAGACGTTGTGCCACAGGGAGAAGACCGCAGACGGCAGCGCCGCCAGCGCGCCGAAGTGCGCGGTGGCGAGGGTGGCGGCCAGGCCGGAATTCTGCATCCCGACCTCGAAGGCGAGGGCCCTGCGCGCCTTGTCATCCAGGCGCCCCAGCTTGCCGGCCAGGTAGCCCAGGCCCAGGCCGAAGCCGTTGTGCAGCACCACGGCGAGGAACACGATGCCGCCCGCGGCGACGATCTTGCTGGCGCTGCCGGCCACGACAATCGCGACGATCAGGGAAATCACGACGGCCGAGGCCCACGGCAGCGCGGGCAGGACCTTGGCCACGAGCTTCTTGAGGAAGAGGCGGGCCAGCAGGCCGGCGATGACCGGCAGGAGGACGGTCTTGACGATGTCCTGGACCATGCCCCCGGCGTCGATGTTCAGGTACGAGCCGGCCAGGAACAGCACCAGCAGCGGCGTCACGATCGGCGCGATCAGGGTGGACACGGAGGCGACGGCCACGGACAGGGCGACGTCGCCCTTGGCGAGGAACGCCATCACGTTGGAGGCGGTGCCCGACGGCGCGCAGCCCACCAGGATCAGGCCCACCGCAAGCTCCGGCTCGAGGTGGAGGCCGACGGCGATCAGCCAGCCGGCCCCCGGCATGATGACGTAGTGCGCCACGATTCCCAGGGCCACGGCCCAGGGGCGCTTGGCCACCGACGCGAAATCGGGCGGCGTCAGCGTCAGGCCCATGCAGAACATGATGATGCCCAGCAGGAAGGGCACGCTGGGGGCGAGGGGTTTGAACGCGCCGGGGAGCAGGAAGCCGGCGAGGCCGGCCACCACCACAAGGACCGGGAAGACCGTCACCGCGATGCGGGCAATCTTTGCCTCGGCGGCGAGGGCGGGATTGGCCGGGACGTCGGCGGCAGTGCCTGCGTCCCGGGCAGTATTCGGAGTTTTAGTTGCCTCAAGCATCCAAGAATGGTGCCACCGGCCTCCACGGGGTGGCCACTTCGTGACCACCTGTCAGACAAATATGTCAGATTTTTAGGCCGCCGTGCGGGCGGGAATCGGACGGGTAGGGTTCATTGCGTGGGTGAGCCCGAAAAGGCGAACTCCCCACCCCGGCGCGACGCAGCGCCCCACCTTCCCTGAATTCTGCACATTCTTTGACATCTGGCGGCCGTTGGGCCTCCTTGACCACGAACGGAGCCAGCGATGGCCACCAGTATCGACGCGCAGGCCCCGGCCGCCACGCCTGCACAACTGCAATCGGTCCGAGGCGCCTTGACGTCCCCGCGACGGCTCAAGACCGAGGTTTTCGGCGGCCTCGTGGTGGCACTGGCGCTGATTCCTGAG
The DNA here is from genome assembly GCF_022803015.1 of Arthrobacter humicola. GTDB lineage: Bacteria > Actinomycetota > Actinomycetes > Actinomycetales > Micrococcaceae > Arthrobacter > Arthrobacter humicola_A. The sequence goes on from NZ_JAFKON010000002.1 coordinate 396,979, forward strand.
GCGATCGCCTTCTCGATCATCGCCGGCGTGGACCCGAGGATCGGGCTCTTCGCGTCCTTCACGATGGCGGTGACCATCGCCTTCGTCGGCGGCCGTCCGGCGATGATTTCGGCGGCCACCGGCGCTGTCGCCCTGGTAATCGCCCCACTGGTGAAGTCCCACGGACTGGATTACCTTGTGGCGGCGGTGATTCTGGCCGGCATTTTCCAGATCGTGCTGGGCCTCTCCGGGGTGGCGAAACTGATGCGGTTCATCCCCCGCCCGGTCATGGTGGGGTTTGTGAACGCCCTGGCCATCCTGATCTTTCTGTCGCAGGTGCCCGAGCTGATCGGCGTACCCTGGCTGGTCTACCCGCTCACCGCGCTGGGCCTGCTGATCGTCTTCGGCCTGCCCAGGCTCACCAAAGCCGTCCCCGCACCCCTCGTGGCCATTGTGGCCCTGACGCTCATCACGGTGACGGCCGCCGTCGTCGTTCCCACTGTGGGGGACAAGGGTGCACTGCCGGACTCGCTGCCCTCTTTGTCACTGCCCAACGTGCCGTTCACGCTCCAAACGTTGCAGGTCATCTTCCCGTTCGCGCTGGCCATGGCCTTCGTGGGCCTGCTCGAATCCCTCATGACCGCGAAGCTCGTGGATGACATCACGGACACGCGTTCAGCCAAGACCCGCGAGGCCTGGGGGCAGGGCGTCGCGAACATCGTCACCGGCATCTTCGGCGGCATGGGCGGCTGCGCCATGATCGGCCAGACCATGATCAACGTCAAAGCCTCCGGCGCCCGGACCCGGATCTCCACCCTTCTGGCCGGCGTCTTCCTGCTCATCCTCGTGGTGGCACTCGGAGACATTGTGTCCCTCATCCCGATGGCCGCGCTCGTGGCCGTCATGATTTTCGTATCAGTCGCCACCTTTGACTGGCACAGCATCCGGCCCGCCACCCTCAAGGCCCTGCCCAAGAGCGAAACCGCCGTCATGGCAGTGACGGTGGCGGTCACAGTTGCCACGCACAATCTGGCAACCGGCGTCGGGGTCGGCGTACTCGTCGCGATGGTCCTGTTCGCCAGGCGGGTGGCCCACTTCGTCACCGTCGAGCGCACCGTGACGGAGCACGACGGCGGCCGGGCCACGTATCGCGTGGACGGCGAGCTGTTCTTCGCCTCCGCGAATGACCTCTACACCCAGTTCGAGTACGCACTGGACCCCGAAAGCGTCGTGATCGACATGCGCGACTCCCACCTGTGGGACACCTCCACGATCGCCGCTTTGGATGCCATCACGGAGAAGTACCGGCAGCACGGCAAGAGCGTCGACGTCGTGGGCCTGAACCAGGCCAGCGCCCTGATGCGCGAACGCCTGGCCGGCAAGCTCGGCGCGGGGAACTGACGGGAAGGCGCGACCGGTCAGGCCGGTGTTAGGTCACACGTTTGGGTCTTTTTGTTTGTCTTGGTGCGGCCTAGCGTGGATTTACGGCGCCGCCCGTCCGGGTGGCCGGAGCATGGAGGAGATCCAATGACGACGCACGTAGCCGACTGCAGCGTGAGCAATTGCTCCTTCAATGACCACTCCCACTGCAACGCGGCCGCCATTACCGTCGGCGGCGCCGCAGATCATGCCTCCTGCGCGACCTTCATCGACATCGGTGTGCACGGCGGGCTCCCCAAGGTGCTGGCCGACGTCGGCGCCTGCCAGCGTTCCGAGTGCACCCACAACGACCATCTGATGTGCAAGGCGCCCGAAGTTCACGTGGGCCCGGGCGTCGACAACGCCGACTGCCTCACCTACGCCCACACGTAGCCGCACCCGCCGTCCGCGTCCATCGACCATCCGCCCCGCTGGCGCTGAAATTCCCCACCTTTGGTCGCCGCACCCGGCGTGTCGGGGCGGACCGCCGGTGAGGCCCGGCGTCGCTGGTTCAAAGGTGGGGAGAATCGGTGGTGGCAGAGGGCAAACGTGGCGGCAGGCGCGCTAGCCCTGGGTGAGCCGGTACCGTTCGATCTGCTTGAGCCGGCGCAGGAGGCTGTCGCGCCGGGGGTGCGGAACGGCGTCGGCCGGCTCGGCGGTGAGCTCGATGTGTTCGGTGCCGTACTGCCACAGCAGCAGGTCATCGAGGAGCCGGTCCGGGCCGGGGGAGTAGCGGTGGTCCAGGGCCTTGCGGACCTCGGTGATCCGGTTGGCGCTAAGCAGCCCGGCGAGCTGCATGGTCTGGTTGAGGCCGTGGGCGGCCATGAGCTCCGCGGCCCAGCCCCAGTCGTCGTCGACCTTCCGGTCCACGTGCGGAAGCAGGGTCCGCCAGACGTCGCGGATCCGGTTGGGCGTCAGCTGCGCGGCACCCTCCCCGTCCATGTCCCAGTAGCCGCGGACCTCCTCGTAGCGTTCGTGCAGGTCCGAGAACGCGCTCTCCACGGTCTCCAGCATGGCGGCCGTGGCGGTGAACTGACGGTCGAAGTGCGGGGTCCAGGCCCGCGGGTCCTCGGCCTTGAACCGGATGTCGTGCTCGATCTCGCTCCAGGCGTGGGCGAAGACTGTGCGGATCTGGCACTCGAAGAAGTAGCTGCCGTTCGGCGGGACGTCCGGGTTGAAGGCCAGCTGGTAGTCCTTGACGGCCTCGTTCTGGATGGTCCGTAGGATCAGGTGCCGGCTGGAGTAGCCGTAGGTGCCGGACTCAATGGAGCCGATGTCCTTTTCCCTGTCGCCCCGGCAGTCAAAGAGCTGGCGCTGGCGCTTGATCAGATTCGCCACCACCGCGTTTTCCGCCGGCAGCTTGGTGATCACACGGATTCCCACCATGTCATTCAGGGTCCGGAACGGGTCCGGGAACTTCAGCACAGGTGGCCCGCCCGGCTCCAGCGGTTCTTCAGTGCGGGAGATCTTCTCGCGGAAGGATTCAACGGTCTTGGTGCGTCCGGTGACGAACAACGGCGTGACTTCGGTGTCCTTGAGCATGGTCCGCAGCGTGAGCAGGACCTCCCGGGTGACCAGCTTCAGGGCAGGCCGGACCCGCTCGTACAACTCCACGTTCTCCTGCACGGAATCGCGCAGGCTCACGTCCAAACGGTCCCAGTTGCTCGCCATGGCTCCAGCTTACGGCGCACCACCGACACCGGCCCGCAGGCTGGCACCGCCGGGCACGCCCGCAGGCAAGTGCAGCGCAGCAGGCATGGGAGCGGTCCGGCATGCGAGGGGTCCGGCCTGCGCGGGGCCGCTTGGTGCCCAAGGTAGGCTCAACACATGGCTGAAATGCGGCGGCGGACTATGATCGCGGCCGCAGCGGCGGTGACTCTGGGGGCAGTCTCCGCCGCCTGTTCACCGGGCCCCAAGGAGGACGCTGTGAAGAGGCACAAGTACCAATATGGCGAGGACCCCAGCCAGTGGGGTGAGCTCTTCCTCCCGGAAGTTGCCGCGCCCAAGGGTGTGGTGGTGGTGATCCATGGCGGGTACTGGCGTTCGCAGTACGGCGCAGAACTGGGGGAGCCCCTTGCCAAGGACCTCGCCGCACACGGCATGGCAGCCTGGAACCTGGAGTACCGGCGGGCCGGCAACGGCGGAGGCTGGCCCAACACCTTCGCCGACGTCCTGGCCGGCATCGACAAGCTCGGTGAACTGGCCGACGAGCACGGGCTGGGACTGGACCGCGTGGTGGCCCTGGGCCACTCGGCTGGCGGTCACCTCGCCGTCTGGGCGGCGGGACGCCGCCGGCTCGCGGGGCTTGGTGCCCCGGACGCGGACCGCCAGCTGACGCGTCGGGGCGACGACGACGGCGCGGTGCAGCTCACCGGCGTCGTCAGCCAGTCGGGGGTACTTAACCTCGCGGCCGCCGAGCGGCTCAACCTCAGCAACGGCGCCGTCAGCAACTTCCTGGGCGGCTCGTCGGAGAAATATCCCAAACGGCATAAATTTGCGGACCCCATGAGTGCGGTGCCGCTGGGCGTGCCCGTATATGCCGTTCACGGCACGGAGGACGATACCGTGCCGGTAAGCCAGTCCGAGACCTACACCGGAGCAGCCAAGGCGGCCGGTGCGCCGGTCCAGCTGCTCAAGGTCCCGGGCGACCACTTCGCGCTCATCGATCCGAAGGCACCCGCGTACCGGAAATGCCGTGAACTCGTGCAGCAGCTGCTGGTCTGAAATCCGGACGTCGCCAGGCGCCCGCCTGCCCGCCCGGCGCCCGCCCGGCGACCTGCCAGGCCTGCCGCCCGGCCGGGAGGGGGTCCCGGTGTCCCTGACGGCATCCCCTGGCCGGCGAAAGCGAATAGACTGGAGCGCAGGTGCGCCGGGAAGTCTGGTCGGCATAGTTCCGTCGACCCCATTTTGAGGATCCCATGAGCGCCCTGCCCCCTTCGCCAACACCCTCTTCACCAACACCGCCCCCTCCTTCGCCGCCCCGCCTCACCATTTTCGGCCGGGGCAGCTATGCCGAGGCCCTGCGGATCGGCGAGATCCTCCGCAAGGAAACCGTGGGCGGCGCCCTGCTGGTCGCCGCGGCGATGGTGGCCCTTATCTGGGCCAACTCCCCGGCCTCGGAGAGTTACTTCGCGCTGCGCGACTTCACCATCGGCTACGCGCCCTGGCATCTGGACCTGAGCCTGGGCGCGTGGGCCGCCGACGGCCTGCTGGCCATCTTCTTCTTCCTGGTGGGGCTCGAACTCAAGCGCGAGTTCGTTGCCGGCGACCTGCGCCAGCCGAGCAAATCCGTGGTTCCGGTGGCCGCCGCCGTTGGCGGTGTGGCCGTTCCGGCACTCATCTACGCGGCCATTAACCTCTCCGGTCCCGAAACGCTGCACGGCTGGGCCATTCCCACCGCCACCGACATCGCCTTCGCCGTCGCGGTGCTGGCGCTCATCGGTTCCCACCTGCCCAGTGCGCTGCGGATCTTCCTGCTGACCCTCGCCGTCGTCGACGACCTCCTGGCCATCGCCATCATCGCGATCTTCTACACCAGCGATCTCCACCCCGAGCCGTTCCTGCTGGCCCTGCTCCCGCTGGGCCTCTACACGTTCCTGGCGCACAAATACCGGCGGTTCTTCGGCACGCACGCAGCCGCAGCTTGGGTGATCCTGCTGCCGCTCGGCTTCGCGACGTGGGCCCTCGTGCACGCATCAGGCATCCACGCCACCGTGGCCGGGGTCCTGCTCGGATTTGCCATTCCCGTCAAACGTTCGAAGGCCAGCGGCGGCCCTGAAGCCGGCCCGGGCCTGGCGGAGATTTTCGAACACCGGTTCCGCCCCATCTCGGCCGGGATCGCCGTCCCGGTCTTCGCGTTCTTTTCCGCCGGGGTGGCCATAGGCGGCTGGCAGGGCCTCGGCGCCGCCCTGACGGACCCCGTGGCGGTGGGCATCATCGTGGCGCTGGTTGCCGGAAAGCCGGCGGGGATCCTCGGCACCACATGGCTCATCACCAAAGTCACGCGGGCACGCCTGGACGCGTCCTTCAAGTGGATCGACGTCTTCGGCCTCGCCATCCTCGCCGGCATCGGTTTCACGGTCTCGCTGCTGCTTGCCGAGTTGAGCTTCGGCCAGGGCACTGCGCACGAAGACCACGCGAAGGTAGGGATCCTCGCGGCCTCACTGCTCGCCGCGCTCCTCGCCACCACGGTGCTCCGCACACGCAACCACCAGTACCGGCGTGCGGAGGAGGCGGAACAGGTCGACTCGGACCACGACGGCATCCCGGACGTCTACCAGCAGGACCGCCCCGCAGGCTAGGTTGGCAGGCCAGGCCGACGGGCTATATTTGGGGTGTGGCGGGAGGGGCCGTCCGGAGGGTCAATGATACCCCAAGGGGTATCATTGATTGAGCTGGAATACGCGCGCCGGGCCGTCCGGCGCCCGCGAAAGGAACAGGCATGAAGAGCATTTCCGTCAAGGACCTGGCCGCCCTGGGCGACGCCACCGAAATCGTCGATGTCCGCGAGGAAGACGAATACGTCGCCGTCCGCGTTCCCGGCGCCCGGAGCATCCCGCTCTCACGGTTCGTCCAGTCCCTCGCCGAGGTCCCGGCCAGCGGCACCGTCTACGTCATGTGCGCCGCCGGGGGCCGCAGTGCCCAGGCCGCCACCTACCTGGAGGACCAGGGATACGACGCCGTCAACGTCACCGGCGGGATCATGAAGTGGCAGGACGAGGGACACCCCGTCAACCGGGGCTGACCTTCAAGGGGCTGACCGCACCGGAGGGACCATGGAAGTCATCGTCATCGAGACCCCGCAGCTCGGGGACCGCAGCTACCTGGTCCACGACGGCTCGGTGGCGCTGGCGATCGACCCGCAGCGCGACACGGACCGCATCGAGGCGGCCGCCCGTGACGCCGGGGTAGCCATCACGCACGTGGCCGAAACGCACATGCACAATGACTACATCACCGGCGGGCTGATCCTGGCCCGCGCCCACGGCGCCAGCTATCTCGTCAACGCCGCCGACGCCGTCGGGTTCGAGCGCACTCCCATCACGGACGGCCAAACAGTCCGCGTGGGCTCGCTTACCGTCAAGGCGGTCGCCACGCCCGGCCACACGCATACCCACCTGTCGTTCATCGTGGACGACGGCGGGAAGCAGGCTGTCTTCTCGGGCGGCAGCCTCCTGTATGGCTCGGTGGGCCGCACGGACCTTGTCGCCGAGGCGGACACGGTTGGCTTGACCCACGACCAGTACGCTTCGGTCCGTCGCCTCGCCGCCGAGGCCGGCCCTGACGCGGCGCTGTTCCCGACCCACGGATTCGGCTCGTTCTGCTCCTCCGGACCCGCCAGCGGTGCCCGGTCCTCCACCATCGGCGAGCAGCTTGCCGCCAACCACGCCCTAACGGACCCCGATGAGGACCACTTCGTCCGCCAACTCATCGCCAACCTCACGGACCACCCCTCCTACTACGCGCACATGAGTCCGGCCAATGTCCGGGGCCCGGGCCCTGCCGAGCTGGCCGTTCCGGCATCGCTCGATGCCGCCGAACTCACCCGGCGCCTGGCCGGCGGCGAGTGGGTGGTGGACCTGCGCCGGCGCGTGGCGTTCGCCAACAGCCACCTCAAGGGCAGCGTCAGTTTTGAGTATGGCGCCGGCTCCAGTTTCACCACCTATCTCGGCTGGGTGCTGCCGTGGCGCGAACCGCTGACCCTGGTGGGCTCGCGGGAAGACGTTGAGAACGCCATCCGCGACCTCTCCCGGATCGGCATCGAATCCCCCGACGCCGCGCTCGGTTCCGAGCCGCACGCCCTCGCCCCGCAGGCCGGGCTCGCCTCCTACCCGCGCGTGGGCTGGGACGGCGTGCTCGCCGGCCGGGCGCCTGAGGACACCGTCCTGGACGTGCGCCGGGCCGACGAATTCGCCGCCGCCCGTGTGGTGGGCGCGGTCAACGTGCCGCTGCACGAGCTGTTGCTGCGCCTCGGGGACATTCCCGCCGGGAAACTCTGGGTGCACTGCGGTTCCGGGTACCGTGCCGGGGTCGCCGCCAGCCTCCTGCAGCGGGCAGGCCGGGACGTGGTCCACATCGATGCCAGGTTTGCCCACGCCGCGTCCGCGGGGATCGTGCTGGACACCACCGCGGCCTGAGCGCCTGCGGCCCGGGAGCGCCGGCAGTGACGCCGGCACGGCGGAAACGGGAGGCGGGCGCAACACACGGCACCGGAGGGCATTCTCTGGCAGAGTATGGTCATGCTCACAGTTATTGGCGAGGGGCTGGTTGATGTAGTCCAGCGGTCCTCCGGCGTCCAGGCCCATGTCGGCGGCAGCCCCCTCAACGTGGCCGTGGGGCTGGCGCGGCTGGACCATCCGGTCCAGTTCATCGGCCGCTACGGCCGCGATGCGTATGGTGAGGCCCTCGCCGCGCACCTGAAGTCGAGTTCCGTGCTGCTCCCGGTGGGACCCGATGAGCTGCCCACCAGTGTGGCCGCCGCCCTGATCGACGACGCCGGCGCCGCCACGTACACGTTCGACCTCGCCTGGGAGCTTCCCGGCGTCGCGGCGCGCCTGCCGTTCCTGCTCCAGGGAACCACACTGCTGCATACCGGTTCGATCGCCACCATGCTGGCGCCGGGCGCCGCCGATGTGTTTGCCGCCGTCGAGCGCGCCCACCCGTCCGCCACCATCAGCTTCGACCCCAATTGCCGTCCCAGCATCATCCCGGACGTGGACTACGCCCGCGGGCAGGCCGAAAAGTTCGTGCGCCTCGCCGACGTTGTGAAGGCCTCCGACGAGGACCTCGAATGGCTCTACCCGGGCGTGGACCCGCTGGACTCGGCCCGCCGCTGGCAGGCGATAGGCGGCTCCGAAGGGCCGGCAATGGTGGTGGTGACCCGCGGCAGCAAGGGGCCCTGGGGTATCAACGCCGCAGGTGAGGCGCAGTTCCCCGCCCCCGAGATCAACGTTGCGGACACAGTCGGCGCCGGCGACTCCTTCATGGCCGCGCTCCTGTCCGGCGTGGTGGATCTGGGCCTGGACGGGGCACAAAACCGCAAGGGCCTGCGCGAACTCTCCGCCGAAAGCCTCCGCGATGTCCTCGCCCATGCCTCCCGGGCAGCGGCGGTCACCGTGTCCCGCGCCGGCGCGAACCCGCCCACGCGCGCGGAGCTGGCACGGATGGAAATGGGGGCCCAGCCCCTGCAGTGAGTGAAAGGCAGCCATGACACGCCACGATGTTCCGGTGTTCCCCGTCCGCAGTGAATCCTTCGCGGAGGGCCAGACGCTCCCGGCTGCCCAGCGCAGCGGCAAAATGCGCGCCGGCGGCCGGGACGAATCCCCGCAGCTGAGCTGGAGCGGCGCCCCGGCCGGCACCAAGGGCTACGCGGTGACGATGTTCGACCCCGACGCCCCGGGGCGCGGCGGCTTCTGGCACTGGGCCGTGCTGGACGTCCCCGCCGACGTCACCTCGTTGCCGGCAGGAGCGGGCGCGGAGGGCGGCAGGCTCCTTCCCCCGGGCGCCATCCAGTTGAAGAACGACGGCGGGTTCCACGGCTATCTGGGCGCCGCGCCGCCTCCCGGACACGGGCCGCACCGGTATGTCATCACCGTCCACGCGCTCGACATCGCACCTTCCGGACTCAACGAGCACACCGCTCCGGGCAGCCTGGAAGCGAAGCTGTCGCAGCACACCCTGGGCCGCGGCACGCTCACCGGCATCTTCGAACGCCACTGAGCCCGCCTCCGCCGAGCTCGCCGTCGCCCCGCCTGCCCGCCCGCCGCCACCTGCCGCCGTCGAACTCGCCGGAAACTCCCCAGTTCGCCGTGATTGTCCGGCGAACCCGACGCGGTCCGGCGAACTCGGCGCACACCTCGGCGAATGCCTCCGCGAGGGCCTGCCGCCCCGGCGCACGTAGACTGGCACTATGCGGCTGGTAGCAAGTGACATTGACGGAACGATCCTCGGCCATGACGGCAAAATCAGCGACCGGACCGTCCGCGCGTTCCACGCCTGCCGCGACGCCGGGCTGGAACTGGTGTTCGTCACCGGACGGCCGCCGCGCTGGCTCCACCCCCTGCAGGACCAGCTGGGGCATACCGGAACGGTCATCTGCTCCAACGGCGCGGTCGTGTGGGACCTCGAGGCGGACCGCCTGCTCTCGGCGCGGACACTGGACCTCGACGCCATGTTCGAGGTCCGCCGCATCATCAAGCGCTTGCGTCCGTCGGCGCTGTTTGCCGCCGAAACCCTGACGGGCTTCCATCTGGAACCGGGCTTTATCCAAAACGGCTCGAGCGAACTGCTCGGGGAATTCACCCCGGCCCCGCTGCACACCACCCTCACCGAGGGGGACGCCGTGGCGAAGTTCCTGGCCATTGTCCGGGAGGGCACCGCCGACGAGTTCCTGGCCGAGGTGACGCCCGCCGTCGCCCATCTGGCCGCCGCGACGCACTCGGCGCCGAACATGGCCCTCCTCGAGCTGTCTCTGCCAGGCGTGAACAAGGCCGTGGCCCTGGCTGAATATGCGTCGTCCCTCGGCATCGGCGCCGCGGACGTGGTGGCATTCGGGGACATGCCCAACGACATCGAGATGCTTCGCTGGGCCGGGCACGGCTACGCGATGGCCAGCGGCCACCCGGAAGCGATCCGGGCCGCCGGGCGGCAGGCCCCGCACTTCGACGACGACGGCGTTGCCCAAATCCTCGAGGCCAAGCTCGCCGAACTCGGCGTCCGGCTGCCCTAAAACCCCGGCCCCGGCCCAGGTCCCCACGCCCGCACCCGGCGCCCGCCCACGTCCCCGCACCCGCGGCCCGGTTCACGCGCCCGCCCACGTCCCCGCACCCGCGGCCCGGTTCACGCGCCCGCACACGTCCCCGCACCGGTCGCCCGGTTCCCGGCGGACACCGGATTCCCAGCTCGCTGTCAACTGGCGTTCACCTTGGCCTCCTAGGCTGAAAGCTCGCGACGAAACGTTTGACCGAGAATGGGGACATCATGGCCAGGCACCGCATCAACAACACGGACGAACAACCCCTGCACCCGGTGGAACCGGACCGGCACTGGCGGCAGCTGCGCCAGGGCGACCGCGTCAGCGTCCGGCTCGCCCCGGGCGTTGAGGCCGGTGGGCTTGTGGACGCCGTGACGGCGGACCACAGCGTGGTCTGGGTCGACCTCGACGGCGGCCGCGGCCGCACGCTGCTGCACTGCAGCGACGGCGTCGAAATCCGCCAGCAGGCTGCTGACACCCCGTCCCGCTGAGGCCGCTGACCCGGCCCCGCTGACCTGGCACCGATGGGCCCGAGCCGCCAGTGCCGGGCCGCAAGCCCCGGTCGAACCCCGGTCCCGGCAGACCAAGGTACGCTTCAGGAGTGACTGACCTGCACCCCTACTTTGCCCCTCGCGGGGATCGCGACGGCGGCCCGGCGGGCGCCGCCACCCCGGCCCCGGGCGGTTCCCGGGCGCCGCTGGCGCTGGCCCACCGGGGCTTTTCGCTGGACGGGCTGGAGAACTCGATGGCCGCGTTCCGAGCTGCCGTCGACCTCGGGTTCCGGTATCTGGAGACGGACGTGCACACCACGGCCGACGGCGTGTTGGTGCTCTTCCACGACAAGACCCTGGACCGGATCACAGAGGGCCGGGGCCAAATCGCGGACCTTCCGGCCTCAACCGTGGCCCGGGCCAGGATCGGCGGGACCGAACCGATCCCGCGGTTCGATGAGTTGATCGCTGCCTTCCCGGACGTCCGGCTCAATATTGACGTCAAGGACTGGAACTCAGTGGGCACCCTGGCCTCGGCGATCGAACGCCACGGACTGCACGACCGCGTGCTGGTGGCCAGTTTCTCGGACCGGCGGCGCCGGGCAGTGCTGAAGCAGCTGAGCCGTCCCGCCGCGAGCTCGGCCGGCATCGTGTCCAACGCCGTGTTCGTCCTGCTGGGCCCCGTGCTGCCGACGCCGTTGATGTCTGCCGTGGTGCGCCGGTCACTGCGCGGAGTCCACGCCCTGCAGGTTCCCGTCCGCTACGGTGCCGTGCCGGTGGTGACGCCGGGCTTTATCCGGCGGGCACACCGGCACGGGCTGCAGGTCCATGTGTGGACAGTCAACGAGCCCGCGGAAATGCACCGGCTGCTCGACCTTGGCGTCGACGGGATTGTCACGGACCGCGCGGACCTGCTCAAGTCGGTCCTCCAGGAGCGCGGAACCTGGTCCTGAAGGATCGCTCCGCTCAGGCGGAAAGTTCCATCATGAGTGGCGGCAATTCGTCGGTTAGCTCCCGGGCGAGATAGCCCAGCCCGCCCAGCCGGCTGGCAAGGCGGTCTCCGGCCGCAGCATGCAGATGCGTTCCCCAGCAGGCGGCCTGCGCATTGCCCGTTCCCCTGGCGCGGAGGCCGGTGATGGCGCCGGAGAGGACATCCCCGCTGCCCGAGGTGCCCAGCCCGCTGTGCCCTGTGGTGATTTCCCAGAGGCCGGCCCCGGACGCGGCAGCCCTGCTGCTGCGGGGTTCTGCGATGGCCCCCTGACACGTGACCACGGCCCGGTATTTGTCGGCCACCTCAGGGAGCTGGCGGTGCAGGTCCTCGACCTCCCGCCCGAGCAGGATGCCCGCCTCCGTGATGTTCGGGGTCAGGATCAGCCGGCCGGCCCACGGCGCCAGTTCGGCTTCGAGTTCCGGGACACTGGCCAGGGCAAAAGCATCCAGGACAATGCACGGCGGGCTGCCCGGGGTGGCTTGGAGGAGTTCGCGCAGCAGCGCCGTGGTCTGGTCCTTGTCGTCCAGGCCCGGCCCCACCAGGACGGCGTCGGCGGTTTCCAGCTCGGCGGCCAGGGACCCGGCGGCGGAACCGACCACGGTCCCGGCCGTCGTTTCCGGCAGGCCAAGGACACCGGCTTCGGGCAGGGCGATGGCGAGCGGCACCGCCACGGACTCCGCCACGGCCAGGGTCAGCCGGCCCGCGCCCGCGCGGAGGGCGGCGACGCCGGCGAGCAAGGCCGCTCCGGGCGTCTTGCGCGCACCGCCGATCACCAGCACGGAGCCCCGGTCATCCTTTCCGGAGCCGCCGTCAGGGAGCGGCCAGGCGCGCAACAAAGCGGGGGTGACGGCCTCGGCCCGGGGGCGGCGTTTCGCCTGCCGGGAGTTAGCGGGGGTGGACATCGGCGTCTCCCGAGTGCTGGGTTACCGGGACACCTTCGCTCGTGAGGTGGTCGGCCATATTGAACGCCTCCAGCTGCCATTCCCCCCGGCCGCCGGGCCGGACGAAGCGGCTGACAGAGGCGTTGAGGATGGTGGACGCGGCCGCGATGTCCAGCAGCTGCTCCTCCGAGAGCCCCTCCAGGATGTAGCGGATGAGCAAGATCACGGCGTCGTGGCAGACCAGCAGGACGCCCCCGCCCGGGTGCCTGTTGTCGAGGTCGGCGAGCAGCGAGCGAAGCCGCAGCACGACGTCCGCCCAGGACTCGCCGCCCGGGGGCCGGTAATAGAACTTGCCGAGCCACCGCCGCCGGCCGGCCTCCTCCGGGAGGCGGGCTTCCACCCCGGCCGAAGTGAGCATGTCCAGGATGCCGAGCTCACGGTCGCGCAGCCGCTCATCGATCAGGACAGATGTTTGCCAGCCGCCGGTCTGGACGGCGAGTTCCGCAGTCTGGCGTGCGCGCAGGTAGGGCGAGGACCAGACTGGCGTGCGCCGGCCGTCCGGGTAGCCCGCGAGGAGCCTGCCCAGGGCCAGCGCCTGCTCCCGTCCCGTGTCCGACAATCCGACATCCGCATCCCGGGCCGGGACATCAATGACATGCGCGCCGGCCTGCTGAGCCAGCGTGGCGGCAACGTTGCCCTGGCTTTCACCGTGCCGCACCAGCAGTAACTCGGTCACGCCCGGAACGCCGTGTCCGTAGTGGCTCACCGATCCCCCTATCCGTTGCTTTCCAACGTTGTCCTCTGCCGGGGCTGGCCCGGGCTGGAATATGTGTGGCAGACAGGTTACTCCCAGTGGCACGGATTTGTCCCTGCGCCGGGGCGAGCAACATCCGGGGCCGCCGGGCTGGCAGGATAGAGCCATGCGCATCCTCATCGCCCCGGACAAGTTCAAGGGCTCCCTCACCGCCGTCGAAGCCGCCGCGGCCATTGCCGAAGGCGCCCTGCGCGTCTACCCCGAGGCCGACGCCATCCAGTTTCCGGTGGCCGACGGCGGCGAAGGGACCCTCGAGGCGGCCGTCGCGGCCGGCTACGAGGAACGGCTCAACGCGGTCGTCGGCCCGATCCTGGCCCCGATCGGTGCCGCGTGGGCCATCCGGGCGGATGCTTTCGGCGGGGCCACCGCGGTGATTGAAACGGCGCAGGCCTCAGGGCTGGCGCACATGGAGCCCACACCGGCCAACGCGCTGCGCGCCCACAGCTATGGCTGCGGCCAGCTGATCGCCGCCGCACTGGACGCCGGTGCCACGGAAATCGTGCTGGGCGTGGGCGGTTCGGCCATGAGCGACGGCGGCAGCGGCGCCCTCCGCGCCCTCGGACTCAAGCCGTTGGACGCCGCCGGCAACGTGGTGCCCCTCGGCGGCGGGTCGCTTGCCGACGTCGCGTCCGTGGACATCAGCGGCCTGGACCCGCGGCTGGCCGGGGTGAAGTTCAGGATCGCCGTCGACGTCCAAAACCCGCTGTTCGGCAGCGACGGCGCGGCACACGTGTTCGGCCCGCAAAAAGGCGCCGACGCCGATGCGGTGGAACTGCTGGACGCCGGCCTGCGCAACTGGGCCTCGGTCCTGCGCCAGAGGACCGGCCGGGACGTCAACGTGCCCGGCGCCGGAGCGGCCGGCGGGTTCCCGGCGTCGTTCCTGGCCTTCAGCACGGCCGCCCTGGAAGGCGGCTTCGAGCTGGTGGCCGGCCTCACCGGGCTGGACGCGAAACTCGCGGTGGCTGATTTGGTCATCACCGGAGAAGGCTCCATGGACAGCCAATCGCTGACAGGCAAGGCACCGATCGCCCTCGCCGATGCCGCCCAAGCCCTTGGCATTCCGGTGGTCGTGGTGGCCGGCCGGATCCTCGTCACCCCGGAGGACCTTGCCCGTCACGGCGTGGTGGCCGCGGCGCAGCTGCTGGACGTCGCCGGCAGCCCCCAGGACGCAGTAGCAAACGCCGCAAAGTACCTTACCTGGGTCACCAGCCAGGTCCTCGAAGGCGCCTGACGCCCCTGATGGCCGGCCGTGCCGGCCGGCTTGCCGCCTAGGCGCCGGTCTCGTAGTGCGGTTCGGCCACGGGTTTGGACTCGGGGGAGCCCTTCTCGCGCAGGTAGACCGAGGCGCCCACCAGGACCGCCACGGCGAGGAACTCGCTTTGCCAGTTCTGGAAGGACTCGAACCAGAATCGGCTCGTCGCCAGATAGCCCAGCACAGTCACGGTGGGCTGTCCGTGCGCCTCCTGGTCACTGTTGTAGTCCTCCGCGCCGCCAACCGCGTGCAGGGCGATCGACGCCAGGAACAGCAGGAGGAACATGATCGAAAGCGAGTGTTCGTAGAGCTTGAGGACCCAGCCGCCGCGCCGCACCGGCCACGGCGTGGACTCTTTGAGCTTTGCCTGCCGGGGGTCCTCGTCCTGCGGGGCCGTCCGGCCCATCGGCTTGGACTCTGAGGACCCCTTCTGGAACAGGAAGACGGTGAGGATGACGTACATGCCCATCTGCAGGAATTCCGACTCCCAGTTCTCGAACGTCGCCTCGAGGAAGTTCCCGGTGCCAAGGTACTGCAGGACGGTCACGGCAGGTTCGCCGTGGGCCAGCTGCTCGTCGCTGTAGGTGCTTGCCCCGCTCAGGACCATGCCGCCGAAAAACACGACGAACAGCCCGATATTGGCTAAAAGCAGTCCATGTTCCTTGACCCACTTGCCCATGGTTCCCGTGCCTGCGGTGTGGCGCTCATGTGAAACGTTTGTCATAGCGACTCCTCATTGCGGGCCCGTCGACGGATCCAGGCAGGGACAAGTACCAGCAGCAGCACCAGCACGGCGAGCAGCCCGACGCCGGCGATCAGGCCCGCCGTCCGGCCTACGGTGACATCGAAGATGAGTGAGGTGGTGCCCACGCTCAGCAGCCCCACCCCGGTCAAAGAAAACCTGACGATGATGTCCGCGCTGCTCACGAGGGCCTGCTTCAGCCCTTGCCGGAACAGCCGGCGGTGCACGCTCACGGGCAGCAGGATCGTGGCCGTGGTCAGGGCGGCCAGGACGACGTTGGCGAGATACAGGCGGGTCTGGTAGTCATCGAGCGTCTCGAAGCGCGACTGAAACGGCAGCGTCAGGAGGAAGCCGGCGAGAATCTGGACGCCGGTCTGCAGTACGCGCAGTTCCTGCAGCAGTTCGACCCAGTTGCGGTCCATCCGCTCCGCAAGGGACTCGTCCCTGCCGTCGTTCTTCGGCGCTACTGGGCCAGCCATCGGTACTCCTCCGCAAAATCCTGAAACCAAGGGAACCCGCCGCAGCATGTGGCTCCACCCTCAACCTAGGCTTGAGAGTTGCCAAAAACAAGTTGGTACTAAGCTTGCTGACGATATTGTGGTTAGGGTAGAAACTGATTACTTCGCTGGGGTGGATTCAGCAGGCCCCGGCCACACGGGACCGATGAACCTCCCTGGAAACCGACACGTTGTTAGGCGGACTATGAGCGACTCAAGCGAACGGCAGGACCAGCCCAAGCAGCCCGACCAGCCGCGCGATCCGCGCGCCGGCTACCATTCCGGCCCGTTCCCGGAACAGGTCCAGAAGCAGCCCGGCCTCACCGCGCCCATGGAGCCCAAGCCCGACCACGGCGAGGAAAGCTACCGCGGCAGCGGTGCCTTGAGCGGCAAGGCCGCCCTGATCACGGGCGGCGACTCCGGAATCGGCAGGGCGGTGGCGATCGCCTTCGCCCGGGAGGGGGCCGACGTCGCCATCTCCTACCTGCCGGATGAAGAAGACGACGCGCAGGACACCGCCGAGTGGATCCGAAAGGCCGGCCGCAAGGCCCTGCTGCTCCCCGGCGACGGCCGCAGCGAGGACTTCGCGGCGGACATCGTGAAGGCGACGCTGGCCGAATTCGGGCGCCTCGACGTCCTGGTGCTCAATGCGGCCTACCAGAAGAACCGCGAGAGCTTCGAATCACTGCCCACCGAAGAGTTTGATCGAGTTTTCAAAACCAATCTGTACTCCCTGCTCTGGACGGCTCGTGCCGCGGTCCCGCATCTGGAAGCGGGTGCGTCGATCATCACCACTGCGTCAATCCAGGCCTTCAACCCGTCCCCGGAAGTCATTGACTACGCCATGACCAAGGCGGCCCAGGTGGCCTTCACCAAAGCCCTGGCCCAGGAGCTCGGACCCAAGGGCATCAGGGTCAATGCCGTGGCCCCGGGTCCCATCTGGACACCGCTGATTCCGGCCACCGAATGGCCCGACAAGCTCCCGTCCTTCGGCCAGGACACGCCCCTGCAGCGGGCGGGGCAGCCGGCGGAGCTCGCGGCCGCCTATGTCCTTCTCGCCTCCGACCACGGTTCCTACATTTCCGGAGCCGTGCTTCCGGTCACCGGAGGCAAAGGCCTCTGAACCCGCTCCGGACCCGTCCACTGCCAGCTAGTCCCATTTCCAGCACCAGTTTCCAGTACCAGGAGGAATGACATGACTGAAAACCAGCAGGATCCCAAGACCGTCACCGAGGAAGCGGGCGGCTACGGCACACCGACCGCCGAGCAGGAGATGGGCGGCGATGGGAAGAAATTCGCCCAGCCCCGCGAGGAGGAGGCCTTCGACGCCGCCGGGCTGAACCAGGACAGCCCCGACGGCGAGACGTATCCGGCCGGCGCGCCGGACCTGAGCCAGTTCGGTGCAGAAGATCAAGACAGTGCAGGAGAACCCGGAGCAGGTCGCTTCGGAGGAGCGGAGGAACAAATGAGTTCAGAAAACGCCAGCGCAACCCCCGGCTTCGACCCGGACGCCTCGGAGAATTCCGAGGCGGCAGTGCCGTCGTCGGAAGCGGAGATGGAGGGGGCCAACACGGAAGAGCCCGACGCCGGGCGGCCCTTCTCCTCTGAGTCCGGACAGGACGCGGCGGGGCTGCCGGACGGCTCCGGGACGGACCTGCCGGAGAACAAGTCGCCGAAGGACCGCGACGATGACAAGGACGCCTTCGACGCCGGCTAGTCCCAGGCCCGCCGCTGCCGGCGCTGCCGGCCGTGACAGCGAAAAGGCCGGACTCCTGCCCGTGGGCGGAGTCCGGCCTTTCTCGTCGGCGGGATTGCCCGCCCGCCGCGCGCTTCCGGGCGGCGTTCTTTAGCGGCGCTTCTTGGGGGAGCGCTTGACCGCTGCCTTGACCGCGGCCGTCGAAGCTGCGGCCGGCGCGGGATCTTCGGTTTCCGGTTCGGCCACCGTGCCGCGCACCTTCGCGATCGCCTTCATGCCGTGGTAGATCACCAGGGCCGCGGCCGAGCCGAGCGCGATCCCGGTGAACTTCAAGTCGCCGATGGTCCAGGTGTAGTCGGCAATCCCGACAATAAGGGCGACGGCGGCCGTGGTCAGGTTGATCGAGTTGGAGAAGTTCACCTTGTTCTGGACCCAGATTTTCACGCCCAGCACGCCGATCATGCCGTACAGCATCGTGGCCGCGCCGCCCAGGACGCCGGCGGGGACCGTGGCGATAAGCTCGCCAAACTTCGGCGAGAAGCTCAGGATCACTGCGAAGCCGCCGGCCACCCAGTACGCCGCCGTCGAATACACCTTGGTGGCGGCCATGACGCCGATGTTCTCGGCGTAGGTGGTCGTCCCGGACCCGCCGCCGAGAGCGGCAAGTACGGTGGCGGCGCCGTCGGCCAGCAGCGCGCGGCCGGAGACGCCGTCGAGGTTCTGCCCCGTCATGGCGGACACGGATTTCACGTGGCCGATGTTCTCTGCCACCAGCACCAGAACGACCGGCACGAAGAGGCCCACGACGCCGAGGTGGAATTCGGGGGTCTGGAAATGCGGCAGGCCCACCCACCCAGCACTGTCCACCTTGGAGAAGTCCACCTCGCCCCGGATCATCGCAACAAGGTAGCCCACCAGGACACCCACCAGGATGCTCAGCCGGCCCAGCATGCCGCGGAACAGCACGCTGACCACGATGATGACGGCCAGGGTGATGAAGGCGGTCACGGGGGCCTGGTCGAAGTTGGCCTTCGCCGCGGGTGCCAGGTTCAGGCCGATCAGCGCCACGATCGCGCCGGTCACGATCGGCGGCATGACCCGGTTGATCCAGCCGGCGCCGAACTTCTGCACCACGGCGCCGACGACGGCGAGGGTCGCGCCTGCCAGGACCACGCCGCCGAGTGCCCCGGGGACGCCGAACTGCTGCTGGGAAGCCATGATCGGCGCGATGAACGCGAAGCTGGAACCGAGGTAGCTGGGCACCCGCCCCTGCGTGATGACCAGGAACAGGAGCGTGCCAATGCCGGAGAAGAACAGGGTGGTGGCTGGCGGCATGCCCGTGATGATCGGGACCAGGAAGGTGGCACCGAACATGGCCACAACATGCTGCATCCCGATCCCCACCGTCAGGGGCCAGGTGAGCCGCTCATCCGGCCTGACGACCTCACCGGGGCGGACGGACTTGCCGTTGCCGTGGAGCTTCCATTTGGTGCCGAGCATGCTCATGCCGGGAGCCTTTCAGAGAATGTGGGGCGGGCGGGAAGGAATCTTCCCGAGCAACTTTACCGCGCAGCATTTCCCGGCCGTCCCGTCGGGCCGTCGTGCTGCGTGAGGGCCGGTGTGCCCGAGGTCACAGGGCGCAGCGGGAAGCAGGCGCCGTCCGTTGAAGTTGCAACTATTGACAGCAGGAGACGCCGGCCGCCCAAGAGTGCGCCGGCCCAGCGAAAGGGATGCCCATGACACTCGCCCACGATGAAGCAGTAATCGAGGCAGCCGCCGTCGACGCCATCTTTGCCGAAGCCCGCACGGCGAACGCCTTCACCGGCGACGTCACCGACGAGCAGGCCCGCGCGATTTACGAACTGACGAAGTTCGGCCCCACGGCGTTCAACTCCCAGCCGCTGCGCGTTACGTACGTGCGCTCCGACGAAGCCCGCGCCACGCTTGTTGATGCGCTGGCCGCCGGAAACCGCGCCAAGACGGCATCAGCGCCGCTCGTCGCGGTCCTGAGCTACGACACCGCCTGGCAGGACCAGTGGGACGCGTTCCTTCCCGGCTACAACGCACCCAAGGCCATGTATGACGCCGCGCCGGAACTCGCAGCGGCCACGGGCAACAACAACGCCCACCTGCAGGCCGGCTACTTCATCCTCGCGGTCCGCACCCTGGGCCTCGCGGCAGGTCCCATGACCGGTGCCGACTTCGCCAAGATCGACGCCGCGTTCTTCCCCGACGGGAGCCAGAAGAGCTTCCTGGTGGTCAACATCGGCCAGCCCGGGGCAGACGCCTGGGGCGAAGCCAAGCCGAAATTCGCCTACGAGGACGTCGTCCGCACCGTCTAACAGCCCCCGGCGCCGTTCTCCGGCACTGTCCTTCCGCGGAGGTGCCTGCGGCACTGTCCTCCCGCGGAGGTGCCTGCGGCACTGTCCTCCCGCGGAGGTGCCTCCGGCACCATGGGGGACAGGCCGGAGGCACTCGGGATGCGATTCTGCGGTTCAGCGCAAGGCCCACATCCAGGGCCACTTCCCATTTTAGTCCGCGCCGTCGCCGCCGGCACTGTGAGTTTGCGGAGCCCGCCCGGCCCCGGAGGCGCCGCGGCGTGGCACACTTTTCCCATGCGGAACCTGATCGCGGTGGCCTTCGTGGAACCGGTAGCCGAGGGGCTCGAGTTTCCCCGGGATGACTGGCCGCTGCACCTCACCCTGGTCAAATTCGACGTGGTCAAGGCCGGCGTCGTGCAGTCCGACGTCGTCGAACCCGGCCAGGAAACCCGCGCGGAACCCGCGCCGGGCACGCCGCCGGCCGCGGGCGATCCGCTCGCCGGCCACATCGCCGCCCTCATGGCGGACCCGGTGGCCGCTGCCCTGGGCTGCCGGATCAGCGTGGGCGGCGAAGCCGGGTTCGGGCGCGCAGGGTCAATCCCGGTCAACCTGATTGAACCCAACGACGAGCTGCAGGTCCTCCACAACGAGCTGGTCCGGATCGTGGATCAGCTGCCCGGCCGGATCTCCACGCCTGCCTTCACCCTGGAGGGGTACCGGCCGCACGTCTCGCACCACGGCGACAAACGGCTCCGGCAGGGCGACACGTTCGCGCTTGACCGAATAGCGCTCGTGGACATGGCGCCTGACGGCGGGCACGCCACGCGCCGGATCCTGAAGTTGTGGACTGTCGGCCAGGCGTAGGCGCCAGAACGGCGTCTGGGGAGGGCGCGACGTCATATCCGCGACGCCGGCGCTGGATTCCTGCGGACCGGGTGCCATACTTGGGTCAACTTCGGCAGCTATTCGACGGTAATTCGAAGACGAAGTGAGTATTTCGGGCAAGTCACAGCGGACCGGGGGGACCACTAAATGATGCTTGACGCCGCGACACTGCGGGTTGCCTTGGCGCTTGTCGACCTCACACTGCTCATGCTTTTCTACTTCATTACGTTCCGGCGCACCCGGTCGCACTACAGCGGCTGGTGGTGCATGGCGCTCCTGCTGTTCCTGGTCGGCAACGCCGCGTACCTGCTGGAGGGTACAACGCAGCAGGGGTGGGCCATCCCTGCCGGCAACGTCCTGCTGGTCGCCGGTGCCGCCAGCATCTGGGCCGGCGGTCGATCCCTCCGCGCCCCCTCCCTCCGGCCTTGGCAGCTCGCGGCCGGTCCTGCCGCGACCGCCGTCGCTTCCTTCCTCGGCCACCCGGCCACCAACGTCTGGGCGGGAGGCCCGGTGTACCTGGGATTCATGGCCTTGCTGATCGGCCTGGCATCCCGGGAGCTGTTCCTGCTCGAGCGCGACTACTCGCGCGTCCACCGTCCCCTCGCGGTGGGCGCCGGCATCCTGGCCGTGTTCTACCTGGGCCGCCTCGTCGCTTTCCTGGCGAACGGACCGGACGGTGCCGTCTTCACGTCGGTGTTCGGCTCCGTCCCGATGACGGTCTTCTCGACGATCACGCTCGTGGTTGCTTCCTTCACCATGGCCGAGCTGAGCTACGAACAGCAGACCCAGGACCTCAGGGCGCGGGCCACCGTGGACGGCCTCACGGGCCTGCTCAACCGTTCTGCGTTCCTGGACCTCGCCGAAAACGAACTGCGCCGTTTGCGCCGGACCGGCACCACGGCATCGATCATCCTCGCGGACCTGGACCACTTCAAGGCCATCAACGATCAGTTCGGCCACTCGGCCGGGGACTCCGCGCTGCAGGCCTTTGCCAGGGCCTGCTCCGGCACCGTCCGCTCCACCGACCTCGTGGGCCGTTACGGCGGCGAGGAATTCATCCTCCTGCTGCCTGGCGTCACGCCGGACAGGGCACGGGAAATCGCTGCCGACATCAGCGTCCGGCTCCATCAATCCGGGTCCGCAGTCATTCCCCGGCTGCCCACCGTGAGCTACGGCATCGCGTCCACCGGCGCCGGAGCGGGCAGCCTCGACGCCGCAGTGATCTCGGCCGACGCGGCCCTCTACCAGGCAAAGACGCTTGGTAGGGACCGCGCCGAGTTGGCCACCGGCGGCTGAACTACGAGATAACCCCGTCCACCAGCGCCTTCGCCTCGGCCTGGACCTGCTTGAGGTGCTCGGCACCCTTGAAGGACTCGGCGTAGATCTTGTAGACATCTTCCGTGCCGGAGGGCCGGGCTGCGAACCAGGCGTTTTCGGTAACGACCTTGAGGCCGCCAATCGCGGCCCCATTGCCCGGCGCCTCGGTCAGTTTGGCCGTGATCGTTTCGCCGGCCAGTTCGGTCGCGGTAACGTCCGACGGCGAGAGCTTGCCCAGCGCCGCCTTCTGCTCCCGGGTGGCGGCCGCGTCGATCCGGGCGTAGACGGGGTCGCCGAACTGGTCGGTGAGGCCCTTGTACAGCTGCGACGGTGATTTGCCCGTCACCGCCGTGATCTCCGAGGCCAGCAGGGCCAGCAGGATGCCATCCTTGTCGGTGGTCCAGACGCTCCCGTCCATCTTGTTAAAGGAGGCGCCGGCGGATTCCTCGCCGCCGAAGGCGCCCTCTCCGGACAGCAGCCCGGGGACGAACCACTTGAAGCCCACGGGCACTTCGACAAGTTTGCGGCCCAGGCTCTCGGCCACGCGGTCGATGATGGATGAGGAAACCAGGGTCTTGCCGATCACGGACTGCGGGTTCCAGCCGGTCCGGTGCCGGTACAGATAATCGATGGCGACGGCGAGGTAGTGGTTCGGGTTCATCAGCCCGCCGTCGGGGGTGACGATCCCGTGGCGGTCGGCGTCGGCGTCGTTGCCGGTGGCGACGTCGAACTTGGCGCCGTCGGACATGCGGTTGATCAGGGACGCCATCGCCGACGGCGAGGAGCAATCCATCCGGATCTTCTCGTCCCAGTCCAGCGTCATGAAAGCCCACTGCGGGTCGACGGTGGGGTTGACCACGGTGAGGTTCAGGTGGTGGCGCTCACCGATCTCGCCCCAGTAGTCCACCGACGCTCCGCCCATCGGGTCGGCGCCGATCCGGACGCCCGCCTCGCGGATCGCGTTGAGATCCAGTACCGAGGGGAGATCGTCGACGTAGCTGCTCAGGAAGTCGAACTTGCCGGTGGTCCCGGCGGCCAGGGCCTCGGCCACCGGAATCCGCTTGACGCCGCGCAGGCCGTTTTCCAGCAGCTCGTTGGCGCGGTTGGCGATCCAGCCGGTGGCGTCGGTGTCCGCGGGGCCGCCGTGCGGAGGGTTGTACTTGAATCCGCCGTCGCCCGGGGGGTTGTGGCTGGGGGTCACCACGATGCCGTCGGCCTGCGGCGCGCCAGGGGCGGCATTGCGGTTGTGCGTCAGGATGGCGTGGCTCAGGGCAGGGGTGGGCGTGTAGCCGTGGCGGGCGTCGATGAGGACGTGCACGCCGTTGGCGGCCAGCACCTCAAGGGCGGAGTTTTGTGCGGGCTCGCTCAGGCCATGGGTGTCCTTGGCCATGTAGAGGGGGCCGGTGATGCCCTGGCCTGCCCGGTATTCCACGATCGCCTGCGTGATGGCGAGGATGTGGGGTTCGTTGAAGGACGCCTTCAGGCTCGATCCACGGTGCCCGGAGGTGCCGAAGGCCACCCGCTGGCCCGGGTCCGAGAGGTCCGGCGAAACGTCGTAGTACGCATCCAAAAGCGCAGTGAGGTCAACAAGGTCTTGGGGTTGGGCAACTGTGCCCGCGCGGCTAGCCATGGCACCAGCATGCCAGACGAGGGCGGGGTGCAACACGGTTTCGCGCCAAACCCGCTCCTGTGACGAAAGAAAACCCGCCAATAGGCCCGGTCCCAAGCCAACCGTGCGGCGGTACTCTGGATCCAGGGACTTCTTGAGGGGACAAGCCATGACTGAACGGCCAAAACAAGGCAAAGACGAGACCCCGGAGGGCTACCAGCCGACCCTGCGCCTCCCGGACCAGCAACCCGACGTTCCGCCGGGGCAGACACCACCCGCCGGCCAGGACCAGGGACCGTCGGCGACGCAGCAGTTCGCGCAACCCGAATCCCCGCAGCAGCCCTACCCGGGCCAGCAGCCTCACACAGGCCAGCAGCCCGACACGGGCGAGCAGCCCCACGTCGGACAGCAGCCCTACACCGGACAGCAGCCCTACACCGGCCAGGCGGCACCTGACCGCGGCCAGTACTCAAGCCCGTACCCCCCGATCTACAGCCAGCCGGCCGCCCCGTATGGCCAGCCGTCGCCGTATGCCCAGCCGGGCAGCCCCAACGCCTACGGCCAGCCCGCGTACTACGGTGCGCCGCCGTCGCCCAAGAGTCTGAGCATCGCCAGCATGTGCTGCGGCATCGCCGCGCTGGTGGGATTCGGATTCTTCCTGCTCCCGCAGCTGGCCGCCGTGATTCTGGGGCACCTGGCCCTGCGGCGCGAACCGGCCGGCCGGGGCATGGCGATCGCCGGCCTGGTGATGGGTTACGTGGGCATCGCCGTGACCATCCTGGTCCTGGTCATTTTCGGACTGGTCATCGGCACCGCGCGCAACAGCGGGTACGGAGCCTAGGTCTGCCCTGTGGCCCCGGAGCCGCGCCTGGTCAGGCTGTCAGAGCAGCCACCAGGGGCTTCGCGTTGGCCTCAAGCCAAGCGCGCCGGCGGTTGATCTGGCCGCCCACGCCGTCCTGCCACATCCGCGCCCAGCCGCCGCCCAAGGCCGCGGCGTTGTGCCGCATCCGCTCGTAGCTGAGCGCCGCGGCGTCGATCCCGGCGCCGGGAACCCGGCGTCGTTCATCCTCGCTCCAGCCGTAGGCGTCGGCGAAGATGCGCAGCCGGCGGAACGGATTCTGGTCTTCCCAGCCCGGCCACGCATCTGACGGGTCGCGGAGCGGCACCCAGTGCATGGCGGTGTTGAGCGAATCGTGAAGTGCCGTGGCGGGCCCGGCGAGGTCAAAATCCACCAGTCCCGCGGCCAGGCCGTCCCGGACCACCACGTTCTGGGGTGTCACGTCCAGGTGGCAGATGAGTCCGGAAGCGTCGGTGGGGTTAGGCCGGACCGGCCGGGGCGGGAACGCGTGGGCCCGCGGCACGAAGCCGGCGGACGCGGTGTGCAGGCGCCGCACCAGGCGGGCCACGGAGGCCAGCAGTTCCTCGGACTGCACCCAGGATTCCGGCGGCGACCCGGCGCAGTCTCCCGGCACGAAGGTCAGGACGTCCCGGCCCTGCGGGTCGCGGCCGAGGAAGCGGGGGGAGCCCTCAAAACCGGCGTCGTCCAGCCAGTCGAGGTACTCGGCGACGGCGAGGGATTGCGGCTGGTGCGGGCGGCGGATGGTTCCGCCAAC
Organism: Arthrobacter humicola; assembly: GCF_022803015.1. Taxonomy (GTDB): domain Bacteria; phylum Actinomycetota; class Actinomycetes; order Actinomycetales; family Micrococcaceae; genus Arthrobacter; species Arthrobacter humicola_A. The sequence goes on from NZ_JAFKON010000002.1 coordinate 422,238, forward strand.
CCGCACCACGCCGTCGGTGACATCGCCTGCCGGCATGAGTTCGACGTCGGACGCCTCGCCGGGGGCGGGGGTGTAGACGCGCGAAGCAACCGGAACGCGATGTGCGGTGCTCATCGGGTCAGCGTACGCCGCCCATGAGCTTCTTGATCGCCGGGGAGGCGACCGCCAGGCCCACAGCCAGCAGCATTGCGGTTCCGCCGATGCCGATGAAGTAGGGCAGCTCGTCCTGCGGGTTGTACAGACCGGACAGGATGCCGGCCAGGGTGGTGCCCAGGGACACGGAGAGGAAGAACAGTGCCACCATCTGGGTGTGGAAGGCCTTCGGCGCCAGCTTGGTGGTCACAGACAGGCCGATGGGGGAGAGGAACAGCTCTGCAAGCGTGAACAGAAGCAGGATTCCGACCAGGGCCAGCAGAGGGGTCTTGCCACCGCCGGCCAGCGGAATGAAGGCCAGGAACGCAAGGCCCATCACGAACAGGCCGATCGAGAACTTCAGGGCCGAACCGGGCTGCTTGCGGCCGAGCCGGGTCCAGAGGGCGGCCATGATGCCGGCGAAAATGATGATGAACACCGGGTTGATGGACTGGACCCAGGCGGCAGGCATTTCCCAGCCGAACAGGTTCCGGTCCAGCTTCTCCTCCGAGTACACGGCGATGAAGGTGAACTGCTGCTGGAACAGGGCCCAGAACGCGGCGGAGGCGATGTACAGCGGGATGAATGCCGCGACCCGTCCGCGCTCGGTGGGGGTGACCTTCTTGCTGCTGAAGATCAGCGCGAAGTACAGCACCGACGCGCCGATTGCGGCGTAGGCCATGGACATGGCCAGGTTTTCGGCGTTCACCGTGCCGGTCACGAGCAGAACGGCGATGATCAGGGCGATGCCGGCGAAGACGAGGCCGTAGCGGGTGCGCTGGGCGGCCGGGAGAGGGTTCGGTACCCGGTGTGCTTCTTCGGGCAGCTTCTTGCGGCCCAGCGAGTAGATGACAAGGCCAATGGCCATGCCGACGGCGGCGGCGCCGAAGCCCCAGTGGAAGCCCTGGCTTTCCTGCAGCCAGCCGGTGACCAGCGGGCCGATCAGCGCACCGGCGTTGATGCCCATGTAGAAGATGGAGAACCCGGCGTCGCGGCGTTCGTCCTTCTCCCCATACAGGCTGCCGACGAGGGCGGTGGCATTGGCCTTCAGGCCGCCGGAGCCGACGCCCACCAGCACCAATCCGGCGATCAGGCCGGGTATGCCGGGCACGAGTGCCAGCCCGATGTGGCCGGCCATGATCAGGACGGCCGCGCCGAACAGCACCCGCTCGGACCCGAAGAGCCGGTCCGCGAGCCAGGCGCCGAGGATTGTGGAGAGGTAGACGCCGCCACCGTAGGCGCCGACGAGGCCGGCCGCCAAAGCTTGTGGGATCTCAAGGCCGCCCTGGGCAGCCGTGAAGTACATGTAGTAAAGGAGGATCCCCTGCATTCCGTAGAAGGAGAAGCGCTCCCACATCTCTACGGAGAAAAGGCTGGCCAGCATCTTTGGGTGGCCAAAAAACGAGGTGTCGCCCGGTGTTTTGGTGGGGGGACGTAACGAGGGATCGCCCGGCGTTATAGCGGGGGGATTGGATAAATGAGTTGTGCTCATTTACTTAATGGTGACATTGTGACGCGCGATTGTCACATTCGAGCAGGCCCGAGGCAAGCAGCCCGGATGGTGTTTTGCCTCTCTTTCGCCTCTCTTTCCGCCGGCTTCGCGGGCGTTCCGGGCTGGGCGGTCGTGTCCTAGACGGGCTTGCCGGCGGGCTCCTGGGCGGGCTCGCCGGCGTCGAACATAATGATCTGCCGGATGGCGTGGCCGTCTGCCAGCTGGTCCATGGCCCGGTTGATATCGGCCAGGGCGATGCGGTCCGAAATCAGCTCCTCGACGGGCAGTTTCCCGTCCCGCCACAACTGGGCGTATTTCGGGATGTCGCGCGACGGGACGGCGGAGCCCAGGTAGCTGCCCACGATCGTCCTGGCTTCGGCGGTGACGGTCAACGGTGCAAGCTGGGCGCGGGCCTCGGGGGAGGGCAGTCCGGCCGTGACGGTGGTGCCGCCGGGGGAGGTGGCGGCAAAAGCGGTCTCGAACGCGCGGGGATTTCCCGCGCACTCGATCACGAACCTGGCTTTGACCCCGGCGTCGAGGACCTGCTGCGGGGTGTATGTCTCGTGGGCGCCGAGGCCGCGGGCGTGATCGAGTTTCTGCTCCAGCGTGTCCACGGCGATGATCCGCGAGATTCCTTGCGAGACGGCGGTGATGAGCGCCGCCATCCCCACCCCGCCGAGGCCGACGATCATGATGCTGTCCTGCGGGCGGGGCCGGGCCGCGTTGAGCACCGCGCCGCCGCCGGTCAGCACGGCGCAGCCCAGCACTGCCGCGATGTCCGCGGGGATGTCGTCGTCCACCGGCACGGCGGAAGCGCGGTCCACGACGGCGTGGGTGGCGAAGCCTGAGACGCCCAGGTGGTGGTGGACGGGCTCGCCGTCGCGGCTCAGGAGCCGGGATCCGTGCAGCAGGGTCCCGTCGTTGTTGCTCTTGGACCCTGCCGTGCAGGGCAGCCGGCCGTCCTCGGCGCAGTTCGCGCAGTGCTCGCAGCGGGGCAGGAAGGACATGACCACCCGCTGGCCGGGCTGCAGGTCCGTGACGCCGGAACCGACCGTCACGATGCGGCCCGCGGCCTCGTGGCCCAGCAGCATGGGTACCGGCCGGACCCTGTTGCCGTCGACGACGCTCAGGTCCGAGTGGCAGATTCCGGCGGCCTCCATCCGGACAAGGATCTCGGTGGGCCCGGGAGCCGCCAGTTCCAGCTCGGAGATGCTGATCGGCCTGGACTCCGCGAAGGGGCGGGAGCGGCCGATTTCCTCAAGTACTGCACCGGTGATCTTCATCGATCCTCTTTCGCGGCCTGGTCGGGTTTGAGTGAACGATAGCCGCCTGCCGCCGTCAGCGTCCATTTGGGGGAGGGGGAGGTCCGACGGCGGCCGCGGGCTTGGGGTGGCTGGTTTCCAGTGCCTCGCCGGGGGACATGCCCGTTCTTGGTGCCCGGGGGTGTGTGGTGGCTGAGTTCCTAGATGCCAGTTAGGGACATGCCCACTCTTGGCCCGGGCGTGCGTGTGTTGGTTGAGTTCCGGGGCCTCACCGGGGGACATGTCCATTTGTGGAGCCCGGGCGTGGACAAGATGGCATTATGTCCACCCGCCCAGGCCGCGGGCGGACATGTCGGTGATGAGAACTGGGCATGTCCATTGCGCGGCGTGAGGGGCGGGCGGGTCCGATACGCGTCGTGCGGAATGGGCATCTCCCGACTGGTGGAGGACGGACATGTCCGGCGCCCGATGTGAGTTCCGGGCATGTCCCCTGCGCGGCGTCAGGAGTGGGCATGTCCCCGGGTGAGTGCCGGGTCCGCGGCTAGAAGCCCAATTGGGCGGCCACCTGCAGCAGGAGCCCCTCGGAGCCCATCGGCCCGATCAGCTGGATGCCCATCGGCAGGCCGGAACCAGGGGCGCCGTCGGTCCAGTGCACCGGGATGCTGATGGCCGGCAGCCCGCAGACGTTGACCATGGATGACCACGGCGCGTACTCGCACTGTTTGCGGTAGTCGCCGTCGGCGTCGCCCGCCCATTCCGCGGCCGGCCAGTAGCCTCCGCCGTGGGTCGCGCCCGTGAACCAGCCCACCGGGCGGGGTGTCTGCGCCAGGGCCGGCGTCACTATGAGGTCCCATTGGGCGTACTGGACAATCGTGTCCTGCTGGAACTGCCGGAGGAACCCGAGGGATTCGTTGAGTTTGGCTGCACTGCGCTGCTGTGCCCGCCGGCGGAAGGTCCTGGTGAGCGGCGTCAGGAGCGCCTCGCGCTGCGGCGAGATGCGCGCGCTGCCAATGCCGGCCGTCCAGGCTGTGGTGAAAGCATCCGGGTAGCGGTTGTCGTAGCGAATCGCGGCTTCCATGGCCTCGTGCCCCGCCGCCTCCAGCCGCGAGATGCCGTCCGCGAGTGCGTCGAGCGCCTCACTGTCCGGGATGAAGGGAAACTTCGTTTGCCACGGGCTGTCGAGACTTATGCCGATCCTCAGCGGGCGGGGCTCCCTGGCGGTCAGCTGGAGGTAGCTGGCGTGCGCCCGGCTGGCCATGCCCGGACCGCCCGCACCCTGTCCGCCCGCACCCTGATTGTCCGGGCCCGGCACCAGGGCATCCAGCAGCAGCGCGGCGTCGGCGGCGGAGCGGGCGAGCGGTCCGGCAACCACGAGCTGCGCGGGATCGCCCGAGCTTTCCCCGGCCGGCACCAGCCCACGTCCGGGCTTCAACCCGACCAGCCCGCATGCCGCGGCAGGGATCCGCACGGAGCCCCCGCCGTCGGACCCTGGGGCGAACGGCAACAGCCCCGCGGCCACCGCGGCAGCGCTGCCGCCCGAGGAGCCGCCCGAACTGCGGCTGAGTGCATACGGATTGCGCGACGGCGGGGCGATCCGGTTCTCGCTGTAGGCGGTCAGGCCGAACTCCGGGACCTGTGTCTTGCCCAGCGAGAGGACCCCGGCGGCCTTGAGCGCGGCGGGAACTGCGCCGTCGGCCAGGGCCGGCTTGCGTTCCAGGGCCGCACTTCCATGCGTGGTGACGACCCCTGCCACATCCGTCAGGTCCTTGAAGGCGACCGGCATTCCATGCAGCGGGACCAAGGCGCCGCCGTTGCGGCTCCGGAGGGCGTAGCGCCGGTCAGCTGCCCTGGCGTCTTTCCGCGCCTGTTCCGCGGTGACCGTGATGAAAGCACCGAGGTGCGGGTTCTGGGCTTCGATCCGGTCCAGGAAATGATCGGCGGCGGCCCTGGCGGACAGCTCCCCGGAACGGAGCGCATCGCGGAGCTCGACGGCGGAGAGTTCGTGGATTTCAGCCAAGGAGGCGGGACTCCGGCCGTATCTGGGGCCGCGCGGGCCGGCTACCCGGGGGACATGCCCATTCCTGGGACCGGCGGAAGGACACATTTGCATCATGCCCAGCGCTCGCGGCCAAGGCGGGGCATGTCCCGTGGCGCGGGCCGCGGACCGGCCGCTCCGCGGGGTGTTCGGCAGCCATGAGGTCTCCTTTGCGGTCCCCAGAAGCGTAACGTGCCGCCAGCGGGCGTGCGGTGCCAGCGGCGGGGGATACGCTGGGATCGGAGCTTGAATTCTGCGGAAAGGGTCAACATGAGCGACTTCCAGAGCGTAAGCGTGTCTGGCATCCCCGATGGTGCCAAGATCGTGGACGTCCGCGAGGACTATGAGTGGGCTGCGGGCCACGCCGAGGGTGCCCTGCACATTCCCATGGACCAGTTGCCCTCCCGGATTGAGGAGCTGGACCCGGACGAGGACGTCTACGTCATCTGCCGCACCGGCGGCCGCTCCTTCCGGGCCACCCAGTGGCTGGTCGGAATGGGATATTCCGCCGTGAATGTGGCCGGCGGCATGGACCAGTGGGTTGAGACCGGCATGCCGCTGGTGTCCGACAACGGCCTCAAACCGGTTGTCCTGTAACTGAAGAAGGAAGAACTGATGCCCGCACCGACGCTCACCTACACATTCCTCGGACCCGAGGGCACCTTCACCGAAGCGGCCCTGATGCAGGTCCCGGACGCGGCGGAGGCCATCCGCATCCCGTCCTCGAATGTGAACACGGCGCTGGACAAGGTGCGGGACGGCTCCGCCGATGCGGCCATGGTACCGATCGAAAACTCGGTCGAGGGCGGGGTCACCGCCACCCTCGACGCCATCGCCACCGGCCAGGAACTCAGGATCCTCCGGGAGGCCCTGGTGCCCATCAGCTTCGTCCTGGTGGCCAGGCCCGGCGTGGCGCTCGGGGACATCCGGCGTGTCTCCACCCACGGCCATGCCTGGGCCCAGTGCAGGCTCTGGGTGGACGCCAATATTCCCAATGCTGAATACATCCCCGGTTCTTCCACCGCCGCTGCCGCCATGGGCTTGCTGGATGGTGACGGCGCCCACTACGACGCCGCGATCTGCGCCCCGATCGTGGCCACCGAACAGCCGGGCCTGATGGTGCTGGCGGAAAACATCGGCGACAACCCCGGAGCCGTCACCCGGTTCGTGCTGGTGGGCCGCCCGGGTGAACTGCCGGCCCCCACCGGAGCCGACAAGACCACTGTCGTGGTGCCGCTGCCCGAAGACCGGCCGGGTGCGCTGATGGAGATCCTGGACCAGTTCGCCACCCGCGGCGTGAACCTGAGCCGGATCGAATCCCGGCCCACCGGGCAGTACCTGGGCCACTATTTCTTCAGCATTGACGCCGACGGCCATGTCGCCGACGCCCGGGTGGCCGACGCGCTCGCGGGTCTTCACCGGATCAGCCCGGCCACCCGCTTCCTCGGGTCCTACCAGCGTGCCGACGGCCACCGGACCAGCGTCGCGCCGCATACCTCCGACCAGGCATTCCGCGCCGCGCATGCGTGGGTGAAAGACATACTGGGCGGCGCATCTGCTGTGCCGGAATATACCCCGGGGGCTTCGCCCAGAGCGTAGGCGAATGCCATATGGCGCACTTCCACCCCCTCCCAACTGTGCGTATGCTTGCCTGATCCATATTGGGGAATTCCCCTACGGGAGGGAGCGGGTCATGTCAGGCACCAGCACAGAAAATGACGGCCAGGGAATGATTGTCAATCCCAAGCCGACAGCTGAAAATCAGGACTGGGACGGCGACGACGCCGACCGCGCGGACCGCCTGCGCTTCGAAGAGGAGCAGGCAATGATCCGTGAGCAGTCCGAAGCCCGGGCCGCCAAGGCTGCGGCCGAGGCGAAGAAGGCGGCAGAGGCCAAGAAGGCCGCCAGCGCCTAGTCCCTCGCTCCTGGCGCGCTGCAGTGGCGCGCTCCAGCCGCCGTCGGCCTAGCGGCCTTCGGTGCCGTCCTTGACCCTCACCAGCAGGGATCCCGGGTCCACCTCGACGGTGACCATCGTGGCCTCGCCGGAAGGATCGCCGTCGACCTGGGTGGGCATCGGTTCCGGGCACCGGATAGTGATCTTGCCGCACCGGTAATAGGTCATGACCGGCAGGTCCTTCTTGTGCTTCAGGACGATCTTTGTGTACATGGCCAGCCAGCCGATCGCACTGCGCGGGCTCATCACCACCACGTCCAGCATCCCGTCATCGATCATGGCCTGCGGGATGAAGTCGATTCCCCCGGGGATCAGGCCGCAGTTCGCGAACAGGACGCTGCGGATCTTCCGGGCCTGCTCAGGCTGGCCATCCAGCGCGATGGAGACCTTCTTGCGGCGCCCCAGAAGGTGCCGGGCCCCGGCTTCCGTGTACGCCAGCCAGCCCACCGCCCTCTTCAGGCCGTCAAGGGTGTCGCTGACTACTTCGGCGTCCATGCCGATGCCTGCAATCACCAGGAACGTGTGTTGCGCTGACTCCCCGGTGAGCGAATTTTCCAGGGTGAGCCGCGCCGTATCGATGAACCGCTGGTCCCCGAACAGGGCGGCCTGCACGTTGCCGGGCAGGTCGTTGACCTCCAGATGCACATTGCGGGCCAGGAGGTTTGCGGTGCCCAGCGGGATCACGCCCATGGCGGTGTCCGTCCCGGCGAGGACCTCCGCCACTACACGCACGGTACCGTCGCCGCCGCCGGCCAGGACGACGTCGGCCCCGTAGGCCACCGCAGCCCGCGCCTGCGAGAAGCCGGGGTCCTCTGCGGTGGTTTCAAAGACGCGGGGCGCCGGCCAGCCGGCCGCCGCGCACGCTGCCTCAATCAGGCCACGGGCCTCGGCAGACTTGGCCTTGATGGGGTTCAGGACCACGGCCACCTTCTGGCGGCCCGGGCCCGGGCTGTGGGTTTCCTCCCACACGGCACTGCGGGTGTGCTTGGCCTTCAGCCGGCGCACCCCCCACCAGCTGGAGACGGCAAAGACCAGGGCCCCAGCGATGACGAGGTAGAGCAGCCAGTCGCGCATTGTGATCCAACAGTATCCCGCCAGCGCATGCAGGCCGGCTTGCCGGGCAACCGTGACCGGATTGGATACTCTTGTCTGGTGATCGACGTAAAAGACCTCAGCGAAAATCCGGACAAGTTCCGTGCCAGCCAGCGCGCCCGGGGCGCCGACGAATCCGCGGTGGACGCGATCATCGCTGGGGACTCGGCCCGGCGGGCAGCCCTGATCCGGTTCGAGAACCTGCGGGCCGAGCAGAATGCGTACGGGAAGAAGGTCGCGCAGGCCAAGGGCGAGGAAAAGCAGGTCCTCCTCGCCGAGGTCAAGGCTCTGGCGGCCTCCGTCAAAGCGGCATCGGCCGAGGCCGATCTCGTCCAGGCCGCCCAGGACGAACTCCTCCGGACCATCCCCAACCTGATCGAGGACGGCGTCCCGGCCGGCGGTGAGGACGACTACATTGTGGTCAAGACGGTGGGCGCGCCGCGCGAATTCCCCGACTTCGAGCCGAAGGACCACCTCGAGATCGGCGAGCTGATCGGGGCCATCGACATGGAACGCGGGGCGAAGGTTTCCGGTTCACGCTTCTACTTCCTGCGCGGCGTCGGCGCCCGGCTTGAAATGGCGCTGCTCCAGATGGCCATGGAACAGGCGATCGACGCCGGGTTCGTCCCCATGATCACGCCCACCCTGGTCCGCCCGGAAACCATGCAGGGCACCGGCTTTGACGTCAAGCACGACGCCGAGATCTACCGTCTCGCCGAAGACGACCTGTACCTCGTGGGCACCTCGGAGGTGGCCCTCGCCGGCTACCACGCCGACGAGATCCTGGACCTTTCGGCCGGCCCCATCCGCTATGCCGGCCAGAGCTCGTGCTACCGGCGCGAGGCGGGCTCGCACGGCAAGGACACCCGCGGCATCATCCGGGTCCACCAGTTCAACAAGGTGGAGATGTTCATCTACACCACGGTTGAGGACGCTGCCGCCGAGCACGCCCGCCTGCTGGCATGGGAAGAGGAGATGCTGGCCAAGTGCGAGCTCCCGTACCGCGTCATTGACACCGCCGCCGGCGATCTGGGCAATTCCGCGGCCCGGAAGTTTGACTGTGAGGCCTGGGTCCCCACCCAGGGCGCATACCGGGAGCTGACCTCGACGTCGAACTGCACCACGTTCCAGGCGCGCCGGCTGAACATCCGGGAACGGGTTCTGAACGAGGACGGCGCGCCCAAGGGCACGCGGGCGGTCGCCACGCTCAACGGCACCCTGGCCACCACCCGCTGGATCGTCGCCATCCTGGAGCACCACCAGAACCCCGACGGCTCCGTCAACGTCCCCGCCGCCCTGCAGAAGTACCTCGGCGGCATGACGGTTTTCCCCGTCCTCTAACCCCGGTCCCGACCCCAGCCAGGCCTCCGATGGCCGCCGGGTAAACGCCCACAACAAGGACATTATGTGGGTGTTTACCGCAAGTTCACGCCTTGCTGTGGCGTGTGTCCTAGCGGCAGTCGGGGGTCTCTGCTCTACTTGTGAGATGACAACAATGACTGAATCCTCAGTCGCCGGCAACGATGACCGGCGCACCACACACCAGAACATGACAGACCAGAACACGGCGGCCCCGGCCAGCGCGGCCCGGGTGGGAAACTCCCGGAACCGAGCCGGCGACAAGATGCTGATCGCCCTGGACGTCGATGGCACCCTTGTGGACCACGACGGGCATATGTCGGTTCCTGTCCGAGAGGCCGCCCAGGCCGTGGTGGCCGCAGGCCACCACGTCATGATCGCGACCGGCCGCTCCCTCAACGCCACATTGCCCGTCATCGAACATATCGGGATCGAGAATGGTTACGCCGTGTGCTCCAACGGCGGTGTGATCCTGCGCGTCGACTCCGGACTGCCCGAGGGCTACGAAATCCTCCACAAGGCAACGTTTGACCCCGGGCCGGTCCTTCGCGCGCTGCGCAAGCGGTTGCCCTCGGCCAAGTACGCGCTCGAGGACGGGGACGGCAACTTCCTGTCCACAGAACGCTTCCAGGACGCCAGCTTCGGCGTCGAAGCGGTCGGCGTCGACTTCCAGACCATGCTGGAGGCTACCGCCGTGCGCGTGGTGGTCTTCAGCTCGGAGAATACGCCCGAAGAATTCAACACCGCGATCCGCCACATCGGGCTCGCCGGCGTCACGTATTCGGTGGGCTGGACGGCGTGGCTGGACATCGCCGCTGCCGGTGTCACGAAGGCCAGCGCACTGGAACAGCTCCGCGACCGGCTCAGCATCGAAACGCACCGTACTGTCGCCGTCGGCGACGGCCGCAATGACATCGAGATGCTGACCTGGGCGCGCCGCGGCGTGGCCATGGGCCAGGCCCCCGTTGAGGTGATTGCCGCTGCTGACGAAGTGACGAAATCGGTCTACGACGACGGCGCCGCGCACGTGCTTCGCAGCCTCCTCTAAGGCCTCAAGGGCGCGGCAAACGGTCGGGCGGTTCCGAGGAGGGGCCGGGACGGGCTAGCGGACGTCGAGGATGAGGCTCAGGAGCCGCGCCGCAGCGGGCCGGGCCGCGTGCTCTTCGTTCCACTGGGACCGGGCCACGGCCTTGCTCACGGCCTGGGTGGTGATCCCGAGTTCCTCTGCGACCGTCTTCTGCTGACCCCGAACCCCCGGGGTGAGCAGGTCCAGTACCCGCCATTCCGCCTGGCTGCGGTCGTGCACAATGTGGCCCAGGAGGCGCAGCACGGCTTCCGCCTCTGCGGCAAGATCGGCCAGCGGGCCCTCCACGGCCACCCGGACGCGGTCCTTGTGGTTCCGGAGACGATCCACCGCGCGCCGGGCGTAGATCAGCCCGTGCCCGGAGGCGTCCTTGATCTGGTTCGGCAGGGGTTCATTGACCGGGCCCACGCCAATGCCCACGTACCAGCTGCCGCTGCGCAGGGCGATCATGGCCGCTTCCACCGTCTGATGCGGACAGTCCAGGATCCCTTGGACTTCATCCTCAACGGAACGATCGAAATCAAGGCGCGCCGGAATGTGCCGCAGGTCCTTGAGGAGCTGCGGCACGCGGTCGCCGTCGCGCCGGCTGTCGGTTTGATTGATGGTCAGCGTGAACATTCTGGATGACACACTACCTGCTGGCACTTGCGGGGCAAGTTGCCGGCGGCCGGTGACGGACCGGGGTTGTGCCCCGTCCGCCGAACGTGTTGCGATGGACCAAATGTGCCGACGCAGGAACCACGAGGCGAGGATCCCAGTGAGTAGTGACGTGAATGGAACCACCCGCGCACAGATGCCGGCCGACGGCCCGTCCCTGGACAATGCGGTCCTGGACACAGGGATCCTGGACACCGCGGCCCTGGACCTGGTGGACCGCTGGTGGCGGGCGGCGAACTACGTCTCGGTGGGGCAAATCTACCTCCGGTCCAATCCGCTGCTGCGCGAACCCCTCCGCGCGGAACACACGAAGTCCAGGCTCCTTGGTCACTGGGGGACCACACCCGGACTGAATTTTGTCTATGCCCACCTGAACCGGGCTATCCGCCGGGACAGCCAGCAGATGCTTTTCATCGCCGGTCCCGGCCATGGCGGCCCCGCGGTGGTCGCCAACGCCTGGCTGGAGGGGACCTATTCGGAAATTTACGGCCACGTTGGTAACGACGAAGCCGGCCTGTCCGAGCTGTTCAGGCAGTTCTCCTACCCCGGCGGCATTCCAAGCCACGCCGCCCCGGAGACCCCCGGTTCGATCAGCGAAGGCGGCGAGCTCGGCTACTCGCTGGCACACGCGTATGGGTCTGTCTTCGACAACCCGGACCTGATCACGGCCGTCGTCATCGGTGACGGCGAAGCCGAGACCGGGCCGCTGGCTGCCAGCTGGCATTCGCACAACTTCCTGAACCCGGCGGCCGACGGCGCTGTGCTGCCCATCCTGCACCTCAACGGTTACAAGATCGCCAACCCCACGATTTTGGCCCGTATGCCCGAGGCCCAGCTGGAACAGCTGCTGCGCGGCTACGGGCACGTCCCCCATTTCGTCACCGTGGCCGATCCGGCCGACACAGCCGCGGCGCACCGGGATTTCGCGGCCGCACTGGACGCCTGCCTGGCCGGGATCCGGACCATCCAGCAGCGCCACCGCAGCGGCACTGCGCAGGACGGCACTGCGCAGGACGGTGCTGCGCAGGACGGTGCTGCGCAGTGGCCCATGATCGTGCTCCGTTCGCCCAAGGGCTGGACCGGGCCCAAGACGGTGGACGGGGAGCAGGTGGAGGGCACCTGGCGCAGCCACCAGGTTCCGCTGAACGAGGTCCGCACCAATCCTGGGCACCTGAGCCAGCTGCAGCAGTGGCTCGAGTCCTACCGGCCGGCGGAACTCTTCGACGATCGCGGACGCCTGAGGCCGGAGACGGCCAGGAACGCCCCGGCCGGTGCGCTGCGGATGAGCGCAACCCCCCATGCCAACGGCGGGATCCTGCTGCGCCCGCTCAACCTGCCGGACTACCGCCGGCACGCCGTCGACGTCGCCGAGCCCGGCATCGAAAGGATCAGCCCCATGGTGACGCTCGGCCCCTGGCTGCGCGACGTCATTGCGCTGAACCCCGAGACCTTCCGGCTCTTCGGCCCCGACGAGACGGCATCGAACCGGCTGCAGGGCGTCTACGAGGCCACCGACAAGGTCTGGCAGTACAGGATTGATGCGCTGGATGAGCATATTGCCCGCGCCGGGCGGGTAATGGAAGTCCTCAGCGAACACCTCTGCCAGGGCTGGCTGGAGGGATATCTGCTGACGGGACGGCACGGGGTGTTCAACTGCTACGAGGCGTTCATTCACATCATCGATTCGATGTTCAACCAGCACGCCAAATGGCTCAAAGTCCACCGGCAGCTGCCGTGGCGCCAGCCCGTGGCCTCACTGAACTACCTCTTGTCCTCCCACGTGTGGCAGCAGGACCACAACGGCTTTTCGCACCAGGATCCCGGCTTCATCGACCACGCCGTGAACAAGAAGGCCGAAATCATCCGGGTCTACCTGCCCCCGGACGCCAACACGCTTCTGGCCGTGATGGAGCATTGCCTGGCCTCCCGCGACTACGTCAACATCGTGGTCAGCGGCAAGCAGCCCTCGCCAACCTGGCTCGGGCCCGACGCGGCCTCGCACCATTGCCGCCGGGGCCTGGGCATCTGGGAGTTCGCCGGCTCCGAAGTCGCCGGTGAGGAGCCCGACGTCGTCCTTGCCTGCGCCGGCGACGTCCCCACGGTCGAAACCGTCGCCGCGGCCGAGCTCCTGAAGCAGGGGGCGCCCGGGCTGAAAGTGCGGGTGGTCAACGTCGTGGACCTCATGCGGCTCCAGGACGCCAGCGAGCACCCGCACGGGCTGACGGCCCGGGACTTCGACGGCATCTTCACGGCGGACAAACCGGTGATCTTCGCTTATCACGGCTACCCCGCGCTGATCCACCGGCTCACCTACCGGCGCACCAACCGGGAGGGCCTGCATGTTCGCGGCTACAAGGAGGAAGGCACCACCACGACCCCCTTCGACATGGCCATGCTGAACGGAATCGACCGCTTCCAGCTGGCAATGGACGCGATCGACCGGGTCCCCGGACTGGCCGGGAGGCACTCGCTGCTGCGCCAGTCCCTGCAGGACAGCCGCATGCGGGCCCGCGACCACACCCGGCAGTACGGTGAGGACCCGGCGGAGATCAGCAGCTGGTCGCTGCGGATTTGAGCAGTGCCCGCCGGGCTAGCCCGGGAGCTCCTGCAGCCCGCCCCGGGGCAGATGGATCCAGCCTTCGGTCAAGGCAGCCGCGGCGTGCCCGGGCCCGGGCCGCAGCGTCGCGCCGACGGCGACGGCCCGCGCGGACAGGGCGGCGATGAGGGCATCGAACATGTCATCGGACGCCGCAAGATCGGCCCGGTACTCCGCCAGGTCCAGCCACGGCGCCTTCACGGCCAGATCCGCCACCGCTGAGGACAGCTTTTCCGCCTCCGGCGCCCCGCGCCCCTTGTAGCCGCGGGCATGGATCCCCCAGAGTTTCAGCGACGCCGCCGGGTACACCTCGGCAAGCCGGCCGCTGCCGTCCCTGGCCTGCGGCCCGTACTCCTTTGCGATCTTCGCCTGGATCACCGCGCAACGCATCGCCGGGTGGGCCAGCCGGTCCGCGGAGACGCTGAGCGGGATCAGGCCGGTGCTGCCGGTGACGAAACGGTCGGTGTCGCGGTAGGCGAGCAGCCGGCGGCCCTCGATCCCGTCATGGTCCAGCACTGGATGTGGTTCAAAGCTCAGGTGCCCGGCGATGAAGGGAAGAAACGCGTCCGGCCAGCCCAGCGGGGAATCGATCCCCGTCATGGCGCTGGTGCCGAAGAGGCGGAGGATCTCCTCGTCGCCCACGTCCAACGACAGATGCGCCAGGCGCGCCGCGCCGTGATCCCATTCGATGACGGCCGCTGCCGTCTTCTTCGCGGCGGCAGCGAGGTCGACGCCGAGAGTCCGCATCACCGCGCCCCAGCCACTTGACTGAACGCCGATCGAAAAACGCCCAACAAAAACGCGGGGTCACGTACCGCCCGTTCCGGAACCCCGGATGGGCGGTACGTGACCCCGCGCTGGAGTACAGGAACGGTCAGTGGCCGGCTGCCGGAACGTAACGCTTGATGGAGGCTGCCAGTTCGGCTTCGGCGGCGGCACGGTCGCCCCAGCCCTCGGCCTTGACCCACTTGCCCGGCTCCAGGTCCTTGTAACGGGTAAAGAAGTGCTCGATTTCCTTGATCAGGAACTCGCTGACATCGCTGATCTCTTTGATGTGGTCGAACCGGGCATCGGTCGGGACGCACAGGACCTTGGCGTCGCCGCCGCCGTCGTCGGTCATGTTGAACACGCCGATCGGGCGGGACTCGACGATCACGCCGGGGTAGAGGTCGAAGTCCTGCAGGAGCACCAGCGCGTCCAGCGGATCTCCATCCTCACCCAGGGTGTTCTCGAAGAAACCGTAGTGGGTGGGGTACTGCATCGACGTGAACAGGACGCGGTCCAGGCGGACGCGGCCGGTCTCGTGGTCGACTTCGTACTTGACGCGCGATCCTTTGGGGATCTCGATGGTCACGTCATGCTTCATGGAATGCTCCTTGACGAATTCAGGGGGTGCGCGGCACGTGCATAAGGGCTGTCGGTGCCGCCGACTACTATTGAGGATATAGCGAGAGGCGCTGGTTTCAGGAACTAGTGGGGACATTTCAGGACTAAGGACCAGCAGCAGCATGAAACCGAGAACCAGCCGCGAGGGTACCCAGCCGGTGCCCGGCAGGGGTCGCAGGATGCCCGCGCTGCTGCTCCAGACCCTCCTCGTGGTGGCAGTGGCTGTGCCGGCCGGCATCGCCATCTCCCCGGCGTTCCTCAGCCATGACGGGTCATCCGACGCCTCGCAGACAGCACCGCCCTGGCAGCAGATCCCCGCCACATTGAGCCCTCCCGGCAACAGTTTGGGGGCAGTCGGGCCCCTCAGCACTTCCGCGCCGGTTCCGGCCGGGGCCGCCCTCGCCGCGCAGTTGAACAAGACCCTTAGGCCCGACGGCGCCGGCACCTTCACCGGCATCGTCCAGGACGCCGCGACGGGGCAGGTCCTCTTCGACCGGGCTGCCGACGAGGCCCGCGTTCCGGCGTCGAACATGAAGCTCCTCACAGCCGGTGCGGCCCTGCGTGTCCTGGGCCCCGACCGCCGCTTCAGCACCCGGGTGCTGGCAGGGCCGACCCCCGGCTCGGTGGTCCTGACCGGCGGAGGTGATGTCCTCCTGGGCGCCGGAGAATCGGCCCCGGGCGCCGTTCTGGGCCGCGCCGGGCTGACCACGCTCGCGAAGGCCACTATCGATGCCCTCAAAGCCGGCGGCGTCACCGCCACGGTGAACGTCCTGCTGGATGACTCCCTCTTCAGCGGCACCTCGCTCAGCCAGGCGTGGAGCCCAGAGGACGTAGCCGCCGGGGAGATGGCCCCGCTGTACCCGCTGGCGCTGAACTCCGCCAGGTTCGATCCCGCCAAGACCACCGGACCCCGCCCGCGGGACGCCGCCATGACCGCCGCCGAGGTGTTCGCCGCCCGGCTCACGGCGGCCGCGGCGGCCGGGGGGCTGTCCGTGGCCCCCGGCGTCGCCCGGGGCCGGCCCGGTGACGCGCCGGAGGGCGGGCACGCCAAAGTCCTGGCCGAGGTCCAGTCCGCCACGGTGGGGCAGCAGGTGGACTTGATGCTGCAGACCTCGGACAACTACCTCGCCGAGGTGATGGGACGGATGACCGCCCTCGGCGTCGGCCGGCCCGGCAGCAGCGACGACGCCATTGCCGCCGTGCTGCAGCAGGTCAAGGACATGGGCGTTCCCACTGACTCGCTCCGGGCCGCGGACGTCTCCGGCCTGGCCCTGGCCAACAGGGTCTCGGCCCGGCAGCTCACGGACGTGGTCCGGGCCATGACCTCGGGCACAGACCCCCGGCTGCGCGCCGCCCTGAGCGGGTTCCCGGTCGCCGGGCTCACCGGCACCCTGGGGGACCGCTACACGGATGCGGCCTCGGCCGCGGGCGCCGGGCTGGTCCGCGCCAAGACGGGCACACTGAACACAGTCATTGCGCTTAGCGGTTCCGTGGTCGACGCCGACGGCCGGCTCCTGGTCTTTTCCTTCGTCGGCAACGGGCTGACCCCCGGCGCCGCGAACAAAGCCGCGCTGGACCGCTCCGCCGCCGTCCTCGCCGGCTGCGGCTGCCGCTGACGGCGCGGGCCGGCCGGGACCCCGCGCAGGTCTGGCTCTTCGCGCCGGTCTGGCCCTTCGGCCGGAGGTCCCGGAGCCCGGCCGGTTCGCCGGTCAGCGAAAATTAAGGCGCATTGTCGGGGCCCTGTGATCTGATGGACCCCATGGAGTCCTCTGCAAGCGAGACATCAAGCGAGACATCACCCAAGACGCCGAGTGCGGCATCGGTCCAGGTCCCGGATCTCATCAACTGGGAGCTCGCCGCGTCCACGGCAGCCCGGCTGACGCCGGCGGGCCCCGTCCTGGGCAGCGCCGAGATCGGCGCCGCCGTCGAAAATCTGCGGCTCATGGCGGACATTTCCGTGCCGCACGTCCACCACATCACCGGCCTGGACGCCGCCCGGGACCTGCGTGACTCCGAGGTCCTCGTCGTGGACCGGGCCTCATGGGCCAAGGCCAACACGCAGAGCTTCGCCGTCATGCTCAAGCCCGCCATGGGAAAGCTGCTGGAGGGCCGCGGTTCCATCAGCCCCGGCGCTGCCGGGGTCAGCGCGGCCATCACCGGCAGCCAGCTCGGCGCCATCCTGGCCTTCCTTTCGAGCAAAGTCCTGGGCCAGTACGATCCCTTCTCAGCGCTGGCCGAAAACTCCACGGCCCCCGCTTCCGGACGGCTGCTGCTCGTAGCGCCGAACATCATCTCCGTGGAACGCGAACTGAAAGTCGAACCCGCGGACTTCCGGCTCTGGGTCTGCCTCCACGAACAAACCCACCGGGTGCAGTTCGCCGCCGCACCGTGGCTGCGGCACCACATGCTCCAGGAGATCGAAAACCTCAGCGGACTGTTGCTGGGCAATGTCGATTCCCTGATGGAACGGGCCTCGGCGGCCGCGAAATCGCTGAAGGACCGCGCGGCACCCGGCGCCGCGCCCGGACGCGGCGCCATCCTGGACCTGCTCCAGAACCCGGAGGAAAAGGCGGCCCTGTCCCGCCTGACTGCCCTCATGAGCCTGCTCGAGGGTCACGCCAATGTGGTCATGGACGCCGTGGACGCCAGCATCGTTCCCTCGGTGAAGACCATCCGGCAACGTTTCAACGACCGCGGCCAGGACCGCGGCATGATCGAGAAATTCATCCGCAACCTGCTCGGCCTCGACGCCAAGATGCGCCAGTACAGTGACGGCGCCAAGTTCGTCCGGGAAGTGGTGGCCGCCGCCGGCATGGGAGGCTTCAACAGAGTCTGGGAGTCCGCGGACCACCTCCCCAGCGAACCCGAGATCCACGACTCCCGGCTCTGGCTCGACCGGATGGGCCTCTAGCCGCCATGACTGCCCCCGACGGCGCCGGTTCGACCTCGATTTCCAGCGGACGACGCCGGCCCGGCCGCCTCGCGCCGGTGGTCGGCACGGCACGAAAAATGCTGCAGGACGCCCTCGCCGCGGCCGGCTACCCGGACCGCGTCCTGGTTGCCTGCAGCGGCGGCCCGGACTCGCTGGCTCTCGCCGCCGTCGCCGCCTATTTCGGGCGCCGGGGCCACGTGGACGGCCATCCTGTCTCTGTCGGCGCCGTCGTCGTGGACCACCAGCTGCAGCCGGGCTCGGCCGCGGTCGCGGCCACCACGGCCCGGACCCTCGAGGAGCTCGGGATCTCTCCCGTGACGATCAGGACTGTCGACGTCGCCTCC
This sequence comes from Arthrobacter humicola, assembly GCF_022803015.1. Lineage (GTDB taxonomy): Bacteria > Actinomycetota > Actinomycetes > Actinomycetales > Micrococcaceae > Arthrobacter > Arthrobacter humicola_A. The sequence goes on from NZ_JAFKON010000002.1 coordinate 440,563, forward strand.
AGCGGCGCGGGCCCCGAGGCCGCCGCCCGGGACGCCCGCCATGCGGCCCTTGAGGCCGCCGCGGACGAGGCAGGTGCAGCCGCGATCCTGCTCGGCCACACCCTCGATGACCAGGCCGAACAAGTGCTCCTGGGCCTGGCGCGCGGGTCGGGCACCCGGTCCCTCGCCGGGATGCGGCCGGCCCGCGGCCGGCTGCTGCGCCCGTTCCTGGGCCTGCGGCGCGCGGACACCCTGGAGATCTGCCGGGTGGAGGACCTGGAGCCCTGGCACGACCCGTCCAACACCGATCCCGTGTACGCGCGTTCCCGGACCCGGGTTGAGGTGCTGCCCCTGCTGGAGGACAAGCTTGGCCCCGGCGTTGCCGAATCGCTCGCCCGCACGGCCGCGATCCTGCAGCTCGACGCCGATTATCTGGAGGACGTGGCGAACGACACGTTCGAGCGGCTGCGCCAGCAGACAGGGGAGGAGATCAGCCTTCCGGAGGCCGGGCTGAGGGATCTTGCCCCGGCCGTGAGGTTCCGGGTGATCGCCAAGGCCGCCGCCGCCGTCGGCGGTCAGCAGCCCAGCTACCAGCGGCTGCTCGCGGCGGAAGCGCTCCTGCGCCGGCAGGGATCGGCCGGCCCGGTGGAGCTTCCCGGCGGGGTCAGCGTCTTCCGGCTCTCGCTCGCGCAGCTCCTTGCGGCGGAGCCGTCCGCCGCCGGTGTTCCCCGCGAAGCCGCCCGCTGTGGGAAGCTTGTATTCCGGCCTCAACAGCCGCCCCGAAATTAGTCGCACCCCGCATCTACACAGGAGCCATTGGTGGATTCAAACGACGTCCAGGCAGACCTCAAACACGTTCTCTACACCAAGGAACAGATCCAGCAACGGATCACCGAACTCGCGGCGCAGATCGACAAGGACTACGAGGGCCGCGACCTCCTGATCGTCGGCGTGCTCAAGGGCGCCGTCATGGTCATGGCAGACCTGGCCCGTGCGCTGCACACCCACGTCTCCATGGACTGGATGGCCGTGTCCTCGTACGGCTCGGGCACGCAGTCCTCAGGCGTGGTCCGCATCCTGAAGGACCTCGACACCGACCTCATGGGCAAAGACGTCCTGATCGTCGAGGACATCATCGATTCCGGCCTCACGCTGTCCTGGCTCAAGACGAACCTGGAATCGCGCGGCACGGCGTCAGTGGAAATCTGCACCGCCTTCCGTAAGCCGACTGCCGCCAAGGTCAAGATCGACGTCAAGTACGTCGGCTATGACATCCCCAACGAGTTCGTGGTGGGCTATGGCCTGGACTACGCCGAGAAGTACCGCAACCTGGACTTCGTCGGCACCCTGGCCCCGCACGTCTACGAGTAAATCGTTCACGCGAAGGCAACCCCGCCCGGGCCCCGGGCGGCCGGAGGCCCGGCCCCGCTACGCCCACAGGGAACTTTTGCCCTTTGCCGTGCGTGAGGTAGTGCGACGGTGTATAGCTAGAAGCTGACGCAGCACCACACGCGCGCAGACCGGTCGCCGTGCAGCACTACCAGGAGGGACGGGGCCAGCCCCGAACAGATGAAAGCTAAGAGTTTCTTCAAGGGCCCCGGCATCTGGATTGTCGTCGTGGTGGCCATGCTGCTGCTGGCATTTGCCACGCTTGCGCCGGGCGGCGCCAGCCGGATCGACACCGACAAGGGCCTTGAGCTGCTGACAGCCGGCGGCAAGGTTGAACAGGCCAAGATTTTTGACGCCGAGAACCGGGTGGACCTGGTCCTGAAGGACAACCTTCAGGTCGACGGGCAGGACAAGGGCAAGAACGTCCAGTTCTACTTCGTCAACGCCCGCGCCCAGGACGTCGTCAAGGCCGTCACGGACTCCAAACCGTCCGGCGGCTTCACCGACCAGCCGATCGAAAACAACTGGTTCTCCGGGCTCTTCTCCCTGCTGGTGCCCGTGCTGTTGCTCGGCGTCCTGTTCTGGTTCCTGCTCTCCCGGATGCAGGGCGGCGGCTCCAAGGTGATGCAGTTCGGCAAGTCCAAGGCCAAGCTCGTCAACAAGGACATGCCCCAGGTGACCTTCAGCGATGTCGCCGGCGCCGATGAGGCCGTCGAGGAACTCGAGGAGATCAAGGAATTCCTGCAGGAACCGGCCAAGTTCCAGGCCGTTGGCGCCAAAATCCCCAAGGGCGTGCTGCTCTACGGCCCCCCGGGCACCGGCAAAACCCTCCTGGCCCGCGCGGTTGCCGGCGAGGCCGGCGTACCCTTCTTCTCCATCTCAGGCTCCGACTTCGTGGAAATGTTCGTCGGCGTGGGTGCCTCCCGTGTCCGCGACCTCTTCGAGCAGGCCAAGTCCAACGCGCCGGCGATCATCTTCGTCGATGAGATCGACGCCGTCGGCCGGCACCGCGGCGCCGGAATCGGCGGCGGCAACGACGAGCGCGAGCAGACCCTGAACCAGCTGCTGGTGGAAATGGACGGCTTCGACGTCAAGACCAACGTCATCCTGATTGCCGCCACGAACCGCCCCGACGTCCTGGACCCCGCCCTGCTGCGTCCGGGCCGCTTTGACCGGCAGATCGGGGTTGAGGCCCCCGATTTGATCGGCCGCGACCAGATCCTGCAGGTGCACGCCAAGGGCAAGCCGATGGCTGCCGGCGTCGACCTCAAGGCTGTTGCCAAGAAGACACCCGGCTACACGGGCGCGGACCTGGCCAACGTTCTGAACGAGGCCGCCCTGCTGACGGCCCGGTCCAACGCCAACCTGATCGATGACCGCGCCCTGGACGAGGCGATTGACCGCGTCATGGCCGGCCCGCAGAAGCGCAGCCGGGTCATGAAGGAACACGAACGCAAAGTCACCGCGTACCACGAAGGCGGCCACGCCCTCGTCGCGGCTGCCCTGCGGAACTCCGCCCCGGTCACCAAGATCACCATCCTGCCCCGCGGCCGTGCCCTCGGCTACACCATGGTGGTCCCGGAAAACGACAAGTACTCCATCACCCGCAACGAGCTGCTCGACCAGATGGCCTACGCCATGGGCGGCCGCGTCGCCGAGGAACTCGTCTTCCACGATCCGTCCACGGGTGCATCCAATGACATCGAGAAGGCCACCGGGATCGCCCGGAAGATGGTCACCGAGTTCGGCATGAGCGAACGGGTCGGATCGGTGCGCCTCGGCCAGGGCGGCGGCGAGCCGTTCCTGGGCCGCGACGCCGGCCACGAGCGCAACTACTCGGACCAGATCGCCTACATCGTCGACGAGGAAGTGCGCCGCCTGATCGACGGCGCCCATGATGAGGCCTACGCCATCCTGACCGAGAACCGGGATGTCCTGGACGAGCTGGCGCTGGAACTGCTCGAACGCGAAACACTGAACCAGGCCGAAATCGCGCAAATATTCACCCACATCCGCAAGCGCGACTTCCGCGACGTCTGGCTCTCCAAGGAGACCCGCACGCTCCAGACCGCCGGCCCGGTGGAGTCACGCCGCGAAAAGGCGGAGCGTGAAGCCCAGGAGGAAGCCACCCACGCCCGGCTCGAAGAGCCCTTGGATGCCCAGCCCCCGCATGCCCAGGGCGTCGGCGGGCAGGAGTCCTTCCAGGGCGGTGCAACAGATATCGGGACTGATGGTCATCCCGGCTAGGCTTCTTCTGTGACTTCTAACTTCGACGACGACGTTCCCGCCCCCGCCGCTGCTTCGGCGGGGGACGGGGGAGCCCCGCATTCAAAGTCCAAAGTGGACCGCCCCAGGATCGAAGCGGCAGTACGGGAAATCCTGCTGGCGATCGGTGAGGACCCGGACCGCGGCGGCCTCATTGACACCCCGAAGCGGGTGGCCAAGGCCTACGTGGAAATGTTCGCAGGCCTGCACCACGACCCCGCCGAGATCCTGGCCACCACCTTCGACCTCGAGCACGAGGAACTCGTGCTGGTCAAGGACATTCCGTTCTATTCCACCTGCGAGCACCACCTGGTGCCGTTCCACGGGGTGGCGCATGTGGGCTATATCCCGTCCCACGACGGCAAGGTCACGGGCCTGAGCAAGCTGGCGCGCGTGGTGGACATGTTCGCCAAGCGCCCGCAGGTCCAGGAACGCCTGACCACCCAGATCGTCGAGGCCCTCGTCACGCACCTCAATCCGCGTGGCGCGATCGTCGTCGTCGAATGTGAACACCTGTGCATGTCCATGCGGGGAATCCGCAAGCCCGGCGCCAAGACCGTCACCAGCGCAGTGCGCGGGCAACTCCATGACCCGGCCACCCGTGCCGAAGCCATGAGCCTCATACTCGGAAGGTAAGAACACAGACCATGGACTCCCTAGCTGCAGCCCCGGGCACCGGCCCCGCCACTTCGCCCCTGCCCATCCTGCGCAAACCGCGCCCGGCGGCGAAGTTCCAGGACCTGCCCACGGACCGGACACTGGTGATGGGAATCCTCAACGTCACCCCTGATTCCTTCAGCGACGGCGGAGCCCACGCGACGGCGGACACGGCGATCGCGGCCGGGCTGCGGATGTTCTACGCCGGGGCGGACATCATTGACGTCGGCGGCGAATCCACCCGCCCGGGTGCCACGGCAGTCGGCGCTGACGAGGAACAGCGCCGCGTCCTGCCGGTCATCGAGGCCCTGGTCAAGGCCGGCGCCCTGGTCAGCATCGACACCACCCACGCCGCGACGGCTGCCGCGGCCCTGAAGGCCGGCGCCGCGATCATCAACGACGTCTCGGGCCTGACCATGGAACCGGAAATGGCCGAACTCGCCGCCCGCACCAAGGTCCCCTACATCCTCACGCACCGCCGCGGCGACGCCAGCAGCATGAACTCCCTGACGGACTACCGTGACGTCGCCGGGGAAGTCGTGACGGAGCTCGCCGGCGTCCGCGACAAGCTGTACGCCGCCGGGGTCGCGCCGGAACAGATCATTGTGGACCCGGGACTGGGCTTCGCCAAGAACGAGGGCCAGAACTGGGAGCTCCTGCAGCACCTGGATGTCCTGCAGGCCATGGGCCACAAGGTCCTCGTCGCCGGCTCACGCAAACGCTTCCTCGGCAGCCTCCTGACCGTGGCCGGCAAGGCCGCCCAGCCGGTTGAACGCGACGCCGCCACCGCCGCCATGACCGCCATCAGCGCCTTCCGCGGCGCCTGGGCTGTGCGCGTGCACGACGTCGGCGCGAGCCTGGACGCCGTCAAGGTCGCCGCCCGCATGGTTCCCCCGGCACCGGCCGGTTCCGCCAACGCCGGCACCAACTGACCGGCCGGCACCATGGATCAGATCACGCTGAGCGGCGTCACCGCCGTCGGCCATCACGGTGTGTTCGATTTCGAGCGCCGCGACGGGCAGCCCTTCGTTGTCGACGCGGTGCTGCACCTGGACTTCAGCAAAGCGGCCGCTTCCGACGACGTCCTGGACACCGCGCATTACGGCGAGGTGGCCAACTGCATCCGGGACTGGATCACCGGTGAGCCGCTGAACCTGATCGAGGCCCTCGCGGTGCGGATTGCCGAGGACGTCCTGCAGAAATTCGCCGTCGCCGCCGTGGACATCACCGTGCACAAGCCCAAGGCCCCGATCGAAGTCGACTTTGGCGATGTCGCCGTCAGCGTGCACCGGAGGCGGACGTGAGCCCGCTCTACACCCGTGCTGTGATCGCGCTCGGCAGCAACCTGGGGGAGCGCAGCGACACCCTGTCCGCCGCCGTTGCAGACCTCGTCGACCCGCCGGAGGTGCGCCTGCTGGCCATCTCGCCGATCGTCCAGACCAAGGCCGTGGGAGGTCCGCCGGACCAGCCCGACTTCCTGAACATGGTGATTGCCGTCGAGACGTCGCTGCCGCCGCTCGGACTGCTCGAGCACTGCCACGACGTGGAGCAGAAGCATTTGCGGGTGCGCGAGGTCCGGTGGGGGCCTCGGACCCTGGACGTGGACATCATCACGTACGGGGATGTGGTGAGCTCCGATCCCGAGCTCACCCTGCCCCACCCCCGGGCCGCGGAACGGGCGTTCGTGCTCTATCCGTGGTCGCTGATCGATCCCGCGGCGGAGCTCAACGGCGAACGCGTGGGCGATCTCGCGGCGAAAGCCGCCGATTTCGCCGACCTTGCCACCTTTGACGGCTTCCAGAACCCCGCCGCAGCGGATGTCACTGCCACGGAGATCACCGGCGTGCCCGGTGCGGCGGAGCGGCCGTGAAGCTGACCAGCCCCCTGCTCCTGCTAGCCATTTGCGTGGTCCTGGCCGTGGCCGGCTGGTTCGCCACCATGCTCTCCGGCCGCTACGGCCTGGCCACCCCGGTGCTGCCGCTGACGGGCCTGGTGACCATGGGCGTGATCGTGGCCCTCACGCTGGTGCTGGGCATCCGCGTGCTCCGGTGGCGCAACGGCAAGAAGAAGAAAATCCTCAACCCCATCCTGGCTGCCTGGACCCTGGTCCTCGCGCAGGCCTGCGCCTACACCGGCTCGGTCCTGCTGGGCTGGCACGCGGGAATCGTGGTGGAGCAACTGAGGCTGTGGAACCTGCGCAGCAACCAGGAGATCACCTGGCAGGCCCTGGCCATGGCTGGCGGCGGCCTGATCATGGTGATCGTCGGGCTCGTCGTCGAGCGGTTCTGCCGGATTCCCCCCGAGGACGGCGACGCCGATTCCCGGCCAGGCGTGCAGGGAAAGCGCAGCAAGCCGTCGGCGGAAGGCGAATATGCCTACCGAAGCGATTGATCCTCCGGGCATCGACTGGCTCCGGGTCTCCCCGAAGTACGTCACGGTGCGCCTCGCGGGGTGGGCGCTGGGAACCCTGGTCGCGGTGGCCCTGCTGTCGCTTCCCCTCATCCTGGTGCTGACCGGCGTGTGGACCTGGCTGCCGGTCTGGCTGGCCGTCGCCCTCCCCGCGGTCGCGCTGCTGCTGGCCCTGTGGCGGCTCGCGCTGATTCCCCGGCAGGTGCGCTCGATCGGCTACGCCGAGCGTGAGGATGACCTCCTGATCCGGCGCGGCATTTTCTTCCAGCGCACCCTCGTGGTTCCTTACGGGCGGATGCAGTACGTCGACATCGCGGTGGGCCCGGTCGAACGCCAGCTGGGCCTGTGCACACTGAAGCTGCACACCGCGGCCGCCGCGACCAGCGCCGAGATTCCCGGGCTGCCCGCGAGCGAAGGCGCCCGGCTCCGCGAACAACTGTCCGCCCGCGGCGAAGCCCGGCTGGCCGGGCTGTGACGGGAAGGCCGTGACGGGATGGCGCTGACACCGGAGGATGCCGGACGCGCCGCCGACGCAACCGCCGTCGGATCCGGTATCGAAGGAACTGCCGACGCCGGCTGGCTGCGCGTACACCCCGCCTCGCCCTTTGTCCGCGGCTGGGTGGCGCTGGCTGCGCTGCTGTTCTTTTTTGGACGCGACAGTTTCGAACGGTTCCTGCAGGGCGGCCCGCTCTTTGACGAGCGGCTGGCCGGACGGGCGCCCTGGCTGCTGCTCGGGGGCGGCGCCCTGATTCTGCTGACCGTTCTCGGCTACGTCCTGAGCTGGTACTTCACCCGCTACCAGGTGGCCGGCGGCTACGTGCGAGTCAACACCGGGTTCCTGTTCAAGCAGCAGCGGCAGGCCAGGCTGGACCGGGTGCAGGCGATCGACGTCGTGCAACCCCTGCTTGCACGGATCTTCGGACTGGCTGAATTGCGGTTCGAAGTCGCCGACGCCGGCCAGTCCGCGGTGCGCCTGGCGTACCTGCGCGCGGACGAGGCCCGGCAGCTCCGCGCGATAATCCTGGCCCGCGCCTCCGGTGCCGCGGGCGGGACACCGGTGCGGGAGCCGGGAGACCCGGAGTCCGGAGAGCCGGCGGCCGCCGCCGTGGAAGCCCCGGAACAGGCCGTGCTCACCGTGCCGCCGCCGCGCCTGGTGGGCTCGCTGCTCCTGAGCGAACAAAGTGTCGTGATCCTGGCTGGCGGCATTGCCTCGGTGATGCTCTCCGCCGTCACGGAAAACCGGAACTTCACGGTCTTCCTGATCCCTGCCGCGATCGGGCTCATCGCCTCCTACTGGTCCTCGTTCAACAAGGGCTACAACTTCACGGCCGCCATCTCCCCGGACGGCATCCGGCTGCGCTACGGCCTGCTGGACACGCAGGCGCAGACCGTTCCGCCGGGCAGGATCCAGGCGCTGAAGGTCAGCCAGCCGCCGCTGTGGCGGATATTCGGCTGGTACCGGATCCAGGTCAACGTGGCCGGCTACGGCCTGGCCGGCAGCGCCGGCGAAGGATCGGCCCGAACCACGCTGCTTCCGGTGGGATACCTCGGCGACGTCATGGAAATCCTCTCCCTGGTGCTCCCGGATCCCGGGACCCCGGACCCGGTGGGGCTGTTCACCGCGGGGATCACCGGCCTCGCGGACCCTGCCGGGACCCCGGACAGCGCAGCGGGGAAGGACCCCGACGGCGGCTTCGTCACCAGCCCGCGCCGGGCCCGGTTCCTGGCGCCGCTGGGCTGGCGGCGCAACGGCTTCGCGGCAACGGAGACCGCCCTGCTCCTGAGGTCGGGCCGCTGGTGGCGGAACTTCGTGGTGGTGCCGCACCAGCGCACCCAGTCCATGGCGCTCCAGCAGGGCCCGCTCGCCCGGCGGTTCCGGGTGGCGGACCTGGTCCTGCACACCACGGCGGGTCCGGTGGCCCCGCGGCTCATCCAGGCCGGGCTCGACGAGGCCCGGGCCCTGTTCGATGCCCAGTCGGCCCGTGCCCGTGCCGCGCGCAAGCACCAAAAGAGCGAACACTGGCTGGAGCCGGCGGCCCAGCCGGCCGCACCACCCGCCGAAGACCCCCAGGAAGGCCCGCATCATGGCTAAACCAGGACGCCTCGGCGTCGGAATCATTGGCGCAGGGAAGGTCGGCGCCGTCCTGGGGGCGGCGCTGCGCGGAGCCGAGCACGCCGTCATCGGGGCGTCCGCCGTTTCGGACGCCAGCAAAGAACGCGTCGAAACGCTCCTGCCCGGCGTCCCGATCCTGGACGTGCAGGACATCGTGGAGCGGGCCGAACTGGTCCTGCTCGCCGTCCCGGACGATGCCCTGGGCCCGCTGGTGAACGGACTGGCCAAGCTCGGCGCCTGGCAGCCCGGCCAGCTCGTGGCGCACACCTCCGGGCGCTTCGGCGTCGGGATCCTGCATCCGGTCCGCGCCGCCGGTGCCGTGCCGCTCGCGCTGCACCCGGCCATGACGTTCACGGGCATGAGCCTGGACCTCACCAGGCTCCTGGACTGCACCTTCGGCGTCACGGCCGACGCAGCGATGCTGCCGATCGCCCAGGCACTCGTCGTCGAAATGGGCGCCGAGCCCGTCGCGATCGCCGAGGCCGACCGCGTCCTCTACCACGCTGCCCTCGCGCACGGATCCAACCACCTGGTCACGCTCGTGGCGCAGGCCTCGCAGCTGCTCCGCGACGTCGGCGTCGACGCCCCGGACCGGATGCTGGGCCCGCTGCTGCGCGCCACCCTCGAGAACGCCCTCGCCTCCGGTGAAACGGCCCTGACCGGGCCCGTGGCCCGCGGCGACACCGGCACGGTGGCCGCGCACGCCGGCGCCCTCCGCGAGTACGACGGCGGCGCGGCCGGCGATATTCTTGAGGCGTACCTGGCCATGGCCCGGGCGACAGCCCGCCGGGCAGGAAGCCGCGGGCTCCTGAAGCCGGAACAACTCGACGGCATCGAACAGGCGCTCGGCGGCCCCGGCCAGAACGGGACGCCCGCCCCGGAAGGACCCTGACATGGCAATCCAACTCGTCACCACTGCTGCCCAGCTCCGCGCCGCAAGCGCCCGGCTGCTGGCACAGAAAGGCGGCACGTCCCAGGGCCTCGTGCCCACCATGGGCGCCCTGCACGAGGGACATGCCCAGCTGGCCCGGACGGCCGTCGCCCAGAACGACGTCGTGGCGGCCACCATCTTCGTCAACCCGCTGCAGTTTGGCGAGGCGGCGGACCTCGAACGCTACCCCAGGACCCTCGACGCCGACCTCGCGCTGCTCGACGCCGAAGGGGTAGACCTGGCGTTCGCGCCGGGTGTTGAGGAGGTCTACCCCGGCGGGGCACCCCTTGTGCGGATCACTGCCGGACCCCTGGGCGAAAAATGGGAAGGCGCGTCCCGGCCGGGGCACTTCGACGGCGCGCTGACCGTCGTCGCGAAACTGCTCCACTACGGCATTCCTGGGGCCGGCCTGCCCGGGGGCGGCCAGCCCGCGTACCGCGCCTATTTCGGCCAGAAGGACGCGCAGCAGCTGGCCCTGGTCCAGCGCATGGTGGCTGACCTGAATTTTCCCGTGGAGATCGTGCCGGTGCCCATTGTGCGCTCGGCCGACGGCCTGGCGCTGTCCAGCCGCAACCGATTCCTCTCCGAAGACCAGCGCGAGGCGGCCCTGGTGCTCTCCCGCGCGCTGCGGCTCATCGAGGAGCGCGCCAACGCCCATGAGCCGCTGGACATCGAATCCGCGCAGGCCCTCGTCCGGTCCCAGCCGCTCGTGGAGCTGGACTATTTCGAGGTGGTGGATCCGCGCACCCTCGAGCCCCTGGCGGAGAACTGCCGGGACACCCCGTTCCGCGGCGAGGGGCTGGCGATCATCGCTGCCAAGGTCGGGCCCGTCCGCCTCATCGACAACGCGCCCCTGAACTCGTAGCCCCAACCCCACCACCAATACGCAACGCGGGGTCAGATACGGCCCATGCCGCCGCCCGTCATCGGCTTATCCGAACCCGCGTTGTTTTCGCGGTGACGGGAATGCCCCCGGGCCCTAGACTGTTGGAACCTGCAGCAGCGCCGACGCTCGCCGGACCCACACCAAACTCCCTGAGGGAATTCCCATGTCAACAGACGTCTCTTCCAACGCCTCTGGCGATCCCGCACCGGGCGCTGCCCCCGCCATCCCCGGATCGGCCACGCCGGCCGCGCCCGCGGCATCCACCGCGCCCACCGCGCCGGCAAAGATGCCCCGGGAGTCCGTGGCCATCATCGCCACGCTGCTGGTGGCCACCTTCGTCGTGATCCTCAACGAGACCATCATGAACGTGGCCCTGCAGCGGCTGATGGTGGACCTGAACATCGATGCGCCTACCGTGCAGTGGCTGTCCACGGGTTTCATGCTCACCATGGCCGTCGTGATCCCCACCACCGGGTTCATCCTGCAGCGGCTGACCACCCGTGCCGTGTTCATGCTGGCCATGGGACTCTTTTCCGGCGGCACCCTGCTGGCCGCCCTCGCGCCGGGCTTCGAAGTCCTGCTGCTGGCCCGCATCGTCCAGGCCGGCGGCACCGCCATCATGCTCCCGCTCCTGATGACCACCATCCTCACTCTCGTGCCGCTGGAGCGCCGCGGCGCCGTCATGGGCAACGTCAGCATCGCCATTTCGGTTGCGCCGGCACTGGGCCCGACAGTTTCCGGCCTGATCCTCCAGCATTTTTCCTGGCGGTTCATGTTCGTCTTCGTGCTGCCGATCGCCCTCGCCGCGCTCGCCATCGGGGCCAGGTATCTGACCAACATCGGTGAGACCGAGAAAACCCGGCTCGATGCCCTCTCCGTGGTGCTCACGGTCCCCGCCTTCGGCGGCCTGGTGTACGGCCTGAGCCAGATCGGCGGCGGCCAGGCAGGCTCCCGCACCCCCGCCGTGGTGGCACTGGCCGTTGGTGTGCTGGCCATGGCAGCTTTCGTCCTGCGCCAGTTGAAGCTCCAGAAGACCGGCGGCCCCCTGCTGGACCTGCGCGCCTTCACGTTCCGGATGTTCACCGTTTCCGTGCTGCTGCTGGTCGTGGCCATGATCGCGCTGTTCGGCGCGGTGATCCTGCTGCCGTTGTACCTGCAGGAAATCCGCGGCCTGACCTCCCTCGAGACCGGCCTGGTCCTGCTGCCCGGCGGCCTCGCCATGGGCCTGCTGGGGCCCTTCATCGGCCGCGTATTCGACAGGATCGGGCCCCTGCCGCTGACAGTGACAGGCTCGATCATGATGGTGCTGTCCCTCTGGCAGTTCTCCATGCTGGACGCCACGTCGCCGCTGGGGTGGATCATCGCCCTGCACGTGGCACTCAGCCTGGGCCTGGCGCTGCTGTTCACCCCCGCCTTCACGACGGGGCTGAACCCGCTGCCGCCGCACCTGTACTCCCACGGCTCGGCCATCATGAGCACGCTGCAGCAGGTGGCCGGCGCCGCCGGCACGGCGCTCCTGGTCTCGATCTACGCCTTCGTGGCCGTTGCCTCGGGCATGGTCGCCGGCATGCATGCCGCATTCCTGACGGCGGCCGTCATAGCCGTCGCCGCCGTCGTACTGTCCACCATGATGCGCAAAACCGAAGGCGCGGGACACCTGGCCGCCCACTAGCTGCAATTAAAAAAACAACTGTGAGTCTTGCAGTGGTTGGTCTGGGACTAGCTGGCAGTGTTGATGCCGGTCGTTCTGCCGGGCGCGTGACTCGAAAAACAATTTGCCCCTTGAGGGTGCGTTTCCCCCGACTTGTCCGCACTGGGCGGAGCGGCCGGTGTTGGCCTGTCCCACATCGGTGGCTTGATTAGAAGCTTGCCCAGCCTTTGCAGGTTGTGGCTCATCACAGTTTTGCCTCGAAGAGACCCTTCCCAGGTTCAACGTCGGCCGTCATGCGGCCGTTCTTGCCCGTTCGAAAGGAAGGAGGGTCGCTGCGTTGACTATCGTTGCTCAGACCCGCCCGTTCGTCATCGGCGTGGACTGCCACGCCCGCACCCACACGTACGCCATCATCGAGGCCAGCACCAGGCGACAGATCGCGTGCGAGCAGTTCCCGACCACCCCGGCAGGGATTTCCCGCGCACTTGCCTGGGTAGGCCGACGGACAGACGGCGACATGGCCTGTCTATGGGCCGTCGAGGGCATCGGCTCCTACGGGGCGCGCCTGGCCAGGGCAGTAACCGACGCCGGCTACGACGTCGCCGAAGCTCCCCGGATGAACGCCCGCGGGCGCCGGGGAATCGGCAAATCCGACCCGCTGGACGCCGCCGCCATCGGAACCGCTGTCCTGGGGCTGGAGGAGTCCCAGCTCCGAGCTCCGCGACGGGATGAAGGAACCCGCGCTGCGCTTAGGATCCTGAGCGCAGCGCGGGATCAGTTGACCCGGGACCGAACAATGAATGCCAACGCACTCCTGGCCTTGCTCCGGGCCCATGATCTCGGGATCGACGCCCGCAAACCGCTGGTTCCCGCCCAGATCGCCACTATCACCAGATGGCGGGACCGACAGGAACCGGTCGAACTTTCGATCGCCCGCGAGGAAGCAGTTCGGTTGGCACGCCGCATTCTCGAAGTGACCACCCAGCTGGCTGCGAACCAGAAACGCATGACAGAGCTGATCCAGCAAAGCCCCGCTGCGCCGCTGTTGGAGATGGTAGGCGCCGGGGCTGTCACGGTCGCTACTGTCCTGACAGCGTGGTCGCATCCAGGAAGGGTTCGCAGCGAAGCTGCTTTCGCCTCGCTGGCAGGGGTGAATCCCTTGCCGGCCTCGAGCGGTAACACTGTCAGGCACCGGCTTAACCGGGGCGGTGACAGGCGCCTCAACCGGGCCTTGCACACCATCACCATGACCCGGATGACCCATGACTCCGGAACGCGGGAGTACGTCGCCAAACGCACCCAAGAAGGCCGCAGCTACCGCGAAATCCGCAGATCCCTTAAGCGCTACATCGCCAGAACCCTCTACCGCCAACTCAACGCCCTTTACGCCGCTGCGGAACCCCCCATTCCACGTTGTTGGAATGGTCGGCCTTTGGGGACCGGACCCTCCGAACTTTCAGGCTTTGCTTTGAGACGACCGGGCGCGCCTGCCTGAAAGTTATGCATGGTCCTCAGAAACGTGGTGGGCCTTTCCGCAGGTTTGTCTAAGGTTTTGATCAAGATCCTTGCAGGTAAACGACAGGGAGGTCTAAGGTCGGCGCATCACTCGTTGGGGGTTCGGGCTTTCGGCAACTGGGAATTGCCGCGGATCATTTTCGTAGAAAGTTCTTGGGGGATGTCTACTGCTCGGAGTCTGGTTCGGTCTGCCCTTTTCACCCTGTCCCTGTGCTGAGGCTGTGGCTTAGCGTACTGCTGGTCCTGGCGGTGGGGCCTGTCGGTCTTCTGGGCATTGCTGGCCCTCTACCGTCTGCGCATGCTGCCGGTACGGTGATCACCAACCAGACAATTAGCGCGGACGCAGTGTGGACGGCGGCGGCATCGCCGTATTGGGTTCAGGGCACGCTGAGAATCAACGCCGGGGTGCGTTTGACCATGGAGCCCGGCGTCATCGTGAAGATCGGGAACACTTCCAGCAGTAATGGTCAGATCTTCGTCGACGGGCAGCTGACCGTGCGTGGATCTTCAGCTGCCCCGGTGATCTTTACTTCATACCGTGATGACTCTGTTGGTGGTGATACCAATGGGGACGGCGCTGCATCGTCACCCCAGCGGGGGGATTGGTATCACATTTATTTCAGCGATTCTGCGAGGTCCCAGTCGGTGATGGACCGCGCTGTCGTCCAGTATGGTGGCTACGGGTCGGGGGGCCTCTGCGGGCCCTATGCAGAACTACGGGTAGCTGCGGGTGCTGTCTTGTCATTGACGAACAGCGATGTTCGCCATTCTCAGTATGCGGGCGTTTCAGTCGAGTTCGGGGCCGGAGAGGTTCGGGTCGCCAATAACAGGTTCTCTGAGAGCAACTGTGGCATTGGCGCTCCCACCGGGGCGATCACGGATAATGTCTTTGAGGGCACAATTTCGGGCTACGCCGCAGCGTTCCTCGGATCGAATAACGTGAAGTTCTACGACAACTACGTGTCCAAAGCGGTCCTCGCGAACAGCTCGCCGGGCCCAACCCGGCAGCAGTTGGACATGCGGGGGAACGCCTTGATTGGTGGGGTGTCGAATGAGCCGTCGAACCAGGACGCACAGGACCTCGCCTATAACTGGTGGGGCCATGGTGTGGATGACCCGCCGACTGGTTGCTTTAGCTTCCAAACCACGTACATCCCGGATGTGACGTATGCCTTGGTGAACGGAAGCGCCTGCTATCAGCAGGGCAATCCGTCCATAGCGGGCTACTTTACGAAGGTCACGCCAGCACTCACGGCAGCACCGCCGATTCCCTCGGCCGGGGTTACCGGGACGGGCACCTATGCCGGGTCTGTTGCTGATGAACAGATATATGGCCCGGATGGGGGTTCGGAGTTCGGGACCGCGCCGGTCGGTTCGCAGTCCGACCCGGTGAACACTGCGATTGGCGCGCTCGTGCATTCGGAGTCCGACCTTGCCCTGGCGTCAAAGACTGGGAACCTTAGCCTGAACCGCTTCTACACCTCCGCCGATGCGGCGGAAGGTCCGTTCGGCCGAGGCTGGAGCCTGGGCTACGACATCCGCCTGAGCGTGCAGGGGCCCGAGGCTGTATTGAAAGCAGGCACCGGCCAGCGGCTGAAGTTCACGAAGAACGCGGACGGCAGCTTCACGGCACCGCCAGGAGCAACCTCCGGCCTGGCCCAGAACGCGGACGGGACCTTCACCGTCACCACCCGCTCGGGGCTTGTTCATTCCTTCGATGCCGCGGGGCGGCTGACAGCACTTACTGACGGTTCGGGTCGCGGACCCGCCTACATGTATGACGGAGGCGGAAGACTGACCCAGGTCAGCGACGGCGGCAGATCGATCTCATTCACCTGGGACACCACAGCGGGCCGCATCACCGGCGCCCTGACTTCGGCGGGGCAGTCCGTGACCTATAGCTACACCGGCGGGCTGCTGACCGGGGCCACGAACGCCCTGGCCGGGACCACCACCTACACCTACGACGCCGGGCAACGTCTCTCGGAGATCAAGGCACCTTCGGGCCGCACGATCGTCAAGACCGTGTATGACAACAGCACCGGGCGGGTGGCTGAGCAGTGGGACGGGCTCGGCAACCGCAACGTCTTCACCTGGGACCCGGCGGCCTCGACGGCGACCATGACGGATTCCCGCGGCGGGCTCTGGAAGGACGTCTACCTCGGTAATGTGCTGCAGCGCCGGATTGACCCGGTCGGGAACGCCACGGAGTACGAGTACGATAGCCAGCTGCGGCTGATCGCCACGTATGGGCCGGACGGCATCCGCAACGGGTTGTCCTACACCCCCGGTGGCGACGTGAAGTCCTTCCAGGGCACCACACCGATAGTCCGGTCAGAGTACAACACCCAGCACATGCCCACGACCACGGTCAACGCCCGTGGGAACAGCAGCACCCGCGGCTACGACGCGGCCAACAACCTCACCCAACTGGCCCGTCCCAATCCCGCCGGCGGGACCCAGACCAGCTCGATGGCCTATGACCCGATGGGTAACATCACCTCCGCAACGGACCCGAGCGGCAACACCAGCACCTTCGAATACAGCTCCGACGGGGACCCCATCAAGACCACATCCCCGCTGGGCTCCGTGACGTCCATGGGCTACGACAACGCCGGACGGGTCGCCAGCATGGTCTCCCCCCGAGGGAACGCCGCCGGCGCGGACCCGGCCCAGTACACCTGGCGGTACGAGTACGACGCCCTTGGCCGAATGGTGAAGGCGACCAACCCGGCCGGGCAGTTCGAGACACTTGATTACGACATGGATGGCCAGATCATCAAGGCCACGGACACCTCCGGCCGTTCCACCACCTACTAGTACGACGCGGCCGGGCACGTCACCAGCGTGCAGGGGCCGGACGTGAGTGTCCCGGCTACCACTACGGCCTACGACTCCAACGGCAAGATCACAGCCCTGACTGATTCAATGGGCCGGACAACGGCATTCCAATACGACGCTGCCAACCGGGCCACTACGGTGACCAACCCGCTGGGAACCTATACCCTCACCTACACCAGGCGGAACCAGATTGCGACCGTGACGGACCCGCAGAACGCGGTCACCTCGTACACGTATGACCCGGCAGGCAGGCTGACACGGGCCGATCTACCGGGCACGGACAGCGACGTCACCTATACCTACGATGCGAACGGCAACCGCGTCTCCATGGCGGATCCCAACGGCACCACCTCCTACACCTACGATTCTCTGGACCGGCTCACCACAGTCACTCGAGGCGGGCGGACCTTCACTCTCGCCTACGACGCCGGGTCCCGGCTGACCGGCCTTACGAGTCCCGATGGGGCAGTCACCGGCTACACATACGATGCGGACGGCCGGGTCACGCAAGTCAAGAACGGCACCAGCGTCGTTGCGGACTACACCCACGACCTGGACGGCAATACCCTCACGATCGCGCGGGCCGACGGCTCAACAGCCACCCGCACCTACGACAACCTCGGGCGGCTCACCCGAATCACCGACGCCACCACCGTCGCGATACTCCTGGACGAGACGTACGCCTACGACACCGCGGGCAACCCCCTGACCATCACTCGCCCGGACGGTACAACCGACACGTTCAGCTACGACTCCCGGGACCGGCTTACAAAGGCCTGTTACACCACCGCCTGCGCCGCCAGCAGCGAAGTCCTGGAATGGACCTACGACCACGCCGGCAACGTCCTCACCGAAGTCCGCAACGGAGCAACCACAACCCACACTTACAACACCAAAGGCCAGCGCACCCAAACCACCGCCCCCGGCGGCACCACAACCTACACCTACGATCCGAAGGGTCAGGCCCTCACCGCCGGCGGCACATCCTTCACCTACACCACTGGTGGCCGCACCGCCACGGCCACCACCCCGGCAGGCGCCCCCACCTACCAGTACGACGGTGACGGCCGCCGCCTCAGCGCCACCCTTGGGACCGCGAAAACCAGCTTCGAATGGGACCCCTTCTACCAGCTGACCAACGAACTGGACACCAACGGCGCCCTTATCCGCCACTACACCAACGGCGACCAGCCCCTCACCGCCCACGACGCCGCCGGGACGGCTGCCTACTTCCACACTGACCGGCTCGGATCCATCCGCGCTCTCACCGACGCCACAGGGACCGTCACCTCAGTAGGGGCCTGGGAACCCTACGGCCGGCCCCGGGTCACCGGCCCGAACAACCCCAACGCCCCGCCCCTGGGCTGGCTCGGCCAATACCGAGACCCCACTGGCCTTACACACCTCCGCGCCCGCCAATACAACCCAAACGCCGGCATCTTCCTCACTACAGACCCCGCCGCAGCCACCACCACCTCCGGCACCTATACGTACGGATCTTCCAACCCCCTTCGATACATCGACATCACCGGCCTCTTCTCATGGAATGAGGCCCTCGGCAACATCCAACAAGTCAGTGGAATCGTGTCCGATGTCGCCGGAGTTATAGCCATCGCAGCAGCCGTAACCGGCGTTGGTGCACCGATAGCCGCCATGGCTGGCGGCATAGCCCTCGCCGCCGGTGCAATACACGCCGGAACCAAAGCCATCCAGGCGTATAACACCTGTAACAGCGGCAAAGGATCCTGCGGCGACGCAGTCGCCGACGTACTCCTTTCAACCGCAGCCGTAGTCCCAGGAGGGAGACTCATCAAGGGCGCGGCTTCCGGAGCGAAGGCCATGTCCAGGGTGGCAAGAGCCGGAGATGAATTAGTCGATGTCTGGCGCGTAGTAGGGTCAGATGAGGCAGCCCAAATTGCAAGGTCAGGTACCTACCGAGTCCAGCCCGGAGGAATGGGCAAATACTTCTTCCCGACCCAGGGGCAAGCCGAAAACTTGGGACAGGGGTACATAAAACTAGGCCAGGGACAACAAACGCTCACGCACGGACAAGCGCCTCGATCGGTCATTGACCGGGCTGAACCTGTTCACGCCGCAAGCGAAGGCCCCGCCTGGTTCGTTCGCACAGCAGATATTCCATCCATTTGCAACGTCATCTGCATAGGACCGATCGGCCCATGAGCCCACATACAGTCTCGGCACAGTTCTGCTTCTACGCGGCAGAAAGCGGTGGTCTAGCGGCGGAAATGACAAGCCCAACGCCGTCCTTGATCATGATCTTCCCTCCCCTGACTGAGGCTGAGGAAGAGCCAGTTCAATTCGGTGCCATCCTTGATTTGGCCGGCGAGAATGTTCGACCCGACTCGATGCCGGAAGGAAAGCTCATCTTCTGGTCAGATTTATCAAGGTTGTATGCCTCCAAAGGTGTTGCTTTCCAAATCTGGTACGACGGACGATTTGTAGGAGAGGGAAGAGTCAACGACATCGTGGAAGATGCCTGAGTTCGGGTAGCACTTCATGATTCCAGCTATTGTCTCGTAAACGTACAGCTTTTCAAGACACAGTCCCCGGGCCTCGGGAGGGGCAACGGCCGTCGCGCGAGCAGACGGAATAGCCGCGTACTCGGCGTCTCGTAAAGGCGTCTCGCCGTAAATCGTCTCGCTGCGGGCGCGTCGGCGACTTTTCGAGTCAGAATTGCTTCATGAGGCAACTGGGTTACACCCGGGTCAGTACTTCCAGCCAGGACGCCCAGCTCCAGCTGGACGCAATTGTTGCAGCTGGTGTGCAGGAACGTGATGTCTTTGCCGACGTGACCTCCGGAAGCAAGACGGCGACCGAGCGCCCCGGAATGAAGAGGCTCCTCGAGTACGCCGTCGAGGGTGACACGGTCGTTGTGTGGCGGGTGGACCGGCTGGGCCGATCATTGATAGACGTGCTCAACACTGTGGCCTTGCTGCGCGGCCGCGGTGTCCAGGTCCGGTCCATCTCCGATGGCATCGACCCGGCAACCTCGACCGGACGGCTGATGCTGAACATGCTCGCAACCCTTGCCGAGTATGAGCGCGAGCTCATCGTCGAGCGGGTCAATGCCGGCATCGCTGCCGCTCGGCAAAGCGGCACACGTTTCGGGCGGCTGCTTTCCGACCCCGCAGTCATTGCCGACAAACTCGCGATCGCCCAGGACGCTCGCGCCAAAGGCCGCACCGCCGAGGACGCCGCCCGTCTCGTTGGCTGGAGCCGCGCAACGCTCTACCGCCACCAGCAAGCCGGTGCCGCGAGCGAGAGCACCACAATCTAGCCCGAAAACCACGCGCTGCATGAAGACTCCGGTTTCCGACCTCCTTAGCCAGCGACCAGGTCTACTGCACGGACCTCGCTTCGCTCGGGCTGTAGAAGCCTTTTTCTGTTTATTGCTGCTGTCCTTATGGTGTTGTCGGGTGGTTCCGTGGCCGTTGTAGGGTCGTGGCTACCCAGGGGAGGCGGGTATGGCTTTGTTGCTGTGGCCGGACGATTCACGTCGTGACGGCTCCGTAGGATTGGCCGCCCGCCACCCCGCGATGACCCGACCGCTGATTGAGAGACGCGACATGATCGCCGGATAAGGACACGACGGCGCGGTTATCTGCCGGGTTCCACCCATCCGACAGACTGGAGGCTGTTTTGGCGAAATTGTGGGCCGGCATCGATGCCGGCAAAGCCCATCATCACTGCGTCGTGATCGACGCCGACGGAAACCGTCTGTTCTCGCAGAAAATCCCCAACGACGAACCGGCCCTGCTCGAGCTCATCGCCGCCGTTCTGAAGCTCGGGGACGGGGACGAGGTCATCTGGGCAACGGATCTGAACCACGGCGGCCCGGCGTTGCTGATCGCCCTGCTCGTCGCCCATGGCCAGAGCATCCTCTATATCCCGGGCCGGATCGTCCACCACGCCTCCAAGCTCTACCGCGGCGAGGGCAAAACGGACGCCAAAGACGCCGCCGTGATCGCGGACCAGGCCAGGATGCGCCGCGATCTGCAGCCGCTGCGGGCCGGGGATGAGATCAGCACCGGGCTGAGGATCCTGACCGCCCGCCGGGCGGACAAATCCGCGGACCGGGTCCGCGCGATCAACCGCCTGCAGGCCCAGCTGCTCGAATACTTCCCCGCTTTGGAGCGGGCCTTTGACTACAGCCGCTCCAAGGCAGCGCTGCTGCTGCTGACCAAACACCGGACCCCGGACGGGATTCGCCGTACCGGCCAGGCCAGGCTCCATGCCTGGTTGAAGAAACACGGCACCCGTTCGTCCGCCGCGGTCGCCCAGGCCGCGGTGGATGCTGCGAAATCCCAGCACACCACCGTCCCGGCCCAGCACATGGGGGAGCTGATCGTCGCCGCCCTCGCACGGGAGATCATCACCCTGAACGAGGAACTGGCAGAGCTCGATGCGCTGATCAGCGTGAAGGTCACCGAACACCGGCACACCCGGACCCTGCTCAGCGTGCCCGGCTTCGGCCCCGTCCTGGCCGCGGAGTTCCTGGGCGCTACCGGCGGGGACCTCACCGTCTTTCAGACCGCGGACCGGTTCGCCGGCGTCGCCGGACTCGCCCCCGCACCCCGGGACTCCGGCCGGATTACGGGCAACCACCACCGCCCCCGCCGCTACGACCGCCGGCTGCTGCGGGTCTTCTACCTCTCCGGGCTATCGGCGCTGAAATCCTGCCCGGCCTCCCGGGCCTACTACGACCGCAAACGCGGCGAAGGCAAAACCCACGTCCAGGCCATGCTCTCCCTGGCCCGCCGCCGACTGAACGTTCTCTGGGCCATGCTCCGCGACGGCACCACCTACACGCCAGTCCCGGCGGAGGCACAACCACTGGCCGCCTGACGAGTCGACACCGGGCCCGGACCGGAGCGCAACGTTCCGTTCAGCGATTTCAAGTGCTAAGAATTTTCCGAGCCAGTTCGACGAGAACCGCCATTTTTCGCTGTGATTCCTCTTTGAGAACCGGGTTTGTCTTTGCATCGAGGTACCAGCCGAGCCGGTCATAGGCATGAACAACCGCCTCAGTGCCCGTGGTCGTCTCCTTCAACGTGACGGTCATTCCTATCGGAATGCTCTTTCGACCCCACGGCAGCATCGTGCCCCATATACGGAGAGAAAAGTTCGATCCCTCACGCACGGAGACCGACTCGCCTTCGTTGCGCGGAATGTAGCCCGCAGCCCTCAATCCCGCCATCAGCACCGCAATCGATTCTGGCGCTGTCGTTTGAACGGGAATTGATTCGCTTAGCTCGTAGATGCTCTCCATCGGGATCCCCTTGTCTCGGCACAGTCACATGCACGGCTCGACACATCCCTGAACCGTGGTGGTACTGCGAATCCTAATGGGCCGTACAACGAAACATGCAGCTTCTGATCGGGCCAAAAAGCCGTCCGCTTAGGGTCCCACTGCTGGAACGAAAAGGGCCTCGCTGCGCTCGGGCAGCACAAGGTTTTTTCCTTTTTTGCTGCTGTCCGTTGGATCTTACGTGCCCGCTCCACCGGCTCAACCGTCCTGCGGACGGCAGCCCACCGGATGCCTTGGGTCGGCGCTGCGCTGATTTCCTCCCGCAATCCATCCGCTGCTTGCCCTTCGGGTTGCCCCGGCTCCGTCGGGCACAGCTACGCGATGCTCCGCCAGCAGGCAAAAAACATGGTGGGGGAGAGGAAGCCGGTTGTTGAGGCACCCGCCCCGCCCCAAGAAACGGAGCATCACCCCATGAACACACAAACCATGACCGGCACGGTCACGGCCGACACCGCCGAACCTGTCACTGCCCCGGCCCTTCCCGCCGACGACCGGGCAGGGGACGGGTATGACTGGATGGACACCCTCGAAGGCACCGCCTGGTCCGTGCTGGCGAACTGGGGCAGCGAGGGCTGGGACGCCGGATCCTGGCCCTACATCATCGTCGCCGTCGCCCGCACCCGTGACGGGAACGGGGAACTGTTCGGCTACGGCACCTACGTCGAAGGCGACACCGCGACTTATTGGTTCCGGTCCCAGGACGCCTGCTTCGAAGCGATCACCGCCGAGGTGTTCTTCCACTGGGCCTCCGGCCAGTCCGACGGCCCGGACAACCTCCCCGCCACCGCGGCCAGGCTGCCGGAGCAGGACCGGAAGCCCTACCCGGGCTGGGCGGACTAGAAGCACCTTGGGCGTCCCGGCCGCCACCGGCCGGGACGCCGGAGCGGCACACCAATATCCGTTGACAACATCATTGAGATTCCTTCGGATCATACGTGCCCGCTCCACCGGCTCAACCGTCCTGCGGACGGCGGCGCAGCCGATGGCTTGTGTCGGCGCTTCGCTTATTTCCTCCCACAAACCATCCACTGCTTGCCCTTCGGGTTGCCCCGGCTCCGTCGGCCACAGCTACGCGCTGCTCCGCCAGCAGGCACAGAAGCGTCGGGGGGAGAGGGGAAGCTGGCCGGTCACCAAAGCCGCCCCGCTATGGTCCGCGCCAGCACCCGATTCCAGCCGCTTGACAGACATAGAAGCGTCGCGGGGTGACTTAGCGCCGGTCCGGACCTCCGGAATGGGCGCCATTTGACCCAGCGTTGCTTGATAGGGCGTTGCGTGGTGCGGGTTAGCCTGCGTAAAACGCGCTCAGCTCGGCGATCAGCTTGTCCGGCGCCTTGTTGACACCGTCGTGGCCCATGCCCGGCAGGATCGTATAGCTGGAGCCGGAGAGGACATCGTGGATCTGGGCGCAGGCCACCCCGAAATAGGCCGGACTCTTCTCGCCCACGATGATCAGCGTTTCCAGCGGCAGTTCCAGGAAGGGTTCGGCCGGCATGTCCGCGGCGATGATCGCCTTGATCTCGCGGACGCCGGTCTGCATGAGGTCGCGCAGCTGCTTGCCGATCGGGGTGCCCGCCGAGAGCTTGTTCGCCAGCGTCAGCATGGACAGCGGCATCCGGGAGAGGGCGCTGCCGGTCTCCAGGCCCTTGAGCAGGACGGCGAGGGCGCGGTCGTCGTCGCCGGCTGCGGTCGCCCGCTCGTATTCGGGCGTCCAGTCCGCCGTGACGCTGTGGTTGACGGACACGGCGGGGTCGTACACGGCCAGCCGTTCCACCGGCAGGGTGCGGGCCGCGTGCAGGGCCACTGCCCCGCCGAAGCTGTGGCCGAAGACGTCCGTGCTGGCGGTGTGCTTCATGACGGCGTCGAGGTCGTGGATGTCCACGTCGAGGGTGTAATCCTCAGGCTGCGGGGAGGACGAGCCGCGGCCGCGACGGTTGAAGGTGTGCACCGGCCGTCCCAGTGATGCGCTGAGTTTCTGCGCGAAACGGGTGTAGTCGGCGGCCGTCACCATCGAGGCCGGCACGACGACGATGCCCGAACCCGCCGAGGCGAGCTCGGCGCCCGTGCTCAAAAGCTCGATCGTTCCGCCGTTGGGGGTTCTGATGTTCTCGCGGGTCATGCTCCGAGCCTAGCCGAGGCCACGCCCCAGTGCAGTAAGCCGCGGTGCACTACGGCACCGGTCCAGCACGGCGCAGTCCACTATGACCGCAATCCACTGTGACCGCAGTTCAGTTGTGGTCCCGTCGCAGCGGCGCTGCATGATCGCCCCGCGCTAGTTGCCCAGCCGGCCGCCGGAGACCTCGAGGTAGCAGGCGCCGCAGAGCGACTCGTACCAGACGTCCTGGCCGTCGATCGCAACCTGGTTCCCGTCGAACACCACATGGTCCCCGATCCGGCGCGTGTTGAAGATGGCCTTCCGTCCGCAGCGGCAGATGGTCTTGAGCTCTTCGAGGGTGTGCGCGATCTCCAGCAGGCGCAGGGAACCGGGGAACGCGCGGGTCCGGAAATCGGTGCGGATACCGTAGGCGAGGACGGGGACGTTGTCCAGGACCGCGATGCGGAAGAGGTCGTCCACCTGCTCCGGTTCCAGGAACTGGGCCTCGTCCACCAGCAGGCAGGCCACCGGCGGGGTGTCCACGTGCTGCAGGAGGGCGTCGGGATCGTCGCCGTGGGCCTGGGCGGTGAACAGGTCGCGGGCCGACGCGCCGGCGGGGATCAGGAAGTCCACCGAACGGGTCATGCCCAGGCGGGACACGACGTCGGAGTCGCCCTTGGTGTCCACGTCCGGCTTGGCCAGCAGGACCCGCTGGCCGCGTTCCTCATAGTTGAAGGCGGCCTGCAGAAGCCCCGTAGATTTGCCGGAGTTCATGGCGCCGTAGCGGAAGTAGAGCTTGGCCAAGGGGGTCCTTTCGAAAGGGTCGCCCCCGATTCTAGCGGTCGGTCGCGTCGCAGCCCTCAGCGGCCGGGCCCACTGCGCCGCCACCGGGCCGGCACGCCCGCGGCTGCAAGGCTGCCGGCCAGGCTGACGGGCGGCGGAGTCGCAGCCCCGGGTCCGCCGTGGAGGAACCGGGCCGTGCGGAGGGCCAGCCGGCTTCCCGGCCGGATGGGGCCTTCGTGGAGCTGCCCGGGGACCACGGCGAAGCTGACCGCGGGGACGGCGTCGGCAAGCTGGTGGCTCGTGTCGGCGAAGTAGCCGGGGCTCCAGCCGCCGCTGAGCATGAGGGTGGGGGTGGTGATGGCGGCAAAATCCTCGAGTTCGGCGTCGGCATCCAGTACGGCGCGCATCTCGGCGACGGCCGTGGGCAGCAGTTGCCGCATTTCGGCGCCGAGCCTGGTCCGGGCCGAGAGGATGCTGAGCATGCGCAGTGCGCCCAGGGGCAGCATGGACACCGGGCCGGCCGTCTCCAGGCCTTGCACCAAATGCGCCCAGGCGTGGTCGAGTTCGCCGGCAGCCACGGACCTTTCCAGTTCGGGCCGCCAGCGCTGGGTGAGGTTCCCGGAGAGGCTCACGGCGGCGTCGTAAGTCACCATCCTGCGGATCGGCAGGCGCCGGGCGGCCTCGAGGGCCACGAACCCGCCATAGCTGTGGGCCACGACGTCGCTGGCGCCGGTCTCGCGGAGCACGGTTGCCAGGTCGGCCACCTCGGTGGCGGCGGAATAGTCGGCAGGCTGGTGCGAGGAACCGGCGCGTCCGCGGCGGTTGTAGCAGTGCACCGGCTGGTCCAGCAGCCGGCAAAGTTTTCGGGCAAAGGACCGGTAGAGCGCATCGGTGATCAGGGTCCCGTGCACGACGACGACGCCGGATCCTTCGCCGCGGGACGCCACGGCGGCGTCGGACGCGGTTGTTCTGCCCGGTGCGTGCCCCGCCGGGCGGATGGTGTGCAGCTCAAGGTGTCCCTTGCCGTCGTCGGTCCTCACTGTCCATGTCTCCACAACTTCGAGTCTATTCCCGCACCCCGTCCCCCTGGCCGCCGCCCGGGCAGAACCGGGCCGGGACCTTCCCGGACGCAAATCGACGGTAAACTTGGGGATTGTGACTTCCCAAAACACCCCCACCCCGAACACCGCCGCCGAGCCGCATGATGCCAGCGAACAGACCCGCATCCGCATGGAGAAGCGCGCCAAGCTGATCGAACGCGGCGTCGAGGCATATCCGGTGGGTGTCGAACGCACGCACTCGCTCACGGAAATCCGGGAGAAATACGCCTACCTGCAGGCCGATGAAACCACCGGCGATGCCGTTGGCGTGACCGGCCGCATCGTCTTCATCCGCAACACGGGCAAACTCTGCTTCGCCACCCTCCAGGAGGGCGGCCTGGACGGCAAAGCCGTGCGGCTGCAGGTCATGCTGAGCCTGGCCAACATCGGTGAGGAGGCGCTCGCGGAGTGGAAGTCCCTCGTGGACCTCGGCGATCACGTCTTCATCAAGGGCGAGGTCATTTCCTCACGCCGCGGCGAACTCTCCGTCATGGCGGATTCCTGGACCATGGCCTCGAAGGCGCTGCGCCCGCTGCCCGTGCTGCACGCCGGGCTGAACGAAGAAACGCGTGTCCGCCAGCGCTACGTGGACCTCATTGTCCGCGACGAAGCCCGCGAGATGGTGTACACCCGCGCCGCGATCACCCGCTCCATCCGCGAAACCCTGCACCGCCAGGGCTACGTTGAGGTGGAAACCCCCATGCTGCAGCTGGTTCACGGCGGCGCCACGGCCCGTCCCTTCGAGACGCACATGAACGCCTTCGACCAGAAGATGACGCTGCGCATCGCTACCGAGCTCTACCTCAAGCGCACGGTGGTCGGCGGGATCGACCGCGTCTACGACATGGGCCGGGTCTTCCGCAACGAGGGCGTGGACTCCACGCACAGCCCC
The DNA here is from genome assembly GCF_022803015.1 of Arthrobacter humicola. Lineage (GTDB taxonomy): Bacteria > Actinomycetota > Actinomycetes > Actinomycetales > Micrococcaceae > Arthrobacter > Arthrobacter humicola_A. The sequence continues at coordinate 467,395 of NZ_JAFKON010000002.1, forward strand.
GAGTTCACCACTTTGGAGTCCTACGAGGCGTGGGCGGACCAGTTCGTCATGGCGGACCGGATCAAGGAGATCATCCTGGACGCCGCCGACGCCGCCGGTGTGGGCCGCGTGCTGCAGACCGAAGCCGGGGAGATCAACCTCGACGGCGAATGGACCTGGCTGGCTGTCTACCCCGGACTGTCCGACTTCGTGGGCCAGGAAGTAACCCCCGATACCCCGGTTGCCGAGCTGCTTGAGCTGGCTGCCAAGCACGAGGTCAAGGTCGACGCCGCCTGGGAAGCCGAGAAGCTCGTCGTCGAACTCTTCGGCGAACTGGTGGAGCCGACGTTGCTCAACCCCACGTTCGTCTACGACTATCCGCCGTCCGCGCAGCCGCTGGCCCGCCAGCACCGCGAAGACGGCCGCCTGATTGAGGCCTGGGACCTCATCATCGGCGGCATGGAGCGGGGCACGGCCTTCTCCGAACTGATCGACCCGGTCATCCAGCGCGAACGCCTCACCGAACAGTCCCGCCGTTCCGCCGCGGGTGACGTGGAGGCAATGCAGCTGGACGAAGACTTCCTCCGTGCGCTCGAGTACGGCGCGCCGCCCATGGGCGGGATCGGCCTCGGCATCGACCGGCTCGTGATGCTGTTCACCGGATCCGGCATCCGCGAAACGATCCTCTTCCCCCTGTTGAAGCCCGAAGGACACTGAGCATGGACTACATCGCCGTATTGCTGCCCCCCATCGTGGTGGGCCTGCTTTTCTGGTTTGCCATGAAATCCATATTCAATGCCGACAAATCAGAGCGGCAGGCAGAAGCCCGCGCCCATGCCGAAGCCGAAACTAGGGCCAAAGGACCGGAATCCGGGACCCTGGGAAGCTAATTACCCGAAAGAAGTAATAGTTCCCTATTGCCGCCTTCGGTTTTCCTTTGGACAGAGTTTTGCGCTTTGACTCCCTGCTGTAACGCGGAGGATACTTATTCCAGATACATCCTGCTTTTCTTAACGCTCGATCTTTGGAAAGAGAGTCCTTTATGGCACAGAAAGTAAAAATCATCCTCGTTGATGATCTGGATGGGGGATCCGCGGACGAAACTGTCCGGTTTGGCCTTGACGGCGTCAGCTACGAAATAGACCTGTCGTCAAGCAATGCATCAGAACTGCGCTCCGCGGTGGACCGATTTGTGACGCACGCGCGCAAAACGTCAAGCGGACGCGCCACGCGCACGAAAATTTCCAGCGGACGGAATCAGGACTCTGCCCAGATCCGCCAGTGGGCACGGGACAACGGCTATGCGGTAAACAGCCGCGGGCGCATCCAGGCTGAAATTCAGGAAGCTTACCAAAAGGCTAATTCCTAGCAGGGACCCGCGTCAGGGTGCAGTGCGGGGCCCGGCATGAGGGCGCAGTATCCAGCCGCAATCACGTTTCATGGCGTCGTAATCGACCGTCTGTCAAATGCCAATGCCCCCGTTATCTGACGGGGGCATTGCCATGCCGGCGTCGGGGCGCCCGTCCAGCAGATCGGCCCGCCCGTCCGGCGATGAACAGACTCCGCCGCCCGTGTTCCTCCCCGGCAGCATTTCCAGGCAGATGTCCCGCACGAGGTGAACCATTTGCCGAAGATGGCCGCAATGGGTCCAGGCTTAGCGGCCATCTTCGGCAATTCGGGAACCTTTGCCATGCCGTCGGCGCCCGTCCGGCATTGCAACGTCCACCCTTCCGGCGGTGCGCCCGTCCGCCCGTCCGCGCGGCCGGAACGGCCCGCTTAGCGGCCGGTTTCGCCCTTCCGGATGGGCAGAATGCGCCGGTCCGGAGGGGTTCCGGGCGGTTCTTGCCCCTGGCCGGGGGACCCGGTCCGGGCGCGGTTGCGCAACCCTCCGGTTTCCCCTGTGGCGAACAAGCCCCAAATCTGGAACCCGGCCACGTAGCATCAAAGTACGTCGTAGCTAGGAGTGTGGCGAAATGTTTGAGCGATTTACGGACCGTGCCCGTCGCGTAGTTGTGCTTGCCCAAGAAGAGGCACGCATGCTGAACCACAATTACATTGGTACCGAACACATCCTCTTGGGTCTGATCCATGAGGGTGAAGGTGTTGCCGCCAAAGCCCTTGAATCCTTGAGCATTTCGCTCGACGGTGTCCGCGAGCAGGTCCAGGAGATCATCGGCCAGGGCCAGCAGGCGCCCTCCGGCCACATCCCCTTTACCCCCCGCGCCAAGAAGGTCCTGGAGCTCTCGCTGCGCGAGGCGCTGCAGCTGGGCCATAACTACATTGGTACCGAGCACATCCTCCTCGGCCTTATCCGGGAGGGCGAAGGCGTTGCCGCCCAGGTGCTCGTTAAGCTCGGCGCAGACCTGAACCGGGTCCGGTCGCAGGTTATCCAGCTGCTCTCGGGTTACCAGGGCAAGGAAGCCACGGGCGCCGGTGTAGGCCCCGGACAGGCTGAGGGGACCCCGGCCGGGTCCGTTGTCCTTGACCAGTTCGGCCGCAACCTGACCCAGGCGGCCCGCGAGAACAAACTGGACCCTGTGATCGGCCGCGAGCAGGAAATGGAACGCGTCATGCAGGTCCTTTCCCGCCGCACCAAGAACAACCCTGTGCTGATTGGTGAGCCCGGCGTCGGCAAGACCGCCGTCGTCGAGGGCCTGGCCCAGGCGATCGTCCGCGGCGATGTCCCGGAGACCATCAAGGACAAGCAGCTGTACACCTTGGACCTCGGGTCCCTCGTGGCCGGTTCCCGCTACCGCGGCGACTTCGAAGAGCGCCTGAAGAAGGTCCTCAAGGAGATCCGCACGCGCGGCGACATCATCCTGTTCATCGATGAGATCCACACCCTGGTGGGCGCCGGTGCCGCCGAAGGTGCCATCGATGCGGCCTCGATCCTGAAGCCCATGCTGGCCCGCGGCGAGCTCCAGACCATCGGTGCCACCACGCTGGACGAGTACCGCAAGCACATCGAGAAGGATGCCGCGCTGGAGCGCCGCTTCCAGCCGATCCAGGTCAAGGAACCCTCCGTCGCGCACGCGATCGAGATCCTCAAGGGCCTCCGCGACCGGTATGAGGCGCACCACCGGGTCACCATCACCGACGGCGCCCTCGCCTCGGCGGCGGCCCTTTCCGAGCGCTACATCTCGGACCGCTTCCTGCCGGACAAGGCGATCGACCTGATCGACGAGGCCGGTGCGCGGCTCCGCATCCGCCGCATGACTGCCCCGCCGGAGCTCAAGATCATGGACGAGAAGATCGCCGCCATGAAGCTGGAGAAGGAATCCGCGATCGACGCGCAGGACTTCGAAGGCGCCGCGTCGCTGCGCGACAAGGAGCAGAAGCTCATTGCCGAGCGCGCCGAAAAGGAACGCCAGTGGAAGACCGGCGGCATGGACGACATCTCCGAAGTTGATGAAGACCTCATCGCCGAGGTGCTGGCGAACTCCACCGGCATCCCGGTCTTCAAGCTGACCGAGGAAGAGTCCTCGCGCCTGCTGAAGATGGAAGACGAGCTCCACAAGCGCGTGGTCGGCCAGAACGAGGCCATCAAGGCCCTGTCCCAGGCGATCCGGCGCACCCGTGCAGGCCTCAAGGACCCCAAGCGTCCGGGCGGCTCGTTCATCTTTGCCGGCCCCACCGGTGTCGGCAAGACCGAACTGGCCAAGGCCCTCGCCGAGTTCCTGTTCGGCGAGGAAGACGCCCTGATCACCCTGGACATGTCCGAGTACTCGGAGAAGCACACGGTGTCGCGGCTCTTCGGCGCCCCTCCGGGCTACGTCGGCTATGAGGAAGGCGGCCAGCTGACCGAGAAGGTCCGCCGTCGTCCGTTCTCCGTGGTCCTGTTCGATGAAGTGGAGAAGGCGCACGCCGATCTCTTCAACTCGCTCCTGCAGATCCTGGAAGACGGCCGCCTGACCGACTCCCAGGGCCGCGTGGTGGACTTCAAGAACACCGTGATCATCATGACCACGAACCTCGGCACCCGGGACATCTCCAAGAGCGTTGCCACCGGCTTCCAGTCCGGCACGGACACGCAGACCGGCTACAACCGGATGCGGGCCCGGGTCACGGAAGAGCTCAAGCAGCACTTCCGCCCCGAGTTCCTGAACCGTGTTGACGATGTTGTGGTCTTCCCGCAGCTGACCCAGGACGAGATCATCGAGATCGTGGACATGTTCGTCGCCCGCCTGGAGAAGCGCCTCAAGGACAAGGACATGGGCATCGAGCTCACGTCCGCGGCCAAGGTTCTCCTGGCGACCCGCGGCTATGACCCCGCCATGGGTGCCCGGCCGCTGCGCCGCACCATCCAGCGCGAGATCGAGGACCAGCTCTCCGAGAAGATCCTCTTCGGCGAACTGCACTCCGGCGACATCGTGGTGGTGGACGTGGAAGGCGAAGGCGACGACGCGAAGTTCACCTTCGCCGGCAACGCCAAGCCGCGCATCCCGGAGATCGCTCCGAGCGTCTAAGCACCATCAACAACGGCCCCGCTGCCCCGAAAGGGACGGCGGGGCCTTTGCGTTGCCCGCCGTCGTGAAGCATTTGCCGGAGATGGCCGCTATGGGAGCTGGCTTAGTGGCCATCTTCGGCGAACGGTGGCCGTGCTGAAGTGCCAGGGCCCGTCCCGCATGATAGGGGAGCCGTGTCTGAAAGCAGTGTTTCACTCTTAGTGAACGTTTTGTGATCGATACCACATACGGTGTTGAATCGGTGCATGGCTGCTAAGGACTCAGAGACCCTGAGCGAACAACCCGAGACCCCCTTCCACGATCTGGACCACTACCTCGCGATCCCCAGAGTGAGCGGTTTGACGCTGAGCCCGGACGGCGCCCGGCTGGTGACCACCGTGGCGACCCTCGGCGCGAAAGGCACCGAATACTGCACCGCGCTGTGGGAGGTGGATCCGGGCGGGGCCAAACAGGCCCGCCGGATCACACGCAGCGCCAAAGGGGAGGCCGGTGCGGTGTTTGCCGCCAACGGCGACCTGTACTTCACCTCGGCCCGTCCCGATCCGGAGAGCCCCGAGGCAGACCCGGTGAACGCCCTCTGGATCCTGCCGTCCGACGGCGGCGAAGCCCGGGTGGCCTTGTCCCGGGCCGGCGGAATCGGCGGGGTCCACGCCGCCAAGGACGCCGACACCGTGGTGGTCGCGGCCTCGGTCCTGGCCGGTTCCACGGACGAGGACAATGACGAGGAACGCCGGAAAGCGCGCAAGGACAACAAGGTCGCGGCCATCCTGCACAGCGGATACCCTGTCCGCTACTGGGATGCGGACCTGGGCCCGGCGCAGCCGCGGCTGTTCGCCGTCGAACCCGGAGACCCGTTGGAGGCCGGAAAGCCGGCCACCGTCGACGCCGCGCCGCCGCTGAAGCTGCGCAACCTGACGCCCGACGCCGGCATGCGGCTCAGGGACGCCGAATCGGTGCTCAGCCCGGACGGCACGACGATTTACAGCAGCTTCGCCAAGCCCCTCGCCAATGCCGATTCACGTTCCGTCCTGGTCGCCATCGACGTCGCCACCGGCACCCGCACGGTCCTTCTGGACACGGAAGGCCAGAGCTACTTCCCGGGCCCGGTCAGTCCGGACGGCCGGAGCCTGGTGGTGGTCAGCGAAAGCGACACCACGCCGCTGGCAGCCCCGCGGGTCTTGCTGCACCTCCTCGACGTCGCCGGCTCGGCGGCCGGGGACGGCGCCCTGACGCCGCTCGCCCATGACTGGGACCGCTGGGCCCGCCCTGCCGCATGGCTGCCGGACGGATCGGCCCTGCTGGTCATCGCCGACGAGGACGGCGCATCGCCGGTATTCCGGATCGGTGTGGCCGGAGACCCGGGCGGGGCGGCCCAAGTGCTACGCCTGACGGCCGACGCCGCGGCGTACACCGACGTCGTTGTCGCACCGGACGGACGCAGCGCCTACGCCATGCGCAGCTCCTACGAATTCCCCGCCGAACCTGTACGGATCGACCTCGCCTCCGGTGACGTCGTCCGCCTGCCCGCGCCCGCGGAACGCCCCCGCTTCACGGGCACGCTGGAGCGCGTGGAGACGACGGCGGCCGACGGGGCCCGTGTGCCCGCGTACCTGGCCCTGCCCGAGGGCGCGTCCGCCGCGGCCCCGGCCCCGCTGCTGCTCTGGATCCATGGCGGCCCGCTGGGATCCTGGAACGCCTGGACCTGGCGCTGGAACCCGTGGCTGCTGGTGGCGCGCGGCTACGCGGTGCTGCTCCCGGACCCCGCCCTCTCCACCGGCTACGGCCAGGACCACATCCAGCGTGGCTGGGGGGAATGGGGCAAGGCTCCGTTCACCGACCTGATGGCCATCACCGACGCCGTCGTGCAGCGCCCCGACATCGACCAGACGCGCACGGCCGCCATGGGCGGCTCGTTCGGCGGGTACATGGCCAACTGGGTGGCCGGGCAGACGGACCGCTTCAAGGCAATCGTCACGCACGCCAGCCTCTGGGCCCTGGACCAGTTCGGCCCCACCACCGACGCCGCGCAGTACTGGCTCAAGGAGATGACGGCCGAGATGGCGCTGGAGAACTCCCCGCACCTGCACGTGGAGAACATCCGCACTCCCATGCTGGTCATCCATGGCGACAAGGACTACCGCGTGCCGATCGGCGAGGGACTCCGGCTCTGGTACGAACTGCTCGCCAAGTCGCAGCTGGCGGCAGACGGAAACGGCGAAACGGACCACCGTTTCCTGTATTTCCCGGACGAGAACCACTGGATCCTGCAGCCGCAGCACGCCAAGGTCTGGTACGGCGTCGTGGAGCACTTCCTGGCTAGGAACCTGCTGGACAAGGACGTTCCCGTCCCCGACGAACTCGGTCTCTGACGGACCGGGCCCGTGCCGGCAGAGAGCCGGCCGGGCCCGGGGCACCCGTAAGATTGGGCTGTGACTGAGACCGTGACTGAGACCGCGACTGAGACGATCCGCATCCGCCCCGCCCGCACCGACGACGTTGGCGCCATCAAGACCCTCGTGGCGCCGCTGGCCGACCAGCGGATCCTCATGGCCAAGGAAACCGTGGCCTACTACGAAAGCCTGCAGGAGTTCCGGATCGCCGAATCCGAAGACGGCGGGGTGATCGGCTGCGGGGCGCTGCACGTCATGTGGGAGGACCTCGCGGAGGTCCGCACCCTCGCGGCCTCGGACGCCTGGCGCGGCAAAGGCGTGGGCCACGCGCTGGTGGAGCGCCTGCTGGAGGATGCCCGCGCACTGGGAGTCTCCCGGGTCTTCTGCCTGACGTTCGAAGTGGAGTTCTTCAAAAAGCACGGCTTTGAAGTCATGGCTGACCAGACCGCCGTCGACCCCGTGGTGTATTCCGAGCTCCTGCGCTCGCACGACGAAGGCGTGGCCGAGTTCCTGGACCTGGCGCGGGTCAAACCGAACACGCTGGGCAACACCAGGATGATCAAGGAGCTGTAGCCGCCGCCGGGTTTTTGCGGCTGCGCGCGGCTGTTCGCCGGCCAGCGAAGGCGGCGCCCCGGCCAGCGAAAGTGGCTCCAGGCCGGCGCCGGCAGCCGCCAGGAACTCGACGTCCACGCAGGGCTTCCCTTCAGTAAATTTGGTGGATAAACTGATGCCGGCCCAGGGGGTGGGCCGCCATACTTCCGGAGGCAAAAAATTGCACAAAGCCGTGATTTTTCCCGATCTCTCCGCAATCCACAGCTCAATCGCCAGCGCTCCGGCAGGGCCGCCGGACCAGCCGCTGGAAGCGCTGCCGCCCGAACCCGCCAACCACTCCTCGCCCGGCACCGGCGCGCCCGTGACGGGGCAAACCGCCGAGACAGTATCTGCCGCATCGGGACCGCCGGCCACGTCCCGCGCCCGCAAGGGCCGGCTCGCCGCGCCGCCGTTCTCATGGCTGGGCGTCGATGCCTGGCCGCATTCTCCGGCGGGGGCTGACCAACAGGCCTGAAGCGCGGGGGTTCGGAACGCGCGGCCACAACCCCGCCGCCCCGGGATTCGCAGCCCGCCAGGGAGCCCGGGCCGGGGGAACGGGGAGCCTACCGCCGGCCGTGCCCCGGTAGTAGGGTCTAAGCAAGCAGCCAGGACACCATCCAGGGAGCACCGCCATGAAGAAACTCATCAATGATCCCAAAGCCGTGGTCGACGAGTCAGTGGAGGGGTTCGGGCTTGCTCACGCCGACCTCGTGACCGTCTTCCCGGACCCGAAATACATCGTGCGCAAGGTCGCTCCCGTCGCAGGGAAAGTCGGGCTCGTCTCCGGCGGCGGCAGCGGACACGAACCGCTGCACGGCGGGTACGTGGGCCTGGGCATGCTCGACGCCGCCGTCCCGGGCGCCGTGTTCACCTCTCCCACTCCGGACCAGATCCTGCCGGCCACGCTGGCCGTAAGCTCCGGCGCCGGCGTCGTGCACATCGTGAAGAACTACACCGGTGACGTCCTGAACTTCGAAACCGCCGCCGAACTCGCGCAGGCCGAAGGCGTCGAGATCCGCACCGTGCTCGTCAACGACGACGTCGCCGTGCAGGATTCGCTGTACACGGCCGGGCGCCGGGGCGTCGGCGGCACCGTCCTGGTCGAGAAAATCGCCGGTGCGGCCGCCGAGCGCGGTGACAACCTGGACGCCGTCGCCGCGATCGGTGACCGCGTCAACCAGAACGTGCGCAGCATGGGCGTGGCGTTGTCTGCCTGCACCGTTCCGCATGCCGGGGTGCCCAGTTTTGAGCTCGAGGAAAACGAGATCGAGATCGGCATCGGCATCCACGGCGAACCGGGACGGCACCGCATCCCGATGGAAAACGCCGACGGGATCACCGACCGGCTCCTGGATCCGGTGGTCAGCGACCTCGGCCTTGCTTCCGGGGACCAGGTGCTCCTGTTCGTCAACGGCATGGGCGGCACCCCGCAAAGCGAGCTGTACATCGTCTACCGCAGGGCCGCGCAGAAACTGGCTGAGCAGGGCGTCACCGTGGCCCGCTCCCTGGTGGGCAACTTCATCACGTCCCTCGAAATGCAGGGCTGCTCCATCACTGTCCTGCGCCTCGATGACGAGATGACAACACTCTGGGACGCTCCCGTGCACACTCCGGCCCTTCGCTGGGGCGTCTGACCGTGGGCTTGGACGTCGGCTGGGCGGTGAGGTGGCTGACGCTTTCGGCGCAGGCCATGGCGGAGCACCGGGTGGAACTGATCGAGCTGGACCGGCCCATCGGGGACTCGGACCACGGCGAGAACATGGACCGCGGCTTCAAGGCCGTGATGGACAAACTTGCCGAGACGCCGCCGGAAACCCCTGCCGCGGCCCTGAAACTGACGGCCATGACGCTGATGTCCAAGGTCGGCGGGGCGGCCGGCCCGCTGTACGGCACGGCGTTCCTGCGGGCCGCCACGGCCCTGGGTGAGGCCTCCGACGTCGACGCCGCCACCCTCGCTGCCGCGCTGCAGGCCGCCCGCGACGGGATCGTCGCCCGCGGCAAGGCCGAATCCGGCGACAAGACCATGGTGGACGCCTGGACGCCCGCGATCGAGGCGGCCGCCGCAGCGGCTGGCGACGGCGACGGCGATGTCAGGAAGGTGCTGCTAGCCGCGGCGGAGGCCGCCGAAGCCGGCGCCGTGTCCACGGATCCGATGCTCGCCCGCAAGGGCCGGGCCAGCTACCTGGGGGAGCGCAGCATCGGCCACCGCGACCCCGGAGCGGTCTCCAGCGCGCTGATTCTGCGCGCCGCGGCCGGAGCGGCCGAATGACAGTCCGGCTGGTGGTCGTCTCGCACAGCTCCAAGATCGCGGACGGCGCCGTCGAACTCGCCGCGCAGATGGCTCCCGACGTCCTGATCCTGCCCGCCGGCGGCACCGACGACGGCCGCATCGGCACGAGCCTGGACAAGGTCATGGCGGCCCTGGAGCAGGCTGCCGGTGACGGTGTGGTGGTGCTCGCCGACCTCGGCTCCGCGGTGATGACGGCCGAGTCCGCTGCGGAGTTTGCAGCCGACCCGGGCTCGGTGCTGATTGCTGACGCGCCCATCGTCGAAGGACTCGTCGCGGCCGCGGTGGCTGCCCAGGCAGGGGCCGAAGCGGCGGCGGTGAAGGACGCGGCCGAGGCCGTCTACCGGCCCCCGGCCCATCCCGCGGAGGCGGGGCATGTGCACCAGCAGCCGCCGGACGCCACCGGGGACTTTGAACTCGTCAACCAGACCGGCATGCATGCCCGGCCGGCAGCGAAGATCGCCGGAGGCCTGTCCGCCATGGACGCCGAGGTGACCGTGAACGGCGCCGATGGCGCCTCCATGACCGAACTCATGATGCTCGCCGCCGGCAAGGGAACCGTCCTGCACGTGGAGGCCAGCGGCCCGGACGCCGCCAAGGCGGTCGACTACCTGGAACGCCTGGTCGGCTCGGGGTTCGGTGAGCCGTAAGCGCTAGGGTGCCTGGCGGAGGCCGGCCGCGTCGAGCACGACGCTGGCGGTGATGAAGGTTCCGCACTGCTCACCAAACGGGTGCGCCGACCTGGGCGTGAACGCCGCGGTCCGGGCCGGCAGAGGGTTCCCCGCGGTGTCCGTGCCCGTGGCCGTCACCTCGATCCGGCTGGCGCTCAGCGTCTCCATCATCAGCATTCCGGTCAGGGTCCCGTCGGGTGAGGAAGTGGCCGAGCAGACGCCGTCGCCGCCGTAGGGGCCCGGCTCGCAGCCTTGGTCCACGGCCGTGCTCCCGGGAACCAGTTCGAGGTCCGCCTCCTTGCAGCGGCCGTCCTGGCAGGCGGCCAGGTGGATGGTCCGCACTGACGGGGCGTACTCCCGGTCCACCGTGAGCGACACAACGGGCGCCTGGGCGATCGCCGGGCAGGCGGCCTCCGGCCGGCACGTGACAGCCAGGACTGCGGTGAGGACCAGCACGGCCGCGGCCGCCAGCTTGCGCATGCTCCAGCGTAGATCCTCAGCCCGGGAGCCGGAAGCCGCCCTGGTGCAGTTCGGCGAGGCCGTCGCCCAGCAGCCCTGCCAGCGCCCGTTCCAGCTGCTCGGGGGCCGCGTTGAGCCGGTGCAGGGCCGCGAGCGGGATGCCGATGCCCTGCGGTTCGAAGCCCAGGTCCGCTGGAGCCTGGTGGAACAGGACCGGCGCCACGGGCTCCTCGGCTGCCCGCAGGACGGCCATCACGGCGCCGCGCACCTGCCGGTCCGTGCCGTGCCAGGCCTGTCCCTTGGGCGTGTACGTCGGCGCCGGCTCCCCGGCCGCCAGCCAGGCGCAGGACTCCCGGACAGGGCACTGGCCGCACTTGGGGGTCCGAGCAGTGCAGACCAGGGCGCCGAGTTCCATGACGGCGGCGTTCCAGCGCACCGAGGCGTCGGGGCGGTCCGGGAGCAGCGATGCCGCCAGCCGCATTTCGGCGGCGGTCAGGGCCTGCGCCGGCAGGGCAGAGCCGGTGACCAGCCGCGCGTGGACCCGGCGGATGTTCGTGTCCACCACCGTTTCGCGGCGTCCGTAGGCGAACGCGGCGACGGCCGCGGCCGTGTAGCTGCCCACGCCCGGCAGGTCCAGGAGTTCGGTATGGGTGTCGGGGACGGCCCCGCCGTGGCTGTCCCTGATGGCGACGGCGGCAGCATGCAGGCGCAGGGCGCGCCGGGGATATCCCAGCCGGCCCCAGGACCGGACGGCCTCCCCGGCGGGTTCGCCGGCCAGATCTGCAGGTTCCGGCCAGCGGCGCAGCCACTCTTCCCAGACCGGCAGGACCCGGACCACCGGCGTCTGCTGGAGCATCACTTCGCTGACCAGCACACCCCAGGGCGTGCAGTCCGCGGCCCGCCACGGCAGGTCCCTGGCGTTGGACGCGAACCAGTCATCCAGGGCCGCATGGAGGGCTGGGAGATTGCCGGCGCGGCCGGGCGCCCCGGCGGGCAGGGGTTCCGGCGGTGCCGCGGCGGATGCGGGGGGCGTGGGGGTTAGAGTTTCGATCCATTCAGCGTAATAGATCGGGGTAACGGATCGGGACGGCGTCCGGTCCCGCGGCGTGGTCGGGCGCCATAGCCCGCGCGGTTCTCTAGGCTAGAAGAATGGTCAGGCAAGGCACTTCAGGTACGGGCGGTTCGCGGCCGAAAGGTTCGGCCACGGGGCAATCCGGGCGCAAATCCGGACGGCCCCCGCTGCGCCGGGTCTACCGCCGCCGCCGGCTGTTTGCAGGGGTGGTCCTGCTGCTCGTCATCGCGGTGGCCTTCGGCGGCTTTGTGGCGGTCTCGAATGCCATGGGCGGGGGCCAGTCTGCCGGCGCCCAGCCGTCCGGGGCAGGGGCGTCGCCGGCGGCCAGCCCGGCTGGCTCCGCGTCGGGGAGCCCCACGGCGTCCGGGGAGGCTTCGGCCTCACCCACGGCCACATCGGGGGAGGGCTGCGAGCAGAATCTGATCACCGTTACGGCCGCCACCGACAAACAGGCTTACGCCGCCGGTGAGAAGCCGCTGCTGAGCCTCACGGTGACCAACAACAACAAGGTCCCGTGCGAGGTCAACATCGGGACGTCGCAGATGGAGTACATGATCACCAGCGGCTCGGACCGGATCTTCTCCTCCAAGGACTGCCAGGCGGAGAGCGCGGACCTGATGAAGACCATTGCTCCGGGCAAGAGTGAGACGGCGAACTTCCCGTGGCAGCGCAACCGCACGGTGCAGGGCTGCGAGTCCGTCGAGGCCACGCCCGGTGCCGGCGGCGCCTACTACGTCTTCACCGCCCGGCTGGCGAACAAGAACAGCCCCAAGGCCGTGTTCCAGCTCAGCTGACCCGTATAACTCCAGCTACCCCCGACGGGTTTGTGGAGGGGGTTAGAGGAAGCGGTCCAGCAGGCTGGCCTCGGCCATGCGGCTCAGGCCCTCCCTGACGGTCCTGGCACGCTGGTCACCGATCCCGTCGACGGTCATGAGGTCATCGATTGTTGCCGCCATCAGGAACTGCAGGCCACCGAAGTGGTCGACGAGCCGGTCGGCGACGGCCTTCGGCACGGCCTTGAGCCCGGAGAGCAGGCGGTAGCCGCGCGGCTGCACGACGGCGTCGAGGTTGGCCTCGCCGCCGGCGAAGCCGACGATCCCGGCGATCTTGCCCAAGTCGATCAGCTCGGTCGGGCCCAGGCTGACGAGGGCCTTGACCGCTTTGTCGATGTCCTCCGCTGTTGCGGCCGGACCGGAGTAGTCCCGGATGATGACGTCGCTGCCCGGGCCGCGGCCGACGGTGAGCTCGTCCAGCTGCAGCGAGAGCAGGCGGCCGTCCTCGCCCAGTTCCAGGACGTACTGGGAGATTTCCTCGGAGATCCTGCGCACCATTTCCTGGCGCTGCAGGGTGACCGCTACGTCACGGACCGTCACCATGGCCTCGATTTCCAGGGCGGAGAGTGAGCTGGTGACCTGGTCCAGGCGCGAGCGGTAGCGTTCCAGGGTTGCCAGGGCCTGGTTGGCGCGGGCCAGGACCTTCTCGGAGCCCTCCAGGACGTGGCGCAGCCCGTGCACGTACAGCGCGATGATCTGCATTGACTGGCTGACCGAAATGACCGGGACGCCCGTCTGGATGGCCACGCGTTCCGCGGTCCGGTGCCTGGTGCCCGATTCCTGCGTTTCGATGCTCGAGTCCGGGACGAGCTGGACGGCCGCGCGCAGGATGTTGCTGGCATCCTTGTCGCAGACGATGGCGCCGTCCATCTTCGCCAGTTCCCGCAGCCGGGTGGGGGAGAAGTCGATGCCGATCTCGAAGCCGCCCGAACAGATGGACTCGATGGTCCTGTCGATGCCCAGCACGATCAGCGCGCCGGTCCGGCCGCGGAGGATGCGTTCCAGGCCGTCGCGGAGGGCTGTGCCCGGTGCCACCCTGGCCAGGGTCGCCTTGAGCGCATCTTCAGGGCTCCGAGCCATAGATTTCCCTTCAAAGGTGCAGGGACGAGCCTGCAAGTGCGCCGGATTCCAGGGTCTCCCGGCAGGATCAAAGTACTCAGTTCCCCGATCTCCCCATGATAGGGGTAAAGCACGGCCACTTCCGCACAGGCAAGCCTTAAAGTGGTCCATTGCGGCGTGCCGCCGCGGGCCTCCTGAAGGGCTAGCGCGGGCGCCGTCCGTGAGGGCATTTTGGCGCCGCAAGGCCGCAGCTTCGTGCCCGGGCCCCGCGCAGCTTCATGCGCGGTCCGGCCGCAGCTTCGTCCGCGGTCCGCGGCCTGCGATAAACTTGGATCCTTGGGTGTACCGCGGGCTCTCCGCGCCGTGACCCGTCCACTGCCGCAGCGAAAGTAGCATCGTGTCTCAAGAAGTCCTCAGCCCCGCCCGAGTCCAGGAGATTCACAAGCAGGCGGCCCGGCGCCGGACTTTCGCGGTCATTTCGCACCCCGACGCCGGCAAATCCACCCTGACGGAGGCCCTGGCGCTGCACGCAAAGGTGATCGGCACGGCCGGCGCCTCCAGCGGAAAGGCCAACCGCAAGGAGACGGTCTCGGACTGGATGCAGATGGAAAAGGACCGCGGCATCTCCATCAGCTCTGCCGCTTTGCAGTTCGCCTACCGGGACACCGTCATTAACCTCCTGGACACCCCGGGCCACGCCGACTTTTCCGAGGACACCTACCGCGTGCTCGCGGCCGTGGACTGTGCCGTCATGCTGGTCGACGCCGCGAAGGGCCTGGAAACCCAGACCATGAAGCTCTTCGAGGTCTGCAAGCAGCGCAACCTGCCCATCATCACTGTCATCAACAAGTGGGACCGGCCCGGCCTGGACGCCCTGGCGCTGATGGACGAGATCACCGAACGCACCGGCCTGCAGCCGATGCCGCTGACCTGGGCCGTTGGCATCTCCGGCGACTTCCGCGGCGTCTGGGACCTGCGCAACGACCGCTTCGCGCAGTTCAAGCGCAACAACGCCGGCGCCAACATCGCCCTCACCGAATACTTCACCCCCGACGAGGCCGCCGCCAGCCAGGGCGACGACTGGTCCAACGCCGTGGACGAGGCCGGACTGGTCATCGAATCCAACCTGGCGTTCGACGTCGCGGCCTTCCACGCCGGCAAGGCGACGCCGATCCTCTTCAGCTCGGCCGCGCTGAACTTCGGCGTCAAGGAAATCCTCGACGCCCTCGTCGACTTCGCCCCGCCCGCTGCACCGCGGCCCGACGTCGACGGCGACCCCCGCCCCGTGGATGCCCCGTTCGCCGGGTTCGTCTTCAAGGTCCAGGCCGGCATGAACAAGGCCCACCGCGACCACGTTGCCTTCATCCGTGTTTGCTCCGGCATGTTCGAGCGCGGCATGGTGGTCACCCAGACCCGGACGGGGAAATCCTTCGCCACCAAGTACGCCCAGCAGGTCTTCGGCCGCGAACGCGAGGTGATCGACGAGGCTTTCCCGGGCGACGTGGTGGGCCTCGTGAACGCCTCCTCCCTCCGGGTGGGGGACAGCCTGTTCCTGGACCAGCCCGTAGAGTTCCCGGCGATCCCGCTGTTCGCCCCGGAGCACTTCCAGGTGGCGCGCTCCAAGGACCCGAGCCGGTTCAAGCAGTTCCGCCGCGGCATCGAACAACTCGAGCACGAGGGCGTCATCCAGGTGCTCCGCTCCGACATCCGCGGCGACCAGGCGCCCGTTCTTGCCGCCGTCGGCCCCATGCAGTTCGAAGTGGTCGAGGACCGCATGGCGCACGACTTCAGCGCCCCGATGCGGCTGGAGCGGCTCCCGTATTCCATGGCCCGGATCTCGACCGCCGACGCCATGCCGGCGCTGGCCAACGTCCCCGGCGCCGAAGTCCTGTTGCGCTCCGACGGGGAATACCTGGCCCTGTTCAACGACGTCTGGGCCCTGCGCCGGATTGAAAAGAACCACCCTGACCTCACCCTGGTGCCGATCGGGACCCACAACCCCGCAAAATAGCCTAGGCGGCGGACCGAAAGACTCCCCGGAAGTCTTCCGGAATCCGGTTTCCACGTTATGATAAGTAAGCTTGCTTATGATGCGGGTGCCGGGATTTGTCCCGGCTTTGGACTGATCCGCCCGCTTCCAGCGGCGGCCCCATTAGAGGGACCACGTAGACCTTTGACAACCATGGACCCCGGTTTCCTGCTCAGCGGGCGCTACCGGATCGAAGAACTCATTGGCCGGGGCAGCCAATCGAGCGTGTACCGTGCCACGGACGAGGTCCTGGGGCGTGAAGTGGCAGTCAAACTCTTCCGCGACGGGACAGTGGACGAAGAACGGACCCGCAGGCAAGCCGATGAAGTGCGGATCCTGGCGGGGATGGCCCACCACGCCCTCGTGACATTGTTCGACGCCGGCACGGACCTCAGTGACCCGACCCGCCGGCTCAGTTATCTGGTGATGGAACTCGTCCGCGGCCCCGACCTGCGCCGCCGCTCGGCCGAGGGCCCGCTGTCGGCGGCCCACATGGCGCTGATCGGACACGATCTCGCCGACGGTCTTGCGCACATCCACCACCACGGCATCATCCACCGGGACGTCAAGCCGGCCAACATCCTGCTCGTGGACTACAGCGTCGAGGACCGGCGCGCCCGCGCCAAACTCAGTGACTTCGGCGTGGCCATCACCATCCGCGAAGGCCACCACGGCGACCCCGATGACAGCTCCGGCACCCCGGCCTACCTCAGCCCCGAACAGGCTGCCGGCGAACCGGCGGGCCCCGCCAGCGACGTCTATTCGCTGGGGCTGGTCCTGCTGGAAGGCCTGACCGGGAAAATGGCCTATCCCGGCGCGCCGGTGCAGTCCGCCCTGGCCCGGCTGCTCCACGACCCGGACGTCCCTGAAGACATCGCGCCCATGTGGGCGGCCCTGCTGACCTCCATGCTGGACAGGGATCCGGCCGCCCGCCCGCCGGCCCGGGAAGTGTCCCTGGCCCTGCGCCAGGAAGTCATCAACGGCACAGGACGCCGCCGCCGGGACCGGGCCGCGCTGTTGACCGACGAAGAAGGGCGCATGCAGGCGGTCGAGCGGTACCGGATCCTGGACACTCCCGCGGACGGCGTCTTTGACCGGATCGCGGCGCTGGCCGCACGCATGTTCTCGGTGCCCGTGGCGATTGTCAGTGTTGTGGACCATGACCGGATCTGGTTCAAGTCCCACCACGGCACGGATGTCACGGAAATCGGCCGGGACCCCGGATTGTGCGCCTCCGCCGTCCTGCAGGGCGATGCCTGGATTGTCCAGGACGCCGTCAACGATCCCCGGACGCTGGCCAACCCCCTCGTGGCAGGCGAGTTCGGCCTGCAGTTCTATGCCGGGGTGCCGCTGCGCACTCCGGACGGCTACAACCTGGGCACCTTCTGCATCCTGGACCGTGAGCCCCGCGAGTTCAGCGATGAGGACACGGCTGCGCTGGAGGACCTGGCGGCGCTCGTGATGCACGACCTGGAGTTGCGGCTCCACAGCCGGCGGGCGCTCGCCGGGTAACCCGCGGTCCGCCTGACGGGCTGGCCTACCGCCGGCCGGCGTGAAGGGCCAGTTCGAGTTCGAAGCGCGCCGTTGGGTCCTCGAGGGCGTCGCCAAAGAGCTCGCGCAGCTGCGCTGCCCGGTAGCCCACGGTCTGCGGGTGAATCCCGAGCTCGGCGGCCACGGGCGCCCGCTGGCCCCAGTGGCGCAACCAGGAGAGCAGGGTTTCGGCGAGCCGGTCGCGCTGTGCGGGCCGGAGCCCTTCCAGCGGCGCGAGCCGGCGGTTGGCGAGTTCCGTGATCGCTGAGGGTTCTGCACCGAGAATCACCTGCGCCAGGTGCTCGTCGGCCCAGATCGGGGGATCATCCGGTCCCTCCCGCGGAGGCAGTGCTGCGGCCGCCAGCACGGCCAGCCGCAGCGAATCCGGAACCCTCTCCCAGCCCCCGGCCGGTCCCACGGAAGCGCCGCGCCCCTTCAGGGCACGGTCCAGGTCGTCCCGGGCGGAGCGCGACATCCGCGCCGGCACCAAGGCGACAACATCGGTCTCGCGCTCAATCACAAGGGTGCCCGGGCCCAGGCGCAGCCGCAGCCCGGCCGCCCGGTCCAGCGGCAGCGTCACCACCGCCATGCGCTGGGGCAGGGACCAGTCCGCCATCGCCGCCGTCTGGCGCAGGGCCGCCTCGTCGGCCTGGCCTAGCAGGAGCAGGTCCAGCAGTTCGGTGCGCCGCCGGTCCACTGCTCCGGCCCGTTCGGACTGCTCAAAGGCGTAGGCCTCGGCGCTGACCGCCGACAGCTCATCGATGTACGCGAGGATCGATTCGCCCAGGTCCACCACGACGCCCTGGCCCAGATGGTGTTCCACTGAGACTTTGGACATCTCCCGGAACGTCACGCGGGCGCCCATCCGGTAGGCGCTCAGGAGCGCGTCCATGCTCCGCCCCTGCCGGAACTCGCCGCTGCCCAGCCCGGCCACCAGTTCCCGGCTTTCCTCGGACAGCGCCGGCAGCCGGGTCCCGGGCAGTTGCAGGAAGCGGTCCAGCGCCGCGGCCACGCCCCTGCGCAGCCCCCTGCCAAAGCGCCCCTCGATCGGCCTGGCGTACGCCGGGACGAGCTGCGGGACGGCCTCGATGATGGCCTCGACAATGCCGGGCATCCGCGGCCGCAGCATGTCGCTGACCTCCCGCGGCAGGGCCAGCCAGGGAGGATCGTAGGCGGGGGTGGGGTCGGCAGGCTCCCGGGCAGGGGATGTGTTCATGGAAAGTCCGATGAGTTGTTGCGGCGGGATAGTTTTCTCAAGTCGATCGTATGCCTTGGGTGAAGAAGTATGGCGCAATCTGACATAAGCTTGATGAATGATCCGGCTCCGTAAGCTGGCGCGCGCCGCATCTCTACTGACCACCCCACTAGCTCCAGAAGACATTCTGTCGCTGTTCAATCCCGTGTTTTCCGCCCGCCAATTGCGCGGCGTGGTCACCAGGGTGGTTCCAGAAACGGCCGATTCCGCCACCATTTTCTTCCGTCCCGGCCGCGGCTGGCAAGCACATCTTGCCGGCCAGTGGGCCCGTATTGGCGTCGAGCTCGACGGTGTCCGCCACTGGCGGTCCTACTCGCTCAGCGCCCCCGCCGGACAGGACCCGGCAATCACCGTGACCGACATGGGCGCCGTGTCCGGGGCCCTCGTGCGCGGCACCAAGCCCGGCGACGTCCTGTTCCTGGCGCCCCCGCAGGGCGATTTCGTCCTTCCCGAGCATCCGCGGCCGCTGCTCATGCTCACGGCCGGCAGCGGGATCACCCCGGTGATGTCGATGATCCGCACGCTCGTTCCGCACCGCCCGGATTCGGACGTCGTCCTGATCCACACCGCCCGCACCGCCGCGGACACCATCTTCCGTGAAGAACTCGCCGAGCTCGCCGACCAGTTCCCCAACCTGCGCGTCACGCACTGGTTCACTGGTGAGAGCGGACGGCTGGACTTCACCTCGGCCGCCGACCTGGACCGGCTCTGCCCGGACTGGCGCCAGCGCGCCGCCTACGCATGCGGTCCGGAAGGGTACCTCAACGACGCCGAGGCGTTGTGGGAGGCCGAAGCGGAGGACGCCCAGCAGGCCGCGGCCAGCTCGGGCACCCTGACCATCGAACGCTTCAGCACCAGCCTCGCCGGCGGCGCAGGGCACGACGGCGGCCTGGTCACCTTCGAGGCCTCCGACCGTGAAGTCGAGGCCGATGGCGACACCCCGCTGCTCGATGTCGGCGAGGACGCCGGCATCCTCATGCCCAGCGGCTGCCGGATGGGTATCTGCCACAGCTGCCTCATCCCGCTGCGGGCCGGCCACGTCCGTGACCTGCGCACCAACGAAGTGCACGGCGAGCCCGGCCAACTAATCCAGACGTGCGTGTCGGCAGCCGCCGGCCCCGTTAACCTCGACCTCTGAGGAGTATCACCGCATGACGATTGTTTCCAACAAACCGGACCTTTCCGACGCCGACACCCCCGCCACCAGCGGTTCAGCGGACACAGCAAAGGTCGTCACGGTCGCGAAGACGCGGCCCGGAGCCCTCGCCGAAACCGGCAGCCCGCTGCTGCGCCCTCCCGCGGCCGCCCACCTCTCCGACGAGCAGGTGGCGGAGCTGGGGCGCGAACTCGACGCCATCAAGGATGACATCCTCGCCAAGCGCGGGTCCGCCGATGCCGCCTACATCCGCCGCATGATCAAGATCCAGCGCGGCCTGGAGCTCTCCGGCCGTGCCCTGCTCCTTGTCAGCAAGAAGAAGCCCGCCTGGTTCGCCGGCACCGCGCTGCTGAGCTTCGCCAAGATCCTGGAAAACATGGAACTTGGGCACAACATCCTGCACGGGCAGTGGGACTGGATGCGGGACCCGGACATCCACTCCACCACCTGGGAATGGGACTTCGTCACCCCCGCGCGCTCCTGGCAGCACACCCACAACGATCTCCACCACCGCTGGACAAATGTGGTCGGCAAGGACAACGACATCGGATACAACCTGCTGCGGATGGATCCGGACCAGAAATGGACTCCCTTCAACCTGGGCAACCCGCTGTACAACGCGCTGCTGGCACCGGTCTTCGAGTGGGGCATCGCGATCTACGACCTCGAACTGGTGGACTACAAAGAGGGCCGGAAGTCCAAGGAAGCCCTGACCAAGGACCTGAAGGCCCTCGGCCGCAAGGCACTGACGCAGTTCACCAAGGACTACGCCGCCACTCCCGCCGTCGCCATGCTGACCGGTTCCGGCAAGCAGGCCCTCTACGGCACGCTGACCGCCAACGCCGTCCGCAACGTGTGGGCGCACGCAGTGATCTTCTGCGGCCACTTCCCCGAAGGCACTGACACCTTCACCGAGGAAATGGTGGAGGGCGAGACCCGCGGTGACTGGTATGTGCGGCAGATGATCGGCTCGGCCAACATCTCCGGCTCCAAGTTCATGCACCTCATGACCGGCAACCTCTCGCACCAGATTGAGCACCACCTGTTCCCGGACCTTCCCTCGAACCGCTATGCGGAAGTGCAGCCGAAGGTGCAGGAGATCTGCAAGCGCTACGGACTGCCGTACACCACGGGCCCGCTGCTGAAGCAGGTCGGCTCCACGTGGGCGAAGATCTTCAAGCTGGCCCTGCCGCCCAAGAAGGCCTAGCAAACCCAGGCCGGCTCAGCCGGAGTGAAATCAGGAGAGGGGCGTCTGCCATCGCGGCAGGCGCCCCCTTTTCGTTGTGCCGGAACGTGCTCAGGATTTGCCCGCCACACCGAGGACGTGGGCCAGCCGCGGATTGCCGGGAAGCACCGAAAAGCCGAAGCGCTCGATGCCCTGCACGCTCAGGCCTGCCGCGGCGATCATGGCGGCGGTGTCACGGTTCGGGTGGCATCCGCCTGCCAGCCGGCCCCACAGCGGTGTGAGCAGGTCTTCGGCGGCCCCCAGCAGGCGGTGCGCTGAGCGGACGTGTTCGTAGAACAGCAGCAGGCCGCCGGGGCGCAGGACCCGGACCACCTCCGCCAGGGCGAGGGACGGGTCCGGCACGCTGCACAGCACCAAGCTGGAAACAACGACGTCGGCCGAGGCATCCGCCGCCGGCAGCGCTTCCGCCACGCCGTCCCTCACCGTGACGGGCACAGGCGCCCTGCCGGCGGCGGCGAGGGCCAGCGCACGGAGCGTGGGGTCCGGTTCGAGGGCCAGCACACCGGACACCGCGGAAGGGTAGAACGGGAAGGTGGCCCCGTAGCCCGCCCCGATTTCGATGACGAAGCCGTGCGCCGGCGCCACGAGCCGGCGGCGGTGCTCTGCTGCGCCGCGGGCGTCCATCCGCGGACCCACCCGGGCATACGATCTCCCGAATGATGACTCACGGCGGGTGGTTTCCGGCATCGGGGCCTCCAACAGGTCAGCTGACCGCGGCCGGGTTGAGCTTAAGCCTGCGCAGCAACTGGGCGTTCAGGGCAACCACAATGGTCGACGCCGACATCATCACGGCGCCCGCGGCGGGGGACAGGACAATTCCGGCGAAGGCGAGGACACCGGCAGCCAGCGGCACCGAGATGACGTTGTATCCGGTGGCCCACACGAGGTTTTGCCACATCTTCCGGTAGCTCGCCCTGGAAAGATCGAGCATTGACAGCACAGCCCGCGGATCGTTGCCGGCCAGGACCACACCGGCGGATTCCGCGGCCACATCCGTGCCGCCGCCAATCGCGATCCCCACCTCCGCCCGTGCCAGCGCGGGGGAGTCGTTGACGCCGTCGCCCACCATGGCCACCTTCAGCCCGCGGCCCTGGAGCTCCGCCACTTTCTTGTCCTTGTCGGCCGGGAGTACCTCGGCGAACACTTCGTCGATGCCGAGCTCGGCGGCGACGGCGTGCGCCACCTGCCGGGCGTCGCCGGTGACCATGGCCACCTTGATGCCGCGTGCCTGCAGGGCCCGGACGGCCTGGCGGGACTCGGGCCGCACGGCATCCTCGAGGCTGACAGCACCCAGGACCCTGCCGCCGTCCACGACATGAAGCACCGCCGCGCCGCGCTCCAGCCAGGCGCCGGTCGTGGCGGCCAAATCCGACGGCTCCGGCAGACCCAGCTCCCGGAGCAGGGCCGGACCGCCCACCTGGACCGTGCGGCCGTCGACCGTGGCGCGGACTCCGCGGCCAGTCAGCGACGTGAACCCGTCCGCCGTCGGAAGCTTCAGTCCCCGTTCACGGGCCGCGGCAACGATTGAGCGGGCCAGGGGATGCTCACTGTCAGCCTCCACGGCGGCCGCGAGTGCCAGCACCGTATCCTGCGCAGCGTCTTGGCCGGTTGTTCCCGCGTCTGCGGCGGCGACTTCCTTGAGTTCCGGTTCGCCCCTGGTCAGGGTTCCGGTCTTGTCGAACAGCACGACATCGACTGTCCGCATGCGCTCCAGCGCCATCCGGTTCTTGATCAGGACGCCCG
Source organism: Arthrobacter humicola (assembly GCF_022803015.1). Lineage (GTDB taxonomy): Bacteria > Actinomycetota > Actinomycetes > Actinomycetales > Micrococcaceae > Arthrobacter > Arthrobacter humicola_A. The sequence continues at coordinate 490,161 of NZ_JAFKON010000002.1, forward strand.
CCCGGGCGGCGCGCTCGGTGGAAATGGCGATGACGAGCGGGATGGCAAGGCCGAGGGCGTGGGGGCAGGCGATGACCAGGACAGTGACGGTGCGGGTGACCGCGTCTCCTAGGCTGCCCATCAGGGTCCAGAAGATGAACGTCAGGACGCCGGTGCCGGCCGCGAAGTAGAAGAGGAAGGCCGCAGCCCGGTCGGCCAGGGCCTGGGCCCGGGAGGAGGAGGCCTGCGCCTCGGCCACGAGGCGCCGGATCCCGGCGAGGGCCGTGTCCTCGCCGATGGCCGACACCCGGACCCGCACGGAGTTGTCAGTGGCGATGGTGCCGGCCACCACGGGATCCCCCGGGGCCCGCAGGACGGTTTTTGATTCGCCCGTGATCATGGATTCGTCGAATTCGGCCTGCCCGCCGCTGACGGTGCCGTCGGCCGGCATCCGGCCGCCGGGGCGGACCAGGATGGTGTCCCCGGCACGGAGTTCGGCGAGGCTGACGGTCTCCGTGCCGGCGGCCGTGACGCGTTCCGCTTCGTCGGGCAGCAGCGCCGCCAGGGCATCCAGCGCACCCTGCGCCGAGCCGAGGGCGCGCATCTCGATCCAGTGGCCCAGCAGCATGATGGGGACCAGCAGCGCCAGCTCCCACCAGAAGTCGAGATCGAAACCGCCGATGCCGAGGCTGGTCACCCAGGAGGCGATAAAGGCGACGCTGATGGCCATGGCAATCAGCAGCATCATCCCCGGTTTTCGCGTCTTCAGTTCATTGAGTCCGCCCTGGAGGAACGGACGGCCGCCGTAGAGGTAGATCGCCGTGCCGAAGACCGGCGGGATCCATGCTGAGCCGGGGAAGGCGGGAGGAGCGTAGCCCAGGAGTTCCGCGAACATGGGGCTGAAGAAGACCACCGGCACGGCCAGGGCCAGGGACAGCCAGAACCTGTCCCTGAACATCGCGACGCTGTGCCCGGCATGCTGGCCGTGAGTGTGTACCGTGTGCTCGTCCGCGGCGGAGCCCACAGCATGGTTGCCGTGCGGCGTCCCGCCCGGGCGGTGGTTTCGGAGGCCCTGGTCCGCGCCGGGGCTGCTGTGCCGGTGTTCCATGGTGTGTGCTCCTGACGGATGCTCAGTCATCTGCGGCTACGCCCAACATACCCCCGGGGGGTATCTTTGGCAAGAGGGCATTTCCAGCCTCAGCGGACCTCGATAAGGCCCATCATCCCCAGGTCCCAGACCACCGGGGCGCCCGGCTTCCGCGGCGTCAGCTGATCAGCAGTCCCAGGGCCTCGGCCAGGTGGCCGACCTCGCGGACCGAGAAGCCCGCCGGAACCGGTCCGTGCCCGTTGGGGCTGGCCGGTACCACGGCATGGGTGAAGCCGAGCCGGTGCGCCTCCTGGATGCGCTGGTTGATGCCGGGCACCGGGCGGACTTCGCCCGCCAGGCCCACCTCGCCGAAGGCTATGAGCCGCTGGGGGAGCGGCTTCCTGGCCTTGGCCGAAGCCACCGCCAGGGCCACGGCGAGGTCCGTGGCGGGTTCGCTGAGCTTGACCCCGCCGACCGTTGCCACGTACGAGTCGTCCTTGTTCAGCAGGCAGCCGGCGCGCTGCTGCAGGACGGCCAGCAGCATCGCGACGCGCGAGCTGTCGAGCCCGCTGGTGGCGCGGCGGGGCTGGGAGCTGGCACTCTCGGCGAGCAGCGCCTGCACCTCGGCCAGCAGCGGCCGGCGGCCCTCCAGCGTGACCGTGATGCAGGTTCCCGAAACGGGCTCCTTGGTCCGGGAGACGAACAGCCCACTGGGATCGGCGAGGCCCTCGATGCCGTCCTCGTTCAGATCGAAGCAGCCGACGTCATCGGTGGGTCCGTAGCGGTTCTTGACCGCGCGCAGCAGCCGCAGCCGCGAGTGCCGTTCGCCTTCGAACTGGCAGACGACGTCCACGAGGTGTTCCAGCAGCCGGGGCCCGGCGATGGAGCCGTCCTTGGTCACGTGCCCGACCAGCAGCGTGGTCATGTTGCGGCGCTTGGCCGCGGCGATCAGGGACGCCGCCACCTCGCGCACCTGGGACACGCCGCCGGCGCTGCCCTCGACGTCGGCGCTGCTGAGGGTCTGCACGGAGTCCACCACCAGCAGGCGTGGCTCCAGCTTCTCCACCTGCCCCAGGGCCTGCCCCAGGTCAGTTTCGGCAGACAGGTACAGGGATTCGGCGACGGCGTCGATCCGGTCCGCGCGGAGCTTGACCTGGGCCGCGGATTCCTCGCCGGTGATGTAGAGGACGTCCTGCGCCGTGCGGGCGAACTTGGCCGCAACGTCCAGCAGCAGCGTCGACTTGCCCACCCCGGGCTCGCCCGCCAGCAGGATCACGGCGCCTGGCACCAGCCCGCCGCCGAGCACACGGTCGAGTTCATCCACGCCGGTGGGCAGGAACGCGGCGGTAGTGGCGTCGACGTCGGCGATCCGGCGGGCCGGTTCCAGGACCGTCGTGGCCGCCGTCGTCCGGGCGACGGCGGTGCCGGTCTCCTCCACGCTGCCCCACGCCTGGCACTCGCCGCAGCGGCCCACCCACTTGGCCGTCGTCCAGCCGCATTCGGCGCATTTATAGCCGGGCGCCTTCGGCCCCCGGGAAGTCTTCGTAGCCATTGGTCCACACTATCGGGGGCCAGCGACAACAAGTGCGCCGGCGGCGGGGTCAGCAGGCCCGTGCCCCCAGCTGCAGCAGCTACAGCGGGGGCAGGATGTCCCGGGCTTCCTTGGAATCCAGCCCGGCGGCCTCGAGCAGGTCCACCATGAGCGGGCGGAACAACATGACCACCGTTTCGCCCTCCAGCCGCTGGACGTCCAGTATCCGCGGATGCAGCCGGCCTGCGATCTCCCGCAGCTCCGAGCGTGCTGTCCGCAGGTGGGCGCGGCGGGCGCCGTCGTGGACTTCCGCCAGGCCGAGCGAGAGCTCGTCGACGGCGGCGGCCGTCTCCTGCAGGACCTCGGCGATGTTCTGGGTGGCCTCGTCCGAGAGCGCCGCATGGTTGATGGCGCTGGTCAGTCGGCGCGCAAAGACCCGGCTGTTGCGCAGCGCGAGATCGATGTAGTCCAGCGACTGCTCCATCTGGTCCAGTTCGTCCCGGTGCCGCCGGTAGGCTGGGGCCAAGGTTGCCACTTCGCCGGAGGCACGCAGCGACTGGCGCATGGCGTCGACGAGCGGCTGGCAGTTCCGGCCCCGGATGAGGGCGTGCCAGGCCTGGGTGGAATCGCTGTAGCTCAGCGCCGAGGCGCATTCCCGCAGCACCTCGGCGAGCTCGTGCAGGAGCTTCTTGACGTCGCTGCGGGGTTCACGCCGCGGATCCTTGGGAACGAGGACGGTCATCAGCAGCGCGAACACTCCGCCCACCACGGCGTCGATGCTGCGGGTGAACGGGCCCCCGATCGGTGCGGGCAGGAGCACCACGAGCACCGACTGCAGGCCCAGTTGCGTCGTGAAAATCGTCCCGCTGTCCAGGAACCTGGCCAGCAGGATGGAGAAAAGGAGCACGACGGCGGCCTGCCAGATTCCGGAGCCCAGCCAGTGCAGCAGCAGGTCTCCGACCACGATTCCGAGCGTGCAGCCCAAGCCCACCTCGATGACGCGGCGCAGCCGGGGGTCGCGGGAAAAACCGAGCGCAATAAGGGATGACGTGGCCGCAAACAACGGCCCGCTGTGACCCAGGACGTATTCTGCGAAAGCGTAAGCGCCCACGGCGCAAGTGGTCATCTGGATGGCCGGGCCCAGGGAGTTCCGGCTCCGGACAAAGCCGGTGCGGACCCGGCCGCGCAGGAATCGTGCGCTTGCGGAGAGTCCAGTCGCGGAGGCCATGCCCTCCAGTCTATTTGCTGCGCCGGGACGGCCGGCACGGCAGGACACGGCACGGGCCGCGGGCACTGTGCGGCTGATACGACTGTGACGCACAGAACACAATGGCGGCCCGGCATATGTAAGCCAATAGTCCCGCGTCGTTCACCGGCCGTTCACTTTGGTCCGCAATTCTCTTCACCTGGGCCACTTACGGTCGGTAAAGGTACAAACCCGTACGCATCCCTGCGGGCCTTCTCCGGGCCCGGCACTCACAGCCCTGGAAGGGGTACAACTCAGTGAAGGCTCTCCGCTTCGGCCGCAACGCGGCTATCGCTGTAATCGCCGTCGGCGCACTTGCGCTGACCGCCTGCGGTTCGGACAACGCAACCAACACGGCCCAGACCGCCGCGCCGTCCGCCTCGGGTCCCGCGGTCACCGGCACCCTGACCGGCATCGGTTCTTCCGCCCAGGGCGCAGCCATGGATGTCTGGAAGACCAACTTCGCTACCGCGAACCAGGGCGCAACTGTGCAGTACTCCCCGGACGGTTCCGGCGCCGGACGCAAGGCGATCCTCGACGGCTCGGCCCAGTTCGCCGGCTCCGATGCCTACCTCAAGGATGACGAACTCGCCAGCTCCAAGGAAAAGTGTGGTCCCGACGGGGCCATTGACATTCCGGTCTACATTTCCCCGATCGCCGTCGCCTTCAACGTCCCTGGCATCACGGACCTGAAGCTCGACGCCGCCACCGTCGCAAAGATCTTCCGCGGCGAGGTCGCCAACTGGAATGACCCCGCCATCGCGGCCATGAACCCGGGCGTCCAGCTTCCGGACCTCAAGGTCACCCCGGTGAACCGCTCCGATGACTCGGGCACCACCACCAACTTCACCGACTACCTGTCCGCCGTAGCCCCCACCGTGTGGACCGACAAGGCAGCCGGCGTCTGGCCCGCCAGCCTGAAGGGCGAGAACGCCAAGGGCACCTCCGGCGTCGTCAAGACTGTCACCGACACCCCCGGCGCCGTGACCTACGCCGACGACTCCGCTGTCAGCGGCAAGCTCGGCACCGCGCAGATCAAGGTCGGCGACTCCTTCACAAAGATCTCCGCCGAGGCAGCTTCCAAGGCAGTCGACCAGGGCAAGCCGGTCGAGGGCCGCAACGCCAACGACCTCGCCATCAAGCTGGACCGCACCACCACGGCCGCGGGCGCCTACCCGATCGTCCTGGTGTCCTACCACATCGTCTGCACCACCTACGACACGCAGGCCACCGCTGACCTGGTCAAGGCCTTCGTCAAGTACGCCGCCTCCGACGCGGGCCAGCAGGCCGCCGCCGACGCCGCCAAGTCGGCGCCGCTGTCCAAGACCCTCCAGGACAAGGCAATGGCTGCCGTCGACTCCGTCAAGGCCAAGGCCTAGGAATACGCTGCGCCGCGAGGCGAAGTGGAAAAGGGCATAGTGGAAACACGGGCCTGATCAAGGTTCCCTGCATCATGGCGGCCGTCACCGGCGGCCGCCATGGAGCAGGGAACTGACGCGTTTGTTCCATACATCAAGATTTGCCGGGCACCGGCCGCGGAGGCCTCCGCACCCGGCGCCCGGATCCCATCCAAACCGAAGGACCGTGAAGTGACCACCACCTCCCTGACCAAGTCCCGGGGCGCAGGCCACGCCGGTGACAAAGTCTTTTCCGCAGCCACCTTGGCAGCAGGGTGTTTGATCCTCGTCGTGCTCTTCGGCGTGGCACTGTTTCTCGTGATCCAGGCGCTCCCCGCCCTCGTGGCTCCGGCGGACAAGATCCAGGGCGGCGAAGGATTCTTCACCTACATCTGGCCGCTCGTCATCGGCACCCTCATCGCCTCGGTGATCGCTCTCGTGATCGCGACGCCGATCGCGATCGGCGTCGCGCTGTTCATTTCGCACTTCGCGCCGCGCCAGCTCGCCTCCGGCCTGGGTTACGTGATTGACCTCCTCGCCGCCATCCCGTCCGTGGTCTACGGCGCCTGGGGCGTCGCGTTCCTGGCCAAGGAAATCTCGCCGTCGTACAACTGGCTGGCCGAGAACATGGGCTGGCTGCCGATCTTCCAGGGCCCCGCCTCCGCCACCGGCAAGACCATCCTGACGGCCGGAATCGTGCTCGCCGTCATGGTCCTGCCGATCATCACCTCCCTGACCCGCGAAATCTTCCTGCAGACCCCCAAGCTGCACGAAGAGGCCGCGCTGGCGCTCGGGGCCACCCGCTGGGAGATGATCCGGATGACCGTGCTGCCGTTCGGCCGGCCGGGAATCATCAGCGCCGTGATGCTGGGACTGGGCCGGGCCCTCGGCGAGACCATGGCCGTCGCGCTGGTGCTGTCCTCCGGAGCCCTGACCGCCAGCCTGATCCAGACCGGCAACCAGACCATCGCCGCCGAAATCGCCCTGAACTTCCCCGAGGCCAGCGGGATCAAGGTCAACACGCTGATCGCCGCGGGCCTGGTGCTGTTCGTCATTACCCTCGGAGTAAACATGATTGCCCGGGGAATCATCAGCCGGCACAAAGAATTCTCGGGAGCCAACTAAATGACCTCCACCCTGACTCCGGTACGCAAGCGCTCGGCGCTGACCAGGGGCCAACTGCCCAAGGCCGCGCCGTACATCGTCCTGGCCGTTGCCTTGATCCTCGGCGCGGCGATCCTCGCGCTGATCGGCTTCAATGCCTTCGGCTGGGGCGTCGTCTCCGCCATCCTCTTCGCCGCCGGCCTGGTGGGCTGGAGCCTTGTTGTGGAAGGCGCCCGCAAAGCCAAGGACAAGCTGGCCACCTGCCTGGTTGTGGGGGCCTTCCTGGTTGCCCTGCTGCCCCTGTTCTCGGTGATCTGGACCGTACTGATCAATGGGCTCCCCGGGCTCCTGGATCCCGGTTTCCTCACCACCTCCATGAACGGGGTCACCGGCGCCTTCGACAACAAGACGGTGGAGGAAGGCGCCCCCCTGCTGGGCGGCATCTACCACGCGCTCATGGGCACCTTGCTGATCACGGTGCTCGCCACCCTCATCTCGGTCCCCGTGGGCCTGCTGACCGCGATCTACCTCGTGGAATACGGCGAGGACCGCGCACTGGCCCGGGCCATCACCTTCTTCGTGGACGTCATGACCGGCATTCCCTCGATTGTCGCAGGCCTGTTCGCCGCCGCCGCGTTCTTCGCGGTGGTCGGCCCGGGCACCAAGACCGGCGCCGTCGCCGCCGTCGCACTGTCGGTGCTGATGATCCCGGTGGTGGTCCGCTCCAGCGAGGAAATGCTCAAGATCGTGCCCAACGAACTCCGCGAGGCCGCCTACGCCCTCGGCGTCCGCAAGTGGCGGACCATCCTCAAGGTGGTCCTCCCGACGGCGATCTCCGGCATCGCGTCCGGCATCACCCTGGCGATCGCCCGCGTGATCGGCGAAACCGCGCCGATTCTGGTCACCGCCGGATTCGCGACCACCATCAACACCAACGTGTTCAGCGGCTGGATGGCCTCCCTGCCGACCTTCATCTACACCCAGATCCTGAACCCCACCTCGCCGTCGAACCCGGATCCGTCCTCCCAGCGGGCCTGGGGCGCGGCCCTGGTACTCATCATCCTGGTGATGCTGCTCAACCTCGGCGCCCGCCTGATTGCCCGCATCTTCGCCCCCAAGACAGGCCGCTAGGCCATCCGCGCCCGCCGCCCCTACCTCCAGCAAGTGAAGGAACACCATGTCTAAGCGCATCGACGTCAAGGACCTGAACGTCTACTACAGCAAATTCCTGGCCGTCGAAGGCGTCAACATCAACATCGACGCCAAGTCCGTCACGGCCTTCATCGGCCCCTCGGGTTGCGGCAAGTCCACCTTCCTGCGCACCCTGAACCGCATGCACGAGGTCATTCCCGGCGCGAGGGTTGAAGGCGAAGTGCTGCTGGACGGGGACAACCTGTACGGCCCCGGCGTCGACCCGGTCACCGTCCGGTCCCAGATCGGCATGGTGTTCCAGCGCCCCAACCCGTTCCCCACCATGTCCATCCGGGACAACGTGCTGGCCGGCGTGAAGCTGAACAACACGAAGATCTCCAAGGGCGAGGCCGATGTCCTGGTGGAGCGGTCCCTGCAGGGGGCCAACCTGTGGAACGAGGTCAAGGACCGCCTGGCCAAGCCCGGCTCCGGGCTGTCCGGCGGCCAGCAGCAGCGCCTGTGCATTGCGCGCGCGATTGCCGTTGAACCCCAGGTGATCCTCATGGACGAGCCCTGCTCCGCCCTGGACCCGATCTCGACGCTGGCCATTGAGGACCTCATCAACGAGCTCAAGGACCAGTACACGGTGGTGATCGTGACGCACAACATGCAGCAGGCGGCCCGCGTGTCGGACAAGACGGCCTTCTTCAACATTGCCGGCACCGGCAAGCCGGGCAAGCTGATCGAGTTCGGCGACACCCCCACGATCTTCAGCAACCCGACCGAGAAGGCCACCGAGGACTACGTCTCCGGCCGCTTCGGATAACCAGGCTGCTACAGGCCGGCCGCCGTCGAGAGCGCCAACTGCAGGACGAACGCGGCGGCAGCGGTGACAACCGGGGTCGCTACCCAGAACACCAGGATGCGGATCACCAGCCGCCGGTCGGTGCCCGGGAAACACTGGTTGGCGCCGGCGCCAAGGGTTGCCGCCGTCACCGTGTGCGTCGTGGAGACGGGCCAGTGCAGCCCGATCGCGCCCACCAACAGCATCACCGCACTGTACATCTGCGCGACGAATCCGCGCAGGGGATCGACCCGGGTCAGCCGGTAGCCGATGGTGTAGGAAATCCGCCACCCGCCCGCGAGGGTTCCCGCCGACAGCAAGACGGCCGTCAGCAGGGCCACCCACACCGGCACTGAACCGCCGTCGGAGAGCCCGGCCGCCAGCAGCGCCAGGATCACCACCGCGCTGGTGCGTTGGCCGTCCTGCAGCCCGTGCCCGAAGGCGACGGCGCCCGCGGCAATGGCCTGGGCCCGCCGGGAGCGGGTGTTGACGACATTGGGCGGCGTGTACCGGGCCGCCCAGCCCGCGGGCCAGACCAGCAGGAACGACCCCGCATAGGCGATCACCGGTGAGATCAGCAGCGGGAGCACCACCTGGGACAGGAGCGAGGCGTCAACGCCCATGACGGGGTTTCCGCCGACGGCGACGCTGGCGACCCCCGCCCCGGCGAGCCCGCCGACCAGGGCATGGGTGGAGGACGAGGGGATGCCGCGCCACCACAAGTAGACGCCCCATAGGATGGCACTCAGCAGCGCGGCCAGCAGAATCGTCAGGCCGTTTGTGCCCGGCGGCAGCGACAGCCACGCCTGGCTGACGGCCAGAGCCAGGGCGGCGCTCAGCCCGGCACCGATGAAGTTGAACAGGCTGGCCAGAATCACCGCCACTGTTGGGGTCAGCGCGCGCGTCCGCACGGCCAGCGCCACCGACGAGGACGCGTCCCTGAACCCGTTGAGGAATGCAAAGGCCCCGGCGCAGAGCAGCACCAGGGCAAGGAAGAAGAGCACCACGTCAGGATTCCTTGACGATGATGCTGCCCACCTGGGTGGCGATCCGGCGCATGTCCTTCGTGACTTCCACGAGCTGGTTCGCGACATCGCGGTTGCGCGCGTACTGCATGGCCTTCATCTCGTGGAGCATGTCCGCGACCCAGACCCGGTGCGTGCGCTCGGCACGCTTGGCCAGGCGCAGGATCTCGATCCAGTAGTCCTCGAGGTCGTCCAGATTGTTCAGCCGCCGCATCGCATCGACCGTTAGTTCGGCCTGGCGGCTGATGATTTCCAGCTGGTCGGCGGCCCGTCTGGGCAGCCGTTCGAGCTTGTAAAGGGAGACGAGCTCGGCGGCGGCGTCGAGCTTCTCCATGGCCTCGTTGAGGAACCGGGACAGCGTGTACATGTCCTCGCGCGGCAGCGGGTTCACGAAGCTGGTGCGCATGTGGGTCAGGAGGGCAAAGTGCAGCTCCGCGGATTTGGCCTCGTGGTTGTGCATGTCCTCCACCAGCCGGGCATGCTCGCTGGCCGGGGCGCCGAGGATCTCGGAGAGCGTTCCGGTCCCCAGCACGATCTGGCGCGCCATTTGGGAGAGCAGGTTCAGTCCGGCGGACTCCTGGGGGAACAGGCGCAGCTTCACGTGGTGTCACCGGTCTTCCGGGAGGGGGTTCGCGGGTGGAGTCGGCCGGCCGTGTGACTTGACGGTGACCAGTGCATACGCATCACTTTACCGTCCGCGGCGGGTCCGGCCCGGCCCGACGCGGCGTGTGACGGCGCAGGTGAAAACCGGGCGAACATCAGGGTAAGAAGGCATGAAAATGGTGCCGAACCGGATACGCCTCTCGGCGGTAGGCCGCTCTAGGCGGCTAAATGTTGAAGCCCGGGGGTTTCGCGGTTCGGCACCGCTTTTAGTTTTCTACGTAGGTTCATGCAAGTCAACATTGACAGCCTGCCCGAGCCGTGCGTGTCCTGGGTGCTGCGGGCCCGTCATCCGGGCGCCTGCCGCCCGGCCCGGCTGGCCCCTCAGTCCAGCTCGCCCAGCCGCCACGCGTTGGCGGCGTGCTCGAGGTCCTCGGCCGTCTTGACGAGCAGATGCGAGTTGCGGGTGAGTTTGCTGGCGTGGTTTTCGTTGCTGTGCTCGGCGTTGTCCGCAAGCGTTGCCTGGCCCAGGGCCACCACGCGGCAGAACGCTGCGGAGCGTTCCAGGGCGACGTCGAATTCGCCGTCGAACGCCCCGGAGAGGATGGCGTCCGCCATGGATTTCATCTCATCGGCGCCGGGCGGTTCGGCCGCGCCGGCGACCACATGCGAAACCTGGGCCGTGTCCTTGCCCGCCTTGAAGTAGACGGAGATCCGCTCGGGATCCTGGATGGTGGCGGCCCGCAGGGCGTACAGGCGCCACAGCGCGCCGGGGAGGGACCGGGCGGGGCTTTCGGCCCACATTTCGGCGATTGCTTCCAGGCCCTGCTCATCGGCGAGTTTGACGAGCCGTTTGGTGACTTTAGGATCGTCGCTGTCCCGGCCGCGGCGCACGAGAGCCTGCGCGGCCAGATGGGCCGCCTCCGAGACGCGGGCAGGATCGGCCCCTCCGGCGAAAGGCTCAAAGTCGATCGGTGCGAAGGGTTTCGGCTTGTGATGCCGCGGGCCGGGGGCGCTTGATCCTGCTTGCTCGCTCATGCCCCCACGCTACTCCAGTGCCGCAAGGGAATCGAGGATCGGTGCGCCCTGCTGCCATAGACGCCGGGGGCCGACGACGCCGGTGCGGCCAACGTGAAAAAAGCTGGCCCGGGTCTGGGGTACAGTGTTAACGTCCAGAAATGGACTGGGCCGAAACGCGCTGCAGCAGCGGATTTATCCGCTGGTTCGGGGCTCTCGGCTGGGGCCTTTAGCTCAGTTGGTAGAGCATCGGACTTTTAATCCGTGGGTCGTGGGTTCGATCCCCACAGGGCCCACTCTTTTAGCGAAGAGTGGAAAAACCCCGGTTTCCTGGCAACAGGAAGCCGGGGTTTTTTGTGCCCGCCACCGGGGTCCTGTCCTGGCGGGCCGGGGCCCCAGCCCCCAGGGCTCCGGGGCCCTGGGGCCCTGTGGCTGCAGCCCCCCGGATTGTACGGCTGGCTAGTTACCAGTTCCGCTAGGCTTGGCGAATGGACTCCCACGGCGCCTCCGGATACTGGTATGGCCCCGATGACAGCCTGGATCCTCCGGCGGCGATCCTGCAGGCCCTCCGCGACTATCGGATCTCGGAGGTGGCGACCAGGCGGTCCACCCGCGATTCGATGGGGATGGGTGAGACCGACCTGCTGGCTTTGCGCTACCTGCTGCGGGCCAAAGCGACAGGCGAACGGGTTGGCCCGAAGGATCTCAGCCGCGTCCTGGGCATCACCACCGCTTCCACAACGTCCCTGATCGACCGGCTGGTAGCAAGCGGGCACGTCCGGCGGGAGCCGCACCCGACGGACCGGCGCTCCCTTGTGATCGTGCCGACGGTGGCGACGGATTCCGAAGTCCGCGCCACGCTTGGACACATGCACCGGCGCATGATGGCGGTGGCAGAGTCCATGAGCGCGGAGGACGCCCGCGTGGTTATCACTTTCCTCCGCCGGATGAGCGCGGCCATCGGCGCCGAGCGGCATGACTAGCTCGTTTAACTAGTTATATGTATGCTTACTACTTGTTTTTTAGATCTCAACGAGAGTAGGCGCCGTGGCTGAATCCGCAACCCTGACCGGGGACCCCGCGACAGAGCTCCCGCCCGGTGCCCCGCTGCACTGCGGCGCACCCATGCAGTGGACCTCGCCGGAGCCGGCCATGCCCTCCTACTCGTTCGGGCCCGCGGACCCGTCCCTCGATCTCCCGGCCCTGTGGCGCTGTCCCTGTGGCTTCCAGCTCGACGGCGGTATCCAGTTGGGGGACGGACTCCACTTCGCCGACGGTTTCCAGGCGGAGAGCGTGTTCCAGCCGGAGGTCGGGTACCGGTTGGGCGGGATCCAGCTGGATGGTGGCGAACAGGGCGTCGATCAGGCTGCCGCGGGGCTTGCCGCGGCCTGCTGACCCAGCGGCCGCTTCTCACCAGCCCGCTCTTCACCGCAGCACCGCGTCAGCCGGGCCCCGGCTCCTCACCCCGGGGCACCAGCCGGGGCCGGGCCGGCACCAGCGCGGTGGGGGAGGCCACCTGCAGCCGGTCCGCAGGGAGACCCGGCAACCCGGATGCCGCGTCCAGACGAAACGTTACGACGTCGCCGGAGCGTTCGTGGGCGACGTGCAGCAAACCGTCGCGGATCAGATGGTGCCGGGGCCAGTTGCCGCCGCTGGGGACGTCGGCCACCGGACGCAGCGCCGCGCCCCCGGCCTCCACCTCCAGCACGCAGATCCGGTTCGAACCGCGGACGCCCACATAGGCGTACCTGCCGTCGGCCGCCAACGCGATCTCTGCCGCCGAATCATCCGGCTGCGCCCCGCCGGCGGCGGCGGGCCCGACGAAAGCGAGCCGGAAGTCCCCGGAGTCCGGCGACAACCCGGCCACAGCCACCTCGATTGAATACTCGGTCACCACAAAGACGTGGCCGCCCGGATGCTGGACCAGGTGCCGGGGGCCGCTGCCCCGCGGCAGGACCACCTCGTGGTCCAGGACCGGGCCCAGAGCCCGCTCCGGTCCGGAGCCGACACTCCAGATCCGCAGCAGGTCGTGGCCGAGGTCGGTGGTCATCACCCTGCCGTCGGCCAGCATGAGTGCCGCGTGAGCGCGGCTCGGCCGTTTTTCCCGTTCGCCGGGGCCGCCGCCGGGAGCCTCGCCGTACGGGTCTCGCGATTCGACGCCGGCCGTCCGGTCAACGATGCCGCCGTCGGCGTCGAGCTCATAGAACAGCACCTGGCCGTCGCCCCAGCAGCAGACAACGAGGAAACGGCCGGAAGGCTCGACGGCGACATGGCAGGCCGCGTCACCGGCCGGCCACGCCGGGCCCGCGGGCTCCAGGCCAAACGCGCCGGCCCGGCGGTAGGCCCGGACGGTCCGGGCCTGCTCGGCCACGGCATAGAGCACGGGGAGAGAAGGGTGGACCGCCAGGAAGGACGGCGAGTCGGCCGGCGCCGCAACACCCAGCCACCGCATTGTGCCGTCCGCCGCCGCGGCAACCGCGCCGATCCCCGTGCCGCGGCCGCCGGAATCTGCCGTGTAGGAGCCGGTCCAGACGAGATCGTGTGCAGGCAGGGAGTCCATGCTGCCATCCTGCCAGCCGCCGCCGCCAAGGCATCCCAAGCAGGCATCCCAAGCAGGCGGCACAATCCGCCGCCGCAACCCGCCGCCGCAAAACCCCGACCAATCACAGCAGACCCAATCACAGCTGGCCGCGGGCGGCTTCGGTAGCATGGGGCAATCGAGCAACTGCAGCAAAGGAGGTGGGTCCCGTTCACGCAAGTCCAGCAAGGATGCTCGCCCAGCAGTGCCGGCCGCGGCCAGCTCACGGTGAGGGCGTCTGACACCCGACCGAAAGGCGCTCCCATGCCAGTAGTCCGCCATCTTTCCCCGCACGAGATACTCACGGCCAGGCTCCGCTCAGCCGGCTGCGTGTTTGCCGAAGACGAGGCCCGTCTGCTGATCGACGCGGCCCCGACGCCGGAGGCGCTCGAACGGATGGCCGGCCGGAGGGTCGCAGGCCTTCCCCTTGAACACATTCTCGGTTGGGCGGAATTCTGCGGACTCCGCATCGCGGTCGACACCGGAGTCTTCGTGCCCCGCCGCCGGACGGAATTCCTTGTCCGGCAGGCCGCTGCGCTGCTGGACGCAAGCCGCATGGCGCGGGGCGACGCCCCGGCACCGGTCGTTGTCGATTTGTGCTGCGGGTCCGGCGCTGTCGGTACGGCGCTCGCGGCCCTCGCCGGCCCCGCCGAACTCCACTGCGCCGATATTGACCCCGCGGCTGTGTCCTGTGCACGCACCAACGTCCTGCCCCTGGGCGGGGAGGTCCACGAGGGTGATCTCTATGCTCCCCTCCCGCCAGGCCTCCGGGGCCGGGTCCGGCTGCTGGCCGTCAACGCCCCCTACGTTCCCTCGGCAGACATCGAAACCATGCCGCAGGAAGCGCGCGTCCACGAGCCGCGGGCCTGCCTCGACGGCGGCGCCGACGGGCTTCAGGTGCAGCGGCGGGTCGCCGCCGGCGCACGTCAGTGGCTGGCGCCCGGCGGCCACGTGCTGATAGAGACCAGCCGCCGGCAGTCCGCGCAGACGGCCGGAATCCTCCGCGGGCACGGGCTGGCGGCCCGGGTGCTGCGCTCGGAGGACCTGGGGGCCACCGTGGTGGCCGGCGAGCTGCTGCCCTCCGGCGGGCGGTAGCCGGCAGAGGCGGCGACGGTGGCCCCTCAAAGAACCCCTAGGGCAGTTTGTCCTCGTTCACGTTGGTGGCCGGGCCCGCCGGGGTGGCACCGCCCTCGTCCGACCAGTCCTGGCCGGTCTGGTCGGTGAGCGCAGGGTCGGAATGGACATCGCTGGCCGCGGGTGCCGGCGTTCCGGGCGTGGCTGCTCCCTGTTTTCCGGGCGTGGCCGTTCCGGGCGTGGCCGCGGACGTGCTTCCGTGGCCGGCATCGCGGTGGACAGCGGAGCTTATGACGGTACCGGCGCGGCGGGCGGCTTCGCCGAGATGCTCGGAGACCTCGGGGGCTTTGTCTTTGACCGTTTCTGCTGCCGCGGCCACCTTGTCCTGGACCGGCTTGCTGTGCCAGAGCTCTGCCGACCTGGCCTTGAGCTTGTCATAGGCTGCGCGGCCTGACCGCGATCCCAAGACGTACCCTGCTGCCAGTCCGGTGGCGAAAAGAAATTTGCCCTTCATGCTGTGCTCCTGCTCCCTGACGTAGGTGAAAAGTAGACGTTGTTGAACAGTTCCTGGACGGTGGGTGGCAGTGCCGGCCCATGCGGCCGGCAGGCCGCCTTGCTGTCAAAATAGTGCAAAAAACCGGCCCCGGGAATAACCCAGAGCCGGTTTCCGGTCAGCTTCCGTGTTAACGGGCTGAGCGCTTGCTGATCATGCCGTAAACGAGCAGGACGATGATCGCACCGCCGATGGCCAGCAGCCAGGTCGACAGCGAGAAGAACTCGTTGATGCCCACGCCGAACAGTGCGCTGCCAATGAATCCGCCGAGCAGGGCGCCGACGACGCCCAGGATCAGAGTGATGATGATGCCACCGCCCTGACGTCCCGGGAGGATGGCCTTAGCGATTGCGCCGGCGATGAGGCCCAGAATCAGAAATGCGAGAAAACCCATTTTTCGTTCCTTCTTCTTTCATAGAGGAGGCACCCGGATTGCCGGGTGCGCTACATCCTTCTGCCCTAATACTAATCATGCTTAGTATCAAAGAGCCACCCGACACCCGTGGGTTCGGCGGGCGGGGTGCCAAAACAGCCGACTGCGCCCTACCATGCGTAGTCTTCCGGAGCCGTCCTGTGGCCCGGGAAAATCTCGTCGAGGCGCTTGAGCGCATCGGTGTCGAGCTTCAATTTGTGCGCCCTGACGGAGGCTTCGAGCTGCTCGAGGGTACGCGGGCCGATGATCGGAGCGGTGACTGCCGGCTGGTGGAGCAGCCACGCGAGTGCCACGTCCGCGGGTTCCTGACCCAGTTCGGCGGCGAATTCCTCGTATCGCCGGATCTGTTTCTGGTGCGACTTGAGCGCATCGAGGGCCCGGCCCGCGATGCGCCGGACGCCGTCGTTCTCCTTCTTCAGCACTCCGCCGAGCAGGCCGCCGTGCAACGGCGACCATGGCAGGATCCCCAGGCCATACTGCTGGGCGGCCGGGATGACCTCCAGTTCCACGTCCCGGGTCAGCAGGTTGTAAATCGACTGCTCGCTGACCAGCCCGTTGTAGTTGCGGCGGCCGGCGGTTTCCTGGGCCCGGGCGATGTGCCAGCCGGCGAAGTTGCTGCTGCCGGAGTATAGGATCTTGCCTTGCTGGACGGCGACCTCGATAGCCTGCCAGATCTCATCCCAAGGCGTGTTCCGGTCCACGTGATGGAACTGGTACAGATCGATGTAGTCCGTCTGCAGCCGTTTCAGGCTGGCGTCGAGCGCCCGGCGGATGTGCAGTGCCGAGAGTTTGGACTCGTTGGGCCGGTCGGTCATGGTGCCGAACAACTTGGTGGCAAGCACCGTGCGCTCGCGGCGCTCGCCCCCCTGGGCGAACCAGCGGCCGACTATCTCCTCCGTCCAGCCGCGGTGGCTGGACCCGCCATACACATTGGCCGTGTCGACGAAGTTGATGCCGGCGGCCTGCGCGGTGTCCAGGATGGCGAAGGCCTGCGTCTCCTCGGTCTGCGGGCCAAAGTTCATGGTGCCCAGGCAAAGGCGCGAGACTGTCAGGCCGGAGCGGCCCAGATGCGTATAGCGCATGAAGTTTTCCTCTCCGCCCTGGCCTCCTCTGCCCTGACGGGTTGCGGGTTTCTCCGGAGCGGGGCGGTGCGTGCCGGCCCGCTCCGGAGTCTGGCGTCAACGCTCCAGGCGGAACCCCAGCTTGATGGTGACCTGCCAGTCGGCGACCTGCCCGTTTTCAAGGTGGCCGCGGATCTCCTTGACTTCGAACCAGTCAAGGTTCCGGAGGGTCTTGGCGGCCTCGGCGATGCCGTTCCGGACGGCCGCATCGACGCCCTCGCTCGAGGTTCCGACAATTTCAGAAATGCTGTAAGTGTGATTAGACAACTTCGCTCCTCGTGATCGCCATCGATGCCCGGCTGTGGGCCGTTCCTGCAGACTAGCCGACCGAACCCGGCCGGACTAGGGGTTTGTGCCCGGAGTCCGGGACCCCGGGAGGCGGTCCGGGCAGCGGGCGTTTGGCCTGCCGGGGCGGGGCGTCTGCGCGCGGCCTGATCCGGCTCACCATCCAGGGCAGCATGTAGTGCGCCATCCAAGCCAGGTCACCGGCCCGGGTCTCCCGCCAGTTGCCCGGCGGCATCGGCTTCGGCTCCAGCGGCCGCAGGCGGTGTGGCACGCTGAGCGTGTCCAGGACCATGGCCGCAATGGTGTGGTGTCCCAGCGGCGAGAAGTGCAGGCGGTCCGGATCCCACATCTGCGGATCGCTCAGTTGCCGCAGGGCCCACAAGTCGGCGATGACGACATCATGCCGGGCGGCGATGACACGGATGTTCTCGTTGAATACCGCGACCTTCCCCCGGATGTGTCCGAACACAGCGGTCTCGCCCCAGTCCGGCCCGGTGAAGAGGACCACCGTGGCCCCGGTGGCGGAGAGGGCTGCCACGGCGTCGTCCAGGGCGGCGGCCATCCGGTCCGGATCGCCGCGATGAAACACGAGATCGTTCCCGCCGGCGGAGAGCGAGACGAGGTCAGGCTTCAGGTTCAGGGCCGGTCCGAGTTGCTGGTCGAGGATTTCGCGCAGGACCAGGCCGCTGATGGCAAGGTTTGCGTACCCGAACTCGCGGCGGCCCTCGCCGAGTTCCTCGGCGATGCGGTCCGCCCACCCCCGAATGCCCCCGGGGCTCAGCGGTTCCGGGTCGCCGACGCCTGCCGTGAACGAGTCGCCCAAGGCGACATACCGGCTCCACGGCCGGGAACGCAGGTCACCGGCAGGCCCGCGTGCGGAGCTCTGATCCCCTGGATGCCACGGCCCCGCGGCGGGGAGGTTGACGCCGGTACCGCCGGCGTCCGGCTCTAGGAACCTGGCGGCGTTCACATCACCAGCAATACGCCGATATTCCATGCCTCGCTAGGTACTTATGCCCCTAGCGGGGCGGCATGAGGCCGCGGCGGCCACCCCTGGCCGTCCGCCACCCGGGAGGCGAAATACTCAGGGGGGTATAATGGGGAGCCTGACGCATCGAACCGGAGGAACCAATGGAACTCGATCCCACTGACATGAAGCCTGTTATTAACCGGCTTCGCCGCGCCCAGGGCCAGCTCGCGGCCGTCACCAGGATGATCGAGGAGGGCCGTGACTGCAAGAGCGTCGTGACCCAGCTGGCGGCCGTGTCGAGTGCCCTGGACAAGGCTGGATTCTCCATCATTGCCACGGGCCTGCAGCAGTGCATGCAGCAGGAAGACCCCAGCCTGGACCGCGCCGAACTCGAGAAGCTCTTCCTCTCACTCGCCTGAGCTCATCATCCGGGCAAAGCGCGGGACCGCGTCAGGCGGGGCCGCCGGCCAGCACGAAGGTCTTCAGGTCGTCAAGGGTCTGCTGCATGTGGGCGTCCATGGCGTCGCGGGCGCGGTGCGGGTCGCGGGAGGCCAGGGCGTCAGCGATGTTCTGATGGTGCCCGATGGCGTGCTCCTGGATCTCCGGCACCTTGGAAGTTTCCGTCCGCCGTTTTTCCAGCACGCGGTGCAAGGGTTCGAATAACACGGCGACGAAGACGTTTTCCGAGGCCTGCAGGATGAGGTCGTGGAAAGCGAGGTCTTCCTCCACGAATGCCGCGAGATCATTCCTCTCGTGGGCCAGCCGCATCCTGTCGACGTGCGCGCGGAGGGCCTCGATGTCCGTGTCCGACATCCGCCCGGCAGCCAGTTCGCAGGCGCCCGTCTCCAGCATCCGCCGGAGCTCGATGAGCTGGATGGCGGCCGAGGCGTCATTTGTGCCCTCCGAGGCTGCCCGCAGTACGGCGTCCAGGGATCCCCAGCGGTTCACCGGGTTCACGAACGTGCCCCGGCCGCGTTCCACGCTGAGGATCCGCTGGGCTTCAAGGGTCTTCATGGCCTCGCGCACGGTCATGCGGCTGACTTCGTGCCGGGAGCTGAGCTCCAGTTCGCCGGGGACGCTCGCGCCGGGCGGAAACTCGCCGCCAATAATCCGGTCCAGCAGTTCGTCGGCCACAACGCCGACCAGCGATTTCCTAGCCAATTCTCCCCGTCCAGCGACTTGTTGCCTGATGGCGTGCTCCGTGATGGCCAAGTCTACTTGCGCGTCGTTGTGCCATATGCCACACTAGCATTCATATGCAAGATGTCTGACATCTTACATTTTGTTCCTGCTGCGGCTCGCGGAGAACCGCAGTTTTCCACTGACAGATCCACACACAATGGAGTGCATAGTGCCCCTCGAAGCAGACGTGCTGGCCGCTTTCCCCGCGGAAGTACAGATCCCCGCCCGGCTGGTGGCAGACAGCGTGGCCGCCTCCTCCGAGGCATCCCCCCGTGTCCTGGTCGTACTCGACGACGACCCCACCGGCACCCAGTCCGTGGCGAACCTGCCGGTCCTCACCCGCTGGGAAGTGGCGGACTTTGCCTGGGCGTTCGCCTACGAAGTCAACGGCCAGCGCCAGCGCGCGGTCTACGTGCTGACCAACACCCGCAGCCTTGACCCTGCCGAGGCGGCTGCCCGCAACGAGGAGATCGTCCGCAACGCACTCGCGGCCGCAGCGTCCGCTGAACCCGCGCTTCGGCTCAGCTTTGTCAGCCGCAGCGACTCCACCCTCCGCGGACACTACCCGCTCGAACCGGACGTCATCGCCGCCACCGTCACCGCCGTCAACGGCGAGAAGACGGACGGCGTCGTGATCGTTCCCGCGTTCCCCGACGCCGGCCGCGTGACGGTCGGCGGCGTGCACTTCACCCGCGGCACAGGCAAGGACGCCGGGCAGCTCACCCCCGTGGCCGAGACCGAATTCGCCCGCGACGCCAGCTTCGGCTTCGCCAACTCGGAGATGGCCAAGTACGTCGAGGAGAAGTCGAACGGCCGGTTCCCCGCGGATTCGGTGATCGTGCTGGATCTGGACATCATCCGGGCGTCCGCCGATCCGATGATCTCCGCCAAGGCCATTGCCGATGCCATCGATGCCGCCACGGATTCGACTCCGATCGTGGCGGACATCGTCACCGAAAACGACTTACGGGCGCTGGCCCTGGGCCTGGAAGAAGCGGAAAGCCGCGGCAAGAAGCTGCTCTACCGCGTGGGCCCGCCGTTTGTCCGGGCACGGATCGGCCAGGAAATCCGCACCGAACTCAGCGGCGAGGAAGCCTATGCGGGCAATACCCCCTCGGAAGCCGGCGGCCTGATCGTGGTCGGCTCGCACGTCGGTGTCACCACCCGCCAGCTCAACGCCCTCACCGAGCAGCACAGCGCGGCCCGGATCGTGGAGATCGACGTCGAGAAGCTCCTCGGCGACAACGCGGGGGAGTACCTGGACGAAACCGTGGACACGGTGGTCGCTGCACTCCGCGGCGGCGACGTGATCGTGCACACGAGCCGGCTCCTGATCAAGACCTCCGACGCCGCCGAAAGCCTGCGAATCGCCCGCACCGTCTCCGCCGCCGTCGTCGCGGTGGTGAACCGCACGCTGAAGACTTTCCCGCCCCGCTTCGTGATCGCCAAGGGCGGCATCACGTCCTCGGACGTGGCCGCACACGGCCTGGAAATCCGGCACGCGATAGTCCGCGGGCCCATGCTGCCGGGCATCGTCAGCCTGTGGGAACCGGTGGACGGACCTGCCAAGGGCATCCCGTACATCGTCTTCGCCGGCAACGTGGGCGACGACCAGTCCCTCGCCGATGTCACGCGCAAGCTCAGCAACACCTTCTAATCCCCGCCGGCTCCCAGCCTTAACAACCTCAGGCAGGGCCCCGCCGGTATGGGCCCAGCACCACACGTCATTCGATGGAGAACACCATGACCAGCAACTACACCATCACCGTCCTTGGCCTTGGCGCCATGGGCCTGCCCATGGCCACGCGCCTGGCAAGCGAGCTCACCGTCCACGGCTTCGACATCGCCGAGCCGCGCCTGAAGCTGGCCGAAGAGGCCGGCATCCGCACCTTCGCCTCCGCACGGGAAGCCTCGAAAGGCGCCGACGCGCTGCTGCTGGCAGTGCGCAACGGTGAACAGCTGGGCGATGTCCTGTTCGGCGAGAACGGCGTGGCCTCCGTGCTCAAGCCGGGCGCCGTCGTGATCCTGGGCAGCACCGTGGGCACCGAGGCCATCCCGGCCACCGTCGACCGCCTGGCCGAATACGGCGTCGAACTGGTTGATGCCCCGCTGTCCGGCGGCCCCAGGCGTGCCGGCGAGGGCGACCTCCTGATCGTGGTGGGCGCCTCGCCCGAGGCCCGGGAAAAGGCCCGCCCGGCCCTTGAACTGCTGGCCTCCACCCTGACCGTGGTCGGCGACAAGCCCGGCGACGGCCAGGCCCTCAAGACCGTCAACCAGCTGCTCTGCGGCATCCACATCGCCGCCGCCGCCGAGGCGATGGCCCTGGCCGACGCCCTCGGCCTGGACCAGGCCAAGACCCTCGCCGCCCTCGAAGCCGGCGCAGCGGGCTCCTTCATGCTTTCCAACCGCGGACCGCGCATCCTGGAGGCCTACACCGAGGACGGCGCCGAAGTCCTCAGCCGGCTGGACATCTTCGTCAAGGACATGGGGATCGTCGGCAAGGCCACCCGCGCCGCCGGCCTCGCCGCCCCGGTAGCCGCCGCCGCCGAGCAGCTCTACCTCCTCGGCCAGGCCCAGGGCCTCGCCGCCGCCGATGACTCCGCCGTCATCAAGGTCGTCGCGCCCACCAGGCGCACCGCCTAACCAGCCATCCCATCCCCGACGACGGCGGTCCCCCCTCCGCCGTCGCCGGGTCCCCACCCCACTGTTCCGCCACTTTTACCTCACGGTTGAATCGTCGGACGACCTTCCTGTCAAAGGAGACACCTCTTCATGACCCCCCTGCTCAATTCCCTGATGGTGCGCGCCGCCGACGCGCCCGTCATCAAGCCGGCCGTGGAGCTGGGAACTCCGCTGCTGCTGACAATCGCGGCGGCCGGCGTCGCCCTGCTGCTGGTGATGATCATCCGCTTCAAGATCCAGGCCTTCGTGGCCCTGCTGACCGTCAGCATCCTGGTGGCCGTGGCCGCGCAGATCCCGCTCAAGGACGTGTTCACCGTGGTGGCCGCCGGGGTGGGAGGCACCATGGGCAAGGTCGCCCTCCTGATTGCTCTCGGCGCGATCCTGGGGCGGATGATCGAGGTCTCCGGCGGCGTCCAGTCCCTCGCCGACCACTTCACCGCCAAACTCGGCGCCACCCGGGTGGCCGTGGCCCTCACCGCCGTCGGTTTCCTGGTCGCGATTCCGGTGTTCTTCGAGGTCGGCATCATTGTCCTGGTGCCGGTCGTCTACGCCTTCGCTAAAATCGCCAACGTCCACCCGGTGAAGTTCGGCCTGCCCATGGCCGGCATCATGCTGGCCATCCACGTGGCCGTCCCCCCGCACCCGGGGATTGTTGCCGGCGCCGGCGTGCTCGGCGCCGACATCGGACTGATCGCCCTGATCTCGCTCACCATCTGCGTGCCGCTGGGCTTCCTGTCCTACTGGGTCGCGTCCATCATGAACCGCAAGACCTACGAGCTGCTGCCGGCCGTCAAAACCCAGGTGGACGAGTTCGGCTCCGCCACCATGGTCCGCGTTGGCCACGAGGGCCCGGGCAGCAAAGCCATCGCCCCGCCCCGTCCGGGACTGATCATCTTCCTCATCGCCACCCCGATCGTGCTGATCCTCCTCGGCACCGTCGGCACCCTGGTGATCGACAAGAACGACTTCTGGTACGGCGTCGCGGCTTTCGTGGGCAACCCCGTCTTCGCCCTGCTGGTGGCCGTTGCGCTCTGCTTCTTCCTCCTGGCCGTCCGCCGGCAGTGGTCGCTGACGGAAACCGGCGAAATCTTCGAAGGCGCGCTGCCTCCGATCGCGTCCATCCTGATGGTTGTTGCAGCAGGCGGCGTGTTCGGCAGCGTCCTGCAGGTGAGCGGAATCGGCAAGGCTCTCTCCGAATCCCTCGACACGCTCGGCGTTCCGCTGCTGCTGCTTGGCTTCATCATCTCCCTCGCCCTCCGCGCAGCCCAGGGCTCGGCCACCGTCGCGATCGTCACCACGGCCGGCCTGCTCTCCTCCGCCGTCGCCGGCGGCGGATACACGCCGGCGCAGACCGCCGTGATCGTGATCGCCATCGGATTCGGCGCCCTCGGCCTCTCCCACGTGACCGACGCCGGTTTCTGGGTGGTTGTGCGCTACTACGGGCTGACCGTCGCCGACGGCCTCAGGACCTGGACCGTGCTCACCACCGTGCTGGGACTGGCAGGCTTCGCCCTGACATTCGTCGCCTGGATGCTGGTGGGGGGACTGAGCGCCTGATGCGTACCCAACTGGACACCCTGGTGACCGGCGCCCTGCAGCAAGGCTCTGCCGTTCCGGCGTTCACCTGTTACGACTTCACCACCGCGCTCGCCGTTGTGGGGGCGGCCGAGGAATCCGGCCGGGGCGCCATCCTGCTGGTCGCGCCGAAGACCGCGGCAACGCCCAACGGGCTGCGGCTGATCGCCGCCCTCCGCGGACTCGCCGACGCAGCCTCGGTGCCGATTGCGGTGCAGCTGGATCATGCCACCGACCCGCAGGTGATCGCCGACGTCGTCAGTGCCGGGGCCGACTCGGTGCTGGTCGACGGGTCCTCGCTGCCGTACGAGGACAACATCGCCCTGGTCCGGAACGTCCGCGCGGCCCTGGCGGCGCAGGGCCGGGCCGACGTCGTCATTGAAGCAGAACTCGGCGGACTCGCCGGCGACGAGGACCGGGCCTTCGCGACCGACGCCGCGGATAACGCAGGCGACGCCGCAGGCAATGTGGAGTCGGACGCCCCCGCCGGGCTCACCGACTCCGCCCAGGTGGAGGACTTCGTGGCCCGCACCGGGGCGCAGCTGCTCGCCGTGGCTGTGGGCAATGTCCATGGCAAGTACAAAGGCGAGCCCCGGCTGCGCTGGGACGTGCTGCAGGACATCGCCGTGCGGACCCGGATCCCGCTGGTCCTGCACGGCGCCTCCGGCATTCCGGCCGAGGAACTGGTCAAGGCAGCCGCGATGAACGTGGGCAAGGTCAACTTCAACACCGAGCTGCGCACCGGCGTCCTGGCGGTCCTTGAGGAACAGACCACCGCCCACCGGGCCGACGGCGAGAACCTCCAGGCACTGCTGGGCCTGTGGAATGCCTCGGCCAGGACCTTCGCGGCCACAGCCCTGGCCACACTCTCGCGCTGACACTGTGACTGCCAGAGCAGTATGGCCCGCATCCGGCGCGCATCCGGGCCATACTGCTCTGGCAGCCAGGGCGCCCCGGCCCGACAATGATGGCACCACAGCCTGCCTTCCCGAGGGGTGCCATGCTTGCGCAGCAGCGGCCAGCCGGCGACCCGGCGCCGACGCCGGACCGAGACCCGGTGATCGACCTTGTCCGCTTCTTTTGCCTGGCATTGGTGGTGGTCGCGCACACCATGATGGTGAGTCCCGTCCTGCACCCGGACGGCACCGTGACGTCCGAGAACACCTTGGGCGATCAGCACTGGTTTGAACCAGTGGTGTGGGTCTTCCAGATCATGCCGCTGTTCTTTGTGGCCGGTGGCATCACCGGGCTGCAGTCCTGGCGCCGCCTCCGCGCCAGGGGCGGCAACGCCTTCGATTTCATGCAGGCCCGGCTGCTGCGCCTGATCCGGCCGGCCGCCGTCCTGCTGGCGGTCATGTTCGTTGGCCTGTCGGCGGCCCGCCTCGCAGGGGTTGACCCTCAGGTCATCGAGCTGCTCACCAGCGGAGCCGGCATGCCGCTGTGGTTCCTGGCCGCCTACCTCGCCGCGCAACTCAACCTTCCCTGGCTGGCGGCCCTCCACACCCGCGCGCCATGGCTGACCTTCGCCGGCCTCACCGTCCTGGTGGTGACGGTCGATTGCCTGCGGGGAGTGCTGCCGCTGCTGGCATACCTGAACATGCTGTTCCTGTGGTGCGCCGTGCAGCAGCTCGGATTCATCGTGGCGGATGGCCCGCGGCTGCTGCCGGGCCGGCCGGCGCACCTGGGCATCATGGTTGCCAGCAACATGCTGCTGGGGTTGATAGTCCTGCTGGGGCTGTATTCCGGGAACATGCTGGTGAACCTCAATCCGCCCAATGTGACGCTGCTGCTCCTGGGCATCTCGCAGGGCGCCGCCCTCCAGCTCTTCCGGCCGGTGCTGTCCCGGATCGCGTCCGTGGCCGGGGTGCGCCGGATGATGGGCGTGGCCGGCCGGCGGTCCATGACTGTTTATCTGTGGCATCTGCCCCTGCTGGCGGCGATGTCCGGTGTGCTGTTGCTGACGGATTTCCCGCAGCCCCCCGGGGGTAGTGCGGCCTGGTGGTGGGGGCGGCCCCTGGTGCTGTTGGGCGTCATCGCCCTGCTGCTGCCGGTGGTGGCATTGTTTGGCAGGCTGGAGGAGCAGCCGACGGCGCCCGGCCCGTCGCCGAGCCGGCCGGCGGCCGCCGTGCTGCTGGCCGCCGTCGCCGTTTTTGTCCCGGCAGTCAACGCCGCGCTCACCGGGCTCACGCCCGGGCTCCTCGGCGGGGGCGCCGCCTGCTTCGCGCTGGCCGTCGTGCTCCTGGGCCGGATTCCGGTTCGGCTCACGACGCCACCTGACGGGCAGGGCGGATCGGAACCGCCATTGCCACGCCCGCCATTAAGTGCCAATGTCGAACCATGACGGAGAACTCGGCAACCACGGAAGACACCTTCACCCCGGACGTCTCCACCACCCGGAACGACGAGCTGCACCGTTACGAACTCCGTGTCGGCGACAAGCTGGCCGTCCAGGTGCGCTTCATCGACAGGCCGGGCCATATCGACTTTATCCACACGGATACCGCAGAGCAGTTTCAGGGCCAAGGGCTCGCCAAAGTGCTGGCGCACTTCGCCCTCGATGACGTGGTTGCCTCCGGCAAGCGGATCATCCCGAATTGCCCGTTCATGTACCGCTACCTGCGCAAACATGAGTCGTACCACCAGTATGTGGACTGGCCGGAGCGGGTCCCCGAGGGAGCCTGAGCGCCTGGCCCGGGGGCCGGAACGGCGTCATGGGCCTGCCCGCTTGTGGGCAGCGGACCAACCTCGTAAAGTTTGACCAGAGTTATGCAGTTGGCTCTTGGACAGGTGACTTTGGAGTACCCCATGAACCATAAACTGCGTGTGCTTGTCCGGGTGGACGTCGATCCCGCACAGGTCACCCTCGAAATTACCGGCTGCGTTACGCAGTCTGACGCAGCAGCCCTCCTGCACATCGTGCGCCGCGCCTGCCGCCTCGAACCGGGCGCCGCCGTGGTCATCGACCTCCACGGCGCCTCCCACCTGGACCCTGAGGTGCTGCTGGACCTCCGGCGTCTCGCTGATGCCGGACGCCTGCCCGCTCCCGATGCCGTGGGCTCCGCAGAGGCCGGGCCGCTTCGTTTCGCCCTCGACGAGCCGGCGGTGCTGCCAATCTGCCTTGTGCACGTCGGCGCCGACGCCGAAGTCCTCGCCGAACTCGACACCGACTACCGCCCGGCCCCGGTCGCCGTCGCCGGGAACGGAGACAGCGAAGCTGCCGGACTGCTCGACGTCGGGCCCGGCTCCGGATCCGACTCCGGGCTGGGGGAGGCCAACAGCCCGCTGGCCGCGGAAACCGGCGGCCCCAGCGACCTTGGCTCCATCGACGGGCTGGCGCTTTCGGAGTACTTCGAGGGAACGCTGGATCCTGTGGCCACGGTCCGGGCACTGTCCGACACGGCGCTGTGCCGGCTCGCGGACGCTCTCTACCGCCACCTCGACACCAGCAGCCCGTCTTTCGGGGCGCACACCTGGTACGAGCTTGCGGCCGAAGAGCTTCAGAACCGCCACCTGCTCGATGACGGTGACCCGGCAGGGGACGAACTGGCGCAAGACACGGCCCTGGCCTGAGCCGGGACGAGACTAGGCTGTCGCTATGAACCCTCAAACAGCCTCTACATCCGGCAGCACAGCCCTGGTCACGGGCGCGACGGCAGGCCTTGGCGCCGAGTTCGCCCGCCAGCTCGCCGAGCAGGGCCACCGCGTGGTGCTCGTGGCCCGCGATGCCGGCCGCCTCGCGGTCACCGCGGCGGAGCTGGAGAACAGCTACGGGACCGCGACGGAGACGATCGCCGCGGACCTGACCGACGACGGCGGGATTGCCGCCGTCGTCGCGCGCCTCAGTGACCCCGCGCGGCCGGTGGAGATCCTGGTCAACAACGCGGGAATCGGCCTATTGCGGCCCTTCGAGGACAACGACATTGCCGAGGAGAAGAAACACCTGAAGCTCCATGTCGAAACCGCCATGGAGCTCAGCCACGCCGCCCTGCAAGGCATGCTCGGGCGCCAGTCCGGCAGGATCATCAACGTCGCCAGCGTGGCGGCCTTCCTGCCCCGCGGCACGTATTCGGCAGCGAAGGCCTGGCTGCTGAGTTTCTCGCGCTCGGCCAACATGGCCTATGCGGCGCGCGGGGTGAAGGTCACCGCCGTGTGCCCCGGCTTCACCCACACCGAGTTCCACGACCGGATGGGGATGGACAAGACGGCGACGCCGCGCTGGATGTGGCTCGAGGCCCGGCAGGTGGTCAGCGAGGGACTGGCGGACAACGCCAAGGGCAAGGCCGTCTCGATCCCCAGCAAGCGCTACAAGGTCCTGACCTCGGTTTCGCGGGTGCTGCCCTCAAAGCTCGTCGCCGGGCCGGCGCGGCGCGCCAAGTAGCCGCCGGGTACGTCAGCGGACGGCCAGGCGCCGTCGGCGGATCAGTACGACGACGGCGATCCCGACGGCGGCGCCCACCAGTGTCTCGACGGCCCGTTCGGTCACCAGTACGCCGGGATCGGCCGGCGCGGCAAGCTGTCCGACCAGCAGGATCACCGGGGTGAAGGAGACCATGGCAAGGCCGTAGTGCCGGGTCATGAACAGCTCGGTGCTGAACTGCAACACGATCACGAGGCAGACCAGGACGGCGGCCTCCTGCCCGGGGAAGGCCAGCAGCGGTGACCCCGGCCACGGGAACAGGACCGCAGCGACCACCACGAGGCCGATCAGGTTGCCGACAATCCGGTGGATGCCGCGGTACACGCTGCTGGGCAGGTCCGCCCCGGCAAGCGGCACCGCCGCCGCGGCCATGGCCCAGTGCGGGTGGCCGCTGCCACTGAGGACCCCCAGGGTGCCGGCGCCGCCGACAGCGGTGACGTAGCGGGCGGCATGCAGCCACGCCGCCCGGCGCCCTGCCCCGCGCAGTATTATGACGTCCCGCCGCCTCCCGCGCTGCCAGGTGCGGCCGACAAACCAGCCGCCAAAGCCGACCAAGATGGAGAACGCGGCCGATCCCGCGGCGATGAGAAGGCCCGTGTGCCAGGGGGCGGCGGCGGGAACGGAGGCGCACGCGCCCAGGGCCAGGATCCCGAAGAAGGGACCGGCGGGTTTCAGGGCTGTCTTGTCCGTGAACAGCGAGCCCACGCCGGCGAACGCGGCCTCAATGATCACCAGGGCCCACGAATGAATGTGGTGGGCCGAGAGGAAGACGCCGACTCCTACGCCGGCAACCAGAAGGACAGCCGCCTGGCCTTGATGGCGGAGCCGGAGCTGGTGCGGCTCGGTGCGGCCGTACATGCCGGTCAGCGCGCCGAAAACGGCGTAGCCGGCCAGCTCGGGGCGACCGGCTGCCAGGAGCGCCAGGGACGGAACGGCCACGCTGATCGCCATCCGCCAAGCCGACACGTGGTCCTTGTTGGCCGGGGACAGGGTGTGCAGCGAACGGATGTGGTGCAGCAGGGACATCACAACCGCCTTTCCGGTTCCTGTGGTTTCAGTGGTTTCAGTGGTTCCCCGGATCCCGGGGGTTCGCGGGGGCCCCGGCGCCCGGGTGGTGCTGATAGCGGTTCGGACACGCCTAAGGCCTGCCCGGATGCGTCCCCCAACGGGTAAGCATCCGGAACAGGCCTCAAAGGGCGGGGCTGTCAGCTACGTAGCCTGGACTACTGCTGCCGGTCCGGTCGGACCGGCAGGCTTAGGCTGTGGCCGGGACTTTCTCGGCTTCCCCGCGCCCTGCGGTGGAATCGACGGCCGGTGCGACCATGGGCATGTCCATGTGCTCGAGGTCGATCAGCGGGTTCTCGTCCTGCGTCGCGACCAGCTCGCGGGCCTCAGCCTGGGTGTCCACGCTCGGCATGGAGCCGGGCAGCGGCATCTGGGCGGATTCCTTGAGGAAGTAGATCGCTACTGCGCCGATCGCCGAGGTGGCCATCAGGTAAAAGGCCGGCATCATGTCGTTGCCGGTTGCGCTGATCAGGGCGGCAACGATGAACGGCGTGGTGCCGCCGAAGATGGCCACCGAGAAGTTGTACGCGATGCCCATGGCGCCGTAACGGCTGGCCGTCGGGAACTGGGCCGGCAGGGCCGACGCCAGGTTGGCCACGTAGAACGTCACGGGGAAGGCAATCAGGGAAAGGCCGGCCAGCGTGGACCAGATTTCACCGATGCCGATCAGCAGGAAGGCAGGGGTGGCGAGGACGACGGTGCTGATGGCGCCGATCCACAGCACGGGGCGGCGGCCGATCCGGTCAGAAAGCTTGCCGGTCAGCGGGATGCAGAGGCTCATGATGACCAGCACGGGGATGGTCAGCAGCGTGCCGTGCAGCTCGTCGTAGCCCTTGGACTCCGTCAGGTACGTCGGCATGTAGGAGGTCAGTGCGTAGCCGGCGGTGTTTGCCGCCGCGACCAGGATCATCGCGACGATGAGGGAGCGCCAGTACGCCTTCACGATGCCCACCGGACCCTTGGAGGCTGTGATGTCCGAGGCGGTTGCGTCCTTGGCGAGGTTCTCCTGGGCATCCAGGGTTGCCTGGAACTGCGGGGATTCCTCGATCTTGCTCCGGAAGTACACGGCGATCAGGCCGAGCGGGCCGGCAAGGAGGAACGGGATGCGCCAGCCCCACTGCTCCATGGTGTCCTGGCCGAGGGTCAGCTGCAGCACCGAAACGAGGGCCGCGCCAAGGGCGAAACCGAGGTAGCTGCCCATATCCAGGAAGCTGGCGAAGAATCCGCGGCGCTTGTCAGGGGCGTACTCGCTCACAAAGGTCGTGGCGCCGGCGTATTCACCGCCGGTAGAGAAGCCCTGGATAACTTTGAACAGGACCAGCAGGACCGCAGCCCAGATGCCGATCTGTGCGTAGCCGGGCAGGAGCCCGACGGCGAAGGTGCTGGCGGCCATGATCATCAGGGTCGCGGCGAGGACCTTCTGGCGGCCGATCTTGTCGCCAAGCCAGCCGAACACGACTCCGCCGAGGGGGCGGGCGATGAAGGTGGCGGCGAATGTTCCGAGCAGGAACAGGGTCTGGACGGACTTGTCCGCCTCCGGCAGGAACACCGGTCCCATGGTGGTGATCAGGTAGCCGAACACGCCGACGTCGTACCACTCCATGGTGTTACCCACGATGGTGCCGCCGAGTGCCTTCTTGAGCATCGGCTGGTCGACAACGTTGACGTCGGACTCGCGGAGTCGACGGCGACGTAGCTTCGGTTTCTTCACACCCTTGGGTGCGCCTTGGTTGGTTCTGCTGGCGTCGATGACGCCTGCTGAAGAGTCGGTCATGCTTCGGTCTGTGGGCATTTGGGAAGCTCCTAGGGAGATCATTTGCTTGCGACTTGTAGCTGCCCCGCTCTGGGCAGGCTTTCAATTTTACGGGAATTCTCTGGAGTTTCCGAGTTGTGTGCCGTATGATCGCCCATTTCGAGTGCAAATTGAGGGCAATTCACTAATTTCTTTTGCCCGCTTTCACCGCGCGGATACTGGGAACCGGCCATCCCCGCGGCGCCGGGCCCAAAATTTTCCGCGCCAGCCCTCGATTGCTGGGGTTTCCGACGGGATTCGGGCCGCCGGAAAGTCAGACGGCGGGCGCTACAGACATCTCCCCGGGGCAGTCCTACGATTGATGGACACTTCATTTCACAGCGGTTAGTTACAGCGGAAAGGAAGATCAATGGCGGATCATCAGTTCGGAGAAGAAATCGAGCCCGAGGTCGCGAGCCATCTGGCGCAGTCCATGGCTGAAGCCCCGGGACCCGAGGCCCTGCACCACGCTCCCCCCGGGCCCGGCCAAGGACAGCAATGGCCGGACGGCAGCGGCAAGCAGCGGCACCCCAAGGACCGCGACAGCACCCGCGGGCGGCAGGGCCAGCAGGTGGCCGCCGGCGCCATGCACCGGCAAAGCCGTCCGCAGCTGCCCCACCACGACTAGCCCCATCACCGCTGGCCCCCACACGGCTAGGGGCCGGCGGCAGGGTCTGCGACGACGTCGGCTGGCGCCTTATCCAGGCGCCAGCCGCGCCACACCGGGTGCCGGAGCTTCCCGCTGCCGGTCCATTCTCCGAAGGTGACCTCGCCGACGAGTTTTGCGCTCACCCAGTTGGCGTCTGCCGCGTCAGCGTCCGGCACGTCCCGGAACGGGGAGGTCTTCCGTGGCAGGGCGTCGAGTTGTTGCCTGAGTTCCTTGAGTTCACGGGTGCTGAAGCCGCTGCCCACCCGGCCCACATACCGTAGTTTCGAGCCGTCCGGAATCCCCAGCAGCAGCGAGCCCACGGATTCCCGGCGGCCCCCTTTCCCGGGCCGCCAGCCGCCCACCACCACCTCCTGGGTCCGTTCAACCTTGAGCTTGAGCCAGGACCGGCTGCGCTGGCCGACGTAGCGCCCGTCCCTGCGCTTGGCCATGACCCCCTCAAGCCCGAGCTCGGCGGCGCTTTCCAGGATGTGCGCGACGTCGCCATCGATCACGCCGGAAAGCTCCACCGGGGCGGCGGAAGGGCGGAAGAACTGCTCCAGCCGGCGGCGCCGCTCACTCAGCGGCTGGCGCCGCAGGTCCTCGCCGGCGTCGAAGAGCAGATCGAACAGCATCAGCCGCACGGGCGTCGACTGCTGCGCCCGGGCGACGTCGGCGGCCCTGCTCAGTTTCATCCGGCCCTGCAGCAGCCCGAAGTCGGGCCGGCCGGAGCGGCCGACGGCGATGATCTCGCCGTCGGCGACGAAGCCCTGCTCCGGCCAGCAGGACCGGTCCGTCAGCTCGGGGTAGCTCACTGACATGTCGATGCCATTGCGGCTGATGAGCCGGACCGCCGTTGCGTCGCCGATCACCAGGGCCCGCACACCGTCCCACTTGAGCTCGATCTGCCAGTCCAGGTCCGGGAGGTCGGCCAGGGTCCCGGAGGTGGCCAGCATCGGGCTGAATCCGGAGGCGCCGGGGGCACGTTCGGTGCCGGCGGCGGTTTCCGCTCCGCCCTCGCGGTGGCCGCGGCCGTCCGCTGAGCCGTCCTCCCCGCCGTCGTCGGCTGCCTCGTCGGTGTCTTTCTCCGTGTTGTCCGCTGTGCCGGCCGGGCGCGGCGGGCCGGCACAGCTTTGCGGGGCCGCCGGGTCCATCAGGTGGATCAGCCACTGGTCATCGGCCCGGCCGGTGTGGATCAGGGCGAACCTGCGCGGTCCGCCGAGGCCGCCGCCCTCCGCGCCGGTCAGGGTGGCGATGACCTCCTTGCCCGCGATCCATTTTTCGCATTCGTAGTGTCCGTGGTCCCAGATGCTGACCGTCCCGGCGCCGTACTGGCCCTTGGGAATGTCACCCTCGAAGTCGGCGTAGTCCAGCGGGTGGTCCTCGGTCTGGACCGCGAGGTGGTTCTTGGTTTTGCTGGTCGGGACGCCCTTGGGCAGCGCCCAGGACACCAGCACGCCGTCGCGTTCCAGCCGGAAGTCGTAGTGGAGCCGGCTGGCGTGGTGCTCCTGGATGACGAACTTCTCCCGCCGTGTCCCGCCGTCGTCCCCGGCGTGGTGCCGGTCCGCGGTGAAGGGCTCGGGCGTGGCCGCCCTGTCCCGTTTGGTGCGGTACTTTTCCAGCCGCGGATCGTTGTCGCCGCCGTCGCCGGCCGGCTCGGGAGGGATTTCGGCCCGTCCGCTGAGCCGGTGGTCCGCCTGGCGGTCCGGCGCGTGCGCCGCCGGGGCTCCGGCGCCGTGCCGGCCGCCGGAAACCGGGGCGAACGGATCCTTGCCGGCTGCGACGCGCTTCATCACCTCCTGGAAATCCAGCTGGTGCAGGGACGCGGAACTGAGTTCCCGCCATGTGCGCGGGGCGGCCACCGTCGGCCGGAGCCGGCCGCGCAGCGAGTACGGCACGATGGTGGTCTTGGCGGCGTTGTTCTGGCTCCAGTCCACCAGTACTTTGCCCGTGCGCAGGGTCTTTTTCATGTCGCTGACGGCGAGATCCGGGTGGTCTGCCTCGAGCGAGCGGGCCAGTTCGCGGGCGAAGTCGGAAATCCGGTCCGAGCTCTGGGACCCGTCCAGGGCCGCGTAGAGATGGATGCCCTTGCTGCCGCTCGTCACCGGCACGGGGTCCAGGCCAACGTCCTGCAGGATGGTGCGGGCCAGCCTGGCCACCTCCACGCACTCCGCCAGTCCCGCGCCTTCGCCCGGGTCCAGGTCCAGCACCAGCCGGTCGGGCGGCATGGCGTTGCCGTGGGAGTCAACCCGCCACTGCGGCACGTGGATCTCCAGGGCCGCGATCTGGGCCAGCCAGGTGAGGGTGGCGGGATCATTGACCAGGGGGTATTGGATGGTCCGGTCCTTGTGCGTGATGGCGGCACGGGGCACCCAGCCGGGGGTTGAATGGTCCAGGTTCTTTTGGAAGAACATCTCCCCGGGGGCATCTGCGGTCCCGACGCCGTGGACCCAACGCTTGCGCGTGGCCGGCCGGTTGCGGGCGGCGGGGATCAGCACCGGCGCGACGGCGGCGTAGTAGGCCAGGACGTCGGCCTTGGTGGTGCCAGTCTCCGGGTACATGATTTTTTCCAGGTTGGTGAGCACCAGTTCGCGCCCGTCCACGCGGACGCGTTCCTTACCGTTGGGCAAAACCCTTCACCTCCGCGCAACTGTGATGTTCACTTGATCCATGAGAGCCATCTGGAAAGGCGCAATAGCGTTCGGGCTGGTCAACGTGCCGGTCAAGGTCTACAGCGCCACCGAGGACCACGACATCAGCCTCCACCAGGTCCACAACGCCGACGGCGGCCGGATCCGCTACCAGCGCCGTTGCGAGGTCTGCAGCAAGATCATCGACTACGAGGACATCGACAAGGCCTACGAGGACGACGGCCGCACGGTGGTCCTGACGCGCGACGAGCTCAAGTCCATCCCGGCGGAAAACAGCCACGAAATCGAAGTGGTCCAGTTCGTTCCGGTCGACCAGCTCGATCCGATGATGTTTGAAAAGAGCTACTACCTTGAACCCGACTCCAAGTCGCCCAAGGCCTACGTGCTGCTGCGGCGCGCCCTCGAGGACACGGACCGGGTGGCAATTGTGCAGTTCGCGCTGCGGGACAAGACCCGGCTTGGCGCGCTGAGGATTCGTGACGAGGTCCTGGTGCTGCAGTCGCTGCTGTGGGCCGACGAGGTCCGCGAGGCCAGCTTTCCCGCACTCGAGACTTCCATCCGGATCTCGGCGCAGGAACGCGAGATGTCCGCGGCCCTGGTTGACTCGATGGCCTCCGACTTTGAGCCGGACCAGTTCACGGACGATTACCAGGAGCAGTTGCGCCAGCTGATTGAGGCCAAGCTGGACAAGGGGGAGTCGCTGGACACGGAGGAGACCTTCGGCGCCCCCGCCGAGGCCGGCGAGGGCGAAGTTATCGACCTGATGGAAGCCCTCAAGCGCAGCATCGAGAAAAAGCGCGGCGGTGGGCCGGCGGAGACTCCTGCCGGGGACTCCGGTTCTGCTGCGAAGGCCGCCCCGAGGACCTCCGCCACGACGGCGGCAGCCAAGTCCACAGGCACTAAATCCACGGCCGCCAAGACGGCGGCAACCAGGACTGGTTCCAAGGCAGCGGCGGCTTCCAAGACTGAAGCGGCGCCCAAAGTGACGGCGTCGAAGACGGCGCGAAAGCGTGCCTGAGCCCGGATGCCGGCTGGCGCCGTCGTGCACGTTAATCAGGAGTTCCGCAGGGCGGAGATGAGCTCGCTCTTCTTCTTGGCCGAGTAACCTTTGAGGCCGATCTCTTTGGCGCGTGCCTTCAGCTGCGGCACCGTCCAGTCCTCGTAGTCTCCGGCCTTGCCGCCCTTGCGGCCGACCGAGGAACGGCCCCGCTTGGCGGCGGCGTTGGAGATCCTGGCGGCTTTTTGCTTGGAGGCGCCGTCCTCGAGCAACTTCTCGTAGAGCTCGGGGTCCTTGATGCTGGGGCTCTCTGAGCCTTGGGGCTCGCCTTTCTTCGTTGGCATGGCTGCGCGATCATCTCCTTCGGCCGGGAACCACATGGGCGGCGGCCCGCGGTCGGTGCCGCCGGGGATTCCAAACTAGCCGCGCCGCGGGGCCGTGACAAGCATTTGCTAAGGCCCCTTATAAAAGTTGCCCTGACGGTCCGCCGCCAGAGCAAAGCGGCAGGCAACGCGAAGGCCCGGCCGGCCCCTGATCGGGGGCGGCCGGGCCAACTGAAGCTGCCGGTGTTCCGGCGCGGGGCCGGAAGGCGGGGCTATTCGGCGTCGTGATCCGTCTCAAGGATCTGCACGAGGCGGTCAAGTGCGGCGTCGGCGCCTTCGCCTTCGGCACGCAACACCACAACTTCGCCGTGCGATGCGCCGAGGCTCATCAGCGACAGGATGCTGGCGGCGTCCATCGCCTCGTCCTCGGGCTCGCCCAGCCGGGCAATCGTGATCTCGAGGTTGTCGAACTCGCCTGCAGCCTCGGCGAAGATGGCGGCCGGACGGGCGTGCAGCCCGACCCGGCTGGCAATGGTGGCGTTACGTTCGGTCATTTCTGCTCCTTGAAGTCAGCTTGGGTGTTTGTCAGCTGTGAGTATCTG
The DNA here is from genome assembly GCF_022803015.1 of Arthrobacter humicola. GTDB lineage: Bacteria > Actinomycetota > Actinomycetes > Actinomycetales > Micrococcaceae > Arthrobacter > Arthrobacter humicola_A. The sequence goes on from NZ_JAFKON010000002.1 coordinate 526,068, forward strand.
CTGGGAAAATCGTCCTGGTTCAGGCGGCTACGGGAACCGTTTCCACCGTATCAACCGGCTTCTTGACTGCCCAGCGCTTGAGCCCGATCACGGCGAAGGCGCCGACAACGGTACCGGCCGCAATGGCGATGCAGAACCACAGGAACGAATCGATCGCGAAGAAGACGAAGATTCCGCCGTGGGGGGCCTTCGAGCCCACGCCGGCCGCCATCGAGATGGCACCGGTCACGGCGCCGCCGAGCATGCTGGCGGGGATGACGCGGAGCGGGTCCGCGGCGGCGAACGGGATGGCGCCTTCGGTGATGAAGGAGGCCCCCAGCAGCCAGGCAGCCTTGCCGTTTTCCTGTTCCGCCAGGCTGAAGAGCCTCTTGTTCAGCACGGTCGCGGCCAGTGCCATGGCCAGCGGCGGGACCATGCCGGCGGCCATGACGGCCGCCATGATCTGCCACGGGGCCTGGTTGGTGATGGAGGCTGCGCCCAGGCCGGCGACTGCGAAGGAATAGGCAACCTTGTTGACGGGACCGCCGAGGTCGAAGCACATCATCAGGCCCAGGATGACGCCCAGGGCGATGGCGCTGGCACCGGTGAGGCCGGAGAGGAACTCGTTGAGCCCGACAGTGACCCGGGCGATGTAAGCGCCCAGGAACACGAACAACAGGCCCGACGCCGCGAGCGACGCCACGAGCGGGATAACGACCACCGGCATCAGTCCGCGCAGCCAGCGGGCCACATGGAGCTTGCCGATCGAATGGGCCACGTAGCCGGCGATCAGGCCGCCCACGATGCCGCCGAGGAACCCGGCACCCATGAAGACGGCAACGGCGCCGGAAACGAAGCCCGGGGCGATGCCGGGCCGGTCAGCAATGGCGTAGGCGATGTAGCCGGCCAGCGCGGGTACGAGGAAGCCCAGGGACAGGGCGCCGATCTTGAAGAGCACGGCCCCCAGGTAGGCGCCCAGCGGGCCCCAGGCCAGTTCCGGGTACGCGGTGGGCAAGTTCGTGAGGCTGTTCTCCGCCAGGATCTTGTCCGCGAAGGCGGTGATGTTGTAGCCACCCAGCAGGAAGCCGAGGGCGATCAGCAGACCGCCGCCAGCCACGAACGGGATCATGTAGCTGACACCGGTCAGGAGGGCCTTCTTGAGCTTCGTGCCGATGTGCTCACTCTTTTCCTCGGCGGCCATCTCGGCCTGCTCCTCGGCGCCGAAGTGGGGCACGCGGTGGGCGTGCGGGTTGTCCGCTGCGGCGAGAGCCTCGGCGACCATCTTGTCCGGTTCGTCGATGCCGCGCTTGACCGGCGCGTTGATCACCGGCATGCCGGCGAAGCGCTCCTTGCCGCGCACGTCCACGTCCACGGCGAAGATCACGGCATCGGCGGCGGCGATCACGGCGGGGTCGAGGGCCTTGGCGCCGGAGGATCCCTGGGTTTCGACCTGCAGGTCCACGCCGACCTCCTTGGCCGCGGCGACGAGCGAGTCGGCGGCCATGTAGGTGTGGGCGATGCCGGTGGGGCACGCGGTGACGGCGACGAGGCGCTTGGGCCCCTTGGCCTTCGCCGCGCCGGCACCTTCACCGGTTGCGGCCGCCGCGGCTGTGGCGCCGGCCGCGGATGCGGCGCCGGTCGCTTCGGCTGCGGTGTGGGCGGCCGGCTTGTCCGCCAGGGCGGCGTCGACGAGGTCGACAATTTCCGCCTGGGAGGTCGCGGCACGCAGGCTGGCCGTGAAGTCCTTTTTGATCAGCGACCGCGCCAGCTTCGAAAGCAGCTTCAAGTGGTCCTGGTCCGCGCCCTCGGGAGCGGCGATGAAGAAGATGATGTCTGCGGGCCCGTCCTTGGCGCCGAAGTCGACCGGCTGGGACAGCCGCGCCATCGCCAGGGTGGGTTCGGTGACCGCCGTCGAACGGCAGTGCGGGATCGCGATGCCGCCCGGGACGCCCGTGGCGGTCTTGGATTCCCGGGCGAAGGCGTCGGCGAAAAGCCCTTCGGCCTCGGTGGCGCGTCCGGTGGCTGCAACCCTGCCTGCCAGATGCCGGATCACGTCCTCGGGCGAGCTGCCCAGATTCTGGTCGAGCTCGACCAGTTCGGTAGTAATGAGCTGTGTCACTGTCAATCCTTCCGGAGGGCCGTGATGGTTACGGCATCAGGGGTGGTTTGGTTGACTGCCGGGACAGTGGAGCCAGGCAGGGAAGCGGCGGCGGCACCATGGGCCACCGCCTGACGGAGGCAATCGACCGGGGCGGCGCCCTGGCTGGATGCGAGCAGGTATCCGGCCAGCGAGGAATCGCCGGCGCCGACAGTGCTGACCGCGGTGACCGGCGGGTGCGTGGCCAGCCACGCGCCGTCGGCCGTCACAAGAACGGCACCCTTGGAGCCGAGGGTGGCCAGTACGGCACCCACTCCGGAGCGCACGACGGCGGAGGCGGCAGCTGCTGCAGCCTCCGGGTCCGCTTCGAGCTCCTCGGCGGACTTGTTCGTGGCGAAACCGGCTGCGGCAGCCAGTTCCACCAGTTCCTCGGCGTTGGGTTTCAAGAGGTCCGGTTTTCCCGAGGTGTCGCCGGAGACCGCTGCGGCGAGGGGTTCGCCGGATGAATCGACGGCAACCCGTGGTGCGGCCTCGCCGTCGAACAGGGACCGCAGCCGCCGGGTGACGGTTGCGTAGAAGTCGGCCGGGACCCCGGGTGGGAGCGAGCCGGCCAGGACTACCCAGGCGGCACCGCGGGCGTGGTCCAGCAGCAGGCTGATCAGGGCCTCCTGCTGCTCCTCGCTGAGCGCCGGTCCGGGTTCGTTGATCTTGGTGGTGACGCCGCCGGGCTCGGTGAGGGCCACGTTGCTGCGCAGCGGCTCGCCAATCGGCAGGGCCGCGAACGGAACGTCGGTCTCCCGCAGGCCGGTGAGGACGGGGTCGGCCTCGGCGCCGGGGAGAACGGCGACTGTCTTCAGCCCCGACGCGACGAGGGCGCGCGAGACGTTGACTCCCTTGCCGCCGGATTCCTGGCGGACGGAGATGGCCCGCTGAACTTCCCCGCGGAGGAGGGGGCCGGGCAGCGCCACGGTGCGGTCCAGGCTGGGGTTGGCGGTGAGGGTGACAATCACGCGACCACCACCTCCACTCCGGCTTCCGCAAGGGCGTCGGCGAGTTCCCGGCTGGGCTGCGAGTCTGTGATCACGGTGTCCAGATCTTTCAACGAGGCGAACTGGACCAGCGTTTCCGCGTCCAGCTTGGAGGAGTCAGCCAGCACCACAATGCGGCGCGCTGATTGGACGAAGGCAGCCTTGACAGCGGCTTCTTCAGGATCGGGTGTGCTCAGCCCGAAGGCTGCATGGATGCCGTTGGTGCCGATGAAGGCGATGTCCGGGCGGATCCGGCGGGCGGCTTCCACCGTGGACTGGCCGACGGCGGCCTGGGTCAGGCCGCGGACCTTGCCGCCGAGCAGGTGCAGGGCGATTCCGGGTCCGCCGGACAGCCGGGACGCGATGGGCAGGGAGTGGGTGATGACGACGAGTTCGGCGTCGGACCCAGATGCCGGAACGGTGCCCTGTGCGGCGGCTCCGGCGGCCCGGGCGGACAGGAGTTCGGCGAGGGCCTCCGTGGTGGAGCCGGCGTCGATCAGGATGCTGCCGGTGAGGCCCTGGGGAATGAGGGCCAGAGCGGCCTCGGCGATCCGGGTCTTTTCGGGCTGCCGCTGGACGGTCCGTTCCAGGATGCTTTCTTCCGTGGTGCTGAAGCGGTCCGGGGAGACCGCGCCGCCGTGCACCCGGCGGACGCTTCCGGAAGCTTCCAGGGCGGCGAGGTCCCGGCGGATGGTTTCGGTGGTGATGCTGAAGCGCTCGGCCAGGTCCGTGACACTGGCCCGCCCGCTGGCGTAGATGAGCCCCACGATCAGCTGCTGGCGTTCTTCGGCGAACACTTACCCTCCATTGCGTACTGCGTCTGACTTGGCTTTCGTTCTTGCCGTGCGTTGGGCTGGAAATGCGCCCCGGCCGCTTCGGTGACTCCCGTCACATGAAGTGGAATTGTTTGACTTTATCTTTGTTCTTGTTGGTTTGTCAATGAAAAACCACATGAACGCAGAAGGGTGGGCTTTCGCCGCGGGACATGCCCAGTGTTCGGGCCGGGCGCCGGGGGACATGTCCAGTGTTCGGGCCGGGGAGTGGGCACTTGGGGGATATGTCCAGGGGCCGCTGCGGGGGCTGGGCATGTGCCGCACTTGGGGTGGTTGCGGGCCGGGCGCCGGGGGACATGTCCAGTGTTCGGGCCGGGGAGTGGGCGCTTGGGGGATATGTCCAGGGGCCGCTGCGGGGGCTCTGCATGTGCTGCGGTTGGGGTGGTTGCGGGCCGGGCGCCGGGGGACATGTCCAGTGTGCGGACCGGGGAGTGGACCCGGATGGCGGAAGCCGGGCCCGACCTCGAGGTCCGGCCCGGCTTCCGGGTCGTTGGATTCCGCGCCGCTTAGTGGGTGCGGGGAAATCTCAGATGCCTGCGTCGCGGCTCTCATTGCGGGTGATGGTCTCGCCGGTGTTGGGGTCCACTACGGTGCGGCTTTCGCTTACCCGGCGCGTGCGGCCCCGTCCTTGGCCGGCGAGGACGAGAGAAGCGATGAGTCCAATCACGCCGACCGCCATCAGGATGTAGCCGATCATGGCCTGGTTCACATTGGGGATCAGCCCCGGGGCGACAGCCCAGGCGAGGATGGCGCCGATGGCGATGAGGAAGATTGCGGAACCGATTCTCATAACGTGCTCCTTGATGCCCGGGGGCGGACTGATGATGGTAAGCATGCTGTCCAGCGTCACGCTACAACCCCGCCCCGGCTGTTTCAATGAAGCGCCCTCCGCCCCGCGGGGAAATTTCCGCGCCGGTTTCGGCCCGCCGCGCCTTTTCCGGACGGATGCGCCACGGATCCGGGGGGCGGAGGTCCGCTTACGCCGCGGAAACCGCGGAGCGCGGCCCGTGCGTGGCGGGACGCGTGGCGGTGCTGGATAGGCTGAGCCAATGGAGACGGTGATCTGGTCGAAACCCGAACACGAACGCGGCGGCACCCCGCTGCTGGTGATGCTGCACGGCTACGGTACGGACGAATTCCGCATGTCCAAGCTGTTCGCTTCCCTGCCGCCCGAGTTCAGTTGCGCCGCCCTGCGTGGACCCAAGGACATTGGAGACCACTACGGCTGGTTCCTGCTGGACTATTTCCTCACCCACGACTTTGCCGACGTCATCGCCTCCACGAACGCGGTCTTCGCCTGGATCGAGTCGGTCAAAGCCCGGCACAGCAGCGTCAGCCTGTTCGGATTTTCGCAGGGGATGGCGATGGCCAGCACGCTCCTGCGGCTCCGGCCGGAACAATTCCGCGCAGCTGTGGGGCTCTCGGGTTTTGTCCTGGACAACGAACTGCTGGCGATGAGCGAATCGTTCACCGCCCGGCCGCCGTTCTTTTGGGGCCGGGACAAGGGCGACGTCGTCATCAACGACGCCGCTACCGAGCACACCGAGGCGTGGCTGAACCGGAATACCCAGCTCACGGCCAGGACCTATCCGGGCATGGGCCACACGATTTCGAAGGCCGAACTCGTGGACGTCGGTGCGTTCCTGCGGCACTACGTCCTGCGCTGACCGGGCGCTGACCAAGGCACTGCGTCCTGCGTGACCAAGGCGCTGACCAGGGCGCCGGCCGGGCCCTGCCAACCCCCGGCCATGCGGGCCTGCCAACCAGTCCCCAGTCCGCTGCCAAACTCCGGATCATCCACTTGCATGCCAAATATGTAAGCGCTTACAATCGACCTCGGCCATGAACACCGGGCCCACTACTTCGGGGGAAGAAAGGGCTGAGCCCGTGCCGCAGGCCAACACCCCGCGCGTGAGAATCCAGGACGTCCCCGCGCTTCCCGGACTCTCCATCTGCACCGTCTCATCCGGACCTCGTGCTCGACGCCGGCTCCGGCATCGAAGGCGGCCGGCTGGCCATGGTGGAGCCTGTGGAAAACCCCGGGATGCCGTCCGCGATCCTCGCTGGTTGCGACGGGACAGCCTGCTGTGCGCTCATGGCCATGCGGGAGCCCGGTTTGTCAGCGCCGGAAAACGTGTCCATCATAGGAATAGACGATCATCAGATGAGTTGGTTCCTGGGCCTGACCACAATTGCCCAGCCACTGGCCGACCAGGGCGCGTTCTCGGCCAACCTGCTGATTGAAAGACTTCATCGCTCAGGACTTGCCAATCCGCCGCCTGCCAGTCCGCCGTCGAACCATCTGCCGGACACCACATTGGTAGAGCGCGCCGGCACACGCCGACGCTGATCCGCACGGCGTCCGACGCCGGAACGGCCCCAAACGAGCAGCCCTGAACTGCCTGCCTTAGACCATCGCTTTGACCAAACCGTCTTGCCTGCCCGTCGTCTGAAAGGACCTCGACTCATGACTGTAGTTCCCGACACCTCCGGCCTCGCCGGTGCGCTCTCCGGTGCAACCGCCATCCTTTTTGACCTCGACGGCGTCCTGACCCCCACCGCCGTGGTGCACGAGCACGCCTGGAAGCAGCTCTTTGACGGCTTCCTGGCCTCGGTCCCCGGTGCTGAGCCGTACCGTGAGAGCGACTATTTCGATCACATCGACGGCAAGCCGCGGTTTGACGGCGTCCGGGACTTCCTGGCCTCCCGCGGGATTGTGCTGCCCGAGGGCCCGGTGAACGACGAGCCCGCGCATGACACGGTCCACGGACTCGGCAACCGCAAGAACAAGGTCTTCAACGACATCGTCGAGGCCGGCGGAGTCCAGCCGTACGAGGGCTCCGTCCGGCTGGTTGAGGCCGCGCTGGCCCGCGGGCTCAAGCTCGCCGTCGTCTCCTCTTCCCGCAACGCCCCTGCCGTGCTGAAGGCTGCCGGCCTGTCCGACTACTTCCCGGTGGTGGTCGACGGCGTCGTCGCCGTCGCCGAGGGACTGCCCGGCAAGCCCAGCCCGGCCACCTACGAATACGCCGCGCGGCTCTTGGGCCTGCCGAGCCAGGAGTGCGTCGTGGTGGAGGATGCCGTCTCCGGCGTCCAGGCCGGCAGCGCGGGAGACTTCCGCTCGGTGATCGGCGTCGACCGCGGCGCCGGCCGGCAGACCCTGCTCGACGCCGGGGCCACGGTCGTGGTCAACGACCTCGCCGAACTGCTCTAGCCCGGCCCGCTCACCCCACCACCCGGCCCACTGCCCACTCCCGCCGAAGGAACCCCCCAAACCATGGCTCTCATCACCTCGGACCGCGCCCGGTTCCCCAACGATCCCTGGCAGCTGGTCGAGACCGTTCACCTCCCCGGCAATGCCGGCACCCTGGAGACCCTGTTCAGCCTCGGCAACGGGCACCTGGGCATCCGCGGCGCGCACTGGGGTGCCGCGGACGCCGAACTTCCGGGCAGCTTCATCAACGGCTTCCACGAGACCTGGGACATCAAGCACGCGGAAAACGCGTACGGCTTCGCCCGCACCGGCCAGCGGATCCTCTACGTCCCGGACGCCAACAACTTCACCGTCATCATCGACGGCGAGCCGCTGAGCCTGGAGGAGTCCACCGTGCTGGACTACCGCCGCTCGGTGGATTTCGCCACGGGTATCTACGAGTGCCGGATCACCTGGCAGTGCCGTTCCGGTGCGACCGTGACCACCACCGAACGGCGCGCCGTCGGTTACGCAACCCGAGGGGCGCTGGGCATCAGCCTCGAATTGGCGGCTGACCGGGATATCTCCGCGGACGTCACGTCCTCGGTCATCAACCGCCAGGACCAGCCGGTGGAGGACCACTCCGCCCATGATCCGCGCCGCGCCGGCCGGCACGCCGGCCGTGTGCTGCTGCCCCTGCGTCTCGACGGCGGGGACGGCTCCCTGCGCCTGTCCTGGGAAGCCTCGGAATCCAAGCAGCGGCTCGGGATGGCCGTGGATCACTGGACCTCGGCCGGCGTGCAGCCGTTCGACACCCAGGTGGACCAGGACGACAGCAGCGTGCGCTACGTGCTCGCCGTCAGCGCGGACGCACCGTTCCTGCTGGAGAAGAGCGTCAGCTACGCCGTGGGCCAGGCCGCCGAGGACCTCGCCGACAGCGCCGAAGCCAGCCTCAAGCCGGTCAGCGAGATCTTCGCCGAGAGCGAGGACCACTACCGCGCCTACTGGAGCACGAGCGACATCGTCCTGGCGGGCCAGACCGAGCTCCAGCAGGGCGTGCGCTGGAACCTCTTCCAGCTCGCGCAGGCCACGGCCTGCGCCGATGTGGCCGGCATCCCGGCCAAGGGCGTGTCCGGCTCCGGCTACGACGGCCACTACTTCTGGGACCAGGAGGTGTACCTGCTGCCCTACCTGACCTACACCAACCCGGGCAACGCCCGCCAGGTCCTGGAATTCCGCCACGACCTCCTGCCCGAGGCGAAGATCCGCGCCAAGGAACTCAGCGTCGACGGCGCCCTCTTCCCCTGGCGCACCATCAACGGACTCGAGGCCAGCGCCTACTACGCGGCCGGCACAGCACAGTTCCACATCGCCGCCGCGATCGCCTTCGCGACAAACCGGTACATCTGGGCCAGCGGGGACACCGAGTTCCAGGCCACCCTGGGCTCCGATCTGCTGATCGAGACTGCACGGATGTGGGTCTCACTCGGCTTCTTCGGCAAGGACGGACTGTTCCACATCCACGGCGTCACGGGCCCCGACGAGTACACCGCCGTCGTCAACGACAACCTGTACACGAACGTCATGGCGCGCTTCAACCTGCGCGCCGCGGCGGCGCTGGACCACCCGGAGATCGACGACGCCGAACGCCAGCTCTGGGAGCAGGCAGCCAACCGCATGCAGCTGCCCTACGACGAGGACCTCCAGGTCCATTCCCAGGACAACGACTTCATGACGCTGGAACCGTGGGACTGGACCACGCCCCGGTCCAAGTACCCGCTCCTGCTGCACTTCCACCCGTTGGTGATCTACCGGCACCAGGTCCTTAAGCAGGCCGACACCGTGCTGGCCATGTTCCTGCAGTGGCAGGACTTCACCGCCGAGGAAAAGCGGCGCGCCTTCGATTTCTACGATCCCATCACCACGGGCGACTCCACGCTGTCCGCCTGCGTCCAGGGCATCATGGCGGCCGAGGTCGGCTACGGGAAGGCCGCGCTGGACCACTTCACCCACGCCCTGTTCATCGATCTCGACGACACCCACGGCAACACGATCGACGGCGTCCACATCGCGTCCACCGGCGGCGTGTGGAGCTCGCTGGTCAGCGGCTTCGCCGGGCTGCGGGACCAGGGCGCGGTGCCGTACTTCGATCCCCGGCTGCCTGCCGAATGGGACGGCCTCGAGTTCCACCTGAAGATCCAGGGCAGGCTCCTGCACATCGGGCTGGAACAGGATTCGATCAGCCTGACCGTCCGTGACGGCGCGCCGCTGGAGATCGACGTGCGCGGGGAACTGCTCACCGTCGATGGCGACCCGGTCCGGGTCCCGCTGGCACCCGTCACGGTTCCGGAGCCGACCGTCTTCCCCAGCGGCCTCCCGACGGCGTCGATCCCGGTGGTGCGCGCCGCAGTCTAAACCGGGCCGGGCTGTCCTGGTCCGGAGGATTCGGCAGGGGTCGGGGCGTCGGCGGGCTCCTCACCGCCGGCGAGGGGGTGGGCCAGTTCATCGGCCGGCATCCGCGCCACGACCATCGCGACGACGGCCATCGCCGGGCACACGGTCCCGGCGACGAGGAAGATCAGCCACACCGGCAGCACCTCGGCGGCCGGCCCGGCGAGTGCCATGGAGACCGGCATGAGGGCCAGGGATACAAAGAAGTCCAGGCTCGAGACGCGGCCCAGCAGATGCGGCGGCACCCGGCGCTGGAGCAAGGTTCCCCAGATCACCATGCCCACGCCGCCGGTGGCGCCGAAGATGAAGAGGGCGGCGGCCAGGGCCCAGAAACTGTCCATGATTCCGACGGCGGCGATCGGCAGGCTTCCCGCTCCCCAGGACACCATCATCACGGTGAGGTAGCGGCGCGGGAGGGGAAAAGAAGCCGTGGCCAGCGAGGCTGCGGCACCGCCCACGCCCATGATGGCGAGCAGGAAACCGAACATGCGCGCGTCCCCGCCGAGCTGGTCCCGGACCACGAAGGGGATCAGGACCTCGATGGGGCCGATCAGGAACAGCACCGAAATGCAGGCCCAGAGCAGGGTCCACAGCAGCCAGGGCGTCCGGACGGTGTAGCTGACGCCCTCGCGGAGATCGTGGCGCAAGGACGTCTTGGCCCGCGACTGGCCAGATTCGGTAGCCTCTCCGCTGACCGGGACCCCTGCCGCGGGCTGGCGGTGGAGGAGGTTCAGGATGCAGAAGGCCACCAGATGGCAGGCCGCCACTCCGGTGACGGCGTAGGCGGGGGACAGGGCCGCCACCAGGATGCCCGCAACGGCCGGTCCGGCGGCCTGCTGCAACAGCGGCCGCATGGTGCCTTCCAGGCCGTTGGCCGCCAGCAGGTCCTCGGGCGGCAGGATCCGCGGCAGGATGGCGGAGTAGGCCGGGAAGAAGAACGCAGCCCCGACGCCGAGCACGAAGGCCCCCAGCGCGAGATGCCACAGCTCGAGCAAGCCGGCCAGGGCCAGCCCGCTGACAGCGGCAACGACGGCGAGGTTGGCGCCCTCGACCGCGATGATCAGGAGCCGCTGGGGCAAACGGTCCGCGGCGATGCCGCCGGCCAGCAGAAACGTCACCAGCCCGACGCTGCCCGCCGCGGCCACGACCGAAAGCTCCAGCGGTCCGCCGCCCAGGTGGATCACCTCGTAGACCATCGCGACGGCCCACATCCCGGAACCGAAGATGGAGATGGCCAGCGCCGTGATCAGCACGCGGTACTCCCGGTGCGCGAAGGGGCGGAGGGCTCGCAGGGCGGGCATGGGCCCAGTCTAGTAGCCAGCCGCGCGGCCGGGCTGAGACCCCTCCGGGGCGCAGCGGCGACCCCGCCTGCCTGCCCGTGTGTAGTGTTAAGTGCACTTAGTTTTATGGTTCCGACGAGAGGCGATCATGGCCAAGCGCAGCAACCCGGCAATGAAGATTGCCCAGGAAACAGCCCACAGCGCGATGTTCGACGCCGCAGGCCAGCCCCGGCCCGGCCTGCACAAGGTGCTCCTGCGGGCGGTTGAAGTCCAGCGGCCGCTGGTGCTGGCCAATATCCGCAGGCTTCAGCGCAGGCATCCGCACGCCACCGCGGCGCAGCTCGCCGCCATCCTGGAGCGCGACTACCTGCTGGCCGTCACCGGCGGCGGTGCGCTGGTCGGCGGGGCTGCCGTGATTCCGGGCGTCGGAACTGCGGCCGCACTGGGTCTCTCGGCCGCCGCAGCAGTCGGATTCCTCGAAGCCACCGCACTGTATTCCACGGCTCTTGCTGAACTGCACGGGATCCGGATGGTGGACCCGGACAGAGCCAGCACCCTGGTCATGGCGGTCATGCTGGGCGAGGAAGGCACCCAGCTGCTGAGCTCGCTGAGCGGACAGGCCGCGGGCCGGGGCAAGGGGCCCACCCAGGCGTGGACCGCGGCCTTCACCCGCCGCGTCCCTCTCGCCGGCTTCGGTACAGTGCGGGCCAAGATGCAGACGATGTTCCTGCGCTCCCTGCTCAAGACCCAGGGCACAGCCTGGCTGGGCCGTGCCCTGCCCTTCGGTATCGGCGCCGTCGTAGGCGGCGTGGGCAACCGGGTGATGGGCCATGCGGTGGTCGCGAACGCCAAGGAAGCCTTCGGGCCCATCCCGGACACGATTCCGGGAGAACTGCAGGCCCTTGCGGAAACCACCGGCCCGGCCGCGCTCTACGAAACTTCCCTGGACGCGCAGCCGGACGGCGGCGCCCAGGGCGGCGGCGCTCCGAAGACTTCAACGAAGGACGGCGCCACGTTTTGGATCTGAACACTGACCTGGGGGAGTCCTTCGGGACCTGGACCAAGGGCGCCGACGCCGCGATGTTTCCGCTGGTCACGAGCGCCAGCGTGGCCTGTGGGATGCACGCCGGGGACCCTGTGACCATGCTGGACACCTGCCGGGCGGCGTACGAGCTCGACGTCAACGTCGGTGCCCACATCGGCTACCCAGACCTGGCCGGCTTTGGCCTGCGCTCGCTGGATATGACCTTTGACGATCTCTTCGGCCTGGTCCTCTACCAGCTCGGGGCGCTCGACGGCGTCGCCCATGCCGTGGGCGCCTCGGTGGATTACGTCAAGCTGCACGGGGCGCTCTACGACCGCACCGTGCACGACGGCGAGCAGGCCTCCGCCGTGATCGCCGCTATCCAGGCCTACGATCCCGGACTGCCCGTCCTCGGCTTCCCCGGCTCAGCCCTGCTGGAAATCGCCAAGGAAGCCGGGCACCCCGTCTTCTCCGAGGCCTTCGCCGACCGTGCCTACTTCCCCGACGGCACCCTCGTGCCGCGCACCGAGGTGGGGGCGGTGATGCTCGACGCCGGACAGGTTGCCGAGCGGGCGGTCAGGCTCGCCACAAAGGGCGAAATCGAGGCCGTCGACGGCACCGTGCTCCGAATTGAGCCGCAGTCGCTGTGCCTCCAGGGCGACACCCCCGGCTCCGTTGCCGCGGCGACCGCGATCCGTGCGGCGCTGGAGGCTGCCGGCGTCGAGCTGGAAAGCTTCGCCTGAACCGCTGGCCCTGACCCGCTGGCCCTGAACTGCGGGGCCGGCCGGGCAGCTCCCGGGCCGCCCGGACCCGGGGCTGCCACAGTGTCCTAAGGCCCTGTTCCGGCCAGAAGGGGCACCCTAGCTTGAAGGAATGACTGCCGGAGACGCGGCGGGGCTGGACGGGCGCGCCTCGGATGCAATGTTGAAGCTGGGCCGATTCTTTACGAAATGGGACCAGACCGACGACGGCAGGGCGGTGTTCCGCGAGGGTGGCCGCAAGGGCGACATCTTCTACCGGGACCGCTGGAGCCACGACAAGGTGGTCCGGTCCACGCACGGGGTGAACTGCACCGGCTCCTGCTCCTGGAAGGTGTACGTCAAGGACGGCATCATCACCTGGGAATCCCAGCAGACTGACTACCCCTCCGTGGGCCCGGACAGCCCGGAATACGAGCCGCGGGGCTGCCCGCGCGGCGCGGCCTTCTCCTGGTACACCTATTCGCCCACCCGGGTGCGTTTTCCGTATGCGCGGGGCGTCCTCGTCGAGATGTACCGCGAGGCCAAGGCCCGGCTGGGTGACCCGGTGCTGGCCTTTGCCGACGTCGTGGGCGACCCCGCGCGGCGCCGCCGCTACCAGCAGGCCCGCGGCAAGGGCGGCCTGGTGCGGGTCTCCTGGCAGGAGGCGATCGAAATCGCCGCCGCCGCGCACGTGAACACCATCAAGGCGTACGGCCCGGACCGCTGTGCCGGCTTCTCGCCCATCCCAGCGATGTCCATGGTCTCGCACGCCGTGGGGACCCGCTTCATCCAGCTGATCGGCGGGGTGATGACTTCCTTCTACGACTGGTACGCAGACCTCCCCGTGGCCAGCCCACAGGTGTTCGGGGACCAGACCGACGTCCCGGAATCGGGGGACTGGTGGGACGCCCGGTATCTGATGATGTGGGGATCCAACGTCCCCGTCACCCGCACCCCGGACGCGCACTGGATGGCCGAGGTGCGGTACCGCGGCACCAAGGTGGTCACGGTCAGCCCGGACTACGCGGACAACACGAAGTTCGCCGACGAATGGCTCCCCGCGCAGGCCGGAACCGACGCCGCGCTGGCCATGGCGATGGGGCACGTCATGCTCAAGGAATTCTTCGTCGACCGTGAGGTGCCGTTCTTCGCCGACTACGTCCGCCGGTACACCGACCTGCCGTTCCTGGTCGGTCTCGAACGGCGCGACGACGGCACGCTGACACCGGCCAAGTTCCTCACCGCCCGGGACCTCCCGGCCGAGTCGCTAACTGAGGACGCCGCGTTCCGCACCGTCCTGTTCGACAAGAAAACCGGGCTGCCGGCGGTCCCCAACGGCTCGATGGGCTTCCGCTACTCAGAGAGCGGCGAGGGCAAGTGGAACCTGGACCTCGGAGCGATCGAACCGGCGCTGTCCCTCCGGGAAGTGTCAACGGAAAGCGCCGAGATCCTGCTGCCGTGCTTCGAGGACGCCGGCGGGGACGGCAGCGTGCTCCGCCGCGGCGTGCCCGTCCTGGAGGTGGAAGGCCAGCTGGTCACCACCGTCTTCGACCTCATGCTGGCCCAGTACGGGGTCGGCCGCGACGGGCTCCCGGGGGACTGGGCCGCCGGCTACCAGGACGCAGCGACACCCTATACGCCGGCCTGGCAGGAGGAGATCACCTCCGTCCCGGCGCAGGCCTGCATCCGGGTGGCCCGCGAATTCGCCCGCAACGCCGAACAGTCCAAGGGCCGGTCCATGATCATCATGGGCGCCGGGATCTGCCAGTGGTTCCACGGCGACACCACCTACCGGGCGGTGCTGGCCCTGGTGATGCTGACCGGCTGCATGGGCCGCAACGGCGGCGGCTGGGCGCACTACGTCGGCCAGGAAAAGACCCGGCCGGTCACCGGCTGGCTGTCGCTGGCCAACGCGCTGGACTGGTCCCGGCCGCCGCGGACCATGATCGGCACCGGCTACTGGTACATGCACACGGACCAGTGGCGGCAGGACGGCTACTGCGCGGATGCGCTGAAGTCCCCGCTCTCCACCGGGGCCCTGGACGGCATGCACACCGCGGACGCCCTCGCCCAGTCCGCGCGGCTGGGCTGGATGCCGTTTTACCCGCAGTTCGACCGGAACCCGCTGGACCTCGCGGACGAAGCCGGGGCGGCCGTCGCCGCCGGCACCGCGACGGATGCCGCCGGCTACATCGCCGATGCCCTGAAGAGCCGCACCCTGAACCCGGCGATCGAGGACGTGGACGCCCCGGAAAACTGGCCGCGGACCCTCGTGCTGTGGCGCTCCAACCTGTTCGGTTCCTCGGCCAAGGGCAACGAGTACTTCCTGCGGAACCTGCTGGGAACCCACAACAATGTCCTGGGCCAGGACCATGCCGAGGGGCTCAAGCCCAAGGATGTGAAATGGCATGAGCAGGCGCCGGAAGGGAAGCTGGACCTGCTGGTTTCCGCGGACTTCCGGATGACCTCCACCACCCTGCTGTCCGACGTCGTGTTCCCGGCCGCCACCTGGTACGAAAAGCACGACCTGTCCTCCACCGACATGCACCCGTTCGTGCACGCCTTCACCCCCGCGATTGACCCGCCGTGGGAGACCAAGACGGACTTCGACACCTTCCACCTGCTGGCCCAGGAGTTCTCCCGGCAGGCCAAAACCCACCTCGGCGTCCGCCGGGACCTGGTGAGCGTGCCGCTGCAGCACGACACGCCCGGCCAGCTGGCCCAGCCCGGCGGGATTGTGCGGGACTGGCGGGACACGTCCGTCCCCGCGGTCCCGGGTCAGAACATGCCCATTTTTTCCGTCGTCGAACGGGACTACACCGCCATCGCGGACAAGCTCGCCGCCGTCGGGCCGCTGGCGGACAAACTGGGCTTCACGGTCAAGAACGTCACGTACAAACTTGCCGGGCCGTTGGACCGGCTCAGCCGTTCCAACGGGGTGATGCTTGGCGGTGCCGCGGACGGCCGTCCCGCGATCGACACGGACGCGAAGATGGCCGAGGCCATCCTGGCGTTCTCCGGCACCACCAACGGGGCGCTGGCCGTGCAGGGATTCAAGGACCTGGAAATCCGCACCGGGAGGAAACTGGCGGACCTGGCCGAGGGCTCCGAAGAAAAATTCATCACTTTCGCCCAGACCCAGGCCGGCCCGGTTCCGGTGATCACCTCGCCGGAATGGTCCGGCTCCGAGACCGGCGGCCGGCGCTATGCGCCCTTCACCATCAACGTCGAGCGGCTCAAGCCCTTCCACACGCTGACCGGCCGGATGCACTTCTTCCTGGACCACGACTGGATCCGGGACATTGGCGAGGCGCTGCCGATCTACCGGCCGCCGCTGGACATGCACCGGCTCTTCGGCGAGCCCAAACTCGGCCAGGACGGGAAACTGGAGGTGGTGGTCCGCTACCTGACCCCGCACTCCAAGTGGTCCATCCACTCCGAATACCAGGACAACCTGCTGATGCTCTCGCTCTCCCGAGGCGGCCCGACCGTCTGGATGAGCCCGGCCGACGCGGCGGCCATCGAGGTCAAGGACAACGACTGGGTGGAGTGCCTGAACATCAACGGCGTCCTGGTGGCCCGGGCCATCGTCAGCCACCGGATGCCGGCCGGCGTGGTCTATGTGCACCACGCGCAGGAACGCACCATTGACGTGCCCAAGTCCGAGGCCACCGGGCGGCGCGGCGGCATCCACAACTCCGTGACCCGGCTGCTGGTCAAGCCCTCTCACCTGATCGGCGGCTACGCCCAGCTCGCCTACGCGTTCAACTACCTTGGCCCCACCGGAAACCAGCGCGACATGGTGGCCACCGTCCGGCGTCGTTCCCAGGAGGTGCAGTACTGATGCGCGTCATGGCCCAAATGGGCATGGTCATGAACCTGGACAAATGCATCGGCTGCCACACCTGTTCCGTGACCTGCAAGCAGGCCTGGACCAACCGTGCCGGCACCGAATACGTCTGGTTCAACAACGTCGAAACCCGCCCCGGGCAGGGCTATCCGCGCCGCTACGAGGACCAGGAGAAGTGGCACGGCGGCTGGGCGCTGAACAAGCGCGGGAAGCTGGTGCTCAAGGCCGGCGGCCGGGTCAAGAAGCTCTTCGGGATCTTCGCCAGCCCGGTCCAGCCCGAGCTCAAGGACTACTACGAGCCATGGACCTACGACTACAAGACCCTCGTTGACGCGCCCCTGGGCGACGATTTCCCGGTTGCCCGGCCCAAGTCCCTGATCACCGGGGAGGACACCAAGATCACGTGGTCCGCGAACTGGGACGATGACCTCGGCGGCTCCGCCGAGAACGGCCACCTGGACCCGATCGTGGAGAAGGTCCGGCGGGAATCCGAGGACAAGATCAAGTTCGCGTACGAACAAACCTTCATGTTCTACCTGCCGCGGATCTGCGAGCACTGCCTGAACCCGTCCTGCATGGCTTCCTGCCCCTCCGGCGCGATCTACAAGCGGGTGGAGGACGGGATTGTGCTGGTGGACCAGGACAAATGCCGCGGCTGGCGCCAGTGCGTCACCGGCTGCCCCTACAAGAAGATCTACTTCAACCACAAGACCGGCAAAGCCGAGAAGTGCACCTTCTGCTACCCGCGGGTGGAGGTGGGGCTCCCGACAGTCTGCTCCGAGACCTGCGTGGGTCGGCTGCGGTACCTGGGGCTGTTCCTGTACGACGCCGACGCCGTCACCGCGGCGGCCGCCGTCACGGACCCCCGGGAACTCTACGACGCCCAGATGGACGTGCTGCTGGACCCGAACGACCCCGCCGTCCAGGCCGAGGCCCGGGCCCAGGGCATCCCCGAAGACTGGATCGACGCCGCCGGGCGCTCGCCGGTCTACGCCCTGGCCAAGGTCTACAAGGTGGCGCTGCCGCTGCACCCGGAATACCGGACCATGCCGATGGTCTGGTACGTGCCGCCGCTCTCACCCGTGGTGGACCTGCTGCGCGACCAGGGCCACGACGGCGAGGACACCGGCAACCTTTTCGGCGCCATCGACGCGCTGCGCATCCCGGTGGAATACCTCGCTGAACTCTTCACCGCCGGCGACGCGGACCGGGTCACCGCGGTGCTGAAGAAGCTCGCCGCCATGCGCTCCTTCATGCGCGGCATCAGCCTCGGCAACGACCCGGACGACGCCATCCCGGAGGCCGTGGGGATGGACAGCCAGAGCATGTACGAGATGTACCGACTGATGGCGATCGCGAAATACGAGGAGCGCTACGTCATCCCGAAGGCCCACGTGGAACAGGCCCACGACCTCGAGGAAATGGGCTGTTCGCTCGACTTCGAGGGCGGCCCCGGCATGCAGGATACCGCTCACTTCGGCGAAGCCAGCGGCCGGCCCGTCCCCGTGGCGGTGGAAACCTTCAACGCCCTCCGGGACCGGCAGACCTCCGGCTCCGCGCCCGGCGAAACCACACTGCGCGGCAGGGTGAACCTGCTGAACTGGGACGGCACCGGAGCGCCCTCCGGGCTTTTTCCGGAAAAGGCGTTGCTTCCGGAAAAACCGCCTCCGGAGAAACCGCCGCCGCCGAAACCGGCGGCCCCCGCGGAATCCCCTCCGGCGGGGGAGCAGCCATGACCCGCCGCCAGCAGGTCCTCTACCTCGCTGCGGCCTGGTGCCTGTCCTACCCTGACGAGGAACTGACCGGCCGGGTCCCGCTGATGCGGGCCGCTCTGGCAGAGTTCCCCGGCGCCACGGCGGACTTCGTTGCAGTCCTGGACCAGCTGGAGTCCACGCCGCCGATCCAGCTCCAGTCCCAGTACGTGCGCGAGTTCGACCTCGGAAAGCGCCACGCCCTGCACCTTTCCTACTGGACTGACGGGGACACCCGGCGCCGCGGCGAGGTTCTGGGCAACTTCAAGAAGACCTACCGGCAAAGCGACATCCTGGTGGACACCCACGGCGAACTGCCCGACTACCTCCCGATGGTCCTCGAATACGCCGCGCTGGTGGACCTGGCGGCCGGCCGCGAGCTGCTGACGCGCTTCCGGGCGAGCCTGGAGATGCTCCGCTTCGGGCTGCTCCGGGACCAGCTGCCGCACGCCCGGATCCTGCAGGCCGTCTGCGCCACGCTGCCCGGGAAATCCCCGGCGGACGAGCAGGCCGTCATGCGGATGGCCGGCTACGGCCCGCCCACCGAGGCCGTGGGCCTGGACCCGTACGATCCGCGCCTGCTGCCCGTGAAGGGGGCCTGAGCATGCTGGCATTCGAAGCGGAACCCGGATCCGCCGTCGGACTCTCCGCACTGGACATCGTGCTGTGGGGCGTTCTCCCGTACGTCATGGTGGTGGTTTTGGTCGGCGGGCTTCTCTGGCGCTACAAGTACGACCAGTTCGGCTGGACCACGAGGTCTTCCCAGCTCTATGAGTCCAGGCTGCTGAGGATTGCGTCCCCGTTGTTCCACTTTGGCCTGCTCGCCGTAATCGCCGGTCACTTCTTCGGCCTGGTCATTCCGATGGGCTGGACCCAGGCGGCCGGGATGAGCCAGGAGTTCTACCACTTCAACGCCCTGCTGGTCGGCGGAATCGCCGGGGTCGGAACGCTGGGCGGGATCCTCCTGCTGATCTACCGCCGCCGGACCACCGGGCCGGTCTTCATGGCCACCACCGGCAATGACAAGACCATGTACGTAGTGCTCACCGCGGCCATTGTGTTCGGGCTGTGGACCACCTTGGCGAGTGTCTTCGAGGGCGAGCACGGGCACAATTACCGCGAGACCGTGGCCCCGTGGTTCCGCTCGCTGTTCATCTTCCAGCCCGACATCGCGGCGATGGCCGCGGCGCCGTTCTCCTTCCACCTGCACACCCTGGTAGGCATGGCGCTGTTCGTGATCTGGCCGTTCACGCGCCTGGTCCATGCCTTCACGGCCCCGTTCCACTACCTCTTCCGCCCCTACATCGTCTACCGCTCCCGGGACCGGGAAACCGGTGGGGCCGGGGCCAAAGGCACAGCCGGCGCTGCCGGCGCCCGGAGCTCCACGGCCGGCGCGCGGCGGGGCTGGTCCGCCGTCGGAACCCGGGACCGGGACACCAGGAACCGGTGACCCGGTGCCATCGCTGAAGCTGAGTTGCTGAACTGCTTGTTGACCAAGGAAGGAGACCGCCGTGGCCGGAGCAATGTTCCCGCCCGTTGCCGCCCCTGCGGGCCGGGCGCTCAATCTGACGCTCGCCACCTCGACCTCCGTGGTGTGCTTCTGGGCCTGGAACTCCATCGCCACGCTGAGCGCGTTCTACACCCAGCACCTGCACCTCAATCCGGCCACCACCGGCGTGCTCGTGGCCATGCCCGTCTTCGTCGGCTCGCTGGGGCGGATCGTCGTCGGCGCCTTGACGGACAAGTACGGCGGCCGCGCCATGTTCACTTTTGTCCTGCTGGCCTCCATCGTCCCGATCCTGCTGGTGGCCGTCGGCGGTAGCCTCGACTCCTTCGCCGTAGTGCTGGCTGCCGGCGTGCTGCTGGGGGTCGCCGGAACCGTCTTCGCCGTCGGGATCCCCTTCGTCAGCGCTTGGTACGAGCCCGCCCGGCGGGGTTTCGCCACCGGCGTCTTCGGCGCGGGCATGGGCGGAACGGCCCTGGCCGCCTTCCTGAACCCCCGGCTTGTCGCCGCCATCGGCTACGTTCCCACCCACCTGCTGATCGCCGCGATTCTGGCGGTCATGGCCGCCATCATCTGGTTCCGAATGAAGGAGGCGCCGGGCTGGACCCGCAGCAACGCGCCCGTGATGCCCAAGCTGATCGACGCCGCGAAGACCCCGGTCACGTGGAAGCTGTGCTTCCTCTACGCAGTCCTCTTCGGTGGCTTCGTTTCCTTCGCCACGTATCTGCCCACGTACCTCCGGGATGTCTACAGCTTCGATCCCAGCGCCGCCGGCGCCCGCACCGCGGGGTTTGCGCTCGCCGCCGTGCTGGCGCGCCCGGTGGGCGGCGTACTCGCCGACAAGATCGGTCCCAAGCCCGTGGTGATCGCCGCCCTCGCCGGCGTCGCTGTCCTCGCCTGGGTGGTGAACCTGCAGCCCGACGGCGATGTCCCCGCCGGCCTGACGTTCGTCGCCATGGCGGCGGCGCTGGGCCTGGGCACGGGCGGGGTGTTCGCCTGGGTGGGGGTCCTCGCGCCGGAGGGCAAGGTCGGCAGCATCAGCGGGGTGGTCAGCGCGGCCGGCGGCCTGGGCGGCTACTTCCCGCCGCTGATCATGGGCGCCACCTATGACGCCGCGGCGCACAGCTACGCGATCGGGCTGCTGCTGCTAGTCGCCACAGCGCTCGCGGCGCTGGTCTTCACCATCTTCGCCATGCACGGCAGGACCAAGGCCAAGGTCGCGGCCGCCTAGCGCAGCCCAGGGACTAGCCGAACAGCAGGGTGGCCAGCGTAAAGATGGCCAGCCCGGCCAGGGCACCCACCACCGTGCCGTTGATCCGGATGAACTGCAGGTCCCTGCCGACCTGCAGCTCGATCTTCTGCGACGTCTCTTCGGCATCCCAGCGGGCCACGGTGTCCGTGATGACCCCCGCGATGTCCGAGCGGTAGGTCTTCACGAGGTAGCCGGCCGCGTCGCCGATCCAGGCGTTCACCTTGCCGGCGAGCTCGGGATCGACCAGCAGCCGGGTGCCGAAGTCATGCACGGCCGCCTTGAACTTGACGGTCAGTTCGCTGTGCGGGTCATCGACGGCGGTGAGCAGGGCCGTCTTGATGGTGTCCCAGGTGCGGGAGGCGAGCTCGCGGACCTCCGGGTCGCCGAGCACTTGGGCCTTGATGCCCTCGGCGCGGGCGATCATGACAGGATCATGCTGCAGGTCCTGCGCGAGTTCCTTGAGGTACTTGTCGATCGAGAGGCGGACCTGGTGCTGCGGGTCGGACTGCACGGCGCGGGTGAACTTGAGGATCTCCACGTACACCTTGTCGCCCACCAGCCCGTCCACGAACGAGGGCACCCACGTCGGGGACCGGTCGGTGACCAGCCTGTTGACCGTCTCCTGGTTGTCCCGCACCCAGTCCACGGTGCGGTCCACCATTAGGTCCACCAGCGCATGGTGGTGCCCGTCGTCGAAGATCCGCTCGGCGAGCCGGCCCACCGGCGGCCCCCACGGCGGGGTGAGCAGGTGCTTACGGACCATGGACTCGATCACGGCCTGGACGTCGTCGTCGTTGAGCACCTTGAACGCGCCGCGGATGACGGCGGCACCCTCCTTGGCGACCCGGTCCGGGCCGCCGGGGCTGGACAGCCAGGCGCCGGCCTTGCGCGCAATGTCTGCGGACGCCAGCTTCTCCTGGACCACCTGTTCGGAGAGGAAATTGGTTTCCACGAATTCGCCCAGCGAGGCGCCGATCTGGTCCTTGCGGCGCGGGATGATCGCGGTGTGCGGGATCTTGATGCCCATGGGGTACTTGAACAGGGCCGTGACGGCGAACCAGTCCGCGAGGGCACCGACCATGCCGCCCTCGGCCGCGGCGCGGACATATTCGAGCCCCGGATACTGCTTCTGCAGGGCGAACGCGACGATGAAAATCACCGCCATGACGATCAGCAGCGAGAGGGCCAGGAGCTTCATCCGGCGCAGCGCCGCGGCCTTCTCGCGGTCGCTGGAGGCAGCGGAACGCTGCCCGGGGGGACCGCCCGGCCGGGTGCCGCCTGGACGTCCCGCGGCACCGGTCAGGGAAGTTGCCTCAGTATTCACCTGCATGAGCCCAGCCTAGCCCGCCACAGAAACGGACGGTCCGCTAACGTGGCACCATGACCACTGATGAGCCTGCCGCCGCCGCCCGGCCTTTGGTCTATGCCCACCGCGGCTCCAGCGGAACCTTCGCCGAGCACACCCGGGCCGCGTACCTGCAGGCCATCGCCGACGGCGCCGACGGTGTGGAATGCGATGTCCACCTGACCCGGGACCAGCACGTGGTGCTCCTGCACGATGCCACCCTGGACCGCACCTCGGACGGCACGGGCCAGGTGGCCGACCGGACCCTGCAAGAACTCCAGGAACTGGACTTCTCCTCCTGGAAGGGAGCCCGGATCCCGGAGGCCTACGGCGCCAAGTCCGGGCAGTTCCTGACCCTGCCGGACCTGCTCGACATCCTGCGCGCGGCCGGCCGCGGGATCGGGCTGGCGATCGAGTTTAAACACCCGAGCCCGTACCAGCTCAGACTCGAGGACCGGGCCCTGGAGGTCCTGAGGGTCGAGGGCTGGGATCCGCGGACGTCGATGCTGGAGAACATCACGGTTTCCTTCATGAGCTTTAGCCCCGACTCCGTAAAACACCTCCTGGAGTCCGTGCCGGCCGCGGCCGTCTGCCAGCTCGTGGACGACGTCAATGTGGCGGACATCCGGGAGGAACTGGGCCTCGGTGCCCTGACCGGCGGGGCGCTGGCCAACGTGATGAAGGCCGCCCAGGCTGAGGGGGAACGGATCCTGGCGGCGGCCGAGGCGGGCATTGCCGGCCCCGGCATCGGGTACGTCCGCACGCACGCCCCGGCCGTTCAGCGCTGGCTCGCCTCGGGGCTGCGGTGCCGGGTGTGGACGGTCGACACCGAGGACGACGTCGAACGGTGCCGGAAACTCGGGATCCAGGAGATCACCACCAACTGGCCGGCCCAGGTCCTCTCCCAGCTCATGGCGGACAGCCGGCCCCCACGGTAGCCGCCTGGCCGCTCCACGGATCCTGGGCCGACATCTTCACATCCCCTGCGTCCCCGCGGATTACGGCCGGCGTGGCCGCTGTGGTTGAGTTGTTGCATGCCATTTCGCCGGCCCGTCCCGGACCTCCAGACGCTATCCGCGGCAGCGATGAGCGCGCTGCTGCTCACCAGTGCCGCCAAGCACTTCCGCGAGCCTGAATTTTTCCACCCGGTGGTACCCGACTTCCTGTGCCGGGACGACTCCGGCGAGCAGCCGAACGGGCCCCTGGCCGTCCTGTCCCGTGAGGAATGGGTGGCAGTGAGCGGGCTGCTGGAAGCCGCCGCCGCCGTCGGGCTCCTGGTCCCGGCCACCCGGAGGGCCGCCGCGGGCTGTGTCACGGCGCTGTTCGCAGCCTTCCTCGCCGGCCACGTGGACGCCCTGCGCAAAGCCTACGGGCCGGAGGGCTCGCCTCGCCGGCGACGCGTGCACACCCTGCGGCTCCCGCTCCAGGCGCCCCTCATCGCATGGGCCTGGACTTTGACACGGCGGAACCGGCGCCCGTGAAAAT
Organism: Arthrobacter humicola; assembly: GCF_022803015.1. Lineage (GTDB taxonomy): Bacteria > Actinomycetota > Actinomycetes > Actinomycetales > Micrococcaceae > Arthrobacter > Arthrobacter humicola_A. The sequence goes on from NZ_JAFKON010000002.1 coordinate 549,878, forward strand.
CCTGCAGTCACCGGCGGTGCGGATCGGTTTGTCGATCAGCATCGCCACCGGGCTCTACGGCGTCTCCTTCGGCGCGCTGTCCGTAACCTCAGGCCTGGATTTCTGGCAGACCATGGCGCTGAGCCTGCTGCTGTTCAGCGGCGGCTCGCAGTTCGCCTTCATCGGTGTGGTGGCCGGCGGCGGGTCCGGCGTCGCGGCGATGGGCGCCGCGACGCTGCTGGGCATGCGCAACGGCATCTACGGCATGCAGATCAATGCCCTCCTGCAGCCGCGGGGGTGGCGGAAGTTTGCCGCGGCCCAACTGACCATCGATGAGTCCACCGCCACCAGCACCGGGCAGACGGATCCCGACGAGCAGAAACGCGGCTTCTGGACCGCCGGAATCGGCGTCTTTGTTCTCTGGAACCTGTTCACCGCCCTCGGCGCATTGGCCGGCGGGGCACTCGGGGATCCCAAACAGTGGGGACTGGACGGCGCCGCCGTGGCGGCCTTCCTGGGCCTGCTCTGGCCGCGGCTGAAAGGTAGGGAACCTGTGGCCATCGCGGTGGTCTGCGCGCTGGCCACCGTGCTGGCCGTGCCGTTCGTGCCCCCGGGAGTGCCGATCCTCGTCGCCGCCGTGGTCGCGGCGGGGATCGGCTGGTTCAGCCACGGCCGCAGCGACGAGGGCCTGGAGCCGGACGTCGATCCGTACGCGGAGGACCACGTGCACCACCACCACGACCCTGCCCGCGATTCCCGCGGTGACCGCTCCGGAGACGACGCATGAACCTCTGGATGTGGCTGCTGCTCTCCTGCCTGCTCGCCTACGCCTGGAAGCTGCTCGGCTACCTGGTGCCGGCCAGCCTGCTCCGCAACCCGCGGACGTCCAGGATTGCCGGGACCATGACAATCGGGCTGCTGGCGTCCCTGACGGTGGTCAATGCCGTCGCCTCCGGCCAGTCGCTCGTCCTGGACGCCCGGCTTGGCGCCTTGGCGGCGGCGGCCATCGCTTTGTGGTTGCGCGCGCCGTTCCTGGTGGTGGTGATCGCCGGCGCGGCCGCGGCCGCCGGGCTCCGGCTGCTCGGCTGGGACTGACCCGTTCGTGGGACGCCTGACCGCGCTGGGCCGCGGACCGGCTGTGGGTGCGGCCGGAACGGTCTTTAGTCCCTACTTGGTGCCGGGATCGCATGGGAGCATTCGAACATGACTGAACACGACGGCGAGCTGCCGGCTGCCGACCGGGAGGCTGCCGATGAGCAGGCCGCGGAGCAGCAGGCCGCGGAGCAGCAGGCCGCGGAGCCGCGCAAGGATCAGCGCACCAAGGCGCACGAGCCGTATGTTTCCGGCGGGGCTGAGTCCACCCGGGAAATGCGCGAAATGTCCCGCCGCCGTCGGGAAGCCGAAGAGAAGCTTCAGCAACACCTTCTCGAAGCCAAGGAAAAGCCGGCCGAAGACTAGCGCGGGGCACCGGGCTGCCGGGGCACCTGCAGGAACCGGCGCTTATGGGTGCTAGCCGAGAACGGCGTCGAACGCGGTGCCCGTCAGCGGGGCCTGCGGCGGCAACGCCCGGTCCGGCCGCTCCGTCCGGATGGCGTCCTCAACCAGCGCCACGGGCCGGCGCCACGCGTCGGAGCCCGGCTCCATGGTGTCCACGACGCCGATCAGCATGGCCAGCAGGCGGATCATGTCCGTCATGGAAATATCGCTGCGCAGGGTGCCCTGCCCCTGGCCCCGGCCCAGCAGCACGGCGATGGATTCAATCAGGCCGCCCGTGATCCCGGTCAGCAGCCCGCGCCGGCCCGCGACAGCTCCCAGCAGGTTGGCTTCTTCGCTGGCGACATGCATCGTGGCATCGATGACCCGAAAGAGCCCTGCGGCGGCGTCAGGATCGGCCAGGGCCTCATCGATGGCCGGATCCACCTGCAGCCGGAGCTGCTGGTTCAGGGCAGCGAGCACCAGCTCTTCCTTGTCGGCGAAATTCCGGAAAAGGGTGGCGGGACCCACGCCGGCGGTGACGGCAATGGTCTGCAGCGGCACCTCGGGGCCGTGCTCGCGGAAGCACTGGCGGGCCGCGGCGATGATTTTGTCCACGTTGCGCGCGGCATCTGCGCGGAGCGGCCTGCGGTCTACTGCCCGGTTCATTTGCCTAGGGTAGCAACGCGAAGGGTGCGCGAACCTGTTACCGGCGGGTAGTGACTTATGTGACGGTGGCGGAGGTGCCCCCGGCCGCTGCCGGGCTGGAATCGCGTGAAAGACTAGTGCCGGACAGCCCGGAAGTTTTCGCCCCCGGTGTCCTGACTGAGTGAAGGGAACCACCACATGCTGGTCGCATTCTCCGTAGCACCCTCCGGTGACCCAGCCAACGGGCAAGCGCCCGGCGACGCGTCGGTCCACGACGCCGTCGCGGCGGCGGTGCGGATCGTCCGGGAGTCGGGCCTGCCCAACCGGACGAGTTCCATGTTCACCGAGATCGAGGGGGACTGGGACGAGGTCATGGACGTCGTCAAGCGGGCCACGGACGCGGTGGGCGCCTACGGTTCGCGCGTCTCGCTGGTCCTCAAGGCGGACATCCGGCCGGGCTACAGCGGCGAGCTGACCGGCAAGGTGGAACGGCTGGAAGACGCCATCGACGGGCAGGGCGCCGTCGGGGCCGGCCCGCAAATCCCAACCCGGCCGGGAAACTAGGCGTACTGAGCCGGACCGCACGCCGAAACGCGGGCGGGAACGGCGCGCCCGGAGGGGTACCGCCGGGCGCGGGCGGCTGGAACACTGGGGGCATGATCGAGCATCAATCCGCCCCCGGCTGGGTCGCCGTCGAGAACTTCCTCTCCGACGCGGTGGTCCGCCCGGACCGTTCACTCAAGCGCGCCGTCACCAGCGCGCTTGAGGCAGGCATGCCGCCCATCGAAGTGGCCCCCAACGCCGGCAAACTCCTGAAGCTGCTGGTCCAGCTCTCCGGTGCCCGCCGCGTCCTGGAGATCGGTACGCTGGCCGGCTTCAGCACCATCTGGATGGCCCAGGGACTGCCCGACGACGGCCGGCTGGTCACCTGCGAATACCTCCCCCGGCACGCCCGCGTCGCGCGCACCAACGTTGACGACGCCGGGCTGGGCCACAAGGTGGACATCCGGGTCGGCGCGGCGCTGGACACCCTGCCCGAGCTGGAAAGCGAAGCCGGGCCGCCCTTCGATTTCGTGTTCATCGATGCCGACAAGGAAAACAACCCACACTACCTGGACTGGGCCATCCGGCTTGGCCGGCCCGGCACCACCATCGTGGTGGACAACGTCGTGTGGGAGGGTGCAGTGCTGGACGCGTCGATGGACCCGGTCAACGCCCCCGGAATCATCAGCACCCTCCAGATGATGGGCGATGACCCGCGGCTGGACGGCACCGTGATCCAGACCGTGGGTTCGAAAGGCTGGGACGGCTTCGCCCTCGCGATCGTCCGCTAGGTGCAAGAGATTGTCCGCCGGGGCGAACGCGCCGGTGGCAGCCGACCCCGTGAAGCGCCCGGCCACCCCCAAGTGCTAAGTATGCTTAGATTACTTGTCGACGGCGCCAGCGATGGCGGCGCGGCCGCGGACGCGCAGGACTTCAGCCACGTGGCCGGGCCCAGCCCGATCCGCCCAGCCCGATCCGCCCAGCCCGATCCGCCCAGCCCGAAGGAACACAGGCAGCCGAAATGAACGGGATCCCCATCTCGCACCACCCCCTACCTGTCCGGATCAGCTCCGCGGCCGCAGAGCTGGAGACGATCAGCCCCCTGCTGTCCGAGGCGCAGGACGCCGTCGGCGATGTGCCGGCGCTGCTGGAGCTGGCCAAGGCGGCCGCGGCGGCGGCGCCCAAACCAGGGGACGGCCGGACCGCGTTCCTGTGGGAGATTCTGGCCTCCGTGACCGCCGTCGATGTCGCCGCCGGACGGGTGCTGGAACCACACCTGGATGCCGTGGCGATCCTGGCCCAGGCCGGCGACGAGGCGGCACGGCACGGCCGGGACTGCCCGGACCCGGACGATGCCGACTTCGAGGGGACCTGGGGTGTGTTCGCCGCCGAGGCGCCCGGCCTGCGGCTCGAAGCCAAGGAAGCCGCAGACGGCTGGATCCTGCAGGGATCCAAGCCCTGGTGCTCGCTCGCCGCCCAGCTGGACCATGCCGTGCTGACGGCCCATCTGGAGGCCGGCGGCCGGGCCGCCTTCGCCGTCGACCTCCACGCGAACGGGGTGGGCTTCGCGAATCCGGAGTGGACCAGCCGGGGGCTGCGCGAGATTCCCAGCGGCACAGTCCACTTCGAGGCCGTTTCCGCCGTGCCCCTCGGCGGCGCCGGCTGGTATTACCAGCGCCCGGGTTTCGCGTGGGGCGGCATGGGCGTGGCTGCCTGCTGGCTCGGCGGCGCCGTCGCCGTGGCGCGCAGCTTCGCCGACTCCCTGCGGCACTCCGCCGACGGCGGACGGGAACCGGACCAGATTGCACTGGCCCACCTCGGCGAGATTGACCGAACGCTGGCCGCCCTGACCGCCTACCTGGCCGGCACGGCCGCGAGGATCGACGCCGGCGAACTCTCGGACCGCGGTGCGTGGCAGGAAGCCCTGCGCGTGCGCGGCAGCGTGGCCGCCGCCGTCGAACGCGTCCAGGCGCTCGTGAGCCAAAATCTCGGTCCGGCCCCGCTCGCCTTTGACGAGCGCTACGGAAAACGGATGGCCGATCTCGCCCTGTACATCCGCCAGCACCACGCGATGCGCGACGACGCGCAGCTGGGCGCCCTGGCGCTGGCCGAAAGCAACCCATGGTGACCTTCACCCACAACGACGCCGGGACCACCGAGGCCGCCTGGGCCGGCAGCCGTGCCGCCGGGCTGCCGGACCTGCCGCTGGATGACGCGGCGCTCGCCGGCCGGGCCTTCGTCGTCCTGGCCGCGCACCCGGACGACGAATCGCTCGGGGCCGGCGGGCTGCTGGCGCGGCTGCACGCCGTCGGCGCCACGGTCCGCGTGCTGCTGTGCACGGCGGGGGAAGGATCCCACCCCGGCTCGCCAACGACGACGCCGGAACAGCTCGCGGCGGTCCGGCTGCAGGAGTTCGGCGACGCCCTGAAACGCCTTTCCGGAGCCGGGAACGGGGCCGGGGACGTGGCGTGGCAGTGCCTGGGCCTGCCCGACGGTCACCTCGCCGGGCACCGGGAAGAGATCCGGAAGGCTGTCCGGGACGCGGTCCGGGAGGCGGCGGCCGTATGCGGTCGCGCCGCCGACGAGGTGGTCCTCGTGGCGCCCTACCGCTCCGATGGCCACACCGACCACGACGTCCTCGGATCCGTTGCCGCCGGGCTCAGCGCCGCGGCGGGCCACGCCCTCCTCGAATACCCCATCTGGTACTGGCTGTGGGCGGCACCAGGCGCGCCGGACGCCGGCGGCGACCCGGCGGGGGCGGCCGGCCTGACCCTGTCTCTTATACACATCTG